>CAWJUR010000003.1:0-1471512 GCA_963846125.1 uncultured Acidimicrobiales bacterium
GACGAGCCGGGTCTCGAAGGCCTTGCTCTTGTCCGCGGTGCCACCGATCATGGTGCAGAGCGACGCCAATCCCGAGGGCCTGCCGATGAAGGTCTTCGATGACCTGCGTACAGGCGTGATGGCCGATCGCTCCCAGTTCTACAAGGACTTGGCGCTGCCCTTCTACGGCGCGAATCTCCCCGGTGCCAAAGTCTCGCAGGGAGCACTTGACCAGTTCTGGCTGTGGAGCATGCAGGCTGGCATCAAGGGCTCGTACGAAAGCATCAAGGCCTTCTCCGAAACGGATTTCACCGAAGACCTCAAGAAGTTCGATGTTCCAACGCTTGTAGCGCACGGCGAGGACGACCAGATCGTCCCTGTGAAGGACTCGGCGCGGAAGTCGGCACAGCTCATCCCCGGTGCGCAGGAGATCTACTACCCGGGCGCACCGCACGGCCTTACAGCAACCCACGCGGAAATGTTCAACGCGGACCTGTTGGCTTTCCTCCGGAGCTAGCACAAGCTGAGAGCGGCTGAGCCGGCCTCGTCATCTTGCGGATGAGGTCGGCTCAGCCGTTGGGTCTGAGACACGAACACACTCGGGCAGCGCATAACGCACGGACCAGGTGATCTCATTGCCCGACCGGGACGTGCCGGTTCGCGCGGGCGCCTGCACGGCGGCTCCGTAACGGCAGACCGTCCGATATTCACGCGTTACGCCGATTCCTTTAGATCAGGACGGTTCAGCGAGCAGATCGGAACGGCTCATTGAGACGACAATCAGCATTGTGTCGAATCCGTAGGCCGGGTTTGAACGAGCCCCAAAACGTGACCGGGCGATCGGACACGAAAAGTGGACTGTGACGTGGGGAAATGATGTGATTCTGACAACGAGTGGAGGTGATGCGAGGACTTTCCAACCCCCTGAATCCCGTATCTCCCCTCATCAAAGGAAGTGCTTCCGAACTGGGAATCTGATCGGTCTTTGGGTGAGCTCCGTCAGCGCTCAGAGATCTGGCAGAGGCCGTGGCTCAACACAGGAGTGACGAGAGCAGTATCAGGACGGAAGGGGGGCGGGACGACGGTAGAGGGCCTCCGGGCACAGGGAGGGGGACGGAGGATCAGCAGCGGACAAGCCAGTTCCTCAAGTTCTCATTTGGGACTCCAGTCAGCCAGAAGTTCCGCTGAGCGCGTGGTTACATCACGAACATCGGTTTTCAAGGTCTCCCATGTTCGTCCTGGGTACACGGCCTCAACTAGGCCATACATAGGTTTCGAAAGATCCGGAATGATCGTCGGATCGTTGATCTCGTAATGCACGCATCGGTTCCTCACCCTCTTGCCGCCCTGCGAGAGGAGCCTCTGGGTGGAATCGTCTGACAAGAGCGCGCGGAGTCTCCGCAGGCCGCCGCTATCTTCCGTTGCGTACGCGTCGGAGATCTTCTGGAGAGCACTGAGGCAGTGGTAGGCGGTCACGGCCTGAGCCCGGAATACCGCCCCCTCGTGTCCAACCGAAGTGCGAGGGAGGAACAATCTGGATGCATTCAGGTCGCCCTCAATTAGCAGGAGCAGGGCCTTGAGTTCTGGAGGGAACTGCGGATCGAAGCGGTTGCTGAAGTACCTAGAGGCCAGTTCGTCGCGAGAGTCCATGCGGATATCCGAGAGTTCGAGTGTGATAGCCGGCTCGCTTGGGTCGAAGGCGGCTGCACCAAGGATGACGAGCGTTCGTCCCCACTCCTCGGAGACAGCGAAAATATCTTCGTTCGAGATTGCCTGGGTATTTGTTGGGTTGAAACCCAAACGGTATCCGATCGGAATGCTGCCGCCCATTGTGGCTTGGTTGAGGGAGTAGACGGCCAGATCCGTTTCCAACCACCTGAACGCTGGCATCGCGTTTCCAGTCAGCGCCTCGTGGTGAACCTCAATCTCCGCAGCGAGATCCGCAAGCACTTCGGCGTAGCTCTTCTTGGTGTTGTCGAGCAATTTCGTCAGGTGACGAGCACGTACGGTGATAGCCTCATACTCGGGCTGGATGAGCTTCGCCAGCTCTGGGACGCCGACTCTTGGATTAGGCGACTGAACCGCTTTGGCGCCCTCGTAGTCGATACGAACAAAATGATGGCCAACCAACAGTGGTACGTAGCTACTCAGATGATTCACGCGGATGGCTGACAGGATGACATCCATGGCCCATCGGGCATCTTCCGCGAGGATCGCTCGGCTAACCGAGCCGCGAAGCTCCTCCGGGTCTACGCTTCCCCCCGAATGTG
Source organism: uncultured Acidimicrobiales bacterium (assembly GCA_963846125.1). Lineage (GTDB taxonomy): Bacteria > Actinomycetota > Acidimicrobiia > Acidimicrobiales > UBA8190 > Chersky-840. Next base: position 2,250 of record CAWJUR010000003.1, read on the forward strand.
TCGGCATGATCCATGGGATCGTATCTTGCGGCGTAGGTCCAACAGTCGCTCACCACTGACTACGCGTGTTGATTCATTGCACCGAATTCTGACGGGCAGATATATGCCTTTTTGTGTCGGAGGGGAGAGGCAGACCCCGGGTACGTCCGACTCCCACCCGACGGAATCACTCTCCTGGGCCGGAGCACTCCCTGTGAGTTCTACCGTTACTCCGGCGACTCTCGACTGCGCTGTCCCAAGGATAGAGAAGCTCCCCGAGCTAGATTTCAGTACCTGGCGGCCTTATTATTTCGTGCCGAAGATGCATGGCCGCAACCCCCGACCCCAATCTGGGCGTGATCGTCGTGTTGCTAGTGAAAGAGTAAGTGGAGTTCGTGCTTTCTTGCACCCGAAGGGGTTCTACGTTGACGTCAAAATGGGGATACTCCAGCTCTGATTCCGTCAACGCTTGCGCATCCCCCCTGAGCGTCGCATGGACGAACTCCTGGAGCGGTGCGCATGGAAATGGCTTAATCAATGCGCGCCGCGCAAGGGGGCGCGGGGTGCTTGTGAAGAGGCAACGAAGCATGGCCCTTCGTAATTGACTAACACCAGACCGGGCATCTCGTTCTGCCCGGCCGTGCAGCGATCCGATGTCTGTTAGCGCGTGCTCCAGGTCATTGCTAGTCGCGCGAAGCCGATCATGGAGACCCAGGTTCCCCTTACATACAAGACGTTTCCGCGCCTCATTCGAGAGCACGCGTGTCGTAACTCCCCATGAGGAAGCGAGCTGAGCCTGGCTGATGCCGAGTCGTGCTAACTCCTGCGACAACGCTACTGTTTTGAGGGCTTCCATTCCCATCCACGTATAGGCGACGGCGAGTACCCATTGCCCCGGGACGATGTGCCGCATGGCTTCGCGATAGCAGGCTAAAGCTCGATCGATCTGGTCGCGGTCTCCGGTACGTTCGATGGCGGTGAACAATGCTTCGGCGGCACGGATATCAAGGAGGCGGGCGGGACACGGATACCCTTGCTCGATCTGATAGGCCAGTTGAGAGTACTCGTGGCGCCGACGGCGCGGAGAGATGTCGAAGACCACAGTCGGGGTGAGGGGCTCGATGGCGGCATTCATTGTCAGGGACAAAACGTTGGCGACGCTTTCGGCGACGGTCTGGTGAGAAGATCTGGCCTGTTCAAGCGATCGTCCGGGGCCGGCGACCTCAAGCCAGATAGCCATGGGGACACTCCCGCTTCCCCAATCTCGATATATGGTGCGGATCGTCACCCAGTTCGTGCCGTCCGGACCGAGTACTTGAATCCGGACGTCCGAATTCGCAGACAGGCGTACTGCGCTTGGACCTCGAAGAGCCAAGATGTACCGTCTCATAGTCGTAGTCCCTCACACTCCACGGGGCCTCGCCCCTCTGGAAGTGCCTCATTCCGCGGCGGTGGTTTGCAATCCATCATCATGTTGGCCGCCGCAGGAGGGGTTTGAACAAGCGACCGGACCTGTACAGGCGGACGCGACATGAGAAGTGGGCCATGAACAGGGAAAACATTCTGATTCTTGAAACGAGTGGAGGTGATGCGAGGACTTTCCAACCCCCTCAATCCCGCATCTTCCCTGATCAGAGGTGGTGTAAGTGAAAGGGAAAAGTGATTGGTCGTGAGATTGAGCTGCCTCCAGGCGTACCGAATCGGACGCGGCGCTGCGTCCTCTCGAAGCGGTCGGGGCATTGGGCCGCTCACGGATCTTTGGGGGCCTGAGCGATACCGGATGGTCCGGATGCCTGTTCGGGGGCAAACAGGCGAGCGATGGCTGGCGCCCCTGACCCTTCGGACGCGACTCCTTGCCCACACCGGAACGGGTGATACCGCCTGGGGGGTTGGGCCGAGCCCGTCCGGCCCAAAGCTGGCTATCCGCCTTCGGTGATCCGAATGATCGTCTTACCAGGGGTGCGACGGTCGGGGGCGAAGGCGGCGGGTGCTTCGGCGAGCGGCCGTATCGTCCCGATGATCGGCTTGAGCCGCCCGTCTCTGAGCCGCTGGGCGAGGTCCGCGAGCCGGGAACGGTCAGCTTCGACGACGAAGAAGACAGCGCGGCCGTCCTTGGGTAGGACCGTGGGCACCCTGATGGTGGTGACGAGCGTGCCGCCGGCGCGCACGAGCGCAGCCGAGCGGTCGAGGATGTCGCCGCCGATCACATCGAACACCACGTCGACCTCGCCGGCGTCTTCCAGCTTGTCGGCCTCGAGGTCCAAGAAGGCATCCACTCCCAAGCCGAGGGCTGTGGCGCGGTCCGCAGCCCGACCGGTGCCGATCACTTTGGCTCCGACCTCGCGAGCGAGCTGCACGGCGATCGAACCGACACCGCCCGCGGCACCGTGGATCAGGGCGGTCTGGCCCGTCGTGAGGCGGGCGTGATCGATCAGCCCCTGCCATGCCGTCAACCCCGAGATGGGCAGAGCAGCGGCCACGGCATGGTCGATGTCAGCCGGAAGAGGAGCGAGGTTGCGGGCCTCCACTGCGCTGTACTCGGCCAGGGAGCCGTTGCGGGTCCAGTCGGTCAGTCCGAACACCCGCTGGCCGACGGTGAGGCCGGTGGTTCCGTACCCCAGCTCGACGACGACTCCCGACAGCTCGTGGCCGGGCACGCTCGGCGTCCGGTCGCGCCCGGCGCGGTCGGTCCACGTCCCCGACCAGTCCAGCTCCCCGGGGGTGAACCCGGCGGCATGCGCGCGCACGATGACGTCATTCTGGGCAGCGTGGGGGTAGGGCATGTCCGTAACTGAGAGTCCGCTGACGCCAGCGTCGCGGTCTCGAACGGTGACGGCTTGCATCACGGCATCCTCCGGTAGGCGGGACAATTTGAAGTTATCCGACAGGTCGATCGCGCCGCCTAGTGGGATGACCTGGAGGATCGGACGGGGGCCTGGGTATCCGGTACTCGGGGTACCGATTGGTTCCTTAGAACGCCTCGGACAATTCGGGTGCACCCGACGGACCAATCCTCTTCCAGGGCCACGCCGCACAATCGCAACGCCGAGTGATCCCGGATGCTCCGGCTTGAATCTGAGCCGGAGCGAGGCTGTGCGACGGCACCGTCGGAGGTGCATCCGGGTCCGCGTGTTCCCGCCTGGTGCTGGCCCAAATGATCATGCTGCCGGGGTCAAGTGGAGCCAGGCACTCCCGGTCGCGAACGTCGTCCTCGGGCGCAGGGAATGCGGGCGCAGGGTGCGTCCGCACTCCCCCTTGCCTCTTGTTATCGGAGCGATCGGAACGCGGCTCGCATCTCAGATGTGAAGAGCTCCGGCTGTTCCCACGCCGCGAAATGTCCGCCCCGATCGAGTCTGTTGTAATAGATCAGGTTGTTCGGGTACGCGTGCCTGACTTATCGCTGCTGCACTTGGTGTTTGAGCCAGAGATCGAGGGTCCGCACAATCGGGGATCCCCGAGTGCCCGTCTATCCATCTGTCGCATAAGGATTACGTCAGAGTCGGTGGGCGGTGGTGCGCCCCGCGAGATCTCGTGGGGCTCGGGGAACGGCGCGGTCTCACCAACGAAGACATCCACAGCCGTTGGCGTCGGTCCGCGGTCATCGGACATCACTTCTGATTCGGTCTCGTTTGCTGGCCCCGGCCACGTCGGAAGGCAATCAGGCCCCCACGACGAGGGACCGCGCCTCTGCGGAGCCGACCACAAGATCGTGAAGATCGCCGCCCACCTCGAGTCGGCTCGACTGTTCGACCCCGCCGATCCTCATCGGCTCAAAGCCCGCCGTTCGGATCAAGTGCTCGACTTCGTCGCTCCCATGCTCGTCCTCGGACACGTAGAACAGAACCGCGGGCTCGGGCGACCGGTGGCTCGAGGACTCGAAGAGATCGGCCGACATGGTGCCGAACGCAATGGCAAAGCGTGTCCCGATCGGCAACCACCCAGCAACAACTTGGCCCGATGACTGCCCTTCCGGTAGGAGTCGCACGACCTTGCCTTGTGCGTCGAGTCCGACCGGATTGCTCGGAACGACGAGAGACGTGTCTCCCAGCGCGTCGGCGATCTCGTCGATGACGTCTTTCAACACGGAAAACCGCAGCGCAAGGACGACGGCATCGGCTCCCTGCAAAGCGCTCCGGTTGTCGAGCGCGACGACCGCCGCTCCGCCGATTGCCGCGGCCAGCTTTCGCGCCGACTCCTTGTCGGCGCTCGAGAGCTGGAGGGTCTCGCCACCGGCAGCAAGCTGACGCGCGATGGCCGATCCGATGCCTCCGGTGCCGATGATCGCCGTGGTCATGATGGAGACCTCCGCCCCGTCAGGAAGCTCACTCCGACTTGCTCGATGGCCATTGATCGGGGAACCAATCTCCCCCCGGGTCCGTCGTTTGTCCCACTTCGATCAGATGACCATCGGGATCGCGGATATAACAACGGATTTCGTACTGGTGCTGCTTCGGTGGCGTCAGGAATTCCGCACCGCGCGCGCTCCATTCGGTGTACACAGCGTGCATGTCCGTCACTCGTATATTGAGGAAACTGCTGACCCGGTTGGGATCGGCGGGCGTCTCAAGGGTGACCTCCGGCTTGTCGTCGGTCGGCCCTCCGCCGACGTTGATGATGATCCAACTGTTCGACAGTTGGACATACGTGAGCCCTCCGGGTCCGGAGAACGCATCCCTGCCCCCGAGCACATCGGTGTAGAAGCGGCGAGAGCGCTCGACATCGTCCGACACGATGAAGTGGGCCAGCACGATTCCCTCTGGGGGCGTTGGGAGCTCGTCGGCGGGCGTACTCGATGGCCAGTGATCGGGCACCCAGTCCCCCTGCGGGTCGGTGGTCTGCCCCACTTCGATCAGGTGACCATCGGGATCACGGATGTAGCAACGGATCTCGTACTGGTGCTGCTTCGGGGGCGTCAGGAACTGAGCACCCCGCGCGCTCCATTCGGAGTACACCGTCTCCATGTCCTTGACCCGGATGTTGACGAAGCTGCTCACCCGATTTGGGTCGCCGGGCGTCTCCAGGGTGACCTCCGGCTTGTCGTCGGTCGGGCCTCCGCCGGCATTGATGACGATCCAACTATTGGACAGTGCGACGTTGGTCGGCCCTCCGGGGCTGGAGAAGGCGACCCGGCCCCCAAGGACTTCGGTGTAGAAGCGCCGAGAGCGCTCGACGTCGTCCGACACGATGAAGTGTGTGAGCAGGATTTCCTCTTGGGGCGGTGGGACCTCGGCCATCTGCTACCTCCGATGGTCTTCCACGGTCATAGCCGTGCCATCTGCGCCTGCATGGGCTGCAAAGGCGGCGGCATTTTGGCGATCTCCATTCGAAGGGTTTTGAAAGCCGAATCGAAGATGGTCGAGAAACTCGGGAACGGCTGGATGACGTCGCTCAACACCTCCAACGGAACGCGGGCGCGTATGGCGAGCGTCGCCTGCTGGAGCCACTCGCCGGCCTCGGGTCCGAGGGCGTAAGCGCCGGTCAACCGGGCGCCGTCGCTGAGCAGGGTCAAGAATCCGTTCGACTGGGCGTACTGGTGGCTGTACGTCGCGGTCTTGGACACGTCGGTCAAGAGCGTTGTGCTGCTGTAGGGTGCCTCCGCGGCACCGACGGCGGCCGCCTGCGGATCGGTGTACGTGACGCGCGGCACGGCTTCGTAGTTCGTCGGGTGGCTCTCTCCGGCGATGTTCGCCGCCACAACGTCTCCCTCGTACTCGCCGACGTGTGTCAGGGGCCAGATCCCGTTGACATCCCCAATGGCCCAAATGTTGTCGCCGGCACGCAGATACTCGTCCACCACGACGCCGTGTGGGTTTGCCTCGATACCGACCGTCTCGAGCCCGATCCCTTCGACACGGGGACGGCGGCCGGTCGCCACGAGCAGTCGCTCTCCTTGTACCGAGGTCCCGTCCGAGAGCCTCAGGACGTAGTCGCCGCCGTCGCGCGAGGCCTCCGCGGCCTGGACTCCGAGGTGCAACTCGATCCCGTCCCGCCGCAGTGCCTCGGTCAGAGCCACGCCGAGGGGGGCCGGCTCTCGTGGGATCAGCCGATCGGCGCCCTCGACGAGCACGGCCTGACCACCGAGCCGCCGTACCACCTGTGCGATCTCGACACCGGCCGAGCCACCGCCGAGCACGATGAGGCGGCTGGGAACCGTCTTCATGGCCGTCGCTTCGCGCGTGCCCCACACGCCGACCAGGCCGTCGAGCCCCGGAATGGGTGGCACGAAAGGATCCGCGCCCGTCGCTACGACGACATGCTCCGCCGTGTGGCGAGTGCCGTCCACGTCGACCACGCCGGGCCCGGCGAGCCGGCCCACGCCCCGGACCAGCGCGATGCCCCGATCCGCCAGCCATTTCTCCTGTCCCGCATCCGAATAGCCGGACACCATGTAGTCCCGCCAGTCCAGCGCCGCCTGCACGTTCACCTCGGCGCTGGCGCCGACGTCGCGGGCGCCCTGGACCGCCTCCCCCGGACGCAAGAGGGACTTGGACGGGATGCACGCCCAGTAGGAGCACTCGCCGCCGACCAGCTCCCGCTCGACGACGGCGACCCGAAGCCCACGCGCCGCGATGGCCCCGGCGCAGTGCTCGCCGGGCGCACCGCCGCCCAGCACGATCACGTCGAAATCGCTCATACAGGAAGCTCCTGGCCGCTCTGTTCGCGCACCATGTACTCGGCGTACCAGTCGGGCCAGTCCGGGTCGGCCCGGCCGATGCGCTTCTCGTGCTCAGCGTGGGCCGACTCGGCGCGGTCGCAATGCCGCAGCCAGGTCACCGGCGGAGTTGAACGAGGTGGTGGTCGGATCGAGGCGGCCCGGGAGGCGATCGGTCACCTCTTGGAGCAGCCAGCTGTTGCCGTCGGGGTCTTCGAACGTGGCAAAGGAGTTGTAGCTCTTGTGATCCGGATCCGGCCCGTTGACCCGATCACCCGTCCCCTCAGGGTCGAGTTGCGCTCCGGGCGCTCCGGAATGGAACACCCCACTGACCGTGGCTCCCCGGCTGACAAGTTCGTCGCGCCCGGCTTCGATGTCAGACACGATCAGGTACAGGCCATGGGCAGATCCGGGTGGCGCCCCCGTGATGTGGGTGCCGAACTGCACAGAACACTGCGATCCCGGTGGCGTGAATTGCACGACCCGGAAGCCGTTGTCGAAGGAGAAGTCGGCGTCGAGCCTCCAGCCGAGGCCGGCGTAGAACGCCTTGGAGCGATCGGCGTCGGCCACGGGGATGACGACCGCCTCCAGCTTGAGATCGGCCGGTTCGCTGCTCGGCGATCCGCCGGGTGCGCTCTGTCCATCGACGGTGCTCATCCGGCTCTCCTCTGTCTGGTCCCGAAAGGATTGTCGCACCCAGGCGAACGCCTTGCACCTGAAACATCCCTCGCACTCGGGGTTCGACGTCGTTCCAGCGTACGGGGGTCGAATGGCGATGCACGGGTGCACGTCTCAACCTTTCCGCCCGGCCCGCGAGCAGCTCGAGTTCCTATGGTCGAGAACCCGAGCGGAGGACGGGCGCCCCGACTCCCCAGGGTCAGCGTTTGATACCGATGCTCTTGCCTTCGGTGTACCGGATCGGCTCCTCCAATGTGTCGACGAGGAATTGATCCCGGTCTCCTCGTTCCCACGCCTCCCTCAACCCCGGAGCCGCCAAGTCGAAGTCGGGCCGAATCTTCTTGAACACGCCCCTCAGATCTACGTGGAGCTCTGCCATCGTGGGCCGGCCCCAGTACCAGTATCCGTTGTAGATCTTGAAGATCTTGAGTCCGGGCTCGAGGACGAACGTGTGGGGGATCATCGGATCGTGCGGCTCATCCGTGAACTCTTTGATGTCCAGATCCTTCTGGACGACCCGATCGGGGTCCGACAGGAACGGCCACGTGGCGCCCAGCGCGTCCCGGAACTCATTGATGTTCAGCTGATTGTCGGTCGAGATGAGGGCCAATCGCGTGTAAGCATTCCTGAACTCGGGATATACGTCGACCAATTGCCCTACGAACTGATGCTCTTTGGGATCGAAGCCGCCACGGGACAGATGGAGCACCATCGGGTTGCCCCCCTGGAGCTCCGACAGGGACCGCCGCCGGCCGGATTGATCGGCGAGCTCGTAGTCGGGAAACGTCTCGCCTTCACGGATGTCGCTGCGCATGTGGCCTCCAAACTCGAAAGGGTCTGGTCCAAAGATCCCACGGGAGTCCAGCAGATGTTCAAGTCGGTTGCGCCTGTCGCTCGCTCTCAGAAATTGCCCAGGCCGCGTTGACGAGCCCGATATGGCTGAACGCCTGCGGGAAGTTGCCAAGGAGCTCCCCGCTGACTGGATCGACCTCCTCGGCCAGCAGGCCGACCTCATTGACGAAGGCGGCGGCACGCTCGAAGACGGCCCGGGCCCGAACCGGCTGGCCTGCCTGGGCCAGGGCCTGGGCCAGCCAGAAGGTGCACAGAAGGAAGGTGCCCTCCTCACCCTCGAGGCCGTCGTGGGACCGATAGCGATAGACCAATCCCCGCTGGTCGGTGAGCCGCTCCTCTGTCGCGTCGACCGTGGCCAGCACCCTCGGATCGTCCGCCGGGAGAAATCCCACCAGGGGCACCATAAGGTTGGAGGCGTCAAGCTCGTCCGAGCCAAAGGACTGGGTGAAGGCCTTGGCCCGGTCACTCCAGCCCTTGGTCACGATCGCCTCACGGATCTGGTCCCGCGTCTGCGTCCATGACCCGATTCGAGAGGAGGCGTTGAGACGGTCGGCCAGGATCACCGCTCGATCGAGGGCCACCCAGCACATCAGCTTCGAATACAAGAAATCACGCGGCTCCCCCCGGATCTCCCAGATTCCTTGGTCCTTCTCCTGCCACCGGCGGGCGGCGGTGTCGGCCAGCTGCACGAGGAACTTTCGCGTGGCTGGTGCCAGGTCGGTGGGCGTATCCCACTTGCCCGAGTCGGACAGTGGCCCGACCCGGTGGGTGTCGTCGAACAGGTGGTCAGACATGCGGTACACCGCGTTCAGCAACTCGCCGTAGACGTCGAGCTGGCGTTGTTTCCAGGCCGCGTTGCCCACCCGGACCGGCGCCGAGTGCCGCCAGCCCTCCAGGTGCGGCAGCTCCCGCTCGGTCAGGTCCCGTTCACCGCCGATGCCGAACATGATCTGCAAGGCACCGCCCCGGTCGAGCGAGCCGGCCGCGGACGAGGAGACGTAATCGAAGAACTGGTTGGCTTCGTCGGGACAAGCCGCCACCCAAAGGGCCTGGATCGTGAAGGAAGCGTCCCGGACCCAGGCATAGCGGTAGTCCCAGTTCCGGGAGCCGCCCACCACCTCGGGCAACGACGTGGTCGCCGCCGCGCAGATAGCGCCGGTGGGTGCAAAGGAGAGTGACTGGAGCACCCGGCCGCTGTGGTGCACCATGTCTCGCCACGGACCCACGTAGGCCTGGTGGAGCTCCGACCACGACTCCCACCCCGCCACGGTGTCTTCGAGCCGGGCGCGTATTTCCGACGGGCTCCAGACCCTGGCCGAACTGCCCTCAGTCTGGTTCCCGTGATGCAGGGCGAAGCCCATGCTTTCGCCTTGGGCAAGCTGGAACCGGCCCGAGGCCGCGGCGCGGTCCTGGTCGAGCGTCAGGGCCACGGACGTCGACAGCACCAGCCCGTCAGCGCTCCCTGACTCCGTCATTCCACCGTCGACCGCGTCGAGCGATGGATGTTTCAACCCGTAATCGGGGCGCGGGACGTACTCCAGGGACAAGTCGACCCGTCCCTCCGTACACGTGGCGCGCCGCAGGAGAACGTGAGGCGCTCCTTTGCCGAGCTCGTGTCCCCGGTTGCCAGAACCCATGGCAAGTGCGTCGGTGATCGTGACCGAACCGGTCGGTGTGCGCAGCGTGGTCTCCAACACCATGGTGCGGTCCAGGTAGCGCCTGCTCACTTCCGTCGCGTTGGTGGCCCCGAAGAACCAGTGCCCGGCTTTCTCGTCGAGGAGGCGACCGAAGGTCGAGGGGCTGTCGAACCGTGGGAAGCAGAGCCAGTCGATCGACCCGCCCCGACTGACCAGCGCAGCGCTGTGCCGATCCGACAGGAGCGCATAGTCAGCTATGGGGGTCGTGGTCACGTGAACTCCTTCGCTCGTGGATGCGCAAGATCCGATCTGGCAGCGCCGATGAGCATCAGATCAAATCTGCCCAACTGCGACTGGAGATGGGCTATCGGCTATCGGCCACTCGGCATGCTCAGCGAACCTAGCCCGAACGACTTGGACGGGGTAGCGGGTTGGCGGGCGGCGCCAAACCGTTTGCGCCGCGCTAAAGTTCGTCCGGCATCACCCTGAAAGGTGAGCTGTCTCGCCGTTCGGCCACTCACCCTCAGAAGTCGGGAGGTCGACCAACGATGGTGATCCACCAACCAGACCAGGCCGAGTACAGGTCAGTTCTGCCCGAGGAGATCGATTGGAAGCCGTTTCCAGCGTTTCCGCCATCGGCGCGACTGGCAATCGTCGTCGGCGATCCATCGAAACCAGGGCCATACGTCATCCGGGTCAAGGTCCCCTCGAGCGTCAAGCTGATGCCGCACCAGCACCCGGAGGACCGCGTCTATACGGTCATTTCCGGCGTCTTCTACATCGGCCTGGGAAGCGTGTTCGATGAAGAGCGGCTGCAGGCATATCCACCGGGAGCCGTCATTGTGCTCCCCGGTGGTACCCCGCATTTCCACTGGGCGAAATCTGGAACCTACGTCACCCAAGTATCGGCCGTCGGACCGCTCGGCCTCGAATACATCGACCCGATCGACGATCCCCGGAACCAGTGAGCAAGGTCTGGTCTTTCGATGGCCACCTCGACCCACGTCGCGAGAGTGGCATCGGTTGGAGCCGGATCCATAGAAGCGCGCGTAACCGATATCGATGCCGTTCTCGTGGACGACCGCTTCGCTGCAACCTCGGTGGGAGCCTCGTGCAGCCTTTTCCGCGGCCGATGGTAACTGGACTGCGATGAGTCCGCCTTTTGGGTCGTCTTTGTTGTTGCGTGAAGGTCGCGACAATCTCCCCGTCGATGTACAACTGTCAAACGGGCGCTTCGATGTCGTCGTAGATTCGGGCGGCAGCCAGAAGACCGTCCGAACTTCGCTCAAAGACGCTAATTCCAGCTTGGGGTGTCAGGTCATGACTGCCCCATCGAACACAGTTGAATTCCAGGGCGCAACGCACGCCGTCGTCGGTCACGGTGCAGTGCTCGAGTTTGAGCCCACCGCCTGCCTTGAAGCACTCGGCGAAATACGAACGCAACTCACGGGTGCCATGGTGTAGATAGTGCGGACCGATTGACTCGCGGAAGTACCCATCTGGGGCGAACGCGCTCACGATGGAGTCGAGATCTCCGGCGCTTAGCGCGGCTAGATATCGGCCGACAACGTCACTCAGCTGGGTGTTTGCCGGCTCGAGCAGGGGACGCCTGATGTGACGCTGCCCGTCGACCGGCCATTGGCTGCAATAGGTGCGGAACACCACCGACAGTTCGTCGGGGGACTCTGCAACGACGGCTATCGGCCAATCCACCGGCTGACCGTCGTAGTCGTCTAGGTGCGCCAGCAGCTCGACTACGGCCCGCCCGCCAATACAGGTGGAGGCTACGGTTTCGATGCGGACGTGGCGCTCAGCCCACAACAATTGATTGTTGCGGACAAACCGTCGAAGCTGTCGATGACCACGCACCTCCCCCTCCCGGGGGTCGTAAATCGCCACTTGGCCGGGCCATATTTCTTCTAGTTCGTGAGTCCGCCCGGTCTCGAGGGCGTTGAAGTACCGCTGGACGGGATCAGCAAGGCCGACGGACCGTGTCTGGCGGCGGGCGAGTTCAACGGCACTAACGAAATCTGGAAACCATGGCATTTTGCCCTCCACGATCCCTTCTCTTCGGGCAGCGCGATGAGCCGGTCAACGCGCTCGAGTCCACCCTTCGTCTGCTGCGATCCCGTCAGCACGCTTGTTTGCGGCTTGGCTCACAAACGCGAGACGAGCTCAGCCACGATCTCCGCCGCTGGTCGTGGCTGCCTGGCGAGCGCGACGCTCTGTCCGGCCCACATGGAGAGCGCTTCAATGTCACCGGTGGTGCCAACCATCGGCGGCGCTGGCTCGTAGCGGACGATTGCTTCGCCCGAAGCGAAGTGCGCGATGACATCGCCCACTCCGGGCCGACTCTCCAGAGGCGGCCGGCCCGCGGCCTCCCACATCTCGGCCGTCGAGTTGCGGAGCGCGCGGTGGGGCGAGTCCGGCCAGTCGACGTCGTAGAGGTCGGGGTACCACTCCGCGTCGGTCTCGACCGCGTTGATCAGGCGAGTGCGGTACTCCTGGTGGATGGGCATCTCCTGGGCAAGCAGAAACTGGGTACCCACCCACGCCGCCTGAGCGCCCAGGGCGAGGACGGCGGCCACGCCGCGAGCGTCCCCGATCCCACCGGCCGCGATCACTGGCACCGGCGCCACCGCGTCCACGACGGCGGGCACCAAGGGGAGCGTCGCAATCTGACCCCCCACGTGCCCCCCAGCCTCCCAACCCTGCGCCACGATGACATCAACTCCGCTGGCGACCGCCCGCCGCGCCTCTTCGGCGCTTCCGACCGTACACAGAACGAGTCCGCCCGCATCGTGGACCCGCTCGATGTAGCCAGCGGGATCTCCCAGAAACAGTGACACGATCCGCAAACCGGCCTCGAGGGCTTCATCGAGGCGACGGTGCTGATCGGAGGTGAGAACCAGGTTGCCGCAGAAGGGACGATCGGTGAGCGCCGCCGTCTCGCGAACCACGTCTCCTGCCGGATCGGACCACGTCAGCGTCACCATGCCGAGCCCACCGGCATTCGAGACCGCTGCCGCCAGTTCGGGCACCGCCACCATCGCCGCCAAGACAATCGGTTGTTCAATCCCGAGCAGTTCGCAGACCGGCGTTCGCACTACTGCCACCTACCCCTTCGATCCAGGCCGTCCCCCCACCAACACGGACAGATCCATATTCTTCTAGGACTCATACGATGTGGGCATCGACTTGGCGGCCCGTTTGTTCCAACCGTGAAAGCTCGAGTAGTCGCCTGCATCCCAGGCCTCGCGCAATCCCGGTTTGCTCAGGTCCCAGTCGGGGCGGATCTCGCTCGACGCAGCGCACAAGTCGGACCACAGGTCGTAAAACGACGGGCGTCCCCAGAACCAGTAGCCGTTGTAGATGCTGTGAATGAGGAGTCCAGGCTTGAGCACCAGCGTGTGAGGGATCATCGGATCGTGCTCGGGGTCGGTGTATTCCTGGATGTCGAGGTCCTTTTGGATCGTCCGAGCTGGGTCCGAGAGAAAGGTCCATTGGGCGCCGACTGAACCCCGGAACTCCTGCAGGGTGTGGTGGTCATCGGTGGCGATGGTGACGACCTGGGTATAGGCGACGGCGATTTTCGGATAGTTCGCTGCGAGCTCCAGGTGCTGCTGGTGTTCCTTCGGACAGTAGTTGCCTCGCGCCAGCGTGAGGATCATCGGATCGTCACCTTGGAGCTCACTGAGCGTGCGAACGATGTTGGTGTGATCCGGCAACGAGTAGTCGGGGAACACGCCGCCTGGTCTGATGTCGGATCGCATGGACCACCGCCTCTTTCGTCGCCTGAATTGCACGGTGAAGTCGAGCCCGTCCTGCCAAGCGACAGGCAAGCATATGGTCACAAGATAATCCTTCGCGACCGCCACGTCACCTCCTCATCGCCGTCTATGCGCAGGGCATCCTTCATTTGTTCCGCCGGGTCGTCGATCAGTCGAGGTATTCAAGACCGAGCGCCCGGCCGACACCTGGTGACGTAAGCACCCGAACTAGGGAGCATGATAACTGCGCCTGGCGGGGTCGCCTGGAGTTGTTCGTCGTCACACCGGCTTCCCGGCCCGATATTGAACACACCCGAAATGACCGTGTCGACGCGCTCCTCCGAATGCTCGTGGCGGCACCCGCTTGACGCACGAAGGCCCAATGAACAGGCTGGGCACGCCGCTCACCCGACTCCTCAATGAGCCGTCACCAGCGGCAAACGATGGGGGAGGTCATGAGCAAACAAGACCGCAAGGTCGCCATCATCACGGGAGGCTCTCAAGGCATCGGCGCTGGCCTCGTTGCCGAGTACCGGGCGCGGGGCTGGGCGGTCGTGGCCACGTCCCGGACAATCAAACCCGATGGGGACCCCGCCATGCTCACCGTCAATGGGGACATTTCTGAAGCCGCCACCATCGACCGGATCATCAGCGGGGCACTCGGGCGCTTCGGCCACATCGACACCGTCATCAACAATGCCGGCGTTTACATTTCCAAGCCGTTCACCGACTACACCGCTGACGAGTATGCAATGGTGGTCGGAGTCAATCTCACCGGATTCTTCACGCTGACCCAGCGCGCCATTGGCGAGATGCTGAAGCGAGGAAGCGGTCACATTGTCAACATCACCACTACCCTGGCCGACTACGCCAACTCGAGCACGCCCTCTGTCTTGACGTCGCTCACCAAGGGCGGCCTCGCCTCAGCTACAAAGTCGCTAGCCATCGAGTACGCCTCCCGCGGCATCCGGGTGAACGCTGTCTCCCCGGGCATCATCCAGACACCGGTGCATCCGGCGGAGAGCTATGCCGGACTCGGCGCGCAGCTCCCCCCAGTTGGGCACGTGGGCCAGGTCCGCGACATCGTCGACGGCATCATGTTTCTGGAATCGTCGTCTTTCATTACAGGCGAGGTACTGCACATCGACGGCGGCCAGATCGCTGGCCACTGAGGGTCGAGGACGGGGTCAGCGGGCGCATAGTCGGGGGTACCGATCGGCCCCTTGGAACGCCTCGGACCTGTCGGACGCACCCGACGAACCAACCTTTGTCCACGCCACGCCGCACATAATCGCAACGCCGAGTGATCCCGGATGGGGCGGTTAGATGGCAGCCAGAGCGAGGCTATTCGGGCAGTTCGGCAGCGCCATCGGAGGTACATCCGGGTCCGGGTGATCTCGACTGGCCTGCGGTTGGTCGGGCTGGCCCCGTCGGGGGCACAGGACCGGCATGTGCGTGCCGGTCTGGGGATTCCTTGTACGGGGCACGGAAGTTCGGTGGCCGGTGACCAGATCGCTGAATAACCTGGCCGGGACACACCAAACCTGCGCTTCGGGAGGTCCATCGTGGCGACGACTGTTGAGGGTAAAGCCGGCGCTATCCTTCCGTTCTCCGTAGCCATACCGCACGAGGCACTCGATGATCTGCAGCGGCGTCTTGCCGCGACCCGCTGGCCAAGCAAGGAGATCGTCAGCGATCGTTCGCAAGGCGTGCAGTTGGCCACAGCACAGGAGGTCTGCCGGTACTGGGCCAATGACTACGATCTGGGTCGGGTCCAGGAGAGGCTGAACGCGCAGCCGCAGTTCACAACCGAGATCGATGGTGTGGAGATCCACTTCCTTCACGTGCGGTCCAAGCACGAGGATGCGTTGCCCCTGATCATGACGCATGGATGGCCGGGTTCGGTCATAGAGCTGCTCGACTCCATCGCTCCGCTGGCTGATCCGACCATGTACGGCGGGACAGCTGTGGATGCGTTTCACCTCGTGCTGCCGTCGTTGCCCGGCTACGGCTTCTCGGGCGCGCCTGTCGAGGTCGGCTGGGACCTGGGCCGCACCGCACGGGCGTGGACAGAGCTGATGCGCCGTCTCGGTTACAACGGCTTCGTGGCGCAGGGCGGCGACGTAGGTGCCGGCGTCACGGATGCAATGGGCCGCCTCGCACCCGATGGGCTGCTCGGTATCCATACCAACCTGCTCGTGCCCGCGCTGAACGACCCCGCCTCCCTGCCCACGAACACTGACCAGGAACGGGCAGCGCAGGCCGCGATCAAGACATTCCAGACCAGTGGTAATGCCTACTTGGTGGAGCAGTCCACCCGGCCACAGACCATCGGCTACGCCCTCCTCGACTCACCCGTAGCCCTCGTGGCCTGGATGATCGACCATGACACCGACGCCTACTACAAGATCTCCCGGGCCTTCGTCGACGGGCAGCCGTCTGGCAATCTGACTCGCGACCACGTTCTAGACAACGTCACGACATACTGGCTGACCGGCACCGGAGCGTCGGCTGCGCGGTCATACTGGGAGGCTTACGGACCGGACGCACCCGCCGCACAGAACCAGACGCCGCCACCGGTCCGAGTCCCCGTTGGGTTCTCCACATTCCCGGGCGAGATCTGGCCGACACCGCGCAGCTGGGCCGAAAAGTCCTACCCCACTCTCAACTACTTCCATGAAGTGGAAAGGGGAGGGCATTTCGCTGCGTGGGAAGAGCCCGAGCTATTTGCGGCCGAGCTGCGGGCTGCATTCCGACCGCTGCGCACATAATTGACGCTATGAGTACGGGCCTCCCTCCGTGCTCACTGGAGTAAGACTCCTTACGAGCTGGACCTGGCGGTCCGCTCAAGGTCCTCTTGAGGACCGTTGACGAGCTCGGGAAGGAGGCCCATCGCGATGTTCGTCGGAATGGACGTGCATCGCAACCGCACCCAGGTCTGCGTCTTGGACCGCAAAGGAAACGAGGTCCGCAACAGAAACGTCACCAACGACCGGCAGGCGCTCCGAAAGGAGTTGGCCGGGCTCCGACGGGGCACGCCCGTCGCCTTTGAAGCCGCCTACGGCACCGGATGGATCGCCGAGCTGCTGGGCGACCTCGGCTTCGAGGCCCACCTGGCCCATCCGTCCGGATGTCGAGCCATCGCCGACGCCAAACTGAAGAACGATCGGGTCGACGCCCGGACACTGGCCAATCTGCTGCGCACCGGTTATCTGGCCGAGGCTTGGCTGGCGCCGAAGGAGGTACGTGAGCAGCGCCTGTTGCTGCGAGAACGGGCGAGGCTCGTGCGCATCCGCACCACGGCCAAGAACCGGATCCGGGCTCAGATCGCCGATGAGGGTGTGCCGGCTCCGAGCCACGGCCTGTGGACCAAAGAGGGTGCCACCTGGCTCGACTCCTTGGACCTCTCGCCCATGCACCGCTGGGTGGTGACCGACTGCCAGGCGCTCATTGATGTCCTCCAATCACGGATCTCGCTGCTCGAGGTCGAGATCCGCCGCCAGGCGAAGCCCGACAAGCGCATCGATGCTCTCACCGCTATCCACGGCATCGGGCTTCTGAGCGCCATGACGCTTGTTTCTGAGATCGGGGACATCTCCCGCTTCGCCACCGCCCGGAAACTCTGTGCGTGGGCCGGGATCATCCCCTCCATGCGCAACTCCGACCGGACTGTTCACCACGGCCACATCACCAGGGCCGGTCCGTCCGCCGTGCGCCACGTGCTCGCGGAGGCCGCACAAGTAGCCATCCGCAAGGAGCCCTACCACTCCGACTACCTCGCCACCAAGCAACGTCGGGGGACGGGTATCGCCCTGGTGCGGGTGTCACGCAAGCTCCTCACCGAGGCCTTCTACATGCTGAAGGCCCTCGAAGACGAGCAGCGCCAATGTTCGTGAGATTGGTTAGATCGGCCGGGCGAGTCCGAGGTATCCCCGTGTGCGCCTGAGGCGCCGAATAATTGAGTGAGACAGCCCGGCTTCCGCATTCGACGTCGTGCGTCCCGATTGGGACCGAATGGGTGGTTGCGAGACCAACTCCGTCGAGACTTTGCTCCTCCAAAATGATGCGCCGGTCCTCGCCGGGGTCAAGGTCGTTCGTCCTCGCGCGCTACCGCGCGCTCCGGGCGCTCCACCTTGACCCCGCCTGCGGTCGACGCGAGTCGCTGACCAGGAGCTCCGTCCGACAGCACTCTCTCTTGACACCGGACCTTCTCATGGGCGGGGCTATGCGCTCGCAGTGTATTCCTGTGCGTCCCACGGGCTACACCGGATTCGGGCAACCGGCCGGACGACGACCCGTGCTGTATTCGCGTCGCGCTGAACATTTTCGCGTGGGTCAAGTCTGAGGGCCGTCCGCCACTTCGGACTAACTCGGGATGGGCGGGGCGGGAAACGACCCGCATTGATCATGATACGCGCTCCCTTCAGGCCGTTGAGGGGGCCTTACCGGGCCAACCTGGTCCCGGCAGTTCCGGCAGTCTCAGCGGACACGCCTTGTGGACCTTCGGCCCTACCTGGCAGGGATTCCTGGGGTGCAGCATGGGTTTTGGTAGATGTCTGAGGTAACGGCTGAAAGAGGGCGTCCCCTATGGCTGTAACAACGCTTCAACCCGAGGCCAATGGCCTTGCGCCTGCTCGAGCCGAGCCTTCCGACGCTCGAATCCGTCTGATGGGGATGTGGTCGGCCCGTGCGATTGTCGTCATTGAACTCGTCTACATCGCCGTGTTTGGGGCAGGGTTTGCTTCACTCGGCAACTTGAGCGATCCCTTGCGTGACCCATATCTGGCCATCGGGGAAGTGCTCATCCTGGTGATGGCTCCAATCATGGTGATGCTGATGCTCGCCATTCATCGTCTAGCACCGCGTGCTGCCAAGCCGTACACCTTGGTCGCTTTAGGGTGGATGGTCGCAACAGCAGCTTTCACGATGGTCGTCCACTTCGTCGAGTTGACCGTTGCTCGCCATATCGATCCGGCGACGTTTCCCGGCTATAGGTGGATATTCGGTTGGAGATGGCCATCAACCTTCTTCGCGATCGACGTCGTGGCCTGGGATGTGTTCTTCGCCCTTGCCCTATTGTTCGCGGTTCCGGCCTTCGCCCATCGGAGCGATGCGAAGCGGATCCGACAAGGCCTTATTGCCAGCGGGTCACTCAGTTTGATCGGGCTAATCGGGCCTTTCGCCAATGTTTTTGGATGGAGGACGATTGGGATCCTGGGCTACACGGTTGTGTTCGGCCTCACTTGCATCCCACTGAGCCGAGCGTTCAAGGCCGACGGAGTCCTGGGTCCCAACAGCCGCTCATAGGTGCCGATGCCGAGAGAAATGGGCTGTTCGGCTCTACCAGGCAACCGAAGCACGGGCCACGCTCGTAGTGGCGATCATGGAGGTCGTCGCCGAAGGGATGTGGCCGAAAATGGCCAACGCTGCCAGGCCGAAGCTGCCAGAGCTACTCGCGGAGACTCGCGACGTCGCTCACGATCTCCCAGCCTTCGTGACGGCGCCTCTCTACAGGAGATGGCACCTCCGTTGGGGGGCCACACCGGCCGAAGTCGGCAGGGTCCTTCCCGGCGACGCGCTCGTACCTCACGCCCAGTTCAGAGCGACAAGGGCGATCACCATCAACGCTCGGCCGGACGAGGTGTGGCCGTGGCTCGTGCAGGTCGGTTGCCTGCGTGGCGGTTGGTACAGCAACGACTTGCTCGACAACCTCGGCCGTCCCAGTGCGACAGCCCTCGTGCCTGGCCTTCAACACCTTGAGGTCGGCCAGTGGGTGCCGATGTCGCCCTCTGGAGCGCCCTCCGACCGAACCGCCTTAAAGGTCCACTCCTTTGAAGTCAACAAGTGGCTGCTCTGGACCAAGCCCCATAGCACTTGGGTATGGGAGATGACCCCAACCAGCGACAACGGCACCCGGCTGGTCACCCGCATCCACGCCGTGTACGACTGGCGACACCCGCTGATGGCGTTCTTAGGAGTGCTGCTCATGGAGTTCGGTGACTTCGCCATGTGCCGCAGGATGCTCCGTGGGATCAAGGCACGATCTGAGGCACTCGCGCGGGAGGA
Organism: uncultured Acidimicrobiales bacterium; assembly: GCA_963846125.1. GTDB lineage: Bacteria > Actinomycetota > Acidimicrobiia > Acidimicrobiales > UBA8190 > Chersky-840. Next base: position 21,884 of record CAWJUR010000003.1, read on the forward strand.
CCAGGGCGGACAACCGGCCACCGTCGATCGGGTCGGGAGTTTAGGATGAGTCGGTCACCGGTTGTATCGGCCCACTACATCTCGACCGAAAGCGGAACCAAGCCCGCCTCTCAAGTCCCCGCGACACGGGACTCGGTCGATGTCCGGGTTGTCGTGGGGCTGGCGACGATTGCGTTTACCGCTGTCTACCTCATCTCCGATCTCATCGAGGTGGCACAGGGCAACTTTTCGATCTTCCGACTCTTGTTGACCTATGCCGGTGAAGCGGCGATCCCGCTCTTCGTGCTCGGCCTGTACGCAATGCAGCGCCCTCAAATCGGCCGACTTGGATTGTTGGGCGCAGCGGCCTTCGCCTACTCGTACGTGCTCTTCACCGGGACCGTGCTTTACGCGCTGATCGCGGGAACGCCGAACTATCACGCGCTCACGAAAGTCTTCGGGGCGTGGATGACGGTGCACGGACTGATCATGCTCTTTGGCGGCCTCTCCTTTGGTCTGGCGGTCGTGCGGGCCGGAGTACTGCCGCGGTGGACAGGTATTTGTCTGATGGTCGGTGTCGCGTTCGTTGTGGCTGCGTCAGGACTTCCTAACTTCGCTCGGACCGTGGCGGAGACTGTCCCGGCCACCGCGTTCGTCGGAATGGGGTTTGCCCTGCTGAGTAGACGCCCGAAGTCGGCCGCCGCACCGGCTATGTGCCGATCCTGATTGGGGTCGGGATCAAAGGCGAGGGTCGGTCCAGGTAGCGCATATCAAGGGTTATGTGGGTGATCCGCTCCGACTGGTCTTCGATTATTGCTCAGGTCGACGCCCCTCCACCTCCTCGATCCCTGCGAGCAGGCCGCTGTAGAGCTTCTGGCGGCCGGTCTGTCCCTTGCGAGCGGCGTCTTTGAGCTGACGCCGAAGCGTGGGGCGAAACTCGACGGCCGTGGCGAAGTACGTGCAGCCCTCGCAGATCGTCTCGAAAGCGCAGTCGAGCTCAACCGGTCGTGTGCAGTAGCCGTTTCCGAGCATGCGATGGTGCTCTCGGCGCAGGCGGCGCATGTTCGGTCCTTCTGCTTCGGCCGGAAGTGGCGCCTTGTCGTAGAGAGCTTCGACCTTCTCGCTCACGGCGAAGTACTCGTCGGCCACGGTCCGATCGGCGATGCGGGCGTAGGTCATCGTCATCGACATCGAACGATGACCGAGAAGTGCAGCGATGGCTTCGAGACTCATGCCTCGGTTCACGGCCTGAGTGGCGACGGTGTGACGAAGACGGTGGGGATGCACGTGGCCGATGCCGGCCTTCTTGGCGCAGCGGATGCACATTCGGGTCACGGCGTGGCGATTCAACGGTCTGCCGTCGTTGGTGAGTAGGAGCCCGCCGACGCCGCAGTCGGGTCGCCTCGACCACTCCTCGAGCATGGCCACGAGCTGGGGGTGCAGCGGGATGTAGCGGTCGTTGTGGAGCTTGCCGACCGGGATCCGCAGCCAGTGGGTCTCGCCGATCTGCACCTCGGCGTCGGCCTCGAGCGCACAGAGCTCTCCCACCCGCATGCCGGTCCGGCCCAGCAGCTCGATCACGAGCCGCACCAGAGGCCGGGGTTCGCTGCGGGCTGCCCGCATGAAGGCGGCGAAGCTGGCGTCGTCTAAGAACTTGGGAAGCGCCTCGTCTTTTCTGGGCAGGTCGCCGGCGAAGACGATCACCCGGGGAGGTGCGTCGTCCCATCCCCACTCGGTGATGCGTTCGAAGAACATCCGGAGCGTGGACAGCCGCCGGCGAACGGTGTTGGTCGAGAGCCTCGGGCGCTTGGCGCCCGGTGTGTGCGCCATGTGCACCTTGTAGCTCTCGATGTGGCGCCGCTCGAGCTCGGCCGCATGGGTCACCTCGGGGTGGTGTCGGGCCAGGAACCCAACGAAGTCGCGCAGGTCGGTTCCGAGGCTCCGGACGCTTTGAGGCCGCAATGACAGGGCAATCTGGCTCAGATAGTGCTCCGCCGTCTCTTGGAGCGAGCTGCGACCGACGACGGCCGGGAGAGCGCTCACCTCTGTCCCACCGATGCCTGGGCGTCGATCGCTTCGGAGGCTCGGCGGTACTCACCGGCCAGCCAGTCGTCAGCCAGGTGGAGATAGAGACGGGTGGTCTCGACCGAGGTGTGGCCGGCTTGGGCTTGGACGGCCTCGAGGGCCATGCCCGCCTCGCGCAGTCTCGTGAAGCACGTGTGGCGCAGCTCATGGCAGGTGCCTTTGGTCAGGCCGGCGCGCTCTCGTGCGAGGTCGAGGATCTCGTCGAGCCCATAGGCCGACAGCGGGCTTCCTCGGCGCGGTCCCTTCAACACGACGAACACGAACTCGCTGGCGCTGTCGGCCGGCCTCTCGGTGTCCAGATAGGCGGCCACCGAGGTGAAGAAGCGAGACGAGATGGGCACCATCCGTTGATGTCCACCCTTGCCCTCGGCGATGAACACCTTTCGCTCACCCGGGCGCAGATCGGCCAGGCGAAGCCCGAGCACCTCGCAGCGCCGCAGCCCCCCGAAGACCATGGCCTCGACCATGGCCCTGTCGCGCCTAGTACGAAGGGCGGCCATCAACGCGTCCACCTCACCGGGCTCCAAGATGCGGGGCAGGAGCCGCGGACTCCGCAGCAGCGGAGCCGCCCGTCCTCCGTTGCGTCTGGCTCGACGGGTGATGAGCCCCCTCGGCACGGGCGACCCATGCACACCGGTGTCGCCCTTCACGATCAGATAGGCGTAGAGGCCCGAGATCGAAGACAACCGTCGGGCCACCGTCCGAGCCGACAGGCCCGAACCACCGTCGGAGATCCGCACCACCTTTGAACTGACTCGAGGGGCGCGCTGGCGAAGTGATGAAGTCGATCACGTCTGCGCTCGTGACCTCCGCCGGCTCCTTGTGCACGACGGAGAAGAACACCTTCAGATCGAACGCGGCGGCCAGCAAGGAGTTCGGTCTGACCCGACCGGCTAGGAAAACCAGATAGTCGTCGAGCAGGTGGTGTCCGAGCCTCACCGATAGCTCGCCCGAGGGTGCAACGGAGCGCTCGACGGAAAGTACGAGGGGCATGTGGGTGATCTCCTTCCATCGGGAAGGCCCCACCCTGCCGGGGAGGTCATCCCGCCTGGCGGATCACCCACATATCAAGGGATCCCGAGCACCGGCTGCTCGATCCGGGGCGAGCGACACCCATGTTGCGACGCGGTGATCTGCAATCCATCTACGTGTTGCGGGTCGCACGGTATTCGCGGGCTCGGCCGAACCACTGGATAAGAACGAGTCGAGTGTGGCCGCACCGAATCGAGGAGGGGGTTTGAACAAGGCCCCGGAACTGTCCAAGCGATGCGACACGAAAGGTGGACCATAAACAGGGACAACATTGTGATTCTTGATACGAGTGGAGGTGGCGGGAATCGAACCGGCCACTCACCAAACGCGTGCTCGCTGGTCAGAGAGCCAAAGGGTGCTCTGACCCGGGGAAACGCTTAACCGACATTGACCGGTTTGGACCGTCTTGGACCCAGATTTCGTGTCTTTCGCGTGTCCCGCGTGTCCTATTCGTGTCCTGGGAAGGGTCGAGGGGCGTACGCATCCACCACGAATCGAGGTCCATGATCGCCTCCCCCAAACATGGTCATGCGAGTGACGCAAACAACGCCGGGTGCGCTCGGCGACCGAGGTCGCGGATCGTTGAAAGTGCGGTCCCACGACGCTGCCCGCGCTTCATGTCGGTCAGAATCTCGTCGTTCTCGGCCAACCATGAAGGCAGCACATCATCGCCTAGTTATCTGGCCGGAACCACGGCCCGGGACTGGGCGAGAGGTTTGTGGTTGACATTTAGCTGGGGGGCTGCACCACCGTCGTGATCGCAATAGCTAAGGGCACGACAACGATGAAAATCCAGATCTGCCATGCCCACGTGGAGGGGCGCAGCGAAGAGCGTAGCGGCTCGCGCCGAACGCGAGAGAAGCGACACCGAACCGAGGACGATAATGATCTCGAACATTGTGGCGAGCACGTCCAGGCCTCCCACCGCCTCGGTGCTGCCGGCGGCTGGACCCAAGGGGATGCCAACGGTCCTTGTAATCAACCACAAGATGATCACGGCCACGTTGCCTACTAGTCCGGCGGCGATTAGGGGCCGCGAGGGCCGGGCTAGGGTGAGCAGGCCGAAGACAACCTGCAGAGTGGCCGCCACCGCGAAGAAACAACCGTAGATGGTGCCCTCCTCGAAATGGTGAGGCATGACCACGTAGTGCACCGATGCAGCGGCAAGTGATCCCAAGCCCACGAGTGGCAGCATGGCCGTCCGGGGTCTAAGAACTTCGCCTGTCGACCACACGGCATCCGAAGAGGCTCGTGCACCAAGTGCGGCACCGGCGTACGCCTGGAGCGATAGCCTCTCCATCCCACCAAGTTCTCCATCGGCGGCCTTTCGGTGGTTCTGGACAACCTCGGAAACCCAGATACCTCCCAGGCTCATGACCATGAAGGCCAATGCCTCGATCACATGCCAAAGATGGCCGCCCAGCGGAGCCTTCCTACCTACGGCCCCCATGCCCCCGATCTGATCCAGGGCGAGCAGCAGTGATCTCACATCCGTTCACCGTTGAGCTTGGTGTTCGTCAGGGGTGAGCTCGACGTTTTCGTGTGCTCCCAGCTGTGTCCCGGGTCCGAGTCCGCGACGACCGACAGCAGATCATCGGCGGTTTGCGGTCGACCTAGCAGGTACCCCTGGCCGAGGTCGCTATGCAGTGCATTGAGCTGCGCCAATTGCTGCTCAGTCTCTACCCCTTCCGCTGTGACCACGATCCCCATCGCACCAGCGAGATCGATGATGGCTCGTACGATCCGAGTGTCGGTACCGTCAGTGTCAAGGCCCATGACAAAGCTCCGGTCGATCTTGACGTTGTCGACCGGCAGGCGCTGCAAGTAACTAAGCGACGAATATCCAGTTCCGAAATCGTCGAGGGCGAGGCGGACACCGATGGTCTTGAGTGAGTTCAGTGTCGCCAAGGCTGTCTCGAAGTCCCTGATGAACGAGCTCTCGGTGATCTCCAGACAGAGTAAGAAGGGCTCAAGGCCCGAATCTGCCAGCGCGCTCGACCACGGTGGTGACCAGTGATGGCTCGGCCAACTGCCTCGGAGAGAGGTTGACCGAGATCGTCAGGGGCGCTTGGTCGGGTCGCAGGACCTGCCAAGCTGCGGTCTGGGCGCAGGCAGAGCGCAACACCCAGGCCCCAAGTGGCACGATCAGCCCGGACTGCTCTGCGGCCGGGATGAACTCGTCGGGCGCGACCAAACCGCGGGTGGGATGGTCCCAGCGAAGCAGGGCTTCGGTGCCGATCAGGGCTTTGGACCGGAGATCGAAGATCGGCTGGTAGTGGACGGAGAACTGGCCTTCGGCCAACGCAGTCCGTAGCTCTGCCGCCAGTTCGGTTCGTTGCAACGCCACGGTGTGGAAGACCGGTTCGTATTCTCGCACCCGGTCACCGCCAGCCCGCTTTGCCTCGTACATCGCCAGGTCGGCATTGCGTACCAGTTCAGAAGCCGAGCACTCCTCATCGGCGCCAAACGCGATGCCAACGCTGGCTGACACGGCGAGATTCATGTCAAGAACCCGAAATGGGTGCTGGAACACCTCCAGAATGCGCCGAGCGGCTGATGTGCCGTCGGTCCGGCAGTTCAGGCCGGCGAGAGCGACGGCGAACTCATCACCACCGATCCGAGCCAAAAGATCACCATCGCGGATGACTCCCTCAAGGCGCTGACAGATGGCCTGCAGCAGGAGGTCACCGGTCTCATGCCCGAAGCCGTCGTTGGTGTCCTTGAAATCGTCCAAGTCGATGAACACCATTGCCGTGCTCAGGCTTCCGCGGCCCTTCAAAGCTGTGCTGAGCCAATCGAGGAGGTAGGTGCGGTTGGCCAAGCCGGTGAGGCCGTCCTGCAAGGCCTCCTGCTCGGTGAGCCTCCAGGCCAGGATGTTGCCGAAGCTGGCCGCCAGAACGAATCCACCGTGAATGGCTGCAAAGGTCCACGGATGGGCAATGGCAGCGGCTTCGTCGTAGACCGCCCGCGGATCGAGGGCACCGACGATGCCGTGCTCCAAGACCACATATGCCAGCGCCAACAGGAACGGCTGCCACCTCTGGTAGAGAGTCAGGAAGGCCAGCACCACAAAGAACTGGAAGTGGGCCTCGATAAGGCCACCCGAGAAGTGGACGAGAATCGAGGCCCCAATAACCAAGCCCAGTGCCGTGCTGGCCGATCGGACACTCCTGCTCAACCGCGGAATCAGAGACACGCATCCCGGCACGACTAACACCGAGCATTCGAGCGGGCCCCTACGAGGCCGTAGCCACGGAGCACGCCGTATATCAGCAGTACGGGAACCTGGGCCCACAGAAACCACGTCAGGCCGCGATGGCGCTTCAGCCACACCTCGTCGGAGAGACCCCTACCTTCGGGCAGGAACCAGGGCCGGTGAGTTACCCACCACGACGAGACCCTCCGCCGCTGGGAACCCGATCCGTCGACCCACGTCTCGAGCTCAGCGGATGGAGTTGTCAGTACGGCAGCGCCATCGATCGCGCCCAGACCCCGCCCTCTGTTGTCTACAACGCTCATTGTCCGACCTCGACGTCCACACGACCGATATGGCCTCTTCGGAAATCATCGGTTTGGGGCGAAGTCGGCTTGAGAGGAGGCCGCTGGGCGCTTTCAATCTCTGGCAACCATCTCAGGGCATCTCGGGAACGCGAGCGAGCGCAGTTGTGTTGGCGTTGTTTTGTTACTTGTGGCTGACGTCGTCCCCCTAATGGGTAAGGAGATCAAGGACCTCGATCCAGGCGCGGCCACATTGTCTTCGCATAAGTGGCGGCGTCGGCATCACGGAGGAGCTCCAACCCGAATCGTTTTGCACCCGGATACGGCCACTGCAGCCGCATACGATCAGAAGTTTTCCTCCTTCATGCTGCTGATGGTCCCTGACAGACCAAGGCCCGGGTCGGGGGTATAGACGGCGACGCTCGTTGCGCTCTGCGTCGGTTGTCCGCTGCTCTCTTGACCGAGCGTGATCGTCAACGTCCGTACCCCATCCCAGTGGATGCGGGTACAGCCGCTCAGGTTGAGCAGACCATTACACAAAACCGAGCTACCCCCGAAGGTCACCGTGTTGTTGAAGTAGCCGCGTTGTCCCAAGTCGATGGTTCCGAAATGAAATCCTCCACTGCAGTCGGCCGTGTCGGTCACCGTCACCGTGTCGTCTCCCGACGCTGGTTGGGTTCCTTGTACCACCGCGTTGGGGTCAGCGAGGTCGGGGTAGGTCGATGTGATCCACGCCGAGCAGAAGGCAGTGGGGGATGGTACCGGAAAGTAGGTCACGATGATCTGGTCCCCCTGCTGGGGGCGACCTGCCTGGGCCCCGCCATTGACAATGTTCAACGATGAGGCAAGCGGCGTCACCGCCGGAGACTTGCTTGAGGGGGGGCTCGACCCCACGGCATTGGTGGCAATCACGGTGAAGGTGTAAGCGGTGCCATCGGTGAGCCCAGTCACGACTCCAGCGGTCGTTGCCCCGAACGTGTGTGATGCCTGGGCCACGCTGCCGACATAGGGCGTCACGGTGTACGACGTGATGGGACTTCCACCATTGCTCGGTGCGGACCATGACACCGTCACTTGGCCGTTCCCAGCCACCGCGTTCACTCCCGCCGGTGCAGAGGGCGCTTTAGGCGGTGTCCCTGGGACCGTCGTGGGACTGTTTCCTGCCCCGCCCCCGACTCCACTGCTCCCCGAGCCACCGTTCCCGGTCCCAGTTGAGCCAGAACTACCACTGGAACTCGAACCGCCCTTCTGTCCGGCGATGGTCGATCCAGTCGACGATCCGTATGTACCGGCCCCCGTGTTGAGCGAACCTCCCGTGAGTGCGGTGTTCGGGCCCGACGTCGTCCCGATGCCCGTTCTTGTCACGGTGCCGTTTCCTTGGGGGTCTTTCGACGAGCCTCCTGGCACCGTCGCCTGGGGTCCGGTGCCGCCGGGTGACGCAACCTGCACCCCGTGGCGTAGGGCGCTCGCCTGGCTGGTCGACGTCACCGTTCCGACCGTGACGGCTCCTCCCACCACGGCCGTGGCCGCCCCCACCCGACCAAGTGCTGAGGCCACCCGGCCCAGCCGGGGGATGCTGCTCACAAAGGGAAGTGATCCCAGCCACGACAGGGGCCCGGCTACGGGGCGAAGCCGACCGATCGAGACGTCGAGAAAGGCCCGGACCACTCTCGGGTCGAAATGTGTCCCGGCACAGGCGGCCAGCTCGGTGCGGGCTGCCTCGGGGCTCATGGCACGCTTGTAGCTCCGCACCGCCGTCATGGTGTCGTAGCAGTCGGCCACGGCCACGATCCGGCCCCCGAGGGAGATCTCCTCACCCGCCAGCCCGTAGGGATAGCCGGAGCCGTCGTACTTCTCGTGGTGCTCGGCGATGGTATTGGCCCACGGCCCGAGCCAGCCCGCCAACGGGGCGGTCAGCTTGGCCCCTTCGAGGGGGTGGTTCTTCATCACCACCCACTCCTCGTCGTCCAACTTGTCGGGCTTGTTCAAGATGTGGGGATGGACCGCCAGCTTGCCGATGTCATGGAGTAGTGCCGACCACCGCAGCCGGTCCCGATCCACAGCGGGAAGATCCAGCTCGTCGGCGATGAGGTCGGTGAAAGCCCGCACCCGTTCCCCATGCCCCCGGGTGAGACGATCATGGGCATTGAGCGCCCCCGCCAAGGCGAGGATCTTCTCGGCGGCGAGGACCGGTTCATCCTCGATCCCGTGGGTCTTGGCCTCTTCCACTCGACGGGCGAGGTCACGGGTATTCCCGGCCTTGCGGGCCACGGCCATGCGTTTGGGTGCTCGGTCGGGAAAGACCATCGTCATCTTCAACAACACCGCCAAAGGCATGGCATGGCGCGCCACTCGGTCAGTCAGCACCAGCACAACGGTCGGCACCGCCAAGACCACTCCCCACCACCCGACGGTCCAGCCGGCGCCGTGAGGCCGGGGCAACAGGTGCGCCGTGATCGTGGCGGAGACGATCGACAGAGCGATGGGGATGACGAAGACCGCCACGCTCACGAGTGCAGACAGGACCGGGCGACCGTTCCAGCGGTCGTCTGCAGGGGCACCGGTGGGATCGTTGCGGATGGACACCATCGGGTCTTCTGAACCCCCTCTCCGGGTCAGCGCCCGGTTCCAAGCGCGCGGGCTGATGATCAAATATCGACGCATCACCGCCAGGGGTTGAGACAAGGGCCATGACCCACCCAACCGCCGGAATTCAGCCTCATCCAGCACCTTTGAGGGAACGTAGCGGCCTTTTTGCCGAGGTGATCAAGGGTTGTGGGCCAACTGTCGACAACTCTTCGTAAGTCATGTTCAGCACCGGCCCACATCTAAACGGCGACGACCAGCACGCCGAAGCAGCGCCGAATCCGGGATCGGAACTCGGCTCTCAGGCACGCGACCCCGTCACGAGGACCCGCCGGCATCCCGCCGTGCGATCCGTCCTCATTTTGATCGTGCTGCTTCCGCTCCTCGCCACCGCGATATTCACCGAATCCGGGGTCAACTCGGGTTGGACATTTCGTCACCACGCCCAGGTGGTGGCCAACGACGCTGCTCAGCTTCAAGCCGTCGCCGCCGCCAGGGCGCAGATGAACCCCTTGCAGGTACCCCTCTTGGCAGTGTCATACGCCGCGCAGATCGGGATCAACGAGCCCACCCTGGACTCGCTTCTCAAGCCCGCGGTCCCGTTCCGGGTTCAGTTGGCGCAGGGCACCGCCACGATCGCTGGCTTCCCGACGTTTTCGTCTACGCCGACGATGCTAAGGGACGTAGACCAGCTGAAGGCCTTAATCCCCCGGGTTGAAGCCCACACCGTCTCGTTTACCGACGCCAGGGCGTTCATGGTGAAAATGGCGGTGGACATCGATGACATTTGGTATCGCCACTACAACCACCTCCTGACCGACATCTCGACGTGGCAAGCTCCGGGTTCATTCGGAGTCCACGCCGCAGCTCTTCGCCAGACGTATCAGGCGTTTCTGGCCGGAGGGCAGGAAATCGAGGGCTCTCTCTACGTCCTCGAAGGCATCGGTCCCTCAGACGCCAAACAAGAACTCATCCAGGCCGCTGGCGTGTTCGGTGTTGCGACGAGTGAATTCAGTGGCCACCTCAGCCCCAAAGCGCAGGCGGCATGGAGCAACCTGCAGCACGATTCGGCAGACCAGCACTTCAATGCGACCGTACAACAGGGCCTACACGTTGCCCTCAACAACTCGCCACCGCCGTTTGCTGGCAATGCCACGTTCGCGGGAAGTTCGTTGGCGCCGGGTCTCCAGTATCTCGCCGACCTCAACAAGCTTGTGACGGCAGCGTCTCAGGACCTCCACGACACGGCGTTGGCCCAGGCAACAGGCGCCACCCACCGTTTTGTCGGTGAACTGGTGTTCTTGTTCGTCCTTGTCCTCGTCAGCGTCGGTGGGGTCATCATCGCCAGTCGCGTGCTGACCCGACCCCTCAAGAGGCTTGCGGTTACGGCATTGCAGGTGCACAGCGGCGACTTCGACGTGGCGCCACTGCCTGAGACCGGGCCGAGAGAGGTGGTCACCACGACGGCGGCTTTCAACGACATGGCCTCCACCTTGGAGGCAGTCGAAGCCAGAACGGTCGCGCTCGCGGCCGAGGACCTGTCTAATCCCGAGCTCCTCACCGCCTTGCCCGGCCGAACCGGGCGCGCCCTGCAAGCGTCGGTGGACACCCTGGCCGCCAGAATTCGCGATGGCGAGATCCAACGACAGCTGTTGCACGAGGCCGCCACCCATGATCCGCTAACTGGTTTGTTGAACCGCGGGGCGATTCTTGAGTATCTCACCGATGACGTCAGCCGGCGCCGTCTGGCCGGTGAAACGGTAGCGGTGCTCTTCATCGACCTCGACGGCCTGAAGCCGCTCAACGACACCTACGGCCATGAGACCGGAGACACCGCCATTTTGAGCACGGGCATCGCGCTGCTTGAGGCCACGGGAAGTTGTGACGTGGTGGGCCGTCTCGGCGGTGATGAGTTCCTGGTGATCCTGTGCCACGAGCACAGCTCTCATGGGGACATGGTCGCTGAGCAGATCCGTCGGAGCGTGACCCGACGGTCCATTCCTGTCCGGGACTGTGTCGTCCCGCTAGAGGCGAGCGTGGGCGTGGCGCTCGCAGAGTGTGATTCGGACACCGACCCGATGACACTGGTGCGTCAGGCTGACGAGGCCATGTACGAGGCAAAGAAAGCGGCTCGTGCTACTCGGGAACGTATGGACACCACCAGCTCATAACAGTCGGGAACCCTCTCAGCTCGGGAGACCAGTGAGTGCGGATTGGCGCGGGCGGAGTCAACGCAAGGCCTACACCGCGGGACACGGCCGAACCCGGTTCCTTCCTTACCCCTTTTGAGTGTTTCGCTCCCAAAAGACCGTGTCTGCCCTTTCGGGCATTGGCTCCGGGATTGGCGAAACTCGTCGGTCCAGGAGGGCGCCTCACGATCACCGGATTCTCCTGGCTGGCTGCTCCACATTCGGAGGATTTTTACCCCAATCTCAAGTAGCGTTCGGCTGAGTGAACGCAGAGCGCGAGATCATCAGCATCGCGTGGTACTCATATCGGCCTGATTGGTACGAACTGAGCTACGGCGACGGAACTTTTGAGCGCGTTCTTGGGACCCAGGTGGACGCTCAGGCGCTCGCCGAGAGGCTCGGGATGGAGACGCAACTACGCACCGGAAGTGTCCACTGGGATCGGAAAGGGCAGTAGCCCCCGGCCTCGTTTCCTGTCCGTTTGGGACCTTCGGCCCTGGTCTCGGTCGGCATCCTGGCCGACGTTGATTAGATGCCCGAGACCGGAGCGATCATCGCCGCAGCCGCTCGGCTCCTGCGGGCCTGGGCCACGGCCACCCAGGGCATGGAGCCGCTGTCGCTCACGAATCCGGCGGTAGCCGAGGTACACGAGGCAACGCTTGAACTGATGCGGGCCACCGAGACAACGGACCTCTTGGCCTCGTATGCCCTGCTGGACGATCTGGTGGCAGAGATCAGGCTGGCAAAGGCGTAGGCCAGAGTGGGGGTTCTCGGCGGGGTCTCGGCCGAGATAATCCCCTGGCACCATTCCGTCGCCAAGTCGAGGACCGGCGACCGAAGGACGATAAATGGAACCGCCATGTCTCGCGTGTGACTCCCGATGACAGACATGAGTGACATCGCGCCGGTAGACATGCTCAACCCGAAGACGTACGGTGACGGCCAAGCGACTCCTGGAGGTCGATGCACCTCCATGGCACCAGGAGCGCCCAAGGGAATGGCGGGGCACGGCAGCGCCCTAGACACGATGAGGACCTCGACGTCGCTCCCGTGTCCCGGCCACCCTCTCGCAGAGATAGCGGCTCGGTAATCCCACGTCAGGGGCCATAGACACGACCCAGGCACGGGCGTAGCGTCGACTGTTGGCGGATTCCGGTTAGGGGAACCCCCCTCACCAACGGAGACCGACCGGGGAGGGGGTTCGGCGGGGTGCAGGCAACGCATCGGACCAGACTCCTAATGCCGACAGCGGTTCTGCACCCCGTCACCCCTCCACCGGATGTGTGGGGAGCCTGAAACGCACCCCGTGGGCCAAGAGGTAGGCGTGGTCCAAGAAGGCGTCGCGGAGGTGTTTGAACCGTCCTGGGAATTGTGGAGGCTCCATCTTTCAGAGAGAGGATGGAGTCTGTGCCAAGGAACAAGCCATACCCAAAGGAGCTGCGAGACCAAGCCGTCGCCCTGGTGCTCGAGTGGCGCCGTGAACGCAACCGCACCGATGGCGGCCTGAACGAGATCGGCGAGAAGCTGGGGGTCCATCCCGAGTCGATCCGGGGCTGGGTCAACCGCCAACAGACCGATGCCGGCGAACGCCCAGGTCTGACCACTGACGAGCGGGCGAAGCTGAAGGAACTCGAGCGGGAGAACAAAGAGCTCAAACGAGCCAACGAGATCCTGCGCCGTGCCTCGGCTTTTTTCGCGGCGGAGCTCGACCGCCCACAGAAGCAGTAGTCCGCTTCATCGACGAGAACCGTGACCTCGGAGTCGAGCCCATCTGCACGCAACTGCAGGTGGCTCCGAGCACCTACTACGCCGCCAAGTCCCGACCGCTCTCGGCCCGAGCTGCCCGTGACGCCCTCTTGGTGCCGATGCTGGTGGCCATCTGGAGCGCCAACTACCGGGTCTATGGAGTCCGCAAGCTGTGGCGGGCCGCCCAGCGGGCCGGCCACGACCTCGGGCGGGACCAAGTAGCCCGCCTGATGGACAGTGCCGGCATCGAAGGCCTGCGCCGAGGCAAGAAGCGCAAGACGACCAAAGCCGATCCCGCGGCGACCAGACACCCCGACCTGGTCGAGCGAGCCTTCGTGGCTGAGGCTCCGAACCGCCTTTGGGTCAGCGACCTGACCTATGTGGCCACCTGGTCGGGCTTCGCCTACGTCTACTTCATCACCGACGCCTACTCCCGCATGATCGTCGGTTGGCGGGTGGCCTCGCACATGAAGACCGACATGGTGCTCGACGCCCTCGAGATGGCACGGTGGCGCCGTGACACCACCCTCGAGGGGCTGATCAGTCATTCCGACGCCGGATCGCAATTCACCTCAATTCGCTACGGCGAGAAGTTGAGCGACCTCGGGGCCACGCCCTCGATCGGCAGCGTCGGCGACGCCTACGACAATGCCCTGGCCGAGTCGGTCAACGCCGCCTACAAAAGCGAACTGATCAGGGGACCCGGACAGGGTCCGTGGAAGACCGTCGAGGACGTCGAACTGGCGACACTCAGCTGGGTGCACTGGTTCAACACCGAGCGCCTCCACGAGTATCTCGGCTACGTTCCGCCAGCAGAGTTCGAAGCGGTCTATGCCGCCGAGAAAGCCGACCGAGAACTGGTCGGAGTCATATAAGCGGAGCCTCCATCAAACCCAGGACGGTTCAGTTACACCCCGAAGCCCCCATTGGGCCGGGGGCTGCTAGACCCTCCAGACCGAGAACCCATCCAAATAGTGGTCCCGGCCGGTGCGCAAACACCGATTCAGACAGACGAAACCGGATGTCCTAGGAGCCACCGGACGGTCCGATCAGGGCTCATAGCTCAACCCCTGCAGAAAGGTGAATGTTGGCGCTAGGACCTCAGGTTGTTGCGGGATGAATCTGAATGACTTGACCACGTGCTGACTTGCTCTCCGTCGCCAGACGGAGGTCGTCGAGCTGCTCGCTTAGCTGCTCCTGAACGCCCTCGAAAAGATGGCCGTACTCCCGAAGCGTGACGGCCGGGTCGCTATGACCCATCCGCTGAGCGACGGCGAGAACATTGGCACCTAAGTCGATGAGGAGCGAGGCATGGGAGTGTCGGAGGTCGTAGGTCCGGATCGTCTCAGGGAGTCCGGCGGCCACGAGCGCAGGTCGGATGACCTTCTCCCGCAATTTGTCCCTGTTTAGCGGGTTCCCGTAACGGGTCTGGAACAGGTACTCGCCGGGTTCGGTGGGGGAGCCGCGACTCTCGGCTCGCGCAGCCAATAGGGCAGAGAGGTCAGTGCAGAGCCAGCGGGGAATCGGGATACGGCGGTCCCCGGCATCAGTCTTCGGTGGCCCCAAGACGGCGCTCTGGTACTTCTCGTCGCCGTACTTGTGAACGGGTAGGAGCGTCTCGCTGACGTGGACGACTCCTCGCACGAAGTCCACACTTCCGACGCGGAGGCCGCAGAGCTCGGCGGGGCGGAGCCCAGCCAGGATGAAGAGCCAGACGGCGGCCTTGTAAGGGGCTTTGACTTTCGCGACGAACTCGTGAGCCTGCTCCATCGACAGGACGTCACCAGTCCGTATCTTGTGCCGGCGGACCGTGACGCTGTGGCCGGCGGCCGGGTTGTCTCGTCGGACATTCGCGCGTTGGGCACTCCGCATAATGAGCGATAGAACCGACACCGCCTCTCGGACGTACTTCTGCGACAAGTCGGCACTGAGTTTCGTTGCAATGAACTCCTCGACGTCCATGTAGTCGATATCGACCACCTTGTAGCCCGTGAAGTAGGGCCGGACATGGCGCTCAAGAATGCCGTGGTACCCGCGCCTGGTTGTTGGGCGGAGCTTGACCGTCGTTGCCCACCAGCGGTCGGCCCATTTATCGAAGGTGTCGCCTCGGGAGCGAGGATCGATCCACTCACCGCGGCGCTGGTCGGTGCTGGTGTCGTCGAGGAACTGCTGAGCGTCCAGTTTGCGAGCAAATGTTCGGGACCGCGAGCGTCCGTTCAGGTCTCTGTAGCGCGCCTTCCAACGGCCGTTCGGCTGCTTATCGATACTCCCGCTCATGATGCCGCCCGCGCCGAAAGTGCCACGGTGCGAACGGTGGCGGGGTACCAGCAGCGCCCGCCCTGGGCGGTCGGTACTCCCTCGTCATTCAACTCGCGGGCGATAGCCGACCACGTGCTCCCGGCTTCCTTGGCAGCCACGATCCGTTCCACAACCTCAACCGAGAGCGTCGGTGGGCGACCGAGTCGCACCCCCTGTGCACGCTTGACCGCGAGGGCAGCCTTCGTTCGCTCGCCGACTAGGCGTCGCTCCAGCTCGGCGAAGACAGCGAGCACCTGGGCCATTGCGGCCCCCTGTGGGGTTGTGGTGTCGACAGGGGCGTCAAGAGCGACCAGGCCCCAGCCCCCGCTTTCGGCGGTGAGCATCAACCCCGTTGCGTCGTGAACGGATCGGGTGAGTCGGTCCAGCTTCGCCACCATGAGGACCGAGCCCGCACCGGAGTCGAGAGCGGCCAGCGCCGCCGTCAGGGCGGGGCGAGTGAGCGTCTTTCCGCTCAGGCCAGCATCGGTGTGGACGGCCACCACGGGCAGCCCACGGCGTCTGCACTCCGCCCTGATGGCCTTCTCCTGGGCCGCAAGGCCAAGGCCCGAGATGGCCTGCTCTTCGGTGGAAACCCGGCAGTAGGCGACCACGCCGGGGGTCTTCTCGGTCTTTCGATGCCTCATTGTCATAAGGGTGATTATACCAAACGGTCGTTTGGTTTAGGAGGCCCCGGCGGCAGAGGCGGGCCGAGGGCGTCGAGCAGCGACGGATGCTTGCCCGCGACGGCCTCGAGAGCCGCGAAAGCGCCCTCAAGGCGGTGGATCATCGCCCTGCTGGCGTCGAGTCGGCCGGCCTCGATCGCTTCGAGGAGGTCTCGAATCTGTAGGGCGAGGTCGTCGACCTGCCTGCGGGTGAGCGGCGGAGGGCTCATCGGAGACCCTCGGCCTCGCGGCTCGATGCGGTCAGGGCGCGGTAACTTGCGCGGTGGCGTAACACTGTCCGATTCCGTCGGTGCCGCCGTACCCGACGTAGATCAGCACTTCCCATTTTCCCAGCAAGGTGGAGAGTCTCGCCCCGCCCGAGGATGACCTTCCCGGCTGAGGTCGATCGCTCAGGCTCATCGACCCCAATGATGCCTGGGTGGCGGGATGGAAGCGAAAGGCCAGAACCGCCGGCTCCATGGTGCTCCCCACCGGTATCTGGGGAGCCGGAGGCTCCCGTGCGGGCGCGGATGGCCATAGCCGCGGATTGCTGCACGGTTTCTGGCGCTTTTGCCAATGGGCCCGGGCCCGGCTCGCATGGCCAGGATCGAAGCTCCTGGGAGGCAATGGGAGGGGGTTCCCTATGAGGATGTTTCTGCACGGGTTGCGGGATGGTTTCGCTCACTCGCCGACCCCCTCCTCCGGCGGAGACGCGAACAGGCTCTTCGGCGTCGGAAATCCTGTGTGGGGACTCCATGCGACTGAGCATTTCGCCCTTGGTCGATGGGGCATCGATCGCCCCTCGCGGGTGATGGGTGTGCGGGCTCCCTGGGTGCGGGAACCCGCACGGGTTGCCGGTGGTTTTCACTCACTGCGAGTTGCATTCTCGAGAGTTCTCGGACAGTGCGGCCAGGCTCCCTCGCGATCGTTCTCAGCGGTTGCCAGCGCCAGGCAAGGCTTACACGGGGCCACTGTCCCCCTCTTCGGCACCAGTCATGCGCGCCGACCACGCTGCCGGGGCTGGCGGGGTTTTCGCATTCGATCGCGCTGGCCGGCGCCAGCAAACGGTTCCCGGGTTTGAGGATCATGGGGTCCAGCGAGCCCGTGGGGATGATGTGGGGCCATGCTCGTCACCAGGGGGCAGTACCAGGGCCTGAAGGGCACGAGCCGCTACGTCTCCGGCGGTTCGGCGATCGTCATGGCTGGCTTTCTGGTCGGCCAGGACTTGGATGGCTGCTTCTGCGGCTCGGGCGGCTTCGGCTCGGCAGTGGGAACAGAGGGCGCTCATTTCGCTGCCTGGGCGTCGTAGCAGGTGGCGCACAAGGAGGCCCAGCCGTCTTCCGCCACGGTGGGTGCCAGCGTCACCGGTCGACCGCAGCCATCGCACTGGTCGCCGTCCTCGGCGGCGAGCTCGTCGTCGCTGTGGGGCGGGGCGTCGTCGATGGTCGCGTGCTCGGTCAGTTCGTCGAGTCTCTCGATCGACAGGTCGGTGGGCTCCTCATGGTCCGTGTCATCTCCAAGACCATCTACATGCTCGTGTTCGCGTTCGGGGTTGAGTTCGTCGCCCAAAGTGGGGCCCTGCCCGATTAAGCCATTGGGGGTGCAGTGAGCACAGAAAGGTTTCCCGTCTTCGTCTTCGAACTCAGCCTCTTCTCCACAAGAAGAACAGATATCACCCTTCGCGGAGCGGAGAGCGCGTAACACCTTCCTCCTTTACCGCGATTCCTACAGGAACGGTGTCTTCGCTGGTGATATCCGTGATTACGCGGGGAGTGGCGCGGGAATTGCGCGGGAATGGCGGCGGGAATCGGGTGCCGTCTCAACATTGGCGATTCCCGCGCTTTCGCGGGAATAGGACTCTCCAAGCCCGGCGTTACGCCGCTCTCGATCTGGTATGAGAAGGTCGTAGACAGCCACCTTTACGCGGCCGCTGCGGTTCCGACCAAACGGTTCCTCCAGGATTAGCAGACCTTCGGCAATCAGGTGCTTGACGGCATCATCGACGCTGGTCCACGAAGCGTGCATCTCCATGGCCAAGTCGGTGATGTTGCCGGTCCACGTCTTCTCGCGGAGAACACGTTATTGGCGAGCGTGATCAGCACCAGTGTCTCGACCGGCTTTAGGCGGTGCTCTCGCGCCATTTGCAGGGGCATGAAGCGGTCCCAGTAGACCCACGACCGGTCGCCGGTCATTGACCGACCTCCGCCGTCCCAGCGGTTTCCTGAATGCCCCCGAGACGGCACTCCACAACCGCTACGACTTCGACCTGCCGCCGCTTTGCCTGCACCTGGACATGCCGTGATCGCTGTACGGACCGTCCGCTCACGGGGCTGCCTCACGGCGGCTTCGAGCGAGAAGCTCGTCGAGGTCATCCGGGTCGAGCAGAACCCGGCCTCCCAGTCTGTAAGACGCAACGCGGCGCTCGGCGATCAGACGCCGGACATGTCGGGTCGTGGTGCCGAGGTACTCGGCAGCGGACGGCACGCCCAGGGGCGGCCGCCGCTCAGGATGGCGGCGCTCGACGCGATTGCGCGGCGCCTGAGGTGAAGCGGGTGTCATACCAACGCCTCCAGTGGCCCCCGACCGATACGGGTCGGGAGTCGCGCCGTCGAGGCGGTGGCGAGCGAGCCGAGGGGGCCGTTAGCCGGCCACGGCCGCCGCCGCGCCGATACTCATGGGCGCGACTAGGGCCTGAGCCGGAGGGGCGCAGGCAAGCCGTGGGAGGGCGCGAATCGCTTCTCCAGGTGGTGGTCGAGCGTCGAGCAGCGTCACGGACAGCTCGGAGCGGCGACCAGAGTCGACGTCCTCGAGCCGTCTTGCGGTGTCCCGGAGTTCTCTTGACGGGTGCGTGATTCCGCCCGCAGTCACAGATGGGAGCAAGTCGCCAAGTCCGGTCCGACTCAGGGGGGCGCGTAGATTTCGATTCGTGCGGTCGATCAGGTACTTCAGCTTAAGAGTCAGGACGATCTGAGACCGGAGGTTGGCCGTTGCACTCAGCACCGCAAGGAGGTTCCGCGCGGCTTCGACCTCGGCAGGCGAGGCTCCGTGGCTTGAAAGAATGCTGAGAGCGTGCTGCTTTTCCCTGGCGCGGCGCGCTCCATCGGCTTGTCCGGTAATCGTCGGACAACTCCAGTTAGGCACGGTGCCAAGTCGACCAGCTCGGAGCGCCGGGGTCAAGGATTGTAAGACACTTCGGTGAAAGCGCGCGCGACCAGCACGCTTCGACCCAACTTGCCTTCACCGACTCTTGAGGTGGATCGAATCAGCCTGGTAACCAACGCTGATCCAGTCTTGCCGTGACCCCCGGGCCCACGATCCTCTCCCGCCAACCTGCCGTCAGGGTAGCGAGCTGCCCCACCCGACCGCGATGGCCCGCGCCTCCTCCTCGGTCACGATGTCACCGCTGGAGTCGTAGAGCATGTCCATGAGGTGCGGGTTGGGAGTCCATTCGGGTTGATTCGGGCCGATGCCTTCGGACAGGTCGGGCCAACGGAGTCGGGCGAGGAGTGCCGGCCCGCTGTTGTCCCGTAACACCATGAACTGCACGGCCTTAGCCATCGTTGGACTCGCTTCCTCCATGGCCGGATCAGAACAGATTGCAGACACCCAGCCCGGCACACGTCAACTGCAACTTACGTTCGAGGCACCCACCGTCACGTTGGCCGCACCATTGTTCGTAACCGTGATGGTGTCTTGAAATGACCCCGAGCCCCCGGCAGGGATCGGAGACTTCGCCGTGATGCCGTCCGTGCCGTCGTCTGAGGCATCAGGCGAGAGTAACTGGATAACGCAACTCGGCGTTCCGGTCCCGGAGCCAATGTTCTGCACGTAGATGCCGACGATGACTCGTGATGAGCTGATCGGGTTGATACCTTCGATTTTGGCCGCGTAGCTGGCGCTTCCCCCAGAGCTCTCGGAACCCCCGCCTGTATTCTTATTAGCGCGAGCACCAAGAATGATAAAAATGATGAGGACGCCAAAGAGTGCGAAGAGGAACAAGAATGCCTTCAGTCCCTGCCGCGAGCTGCCACCCTGGGGAGCTGATGATGCTGGTGGTGCGGTCGGGCGTGCCGGAGTAGGCGTTGGGCTACCGCCGGGCGAACGGTCCCGGGGTGGTCGATCACGACTCGGCCTGAATCGTGCCGTACCTGCGATGAGGTCTTCTTTGGCCGACTCAAACTCCTCGGGCGTCAACACACCCTGGTCGCGGAGTTCGACCAGTTTCTTGAGTTCGTCAGCAACGCTTCCGGTCATCGGTCACCCTCATCACGTTGCGACGTTGTGCACGATTCCGTTCGCCGTCGCAGACCGCTCAATGACGGCGCATTGCCACGTACGTGGGCCGAGTGCCGAGATAGACCGGGAAGAAGACGATCCAAAGGAACACACAACCAATGAACCAAGTACCAGGCCCGGCATCGCCGAACTTCCCCGGGCGCAGGCCACGTCGAACGCCAAGATTTCGAGCATCGGTGTAAACCCAAAGGCTCGTTGCACCCACAATTAGGAGCCCAAGGGCGCCACCTGGGCTGTTCTTGAAGAGATCGAAGACCAGCCCCAGGAGAATGAGCGCCACCAACAGAACGAGGACGTTCGCCCCTGATACCGATTTCGTTCGTGGTTGGTCGGCAACGAAACTCGGATCGCTCTGAGGTTGAGGTGGCGCTGGCGGTGGCGGTGGTGAACCTGCGAGCAATCTTCCTTTTTGGGACTCGAACTCCTCGGGGCTCAATACTCCTTGATCGCGGAGGTCAGCAAGCTTCTTGAGTTCGTCAGCGATGTTCTCGGCCGCCATGCTCGCGTATCCCCAACGATCGTCCGCCCAGGTCAGAGGACCACGATACCTCGAACTAGCGTCAAATGCTCTAGCCCAGTGGTCGAGGACTCCTCTCGACTGGGCGCATGGTCAGCGGCAGGCGCACCCCGGCGCAGGTGGCACTCGGGGAGCGGGTACGGAAGCGGCGCTCCGAGCTGGGGATCAGCCAAATGACCCTCGCCGACCGGATCGGGCTGCACTTCACCTTTGTATCATCGGTCGAGCGGGGGGAGCGGAATCTGAGCTTGGCGAGCTTGCTCCGACTGGCCGATGGCCTCGACCTGAACCCTGCTCGGCTGGTCGATGGTCTGCACTGGGAAGATTCGCCTAATCAAGACCCCTCGTGATGCGGAGCTCTATGCGAAAGGCGTCCTCAGAAGACCTCGCTAATCGTGTACGGGGCTGAGCCGTCGGAGTTCCGCGAACCATTGAGGATTGTCGCAGTGGACTGGAGCGCCCTTTGCACCTTGCTTTCGTCGCCGCCGGGGAGGCCGACTATCAAGACGGCCCATTGGTCGCATTGCCATTCCATTCCCCATGTGCCTGTCTTGGCCTCCATATCGAGGTACATGCGCGCCGCCTCTGAGTTTGGGAACGCTTGAGCGACGAGCGACGACTCCGCGATTGCCTTGTCGCAGATGTCGTTCTTCTCTGTCGCCGCCCACCGGCATAAGTCGTAGCCAACCACTCTGTACGCACCGGGGGCGAGTGGGCCCGCCACCGATTGATCGTAGGTCTCTGCAACCTGGCAACCCTCGGAATTGTCATTAGGGGTGCAGTAACCGGTCTGAATGTATTGCACGACGTAGTCAAGGGCAGAGGAAGAGATACCTCCGGGTGGGACGTTCGACACTTGGGGGACGGTCGTGGTCGATGGTGCCCTTGTCGTGGGTGGTGACGATGTGTTCGGCGGTGACGTCGTCGGCGGAGAGGATGTCGTGGTCGCGGCGGAGGTGGCAGAGACTGAGGCCGTCGGGCCATTCCCACACACGCCCAGGGCGAGACCGGCAAGTGCCAACGACCACAGAACCTTGAATGCTGAACATGGTCGGGCCATTGGCCGCAAACTACTCGGGCTAGGTGCGAGAATCCCACCGAACGCCCGCATGGGAATATGGCGGGAGTGCATGTCGCCAACGTCGCCTGGCCCACCCCAGGGCTGTGCTTTCGGATGATCTACAGCGGGTTCAACGGCTACCCGACGCGCTGCCCCGAGGTGCCGCGGTGGTGTGGGACCTTCGTGAACCCGAGAGGAGAGCGGTGGCCCGTCGAGGCGTGTGACGAGCACCGTGGCGATGTGCACCGTCCGCGGATTATCGGAGCCGAATAACCGTCTCGGTCGACTGTGCGGCGGAGGCCGAAAACGGTCCCTCCGGCACTATCCCCGGTTGGCACTCGGCGGAGAGTCGCCACCTACGCTGGGTCCCGTGCCCCGGACTCTGTTGGCCCTTCTCGGAGGCGTGCTGGCCATCCTCGTGTCGGCGTGCGCCACGGATGCCAAGGCTGCCAGTGAGCATCACGGCCCACCCACAACCGAAGTACCGAGCACCAGCGTGACCACTACCGAGCCGACCACGACGGTGCCGGTCGCTACGGCGACAACGGTCCCGACTGCGACAGTGCCCGACGCCGTCGCCGCGGACCAAAGCGTCGGCGGCTACTACTCGCGACAGGTGGTGACGAAGGCGGGGTTCGTTCCGTTGGTCCAGTACGTCGCCAGTTCACCCGCGTGTTACTTCAGAAACGCTGACGGGCAACCTGAATGGAATGCCGCAGACATCATCTCGCAGACGCCTCTGGCGGGTTCGGTGGCCCCAGTGGGCAGTGATGTGACGCTCTACACCTGCGCGGGCACGGTCTCTATAACGCCTTAGACGTCTGGGGATAGCCTCTCCAACGGTGGAGGCTCTCGCGATCGCACAACAGACGGTTGTTCTTACTGAGCGTTGGTTCCCCAGACCGATTGACGAAACTGCGATCAGACCGAGTGAGCTTGCCTTTGCCGGTTTCGCGCGTTGTCGACGCTTGCTCCAAGGCATGGTCGATACGTTTGACTCGCCCGACCTAATCGGCAGCTTTGCGCGAAGCCTTTTCGAGACCTGGCTTTCGTGTGCGTATTTGATCCTTGATGGCAGCAAGGCCGTTGATCGCCTCGCGGCGAACGATGAGCACGCGATGCGAAGAATCGCCCAGCGGTTAGTGACAGAGTTCGATGGGGCTGCGGATGCCACCGAGCTCGTGGCTATGGCCCAGGAAACGCTTCGGAACGTGGAGCCGCGATTTGGAGTCTTAGACGTGGCGTCGATCGCTGGGAAAGTTCGCCGTTCCTTGGAAAGGGACAACGATCCGAGTGCATCGTTCACCACGCGGGCATATGCGGCCCTCTATGGGCCTGAGAGTCATCTGGCCATACACGGAGGCCTTGGCGCGATCAACAAACATATTCAGTCGGGGGAGTCATCGCCGGTCCGTGGCAGCACTCACGTAATGAACGTCGATTGCTGATCGCCGCGTCGATGGTCACCACCCTGGGCCTCCGTCTGGCGGGAGCTCTCGACCTCCCGGCTGACGACCTCCGAGGCTTTGCCGTCTGGTTGAACGAGCCGCCCCCCGAGAGGTGAGGTGGGTTCACGGCGCGCCGAACGACACACCTGCTCGGGTAGACGTTTGGTCAAGGGCTGGACGCGTTGTAACGCGCCCTGCCCCGTGAGCCTCAATGGCGGAGAATCGCTCACCTGCTGGTATGTCAGGCGGCGCGCCTCCCACCAGCACCAGTTCGAGCGCGTCGCAATCGTTCCTGCGTGAGAGCAAAAAGACGCCGAATCACCATGAGAAGAGTCAGGACGAGATGAATTCCCAAACCGATCGCGATCGCCGACACCACACGAAGAGGCCAGTGAGTTGTCGTTGATGCAATCACGAACAGGACGGCAGCGAGGACGCTCACTAGCGATGCGTAGCCGGCGTTGGCAGACAACTGCTCGAGATACTGCGCGTGCCACGACGTGTCTTCGCCCGGAGGGGGGTTCTCGCTCGCCCACGTCGCCGCCCGATCCGATACCTGGATCATGAGGCCAAAAAGAAATGCACTTAGAAGACCCGTTGTCGTGAGAAGACCGATTGAAGTCGCGCTCGGCAAGTAGACGCTTCGCCAAATACAGATGGCCGCAGCTGCAAAGGGGATGACGTCGAACAGGACGAGCTCACTCCAGCGAAGCCGACCTGATCCAGAAGCTCGAAAGCTTCGCCGATGCGTGGCAACCATGTCACGAAGATCGATCTTGGCGTCACCCCGAACCATGGAACTGATCGTAGGCCTCGGGTGCGACGTCAGGAGGCAGCGGTGGCGAGGGCCTCTTGCAGGGCTGCTCGGAGGCTTGTGTCCGTGGGGTCGCCGTCGCGACCGGTCCGCAATCCCTCGAGCTCTAGGGTGATGGGGTGGCCGGCGGTGGGCCGCTCAATGTTGAACGTTCGACGTCCGCTCGGAAGCGTCACCTCGACCTTGGCCTGCTCGAACGTCAGCCCCTGGAACTCGACGATCTGTCCAAATGCGTGGCTGTCTCCGCGGAAGTAGCTGCGAAGGAGACGAGGACTCAGGCGCGACCCACGGCTTCCGGTGACGTCAAGCTCAACACGCGCTGTCACATCCCTGCTCACCCACTTCCCGGACGCAGCACGATTCGCACTATCCTCAGGGTGATCCCATCTGACGAGCTTGACCTTCTCGAGGGCGCCCTGGTCCACGGCTTCTTGCAAAGCGTCACCGACCTGACATGGGTGAATTTCCAACGTCAGATCCGGGAAGTCTTCGCGGAAGTTTGCGATGAGCTCGCCGCAGAGCATCGCCTTCGCGCCACGCCGGTTGTTCACATGCAAAACAGAGCCACCCCACGTTCTCGTCGGGTGGGAGATCGAAAAGGGCGCCAGTCTTGACCTCATGAAGGTGGGGCGGCAGCTGTCTGAACTCGACGCGACCCCGATCCCCGATGAGATCCGCCGCTACCCCACGTTCGCCGTTGCCAAACACGGCGAAGATCTCGGTCCCCGACGTCTGCACTTTTGTTTCGCGCAACTCGCGGCGCTGGTCCTCGGATTCAACGTGCAGGCCGGTCAGGTACCCCTCGAATAGGTCTCTGAGCCAGGTCCCGTCCTCGTCGATATCCCCCAGTATCGCGGTACTCGTCTTGGCGTTTCACCTTGACTCGGACCGTGTACGTGGCTGCGCTGTGCGGCACTGCTCCTCCCGCGTGACCCCCCGGTTCTGTGTCCTACTCGTGTCCTGCGACCATTTTTAGATCGCCCCAACCGATATAACTCCCTGGTCAGGACCATATTCGTTTCGTGGAGGTGGCGGGAATCGAACCCGCGTCCTTCGGCTTCTCATCGGGCCTTCTCCGAGCGCAGCCGGCAACTAAGTCTCGGGACCCTCGCCGCCGCCGGCGCATTCGTGGGTCCCCAACCGACTTTTAGTGTCCCCGGCGGCCAATCGGTGGAACCGCCCGGGTAAGCCCCGCTAGATGACGCCCGCTACCGGCCTGCAGGGCTGAGACCGGACGGACGGGCTACTTCTTAAGCAGCCATGCTGAGCTGAGGCTCGGCATTTGTTGTTTTTTCCGGCTCTTTAACGTGGCTCCGGAGACCACGGCTCGCTTCTCCCAAATTGACGACCAAAGTCGAAACCGATCACCCCCTGTGTGTGCAACAGGCACCATCCTACCGCCGGGCGTGGCATAGGCGGGCGGGGAGTGGCTCAGTCGTATTCCTTGCGTGCGCCCCGCCCCACGCTCTTGCCTGCCGCGAAGCGGGCTTCCCGGGCCGCGTCACGCTCGGCGTCGCGTGTGGCGATGGCGTGACGCTTGTCGTAGAGGCGCCGCCCCTTGGCCAGGGCCAGCTCCACCTTGGCCCGGCCCTCTTTGAAGTAGATCGACAGGGGCACGAGAGTGAGGGCCTTCTGTTGCGTCTGGCCCATGAGCTCGTCGATCTCGTCGCGGTGCATGAGGAGTTTGCGCCGGCGCTCCGGGTCGTGCGCGCCGAATCCCGCCGCGTGCTCGTAGGGAGGGATGTGGACACCGAGCAGCCACGCCTCGCCTTCTTCGACCCTTGCGTAGGCGTCGGCCAGGGTGACGCGCCCGGCGCGCAGGGACTTCACCTCGCTTCCCTGCAGGGCGAGCCCACACTCGTAGGTCTCGAGGATGTCGTAGTCATGGCGGGCTCGCCGGTTGCGGGCGACGGTCTTGATCCGGTCGGTGCCGTCGTCGGGGACGCGGCGCGACGCCCGACGGCCCGGTCCTTTCGCTGCTGCCACCCGCGGAACGGTACCTGGCGTCACGCCCATCGGGTCCGTGCCGGCGGCGAAAGCCACCGGTACCCTCGGTGGTGATGCTCCGGTTGCCCGCTCCCGTCTACGCCGAGATCGTCGGCCACTGCCTGCGGGGGTTGCCCGACGAGGCGTGCGGGTTGCTCGGGGGCGACATGGCCTCGGGCGACGTGGCCCGGTGTTACCCGACCCGCAATCTGGCCGCCTCGGCCAAGCTCTACACCGTCGACCCCGGTGAGCATCTCCGCGCCGATCGCGACGCCGAGGCCCGGGGAACCGAGATCATCGGCGTGTTCCACTCCCATACCCACACCGACGCCTATCCGTCGCCGACCGACATCGCCCAGGCCCCGGACCCCGGATGGCACTACGTGTTGGTGTCTTTGCGCGACACCCATCCGGTGCTGCGCTCCTACCGCATCCACGGCGAGGTGGTCGAGGAGGAGCCGGTGGTGGTCGAGCCCCGGTGACCCCGACCCCCGGTGACCCCGACCCCCGGTGACCCCGACCCCCGGTGCCCGGTAGAATGCTGACCAGAGTCGTCGACAATTGCTGGGCCGTTGCCCGCCCCACGGGGCGAGGCGGCCTCGGACCGGGAGGGCACACACCATGGCTGTCGAGGTGAGGCTTCCCACGGTCCTGCGCCAACACGCCGGCGGGCGCTCCGCGGTGATCGCCGAGGGCGGGACCATCGGAGAGGTGCTGGCCGACCTGGTGCGGAGCTATCCGGGCATGAAGGGCCAGGTGCTCACCGACGACGGGACCCTGCACAAGTTCGTGAACGTGTACGTCGACGACGACGACGTCCGGTACCTCGAGCAGCTCGACACCAAGGTCGCCGACGGCGTCACCGTGTCGATCCTCCCCGCCGTAGCCGGCGGCTGAGGGCGCCGTCCCCCACGGGTGCGCGGCGGCCGGCACACCATGGCTCAGGTCACGAGCATCCTCGACCTCATCGGCAACACGCCTCTGGTCGACGTCAGCGCGCTCAGCCCCAACGCTGACGTTCGCATCCTCATCAAGCTCGAGGGGCAGAACCCGGGGGGGTCGGTCAAGGACCGCATCGCGCTGTCGATGGTGGAGGACGCCGAAAAGGACGGGCGCCTCTCCCCGGGGGACACGCTGCTCGAGCCGTCCTCGGGGAACACCGGCATCGGGCTCGCGCTGGTGGCGAGGGTGAAGGGGTATCACCTCAAGGTGGTGCTCCCCTCCAATGTTTCGGTGGAGCGCCGGCAGTTGCTGGAGCTGTGGGGGGCCGAGGTCATCGAGTCACCGGGGAGCGAGGGGTCCAACGGAGCGGTCCGCATGGCGCAGCGCATCCACGGCGAGCACCCCGAATGGGTCTTTCTCTACCAGTACGCCAACACCGCCAACCCCCAGGCGCACTACGAGGGGACCGGCCCCGAGATCTGGCGCGACTGTCCCGAGGTGACGCACTTCGTGGCCGGTCTCGGCACCTCGGGCACCCTCTTGGGGGTGGGGAGGTTCCTGAAGGAGCGCAATCCGGCCGTCGAGGTGTGGGCGGTGGAGCCCCCCGCCGGAGAGATGGTGGACGGCCTTCGCAATCTCGACGACGGCTATATCCCTCCCATCTTCACCGACCTCGGCGGTGCGGAGCTGCTCGATCGCAAGACCATGGTGGGCCCGAGGCTGTCGGTGGAGTGGACCCGGCGGCTGGCCGAGGTGGGGGTGTTCGCGGGGATTTCGTCGGGAGCGGCCATGGCCGGCGCGGCCAAGTGCGCGCAGTCCATCGAGACCGGCGTGATCGTGGTGGTGTCGGCCGACGGAGGGTGGAAGTACCTGTCGACCGGGGCGTGGACCGACGACCTCGACGTGGTGGTCGAGCGGGCCAAGCACACGATCTACTTCTGAGCCGCCGGCTAAGCCTTCTTCGACTTGGAGCGCAGCGCCACCGCCGCGTCGGGCTCGAGGACGCGGAAGCTGAAGCTCTCTTCGAGATAGAGGCGCACCGTCTCCGCGTCGTGCGACGTGTAGCCGATGGAGATGTCTTGCCCCGACTCGAAGACGAAGTCCCCGCCGCGCAGGCTGAGCACGATGCCGCACTCGATGCCGGGCGCCCACACCAGAGGGCCGCCCAGGATCTGCCGGAGATGGTCGAGCAGCAGATGGCCCCCGTGCTCGGCGGTGTGGACGATCTCGGTGTAGATGACCGGCGACAGCGCCAGGCCGTAGGGGCCGCCGATGCCCGCCCCCCGCAGCACGTCGACGGCCTCGGCCACGGCGGTGGGGTAGTGCTCGGCGTCGGCCGACAAGCTCAGCGAGGTGTGCGACGTGCGCTCGGTGATCCCCTTGATCTGCCCCGGCCCGTAACCGTGGAAGACGGCGGTGTTCTCGGCCAGGGCGATGTTGCGGCCTGCCTCTTCGAGGCCGGCGAGCTCCAGGTCAACCGCGCCGCGCTCGGCGTCGTCGATCTCGGCGCGGGACACGACGAAGTCGGCGCGCAGCTCGACCAGGGGCAGCACCTGGCGCTGGGCGCCCGTGACCTTGGGCGAGGGGCCCGCGATCGAGGCGGTGCGCCCCAGCGGGGTGGCCGAATGGGCCCAACCCTGGGGCCCCTCGAAGTCCACGAGCTTGCGGGCCGCCAGATAGGTCTCGAGGCGAGGCGTGATCTCTTCTTCGATGGCCTTCCAGCCCGCGTCGCCGATCGGGGCCAGCTCTCGATGGAGATGGTTCATGATTCGCGTCCCTTCAGGCTTCCGATGCCGAGCGATCCCGAGCTGGCGCCGACACCGGCGGCCGCGTCGGGCCCCGGCGCCGGTGCGGCTTCGGCTTCGGCCTCTGTCTCGAGGATGGACCCGGACGTGAAGAGGTAGGTGCGCAGGTGCTGGTCGAGCTTGGGGTCCCGGCGCCGGAGCCACTCGAGGGTCATCGAGGCATGCTCTTTCTCCTCGTCGCGGTTGTGCGCCAGGACCTCGGCCAGGGTCGGGTCCGAGGTCGCCTTCACCCGCTGGTCGTACCAGTCGACGGCCTCGAGCTCCTCGCACAGCGAGGTCATGGCCCGGTGGTGGTCGATCGTCTCCTCGTCGAGGAGATCAGCGGCTTCGTGCAGCCCTTCGCTCGCCATGTTCGTGCTCCTGTCGCTGTCTGAGCCGACTCCCGGTCCCCGTTGCCCTACCCCGAATCCCGGGCCGGTAGTCGCGTCCGGTCCAGAGGACACGGTATAGGTTGCGGGCATGGCCGACCTCCGCCCCGGCGCCGGGCCCGTTCGGTGACACGGCCGGCGCGACGCACCAAGGAGAAGGTGCAGGCCCGCCCTGAGCATCTGCACCGCCGCGAGGAGTGGAACGGGTTGCGGCGGGGGGACCCCGTCGAGATCGAGGGGCCGGTGCTGCGCAGCGCGGCGTGGCGGTTCCTCGGATACGTGCGCAACGAGCGCAACGGCGCCGAGTCGGTCGAGGTGATCGGGGGCCGGCCCGGGGAGGACCGGGTGCGCTCGTTCCTTCCCGAACAGGTCTTTCCGGTCGGCGGGCGCAAGACGGGCCGGGCCTCGCTCGCCGATGCCCCCCAGCTGCCCCTCGACTGACGCGCCGCCGGCGCTCGGCCGTGCCGTAGCCTCGGGAGGATGGACAGCCGCCCCATCGGCATGTTCGACAGCGGGTTCGGTGGGCTGACCGTGGCTCGGGCGCTGATCGACCTCGCTCCCCACGAAGAGCTCGTCTACGTGGGGGACACCGGCCGCTATCCCTACGGGCCGCGTGATCTCGGCGAGGTGCGGTCGTTCGCGGTGCAGATCGCGCGCTGGCTCATCGACGAGGTCGACGTGAAGCTCGTCGTGGTTGCCTGCAACACCGCCTCGGCGGCCGCGCTCGACACCCTGCGCGCCCTGGTGCCGGTCCCGGTGGTCGGTGTCATCGACCCCGGGGTGCGCGCCGTTGCCAGGGCCACGCGCAACCGGAGGGTGGGGGTGGTGGGGACGGTGGGGACCATCCGGTCCGGCGCTTACCAGCGCGCCATCGGGGCGCTGCCCGTGCCGCTCGAGCTCGTCCCCGCCTCGTGCCCGGGCTTCGTCGAGTTCGTCGAGCGGGGTGAGACGCGATCGGATCAGGTGGCCGTGTTGGCCGAGCGCCTGCTGGCGCCCGTGCGCGACGCCGGGGTCGACACGTTGCTGCTCGGCTGCACGCACTATCCCTTCCTGGCCCGCACCATCGCCGATGTCATGGGTCGAGACGTCGTCCTCGTGTCATCCGCGGACGAGACCGCCTTCGAGGTGCGCGCCATCCTGGGCGACACCGAACCGGGCCGGCTCGGCGTGGCCCGCGGCGAGGAGAAGCCGGGCTCGCTGCGGGTGTACTCCTCGGGTGACGTGGGGTGGTTCCGCACCGTGGGGAGCCGGCTCTTCGGTGAGGAGTTGGGCGAGGTGCAGCGCCTGGTGTGGCCCGACCCGCCCCCGGTGCCCGACGTGGCCGCTGCCCGACACCCCGGCGATGGCCACCCCGGCGATGGCCACCCCGGCGCGGCGTCGGGGTGAGGGGGTGATCACCCTTACCGTGCTCGGCTGCGACGGCAGCCATGCGCACGCCGGTGGGGCCGCCAGCGGTTACCTGGTGCGGTCGTGGGCGTCGGGGACCGCGGTGTGGATGGACGCCGGGCCGGGGACCTTCGCCAACCTTCAGCGCTTCACCGACCCCCTCCAGCTTTCCGCCATCGTGCTCACCCACGAGCACCATGACCACTTCAGCGATGTCGAGGGCTTCATCACCGCGGCGCGCTGGGTGTACGGGTTGCACCGCGAACCCGTCCCGGTGTACGCCGCGCCCGGCGTCCGGGGGCATCTGACCCAGGACATCGAGGGGATCCTCGACTGGCACGAGGTGGGCGACGGTGATGGGGTCGACGTCGGTGATCTGCGCCTGACCTTCAGCCGCACCCACCATCCGCCCGTCACCCTGGCCACGCGGCTCCAGGGGCCGTCCGGCGCGCTCGGGTACTCTGCCGATTCCGGGCCGGAGTGGTCGCTCTCGTCGCTCGGCCCCGGCCTCGACCTCGCCCTGTGCGAGGCCACCTATACCTCCGATCACAAAGGCCCCCCCATCCACATGAGTGGCACTGAAGCAGGTTCCAACGCCCGGCTGGCCGGCGCCCGGCGACTGGTGGTGACCCACCGCTGGCCCACCGCCGACGCGGCCGAGGTCCTGGCCGAGGCGACCGCCGCCTACGGCGGTGTCGTGGAGCAGGCTGCCGTGGGCCGGGGCTACTCGCTGTGACCGATCCCCGCGCCTTGCGTGCCGACGGCAGGGATGTGGGAGACCTGCGCCCGGTGTCGTTCGTGCGCGACTTCACCGAGTTCGCCAACGGATCTGTTCTCGTGTCGATGGGCAAGACCAAGGTGCTGTGCACGGCGTCGGTGGAGGACCGCGTGCCGCCGTGGCTGCGCGGGGGCGGCAAAGGCTGGGTCACCGCCGAGTACTCGCTGTTGCCGGGGTCCTCGGCCGAACGCGTCGGGCGCGAGGCGGCCAAGGGGAAGCAGTCGGGCCGGACCCACGAGATCCAGCGCCTCATCGGCCGTTCCCTGCGGGCCGTCACCGATCTCGTCGCCATGGGGGAGCTGTCGGTGACCGTCGACTGCGACGCGTTGCAGGCCGACGGCGGGACCAGGACCGCCTCGATCTGCGGCGCCTACATCGCCCTGCACGACTGCTTCACGCGGTTGGTCCAGAAGCGGGTCATCTCGAGCCACCCGCTCACCGACGCCTGCGCCGCGGTGTCGGTGGGGGTCGTCGACGGGGCCTGTCTGTTGGACCTCGACTACTCCGAGGACTCGCGCGCCGAGGTGGACATGAACGTCGTGATGACCGGCTCGGGGCGGTTCGTCGAGGTCCAGGGCACCGCCGAGGGCATGGCCTTCACCCGCGGCGAGCTCGACGAGCTCGTGGGCCTCGCCGAGCAGGGCATCGCCGTGCTGCTCACCGCCCAGCGCGCCGTCGTCGACGACCCCCCCGCCCCTCGGTGACGGCTCCCGGCGACGGCGACGGGAACGGCGTCGGTGCCGCCGGGCGGCTCCGCATGGTGCTGGCCACCGCCAACCCGGACAAGGCGGCCGAGATCGTCGCCCTGCTGAGCGAGTCCGTGGGTGACCGGGTCGAGCTCGTGGCCCGTCCCGCCTCGGTGGGCGAGGTGGAGGAGACCGGCACCACCCTCGAGGACAACGCCCGGCTCAAGGCCATGGCGCTGGTCACCGCCACGGGGTTGCCCGCCATCGCCGACGACACCGGGTTGGAGGTCGACGCGCTGGGAGGGGCGCCAGGGGTGTTCTCGTCGCGCTACTCGGGCGAGCACGCCACCTACGACGACAACGTCACCAAGCTGCTGGCCGATCTCGACGCCGCCGGCGCGGCGGAGCCCGAGGCGCGCCGGGCCCGCTTCCGGACCGTGGCCATGGCCTGCTTCCCGGGCGGGCGCGAGGTCGCCGCCCACGGGGTGGTGGAAGGGACGATCGCGTCGCAGCGGCGCGGCAGCGGGGGATTCGGCTATGACCCGGTGTTCATCCCCGACGGCGGGGACGGCCGGACCTACGCCGAGATGCCCATCGCCGAGAAGAACACCCGCTCCCATCGGGCCCGGGCCTTTCGCGCCCTGGCCATCGGCCTGCTCTCGGGCTGACCCGCTCCCAGGCTGGCCCCGCTCCCGAGCTGGCTCTGTGCGCAGCCTGGGCAGCCCCTCAGCGCAGGCGCCACTCCACCCGCTCGCCCGAGGCGAAGCGCGCCTGGCCCTCGGCCAGGGCGACCGGGTCGTTGCCGAGGCCGACGAAGGCCCACCCGAGGCCGAGCGCCTGGCTCCGGGAGAGCTCGCGGCCCGCCCACAGGGCCCGCAGCGTCCCCTGAACCGCCACGGGGTGTGCCTTGGCTATGACGTCGGCCGCCCACTGCACGCGGGCGCGCAGCTCGGCGCCCGGCACCACCTCGGTGACGAGGCCGATCTGCAGGGCGCGCTGGGCGCTCATGCGCTCCTCGCTCCCGAGGAGGGTGAGGCGGACGAGGTCGCCGAAGGGCATGCGGTCGGTCATCTGGAGGGGTTCGAAGGCGGCCGCCATGTTGAAGGTCAGATGGGGGTCGAAGAAGGTGGCGTGTTCGGCCGCGATCATGAAGTCGACCTCGCCCAGCATGTAGAAGGCCCCGCCACAGGCGATGCCGTTGACCGCCGCGATGACCGGCTTCCACAGGTCGTTGGCCTTGGGCCCGAGGTTCTCGCCGGGGTCGTCGAACATGAACGGCGTCGTGCCCGACCCGATGTGCACCGCCTCGTCGCCGCTCGCCGGCGCACCTGCCCCCGCCGCCCCGGCCTTCCGACCGGCGCGCGGGTCCCTCGGCCAGTGCTTCGGAGCGGTCGATGCCCGTGCAGAAGGCCTTTTCCCCGGCCCCGGTCAACACCACCACGCGGACGTCGTCGTGACGCCGGAGCCAGCGCCACAGGCTGCGCAGTTCGCGCTGCATCGTCGTGTTGAAGGCGTTCATGACGTCGGGCCGGTTGAGGGTGACCCACGCCACGCCCCCCGACTCCTCGTAGCCGAGGGTCTCGAACTCGGGCATCGCTTCCTCGCCGTGGTCGTCGGGCCCGCCCGAGGTGTCTCGCGGCGGGGCCGCGGGCACGGTAGCAGGGGCGGTCGAGGGCGGGCACGCCGGAGCCCGCCCGATCACGCTGGGGGCTGCTGGATCAGGCGGGGCCCGGCGGTCCGTACAGCTCCGGGTGATGGCCGGGGGCATTTTCGGCACCGTCCCGGTGCTCGCCACCGACCGGGAAAAGCAGCGGGCGACGAAGCTCCGGTCATCTTGGGCCATGGCCCTGGCTCTCACTAGGGACCAAAGTCCCTATTGGGCCCACCGCCGCCCACGAGGGGTCACCACGTGGGCCACATACGCCCCGTTGCCGGGACGACGCCCTGGTGAGGGGCGCAAAAGCGCACGCCATTGGCGGGGCGCCTCGCATTGGCGGCACAGTGTCACGCTGTCTGTTTGCGGTGCGGTGTCACGCCACCGGTGAGTGGCCCATTGGAACGGCGCAGCTCGGGTGCAGGCCATCCGAGGTGCATCAGGGGAGGAGTTCGATGTCCGACGACGAGCTGAGCAAGATCATCGGCAAGCCCATGAGCAAGTCCAGGGTTGTCGTCGAGCGGGGGCCGGTCGCCAACTTCGCCACCGCGGTGTGCGACTCCAACCGCGTCTACCGCGATCCCCGGGCCGCGGCGGAGGCCGGGTTGTCGGCCATCCCGGTGCCCCCCACGTATCCCTTCGTCATGCAGACGTGGGGCGAGTTCGCCGAGGCGCAGCCTGCGGACAAGCCCAAGGGCAATCCCATGGGTGAGGTCATCGGCCCGCTCATGGCCAAGGGCGGCATCATCCTCCACGGCGAGCAGGAGTTCATCTACCACCGCCCCGTGGTCGTCGGTGACGTGCTCGTCGGCGAAGGCCACGTCGTGGACGCCTACGCCAAGGAGTCCAAGGGCAAGACCATGACCTTCCTGGTGACCGAGACGGTGTGGCGGGACGAGGCGACGTCGGAGCCCGTGGTGACGTCGCGCTTCAACCTCATCCACCGCGGCTGACCAGCCGGTCGTCGTCGTGAAGACCTCTCTGCTCAACGGGCCCCAGTGGGCGGCGGTCCTGCGCATAGGCCTCGGGCTGTGGTGGCTCGAGAGCTTCCGGCACAAGAACCTCACCGCCTGGATCAAGAGGCAGGCCGGGATCAACTGGGCTGCGGACATCGCCTCCAAGCACCGGTGGAAGGTCGTCGGCAAGGGCTTCGACGCCGTCGTGAAGCCGCACCCGAAGGCCATGACCTGGGTCATCTTGATGAGCGAGCTCTCGCTCGGGCTCGGGCTCACCCTCGGGTTCCTCACCCCGGTCGCCGCCTTCGCCAGCCTGGCGCTCAACCTCTTGTACTTCGTCCTCATGATTCACGACTGGGCGGAACAGGGCCAGAATCTCATGATGGTCCTGGCCGCGGCGGTGATCCTGGGGACCCACGGCGGGCAGGTGTGGTCGATCGACCACCTCATCGGCTGGTTCTGACCGAGACTGGTCCCAGTCACCAGAGCCGGCACAAGACACTGACGAACTAGGGAGTCCGAGCATGCCCATCGGCATCGGGGAGGATCACGAGGAGCTGCGTCGCACCGTGCGGCGGTGGCTCGAGGCGCGCTGCCCGCCCGAGGTGCCCCGTGCCCTGCTCGACGCCGAGGTCGAGACCATGCCGCCCTTCTGGGACGAGCTCGCCGGCCAGGGATGGTTGGGCATCCACGTGGCCGAGGAGCACGGCGGCCAGGGCTTCGGCATGCTCGAGCTCGCCGTCGTGGTCGAGGAGATGGCCCGTGCCGTGTTGCCCGGGCCGGCCGTTCCCACCATGCTCGCCGCCGCCGTGGTGGCGGCCGGAGCCGACGACGCCCAGCGCAAGGTGCTGCTCACCCCCATGGTCGACGGCACCACGCCCAGCGCCGTGGTCCTGGCCGGAGCCGGGACCCTGGTGGGCACGCGCGCCGGGGACGGCTCGCTTCAGGTCCACGGAGAGGTGAGCCCCGTGCTCGGCGCCACCCTGGCCGCCCGCATCCTGGCGCCGGTGACGCTGGATGCCACCGAGCTGGATGCCACAGAGACGGTGTGGTGCCTCCTCGACGTCGGGGACGAGGTCACGGCTGCGCCGCTGGCGAGCCTGGACCCGACCCGACGGGTGGGGTCGGTGCGCGTCGAGCACGCCGTCGTGCTCCCCGAGCGCCTGCTCCCCGCCGTGTCGAGCGTCGCCGTGCGCGACCTGGCGCTCGTGCTCGCCGCCGCCGAGTGCGCCGGCGGGGGACGGTGGTGTCTCGAGGTGGGCACCGCCTACGCCATCGAGCGGCGCCAGTTCGGGCGTCCCATCGGCCAGTTCCAGGCCATCAAGCATCGGCTGGCCGACATGTTGGTGGCGGTCGAGCAGGTCACTGCCTTGGCCTGGGACACCGCCCAGGCCGCCGACGCCGGCGACGCCACCCAGGCCCAGCTCTCGGCGGTGCTGGCCGGGGCCTTCGGCCTCGACGCCTACGTCGATTGTGCCAAGGGCTGTATCCAGATCCTGGGGGGGATGGGCTTCACCTGGGAGCACGACGCCCACCTGCACCTGCGCCGGGCCCTGTCGCTGCGCCAGCTGGTGGGGCCGAGCCGCGCCTTGCGGGCCGAGGCCACACGGGCCGCCTTACACGGCAGTCGTCGCCGCCTGGCGCTCGACCTCCCCGAGGAAGCCGAGAGTGTCCGGGAGCACGTCCGCGCCGTGGTGGCCGAGGTGGCCGCCGCGCCGGACTCGCACGAGCGACGGCGGCGGCTGGTCGACACGGGACTGCTCACGCCGCACTGGCCCGTGCCGTGGGGCCGCGGTGCCGGGCCCGTCGAGCAGCTCGTGATCGACGAAGAGCTCGCCGCCGCCCACGTGCACCGGCCGCATCTCGCCGTGGGGGCGTGGGCGCTGCCGACGATCATCGCCCACGGGTCGCCCGAACAGCAGGAACGTTGGGTCGGGCCCACCATGCGCGGCGAGCTCGTGTGGTGCCAGCTCTTCAGTGAGCCGGGAGCGGGCAGCGACCTCGCCGCCCTCTCCATGCGGGCCACCCGCCACGACGGCGGTTGGGTCCTCAACGGGCAGAAGGTGTGGACCTCGATCGCCATGCGCGCCGACTGGGGCATCTGTCTGGCCCGCAGTGACCCCGACGCCTCCAAGCACGAGGGCATCACTTACTTCATCATCGACATGCACTCCGAGGGCATCGAGGTGCGACCGCTGCGCGAGATCACTGGAGCGGCCATGTTCAACGAGGTGTTCTTCACCGACGTCTTCGTGCCCGACGACTGCGTGGTGGG
This sequence comes from uncultured Acidimicrobiales bacterium, assembly GCA_963846125.1. GTDB lineage: Bacteria > Actinomycetota > Acidimicrobiia > Acidimicrobiales > UBA8190 > Chersky-840. The sequence continues at coordinate 58,930 of CAWJUR010000003.1, forward strand.
ACAGGTGAACGGAGGCTGGCGCCTGGCGCGCACCACCCTCGCCAACGAACGGGTGTCGATGGCGGGGGGTGCCACGTGGGGATTCGGGATCGAGGGGATCCTCAAGGGCATCGAGGCGGACGGGACCCCGGACACCGTCGTCCTCGACGGCGTGGGGGAGCTATTGGCCGAGGCCCAGTCCCTCGCCCTGCTCGGGGCGCGGACCACGCTGCGGTCGGTGTCGGGTGTCGAGCCCGGCCCCGAAGCGAGCGTGCGCAAGCTGCTCGGCGCCGAGCACGAGCAACGGCTCCAGGAGTTCGGGCTCATGCTGCTCGGGGCGCGCGGCGCCACCACCGAGGACGACGCCGGCCGGTGGAGCCAGGGCTTTCTCTCGGCCCGCTGTCTGACGATCGCGGGGGGCACGAGCGAGGTGCAGCGCAACGTCATCGGTGAGCGCATCCTCGGGCTGCCCCGCGACCCCGAGCCCGGCGGCTGAGCGCGGACGGGGTTTCCCGCCGACGGTTTTGACAGGCCAACGACACGACGCCCAAGCTGCGGCCATCGGGCGAGAAGGGATGGACATGGGCGAGGCGACGCGGTACTACGAGGACGTCAAAGAGGGTGACGAGGCGCCGGCGTCGAGTCACACCCTGACTCGGACCGATCTCGTGCGCTATGCGGGCGCGTCGGGGGACTACAACCCCATGCACCACGACGAGGTCCTTGCCACCGCGGCCGGCCAGCCCAGCGTGTTCGGCCACGGGATGTTCTCGATGGGCCTGCTCGGCACGGCCCTCACCGACTACGTGGGGCCGGGGAACCTCACGCATTACAAGGTGCGGTTCTCCCGCCAGACATGGCCCGGTGAGGAGCTCACCACCAAGATCGTGGTGACGGGAAAGCGGGTAGAGGACGGCCGCAAGCTGGTGGACCTCGAATGCTCGTTGGCCAACGGCGACGGCGAGGTCAAGGTCGTGGGCGAGGCGACGGCGGTGCTTCCCAGCAAGTCCTGAGCTCGCGCCCCGAGGGGCGCTCGCTCAGGTGGCTCGCTGTCTTGTGCGTTCGCTCACACGCGCTTCGTCGGCCGCATCGGTCGAAGCGCTCCCGATCTCAGCAGCCCGGCGGGGTCCCGGTCTTGCCCTCGGCCGAGTAGAACAGGCCGAGCAGGGTGCAGATCGTGACCTTGGCCACCAGCCAATGGCCGTTGTCGAATACGGCGTAGCCGTTGTTGTTGGGCAGGATCGCCGTTCCTCCCGTGCCGAGGATGTCGTAGACCACGTGCGCGCACTGCGGCGGCAGGGACTGCTTGGCGCACTGCGCCGCGGTCAGGATGTTGATGCTGTCGATCTTCGAGCCCTGCGACGCGCTCGCCTCTGACGACGACAGGGCCTGCTGCATGGCGGTGCTGATCGACGCTCCGTTCTGGATGACGGCCACCTTGCTAGCCAGGTCCGGGTTCGACAGGTTGAACAGCGTGTTGTAGGTCGTGGAGATGTCGGCCTGCGCCGTGGTGGGGTCGATGGCGATCGTCGTGGTGGTCGACTTGGCCGTCGTGGCCGTGGCGTTGTTGGACGGGCTGCTGCTGCAGGCCGCCGCGCCCACGATGAGCCCCGCCATGACCGCCACCGCCAAGACACGCGGTGTCCGTCGTCGTTCCTGATGCCGTGTCCCGTTGGCCATGGTGGTTCCGTGCAGTCCGAGCATCTTCTGGGCCTCCCCTTTTGAATCGGTGCGCCGCTCCCCGTCGGGCTGCCAGAGGTTAACCGGATCCCCGGCGCCGTACCTGACATTCCTGTCAGGGACCGCCTCGGGCCGCCTCCGGAGGTACCCGGTCCCGTCAGGGGCGAGGGCCCGCCCGCGGTCGTGGCGTTAAGCGTCGCTCGGTTTCGGCCCTCGCGGGGAGGGCGTCCCCGCGGGGCAAAAGGGTCAGAAGGTGAACGGCGGCAGGCTCGAAGAGCGCTTGGCGAAGAGCTTCGACTTGTTGTCGGCCAACTCCTTGGGCGTCCACCCCGAGTCCCGCTTGAGCTCTCCGGCGGGCTGCCACCCCTGCATCACCCAGACGGAGCCGCCGTAGACGACGAAGTTCTGCCCGTTCACGTCCGCGGCCTCCTCGGAGGCCAAGAACGCGACCAGCGGTGCCACGTTCTCGGGGGCGAAGGCGTCGAACTTGCCTTCCTCGGCCTTGGCCATGTCGCCGAAGAGGTCTTCGGTCATGCGGGTACGGGCCCGCGGCGAGATGGCGTTCACCGTCACGCCATAGCGCTCCAGCTCGCGTCCCAGGATGATGGTCATGGCCGCGATGCCTGCCTTGGCGGCTCCGTAGTTGGCCTGCCCGGCGTTGCCGAAGAGCCCGGCCTCCGAGGCCGTGTTGATGATGCGGCCCGAGACCTCTTCGCCCGCCTTGGCGCGGTTGCGCCAGTGCACGGCGGCGAAGTGCGACAACGCGAAGTGGCCCTTCAGGTGGACACGGATGACGTCGTCCCAGTCGGACTCGTCCATGTTGAAGCTCATCTTGTCCCGGAGGATGCCGGCGTTGTTGACGAGGATGTCGAGCTTTCCCCAGGCGTCCACCGCCTGCGCCACGAGCGCTTCGGCGCCCGCCCAAGAGCTCACGTCCCCGCTGTTGAGGAGGGCCTCTCCACCCGCGGCCACGATGTCCTGCACGGTCTGCTCGGCGGGGTGGACGTCTTTGCCTTCGCCGGCCCGAGAGGCGCCGACGTCGTTGACGATGACCTTGGCACCTTCCTCGGCGAGCAGGAGGGCCTCGGCGCGTCCGATCCCTCGTCCGGCGCCGCTGACGATTGCGGTCTTCCCCTCGAGCATGCCCATCAGGTGTCCTCCTGCTTCTGCTTCACAGCCTCGGGCCCGACGCCCGCCGCCGGACCCCGCGCCACGTTGACGTCGGATCGGGAACCCGGGCAGCATGGCCGATGGTGCGAGGCAGGGTCAACACGGCGACGGGCCAGGCTCGAGCCCCGACCGGGCCCGGCGAAGACGACACTCTTGACTGCGAACGAGGCTGACACATGGCGACGACCCGTTTCGATCTCCCGACCCCAGACGACTTCACCAAGCCGTGGTGGGACGCCGTGGCCGAGGGCCGTCTCCTGTTGATGCGCTGCTCGACCTGCGGAGAGGCGCACTACTACCCCCGCCCGTTCTGTCCTCGATGCGGGGCTGACACCGTGTCATGGGAAGAGGCCAGCGGGGACGCCACGCTCTACACGTGGTCGATCGTGCACCAGAACGACCTTCCTCCCTTCAACGAGCGGGTGCCCTATGTCGCCGCCGTCGTCGACCTCGCCGAAGGGCCGCGCATGATGACCAACGTCGTCGGGTGCGAGCTCGACGATCTGGCCGTGGGGATGGCGCTGCGGGTGGAGTTCACCGATATCGGCGACGGGTACACCGTCCCGATGTTCCGTCCTGCGGCCTAGCGCCGGCGTCGAGGACCGGTCCGTGGGGAGGGTCGCGCTCATCAGTGGTGGGGGCCGGGGGATCGGGCGGGCCTGCGCGCTGGCTCTGGCCGGGGACGGCTTCGACGTGGCGGTGAACTACCGCCGCGACGACGACGCCGCGGCTGAGACGGTGGTTGCCATCGAGGCGCTGGGGCGGCGGGCCAAGGCATACCGGGCGTCGGTGGAGTCGGCCGCGGAAGACGAGGCCATGGTGGGGGAGGTGCTCGCCGACTTCGGAGCCATCGACACCCTCGTGCACTCGGCCGGCATCGCCAGCCGCGGCCACACCGTGGCCGACACCGATCCGGGTGAGCTCGAGCGCGTCATCGCCATCCACGCGCTCGGCGGCCATCACCTGTGCCGGCTCGTCCTGCCGTCGATGCGCACCCAGCCGCGCGGAGACGTGGTGTTCGTGTCGAGCGTGGCGGCCCGGATCCTCGCCCCCAACAGCGCGCCCTACAACATGGCCAAGGCCGCGCTCGAGGCTTTGGCCATGACTTTGGCCAAGGAGGAGCGCCGACACGGCATCCACGTGAACGTCGTTGCCCCCGGTCTGGTCGTCACCGAGATGGGCCGGCGGCTGGTGCGGGCCATGGGGGTCGAGGACATCTCTACGATGGACGCCAACGCCGCCTTCGGTCGGGTGTGCCGACCCGAGGACGTGGCCGGCGTGGTGCGCTTTCTGTGCTCCGAGCAAGCCGGCTACCTCACCGGCCAGGTCATCGCCGTGGACGGGGGCGGCTGACGGACACTCTTGCGGTCACTCATGTGGAGGCCGTCAGGTCGTAGACGGTGACGCCGTTGAGCGTCTTGGCCGTGAAGTGGCTCTCGACCCATTGCGTGATCTGTCCCGCGGTGCTGGTTGTGCTGCCGCCGCCGGGCCCCGTGCCTCCCGCGATGAAGTAGTGGATCTTCTTCTGGGCGACGTCGCGCTCGAACTGTGCCAACGTCGGGGCGGGGTCGGTGCCGTTGAACCCTCCGATCGCCATGACCGGGTCGTCGGTGGCGAGCTGGTACCCGGCGGCCGAGTTCGAATTCACGGTGGCGGCAACCCAGGTGTAGGCGCCGGCGCCGGTCTCGAGCGCCTTCACGAGCTTGCTGCCCGGCGTGCTGATCGTCAGGAAGCCTCCGCCCGCTCCACCTCTCCCTCCTCCGAATCGCGCCGGTCGGCCACCCGCCGCGCCCGGTGCGCCCGGAGGCCCGGCGAAGCCGCCCGACGGGAACGACCCGCTCCTGGCTCCCGACCCGGGAGGAAGGGCCGCACCTCGGCCCGTGCTTGGCGCCCCCGGAAACTGGCCACCGGCGCCGGGCCGTCCCGCGAACGCGCCGCCCGGGCCGCCTCCGAAGGTGCCGCCCGGAGCACCAGCGCCGCCCGGCGCGCCGGGACCCCCGCCTGGACCTGTGCCCGAGGAGGGGCCCGCTGAGGGAATCGCCCCGCCATGCGCGGTGGCGACGGTGTCGAGGGCATAGGCGGCAGGCCCGGCTAGGGCCGCGCACACCCCCACGGTGCCGAGCGCCAGCGCGGCCTTGCCCCGCAGGCGGGGTTGGGCCACGAGGAACAGCGCTGCGGCCAGTCCCACCGCCAGCACCGCGGCGCGCAGCCATGGCATCCAGGTCGGCGCCCGGTCGAGGAGGAGGTACGACCACAGCGCGGTCGTCGCCAACGCGGCTGCCAACGCGGCGCGCGCCGCCACGTTCGACCGCTTTTCCCACAATGCCGACGCACCGATGCCAACCATGGCGCCGATGGCGGGGGCCGCCGCCACCGAGTAGTAGGGGTGGATGATCCCCTTGGCGAGACTGATCACCACCATGGTCACGATCAGCCAGCCGCCCCAGAGCAGCATGGCGCTGCGCGCCGCGTCGGTGCGAGGTCGCCGTCGCCACAGCCACAACGACGCCACGGCGACGATGAGCGCGGCAGGAATGAGCCAGGAGATCTGCGTCCCGAACGCGGAGCCGAAGAATCGGAGCCAACCCGTCGGGCCCCATCGCGACCCGGCGGCACCGGCGCCGCCCACGCTGCCACTCTCGCTTCCCGAGATGCGTCCCAGCCCGTTGTAGCCGAAGATCAGGTTCAGGAGGCTGTTGTCCTGGGACCCTCCGATGTAGGGCCGATCGGCGGCCGGGGTCAACTGCACGATCGCCACCCACCATCCCGCCGAGACCGCCAGCGCCACCGCACCGGCACCGAGTTGCACGATGCGCCGGCGCAGGGGAGTGGGAGCCGCGATCAGGTAGACGAGGCCGAGGGCGGGGACGACGAGGAAAGCCTGGAGCATCTTGGTGATGAATCCCGTGCCCACCGCGCTCATGGCGAGCACCAGCCACCAGGTGTTGGCCCGTTCGAGGGCCCGGACCGTCGCATAGGCGGCGACCGTCAGCAAGAGCACCAGGAGCGCGTCGGGGTTGTTGTAGCGGAACATGAGGGCGGCGACCGGTGTGGTGGCGAGGACGAGGCCGGCCAAAAGGGCGGCCCCTGGTCGGAACGAACGCCGCACCGCTGCGTACAGCACTGCCACCGACGCAACTCCTTCGAGGGCCTGAGGAACGAGGATGCTCCAGGCGTTGACTCCGAAGATTCGCGCCGAGAGCTCCATGACCCACAGCGAGGCGGGTGGCTTGTCCACGGTGATGAAGTTGGATGCGTCCGACGAGCCGAAGAAGAAGGCCTTCCAGCTCTTGGTGCCGGCTTGGACCGCGGCCGAATAGAAGGAGTTGGCCCATCCCGACGAGCCCAGGCCCCAGAGATAGAGCACAGCCGTCCCGACCAACAGCGTCAGCAGGGCCGGCCGCACCCACGGCGGGTCCCCCGGACGCCCTCGCCACAGCCGACGGACGCGGCCCACGTGCCGTTGCCGGTGGTCTTCGTGCCCGTCAGGTACGAGATGCGTGTCGGGTGGTATCCCGACGCCGGGCTCGAACGGTAGGACATCGGTCGTCATCGTGAGCTCCTCGACTGCTGCGACGGCAGGGTTGGTTCAGACAGGGCCGATGCATGCGTACCGGTCAGGCGGCGCGACGCGCCGGGGAACACCCAGGAGCGAAAGAGTGCGAAGCGAACGACCGTGGCGACCGTGCCGGCCACCACCAGGACGGCGACCTCGAGGCCCCGACCGGCGTGGGGAGCGAGTCGGTGCAACCCCGCCAGCGCGCCACTGGTGAGGGCGAGGCCGAGGGCGAAGACGACGATGCCCTGGAGCTGATGGCGCAGGTGCGCCTTGCGGCTCCGGATCCCGAACGTCACGCGGCGGTTCACCGCCGTGTTGGCCACGGCGGTGACAAAAAGGGCGAGCGCGTTGGCACCCAGGGCCGGCATGTGGGACCGCAACACCACATAGAGCAAGACGTAGGCCATGGTGCTCAGGACGCCGATGACCGAGAAGCGCGCCAACTGGGCAAACAGTCCCGGCCGCGCCGCCACGACCCGTTCGGCCGATGTCGATTCCCGCAGCGTCGCCAGGGGAAGGGTGCCGGTGACAAGACCACGCGCCAGGCGGGCGATCCCCTTGAGGTCCTCGACCGCGGTGGTGAGCACATCGACGCGTGAGTCAGGGTCGTCGACCCAGTCCACCGGGACCTCGTGGATGCGCATGCCGGCGCGCTCCGCCAGGAACAACAGCTCGGTGTCGAAGAACCAACCCGTGTCCTTGACCAGCGGCAACAAGGCCCGGGCCCGGTCGGCGCGGACGGCCTTGAACCCGCATTGGGCGTCGGAGAACCGGGTGGCCAGGGTGGCTCGGAGCAAGAGGTTGTAGCAGCGTGAGATCACCTCGCGCTTGGTACCCCGCACCACGCGGGCACCGTGTGCCAGGCGGGTCCCGATCGCCATGTCGCTGTGGCCCGACACCAACGGGGCCACCAAGGGGAGCACACCGGCGAGGTCGGTCGAAAGATCGACGTCCATGTACGCGAGGACAGCCGCGTCGCTGTGCTCCCACACGTAGCGCAGGGCATGGCCGCGGCCCTTGTCGTCGAGGTGGACGGCGACAACGCCCTCGAGATCGCGCTCGAGCGAGCTTGCGATGGCCCAGGTGTGGTCGGTGCTGGCATTGTCGGCGACGGTGATCCGAAAGGTGAACGGAAGCTCGGTGCTCAGAAAGCCGTGCAACCTCCTGACGCTCGTTTCGAGGCCCGCTTCCTCGTTGTAGACGGGGATGACGATGTCGACCTGGGGTCCCGCTGAGCGCAACGGGGGGCGTGTGGGCTCGACGGAGGGGGGCGCGGTTGGGACCGGCTGGGGGCCGGGGGAGTGCGGCGCATCGGGATGCAGTGTCGCCGGCTGGACCATGGCGACAGTGTCTCGACCGCAACGGTGGACCCCGTCAACGCCACCTGTGGATTTCCTGACAACCCGGGCGGGCGCGTCGGGACACGGCTCGTCTCACGGCGAAGCGGTGTCGAGCCGCTCAGCCCGCCATGCCGGCCAAGGTGGTCACGGTCCGCAAGGTACGCGTCGTGGCCGTCGCGCCGAAGGCACGTTCGAAGAAGCTGTTGTTGAGCTTCGTCCGGCCATATCCGTCGGGGCAATGGACATAGACCTCGCGCCCCCTCACGCTGAACTCATCGGGGAGGAAGCCCCGGCTGTCGAGGCCCGACTTGCGAGAGGCCGCCGGCTTCGAGGCCAGGAAGGTCACGTGCAGTTTGGCGGGATCCCGCCCGCCCCCGGCGAGCGGGTTGTCTTTGATGACCGCGTCCAGTTGCGCGCTGGTCCGGAGTACGACCTTGATCTTGAGGGCGAAGCGGTCCTCGAGGCCCTGTTCGATTGCTGCTTGCAACTTGGCCGCCGAGCCCGACGCTGCGAACACCACGTTGCCGCTCTGGATATAGGTCTGGACGTCGCCATAACCCATGTCGAGGAACGTGGCGCGAAGGTGTGCCATGGATACCTTGGCGTGACCTCCGACATTGATCCCGCGGAGCATGGCGACGTACGCGGTCACAGTGCGATCGCTACGGTCTGCGGCCCGACAGGTCCAGCAGCCGCTGCTGCAAGGGTGCGTCGTCGGCGACCGTGCCGCTCGGGCCGGTCCCGAATACTCCGAAGTCGCCGATGATCGGCGCCATGGGCAGCATGCCTTCCCAGGTGACGAGGACCAGACCCTCGTCCAGGGACTCGTCACCCCCAGTCGCTCGGGCGAGATCCCAACTGTGCAGCAGGTAGTCCGAGGTCCGGAACTGATAGAGGGTAAGGCCGGGAACGTCCCCGGCGGCGGGGTGGTGCACCACCATCTCGAACGCGCCCGGAGCTTTGAAAGCGGCGAGCTCGTCGGTGAGCGCCACGTCGAGCTCCGCGACGAGGTCCGGGCTGTGGTCCACACCGAACACCGACCGGCTTTCCTCGGCCGACGCGCCCTGCAGGAGCGCGACGGTCATGCGGCTCCCCTCGATCATGTGCACCACGAGTTTCTCGACGCTCCACTCAGTGCACGGGGTGGGCAGTCCCCACTGCTCAGCCCCGATGAACGCCACCCGCCGCCTGATCTCGGCTTGAGCGATGGTGAAATGGGTCACGTCGGCCATTTGCATCTCCTTGTTCGGTGGGTCGGCACCTGCGTGCCGTCACGGTCGTACCGCCTCATCGCATCTCGACGTCCTCGAGGTATTCCTCGCGCCACAACTCGTAGCGTTCCTCGGGCAGATGCAGGGCGTGGGTCGGACGCAGGGCATCGACGAAGGGCCGATCGTGGCTCACGGCCACCACGGTTCCCGGCCATGTGCTGAGCATCTCGCCCACGGCTTCGACCGAGGCGGGGTCGAGGTTGTTGGTAGGTTCGTCGAGCACCAGCAGGTTGGCCCGGCCAGCCGAAAGCATCGCCAGGCTGAGCTTGGCGCGCTCACCACCCGAGAGCGACGCCGGCAATTGCTCGGCGGTGCCTCCGGTGAGCCCGAACGACCCCAAAAGGGCTCGTCGTTCCGAAACCGTCCGCAGCACACCGTCGTCGATCTGCTCCAGAGCACACAACGCCGGATCGAGTTGCTCGTGCTCCTGTGCGAAGTAGCCCAGCGAGACGTTGTGCCCGACTTCCACCTTGCCCTGTGTCGGTTCCTGGACCGAGGCGAGGCAGCGCAACAGGCTGCTCTTCCCGGCCCCGTTCCGCCCGATGACCACGACGCGGTCACCGCGCCCGACAACGAAATCGATGTCGAGGAGGACTTTCTTGGCTCCGTACGAGACCTGGACCCCGTGCACGGCCAGGGGGAGGGCGCCCGAGCGCGCCGGTGTCGGGAGCCGAAAGCGCGTCTTGCGTTCGCGCTTCACCAGCTCCGTGCGGTTGCCTTTCATCCGCTCCACCCTGCGGTCGAGGACTTTGGCCTTGCGGGCCCGGTCCTCGGTACTGGCCCGCATCGAGTCGGCCAGGGTGCTGAGTTTGCGGATCTGCCGGTCCTCGAGGCCGCGTTTTTTCTCCCGCTGTTCGATGTCGGCGGTGAGCTGGGTACGGAAAGCCGTGTAATTGCCCTTGAATTCGCGGAGGCCTCCCTCGGCCAGGCTCAAAACCTTCGTGATGACGCGGTCGAGCAACTTGAGATCGTGGCTGATGACGAGCATCGCCCCCGGGAAGCGCGACAGCTCCGTCGTGAGCCAACGTTTGGCGGCGAGGTCCAGATGGTTCGTGGGCTCGTCGAGCACGAGGGTGTCGGGCTGTCCGAACAGGACCCGGACGATGTCGACGCGTCGGCGCTGCCCACCCGAGAGCGAGTCGATGTCGTCGAACAAGACATCCTGGCGGAGCCCGATACCCTCCGCGAGGCGGGCGATGTCACCCTCGAGGTTGTATCCCCCGACGGCGCCGTAACGCTCTTCGAGATCCGAGAACGTGGCGATGGCCTCCGTGGTCGGTTTGGCCGCCACGGCCCGACGTGCGGTGTGCAGTTCCTCGTCGAGGACGTCCAGGCCTCGGGCCGACAGCACATGGGAGAACCCCGTGGGCTCAAGTCCGAGCCCTCCCGACCGTCGGCACCTGGGGGAGAAAGCCGATGCTGCCCTGGATGTCCACGCCACCCGCGACCCGCAGGTGCGGGAGGACCTGGCGACAGATGACCGATACCAGCGATGACTTCCCCGTCCCGTTGCGGCCGACCAGGCCGACCTTGTCGTCGGGCCCGACCATGAAAGACGCGTCGCGAAGAAGAGTTCTCCCACCGATCTCGATGGTGAGGTCGCGGCCCGTGATCATGGCTCTATTGCATCAGGTTGGTGACCAGGTGCTGAACACCTGGATTTGAACAGCGCGATCGGAGCGCCGAGTGCGGGCGAGAGGAGTCGAACCTCCACCCCCGAAGGGACGGGGACCTAAACCCCGCGCGTCTACCGTTCCGCCACGCCCGCAGCGCCCCACCCGCCGGCATCGCGCCGCCTGCCGGGACACGCCGAGCCTATCCGGCGCGCCCCTTGCACCCTGCCCGACCCGCGCCTGCATCCCGGGTAGCCTCGTGGCATGGCATCACACCCCGTACATGCATCACCCCTGGTCGCAGACCTACCCCCGTCGATGCGGACGGGAAATCTGCCCGACCTGGCCTCCGCCGACGTCTTCCAGCGCCTGCTGAAGGAACGCATCATCTTCTTGGGCAGCGCCATCGACGACACCGTGGCTAACCAGGTCTGTGCACAGCTCCTCCTCCTGGCGGCCGAGAACCACGAGCGTGACATCTCGTTGTACATCAACTCCCCGGGCGGCTCGGTCACCGACGGCATGGCCATCTACGACACCATGCAATACGTCAGCTGCGACGTGAGCACGATCTGCGTGGGCCTGGCCGCGTCGATGGGGCAATTCCTTCTGTGTGCCGGAGCTCCGGGCAAGCGCTTCGCCCTACCCCACAGCCGGATCCTCATGCACCAGCCCTCTGGGCAGATGCAGGGCCAGGCCACCGACATCGCCATCCAGGCCGAGCAGATCGTCTACATGAAGCGGATGATGGCTGAGCGGATCGCGTTCCACACCGGTCAGCCCCTCGAGCGCATCGAGGCCGACTCGGACCGCGACCGGTGGTTCACCGCCGAGGAAGGGAATGACTACGGGTTCATCGACCGGGTGATCGAACACTCCACGCCCCAGGCGGCCGCCCGCTGAGTTCGGGGCCCGGAGGTTTCAGCGGAGCGATCCGATGACCGACGTCCAGTCTGATGTAGGTGCCGCCTCGGCGGGGGAGGAACCGACGGTCCCTGACAGCGATGAGGACGCTGCTGGCATCACCACCGGCATCGTCGGCGAGCGGGAACGGCAGATCGCAGAACGCGCCCAACGCATAGCGCAGCGCTCGAAACCCACCCGGATCGTCGCTGCCCGGGTCAACATCTGGCTTCGCCTGGGCGAGTTGTGGCGCGCCCGAGAGCTGTTCTTCTTCCTGGTCCGCAAGGAGATCAAGGTCAAGTACAAGAACTCGGTCCTGGGGTTCTTGTGGTCGATGCTCAACCCCGCCCTCACCTTGGCCGTCTTCTTCGTCCTGTTCACCTACTTCCTCCCCAACGGCATCCCCACCTTCGTCATCTATATGTTCTCGGCCATGTTGGTCTGGAACCTCTTCCAGACCGCGGTGCTCACGGGGACCAGCACAATCGTGTCCAACGCGGCGATCGTCAAGAAGGTTGCGTTTCCCCGAGAGATCCTCCCGTTGGCGTCGGTCGGGTCAGCATTCATGTTCTTTTTGTTCCAGTCCATCGTGTTGTTGGTGTTCATGTTCGCCTTCTGGCACCGGCCGGACTGGAGCGAGATCTGGATCTTGATTCCGGCGCTGGCCGCCATCATGTTGTTCGCGGCGGCTCTGGCGGTCTTCCTTTCAGCCGTGAACGTCTATCTGCGCGACACTCAGCACCTGGTCGAAGTGATCCTGTTGGCGTGGTTCTGGGCCATCCCGGGGATCTATGCATTCTCGGGACGAGTACACGACAACCTCGTGACACACAAGATCCTGGGCATCCGATTGATCTGGGTGTATTTCCTGAACCCTGTCACCCCGGTGGTGATGTCGTTCCAACGGGTCTTCTGGAACATCGCCCACCCCCGGTACACATTCACAACGGGGCCCCTCGCCCACAAAGTCATACCCAACGGGGTCCTGGCGAGGTACGGGATCCATTGGTTTGTCGCCGCGGATCTTGCCGTCCTGGGGGTGTCGCTCGTTCTGCTTCTCGGCGCCATGGTCGTGTTCGGGCGCCTCGAGGGCAACTTTGCGGAGGAGCTCTGAGATGGCGGTGGCCCCGAACATCGCCGTCGACGTGGTCGATGTCACCAAGCGCTTCCGGCTCTACACCGAGAAGTACCAGTCGCTCAAGGAACGGTTCCTGCACGCGGGGCGCAATCCCTACCAGGACTTCTTCGCCCTGCGGAACATCAACTTCGAAATTCCCGAAGGCCAGACGGTGGGGATCCTGGGACGAAACGGCTCGGGGAAGTCCACGCTGCTCAAATGCGTCTCGGGGATCCTGCAGCCCACCGAGGGCCGAGTCGTGGTGCGGGGCAGCCTGGCCGCTCTCTTGGAGCTCGGCGCCGGCTTCCAACCCGAACTGTCGGGTCGGGAGAACATCTACCTGAATGCGTCGCTTCTGGGACTTTCGACCAAGGACGTGGACAAACGCTTCGACGAGATCGTCGCCTTCGCCGAGCTCGAGCAATTCATCGACAACCAGGTCAAGTACTACTCGTCGGGGATGTACGTCCGGCTGGGTTTCGCGGTGGCGGTCAACGTCGACCCCGACATCCTCGTGGTGGACGAGGTGTTAGCCGTGGGTGACGAGGCGTTCTCGCGCAAGTGCATGGCACGGATCAAGGAATTTCAGGACGATGGGCGGACGATCCTCTTCGTCACCCACTCCTCGGACCTCGTCCGCCAGATCTGCGATTTCGCGGTGGTCTTGAGCTCCGGGGACATGATCGGCTCGGGCCCGGCTGCCGACGCTGTGCGGATCTATCACGAGCACCTCAACGCCATCGGGCCGGGAATCGGGGCTGGCCTCCCCGAGGTGGATGAGAGTGTTGCGGCACCGGTCGCCAAGTCCATCGCCATCTCGTCGGTCGAAGTCGAGCACCCCGGGACGGGATCACGTTCCTACCTGCGCCCGTGGGAGCCGCTCGCGGTACATGTGGCGTTCGAGGCCATCGAACCCGTCGCCGGAGTTGTGTTCGCCCTGGAGATCTACGACCAGGAAGGCAGACTGATCTTCGGCTCCGACACCGAGATCCTGGACCGGCCCTTCGACGCCCCCGTCGGGGCCGGGCGCGCTGATCTGAGCTTCGAACGAGTGCCGTTGCTCGACGGCACCTACAGCATGAAGGTCGAGGTCAAAGACCGGCTCGGGATCCTCTATGACAGTCGGGAACAACAGGCGTTCGAGGTGATGAACCCGGACCGGTCGCGCGGCAGCGTCGCCTTGGAGCTGCACGCCGACATCCGAGCCGCCAGCCTCAGCTGAGGCCGCCCGTGCGCGTCGACCAGGTCATCCCGTCCCTCGCCAGCCGCGACGCCATCGGCATGCACACCGTGGCCATCACCGAAGCGCTGCGCCAGGTCGGCATCGAGTCCGACATCTTCTACGGCGAGACCACGCGCGACCTCGCCGACCGGGCTCGCCCCATGAGCAGCCTGGGTCGACCCGCTAAGGGCCGTTGGCTGATGTATCAGGCGTCCATCGGAAGCCCGGTGTTCGACATCTTTGCCAGCCGGTCCGAGCCGAAGCTCCTGAACTATCACAACATCACGCCGGCGACGCTCCTCGACGGTTGGGAGCCCGCCGTCGGCCACGAGGTCACCCTGGGACGAGCCCAGGTCACCCGGGTGGCGCAAGAGTGCCACCTGGCCATCGCCGACTCTTCCTTCAACGAGGAAGAGCTCATCGAGGTCGGCTTCGGGCACACGGCGGTGGCGCCGTTGCTCATCGACATGGCCGCCGCGGCCGAGCCCGATCCAGTGCTGTCACGCCGTCTCGTGGCTGCCAAGGCGGACGGTGGCCCCGATTTTCTTTTCGTCGGAAAGGTGTCACCACACAAGGCGCAGCACGACCTGGTCAAGATGCTGGCGCTGTACCGGCGCCTCTACAACGACCGGGCCCGGTTGCATCTCATCGGCACGCCACTCGGGAAGACCTACGGGCCGGCGTTGTCGGCGTTCATCGCCGAGCTGGGTCTGAGCGATGCCGTCTCGATCACCGGAACGGTCTCCCCGGAGGAGCTCGAATCCTACTACCGAGAAGCCGACGTGTTCGTGTGTGCCTCTGAGCACGAGGGGTTCTGTGTCCCATTGGTCGAGGCCATGGGTCACAGTCTTCCCATCGTCGCCTACTCGACCTCGGCCGTCCCCGAAACGGTGGCTGACGCGGGGTTGCTCTTGTCCTCGAAGGAGCCCTTGCCCTTCGCGGCGTCGGTGCACAAGGTGGTCGAGGACGCCCGACTGCGCCGGCAGTTCGTCGACGCCGGAGCGCGACGGGCCGAGGTGTTCTCGCTCGAGAACTCGCGGCGACGCTTCGTCGACCTCATCGTCGAGGCGGTCGGGGCAGGGCCTCTCTGAGCGACGGGCTGCGGGGGTGGCGGGACGATTGCCGTCAGGTCGTGGTGGCAGGCCCGTCGTCCCACGTCCGGTCGGCGCCGGCCCAGCGATCCCAGATCGCCCGCGGCGTCGTCGTCCACAGCCTGCGCTGACGAGCACGCGACGCCAGCGCCCACGGGAGCTTGGTCAGGACCGCTCGTCGGAGCTGGGGCGCGGGGTCTTCGTGCAGGCGTTGCCACAGGACGTGTCGGGCCACGTCGCGCGGGGCGTTGCGCACGAGGCACAGTAAGGCGTTGCGTTGGGCGAGAAATCGAACCAGGGGGGAGCGCGGGCCTTGGCTGGTGGCCGACAGGCGGTGGCGCACGGTGGCGGTGGGGTCATAGACGATGCGCATGCCCGCCAGCCGGGCCCGGAGACACCAGTCGGTGTCTTCGTTGTAGGCGAAGAACTGGGGCGCGAACGCCCCGAGCCGGTGCAGCGTGTCGGCCCGGAACACCGGCGCGGTGCCGCTGAACCCGAAACGCTCGGCGCCCTGGTCGAACCGACCGTCGTCGGGGGCACCGAGGCCGAACTCGCCCGCCACGCCGTGGGGCTCGAGGTAGGACCCGGCGTGATTGACGACACGGCACGTGGTGCGCACCGACACCGGCTCACCGTTGATGGTGAGTTCACCGCTGGCGGCGGCGAGCGGGACATAGAAGGGTCGTCGCCCCGAGGTCCAGCGCCAGCGGGCCGGCACATGGTCGACCATGGCGTACTCGGTGTCATAGACCCCCGCCCCGCACACGTCCTCCAGCACTTCGACGGTGCCTACCGTCACCGAATGCAACTGACGGCCGAGCGGGCGGGCATCGCCGGGTGCCTGCCACGGTTCGTCATCGAGGATGATCTCGGCGAACTCGCCGTCCAGGACGACCTTGGGAGTCACCGCGGCCACGGTGGGATCGGCCAGGGCGGCTCGTGCGGACTCGATCCAGTGCGGGCCGGCGACGGCGTCGTCGTTGAGCAACGCGATGATCTCGCCTTTCGCCTCTCGGAGGCCGAGGTCGACACCTCCCGCGAACCCGAGGTTGACCGAGGAGCGGACCACCTGTGCGTTCAGCGACGTCGCGATGGCGGAGGCTTCTTCACCTTCGGACCCGTTGTCGACGACCACAACCTGCTCGGCTTGCGCCAGGGCCGACGACACGCACGAGGTGAGCCAGTCGCCCGGACGGTACGACACGACGACCACCGAGGCGTTCGGTGGCATCAGCGTGTCGCGACGACGTTCCCGTAGGGCAGGTCGAGGAGCTTGGCGCGCTCGATGGCGGCGAGGTCGTCCTCGAGGAGCCGAAAACGAAATCCGTGGCCTTCGAGCAGGTCCACGAGCGCCTCGGCTTTGTCTCCCACACCTTCCATGAGCGCAGGGGCCCACTCGAACATCACCGCTATCTTCGTGCTGGTCCCGAGAGTGCGGGACAGACCGGTGAAGGCTTGGAGCTCGGCTCCTTCGATGTCCATCTTCAAGACGTCGACCGGGGGCAGCCCATCGAGCAGATCGTCGACGGGGACGGCCTGGACCTCGACCATCTCCTCGGTGTCTCCCAGACGATCGAGCGCCTCCTGCCCGATCGCTCCCACGCTCGACGCCCCCGAGAAAAGGAGACGTTGGTGCAGTTGCAAGGTCGTCGTGCTCGACCATGCGGCTCGGTGCCACGTGGTCACATATCCGTAGAGCCCGTTCATGATCACGTTCCGGCGCAGCAGCTCAGCCAGACCGGGATGCGCCTCGACCGCCACGACGCGACCCTGGGGCCCGACGAGCTGTCCCCCCAGGAGGGTGAAGTACCCGATGTTGGCGCCCACATCGACGAAGACTTGCCCGGGTCGGAGGGTGCGCTGAAGCCATTCCGTGACGTGGGTCTCCCACAAGCCGTCGAGCACGATCCAAGGTGAGATCGCCGCATCACGCGTGTCCACCAACATCTTGGCGCCCCATCGCGTGGCGACCAACGCCGTATGGTCGCCGAAGTAGAGCGGACCGTTCGGGAACCGACCGGAATGGAGCTCGGCCAGTCCGGCTTCGATGCCGTCGAGCCTCTGGGCCAGCTCTTGAATTCCCAGCGACCGGCGCGCGCGGGCCGCGACTCGGGACAGCAGGGGATGACGGCCCACCTCGGTCATCCTAACGGCCCGGTCGATCAGCCTGGCGGGACCGAAGCGTGGCGCGGGGCTCGGGCCAGGATGCGGTCGGCGAGGATTTCGTAGCGGTCGACGATCGTCGGCCAGTTGAAGATGCGTTCGGTGTAGGCCCGACCGTTTTCCACCAGACGCTCTCGGAGGGCTCGGTCGGCAAGGAGCCGATCGGCCACGGCCTCGAAATCCGCATAGTCGAGGAACCAGAGACCGCCCCGGCTCCGCTGGCAGTGTTCGAGTGTCGCCGCGCAGCGGCCGTTCACCACGACCGGGGCACCCGCCAGCCACGCCTCGAGCACCACCAAGCTGAAGGACTCCCACGCCGAGGGTGTCACTGCGAACTCGCATGCCTGCAGCGCGCCCCACTTGACGTCCTCAGGTTGTCGACCGGCGACGACGACGTGTTCGTCGCCTTCGAGTCCCTCGTGCACCGGGCCCAGCAAAACCAGTCGAGGGGCAGAGGGTCGTCGTTGGCGGTACAGGCGCCACAGGTCGGCGAGCACATGCGATCCCTTGGCTCGCTCGACTCGGCCGACACACAGGACGAAGCGTTCTCCCGGCGCGAGTCTCAGCGCGGCGCGTGCCGCACCCGGATCACCGGATCCCGCCACCACCGTGGCACCGATCACGGCTGCCGGCAGATGCGCGACTCGGAAGGTGCGCTCGACCAGAGCCTGTTCGGAGTAGGAGTTGTAGGCGAGCCCACCGACTGCTCCGAACACCTCGTCCATGATCGAGAGATGGAGCTCGGGTTCGTCGTGTGCCGCGCTGTGGAAGATCACCCGTCGGCCCAGGCGCACCGCGCCGTGGACCGCCGGCCAGAACAAATACGGCGTCACCGCCACCAGGTCGCAATCCGAGGCGGCGGCATCGTCGAGCACGTCGGGACAGACCGGTCCCACGAGGTCGACGAATCGATGTGCGACGGATTCGGGCACGCTTGCGGGGCTCCGCCCGATCAGAACGCCGAGCTCACCCGAGCGAGGGTCGCGTCCCGACACCGAGCGACGGCGATGCACCGTGACCCCTTCGAGGTCTTCGTCCCCGGGTGGTAATTCGTCGGCCCAGGTGGCGGCGGAGACCGCGCACGTCGTGAAGACCTCGACGTCCCAACCCTTCATCGAGACGAGGTGCTCACAGAGCAGACGCAGCCAGTGCTCGATCCCTCCGACGACGTCCACCCCGTAGCGGGGGACCACCAACCCGAGTTTCATTCTTGGGCTCGGATCACCACTCGGTAGCTCTGTCCGGTCGCGTCGTACTCGGCGGTGCCGGTCATGGCGACCTCGTGAAAGGCGTGCAGCCACGTGTCGGGGTCCAGCGGCCGGCCCAGGGCCAGATCCGCGTTCACGGCGCCGAGTCGCATTCGCCACCACCACGGCGCTTCGGAGATGACGACGACGCTGCGGGTCACGCGCCCCAGCGCCGCAACCAACGGACCGATGGCCGCCGGGCTCATGGCGTCGGGGCCGCCGACCAGCACCACGGCGCCGAGCGCACCGTCGGCCACCGCCGTCAGGTGGGTGAGGACGTCGCCGGAACGGACGTCGGGGCCTGGACGATGGCGAGGCTCAGTGCTCGTGATCCCGTAGACGTCGAAGCCCGAGGCGCGGAGTTCGGCCACGACGTCGTCGGCCTGTGTCTGGGCATAGAGCACACGCTCACCCGACGGTAGGGTCTCGGCGAGCCGCGTCCGCCATCGTGCCAGGACGCCGGTGTCATCACGCGGCACCGATGACACCGCAGCGTCATCGCCGGGCGGCTCGAGGTGCCGGACCCGCTCTTCGAGCTGCTCGATTCGGGCTGCCACGGAGCGCAATGCAGCCGTGGTGGCAAACCCCAGTGACGTGACCCGGTCGTCGAGTCGCTTCAGGTGCTGCGCCGCGGCCTGGCGATCGCGCCGTCTTGGTCCACTGGCACCGTCACCGGCCGAGGCAGGCGTGTTGGCGTCGACGGAGGCGATCTCCTGCACTTGCGCGATCACCTCGGTCATCGTCGCCGCGCCGGGAGGGTTCGGGGCCCGCCGGGCCAGCTCGAAGTGGAGCCGGGCGTCGGCATCATGGGGATATCCGGGGTCGGCCCGTCGCCGGGCAGCATCGGTCTCGAGCTCGCCGATCAGACGGTCAAGATCCACCTGATCCGAAGAGTCAGAGGTGCCATGCTCATTGGTCGCCATCGCGTTGCACGGCTCCGGAAGAGTGCGAAGAGATCGGTCAGCGCATCTCGCGAAGAGACGAGACCGGTGATCGGTCAGCTGGTCACGAGCGACATTAGCGTGTGGGCCAAGTCGCGGAACTGGTGGGCGGCGGCAAATCCCATCCCCGCCTCGGACAGCGCTCGTTGCGCCTCGGGGTTGGCCAGGAGCTCTTGGAGACGCGGTGCCACGACGTCGGGATCGGCACTGGCAAGGTACGAGAGGGTTCCGGCCGGGTACTCGGCGGCCGTGGCCAAGTTGGTGACCACGGGGACTCCGGCCGCCAAGGCTTCGAGAACGGCCGCCGACGATTCCCCGCTGGCTCCTTCCCGCAGTTGGACGGCGAGGGTGGCCCGGGCCAGCCAGGCTCTCCATGCCGATTCGTCGACGGCCCCCGTGATCTCGACGCGGTCGACGTTGCCGCGGACTCGGGCCCGGTCGTTGATGACCTGGACCAGGAAATCCGGACACGGCCCCACGAAGGCCAGACGGCACCCCGCCCGAGCTGCGGCGTCCACCAAGAGGTCGGGGCGCTTCGCCATGGAGACGATGCCGAACGCCACGACGACGGGATCTGACTCGGCGGCGGATCGGTCCATCGGCGTCACGGCAGGACAGGCCGGCGGCAGAACGTGGATGGGAGGGTGATGCGACAGAGGAGCGAGATCGAGCAGGACGAGCTGCCGCGCCACTTCGGAATTGACCAGAAGCCCCCGGCAGCGCTCGGCCAACAGCGGAAGCAGCCCGACCCCGGCGGTCACGAGGTCGCGCACGGAGCGCCCGGCGTGGCGAGCAGCGTGGTGTGGGGCGCGTCCCGGGTAGGAACGCTCGAGGAGCCAGGCCAGAGAACAGGCGAAATCATCGTCGTCGAGCGACTCGAGGGCGGTCACGGCGATGGCTGCCAGGCGCACCTCGTGCAACCAGATCCATCCGGGGTATCGCAGTGCGGTCTCCACCGTCGACAGATGTCCGTCGGAGTTTCCCAACGTGTAGATGACGGCGTCGTACGACGTCGGTCGGGCGTCCACCCCGAACGTGTCGACGGGAAAATGGCCGACACCGACGGGCAAGGGGGGTGCCGCATGCAGAGGCGTCACCACGTCGATGGCGGCCTCCCCGTCGAACGCCCGCACCAGGCGCTCGTTGTAGATGGCGATTCCCCCGCTGATAGGTGGAAGGGGCCCCACCAACGCGACGCGCCTCGGAGGTTGGGCCGGAGTCCACACCGAAGCAGGACGCTGGTCTGCCAGGCGGTCGACGGCCGCGGCCGCTCGGCTCGCCACGGCGTCCCATGTCGAGCTCGATGCCAAGGCGCGTTGGGCTTGAAGGACCGTGGCCCGGCGCTCGTCGTCGGAGAGCAGATCGGCGATGGCCCGCGACACCGCACTCGTCTCGGCGGGATCGAAGGTCGCCAGGGGAGTGGCGGCCGCCTCGGCCAGGGCCGTGGTCTGCGAGGCAAGGGCGGGGGTGCCGCAGGCGGCGGACTCGAGCACGGGCAGGCCGAAGCCCTCGGCGAGCGACGGCATGACCGTGACCGCGGCTCGTCGGTAGCACGCCCGCAAGAGCTCGTCCCCGACTGCGCCCGCGAGCACGACTCGTCCCGTCATCCCGGCGTTGGCCGCGGCCTCGTCGAGTCTGGTGCGCCACTGCGCCGTGAGCTCCCCCACCACCAGGAGATCGAGGTCGAATCCGGCCTGGACGAGCAGACCCACGGCCGAGATGAGGCGCTCGGTGCCCTTGCGGATGTCGCTCCCCCCGACGGTCATCACGAAGGGACGATCCTCGAGCCCGCCCAGGTACCAACGGAAGTGCTCCCCGTCGGTGCCGTCGCTCGGTGTGAAGAACGGTGACACGCCGCACCCGATGGTGACGACCTTCTCGGGCTCGGCTCCGAGCAGCTCGATGGCTTCGCACCGGGTGTGCTCGGAATCGGCGAACACGAGATCCGCTCCCGCCACCCATGCGGCGCGCGCCCGGTACCGATCGAGGTGCGCCGGGGTCGGGAGGTAACGATGGGGGGCGCGTAGGGGGATCAGGTCGTGCAGTGTCACGACCCGGGGGAGGCCCACGCTCTCCCAGTGGGGGCCGATGACGAGACCCGTGGGGTCCAGTGGCCCGCAGGAGAGGAATGGCGCGGGGATGTGGTGTGCGATCGGACCGGCGTCGGCGATGAGGGCCCGCATCGACGAGACGCCGTCGAAGCGGACGAGTCCGCTCACGGCCAGCTCGGGCGGCAGGCCGAGGGGCGAAGGTAGCTCGGGAGCGAGCAGCCCCGCCGCCAGCCGACCGCGGCGTTGAAGCGCGGCACTGAGGGACGCCACGTACCGACCGATCCCGCGATCGGCGATGCCGTCGGTCTGCAACGCCTGCAGGTCGACGGCGAGGCGGACTGTCGTCGTCAAGCGTCGCTCGGTGATTTCGCTCCGAGCAGTTGCTCGATCGCCTCGATCCGGCGCGTCACCCTGCCCTCGGACTCTGCCGCGCCGTGTGAGTACTCGATCGACGCCGCGGCCCGGGCGGCGGTCGTCTCCACGGTGGCCTGCACCTCACCGAGGCGACGATCCAGCGACGCCAACAGCTCCAAGCGGGCGTCGATGGCGTCGAGGCGGGCGTGGAGTTGCGCGAACGCCCTGCGCTCGAGCCAACCCTGCGCGCGCCGCAAGAACCGTTTCACGCTCCGTAGGATTGCCACTGCGCCACGCGAGCGTCAAGCGACCGAGTGCGGGGACGCGATGGCCGAAGGTGCGTTGGGCCCCTCATGGGAGCTCGACGGTGGCATCCGGAGCACGACGTGGGTCCTCGAGCCAGCGCAGCAGGGGCTCGGCCACCGCCGGCCATTGGAACTGTTCCAGCGTCGGTCCGAAGTCCGGAGCAGGGTTGTCGTCGGCCAGGAGCCTCAGCAGGGCGTCGACGATCGCACCCACGTCACCCGACGGCACGGTGATCCCCAGCTCCCGCGCCGCCACGAGGTCGCTGAGCGCGTCACCGCCGGTGAGGATCATGGGTCGGCGTGCCCATAGGTAGTCGAGAATGCGGGTGCGGAACGAGAACCGTGTCTCGAGGTTGTCGAGGTGGATGCTGGCCGCGACGTCGGCATCGAGGAGGTAGCTCCCCCAGGCGTGATACGGCACCCACTCGTCGTTGAAGAAGACGGTCGACCCCGTGAGCCCCAACTCGGCGCTGACCCTCCGGACCTCGACGGCCCGGGCCATCTCTGCGATGTCGGGATTGGGATTGCTCATCCCGAGGAAGACGAGGCGGACCGCCGGAATGCGGCTCCGGACACGGTCAACGGCACGGACCAGGGAGACGGGATCGAACCAGTCGTAGACGCCGCCCCCCCAGACGATGACCGGGTCACCCGATCCGATGGCGGGAAAGTGCCGGCGCAGCACCGGCCCCGCCGCGACGGGGGGTTCGGCAGGTAGGCCGAAGGGCACGACATCGATCAGACGGCGCAGTGTCGGGTCGAGGTCGTAGTTCGAAGGGTTCACTCGCCCGGCGTGGGAGAGCGCGCCTAGCCAGAAATCACGTTGTCGCTCGCTGGCGCACAGGAAGAAGTCCCCGCGACCCAGGTCCTCATTGGTGACCGCCACCTGGTGCGAGACGGCCTGCGCATAGTCCTCGTCGTTCCGATCGCCGCGCTCGAGGTTCTCGAGGTGAGTCGGGATGTACATGTCGATGACGACGGGGAGATCGCTCGAGGCAACCTCGGGATGGCGACGGATCACGCTGGTAGGTGCGAACACGACGTCGCAGTTCAGGAGTAGCGCGGCCAGATCCGAGCCGCCGGGGGTGACCGAGTGCACACGCATGGCATCGTGCTGTCGGGTCACCCCGGCTGTCCCGGCGAGCGTGACATCGAAACGTGTGGCCAATACCAGGGCCAGGTTCCACGCTCTGATGGCCGGTCCCGCCATGGCATCGGTGAGAGGGTCGAACGTCAGAACGAGAAGGCGCCTCGACATCAGAAGCGGTGCGGATCGACCACGGCGACAGCGCTTCCCATGGGTCGCGATGGCCACGCTAGGCGCTCACTAGGCTCGCACCATGACGCGATGGGTGACGCCGCGCCGTGGCCGAGCGTTCATCGAGGCGATGATAGTCGGCTCACCTGCGTCGACAGATCCACCGATGGCGCGCGCGTGGCGCGTCGTGGTCATCACCGACGACGTGTTGACGTCGAAGATGGCCGGCCCCGCCATCCGGGCCTGGCACATCGCCGAAGCCCTGGCGGCCGACCAGGAGGTGGTGCTCGCCACCACGTCCGATCTCTGCGATGTGACCTCTCCACGCTTCTCGGTGGAGTCCGCGGACCGGTCGCGTTTCGAGGAGCTCGAGCGTTGGTGTGACGTCGCCATCGTGCAGGGCTATCTCCTGCACAACGTTCCCGGGTTCCGCGGCTCGCACAAGGTGATGTTGTTCGACCTCTATGACCCGCTGCATCTCGAGGCCCTCGTGCTCACACGGGACGATGCTGAGCCGGATCGTTCCGTCAACGTCGCCAACACGGTCCGCACTCTTGAAGAGCAGCTGACACGCGGGGACTTCTTCGTGTGCGCCAGCGACAAGCAACGAGACCTGTGGTTGGGGTTCCTGGCTGCCTTGGGAAGGATCAATCCCCGCACCTACGGGGACGACTCCACCCTCCGACGTCTCGTCGACGTGGTGCCCTTCGGCCTTCCCGACGAACCGCCCGTCCGCAGCCGCGCCGCCCTGCGCGGAGTCGTACCGGGCATCGGCCCGGACGACGAGGTCGTGCTGTGGGGAGGTGGGCTCTATGACTGGTTCGACCCCTCGACGCTCATCCGGGCCATCGACAAGATCCGCCTCGTTCGACCGCAGGTGCGCCTCTACTTCATGGGTATGCGGCATCCCAAACCGGACATCGTCGAATCCGGCGTCGCCGTCGAAGCGCGGCGGATCGCCGAGGAACTGGGTTTGACGGGGACGCACGTGTTCTTCAACGAGGGCTGGGTCGCCTACCACGACCGGCAGAACTATCTGTTGGAGGCCGACGTCGGCGTGAGCCTCCACCTCGAGCACCTCGAGACGCAGTACTCGTTTCGCACCCGCATGCTCGACTACCTGTGGGCCGGGCTTCCCATCGTCGCCACCGCCGGCGACGGGTTCGCGCAGATCATCTCGTCGGAGGGGATAGGCACCGTCGTTCCTCCCGAGGACGTCGACGCCGTGGCGAGCGCGTTGCTGGATCTCTTGCGCGACCGCCACGCCAGGGAACGGTGTCGAACGCGCGCCCTGGAGGTGGCGGCACGGTTCCGGTGGTCGGCGGTGCTCGAGCCGGTGGTGTCGTTCTGTGCATCGCCCCGCCATGCCCCCGACTCACCTGACTGGCCGGGTGCCGGTCCTCTCGCGCCCACCTCGGAGGCGGGGGAGCTGGGCGCGACCGGGCGGGGCGAGGGTCGGGCCCGGGTGGTGCGTCTGTATCGGGAGGGAGGAGCCCGGGCCGTGGCGGGAGCCGTCCGTCGCCGCCTGGGACCGTTGCTCTCGCGTCGGTAAAGGTTCTGTCCCGCCCTGTCGATAGAGATGTGTTCGACATTGAGGGGGTGGATCTGTGGAAATTGCCTGCATACGGCGCCGACGCGCCCAGACGCTGGGCTCGGCACAGAAGCCCAATGACCGTGCAATCCGGACGAGCGCGCTGGTCGAGTTCGGTAGTGGCCGCGGCCGGCGAGGCCGTCTGGTCCTCGGTGCTGCGGTGGTGACCGGTGCGTTGCTGGGGGCCGGGTCGAGTGGGGCCCAGGCTGCGGTGCAGGCGCACGCCCCTTCCTTTTCTCTGACCTGGACCCAAACGCTGAACGACGGCGGCGGTCCCATCGCCCTGTCGTCGCCCAACGTGGCCACGCTCTCCGGGGGCCGCTCGGTCGTGGTGGGCGACCGGGCCGGACACGTGTGGGGATTCAACCTCGCCTCCGGCGCGGGTGTGCCGGGATGGCCGGTGAACACCAGCGTTCCCATCGACTCCACCCCGTCGGTCTCCGACACCACCGGAAGCGGGCTCGACTCGGTGTTCATCGGTGAAGGAAACGCCGCCACTCCGACGTCGGGCGGATACCTCGGCATCACCCCCCAGGGCACCACCCAGTGGTGGACCACCGTGCAGAACCCGTCCACCGACACCGCCCCGGCCATGGCCGTGCAGGCGTCGATGGCGGTCGGCAACCTCGGCAGCGGCACCGATGTCGTGGCCGGTTCGCTCGGAGAGGTCGGCCAAGCCATGAACGCGGCCAACGGAGCCATGCTCCCGGGCTTCCCGTGGTTCCAAGCCGACAGCAACTTCACCACCCCCGCCCTGGGTGATGTCTACGGCAACGGCCGGACCGACATCGTCGAAGGCGGCGACTCGTCGGCCGGTTTCGCCTATGGCACGCACTACACCAACGGAGGGCACATCCGGGTGCTCAGCTCCACCGGCAACGCCGGCACAGGCAACCCCGGCGGGGGTCTGGTCTGTCAGTACAACACCGATCAGACCGTGCAGTCCTCGCCGGCGGTGGGTGAGCTCGGTGGGAGTGTCGGGATCGTCTTCGGAACCGGCGCCACCTACGGGGGAGCGTCGACCACCAACGACGTGATCGAGGTCAACGCGCATTGCACGCCGCGCTGGATCGAGAAGCTCGACGGCACGACGACCAGTAGCCCCGCCCTGGCCGACATCCTCGGCAACGGCCAACTCGAGGTGCTCGAAGGCACCCGAGTCGGCTCGGACGGATCGATCTGGGCGCTCAACGGAGTCACCGGGGCCACGATCTGGCACACGGGTACGGGCGGCCAGGTCATCGGCTCGCCGGTGAGCGCAGACCTCACCGGTGGTGGATACCAGGACGCCATCGTGCCGACCACGGTCGGCGTGGAGATCTTCGACGGGAAGTCCGGCGCCTTGGTCACCACGTTGGGACAGAGCGCCGGGCTCGCCTTCCAGAACTCCCCGCTCGTCACCGACGACCCCAACGGCTCTCTCGGCCTCACCATCGCCGGATACAACTCGAGCAACCAGGGCGTCATCCAGCACTACGAGGTGAGCCGGAGTAACGGTGCAGTGGCCACCGAAGCCGGGGCATGGCCGATGTTCCACCACGATTCGCAATTGACGGGGGACACGGGGCTGCCATCACCCGTGGTCCAGGTGCCCTGCAACGCACCATCGGGGAGCCCGGTGGGCTACGACATGACGGCGACGGACGGCGGCGTGTTCAACTACGGAAATCTGCCCTTCTGTGGGTCGACCGGCAATCTCCTGCTCACCAAACCCGTGGTCGGCATCGCCGTCACCCCGGACGGCGGCGGGTACTGGCTCGACGCGTCGGACGGTGGCATCTTCGCCTTCGGTGATGCCGTCTTCCACGGATCGGCGGGGAATATCGCGCTGACCAAACCTGTGGTGGGCATGGCCGTCACCCCTGACGGTGGTGGGTACTGGCTGGTCGCGTCGGACGGAGGCGTGTTCTCCTACGGCGACGCCCAATTCCACGGATCGGCGGGCAACCTCCGCCTCACCAAACCCGTGGTGGGCATGGCCGTCACCCCGGACGGTGGTGGGTACTGGCTGGTCGCGTCGGACGGGGGCGTGTTCTCCTACGGCGACGCCGCCTACCACGGATCGACCGGGAACATCCGCCTGACCAGGCCCATGGTGGGCATGGCCGTGGACGCCCACACCGGGGGGTACTGGCTGGTGGCGTCGGACGGTGGGGTCTTCGCTTTCGACTCGCCCTTCATGGGCTCGGCGGGCAACCTCCGCCTCGTCAAGCCGGTCGTCGGGATGATGGCGACCAAGAGCGGAGCGGGCTATCGACTCACGGCCGCCGACGGCGGGATCTTCTCGTACGGGAGCGCCCCGTATTACGGCTCCACCGGCAACATCACCCTCACGCAACCCGTCGTGGGCCTCGGAGGGTTCTGACCGATCAGGTGCCGGTAGCCTCGTAGCGCCGGCGAACGGCGGTGAGGAACCCCGCGTAGCGGCGGATCAGCGCGGGCCACTGGTAGTAGCGCTGGACGTAGGCGTGACCGCGGGTGCCGAGCAGCGTGCGCAGCGCGGCGTCGGCACATAGGCGATCCATGACCGCCTCGAACTCCCGGTACGAGCCGAACCACAGGCCACCGCCTGATCGTTCGCAGTGCTCCCGGGTGGGGCCACACGTGGCGTTGACGATGACCGGGACCGACTGCTCCCAGGCCTCGAGGATCACGAGCGAGAACGACTCCAGGGCCGACGGGGATATCGAGATCATGGCGTCGCCCACGATGTCGCATTTGTCGGCTTCACTCACCGAGCCGGTGAGCACGATGTCCCTGTCCTCGGGGATCGACGCCGCGCGCGGCCCGACCAGGGCCAGCGCGAGGGGGCCGGGGTGGCGCTTTTTGTAGGTGGTGAAGAACGCCGCCAACATCGACGACCCTTTGTGCTCGTCGACCCGGCCCACGCTCACGACATAGGGACGATCACCGATGCCGAGGATCTCCCCGCCGGAGCGGCCGCCGTCGACGACGGGCGAGACGCCCAGGCCCAGCTCGATCTGCGGGATCTGGGCGACCCGGTGGCGACGCTGGACCAGACGGCGCTCGGCCGCGGTGTGGTAGCAGATGGCGTCGGCACCGGCGAAGGTGGCGTCGAACACCTTCAGATACAGCGCGGGCTCGTCGTGGGCGGCGGGGTGCAGCACCCGTGGTGTCGCCGCCGCCTCCATGCCCACGACCGTCGGGTAGTAGAGGTACGGGTAGAAGGCGATCACCTCGGCGTCGCTCACCCGTACGGCGTCGACGAGATCGGGCGTGACCGGTCCGTTGAGCTCGAGCCAGCGACGGGACTGCTCGAGGCTGGCCTCGGCCGGCGCCATGCGCAGTCGACCGTCGAGCTCGTAGAACTCGGGCACGCGGCCCGAAGCCGACGCAAAACGATGGACGGTGACGCCGTTGAGTTCGCTGTCGCCGGCGGGCAGGACGTTGTCCCACGTGATGTGGTCGAGCGCGCACGTCGAGAAGACCTCGACCTGCCAGCCGCACTCGGCCACCAGGTGTTCGGCCAACTGCCGGGCCGCCGACTCAGCTCCCCCCATGACCTCGACCCCGTAGCGGGGGGTCACGAAGGCGACCTTCATCGTCGACGCCGCCGTACCGGCGGATGCGCCGAGGTCAGGCGCCGTCACGGAGGCGGCCCGTCACGAGGTAGTCGCGACCGTCGGTCCCCTCGGTGACCGTGGCGTCGAGGCCGAGATCCCCCATGACTCGATGCCACGTCCGGGGTCGGTAGGGCCGCGCCGCGGCCAGGTCGGCCTCCACCGGTGCATCGTCGTCCTCCCAGCTGGCCGGGGTCATCGAGTGCACCATCAGCACGCCGGCGGGCGCAAGGCAACGCACCGCGCCTTGGAGGAGCTGGCGTCGCTCGACGTATCCGGAGCCCTCGACGACTCCCGACAGCACGATGCCCGCCAGCGAGCCCGACGCCACCGCGTCGATGTGCTCGGCCACGTCCTCGACGCGCAGGTCGAGGACGTCGAGCTCGTGGGTCGACACCCGGGGGCGGGGATCGACCCCGTAGGCGTCCACACCGCGTGCGACGAGAGTGCCCACGAGCCATCCGTCGCCACAGGCGACATGGAGGACGCGTCCACCGTGGCCGGCGAAGGCATGGGGCACGGCCGGCACCCACCACGCGTCGGCGTGGTGCGCCCACGCCACCTCGACCGCGACCGACGGCGGTACCGCCGACGCATCCACCTTGCGACGGAGGTCGGTGACCTGGGCGTCGAGCACGTGCAGGGCGCGACTGACGGCGGTGGCGAACTCGCTCACCTGGTGCGTCACGTAACGGAGGTACCACAGGCTCAGCGACCTGAGGCCGCGCTTGACCGTCGTCCCTCCCGGACGGCGTGACTCGACGGGCACGACGGGGTCGATGAAGACCGACGCGTCCACCAACCGGAGCATGTCCCGCAGTGCGGCTCCGCGACCCCCGAGCGGCGAGTGCGCCAAGAACATCTGATCGAGCTCGCGTTCGATGTGGGGAGGGAGGTCGCCAGAGGTCCGGCGCCTCCGCACCTCCTCGTCGATCTGGTGGCGGACCGCGTCGAGGTATCGCCGGGCCTCGTCGTCGTCGTCGTGGTCGGACGGCCCTTCGCCGGCTCGACCCGGGTTGTCGGTCAACACGTCACCTCCTCCGTTCAGTGGTCGGGCTTGCGGCACAGGTAGCTCAGGAGATAGCAGTCCTCGATGGCGGCGAAGAGCCCCCGGTTGGTCGCCACCTCCTGGATGGAGAACGTGCCGTCGGCTACCGAGCGCGCCGCCAGGTTCAGTCCCTTGGCCTCGAGGACTTGGAGCCCGGCGCCGCGCAGCTTTTCCATCATCTCGGTGTGGGTGTACTCGTAGTCATGATCCGGGTCGATGAACCCCGGTTGTTGCACCCGGCACACCCGGGCGTTGGGTGTGTCGAGGGCGAGGTGACCACCGGGGCGGAGAATTCGCGCCGCCTCCGCCAGGACGCGGCCGGCTTCTTCGACCGGGACGTGCTCGATGCTCTGGCCCGAGTACACGAGGTCGAACGACCCGTCGGCGTATGCGGCGAGGTCGGCCATGGAGTGGTACCGATACTGGACGGGACCGAGCTCGGTCTCGATGACGTCACGGGCGACGGTCTCTTTGTAGAGGTCGTTCCGGTCATCGGGAGGAAGGTCGACGACGACGAGCTCGTCGAAGGCATAGGGATAGCCCATGAGGACCATGGCGCCCTTGTCCGATCCCAACGCCGTGCCACCGAGGTCGAGGATGCGACGAGCCCGCGGCAGCGACCGCACGAACAGGCTCCGGCTGAAGTGCAGCGACGGGGCCAGTTGGGTGAAGGGGGCGACGGTCCACCACTCGCTCGATGCATAGATCCACTCGGCGAGTTGCGACGGCGACATCGAGCCGTCGCGCAGCCCGGGGAGGTACGACGCCGCCCCCGACGGATCGGGCTTGCGACCGAGGAGGACCTCGTAGAGGACGCTGAGCTGCTGTTCCGGGGGAAGCCCGGCGAGGCCTCTATCGGTGCCGAGGGCCTTGGCCTGGACCCGCCGGGCCAGGCCTTTCGCCGCGGATTGCGGGGAGCGAAGCCGGTCCATCAGGCGTCGTCGACCATGGTCGTGCCACCGTAGTCGCGCCTGCTGATACTCAGGTGGTGGGGGAGAGCGGCGCGGGTGGCCCCGAACGCAGCCCTCGAAGGCCGCGTGTGACAGACACCGCCGCCATCAACGTCACGGTCACGACGATGACCGCAGATCCGGTCGCGAACACGGCCGACCTTGGATCGAGCCCCCCGCCGACGCGCGTCAGGTTCACGAGGCAGATGACACTCACCGTCGCCTGCGTGGTGATCGCCACGGCCACCAACGCCGCGAAGACGGTGGACGCCGCGAGCCAGGCGACCTCGAGCCGGGCCCGGCGCAGCGCGACGGCCGCACTGGCCGCACACCCGGCCACACATGCCATAGTCGCCGCCACCCAGGCGAGGAGGACGGCGAGGACGAGGGCGCCGTGGGGCCACGTCAATGCGACACCACTCCGGGGCACCTCGTGATGGGCGAACAAGGCCACGAGGCCGGTGATGCCCAGCCATGCGGCCACGATCAGCGCGGGAGCGAGAGCGGGGACGACCACGTCTCGTCTCTGCGCCCGCAGCGCCGGGACGATCACCGCCAGCCAGAACACGAAGCCGGCCAGTAGCACCGCGGCGGCGGTCGCCTCCACGCCGACGATGCCGACGTTGTAGGCGGTGCCGGCCACTCCCCGCAGTCCATGCAGGGGGGGATCGTCGACCGCCTTGGAGAAATCGGCCGCAGCGAGGACGCTCGCACACCACGCCACCAGCACGGTGATGGTCGTGGTCTGCAGGCGCGAACGCCTCTGCTCGACCTCGGCCCCGCCGAAGACCGGGTTCACCCAGGCGCGACCCATCCCGAGGAGCAGGTCGACGCTGTCACGCCACCGGGGGTCGGCGTCGGCGACGAGAGACGTCAGCTCGTCGCCGTAGCGGTGGCGGAAACCGGGGGGATAGGCAGCGATCAATGCACGCTGGAGGCGAGAGGAGCCGCTCACGACGCGCCTCGCAGGATCGGGGCGTGCCGTGCCAGCCGACGTCGACCGAGACCGGCGAAGCGCTGCATGCCGGCGATCTGGAGCTCGAGCACCTCGACACCGCGCGTCGTCAGCCGGTACGGGCGCCGGCGCGCATCGTCGCTGTCGATGGCCTCGATGAGGCCCCGCGCCTCGAGGCGGGCGATGGCGCCGTAGAGGGTGCCCGGGCCGAGCCGTACACCGGTCGTCTCCTCGACGTCCTGCACCATGGCGTACCCGTGCCGGGGCCCCTCGGCGAGGCTCCCCATGACCAGGAGCCCGGGATCGGTCCATTTGGGGTCGTCGGCGACTCTGGGCACGGCCTCTCCTCGTGTCGGCGCAGGTAGTACGTAGAACGATATACCAACGAGGACGATTCGGCCAGTTCGGGCGGAGCGACCCCCTCCGACGTCCGCTTCCGAGGGTGTCCACGTGGCTACCATCGGCGGTATCCATTGCGCACCCCCCCGACGGCGTCGCGTCCTCGCACGCGTCGCCTCCGCCGTGATGTTCGTGGCGGGTCTCTCCGGTGTCCTCGCCCTGGCACCGGCCGCGCCGGCGGCGGCGTATCCCTTCCCGAATGTCACGCTCACCGGCCACGGCTTCGGCTCGGGGAGCGGCATGGGTCAATGGGGAGCCCTCGGCTACGCGCTGCAGGGCCTTACCGCCACGCAGATCCTTTCGACCTACTACGGGACCGTAAGCGCCGGCGGTGTCACCACCGTGGGAGCCCTTCCCAACGGGTGGACCGACGCCAGCCCGGTCACCGTGGCGCTGACCGCCAACGCCGGCAACGACGTCATCGTCACCTCGAACTCGGGGTTCCTCGTCGACGGCGCCCCGGTGCCAGCGAACTCCGGGGTGCGGTTCCACTTCGTCAGTGCCGGGAACTGGGAAGTCGACACCGGCCCGGGGTGTGCAGGCCCGTGGACTGCGGTGGCGAGCGGTGTCGCTGTTCCCAATGCGGCGCCGCTGTCAGCGAGCTGGGAGCCGTTCCCGTCCGACGGCAACCTCGTCAACGAGGTACTCCAGTTGTGTCAGTTGCCGCACAACATCTTCGTGCGCGGGACGCTGCAGGGGACGGCCAACACCTCCGGATCCCCTCGAACCGTGAACGTCCTTCCTCTCGGGCAGTACGTGGCCGACGTGACGCCTTCGGAGTCCCCGGCGTCGTGGGGCCCGCTCGGCGGTGGCGCGGGACTCCAGGAGCTCGAGGCCCAGGCCGTCGCGGTGCGGTCCTACGTGATGAGCACCTACGGGAGCCTGCAGGGGTACTTCGGCTACGCGGATATCTGCGACAACGTCTGCCAGAGCTACCTCGGCATCACCAACGAGAACGCCATGACCACCACGGCCACGACCAGCACCCCCAACACCGTGGTGCTGATGCCCAACGGCACGGTGGCGCGCACGCAGTACTCCTCTTCGACCGGCGGCTACAGCGCGGGCGGGACCTTCGCAGCGGTTCCCGACCAGGGCGACTCGGTGTGTGTGGCCGGCGCGTGCAACCCGCACCACACCTGGCAGGCGCAGGTCCCGGTGTCGGCCATCGACGCCGCCTATCCCCAGATCGGCACCCTCGTCTCGGTGGGGGTGTCCCAGCGCAACAACCTGGGTGACCTCGGGGGCCGCGTCCTGCAGATGACGCTGCAGGGAAGCGCCCAGAGCGTGACCATCAGCGGCGACACCTTCGCATCGCAATTCGCCCAGTACGGGCTGCAGTCGAATTGGTTCGCCGTCACGAGCCAGGCCAGCGGCGGCGTCGGCGGCTACTGGCTGGTGGCGACGGACGGGGGCATCTTCTCCTTCGGCGACGCCGCCTTCCACGGCTCGGCCGGCAACATCAGGCTCACCAAGCCGGTGGTGGGCATGGCGGCCACCCCCGACGGTGGCGGGTACTGGCTGGTGGCCTCGGACGGGGGCGTGTTCTCCTACGGCGACGCCGCCTTCCACGGCTCGGCCGGCAACATCAGGCTGACCAAGCCGGTGGTGGGCATGGCGGCCACCCCCGACGGTGGGGGGTACTGGCTCGTGGCGTCGGACGGGGGCGTGTTCTCCTACGGCGACGCCGCCTTCCACGGCTCGGCGGGCAACATCAGGCTCACCAAACCGGTGGTGGGCATGGCGGCCACCCCGGACGGCGGCGGATACTGGCTCGTGGCGTCGGACGGGGGCGTGTTCTCCTACGGTGACGCCGCCTTCCACGGCTCGACCGGCGCGCTGCGCCTGGCCCAGCCCGTCACGGCCATGGCCTCGACCCCCAACGGGGCCGGCTACTGGCTCGTGGCGTCGGACGGGGGAGTGTTCTGCTTCGGCAACGCCCCCTTCGAAGGGTCGCTGCCCGGGGTCGGGGTGCGCTCGCCGGGCGTGGCGCTGCTCCCGACGGCGACGGGGGCCGGATACCTGCTCGTGACCACCGACGGCCGGGCCGTCGACTTCGGCGACGCCCCTCAGTTCGGCGACGTGGCCGACGTGGTGGTGGGATATAGCGGGCACCTCGTGGGCGGTGCCACCGTCGCAGGATAGGAGTCGAACATGCTGACCCGCCGTGTGGGACGAACCGGACACCACTCGTCGGTGGCGGTGCTGGGGGGCGCCGCCTTCTGGGGCACCGACCCCGAGGTGACCGCGTCGGCCTTCGCCGCCGCTCTCGACGCCGGCGTGAACCACCTCGACGTGGCGCCGCGCTACGGACAGGCCCAGCAATTGCTGGGGCCGCTCGTGGCGCCCGTGCGCGACCGCCTCTTCGTGGCGTGCAAGACGATGCGCCACGACCCCGACGGGGTGCGCGCCCAGCTCGAGGAGTCACTCACGTTGCTGCACTGTGACTCCTTCGACCTCTACCAGATGCACGCCGTGACCGATCTCGACGAGCTCGATGCCCGGGCCCGGGCGCTCACCGCCATCCTGGCGGCGCGCGACGAAGGGCTGTGCCGGTTCGTGGGGATCACCGGGCACAACCTCACCACGCCCGCCGCCCAACTCGAGGCCCTCCGGCGCTACGACCTCGACACCGTCATGTTCCCCGTGAACCCGCGCCTGTGGGCCGACCCCGCCTATCGCCACGACGCCGAGGCCTTGCTGGCCGAAGCCGAAGCCCGCGACGTGGGGGTCATGGCCATCAAGGCGGTGGCGGCGCGGCCGTGGGGAGAGCGCCCCCACACCGCCACCACGTGGTACGACCCCTACACGAGCGCGCAGGAGATCGCCCGCGGCGTGCGCTTCGTGTTGAGCGTGCCCGGTGTCCACGCGCTGTGCACACCGAGCGACCCCGTGCTCACCCTGGCCGCCATCGAGGCGGCGGGCCAGTTCGAGCCGATGACCGACGACGAGCAAACCGCCGCCATGCGCGCCACCGCGGCCGAGGACCACATATTCCCGATGCCGACCGGGTGACCGATGCCGACCCGATGACAGCGGCGGGCCGATGACAGCGGCGGGCCGAGCGCCCGTCACCGCCGCGTCGAGCCCGGGTCGAGCCACACACCCACGACTGCCGACATGAATTCCGGTTGGGGGCGGAACCCCAGTGACCGGTACAGGGCCTGGGCGCCGTCGGTCTGGAGCCCTACGTGCTGGCCCGGGACCCGGTCCATGAGCATCCCCACCATGGCGGACGCGACGCCCCGGCGCCGGTGGGCCGACATCGTCCACACATCGAGCAGATAGGCGTTGCACACCCCGTCGGACAGCAGGCGCGCCATGCCCACGACCCGGGGCACGTCGTCGGCGTCGTCGAAGGCGAACACCGCGTGCTGGGACTGCTCGAAGGACCGCCGCAGGGCCTCGGCCGAGCGGCCGTTGTCGAAGTCGTCGGCGGCCAGGTCGGCTTTGGCCTGGTCCCAGTCGACGCCATCGAGCGAGGTCTCGAGTCGCACGTACACGCCCAGAGCATGGCCGGGGAATGCGCCGGTTGCCGAGTCGGATCGACCATGCTGTCGGACGTGGAGATTCGCGCCCGACGCCAAGGCGACGTCGAACCCCTGTTGGCGATGATGCAAATCGTCAAGCGTGTCGACGGGTACCCACCGCGCGGGCCCGTGGACGTCGAGCGCTTCATGGTCCCGCCCGAGCAGCTGGCGGCGTGGGTGGCGGAGATCGACTCCGTGGTCGTGGGCCACGTGGCCCTGCACGCCACGGGCGCCAACGACACCGTCCATCTGGCCGCCCGCCACACCGGGAAGGCGCCCGAGGACCTGGCTGTGGTGGCCCGGGTCATCGTGAGCCCGACGGCCCGCCGTATCGGCGTGGGCCACGCCCTGCTGGACACGGCCGTGACCGGCGCCCATGAACGGGGCCAGCACCCCATCCTCGAAGTCGCCGTCCACTTCGACGCCGCCATCGGCCTCTACGAGTCGTGTGGATGGGACCGGGTGGGCGAGGTGACCATTGCGTTCCCCGACGAGCCCAGCCTGCAGCGTTACGTCTATGTCGGGCCGACACCGGCCCAGGAGAAGGTGGCCGCCGTCACCAGGAGGTGAGCACGTCCCCCAGGCGGCGGAACCGGCGCAGCTTGCCGAACCGACCCAGCCGGCCGGCGTCCACCCCGATGTCGGCGGCCTGGAGCATCTCGAGATCACCGGCGCTGTTGCCGTAGGCCCACAGATACGGGTGGGCACCATCACCGTCGGGAGTGGTGTCCAGCGAGGCCGCCATCCACTGCTCGAGCCCGTGCAACTTCTGGGGCCCCCGGCAGTTGCCTCCGTCGAAGCGCCCCGTCAGCTTCCCGTCCGCGTCGACTTCGAGGTGTGTCGCCACCACGCCGTCGACACCGAGCTCGGCGGCGGCGGCGTGCACGTAGAACTCGGGTGAGGCCGACACCACGACGACGCGATGGCCCTGGCGAAGGTGCCAGTCGAGCCGGGCCCGCACCTTGGTCCGGTGCCGGCGGCGGTAGTGCGCCACGCCGAACACGGCGCCGCGCTCGGAGATCTCCTCGGCGGGCCGGCCCGCCAGGGTGCGGACGAAGAGCGCCTCTTTGGCCGCGTCGGCCGCCTCACCACCGAACAGGGCGGCCCGCACCAGTTGGGGGAACAGCGCCACCCCGGCCGACACCACCGCGTCGCGCCCGCACATGGCGGTGAGGAACTTCCACACGCTGCCGCCGCGTGTGAGCGTCCCGTCGAAGTCGAAGGCGGCCACCACGTCGTGGCCCGGCATGCGCTCGTCGGCCGCGGCCAGGTCGTCGTGCCGCGCCGCGCTCATCGACCCGCCCCCGCGCCACCGGGCGCGCCGTCTTCGAGCGGGGTGCCGTGGCGGCCCGCCCCCGAGGCGAAACGGGTCGCGCCGAGCTGGGTCTCGCCGCTGTCGATGGTGTGCTGGCCGAACCGGGCCTCGAGCACGAGCGCGTCGGGCTCGGGGAGGCCCCACTGCCACAGCACCGAACGGCGGTCGTTGCGCATGCAGGTCTGGGGGAGCGCGGCCAGCTCGAGGGCGAGCTCGACGGCGGTCTCGAGGGCGCGCCCGGGCGGGGTGAGCCGGTTCACGAGCCCCATGGCGAGCGCCTCGGGGCCACCCACGCCCCGACCGGTGAGCACGAGGTCAAGGGCGTGGCTCTGGCCGATGAGCCGGGGCAGCCGGACCGTCCCCCCGTCGACGAGGGGGACGCCGAAGCGCCGGCAGTACACCCCGAGCACGGCGTCGGTGGCGGCCACCCGGAGGTCGCACCACAGCGCCAGCTCAAGCCCCCCGGCCACGGCGTGCCCCTCGATCGCCGCGATGACGGGCTTGGAGAGATCGAGCCGGGTGGGGCCCATGGGCCCGGGCCCGTCCTCGGTCACCGGCCGGCGGTCGCCCTCGGAAAGGGCCTTGAGATCCGCCCCGGCGCAGAAGCTCCCTCCCGCCCCGGTCAACACGGCCACGGACGCGCTGTCGTCGTCCTCGAAGGCTCCAAAGGCCGACAGGAGCGCGGCGGCGGTGGCGGAGTCGACGGCGTTGCGCCGCTCGGGCCGGAAGATCGTGACCACGATCACCGGCCCCCGGCGGGAGATGTCGACGGTCTTCCAGACGGCCTCACCCACAGACGAGGATCCGGGGGCGCGACGGGCGTCGGGGGCGACGAGGCATGCCCCCATTCTCCCAGAGCCACCGGCCTCAACCGGGCTTCTCCGAATGTCGACCCAGCGGGTCGACAATTGCCCCGGCGCCCGGTACACTCCGCAGCGACGTCACGAACTACCGCCACCGCCAGACCAATGCAGCCAGACCAATGCAGGAGGAGACATGGCAGTCCGCTTAGGGGATATCGCCCCCGACTTCACCGCCGATACCACCGAGGGCACCATCAATTTCCACGAGTGGCTCGGCGACTCGTGGGGGATCCTGTTCTCCCACCCCAAGGACTTCACGCCGGTGTGCACCACCGAGCTCGGCGCCTTCTCCAAGGCCAAGTCCGAATTCGACAAGCGCAACACCAAGCTCATCGGCCTGTCGGTGGACTCGGTGGAGTCGCACCGCTCCTGGGACAAGGACATCGAGGAGACCCAGGGCCAGGCCGTGAACTTCCCGGTGATCGGTGACCCCGATCGCAAGGTGGCCGACCTCTACGACATGATCCACCCCAACGCCAACGACACCCTGACGGTGCGCTCGGTCTTCATCATCGGGGCCGACAAGAAGGTGAAGCTCATCATCACCTACCCTGCGTCCACGGGACGTAACGTCACCGAGGTCCTGCGCGTTCTCGACTCGCTGCAGCTCACCGCCGACTACCAGGTCGCCACCCCCGTGAACTGGAAGGACGGCGAGGACGTCATCGTCGTGCCCGCCGTGTCCGACGAGGACGCCGAGAAGAAGTTCCCCAAGGGCTTCAAGCGCCTCAAGCCGTATCTGCGGATCACGCCCCAGCCCAACAAGTAGCAGGCGCCCGCGTCACCTTTTGTCCATCGCAGTTCATCGCAGTCCACCGTTCGAGGCCGGCCTTTCGGGGCCGGCCTCGGCGCGTACGGTAGGGGCCGTGGAGACCTCTCCCGCCCGCCCCTACGCGTTCGGTGACAGCGCAGCCGCCTCGCAACGACTCGGTGTGCTCGCCGAAGTCTTCGCCCCCACGAGCATCGCCCTGCTGGGTGCCCTCGCACACCGGCCCGCCGAACTCGTCCTCGACCTCGGATGCGGACCCGGCCACACCTCGGCCATGCTCGCCGACGCGTTCCCGTCCGCACTGGTGGTCGGGATCGACACCTCGCCCGCCTTCGTGGCCGAGGCCACGGCGTCAGGCCCCCGTCGCTGTCGCTTCACCGTCGGCGACGTCACCCGCACCCCGCTGCCGTGTGCACCCGCGGATGTCGTCTACGGGCGTTTCCTGCTCGTGCATCTCTCGGACCCCCGCGCCACGGTGGCGGCGTGGGCGGGCGAGCTGCGCCCGGGCGGCGTCGTGGTCGTGGAGGAGCCCGAGCGCATCGACACCGACGACCCGGACTTCCGCCGTTACCTCGAACTGGCCGGTGCCGTGGTGGCCGACCGCGGTGGCGACCTCTACGCGGGCCACGAATTGCTCGACTTCACCGCTCCCCCCGGCACGTCGATCATCGTCGCGCAAGACGCTCCCCTCGAGGTGAGGGCGGGAGCGGCGGCGAGCATCTTCTCGCTCAATCTCGGGATCTGGGGAGACGACCCGGTCCTGGCCGGTGTGGCCGATGCGGGGGAGGTCGAGGCTTTGCTGCAACGCCTACAGCGCCGCTGCTCCGATGCCGCCACCGGGGTGATCCGGTGGCACATGCGTCAGGTCGTGCTGGAGCGCAGCGCCGTCATGGCCCGACCCGGATGACCTGCACGTGCCCGACGCCGGTCTGGGCGTCGAGCACGATGCGGGGCCTGTTGCCGGCATTACCGGCAGTGCCGGCATTACCGGCAGTGCCGACGGTGATCGACGTGGTCGCCCCCGCGCTCTGCATGACCCGGCGCGGGCCGAACCCGCCGTCGTTCTGACCGAAGACCTGGACGTCGCCCAGACCGGAATGGGCGGACACGCTCACGGCGGTTCCGGAAGGCAGATCCACGACCAGGTTGCCGATGCCCACGCTGGCGGTGACGTGCGTGGTGCCGGGGCGGAACGCCACGTTGCTCAAGTCGACCTGCATGTTGCCGATCGCCAACCGGTAGCGCGGCGCCACCTGCGACGCTGAGGTCGGACGCCACTGCATGTCGCCCACGCCACCGCGCAAGGGCACGCCGCTGAGCGCCTCGACGGAGAACACGGTGGCCACGGCGACCACGACCACGGCCACGATGGCGATGAAGGTGGTGAGCAGGGCCCACCGCAACGGGGACCCGGCGCGACGGCCACTCGACACCACGAGCACCACCGCCAGCGCCAGCGCGCACAGGCCGAGGAAGAAGCCGAACCCTCCCAGCCCTCCGTCCCAGTGCGGCCACCACGGGCCACTGGAGAAGAGGTTCGACAGCGCCACGATGCCGATGACGGTGCCGAGCACGATGGCGATGAGGCTGCGCCGCCGGGGTCGACGTTCCATGAAGTCCTGCACCACGGCGCGTCCCGAGTCCTGGGCCGGGATGAGGAGCCAGCCCGCCAGGTACAGCAAGAGGCCCGAGCCGCCCAGCAAGGTGAGCGCCACGAAGGCGATCCGCACGATGACCACGTCGATGTCGAGGTAGTCGGCCAGGCCGGCCGACACCCCGCCCAGTATGCGGTTGTGCACAGAGCGCCGCAGCGACCGCCGATGCTCGGCGGCGGGCTCAGGCGGGGGAGGCCACTGCCATCCTCCGGGGGGAGGTCCCGGGGGCCCGGGGGGGTCGGGAGGCCCCGGGGGCCCCGGAGGATCGGGAGGCGGGGGAGGAGTCGGCGGGAGTGCCTCGGGTGCCGTGTCGAGCACGGTGAGCTGATCGGTCGGGCTGCCAGGGGTGAAGTCATCCATGTGTCGATCATCAGGGAACGCGCCCGGAAGCGAAATCGGGAATGACCCCGAGGAATACCCCGAGCACGCCGCCCACCTCAGGGCTCTCCCTCGTGGTCGACCTGTCGCCCGCATGCGATCATCGCTGTATCCCCGAACACGCCGAACCGGTCGAGCCCACCGTGTCCCAGCCGCCGACGCCGTCGATCCCGAGCCCTGAGGCGCGTACCCCGCCGGTGTCGGTGCCGCCGGTGTCGTCTTTGCCGCCTGTGCCGCCACCGTTTTGGGCCGCACCGCCTTCGGCCCCGCCTCCTCCGCCTTCGGCCCCGCCGTCCTTGCCGCCACCGCCTCCTCCGCCTCCTCCGCCTCCGGCGCCCCCGCCCGCGTCGGCGGCCCCACCGTCCTTGCCACCACCGTCGGCTGACCCGCTCGGGGTGCCGTCAGCACCACGGCCCACCTCCCGACATCGGCGGGCTTGGTGGCGGGCGGCGCGCGGGACCGGGCCTCTGCGACGCAGTGCCACCGACCGCATGGCCGGGGGCGTGGCGGGCGGCCTGTCCTCCCGATTCGGGATCGACGCCAACCTCTTCCGGTTCGCATTCATTCTCGTGGCGGTGGGAGCCGGGACCGGCCTGGCGGCCTATGTCGTGGCGTGGCTGATCATCCCCGGCGAAGGATCGACGACATCGATCGGCCGCCGTGCCCTGGCGGACCGCCGTACCGTGGCGGTTGCCCTCTCCGTGGTCACCGCCCTCATCGCCGTGCTCCTCGTGCTCAGTGCGGCCGGCCTCAGCTTCACCGCCGGACTGATCTGGCCGGCGTCGATCGCGGTGGGCGGGCTGGTGCTCGTGTGGCGCGGTGCCGACGAACGAGAACGTGCCCACCTGAGCGAGCTCATGGGACGGGCCCCGCTCATCGGGTCGCCCGAGTACCGCACCCGACGCTCGACCGTGGCGCGTGTCGTGGTGGGCTCGTTCATCGTCGTGGTCGGGCTCGGCGCGCTGGTGGCGACGAGCCATCCCACCTTCGCCACCGTCCGGGCCGTGGTCGCCGCCAACGTCGTGATCGTCGGCGTCCTGGTGGTGTTCGGCCCGTGGTGGCTGCGCCTGGCGCGTGACCTTGCCGTCGAACGGCGCGAGCGCGTGCGCAGCGAGGAACGCGCCAACATGGCCGCCACCGTGCACGACTCGGTGCTCCAGACCCTGGCGCTCATCCAACGCGCCGCCGGGGACCAGGGAGAGGTGACGCGCCTGGCCCGGGCCCAAGAGCGCGAGCTGCGCGCCTGGCTGTTCGAGGGACGCGCCCCGGGGTCGTTCAACCGTGAGGTGTCGACGGTGTCGCAAGCCGTGTCGGTGATCGAAGGCGATGTCGAGGCCAGCCACCGGGTGGCGGTGGAGTCGGTGACCGTGGGCGACTGCGAGCTCACCACCGAGATCCGCGCCCTGCTGGCGGCGGGCCGCGAGGCGACGGTCAACGCGGCGAAGTGGTCGGGGGCTTCCAGCGTGTCGCTCTTCGTCGAGGTCGAGCCGACCCAGGTGTCGGTGTTCGTGCGCGACCGGGGGGCGGGCTTCGAGCCCGACGCGGTGGCGACCGACCGGCAGGGCATCGCCGAGTCCATCCGGGCCCGCATGACCCGCCACGGCGGGACGGCGGTCATCCGCAGCGCACCGGGCCAGGGGACCGAGGTCGAGCTGGTCATGCCCAGGACGGGAGCCGGTCGTGAGTGAGCAGCCGGACTCCGGGCCCCGGGCGAAGGTGCGCGTGTTCCTGGTCGACGACCATCACCTCTTCCTGTCCGGCGTTCGAGCCGAGCTGGGCGACGCCGTCGAAGTGGTGGGGGACGCCGACGAGGTGGGAGCGGCCATCGAGCTCATCGCCGAGCGGGTCCCCGACGTGGTGCTCGTCGACGTCCACATGCCCGACGGTGGAGGCCAGGCCGTGATCGAGGCCATCGGGCGCTCCCATCCCGAAGTCCGGTTCCTGGCCCTGTCGGTGTCCGACGCGGCCGAAGACGTCATCGGGGTCATCAGAGCCGGTGCGCGCGGCTATGTCACGAAGACGATCTCGGGCCCCGAGCTCACCGACGCCGTCGAGCGCGTGGCCGACGGCGATGCGGTCTTCTCTCCCCGGCTGGCGGGGTTCGTGCTCGACGCCTTCGCCGCCGACCCTGGTGCCGCCGGCGGGGTGGTCCCGTCCTTCGACCCGGAGCTCGACCAGCTCACGCCGCGGGAGCGCGAGGTCCTGCGGCTCATCGCCCGTGGCTATGCGTACAAGGAAGTGGCGCGTGAACTGTCCATCTCGGTCAAGACGGTGGAGAGCCATGTCTCCGCGGTGCTGCGC
Source organism: uncultured Acidimicrobiales bacterium (assembly GCA_963846125.1). Taxonomy (GTDB): domain Bacteria; phylum Actinomycetota; class Acidimicrobiia; order Acidimicrobiales; family UBA8190; genus Chersky-840. Next base: position 101,529 of record CAWJUR010000003.1, read on the forward strand.
AAGCTGCAATTGTCGAGCCGCCACCAACTGACCCGGTGGGCGACGGAGCGCCGCCTGCTCTGATCGCGCTTGCTCGCGTCTGATCGGTTCAGGTTCGATGGCGTCTGATCGGTTCAGGGGTCGCGGCGGATCATCAACACGCCGCCGATGACCAGCGTCCCCACCGCGTAGCAGCACAGGACGGCGAAGCCGTGCCAGAACGGGAACGCCGGCAGGAACTGGTCATGCGCGCCCTCCGACGTCGTGCTGGTCATGGCCGAGCCGATGGTGGCGGGCAGATACCGGCCGATGGGATGGCCGATGCTGGCGGGAAAGGCCGACACCACCAGAGGCAGGATGAGCAAGATGGACACAAACGTGGTGATGGTGCCGGCGGTGTGGCGGATGATGGCGGCCAGGCCGAGTGCCATGAGCCCGAGGACGGTCAGGAACAACCCTCCTCCGATGACGGCGCGCAGCACCTCGTGTTGCCCGAGGCTGGCGGTCGGGGTCGAGCCCGACAGGATCGACTGGCCCACGAAGAACGCCGTGAACGACACCGCCTCGGTCACGACCAGGGCGACGACGCCGAAGACGAGGGCCTTGGCGGCCAGCACCACGGGGCGTCTCGGGACCGCCGCGAAGGTGGCGCGGATGGAGCCCGAACCGTATTCCGCGCTCATGGTGAGCCCACCGAGCACCCCGATGGCGAGCTGACCGAACAGCAGCCCGGTGAGGCTGATGCTGGTGGGATCGAACAGGGCCTTGTCGATCAAACCGGCGTGGCGCCAGTGCGACGCCTGGCTGGAGGTGGCCAGGATGCCGATGCCGAGGCCGAGCACGATGGTGGCGACGAGGCACCACGTGGTGGAGCGCACCGAGCGGAGCTTCGTCCATTCCGAACGCAGCACTCCCGAGAAGCGGTAGTGGCCGGGCGGCAGCGCGCGGGCGACGGGGATCGTGGCGGCGGTCATGGTTGCAACTCGTTGACGGTGGACGGGAACGTGGCGCCGGACGGCTCGGCGCGGAACTCGACACTGTCTTGGGTGAGCTCCATGAAGGCCTCTTCGAGCGACGCGGCCTGGGGAGAGAGCTCGTGCAGGGCGATGCCGAGGACGGCGGCGAGGTCACCGATGGCAGCGGCATTGAGCGCGTTGACGACGAGGGACCCGTCCGGCTCGGTGTGCACGGTCCCTCCCGCCTCGACAAGAGCGGCCGTGAGGGGCTCGGGCCGAGGTGTCCGCACCCGCACCGACGCCCGTGAGCTCTGGGCCAGGAAGTCGGCCACGGGCTGATCGGCGATGAGCTTGCCCCGGCCGATGACGACGAGGTGATCCGCGGTCAGCGCCATCTCGCTCATGAGGTGGCTGGAGACGAACACGGCCCGGCCCTCAGACGCCAGGCGTTTGAGCAACGTGCGCACCCACAAGATGCCCTCGGGGTCGAGGCCGTTGATGGGCTCGTCGAAGAGGAGCACGCCGGGGTCACCGAGCAGCGCCGCCGCGATCCCGAGCCGCTGGGTCATGCCCAAGGAGAACTTCCCGGCCCGCTTACGCGCCACCGCCGCCAGTCCCACGAGCTCGAGAACCTCGTGGACGCGTGAGGCGGGGATGGCATTGGTCTGGGCCAGAGCCCACAGATGGTTGTAGGCGCTACGGCCCGGATGCACGGCCTTGGACTCGAGGAGCCCACCCACCTCGCGCAGCGGCCACGGCAGGTCGTGGTAGCGGCGACCTTCGACCGTCACGCTTCCGCCGTCAGGCCGGTCGATCCCCATGACCATGCGCATGGTGGTGGACTTGCCCGAGCCGTTGGGTCCCAGAAAACCCGTGACCTGCCCGGCGCGAACGTCGAAGGACAGGCCGTCGACGGCCACGGTGGTGCCGTAGCGTTTGGTCAACCCTTTGGCCTCGATCACGCCATGACACCTGTTCGTGTGCGGGTCCGGGCCGGCGTCGATTGAGCCGGCGTGGGTGGTCGCGCGCAGCGTAGGGCACGGGCACGCGTCCGCCGGCGCGGGCCGCTCAGCGTTGGTGGGGGTGGCCCCCCCGGAAGAACCGGTCGAAGAGGCCATCGACGCCGGCACCGTGCAGGGTCATGCCCCCGTCGACGACGATGGTCTGTCCCGTGATGAACCGGGACAGATCCGAGCACAGGAACACCATGACGTCGGCCACGTCCTCGGGCTCGCCGACCCGGGCCGCCGGCGTCATGCGGCCGTAGTGCTCGTCGGCGTCGGGAACGAGCTCGAGCAGCGGACGCGTCAGGTTGGTCCGGATCATTCCCGGCGCCACGGCGTTGACGCGGATCACCGGGCCGTACTCGAGCGCGGCCGACGACGTGAGCGCGATGACTCCTGCCTTGGCGGCCGAGTAAGGCGTCTCGCCCGCCGAGGGTCTCGTGGCACTGATCGACGCCGTGTTCACCACGGCGCCGCCGCCTCCGGCGAGCAGATGCGGGACGCCGGCGCGCATGCCGTTGAAGACCCCGGTCAGGTTGAGCCGTACGATGCGGTCCCACTCCTGGGGGTCCCAGTTGGCCAGGCCCACCATGGTGCTCCCCCCGGCGTTGTTGACCAGGATCGAGACGCCCCCCATGTGCTCGGCCGCGGTGTCGACGGCGACCCGTAACGCCTCGGCGTCGGTGACGTCCACCGCCGATGCGAATCCGTCGATCTCCTTGGCCGTCGCCTGCGCGCTGTCCCAGTCGATGTCGAGGACGGCCACGACCGCCCCTTCGGCCGCGAAGCGCAGGCAGGCGGCGCGGCCGATGCCCGATCCCCCTCCGGTCACCACGGCTCGTCGTCCTTGGAGGAGTCCCATGTCAGGCTTTCTGCTCGGGCGCGGTGGCGCCGTCGCTGGCGCCGTCGGTGGGGCCGTCGGTGGAGTGGTCGGTGGGGCCGTCGGTGGAGCCGTCGGTGGAGTGGTCGCCGACGAGAGCGTCGCGCAACTCGCGCTTTAAGACCTTGCCCTGTGGATTGCGGGGGAGTGGCTCGGACCGGAACCAGAAGTGGGTGGGCACCTTGAAGCCCGCCAGCCGCTCCCTGACGTGACGGGAGAGCTCCTCGGCGGTCACCTTCGCCCCCGGGCGCAGGACCACGGCGGCGCCGACTTCCTCGCCGAGGACGTCATGGGGCACCCCGATGACGGCGGTGTCGGCCACGGCGGGATGCTCGAACAGCGCCGCCTCGACCTCGACCGAGTACACGTTCTCTCCGCCGCGGATCACCATGTCCTTGGCCCGGTCCACGATGTAGACGAAGCCGTCCTGGTCGATCCGGGCCACGTCACCGGAGTGGAGCCACCCCTTGGTGAAGGTCGCCGCGGTGGCTTCGGGCTTGTTCCAGTAGCCCCGCACCACGTTGGGCCCTTTGATCCACAGCTCGCCGGTGACGTCGGGGCCGCTCGGGAGGTCGTCGCCGGGCTCGTCGCCGTCGTAGCCGTCGGGCACGACCCGGACGTCGCACACCGGGACGGGAGGGCCGACGCTGTCGGGCCGCTGCACGTAGTCGTCGCCGCTGACCATCGTGGTTACCGAGGACGTCTCGGTGAGCCCGTAGCCGTTGGAGGGCGCGCTCACGGGGAAATGCTCTTTGATGCGGCGCACGAGATCGGGTGGGGCGGGCGCCCCGCCATAGGCGACGGAGCGGACCGAGGACGTGTCGCGAGTGGCGAAGCTCGGGGAGTCGATCACCTGCATCACCATGGCGGGGACCCCCCCGAAGGTCACGATGCGCTCGCGCTCTATCAGCTCGAGGGCCCGCTCGGGATCCCAGTGGTGCATCATCACGAGCTTGTTGCCCGCCGCGGTGTTCGCCACGAGGACCGAGTGACACCCGGTGGCGTGGAACAGCGGCACCGACAACAGGTACGCACCCGGCCCGCCCCGGTCGTCGTCGCGCGGTCCCCGCTTGGTCGGCGACCGCAACCCGGCCCGGGTGTTCAAGAAGAAGAGGCTCATCAAGTTGGTGCCCATGTTGCGATGTGTGCCCACGGCGCCCTTGGGCTTCCCCGTCGTGCCGGAGGTGTAGAAGATGGTGGCGTCGTCTTCGGGGGCGATGGCCACATCGGGCAGGGCGATCTCCGCGGCGGGTGTGCCGACCAGCTCCGCGAAGGAGACGACCGGCACCGGCGCGTGAGGGAGGGTCGGCACCTCGGTGCGGTCCTCGTGGGTGACGACCACGGCCCGCAGGTCGGGGAGCTCGGCCAGATGTGGTGCCAGGCGGTCCAGGCGCGCCGCGTCGACGAAGGCCACCGTGGTCCCCGAGTCGGCCAGGCCGTAGAGGAGCTCGGGGCTCGTCCACCACGCGTTGAGCGGGACCACCACACCGCCGGCGGCGGCCGCCCCCCAGAACGCCATGGCCCACTCGGGAAGGTTGCGCATGGCGATGGCGACCCGGTCACCGAGCTCGACGCCGAAGCGGTCCCGCAGGACGTGGGCGAGGGTGGCGGCGATGCGGAAGTTCTCCTCATAGGTGGTGCGCTCGTCCTCGTAGACCATGTAGTCGCTGTCGCCGTGGCCGCGCGAGAGCTCGAGGATCGTCGCCAGACTGGCGGGACAGTTCTTCCAGACCCGGGTGGAGATACCGCGGATCTCGACGTCCTCCATCTCGAAGGTCTGACCGGGCGCGGTGATGGTCCGCGTCGCCTCCTCGATCGACATGGACGTGTTGTCGGTCATCGGCGTGCTCTCCTTCGGGCGCGAAACGCTCAGCGCGCCACGGCTCGGGTGGCGACCGGACGTCGGCGGCGCCAGGCATCGGCGACATGCGGCGGCGTCCACCCTGCGTCGGAGGGGTCGATGGTGGTGCCGGGAGCGACGATGGTGTCGATGCGGTCCAGGACCTCGTCGGAGAGGCCCACGTCGATCGCACCCAGTGTGCCGGTCATCTGCTCCATGGTGCGGGGGCCGATGATGGCAGACGTCACCGCAGGATTGGTGAGCACGAAGGCCAGGGCGAGATGGGTGAGCGGCACCCCCGCTTCGCGGGCCACGTCCACGAGTGACTCCACGACCTCGAGCTTGGCGGCCACTTCGGGGCGCGACGGTGAGAACCGGTCGGGCACGCGACTGGCGCGTCCCCCTCGGGCAGGGGGGCGTCCTTGCGGTACCGGCCGGTGAGCCACCCTCCGTTGAGCGGGCTCCACACGATGACGCCCATCCCGTAGCGCTGGCAGGTCGGCAGCACGGCTGCCTCGACCCCCCGAGCCAGGATCGAGTACGGAGGTTGTTCGCACTCGAAGCGCTCGCGCCCGCGCCGCTCGGCCACCCAATGCGCTTCGACGATGAAGTCGGCCGGGAACGTGGAGCAACCGATGGAGCGCACCTTGCCCTGGTGCACGAGATCCGACAGGGCACCCAGCGTGTCGTCGATGTCGCAGGTGGGGTCGGGTCGATGGATCTGGTAGAGGTCGATCCAGTCGGTCTTCAGGCGCTTCAGGCTCGACTCGACTTCGCGCATGATCCAACGCCGCGAATTCCCGGTCATGTTGGGATCTGCTCCCATCGGCGCGTGCACTTTGGTGGCCAGGATCACACCGTCACGGCGTCCACCGGCGAGCGCCTTGGCCACGATCTCCTCGGATTCGCCGCCGGAGTACACATCGGCGGTGTCGATGAAGTTCACCCCAGCGTCAAGGGCGGCATGGACGATGCGGACACAGTCGTCGTGATCGCGGTTTCCCCACGCGCCGAACATCATCGCTCCGAGGCACAGCGGGGATACCCGCATGCCGGTGCGCCCGAGGGTGCGAAGGTCCATCTCGTTTCCTTTCGATGCGTCGTGGAACGTGGTTGCCGTCGAGCGTGTCAGGACGCCGATCCCACGACGGGTGGCTTGGGGTCCGTGTGGTCGGCCGGCGCGGCGCCGGTCGGCGCGGAGACGGTGGGCGTCGAGACGGTGGGCGTCGAGACGGTGGGCGGCGGGGCGAAGATGGCGTCGCGGTAGAAGGCCAGCTCAGCGACCGACTCCAGTACGTCGTCGAGGGCGCGGTGCGCCGTCTTCTTCTCGGGGGCCTTGGCCAGAACCCCGGGATACCAGCGCCGGCACAGCTCCTTCACGGTGGAGACATCGACGGACCGGTAGTGAAGCCAATTCTCGATCTCGGGCAGATGCACGGCCAGGAAGCGGCGGTCGGTCCCGATGGAGTTGCCGCACAGCGGGACCGTCGCCTTGTGGGGCACGTGCTTCTTCAAGAATTCGAGGGTCTGGCGTCCGGCGTCCTCGAGAGTCAAGGTCGAGGATTCGATCGCCGCCAGCAAGCCCGACCGCGTGTGCATGTCACGGACGACGGGCTCCATGGCGGCGAGCTCTTGCGGCCCGGCGTGGACGACCAGATCGGGGCCCTCGGCGATCACGACCAGATTGTCGTCGGTGATCAGGGTGGCGATCTCCACGATCACGTTGCGGGCGGGGTCGAGCCCCGTCATCTCGAGGTCCATCCAAACGAGCACCCGGGGGATGCTATCGGCGCACCGGGGAGCGCCTCGGGCCGGGTTTCGGGCTTTCGGACAACGACGATAGGGTCATGCGGTGCTCGAGGTGCCCCTCGTCCTCCTCGATCCCGGTCTGCCCCTGCCCTCGTACGCGCGCCAAGGTGATGCCGGGGCCGACCTCTACGCCCGTGAAGACGCCGTGCTCGGCGCAGGTGGCGGGAGGGCGCTCGTGTCCACCGGAGTGGCTCTCGCGATTCCACCGGGCTACGCCGGGTTCGTGCAACCGAGGAGCGGGCTCGCTCTTCGCCACGGCGTCACCTGTCTCAACACCCCCGGCCTCATCGACGCCGGCTACCGCGACGAGCTGCGGGTCCTGCTCGTCAATACCGACCCCTCGACCCCCTACGAGGTCCATCGGGGTGACCGCATCGCGCAGCTCGTCATCCAGGCGGTGGAGGAGGCCAAGTTCGTCGAGGTGACCGAAGGGGAGCTCCCCGACTCCGCCCGTGGTCTGGGCGGCTTCGGACACACCGGTCGATGAACCGTCCTTCCCCACGCCGCTGGCGTCCTGAGGCCCGATGATGGAACGCCTCAGCGGCATGGACGCGGCCTTCCTGGCCCTCGAGACCGACACGATGCACATGCACGTGGGGGCGGTCATGGTCTTCGACCCGTCGTCTGCCGATAGCGGCGACGACGGACCCACGCGTTACTTCGACCGGGTGCGCACCGTGGTCGACGAACGCATCCATCTCGTCCCGCCCTTGCGCCGGCGAGTGGTGCGGGTGCCGTTCGGGATCCATCACCCCATGTGGGTGGAGGACCCCGACTTCGATCTCGACTACCACCTGCGACGGGCCAGCCTTCCAGCCCCGGGGGGGCCGACCGAGCTGGCTGCGTTCGTGGCCGACCTGGCGGGGCGGCCCCTCGACCAGGACAGTCCGCTGTGGGAGATCCATGTCGTCGAAGGGCTCGAGTCGGGACACGTGGCCGTGGTCCCCAAGGTCCATCATTCGCTCTTCGACGGTGCTTCGGGAGTCGAGGTGGTGGCCTCGTTCCTCGACACCGGCCCGGTGCCTCGTGTCGTTCCCTTCCCGGGACGGCCCTGGCGGCCTGAGCCGATCCCCACCGAGGGGGAGCTCGTCGCTTTGGCCATGTCTTCGCTCGTCCGCCAACCGGAGCGGGCCGCGGGTGTATTGCGCCGCACGTTCGGTGCCATGCACGACCTCTCCGAACGCAACCGCCGGCTGCGCGAGGAGGATGACGTCGTGCCGCCGCCGGCGCCGTTCCGGGCGCCGCGCACGTCGCTCAACGGGTCGATCTCGCCCCACCGGCGCTTCGCCTTCGCCCAGGTGCCCCTCGACGAGATCCGAACCGTCCGCCGGGTCTTCGGCGGCACCGTCAACGACGTGGTCCTGGGCTCGGTAGCGGGGGCGCTGCGCCGACTGTTGGCCGAGCGCGGCGAGCGCCTCGAGGAATCGGTCGTGGCCATGGTCCCGATGTCGAGGCGGGTCGAGGCCGATCGGGGAGCGCTCGGGAACAAGGTGTCGGCCATGCTCGTGGCCCTGGCCACCCAGATCGCCGACCCCGTGCAGCGGTACACCACCATCACGGCCGGCAGCCGCCTCGCCAAGGACCAGGCGAGAGTGCTGTCCGAGGAGCTGATCCAAGGGTGGGCACAGCTTGCGTTCCCGGCGCTGTCGTCACGGATCGCCCGACTGGCCGGCAACCTGCGCCTGTTCGACCATCTGCCCCCCTTGTTCAACGTGCTCGTCTCGAACATCGCGGGCCCGGACTTCGCGTTGTGGTGCGCGGGCGCCCGGCTCGTGGCGCTGTACCCGATCGGGCCCATCATCGAGGGCGTCGGCCTGAACGTGACGGTGGCGAGCTACGAGGGCACCTTGTACTTCGGGATCCTCGGTTGCCGGGAGCTCGTGCCCGAAGTGGCGCATTTCGGCGACCTGGTGACCGACGCATTCGCGGAGTTGCTCAAGGCTGCGGAGCGAAACGGAGGTCATTGGGCCTGAGCAGCGTTGACGCTGGCTTCTTCGCTCCAACTTCGGTGGCAGCGTGTCCTGTGCGGCGACACGAGGCGAGGATCTATGCCGTTGCTAAGATGCGTGGCGTTACAAGCGGACGTGGCTCAGCTGGTAGAGCATCACCTTGCCAAGGTGAGGGTCGCGGGTTCGAATCCCGTCGTCCGCTCCAGGTGGCCTATACCCCTTAGGCCGAGCCAAGGTTGTAAGAGTTTGGTCGTGAGCTACCAGGAGGTAGTCCCATGCCCAAGCGATATGCGAGGGAATTTCGCCGAGCAGTCTCTGAACGTCTTCTCGCGGGGGAGAAGGTGCGCGGGCTGTCCGAAAGTTTAGGAGTCTCCGAAGCGACGCTGCACCTCTGGAAGCGCCAAGCGCTGATCGATGCAGGCTTGAAAGAGGGCACCAAGAGCTCAGAAATCGACGAGCTGGCCCAGGCGCACAAGACCATCGCCGAACTCGAGGCCGAGCTCGAGATCACCAGAGCCGCGGTGGCTCTGTTCAACGGGGAGGAGCCAGTCGGCCCAAAAGGCGGTGCCAGGTTGCCAAAGGCCTGAGCAACCTGGGATATCGCGAACGCGTGGCGTGTCGGATCGCCGGGGTCAGCCGCTCGTGTTTCTACGAGTACAAGTACCACGTGCCGAGTGACCGCGAGATCCGCCGGCTCTTGGTCAGCAGCCTGGTCGCCGACATCCACGCCCGCTCGAGGGGCACCTATGGAATGTTGCGGATCCGAGCGGCTCTCGAGCGTGAGCGGGGCATGGTGGTCAACAAGAAGCTGATCCTCTCCATCATGCGCGAGCTCGGTATCAAGGGCCTGCCGGGTCCTAAGCGACGCAGGAAGAACCTGGTGAACGAGGCCACCGAAGAGGACCTGGTCCAGCGGAATTTCACTGTCGACCGGCCCAACGTGCTCTGGCTCACCGATATCACCGAGCACCCGACGCGCGAAGGCAAGGTTTACTGCTGTGCGGTCCTCGACGCCTATAGCCGCCGGGTAGTCGGCTGGGCGATCGATCGGCGTTGCGAGACCGCGCTGGTCAACGACGCTGTCACGATGGCGAGTGCGTCACGACCCACGAGCCCCGGTTCGATCATCCACTCGGATCACGGCAGCCAGTTCACCTCGTGGGGGTTCAGCGAACTCATACGGAACAAGGGCTTCATGGGCTCGATGGGGACTGTCGGTGACTGCTACGACAACGCCCCCATGGAGTCGTTCTGGGGCTCGATGCAGATCGAACTGCTCAACCGCAAGAAGTGGCGGACCAAAATCGAGCTGTCGATCGCCATCGCCGAGTGGATCGAGCACTTCTACAACCCCGAGCGCCTCCACAGCTCCCTCGGCTACGTTCCCCCCGTGGAGTTCGAGGCTCTCCACGCAACTGTAGGGTGCCACCTCAGAATTGATGTCCTGAGTCCGGGCGAGGATCGTTACTACGGTCGTCAGAAGAGCAACTCCGGAGTACGCCGAGCGAACCGATCCTTCCGGGGGCGCGACCGATCCCCATTTCGAGTATCTCGACGGCTTGATCGAGGCTGGCGGGTGCCCCGATCGCAGTGGTTTACGCGGCTATTCGGTAGTACTCGTGAATCAGGCCACCCAAGAGGTCCCGACGTCTGACCGAGTCATCGATGGTTAGCGGCGAGACGTCTTTCACTCCCTCCGGCGCAACAAGGTCGAGCCCGCGATGCGGTCGTTCGCAGTTGTAGTGCTCGACGTAGATCTCCAACACCGATCGAAGATGTCGTTCGCCCAGAAGGAACACCCGATCGAGGCACTCGGTGCGGACCGTCCGGATGAACCGTTCGGCATAGGCATTTGCCTTCGGTGCCCGCCATGGTGTGCGCAGGATCTCGATCCCTTCGGCGCGGAATACCTCGTCGAAAATTGGGCAGAACCGCTTGTCCCGATCATGAACCAGGTAGCGAATCGACTCGTCATGGCCTTCTCGCGCCTCGGTCAGGTTCCGGGCGATTTGGGCGCACCAGGTGGCGTTGGCGGCGCCGTCGGTCACCCCACCGATGAGGACCTTCCTCGTGTGCAGGTCGATGAAGAACAGGACGTGGAGGGTCTTCAAGCGAACGGACTCGACGGTGAAGAGGTCACAGGCGATGATCGACGAGGCCTGGGACCTCATGAACTGACGCCAGGTCTCCCGCTTTGCCGGGGGTCGACGCTTCTCTGCCACGATTCGTCGGATGCTCGTGGTCGAGATCTCGGCTCCAACCTTCTTGAGCTCTCCTCTCAGGCGGCAGTAGCCCCACGTCGGGTTCTCGCTGGCCAGACGCCAGACGAGAAGCCGCACGTGGTCGGGAATCCGCCCCCGGGACACGACCCGATGACGGTAGCGCCACTTGGCGCGGACCAGGTCACGATGCCAGCGGCGGATCGTGTCGGGCGTGACGAGGGACGACACACGATTCCGCACTGGTCGCAGGCGCTGGAGAACGGTGAGCACCCATCGCTCTTCCGGTCGGAACCTGGGCCGAGGCACCTGACGGTGGAGTACGTCGAGCTCTTGGCGCAAGACCAACAGCTCGAGGTCTTTCGACCGCGAAGAGCGACACCTGAGCGAGAGCAGGCGAAGGATCTGCCGGAGACCGATAGCAGCGAGACGGAAGGCCATGGGGTCATTGTCGCGGTGCGACGAGAGGAACGCAGCTGAGGAAGAAGTGCCTGGTAGGAGGCGACCCTCGGGTGGCACCCTTCAGGTGCGTCCGGGAGTAGTCGCACCACATTTGCACCACATTTTCCGAAGTTTTTCGGCCGCCAGGCGGCTGACCCACGCGCGTCAAGTTTGTGTAAGTGTCCTGTGAATGGTGTCAGCTTTCCAGTGCCACAGCGGCAGTGAAGAAGCGCCATGCCGTTTCGTGATCCCCGAGTGATCCCGAGCATCCACAGGCCGCTGTGGACACCCTCGTCCAATTCAGGCTCCGGCCACTCCGAGGGGTTTACAAAGGGTGAGACCGTTGGGCTCAATGTCCTTCAGCGTTTGGAAGTGGGGTCACGGTGTTTTTGCCCTGGACTTCCTCATGTCTGCTACTGCGTCGCCGAGCGAAAGGAGTTCATCACGCTCTAGCCTGGTTTTCAGTTCAGGGAAGATTTCGGTCTCTTCTTCCTTGACGTGATGCCTGATCCCCGCAGTTACCATCGCGACAGCAGCGCCGAACCCGTCCTCATCGACAAGCTCCGTCATCTTCGCGAGGCCATCGCGTGCGAGCCGATGCTCGGTTTCAGCCTCGTGTTCTTCTTTTTGACCGACGCGTTCAGCGACAAGCGGATACACCAGTTCCTCTTCGATTGCCATGTGCAATGTTAAGGCTGCAACGAGCTTGTGAGTCGTCTTCCGGCGAGCTGCGCCAGGCTTGGTGTCGGCCAGTTCCTTGAGCATGCTGGCTGCTTCCCGATGATCCTTCTTTAAGACGGCGATTGGGTCATTCATATCCGACTCCTTCTTTCATCGATTGCCCAAGGAGAGCGTTTACCCGATCGAAGCCGAACGGAAACGCAGCGATCAAGGAGTAAGCCCCAAGACTGTTGGCTCCCTTGGAGGGGCGAGGGGCCGTCCCAAGCACCAGCACGCCCACGACTGTGACTAAGACCCCGACTACCACCGTGGCGGTGACGGGACCACGCTCTCCTTGGTCATACGCAACGGAGGAGCTCGAGCCGGTCGGCCCCAGCAGGGGCGACCAGATCGTGGACGCGGCGTCCCATCCCGATCTTGTCGATTCAAATGTGTGTGCAGGGCGTCCAACCTTCGTCAGGAGATGACACCGTGACTGTGACCGACGGTGGGGATTGTGGGGGCGCGCTGCACTTTGGGACCCTCGACTTGGGACAACGGGACTACTTCAACGGGAATGTCACCTTTGGAGGCAAAATCACCGGCGGGGGACCGCATTGCAATGGTGGACAGATCGCCGCCTGCAGCCGTGTCCACTGGGACGGGTCTGCGACGCTCACGATCACGCTCAGGCAGGAAAGTAGTGGTCAGCCGACTCAAGGTGCGACCAGCGTCGCCGTGTACTGCCCGACCCTGCGCTGGGCTCACCAGGGACTATCAGCAGTGTGAAGGAACGGAAGAGAACTTCTAGGCTTTTGATCACATGTGCATCGAGTGGTCAGGGGGCAGAGACCATGGCCCCTCCTGCCAAAAGGAACGTCCAGCATGGCATTCGATTTGGGTTCATCGCTGGCCGAGGTCGAGCGCCAGGTCGCACCTATCGCCACTCGGCACCAACTCGACGACGACATCGGAGTGTTGGCCCACGCCGTCGACCATCTGGCTTGGTGTGTACGGGCGTTAGCGGAGCGCATCGACCGAGGAGTCCGGCCATGCCGACAGAACCCGACCCGGCCAACACCGGGATGGCTAGAAGGCCACTGCCAATGAACCCGATGGCGAAGAGGAGGCTGGCGAAGTGGCCGGCGAAGGGCGTGAGTGCCTGTGCGGCCTGGGCGGCCGTATTGACGCTGGTCTTGCCGTGGGCGTGCAGGGTCTGAGCGGTGACCACGATGATGGCAAACATGACGAGGTTAGAAAACGTCATGCCCGTGAACACATCGAGACGGCTGGTGCGCTGCTTGCGCTTCACCTTGGTCGTGCTCGTCTGTCTCCTGAGCGGGAGGACATCGGCACCGCCTTCAGGCTCATCCCGCATTTCCTCCAAGCGGTGGGCTCCTTGCCAGAAGAACAAATACGGCGAGATGGTGGTACCTAACACGGCCACCAACAGAGCCAAGTAGGCACTGTCGAAATGAATGCGCGGCACAAAGGTGTGGCTCAGGACCGAGCCCCATGCATGGGTCACCATGATGGCGACCACAAAGTAGGACAAAAGAGCGGCGCACAAGACCTTGAAGACGAGCGCGATGCGATCAAATGAACCCATCATGAGCAGGGCAGTAATGGCGACTCCTGCTGCTAAGGCCCATGCCCAGGTAGGACCGAGATGGAGCAAAGTCATCCCACTGCCTATGGTCACGAGGTCAGCAGCGATGTTCATGGCGTTGGCGACAAGTAGAGCGACGAGAAGCACTCCAACGATTCCCCGGCCCACGCGCTCGAAGCGCTTGACCGCAAGTTCGCCGAGGCCAACTCCGGTGGCCATGGCGGTGCGATCACATATTTCTTGAATCGTCGCCATGAGCGGCAGTGTGATCAGAGCTGCCCAGAGCAAACTCAGGCCGTACTGAGCACCAGCTTGGGAGTAGGTGGCGATACCGGATGGGTCATCATCCGATGCCCCCGTCACAGGCCTGGTCCAATGGCTTTGAGGTATTTCCGTCAAGCCGAGCCCACCCTGGAAGGGGTGGGGTAAAAGCGGGGCCGTTTCGACCTGGGCGACTCATCTTCCCTGGGAAGCGCCTGAGCCGCCATGTTCCCGCATTACCCGAGGTCATGGTTAAACGTCCCAAACACGTGGCTCCCACTACGGGGTGCCATGGTCGAGCCGGGGTCAACCTCAGAGGACGAGGGACCCCGTGAATATCAGAGCAGTCCCTCGCCTCTGAAGTTAGAAAGGCGTTGGGAGTGGATCGCCCTCCACGGCCTCGATTATTGATTGCCTGCTCTCACCGGTGCTGATGTGCAGCTTGCTCGGCCTCATGAGTGCGTGCCTCGACACGTGCCTTGTCGGCCTCAGCTTCTTTCCGTGCCGCTTCACGTTGCGCTTCAGCCTTGTCCTGCTGCGCTTGCCCTTCTTGCTTCAGGTTCTCGTCTCCCTTGATGGCCCCGACCGTCTCTTTGGCTTTGCCCTTGAGGTCTTCGACGACACCTTCAACACCCTCGCGTGGACCTGATTTTCCCATCGCTAATCCCTCCTCAGTCTGGTGCGGACGAACCCATGACTTACCCACGTCTGAGCCGGTGTAACCCTGGGTGCCCGGAGGCTGCTGGCGGGAAGACCGTCACTGACAACCGCCCGCCTAGAGTATCACCCACCCCGAACGAGTTTGACGGCTGAAAATCCGGGAATAACGGCTCCCAGGAGGGAGGGAAAACCTCTATGGGAATCATTCTTGTCGTCTTGCTCTTGGCCCTGCTGCTCGGCGGACTCGGGTTCTATCTACGCCCTTTGGATCGTGGCGGTGGTTCTGTTCGTTGCTTGGGCCCTGGGATTTGCTCTGCGCGGCGGCAGTGGTGCTCGCTGGTATCGCTGGTAGTTCGTTCACGGCAACGAGTGCACTTCTAAATCACTCAACCAAAGGAAAATAAATGCCTGGTATCGGAATCAGCATTTTGCTGTTCGCAGTTGGAGCCATTCTCGATTTCGCCGTGACAGTCAGCTCTAATCAGCACGGCTTCAATATTCGCACCGTTGGTGTGATCCTCATGATCGTCGGTGCAATCGGGTTCGTGGCTTCACTCATGGTCACCGGCTTCGGCAACGACGGTTGGTTTGGAACCCATCGGCATCGGACCACCATCGACGACGGGCAAGGCAACATCATGCGTCGAGAGGATGTTTCGCAATAACTGAAGCCCTATTTGAATGGACGGAGCCGGTAATCGCGATTGGTGCGGTTACCGGCTCCGTCGATCTTTGGATGGGGGTCATAGTTCGGGGCAACGAGCTGAACGTCTCCTCGGCGGCACTTGTAGTCGTTGTCCGAAGTGCGTCGAAAAGGAATGTGTACTTACAGGGCGGTCCCGGGGTATCGCGATCCCTGGAAACGGCAGCCGAAACAGGGGAGGACCGATGCCAGGAACACGAGCCAGTGTGAAGAACGAGAAGCAGTACGAGGCTCTGAAGGAGAAGGGCATGTCCAAGTCTCGTGCTGCACGGATCGCCAACTCTCCCGGAGCATCGAGCCGAGGAGGAAAGAGGTCAGGCTCGGGGTCGAGTCCGCGCCAGGGCGGGACAACTGCTCAAAAAAAGGAGGCGGGGCGAAAGGGTGGGCGAGCCACTGCTGAGAAGTCCTGAAACGTGCTGAACCGCCACGATGCTCAGCTCTTCCCTCACCGAGGCCGATTTGGCCCGAAAAGCTTTGTGACCACTGCCATGAAACGACCATTCGAGACCGACACGCCATCCGCAGCGATGTTTCTCGTCCCTGCCACCACGGAGCAGGTCATCAGATTGCTTCGTCGTGCAGCAGATGACTTGAAGGCCCTGGAGGAATCTTCACTACGTGGAGGTGCAGACAATCTGCACCTTGTAGCCGCATCGTGTGCGGTCCATCTGGCACTCGTCGAGCTTGCCACTCTTGGGTGAAGCACGGGGCCTATTGAATGTGGGCGTCTGGGGCTTCGTCTCAGCCACCACCCGCCGCGCTCATGGGCAACTGGACGGCGTCAGCGGGCGGTGGTCCTGAGGACGGTACTTGCTCACGCTTGATGCCGTAAGTCAGACTTTTCCTGGCCTGGCCCAGAGTGGGACAGGCGTTTATCTCGATCTAGGGGGAGGTTGGGGTGATGCTCCGGCACCGCTGGACCCTGATTGCCTGCCTGTACTTTGTGGGTGTCCTCCTGACGAACCTACTCACCCACCCCAGCAGAGCTATACGGGTCTTTTTGCGCTCATCCCGGTTCTGCTCGCTTTGGAATGGGGTCCCATCGTGGTCGCGCTGGGTTCCGCTCCGTTGTTGCTTCTCGCCGCCACCGACATCTTCGGAGTGAATCACACCACGATAACGTCGCTCATCATCCGCTCGGTCGGGGTGGCGGTCGGCGTCGGCATCGGTGCCCACGTTTCCTCGTATCGTGAGCACCATGCGACGGTACTCAGTCTGAGTCGCGCCGCCACCGAGGCCGCGGAAGATGCCATCCTGCCTCGGGTTCCTTCATCCATTGGGTCATACCGGTTCTCGTGCCTGTACCGCTCAGCAGCGAGCGAGTCACTGATCGGCGGGGACTTCTACAAAGTCACCCCCACCGACTTCGGGGTCCGGCTCATCATCGGCGACGTGCGGGGAAAGGGGTTGGAGGCGATTGCCCTGGTCTCGGCGGTACCGGGGTGCTTTCGTGAGTGGGCACCTGAGACGACTTCATTGAAGCATCTGGTGGCGCGACTCGATGCTCGCGTGGTGGACAAAGGCACGCAGTCGGACTTTGTCACCGCCGTGGTGGCACGCTCTCTGATGACTTCGAGGTTGAGATCGCCAACTGCGGGCACCCCTCGCCTATCCATTTCAGGGACGGGCGACCATTCGGGGGAGTTATCCCCGAGCACCGCACCACGCCGTTGGGTATAGCTCCCAATCCCACACTCTCACTGCTACACCGCTCCCGGTGATCGGCTGCTCTTCTTCACCGACGGCCTCATCGAGTGTCGCGACTCAAAGGGAGCGTGGATCGATCTGGACCGGGCACTTCTCGGGACCTCGGTTCGGACCCTCTAGGTGTAGTGCCCACAGGCCTTGCTGACAGGGTCCACCAATAGCTGAAGCCTCCGAGGCGAGTGTGTAGCTACCACAGCCCACGCTCTCCAAGGAGGCTTCAGATGCACCGTAACGCTCCGCTCACTCCTGAAGGTCGACTCCGGCTCTGCGAGCGCATCGAGGGTGGATGGCCCGTGGCCCATGCGGCTGAGTCGATGGGTATCTCGAGGGACCGGGCCTATGTCTGGTGGCGCCGCTACCAGGAAGAAGGCGTGGCCGGACTGGAGGACCGCCCGTGTCGGCCGCATCGCTGTCCCCGCCAGACCAAAGCGAGCATCGAGCGCCGGATCGTGACATTGCGGCAACGCCGGGGACTCGGCCCCGCCCGCATCGCCGGCATCGTGAAGATGCACCCCTCGACCGTGCACCGGGTGCTCGTTCGTCACGGAGTCAACCGTCTGTGCGATCTCGACCGGACGACCAGGGAGCCGATTCGCCGCTACGAGATGACCCGGCCCGGCGAGCTCGTCCACGTCGACATCAAGAAGCTGGGCAGGATCCCGAAGGGTGGCGGCTGGCGAGCGCACGGCCGGGGGCCGGTCACCGACCACAGGCAGAACATGGTCGGCTACGCCTATGTGCACTCGGCGATCGACGGCTACTCCCGGCTCGCCTACTCCGAGGTGCTCGACAACGAGCTCGGGGCAACCGCCGCCGACTTCTGGCGACGAGCACGACGGTTCTTCGCCAACAACGGCATTCAGGTCGAAAGGATCCTCACGGACAATGGCGTGTGCTACCGGTCGAATGAGTTCGGCCACGCTCTTCAAGTGGCCCGACACAGCTTCACCCGGCCCTATCGGCCCCAGACCAATGGCAAAGCCGAGCGGTTCAACCGGACCCTCCTGGCGGAGTGGGCCTACGTCCAGACCTGGACATCTGAGGGTCAACGCAACCGACGACTTGCCCACTGGCTCCACGTCTACAACCATCACCGGCATCACACCGCCATCGGAGGCCCACCGGCGAGCCGTGTCCGCAAGCTCTCAGGGCACTACATCTAGAGGGTGCACTGAGTGGGCTCCTGGGCCGAGTGGAAGAACGGGCAGGACCGCTCAGAGACGATGTTGCGATGCTCATGGTGGAGTGTAAACCTGCGTCGTACTTTGGAATCGAAGCCTAAGGCGAGACTGCGAACCAAACAGTGTTTCCTCGGCTCTCCGACACCACCATTCTCCGACACCTTCAGCCCAACCTCGTCCAGCCTTACATTGATGCGAGGCGCACCGGCTACTTTCACTTCCAGATGATCGGGGAATACTGCAACTTCCTCGACCAACTCATCAACCAGGACTCGACGCTCCGTCTCAGTGGCCTCTTGCCACATGCGTTCGATGTCCAAGTCCCTGAGCGCTGTCGCAACCGCCTCGAAACGGACCGAGACGTCATCAGCGGTTGCCTGCTTGTCTCGATCCTCCATCGCTTCGGTTCGAATCGCTTCGATCTGATCCGCTAACCGGCCCTCCTCCTCGGCGAAGAGCTCCCCGCTGATCTGATCCTTGTAGTGGAGCTCGAGCAGCTTCCTTCGCCGGTCGCTGAGTGCTGCCAGAGCCTCCCCGGGGAGCTGTCGGGCCCGCCGGCGAGCCGTCGGCTCTCGCCGGGCGGTCCCCGCCAGCTGCCTGCGGATGGCCTCCTGCAGCCGCTCATCCCGCCCGAGAAGGCGCATGGCGAGCCCTGCTGCACGGTGCAGCCCTGTGTTGGTGCGCCTCGGTTGCTTGCACCCTGCGCCACGGTGCCAACACCGGTACAAACACCGCCCGTCCCTCAGGATCTCGACCGACATCCGCTTCCCGCACAGTCCACACTGCACCTTGCCCGACAGCAGGTCTCGACCTTTGCGCCGACCGGGCACACGTCCCCGATGCGCTGCGTCGAATTCGGCCTGGGTGATGATCGGCTCATGTGATCCCGGATACCACGTGCCGTTGTTGACCACCTCACCCAGGTAGATCCGGGACTTGAGGATCGAGATGGCCGTCGAGTATTTGATTCCCGTGCGCTCTTCGATCTGTCGGTGACTCCGACCCTGTCCCCGGAGCACAAACACCTGATGGACCCGCTCGGCGTCGGCGTTCGGAATGAGCTTGCCCTCGATCAAGTCGTATCCCGTCTTGGGACGGTTCATCCACTTCCCCTGTCTCGCCCCTTGCTGTGTTCCCATGCGCACGTTCTCCGAGAGTTGCTCCCGGTAGAACTGAGCGAAGGACCCAAGGATGTTGTAGAACATCCGCCCCGTGGCCGACGACAGATCCAGCTTCTCCGTAAAGGAGTGCAGCGGTACTTCCGCCTGGCCGAACTTGTCAGCCAGGAGAATCAGGTCACTCAGACTGCGAGAGAGTCTGTCGAGGCGCCAGACGAGCACGTGCGAGACGTGACCGGCCTCCACCATGGCAAGGAGCTGTTGCAGTCCGGGCCGGTGCAGATCCTTCCCGGAGCGACCGGGGTCTTCGATGACCGTGACGGCGCCGAGTTCATGCAGCTCCGCATAGGCCCGCAATCGGTCCCCCTGGCCACTGATCGAGAAGCCCTCGTCGGCTTGCTCCTCGGTCGACACTCGGCAGTACGCCACTGTCAGCACAGAGCCCCCCTCCTTGATCGTCGTCCTTTCCGAGTAATCGCAGCACTACTCGGATCAAGACGTCGGCCACCCGTTCGTAGTCCGGTTCGGGCGACATCACACTGCTCACTTCCTACGCTTGGTCGCAATCCGATCGCTGAAATCGATGCCGCTCCACTGCTCGTAGTGTCCAGCAACGACGGGATTGCCCGACAGGTGTCGAGGACCCCTGTCGTTCCGCTCAACGCCCCGAAGCTCGCCAAGTACCCCACCATGCCCGGAGCGAGTGTGCGTAGTTGGCCCAGACGCTGCCCCTCACGCATCCTCTCCAGCCCTTGTGCGCCCTTGGCGATGGTGGCCCGCTGCACACAAAGCCACTCCTCGGCGATGGGCCAGCGAGACCGGGTCTGATCACTCGTCGGCGTGCGATACGTCAACCAGTCGTGCGTCGCCGCCATCCACATCCCACCCGCACTGTCGATGGCGTCCTCCGGCGTGTTGATCCCGAACTCCCGCATGCCGGTCCGCCCGATCTCGAACTCCACACGAATGACCGGCAACTCCGGTCGGTAGCGATGTGCCCAGATGTCTAGCCAGTAGTCGTTGCCTTTGTGTTCGATCTCCAGGGTTTTGTCGTAGATCCGGGCGCACAGCGTGTTCGTGTCTCGCCTTCCAAACTCCCATCCGGTGAGTTCGCCACGATCGCCCCTCATGGCCAGCGCATCTGCTCTGCACACGAAGCGGTCACGGTCCTCCCAACCCGGCACCCAGCCCTGCCAGTCAGCGTGCAGGTCGACTCGACTCGCAGTCAGGAGCACCGCTCCGCATTCCGCCTCCAGGACGCTTCGAAACCACGCCACAGCTGCCGCTGCCCCAACGCCGTGCAAGAACTCGGCCCTCGGTTGCACCCGAATCGGAGGAAGATGTTCGCTCGGCGAGACGCCGACAACGCCGTAGGGATGCGTCATCCGGTAGCGGTACTTCCCGAACCCGTGGGGGGCCACATCGAATACCTGCCCCCCGAACTCGAACTCGCAGGGCTCTGATCCCATCTCGACGCCAGTTCGGGCGTCTGCAAGACGAGTCAGGGTTGCCTGGGGCACATTCGTTCGTCCGGACATGTACAGCCCGTCGATCCCGGAGGCAACCTCTACCGGAAGGCTCCCGAGTCACACGGCTGTAGTTCCACATCCGGGACAATAGCGAAGTCCCACTTCCGGGACAACCCCTAGAGCTCCGAGGCCTTCTCCAGCGCATCTGCCAGGTACTTTCCGACATCGATCCTGACCCCGGGGATCCTGTACTCGTCGGGGTGCTGGCCCGTGGCAAGCCGGAAGTACTTGATCTTCCGGTAAATGGTTGTCCGGCTCATCCCGAGCTTTTGCAGCCCCTCGAAGCCCCCCTGAAGGTGCCACAGAAGCCAGAACCCCATGAGTCCGGCTTCCAGGCGGGCGGCTATTGGCCTCAGGAAGGGCTCCATGACCGGCCCGGCGTTCTTGTCCATGAAGTCCAGGTACTTCGACAGTGCCTTGTTCCAGGCCCGGCGAGCCTGGCCGTAGCCCTCAGCCGATTCCATGCGAGCCGAGCGGAAATCCGTTGCCATCAGAGCCTGGCCTCCTTGTAGTGCCAGTTCCGACACTACCTGCTCCTTGTCACAACCCCGTGGACGGGGCTGGGACCGACTTTCCGGCCTTATTCGCTTGGTGGTTTTGGTGACGGTCCTGCTACCCATCTCGACTTTGGTTTGTGCCGCCGGTCCCACCGCTTCTGCCCGACGTCCGCCGTCACGACACGCCCTGCAGCGATCAGGTTCCCGTCCAGGTCAATTAGGGCATGACTGTCCAGCACTGCACCTGGACGAGGCGAGCCGCAGAGTGTTGCCACCGCCGACTGGACCGGTCGGACTATCGGGAGCCGCAGGACCCACTCAGGGCGCTCGTGTGACGTGTCGTCTGGGTCGAAAAGTGCGTAGTTGCATCCATCTGGGGCTCTTGACCACCCGACGGCCCATACCCGCAGATAAGGACCCGCCAACGATCTTCGGGCCATCTGCAGTCTGAAGACGGCCCAGATGAAGAACAGCGAGACAAGAGCAAAGCCGATGCCGATGGCGCCCGCCCGACGAACGATCAGCGCAAATGCGATACCGCCGACCACGCAGAGGCCCCCCCTTTTCCCCATTCTGCGCTCCTCTGCTCGAATGTTCGTCTCGGCTCGGTGCAACGCCTCCGGACTCGGGGATGACACCGGACGATCATCGCAGCCTGGGTCGGCTCACACACGGACCAGACCGAATCGCCAATGCTTGATGTACCGGACGCACAATGCCCCAGGTACTCCAGCACGCCATGGCCCGTCGGTCCGTTATTAGCGGGGGAGTGGGCACCCAGGAGCCCCGCCAGCGACCGGCTCCGGATCCAGTATCCCAATCGAAATGACCGGCCCGTCAAGGCTTCCCCTCTGGGCGACCTCCGGTCGGCCTTGACCGACCTCCATGCGACTAGCAGGACTACCCATGCAGTTTGCGGGTGCTGTGTTACAGGGTCCGCACCCGCCAGCCTTCGCCAACACGATTCCAGAGTCACGTGGTCCTGCGCAGCTCCACGTACCATTTCCTGGTGCCGGATTTCTCTGGTTCCAGTGAACAGAATGACTCCTGGCTTACTCACGGCTCAGCCCAGGGCGTCCTCGCATCCTTGACTGAGGCTGGACAGCGCCGGGGGGGCACGGTGACAGCCCGCAACTCGGACCGAACAGAGATGGCCCTTGGTTCTCGATTTGGCTACCGATTGCTGGGCATGCTGTCACCCGTTCGCATGCGGCCAATCCGCCTTCGAGTGACCGTCGAGGAGGACGAGATAGGGATGGTGCGTGTTACCGCGCACGCTTTAAGCGACGAAGGTCGAAATTTGGTTGAGGTTTCATCGCTGACGTCTCGCCAGTTCGCAAAAGCGTTTCACAGACTTTTCGGGACTCTCAAAGCTGCCGCACCACCCGTCGATCCGGCGTAGCCGCTACCCATTCCAAGGCATCAGACGCCAGTCGGAGAACGGGGACGTCGGCTCGTGGACTCGACCCCCCACTCTGTCGACATGGCCTCAACGATATGGAGGCCTCGGCCCCGCCCTTCATAGGGCGCAGGCGGCTCACCCAGCCTGGGCGCTTGCTCCGACGTATCGCTTACAGAGACGCGAACGGTTCCATCGGAGCCACTGCGGATGTCAACCTCGAAGTCTCCTTGGCTGTGTTGGATGGCGTTCGCTGCTAGTTCGGAGGTCAGCAGGACAGCAGCATCGGTTTGCGGTGTGTCGCCGAGTGTGCCGCGAACGAACCCACGGACGAGATGCGCCGAGCGCGGGTCGTTCGCAAACAATCGGGTGACTTGCATAGTCGCCTCGCACACGTTGGAGACGAAACGTCATCTCCGTTCGGAGGTTGCTCCGTGCCTTGCCTCAGGTTTGGTTAAGCCCGACGGACAAGAAAGATGATTCCTAAGACCACAACGATGGCCCCGAGAGTACCCAGACCTACGTACATGTGTGAACCTGCCTTTCCGGCAGAAATACCGTCTGCTGCGTCTTACCCGGACGTGAGATCAACAAACGCTTGTTGGAAGAGAGAGACCTGTGTTTGGGGACGAGTCCTTTGACTGCTTGTCGGACTGAGATGTTTGGATTCGATTTGTTTCGGGCACAGTAGGTCTGGCCACAAATTGGCAAATCACATCCGACGATGCGAACACCAAGGGAGATTCCTGTGGGTCCTAATCGACCAGGCTCGGACACCCCTCAACAACATTGTCGCCTTCGCCCGCCCTTTGTATAGGGAGGGAATATCTGAACTCATCAATAGCAAACGAACTGTCACATCTGCTTCAACGAGATGCGATGTCAAACTGGGCCGCCTGAGGATGACGTAGCGAGCACGACCAAGGGGCGCAGGGGTTTTCAGCTCGGTTTCTGCCTGCGTTTCGCCACCCCGACCGAACCGAGTGACGGGTGGCCGTGCTCGCCCATCCGTCTCGGGATTCAAGACCTGCTAATCCGTGACCAGTGGTTGCCGAAATTCCATCGAGACCGTTGGCCGCGACTTTGGGTGCATCACTCGTGGTGAACGAGTGTGTGGGTGCCGAAACCCATCCACATCACGCCACCAGGCGATACTCGTGAATGAGGCCGCCCAGTCGGTCGGCCCGCCGGATCAGTCCGAAGTCGGTGGTTCCGATATCCCCGCTGGTGTTGAAGAACATGGCGCCACCTGATCGAGGGACCGGTGCGGGCGATGAGTGTTTTAGTGGCTCGCGAACTCCTCGAGGACAGCAACGAGGTGACGCCGACCCAGAACAAGCATGCGGTCCAACACGCGCTGCGAGCGGTTCCCAAGAAGCGCTCGGTGATGGCGTTGGCCGGTGGCGCCCGGATCGGGATTCTGATCACCCGCATGCCCTCGGATCGGAACACGTCATCGAAACTGGTTGTGAACTTCGTGTCTCGGTCTCGGATGGCCACTTGGCCGGGATAGTCCGCTCTTGGATGGTCCACCCGAGTTGACGGGCCTGCTGGGTCACCCACGGACCCGTCGGGCTGGCCGTCACCCCGGCCACGTGGACCTTCCGGGAGCCGTGCTCGATGTAAAGCCGGCGAAGCATTACGGTGTCCAGCCGGGTCGAAGTGCAGGCCGGGAGACCTGCCGACGCAGGACCGCAACCTCGTGATGGAGGATGACAACCTCGATGGCCAGATCAGTCGTCTCAGTTCCCCGCAAGCGCAGGAGTTCGAGCACCCGGATGAATGCGATGTAAAGGAAGGACATGGCCCATTGTCCACGGTCACCGGCCAGGCGCGCATGTCGCAACTTCCTGCTCCGGAGCGGTGGATGACATTTTCGGCACCTACAGGTCTCAAATGCTGGATCTGCGGCCACCTTGAGCAATGAGCTCCAGTGGGAACTAGCGTCTCGGTCTTGCCGGGCGATGACCTTCAGGAGCGGTTACAGAACCTTCAGACCTTGACCGAGGTCGGTCTGGGCCGTCTCGGCGTCGAAGAGCTACTGGTCGAGTTGTTGACCCGGGTGCGAGAGATCCTCGACGCTGATACTGCGGCAGTACTCCTACTCGATGATGGCGGCAGTCACCTTGTGGCACGGGCTGCTTGTGGCATCGAGGACGAAGTACGACAGGGTGTACGCGTTCCGCTTGGGCAGGGTTTCGCCGGAACGATCGCCGCGAGGAAGCAACCGGTCATCTTGGACCAAGTCGGACCCTCAACCGTGACGAATCCGATCCTGTGGGAGAAAGGGATCCGGGTCATGTTGGGCGTGCCGCTCCTGAGCGCAGGAAGGTTGATCGGAGTGCTCCACGTCGGTCGCCTTGATGAGCGACGTTTCCGGGATGCCGATGCCGAGCTGCTCGGGGTGGTCGCTGATCGAGTGGCAGGCGCCGTTCAGAGCCACAACCTCGCTGTCGAGCGGGCCGCAGCGGACATGTTGGAGCGGAGTCTGCTGCCCCAGAGACTGCCGTATTGCCCGGGCCTTGAGTTTGCCGCTCGATACGTACCCCAAGAGGGTCGAGCGGTCGGTGGGGACTGGTACGACGCGTTCACACTGCCCTCTGGGGTGCTCTGGGTGGTCATCGGCGACGTCGCGGGGCACGGTCTGCCTGCTGCAGTTGTCATGGGGCGCGTGCGAAGTACGGTGCGGGCGTACGCCCTGGAGGACTACCCCCCAGACGACGTACTGGGACTAGTTGACCGGAAGGTCCAGCATTTTGAGGTTGACACCATGATCACGCTTGAGTCCGCGGTCTCGAGACCTCCCTATGACCAGTTCCAAGTCGTGTCCGCCGGGCACCCGCCTCCGATCTTGGCCCTGTCCGATCAACCTGCGACCATCGTCGATATAGACGTCCGTCCCCCACTTGGGGTCGGCTCCGGCCGCCAGCCCGCACCCACGACGCTCTCATTGCCTCGTGGCGGAGTCTTAATGTTGTACACAGACGGGGTCGTCGAACGGCGAGGAGAGGGCCTCGATGTCGGCCTAGAACGTCTCCACGCGGCGGTGTCGGCTGACAAGCCCGAAGGTGTCTGCCGCACCGTCATGCGCGAAATGGTGGGCTCTTACGGGCCCGAAGACGACGTGGCCTTAGTCGTGGTCCAGCGAACCGAGACCGTTTAGGCCTGGGGGTGCCACCCCAGAATCGATGGTCCTGAGGCTGGCCGAGGTCGTTCCGATGGCGTGCGAAGAGCGACTCCGGAGCACGCCCACCAAACGGATCTTTCCGGGAGGCGCGAACGATCCTCGTTCGAGGATCTTCGATGGCTTGATCGAGGCTGGCGGGTGCCCCGGATTGGCGCGGTCTACGCCCGTAAGGTCCGAAAACTCGATGCTGGCGGTCATGCCACACGCTCGTACTCGTGGATGAGCCCGCCCAGTCGGTCTTGTCGGTGAAGTCGTTGGAGTTGGCTAGGGCGATGCTCGTTATTGGCATCGTCGAGGGAGGGTGCTGACATCGTCAACCGGGTCCCCGACCCGGCGCCTGGGATCTCCTGGGAGATGCCTTGGTGTCGACGATGGCCGTTGTAGTGCCGCACATAGGTGCGAAGGACCCGCTCCAGCTGGCGCCCATTCACGATCAAGAGGTGGTCGAGGCACTCAGCTCTGACCATTCTCACGAACCTCTCGGCGTGGGCATTGGCATTCGGCGTCCGAAATGGTGTCCGGAGAACCTGAGCGCCTGTGCCAGTGAAGACGTTGTCGAAGCTGGCGACATATTTGGTGTCTCGGTCACGGAGCAGGAACGCGACGTCGACACCTTCGTCTTCAAGATTGCCGGTGACATTCCTCGCTTGTTGGGTCACCCAGGCCCCGTTCGGATGGGCTGTCACTCCAGTGATCCAAACCCGTCGTGGGCCGAGCTCGATGAAGAAGAGCACTTAGAGCCGTTTGAGCATGAGCGTGTCGACGGTGAAGAAGTCGGTGGCCACGATATGAGATGCCTGGGCTCTGAGGAATGCACGCCACGTGGGACCGGCGTGCCGGGGCGCAGGTCCGATCCGGTGGTCCTTCAGTATCCTGGCAATCGTGCTCGCCGCTAGCCGGATGCCGAGCTTGATCAGCTCTCCCTGGATGCGGCGGTAGCCCCCACCGGGGGTTCTCGGTGGCCAGACGGAGAACGAGCCCCGTGGTCTCCTTGTCGACAGGCGGGCGACCGGGCCGGCGATGTGGATAGGTCCAGTGCCGGGCCACGAGCCGACGGTGCCAGGCGAGCAGCGTCTCGGGCGTCACCGAGAAGCAGGACCAGCAAGAGCGGGGGAGGAGGCGACTCAGCGCCGCCAAGAAGGCACGATCGGCGGGCTGGTAGGCAGGACTTCCCACCTGGCGTCTGAGGACGGTGATCTCATGGCGCAGGGCCAGCAACTCGACCTTGTTGGTGCTCTCTGAACGTATGAGGACGAACACAAGCTTGAGCAGGTGGCGAAGAGCGAGGTAGACGAAGGCCCAGAGCCCGCCCTGCACCCCCTGCCGCCGCATCCGGCGGACGGTAGCCGCCGCCGACTGGCTCTGAAAAGTTCCTGCTCGGGCGTGCGATCGGGCATTCGGACCTTATGCCCGAAACACAGGTTATGGGAGCTCCTGCAGTCGGCATGGAGAGACAGAAGGCTGTGATCGCCCGCAGCATTTGGTTGGATGGACAGAGAAGGCTGTCGTCAAGACTGTTGCCTCCGCCGCCACCCTTGAGTCCGCTGAGGGATATCGGTGGGAGCGGACGAATCAGAAATCCTAGGCTTCGGACATAGTCGGGAGAATTCCCGAAGAACCCCGCTATCTGGTAGCCAGGCGGTGCTGTCGAGCTAAATGTTTGCGGAACAGTCGACCGGGCCAGCTGGAATTCCAGTTGTCGGTCCTGGCCTGGGTTCTCTCCACCTCTCTGACCGCGCCACGTCTCCTCGGAGGGCACCCGCATCCGCCGACCACTCTGAGCCAAGCTAGCTTCAAGATCCCTGGGTGCCCAGCACCAGATCAAGCGTACGAGGGCCGACTCTGCCGGCGTAACAGCCACTAGCAGTCACAGCGGCCGCGCCGGAGGCCGAGCCTGACTCGTGGGCACCAGTCCTCAAGACGCACAGCCAAGGGGTCGATGAAGCGATGGTGTATTTGCGGTGTTGCGCCTGACGGGAGCGTACGTTGATGGCCTTGCTCGTGGCTGTATCAGCTGGTCATCCGCTCTGGCACTACGCCGGTATTCTGATCGTTCCACTTGTCGCTGGGCTCATGCTGCGCCTGACTGCCGGAAAGCGCTCATTTGTGGCCTCGACCAAATCATGGTGGTCTTCGGTACGTTCTGCCCCATGGACAATCCAGGCCCTTGCCGTGGCCTCACTAGCCGTGGCCTGCATCCACGTCTCTGTCTGTCCTGAGCATTTTCAAGAAGCGTTGCTTTACGGCTTCTTCTTTGTCGCCCTTGCCACCGTGCAGCTCGCATGGGCAGTTGCGGTTGCTGCGCGCACGACGCGACGTGTTCTCGTAGTGGGGGTCATCGTCAATATCGCCACCGTCACGCTATGGCTGGTGTCCCGAACCTCGGGGCTGCCCGCAGGACCCCAGCCTTGGGTGCCGGAGACCGTCGGCCCGCTGGACATAACCGCGACCCTCATCGAATTGGGAATCGTCGCAACTGCGCTATGCTTAGCCCGCGCCTATCCACGTACCGGAGCTCCCTTGTGGCGCGGGTGGTTCCAGCGCTTAGGGGACATCCTTCCCAAGGGAACTCCTCTGCCAAACGACGTATGGCAACAGCGCCACCGGTGGATCAGGGGGATTCTGTGGGCTCATCTTCCGGCTATCGAAATCTTCGCCGTCGTTCGGGGTCGATCGGCGGAGGTCGTTCTGCTCATGCCGTTGCTCATCATTCCTTTCATTATCTTGGCCAGGGCGCTTTGGACCCACCGGCGTGTGGTCACTGTATCGACATCGGTCGGACTGCTCACCTGCTCTGCCGAGCTCGTCTATCTGTCCGGTGGCGCTATCGAGATGCACTTCCACTACTTCGTCATGGTGGGCATCATCACGCTGTACCAGGATTGGTGGCCGTTTCTGGTCGCGATTGGCTATGTCGTGCTCCAACACGGTGTAGCCGGGGTCTTAGACCCTGCTGCTGTCTACGATCACCAGTCGGCCATCGATCACCCTTGGGAGTGGGCCGCCATCCATGGCGGGTTCATCCTGGCGATGAGTGCCGCCGGCATCGCCTCGTGGAGACTCAACGAGGGTTACCTGCGCAACGTCACCGAGGGAGCCGCCGAGCTGCATCAGACCCTGTCCCTGCTCAGCGCGACCCTTGACGCCACCGCCGATGGAATCCTGGTGGTGGACGGAGAAGGTTGTATTTCTAGCTACAACCAGCGCTTCGTGGACCTGTGGCGCATTCCGACGGCGATCCTTGAGTCCCGTCAAGACGACCGGGCGCTCGGTTTCGTCCTGGATCAGCTGGCCGATCCGGAGGCCTTCCTGGGCAAGGTTCGCGAGCTCTACGGCCAGCCAGATGCCCACAGCAAAGACGTTCTCCAGTTCCACGATGGCCGCACGTTCGAGCGCCACTCCAGGCCCCAGCGTGTCGACGGCGACACCGTCGGCCGGGTCTGGAGTTTCCGGGACATCACCGAACAGCGGGCGCTGGAGCAGGAGTTGGAGCACCAAGCCTTTCATGACTCACTGACCAATCTGGCCAACCAGGCCCTGTTCCGAGACCGAGTCGACCATGCTCTGGCCCGGTCGTCGCGCCAGGACGGCCGCTTGGCTGTCCTCTTCGTCGATCTCGACAACTTCAAGAACGTCAACGACAGTCTGGGTCACAGAGCCGGCGACGAGCTGCTGGTGAGCATGGCCGAGCGCCTCCGCGCCTGTCTCCGGACGATGGACACCGCAGCCCGATTAGGCGGCGACGAGTTCGCCATCTTATTGGAGGACCTGGACTCACCGGACCAAGCCACCGAGGTGGCTGAGCGGTTGCTCTCATCTCTCTTGAGTCCCTTTCACCCCGCGGGGCGCGACGTCGTCATTGGGGCGAGCATCGGGATCGCCTTCGCCGTCGGGAAGGTGAGCAGCGATCAGCTCCTCCGCAATGCCGATCTGGCCATGTACTCCGCCAAGGGGCACCGCCATGGATGCTACGAGATCTACCAATCGGACATGCATGCAGTGGCGGTGGAGCGCCTTGAGATGGAGGCCGAACTCCGCCTGGGTCTCAGCCGACACGAGCTGGTCGTGTTCTACCAGCCGATCGTTTCTTTGACCGACGACCGCGTGGTGGGCGTCGAAGCGCTGGTGCGCTGGCAACATCCGACACGAGGACTACTCGAACCCGCCAGCTTCATCCCGCTGGCCGAAGAGACCGGGCTCATCCGAGAGATCGGCCGCCAAGTCCTCGATATGGCGTGTCGGCAGACTCGCAAGTTACAGCTCTCTCTCCCTCGCGCATCCGAGCTCGCGGTCAGCGTCAACCTCTCCCCCCACGAGCTTTATCACGACCAGGTAGTGGAGGAAGTCCGGCAGGCCCTCCGATCGTCGGGCTTGGCGCCCGGTTGCCTCACTCTGGAAATCACCGAAACCGCCGTGATGGGAGACACCGCCACAGCCATCGACAAGCTCCACGATCTGAAGGCTCTCGGCGTGAGGCTCGCGGTCGACGACTTCGGGACTGGGTATTCATCGCTCAGCTATCTCGAGCAGTTCCCCGTCGACATCTTGAAAATCGACCGATCCTTCATCGAGCCCATGGGGAGAATGGATGGAAAGTCGTCCTTGGCCAGTGCCATCATCTCGCTCGCCCGTACCCTGCGGTTGGTGACGGTGGCCGAGGGGGTGGAAACCCGCCAACAGGCCCACATGTTGGCGGATCTAGGTTGTGACTTCGCCCAGGGCTACTTCTTCTCATTACCCGTCGACGCGGCTCGCTTGGAAGGGCTATTGACGCCGTCGATCGTCCGAACATGACAGCACCAGGAGCATCTCGCCGACAATCCAGAGAATCCAGGGCCGAACCAGAGTGGTCCGTCGAAAGGCAGACCCTCAGAGCGCGTTGCAACGATTTCGAGATAACGCTCCTGGATCAGCACCTTCGTCGAGTCCGGTGCCACCAGCCAGGAGCTTGTTGCCTTCGGCGAGCTTGCGGATGATCTGGTCGGGTGTGTGCCTCCGTCTGGTCATGGTGCTTGTTCTCCTCGCTCCATTTTGGAGCATCGGACGCGCACAAGCTCCGGACCACTACCGGGGGATCACCTCAGGGGTCAAAGTCAACGGCTGACCCGGTAGACGAAACCGGAGCCAGAATGTTTATTCAGCCTGTGATCAACCCACGGCGTAAATCTGCGTGGGCGACTCGCAAGTGCTGGTTCTGTGAGCGCCGTGAAGGGCTCGCCGCGGCCCCCTCGGACCCGAGCGGGATCACCCTTGAGTTCAACCAGTCGACGCAACAGCCTCGGCGAACGCCTCAGATGGTGACATACCGCCCAGAGTCCGTCGAGGACGTTCGTTGACCTCTCTGGCGACGGCGTTCAGATGCGCCTGGGAGTAGCCCGAGAGCTCGGTGTTCTTTGGGAAGTACTGGCGCAACAGACCATTGGTGTTCTCGTTGGATCCCCGTTGCCAGGGACTCTTCGGATCGCAGAAGTAGATCTGGACACCCGTGTCGACAGTGAAGCGGGCGTGCTCGTTCATCTCGCGCCCCTGATCCCAGGTGATGGAGCGCCGAAGCTCAGTTGGGAGCTTCACGATCGTCTTGGCCAGCTTCTTGCGCACGGCCTCGCCGCCGTTGCCGTCGGGGAGGCGCATGAGCATGACGTAGCGAGTGGACCGCTCGACCAAGGTGCCGATGGCCCGCCGGCCGGTGCCCACGATGAGGTCCCCTTCCCAGTGGCCGGGCACGGCCCGGTCCTCGATCTCAGCGGGACGTTCGGAGATCATCACCATGTCGCGGATCTTGCCCTGACCCGTCGCTTGGCGCTTTCCCTGGGGGCGGCGCATGGCCCGACCCTGGCGCAGACAGCGAAAGAGCTCCTGGCGCAGGGCTCCTCGACCCTGGACGAACAGCGACATGTAGATGGTCTCGTGAGACACCCGCATCTCCGGGTTGTGGGGGAACGCCTCGGGTAACCAGTCGGCGATCTGCTGAGGCGACCAACGTTTCTCCAGTTTGGCCTCCACCACCCGGCGAAGCTTCGGGCACCGAGCGAGCTTGGCCGGTCTCGGTCGTCGGGCTCGACGCCGAGCCGACGCTTCGGCATCGCATGCCCGGTAGTAATGCCGGCCGCCGTTGGCGGCCACTTCTCGGGAGATCGTCGACGGTGACCGTCCCAATCCGGCCGCCACCTGGCGCATCGACAACCCGGTGGCGAGTCCGCGGGATATCTCCTCGCGTTCGGCCAGTGCCATCCGAGCGTCGGACCACACCGTGGGCGCCACGGGACGAATGCCGCCAGTCCTTAGGATCAGTTCTCGGACCGCACCCTGGGAACGGCCGATCGAAAGGGCGATCGACCGCATCGACTCGCCAGCCTCAAACCGATCCCACACTTCGGACTGCTCGGCAGCAGAGAACCGCACTTGCATTCCACACCTCCAGGTCAGCGTCAGCTTCCACTGTTCGCGACACTGGTGCGTAGATGACTTGAGACCGCCCCCGGTCCCGGTCGCCCCGGTCGGGGACGAAGACCGCTCAGCGTAGCCGGACACCTCACCCCCCGGTACGCCCTTTAAGGTGCCCCCCGAACCACCCGATAACGCGCGTCGCAATCTTCCGGTTCGTTGTCCGCCCGCCCCTAAGTTCTGGACTGCGTGCGGTAAGAGACGATGTGGGACCCAATCCATGTGGTGCACGTGGTACAAGATTCCGTGGTGCGCACTCCACAGAAATACCACGCACCATTGACAATAACGGTCAATCACGGTTCGCTACGGTCAATCGAAAACCCGATTCGTCCTGCGTCTATTTGCAAAGCCGCAGGTAGGGGACAAGCTCAGACCGGCGCTATGCGACGCCGCAGACGACAGAGTAGGCCACCCCGATTTGCCCTCGTACTCCGACGATTCTTCAAAGCGATGCGATTGGTCGACGTGGCTACGGCCTATGTTCGAGTCACCAGAACCCCTGCTGTAACGCCGACGAGCATAGGAGCGGGTTCTTGTCACCCAGAGAGCTGTTTGCCGCCAGGGCTCGAAGGGCATGAATCTGGTACCCGCATTGCGGAAACATCTTTCCTAGGGTCTCCTACGAAACAATATGAAAGGCCGTGGCGATGACTGAGCGCCCTGATCGTGAAACAGTGCCTCCCAAGACAGATCATCTGGTTGATGACGAGGATGCCAGCCCCCTTGAGCAAGGATGCAAGACGTCTCAAGCGATACCGACGGGGCCCGAGCAGGCCAAAAGGAACCGCGATAACGACCCGCCGGCATGAGCGGCGAGTTGGCCGCTGGGGTGCTCTTCGACTTGGATGGCACACTCGTCGATACCAACTATCTGCATACGCTTGCATGGTCACGAGCGCTTCGCAGTGTCGGTGAATGGGCTCCCATGAATGCGATACATCGTCTGATCGGCATGGGAGGTGACAGATTGGTTTCCGAGCTGCTGGGCCATGAAAGCTCTGGAGCTGATAAGGAGCGCCCGCGGCAATATCGACAGTTGATTGACGAGGCCCGGCCCTTTCCGAAAGCTCGCGAACTCCTCCTGAAGCTCCACCAACTGGGAGTTGCCGTCGTCCTTGCCACCTCGGCCCCGGAAGACGAATTGTTGCCGCTGGTCGAACGACTAAACGCGGCAGAAGCCATCGATGGGTGGACAACGGTCAACGATGTCGCCTCGTCCAAGCCGGCGCCGGATGTATTTGTCTCCGCAATGAGAGATTGTCACATCGATCCAAGACGGTGCATTGCGTTGGGGGACAGCGTTTGGGACGTAAAGGCGGCACAGGCGGCGGGAATCGGTTGTATCGGTGTTGAGAGCGGAGGCTCGAGTAGACACGAGCTCGCAGAGGCGGGGGCGATCCACGTCTACCGGGACGTTGCGGAAGTATTTGATCAACTTCTGATCGGTCCTCTCTGCAATCTGTTTCGGTAGCCTCCGCGAGTGACTGTCGCAATCCCTCTGTAGTCAGGCGCTGAGCGACCGCAGCGCGAAATGCCTCGCTACCGATGGGCTGTCGATCGGAGCCGCTGAAAACGGGGCTCCCGCACACCTCGGAGGCCTTCCGTATGGCCTTGCCTTCGTCGAGGCACAGTGCAATCTCGATCACCTCCCGGCGCGCGGCGCCTGGTTCCTCTTCCTGCCCCTCCGCCTTGTCCCCGGGACAGGCGGACCGGGCCGGGCCATCGGCCTGGTCCCCCGCGCTGAGCAATTCCGACGTCAGGCCCGTGGCCAGCTACGGAATCCGGCGACCGGTTCCACGCCCTGGCAGCGGCGAGGCCGTACTCGAGGCTGGGGCAGTCGAGGCGATCGAGCGCAGGCTGCTGACGAGTCCGAATGCCATTCAAATGGGCGCTGCGATTCACGATGCCCTCTTTGCGGCCCCGGTCGGGTGCCGCGTGGCCGATGCGCACCGGTTGGCGGGCTGGCGCTGCCCGCACCACATCTTCACCGGATCGATGCATTCGGCCGGTGGCGATCAGCCTTTCAGCGATGGCAGCGTTCCTTTGAGACCACGGGCTTCGAGCTTTTCGAGGCGTGAAACGTCGTCGGAACGTAGCCGCGTCACGACGCCCTAATTGACCATCAATCCAGCCGAAGCAGATCGCCTCGTCAAGCGCCTCGTCGTACGAGACGGTTGTCGGATCGACCGTTTCCTTTTTGGCCAGTACCAGCCAGACACCCTGTGAATCGGCGTGATGGTTGCTCAACCATCTTCGCCATTCGCCGGCGTCCCCGACTAGTAGCTCTGGGAGATCCACTGCGTTCACCGTATCCCCCAGTTGCCGTTAGGCGACGCTCCCGTCTGCAAGCACAACCCGGTATCTCAAACCCGACGTTGTGACCGGGGCACGCGCAACGTGCCGGGTCCCAACCGAATCTGAGAGGCGTCGGCGAGCGAGGGCGGTACAGCGACCGGTAGTCGGGCTATGCGTGGCCCGTATCTTCATCTGCTTCCGACGGGTTACACCGGATTCGGGTGGCCCGGTCGGACCGTGACCCGCGCAGTATTCGCGTCGCTGAGCGATAGCGGATGGGTCAGGTCGGAGGCGAGTCCGCCACCTTCGGACTGACTCGCCACCCGCAGACGGAGTGTCACCCGCCCGATCCGGGTGATCTCGATCGGCCTAAGAATGCTTGGATTGGTCTCTGTCAGGCGCACAGAATCGGCAATATCACCTGCGTGATAGAGCCAACCGGCCAGAACCGGATACGCGAATACTGAGCGGGGCCCTCCTCAAGTCAACATCGACAATCCGCTGCCGTTTGGCGCTCGATCACGGCCCCCGGACGCAGATGAGGATCCCGACGAACCAGCTCTCGTCCTCGGGCTTGGTAGGAGGGTATCGTCGGCTATTAGCGGCGACTTCGCTGGATCTGCTGTGCTGGAATCGAAGGGCTGGACACCGTCGTACCAGAAACGTCCGGCTTCCCGGCGGTGTAGTCAGCTGCCGGCAATCCCTGGTCCGGCCATCAGCTGCTCGGCGCGTGTTGCGACCTCACTGTAGCGATTGACGGCGAGCTGCCGAGCTTCTTGGAGCAACGACAGCGCCTCCTTGCGACGTTGCCCGCTATCGGGATTTGAGGATGGAACATCGAGGAGAACTTCCGCCAACTCGACGGCCGTGCGGGCCAACCAGAACGCTGCACCGATCCGGCGATGCTCGGCTAGGGCTCGGCGCAAATGGTCCTCGGCCTCGTCAGGGCGCCCCAGCGAAGCTGCCAGCCGCCCGACAGGTCGCTGTATGGAACCGTAGAAGACGGGGCCGGCGGCGGCATGAAGGTCAGCGAAAGGGACGAGCCGTTCGTACAGTGTCGCCTGGGCCCCGGAATCGCCCAGAGCGACCGCCCCCTCGCTGAACAATGCCATGCAGGCCAGCCAGACCTGATCGAAGGGGAAATCGGCGAAGTCGACCGCCGCTTCGGGGGCGAAGGCGGCGCGGGCCAGATCCAGTTGGCCGGTGGCGCAGTACAGCACGACCACGGCGGCGCGGAAGCCCGAGTAGCTGGGTAGGTCGTCGAGTGCGGCTGCGGCGATGTCGGCGATCTCGGCCAGTCGTCCCTGCGCCCAGCGCATCTCGAAGAGAGCCCCGCCATAGGCGGCGACGACCGTGGGCATGCCTGCCCCGAGGCCCAGAGCGAGGAGGCTCTCGGCGTGCCTCTCCAAGGCGTCGAGTTCCCCGTCCAGCATGGTGAGGCAGACCTTGGCCTGATGGAGAAGGCTCAGGACGAGGGGAGAACCATACGCCTCGGCCACGACGCCGAGGTGGTCTACAGCCCGGCGGGCGCCGTCGACGTCGCCGACGACGAGCGCGGCGGTCGTCATGAAGTGCAGAGACCCCGCCAACGTCACCGGATCACGGCGAGCCTCGGCGATGGCCACCACCTTCTGGGCCAGTCCCACGTGCTCGTGCGCCCGATCGGGAGACAAGGTGATGAACGAGGTCGACATGACGACCTCGAGAGTGGTGGCGTCGTCATTGGCCTCCATGGCGGCGGCCACGGCGGCATCGGCGACCTGGCGGCGTCGGCGCCAATCGGCCGGGTCGGTCTCCTCGGCCACGGCCGCCAGGAGTCGGGCCTGAAGCGCGTGGTCCCCAGGGTCGACGACGGCCAGGACCTGGTTGAGCCGGCGCAACCGGTCGGAGTCTGGAGGCTCCGACACCCGCCAACCCGGTGGTCGGATGTGCGCCCAAGCGATGAGTAAGTCGGCGCTACCGATCTTCTCGGCCAGGTCACCTGCCTGGCGTAGGGTCTCGAACCCGGCGGCGGGGTCGAACTGCAGCTCGGCCCCTCCCAGCCGCAGGAGGAGTTCACACTGCTGTCGGTTGTCGGGCGCTGATTGTCGAGCCGTCAGTTCGAGCGCCTGGGTGAACCAGGCGAAGGCGTCGAGCGGTGCGTAGGCGGCTAGGGCGACGTCTCCGGCTAGACGTGCGTAGTACACCGCCTTGGTCACGTCACTCGGTCTGGTGGCAGCCATGTAATGCCGAGCCAGCTCGGTGACGTGCTCGGTCTGGGTGCCCCGGGTCTCCAACGCTTCAGCCACTCGCTGGTGGGCTCGCTGGCGACGAGTGGCACCAAGGTCCTGGTACAAGGTGTGTTGGATCAGGGCGTGGAGGAAGCGGTAGCGCCCGGCCTGGTCTTCGGATTCGCTGACGAGCCCCGCTCCAACTGCTCCTTCGAGAAGATCCAGAAGTCGGTCCTCGTGGAGGTTGAGCAACCCCGAGAGCACCTCCAGGTCGAAGTCTCGTCCGATCACCGATGCCATTGACAGGGCCTGCTCTGTTTCCTCGCCCAGGCGAGCCACCCTGTGGGCCACCACTTCGCGCACGCTTGTAGGAAGGCTCAAGGCATCGAGGTCACTCGACAGCACCCATTGACCCTCATCGTTCTGGACGAAGGCGCCGGTGTCATTCAGGTGCCGGATGACCTCCACTAAGAAAGGGTTGCCACCTGTTTCCCGACGAAGCGCATGAGCGAGGCCCACTCCCTCGTCCGCCATCGTCTGTCCGGCGGCCGCTTCCAGCAGGTCGATGATCTCCGTGTCTTTCAAACCCAGCAGATCGAGACGGTCGACACACTCCTCACGGCGCAGATCGGCCAAGGCGCCAGTCAGGGGATGTGAACGTGACAGGTCGC
Source organism: uncultured Acidimicrobiales bacterium (assembly GCA_963846125.1). GTDB lineage: Bacteria > Actinomycetota > Acidimicrobiia > Acidimicrobiales > UBA8190 > Chersky-840. The sequence continues at coordinate 138,740 of CAWJUR010000003.1, forward strand.
TCTCCCGGAAGGTTCCGACCACCAGGACCGACATGGGGATGGGTGAGGCAACCAGGTGGCGCAGCAGTTGCAGTGTGGCGGCATCCACCCCAGTGCAGGTCGTCGAGCACCACGACCAGCGGCGTGCTGGTCGAGGCGAGGGCAAGGAGAACGGGCTACGCTTTCGAGGATTAGGAATCGCTCGGAGTCGGCGTCGCTGCCCGCAGATGGCGGTTCCATGGAGACCCGACGGGCAAGATCGGGCAAGAGACGAGCGAGCGACAGACCTTTGGACTCTACGAACGCTCGCAATAGTTCTTAATCTGCCTGCTCGATCAACTGCGACAGGGCCGTGATCCACGGCTGGTAGGGGACGCCGAGGCCCTCTTCGCAGTTGCCATAGAGGACGTTGGCGCCCGAAGCGTGGGCGCTGCGCGCCGCCTGGGCCACAAGTGTGGTTTTGCCGATGCCCGGCTCCCCGGAGATCAAGATCACCCGGAGCCGGCTCTCGGCTGCACTGGTCTTCTGGGTGTCGGTCAGGCGGGTGAGTTCGTCTGCTCGCCCGAAGAAGGCGAACAGGCTCTCGGCCGAAGCACCCACCAATCGGGCAGGTAACGGGAAGTGACCACTACCCATTTCATTGACGACCTGCGCTGGTTCCCACACGACCTCCAGGCTGGGTACGGGCTGCGGCAGTCCCTTCAGCTCGAGGTCGCCTACAGACACGAACTCCTGCGTGGCGTGACCTCCCGCCATGGCTTTGACCATCTCGGTGGCCAAGATTTGGCCTCCGTCGGCTTTGGCGCACAAGCGGGAGGCCTCGATGACAGGGGTCCCGAAGTAGTCCCCGTCGTCTTCAGTGGCTTCTCCGACAGAGATGCCGATACGCACGGAGAGAGCGGCCGTGTCGCCACGGCTGTTGTGCTTCTCGATGGCCTGTTGCATGGCTACGGCGCAGGCCAAGGCGCGGCTCAGGCTGGTGAAGGCCACCATGAGCCCGTCGCCGAGGTTCTTCACCTCTGTGCCTCCCGCAGCCTGGATGGCAACTCTCAGCAGGCCGAAGTGAATCTGGCGAAGAGCGTCAGACGATTCGGGACCGAGATGGGAGGACAGCTCGGTGGACCCGACCAGGTCCGTGAATAGCACCGTCACTGTCTGGGTCGTCGCCACCGCCGTTATCTCCCTCGCCACCTGGTGGCGAAATCCTACGTGGAACCGCGTAGGCCGATCTGGGGTGTCCCAACTTCCGCTGCCAGCACAATCTCCAGGCGAGGGCGAATCCGGTACGTGCCGATCTTTCGACCCCGGGTCGCCGAGCCACCCGCCCGATAATCTCGAGGCAGGTCGATCCCGTGCGGCCTTCGGTCTACCTACGGAAACCAGCGGCTGAGCGGGTCATTTAGGGCTCGGCAATAATCAGCCGCAAGATTTGCTTGCCGAAATGGAGGTCGGGACCATGCGGGCCGAGGCAGAACACCGGGCAGTCTGGCAGGAAAGGCATGACAGCGGCAGGACGCCGCTTCACAATGTGATGGGCCTTCAACTTGTCCAGCTCATGCCCACCACCATTCTGACGATGGAGCTAGGCGCCGCCGTCCAAGGACCCGTGGAAGGTACGGTACATGGCGGCATCTTGGCCGCGTTCGCGGATGTGACCTCTGCAGTATCGCTTTGGAATACCTACGAAGTAGAAGTAGAGCAACCTGTCACCACAGATATGCACGTGCGCTACTACCGACAACCAAGAGCTGGCCCTCTCACTGCAGAGGCGACGGTTGTTCACAAGGGCCGTCGCTTGCTCAGTACGGAGTGCGTGGTAACTGACGCTGAGCATAAGGAGCTTGTGCGCTCAACGGCTACTTACATGATTGTACCGATCCCGAAGGGTGTTGCGGCGAGTTAGACCGTCCGATAAGTGCGGGTTGCGATTGGGCTGGTGATCCGCAAGCCCTATGGTCAGAGCACCCACATATCAAGGGATCCCGTACGTGTTGTATGTCCCTGGCCCGGGCGCAACGTGCCGATCCGGCTCGAGTTCAGCCTCCCATCAAACGAACGCATGAACCGCCCGGTATCCGCGCCGATCGTCGACCCGTGTCGGACCTCGAGGAGCCCTCAAACCCCGTCCTCGAGCTTTACGAGCGATGCGAGAGGTCAAGTGCTTGCCAGCAGCTCTCTGTCGGGTGCAAACACTTCGATGCGAGCTGGAGGGTCCTTGTGGGCATTCTGACAGTGCACCAAGACTTTGGACTCGAGGGCTCTGAGAAATGAGTCGAATGAGCCCTCTGGGCTGTTTCCGCTTAGCTAATGCAAGACCAGCGACCACTCCGGGGACGCGAGCACGGTGATCTGCTCGGTGGATTCGGCCATGTGGCCAAGCTCTCCGAGGACCCTGATGATCGCCGCCATGTCCACTCCGTCGATACGGCCCGGCGCTTTCCTCAACCCCTATATCCGCCATCTGGAAGCCTCCACTCTCGTCAGGTCGACATCGCTACAGGGTATGCCCGGCGACGGTATGGGGCGCGCCATTGACAAAGCCAAACGATGGGCCGCCGGCGCTTCGCAGCGAAATGTGCGCACGGCCAATCAGGGAGCAATCGGTAAAAAATCCTGCCACTGTGACCAACTTGTGTCCATCTTTGCGCAGCATGTTGCAGACAACGCAACTGCGACTCTGAAGTAGGTTCGACACTCTCATTTACTCTTGACTCGGCGCCGTGTCATGCGCATGCTGCGCAACGAAAGAGTGGCCCCGGCGGTGGTTGCACACCCCGGGGCCGTGGCAAGCGCCTAACGAGAGGGACTTGCAATGGACAAAGCTACGCCTGGCGACGCGGCCACACCGTCTCTTGAGGACGCGATAAGGGCATACGACGCCGCGTGGGATGAGTCCACGCCGCTGTTGACGTTCTGGTCGAATCGTCGCGACGGCGAGCGCTCGATGAGGCTGGGGTCGATCGCGTGCTCGACGACCTCCTCCTCCTCCTCCTCCTCCTCCTCCTCGATCTGCTCGGCCGGGTGTCGGAATGATGATCGTTACCGTCGAGCGGCGGGCAATGCTCCTCGAGCTCGTCCGTGAGCTCCTCGAGGATGAGGCATCCGAAATGGGAACAACTGCTCCCGAAACGCCACCGACGCACGCCGAGCTCCTCGCGGGGCTCAGACTCGAGCAGGAGCGGCGGGGGGTGCTCGAGAACTCGATCTACGCCCGACACCGACGCGTCAAGGCCCTCATGGAATGGGCCGAGCCTCGCTCAGTGCTCGAGCTCACAAACGGTCGACATCGAGACCTACCTGGATGGGTGCGACGTGACCTCGGCATCTCGCCGTGGTTACCTCAGTCACTTCTCGACGTTGTACGCCTGGTGCATCCGTGAGGGTTTACTGCCGAGAATCCGACTGCCAACATCGTGCCCCCGAAACAGCGTCAAGGCATCCCGCGCCCACTCGCGGCCGACGCTTGCGGTGCTTCGTGCTCCTCGCCGTCCTGGCGGGGCTCAGGTGCCAGGAAATCGCCGGAATAGAGGTTCAAGACGCGGACCCCGGCGGAAAACGATCCGCGTCCGGAAGGGCAAGGGCGGCAAAGAGCGGGCTGTGCCACTGCATCCTGACATTCTCGAGGCCTTGAAGGCGCTACCCATGCCCGCTCGCGGGCCCGTCTTGTTCGCGGCGTCCATGGTGCCGAGCTCACCGGGCTGCCGATGAAAGCCCACGGCGTGAGCAAGTGCGTTGCCATGCACCTTCAGTCATTGGGAATAGAGGCCGGTGCCCACGGGCTCAGGCACTCATTTGCAACCGGCATTTTCCAACAGACGAAGGATCTGCTCCTTACTCAACGACTCCTCGGCCACTCCTCGCCCGCTGTGACAGCCGTATACGCGGCGTGTGACCAGGACCAGGCATTCGCCGCGGGCATGGGCCTGTCGGTGAGAGGGCCGTGACCGTCGTCGACGCCGTCCGCGCTGACCCCTAGTTCGCTTGTTGGCCACATCGTCGGTCTCGAATCGAAATTCATTCGTCAAGGCAGTGATCTTGGCGAAGGCGGCGGAGTGCGTCGTTAATGTTGCCCTTGACGTTCTCCTCCGGCTGGTGGAGCAGGGCAGCCACCTGCCTATAGGTGTACCCACCGAAGTAGGCGAGGGCAATGACCTTCCGTTCAGCTTCGGTGAGCTCCGAAAACCGTTTCCTGAAATCTTCGCTTGGCCACAGGGCCCGTACTTTCTGCTCCAGATCGTTAAGCAATGGGGCTCCACACTTGAAGTCAACTCGCTGTCGATCAACGCCCCGACCATGGGCCTCGGCCAGCAGGCAGGAGCGTAAGGAGCACCCGTCCGAATAGAACTCGTCCGGTCTGCGCCACAGCGCTAGGAAGACCTCCCGGGTCACCTCCCCGGCCTTCTCCGACCCGAAAAGACGGCAAGCCAAGTAGTACACCGAGCCTCCGTGACGGTGGTATGTCTCGGATAAGGCGTCCCGATGCCCCCGAACGATTGCTATGACGAGGCCAGCGTCGCTCAGGGCAGTGGTTTCCCTCTGCGCCCGGGCCGCGTGGCCGCTCGGCTCCTCGGCCATGATGGGCTCCCTTTGATCAAGTCGAGGCCCCCTTCCGCGGGGGCCTCGACCCTTTGATGCTTCAGATGTTCTCCGCCCGCCCGCGGCGGGATTCGATCGGTCCGCGGTGGAAGATCGGGGATCGGTTGGTCCGGATTTTTCAGACGGTGACGTAACTGCCAGATCCGCAGTGACGCAACAGTCCCCGCCAGTAGCACTCCCCCGACCGTCGCAAGTAGCAGAGCTACGCCGAGGGGCATGGCACCGTGGGCGGTGAAGTACGAGATCCTTACCGACTTGGTGTTCTGGAGGATGAAGACCAGCAGAAGCGCAAGCACCAAAGTGGCGACGATCACACCCACCCAAACTCCTGAGATTCGTGTGCGCCCAACCGGGCGCCGTAGGAGCGTCTCAGTGAGGTCGGGCTCCGGCTCCGGGCTAGGTTGCGCCGACGGCGTATCAGCCATCACGGCCCCCCATTCGTCCACCGCTGCTTCTGTGACTGCATTGCTAACCAGGCGGGAGTTGGCTCAAACATCTGCCAAAAGGTCCTGGTGACGCGAGGTGTTTCGTGTGCCAGATCGCGTCGTGGGGCGGCCCGTCAGGACCCCGGGGCAGACTGGGATGTGACCCACGTCGCCAATGTCGCCTGGCCGACCCCCGGGCTGTGCTTCCGCATGGTCTACAGCGGGTTCAACGGCTACCCGACGCGCTGCCCGGTGACGCCCGAGTGGCGAGGGACCTTCGTCAACCCGAAAGGGGAGCGCTGGCCCGTCGAGGCGTGCGACGAGCATGTGGGAGATATTCACCGGCCGCGAACCTCAATAGCTTGGGAGGTGTCGTGAAGGTCTACCTCCGAGTCGCCAAGCGCCTCGTGAAAGAACCCCACCTCCCGCGCCCACTGCGATGGCTCCTCGTGTTCGCCCTGCTACCTATTCCAGGACCCATCGACGAGGCCGCCCTGGCTCTGGCAGCGGTCACTATTGCCCTCTTCTACCGGCCCAGGTTTACGGCGCTGCTAGCCGAGGAGCGACAAAAAGGGGTCCGCACCCGACTAACGCCGGCGCCGTACTCTCGGCACCGATGGTCGTTGTCGCGTCCGAGGAGCTCGTCGTGTGTCTCATGGACCCCAAGGCCGATGAGGGCCCACTCGGGCTCGAGGAGATGGTCCACCGGCCTGCGTGGATGACGCAGGCCGCGTGCCAGGGCGAGCCGCTCGGGACATTCTTCATCGACAGGGGCGGAAGCACTCACCGCGCCCAGGAGATGTGCGCCGGCTGTCCGGTGGGCGGGGAGTGCCTCTCTCACGCCATGGCCGACGAGGAGCTCGACGGGTGGTGGGGAGGTACCAGCGGCCGGGAGCGACGGCGGCTGCGGCGGGCGGCGTCCTGATCCACGGTCGTCCGGTACAGGTGGTACGTAGTGTAAGGCGATGCCAAACGATGCCAAGGATCACGAAGAGACGAAGACCCAAGGGGACGACCCCGATTGGTTTCTGATTCTGCGCAAAGCATTTGCGGTGCGTGCCATTCTTGGGAGAGGAGAGGCCTGCGAGGACATTGGCAGGAAGATCGCCCCGCAAGGGGAGAAGTGTCCAACCGGGGCCGCTGAGAGGATCGTGGATGCCGTCGTGGCACTCGGGTCAAAGGGTGATCTGACCCCCCTCATCATTTCGACTAATCCCGACCTCGTGACCATCGCCCAGGGCGTGGCCTTGTCGGTGCGGCCCACAGGGCAAAGCGACGAAGCGACGAGGGTCGATGCAGCATGTGCTGAGACTCTCTTGGCTCGCTTGGTCGCGTACATGAGGGATCACCCCGAGGAGCAGGGGACTGCCCTCTGACGTCTTTCGGCCGTCTTCGGCCGTCAGAGATTGAAAAACGGTGCGAACAGTACCGACTAACGAAGGGTGAAAACCCTAGTCAGAGTGCGATTCCGCTGGTGACTGCGTCGGTGTAGGGTGCCACTTCAGAATCGATGCCCCGATTCCGGCCGAGGATCGTTACTTTGGTCGTGAAAAACGCGACTCCCGCGCATGCCGAGCAAACCGATCCTTCCGGGGGCGCGACCGATCCCTATTTCGAGGATCTCCGATGACTTGATCGAGGTTGGCGGTGCCCCGATCGCTGCGCTTTATGCAGCTACTCGGTAGTACTCGTGAATCAGGCCACCCAAAGATCCCGACGTCTGACCGAGTTGTCGATGGTTAGTGGCGCGACGTCTTTGGTTCCTTCCGGCGCAACAAGGTCGAGCCCACGATGGGGTCGCTCGCCGTTGTAGTGCTCGACGTACGTCTCCAACACCGATCGAAGATGCCGTTCGCCCAGGAAAGGCACCCGATCGAGGCACTCGGTGCGCACCGTCCGGATGAACCGTTCGGCATAGGCGTTGGCCTTGGGTGCCCGCCACGGTGTGCGAAGGATCTCGATGCCCTCGGTGCGCACCGTCCGGATGAACCGTTCGGCATAGGCATTTGCCTTCGGTGCCCGCCATGGTGTGCGCAGGATCTCGATCCCTTCGGCGCGGAATACCTCGTCGAAAATTGGGCAGAACCGCTTGTCCCGATCATGAACCAGGTAGCGAATCGGCTCGTCATGGCCTTCTCGCGCCTCGGTCAGGGTCCGGGCGATTTGGGCGCACCAGGTGGCGTTGGCGGCGCCGTCGGTCACCCCACCGATGAGGACCTTCCTCGTGTGCAGGTCGATGAAGAACAGGACGTGGCGGGTCTTCAAGCAAACGGACTCGACGGTGAAGAGGTCACAGGCGATGATCGACGAGGCCTGGGACCTCATGAACTGACGCCAGGTCTCCCGCCTTGCCGGGGGTCGACGCTTCTCTGCCACGATTCGTCGGATGCTCGTGGTCGAGATCTCGGCTCCAACCTTCTTGAGCTCTCCTCTCAGGCGGCAGTAGCCCCACGTCGGGTTCTCGCTGACCAGACGCCAGACCAGAAGCCGCAGTGGTCGGGAATCCGCCCCCGCGGCACGACCCGATGATGGTAGCGCCACTTGGCGCGGGCCAGGTCACGATGCCATCGCCGGATCGTGTCGGGCGTGACGAGGGACGACAGACGATCCCGGACTGGTCGCAGGCGCTGGAGAACGGTGAGCACCCATCGCTCTTCCGGTCGGAACCTGGGCCGAGGCACCTGACGGTGGAGTACGTCGAGCTCTTGGCGCAAGACCAACAGCTCGAGGTCTTTCGACCGCGAAGAGCGACACCTGAGCGAGAGCAGGCGAAGGATCTTTCGGAGACTGATAGCGGCAAGACGGAAGGCCATGGGCTCATTGTCGCAGTGCGACGAGAGGAACGCGGCGGAGGAAGAAGTGCCTGGTAGAGAGCCGAGACTCGTGTGGCACCATTCGGGTGCGAACACGAGGATCCCGGCGTCGGCCGGCCTCCGCCGCGGCTCGAGGTGTCGTCGAGCAGGGCTTATGTGTCGACCTGTGCTGGAGGCGTGGCCGGGCTGCTGAGCTGCGATACTGAATCCTCGCTTGCGAAAGGCTCCCGATGATCGTTGCCATCGCTGGGGCTTCTGGTTTTGTTGGACGTGCCCTCACGATGCACCTGCTCGGAAGTGGGCACGACGTGATCGCCCTCGGTCGTACCGTGGACTCTGTCTCGACGAACGCGAGGGCCATCGCTGTTGACGTGGGCGACGAAAGCGCTACCGCCAATGCCCTCGTAGGTGTCGAGGTCGCATACTACCTCGTCCATTCGATGGCCGCCGGTGGTGGGTTCCGCGATGTCGACTTCCGACTGGGCACCGCCTTCGGTCGGGCGGCGGCGCAGGCCGGCGTCGGCCGGATCGTTTACGTCGGAGCGCTCGGCGACGCCCCGAGCTCCGCGCACCTGGCAAGCAGGCACGAGGTGGGTTCGGCCCTGGCCGCTGCCGGCGTGCCTGTGGTCGAGCTCCGAGCCGCGGTGGTGTTTGGTTCGGGCAGCATCTCCTTCGAGATGCTGCGTTACCTGACCGAGCGACTACCGGCCATGGTCTGTCCGCGGTGGGTACGGACTCGGATCCAACCCATCGCGCTCGTCGACCTGCTTGCTTATCTGGAGCAGTCGCTCTACGCCGCTCCCGGCATCTACGAGATCGGCGGCGCTGACGTCACGACGTACCGCGAGATGATCTCTGCGTACGCCCGCGTCCGGGGTCTCCGCCGCCGCCGCATCATGGATATTCCGTGGCTCACGCCGCACCTGTCGTCGTACTGGGTTGACCTCGTGACGCCTGTCGATCGCTCGGTCAGTCATGCGTTGATCGAGAGTCTCGTCACCGAGGTGGTGGTGGTCGATCCCGAGCCGGCGACGCGGGCGTTCTCGGTCACGCCGATGGGGGTTGAGCGCGCGCTTGGCGCCGCGCTCGACGACCAGGACGAGGAAGTGACTCGCTCGCTGTTCGCACGCCGTAACGGCCTGGTCGACGGCGTCTACTCAGTCGTAGTCGATGTCGCCATCCCACCCGGTACCGAGGACATGGTCGTTCACGACCTGGAAACGATCGGCGGCCGGTTGAGCTGGTACGGCGCTGCGCCCGGGTGGATCGCCCGCCTTGTCGTCGGACGCCTCCTAGGCGAACGCCTTCGACGACACCGGCCCGTGGCCTTGGTGCCGGGAGCGCTCGTCGACTGGTGGCGCATCGCCTGGGTCCGATCGGGCGAGCTGGTGCTGCGGAGCGTGGGATGGTTCCCCGGTGACGCCTGGCTGGGGTACCGCGCCGGTCATGGTGACCTTCACCAGGTAGCCGCGTTCCGCCCCCGTGGCGTACCGGGCTTTCTTTACTGGAAGCTGCTCAAGCCGATACACCGAGTGGCGTTCGACCGAATGGCCCGCCACCGTGTCCCCGAGAGTCGGGGTACCCCTAATGGCAGTTGCTGAGGTCGGCTTGGACAGGAGGAACGTGACCGTTCCGTGGTGCACGTGGTACAAGATTCCGCACTTCGCGCTCCACAGAAATACCACGCACCATTGACAATTACGGTCGGTAACGGTCTGTTGCGGTCAGCCGAAAACGCCGATCATGCTGCGTGAATTCGTATAAGTGCAGGTAGGAAGCTCGCACCTAAACTTATTGCCAAGGTGAGGGTCGCCGGTTCGAATCCCGTCGTCCGCTCCAAGAAAGTCCAGGTAGTGGCGGTTTTGGGCCACAGAATGGACCCCGCGAAACGGCGTCTCACCAAGCGCCAGCTGTGGGCCAGACTCGGCGTCCCGCCGGCCGCCTTGATCGAGCCACTGTTGGAGCTCCCGCATGTGGCCGCACCGACCATGGGGTATGGAGCAGCGGCGACTTCGCGCTCACCGAGAAGCAGATGACTGGCTCGGCCGCGCACGTGGTGGGCCGGTGGCGCTACGAGTGCATCGAGAGCCGGCCACCAGATGCAGCTCGAAGCCCCGACGCCGTCAACTGCCTTCTTGTCGACTTCTTGTCCGACTGAAGCGTGCCACGCGCCACAGCAGGCGGCGTGGCGTGTCGACGAGGAGCAGCAGGGCCACACCGACCACGATGCTGGCAACCCCGGCGACACCCAAAGCCCGAATGGCCGGAGAGGCACCCGTGAAGGCAAGGGAGCTCGACGGAGCGGTCACAGGCCCGTTGCTCCCCGATGCGGCGGACGACGACGTCGCCCCAAGGGTCTTCGTCGAGCTCGCACTCGTCGCGGCTGTGCTCGTCGAGGTCGTCATGGGCGCGGATGTCGAGGTCGTCGTGGATGTGGATGTCGAGGTCGTCGTGGGTGTGGTGGTCGTGCTTGTCGTCGACGTGCTTGTCGTCGTGGAGCTCGTGGTACTCGTGGAGCTGGTTGAGCTCGTTGAGCTCGTGGTTGAGGAGCTCGAGGTGGTCGACGAGGTCGTCGGCGGGGTGGGGAATGACGACCCGATCAACGTTTCGAACGTACCGGCGATGACCTTGGCGCCGGAGTCGACAGGGTCGTCACCGAATCCTTCGATCTGGCCCGCGGTGCATGTGATGTCGAGCCATGTGCAGGCATTGTCGACGGCCACGGGGACGGTTCCCCAGGGCGACGACACCATCTCAGTGGTGTCGGACGTCTGGAAGGCGTCGAAGACATCCGCCACGGGGACATTGAACTGGCTGTAGATCTGCGCCAAGTCGCTGTTGAACGTGGACAGCGCCGGGACAGTGGCGAGCGCCTCCGTCTGGGCCGCGCCACCGGCCAGCCAGTCCCCCAAGAACGGGTCGAAGTAGTTCATGCCGATGATGAGCACCCCCGGGGCCGCCTGACGCAGCTGGGTGAGGATTGACGTCAGGTTGGCCTCCATGGTGGCGACGGCGCCGGTCACGCACTGCTGGTCGATGCCGGTGCTCGACACGCAACTGACGACGTCGTTGCCGCCGATGTCGATGGTGATGAGCGATGTCCCGCTCCCGTACTGGTGCAGGAATGCCAAGGCCTCCTGCATCTGGGAGGTGTAGGGCTTCGGGGCGCACGTCGGTCCTGAAAGCATGCTCGTGGTGGTCTCACCTGAACACGCCAGGTCCATGACCTCTGGCCCCGTGCTACCGACGAAGTAGTTGCCAGCGATGTCATACGGATACGAGGAGATGCCGTTCCACATCGGCACCGAGTCGCCGAGCGCCAGATAGTACGGCCCCGCTCCGATGTCTGGCGGGCCTGGTGTGGCATGGGCGAGCACGGGCGTGATCGTGGTCGCCGTGGGGGTCTGGGTCGTGATGCCCGACGTTGCGATGGTGTCGTCGGGGAACACGTTGCACGTGACCGTGGACGGACCACCGGGGAGGTCGAACGTGAAGGAGGGGTTGCCGATCGAGATCGACGTGTTGCTGGGTGGAACGGGGTCGTCGGGAGGGATGGTTTCGGGAGGCTCGAGCCCCCCTGGGACGGACGTGGGCGACGGCGGGATGGCGACGGCAACGCCGGATGGGGGCACCGACGCGGGAATGGGCACGTCGAAGGTGTACGGGCCTGCTGGCGTGCCGGTCAGCGTTCCGCCCAGAGGGGAGCTGTAGCTCCCGGCGACGGCGGTGGCCCCCATCGTCTGCAGCGCGCTCACCACATCGGCGGGCAGGGTCAGCTGGACTTGGAAACCGGCGATACTGAAAAACGTTCCGCTTGGGTTCGCGGGGGAGAGGGTGCCGGTGGTGACCACGTCGTTGAGCGCGATGTTCCCGACGAGCGTGCCCGGGCAGTAGAGCTCGTAGGGGGCGGTGTCGGCGAAGGCCGGGGAGGTCTCGCCGCCGATGATCAGCGAAGCCGTCAGCATCGACGCACCGAGAAGAAGAGTAGAGGCGCATAGCAACGCCACACGGGTGATCACAGCCGTCCGGCCCCCCACGCCGACCACCTCCCCAGCCCCCTGGGGATGAGCCTACCCTGGTGGAGTTCAGTCCCGGAGATCGAGGAGGGCTTCGCGTGCCGGGACTCGGCCTCCGCGAAGGTCTCGGTCGTGAGCCGCACGCACCGCCGGGCGGTTGCCTCGTCACTCCGAATTGTTAGATGACCATTGATCGGGGAACCAATCTCCCCCCGGGTCCGTCGTTTGTCCCACCTCGATCAGATGGCCATCGGGATCGCGGATATAACAACGGATTTCGTACTGGTGCTGCTTTGGTGATGTCAGGAAGTCAGCACCGCGCGCGCGCTCCAATCGGCGTACGCAGCGTCCATGTCCGTCACTCGGATATTGAGGAACCTGCTGACCCGGTTGGGATCGGCGGGCGTCTCCAAGGTGACCTCCGGTTTGTCGTCGGTCGGGCCTCCTCCGACGTTGATGATGATCCAGCTGTTCGACAGTTGGACATACGTGAGCCCTCCGGGTCCGGAGAACGCATCCCTGCCCCCGAGCACATCAGTGTAGAAGCGGCGAGAGCGCTCGACATCGTCCGACACGATGAAGTGGGCCAACACGATTCCCTCTGGGGGGGTTGGGAGCTCGTCGGCGGGTGTACTCGATGGCCAGTGATCGGGCACCCAGTCCCCCTGCAGGTCGGTGGTCTGCCCCACTTCGATCAGATGTCCATCCGGATCACGGATGTAGCAACGGATTTCGTACTGGTGCTGCTTCGGGGGCGTCAGGAACTGAGCACCCCGTGCGTTCCACTGGGAGTACACCGTCTCCATGTCTTTGACCCGGATGTTGACGAAGCTGCTCACCCGATGTGGGTCGCGGGGTGTCTCCAGGGTGACCTCGGGCTTGTCGTCGGTCGGGCCTCCGCCGGCATTGATCACGATCCAACTATTGGACAGTGCGACGTTGGTCGGCCCTCCGGGGCTGGAGAAGGCAACCCGGCCCCCAAGGACTTCGGTGTAGAAGCGCCGAGAGCGCTCCACGTCGTCCGACACGATGAAGTGTGTGAGGAGGATTTTCTCTTGGGGCGTTGGGACCTCAGCCATCTGCTACCTCCGATGGTCTTCCACGGTCATAGCCGTGCCATCTGCGCCTGCATGGGCTGCAAAGGCGGCGGCATTTTGGCGATCTCCATTCGGAGGGCTTTGAAAGCCGAATCGAAGATGGTCGAGAAACTCGGGAACGGCTGGATGACGTCGCTCAACACCTCCAACGGAACGCGGGCGCGTATGGCGAGAGTCGCCTGCTGGAGCCACTCGCCGGCCTCGGGTCCGAGGGCGTACGCGCCGGTCAACCGGGTGCCGTCGCTGAGCAGCGTCAGGAACCCATTCGACTGGGCGTACTGGTGGCTGTAAGTCGCGGTCTTGGACACGTCGGTCAAGAGCGTGGTGCTGCTGTACGGTGCCTCCGCGGCACCGACGGCGGCCGCCTGCGGATCGGTGTACGTGACGCGCGGCACGGCTTCGTAGTTCGTCGGGTGGCTCTCTCCGGCGATGTTCGCCGCCACGACGTCCCCCTCGTACTCGCCGACGTGTGTCAGGGGCCAGATCCCGTTGACATCCCCAATAGCCCAGATGTTGTCGCCGGCACGCAGATACTCGTCCACCACGATGCCGTGGGGGTTTGCCTCGATGCCGACCGTCTCGAGCCCGATCCCTTCGACACGGGGACGGCGGCCGGTTGCCAGGAGCAGTCGCTCCCCTTGTACCGAGGTCCCGTCCGAGAGCCTCAGGACGTAGTCGCCGCCGTCGCGCGAGGCCTCCGCGGCATGGACTCCGAGGTGCAACTCGATCCCGTCGCGCCGCAGTGCCTCGGTCAGAGCCACGCCGAGCGGGGCCGGCTCTCGTGCGATCAGCCGATCGGCGCCCTCGACGAGCACGGCCTCACCACCGAGCCGTCGTACCACCTGTGCGATCTCGACACCGGCGGAGCCACCGCCGAGCACGATGAGGCGGCTGGGAACCGTCTTCATGGCCGTCGCTTCGCGCGTGCCCCACACGCCGACCAGGCCGTCGAGCCCCGGAATGGGTGGCACGAAAGGTTCCGCGCCCGTCGCTACGACGACATGCTCCGCCGTGTGGTGCGTGCCGTCCACGTCGACCACGCCGGGCCCGGCGAGCCGGCCCACGCCCCGGAGCAGCGCAATGCCCCGATCCGCCAGCCATTTCTCCTGTCCCGCATCCGAATAGCTGGACACCATGTAGTCCCGCCAGTCCAGCGCCGCCTGCACGTTCACCTCGGCGCTGGCGCCGACGTCGCGGGCGCCGTGGACGGCCTCCCCCGGACGCAAGAGGGACTTGGACGGGATGCACGCCCAGTAGGAGCACTCGCCGCCCACCAACTCCCGCTCGACGACGGCGACCCGAAGCCCACGCGCCGCGATGGCCCCTGCGCAGTGCTCGCTTGGTGCACCGCCGCCCAGCACGATCACGTCGAAATCGCTCACGCCGGCAGCTCCTGACCGCTCTGCTCACGCACCATGTACTCGGCATACCAATCCGGCCAATCCGGGTCAGCCTTGCCGATCCGCTTCTCGTGCTCGCCGTGGGCTGACGCGGCACGTCGCAGGGCCCCGGCCAGGTCACGGGCAGAGTTGAACGAGGTGATGGTCGGATCGAGCCTGCCCGGAAGACGATCGGTCACCTCTTGGAGCAGCCAGCTGTTGCCGTCCGGGTCCTCGAACGTCGCAAAGGAGCTGTAGCTGCTGTGATCCGGATCCGGCCCGCTGAGCCGACTGCTCGTCGCTTCAGGATCGAGTTGCGCCCCCGGGGCTCCGGCATGGAACACCTCGCTGATCTTGACCCCCCGGCTCACGAGTTCATCACGCCTAGCGTCGATGTCGGACACGATCAAGTAGAGACCATGGGCAGATCCGGGTGGGGCACCCGTGATCTTGGTGCCGAACTGCACGGAGCACAGCGATCCCGGTGGCGTGAATTGCACGACCCGGAAGCCGTTGTCGAAAGAGAAGTCGGCGTCGAGCCTCCATCCGAGGCCGTCGTAGAACGCCTTGGAGCAATCAGCGTCAGCCACTGGGATGACGACCACTTCGAGCTTCAGATCGCCAGGGCCACTGCTAGCCGTCCCGCCGGTTTCGCCATCCTGTCTGTCGACGGTGCTCATTCCGATCTCCTCTGGTCGGCTCTGTTGCATTGTCGCGCCAGATGAAGGTCCTTGCACCTGAGATCGTCGCGACTCTTGGGTTCGATGACACCCAGCCTGTGAAAGTCTGAGGATCAGTTCACGGGTCCATCGTTGGATCTTTCGCGTTCAGTCCGCGAACGGCGAAGGACTCCACGTCGTCGGAGACCCTGACGCGGAAGAGGCACTCACCCTTCTTGGGATATTCAGCGTTTGATGCCGATGTGTTTTCCTTCGTTGTGGCGGATCGGCTCATTGATTGTGTCGACGAGGAACTGATCGCGATCTCCTCGTTCCCACGCCTCCTTCAATCCGGGGGACGCCAGGTCGAAGGCCGGCCGACCGACTGTGGCACCCTCCACGTGCCCCTGAGCGGCCTGGCCATCTGACCCAGCCTTTCGTTCGTCCACCGCCGCCCGGAGGACGAACTCCCTGGTCTCGCCTATTCTTTCGCCATGGCGGGAAGTGGAGGGGCCCGTGGCTTCTACTGAGAACGTCGCGGTCCTCTTTACCGACTTAGTCGGCTCCACCCAACTGGCCTCCGAGCTCACTCTGGAGGCCGGAGGCGAACTGCGCCGCAAGCACTTCTCGATGCTCCGCCAGGCCATCGCGGCGTCGGGGGGACGGAGGTAAAGAATCTCGGAGACGGGCTCATGGTGGTGTTCCCGGTCGCCTCTGCGGCGCTTTCATGCGCTGTGGCCATGCAGCAGGCCGTTGACCGGGACAACGCCACGGGGGAGCGACCCTTGGCAATTCGTGTCGGACTGAGCGCCGGGGAGGTGATCAGGGAGACCGACGACTACTTCGGAGATCCGGTGATCGAGGCAGCTCGACTGTGCGCGCAGGCGGACGGCGGCCAGATCCTGGCCGCGGATCTTGTGAGAGCGATGGCTGGTAGACGCAGTCCACATGCGTTCTCCTCCATCGGCCAACTGGAATTGAAGGGCCTGCCCGAACCCCTTGAGACTCTCGAGGTCGGCTGGGAGCGGCTCGACGATGTCGAGGCAGCGGCGAGCGCCATGCCACTGCCCTCGCGCCTCGGCACGAGTCCGGTTATCGGGGTGATCGGACGTGACACAGAGGCCGTCTTGCTCGCCGACGCCTTCAAGCGAGTGTCAGCGGGCGAGGGACGCGAGATCGTCCTGATCTCCGGTGAGCCGGGTATCGGCAAGACCACGGTTGCCACCCAGGCGGCGCGCGTTGCGTTCGAGGCGGGTGCAATCGTGCTGCTGGGCCGTTGCGACGAGGACCTCGGTGCCCCATACGGGCCATTTGTCGAGGCCCTCTCCCACTATGTGACCCACGCATCCCACGAAGCCTTGCGTGCACATGTGCGAGCCCTGGGTGCGGAGCTCGCCAAAATGGTCCCCGCCCTCCGACAACGGCTGGGAGAATTGCCCGCGCCCCAGAGCTCGGACCCCGACACCGAGCGTTACCTCCTGTACAACGCGGTGGTCGGGCTGCTTGGTCAGGTGTCTGACGACAAACCCCTCGTCCTAATGCTCGACGACGTTCAGTGGGCCGACAAGCCCAGCCTCCAGTTGCTGCAGCACGTGGCGGCCAACACAACGTCCCAGCGACTGCTCATCGTAGGGACCTATCGCCACTCGGAGCTCTCGAATCCCCACCCATTGACCGCGACTCTGGCCGCGCTGCGGCGCGAAACTGGCGTGAGCCGCATCGCGCTGTCAGGTTTGGATGACACTGGGGTGCTCGCCTTCATGGAGGCGACTGCAGGTCACGACCTCGACAACGACGGGGTGGAACTGGCCCATGCGCTGTATCGCGAGACAGACGGAAACCCGTTTTTTGTGGGTGAAGTGCTGCGCCATCTTGCCGAGACCGGTGTCATCTATCAGGACGACACGGGTCGGTGGGCGGCTGCCGCGGATCTCGAAGCCATGGCGATGCCCGACAGCGTGCGCCTCGTCATCGGCACCCGAGTGGCCCGCCTGGGCAAGGCCGTGAGCCGGGTTCTGCCGCTCGCTGCAGTGATCGGCCGGGAGTTCGACCTCGATCTGCTGGCGCGCGTAACGAAACGGACGGAGGATGAGCTGCTCGACCTTCTCGATGCCGCCACCGCCGTTGCACTGGTACGCGAGGTTCCGAGCGCCCCTGGTCGCTACTGCTTCGCCCACGCTCTTATCCAGCACACCCTGTCTCAGGACCTGGGCGCGACCCGGCTCGCGCGGGCCCACCGCCAGGTGGCTGAAGCCATCGAGGCCATAGTGGGGGACCGGCCCGGTGCTCGAGTGGGCGAACTCGCCTATCACTGGTTCAGCGCAACCCAACCCGTCAACACCGCCAAAGCGATCAGCTACGCACGCCAGGCGGGCGAGGCTGCACTGGCGGCGCTCGCCCCCGATGACGCCGTGCGCTATTTCTCCCAGGCGCTTCAACTCATCGAGCTGGCACCCGGCAGCGACCCGCTCTTGGGATGCGATCTGCGTGTTGGGCTGGGTCAGGCTCAGCGTCAGGCAGGGATCTCCGCCTTCAGAGAGACCTTCCTCCACGCTGCGCAGCGGGCTCGCGAGCTCGGCGCTACCGACCGCCTGGTGCAGGCCGCGCTGGCGAACAATCGCGGCTGGTTCAGTGCCAGCGGGGTCATCGACATCGACAAGGTGGCAGTACTCGAAGCGGCTCTCAGGGCGCTAGACGCCGTCGACAGCCCAGATCGGGCCTTGGCCCTCGCGACGTTGTGCAACGAGCTCAGTTTCGGACCGCTCGAGCGACGCCGGGCGGTGGCCGACGACGCCAGAGCTATGGCCCGACGATTGGCGGACCCGGCCACGCTCACCCGGGTGCTCTGTCTGCTCAATAACCCGCTCCAGATTCCCTCCGCTCTGCACGAGCGCATTACCGACACAACCGAAGCCGTGGCATTAGCTGAGGGACTGGGCGACCCCGAAGTCCTTTATCACGCGGGGAGCAATAACCAGGTTAATGCCATGCAGGCCGGAGACTTCGATTTGGCCGCCCGCTGTCTGGAGGAGCTGCGGACGCTGAGCAACAGTCTGCGACAGCCCACGCTGATGTGGATGACGGCGTTTAAGGAGGCGGGTGACGCCATCATGGCTGGTGACCCGGAGCGGGCCGAACAGCTTGCCACCGCAGCTTTTGAGATGGGCACCGACACCGGCCAGCCCGATGCGTTCGCCATCTACGGATCGCAGCTGATGTATGTCCGCCATCAGCAGGGACGCTTGGGTGAACTCGTGACGCTCATCGACCAGGCCGTTACCGAGAACCCGGGCCTCCCGGCGTTCCGCCCCGTGCTCGCTGCCGCGCACCTCGAAGTAGGAAGCGACGCCTCTGCACTCGACCTGCTCAATGCCGGTGCCTCGGACGGGTTCGCGTCGCTACCAAACGATTTTATCTGGATGATGGGGGTCACGTCCTATGCCCTGGTCGCAGTCGAGCTGCGCGCTGCTGGGCCGGCCCGGAAGCTTTATGACCTGCTCGCCCCTCATCACGAGCAGGTTCCCTTCATCGGCACCCTCGGGTTCTTCCCGGCCGCCTTGGCACTCGGTGGCCTGGCATCGGTCCTCGGTCGTTACGACGTAGCGGAGGCTCATTTCACCGAGGCCACCGAGCTCACCACCCGCGGTGCGCTGAAGTTCTCCGCGGCGCGCACGCAGTTGGACTGGGGACGAATGCTGGCGGCCCGAGGAGGACCGGATGCCTTTGACCGGGCCCATGCAATGCTCGATGACGCCTACCGTGCTGCTCTCACTCATGGCTACGCTGGTCTCGAGCGGCTTGCGTTCGCCGAGCTTTCGAATCTGACCTGATCCGGCAACGTCCGCGTCCGTCAGGCGTTGACGCGTTCGAGATGATCGAGCACCGCCGGGAAGGTGTCGCGCACGGCGTCGGCGCCGATGAACACGTCCTGATGTCCGTACCCCTCGAAGACGACCCGCCGAAACAGGTCTTCGCCGAAGTTGCCGGTCAGGAATGAGTGGGTGCGCTCGGTAGACGCCGGCGTCCAGACCATGTTGTGGCGCCCCGAAAGCTGGGTGATGGGCCGACGGAGCCGCTCGAGTTGCGGCATGTAGCGGTCGGCGCCGTCGGCCCCCACGACCCGCTCGACCCGGGCCATCTCGGACAGGTGCGCCATCATCGTCATGTCGGTCGGGCCGAAGAGCTCGTGCATGGTGGCATGCGACAGGTCGTTCATGTTGTCGTGCCGGACGGCGAGGCCGTAGATGAAGGCCAGGCGGCGGCACACAGCCTGGCCGCACTGCTCGTCCTTGGGGATCGGGTACGCACGCAAGGCCAAGTCGACCGCTCGGGCCCCCACCGACTCACCGGTGTAAGAGTCCGAGGTCAGCATGCCGACACCGAGCTTGCGCATCAGCCTCCCGAGGCGCAGACCGGCCTTGAGCCTCATGATGGGTGGCCCCACTGGGTGCACGCCGACAGAGGAGCAGACCAGGGAGGTGGGGTCGGTCGTCCCCGCCAGGGTGGACATCATCCAGGTCAGGCTGCCCACACAGTGGGCCACAACGTGGAGTTCGGAGCGCCCCGTGTGGTGGCGAACTGCGGCTTGGGCAGCAGGGTGGTCGAGGTGCGCCACGGTGTCAGCGTTGAACTGGCTGAGCGCGCTGGGCAGCAAGGTGGATGCCCGCCACTCCTGGACCCAGACGTCGAAGCCGCTGTGGACGAGGTACTCCACCATGTTCACGTCGACGGTGTCGAGCAGGAATGTCAGCGGGTTGGCGCCCATTCCGTGCACCAGCAGCACGGGGCCGCGTTTGCCGCCCTGGTAGCGAGCCAGTCGGAGGGCGACGCCGTCGTCGGCCCGGTACTGGAACTCCTGGCGCGCCGGGAGGTCGAGCGGACGGCGGCGCCGCGGCGGGGCGTTGCGATTGAATGGTGTGGACCGGTGCAGGACCGACCCGTAGGACTCGTAGAGCCGGTGGGCGAAGGCCCGCCCGAAGCGGGCTTCGAGCTCGAGTCGCTCGTGCTCGGTGGCGGGGCCCGTCACCGACAAGGTTCGCAACTGGGTGGCGAAGTCGTGCGGCTTGATGCGGAGCACACCCCGACCGACAACGTCGCCGTCGGGGCCGTCGCTGCGCAGCGTGACGAACAGCGTGGTGGTGGCCTCCCACGCACCTGCCAGGTCCCCGGGCGCCACCACCTTGAACCCGGCGAAGTGGAACCGACGCCCGTCGATGGCCCGGAGTGGGAGCCGGTACCACATGTGGCTGATGGTGACGTCCTCCTCGTCGTCGGCCACCAACAGTTGGAAGGTGCCGTCCTCAACCATGAGCGGGTCTGTACTGAGGTCCGACGCCTCCACCGTCCCGGTAGCCCGCATCGGTCGAGCGAGATCGACCACCGTGGCACGCAGGTCGTCGGTGGACAGCGTCAGCGTGAACGACAGGCGGCTCCCCGCCACCTCTCCGGCACTCGAGGCCTGCTCGTACTGGGCGAGGTCGCCCACGTCCGGTGTCGTGGCCCGCGACCAGTGGCCGGCCATCCGCTCCGTGAACCGCAGTCCGGGCCTGTCTGCCACGGGTGCCGGCGCGTCGTCGGACACTCCGGAGGGGCGGGCTGGTGAGTCGTCGATGGTCCAGCCGCCCGCCACCGCCATCAAGGCGACGGCTCGCTCGGTCAACGCCGAAATGGTCAGCAACGGGTTCACACCGAGCGGCCGCGGGACGATCGATCCGTCCCAGACGACCAGGCCGTCGTGGACGGAGTCGCCCGTCGGTCCGGCGAACACCCGGCCCAGGTCGTCCACCACGCCGTCCTGAGCCCGGTCCGCCATGACGCAGCCGCCGAGCGGGTGCACGGTGATCAGGCTGTTGTGCAGCAGGCGGGTCCACAACGGATCGTGCAGATAGGTGCCGCCGTCGACCGACGCGGCCTCGCCCACCACCTGGTTGGCGAATTCGTAGTACCGGCTGGTGCCGACGTGGGGCCAGTCCACCCGCACGCCGTCACCCTCGGGGACGAGAGTTCCCTCGGCGTCGTCGTTGCCCATGACCAGCATCGTCTGCAGGAACTCGGTGAAACCCCGTCGGCCGCCGGTGGCGGCGCTGCGCAGCCATGAAATGGGCCCACCGCCCCGCAGGCGGCGCCCGGCCCAGTCGGCAGAGTCCTGTTCCAGCAGCTCCAAGGGGAGGAGCGCGGCCACCGCCCCCGGGACGACGGCGTCTTCGATGATGATGCCCTCCTCGAGCGGCTTCCCGGCTCGACGGTCGATGAGCGCCGTGATGCACGGGCCGGCGGGGTGCACCGGGTCGGGACGCTGTTGGCCGGCACCGATGGCACGGACGGTCCGACCAGGACGGTAGGAGAACCCGAGGACGTCGCCGTTCCCCGTGAAGCGCCGGCCCAGCTGATCCGACAGAGCCAGACCGTGGTCCCGGGACCGGAACAGGACTCGGCTCGTCCCCAGCGTGCCCGCGGCCAGCACGACGAGGTCGGCGCTGAGCGCGAGCGGCGGCGCTCCAAAGCGGTCGCGTCCTGAGTCCAAGGGCTGGGCCCGCACCACCCACGAGCCCGGGATGTGGTCACCGCCACTGGACGCCGGTAGGCGCTCGACCCAGCGGACGTCGATCTCGGTGAAGATCTCCGCGCCGTGCGCGCGCGGCATCGGGCAGGTAGTTCATGAGCAACGTGTTCTTGGCCCCGGAGTTGCAGCCCGTGACGCAGTCACCACATCCATTGCACGCGTCCTGGTGGATACCAGCGGCGTTCGGCCCAGCGTGGAACGTGACGTTGATTGGAGTCGGCAGAAACGGCGCTCCGTCGGCGGCCAGGCGCAGCGCCTCCATCTTGGCGAGCGGCGGGAAGGATTCGGGGTAGGTGCTGGGCGTGAGCATCGCCTCCGCCCGCTCGTACCCGGCGTTGAGCCCGGCCCCGTCCTCGCGAAGCGCCCGGGGCCATCGGCTGTCCTCGAAGATCCTCGGGTCGGGTCGCAGCGCCACGTTGGCGTTGACGAGCGACGTCCCCCCAAGCCCGCAGCCCGAGAACACGCTCATCTCGCTGCCGACGTGCATCCAGTACAGGTTGCGAGGGTCGCCGGTGTTGCCGAGGGGGCTGGCCGTCTGGACGTGCCGGCCCGCCGCCTCGAGCGACGCCGGGTACTCACCGGGATGCAACTCGCGGCCGCGTTCCAGTACGGCGACCTTCCGACCGGCGCGGGCGAGTCGGCAGGCGGCGATGCTCCCGCCGTAGCCTGAGCCCACTACCACCACGTCGTAGTGGGCCTTCAAGTCGGCTACGGGCCGCGACAGCCGGTCCATTATCGGTCTCCCGGCACCGGCGCCGGAGGGGTGGCCTCCGAGCGGCCGCGGCGCCACCGGTGATGTTCGACGGGGGTGACGTTCTCCGTGGCCTGAGCGGCGAGGCGGTCCCCCAGCTGGCGTTGTCGCTCCGCCTCGACGGTGGTGAGCGCCTCGGCTAAAGCCTTCCACGGGTCCCGGGCCGGGTCGATCGTGCTGCGCAGCTCCGATACGAGGGGATTGGCCGCCTCGCCGAGGGGACCGTCGATCACGACCTCGTGTCCGATGCCGGCACCCTGTCCGAAACACCGTATGAGCGGCGATGTTGAGGTCCTCGTCGATGATGATCAACCGCAGCGCCCTTGTTCGGCTCGGCCTCTGTGGTGTCCACCACCCACCCGCCGGTGTTCACCACGGTCCCCGGCCCGGGGAGCACCGCCGGATGGTCGAGGTCGGTGAACGGCTTGTGGGTGTGACCGAAGACGAATGCGACTTCGGCGGCGGACCCGATCTCGTCGTCGACCTGCCGGGCAACCGGCCCGGAGAGATACGAAGTCAGGCCCTTGCGGCCGGCGTCGCTCAGGAGGGGGGCCTGGTGGCGTTCGCGCCGCAGCGACCGCTTCACTGTTGCCGTCAACCCGCCGTCGAGCAGGAGGCCCTCGAGGTGGCTTTTGACCCGCGACGCCGGGCGCTCGGACACGGTCCGCCGCATGGCATCGATCTCCGCTTCGATAGCCACGTCGCTCTGCAGCGATTCGTACAGCTGCCGAGCCCAGCGCCCCACGTCGCCGCTGTCTCCCATCGACGACCAGAAGAAGTCGATCCAGGCGCCGTTCTCGGCCTCCACGTCGTCGGCCGAGGGTTGAACGAGGTCCCGGCCTTGGCGCAGGTCGTGGAGCGCCGACATGGCGCGGTAGAGCGGCTCGATGAAATGCCCGTGCGAGAAGACCACGGCCTTGCCTCCGGCGCTATCCACGATCCCGAAGTTCGGATAGCTCTGTCCGACCGTGATCACCGCTCTCGTGTCGGCACGCGCCGCCAGGAGCTCGATCAGGGTGTCGCGCACGGGATACGGATCGTTGTCGGGGAGTAGCCGGGTGGCATGGGCCTCGACGGGCAGCGCTTGGGACCTCGGAAGCCCGCTGATGTGCTCGAGGTAGCTCGCGCCCCGGGCCCGACTCCATAGGTGATGATCGTGGTTGCCGGGGACGAACCGGATGCTGGGGGCAATGGCCGCGTCGGCTGTACCGGGGGCGAGGCCCACCACGAGATGGGCGAACGTGGCTGCGGCCTCCTCAGTCGAGCTGAGGGCCAGCTCGAACATGTCGCCGAGCACGATCAGCTCCGGTGGGCCAGTTCCAGTGCGCGAGCACAGTGAGCGCAGTGCGTCGCACAGCGCCACAAGCACAGGGGACGGCGAGGACCGTTCCACGTGCTCCCCGTCGGGGGAGACGGCGGTGAGGACGCTGTTCAACGCCCCGAGGTGCAGATCGGATACGCACACCCACCGGATGGCAGCCATCACGCAACTCTCCGAGTCCATCCACGGTTGATCCGAGTCACGCATCGTGACCTGGGGAGGGAACGCTAGCGCGATCGGCCGGCCTTCGACGGGGCCACGGCGGGTGCGCCTCGGGCGTGCCGTGAGGAAGCTCGTGGTCACGCGCACCCAGCTGGCGTCGCCAGTCGGCATGTTGAAGGTCAGGTACTCGACCCCGCGTCCCGAAGCCCTCGTCCCGGGAACGAGGCTCTGACTGCGAGCGAGGCCAGCAGGAGCCTGACGCCGAACGCATCGCGGGCGGCGCCTAACGGCGTCCCGCACGTTCCTCAAGATTCTTGGGACGATCGGCATTGCCGAGCGCGAGCAGCCGCTGGCGTAGCGAGACCCCGCATCGGGAATCCCTGGGCCCGGAGGTGGTGATGGCGCCGACGGGCCACCGGCGGCCTTCGTGGACCGAGGGCGGGACGGTGATATCGCGGCACCGACAGGGAGCGGTCCGGGCAACGAGAAGGTGGCACGCTATCTTGTCGGACATGCTGCCCGTTGTCGGCGCCGTCGTCCTCGGCCTTTTCACGTCACAGGTCGCCCTCCTGGTCTCCACGGTGTACCTCCATCGATGTCTCTCGCATCGGGCCCTGGCCCTGTCGCCGCGCGCTCGAGGGGTCGGTCGGGTGCTCATCTGGGTGATGACCGGGATGCGCCCCCGACAGTGGGTAGCGGTGCACCGCAAGCACCACGCCTTCACCGACACCGAACGCGATCCCCATTCCCCTATCGTCCTTGGCTTTCCGCGCGTGCAGTTCGCCAACGCCCTGCTCTACCGCAAGGTTGCGCGCGACTCCGCTGCGGTGGCCCGCTATGCCCGGGACATCCCCGTCGACCGGTGGGATACCGCGCTATTTGATCACGCCTTGCTGGGCCTCGGCGTGGGCGCCGCTTTGCTTGTCCTTTTGATCGGCTGGGAGCTGGCGCTCGTCGCCGCCACAGTCCACGCCGCTTACTACCTGCTCGGCGGGGGGGCGATCAACGCCATCGGGCACCGTTGGGGCCGGCGCCCTTTCGACAACCTGGCGACCAACAATCAGTGGTTGGCGTGGCTAGTGGTCGGCGAGGGACTGCACAACAACCATCACGCCGCCGCGACCTCTAGTCGGCTCAGCTTCGCCAAGGGGGAGGTCGATCCGGGATGGTGGTGCATCCGACTTCTGGTCCTCATGCGCTGCGCCACCCTGCGGGAGCCGGGATCGGTCCCCCGGACGGTGGCGATGCGCTGACGACTGCGATCTGGAGCTTTTCGGGATCGCATCCGTTAGGGCTTGTACGTCGGCGATGGAAGCCACCGAATGCTCAGACGCTCGCCCAACCGCCGCCCCCTTCACAGCGCGGCGTTGCGCTTGAAGTCATGTGATGACGAGCGACTAAGTCATAGGACTAAGAATGCGATTGCATTCAGTTCGGTCGGTCCTCTCGGAGCGCCCAAAACACCCGCTCCCGGTCACTGCATCCGATGGTCGAGACCGCCCGAACCTGCTGAGAACGGATTCCATTGACGCACTGGGGACTCGAGGTACGAACGGCCTTGCCTGGTTCGTGAGCCCCGTCCGCGACCCTTGACGCGTTGAACCTTTATCTCTAGCGTCCGACGCAACACAGGCAGCGGTGGCGGCGACTTGCAGTGTGCGACTTGTGGCCAATTCGGTGGAGCTCATTCTGCCCTGGGCACTCTGGCTCGTCATCACGGATGGACAGGAGCAGTCATGAAGTCGAGCGTCGAACACAAGATTGCCCGATACCACCCCTTTCTCGAACCCGATGAGCAAATTCTCCTCCCCCCCTTGGAAGGGTCAACGATCAGGTCGATTCTGACCTGGATTCCTTTTCACATCGGAGAGTTCCTCGAGAATTTCGTGAGTCGGACCCGACTCATCTTGGTAACTGATCGGGCAGTGGTCATATTCAAGGGTTCCAAGTTCAGAAGCCGTCCCAAGGCGGTCATCGTTCGGCTACCTCCCGACACAATTCTCGGACCGATCACCAGGCACAGTTCAAAGCTGAAGGTCCCTGGTCATCGGGTTTACGTAAAGTGGTGGTTCCACAAAGAGATTGAAGCGGCAGATGCGATTGCACACCAGAGGGCATCGCAGGACTTGGGTGCTTCGTCTCCGCGAGATCCAGCTGATTGTTAGTTGGAGCCCCGATCCCTTTCGGAGCAAGAGCGCACCCAGGCGGCGATTCTGCGCCATACACCTTGCTCATCGGATCGGAGTGGTCGGCGCGGCTGCCAGATGCGTCGGTCTACGTGAAGAACCGGTCGGCCGCCGCTTGATCTTCGAAGAAGATCTTGATATCGGACAGAAGATCGTCGGAGTCAGACTCAAGAAGGTACAGATGGTGTCCCCGGTAGATCCTGCCGTTGCTCTGGGCCTGGGCGAACTGGAGCGCCGTCATATGGGTCTCGCCAATCATCCAATCCATCCACTTCAACACCTCGAATGTGCCGTTGGAGTAATCGACCAACATGGCGATGTGACTTCTCACTTCGTCGGGTCCGTGAAACACCCCGGCGAGCCTGTGATGCCCCGGCACCGTAAAGACGACGTTGGGCGAGAGAAGGCGCAGCGCGTCATCGAGGTTCGGCGTCGGCGAGAAGCTCGAAAAGAACTCCCTCGCATTGCGCAAGCGCTGAGGTTCTGGCGAGTGCGCCACGTCGTTGATCTTAGAGCACTCCTCAGTGTTCACTGAGGGCTCGTCTGTGGGGGAGCAATCCGATCTGCACCTCGGCAAGCGTTGCTCGTGACCGGGGATCGTTCTGCGCCTCGAGGGCCGCTTCGACGTGTTGCTCGAGTTTGTCGAGATGCTCGCGGACGATCCGCCTGACCTCCTCATCGGTAGGGTTGCCGGGCCAGAGATTGGCTGGCGTGCGGCCCGCCACGCTTGGCATGCTCGCCAGAGGTGACACGCCGAGCGCCTCATCTTGCTCAAGGAGCAGTTGAGCCCACATCCTCAGGTCGCTGAAGAGCCGATCGAGCTCGGCATGAAGATCCTGCGTCTCGGTGACCTTCACGTGAGCCTGCTTGACGTCCTGCACCAGGTCGATGACCTCGCTGAGGACGTTGTTGAGGGCGTCGACAGGATCGGGGGGCGGGGGCGAACTCACGGAAGCACCGAGGCGCCGACCCGGTAGTACCGTTGCCTGCAGACAAGGCGCGGTGTGTCTGACGATTGGGTCCTCATTGGGCCAGCGACGCGTCGAGCGTGATTTCTGGAACCCCGGCCAATGCTCGGCTCACCGGGCAGCCCGTCTTGGCGGCCAAGGCTTTTTCCACGAAGATCGCCTCGTCGATGCCGGGCACCCGTCCCACCGTGACCAGTGCGATCTTGGTGATGGTGGGGGAACCGTCGACGGGCCTCAGGGTGACCGTGGCGTCGGTGTGCACCGATTCCGGTGGATGGCCCGAAGCGGCGAGGAGGCTGGAGAGGGCCATCGAGAAGCAGGCGGCGTGTGCCGCCGCGATCAATTGCTCCGGGTTGGATCCGGGCCCGTCCTCGAAACGGGACTTGTAGGTATAACCACCTGTGATGGTGTCACCGGCGCTGAACGTGCCGGTTCCGGTCGGCACGTCGCCTTTCCATTCCGCACTGCCCTTTGCCGGCATGGAGGCCTCCTTGTTGTGTGATCGTGGCTGCCCTAGTGGGTCCACTCGCGAGAGACGAACTCTCGACCATCCGGTGTCCAGCGTCAACCGCGGATGGACACCCCGCATTCCTGGCCGACGTGTTTGTCCTCAACATCGGCTTCACCATCGGGCCGGTGCGCCGGGGATGCCGGACGGGGCAGAATCTCGCACCGTGACCATGACGTGTACTCCCGAGGAGGCCGCCGCCCTCGTGCAGCCGCGTGACACCATCGGCTTTGGCCTCGGGCCCGGCAATCCCGATGCATTCTTGACCGCTCTGGGCGGGCGCGACGACTGGGAGGATCTGGTGCTCGGCGGGGCACTCTTGCTCGGGTACTACACCGTCCTGACCAAGCCGGGCGTGTCGTACCGCTCGGGGTTCTTCGGCCCGGCAGAGCGCATTCTGTTATCGGAGGGCCACCACATCGAGCTCGTACCGGGCGGGTTCCGCCAGTTCGCGCCGATCCTGGCCCGGTTTGCCCCGCGCATCATGACCGCCCAGGCCGCACCCCCCGACGCCGACGGCCGGGTCAATTTGTCGCTGCACCTGGGGGCGACCCGCGACGAACTGATCCAGGCCGGCACCGACCCTGATCGAGTGCTCCTGGTGGAGGTCAATCCGCATCTGCCCCGAACCCGCAGCCTGCCACCTCGGTTCGACAACACCCTTCCCGTGGAGTTGATCGACGTGCTGGTCGAAGCGGACGGTGATCCCTACGTCCTGGAGGATCCGACACCCACCGAGCACGACGCAGCGATCGCGGCGAACGCCCTTCGATTCGTGATCGACGGGAGCACGCTCCAGACGGGCATCGGTGCGGTCCCGAACATGGTGGCCACCGCATTGGCCGACGGTACCGGCGGCAATTACGGCGTGCATTCGGAGATGTTCACCACCGGTCTCATGCACCTGCATCAGGCGGGCAAGGTTACGAACGCCGCCAAGGGCGTCTTTGACGGCGTGTCGGTGACGACGTTCGCCCTGGGGACGACGGATCTCTATCGCTGGCTCGACGACAACGCCCAGGTGGCCTTCTTGCCGGTCGACGTGGTCAACGACCCGACCGTCATCGGACAGAACCACAAGCTGGCGTCGATCAATGGTGCGCTGTGCCTGGATCTGTACGGGCAGGTAGTGGCAGACAGCATCGACGGCAAGCAGATCTCGGGGGTTGGTGGGCACGAGGACTTCGTGGCCGGCGCCGACCTGCACGTCGACGCCCATTCGCTGATCTGCCTGAGTTCGACGGTGACGGTTGGTGGTGTCGTGCGCTCGCGAATCCTGCCGCTTCTTCCCGAGGGGTCCGTGGTATCCACGCCGCGTCATCACACGGGGGTTGTCGTCACTGAGTACGGCGCCGCCGAGCTGACAGGGCTCACTGTGCGCGAAAGAGCGAAAGCTCTGGCCGACGTCGCCCATCCCGACTTCCGCTCCGAGCTGCACGCGGTGGGCGAGACTCTGGGCCGGCAGTGAAGGCTGAGGGTGACGACGGTGCTCGGTAAAGGCCGACATAGCGGGCCTTCCAGATGGCTAGGGTGACGTCGATGCCCGTCGGATGGCCGGCGCTGCCTTACGAAGCCTGGAGTGCTACCTGCGATACCTTGCACGCGCACACCCAGGTGCTCGGCAAGCTGGCGGTAGCCCTGGCCCCACCCGAGCCGCAGCTCCAACATGCCGCTCTGCGCCTGACTGCCCGCGGGTGGGAGACGCTGCCCCTTCCCGCCCCCGACGGCTCGGGTGCGCTTGTCGTCGCGTTGGACCTGCACAACCACGAGGCGGTCGCTGAACACAGCGACGGACGCGTCCGCCACGTCCCTCTTTCGCCGGATCGGGCGGTGGGGGAGGTGACTCGGGACGTCTTGGCGGCCGTCGGTGACCTGATCGGCCCGGTGCGAATCAACGTGCATCCTCAAGAGACGCCGTGGACCACACCACTCGACCAGGACGACGAGCACGCCACCTACGACGCCATCCAGGTCGAGACGTATTTCGCAGCGGCGACCCAGGCGGCGTTGGTGCTGGCCGCGCTGCGCGCCCCCTACCGGGGGCGATCGACGCCGGTCAACGCCTGGTGGGGCACCTTCGACCTCGCCGTCGGCCTGTTCTCCGGGCAGCCCGTTGATCCGCCGTCGAGCGAGTTCATCGTGCGGAACTCGGCCAACGCCCAAGAGATCGAGGTCGGCTGGTGGCCCGGCGATGCTCGCTACCCACGCGCCGCCTTCTACGCCTTCGCGTTTCCTGCCCCCGTCGGCCTCGAAACCGCCACCCTTTCACCGCCCGCCGCTCACTGGAACGCGGACCTGAAGGAGTACGTACTCGACTGGGACGACGTTCGCGGCGCGCCTGACCCACGCCGTGCGGCCATCGACTTCGGCATGTCGGCGATCCGCCATGCCTGCCTGGTGTGCGGCTGGGACCCTGGCTTGGCGGCCAGCGCCGAGGGGTCACCACCCCCAGTGTCTTGATCTCGAGGGACCTATCCTCTGAGAATCGGAGAGTGGGGAGGCGGCCCTACTCCGGTACTCGGCGAAGCATTCTCATCCAGATTGCAGATGACCCTCAATTGCCTCGGCCTCGACATCCAGGCGCTGGAGCACTCCGGGCACGATCCTTCGCTCCGCCATCCGGCCGATGGCGGGAATCGCGACGACGAGCTCTCCATCGAGGCGTCGAACTGAGCCACTCGCATTCGCCGTCAAGACGAAGGAAGCGGAACCGTGCAATCGGCGCGGATCGCTCTCAGCTTCGAAGTGCAGAGAACCAGAGGCTGCGGACAAGTCGACACGCACCTCCTGGACCCACTTGAGTTGGTTGGCGCCGAGAAGGCGCAGTGCGATCGGATCGAGACTCCCCTCGTACGCATATCTGAGCCGTATCACTTTTGCGTTCGTTTCCTGACGCTCGTCGAGCAGCTCGGGTTGGCTCAAGTCAGGCAACACGAGCCCGAGGTAGAACTCCGGGCTGGCCAGGAGCGACGCCACACCTGGTGCGGAAGCGCGAAAGCTGTGCTCAGCGTGGAAGCGCACCGCCAGATGTTGCCACGGCCAAGTCCTGCTGTCCTCGACTCGGTGGCCTGTCACCGACTCCGATAGAAAAGGATCATGTCCGACACCAAGACCCCGGATCCGGACCCGCCCCTGGTGACCATCTTTCACAACCCGAGTTGCTCGAACAGCCGAACCGCACTCGGCATTCTTCAGGAACGGTCCGTGGACCATGAAGTCGTCGAATATCTCGTCTCGCCGCCATCTCGAGAGACTCTCGAGATGATCATCTCCAAGCTGCTCGACCCGGTCGCCGATCTGGTCCGTTCGACCGACAAAAGGTTCACCGAGCTCGGTCTTGATCCCGACGCCTATGCCAACGCTGAAGACGTCATCAAGCTCCTCCTGGTTCACCCCGCGCTCATGCAGCGCCCCATCGTGATCAAAGGAGGCCGGGCCGTGATTGCTCGCCCCGGCGATCGCGTTGCCGAGGTTCTCGCCTAACTCGGAACGCCCTCATTACCCACATGCGGAGTGGCGGTCTGAACATCTTGGGGTGAGAGGTCCCGGGCGGGGACCATCCTGCTCCTGCGGTGCCGGATTACCG
Organism: uncultured Acidimicrobiales bacterium; assembly: GCA_963846125.1. GTDB lineage: Bacteria > Actinomycetota > Acidimicrobiia > Acidimicrobiales > UBA8190 > Chersky-840. The sequence continues at coordinate 169,748 of CAWJUR010000003.1, forward strand.
AGGCGAGGCAGCCCCGACGCTCTCGGCCTTTGGCCCCTTGATCCGGCGGGAGGCTCGGCCCATGCGGGTGATGAATTGGACCAGTCGGTCCCTCGCCGCCTCCGCGGCGGGGGTGAGGCCCTCTTTGTTGGCCACGTCCCAGTGACCCATGATGACCGGCTTCAGGATCGAGTCATGGTGCAGGGCGAGGTCGTATATGCCGGCCCGGGCGATGGCCTTGGCGTGCTGCGCAAAGCCGGCAATGCCCGCCCCGGGCATCTCGAACTTCAAGGTCTGGCGTTTGATCGCCTCCATCATCCCCGACGGGTCGACCTCCAGCGCCGCGGTCACGAGGTCCCGGTAGAAGAGGTAGTGGAGGTTCTCGTCCGCGGCCACACGTTTCATGACGTTGTAGCCCTCTCCGTCGGGGAGGGCCTTTCCCGTGTTGTGATGAGCGATGCGAGTGGCGAGCTCTTGGAGCGCGAGATAGGCGAAGGCGTCGGCGATGGTCGTGGGTTGGGGGGTCATGCCGCCGGTGACCTGGGCCATGCGGGCCCGCTCCAGGGTCACGGGATCGATGTGCCCGCTCATGATCAGGTAGTCCCGGATCACGATCGAGTGTCTTCCCTCCTCGGCTGTCCATCGCCGGGTCCAATAGCCCCAGGCGCCGTCCCTCCCGAAAAGGTTGTCGATGGCGGCGAAGTAGTAGGGCAGGTTGTCCTCGGTGAGGACGTTGACGAACAACGCGCTGGCGACCCCGGCGGGCAGGAGATCATGCTCCCCGGAGCGCGTCGACGAGGGCGGTGCTCGCCACTCCACCAAGTCGTGGGGGAACCACTCCTTGGCCATGCCCAGATGGCGGTCCACCAGGCGCTCGGCGGTCGGAAGCAGCTCGGCGAGCAAGGTCGAGTCGTCCACGTTTGGAACCTCTCTCTTCCCCCGCTTGGTCATTGCGGAGCCTCGAGGCCCCGGTCACGTTCCGGGCCGGGATGTCGCGAGACATCGGAGACCGGTCGCTTGGGGCCAGGCTAGTGCCCGAAGCGCGCCCCTCCCGTCCGACCCGGGCGCGCCGAGGGTGGGGTCGCAGCATCGGGGCGCCCTGGTCGCCAGGAGTGGCAGAGTTCTGCCGGCAGTCGATCGTGGAGGGAGACCACATGGAGCCCGTCGACGAGGAGTGGGAGAGGGCGGTGGCGATCGTCGCCCACCCCGACGACCTGGAATACGGCGCCGCCAGTGCCGTGGCGCGCTGGACCGGACAGGGCAAGGAGGTGTCCTACGTCCTGGCGACGAAGGGCGAGGCCGGGATCGACGGCTTGGGGCCCGAGGAGGCGGGGCCGCTGCGCGAGGAGGAGCAACGTCGCAGCGCCGCTCGAGTGGGAGTTCATCATGTCGAATTCCTGGGTCACGCCGATGGCAGCGTCGAGCCCGGCCTGGTGCTTCGTCATGATCTGGCCGGCGCGCTGCGCAGGCTGCGCCCTGACGTCGTGGTGACCATGAACTACGAGCTCACGTGGGGCGACGGTGGGAGTGTCAACCACGCCGATCACCGCGCGGTGGGCCTCTCAACGCTGGACGCCTGTCGCGATGCCGCCAATCGCTGGATGTTCCCGGACCTGGGTGACCCGTGGCAGGGGATCAAGGTCGTCTACGTGGCCGGGACCTCCGCACCTACCCACTTCGTCGACGTGACGGCGACCATCGAGGACGGTATCGCTTCGCTCCGTGAGCACCAGGCCTACATCGACGGCCTCGGCACGGACTTCGATCCCGACGAGTTCATCCGCAACATCTCCGGGTTCGGCGGGATGGCGGCCGGTTGCGAGTACGCCGTGCTCTTCCAGGAGTTCCACACTTGAGCCCGAGGGCCAGAGCCGCTCGACCCCCCTCAGGAGCGACGAACGCGCCCTCGCAACGCCAGCAGAGCCAGCGACAGTGAGATGGCGCCGAAGGCGGCGATGGCCAACACGGCTTGTCCGAGATAGGCCGGGTTCCAACTTTGTGAAGGCCCCGGGATGCCCCCGCCACCGATGATGAGCGAGCGCAGGCCCTGGAGGATGTAGGTCATGGGGTTGTAGTTGGCCACCGTTCCCAGCCAGCCCTGGAGGTAGGGCTTGGGGACGAAGGTCGTGCTCAGGAACGTGATCGGGAAGAACAGGATGAAGCTGGCGTTGACTGCGCCGGGATTCCCGGTCTGAAGCGCGATGGCATAGGGAAGGCCGGTGAATACGAGGCCCCAGATTCCCGACAGGACCACGAACACGACGATGCCCAGCACCCCGGCGTGGAAGCGCACGCCCAGGGCGAGACCCACCACGACCACGGGGATGGCCAGGGCCATGACGAGTGTGAGATCCGCGGTCATGAGGCCGAGCAGGAGGGGCAGGCGCCGGACCGGCGTGATCATCAGCCGGTCGAAGTAGCCGTTCTGGATGTCAGTCACCAGTGCGGACGCTCGCGACACGCCTGTGACCGCGAAGACGACCGCCACCGGAAGCTCAAAGGACTTGAAGCTGAACCCGGCGGCCTGATGGGTGATCTTTGACAGCGCTCCGATGTTGAGGACGTAGAAGAAGATGGGGACGATCAAGGCGGGAATGACGGCTTCGGGCTCGCGGGGGATCTGGCGGATGGCGCGTCGTGCCACCGAGGCCACGTCGACGATGAACCCCGCCGGGCGAGCTTGGACCCGCAGCGCCGTGGTGGGCGCGCTCGTGGTGGAGACCATCAGGTGCGTACTCCTTCGCTGGCCGCCTCCGCTGTACCGGGGCCGGCCTCCCCCGGGGTCACCGCTGCGCCGTCAGCGTGCGCATCGACGTGGCCGGCCTGCTCAGAAGAGCGCTCGGACCCTTCCGTAGGCGCTTCGTCTTGGAGATGGGTCCCGGTGAGCTGGAGGAACACGTCATCGAGGGTGGGTGTCCGCAATGTGAGGCTCACCACGGTCGTCCCCGCGTCGTGGAGGGCCAGTGCGACCGGGCTCATGACAGCTGCACCGTTGTTGGCGTGCACGGTTACCTCGTGATTCGCCCCGACCACCTCGTCGACCCCCGGGACCGACCGCAGGGCGTGCAGCGTGGTGTCGGTCAGGCTCTCCACGCGAGCCACGATGACGTCGGTTCCCACCCTGCGCTTGAGCTCGTCGGGCGTGCCCTCGGCCACGAGCCGCCCGCGCGAGATGATGCCCACCCGGTCGGCGAGCTCGTCGGCTTCTTCGAGGTACTGAGTGGTGAGGAAGATGGTGGTGCCGTGCTGTTGGTTCAGGCTCCGCACTTCCTCCCACACCGCGGCCCGGCTCTCGGGGTCGAGCCCCGTGGTCGGCTCGTCGAGGAAGAGGATGTCGGGATCGTGGATCAACGCCGCGGCGAGATCGAGGCGACGCTTCATCCCCCCCGAGTACGTCTTTATCAGGCGATCGATGGCAGACCCGATGTCCACCAGCCGGAGCACCTGTTCGACCCGCACCGATCGTTCGGCGCGTCGTAGCCCGTAGAGCCGACCTTGGAGGTCGAGGAGCTCTCGCCCCGTCTGGCGGTCGTCGAGCGCGGCGTCCTGGAGGGCCACGCCGATACGGAGCCGCACCTGCTCGGGCTCCCGGGCGACGTCATAGCCAGCCACGAGCCCCCGGCCCCGGGTCGGTCGCATCAATGTGCACAGCATGCGGACCAGGGTCGACTTGCCCGCGCCGTTGGGCCCCAGGAAGCCGTAGATCTCGCCCGAGGCGATCTCGAGGTCGACGCCCGCCACGGCCCAGAAGTCGCCGAACTGTCTGGCGATGTCCTCGGTAACGATGGCGGGCCCGGTCACGGTCGCTCACGCTACCGGCCGCCACGGGACGCTCGTGACGCTCGTGACGCCGGAAAGGGCCACCGGCATCGTGTCGGGTCCTATGGTGGCGCGATGCCACGGGCCGACTACGCAGACTTCGAGCACATCGCCTTCGAGCGCCGACCCGACGGCGTCGTGGTCGTCACCTTGAATCGACCCGAGGTGCTCAACGCTGCCAATGTCCGGATGCATCGTGAGATGTCCGAGGTGTGGGCCGTCATCGACGCCGATCCCGATGCGCGCGTCTCCGTCGTCACCGGCGCCGGCCGGGCCTTCAGTGCGGGCGGCGATCTGGACATGATCGCCGACATGACCGAGGACTACGCGGCGGTGCTCGAACAATGGCGCGACGCGCGCACCATCGTCGAATGCATGCTCAGTGCCGACAAGCCGGTGGTTTCGGCGATCAACGGTGTGGCGGTCGGTGCCGGCCTGGCTGTTGCGCTCATGGCTGACATCAGCATCATGGGGGAGTCGGCTCGCGTGTCTGACGGTCACGCCCGCCTGGGGGTGGCCGCCGGCGATCACGCCGCTCTGTTGTGGCCGCTTCTTTGCGGGATGGCCAAGGCCAAGTACTACCTCCTCACCGCCGATTTCGTCACCGGCCCCGAGGCCGAGCGCATCGGGCTGGTGACCAGGTGCGTCGCCGACGACGCGGTGTTTCCCGAGGCTCTGGCCGTGGCCCAGCGACTGGCGGCCGGCAGTGCCACAGCCGTGCAGTGGACGAGGCGGGTCATGAACCACTGGCTGCGTCAGGCGCTCCCCGGTTTCGGCGAGTCCGTGGCCCTGGAGATGCTCGGATTCCTCGGACCCGACGCCCGAGAAGGCCTGGCCGCGATAAGAGAGCGCCGCGAGCCCCGTTTTCCGTCCGCGCCCGACACCCGGTAGCAGCCCGTCGTCGTGGCCCGCCTCTGGGGGTCGGTCGGGCCCTATCAACGGGCTATTCGACGGTGACGAGGGTCCCGATCGGCGTGTAGGGGTAGACGACCTCGGCATGCGACGGTGGCAGTTCCACACATCCGAGGCTCTGGGGATAGCCGTACCCCGGCCGGATGAATCCGTGCAGGGCGTCTCCGCCGTGGAAATAGCTCACCCAGGGGATGCCCGGGTCCGCGTACTTGCTTCCGTCGGGGTTGGTGCCGCGCATGGTCGTCGTGAGGTAGCGCACGTAGACGGGCCATGTGCCGAGCTCCGTGGGCGCCGCCCGGATGCCGGTGTTGGCCCTGGTCGAGTATGCGATCTGCCCGTCACGCCACACGTTGGCGTGCTCGGGCAGCGTCGTGGTGACATCCACCCAGTCGTAATGTCCGTAGCTGTCGGCCTCGTTGGCGGCCGCGGCTTGGAGAAGTGCCTGCCACACCTTGGGACCGGCCAGGCCGTCGGTGGTCATGTGTTGTTGGCCCTCGAAGGCCATCACCGCGCCCTGGGTGACCGTGTTGGGCATGCCGGGCGACCACAGCGCCATGAAGTAGCTCGGCATTGTCGTCCAGCGCCACGCGAACGAACCCACTTGGGCGGTGGCGGCCTCATTGGGAGAGATGCTGGCGGGATCCGCCGGTGTGAAGGTCAGCGGGAGGTAGTCCAGGGTGGCGAGCAGTTGCTGCAGACGCAGCGTCGTCATGGGCGCCACTGTGAAATGCGTGGTGAGGCTGTCGGCCAGGCGCTGTCCGTCGGCGCCCTCGATGCCGTCGCCACCACCGGGGACAGACACCGACTCCGTGGCACCGGGCGGGAGGGGAGCGGTGGCGTCGAAGGCCAGGACATTGGGCGACGTCTGCACCCAGGTTCCCGGGACGGCGGGGCTAAGGGTGGGCACCGGGCTGTCGGCTGCCAGCGGCACGGTGAATTGCACACTCACCCCGGTGTCCGACGGCATGTTGGCCGCGTCCGGGGCCGGTTGGCTGGCGACCACGGAGAGACGGCCCGGAGACGCCGTGGGCGTTGCTGCTGCCGGAGCAGAGCTCACTCGCGTCGCGACAAAGTGCGGTCGAGGCGGCTGCGAGCACGCACAGCGCGACGATCACCGCGGCAATCAACCAATGATTGCGGGCGTCGCTCTTCCGGCGTCGATGTGCGGCTTCCGGCATGGCATGCGGCTCCGGTGCGATCCTACCTGGTGGTTATGGGGTCCAAGGTGCCGGACACCGGCATTTTAGGCTGCGTTTTCGCCAACTTCGGTCATGATCGACGTTCAGAATCTGTTGTCGAAACGTTGATGGCACCAATGAGGCCGGCTTTGATGCGCTCGATCTGCCCGACGTTCGTCACTTTTCCCCCGGTGGTGGCGTCGCGCACATAAAAGGCATCGAGCACTTCGTGGCCGAGTGTCGACACGCGGGCGGCCACCACGTCGAGCTCGAGCGCGAAGAGCGCGGCCGTGATGCGGTGGAGGAGCCCTACATCGTCCTCGGCTCGAACGTCGACGACCGTCGAACCCGTCGACGCTGCGTTGTCGACCTGGATGCGGACCTCAGCGGGCTGGGAGGACACCGATCGCCGGCCCTCGGCGTAGGCGCGCACCTGCTCGGCCAGCCGCTCTTCGAGGGGGAACGTCCCCCGCAGGACCGCCTCGAGCTGGTCGGCCACGAGCTCGAAGTCCGGCCACCGACCCCGAGAGGGCTCCACCACGAAGGTCTCGACGGCAAAGTCCTCCTCGCCCGAGACGTCGGCGGAGCGAACGTCGAGGCCGCGCAGCGCGAACACCCCCGTCACCGCGGAGAGGAGCCCGGGGCGGTCACGAGCCACCACCGTGACATTGGGTGGGTCGGCGGCCACGACCGAGCGCCCCAGTCGTTCGACCTGGCGCATGAAGCCGCGGTGCCGGTCCGTCACGAGTGACGCCGTCCGACGCACCTCGTCGCCAGCGAGGTAGGCGGCGACCCGGCGCACCAGATCGGCGACCAAGCCGGCCTTCCATTGCCCCCATGCGGCGGGCCCGGTGGCGAGACTGTCTGCTTCGGTGAGGGCGGCCAGCAGCTCGAGCTGCACGCGACCTCCGACGGCCGCGGCGACCGCCTCGACCGTGGCGGGGTCGTCGAGGTCCCGGCGCGTGGCCGCATCGGCGAGCAGGAGGTGGTTGCGGACCAGCCCCACGAGGATCGTCACGTCGTCAGGAGGAAAGCCCATGCGCGTGGCGATCTCCCCGACGACGATGACCCCGACGTCGGTGTGGTCCCCCGGAAAGCCTTTCCCGATGTCGTGCAGGAGCGCGCCTACGAGAAGAAGGTCGGGGCGTTCCACCTTCGCCGCCAGGGGCGCCGCCTGGCTGGCGGCCTCGAGGAGGTGCCGGTCGACGGTGAAGCGGTGATAGGCGTTGCGCTGGGGCCGGTTGCGCACGGCCTCCCATTCGGGGACCAGCCCGACGAGCAACCCTCTCTGGTCCAGGGCCTCGAGGGCTGGGATGGCGGCGGCGCCGGCGGCGAGCACCCGCACCAGTGCGCTCCGCATGTCGAGTGGCCACGGGTCTGGTGGGGGCACCGCGGCGCCGGCCATGAGGTCGAGCGTGGCTCGACCGATCGGGAGCCGGTGCTCGGCGGCCACGGCCGCCACGCGCAGCGCCAGGTCACCTTCGCCGCCCGGATCGCTTCCCGGAGCGAGGACGACCTCACCCTCTCCCGAATGCCCCGCGACCTGTCGAAGTGCGATGCCGGGCTCGACAGGGACGAGCGTGACCTCCGCAGCGTCCCCGGAGGGAACAGGGCCGCCACGCGAGCGCCACCGCCGACGCGGTTGTGAGACCGGCCAGGTCGAGCGACGTCGCCACACGTCGTCGGTCACCCACGCCACGGTCCGCCCCGCCTCCGCGATCGACGCCATCAACGCGTCGGCGTCGTCGAAGCCGAGGGCGGCCGCCACCTGATCTTGTTCTTGAAGCAGCAGCCGGTCCGTGGCGCGGTTGGTCCTCCGGTGCAGTTCCACACGCGCCGCGGTCAACATGGATCGTGGTTCTGACAGCGAGCTCAGGTCCACCTGCTCGGCCACGGCGGGCACGGCCAGAGCGGAGGATCGAACGGCATGGAAGTCGCGCAGTCCTCCGTGTGCCTCTTTCAGGTCTGGTTCCAAGAGGAAGGCGACGTCACCATGGGTGCGGTGGCGCTCCTCGACCTGGGCGGCGAGCACGGGAAGCCACTGGCCGGCCCGGGTGCGCCACTGCGTAAGTGCCTGGCCGATGAGGGGCTCGGCCACGGATGCGTCGCCGGCCACGACTCGTGCGTCGAGCAGTCCCAGTTGGGCCCGGAGGTCTTCCCTGGCCACTTCGAGCACCTCCGAGGGGCGGCGCACCGAGTGGTCGAGCCGGATGCCTTCGTCCCAGACGGGGTACCACACGGCGTCGGCGACTCGTTTGATGTCGCGACGGCCACGGTGGACGAGGACCACGTCGAGGTCGCTGTAGGGGCACAGCTCACCCCGCCCGTAGCCCCCCACGGCGACGAGGGCGACGCCCCGGGGATTGCCGGCGGTGGCTTGGTCGAGCAGGCCGGCCAACCACTGGTCGGCTGCCGCCGAGAAGGCGGTGCAGAAGGCGTCGCCCTGGAGCTCCGGTCGCGACAGCAACTCCTGGCGCAACGAACGCAGAGACACGACCGACGGTAGCACCCCGACCTTCTTCTATAGGCGCTTGTGGGGGTGGCGCCCCCGCCTCGGACCGCGAGGGGCGTAGCGTGGAGGGTGGCGTCCCTGGCAGCCGGAGCCGACGGAGGGCCACATGAGTAGCAGCGACACCAAGGGATCGGGACTGAGCCTGCTTGACACCGCGCTCGTGGTGGCGGCGGTGGTCGGGGGGATCTTCGTCGTCCTCTGGCTCGCGCACGCCGTCTTCGGGCTGGTGCTCTTCGCCTTCAAGGTCGCCATCCTGGTGGTGGTCGTGGCGGTGATCGTGCGGATCGTCCACGCCTTCTCGCGCAGCGGAGACTGACACCGCCGGCGACCCGGAGCCGTCAGTGGCGGAGGAGCTCCCGGTAGAGCTCGATGTGGTCTGCCACCATGCGCTCGGTCGAGAAGTACCCTTCCACCGAGGCACGGCAGTCGGCGCGTGACAATTGGTCCACTCGGCCCAGCGCTTCGACCATCGCCGTTTCGTCCTCGCACAGAAAGCCCGTCTTGCCGTCCTCGACGACTTCAGGCACCGCGCCTTCGGGGAACGCCACCACGGGTGTCCCACAGGCCATGGACTCGAGCATGACCATTCCGAACGGTTCGTTCCACCGGATCGGGAAGAGCAGAGCGCGCGCTTTGGCCAGCAGCTCCAGCTTGTGTTCGTGAGGGACTTCTCCGAGGTACACCGCGTCGGGCCCGAGAAGAGGCGCGACCTGTTCGTCGAAGTACGAGCGCTCCCATTGTTCGCGGATCTTGGCCGCCAGGAGGACACGCATCCCCGCCTTGCGGGCCACCTCGATGGCACGGTGTGCGCCCTTGTCGGGTGCCATTCGGCCGAGGAACAGACAGAACTCCCCGTCTTCGTCACCGGCGCCGTCGCCGAAGGGGAAGGCAGCTGCGTCGAGCCCGTGGTGGATCACCCGCGCGATCGGGATATCGGGGGCGGCCCGGTGCTGAGCGTGCGAGATGCAGACGATCGGCACACGCGGCGCCAGAACTCGGTAGAGGTCGGTGAGCTCGTCGTTGAAGGGGCCGTGGATCGTGGTCACGATCGGAAGGTCGTGGAAGCGTTCAGCGTAGAAGGGGCCCATCACCGTGTGGTCGTGGACGACGTCATGGTCCGCGACCGCCTCGTAGGCGTGGACGACGTGGCGGAGCTCGGGCACAGCCATCCCGATACGCATCCCCTCGGCGTGCTCGAGCGCCCAGGCCTTGGGGACCGGGCACGTCGAGTCGCCCGTCGTGAAGAGCGTCACGTCTTGACCGGCCGCCACGAGACCCCGGGCCATCTGGTCCACCACGAGCTCGATCCCCCCGTACAACGGGGGTGGGATCGGCGTCCATGGGGGAGCGATGAGCGCGATCCGCATGGCCCGATTCAAGCACTTCGTCGCCACGATTCAACGCACCTGGCTGTCTCGGGAGGTGGAGGCGAGTCGGTCAGGGCTCGTGGAGCGAGCTGGATTTCGCCTCGCGGGATCCTCACTGCCAGCCGATAGGCTCGCTGGCCGGCGCGGCGGCGTGGCCGAGTGGTTTAGGCAGGGGCCTGCAAAGCCCCGTACGGCGGTTCGATTCCGCCCGCCGCCTCGGGTGCCGATGGTCGTTGATCGGTGCATGAAGACAAGGAGATGGAATGGTCGCAGTCGGTGACCGGGTTCAGGTGCCTTCGAAGCGGGTGGGCCAGGCGCCCCGCGACGGGGTCGTCACCGGCGTCAGTGGTTCCCTGCTGCGCGTGAGCTGGTCGGGCGGGGAGGAGTCGACGATCTTCCCGTCCATGGGGTCGCTGGTGGTCGTGGGCAAGGCGAGGGTCGGGTCCAAGAAGGGCGCCCCCACGGCCAAGAAGGCGGTCTCGAGAAAGGCCGTCGCCAAGAAGGCCGTTTCCAAGAAGCCCGCCAAGAAGGTTTCCAAGAAGCCCGCCAAGAAGGCGGCCAAGTCCTTGACGAAAAAGGCCACCAAGGCGAACAAGCAGTCCGGGAAACCGCAACGGGCGCGGACGGCAAAGTCATCGTCGAAGGGTTCGGGAAGAGCCGGCAAGCGGCGCAAGTGACGGGCCCGGCGGGCCTTCGAGCGGGTTACGGTTGCGATCAGCCGCTCACGTCTCCGGAGGCTTGGCGTAGTCCCATACAAGGGGGGCGTCCTCGTCCGCGCCGAGGAGCAGCTTCCCGGGGTGCTGCTTGTCGATGTGCCCGATGAGCCCGTTGTAGATCGAATAGCCACACAGCTCTTGCAGGCGCCTTGAGAAGCTCCGAGCGGTCTCTAGTGGGATGCCGAGTTGTTGGTTCTCCTGCTGGCGGACGTAGCCGGCGCAGTAGTTCATGGCGATTCCCACTCGACGCTGCGAGGTGGTGTTGGCGCCGCCCCCGTGCCACAAGCTCCCGACCCAGACGAGCACGCTGCCTTTGGGCATCTCCGCCGCGATCGAGTCGTAGTGCTCGAGCAGGTTGGGAGAGTGATCGGCGTTGTGGGTGCCGGGGCACAGCCGGGTGGCGCCGTTTGCCTCGGTGAAGTCGGTGACTGCCCACATGGTGTTGCAGATGAGTGGAGGGTGGGGCTTGGGCAGTGGGATGAGCTGGTCGTCGGAGTGGATCGGTTGGGCCTGCTCGTCGGATCCGATCGAGATCGAGGACAACGACGAAATGAGGAGACCGGGATCGAGGACCTTCTCGACGATCGGCAGGACGTTGGGATGCACGGGGATCCGCGCGTAGAGAGGCCCACGGACCAAGAGGTTGTAGATGCGGGTGGTGTGCCGGCCTTCGAAGAGGTTGTCCGCCGGGACAATGCCGAGATCTCGCTCGAGACGGAGAAGGTCGTCAGAGATGGCATCGACGAAGTCGATGTCGATGGCGTTCTCGACGACGGTCCAGCCGTCGACTCGCACCTTCTCGGCGTGTGCCGCGATGGTGTCGTCGTCGAGGGTTCGCCGGTCGGAGACGACTTGATCGGTGGCAACCTGTTCCATCGTCGCTTCCCCCTTCTTTACCGAAACCACCTTGATCAATGGTGCCACGGTGGTGTCGATAGCGCCCTGTGGGGGGGTGGTCCGAACCGCATGCGGTGGTAGGGTGCTGGTGACGGGCCGTTGGCGCAGTTGGTAGCGCACTTGCACGACACGCAAGGGGTCACAAGTTCGAGTCTAGCACGGCCCACCGTTCTGACCAGGTACAACCTGGTCGTACCTACCCCCGAATCACCCTGAATTATGCTCTAGTCAGCAAGCTAGTCAGCAACAGGGATGAACGAGGGCGAACGTGGCGGGACGCAGAGCAAACCTTGAAGGGTCCATCTATCAACGCAATCAAGACGGTTTGTGGTGTGGTGTCATCGTCACCGGCTACAGCTCGACCGGGCGCATGGTCCGTAAGACTGTTACGGCAAAGACTCGCGCCGAAGTAGTAACCAAGCTGAAAACGTTGCAACGTCAGATTGATGACGGGTTGCCCGCACCGGATACAAGGATGACGGTTAAGACGTTGCTAGAACGTTGGCACGATGACGTACTAAGCATCCAGGTGCAACCGTTGGCAGCGTCCAACTACAACACGATATATACCCGTCATATCGTGCCGTCACTTGGACGCAAGACCGTTACTCACCTAACCGCCGCTCATATTGATGCGCTTATCTCTGCAAAGGTACAAGAGGGTTTGTCGGTTTCTACTGTGCGCCGCATCCGTCACGTTCTCAGTCAGGCGTTAGACCAAGGAGTCCGTTGGGGAGTAGTGACCCGCAATGTCGCCAAGCTGACCAAGGGACCGAAGGCGCAACGGGTCGAAGGTCGGACCCTTACACCCAAGCAAGCGCGCACGCTATGCAAGGCACTACTGACAGAGGATCATGGTGCCCTCTATCTGACGATGCTCCAAACCGGTATCAGGCGTGGCGAGGCTCTTGGTTTGAAATGGACCGACGTTGACCTAGTCAAAGCCACCCTGACGATTCGGCGTCAGCTACAGCGCAACTCGGCGGGTGTCTTGGTCACGATAGATACCAAGACGGCCAAGAGCCGTAGAACCGTCAACCTGAGCCCTGGCGTAGTTGGTGCCCTAAAGACCCTGAAAGCCTCTCAGGCGGCAGATAAGAGGGCTGCGGGGCCAGCCTGGGACGATTCGGGCTTCGTGTTCACCAGGGCGCTAGGAATGCCGTTAGACCCTCGGAACGTCGGTAAGGAATTTGCCACGATCACAGAGGGTGCGGGCTTGGGTCACTGGACCCCGCACGAATTGAGACACAGCGCCGCAAGCCTCATGTTGGGCCAGGGGATACCGCTTCAGGTGGTGGCCGAAGTACTAGGGCATAGCTCAATCAAGTTGACCAGCGACGTTTACGGCCACATACTCGCACCTGATCGCAAGAAAGCAGCACAAGCAATGGCGAAGGTTTTAGACGGCTAGGCAGATTCGGAACTGCACACCCGTAGGGTTGCAGAACCGAAACGGCCTAACTTGCCTCGGTTACGAGACTGGCGAGGTAGTCGGTAATACTGTGCCGAAGCACCCGCCGACACCTTCCTATTTTCACGCTTTCGATTACGCCACCTAACACCAGGGTGTAGGCGGTGCTGCGACCCACGCCAAGCAAGCGGGCGCATTCCTCAACGCTCACGGTTAAAGGCATTTCAGCCACGATGCCTCCTCCGGCGAAGGCGCTGCCGCCCCGAGTGGGGTGACGACGACCCGCCATCTTGTTAGGCAGCCTCGGTGGCTTCCTGCGCCTCGTAGGCAGCTATGGCCTTGCCTTGCACACTGGCCGGGACGTTCGACCACCAGCCGCGCAATTGTTCCAAATCCCTCGCCAGTTGCGCTCGGGTTGGCTTGGTGTCGGTTGCTCCCTTGGCGGGCTTCGTCTTGCCGAGGAAATCCCGCACAGCATCGGGCGTGCTCTGCGGGGTGATTTTCCCTTTCTGGCACGCCTCGGCCACCGCCTCGTATGACTTGGACTCTTTGGCTTTGGGGTTCTTTTGTACCGGCTCACGGCCTCACCCAAGGCGTAAGACGCCACTTTCAGGTGTGGCAGCTTGTCGGCAATCTTGGTGAAATGCCGTAGCCCCCGAATGCTCAGGGCGGTGCGCTTCGAAATGCCCTTACGGAATTCGTCACAAACACCAACCCGGGTGCTGACGTATTCCAACATTGCTTCGTATTCTGGCGTGTCCTTGTGCTCGGGGCACAGCTTCGAATGCGCATCGTCCAACATGACCGCGAGGCCGACGCGGCCCACATTCGATCCGGTGGCCAGGGCACCAAATTCCTTCTCGACGAAAGCGGCAATGCCTTCGCCGATACTCTCAGGCGTTGCGGTCAGGTCCGACAGAACCTTCTCTGTGGTCTGATCGCTCACCTTCGCAACATTGCGCTTGCTGGTACGAGGCTCGGCGGTAGCCGTTGCCGTGTGCGCACTGGTCATTACAGTTAGTTCCTTTCCATAGGGAAACGCACTGCCGGATTTCCCTATGGTGAACCCACGCACCAAACCGCAGTGCGCCCGTGGTATGAACACACGGTAACTGTTCCCTGTCGCTGACCGCTTTTACCGGCTAATGCACTGACCCACTCGGGGCCAGCACCACCATGATAGCGGCCGGGGTTTAGACCAGGCAAGAGGCCACCGAAAACCATTTTCGTTGGCGTTTCTCACCTTGATAGACCGGGCTATACGTCATGGGATTGTGAGATGTCCTGCTGTCTCAACCTGCTGTGCAACCCCCGTCGCTCCCACCGTGGTGTTGCAATGCTCACCTGCTGAGAACAACACGCGTTGCGATTCTAACTTAGAGAAAGAGTTAACGAAGTTTTCTTGTGCTGCGGCGGGCGGTACAATAGAGACATGAGGAGAACGAGCAAGACAAAGGCGCGTGCTAAGGCCCGTCGTGCTATCTCCTCGGTGGTCGGTCCAATGAGAGTGACCGACAAGGCCACCGGTATTACAAGGTATGTGCGCACCGACCTGCGCACAGCCAAGGCAGTAGTGGATAAAGGATATTCAGGCAAAAAGTAATCTCAGCATCGGTAACCCTTCGTACCGCAGGAACTGTGCAAGGCGTCGTGTCAGTCCGAGATGATTAGAAAATTGATATTTGCGGGAAGCCGTAAAGGCTGAATCGACGTTATCCACCGGATCTTATGATGATTGTTTGATTGGGAGAGTCAAAATCAAAGGCGCCAAGCATGTTGTGTGTTGTGCTGTTGGGTACGACCCCCAAAGGCACCCATGCTAGGCATTGCTCCGAGGCGTGTTTGTTAACACGGCGTAACACATCTGTATGGGTTTGCATATCGACAACTCCCAAGGATGAGCGGACAATGGACGTAGGACCAAAGCGAGAGGAGAGATTTTTTGATCATGCCCCATTGGGACGACGAGTTAGAGTTTCAGAAATGTTACCCAGGTAGTAAGCGGACACCGTGGTGGGCACTCAACTTTGATGTGATCTTTCCGGCCGAGAACGAGTTGCCTCCGCGCAGGACCGGTTCGGAGCACCAAACAGAATCATCATCAATTGTCCACGCCTCGCCGTATGGCCGTGCCGCTCTACAAGGTGAGCGCGAACAAGATCATTAAGGCCGACAACGGCAATCGAAACAACACGCTCTATCGGGCCGCTCTGAAACTTTCAAAGTACATACCCGACGTGCTGGCCGAAGACGCGGTAACTGAAATGTTATTTGATGCGGCCCTGATCGCGGGTCTATCCGAGCGTGAAGCGGTCGCGACCATCAACTCTGGCCTCACGGCCGGGAGAACGGATGCAGATGCGTGATGCCGGGCGGTCCTGCGCTCGTTTTGATGGGATCTGACCTCGGGGGGATCGGCACGTGTCGCCCGGCGCGGTCCGATACACGATTCGACCGGTTGAGACCGCCCCGAATATGCGTGGCTCCGACGGTGGAAGGCCTCGGGCCAGACGTCGACCGGTACTGGCACGTGCCGCCAGGGCCAATTCGATACATGAATCGATCACGGATCCCGATTATGGGCGGCTCGGACCGAGGTCGTCCTCTTACTCATCCGACCGTCACGGGAAACCTCGGGTGGTGCGGAACATTCTCTCTAGCGATCGCTAGTGGACAGGCAGCGTTGCTGTTACGACGTCTTCGTCTATCGCGGTCGTTCGGACCGTCAGTTTGAGGATCCACTGGCCCGCCAATGGAATCGTCACGTCCGTAGCGCGAAAGCGACCGACGGTGGCGACTACCAGAGGGATTGCCAACGGCCCGATGCCTTGTGCCGGCAAGCTGATCGTGGCATCGAGTTCGGGGATTCCCATCGGCTGGCCCAATCGACCGAGGATGTAGAAATGGAACTGGTTTCCGGGGCCCACCCTCGCCGGGGCGACGATGGCATTTACCTGGACGCCGAGGGTGTTGAAGCTTTGGGAGAACGGTTGAGAGGCGGCTTGCTTGGCCGGCGCTGCATTCACAAGCAGGGCGGTGACTGCCAAGACGGCAAGAGCAATAGAGACCTCGGCCAACACAGAACGCCTAAGGCTCCGGGTTCCCGTCCCCAGGTCGTAC
The DNA here is from genome assembly GCA_963846125.1 of uncultured Acidimicrobiales bacterium. Classification (GTDB taxonomy): domain Bacteria; phylum Actinomycetota; class Acidimicrobiia; order Acidimicrobiales; family UBA8190; genus Chersky-840. Next base: position 185,659 of record CAWJUR010000003.1, read on the forward strand.
GGTTCGGCCTCCTTCGTCGCGCGTCAGCGGCGTGCGTCTTTATGCCAGAGCCGTCGACTGGCCGTTGCTCGGTGGCTCTCGCGCCGATCCCAGAGGCTCGAGTGGGTGAGGCGAAGCCGAGTGATGATCGGAGCCGGATCAAATGTCGAGTGCTCGAGCTCCCCATCAGAGGTATCGACCAGGCGCCGAGAACGATGCGACGACTTACGGCACCGAGAGCGATGAGGACCACCACGAATCCGATCTTCACCAGAAGCGTTACGCCGTACACGGTGTTGAACAAGGCGTAAAAGCTTCCTACCTGGCGCAGCGACTGCACGACACCCGTAGCCACGACCACGATGACGGCACCGAAGGCGTACGTAGAGAATTTTGAGGAAACCCTACGGACGTCGTCGGGACGGTCCTCGGGCCTTAGGCTTGGCGTGAGCAGCGCGGCGAGCACCGCCAGACCGCCAAACCACACCGCTACTGCACCGAGGTGGAACACGTCGAGCGCCATGCCGAAAGGAACGTCGCTCCCCGTGGACGCGTGCCCTCGCCAATCCGGGCGTGAAGAGTAGCCCGACGCCTGTCAGGACTCCGTATGGGATCCACCATGGCCAACACGCTCCTCTGTCACGTATCTGACCCCGGACGGCGAGCACGACAGGAACAAAGGCCAGGAGCAATATCAGACGAAGAACCTCGATCTCGCCGAACCGGGTGTGCAGGACCTCGTTGAACAGAGACGGACGAAAAATGTCCGTCAAAGGAAGCGCTGCCGCGTAGACCCCCTGGATAGCGATCGCGAACACACTGCAAAACAACAGGGTCGCCCAGGAAGCCCAGAGGAGCCTGCCGATCCGCCGCGTTCTTCCTCCTGGGCGCCAGACAAGGGTGACGACAGTGGGGATCCCGACGAGGAGGACGAGGCTCGTGAAGGCAGCGAATCGGATCAGCCAGAAGATGACCCCGATAAGCGGATTGCCGGATGCACTGTTGAGATTGTCGACCAACGAGCTGGCCTTGCCCGCTCCCTTGGCGGTGCCCACGCTGAAGATGAAGGCCCCGTGCACCGGATGGGAGTCTGCGGAGATGACCCTCCACGCAACCACGTAGGTCCCATCGGGAAGGTGCGGAGGTAGGGAGATGGCGACGGCGTGGCTGTCCCTGGTGGGTGATGCGTACCGCCCAGGTCGACCCGCTTGCCGTCTGGGCCGATCACCCGAAGCGACCCGAAGTCGATTTCGACGGGCTCGCCGAAGTGGAGAACAACCTGCGAAGGTGACGTCAAAAGGACCGATGATGGATCTGGCTGGGTGCTTTCCAACTGGGCGTGCACGCTTGCCGGGCCCGCAAAGCCAACCACCGCGAGCACTACCAGAAGTGCTCCGATCGAAGCTCGGGAGATGATCTTCACATCTGAGTCAGTTCAGGTCGCCGACTTGCGGCGGCCTCTGACGATGAGGACGGCAACGCCGATCACGCTCCCTGCCGAAAGGACCAGGGCGACGATGGCCAGCGTGTCAGCCGCTGTAGTGCTACTCGAAGCCGCGGTTGTTGGCCTTGAGGCTGATCGAGATGTGTTCGATGGGCTTGCACCCGACGTCAAGGTGAGGATAGGCGCGGGGTATCGGGTTGGGATCCTGGGACGTGACCTGTTGGATCCAGCGCACGATCTCGCCGGAGGAGTAGGTCTGCAACGCCTTGAACACGAGCTGAGCCCGTTTGTTGGGTACCGAGCCGGCTGCGACCTCGAAGTCCTCGTACTGTCCTGGCTCGATGCCAGCGCCGGTAGCGGTCCAGGTGACGTCGGTGACGATCTGGGTGACGGGACCGTCATCGGTTTGCACCGGCTTGGCGAGTGACTGCGTGTGCACCACCGAGGACCATCCCGGGATCGGCAAGACGTCGACGGTCAGGAGCGGGAGGTTGGTCGGAAAGAACACCTGGGCCTTCACGGTGTTGGCGTTGTCCCGCTCATTGGGAACCCGGAAGGTCAGCTCGATGTCACTGGAACCGGCGGGCAGCGTGCTCGGGTGAACCGTGATGTGAGCCCAAGCCGGGGAGGCCACGACCAACGAGACTAAGAAACACGAGGCGAGAACGATGACAAAGGTCTGGCCCTTGCTGCGGTGGAAACTCGACATGGAGATCTGCCTTTCCTTGGTCAAAAAGGCTTCGAGGCGTTCCTAGGAGATCACGGCCACGGCAAGCGGCAGTGCCACAACGAGTGCTGCCACCCGACGGCAACTGTGGCGGCCGATCTCGATGGGCGGTACGGGTTGATGAGCCGGTTGACGTGGGCACCAGGCCGGTAGGCGATGCGGCGAAGGCGCAGGTGGGTGAGCCATTTGATGTGGACATGGCGACGAGAGCAGTGGCGAGCGTGAGACGATCTATTTCTCCTGGTGGCGAAGTCATCGGCGCCATCTCGAGGAGATCGGTGACTCGCTCCGAGCGTGTCGTCGTAGGGCATCCAACGCAGCAACGTTCCATCGAGGCAAGGGCAGCATGACGATTCTGTGGTGTTCCTGCGCTGACCGCGCTCGTGATCGAGGACAGCTGCCAGCCCACCCTTTGACAGGAGGCAGACGTTCCCGGCGCTGACGACGATGCGTGGGCGCAGTCCGGGGAGATAGTAAGCGGCTGCCGAGATCGTCGAGGAGCAGTGCTCGGGGTTGCACGTCAGAGCGGTCCCGACCAGATCGAGGACGCGACGATGCTCATCCGGGACCGTGGCTGTGCGTGAGCGCAGCGACGATGAAGCCGAGAACGAGCACAGCCGAGCACTCGGTTGCGACCGTCAGACCGATCGCTCCGTAGACGCCCAGTCCCGCCAGGGATGCCCGTCCTTGGCTTGTTCGATCAGCGACTTCTCACACCGGTGAGCAGTCTGACGTGCAGAGGTTCAACGGTGACGCAAGCCCGATCCTATCGCGCGAGCGCTCCGGCGAGACCAATGGCCTGCCACAGGACCACAGCGGCCCGCGGGGCCGAGCTCGGCCACAGCGACCGAGACAGGAGAACGCCGGTAGGCCCGAACAGACGCGACCGCCAGTAAGAGCCAACCTCGCGACGATCATCGTTGCTCTGGCCTCTTCGTTCGCTTCGTGGTGACGCAGCCAGAGCTCTGCGCAACACTGCGGCCTCCGACGCTGATACGGACTGGGCGAAGTGCACGAGGGCGGCGTTGCGATCGCTGACCGAACCGAGCGCTTCACGCATGAGCCCAGCGATATATGCCTCGCGACTCTCGAGCGCGCCGGTACCGATGAGCTCGGCCCACGCTCTCGGTGCACCAATCCCTTGCGTTCGAGGCGATCCAGGACGGTCAGCACTGTCGTGTACGCATAACCGGGGAGATCGTCAGCCACTTGGCGGGCCGTGAGTTGTGAGCTCGAGGTGAGCCCACAGGATCTCCATCACCCGCCGTTCCAGGTCGCCAAGCCGCATCCAGGCCTCCCCCTGCCCGCCGTGGTTTCGGGTCACTGTATCGCCACTCGCTTTGTAGTTCTACGCGGGCGTGGTACTACCTTGCGTAGAAGACCGTGAGCAGAGAGGATCGGCACGTGGCCAGGGGAGTTCGGCGACTCATCTGACCCTTGATCATGGTGGTGGGGTTGGCCTCGGTTGCGCTCCTGGGCGCCGGCTGCTCCTCCGACCCGCCCGGTCCGCCCTCGGCGGCTCTCGGGACAGCAGGGTCCCGGCCCGTCCCTCCCGGCGTGGCGGCACCTGCCCCTCACCGACGACCACGGAGCCACCGTTGATTTGGCTTCATTCCGAGGAAAGACGGTGATGGTGGTGCCATTTCTCACCTTGTGCACCGACATCTGCCCCCTCGACACCGGCAACTTGCTTCAGCTTCAACGTGCCTTGCGCGCTGACGGTGCTGCGGCCAACGTGCAGATCATCGAGCTCAGCATCGACCCCGAACGCGACACGCCGGCCCGCCTGGCGGCCTACAGCCGCCTCACGGGAGCCTCTTGGGAACTGGTCACCGAGTCTCCTGGCGAAGCTCTCCGGTTCGAGCACTTCTTCGGCTGGGTGGTGCAACGGGTTGCGGAGGACACTCCGCCGTCCATCGACTGGTGGACGAACCAGCCCCTGACCTACGACATCAACCACTCCGACGGCTACATCGTCATCGACGCAACCGGAACCGAGAGGTTCTCCACTGGGGCGGCTCCAGACTTCCACGGCACCTTGAACCCCACCCTGCACCGGTTCCTCAACAACCAGGGCCGCCAGCATCTCGCCCATCCCCAGTCGCCCGGATGGGATCCGTCCACCGCCTTGGCGACTTTGGCCTGGATCCTGCACCGGCCCCTACCCTTGTCAGGAGGTTGACTGTGCCGACCGTACTGCTGCGCCTGCTGGCGGATGCTGCCCCACCGCCGATCTGGCACAACCTCGGTGCCACAACGATCGCCTTCACGCCGTCGCTGCTGATTTTCGGCTCGTTGGCCTTGTACTTGTTCGGGGTGTGGCGAGTCCAGCGCCTTCACCCCGAGGAACCTTGGTCTCTTCGACGTACAGCGGCATTCGCCGCTGCCATGGTTGTCACATTCTCCGCCATCGAGCTGTTCGTCGGCGTGTACGACGACAGCCTGTTCTACGACCACATGATCCAACATCTGCTCCTCGTAATGGTCGCTGCCCCACTCATCGCCATGGGCGCCCCTTTCGAGTTACTTTCGCGAGCCGACAACGGCGAGCCACCCACCGAGTCGTCACAAAGTTCCTCGGATCAAGGGTGGCGGAGGCCGTCGGGCATCCCATCACGGGCTTCGCCCTGTACGCGGTGCTCATTCCAGTCGCACACCTGACTCCGCTTTACAATTACGCCCTCACGCACGACCTGGCTCACGACAACGAGCACCTGGCATTCCTGGTGATCGGCTACTTGTTCTGGAGACCGGTGGTCGGTGTCGAGCCGAGCCGTCACCCCCTCAGCCCTGGCCTCCGGATGGTGTATCTGATGCTCGCCATTCCCGTTGACACCTTCAGCGGGCTGGCCCTGGTGTCAGCAACGCACGAGATGTTTCCCGCCTACTTCGACGTCCACCGCGCCTGGGGACCATCGCTTGTCGGCGATCTCCACATCGGCGGCGCCATCATGTGGGTCGGGGGTGACACGCTGATGGTGATTGGTCTGATTCCTATCGTGGTCCAATGGGTTCGCCACGAGGACGAACAAGCCCGGAAGATCGATGCAGAACTGGACGCGGCCGAGGTGGCCGATGCAGCAACCGCGATCGGGACCTCGGAATTCGAGCTTGTATCTGGCATCTCGTTTCTGAGAGTTACGGACCGTACTGAAGCCTCCTGGCTCGGTGCGAAACGGGACCCGAGGATCCGTCTGGTGCCACCCGGTATCGCCCGAACCAGTGCGGGTCGCGGACGGTCTGCCGCTACCGGATCAGCCGGAAGGTCACGAGCTCACCTCCGACCTGACCATCCGCTATCGCTCGGCGACGCGGATACTGCGTGAGTCGCCTTCGGACCGGTCACCCGACCCCGACACAGCGCTCATGCCACAGATGGATTCAAGGTGTCACCGGGATCCCCCATTTGCGTGTCCACCAAAGGCCCGGAAACCAGCTGGCGCCTGAAGTGGCTATCTACAACCGGTAAGCAGGTGATGACCGAGCTGGGCGCCCAGCTCAGGCCACTTATCACGTCGGTCAGTGTTTGTTTCCGCAGCAACAGCACGGGTTGCAGCGGCAGGTACATCCGCAGTTAGGACAGATCGTCATCGTTCGCACCTCCCTTCTGGAATCCGACGTTGCATGACCACTCGTCAACAGGGTCACTGAGAAACGCCTCGCTTCGTGTCTTGAGCTCCCGGAGCTGATCTCGCATAGCGGTGAGTTGTTTGATCTCAGCGTCGACTTCCGCCAGGCGGCGCTGAACGAGGGTTTGCGTGTGACCGCACGGACACTGGCCCCGGTCCCGCAGGTCGAGCAGTTCTTTGATGTCCCCGAGCTGGAGTCCCATCCGTTGACCGCCCTTGATGAACTCAAGACGCTCACGGGCATTCTCGTTGTAGAGCCGGTAGCCAGCACGGCTGCGCTCGGGTGTCGGGAGAAGACCTAGCCGCTCGTAGTAACGGACCGTGTCCGTACTGAGTCCGAGGCTGTCAGCAAGGACGGAGATGGTGTGGGCCATGCGACAAGGGTAAACCTTGGAGCTAGCTTCAAGGTCAAGGGTGGGTTGCCAGGCGAACGGTGTCAGCCGACACCGACCTGGATCACCCGCTATCGGATGTCCCTTCGATGGCCTCGGACGGTGGACAAATGCCGGCTATTGCTCGTGTGTTCGCCCCTTCATCAGCTGTCCAAGCCATCCGGTATCGCTCTGAATTCTGGGCCAGGGTAACCGGCCACGCACCCCGCCTGCCCTCGTCTCACGAAGGGACGGTGTGGAGTAGTCGGTCCTTCACGGTTAACTATCCGTGCGTGTCACCACCGGCCCCGCAGACCAAGTTAACACTGACGCTTCGACGCCCACCTCGGCCTAATAGGAGCATCTTGAAGAAAATTTGCAAGGGGGTCTGGATCGATCATGCACCTCGTCCTGCGGAACCCTAACGAGGCCCCCAGGGGATGGGTGGCCTAGTCACCCACGATCAGATCCGAACAGGAAGAAGTGCTCTTGCTATTTGGTCGGGGCGTTTCTTCGTGTCCGGAAACTGTTCCGACACGAGTGAGAGGAGAAATACATCATGCTTGAGACCGGCTTTGCTCTCGCCGTAATAACGGCGACGTTTGAGCTGTATGCCATTACGAGGCTGAACCCGAGCAATTCATGCCCGGTACTGAGTGGCGCTATGCGCTTGTCCGCTGTACCGGCTGGGTCCGTGGGTGGAGAGATCAGCGATTCGGAGTTTGATCTTCTCGATGGCACTGAGTTTCGTCGTTGGTTGGTTATTTGCACCGGGTGCCAACATCGTGGTCTTGATCGGCGGTCTGCTGAGCACCTTGCTCGTGCAGCCCGCCTACGCGCTCCGGCGGGCTCTACCAAAGCTCAGAGGGCGGCTCACGGATGTTACGGCCGCCGTGCGGACCGCAAGAAGCGCAGCAGTCGACGCGTTGCCTACCCGCCCAACAAGCACGATGGAACTCGGTGGGACCGTGTGGTGCAGCGGGTGAGGCGGGGTCGCCGCTAACGAAAGCAAGTGCTAGGGGGCAGTGGGGCAGGGGGCCAACACTCCTTGCCTCACTGCCGCCGCTTGTCAGACATCGGTCTGGATCCTCCCACCCGGGGGGGATCCTGGACCGCCAGTTGTCAAGCACGTTTTCGGGGGTCCCAGCACGTCGAATTGATACAGGTGTTTACAACTCCCAGAGCACCTAAGTACCACGCTGCAACTGGCCTTCCCCCAACGTCAGACCAGATCGACTGTGTAGTCGCACATTGTTTACGGGTCTATATGACTTCGAGGTCCGTGTGATGACCGGACTTGCTGACTCCTGAAGACCCACGCCAGCAAACCACCAAGGCCTTGTCCAACGTAGGTGGCTGTCGTGCTGCAAATGAGCCGATAGCACCAAGTGCACCGACCAGGGCGTACGAGCACACACTCGCCGGCCCGAGCCGGGCACCTTGCCACCGGAGAAGTGAGAGGAAATAGGTGATGAGTGCTTTTGTAGTGGGTAAAACCCACATTGACGCATTGGTAACCGCTGCAATGAGCTTGGAGCCCGGTGAGCATAGGAGCGGGTTGCACTGGTGGGCAGGAGATCCATGTTCTGTCGGCGAGTCAGCTGAGACGACCGAAGAGTATTTCGCTGGGCTCGACAGGATCCGAAGGGAACTGTTCGTGCTGGACCACCAACGAGCCAGCGAAGTTGGGCGAATGCTCTGGTTGGAGAACTTCAAGAGCATTTGGTATCGCTACCCCGACACACAGGACGGCGGTCCGGTACCCGGGCCAGTTACTACCCCTGCTCCGCTCCTCTACAACTGGGAGAGCCTCACGCTCAAGCCTGTATCGGTGCTAAAGGCGATTAATTGCTTACTATTACCAGTCCTGCCAGCACCCTGGTTGGGGCACCAGTGAAGCTAAGTTGTTTTGCGAGGCCTGCAACAAAAGATGATTTGTTAGTTACTTGAATACAGGATTTCATGGGGAGTTAGCTGTGGGCAGCTTGGAGCGACGGCTTTATGTTCGCAAGTTTTTTTCGAGGAGATCTTTGTTGTTGAGCGGATTATCACTTTTGGACTCGACTCTACGGTTGTGCTCGTTGATTTGCTTTGCTCGCTGTTTGATCGAGGATATTGCGTGCAAGTTACTTTGAATGGTTGTTAGAGGTAGGATCACGAGCTGTGGGTCTACACGTTTGTTGAGCTGTTGCTGAAGGATTGGTGCGACGCAACGGGTGGAGCTGTTTTGTTTACTCACTACTACTCTCACAAATCGTTGCTATTCACATTTACTAAACGGCTAATCATTGTTTCGAGGTTGTTGCGTTTATCTCAATGTTTACATCGGCTCTGGTAGGGGCAACAGAATGTCGGATGTTCGTCAACGGCCCACTCGATCATCGCAGCTCGCGCCATCGCTCGGGGGCGCCGGAAGTATCGCTCTACAAGGAGGAATCATGCGGTTAGTGGCATATGTTCGTGTTAGCACGGAGAAGCAAGTCGACGAGGGACTTGGACTGCAGGCCCAAGAAGAGTTAATTCGAAGTTACTGCGAAAGAATGGGTTACAAGATCGCCTACATGACGAGAGATGAAGGCGTCTCTGGCACAGTCTCAGCGGAAGAACGGGTGGGGTTGGCAGAAGCTCTGGCTCTCCTTAAGGACGGACGAGCTGATGGGCTTGTCGTGGCCCGTCTCGATCGTCTTGCAAGAACACTGATCGTTCAGGAGGCAGCGCTAGCTCATGTGTGGCGCAATGGGTCACGAGTAATTGCTGCCGACATTGGAGAGATCCTTCGTGATGATCCTGAAGATCCAGCCCGCACAGCCATGCGGCAAATGCTTGGGGTGTTCTCGCAGTTGGAGCGCTCAATGATTGCGGCGCGATTGCGGGCAGGACGCAGGCTCAAGGCCGAGTCTGGGGGGTATGCCTACGGAGCACCTGCATTCGGACACCGAGCGATGAATGGTGATCTCCTAAGTCATCGGAGGAACAGGCTGCTCTGGTGCGTATTCAAGCATTGCGATTGTCGGGCGCCAGTCTGAGGGCCATATGTCGGATTCTTGAGGCTGAGGGCTACCCCGCCGAAACGAGGAGGACGTTGGCATCCCGGAACACTCGCAAGGGTCATCGATAGACTTCGTTCGGCTAACGGCTGAAGTTCGTGTGTGGTTAACACCCTGGGAAGCGCAATGGCGAGCCGGCGGTGAGAATTGCAACTACTACAGGATTGATGAGACCACCGCCGATGATTGGCACTCTGCCCTCGAAACGGCGAGTGGAACGGAAGGCTAACCGTCAGAATTTGTTTGTTCTAAGGGGAAGCGATGGCGAAGGGTGACAGTGCGCGACACAAAGTTGTCCTAGATCCTGGTTGGTATCGAGACGCCTCAAATCCGGACAGGGTGAGTTTCTGGAACGGGGAGCAGTGGGGGAATCCACGACACAAAGTTGTCCTAGATCCTGGTTGGTATCGAGACGCCTCAAATCCGGACAGGGTGAGTTTCTGGAACGGGGAGGAATGGGGCAATCCCATGGTGTGGAGAGGGGACGTTGAGCTATATCAGGCCGTTCGTGGACAAATCGAACACGAGTCCAGCTTGGTCGGTGTCCGACTTGGTTGGCTGATTACTGCCGAGGCTTTTCTCGCCGCCGCCTATGCAACCGTTTTGACGGTGTCGAAAGAATCGACGAAACAACCGCTGTCGCATTTCCTGAACCAGGCACACCGCTTGTTTGTAACGCTACCCATAGTCGGCATGGTCTTGTCGGGAATCATGACAGTGTCAATCTGGACCGCGCTTTGGGCGATGGGATCATTGCGCAAGAGGTATAGGGAGAACCCGGATTTGCCCGTGCGCTTTCCGAGGCTGACCGTAAGGGTGCCGGTATTTTGGTTAGGTTCAGCGGCCCCATTGTTCATCCCGCCCCTTACTGTCATCGCTTGGCTCTACCTCTTCATCACAAGATTGTCATGACAGATCGAGTGCGTGAACCGGTCCGCTGTCCAGCGGGATGGCGAAGAGTGTGGACTCCGACACTTGGTCCTCCCGAATGGGTGTTGGCGCAAGATGAATCCATCCTTACAGCAAAGAAATCTCCAGAGTTGTCGCTGGGATCCCGATGCACTCCCCGCTACACCCGAATTGGGACACACTGAGAACATGGAAGATCCGTTGGAACAATGGCAACGCGATTGGCGCCGCAACGGAGCTGGCATCATGACAGTCTCAGCAGTAGCCGGTGCGGGATGGTTGAGCGCAACCCATCAGTTGGTAGAGACGACTCAGGGAAGACTGGTCCATGCGCCGTTGGGGTGGGAATTCTGGCTGTTCGTAATCGGCTTTGTCGTGGGTCTCTACCTCTATCTGGCGACTTATCACGAATACCTGTGGATGCCAGGACGCAGGGAGGCGAAGGACCCCCACATTTCCTTGGCATGGAATAAGGAGCGCGGCGGCGATCGCAGTCCTCCTGAGGGTGCCTACAAGAACCACACGATGTTGTTTGTGACCGTCGAAAACTCGGGTCCTACGAGCCAGTTCTCAACCCGCTTTGAAAACGTTCGTGGCTTCCGCCGCTTCCCGTTTCCCAAGGACGATGGTTTAGTTCTGGACCTGGAGTCCTATTTTGGTGATGTTGCCTGGGAAGACACTGCACAACGACAACAGGTGATTGGATACACAGGAAAGGCAAGGCTCTTTCTCTTAAGTTCATTCACCGAGCCTCGGGCGCTTTGGTTTCTTGTTCCCACATCGATTTCCTATGCCGAGGCTTCTGACAAGCAGCTAAAAGGCTGGACACTACAAGCAGTCGATTCAAGTGTTGAGTTTGACCTGTTCGTCGTGAATGAAACTCGCATGAAGCAAATCAGGAGGCGCATAAGGGTGAACCTGGCGGAAGATGGGTCGATTGAATCGTGCGAAATCGGCGACCGCACTGCCCGCCGATCGCGCGAGTACACTTCGCGTGTCAAGGTTCCCTCGACGCCACCTCGCAAAGGCAGCCGTGCGCCCACGAGTGTCCGCTGATCTGCACCGACTCCGTTCAACAAAGGCCCATTTCCCCAGATACGCCCTCGGTTATGGCAGAGGAGGAGTTTCGAATTGAACTGACCAACCAGCTAATCGTTCACCAAGCCTCCTTACTGCGTGCGCCGCACCCGTCAGATAGTACGGCGCACCTCCGATGTCAGCCCAGAAGTGGTCCGGTCCTCCAACGTCAGGACGTTGGAATTTGACGGTCGCCGTTGCACCAACGACGAGGGTTCCCGGCATCGTGAGAGTCAAGCCAGGTGTGCCGTCTAATGAAAAGCTGTTCCAAGAAATCGCACCAATCAAGGTGTGATTGCCGTTGAGGGCTGCTTGCAGCGCACTGTCCATGTGCTCGATGTGGTGACGGGCAGTCTCGTACGGTGAGATTGCGGACTTGAATGCGTCCTTGGCGATCCGCAACTCGTTGCTGCCAAGATGAGGAACCAATTTCCGGAGCCGTTCCACATGTCCGACAAGTGCAAAGGCATCAGCAACAAGGATGCATCGAAGTTGATCGCGGCGCGTTCCGTGATCGGCTTCCGACAAGGCGTCATGTTCAAGGGCAGACTGTCGCAAACGCTCGTGAGAGACGCCAACGGCTGGGATCAGTAAGTCGACAGCATCGAAGACGAGACGGGCCCTGGGCGACAAGTCGGACGGTAAGCCCCTAAGCACCAGCATCGTGTTCAACGCTACGCCTGGGGAGACTGGCTGCGAGCAGGTCAGCAACGGAGTCAGCAACGGGGGCGAACGCCGATGGCCGATCCTGAATGCCGACACCGAAGGATCTGCAGGTCATCATCGAAATGTGAACGTCAGCAAACGCCGACAACGCGACCTCTTCGGCACGACACGCAAGGGGTCACTGGTTCGAGTCCAGTACGGCCCACTCTGCATAGGCCTCCCACACTGGGGCTTTCTGGGATCGCACCGGTCGCCGCCAGCGGCAACAAAGTCGCTCTGGACTCAGCTGTCGGGCGTGACCGCACCCAATCGGCGCCGAATCTCCGGCGTGTTCACGCCGAGAGCGCCCAGCAACACCGCCGCAGGATCTGGTGGTTGGAGAGTGAGGATCTGGGCCAGCACCTGTTGGGCCGTGACCTGGAGCTTCCGACGGTTGGGCTTAGACGCTTCCTCAAGAACTTTCTTTGCCGCGGGGGCCATGCGGAGTCGATCTTTTTGCGCGATGTCTCTGATCCTCGGCTTTTTCGGCACGGCGCGCATCGGCAGTGGGGGAGCGTCGGCGCCGGACCCCAGGCCCAGGGCGGCCAGGGCTTCGTGATCGAGCGACTCGAGGGCCTGGCGAGCTTGCTGCAGGTTCACGCCTAACACGACTTCGATCGAGGGATTTTCCAACAAGGCGAGCAAGAGGTGATCGGTGCCCGTTCGGCGATCCCCTCGGCGACGAGCCTCCTCACTGGCCCGCAGACAGATGGCCCAGGCGTGAAGCGTCTCCGGCGCAACGGATTCGGTGGTCATGATGACTCCTTGTTGTATTTGGTATGCACGGATTGGCGGGTGACGCCCAAAGCGTCTCCGATCTGCTGCCACGACCAGCCTTTTTCCCGGGCCGACGCGACGTGGTTCGCTTCGACCCTCTCAGCCAGGCGATGTAGCGCCAACGAGGCGCGGAGCCCAATTGCCGGGTCATCCGACGAGAGATTCACGCTGAGTTTCTCGATGTCCATGCTTGTCAATATAGACTGACATTCTTGCTTTGTCAATCTAAACTGACACAGTCAGATCGCCACACCGGAGTGCCCGGATGGCCGGGTCATGGACACACTTCTTCGGGCTCTGAGGAGCCGTTGCTTGTTCTCCGCTACCGATTTGAATGTTCCGTGGGATCGGCCGCCCAAGCATCCTGCGGATGCCCCGGCAGGGAGCAAAGTAGGGAGCCATTCACAGATTGATACCGGTCAACGCTGATTGACATCGGGTGAGCTGAACGGAGCTGACTCTGCACCGCATGCTCCCGATGACATCGGTGCCGAGAATGCGTCCACGACATGCAAGGGGCCAGCGATCGAGACCTCTAAGCCCCGATCGCTGCCTGGTCGACCCCGATGATCGATGTCGATAGGGAAATGGTCGCACCCGGCTGTGACATCGGTTCGTTCACTTTCGGCGAGCGCTGTTACAGCCGACTGCTTCACTGTCCCCGTGGATCTCGATGTCCTCACCGAGGCGATCGATGCGATCGATCGATTGTGCGGATCAGATCCGTTGGCGTGCGCCGACGGGGAGTCGATCGAGATCCTGCATCGTCAGCTCGCTCGTCTCGAATCCTTCGTGACCAACGCCACGGCGGCCTTCGATGCGGCGGAGAACTGGGTGCCCGATGGCGCGCAAGGCCCGGCGGGGTGGCTGGCGTTCCGGTGTCGAGTTCCGAAGTCCCGGGCCCGGGCCATGCTGCGCCGGGGACGCGCCTTGCGTCATCTGCCTGAGTGCGCCCGGGCGTGGGCCGGGGGCGACATCACCGCCGCCCAGGTGGACGTCATCGCCGGTCTGCGCAGCGATGCGACCGCGGAGGCACTCGCCCGCGACGAGGAGATGCTCGTCGGCCAGGCGAGCACGATGCGTTACAGCTCCTTCACCCGGGCGGCGGCCTACTGGAAGCACTTCGCCGACCCCGACGGCGTCGAAGCCGACGACGAAAAGCGTCGCAAGGCTCGTGACGTCTATCTCGAGAGCAGTTTCGGGGGAATGTGGCTGGGCAAGATGACCCTCGACCCCATCTCGGGGTCCATCGTGGGGTCCGAGCTCGGGCGCCTCGAACAAGCCCTGTTCGAGGCGGAATGGGCGGCGGCACGCGAGGACCTCGGACACGAGCCCACCTACCTGGATCTGGCCCGGACCCCGGGCCAGCGTCGAGCCGACGCCCTGGTCGAGATGGCGACGAGGAGTCAGATGGCTCGAAGCGACGGGCGCCGCCCCACCCCGTTGTTCAGCGTCCTGGTCGACTACGAGACCTTGCGCGGTCGGGTGTGTGAGCTGGCGGGGGGCACGGTCATCGCCCCGGGGTCGCTCCTACCCTGGTTGGACGAGGCGTACCTGGAGCGGGTGGTGTTCGCACCCGGGCGTCGTGTCGAGGTGAGCGCCACCGCCCGACTGTTCTCAGGCGCAACGCGTCGTGCCATCGAACTCCGGGATCGAGAGTGCACCCATCCCTACTGCGACGTCCCGGCGTCGTCGTGCCAGGTCGACCACATCGTCCCCTATACCGCCGGTGGCCCCACCATCGAGGAGAACGGGCGGCTGTTGTGCGGGTTCCACAACCGTCAGCGGAGCGCCAGACCACCTCCAGCTGCGTAGACCGGGCCCCATTGGGGCCCGCAGGGCCGGTCAACCGAACAATCGCGAAGTCTTGCGAAGGAGCTTCTCGATAGCTTCCTGCGCTCGCGATAGAACGAAGTCAACTCACACTTCCGGCCATCCCGGGTAAAGCGTTCCCCGCGAAGTCTGGCTTCTGCGGCGGACTGCGACGATACCGCGACGGCGTCCTGGGGCCGGCTGTCGGACATGCTCGCGCACGGCCTGGCCTGGCCTGCCGTCCACCGTGTCTCAGACCTTGAATGGGTGTGGCGGGGGTCATCAAGACGTGGCGTCGGCGGACGGGCTCGGAGACGCACGACCGGCTTGGGGCCTTCGACCCGACGTCGATTCGTGCCATCACTACGATCTCGAAAGGTGAGGTCGTCGATAGACCGACAAGAACGAGGGTCGAACGCTTGAGGGCGAAGCGACGAGAAGGGATGCGAAGAATGGCCGTGCGGACAGCAAAGGCGAACGGATTGGAGCTGGCCTACGAGCAGATTGGAGATCCCGGCAACGCTCCGATGCTCCTGATCATGGGTCTCGGATCTCAGATGATCTCCTGGCCCGACGAGTTCTGCGGGCAGCTCGCGGGTCGTGGCTTCTTCGTGACGCGCTTTGACAACCGTGACGTGGGACTGTCGACGCATTTCACCGAGATTGGCACCCCGGACCTCGCCGCGTTCTTCCGCGGGGAAGAGCAGAGACCGCCGTATCTGGTGGAGGACATGGCGGACGACGCGGCGAGCCTTCTCGACGCCTTGTCCCTTTCGCCGGCCCACGTGGTCGGAGTTTCGATGGGTGGCATGATCGCCCAGTCGCTGGCGATCAACCATCCCGGCAGTGTGCGGAGCCTGACTTCCATCATGTCGACGCCATCGCTTGCCATAGGGGCGCCGGCTGACGAGGCTCTTGCCGTGCTTATGGCCCCGCCGGCCACGAACAAAGAGGACTACATCGAACAGAGTGTCCGAACCTTCGCAGCCATTGGTTCTCCTCAGTTCCCCGACGACGAGAAATGGCGACGCACCATCGCAGCTGAATCCTATGACCGCGACCCCGACCCCTCTGGAGCGGCGCGTCAGTTGTTCGCCATCATCTCCTCACCGGATCGCACTCCCGGTCTGCAACATCTCGACGTCCCGGCCCTCGTCATACACGGAACGGGTGATCCCCTGTGCCAACCCGAGGGCGGTAAGGCAACTGCAGCAGCAATCCCCGGCGCCGAACTGGTGCTCGAGGATGGCATGGGCCACGACCTGCCAAAGGCGCTTTGGAGCGACATCATCGGGCACATCGAAGCCGTGGCGCGTCGGGCCGATGGTGCCTGATCTGCGAGATCCGCGTTAGCCGCTGGTTAACCTGAGCCCATGAACGAGCGTGCGCCGTTTGTGACCATGGAACCGCTCGACGAGCGCGAATCTCTTCGGCGTTGGCTCGACTATCACCGGGACACCCTCATCTACAAGGTTCAAGGTGTCGATGCCGAGGGTCTGGCGTTCTCCCCCGTAGGAAGCGGTATTTCTCTGGGTGGGCTCGTCCGGCACATGTACGGGGTCGAAGCCTATTGGTTTCAAGATGTCTTTAAAGGTGAAATCGCCCCTGATCGCTGGAATGATCCCTGGGAGCACAATGGCGGCTTCTCTGGTGACGAGCTCATCGCCATTTTCGAAGAGGCGTGCGATGCCAGCCGGACGATCGAAGGCGACGCCGCTTCACTCGATCAGCTCTCAGCTGGCCCGGTGACATGGGCTGACAGTGCTCATCCGAGCCTGCGATGGGTGATGAATCACGTGATCGAAGAGGAAGCCCGCCACAACGGCCACGCTGATTTGCTGCGTGAGATGGTGGACGGCTCCGTAGGCGACTGACCGTCCGAGAATGCCGAATCAACATCCGGGCGGAGTCCCGGTCTTGGCCGACGCCTGATAGAAGAGTTCGAAGAGCCCACACGCCGTGACTTTGGCGATCAGCCACTTTCCGTTATGCCACACCGCGTACCCCTGGGAGCTCGGCAACAGGACCGAATTCTGGGTTCCCACGACGTCGTAGGTGACCGCAGCACACGGGGCTGTCAGAGACAACTGCGCACACGCGGACGCACCGAGCATGGTGGAGGTGTCGACCCTCGCTCCCGTGGCTGCGGCCGTGAACGAGTTCGAGGTTGCTTGGGTCATGGCTTGTCGAAGTGCCGCGCCGTCTTCGATGACGGCCAGCTTGTCGGTGATCGAGCCGTCGGCGAAGTCGAAGAGGGTATTGAAGGACCGGTTGATCGCTGACGCCATTGGCTCGCTCGTCGATGATCCGACGGCGTGAGTTGTGGCCGAGGTTGACGGCACCGTCGTCAGAGACGACGCCGACGGTGCCTGTGCCGTCGTCGTCACTGAGGTCGTGATCGTGGTCGATCGACTCGAAGAGGTCGTCGTCGCGGGTGATCGGATGACGGCCACCCCAAGGGCCGAAGCGCCGGCCACGCAGGTGACGATTCCGACGATCCACACCAGTCGTGCGTGTCGCCAGGGCAGGGGTCCGTCACCGTCAGGGCCGCTCGAAGATGGGTCGTCGGGTGCAATCGCCACCTCGCCCCGAGAAAGCGTCATGGGACGATTATCGGAACCCCGATGATCAACCTGAAATGCCTGGTCGTGGACCGGTGTCGGCTCAGTTCTACGGTGCGGCCGTGTCGCCGTCCCGAACGTCACGTGTCTTGATCGTCAGGTAGCTGACGAAGCCCACGATCAAGATGGCGAGTACGAGGCTGACGGGCCCGTCGCCCAGGGCCAGGCCACCCACACCGTGGGATTTGCCCGTCCAGTCGGCAAATGAAGCACCGAGCGGGCGGGTCACGATGTAGGCCGACCAGAAGGCGAGGATCTCGTTGAGGCCGAACAGGCGAAACGCCACGGCCGGGATGGCTATCAACCCCGCGAAGAGGACGCCCGAGAAGAAATAGCCGAGGTGCAAGGTGATGGCCGTCATGTCACCCGCGGCGGTGCCGAGCGCGAACGTCGACACCACGGCGCACCAGTAGAAGACCTCGCGGCGCGTCGTCGACACACTGTGGATCGACAGGGTCTTCTCGCTGGTGCGCCAGGCTACGAACACGATGGCCAGGACCACCGCGAAGAAAGCCGTCGACGCCAAGTAGGGAACCCCGAATTTGATGTGCAAGACGTCGGCCGCCATGGTGCCGAAGACGGCCACCATGAGCACGGCGAGCCAGTAGGTCCACGGCACGTAGCGGCGGGCGGAGAACTGCAGCGCCAGCGCGATGGCCAGGCCGAGAGCGCCGAAGGCGACGGCCACGACGGGATCGAAGCGGTGGACCAGGTAGTCCGACGTGGACTCGCCCATGGCCGTGGTCAGCACTTTGATGATCCAGAACGACGCCGTGACCTCGGGGACCCTCCGCAGCCCGGCCCGCGGGGATGTCGGCCGGGGAGCGGCTGCTCCGAGCCTGCCGGACGCCACCATCGGCGGCGGCAGGGGCGGCAGCGGCGGTGTTTTCGGGGTGTCGGGCGTCCATCGTCGATCAGATGGTGTCAATGGTGTGGTCGAGCCAATGGCCCGAGAACGTCCTGGGTCGGAGTCGAAACGTGTGGCGCTGGAGTCCGGCGTGCTCGGGAGAGCCTACTTGGCCCTGGTCGAACGTGGTGGCTGAGTCGGCGAATCGGAATTGGCACCTTGACGAGGGCGAGGGAGTGCGAGGCGCTGGCGGGCCCGCACCCATGTCCAGCTCGGCGGGGATCAGGACCGATGCGGCCTGCGCATGGAGATCGTGGCGTGATCGAACTTCGGCCAGCGACGCTCTTGACCGAGGGACCTCACTCGGCCCGCAGCAAGATGGCCGTGGGGGTGCGCGCCGCCAGGCGTCCCGGGAACAGCGGCCACCACGTTCGCCAGTACGAGGGCGCCCAGCGCGATGAAGACGATCGAGAACACCGGCACATTGGGTGCGGGTACGGCATGGATCTCGTTGGCGAACAGGGTCCACAGGACCCTTCCCAGCACGATGCCGAGCGGGACGCCCACCACCGTCCCGATGACCACGGCCACGGTGGACTGCCAGGCCACCACCGACGCCAGTTGGCGACGGGTCGAGCCGAGCGTTTTGAGAAGGGCCAGGTCTCGGCGTCGACGCCGGACCGAGGCCACCAGGGTCAGCCCCAGTGCGACCACCGCCCCCACGGCCAGGGCCGAGCCGAGAACGGCGGGTGTGGTTCCCATCGTGCGGTAATTGATGATCTCGGCCGGGCGCAATACCGGCCCCGTGAACACCCCGAAGTTGAAGTTGTTGGATAGCTGCGAGGCGATGCGGTTCAGCGACGCCGTGGCGGCCCGGTGGCTCACCCCGGGCCGGAAGTTGATGAAGATCTCCTGGGGGCCGGTGGTCGGGTCGTTGAAAGGATTTCGCGCCGCAGCCGGGAGCAGGTCGGACGACAAGAGCGCTCCCGTCCCCATCTCCAGATGCGGCCCTCCGCCCGCGCCGATGGTGGGCATGGTGTCCACGCCCACGATCTTCAACGTGCTGGACGGTCCCGTTCCGGCCCGCTCGGTGACGGTGTCGCCGACGTGCTTGTGCAATTGGGCCAGGGTGATGGCACCCAGCACGACCTGTCCCGGCCCCGTGAGGCGCTGCCCGGACAGCACGGGAGGTTGTACCGCCGTGCCGGGGCGTTGCCCCAGGACGGGGATGACCTGTCCGTCGATGTGGAGGTCGTAGGAGTACGCGCCCGACCACGACAGCACGGAGTGGTCGTGGTCGAGGAGGTCGGATGGCGAGGTGGTCGGGGATGTTTCCCGACCCTCCGCCCGCCGACAGGATGGCGTCCCAGTTCCATCCATAGAGGCGGGGATGCGACACCAATGCATTGAGGCTGGTGGAGAACGTGACCGTGGTCGACCACGACGATGACGGCCAGGGCGGCTCCCAAGATGGCCGAGCGAACCGGCACGGCGTTGCGCCCCACGCCGGGCTCGAGCGCGAATCGAACCCCGGTGACCGCCGGCGCCGGCAGGCCGAGCGACGCCGCCGCGTTGGCCGCGCCCGACCGGCGTCCTTCGGACCGACGTCGGCGCGCGTCGGCGAGGCGGGGCACCGCCCGGTAGCTGAATACCACCGCGAGGGCAGTGAGCCCGACGACCAAGGCCGCGAACCCGAGGCCGAGCACCGTCGCGTCGAAGGAGATGCCCGGTGTGGGGTCGACGGGTCGGACCGGTCCGATGGGGGCGAGGGGCGAGAGGCCCACCGCGACCCCGACGGCGAGCACCGCCCCGATGACGACGGCGCCGACGATCCCGATGAGGCCGTCCATCGTGGTCGTGACCGGATCGGCACCAAGCGCCTGGAGGGTCCGCAGGTCGTCGGTCGCCAGTCGCGTCTGGCGGCCGATCACCTGGGCGGTGATGAGCAGTGCCGCGATGGCGGCGATGATCCCGAAGGCCCCCAAGGCGATGGATTCGGGCTTGATGGCGCGCTCGGCCTTGGCAAGGGTCGTGGAGCCGACGATGGGGGCGGGGAAGTTGGGGGGCAGTAGCCCTTGGAGCTCGGTGTCGACCTGGCCGAAGTGGGCGGGGCCCGCCACCTGGATGCCCGAGATGGTGTAGTTGGAGCAGCACGCCAGGAATGGCTGTGTGAAGGCGGGGGTGAAGAACGCCAACGACTCCGAGTTGTCGACGTCGTCAGCGACCAGGTTTTGTGGTTGCAACACGAGCGCCGTCACGGTGACGTCGATCTTCCGATACGGCGTCACCTTGGCCGTGCCGAACGCCGGCAAGTTGGTCTGGGCGTTGGTGTAGACGCCCATGAGGATGTGCTGCCCGAGGTGGACGTGCAGGATCTGGGCCACCGCGGTGAGCACGGCGACGTCATGGACACTCCGAGGATCGGGGAGGCGGCCCTGCACGACGGTGAGGCGATCCTGGTTGAACCCGTAGCCGTTGTCGCTCCCGAGCCCGTTCCCGGCGGCGGCAGGCAACACGTTCAGGTCGGTGGGGACGTCATGGGGACCGAGGGGAAGCACGTCGAGCCCCGACGCGCTGCCGACCTTTCGGACGTAGCGGAGGTGCGCGATCTTGCGCACGATGGTCGGGTCGTATCCGAGGGTGGAGCCGATGAGCGGATTGATGACCGCCGTGACGGCCCCGAAGTCGGAGGGATTGGTGCTGGCGATGTAGGCCGGGAACGACGACTGGGTCCGGCGGGCCGCGGCGATGGCCCCCATGGCGACGCCGCCCACGAGGCCGACGAGCAGGATCACGGAGAGGTACCCGCCCCGCCGGCTGTGTGACGTCGCCCGGAACCGGTACCAGGCGACCGTCCACGCGGAACGGATCACTGCCCCCTACCAACCACGACCGCTCTCACGTCCCCTCTCGCCCCCCGAGGGGCGCGCTCGGCACAGCCCATGTCTTTGGAGTCTGGTCCACGGCCGGTCGCGCGCCAATGATGACAACCGGTGTCTTCGCCTCGTGCCTCCACCCCCGGCTCCCCCGGGCTCCCGAGCCGACTGCGTCCCTGCCGACTGCGTCAGGGCGTGGACAAGATCGGCCCTCGCCGTCGGGCGCACGACACCGCTCGGTGCACGACCACGAGGGCACCGCCCATGACGACCATCCCGGCCACGTCGATGGCCCCGGCATGGAAGAGGTTGCGCGGTCCCGGACCCCCGTCGACGATCCATCCGCAACAGGCGCCGAGGAAGAGGACCATGACGATGGCAGCCGCGCCCGCCAGGCGGGACTCGAATCGCAGCGCCCGGGGACCCAGTTCCACGCGCTGGACGATCTTGGCCGTCCCCACCACCACGCTGACCATGGCCATGGGACTGACCGCCATCCAGGCGATCTCGGCCGACGGGAACGACGCCAGCGCGAACGGATGGGCCCAGTACGAAGAGATGGAAAGCGTGGACGCCCATGAGAACGCCGCCACCCCACCGGGCACGAGGCCCTGCTGGGCCCAGGGGTGGCCTCCGGTCCCCGGCCATCCGTTGCCGAAGTGCCGGCTCCCGACGATCAAGAGCGCGGCTCCGACCAACATCAGCGACGTCGGCCCCGCCAGCCCCCGCCATTGACCACGAGCGAAGCGGGTGAGGACACGCCACATCACCGGCGCCGCGGCGAGCAGTGCCAACGACACGAACAGGACCATGGCGCCCGACATGACCATCATCGCCACGTTGGTAGCGGGTGTATTCGGTCGCGACCACTGCCAGCCGATGCTGAGCTGTGCCCACATGGCCACGCCGAAGGCGAGGAACACCGCCACCGCACCGACGGCCGACACCAGGGCGGCGCGAACCTGGGCGGAGGGGTCGGGCGTGTGCCCCCCCAACCCCGCGTACGACAGGCGCGCCGTCAACCCGCTCCTGGCCACGTCCGCGCTGCGTCGCCACGAATGGGGTTGTTCGGAGAGCTCGGACACGAGCAATTCGGCGAACTCGTCGCCGTAGCGGTGGCGCCACTGCTTCGGATACCACCGCAGCAGCGCAGCGGCACGCCGCGCGGTCTCGACCGAGGGGTCGGTCACGTCATCCCCAACTGCCGGCCAGTCGACGCAGCCCGATGTCGGCCACGCGGCGCTGGGCGTCGAGATGAGTTCGCAACGCGGCAGCCCCCGTCGCACTGAGTCGGTAGGGGCGTCGTCGGTCGTCACTGTCGACGGCTTCGATCAGGCCCTGGCTTTCCAGACGGCTGAGCGCCTCGTACAGCGTGCCCGGCGCCAGCCGGACGCCGGCAAAGGCCTCGATGTCCTTCGTCAGCGCGTAGCCATGCTTGGTGCCTTCGGCCAGGCTGGACAGGATCAACGTGGCGGGGCCGGCGTAGCGGCCGAAGGTGCCGAGCGCTTCGGCCGCCCCCGGCGCGTTATCGCCCTTCGCCTTCGCTCTGACCACGGCCGTCATCGTATATCGGCTGACGAACCATTGCTGAGGACCACCTCGCCGGAAGCGGGCACACCGGAACGGGGCACGCCGGAACGGGGCACGCCGGAATCGGGCATGCCGGTTTCGGGGGTGGGGGGAACGAGCGCGGGGAGGTGACGGGTCATGAACATCCTCGGGAACGGGTCGCGCATGCGCCACAACCCGGCGTCGATCACGAAGTGCGCCATGACGGCGCCGAGATACGCCCCGAAGAGGAGTCGGACGGCGGGGACCGAGCCGTGCAGATGCGACGCGCCGCTCAGCAGTGCGCCACCCACGAGTCCGACGTTGCAGAGCACGGCGACGGCACGCAGACGCGTCGTCGGTCGCCCCCCTCCGGCGATGAGCCCCACCAGTAGGAGGTACTGCAGCCCGTGGGCGATGGTCATTCCCCCCACCGCCGCGTACGGAGATGTGAAGAGAAAGACCGGGAGCGAGAACAACAGCGCCATGGCGTAGACCGCGGCACACACCGCCGGGGCGGTCCGGACGCGGGCGCCGGCTCAAGGCGGCCAGTCCCGTCAGGACGGCCCCGGTGAAGACGATCTCAGCCCCGCCGAACAGGAGGCCGATGTGCGCGTCGACATGGAGCTGCAACAGGGAGGGACGTGCCATCAGCCCGACGATGCCGGCTCCACCGGCCACCACCAGTGCTCTGCGTTCGATGCGAGTGAGCGGTGCGACCCGGTGTGACGACGCGGCGAGGGCGGACATGCCCAGGTTCTGCTTGTGGAAGTGGAAGAACTGCCACGCGAAATAGGGCAGCAGGAGCCACGCCATCCACGTCGGCGAGACGATCGCCGCTGTGATCGCGCCTCCCACGATGAGCCCCACGGGTACCCACCGGTAGCGCAGTGGGCGCTGGGCCGCGTAGGCGCGCACGTCGGCCAGCGTGTAGAGCCAGCCTGTCGACGCCACGTGCACGGACGAGCCGAGGAACAGCAGCCAAGCCAACCCCCGCATGGGCGGGGCCGAGCCGGGAGGAGCCAGCTCGACCGCGCCCACGATGGCACCGGCGCTCAGGACGACGGTGAGCCACAGCCAGACGCGAGGTGTCCGTCCCAGCTGTGGTTCAGCCGCCACCGCAGCCCCCCGCCGCCCCGGCCGAGGGTGCCAGCAGCGTGAGGATCACGACGATGGCGATGCCCGCCGCCACCAGGCCGAAGAGGACGCCCACACTCGTCAGCAGCGAGGTGCGCCAGTCAGGCACCAGCGCTTCGTCGTACCGCTCGGTCGTCCATATTGCTTGGGGCCAGATGTCCGCACTTGGTCTCATGCGGACACGGTACTTCG
Source organism: uncultured Acidimicrobiales bacterium (assembly GCA_963846125.1). GTDB lineage: Bacteria > Actinomycetota > Acidimicrobiia > Acidimicrobiales > UBA8190 > Chersky-840. Next base: position 209,357 of record CAWJUR010000003.1, read on the forward strand.
GCAACCGATATACCGTCAAGCAGTATAACGGTCACCGGACTAGCCGGACTTAGCGGGAAACGGAAAACCGGAAACCGGTCGAGCGGTGGCTCAGCTCATCGCGTCGGTGGGAGGGCCCCACGGCTCGCGCACGTCGCTGAAGGGGATGACCTCGGGGAGCACGGCGCCGTCCGAGGTCCTTCGGAGGGTGTAGCCGTCGAGGTGCAGGGCCACCACTTCGAAGCCGGCACTCCAGGTGCCGAGGTAGCGGTTGCGGACGGCGACCTTCATCCCGACATCGGACGAGGGGGACGCGGCGGCGGCCCCGGGCTGCTTGGCAGTGACTGCGTCGACGATGCTCACGGGAACACCTCCTGGCGGTGTCGGCCGTGGCCTTCACCGGTACGCCCACCGAGGGCCATGCCATGAACAGTCGTCATGAGCCGCGGCGAACTTGAAGGAGTCACTGTCCGTGGTACCCGCTCACACGGTCAGGGAAAGGCGCAGCGTCGGAACATGCCGGCGGGGTACCGCGTCGCGCCGGTGGTGGAGGGCCGCGGCGGTTCACCGGTCCTCTTCCACTTCCGCCCAGCCGCGCCACGGCCATAGGCGTGACCGTACTTCGTGGCCGGTGATGGGACGCGGACCCGAGCGTCCGAAGCGAAATGACGGGAGCGACGGCGCGCCCCGCTCGCGGTCGACTACGGCGAGAGCGACACCGTGGGCTCGATGTCGACCCACTCTCCGCCGCCATGCGCGGAGCGACGCGCCGCGTCGAGCACCGCCATCTGGGCCACGCCGTCGACGAACGTGGCCGGTTCGGGCCCGACGGTGTCGAGCCCACGGATCCTGTCGCGAAACGCCGCCGCCAGGCGGGTGTAGGGGCCGTACTCGACGCCGAAGGTCGTCATCTGCTCATACGTGGTCGTGACCGCACCCTCGGGCAGGGGAGGGGCGGGGTCGCTGTGCAGGTTGTCGGGGACGGGCAACGTGCGCACGCCGGACGCATCGGCGACGCGCACCTTGTCGCCCACGCCTTCGATCCACGCTGTGCCGGTGGAGCCCGTCACTCGGGTCTCGACCACGATGCCGCGATCCGACGCCGAGCTCTGGAGCACCCCGACGCAGCCGTTTCGCATCCGGAAGTGCACGACGAAGCCGTCATCCGCGGTCATGGGCCGGTCGACGACGTGGACCACCGACGCGCTCACCCCGGCGAAGTCCCCGAGCGTGGCCCGGATCTGGTCGATCAATTGCGATCCGTGGGCCCCGAGCCAACCGCCCCCGGCGTCGGTGTCGGCCCACCATGCGGGCACGACCGCGCCCGGGTCGGCGAGCATCGGCACGTGCATCAACCACGTGGCCATGCGGGGCGCGCCGATGAGCCCGGTGGCGACGGCCTCGGCGAGCAGGGCCTGCCCGGCGTCGAAGCGGAATTCCGTCCCCAGCAGATGCACGATCCCGGCCCGCTGCGCCGCGTCCAGCACGGCCCGTCCTTCGGTGGTGTCCCGGGCGAAGGGCTTCTCGCACAGGACGTGTCTCCCCGCCCCGATGGCTTCGAGCGCGAGCTCGGCGTGGGTGTGCGGCGGTGTGGCGATGGTGACGGCATCGATGCCCGGGAGCGCCAACGCCTCGGTGAGGCTGCGACAGGCGCGAGGCACCTCGAACATCTCGGCGCGCCTCGCCGTCCTGTCCGGGTCGCGGCCCACGAGGGCCTGGACATCGAAGCCGGCGTGGCGCAGCGCCCGGACGTGGGTGTAGCACCCGAAGCCGGTCCCCACCACGACGACCCCGAGTGGTTGATTCGCAGCGTGGAGTCGCAGCGTCGCGGAGCTCGCGCGTCGGAAGGAGTCACCTCCGGACCCTACGCAACGTCGGGCCATCCCGCCGCGTCGAGCACGTGACGGGCGGCGGCCGCCGCCGCCCCGGCCGCCGCACGCGCCCCGGTGTCGTGGAGGGAGTCGGAGAACACCTCGAGGCCCACCGGACACCGCACGCCGCCGGCGCGCAGCGCTCCGAGATAGCCGGTGAGGTCGAGCTCACCGGCGCCCGGCAGCGCCCGGTCGTGCAAGGTGGCGTCGATCAGGTTGTCCTCGGCGCGCCAACGGCGCGTCGGAGAGCTGCACGGCGAAGACTCGGTCGGGCGGCAGGGCGCGTAGCTCGTCGGGGGTGGTGCCCGTGCGCGCGGCAGTGCCACGTGTCGACGTTGAGGCCCCCGTTAGGCCGGTCGGCGCCGCGCACCACGGCCCACGCCGTGGCCAGGTCGGGGACCCGGGACCACGCCAGCCACTCCAGATGGACGAGGAGCCCGTGCTCCGCGGCGCGGTCGCACAACGTGGCGAAGGCGTCGGCGGCGTCGTCCACGGTCCAGGTCCCGCCCAGGACCTCGGCCGCGTTGAGCGAGCGGGCTCCCACCGCCCCGGCCATGCGCAGCAGGTCGTCCTCGCCGTAGCGGAAGACGTCGAGCGGGTCGACGTCGATCAGGGTGCGGCCGAGCTCGGCGGCACCGGGCGTCCACCACCACGCCGGGTCGACCTCGGCCACGACGAGGCCGTGATCGTCGAGCATGGTGCGCATCTCGGCGTCGCTGTGGCCGTCGCTCCGGGCCCGGGCGTAGTCGCGCCCCCATAGCGAGATGGCGTCGAACCCTGCGTCGGCCGCCGCGCCCAGCCGATCACGAAAGCTCACGGCGCGCGGGATCGTGCCCGAGCACAACACCAGCGACCCCGCGCCGAGCGTCACGGGCGCGCCTCGCGGGGGCCGGCCCCGAGGACGTCTTTCAGGACCCCGCCGGTGTGGACCGTGGCCAGGTTGTCGGCGAGGTACCCGGGGGCTTCCTGGGTCTCGATGAACCAACCCGTCGGGCACATGGTGAGGATCTCGACGAAGGAGAACCCGGCCCCGGCCGTCTGCGTGCGCAGGGCCTGGAGGAGCATCTTCTTGGTGCGGGCCACGTTGCCGGCGCTGTTCACCGCCCCGCGGGCCACATAGGCCGCCCCGTCGAGTTGCGCCAGCAACGTGGCGAGCAGGATGGGGCGCCCGTGGGCGACCGGGTCGCGACCCTCGAGGCTCGTCTTCGTGCGTTGTCCGAGCACGGTGGTCGACGTCATGTGCCCGCCCGTCTCCCCGAACACGCCGTTGTTGAGCATGACGCACGTCACGTTCTCGCCCCGGGCCGCGGTGTGGAGCACTTCCTGCAGCCCTTCGTTGACCATGTCGCCGTCGCCCTGGATGGTGAGGACAATGGCATCGGGCCGGGCCCGCTTCACCCCGGTGGCGACCGATGGCGCCCGGCCGTGCAGGGCCTGGAGCACCTCGATGTCGAGGTTGTTCGAGAACGCCGTGGAGCAGCCGATGCCGAAGACGGCGATCGTCCGGCGTACGAGGTCGAGCTCGGCCACCGCTTCCAGCGCGGCCCGCATGGCGATGGGCTCCCCGCAACCGGGGCACAGGTGGTGCGCACCCACGTCGATGAGCGCCGGGGTGAAGTCGTCCACCAGGCGGGCCGGCTCCTGCGGGGGCCGGTCGGTGCGGAGGACGACCTTTCCTTCGATCCGGGTGGTGCGCGTCACGGCGAGACCCTCTCTGTGATGACGGCAGGTGAGCCGGCGGAGCCGGCGGAAGTGGCGAGCACGTCTTCGATGCGTCGGCGGAGAACCGGGACAGAGAGGTCGGGGGCGATGCCGAAGCCCGAGCTGTCGAGGCTCAGCCCCCCGATGAAGTGGACCGGGGCGCGACCGAGGACCGCCAAGCGGACGTCGTCGATCATCTGCCCCTGGTTGTTCTCGTAGACCACCACGGCGCGCGCCCCTGGGCCGCGCTCGCCACCGCGTCGGACGGGAACGGGAACAAGGTGATGGGCCGGACCAGTCCCACCCGCGCCCCGCCCTCCCGCAGGGCGCGCACCGCCGCCTTGGCGTACTTGGCGGGGGTGCCGAATGCCACCACCACCACATCGGCGTCCTCGGTGCAGAAGCACTCCGCCATGGGCTCGACCGATGCCACCATCGACTGCGTGGCCGTGGCGCACGCCGCATAGTGCTCGGACAGGTCGTAGCCCACGTCGTCGCGTTGCTTGACCGACCCCAGGAACGACACCAGCTTGGCGTGTCCCGATCCGCCCGTGGAGCCGTCGAGGGCCCAGGGCGCGTCGGGCCGGGGCCCGTAGTCGAGGGGCGCGACCGCGACCGACTGCGAGGTGTGGGCGAGGTAGTAGTCGCCGAACACCAGGACCGGGTTGCGCCACGTGGCCGTGAGGAGGAACGCCAGCTGGACGAGCTCGACGGCCTCGGCGACATCCGCGGGGGCGAGGACGAGATGGCGGTAGTCACCGTGGCCTCCACCGCGCGTCGCCTGGAAGTAGTCGCCTTGGGCCCGGGCCATGTTGAGCACGACCAGGGGCAAGCGGGCCAGGGTGATCTCGGCCAGCGACTCCTGCATGAGCGACAGGCCCTGGCCCGTCGACCCCGTCGCCGACGGAGTCCCCGTGGCGGCCGCCCCCCACGCCATGCCCACCGCCTCGATCTCGCTCTCGGCGTTCATGCACACGCCGCCGACGGCGGGCAGCTTGCGGGCCATGTGCTCGAGCACTTCGGTGAACGGAGTCATGGGATAGCCGGCGAAGAACCGGCACCCCGCTGCGATCATGGCGTCGGCGATCGCTTCGGACCCCTCCATCAGCTTCAGCGTCATCGGCCCTCCGCCACCACCACGAGAGGGGTGTCGTACTTGTAGACCTGGAAGACGAAGTCCGGGCAGATGGCCGAGCAGGCCCCGCATCCGGTGCAGCCCTCCAACAACAAGGGGAAGCGGTAGCCGCGTCCGTTGACCGTCTCCTTCGTCATCACGAGAACAGCAGGAGGGCACGCGTCGATGCACAGATCGCATCCCTTGCACGCATCCACGTCGATGACGACCGTGCCCCGGGTGACGCCGCCCGTCACGGCGCCGCCACCGGGTCTGCGGTCCACGCCGGGGCGATGTCGTGGGGCACGGCGTGGTACCCGGCCTCGAGCGCCCGGGCGTTGAGCTCGACGTGTTGGGACCGGTAGGCGGGAAGCGCCTGGCGCGCCGCGCCCAGGAGGGCGGGCATGCCGACGATCCCGGTCACCGCCGCGTAGGCGCCCACCATCACCATCGATGCGACCATGATGTTGCCGAGATCGAGTGCCATGGCCGCCGCCGGGACCTCGACGACGGCGCCGGGCCTCCCGCCGCCACCCTCATACACGGCCGCTTCGAACATCGCGGCCTCGAACACCGTCGAGTTGATCAGCGCCACGCTGCGCGGCCCGAGACACGACAGGGCGGGCGCGCTGAATTCGTGGTGCATGAGGATGGCCGACCACGCCGCGTTGACGGTCGGGGGCGACTGCACCGGCCCGTCGGCCACCACCACGGTGGCTTCGGTGTTCCCGCCCCGCATCATGCCTCCGTAGCTGCCGAACACCTGCACGGTGCGGCCCTCCGCCACCGCCGCGTGGGCCAGGACCGAGGCGGCCAGCTGCACGCCCTGGCCCCCGATCCCCGTCACCAGCAGCTCCCGCTCCACCTGGCCCCTTCACCTCCGCCCGGGCCCGCCGAGAGTCCGAGAACAGTGATCATAAAATCCGAGAACGGCGTTCTGCAACCTCGTCTGCAACGTCAGGAGAACCGCTCCGCCAGGAGGCGCCGCTGGACCTGGAGGGTGGAGGCGGTGCGGGGGATGGCCTCGGTGATCTCGAGCCGGCGGGGGTGCTTGAACGGTGCCAGCGAGGCTGCGCAGTGCGCTCGCAGGTCCTCGAGCGAGGGAGGGTCCGCTCCCGGGGCCACCACCACCACGGCACACACGACCTCTCCCCACGCCGGGTCGGGCACGCCCACGACGGCCACGTCGCCCACCGCGCCGTGGGCGGCCACGACCGCCTCGACCTCCGTCGGTGACACCGTCTCGCCCCCGGTACGGATCACGTCGCGCACCCGGCCGGCGATGGTGAGATATCCCTCGTCGTCGACCTCGGCGAGGTCGCCGGTGCGGTACCAGCCGTCGACGAGGGCCTCGGCCGTCGCCGACGCGTCCCCGTAGTACCCGTCGAAGAGCAGAGGCCCGCGCGTCCACAGCTCGCCGTCGTCGTCCACGCGGATCTCGGTCCCCGGCGCGGGACACCGCAGCTGCCGGGCTTGCGGCGGATGTCGTCGTGGTCGAGCGACGCCACACTCCCGGCTTCGGTGGACCCGTAGAAGACGCGGATGGACGCGTTCGGCGCGGCGCGTTCGATGGCCTCGAGGAGCTCGAGCGGTGTGGCCGATGTCCCGGTGTCCGCGAAGCGCAGCGATCCCAGGGCGGGCACGACACCGGCGCCGGTGCCGGCGTCAGCGCCGGCCGCCAGGATGCGACCCCACACGGCCGGGATGGCGTTGAGGCGGGTGGCACCGTGGCGCGCCACGGCCGTGGTGATGGCAGCGGCGTCGGCCTGGTCGAGGAACACCACCAGGTCGCGCCCCTGCCACTGCTGCAAGGCGATGGTCCAGGCCCCCATGTGTGACAACGGGTAGGGGCACACCATGGGACCGCGCCGTTCGAGCAGCGCGCCGGCGTGGCTGCGCAACACGTTGACACGGTGCGAGAGGATCGCCCCTTTGGGCCGTCCCGTGCTGCCGCTCGTGAAGAACACCACATGGGGATCGCTCTCGCGCAGTGCGTCGGTGCGGACGTCGGTGGCCGTGGTGGCACGGGCCAGCGTCGCCAATTGGGCACCGGGGCCGGCGGGGGCCGCGCCGTCGTCACCGGGCCTTCCCGTCGCCGCCAGTCCCTCGATGGTGGCGAGCGGTGCGCCGACGCGCGCCGCCAGCGCCTCGCCCTGCGCACCGTGGGCGCCGTCCACGACGACGAGCGCGGGCGTGACCGTCGCAGCCACGGCGACGGCTTCCTCGACGCCCAGTCCGGCGCCGATGGGGGCGAAGACCGCTCCGGTCTTGGCCAGCGCCGCGAACAGCGGGACGAGGTCGAGGGTGGTCGCGCTCCACACCACCACGCGGTCGCCGTGGCCGACCCCGAGGCCCTGCAGGGCCCGCGCCGCGCCGTTGGCACCGCGGTCGATCTCCGCGAACGTCAGGGTGGCGTCGCCGAGGGCGGCGGCGTGGCGATGAGGGGTGGCGCGTGCCGCGTTGCGGAAGACGTCCCCGATGGTCAGCTCGCCGCCCACGCCCCGATCACCTCCCTTGCCCGATCGAGAACGGTGATCTTAGAGTGGGAGAACAGTGTGCTGTCGAGGACGGGGTCGACCCCGACGAGCGGGAGTGTCCGAGGAGCGGGTATGCCGGGAATGAGCGAGACACTGGCGCGCCGAGCGCTCGAGCGCACCGCCGGGGACCGCCACGCCGGCTACGTCGACGACGTGCGACGGATCGTGGACGCCACCTACCGGCTGATCGAGCGCACGGGCGGCATCGACCCCTCGCTGCGCGAAGTGCTGACCGAAGCGGGGCTGTCCACCCAGACCTTCTACCGGGTGTTCCGGTCCAAGGACGAGCTCATGCTGGTTCTTCTCGATGACGGCCGGCGCACGCTGCTCGGCTATCTCGAGCACCGCATGGCCCGGGCCACCTCGCCCCAGGACAAGGTGCGGGCCTGGATCGAGGGCGTGCTGGCCCAGGCGTCGAATCCCGAGGCGGCGGCGCGGACCCGTCCCTTCCTCGCCAACCAGGACCGGCTGGTCGAGCAATTCCCCGACGAGCAGCAGGCCTCGGTCGACCTGCTGGTCGGCCTCCTCGTCGACGCCCTCGAGGAGCTTGCTCCCCCCGATGGCGCTCGTAGCGCTCGCAGCGCTCGTGGCGCTCGCCGGGATCCCACCGCCGCTCGGCGCACCGCCGCTCGGCGCCACGCCGAGGCCGTCTACCGCCTCGTCTTCGCCACGTTGCACGATCATCTCGCCCGCCGCACGGTGGCGTCGCCGGACGAGGTCGACCACGTGGTGGGTTTCGTCCTGCGGGGCGTGGGCGCGACGACGCCCGGCCCGGACCGGACCGCCGCGCCGCGTCGCCGGGGGAGGGCGGCACCATGAGCGGCGACCGGGTGCTCGGGGACCTGGGGACGAGGGTCGTCTTCGAGAACGACCGCGTCCGGGTGTGGCAGGTACGCCTCGCGCCCGGGGAGCAGGGCGACGTCCACCGTCACGAGCTCGACCACCTGCTCGTGCAGGTGGCGGGGGACCGCATCGCCGTGGTGCCCGAACCCGACTCCGAGGGGCCGTTCCGCGACTATCTCGAGGCCGACGTCATCCCCGGCGCCGTGGTGCACGTGGCCCGGGGCGGCGTCGAGTCGGCTCGCAACATCGGGGCGAAGCCCTATCTCGAGATCGTGGTCGAGCTCAAGGACTGAACCGGCCCTTTGCCGTGGCCCGCCCGTCACCGTCAGGCCGCCGCGCAGCAGCGGCGACCGTTCAGCCGAAGTCGGCGCGGAAGGCGGCCAGCGCGTTCGGGAAGCTGCCGTTGGTGATGTCGTTGTCCTGGCCGCCCGCGGTGTCGTTGAACGAGAAGATGCACGTGAAGGCGACGTTGTTCCCCGCGATCCAGTTGGCGAATTGGCTGATGAAGTAGGGATCGTCACCGAGGCCGTGTCCGTCGCTGCGGAAGTCGACCGACCACTCCGGGATGGCGATGGTCTTGCCCTGGGCGGCAGCGAACGTCGTCAGCCAATTCAGTCCCCACGTCTGGGTGACGGCGTTGCTCCACGAGGCCTGGGGAGTGAACGAGCTGCCCCAATACTCGTCGTAGACGTCGGTGCCGATGTAGTCCACGTACGCAGAGCCCGGATAGGCGAGCTCGAGATTCCAACTCGTGGACCCGCCCCCGTTGGGGTTCCACAGGAATTTGAATTGCTGGCCCGGCACCGCTCGCATGGTGCTGACGATCTGGCGCCAGAACTGCGCGAAGTTCTGCGCGTCGGCGTTGCTGGCCACGCTCCACGGGTACCACGTGCCGTTGAACTCCCATCCCAGTCGGAGGATGGCGTTGGCGGCGCCGTCCTTCACGAGGGTCTGGGCCAGGATGGTGAAGTACTGGTTGTAGGCACCTGCCGCGCCCTCGGCCAGGCTTCCTCCCGAGCCCCCGGGGAGGATGGGGACGCCCAGCACGAGGCGGTCGCCGGCGTTGCGCCACTGGTTGAGCATCCAGTCCTCGGATCCGCCCGCGCCGTCCATGCCGTCCCAGCCGCTCGTGCGCAGGAGGTAGTCCGAGGCGATGACGGGATGGGTCCCGGTGATGGAGGCGAAATTGGCCAGGGCCCCGGGCTCACCCGAGCCGGCGTAGTCACCGAGCAGGGTCGTCTTGGCGGTATGGGGGCCGACGATGGCCGCCGTGAACGGGTTGACCGGCCCCGACGGGGCCTTGGCGGGCGCCTTGACGGGGGCCTTGGCGGCGATCCGGGCCGGGCTCGAGTGTCGGGGCGGGCTCGTCGGCCACAAGTGTGTCGTGGTGCTCGTGGTGCTCGTGGTGGTGGGCGGAAGGGCGGTGGTGGTGGGAGCTATGGGGATCGTCGTTGTCGGTGGGGCCGCCTGCACGTGCTGGGACGGCGCGGTGGGCTCGGTGGCGCTCGAGTCGGCGAGATGCGTCGGCAGTGGGGGAGCCGCCGCCACGGAGTCCACCGCCACCACCGCGGTGGCCGTCACCAGGGGCGCGGCCACCACTTTCGTTGCCGGGTGATGGATCACGCCTCGTCGTTCGTGTCGGATGCCGTGGCGTGGTGGTGAGAATCGGATCAGGCTGAACAAAGCAGCTCCCTGTGAACGTGTGTCACACGTGTTGCTCGTGCACCAAATCGCGCTCGTCCCTCGCCCGTCACGGTCTCGCGTGCGCTGCCGAAAGACCGTGGAGGGATTGGGGTTTGGGCAAGCAATCGAGAATTGCCCATGCGTTTGCGACCTTACCGATCGACATAGGCCGTGTCGACTCTTTGAATAGCGACGCGCACGCGGACCGAAATCGGGAAAAAATCCAATGTCGGCCGAGAGATTTACCTTCCGGACGGCACGGGCCGCTCAGGTCCGGATCACCACCGTGTTGGTCACCTTGTCGTGCAACGTCTGTCGGCGCGTGTCCCACAGCGGGAACAACATGTCGATCGCCCACGGCGCGAGCAGGAGAATGACCATGAGGTACTCGAAGAGCACTCGGCCCAGGGCGCGGCCATAGCCGATGGGTGCACCGCTCACCGCGTCGACAGCCTTGGCCCGCACCACCATCATGCCGACGGTCTGCCCGCGCGCCGACCCGGTGAGCGCGGTGGTGTAGATGATGACGAGAAGAGCAAAGAGAATCGCACCTTGATTGGTGATGGTGACGTTGAACAGTGGCTTCGACGATCCGCTCGCGACCGTGGAACTGGCGTGGCGCACGGCGTGCAGAGGTAGCAACACGATCGATCCGACCACACTGGCGAGCACCCAGTCGATGAGCCACGCCCCCACCCGGGCGCCGTAGTTGGCGTACGGCGACCGGGCCGGTGTGGGATTCCACGCCGGTGCCCCATAACCCGGCGGCCCGTAACCCGGCGGCCCGTACCCCGGCGGGGGATATGTCCCGGGATACCCCGGTGGTGACGCGGGCGGCGGGAAGGGTGGTGGTGGCGGGAGCGGCGGCGGTGGTGGGGAGGCGGGGTCGCCTTGATCGGGCGTCCCGGCGTCGTCGGGTCCGGGCGCGTCGGGCATCGCGTGCATTGTGACAGCCCCGCCTCGCCACGCACGGTGTTGAGCGACCGAGGCCACTCCGGTAGACCCTCTCTATGTCCGTGCTCGAAGCCCTTGCCATCGTGGGCACGGGCCTCGTGGCCGGGACGATCAACACCATCGTCGGGTCGGGATCGCTGATCACGTTTCCGACTCTGTTGGCATTCGGGTTCTCGCCGGTCGTGGCGAACGTGAGCAACACCATCGGCCTGGTGCCCGGGTCGCTCAGCGGCGCCATCGCCTATCGCTCGGAGTTGCGGGGCCAGCGGCCCCGGTTGCTGGTGCTGGGCATCGCCTCGGTGGCGGGCGGCGTGTCCGGGGCGGTGCTGCTGCTGGCGCTTCCGGGGAGCGTGTTCCGCCACGTCGTGCCCGTGCTCATCCTCATCGCCTGTGGGTTGGTGGCGGTCCAACCCCGGTTGTCGGCCCGCTTGGCGCTGCGTCCCGACCGGCCCCCCCACGGCGGCCCGGCGTTGTTCGGGTCGGTGTTCCTGACCGGTGTGTACGGGGGGTACTTCGGCGCCGCCCAGGGCGTCATCTTGCTGTCGCTGCTCGGGATCTTCCTGAGCGATCACCTCCAGAGGCTCAACGCCACCAAGAACGTGCTCGCCTTTCTGGTCAACGGCGTGGCCGGGCTGCTGTTCATCGCCTTCGCCCATGTGGCGTGGGAGGCGGCCGGATTGCTGGCCGCCGGTTCGATCGTGGGCGGTCAGGTCGGGGGCGCGCTCGGGCGGCGCTTTCCCGCGCCGTTGTTGCGCGCCGTCATCATCGTGGTCGGCGTCATCGCCGCCATCGCCCTGCTGGTCTGATCGGCGCGGCGCGGCGACACGGGCCGCGCCACCGGGTCAGCTCCCCGGAGGTTGGTACGACACCTGCTTCTTCGCCGCGTTGTCGACGTCGGCGGCGGACAGGAGGACGGTCGTGCGCACCGAGGCGCCGCCACTCGCACCCACCGCCAATGCCAGTGCCGCCGCCGAGGCGTTGTCGGGGAAGTCGGCGATGACGATCACGTCGCTGTCGCCGAACGTGAAGTAGAAGGAGTCGAGCGAGCCTCCGAGGCTCTCGGCCGCCGCGCGCGCCGCCTTCTCCCGCGCCGTCCCGCCTTTGGCGGCGACGCCTTGGAGCCCTTGCGCGGTGTAGGTGACGTGGACCAGGTACTTGGCCATGGGACCTCCTCGAATTGGTGTCGGCGACGGCCAACGGTAGACCCCGGGCCGGCGGCGCGCGCTGGGCGTTCCCGAACCGCCATGATGGGCGCGGCCAGAGGTCCGACGAGGCTCCCATGCACAGAGAGGAGGGCACCGGTGCGCCTGGGCATCGTGACTCCGGTGGTGAACCTGAACCCGCGCTTTGATCCCCCCCAGTGGGAACAGGACGGCGGGATCGACGACATCGTCGAGGTGGCCCGCGCCGCCGAACGCCTGGGGTATGCGTGGGTGTCGTGCCCCGAGCACGTCGTGATCCCCGGCCCCACCGCGGCCGCACGGGGCGGGCGGTACTGGGACCCGCTCGTCACGCTGAGTTACGTGGCCGCCTCGACCGCCACCATCGGGCTGCTCACCCATGTGCTCGTGCTCGGCTATCACCACCCCCTGGAGGTGGTGAAGCGCTACGGCACGCTCGACGTCGCCAGCGGCGGGCGCGTCATCCTCGGCGTCGGCGTGGGCTCGTTGGAAGCGGAGTTCGAGCTCCTCGGCGCGCCCTTCACCGGTCGAGGGGCGCGCGCCGACGATGCGTTGCGCGCCATCCGGGCGTCGTTCTCGCAGCGCACCCCGAGCTACGCGGGGACGCACTACGACTACTCGGGGTTCGTCGTCGAGCCCAGTGGCGTGCAGTCGCACGTGCCCGTCTGGGTGGGGGGCCGCACCCGCCGCTCGTTGCGCCGCGCCCTCGAGCTCGCCGACGGCTGGATCCCCTTCGGCCTCGCCCTCGAGGACCTCGAGGCCATGTTGGGCGCCGAGGACGTGGCGAGGGCCGTCGAGTCGCGCCGTGGGGACCTCGACATCGTGCTCGCCCCCGAGCCACCCCTCGACCCCGCCGGCGACCGCGCCGGCGCGGCCGCAACGCTGCGCCGCTATCGCGACATCGGGGCCACGGGCCTGTCGCTGCGGTTCCGCCACGACTCGCGCGCCCACTACATCGAACAGCTCGAGGCCATGGGGGAGGTGGCCGCCTCCGTGGCCGATCGGTGAGCTGGTGCGTCGGTGAGCGGGTGCGTCGGAAAATGGACATGGTTATGAGTGGACGCAGACGCGGTGTGTGCATAGCTTCCTCGTGACCTCCGAACCGAGAGCAGAGCGCCCATGCCCGACGCCGTCGCCCGTGAAGCCGACATCATCGACGCTGCCCGTGCCACCGATTTCCTGGCCATGGGGGCGGCGACGGTGGGCGAGTCGGGGGGCCGCCCCATGCGCCCCCGTATCCGTGCCGTGTGGCCCGGGGCCCGGCTCGCCGCTCCCGCCTTTCCCGTGCGCTGCAGTCCCGGCGACAACCTCGCCATCCACGTGGCCGTGGCCGCCGCCCCGCGCGGCAGCGCGCTGGCCGTCGACGTGGGGGACGAGGAGGAGTTCGGGTACTGGGGAGAGGTGCTCACCACCGCGGCCGAGACGCGGGGCGTGGCCGGCCTCGTCATCGACGGGGGCGTCCGCGACGCCAGTGCCCTCGCCGCCCACGGCTTCCCCGTGTTCTCCACCACCGTGGCGCTGCGGGGCGCGTCCAAGAACCGTGCCGGCATCGTCGGGTCCACCGTCGACGTGGGTGGCGTGCCCGTGGCGGCGGGGGACTGGCTCGTCGGTGACGCCGACGGGGTGGCGGTGGTGAGCGCGGCCGCCATCGACGACGTGCTGCGGGCCGGCCGGGCCCGCGTCGACAAGGAAGAGGCCATCTTCGGTGCGTTGCGCCAGGGAAAGACGACCCTCGAGCTGCTGGGCCTCGACGCGTCGCCGGTCGAGGGGCCCTAGCTTCAGGCGGTGACCAGGTTGGCGGCGGGGCGCCCCGCCAGCACGTCGCACACCCCCTGCGACGCCACGCGCGCCATCTGGGTCCGGGTGGCGCGGCTGGCACTGCCGATGTGGGGGAGCAGGACCGTGCGCGGCGCGCTCGAGCAGTCGGGGGTGGACGGTGGGCTCGTCCTCGTAGACGTCGAGGCCCGCCGCGAAGACCGTTCCCGCGTGCAGCGCGTCGGCGAGGGCCTCCTCGTCCACCACCGGCCCCCGGGCCGTGTTCACCACCACGGCGTGCGGGCGCAGCAGGGCCAGCTCACGCGCGCCGATGAGGTGTCTCGTGCTTTCTCCCAGCGGCACGTGAACGCTCAGCACGTCGCACTCGGCCAGCAGGTCGTCGAGCGCGCCCACGTAGCCGGGCATGTCGGTGGGGTGGCGCGTGTGATGGAGCACCTGCATGCCGAATCCCGAGGCGCGCCGCGCCACCGCCCGGCCGATGCGCCCGTAGCCGACCAGGCCCAGGGTGGCGCCGTGCACGTCGTTGCCGAGGTACTGGTTGATGCCCCAGCCCGCCCAGGCTCCGCTCCGGAGGTCCCGCTCGGCCTCCGAGGCGAGGCGCGACGCGGCCAGCACCAACAGAAAGGCCACATCGGCCGTCGTCTCGTCGAGGACCCCGGGGGTGTTGCACACCGCCACGCCCAGCTTTCGGGCCGCCGCCACGTCGATGTTGTCGTAGCCCACGGCCACGTTGGCGACCACGCGCAGGTGCGATGCCGCCCCCGCCTCCAGGACCGGCGCGTCGATGCGGTCGGTGAGCAGGCACACCACGGCGTCGACCGTGGCGGCGAGCTCGGTGAGCTCGCCGTGGGTGTAGGGCGTGTCGCCGGCACGCTGCACGACGTCGTGGCCGTCGTCGAGGAGGGGGTCGAGGCCCCCGGCCGGGAGCGCCCGGGTCACGAGGACGCGCGCCACGGCCTAGTGGTTGGTGTAGTCGATCGGTCCGGAATCCTTCACGCCGATGGCGAAGCAGAAGCAGTGGATGGGAGCGTGGTCGCTCACGGGGCGGAGGCTGTGGACCTTGTCGGGCGGGATGTGGACCAGGTCTCCCTGGGCGATGTCGCGATCCTCGCCGTCGATGGTCATGGTGCCGCGCCCCGAGAGCACGTAATAGAACTCGTGGGTGGGGTGGGAGTGGGGGTCGACGTAGCCGCCCCCGGCCACCTCGAACTCGTTGACGAGCTCGAGGAACCCCCCGTCGGTGATCTCCTTCATCTCGCGCGACTTGAACAGCCACCACACCGGGACCGTGCCGTTGTGCTCGACCACGGGCTCCACGTCCTCGATGCTGCGAACGTCCATCGCCTGTCCTCCTCGCTCACGGGACCACACGCCGTAGACTGACGGCGCCGTCAGCGTAGATCAGAGGGGATGGACCATGGCCGCAGCGACACGACGTCTCGTCGCCGGGCCGGTGCAGGCCGAGACGTGGGCGCCGTTCGGGTGGGTTCCTGTCGCCGACACCGACCCTGCTGACGGGGCCGGTCGGCTCGAGTACGAATGGGCCGACCCCCACGTCAACGTCATCAGCCATGCGCCCGACGAGGTCGAGCGCGACGGCGACGGTCTGCGCTGCGATCGGATGTATCGCCACGACACCCACACCCAGGTCCTCCTGGCCCTCAACGGGCCGTCGGTGCTCGCCGTGGCCCCCGCCGACGTCGACTTGTCGACCGAGTCGGGTCTCGACGCCGTGCGCGCCTTTCGCCTCGAGAAGCTCGACGCCGTGGTGCTGCACCGGGGCACCTGGCACTGGGGCCCGTTCCCCCTCGGCGACGAGCCCGTCCTGCTGTTCAACGTGCAGGGCCTGGGATACGCCCGCGACAACGCCTCGGCCGATCTCGGCTCGCACGGTGTCGAGCTCGTGATCGTCGGCGACTGATCCCTCGGGGACTCCTCATTTCGTCACGGGCCGGACGCCGGCCCGTTCCGGTGGGTGACGACCAAAACGCCGAGGAGTCGGTCACAATCGGCGCGTCATGGACGATCGCGCCCCGCGCCGGGCCATAAGAACGGCGACGCGGGTCGCCCCGCCACCTCGCCGGTGAGGCTCTCGAGGCGGGCCCTGCTGGCCGCAGTCCCCCTGGGGGTGGTTGGCGCCGGCCTGGCCGGGTGCGGGCCTGGTGACGAGGACGTCGACCACCCCGTCGGGCTGCTCGGCGGGACAAACCTCTGGGACATCCCCGACGCGGCCTGGCGTCGCGCCCTCGGGAGCCACCCGCCCGGGGCCACGGGCACGGTGTCGCCGTTCGGCACGACGGCCAAGCCGGTCAGTCGCACCAAACGGGGCATCCCGGTGGGCGGCATCGGCACCGGCGCCTTCATGCTCAATCTGTCGGGGTCGTTCGGTCCGTGGCACTTCGACATCGGCGGTGACGACTCGACGGGGTCGCGGTGGGGGTCGCCGCGCAACAGCGGGTTCGAGGACCGCTATCTCTCCCAGGCCGCCTTCCACGTATCTCTGACCACCGGCGCCGGGACGGTCACCACCGCGCTCGCCACCGAGGACCTGCTCCCGGCGTGGCCGTTGCTCGAGACCGGCGAGGGGCTGTACGCGGCGTTGTTCCCCAAAGCGTGGTTCGTCTACCAGGAGCTCCCTCTGCCCGTGGCGTTGAAACAGCTGACCCCCTTCGTGGCGCGCGACTACCGGCGCTCCTCGCTGCCCGGAGGCCTTTTCCAACTGGCCGTCTCCAATCCCACCAACGCGCCGGCCCGGGTGTCGTGCATGTTGAGCTTTCCCAACGCCCCCTATCGGTTGCCCACCGGCCAGTATCAGTACACGCGCCAGGGCCTGCGCTCCTCCCTGGTGCGTGGGCCCGGCACGATCGGGGTTCGGCTCCAGGCCCAGGACAAGGACAACGTGCCCGAGACGCAGCGCACGGAGTGGGTGATCGGGGCGCGGGGGCCGAGCGGCTCGGTGCTCACCGCCACCGAGGACTGGGCCGCCGACGGCGACGGCTCGGACCTCCTGGCCGCCTTCAAGGCCGGTCAGCTCCCCGACCAACCGCTCGACGCACGCCGACTGGGCCTCGCCGGCGCCGTGTGCGTGTCGTTCACGCTCGCTCCCGGGGAGCAGCGCGCGGCGACCTTCGCGCTGGCTTGGGACTTTCCCGTCGTGCAGTTCCGCAACCCGATCGACGGGACCCGATGGCGCAAGCGCTACACCCAGTGGTACCCGGGCTCGTACCGGGGCTGGGACATTGCGTCGGACCTGCTCGCCGACGTGTCGCGTCTCGAACGCGGCATCAACGCGTGGTGGTCGCGCGTGGCCGAGGATCCGGTGTATCCGCTGTGGTTGCGCGGCGCCGCGCTCAACGAGCTCTACTACGACGTGTTCGGCGGGGTCTTCTGGGAGAACGGGTGCATCACCAAGCCCAAGCGATTCGGGGGTCGCCGGGGCCAGCACCTCTACTTCACGTTGGAGACCGACGTCTACCGCGATTGCGAGTCGATGGACGTGCGCCATTACGAAGCCAGGCACCTGCTCGAGCTGTTCCCCACCATCGAGCGCGACGTCTTGCTGGGCTGGGCCGACATGGTGAACGCCGACCCGCTGGGGCGGACGCCTCATGACGCGGGCTCACCGGTGGACGATCCGTGGTTCGACGTCAGCCAGTACTCGGCCACCCGGCCCGACCATGCGGCCCCTGCGTGTGGACTGGCTCGACCTTCCCGCCAAGTTCGTCCAGCAGGCCCATGCCTATTGGACCTACACCGGCGACGACACCTTCGGGGCCGAGGTCTATCCGGCCCTGGCGCGCACCATGACCCATCTGCTGTCGCGCGACGTCGACGGTGACGGCATCCCCGACGCCCGGGGATGGTGCACGACTTACGACGCCATCGAGATGGACGGAGTGGCGGTCTACGTGGCCGCGCTGTTCATCGGCGCCTGTGACGCCATGGCCGACTTCGCCAGTGTCTTCGACACCGACGCGGTCTCCAAGACCTGGACCACCGCCGCCACCACGGCGCGCGCCACCGCCGAAAAGGCGTTATGGGACGAGAGCGGGGGGTACTACCACCTCGACACCAAGGGCCCGTTCGGCGCGGCCCTGCTCGCCGACGCCCTGTGCGGCCAGCGCTACAGCGCTCGCGACGGGCTCCCCGACGTCCTCGACCGGAACCGCATGGCGTCGCACCTGAGCCAGGCGTATCGGCGCAACGTGCTCGGGGTGGGCGACGCCCAGATGGGCGCCACCAACGCCGTGGACCCTTCGGGTCGACCCATCGACACCGCTCAGGGCAAGGCGGTGTGGCCGGGGGGCACGTACTTCACCGCCGGGCTCATGCACGCCGTGGGCCGGTCCACCGGCGACAAGGACCTCGTCGCCAACGCACTCACCGCGGGGTACGGCGTGTACCGCACCACCTACGACGACGACCGCACCGCCTTCTGGTTCGACACCCCCGCCCTGTGGATCCCCGGCGAGGACCCCTCGAGCCCGGTGCAGTACCGGGCCGCCGCCTACCAGCGCAGCCGCGCCGCGTGGGAGTTGCTGGTGGCGATCAAGGACCCGTTCCCGGTGGGGTGGAAGCCCAAGGTGTGACCCGGTCGCCGGCCCCGGTTGCGCATGGCCATCACGGCCCCGGTTGCGCATGGCCATCACGGCGGCGCTGCGCGAGCCATGATCGGGTGGTGCCGGGACCTGCTTTCGAGTCGAGCCCGCCCGGAGGCACGCTCACGGGGCGCCTGCTGGTGGCTTCGACCAATCTGGGCGACCCCAACTTCGAACGCGCCGTCGTGCTCGTGCTCGACCACGGTGACGACGGCGCGCTGGGGGTCGTCCTGAACCGACCCACCCCCGTGCCGGTGGGGGAGATCCTCGAGCCCTGGGAGGAACAGGCCCGGTTGGTCCCCCCCGGTGTGGTGTTCCGGGGAGGGCCGGTGTCTCCCGACGCCGTCATCGGCCTGGCCCGGGCGCAGTCCCCCGAAGCGTCGTCGGGCGCGCCGTGGCGCGTCCGTCATCGAGTCGGTGGCGACGATCGACCTGTCGGTGGCGCCTGGCGATCAGCCCGTCGGCCTCAATGGGGCCCGCCTCTTCTCGGGGTACGCGGGGTGGGCGCCCGACCAGCTCGAGGTCGAGTTGGCCGAGGGCGCGTGGTTCGTGCTCGACGCGTTGGCGACGGATGTGTTCTGTGCCGACGCCGACAAGCTGTGGCACGACGTCATGCGCCGCCAGGGTGGCGAGCTGTCGTTGCTCGCCACCTACCCCTCCCACCCGTCACTCAACTGATCCCGTAACTGAACCACCGTGCGCCGGTACGATGGCCACAGTGGCGGTCTGGGGGAGCCGGAGGGACGGGCGATGACCCGCATCGAAGGCGAGGACCACGACCGCGAAGACGACGTACCGATGCC
Source organism: uncultured Acidimicrobiales bacterium (assembly GCA_963846125.1). Classification (GTDB taxonomy): domain Bacteria; phylum Actinomycetota; class Acidimicrobiia; order Acidimicrobiales; family UBA8190; genus Chersky-840. The sequence goes on from CAWJUR010000003.1 coordinate 228,397, forward strand.
AGTGCCGCGTCGAGCGATACATGTCGTGCGACGCGTGGTGCCCGCTGATGTGGAGACGTTGGTCGATGTGCTGGCGCGCGCCTTCGACGACGATCCGGTGCCGCAATGGCTGTTCCGGGGAGACCGCAGACGCCGACGCGGACTACGCCGCTTCTTCGCCATTCAGCTGCGCCACACCTATCTCGAGCGGGGCGAGGTGTTCACGACCCAGGATCTGGCGGGCGTGGCGCTGTGGGCCCCTCCGGGCCGGGCTCGACCGGGTTGGCGCGACCTCGTTCGCCTCGTGCCCGTCATGCCCTATCTCACCGGGCTCGGCCGAGACACACCTGAAGCCGCCCGCCTCCTCAGCGCCGTGGACGCGGCGCGGCCCCGAGGTGCCGCACTGGTATCTGGCCACCCTCGGCACCGATCCCGAGCGCCAGCGCACGGGGGTCGGCTCCGCACTCTTGCAGTCCGTGCTCGACGGCGTCGACGCCGAGGGCCTGCCCGCGTACCTGGAGTCGTCGAAGGAGAGCAACCTCGCCTTCTACGGCCACCATGGGTTCGAGGTGACCGGCGAGATCCGGACCCCACGCGGGGGCCCCACGCTGTGGTTGATGTGGAGGAGGGCCCGCCCGCCCGCGGCGTGAACCGAGCGCGCCCGGCTCACCCGTTGGGCATGCCCACGACGCGCAGGGATCCCTCGGCGCGGGTGCGTTGGTCGCCGACGAGCACGGGGTGGACGCCGGGAGGAAGTCGATCGGGTCTCGCCATCAGCCCGCGCAAGGTGTCGAGCACGGCCCGGGCCGGAGCCGAAGGGAGTCCCCGGCTGCGCTGGGCGATCCCGACGTGGCGCGGCGCGAGGCCCTCGACGTCGCACGAGCCGGAACCGGGACCGCAGATGGGGTGGGACCGCGGTGGCGGGCAGTACAGCGGGGCCGTAGCCCTCGAAGGTGAGCGATGCCAACAGCCGCACGCCGTCGAGCTCGACCCGAGGGCGCAGCCGGACGCCGGCCGGCTTCACCGCCGCGTCGATTTCGCCGCGAAACGGCGTCCCTGGCGCCGGGAGGAGGAGCTCGAACCGCTCCAGGTCGGTGATGTCGATCTGTTCGGCTCCCGACAAGGGGTCGTCGTCGACGGGGACGACCAGGACGATGTCCTCTTCGAACAGAGGCTCGGAGACGAGGTCGCGGCCCGGCACGGGGAAGGTGAGCACGGCCAGATCGAAACGGCCCGCCGCCAGCTGGGGCTCGAGGCCCAGCGTGGTGCCGTCGGCCACGACCAGATGCAGCCGGGGATGGCTTTCGGCGAGCTCGGCCAGGAGCATGGGCACGAGCCAGCGGGCGGTGGTGCCGAGAATGCCGACCCGTACGTTGCCGGCCACCGCCTCGCGCAGGGCCCCGACGTCGGCCACGAGGGCGTCGAGCTCACCCATGACCCGATAGGCCCGGGCCACCACGACCTCTCCGTCGGCGGTGAGACGACCCGCCGACCGGTCTACGAGGGTGGACCCCAGTTCGCGCTCCAGACGGGCCACGTGGGCGGAGATGTTGGACTGGACCGTGCCCAGATGGTCGGCGGCGGAGGAGAACGATCCATGCTCGGCCACCGCCACCAGCGCCTGCAGGTGTCGGAGTTCCATCTGTTTTTACGATAGTCGAAATCTGTAATAGCTGTTTGACTGATCGGGGGCAATCCTTCACAATGAAACCCAGAGACCACAGGAACCGGACGCCCCCCTCCGTAACCTGTCGAGTCGGTGCAAAGGGACCGGGTCCCCCTCCGGTCCCTTTGCCGCGTCAAGGCCCTGGTGACGGGCACCCTACGAGGGCGCACGAGGTGGACGGCGGTATGGTCTGCGCCATGGTGACGGCCCGCTCGCCGAAGACCCATTTACACAACGGCAACGGTTCGGCGCACGCGCCGGAATCTCGCGTCGCGGTGTTCGTGGACCTCGACCGCACCCTGCTGCGCGGGGCCAGCGGTCTCGTCCTGAGCGCGGCCATGCACGCCGAGGGGCTCTTCGAGGGGCGCCGGTCGCTGCCGGGGGAGCGCCTTTTCTACGGGCTCTACGACCTCATGGGCGAGAGCCTCGCCTTCATGGCCATGGTGCGCGTCGCCCCTCGGTTCACCAAGGGATGGCCCGTCGAGGCCGTGTGCCGGGCGGGGGAGCTGGCCGCCCCGGAACTGGTCGAGCTCGTGCAGCCCTTCGCCCCGGGCGTGCTGGCCGAGCATCGCGAGGCGGGGCACACGATCGTGCTCACCACGACGTCACCGGCGGACCTCGTGACCCCTTTCGCCGGGATGCTCGGCTTCGACCATGTCCTCGCCACCCGGTACGGGCGCGAAGACGGTCGCTACACCGGTGGCATCGAGGGCGACTTCGTGTGGTCCACGGGCAAGCTCGCCGCGGTGCGGCGGTGGGCCCAGGACTCGAACATCGACATGGCCGCCAGTCACGCCTACTCCGACAGTGTGTTCGATCTGCCCTTGCTCGGCGCCGTCGGGCGTCCCCACGCCGTGAACCCCGACCGGCGGCTGCACGCCGTGGCCCGGCTGCGGCGTTGGCCGGTGGAGCACTGGGACCGACCGCCCGGCGTACCCAAGGTGGGGGGGCTCGAGCCCTATGACGTCATCCGGCCCTTGGTGCGCCCGGCCACGTTCCCCTACGCGCGCTTCGACATCGACGGGGTGGCGCGCGTGCCCCGGCGTGGGCCGGTCATCCTGGCCGCCAACCATCGCAGCTACTTCGACGTCGTGGCGCTGGCCATGGTGGCGGCCCGGCTCGGGAGGCCCGTGCGGTTCCTGGCCAAGCGGGAGTTGTTCGAGGCGCCGGTGGTCGGCCAGCTGGCACGCGCCTTGGGAGGCATTCCCGTCGACCGAGGCAGCCGCTCTGACGCGCCGTTGCGAGAAGCACGCCGCGCCCTCGAGGCGGGCGAAGTTGTCGTGATCCTTCCGCAGGGGACGATCCCGCGGGGTAAGTCGTTCTTCGATCCCGTGTTGCAGGGCAAGACCGGGACGGCCCGGTTGGCCGCCATGACGGGGGCGCCGGTGCTCCCCGTGGGGGTGTGGGGGACCGAAGCCGTGTGGCCGCGCTCGGCTCGGGTCCCCGACTTCGCCAACCTGTTGCACCCCCCACCGGTTCGGGTCCGGGTGGGCAAGCCCGTGCACCTCGGGCTGTCCGACGCGGCCGCGGACACCGAGGCCATCATGGCGGCGATCATGACCCAGCTCCCGGCCGAGTCCCAACGTCCGCACGAGCCCACGGCCGAGGAATTGGCGCGCACCTTTCCGCCCGATCACACCGACACGTGACGACTCCGCCCGCCAACGGCTCGTTGCCGGTGCGGGCACGCCTGGCCGGACGGGCCTCGACCGCGGTGAGCGCGGCCTCGCGCCGGTTGCACCTCGGAGGAGGGTCGGTCATCGGTGGGCGCGTCGGGCTGTTGATCGCTCCGGACCTGCTCGGGACCCTGGCCGCAGGTCGTCAGGTGGCCCTCGTGACCGGCACCAACGGCAAGACCACGACGACCCGTCTGTTGGCGGCCGCGCTCGGGGGCGCCCCCCGGGTGGCGACGTCGTCGGCGGGCGCCAACCTCCCTTCCGGATTGGCCGCCGCCTTGGCGTCCGCAGCACCCGGGGTACCGGCGGTGCTCGAGGTCGACGAGGGATATCTCGGTGCCGTGGCGCACGCGGTGCGACCCGCGGTCGTGGCCCTGCTCAACTTGTCGCGCGATCAGCTCGACCGTGTGAGCGAGGTGCGCATGGTCGCGGCGCGGTGGCAGCGCTCACTGGGCGCCACAACGCACACCACCGTGGTCGCCAATGCCGATGATCCACTCGTGGTGTGGGGCGCGCAGGGGGTCGCCAAGGTCGTGTGGGTGGCCGCGGGCCAGCTCTGGCGCCACGACGCGGTGGGTTGCCCGGCGTGCTCGGGCCGCATCGTCTTCTCCGACGGCGACTGGTCGTGCTCGTGCGGGTTCCGGCGTCCCCGCCCCGACGCCGAGCTGCGCGGCGACGTCCTCGTCACCGCGGACGGTCGTCACCTTCCGGTGCGCCTGGTGCTTCCCGGGCGCTGCAACCTGGCCAATGCGGCCATCGCCGCGGTGGCGGCGGGAATACTCGGCGTCGACGAGGCCGACGCGCTGGCGGCCATGGCCGCGGTCGCGGACGTCGAGGGAAGGTTCGCCACGGTGCCATGGGGGGCGACGAGTGTTCGCCTCCTGCTGGCCAAGAACCCGGCGGGATGGACCGAGCTTCTCGACCTGCTCGAGGGGGGCACCGACCCGGTCGTGATCGGCATCAATGCCCGCGTCGCCGACGGGCACGACCCGTCGTGGTTGTGGGACGTGCCCTTCGAACGCCTGGGAGGACGTCTGGTGGTGGCGACGGGGGAGCGGTGTCGCGACCTGGCGGTACGACTGCGCCACGCGGGAGTGGCGCACATCACGGTTCCCGACGATCTCGACGCGCTGCGCGCCGCGGCTTCGACGACGGTGCAGTACGTCGGTAACTACACCGCTTTCCAAGCCCTGCGGCGACACCTCGTCCGTGACGCTCCCCGATCACCGTCGCCCGGCGCGCGCACCACCGCCGTGGACGGCGTGTCCGGGCCGTCGGTCCTCAATGGGACGGCGGCTCCGAGTCCGGCCCCGGGGATGCCGGTGAGCGTCACGGTGGCGGGCGACCCGGTCAAAGCGGCACACCGCCCCCGGGCGAGATCGTCGGGACCCTCGGCGCTGCGGGTGGTGGTCGTGCACCCCGACCTGCTCGGCACCTACGGCGATGGCGGCAATGGCCAGGTGCTGGCCGGCCGGGCCGTGTGGCGCGACATTGCCGTGGAGCTGATCCACGCTCCGTCGCACGCACCTCTTCCCGCCGGCGCCGACGTGTACTGCCTCGGCGGTGGCGAGGACGGTCCCCAGGTGCAGTCGGCGGAACGCCTGCGCGACGGGGTGCTCGCAAGCGCGGTCGACGCCGGTGCGGTGGTGTTCGCAGTGTGCGCCGGCTACCAGGTGATCGGGCGCTCTTTTCCCGGTTCCGACGGACAGCCCCATCCCGGGGTGGGCCTGCTCGACGTGGTCACGGTGAAGGGCTCAGGACGCCGGGCCGTGGGAGAGCTCGCCGCGGAGCCGATCCGTCTCGATGGGGACAACGGGGCCGCCGACCCGGTCACGCTCGAGACCTTGACGGGGTTCGAAAACCACGCCGCGGTGACGAGCGTCGGCGTCGGGGCGCGTCCGCTGGCCCGGGTGTTGACGGGAGTCGGCAACGGCGGTGGCGACGGCACCGAGGGGGCGCGCTCGGGTCTGGTCCTCGGCACCTACGCGCATGGCCCAGCGTTGGCGCGCAACCCCAGCCTGGCCGATCTGCTCCTGGCGTGGGCGACGGGATCGGCCCCGGCCCCTCTCGAGGATGTGGAGGAGCGGGCGCTGCGAAGGCAACGGCTCGAGGCGGTCGGGGCCCGGGGTTGGCGCCATGCCTCCACGGCCCCCGCTGATGCCGTGCGCCGCATGAGAGGCCTGGTGAGGGTGCGCCGGGCCTAGCGTCGACGCTCCGAGCCACTACCGTGGTCGTGTGAGCGGTTCGCGCGTGCCCGGTGGGGTTGTGCACAAGCTTCCGGGAGACCTGCGCAAGGCGCTGATCGGCAATTCCACGGCACTCGACGCCTGGAAGGACATCACGCCTCTGGCCCGTAATGAGTTCATCTGCTGGGTCGAGGATGCCAAGCAGGAGATGACCCGAGAACGGCGCATTCGCCGAACCCAGGAGGAGCTGGAGGAGGGCCAGCGTCGGCCCTGCTGTTGGCCCGGGTGCGCGCACCGCGAGCGCACCGGCAGATAGCAGTCGGTGGGGCCGATGAATGGGCCCTCGACCTTCCGTCGACTGTCACGTGACGTTGGCTAGCGGGCGAGTGCGAGAAAGGTGACTTGCACTCCGCTGTCTGCCAATCTCGCCCAGCCACCACTCGGACAATCGCTCGGCTTGTCGAGGTAGACGTAGATCCCGTAATTCCTGACGCGGGAAACCTCGATCTGTCCCGACGCGTTTCGCGTCCAGACGTATCCACCGCCGGGACCGACGCGAATTGCCTTCACCGCGGCGCGATCGGGCAATGCCGCGATCCGATGCGTGAACCCAAAGTAAGGACCACTTGCCATGTTCTCGGCCACGGTGGTCACAAAAGCCAGGTCGTCGGTCCGGCTCGACTTTGCGGGAAGCCCGTCGGGGGAAGATGCGGGCCCGACGTGGGCGGATCCAGGACACTCCCGATAGGAGCGGCCGTTGGCCGGCAACCCGACGATTGACGGTGGTGCCACCTTGCCCGAGACCCTCGGGCTGCCACCGCCTCCGCTTCCAGAAGCGATGGCGAAGGCACCACCCGATACCGCCAGCACGACGGCGACAATGCCGACGGTCCACCACCGTCGCCGTTGCCGGCGCCGGGCCTCCTCGATCAAGGCCCGAGCGGCTTCTGCGGGGGCGATCGGCGTGGAATCCAGATTCGTTGTCACCCTGGCTCCCTCTGTATGGTGCTATGTTAGATAGCATCATTGAGAATGTCGAATTGTCCTTCGACGAGGAGCGGCTCCCGCTCTATGAGCAAGTCGCGGGGGAAATTCGACGCGCCATCGCGCAAGGTGAAGCCGTGCCGGGCGAGCGGCTCCCCCCAGCCCGCGACTTGGCGGCCGTGCTCGGTGTGAACGCCAACACCGTGTTCCGAGCCTTGCGGCTTCTGCGCGACGAAGGTCTGTTGGAGTTTCGACGTGGAAGAGGCGTCACCGTGACCGGCTTGGCACCACAGCGTGGAGCCGTCCTGGTGCGGGCCCGGGATCTCGTCCAGTTCGCCCGACGACAGGGGTATCACCGAGACGAGCTGATCCGGATCATTGAGAGTTTGTGATCCCAGCCGACCGGATTGCACTGAGGGGCGCTATCGACAGTCAGGAGCGCATCTTCCTGGCGAGGTACCAAGAAAAGTAGCCGCGGTACTTCTCCTGGAGCTCGGGCCGCTGCCAGTCACGGCCGCCGACGCGCTTCCTGCATGAGGGACGGCCGCAGCGGCACTCCATCTCACCCTCGTAGTCGTCGAAGAGGGCGTAGTCGGTCGTCAACTCCTCGCCGGGATGGATATCGCGCATTGCCACCAGCACGACGTTGCCGCCGAATCCCACGTTCGGTTCGCAGGAATGGTTGATGAAGAGCATGACCGCCTCGAACTCGTCCTCGCTGAGGGCGGCGAGATGGAGGTCGTCGGTGATCTGCACATCGGAGTCTGCCAAGGGCGCCGGGAGCGCCTCCAGCTCCTCGGTCGTGACGACGTGACCTCCCTTGACGGCCACGACCTCGGACTTGTGGATCACCTCGGTGGCGACGAGCCCTCGGCCGGCGATCTCGCTGTGAACACCCTTTTGAGCCTTTGGCGTGATCCAAGAAGAAACAGAGTCAGCCACGGGGTTCATCATGCCGTGAGGCAAGCGCCTGCAATGGCCTCAATGTGACGAACGTCGGTGCCACAAGCCACCGAGGACATTGACGAGCAACCGACCTGGGCCTGGGCTGCGACCCGAATCCCGCCGACGAGGTGCCGAGGGAGAGAGCATGGCACCCTCGCGCCTCAAGTGCGAGCAAACGGTGACAGCGTTAGTCCAGCTCACTCCGGGACAACGTTCTCGGTACAGGAGGTGAGCTCTGCAGCGTCGAAAACGGCACCGCCCCGGCCGGGGCCTTGATGGCGGTGCGTGCGCCCCGACCGCGAGAAGGCAATTGTGCTCGACCAAGACTGCCCGCCGCCCGACCCTCGGGCGGAGTACACCGCGGGGAGCTTCGAGCGCGCCGAGAGGTCCAGTCGCGCCGAGCCCGTCACGACGCGGCCGTGAGGGATGCGACCCGTGATGCGGGCCAGGAGCACCCCACGTGTCCGGTGCGCCGCCGACCTGGCAAATGGAGCGATCGAAACCTGCGCCAACGCGACCGAAGTGGTCACACCCTCTTCGAGGGAGGGATAGGGCCCGTCGGACTGCTGGAGCGAGATCCACTTGGCGGCGTCCACCGATGCCGTTGTCGCCGGGAGCCCGAGCTGATCGCGCAGCGCGGCCGGGACACCCCGGAAGTACACCGTCTGGCCCGTGGAGACCACGGTGAATTGGTCACCGCCCACAGAAACGGATTCCGAGCCCGAGGCGGGCCGGGCGTCACCCACCACGATTTGCGAGACGCCGTCGGCGCGCCACACGGACCGGTAGTGGAAAGCGTCCGATGCCCCGGCCGCTCGCAACGACTCGTGCAGGAGTTGCGTGGGACCGAGGGCTCGCGGCGTCGGCGACTGGGTCGTGGCGAGCCCGATCTCGATGCCGAGGAAGGCCACCAGCGCGAGCGTGACCCAGGTCGCGATCCGGGTGGTCCGCGACTTCTCGCCGGGGGCTCTTGCCATGGGCGCAGCGTACGGCCCCGCCTCGGGACGTTGACTTCAGGCTGCTTCGGCGGGTATCGCCGAGCGGGGTCTCTGAGTGTTGCTCAGGGTTGCGCAGAACCGTCGTCGTCGTAGTCGGGTGCGTACGGTCCCAGGCGGTGGACCTGACGACGCCATCTCCACCATCGGACGGGATGGGCGACCCGGCGGACATCAACCGCACGAGGGCCGGGCCTGTCTCGAAGGGCCGCGAACCAGGCTCGGTTGATCCCGAGCACGCGGGGTTGGTTTTCGTCAGGGCGTAAGCCGCTCATCGGGTCAGAACATCCAGCGTCATGTCAGCGGACCAGGGAGACAAGTCCATGGTGAAGCGCCACATTGAGCCCGGCGACGAAGGTCGCAACCAGGAAGACGGAACCGAGCGCTGCTCTGACGCTCCGCTGCGCTGATCGGCGAGTCGGCCACACCACCTGTCGCAGTTCCAACCAGCATTCGGAGAAGAAGTCGCTCCAGTGATTGGAGACATCGACCACCGGTCGGGGATGGCGGGGCTCTCCCGGCGGGTGGGCACTCCAGGCCGTCGTCGGGGGTGCGGGCGGTCGAGGCGGTCGAGGCGGTACCCGAGAACCGGCGGGAAGAAGCTCCACATCGTCATTATCTCTCACGGGCCGTCGGAGCGGAACCCGCGTCGGGCCGCGGGCTAGGCTGTGCGATCCACTGACAGACGGAGGGTCTCGCATGTGGGCACAACTGATCTCGATGCGCCTGAAGCCGGGGAAGGACACTGAGCTGCCGCGCCTGTACGAGGAGCTGCGCGCCGTAGAGCAGCCCGGTTCAGGCCTCGTGCGCACCACGGCGTTCCGGGACCAGAACGACCCCAGCCGGATCTACCACATGGTCGTCTTCGAGAGTGAAGAGAAGGCGCGCCAGCGCGAGCAGGATTCGCGACGCAACGAGGGCTTGTCGGTGGTGCGGGCCACGATGGCGGAGATCTTCGAGGGGCCACCCGAGTTCGTCGACATGACCGTGCTGGAAGAGAGCTCGTACTAAGGCCCTCGACTCAGCCCACGATCGTGCCGTACATGTCGTTGAGCGGGTAGGAGAGCAACTCGAGGCGCTCGCCGTCGGGCCCGGGGAAGTAGACCGAGGTTCCGTTCACGACGAACGTCTCCACACCGGCCGCTTCGAGCTTGGCCACGAGCCGATCCCACTGCTCGGGGCTGACCGAGATGGCGATGTGGTGCAGTCCCCCCAGTACCTCGCGGTATTCCCCGAGGTCGAGACCGGGCAAATCGAAGTACGCCAGGTAGTTTCCATGCCCCACGTCGAAGAAGAAGTGGGTGGACCCTCGGTAGTCACGGTTCTCGAACAGCTCGACCAGGGGGAATTCGAGGAGGTCCTGGTAGAACGCGATGGTGCGCTCGACATCGCTGCACAGCAGCGCGAAATGATGCAGCCCGCGGGCCGACGAGGCCGGTCGTTCGCCCCGGGGGCGGAGGTGGCGCGCCTTGATGGCTTCCCACTCCGCGGTTCGGTCGATGTCGCTTCCGTGCGTGGTCATGGCATCGCCTCCATGCCGGGAATTGTACCCACGGGGCCCCGTCGCAATCGTCGGCGCCGGCGCGGCGGCGTCAATCGCGGTTGAGCGCCCACCGGGTCTCGTCGTCCTCGTCGGCACCGTGCGGGTCCGGGCCCAGCGCCCAGGCGCGCCGCCACGGCGAGGCGGTGGGCCCGCGCGGTGAAGGCGTCTCCCCGGAGCCGGCGCGCCGGCGTGCGGTCCACCAGTCCGAGCGCGACTCGTCGGCCAGCACGCCGAGGACGGCGTCGATGCGGGCCTCGAGACGGCGGGCGTCCTCGCCCTCGGCCGCCACGATGGGCGAGCCGAAGGTGATGCGCGTCGGGCTCCGGCGCAGGCGGGTGCCGCCCCGGGGCCAGATCCGGTACGTGCCTTCGATGTGGACCGGTACCACGGGCCTTCCGGTGCGAGTGGCGAGATAGGCCGCACCACCCCGCATGGCCTGGAACCAGCCGTCAGGGGACCGGCCCCCCTCGGGGTAGATGATGAGGTTCCACCCGTCGCGCAACAACGCGGCGGTGTCCTCGGCCGACTTGCGGTTGACCTTGTGCCGCTCGATGGGGATGGCGGCGAGGACGAGGGACCACACGTGCGCCTTCCAGCGGCGGTCGAAGAAGTGGTCGGCGGCGGCGGCCACGACCGTCTTGTGACGCACCCGTGCGGGCAACACCGACAGCAACAGCCCGGTGTCGACGTGGCTGGCGTGGTTGGCCACATAGATGGCGGGCGCCTCGACGAGCTCGAGGATCTCGTCACCGCGCACCTCGGGCGACGCCACCAGGTGGGCGAGGGGACGGGTGATGTTGTCGAGGAGCACGGCGCGCACCAATCGGGCGGGGTAGCGGCGCGTCCAGTCGGTGTCGTAGTCGGCCCCCAGGTGGCGCTGCGGCGCGGCCCGGTCGACGCTCACGGGCCAGCTCGGCGCGGCCCAGGGAAATCCCTCCGGGCGCACCCGGCGTGCCCGGCTCACCAGACGTTCCCCCGCACTCACCACGTCCCCCCCGATGATCGTGGTGGAGACGTCATCGCACATCCGCCATGAGGAGAGGAGGAGAGTGCAGATGTGTGATCGAGGGATCGCGCCCCACCACGTCGGAGGCCATCTCGAGGGCGTCGGCCATCGAGCTGGCGGGCTTGAACCCGAGACGCCGCACGGCGGCGCGGTCCCCGCCCACGATGATCACCGCGCCCACGTGCTCGAGGGCGTGCGCGCACCAGTACCACATGTAGAACGGGTGGACGCCGTGGTACGCGTTGCCGGTCCGGTAGAGGTGGACGTACCAGGGATCGGTGGCGTAGGACTCCTCGTACTTGCCGATCTCGGCGGGGTCGGTGGTCTCGGCCAGCACCTGCTCGAAGAAGTCGATGTAACTCGGGTGATGCCCGGGATGGAACGCCCACGGGGTGGGATGGCTCATGATGACCACGCCGCCGGCGCGCACCAGGGGTTGGCCCCGGTACATGTTGAAGAAGTACCCGAGCCCGAGGCACGCCACCAGGATCGGGTTCATGATCGAGTTGACGTTGTAGGGGCAGATGTAGGGCAGGCCCATGGTGAGGATATCGCTCTGGCCGTCGACCTCGAGCAGCTGCTGCGCGTAGACGTTTTCGGTGGTACGGGCGTGCACGGCCTCCACCTCGCCCGCCTGCACCGCGCTCATCTTGTGCGGGGACCGGATTGAATGGAAGATCGACCGGGCCACACGGTCGGGCGTGGCCCGGAGCGCCTTCGACGACGCCAGGAACCCGGCCCGGTCACGGGCGGTCCACTCCCACTCCCGGCGCTGGAGGAACCGGAACTGCTCGGGGAAGGTGTCGGTGTTGAGGTTGGTCTCGATCTGGAACACCTTGACGCCCGCGGCCGCGATGAGCTGGCCCATGCGCCAGTTCGACGAGTGCAGCTCGGACCGGTGCTGGTCCATGAAGGACCGGCTCTGGGCCATGGTGTGCGCGTTGTGGTGATGGCGCAGGCTCTTGTAGCTCGCCAGGCCCGTGGCGACGGACTTGTGCCCACCGTCCATGGCCACCAGGTTGATGTTGACGTAGACGAGCAGGTCCGAGGTCGCGGCGCGTTTGTTGATCTCGACGTCTTCGCCCTGGTCGGTGAGCCCCAGGTGCACGAGCTGCTCGGGGTCCTCAGCGTCGTGCTGCCACAACAACCCGTGCGGCGCGAAGGCGTCGAAGATGCGGTCGCCGAGCGCGTGACGGAGCTCGGCGTCGGTCATGCGGCGGTGCAACGCCAGCGCGGCGATGAGCACGACGTCGTCCACCCCCGCCTCCGCCGCGATCTCGAGAACCTGCTCGATCACGAGTTGACGGATGTCGGGGGCGCGCATGGGAGGCAGTGGCAGCGACACGTCGTCGAAGGCGATGGTGAGCTGCATGCCGGCACGGAGCTGCGAGCGCAGTGGGGCGGCATCGCCCAGCGGCTCGTCCAGGGCGCGCCGGATGGCGGTGACCGGGTCGGCCAGGGCGTCGACGGGCTCGGGCGCGTACAGGACCCGGCTCCCGACGGGGAGCTTCTGGAGCCGGTACCCCTCGCCGTGCCAGAACAGCGTCGACGGGGTGGAACGGTCGACTTCGAGGACGAAGCCGGGCCTGGGGCTCATGAGACGGGTCCTTTCGTGCTGGGGCGCGTTCCCCGGTGGCGGTCCCGGGCGTGCAGGTCGAAGACCACCTTCACCGCGCCGCGGCGCCCGGCCGCACCGGCATGGGCCAGCGCCTCTTCGAAGCGGTCGAGGGGGTAGCGCGCCGAGACCAGCGCGCCGAGGCCCTTGGCCGCCACGACCTCCATGGCGATGTCGAAGGTGCGGCGCAGCAGCCCCCCACCTGCTCGGTGCCGTACGCGTAGGCGCCGGTGACGGCGACCTCGCGGTGCCACAGCGACGCCAGGTCCACGCTGACCCGACCGGGCATGCCCACGAGGACCACCCGGCCCCGGGGTCGCACCATGCTCAGGGCCTGGGCCAGGGACTCGTCACTGCCCACGCAGTCGATCACCACGTCGGCTCCGCCCGTGAGCGTTCCCGACGCCTCGAGGGACCGGGAGCGGCTCCGCACGGCCCGCCCCAGCTGGTCGGGCTCGACCACCACGTCGGCCCCGAGCTCCTCGGCGAGCCGCCGCTGGTGCGCGTACTTGGCCCCGACGAGCAGCGTCCCCGGCGGTGCCACGTGCGCCAGCGCGGCCACCGTGCACAGGCCGAGCGTCCCCGCCCCCAGCACGGCCACGGTATGGCCGGCGTCGACCCCCGCAGACAGCGCGGCGTGCACGGCGCAAGCGGTGGGCTCCACCATCACGGCGTCGTCGTCGGACAGCGTGTCGGGCACCGGGTGCAGCTGGGCCTCGTGCGCCACGAGCCCACCGCTCGACCACCCCCCACCGGTGTCGGTGCAGAACCCGATCTGCAGCCCCGGGGCGAGATGGCCGAAGGCGACGCGCTCGCATCCACCGGTGCGGCCCTCGGCACACGCCGCGCAGCGCGGCACGATGTCGCGGGCCACGCAACCGAGGACGGGCTCGATCACGACCCGGACGTCGCTGTCGTCGAGCGTCCCGACCACCTCGTGGCCGGGCACGAAGGGAAAGCTCACCACGTCTTCGAAGTAGCGCGAGCTGCGCCCGTCGACGGTCGACAGGTCCGACCCGCAGATCCCCGCCAGCAGCGGATGGACCCGGTGCCACTGCGGGCCGGGCAGCTCGGGGGGCTCCACGTCGGTCAGATGCAGGGGCCCGATGCCCGCCCCCCGCCCCGACCCCGCGAACACCGATGCCACCCGCGACGCCGCGAAGCGGGCCAGGTTGCGCTCGAAGACGAGGCCTTTCATCTGCGGCCGCCTCGTCCCGCCGTTGCGGCGCGGTCCGGCGCCACGCCGGCCGTGCCCCGGTCGAGCGCGGCTTCGAGGCGCGCCCACCAGCGCGACACGCTGTGGTCGACGGGGCCGAAGGGGAGGGGGGGACGGGCCCCGCCCCCGGCCTTGTCCCACTGCTCGACGTGCCAGCCCCGCCGGCGGGCGATGGTGGCCAGCCGGGCCTCGGGATTTACCGCTACGGGGAACCCGACGCACTCGAGGAGCGGGAGGTCCGACGCCGAGTCGGCGTAGGCGACCGCTTCCCCGAGGTCGAGGCCCTCACCCGCGGCGTACTCGGCGAGCACGAGGGCACGCGCCTCGCCGGTGGGGGGGAGCTGCTCGAGACGGCCGGTGTACCGACCCGCGGCGTCCTCGCCGAGCTGCGCGCACACCACTTCGTCGAACAGGGGCCGCAGGGGCTCGACCACGAAGTCGAGCGCCCCCGTAATGAGCACGGTGCGGTGCCCGAGGGCGCGATGGGCGCGCACCCGGGCGAACCCGGCCGGGAACGACTTGGCCAGCAACAGGTGGTGGAACATGTCGAGGGCGTCGGCGCGCAGCAGGTGGGCGGGGGCGCCGTCGTAGCGGCGGTAGAAGCTGCGCAGGAAGTCGCCCCGGTCGCGCCGGTCCAGGGCGAGCAACGCAGGGGCCTCGCGCAGGATCCGGGCCGTGAAGGCGACGCGCTCACCGACGGGAAGGTGGCGGCTCGCCAGCCACGCGTAGGACTCCACCACGTTCGAGGCCACGAGTGTGTTCTCGAGGTCGAAGGCGGCCAGATGGCGCTCGGGCGCCAAGATGGCGGTGCGGGCCCGGTCCGAGCGATTGGCCATCGTCGAGCGACGGGGCGACGAGCGCACCCGGGCGTGCTCGACGACCGACGGCAGGTGCACGTCGTGGACGTATCCGGGCCACGAGATCACCCCGGGGTCGAAGCAGAAGTCGGCCCGGTCGGCGGGCGACAGCCGCGCCCACAAGGCCAGGAGCCGGTCGACGCGGAAATGCGCCTCGGTCTCGGTGTAGGCGCCGTACAGCGTGGTGTAGCCCAGCGCCCGCTCGGCCTGAGAGCGCCGTTCCTCGACCCGCGCCGCCAGCTCGGCGCGCTCGCCCCGCACCGGCAGTGTCCCGAGCACGCGCTCGGCGGTGGTGAGGGCCCGGGTGGCCCGCTGCAGCTGGCGCTGCACCCGGCCTCGCCCGGGGAAGGACCACTCGGGGACCATGATGGGCTGGCCGTCGGAGTCGTAGAGCGGGTGCTCGGTGAACCACGAGCGCACCAGGTCCACGAGCTCGCCGTAGCGCAGCGGGTTCCGCACGCTCGACGCCACGTGGTAGACGGTGGGACCGGCGGGGTCGGGGCCGACGGCGGCCACGGCGATGAGGGCGGCGACCACCATGTCGACGGGGATGACGTCGACGACACCCTCGGGGACGCCGGGGAACTCACGCAGCAGTCCCCGCGCGTAGGACACGATGATGGGCTCGGCCATCCGGAAGCCGCGGATCCATCCCGGGCGCGGCTCGGCCAGCGCCGACTCGATGATCGAGGGCCGCACGATGGTGATGGGGAGGCCGGGGTGGGCGCCGACGAGGGCGCGTTCGCCCAGTGCCTTGGTGAAGGCGTAGGCGTCGGGCCACCCGAGTGCCTGGGCCCGGGCCCGGCCGCGCTCGACGAGCTGGGTGCGGACCCATTCCTCGCGCAGCTTCTCGCCCCGCTCCGCCAACAGGTGCGTGCCGGCCGCGCCGAGCTCGGCCCGCGCCCCCTTGGTGAGCACGGCCAGTTGCTCGGGCGAACGGCTGGCGGACTCGAGGTCGTCGCGCAGACGCCGCGCCGCGGTCACCTCGGCGTCGACGTTGACCTCGGTCGTCACCGTGGTGTGGGTGCGGGCCCTGGCCCCCGAGGCCAACGCCTCGGTGGCGAGCGTCTCGGTGGCGTCTCCCTGATGCGTCCCGGCCACGTACGCGGTGGACACGGTGACGAGATGCGTGGGTGCAGCGCCGGGGTGGTCGCGTCGCCGGGTGTCGGCGGCGGCCTCGATGGCCTGCGCCACGCGCGACGGCCCCAGCAGGTTCACCTCCACGGCGGTGTCGAGGGGAGCGTCGAAGGCGACCGTGGCGGCGGAATGCACGACGACGTCGCACGAGGCGAGCACGCGCCGCCCGTCGTCGTCGAGGTCGAGCCCGTCGCGCCCCACGTCCCCGGCCACGGCGCTGAGCCGGGCGGCGATCACCTCGTCGAAGCGCGCCCCGAGCTCGTCCCGCAGCCGGTTGAAGCAGTCGTTGCGCACCACTTCTCGTGCCAACCGGGCCGCCGCGTCCGAGCGGCGGGTGGGGCGCACCAACACCACGACCTCACATCCGGGAACGGCACGCACGAGGCGTTCCACGAGCGCGGTCCCGAGGAATCCCGTGGCGCCGGTGACGAAGATGCGCTTGCCCGACAGGGCGTCAGCGATGGACAGGGGGCCGCCGGGCCCGGCTGTCGTGGGGGTCGTCACCTCGGCCACGATCTCTGTCTACCATATGGTAGGTGGATGGGGGGAGAGAGCCGGGACCTGCGTCGCGTCGCCCCGAGGGGGGCACCGCCGACCGCATTCTCGATGCGGCGCTGTCCACGTTCGGATCCCGGGGCTACGAGGCGACCTCGCTCGACGCCCTGGCCGAGGGCCTGGGCGTGCGCAAGCAGTCCATCCTGTACTGGTTCCCGTCCAAAGAGGCCCTGCTCGAAGCGCTGATCGACCGCTCCGCCACCGAGCTGGCGGCCACCCTCGAGGAGTCCCTGGCGAGTGCCGGGCGCGGGCTGGTGGCGGGTGGAGGCGGTGGTGCGATCGGTCTTCCGCCTGGCGTCGCAACGGCCCGAGCTCCTGGGCCTGTTGCGCGAGGTCAGTCGCCTGGGCCCGCCCTCGGCGACGCGGCTCATGCTCGTGCTCGAGCCTCTGGCCACCCGGGCGTCGCGCTTCCTCGAAGAGGAGATGGACGCCGGCCACATGCGACGCCACGAACCGCGTCTGCTGCTGCTGGCCATCTACTCCACCGTGGTCGGCATGATCACCGAGGTCGAGGTCCTCCGGGCGCTGGGGGAGGAGCCCACTCCCCGCTCATTGGTGCGGCGCCGCCAGGAGATCCTGCGGCTACTGCGATCGGCGCTTTTCGTCGACGCTGGAGCCGAGACAGGCGCCGCCTCAGGACGGCGGCGCGGGCGGGCGCGGTCGCGTGGGCCGGGGTGGCGTGTAGCGCTTCGACGGTGTCGGTCCGGTGGGGGCCGGCTCCTTGCGACCGCGCCGTCCCCGGGATTGGACGCGCTCGCGTGCCGCCGCCGCGCCGGCGCGCCCTGCGTCCCGGGGATTGGCCGGAACCCGCCTCCCACCCGGGGCACGTGCGGTCGTGGTCCCCCGGTCCGTGGTGCGGGCCGAGCCGCGGGCCGAGCCCCGCGTCGCCCCCCGGGCGGCGGCGCCCCGGGCGGTCAGGACCTTCTGGTACTTGAACACCCGCCAGATGAGGTAGCCCCCGAGCACCCAGAAGGGCAGCGCGAACAATGGCGAGCCCATGGCGGTGCCGAGGAACAGCAGCGCGAAGCCGACCAGCGACCGCCGGCGTGACAACGCACACGCCACCACGATGCCCGAGAGCAGGATGCGGGCGCCGCCCTCGAGCAGGATGAGCGAATCGCTCACGTGCTTGGGATTCAGCTTGCCGTCGATGCGCAGGGGCGGGTTCAGGTGAAGCGTGAACGCGGTGAGCAGGATCCCGACGACGACGCCGAGGGGCGCCGCGGTCAGGGCGAGGAAGCGCTCGCGGTCGTCGAGCTTCTTGATGCGATGGGTGATCTCCTCGCGCGTCATCGAGTCGAGGTCGTCGACGGGACGCCCCCGCCCCCGAGACGACGTGGGAGGGAACACCGAGTCGAGCAGTTTCCCTCCCATCCCCGCCGACGCTCGGGTGGCGACCACCTCGGTCGAGGTGTCGGCATCGCCGTCGCCGTCGCCGTCGCCGTCACCGTCGTCGTCAACGTCGTCTGAGTCGTCGCGGTCAACGTCGGCGTCGGTCACGTCCGTCGTGGTCACGCGGGTGCGCGATCGGCCGGTGCGCGATCGGTCGGTCTGCGACGGTTCGGTCTCGCCGTCGTCGTCGGTGTCCGAGGGTGCGGCAGGCGCCGTGGCGCGCTGGAGGTTGGGCAGAGCCGCCAGAATGCGCTGCCCGATCGTCAGCCTCGGGGGGGCACCATCGAAGGCGCCGGGGTCGTCGTCGGTCACACGTCCTCGCTCAAAGTGCGTCCCAGGCTAATGGCCGGTGTAACCAACACCAGGCGCGTGCCGAGGTTGTCCTCGGGCTCGATAACCCGGGCCGGGCCATCGCTCGGGAGGAGCCCCGGAACCGCTGTCGCCGCCCCGGTCCGGTGCTCGCCGGTGAGGGCGAAGGCGAGGTGGTGCACCCGGCCCGACAAGACACCGAGCCACGCCGCGAGTGGTGGCGGGGCGGGCCCGGCTTCGGCACGGCCAGCTCCGACCGGCGCGATCAGGCGCAGGGCAACGGGGCCGGACCACTCCAGGTCGACGAACTCCCAGGCGCCCTCGGGCGCCACCCCCTCCCCGACGCGTCGCCCGCCCAACAGCGATTCGAAGAGCGCCAGGCCCGTGTCGAGCTCAGCCACGGCGTGGGTCACGCGCAGGAGCGAGGCAGGGGGATCTTGTCGCGCCGTGGGGAACCCCTCCGGTGGGGGCGACTCCCACCCGTAGGCGGCCTGAGCGATCTGGACCACGATGCCGGTCGCCTGGCGCGGATGGAGGAAGGCCTCCTTCCAGTCGTCGTTGCTGAGGTCCACCCCCACCGGCGAGTAGCCCGCGTCGCGGGCCTGGTCGATGGCGGCGGCGAGGTCCGGCACCTTGAACGTGAGGTGGTGCGGGCTCGGGCCATGGCGGTCGAGGAAGCGCCGCAGGAAAGGGTTGTCCTCGGGCTGCCAGGGCTGGAGGATCTCGACGCGCCCGCCGTTTGCGAACCGGAGCTGGGCGGGCCCGAATCCGATGTTGAGGCCTCCCGAGTTCCACTCCCCGCCGAGCTCGACCGCGTAACGGGGCCAGGCGTCCGACCAACGTTCGACGGCCACGGCCACGTGGTCGAGCGCGGCTCCGGCGATGGTGGGAGGCATCGGCCCAGGTTGCCGTGCGCGCCTTGGAGATGTCCATCTGTCACGGGGTCCATCTGCCACGGGGTCCATCTGTCACGGGGTCGGCGCCGCCACCCGGAGCGGCGGAGCGCGGCGGGTTGGAGCGTGCTACGCCTGGGGCATGGACTTCCGACGCGAGGCAGTCAGTGCCCTGGCCACCGACGTGCGCACAGGACGGCGCAGCGCCCGAGAGCTCGTCACGCACGCGCTCGAGCGCATCGAGATGCTCAATCCCCAGGTGAACGCGTTCGTCGCCGTCGACGCCGACCTCGCCCTCGAAGAGGCGGCGCGCATCGACGACGCCGTGGCGGGCGGGGAGGACCCCGGCCCGCTGGCGGGGATCCCCATCGGCGTGAAGGACCTCGATGACGCGGCCGGCTTCGTCACCTCGAAGGGTTCGGCGATCTTCGCAGGCGGAGCGGCCGCGGTGGACGACTCGCCCCTGGTGGCGCGCCTGCGCGCCGCCGGGTGCGTCGTGGTGGGGAAGACCAACACCCCCGAGCTCGGTTTCAAGGGGGACACCGACAACCTCACCTTCGGGCCGACCTGTAACCCGTGGAACCTGGCCTACAGCCCGGGCGGCTCGTCGGGCGGTGCCGCGGCGGCTATCGCGTCGGGCATGGTCCCGCTCGCCACGGGATCCGACGGGGGCGGATCGATCCGGATCCCTTCGTCGTGCTGCGGCCTGAGCGGCGTGAAGCCGTCACTGGGACGGGTCCCGGCCGGGGGCGACCACGGCTCGGATTGGCCCGATCTGTCGACGAAGGGGCCCATGGCGCGTCGGGTCGCCGATGTGGTGACCGCGCTCGACGTCGCCGTCGGTCCCGATCCGACCGACATCTTCTCGCTCCCGAGACCCGAGGCGTCGTGGCCTGCCGCGCTCGAGGGCGCCCGGTTGCCGACCAGGGTGGCGTGGTCTCCGACCCTGGGGTATTCCCCGCTCGACGACGAGGTCCGCGCCCTGTGCGAGGACGCGGTGGGACGGCTCGCGTCACTGGGTACCGAGGTGGTCGAGATCGAGGTCGTGTTCGAGGAAGACCCCGTGCGCGACTGGCTGACGCTGGCTGTCGCCTACAACTGGCGGACACTGGCGCCCTACCGCCACACAGAGATGTGGGAGAAGGTCGACCCCCTTCTGGCCGCGCAGGTCGACTGGGCCGCCGAGCACTTGTCGGCTCTCGACATCGTGCGGGCGCAGGACGCGTGTCACACCATGAACCTCCGCATGGTGGAGCTCTTCCGCGACGTGCGACTTCTCCTCACGCCCACCTGCGCGGGGTCGCCGCCACCGCGCCACCTCGACGGCCAGGGCCTCATCAACGGCGAGCCCGAAGCCAATTGGGCGCGCTTCACCTATCCGTTCAACATGACCCGCTCTCCCGCCGCGTCGGTGTGCGTGGGCCTGACGTCGAACGGCTTGCCCGTCGGGATCCAACTCGTGGGGCCTCAACATGCGGACCTGGTGGTGATCCGTTCGGCGGCCGCACTCGAAACCGCCATCGGCTTCGACGACGTCGCCCCCATCTGATTCACGACGGACCTTGGCCGGCGTGCCGGTGGCGACCATCGCGCCGGAGGGCTAACGTACGTCCGCTTCGGTTCGCAGCCGAAGTGGTGTAGGCCCAGCGAAGGCCGGTGAGATCCCGGCGCTGTCCCGCAACGGTGATGCCCTCTCGGGGGACGAGCCCGGACGCCTGTCCTGCATCAGCGAAACCTGTCCTCGGAGGAAGGGCGGTTCGTTGGGCACCACTGTCGGGTGTCGCAGCGGGCGCACTTCGTCCTCCGCAACCCGATGGAGGATGACCACATGAACAAGCGCTCGCAGCGAAAGCTGCTCGCCGTCTGCGCCGGGCTCGGCCTGCTCGTCGCGTCCTGTAGCAGTACGCCGAGTGATTCGGCCGGCGTAGCTTCGCAAGGGTCGTTCCCCGTGTCGGTGTCAGCTGCCAACGGGACCGTGCGCATCAAGGCGCGTCCCGACGCCGTCGTCTCGCTGTCTCCCACTGCGACCGAGATGCTCTATGCGATCGGCGCCGGGAGCCAGGTGAAGGCCGTCGACAAGTACTCCGACTACCCGAAGACCGCACCGCGCACGACCCTCGACGATCTCCAGCCCAACGTCGAGGCCATCGTGGCCTACAAACCCGACCTGGTGGTGGTGCCTGGCGACAGCAGCGGTCTCACCGGTCGACTCAAGGCGTTCGGCATCCCCGTGCTGTCACTTCCCCCGGCCGCCACCCTCACCGAGTCCTATGGGGACTACGACAAGTTGGGCCTGGCCACGGGACACCTCCAAGCGGCGAAGACCGAGGTCGCCCACGTGAAGTCTCTGGTCGCGCAGATCGTGAAGGACGCGCCCAAGTCCAGTGTGGGGCAGACCTACTACTACGAGCTCGACCAGACGTACTTCTCGGTGACGTCGTCGACCTTCATCGGGAAGGTGCTGGGCCTCCTCGGGTTGCGCAACATCGCCGATCGGGCCCCGTCGGCGGCATCGAGCGGCGGCTACCCACAGCTCTCCGCCGAGTTCATCGTGCAGTCCAACCCCGACTGGGTGTTCCTGGCCGACACCATCTGTTGCGGGCAGTCCCAGCACACGGTGGCGGCGAGATCGGGCTGGTCGACGATGCAAGCGGTCCAGAAGGGCCAGGTGGTGGCGCTCAACGACGACATCGCGTCGCGATGGGGGCCGCGTATCGTCAACCTGCTGCAGACGGTGGAGGCGGCGCTGAAGAAGCATCCCGCAACGACGTGAGTACCACCCTGCCACGACACGAGCGGGCGCCGGCGACGGCGCGCGCCGTGGGGGAGGAGCAACCTTCGGCGCTGCGCCGGGTATCGGCTCGCGGTCCGGTCGTGGTGGCCCTGGGCGCCCTGGTGGGGGCGGTGCTGCTGGGCATATCGATGGGCCCCGCCGACCTGTCGTTCTCCGCGGCGCTGCGAGTGCTGTTGTCGCACGTCCCGCTGCTGCACTTCCACTCCGGTGTGAGTCGCATCGACTCCGACATCTTGTGGCAGATCCGGCTCCCGCGGGTCGTGCTCGGCGGTCTGGTGGGTGCGATGTTGGCGGGGGGCGGAGCCGCCTTCCAAGGCGTGTTCCGCAATCCCCTGGCCGACCCTTATCTCCTCGGTGTGGCGGCGGGCGCGGGGCTCGGTGCCACCGCGGTCATCGTGGCGGGGCCGGGGCACTCACAGCTCCTGCCCTTGGCCGCCTTCGGCGGCGCGGTGGCGGCGGTCACGCTGACCTACGTGGTGGGGGCCACCGTGGGCCGACAGGGCGCCACGGTGTCCATCGTCCTGGCCGGGGTGGCGGTGGCCGCCTTGCTGACGGCGATCCAGACGTTTCTCCAACAGCAACACGCGCAGGACCTGCAGTCGGTGTACGCGTGGATCCTGGGCAGCCTGACAGTGGCGTCGTGGTCCGACGTGGTGCTCATCCTCCCCTACGTCGCGCTCAGCGCGGCGGTCCTTTTCGCCCACCGACGGCTCCTCGACGTGCTGCGCGTGGGCGAGGACGAAGCCGACAGCCTGGGCGTCAGGTCCTCTCGGGTGCGCATCACCATCGTGGCGGCAGCCACCCTCGGCACCGCAGCCGCGGTCGCGGTGAGCGGTCTCATCGGCTTCGTCGGCATCATCGTTCCCCACACGGTCCGTCTCACCACCAATGCCAGCTACCGCGTGGTCGTGCCCGTGTCGATGATCGGTGGCGCCGCTTTTCTCATCGTGGCCGACGTGGCCGCCCGGACCGTGCTCGCTCCCAGCGAGATCCCGATCGGGGTGGTGACCGCGTTCGTGGGCGCTCCATTCTTCTTGTTCGTCCTGCGCTCCCGGCGCGTGGGCCGGAGCACGTGAAGGGAACGGCGTGATCGCGTTCGAGAGCGTCACGGTGCGCTACGACTCGGTCCCGGCTCTGTCGGACCTGACCGAGCAGATCGGGTCGGGGGAGTGGGTGGGGATCATCGGGCCCAACGGCGCCGGCAAGACCACCTTGTTGCGGGCCGTGGCGCGTCTGCTCCCCCACGAGGGGACGATCAGGGTCGACGGGGTGTCGGTGGCGTCGTTGTCACCCAAGGGCCTGGCTCGCCTCGTCGCCTATGTGCCCCAGCAACCCGAACTGCCGCCCGACATGACCGTCGGGCAGTACGTGCTCCTCGGCCGCACGCCGCACATCGGCTACTTCGGGTTCGAGACCGCCGAGGATCGCCGCGTGTGCGGGGACCTTCTCGGCTCTCTCGACCTAACCGCCATGGCCGAGCGCCGGCTGTCGACGCTGTCGGGCGGCGAGCTCCAGCGACTCGTGCTCGCCCGAGCCCTGGCCCAGGAGGCGCCGGTCCTCCTCCTCGACGAGCCCACCAGCGCGCTCGATCTGGGGCGACGCGTGGAAGCGCTCGAGCTGGTCGACGCGTTGCGTCGCGAACGGGGCCTCACCGTCCTCAGCGCGCTGCACGACCTCACACTGGCCGGGCAGTTCGCCGACCGCCTGATCCTGCTCGGGGCCGGCCGGGCCGTCTCCATCGGCAAGCCTGATGAAGTGCTGACCGAAGAGGCCCTGGGACGTCACTTCGGCGCCAGTGTCCGGGTCATGCGCTCCGACGCCGGTGATCTCATCGTGATCCCTCAGCGCGTGCGATGACCAAGGAGGTTGTCATGACAGATTCCGAGAGCGTGGAGTCCACCGGATCCGATGACGTCGGCGAAGCCGCGGCGCGTGCTCCGTCGTTGGTCCTGATCAACACCGGACACGGCAAGGGCAAGTCGTCGTCGGCGTTCGGAGTCATGGGCCGAGGCTGGGCCCGAGGGTGGACCGTCGGGGTCGTCCAATTCGTGAAGAGCGGCAAATGGAAGGTGGGTGAGCGCAAGCTGGCCGAGCATCTGGGCATCGAGTGGTCGACGATGGGAGACGGGTTCACCTGGGAGTCGACCGACCTCGACGAGACCGCCGCTAAAGGACGGCACGCCTGGGAGTTGTCCCGGGCCAAGCTGGCGTCGGGCGACTATGACCTCCTCATCCTCGACGAGCTCACCTACGCCATCACCTACGGCTGGATCGATGTCGCCGACGTGGTGGCGGGCATCACGAACCGGGCGCCGAAGACCAATGTGGTCATCACCGGTCGCGACGCGGCTCCGGAGCTGATCGAGATCGCTGACACCGTCACCGAGATGCGCAAGGTCAAGCACGCGTACGACCGGGGCATCAAGGCCCGCAAGGGGATCGAATTCTGATCATGCCCGAGTCCCCGTCGCGTGCGTGGGGCGTGTCCGTCGACCCGGAGCGTTTCGAGCACGGCGCAGCTGATGAGCCGCTGACCCTACTCGTGTGGCGGTTCCCCGAGCCGCTGCTGGCGATCTCCTCCGCGCCGTTAGGCGGCGGCATGGGCCTACGCCACTGGGTGATCAATGCCCAGGTTCCCCACTCCTATGAACGCCACGACCCCGAAAGCCATTTGGGGGAGCTGGCGTTCGAGCGGGGGCTCACCGGCCCCGGAGTCGGAATGCTGACCGCCGTCGACCTTCGCAAGCTGTGGCGCGACGAGGACGGCGGGGCCCACGTCGACGTATCGGTCGGGGTCACGCTGCCCACGTGGGCGGCGGCTCCCGACGAGGGTCTCGAACCTGGTGACCGGAGACCGGGAACGATCAACGTGGTGGGCATCGTCCCCGAGCGCCTGTCGCGCGCCGCGATGGTCAACGCGGTCATGACCGTGACCGAGGCCAAGGCGCAGGCCCTGTGGGATGCCGGGGTTGCGGCCACGGGCACGGCGTCGGACGCCGTGTGCATCGCCTGTCCCGACGAAGGGCCGGCGCACTCCTTCGCGGGGCCGCGGTCGTTGTGGGGGGCGCGCCTGGCGCGTGCGGTGTACCGGGCGGTGTCGGCCGGTTGCCGAGGGGAGGCGCGGTGATCACCCTCGTGCTGGGAGGGGCGCGCTCGGGCAAGTCCGCCGTGGCCGAGGCAATCGCGTCGGGCCTGCCATCCCCTGTCACCTACGTCGCCACCCTCTACGTCGGCGATGACGCTGACCTTCTGGCCCGCGTGGAAAAGCACCGGGCCCGGCGCCCCGCCGCGTGGCGCACGATCCAGGCCGGCCCCGAGCTGGCGTCGGTGCTCCGAGAGATCCACGGCGCGGTCCTCCTGGACTCCCTCGGGCCGTGGGTGAGCGCGGCTCCGGGCATGAAGGTGGACGGCGAAGCGCTGGGCTCCGCCTTGGCGGCGCGCGCTGGAGACACGATCGTGGTCTCCGAAGAGGTGGGGCTGTCGGTCCATCCGTCGACCGAGGAGGGTCGCCGGTTCCGTGACGCAGTGGGGGCACTCAACCAGGTGGTGGCGGCGCGGGCCGACGACATCGTGCTCGTCGTGGCGGGCTGCACCCTCCATCTCGATCCTCCCCGGGCTCGCTGATGCGCAGGGCGCTGGCGTTCCTGACGCCGTTCGGCGGGGCCGCCGTGCCAACGGCGGGAACTCTGGACTGGTTCCCGGTCGTCGGCGCGGCCATCGGGCTGGCGGTGGGCGCGGTGTGGTGGGTGGCCGCCCGGGCCTGGCCGCCCACGGTGGCGGCCGGGATCGTGCTCGCCTGTGACGTGGCGTTGACGGGATACCTGCATCTCGACGGGCTGGCCGATGCCGCCGACGGGCTGCTACCGCCCATGTCGCGCCAACGCCGCCTGGAGGTGATGACCGATCCCGCCGTCGGCGCCTTCGGCGCGGTGACCCTGGTGGTGGTGTTGCTGCTCCGTTTCGGCGCCTTCGCCTCGACGTCGGCCTCCGTGCTGGTCCTCGGCTCGCTGTGGTGCGCGTCGCGCACGAGCATGGCGATGGTGGCGCGGTGCACGCCTTACGCGCGTCCGGGCGGCCTGGCCGCCGCCTTCGTCGACACCGGCACATCACAATCCGCCGGGCGCCCGGTCGGGATCAGCGGTGCCTTCGTGCCGGGCTTGGTGGGCTGCGCCTTGTCGGTGGGGATGGCGGTCGTCGGTCGCGGCACCCACGGCCTGGCCGCGTTGGGCGCCGAGTTGGTCGGCTTCGCTTTGGTGGTGGTGTTGGCCCATCGCAGGATCGGGGGGTTCACCGGTGATGTGCTCGGAGCTGCCGGTGTGGTGGGGGAGACCCTCGGCCTGGTGGTCCTGGCGGCCAAATGGTGAGCGCGGTGTGCATGTCGCGACCCCTCTCGGCCGCGTTGGGTGTCGTGGCCGACCGTGTCCTCGGTGAGCCACCGCCACGGCTGCACCCGGTGCGGCTCTTCGGGAGTGCCATGCAGCAGATCGAAGCCACCGCCTATCGCGACACCCGCGCCGCCGGCATCGTCCACGCCGGTCTGGGGGCCGGACTGGGCGTGGCCGCGGGGGCCAAGGTGGGCTCCACCGCCGTAGCGACGTACCTCGCCGTGGCGGGCAGGCAGTTGCGCGAGGTGGCGGCGTCGATCGGCGACGCGCTCGAAGGCGCCGACCTCGAGCGCGCCCGAGCGCTCCTGCCGAGCCTGGTGGGACGCGACGTGTCGGGGCTCGACGGCCCGTCGATGGCCCGTGCCGTGGTGGAGTCGGTGGCGGAGAACACCGTGGACGCCGTAGTGGCGCCGGCATGGTGGGCCGCGCTGGCCGGAGCGCCGGGGGCTCTCGGCTACCGCGCCGTCAACACCATGGACTCGATGGTGGGGTACCGCAACGACCGGTATCTCCGCTACGGGTGGGCGAGCGCCCGCCTCGACGACGTCGCCGCCTTCGTCCCCGCCCGGATGACAGCGGTGTTGGTGGCCGTGGTGCGGCCCCGAGCCGCGGCCGCGATCTGGAGGGCCGTGCGTACCCAGGCGCCGTCGCATCCCTCTCCCAATGCCGGTGTGGCCGAGGCCGCCTTCGCAGCCGCGTTGCAGCTGCGCCTCGGCGGTGTGAATCAGTACGGAGACGCGACCGAGGACCGCCCGACACTGGGTGACGGGCGGAGCGCAGAAGCCAGAGACATCCGGCGTGCCGTGGACCTGTCCCAGGACGTCAGCGACGCGCTCGGCATGCTGCTCGGCGCCGTGGGGCTCGCCGTGACGGCGCGACGACTCGCCCGGAGGTGGCGACGATGACGAGACTGCCCTCCCCGGGCCCCCATGGCGGCGACGGCGCCGCCGTGGCGCACGCGCTCGGCCTCGACCCCGAGGACGTACTCGACTTGTCGCAGTCGTTGAACCCGGTGGCGCCTGATCCTGTGCCGGTGTTGGCTCGGCACCTCGGATCGCTGCGCCGCTACCCCGATGCGGGGAAGGCCACGGCGGCGCTGGCCGCAGCCATGGGGGTCGACGAGCGCCGTCTGCTTCTCACCAACGGCGGAGCCGAGGCGATTCGACTGGTGGGTGGGGAGATGGGCGGCCACGTGGTCGAGCCCGAGTTCTCGTTGCATCCGCGGGGCGGCGGGCCCTTGTGGCGTTCGAACCCGCACAACCCCAGCGGGCGTCTGGCCGGAGCCGATGACCACGCCGAGGTGTGGGACGAGGCCTTCTACTGCCTTGCGACCGGATCCTGGACCCGTGGTGACCCCGACGCCGTGGTGGTGGGCTCGCTCACCAAGCTCTTGGCATGCCCCGGACTCCGCATCGGATACGTCCTGGTGCCCGAGGGCCGGGAGGCGATGATCGACCGGTGTCGACGTCACCAGCCGATGTGGTCGGTCAACGGGTTGGTGGCGTCGGCCCTGCCCGACCTCCTGGCGACCGTCGACCTCCCGACATGGTCCGGCCGCGTCCAGTTGCTCCGAGCCCGGTTGACCGCATTGCTCCGAGACCACGGGCTCGAGCCCCAGGCCTCGGACGCCAACTGGGTGCTCGTCTCCGCGCCGGAGCTGCGAGCCCGCTTGGCGACCCATGGGATCGTCGTCCGGGACTGCACGAGCTTCGACATGCCCGACCTTGTCCGTATCGCCGTCCCCCCACCCAGTGGTCTCGAGCGATTGGAGGAGGCATTGACCGTGATCGACGATTCCGCACCGGACAGAACCCCGGCGGTGCGCGGCGCGCCGTCCGCCGTAGAGGTACTCGAGCCAGCTCGCCGGAAAGGCGCGTCATGACCACAACAAGATTTCTCGAAACTTGCCAGACCATCGTCCCTGTCGACAGCAGTGCGGCGTCAGCGGCAACCGAGCTCCACACCCGCTTGACCAAGCCCCGTGGTTCGCTCGGCGGCGTCGAGGAGATCGGGATCCGCCTGAGCGCCATGGCGGGCGCGTGTCCACCTCCGGTGCCGTCGCCCGTCACGGTGGCGGTGTTCGCCGGTGATCACGGCGTCGTCGCCGAAGGGGTCACACCCTGGCCGCAAGAGGTGACGGCGCAGATGGTGGCGAACTTCTGCGCCGGGGGCGCCGCCATCAACGTCCTCGCCGGGCATGTCGGTGCCCAGGTCGTCGTCGTGGACGTCGGAGTGGCGACGCCGATCCCGACCGACTCGGACGCGCTGGTCCGCAGGAACGTGGCCCGCGGGACCCGGAACCTGGCCGTCGAACCGGCCATGACGATCGAAGAGGCCAGCGCCGCTCTCGACGTCGGGATCGAGGTGGCTCTGCAGTCCGTCTCCGGTGGCGCCCGCATGGTGGTGACGGGGGACATGGGGATCGGGAACACCACTCCGGCCGCGGCGCTGATCGCGGCGCGATCGGGTCTGTCGCCCCAGGAGGTGACCGGACGCGGCACGGGCATCGACGACGTCATGCTCAAGCGCAAACGGGCGGTCATCGCCCAGGCGCTGGCGCGCCTTCCTTCCGACGCCGAGCCGCTGACCGCCCTGGCCGAGCTCGGCGGGCTCGAGATCGCCGCGTTGTGCGGGTTCGTCGTCGGCGCCGCCAGCCGTCGAGTGCCGATCATCGTCGACGGGGTCATCGCCGCAGCCGCATCGCTCATGGCGACGGCCTTTGCACCTGAGGTCGGGGGTTACCTCATCGCCGGACACCGTTCGAGCGAGCCGGGATCGACGGTCGTCCTGGACGAGCTGGGGCTCACTCCCGTCCTCGACCTGGGCATGCGGTTGGGCGAAGGATCGGGCGCGACCTTGGCGGTGCCGACGGTGCAGGCTGCCGCCAAGATCCTGCGGGAGATGGCGACCTTCGACGCCGCCGGGGTGACCGACAAGACAGACGCCTCGACTTGACGGGCACCCTCCTCGTGGCCGGGACGTCGTCCGGCGCCGGCAAGAGCACCCTCGTCGCCGGCCTGTGTCGCTGGTTCGCCAAGAACGGCGTGTCGGTCGCTCCTTTCAAGGCCCAGAACATGTCGTTGAACTCCTTCGTGACCCGTGCGGGCGAGGAGATCGGGCGTGCTCAGGCGTCGCAGGCCCAAGCGGCCCGGATCGAGCCCGAGGCCATCATGAACCCGGTACTGCTCAAGCCCGGCACCGACTCTCGAAGTCAGGTGGTCGTACTCGGACGAGCGGTAGGAGAGATGGAGGCGAAGAAGTACTGGAACGAGAAGGCAAGGCTCCTCGACGTCGTGGTCGACGCCTACCGCCAGCTCCGGACGAGATTCGACGTGGTGATCTGCGAAGGCGCCGGGAGCCCCGCCGAGATCAATCTCCGCTCCTTCGACATCGTGAACCTCGGGTTCGCCCGGGCGGTGGGCGCCCCGGTGGTCGTGGTCGGCGACATCGACCGTGGTGGCATGTTCGCTTCGTTGGTGGGCACCCTCGCCCTGCTCGACGACGAGGATCAGCAACACGTGCAGGGATTCGTGGTGAACCGGTTCCGTGGCGATCGTGTCCTTCTGGATCCGGGGTTGGACATGCTTCGCAACCTGACGGGCCGACCGACGTTCGGGGTGCTCCCCTACGCCGAGGACCTCTGGGTCGACGAGGAGGACCGTCCCGACCCTGGCGCCTATCGTGACCCGGGCCCACCGGTCGGAGCAGACACGTTGCGGGTGGGAGTGGTCCGTCTGCCCCGTGCGAGCAACCTCACGGATCTCGATCCGCTAGCTGCCGAACCGGGTGTGACGATCCGCTTCGTGACCCGTCCCCAGGAGATCGCCGACGCCGACCTAATCATCCTCCCGGGCACGCGCGCCACCGTGGACGACCTTGACTGGGTGCGAAGCCGGGGGATCGACGGCGCCCTGCTGGCGCGAGCGCGGGTACAGCGCCCCATCCTCGGGATCTGCGGTGGCTATCAGATGCTGGGTGCCTCGATCGACGACGAGGTTGAAAGCGGACGCGGCACCGTGGAGGGCCTGGGCCTGCTTCCTGTCCAGACGACGTTCGGTGCGGACAAGGTCTTGTCCCGACCCGGTCGAACGCTGGTCGACGACACGCTGGTCGAAGGATACGAGATCCACCACGGCACGGTGCAACGACGGGGAGGAGACGAGCTCTTCGCCGACGAAGGGTGTCACATGGGCTCGGTGGCGGGCACGTCGTGGCACGGATTGTTCGAGAACGACGTCTTCCGACGCTCGTTCTTGACCGACGTGGCGTCACGGGTGAGCCGGAGGTTCGTGGTCGCTCCCGACTGTCGTTTCAAAGACATTCGCGAGGCCCGGTTCGAACTTCTGGCCGACATGGTCGCCGACCACCTGGACACCGAAGCACTCCAGCAGGTCATCGAGGGCAACACCGCGAAATACCCTCCGTTGCGCATCTCATCGCCGTGACCGCCGAAGCGCTCTCCGGGCGGTGAAGAAGGCAGTGGGCAAAGGATGGAGCCGGCCCCGGCCGACCCGGGTCTCCGGCGAGGTTCAGACGATGGCGACGCGGTACCATCACAGGCTCCGGGCGCATAGCTCAGTTGGTTAGAGCGCAGCCTTCACACGGCTGAGGTCGAGGGTTCGAGTCCCCCTGCGCCCACCCCGGCGACCCCTGTTCCAAACGCAACGTGTGGGCTGTTCAGGATGTGAGCTTGTGGACCGCGCAAAGTTGCCCCTTCTGGGCCAATGTGGCGTGATACCGGACGCCTTTGGTCGCACTGGGGCCAACAACGCGCCAACAAATAGCGGTCATGCTCGGGTGCTTTCGGCCGGCGGACCGGAGTGCCGCCGCCACAGCCCCGAGTGCAGATGAGGAAACCGACGAATCAGCCCTCGTCCTCGGGCTTTGTATGAGGTTGTCGCCGGTTCGCTCGTCATCGTCGGGCTCTTGACGGCGACTACGTTGGATCTGCCGTGCTGGCCGTCGTACCAGAAACCTCGGCTTCCCGGCGCGTAGTCAGTTGCCGGCCATACCTGGTCCGGCCATCAGTTGCTCGGCACGTGTCGCGACCTCACCGTACCGATTGACGGCAAGCTGCCGAGCCTCTTGGAGCAAGGTTAGAGCTTCTTGACGCCGCTGCCCTCCAACAGGGTTTGAGGATGGAACGTCGAGGAGAACCTCGGCCAACTCGACGGCCGTGCGGGCCAGCCAGAACGATGCACCGATACGGCGATGCTCGGCCAAGGCTCGGCGCAAGCGGTCCTCGGCCTCTTCTGGGCGACCCAGCGAAGCGGCCAGTCGCCCGACCGGTCGCTGCATGGAGCCATAGAAGATGGGGCCGCCGGCGGCGTGGAGGTCGGCGAAAGGGACGAGTCGGTCGTACAGTGTCGCCTGCGCCCGGGCATCGCCGAGGGCAACGGCACCTTCGCTGAACAACGCCATGCAAGCTAGCCAGATCTCGTCGAAGGGGAACTCGGCGAAGTCGGCGGCCGCTTCGGGCTCAAAGACGGCACGGGCAAGATCGAGCTGACCGGTGGCGCAGTACAAGACGACAACGGCGGCGCGGAAGCCCGAGTAGCTGGGCAGGTCGTCGACGGCGGCTGCGGCCATGTCGGCGATCTCGGACAAACGGCCCTGCGCCCAGCGCATCTCGAACAGGGCTCCGCCGTAGGCGGCGACGACTGTGGCCATCCCCGACCCGAGCCCCAGAGCCAGGAGGCTATCGGCATGACGTTCCAGGGCGTCGAGATCGCCGTCCAGCATGTGCAGGCAGACCTTGACCTGATGGAACAGGCTCCTGACGAGCGGAGAGCCGTAGGTGTCGGCCACGACGGCGAGGCGTTCGACCGCCAGGCGGGCGGCGTCGACGTCGCCGACCACGAGCAAGGCCGTCACCATGAGGTGCAGGGCCCCGGCCAAGATCACCGGATCACGGCGAGTCTCGCTGATGGCCAGCACCTTCTTGGCTAGTTCCACGTAATCGCGAGCACGATCAGGAGACAAAGTGATGAACGAGGTCGACATGACGACGTCGACAGTGGTGGCGTCGTCGTCGGCCTCCGTGGCGGCGGCCACGGCGGCATCGGCGACCTGGCGGCGTCGACGCCATTCGGCAGGGTCGGTCTCCTCGGCCACTGCCGCCAAGAGCCGGGCCCGAAGCGCATGCTCGCCCGCGTCGACGACAGCCAGAACCTGATTGAGCCGGCGCAACCGGTCGGAGTCTGGAGGCTCCGACACCCGCCAACCGGGTGGCCGGCAGTGCGCCCACTTGATGAGCAAGTCGGCGCTACCGATCTTCTCGGCCAGGTCACCCGCCTGGCGCAGGGTCTCGAACCCGGCGGCGGGGTCGAACTGCAACTGCGCCTCTCCCAGACGCAGGAGGAGTTCACACCGTTGTCGGTTGTCAGGCACTGTTTGTCTAGCCGCTAGTTCGAGCGCCTGGGTGTACCAGGCGAAGGCGTCGAGCGGTGCGTACGCGGCCAGGGCGACGTCTCCAGCTAGACGTGCGTAGTACATGGCCTTGGTCACGTCGCTCGGTCGGGTGGCTGCCATGTAATGCCGAGCCAGCTCGGTGACATGCTCGTTCTGCGTGTCCCGGGTCTCCAACGCCTCAGCCACTCGCTGGTGGGCTCGCTGGCGTCGAGTGGCACTCAGATCCTCGTACAACGTGTGTTGGATCAGGGCGTGAAGGAAGCGGTAGCGCCCGGCCTGTTCTTCGGATTCGCTGACAAGCCCCGCTCCGACCGCGCCTTCGAGAAGATCCAGAAGTCGGTCCTCGTGGAGATCGAGCAACCCCGCCAGCACATCCAGGTCGAAGTCTCTTCCGATCACCGATGCCATTGAGAGGGCCTGCTCAGTTTCCTCGCCTAAGCGAGCTACCCGGTGGGCCACCACTTCGCGCACGCTCGTGGGAAGGCTCAGGGCATCGAGGTCAATCGACAGTACCCATTGACCCTCGTCGTCCTGGACGAAGGCGCCGGTGTCGTTCAGGTGCCGTATGACCTCCACTAAGAAGAAGGGGTTGCCGCCTGTTTCCCGACGCAGCGCATGAGCGAGGCCCACCCCCTCGTCCGCCATCGTCTGCCCGGCGGCCGCCTCCAGCAGGTCGATGATCTCGGTGTCTTCCAATCCCAGCAAATCGAGACGGTCGACACAGTCCTCACGGCGCAGATCGGCCAAGACGCCGGTCAGGGGATGTGAACGTGACAGGTCGCTCTCCCGGAAGGTTCCGACCACCAGGACCGACATGGGGTTGGGTGAAGCCACCAGGTGGCGCAGCAGCTGCAGTGTGGCGGCGTCTACCCAGTGCAGGTCGTCGAGAACCACGACCAGCGGCGTGGTCGCCGAGGCGAGGGCAAGGAGTCGACCGACGCCTTCGAGGATCAGGAATCGCTCGGAGTCGGCGTCGCTGCCCGCAGATGGCGGGTCCATGGAGACCCGACGGGCAAGATCCGGCAGGAGACGAGCGAGCGACAGACCCTTGGACTCCACGAACGCTCGCAATAGCTCATCATCTGCCTGGTCGATCAACTGCGACAGAGCCGTGATCCAAGGCTGGTAAGGGACGCCGAGGCCCTCTTCGCAGTTGCCGTAGAGGACGTTCGCCCCCGCGCCGTGGGCGCTTCGGGCCGCCTGGGCCACAAGTGTGGTCTTGCCGATGCCCGGCTCTCCGGAGATCAAGACCACCCGGAGCCGGTTCTCGGCCGCGCTGGCCTTCTGGGTGTCGGTAAGGCGTGTGAGTTCATCTGCTCGCCCGAAAAAAGCGAAAAGGCTCTCGGCCGAGGCACCCACCAAGCGGACAGGCAACTGGAAGTGGCCACTACCCGTTTCACTGACAACCTGCGCTGGTTCCCACACGACCTCCACGCTGGGTACAGGTTGCGGAAGTCCCTTCAGCTCGAGGTCGCCCACCGATACAAACTCTTGCGTGGCGTAACTTCCCGCTATGGCCTTGACCATCTCGGTGGCCAAGATTTGGCCTCCGTCGGCTTTGGCGCACAAGCGGGAGGCCTCGATCACAGGGGTCCCGAAGTAGTCACCGTCGTCTTCAGTGGCTTCTCCGACGGAGATCCCGATGCGCACCGAGAGAGGTGCCCCCTCGTCGCGGCGGTTGTGGCGCTCGATGGCCTGCTGCATGGCTACGCCACAGGCCAGAGCCCGGCTCAGGCTGGTGAAGGCGACCATGAGACCGTCACCGAGGTTTTTCACCTCGGTGCCCCCGGCCGTCTCGATGGCCCCTCTGAGAAGCCCGAAGTGGGTCTGGCGAAGGGCGTCAGCTGCTTCAGGATCCAGACCGGAGGACAGCTCGGTGGACCCGACAAGGTCCGTGAACAGCACCGTCACTGTTTGGGTCGTCGCCACCGCCGTCAGTTCCCCTCACCACCTGGTGGCGAAATCTTACGTGGAAAGGAGCATACGGAAAGGGGGTCCGTTCCCCCGAGCGCCCCGAGGTTCTATCGCCCAGCGGAAGTCGGGTTGGATGCATCCGCAGTACCTGGGCGCCACTGGCTCCGGTACCTGTGTCCCACTCGCTCCATTGCCCTCCTAACCCGTTTCCCCTTCGCTCGGTCCCACCCGTGTTTCGGCGTCGGCGCGCGTTGGTCGCGTATCGTCCGGCGGCGACGCCCAGCCGGAATAGAACTGTCGGAACCACCGCCGGTATTGAGCGATCGGTCCATCCACACGGGTGAGTGGCGGTCGCTCCCGGTAGATCTTGTTCTCCCATATTGGAACGTCCTGAGTGAACTGGGTGTTCGTGACTTCGTCATTCAGCTTCGCAATGGATGCGGTGGCCGCTTCGTCCTCCAGGGCGATCATGGAGAAGTGGAGGGTGATCTCGGTGATCTCGTCGTCCACCGGCGTTTGGGTGATGTAGGTCAGCATATCGATCGGCCCCTCTCGGACCTCGACGGCCACGATGCCGGGACCGCAGGCTGTTGATCGGGCGAACACCTCGAATCCGCGCTCGGAGACGGCGGTGACCTTGATGTACTGATCGACGACCATCGACGGCCCGTCGAACGTCACATCGAAGCGGTCGTTGTCGGGCGGGTCCATGTCGTGCACGGTCCAGAAATGCGAACGGTCGATGATGTTCTCGGTCAGGTCCTGGAGGCCGATCCGGACGCGGTAGCTGTTCACTCTCCACGGTGTCCAGCGTGCTCCGTTGTCGCGGTAGCTTCGCCACGGCGTAGTGGGGAGATGCCCCGCCGGCGTGGTGCCATACGAAAATGCGCCCATTGCGCTCGCACGCATCCCATACGCCGGCCTTCACGCGTGGGGGTCGTCCGTCGAGGCGGGGCACTTCGACGACATTGCCGCCACCGTCGAAGCGCCAGCCATGGAAGGGACAGATGATGCCGTCATCGCAGACGCGCCCTCCTACGCCCAGGTGGGCGCCGAGGTGAGGACAGTGTGCATCGAAGATCCGGACGGCACCGTCCTCGCCTCGGAACGCCACGAGATCCCGGCCCAGGTAATGCAAGGCTTTGACCTCACCGCGGCCGATGTCGTCCGAAGCAGCGACACTGAACCAGCCGTCGGGGAAGGAAGGGAACGGGTACCGGGAATTGCTCATGATCCGCTCCCCTCCCTCGAGGCGAATCGCCCGGCGAAGGTGCGCAACGGGAGATCGGCGCTGGTGATGCAGCCGGGAGCCGCCTCGACCACAGCCCGGATGGCATTGAGGGCCGGCATGCCCGTGATGGTCATACCGACGGAGGCAAATGCTTCCGGCGACGAAAAGTCGGTCCCCGGCTTGGGGAAGATCATGTGTTTGCTGTAGATGCAGGGATCGCCCTTGATCGTCGTGATATAGCAGCCCTGGATCTCCCAGTGGGGGCTCGTGTGAGGTGTCATCTGCCACTCAAGGTGCATCTCGACCCGCGGCACGCCATCGACGATCCCCAGGTACTTGAGGTAGCAGCCACCCAGGGAGCCCTTGGCCAATTGATACCAGCCGAGGTCCACGTCTTTGGTGCACGCACCCAGCTCGCACTCGAAGCGAACCTCGTCCAGCTCGAGATCGAAGCAGTCGGCCATGAGACGCACGGCGTCCTCGAAGACGCGGGTGTATTTCTCGAGCATGCCAGGCACAGCCGGATCATCCACCGACCGACCAAAACCGACCTCCACCCACGTGTCGACCGAGTGGTGACAGGAGACATCGACCGACTCGACCGACAGGACGTGCTCGATCTCGGTGACATCGGTCGAGTGGACGATGGTCAAGATCTGAGCCAGTCCGGGGTTCATGCCGGTGCCGTAGAAGGTCGAACCCCCCCGGAGACAGGCTGCCTCGATCACCTCCGACTCGCGCCGACCGGATCGGTGGGGATGGTTGGCATTGCGATGGTGCCCGGTAATCCAGTCGGCGGTGGTGACCACGTTGATGCCGGCTTCGAGCACCCGTTCGTACAGGTCGACGTCTGGGAACACACCATGGAACGTGACGCAGTCGGGCTTCGAGGCGATGATGGCGTCGACGGACCCCGTCGCCACCACGCCGATCGGGTCCATGCCGACGATCTCGCCAGCGTCTTTGCCTACCTTGTCCGATGAGTAGCAGTGCAGGCCGATCAGCTCGAGGTCCGGGTGGTTCTGGATTCGCTTGATCATCTCGGAACCGACGTTGCCCGTTGCGACTTGGAACACCCGGATCTTGTTGTTCGGCGCGTGGTATGAGCTCTTCATCTGTCCCCATTTGCGTGGTCGTAGAGGTTCATTGGGCAGATTCTGATTGGTCATTTCCCTGATCAAGGGGGTTTGAATAGTACCCCCCTGCGCCCACCCTGTGACCAGGACGTCCGGGTGATACCGGTCGCCGCCTGGACGCTCAGAAAGCGACGTATGGGTCAGGGTGAGCCCGAGCGGTGATGGTCGCATCGGTGCAGACTTCCTCCATGTGGCTTACCGGCGTCGGCGTCGGCCTCCTAGCTGTGGTGTCCTTCTGGGCGGCTCTTGTTGTCCTCGCCCGCCTTATTCCCCCCGGCCGAACCCGTGCGCTGGTTTCTTTCGGACCCAACTGCGTGATCCTCGTCCGGCGTCTGCGTCGGGACCGCCGCTTGCCGATGCGAGGTCGCCTGATGCTCGGTGCCGCATTGGCCTATCTCGTATCTCCGATCCAGATCCTTCCCAACATCATCCCGGTGATCGGGCAAACCGACGACGTCCTCGTCCTGATGGCCGCACTCCGGTATACGGCTCGCCACGTTCCTCGTACCGAAGTCGAGGCCGCGTGGCCCGGGGATCCTTGCTGCCTAGACCGTCTTCTCGGCAATCGGCTTGTTCGCCAGCGACACTCGACGGCGCCCGCATCGTTTGCAGAATCACTCGACACTTAGCGCCCCACACGTTCTTGCGCTTCCTTCCATTGCCGGTGCTGCTCAAGGATGTGCTCGTGCGTCGCACCCTTCGTCGGAACGTGCGGGTGATGGTGTTTGCACAGGACGTAGGGGGTTCCGTCCAGGAGATGGTGGCCGATCCGCCAACAGCCCTTGGTATGGCAGTTGGCCCTGCGGACACCGGTGTAGACCCCGATACCAACCGCGCTGATGAGGGTGGCCTCGCCGAGGTCGGAGCCAAAACCGGACCAAAAGTTGTAGTAGAGGTCGGGTCCACCGTGGATCGTTCCGGTGTGAAGCGCAAACCAATGACGGACGGCACCGAAGAAGGCGATCAGGAGGGCAATCCCTACCACCAAGATGAGGAAGAGAAGGGCGAGTCCAAACCTCCGGGCCTTGCCACCGTTCCCAGAAGATGGGTCGATTCCTGGCCTCCCATTGCTTGCCATCGAAGGGGCAGCGGTTGACTGAGCGGCGGCGGAGGGATCGGGCACTAGCTGCGTAGCTTACGGCCCCGCTATCGATTATTGATACCAGACGGTGCTGCGCTATGTCGCTTGAACCAGGTCGGAGGCGAGCAAGCCAACTCGGCAGCGGGTCCCAAGCCGGGAATCCTGCAACCTGCGCCTGCGATTGGTCTTCCCCGCGTCCGGGTGACGGCCAAGGATGTCAGAATCGTCAACGCCTGTGATGCCGTCCCTGGCGCAATGCCCTACGGCTAGCAATGACACGAACCAAGGAGGCTGATCATGGGTGAGATCCGGGTGCACGAGTTCATCACCCTCGACGGTGTCATCGACACTCCGTCGTGGACTGTCGACTTCGGGTTCGATCCCCGAATGGGCGAAGCCATCGCCGGTGCCATGGGCGGCTGCCAGGGCATCCTTTTGGGACGCAACACCTACGAGATGTTCGAACCGGCGTGGTCGGTTCGCACCGCGGACCAAGATCCGGGCGCACCCTTCATGAACGACACGACCAAGTACGTCGTTTCATCCACCCTGGACGCAGCCACCTGGAGGAACTCGAAGCTTGTCGGCCCCTACGACCCCGAGGTCATCCGACGGGTCAAGGACGGCGTTGATGGCGGGATCTACGTGAGTGGCAGCGGGACCTTGGTGCGGGCCCTCCTCGCCGATGGGCTGGTGGACGAGCTCCATCTCTTCGTCTACCCCTTGACGCGGGGCACGGGTCCCCGCCTTTTCGCCCCGGACGCTCCTCCCGGCAAATGGTCCCTCGCCGCCTGCGAGACCTATGACAACGGCGTCGTCTACTTGAGCTACCGACCAGGTCCGTCGACGATCGCTTCGTAGGTATCTCGGGACGACCCCGAGAGGGATGGGGGACCGCGGAGAATGCGGCCAAGGCGGAGGGACCCTGGCGGGTGGCCCCTCAACGCCCTGCCGCATCCCTAAGGGCGCCATTGCGGGAGTCGCCCAGAGCACTGATACCCGAAGGTCGAAGCATCAAACCAGGTGTTCGCGAACCTGCAGCCTTCAGGACGCAAGGATCTCGGCGATCAGGCCTTCCACCGCCGCTGGTCCTGCGACCAGACGAAGCACGTCGTACGACTTGCTGCTCACACCCAGATCGGTCGTCGCTGCGATCCGCTGCCGGGCAACTTCGGAGTCCGCATGGGTGTCCTCCAGCCCCGCGCCCTCCCAGAATGTGACGACCAAGACTTCATTGCGGGCGCCGTCTTGCTCCAGGCACACGAGGCCGCGGAAGTCCGACTGGTGCGCGAACATCTCGGCCACCCCGTCGAGGGCGTTGACCAAGCCCGGACGATCCTTGTCGTCCATGTGGAAGGAGAGCACTCTGGCGCGGGTCATTTTCGCCTTCAATCAGTTGTCTGTGGGATGGGTCGATGGACGAGAGCGACTGAAAGTCCTTCTACCAACGGACGTCGAGGGCGGTAATCGACCGCAGATACCCTCGGTCCTCCTCGGCGATGTCGATGAATTGTGTTCCGACTCGAAGGCGGTCTTCCTTGATTGCTCGTGAGTTTCGGATCTCGCCCCGCATGTGCACCGCCACGAAGATGCGTTGCCCTTCGACAGCTTCGAGGGGGGCATCGACGAGCTCGAATCCAGCGCCAATCGAAGATATGTCGATGACGCGACAGTCTCGCCAGCGCATCTCCGGCTCAGATTCAATGACATAGGTGCCACCCCAATTCGCGAACTGGCGAGGCAGAGCCCGCCTCAGCTGAGCCTCCATGTGTGTTCCTTTCGCCACTTAGCCACCTTCTTGATCGGCGCAACTCGGCGCGGAAGAAGAGAGCGAAATCCCACCTAGGTGGTTTCACTCAGTGCTCCAGGTCTGAGCTTCAAGGAGTCAGGTCGATGGAATCAGGAATCGACTGTGCGCTGCAGAGGGAGCAGGGCCGAAAGTCCCAATTGTCCGCACCACGGTGGAGCGGCGGCCACTCGTGGCTTCAGGTGCGACTCTTGGGAACCTGTTCCTTATGCCCTCGAGCCCCTGGTCCACTCCACGCCCTGGTTCGAAAGCGGGCGAGACGTGATGGTGTCTCCGAGGTACGAGGTCGCCAGGGCCTCGGCCTGGCGACGGCTCATGGGGCGCTTGTCGTCACGACCGTCGAGGTGCGAGACCCGGGCCACGCCGCTACGGCCCCCGAGGCCCTCGGGATGCCAGGTGATCGACAGCACCACGTCGCCGGCCTCGAGCTCCATGGTGCACCTCCGGTCTCCGTACGGGCTGGCCCCCGCAGTCTGACCCGGCCCCGGTGCCGGAAACCAACTCCCGAAGTAGGTCAGGAAACAACGAGCGGGGCCCGAAGGCCCCGCTCGTTGTGGCGAGAGGCTGGCGGGAGCCCCTCGTCGGTCTGGACTCCTTGGGCTCAGGTGCGTCGCGTGCCCGGAGCCCGCCGAGTCTCGTGGTTGTCGTGCTCGTTGCAGGAGGTCGTGGACTGGTGTCTCGCGGACCCACGCCACGTCATGTCGACGACTGCATACCCCCGTGCTTGTCCATCGACCACCGCAGCGGCCTCCTTCAGTTGTGCCACACGCCAAGGGGAGCAGTCATCGGTGGTTGCACGCAGGAGCACCCAGGTGATTTCCCTTGGTTCCGACGTCCGTGGGTGACGTGCGCGCCGTTCCATCAGTTTCCGCACAAGAAAGGCCAAAAATGACTGCGGTGAGAACGCATTGCGACGAGACAGAGATAACATAAGTGCGTGGTCCAAACCGCATTGCGCCCCGGGTCTGAGACCGACACCGCACTCCGCGTGTTGGTTGTCGATGATCATGCTGTCGTGCGCACCGGTACTCGGCAGGTACTCGAGACATCGGATGACATCTCTGTCGTTGGAGAGGCCGGCGACGCGACAGGAGCGATGGACCTCGTCGAACGGTTGGAGCCCGACGTCTTGCTCTGCGATGTGGGGCTGTCCGACGAGAGCGGCATCGATGTGGCCCGCCGGGTCAAAACGTCCCACCCGAGCGTTCGCGTGGTCATGCTGTCGGCCTACGACGACGACCAATACGTGCGCGACGCGTGGGAAGCAGGTGTGGCCGGATACTTGTTGAAGACGATGCCACGCGAGGAGCTCGTGGGTGCCGTCCGCGCTGCGGGGCGAGGATCCCGAGTGCTGGACCCCGTCTTGTCGGCGCGTCTGGTTGGTACCACAAGACCGGCGGGCATGAGCGAGGCGCGGCTCACCTGGCGGGAGCGAGAGACGGTCGACCTGGTGGCCGAGGGCCTGTCCAACCGGGCTATCGCCGGGCGGATGGGAGTGAGTGTGCGCACCATCGAGGGCCACTTGAACCATGTCTTCGCCAAGTTGGGAATCGAGTCGCGCACCGAGTTGGTCCGCATGGTCCTGACCGGAGGCCTTGGCTGAGCGCCATGCCTCGACCGTCGGTGTGTCAGCGCATGGGTCCGAACCCGAGCGCAAGGGCAAGCTCGGTCTCGAGGTAGCGGCTATAGGTGGCCGTGATGTGGTCGCCGTCCTTGTAGACGATGATGTTGTCGACGATGTCGGTACACGTCGTCGAACAGAACCACGGTGTCACGTTGATGTACCCCGCACCCGATGCGTCGGCGGCGAACTTCTCGGCGTTGTTCATACCTCTGTAGAAGAAATTGGGGACGCCTGAGCAAGCCTGTACGTCGTGCTCGTGGATGGCCAGGCAGTTTGGGTTGATGTGCGGGGTGATGGGAATGTTCCCGAGCACGATCTTCCGTGTCTTGGGCGCGGTGATGTCGTGCAGTGCCTCGACCAGACCCTGTTCCCACAATGCGGGAGTGATCTTTCCGGTCGGGTACAACTGCCCCCCGGGCTCTTCGGTCACGATCAAGAGATCCGGATTGAGCTTGTTGATCCGCTGCATGGCGAGCTGATGCCAGGTGTCACACTGGGTGTAACGACCCCCGGGGACTCCGAAGCCGGGGGGGTTGGTCCGCACCACGAGCGAGACATGACACCAGTCCTTCCCCAACACGACTAGGCGCCAGCGCGCCTGTTTCGCCACCGCGTCGAGTGCCTCGAACCACATGAGTGCGTGCGAGTCCCCGTACAGCACCATCGTGTGGGTGCCGTGGGGGTCACCGAAGACGCACGCCGGCACCGAGGTCGCCGCCAGATGGGCCTCGCATCCCTGCGCATCGGCGGGGAGGCCTCCCCAGTCATTGGGTGCGGAGGCCAAGGAAGGGGTCACGTCCGCGGGGACGCTCGTGATCAGACGGGCCTCGGACACGGCTTGTTGGACCGCGGCCGGAGACGCGGGGGCCAGACCGGTCCCTGGTAGCGATGGCGCCGCAACACCTGCGGTGGCGCTGGGCGCGGCAGCAGCGATGATGCCGAGGCACAAGGTGGTCAGGACTGCCCCGGTGCCGAGGCTGGTCCACCGGATGCGGGTGAGCAACTGCGCGTGGCGAATGGGGTTCTCGACGAAGAAGTAGGTGATGATCGACAGCCCCAGCGCGATCGCCGCCAGGAACAGGTTGTCC
The DNA here is from genome assembly GCA_963846125.1 of uncultured Acidimicrobiales bacterium. Lineage (GTDB taxonomy): Bacteria > Actinomycetota > Acidimicrobiia > Acidimicrobiales > UBA8190 > Chersky-840. The sequence goes on from CAWJUR010000003.1 coordinate 270,822, forward strand.
ACCACCGGGAGAGTGCGGCGACCCTCGTACTGGGCGGCGATGATCAGAATCGGCCAGTGCCACAGGTACAGCGAGTACGACCAACGCCCCATCCAGCGAAAAGGGCTGAGTGACAACAACGCTTCAGCCCCGCGGCGCGGCGCGGCCGTGCCGCCGGCGATGACCAGCGCGGTGGCGACGACCGGCACCGCCACCCACGATCCCGGATAGGAAGTGGTGTTCGTAAATCCCAACGCGGCTCCGACGATCCCGGCCAGGCCCAACCAGGTCATGACGGCGGCCAGACCGACCGGCAGGCGTCGGAGTTGCCCCGCCCCCACCGCCACCAGCGCCCCGAGGGCCAACTCCCATGCACGGGTGAACGGCGAGAAATACGCCACCGTCGGGTTGGAGGAAGTTTGGATGATTGACCACGTGAGTGATGCGACTACCACCATGGCGAGGAACACGCTGAGCTTGGCTCGCAGCGACATCCGTCGACCGATCGTGGCGACGACGAGAAAGATTGTGGGGTACACGATGTAGAACTGTTCTTCCACGGCCAGGGACCAAAAGCTCTGTAGGGGCGAGGGCGGTCCCTGGGCGAGGAAGTAATTGGTCCCGGTGGCCGTGAAATGGAAGTTGGCCAGGAAGATCGAAGCCCAACGCGCGTCACCGATGACCTGCTCGCTGGTAATGACACCCAGGAGGAGTCTGCTGGCTAGAACCGTGACCACGATGACCAACACCGCGGCAGGAATGATTCTGCGACTTCTTCGACCGTAGAACGCCAGCAAGCTGGTCTTGTGTGTCGAGGCCCTCTCCCGGAGCAGGAGGCCGGTGATCACGTAGCCGGAGATCACGAAGAAGACGTCTACTCCGACATATCCACCGACATGCGGAATTCCCACGTGGTAGAGCACGACCAGAAGCACAGCCACGGCGCGCAGGCCCTCGACGTCGGGTCGAAAGGACCGATCTTCGGGAGCTGTGCCCGCTTCGTCACCCGATGCCAGGAACCGGAGGCCTGCCGGGTCGGCGGAACGGGGCGCTGTCCTCGATGCGCGCGGTCGGTCTCTGTCATGCCGTGTCCCACCCCGCAGGGGTGCGCTCGCTGGGCGTCTTCACGGTTGGATCATGTAATCGCCAAAGGAGGCGTAGGCAATGAAGACCAGGGGCATCAAGAAGGCGAACCCCATGGCGATCGGCTGCCAGCCTCGGCGGCGGCTGATGGCGGCGAGGCCGATCAGAGCCGGGAATGCCCACGTGAGGAAGCGCGGTTTGAATCCCAGACTGTTGCTCACGAACATCAGTGCAAACGTCGCCAGGCAATAGAAGATCAGGGGCGCAGGGAGCTTGGACCGGACCAGGATTGCGATCGCCGCGATGACCACGATGACGCCCACCCACTCCATCCACCCCTTGCCCTGGTACCCACCTGTCCAAGGATGGGCGAGGAGAACGAGCAGAGACTTGCCGAAGTCCACTCGTGCTCCCCAGGCCTCGTGTTGCAGATGCCACCAGTACAACATGTCGTGGTAGCGAACTCCGAGCAGGACGACATACGCGATGAAGCCCGTCGGGATGAGAGCGAGCGCTATCAGCGCGCCCGGTGCCTGTCGTCGTCGTAAGGCTTGGATCACAGCGACCAGTGCGGCGACGGCAAGAGGTAGTGCCATCGGGCTCGTTGCGGTCGCCAACGCTCCGCTCACGCCGGCCCAGAACCATCGCTCCTTCACCATGAGGAGGAGACAGCCCGCCGCCAACGCCAGCCCGACACTCTCGCTGTAGGTCATCCCCCATGCGATGGCCATGCCGGGAAACACGATGAAGAGAATGGCGGCGATCTTGCCCACCTGCTCGTCGAAGATCACCGTCGCCAGGCGCCACACGAGGACGACCGACACCGCCCCCGCCACGATCGAGACGGCCACGGCCGCCTGTACGGCCGTGAACCCGGCCGCCTCCATCACTCGGATCAACGCCGGGAATACCGGTTCGAATCCGGCGGCGCCGTAGGTCAGGTGCCCGGCCGCCGTCGGCGCCACCGCCGGGTAGCCGTGGGCCGCCACCGCCAGATACCAGTTCCCGTCCCAGGCGGTCAGGGGCCCGTCGGGGTGGGTGCCGTAGCTGAGGTGTGCGGCCAGAGCGTCTGCCACCGCCAGCCCGATTCGGACCATGGCGTAGATCCCGAGCAGAGGTAGGACGGGGCGAAACCAGCGGTAGGTCGGCTCGACCCAAGGAGCGAACCCCAGTTGCTGCCATTCAGGGCGCGGGTCGGAAGGAGATTCTGCAACCGGATCCGATCGCGTGACCGCCACCCATTTCCCCCGCGTCGTCGTTGCTCGCCGACAATTTCGCTACCGCCGCAAGTTTAGGGTGCCCGCCGCAGGTCTTCTGACCTGCGCCCGTGTTTCTTGGTGACGATTGAGCTCGGCCCGGGCCCCCTTGCTCAGTGGAACGGGAACTGGCCGTACGTGGAGCACAGCCCGAACGCCTCGATCAACAAGAAGGCGCCGATCACCCCCATGATGATCGCCTTTCGGCGACGCCCGCTGTGTCGCGCCATCACCGGCGCCATGTACCACGCCGGCAGTGGGTCGAACGCGTCGGCGAGGTAGTCGGCGATGGGAACGGCATCGGCGTCGAGAGGTTGATCTGGATCGGCAGCCAGAGCCAGAGCGGTGAGTTCCTCGTCGGAGATCAAACCAGGTACTTCGACGTCTTGCTCCGAGAGGGTCGAGGGGCCTTGCTTCATTGCATCTTCCAGTCAACCTCCGCCGACGACGGTGTTGTCGAGTGTACCCGGCACTTGTGAGGACCGAGCGTCGCGGGAGGTCTCTACTTCAATGTCACGGTGCCAGACGACACCTGGATCGAGGTCAGCCCGGCACTCGACCCGCACGCCGCCAGCAGTTGCGTACCGGTTTGGGCGGAGACCGCCGTTGCCGTGGAGCCGGCCCCGTGATCAGCTCCCGCGAACGATCCGGTCACCTTGGCGGTACCGCCCGTGTTGGGAAGCGCAAACCCTTCCTCGCCCGAGCTACCCGAGGTCCCGCCGTACCCCGAGAACGTGAGCACTGTCGGTCGAATCGTGGAGGGGGTCCAGGCGATGTTGACGGTGAGGGCACGCGACGTGAGCAGTCCGGTACAGGAGTTCGTGGCGCTCGTGATCGTGGCGGATTCGGATGCTCCGGTCACGGTGGGGACATTGGAGCCTTTCGTGGTGCATCCGGCCGCCGTCAACGCGATCCGCGGTCGACTCGGCACTCCCTCCTTTGGTCGTGAGTGGCGGAGAGAACGTCAGCGCGCCGGTGATGTCGGTACAGGTGACTGCGCCGGTGGCGAGGGTGAGTGTCGTGGTGGGCGGAGCCGCACTCGGGCTCGGGCTCGAACTGCACGCCGTGGCCAGGGCGGCCACCACCCCGAGCGGGACGAGCAGGCTCAACCGCAGTGAGCGCATCATGGACATGGCCTTCCCCCTGGTCGTTTCCAATCGGCGCGCCACCGCACCCGGTGTGACGGTAGTGGCATTTGCCCGGCTTTCCAAAGATGGAATCGAGGAACACGCCCGCACACGGCGTGGATCGACAGCGTCGCCCGTGTCGCCGATCACGTCGCTCAGAACGTTCATCGCACAGACCGAGTCCCGGGAGAGGTCGGGAGCCCCAGTGCGCGAGCGAGCACGCCCTCGATGAAGCGCGAGTAGCCCACGGCGACGTGGCCGCCGGGGAGATAGACGTCGTATCTCCCGACGACGGGGCTACAGGACCTGGAGCAGAACCAGGGCGTGACATCGACATACCGGGCTCGACCCGTGGCCGCGCGCGCCTCGGCATCGTTGTAAGGCGTCAGGGCGGAACGAGGTGAGGTGGCGCAGGCCGGAAGGTCGGTGCGGTGCCGGGCCATGCAATCGGGGCCGCCGGACGACGGGATGTTGCCCAGCACTACCGTCTCCGTCTTGGGTGCCGTCACTCGCGCCACGAGCAGTGCCAATCCGTGCTGCCATTGGGCGGGGGTGTAGCGCACTCCCGTCGGGCTCGTGTAATACGAGGCCTGCGAGACGATCAGGAGTTCGGGGTCGATCCGGTTGACACGGTTGAGCGCGAAGCGCTGCCACTGTTCGCACGCGACCCAGGGACCGGTGCTTCCCAGGGCGTGGGTGGCAAGCGGGGATGCCAGGCACGCCGGCTTGAACAGGACGACCAGTTTCCAGTGGTCGTGCTTGGCGATGTCATCGAGAGCCACGAACCACATACCGGCGTGGGAGTCTCCGTACAGGACCATGGTGTGGCTCCCGGAGCGATCACCGAAGACACACGCCGGGACCCGGCTCTGCGACGCGCTGGGCCGACATCCGGAGCTGACGGGGGGGAACCCGATTTCGGATTCCGGTTTCGTCACGAGTTGGGCGTATGGCGGAACGAGGTTCGACGGAATCGTCCGGGTCCCCGACGATGCCGCCACCAGAGCGAGCAGGCCCTGAGCCGAGGCCGCTTTCGGTGTCACTTCCTGGGCCACGATCGGGGAGCCCCCGGCCGCATCTGCTTCCACGGTGATAGCCCCGAGGGAGACCGCCACCAGAGCCACCCCGAGGCCGATGCTGGCCCAGCGGACGCGAAGCAAGGGCTTGGCGTGGCGGATCGGATTCTCCACTGCGACGTAGGTGATCACCGAGGCGATCAACGCCACGACGTCCCACGCCGAATTCTGTGGCACCGACAGGCTGGACCTGCCCGCATATTCCGCCGCCAGGATGAGGATCGGCCAGTGCCAGAGATAGAGCGAGTACGAGAGCTTGCCGAGGAGGCGCACGGGGGCGAAGCCCAGCGCAGCCTCGGCGCCCATGGTCCCGGCCGTGACACCCCCGGCAATGATCAGGGCGGCACCGGCGACGGGAACGATCACGACGGAACCGGGATAGGCCGTCTTGGCGTCGAAGGCGAAGGCGGCGTAGAGCACAGCGCCCAAGCCGATCCAGCTCGCCATGGCGGCCACGGCACGGGGCACGGCCTTCAGCCACGGGGTGGCCACCGCCACCAAGGCACCGAGGGCGAGCTCCCACGCCCGGGTGAAGGGGGAGAAATAGGCGACGGTGGCGTTGCTCGCCGTGTCGATCACCGAGAACGTCAGGGACGCGGCGATGACGAGGAGCAGTCCACCGGTGAGGCGAGCCCTCAGGGAGAATCGGGTCCGTATCCCCGCCAGAAACAGGAACAACGTGGGATAAACGACGTAGAACTGTTCTTCGACCGACAGTGACCAGTAATTCTGGAGCGGCGAGGGTGGCTGCTGCGATTGCAGGTAGTTGGTCCCCACCGCACTGAAATGCACGTTGGCCAGAACACAGCAGCCCATCGTCCGTCGCTGGCGGTGCGGCTCCCCGCCCCGAGACCCAAGAAGAAGTAGGACAGGACGACCGTGACGATGATCACCACGGTGGCAGCAGGGATGATGCGGCGACACCTGCGGCCGTAGAAGGCCAGAACCGAGGTGTGACCCGATGAGACACGCTCTCGGAGTAACACGCCGGTGATGACGAAACCCGAGATGACGAAGAAGACGTCCACCCCGATGTACCCGCCCGACAGGGCCGACACCCCCGAGTGAAACAGGACGACCAGGAGCACCGCCACGGCCCGGAGGCCCTCGACGTCGGGCCGGAAGGGACGGTCCTCGGGGGCCGTCCCGGCTTCGTCGCCTGACGTCAGGAGCCGTTGCGTCATGGGCGCCCCTGTTGGTGGCAGCCAGGACCGTGCGCCCCCGAGAGCACACCAAGGCAAACTCGCACCGAAAGTCGTTTCAGCGCGTCGACGCCGCGTCGAGCGAGAACACTTCGAGGGGGATGTCGAATCCTTTGAGAAGGCGGTGCCCGGCCGGTCGGAACGTGAAGGCGTCTCGAGCCGCAGCCGTTGTGGCGGTGTCGACAAGCACCTCTCCGGGGATGGCCAGGTCTGCCAGGCGCGAGGCCAGGTTCACGACCGGGCCGTAGTAGTCCCCGTGCCGGGTGATGACGTCCCCGAAGGCCACGCCACCGCGGGGCTCGATGTCTTCTCCCGACCCGTGTGTGAGGGCTTCGGCGATGGCGCACGCCGCGCCCGCATCCAGGGCAACGAACATCACCTCGTCACCGATGTGCTTGACGATGCGGCCGTCGTGCGCAGCCGCCACGTCGAATGCCCGGGCTTCGAATCCGCCGATCAATTCGAGGAGGTCCGACGGAGCGGTGTGCTGGGAAAGAGGAGTGAATCCGACGAGGTCGATGAACCCCACCGCCAGTCGGAACAGGGATCGCTCGGGCACCGTGGTCTGGGCCGCCCGCTGCCGGTCGATGGCGTCGCGCATGTGGTGGGCGAAGATCGTTCCCATCGAGTCGAACAGCTTCAGGGCGATGGAGGTGGTCCGGGCCACGTCCCTCGCCCAGGCCACCTTTTCGGCTTCGGGCGAATCCACCAGCGGCTCGACGGTCTGGACATAGAGCGACACGGCCGCCTCGGCCACCCGGGCGAGCGAGCCACCCAGCACCCGGAAGAGCTCGTCTCCGTGCGAGCCCCCCGGTTTGAGTTCGATGGCGAGGGCGGTGACCGCCGCATCATCCTCGGAGAAAATGGGTCGGTGCTCGTCGGGGACGATGACCCCGAGCATCCGCCACAGTCCCAGGACGACCTCCACCTCCACCCCGGATCGCGCCGCGAGGTCGATGGCGCTCAGGTTGGCCCCTTCGGCCAGGATCAGATCGGTGGCGAGGCCGGCCAGATGGAGGTTGCTGCGCGCCGCGTCGATCTGCGCGTCCGACGCCCCCAGCGACCGCAAGAAGGCGGCCAGATCGTCGTCGTCCCCGGCGTCAGCCATGGCCAACGCTACCGTCGGGGTCCGGCGAGCCCCTTCCCGGCGCCCAGGTGCGACTCGAGGACTATGAGGCTCGACACCTCGTCATCGCTGTCGCCGAGGGTCGACAACGATGCCGCGATCTGCGCGGCTCGGGGTGTCGACACCACGATCCCGTCGAGGTGCGAATCCTGCGTCGAGACGATGAGCACCGGGATGTCGCGGCCGCGCACGGCGAAGTACAAGCGCTCGCTGTTGATCCGGCGCCGGCCGAAGATCCACTTCCCGGGAAAAAGCGGCAGTGTCCGCACGCCATGGCCGACACTTCGGAAGAGCCTCGTACGGTCCGGCAAGGTGGCGAGGGCGGGGTGACTGGCGGCCCCGCTCACGATGGCGGTGGGAAACACGACCTCGGCGGGCTCGGGCCACGCCAGGAACCGGTCCCGTCCTGTCACTCGCACCACGAGGCCCTGTGGCTCCCACGAGACCGAGATCATGCCGACCAGGATGAGTCGCCCATCTATGGATCACAGGAGCCTCAGCTGTGAGTGGGCTGTGAATACCGACGAAGCCCCGCACGGCCCGGGAAACGAGACTGCAGGCGTGGCTCGCCCTCACCGACTGGTTCTCGAACGACGGTCCATGGCAACCATCGCCGCCGTGGGGCTCGCCTACACCGTGGTGGCCTCGCTGACCCGACCCTTCACCGGGGCCGCCGACATCGTGACCGCGGTGCCCCTCGCCTTTGCCGTCGTCGTCAGGGTGTGGTCGGCTCGACGACCTGCTCCTTCACTTTTGGATGCACCGGCGGGTGCCGGGCCCGCCGCCGTACCTCCGAGGGGCCGGGGGTGGCTCTTCTGGATGGCCATCCTCCTCGCCACGGCCGGCTGGGAGCTGTACTGCTACGCTCAGCTGCCCCGAGCCTCACACCCCACGTTGAGCTCTCTGCTCGACATCGTCGACTCCACACACGTCGGCAAGGCTGTGGCCTTCGGGGCGTGGCTCGTCCTCGGTTGGGCCTTGGTAGTGACGTGATCGACCGGCATGTGACCTTGCTCGTGTGGGGTTCCCTCGGCATCGTCGTGGCGGGGTGTCAGCTCGCCGCGGTCATGTCGCACGGGCGCGTCCCCGGATTCGGCAGTCTCGTCGGGCGACTCACCGGCCACTGGGTAGGAAGGTGCGTCGTGGTCTTGGCGTGGATGTGGTTCGGTTGGCATGCCTTTGCTCGGTGACGATCGATCCCCATTAGGTTTGGCGCCGTGCGCACGCGCCCTGTGAGCCCTGCCCTGGGGGCGGTCATCGAGGACGTCCTGCTCGCACCCGACATGGACGACGCCACGGTGCTCGGCATCAGAGGGGCGCTTCTCCAACACAAGGTGGTGTGGCTCCGGGGACAGTCACTCGACGCCGCGTCGCTCACGGCCGTGGCGACACGTTTCGGAATCCCGACCGAAGCACATCCCGTGGAGCCCAGCCTGGAGGGACACCCCGAGGTGCTTCCCCTCGACTCCGAAGAGGGGGCGCGCGCGGACGTGTGGCACAGCGACCTGACGTTCCAGGAGTGTCCACCGCTGGGGGCGATCCTGCACGCGCTCGAGATTCCGCCTGTGGGGGGGGACACGATCTGGGCCGACATGGCCGATGCGTACCGGTCGCTCTCGGCGCCGCTGCGGGGATTCCTCGACGGGCTCACCGCCACGCACTCGCCCACCAAAGCGGGAGGCTATTTCGCCGGCCGCGATCGCACGGGGGGTGACGCCGCGGGACGCACCGCCATGACCGCCACCCGGCACCCGGTGATCCGGACCCACCCCGAGACCGGTGCCCGCAGTCTCTTCGTGAACCCGCTCTTCACCGACAAGATCGACGGGTTGCGCCGCCAGGAGAGCGACACGCTGCTGGGGTTGCTCTTCGCCGCAGCCGTGGCCCCCGAACGATCGGTGCGGTGGCGATGGGAAGACGGAGACGTCGCCTTCTGGGACAACCGGTGCACGATGCACTACGCCTTGTTGGACTTCGGGACGCAGCGTCGGCGCATGCTGCGGGTGGCACTCGAAGGTGAGAGGCCCATCGGGGTGTCGAGCCCTTAGGTCGACGTCCGGGTGGCGATGATGGTGCCCTGAACTCCGTGGGGACTGGTGAACGTCCCCTGGATCTTCACCTTGGCGCCGGACTTCGACACACCGGCCGTGCCCGTTTCGGTACCGGTGCCGAGGTCGATGGTGAACGTCATCGTCGTGCCCGTGACGGTGCCCTTCATGGTCTCGGGGCCGACCGGCGACGTGATGGTGCCGGAGAACTTCCCGGTCGAGCGATTCTCATGGGTGATGTGCATCGCGGCGGAGTAGAGAACTCCCTCGTAGGCGTTGAGCGCGTTCCAGACGCCGCGGATGTCGGTGGGAGCGCCCACGGTCGGCGGGGTCGCCGCCGCCGGCGCCGAGGAATGGAACGGACCGATGTGGGTCACGGCCAGAAGGCCTGCAATGAGCGCGGCCACGATGACCACGACACCGACCCGGGGAGCTATCCGGGCTCGATGGGTGGGGGTGGCGTCGGCCCCGTGTTCCGGGTCGTAGGCGGCATATGGCCAATTGGGCGCCGGGGTGTCGTCGGGTCGGAACGTCCATTCCGGGTCGTCGGACGAGGTCGCCGAGAGCGCGTCGTCGGCGGGAGCGCGAGTCCCACCCGGGCCCGGATCGGGGCCGACCCGAGGCCGCCCGACGACGTCGCGGTCCCGGACCTTGCCCAGCAGGAGGTCGATCGGTTCGGGGGGGAGCGAGACGCCGGCGAGCGTGGTCGGGCCCGGGGGCGCGGCGACCGGGGTCGGGCTGGGGGGGCGGGGCGTCGAGGAGCTTCGCCGTCGGATGCGTCGGGGCGCGGCTCGGTCACTGTTGTGACATCGGCGGACCGCGAATGTGCCTTGAGGCGCAACGGCGCAGGGCGGCAGGTGGCGCCGGGCGCCTCGAGAGGATTCCCATCTTGCCCGGTCCCAGGCGTCAATATTAGGTTAGCCTTACCTAAGAGCCACCCAGGGCCTCGTATCTCGATCCGGAGCGGCAGGAGGAACCTTCGCAATGGGCGTGTCTTCGCGTTCTGACCGGCGGTTTCCGTCGCCGATCGTCCGCCTGGCGCCCGCCGCGTCCTTGCTCGTCGTGGCCGGCCTCGTGGCGGCCGCCTGTGGCCGCGGTCCGATCCACTCGTCGGCCGGGTCGGGTGCGACGACCGGTCAACCCGTGACCCTCACCCTCTACAACGCGCAGCACGAGCAGACCACCCATGCCCTCATCGCCGCGTTCACCAAGGCGACCGGCATCAAGGTGCGCGTGGACAACGACAACGAAGACGACCTCACGGCGAGGATCGAGCTCGAGGGCAATCGCTCCCCGGCCGACCTCGTCTATACGGAGAATTCCAACTGGCTCCAGCAGCTCGACGACCGCGGTCTGTTGACCGAGGTCGATTCCTCCACCCTGGCCCATGTTCCCAAGGCCGACAGCGCCACCAACGGTGGGTGGGTCGGGGTGTCGGCGCGGATCAGCGTCCTGGTCTACAACCCGAGCAAGGTCGAGCGCGTCGCAGCTGCCCACTTCGGTGCTCGGGCTGGCCGATCCGAAATGGATGGGCAAGATCGAGATCGCCCCCGCTGAGACCGACTTCTGGCCGATCGTGAGCTCGATCGCCCGCGTCGACGGCAAAGCCGCCGCGCTGGGGTGGCTCAGAGGCCTGAAAGCCAACGCCGGAAACGGCGCCACCGTCCCCGACAACGAGACCATCGTCAGCGACATCAGCCAGGGCACCACGGACCTGGCCGTCATCAACCACTACTACTTCTACCGGCTCCAAGCCGAGCTCGGGAAGGGTGCGGTCAAGGCCAAGATCGCGTACTTCGCACCGCACGACGTGGGCTACCTCGAGGACATCTCAGGAGCGGCGATTTTGAAGGCCTCCCAGCACAAAGCGGCCGCCCAGAAATTCCTGGCCTTCCTGACCAGTGACGCCGGACAGCGGGTGCTCGCCGCCGGCGAGAGCTTCGAGTACCCGATCCACCCGGGTGTCGCTGCCAGTCCCGCCTTGGTGCCGCTCGACCAGCTCCAGCCGTCGTCGTTCACGCCCGCCGAGCTCGGCACCGGCCTCGACGCCAAGAAGCTGATGCAAGAAGTCGGGCTCATCTAATTCACCGACTGCCGTGACCGACCTTCCCGTGTCAGCGACGCTGGCGCCGACTGTGGTGGACCGGGTGCGACGTCGCCTGGGGAAGGGCCAGGCCACCGTGGCGGTGAGCGCGGTCATCGCCTTGGCGTTGTTGCTGCCCCTCGTGCTTCTCGGGCTCGACGCTCGTGCCGCCGGATGGTCCGAGATCCACCGCGTGCTCTTCCGACAACGCTCTCTGCTCCTGCTGAGCCACACGGTCATGGTCTCGATCCTGGTCGTCGTGTTCGCGGCGGTGATCGGCGTGGCCACGGCGTGGTGCACCGAACGGACCCGGCTCCCGGGCCGGCGGGTGTGGACGGTGTTGTTGGTGCTGCCCGTGGCCATACCCGACTTCGTCGTGGGCTACGCCTGGCATTCGATCGACCCCACCATCAACGGTCTCTTCGGAGCCACGCTGGTGATGACCCTCGGGACATACCCGCTCGTCTATCTCCCCGTGGCGGCCGCCCTGCGCCGGACCGACCCCGCCATGGAGGACACCGCCTACAGCCTGGGCGCCGGTCGGCTGAGCACGTTCTTCCGTGTCACCCTCCCGCTCGTCCGCACCGCGGTGCTCGGTGGGTGTGTCCTCGTGGTGCTCACCGTCATGTCGGAGTACGGCGTCTTCGAGATCCTTCGCTACCAGACCTTCACCACCGAGATCTTCACCGAGTTCCAGTTCGACTCCCAAGCGGCCGGTGCGCTCGCGGTCCCGTTGGTGTGCATCGGACTGCTGGTGCTCGCCGTCGACGGGATCATCCCGCGCCGCGCTGCTCCATCGGCGGGGACGCGCCGCGTCGCCGCTCCCGTCGTCCTGCGCCGGGCCATGGCTCCCGTGCTCGCCGCGCTGGGTGGGATCGTCGTCCTGGCCGTAGGAGTGCCCATCGGCACCCTCGTCTACTGGATGACCCGGAGCCAGCACTCCACGCTTCCCGCCGCCGCCACGCTGGCGTCGGCGACGGGGTCCACGCTCCGGTACAGCGCGCTGGGAGCGTTGCTCGCCGTGGTGCTGGCCTTGCCCGTGGCCATGATGACGTTCCGGCACTCGAGCGGTCCGCGTGTGGTCCTCGAGCGCAGCACCTACGTCACCCAAGCGCTCCCGGGCGTCGTCGTCGCCTTGAGCCTGGTGTTCTTCGCCACCCACTACGCGTACGCCTTGTACGAGACCAGCACGTTGCTCGTCGTGGCCTACGCCATCTTGCACTTCCCCCTGGCCCTGGTGTGCGTGAAGACCTCGGTGGCACAGGCCCCGGCTCGCCTTGCCGATGTGGGGCGGTCGCTCGGGAAGGGGCCCACCGCCGTGTTTCTCCGGGTGACCTTCCCGTTGCTCATCCCCGGGCTCTTGGCCGGGTTCTGCCTCGTCTTTCTCACCGCCGTGACCGAGCTCACCGCCACCCTGGTCCTGGCCCCCATCGGCGTGGAGACCCTCGCCACGCAGTTCTGGGCGTATCAGACGCGAGGTCGCCTACGGCGCCGCCGCGCCCTACGCACTGGTCATCGTGGTCCTTGCCATGATCCCCGGTGCTCTGCTGGGGCTCTGGTTCGACCGCGAGCGTCACGTGCGTGCGAACCTGGGACCATGAGCACGATCGCGCTCCGGGGCGTGGCCAAGCGCTTCGGCGCCACCCCGGTGCTCACCCACGTCGACCTGGTCGTCCCCGACGGGTCGACCACCGCCGTGCTCGGGCCGTCGGGGAGCGGGAAGACCACGCTCTTGCGGTTGATCGCCGGCTTCGAGCAGGTCGACGCGGGCACCGTGGCCATCGACGGGCAGATCGTCGACGACGGGGTGAGGTCGGTGCGGGCCCAGCACCGGGGCGTCGGGTACGTGCCGCAGGAGGGTGCGCTCTTTCCCCATCTGACCGTCATGGGCAACGTCGGATTCGGTGTCCCTCGGTCGCAACGGGCCAAAGCGGCGGAGCTCGTCGAGCTCGTCGGGCTCGGTGGGCTCGGCCGTCGCTACCCCCACCAGCTCTCGGGAGGCCAGCAACAACGCGTCGCCCTGGCCCGGGCGCTGATCATCCGACCGAGCGTCGTGCTCCTCGACGAGCCGTTCGGCTCCCTGGACGCGTCGTTGCGGGCCGGGCTCCGTCGCGACGTGGCGCGCATCCTGGCCGAGACCCACACCACGACGGTGCTCGTCACCCACGACCAGAACGAGGCGCTGTCACTGGCCGACCGGATCGCGGTGTTGCGCCAAGGCGAGATGGTGGTCAGTGCCGATCCGCACGAGCTCTACCGTGATCCGCCCGATCTCACCGCCGCGACGTCCATCGGCGAAGCCAACATCCTGCCTGCGGTCGTCGAGGAGAATCGGGCCCGCTGTGTGCTCGGTGTGGTGCGTCTCCACTCGCACGGCCCCTTGGCCGACGGCCCCGCCCAGCTGTTGCTGCGCCCCGAACAGCTCGTGCTCCATGTGGAACGAGGCCACGACATGGTGGGTGCGGTGGTCGTCGATGCCCAGTTCCACGGTCACGACACCCTCGTCGACCTCGTGGTGGACGACGCCGATCGCCAAGCGCTGCTGGCGCGCGTCCCCGGAGACCTCGTGCTCACGCCGGGCCAACCGGTGTGGGTGGAGGTGGTGGGGCAGGGTCGGGTGTGGTCGCTCGACGGTCACGCCCTCACCCACGACAGTGTCGATGCGCCCGGCCCCGTCACGGACAGGGGAGATTCGCGGTGAAGCGGCCCCGCTCGGTCAAGGTTCCCGCCGCCTTCGTGGGCCTCGGTGTGGCGGTGCTCGTGGCGGTGGTGCTTTCTCAGGGCGGGAGCTCTTCGGCTGTGGTCGGTCCCGTCGTGTTCCACGTCACCATCGCCGTCACCGGTGACAACCACGTCCGGGAGCAATTCACCGACAAGGCGACGGCCACCAACGTGACGTCGTGCGCAGAGGCCGCCGCGCACGGCAACCACCCCCAGGTGGGGCCCGGTACCTGGCTCGTCCCCACGCCGACACTCGACAACCCCGTCGAGATCCAGATCGGCACCAGTCCTCGGGGCTATCACGGGCCGGGCCGGTACTCCCAGAGCGTCCTGGCCCGGGGCAACGGGGCGATGGACGTGGGCCCGGAGTCGTACAACCTGACGAGCGCAGACGCCACCGCGTCGATGACCGTCAACGGGGATGGCTCGGGGAAGGTCACCTTCACCCATGTGCCCGAGGAAGACGACAACCCGTACCGGGGCTGGAGCGGGGGGATCTCGGGGACCATCGCCTGGACCTGCACGAGCTGAAGTCGGCACCAGGTGGCGGCGATCGGAAACCCCGGATGCCGGGCGTCGGTCACCGGTCGGGCATGATGAGGCGGTGGAGCCGCCCGCTTCGGAACGAGACTTCGGGGACCCGACGCGGCGCACCTACCTGGCACAGGAACGGACGTTGCTGGCGTGGTGGCGAACGGCCTTCGCCGCCATCGGGGTGGCGCTGGCGGTCGGTCGCCTCGTGCCCGAGATCGCCCATCTTCCCAAGGTGCCCTTCTTGATCCTCGGTGCGGGGTGGGGTGTCTTGGCCGTGGCACTCGTCTCGTTCGGCCTGGTGCGGCAGCGGGCGGGGGATCGTGCCATCCGCGCCGGCGGGTACCTGCACGTGAGCCCGCAGTGGCTGATGGCGGTGACCGCCTACCTGGTCGTCTTGATGGTGGCGACGATCGCGGTGATGTTCATCCATTCCTGATCCGCAGCCTGTCGAGCAACTTTCAAGGCCCGAAGCTCCGCACCATGAGCTGCACGGTGTGACGCTCGCCCGTCGGTGACCGCAGTCCGGGTGCCGAGCTCGGACTGCCGTGGCGGCGAAAGCCCATCGACTCGAAAAAGGCGATGGCCCCGTGGTTCTCACCAAGGGTCTCGAGGTAACAGCCCGGGACGCCCGCGGCCTCGAGTTTCTCGAGCCATCTCCGCATCAAGGTGGCCCCGACACCGCGCCCCCGCACCTGGGCCAGCAGGTCGATGTGGAGGTGGGCGGGCCACGCCGCGTCGTAGAGCGTCACCGGTGGGAGCCGCCGGCGCAGGCCGTCGACGATGACGTCGCCGAAGGAACGCCACACCATCCCGGCCGTGCCGGGCCGGAAGCCGATACCGCGCCGCAGGAAGTGCCGGGCGAAGATGGAGGCCGGGCTCCACGCCTGGCGGGAGTCGACACAACCGAGCAGATATCCGGCCACGACACCGTCGAGCTCGGCCACCAGCGCGGAGTTCGGCTCGGCGTCGGTGTAATACGACGTGAACAGATCGCTGAAACTGTCGACGTCCCGCCACATCCACTCGGCGGGCTCGCCCATGTAGCCGGTTACGTGGCAGACGTGTCGCACACCGGCGCGGTCACGCGCCTCGTAGGGCCTGATCACAATCTCTCCACCGGGAGCGCTCACCGATTGAGAGCCCTGATCAGCGGCCGCGCCACGAGCTCGGACGATCGTCACGGCTCAGCGCGGCGAGATAGGCGTTGTAGGCCGCGCAATTCGGGATCCTCGGCTTCGGCCCGCGCCAGGGCCATGTCGCGGTCGTCGAGGGGGTGGCCGTCAGACCGGTCGTCGTCGGTGTTGGCAGTGGCGGCCTGTTGGAGGCGGCGCAGGCCCCGACGTCCGATCGTGGCCGGGTCGTCGTGGACGAAATGCCACCAGAACACCGTCCCGAACAGCGCGAAGCACGGCCACATGACCGAGTAGACCCAGCCCAGCGAGTCACCGGCCAGGCCGATCCCGACCTGCCACCAGCATGCGACCGCGCATCCGGGAACCCACACGGCGAGGGCGACGTGCGCCACCACGGCCCGGGTCGTGAACCAGCGTCGCCGGTCGAACGAGGACACCGGTGTATCGGGGGCCGACACGAGCGGATCAGGCCTCCTGCGGCGTCGTCCCCGCATTTCCCTTGGCGGCGCGGCGCACCTGTCGTGAGTACTCCGACGTCAACCTGCGCTCCGCGATGATGGCGCCGAAGGGGACGGTACCGGCGATGAGCACGAGGATCGTCCGGAACACCGGGATGTGCAATGTCCTGGTCAGTTGGAAGGCCACGAAGAGATAGACGATGTAGAGGAACCCGTGCAGGGTGCCGACTACGGTGGCGACGCCGGGATGGCCCGCCACCTGGAGCGGCACCCCCACGAAGACGAGCACGATGAGCAGCACCGCCGTCGTGTAGGCCATCACCCGGTAGCGCGTCGAGCACGGCGTGTTCCACGGCTGAGATCCTACGGGGGCCGGCGCCGGCCCTCCCATCGGGACCCCGCGGACGCTCGGGAGTGGCACCGAGCCTCGGTACGATCCAACGTTTCATGGACACGTCGGCCTTCGCGGCGCAGACCTCGGTGGAACCTGAGCCCCAGAGCCCGGGCCGTTACGGCGCCGTGGTCAGCGACCAGTGGAACGCGCCCGTGCTCCCGCACGGCGGGGTCGTCACCGCGCTGGCCCTGCGCGCCATGGCGGCGGAGCTCGACACACCCGACCAGTCGTTGCGGTCGGTGACGACGGTGTTCGCGGCCCAGGTGCCCCCCGGTCCGGTCGACATCGACGTGGTGGTGCTGCGCCGGGGGCGGACGGTGTCCCAGGCCACTGCCACCGTTCGACCGGTGGGCGCTTCGAGCGGGCACGTCGCCACGGCCATCTTCGGCACGTCGCGCCCCGGGTTCGAGTTCACCGACGTCAGCTTCCCGGCCGCGCCGCCCCCCGAACAGTGCCCGTCGTTTCGCGACCCGCTGCCCGAAGGGGTGACGGGGTTCCCGCCTGCGTCGTTCTGGGAGCGGGTGGAATCGCGCGTCGCCATGGGCCACGCTCCCTGGGACCAGTGGGAGCCGACCTCGTCGGAGCGCATCTACTGGTACCGGTTCGACGATCCACCTGTGAACGACGAGGGCGAGTGGGATCCGCTCGCGTTGGTGGCGTTGTGCGACACCATGCCGGGGGCGGTGGGAGAGCGCATGGGACCGGACATGCCGTCCTGGTTCGGGCCCAGCGCGGATCTCACCGTGCACATCCTGGGCCGGGCGTCATCTCCGTGGTTACTGAGCCACAACCGTGCCCGTCACGCCGGTGACGGCTACGCATCGGTCGAGATGGAGCTGTGGGACCCGGCGCGCGGTCTCGTCGCCTATGCGACTCAGATGATGTTCTTCAGCTTCCCCGACGGCATACCTCCAGATACCCGGCTCACGGCTCCGCCTCGGTGAGTTGGGAAACACCGAGGGGAGCGACCTCGCAGCGTTCCCGGGAAACGCTGGAGACGAGGGGACTGCCAGATGCCAGGCGCGCGGTGTCGGCCTAAATTGCCAAAGCCGCCTCGATCGAGTCAGGAGCCCTCATGTCAAGCACACCTACGAGCGACCGTGAAGAAAGCCGGAGTGGCGACGGAGTCGAGGTCGGCGCGGTCGACCGCCGTCACCTTCTCCTGGTTGGAGCGGGGCCGGGCCTCGGCTTGGCCGTGGCTCGCCGTTTCGCGGTCGGAGGTTACCGAGTCTCGTTGGTCGCTCGGAGCACCGACGGACTCAGTCACCTCGCGACCAGCTTGGCCGACACCGGCGCCGAGATCGCCACGATCGAGGCGGACGCAAGCGACCCCGAAGCCCTGGGCATCCGAATGACCGAGCTCTACCGTGGAGACGGTGCGCCCGGGGTCATCATCTACAACGCCGTCATGGGTGCGCCCGATCAGCTGTTGAGTTCGAGCGTCGCCCACTTGCAGGCGGCCTATGCGGTCGACGTCGTCAGCGCCATCGTCGTGGCGCAGGTGGCGTCCCCGGCCATGAAAGCTGCGGGTTTCGGCACCATCATGGTCACCGGCGGTGGATTCGCCGATTATCCGATCCCGGCCCTGGCGACGATCTCCCTCGGCAAAGCTGCGCTTCGATCCGCGGCGACGATGCTCGGAGCCGATTTGGAGCCGGACGGCATCCGAGTGGCCACCCTCACGATCGCCGGACAGATCGTCGCCGGCACTTCCTTCGACCCGGTGCGTATTGCCGAGCGGTATTGGGAGGTTGTCCACACTGACGGCTCGTGGCAGGCGGAGTTTCGCTTCACCGGCGAGTAGAGCAAGTCACGCGGCCGCGCCCAGAAACCTCGGTCACACCTCGACGCGGGCCGTTTGCGACAGTCGATCGACGGCCTCGGCGTACTCCTCGACGAGGTCGAAGATCACGTCACGCGTCTTGCGCACCCGCGTGGCGCGTCCGATGACCTGCCCACACGGGTTGAAGGCGACGTCCTTGGCCTCCTCGGGATACCGGTGCGTGGCGCCCACGGCCTCGATGGCCACCATCATCTGCAGCGGCATGGGAAGCGGGTCGGGCGTGTCGGGCCGGTCCCAGGCGTCGGTCCAGTCGTTCTTGAGCATGCGGCACGGCTTGCCGGTGAAGGACTTGGACCGCACGGTGTCGCGGCTCGTGGCCGCCAGGTAGGCCTTCATCTGTCCCGGGGACGTGTTGGCCTCTTCCACCGTGAGCCACAGCGTGCCGCCCCACACGCCCTGGGCCCCCATGGCCAGCGCCGCGGCGATCTGGCGACCGCTGCCGACGCCGCCCGCGGCGAGCACCGGCAGCGGGGCCACGGCGTCGATGACCTCGGGCCACAACACGAGGGACCCCACGTCGCCGGTGTGGCCGCCGCCTTCGGTGCCCTGGCACACGATGAAGTCGAGGCCGGCGGCCTTGTGGGTCGAGGGCGTGCTTGACCGATCCGGCCAGCGCCCCGATCATGCGGCCCGATGCCTGGACCTCAGCGATCACATCCGCCGGGGGAGTGCCCAGCGCGTTGGCGATGAGCTTGACCTTGTCGTGGCGCAGCGCGGCCGCCAAGCAGCGGCTTGCCGGTGGCCTCGGTCCAGCCCATCATCCCGCTGCGCGTCTGGTCCTCGGCGGGCTCGGGCACGCCGTGCTCGGCGAGGAGCCGCCGCGGCGAAGCGTCGGTGGTCATCGGGCACCATGGACTGCAGCTGCGCCTCGAGCTTCACCGGGTCCATCTCGCCCATGCCCTCGTACTTGCCGGGAATGACGATGTCGACGCCGTAGGGATTGTCGCCCACGTGCTCGTCGAGCCAGTCGAGCTCGATCTCGAGCTCCTCGGGGGAGAAGCCGATGGCGCCGAGGACGCCGATACCGCCCGCGTTGGACACCGCCGCCACCACGTCGCGGCAGTGGGTGAAGGCGAAGATGGGGAACTCGATGCCGAGTCGATCGCAGATCTCGGTGTGCACGGCTGTCTCCTTGTCTCGGTTCTGGATTCGGGGTTCGGAGGTTTGTCGAACGTGGGCCAGGAACGCGGTGTCGGCTCCGGTGCGGCACCGGTCACGAGTGCCAGGGCGGACGGCCACGACGCCGGTGTCGAGGCTCTCGGGGTCGATCCGATGTTGCGTCTCGAATCCGATCACGAGGGCGCGAAACACCGTGGCGAGGACGTCGGGCGGGGCTATGGGAGCCACCAGTCCTTCGTCGATCCACGTCGCGAAACCCTTGGTGAGCCAGTCGTGCGCTTGGCGCGACCGGGCCCGCATGGTCTGCGCCACCTCGGGGTCACGCGTGGCGCGCAGCCACATCTCGCGCTCGAGCAACAGGAGGCGGCGGGTCTGGTCGCTCGGGTTCGTCACCACGTTGGCGGCCACGGCCCGCAGGCGGTCCTCGACGGTGGCTGCCAATTCGAACTCGGCGGCGATGACGGTCAGGAGGGAATGGGCCCACTCGTCGAGCAACGCCATGAGCAGGCCCTGTTTCGAGCCGAAGTGGGCGTAGACCGCTCCCGAGGTGCGTCCGGCCGCGTCGGCCACGGTGTCGACGGACACGGCGTCGATACCCCGCTCGGCGAACAGGCCCGCGGCCGCGTCGAGAAGGCGGGCCCGGGTGTCGGCCTTGCGCTCTTCTTGGGTTCGTGGCACCGGGCTCCTCTCGAACTCCTGCCGAATGCAACTTAGATAGTAGATCCTATCTAAGTTGCGCGGTGCCAGCCAGGTCGGAGCGAGGCCACCCATGCGATACTCACGCGCCGCGGAACACGGCGCGCCGGCGGGGTCGAATCGCCGGCCGCCCCATGATCGGAGTGCGCATGTTCAGGACCTCTCCCGTCGTCGCCGAAGACGAGTGGCATCTCGATCTGAAGGTCGAGGGGCACGTGGCCGTGCTCACGCCTCAACCGGCCCGACAAGCTCAACGCCTGGAGCTGGGAGTCCACCCGACAGCTCGGGGCCCGCGCCGACCAGATCCGCTTCGACGAACGGGTGCGTGTGGTGGTGCTGCGCGGCGAGGGCCGGGCCTTCTGCGCCGGCATCGACCTCGGCATGCCCGAGGACCGGGTCACGGGCCGGTCACCGGCGGAGAAGGCGCGCAATTACTACGAGGGCATCCGCTGGGCCCACGAGCGGTTCAAGGTCTTCGCCGAGCTCCCCCAACCCATCGTCGCCGCCGTGCAGGGCTACTGCCTGGGCTTCGGATTCGAGCTCGTGCTCATGTCCGACATCCGCGTCGCCGCCGAGGACGCCATGTTCGCCCTGCCCGAGGCCCAGGTGGGCGTGGGCATCGACGCCGGCGGTGACCTCCGCCTGGCGCACGAGGCCGGGGCGGGCTGGGCCAAGCTGCTGGCCTTCACGGGCCGACGTCTCGACGCCCGCACCGCCGAGCGGATCGGTGTGGTGCAGCAGGTGACGACGACCGAGGACCTGCTCCCGACGGCCATGGGCATCGCCGAGGAGATCGCCGCCAACGCCCCGCTGGCGGTGCAGAGCATCAAGCGCACCGTCGACGGCTTCACCTACCGGGGCTTCACCGAGGCCATGCGGTTCGGCGCCATGAGCTCGTCCATCGAGTTCGTCTCCGACGACATGCCCGCCGGGTACGCGGCCAAGGCCAAGAAGCAGCCCATCGTCTTCGAGGGCAAGTAGCCGGCGTGCCGCTTCCCGAGCCTCCTGCGATGGGGCAGACCATGCTCCCGCCGGGCACCTTCGACGGGACCACGGTGATCGTGACCGGTGGGGGGACCGGCCTCGGCAAGGCCATCGCCGTCGAGTTCGCCCGCCTCGGGCGCGGCGGTGGGGATCCTGTCGCGCGACGAAGAGCCACCGCCTGGCCGGCGTGGCCGCCGTCGAAGCCGTCGGGGGCCGGGCCGCCCACGCCGGTGCCGACATCCGCCAGCGCCGAAGACATCGCCACCGCCTTCGACGCACTCGAGGGCGCGCTCGGCCCGGCCGCGTGTCCTCGTCAACAACGCTGCGGCCAACTTCCCCGTCCCCGCCGAGGACCTGAGTCCCAACGGCTGGCGGGCGGTGACCCAGATCGTGCTCGACGGCACCTTCTTCTGTTCCCAGGAGCTGTTCCGCCGGGCTCGCGCGCGCGGGCGAGCCGGCCGCCATCTGCAACATCCTGGCCACCCAGTCCTTCACGGGTGGTCCGGGCATGGCCCACACCGCGGCGGCGAAGGCGGGCGTGGGCAACCTGACCAAGACCCTGGCGGTGGAATGGGCGCCCGCCGGGGTCCGGGTCAATGCCCTTGCCCCGGGGCTGTTTCCCCACGAGGACATGCGGGCCGATCTGAAGGCCCTGCGCACCGAGGGCGAGGACGTCGACGCCCGGCGCTCCCCGGCCGGTCGCCTGGGCCGGCTCCACGAGCTCGGCTGGGCCGCCACCTGGCTGTGCTCGCCCTACGCCTCGTTCGTCATCGGGCCACACCCTGGTGGTCGACGGCGCCAACTGGCTGCGGCGGGACTTCGTCATGCCCGAGTTCGTGCCCGTCCGGGACCAGATCGCAGCCGTGATCCCCGAGCGGCGGCCCTAGGTCGCCGCCCCGAGACGACGAAGCGGGCGCGGCGGCGAGGCCCGGGAGCGGAGGCCCTCCCGTAGGCTGGAAGGGATGAATGGTCCCGATGCGGCCGGATCGGGCGACCGTTCGCTCGTGTCGGGGCCCGGGCTGCCGATGGCTTTCCGGTGACCGACGTCGTGCCCGGAGCCGGGACCCTGGACGATGGTGCCCGGAGCGGCGGCGATGCCTCGGAGCTGGCCTCGGCCCCGGGCGCGGGCATCGACGGCATGCGCCTGCGGAGCTTCATCGGGCTGACGCTGGGCCTGGTGGGGCCCCGGGCCAACCTGGCCGTCTCGGGGGTGCTGCTGACCCTGCTCGTCTCGGCCCGGGTGTCGAGCGCCCTGGCCATCACCTTCGCCCTCACCGCCAACCGCCTGATCGGCTGGCTCGCCTACCCCTTGCTCGGCCGCGCCAGCGACCGCACCAAGTCAGCGCGGCGGGCCGGCGGGCGCCGTACATGGCGGCGGGGCTGTTGATCATGGGCGTGTGCACGTGGTCGTACACCTTGGTGTCGGGGTTCTGGCCCCTCGTGCTGCTGATCGTGTGCGTGAAGACCGCCAGCGTCGTGTTCGGCCTCACCAACGTGGCCGTCATCCCCGAGACCTTCGGCAAGAGCCGCTCGGTGAAGGCCGCCGCGCTCATCGGTGTGCTCGGCGTGCTCGTCAGCCTCGTGATCAAGGGCACGGTCATCGCCACGTGGAAGGCGCACGACCCCGCCACCTGGAACCTGGCCTTCCGCGATGGCGGGCGGGTTCATGGTGGTCGGTGGCGTTCATCGTCCTCGTGCTCGTGCGCGAGTCCCCGGCGGCACGTGAGGTGGCCGATCGCGAACGCCACACACGGGCCCGTCCGTGGCGCGAGGAGCTCGCCGAGATCCTGCAGGTGCCCAACGCCAGGGTCCTGATCACCGGCGATCCTGGTGTTCTGGGCGGGGCTGAGCGCCACGGGGTACCTGGCCATCGTCTACTTCCAGAAGGTGCAGCACGCCGGCGCCAATTCCCAGACCATCGCCGGCTGGGTGAGCGGGGTGCCGGTGGTGATGCTCGGCCTCGCCCTCGGGTACGGGCTGAGCCGCGTCTTCACGCGCAAGCAGATCGCCGTGCTTCACGCCCGGTGGCCGGCACCGTGGTGTCGCTCGTGCAGTTCACGACCACCCACATCTGGCAGTCGGTCGTGCTCGCCTTCGTGGGAGGGCCGTTCTTCGCCGCCTTCGTGATCGCACTGGCGCCCATGCTCCTGCAGCTCCTGCCCCGCTCGGGGGGCATGGCGGAGCTCCTGGGCAAGCTGGTGGCCCCCTTCAGCCTGTTCGCGGTGGTCTTCTCCTTCCTCGCCGCCTGGGTGGTCGACCTCACCGGCGACTACCGCACCATCTGGCTCTGGCCCGCCGCGGCCGGGCTGGTCCAGGCGGTGGTGATGTGCTGGCTGCGCATCCCGAAGGGCCAGGAGCGGGCCGAGATGGGCGACCTCGTGCAACGGATGGGCGACTCGATCATGGAGCAGGTGACCGGGCGCGACCGCTCCCTGCTCGGCGGGGTGGTGACCGCGGCCGACGCCGACTCGGCCTCGCTGTTCGACATGGCCCGCCACATCCTGGGCAACCCCTACGAGAGACCCGGACGAGCCCGAGGCCGACGCCGGGCGACCGGATCGGCCCACCGATCACGACGGCCGCCCGCCGAGTCCCGCGGAGGGACGGGCCCGACAGCCTTCCCGGCGTAGCATCGGAGGCGTCCGTGTGCGTCTGCCGCACCGGCCCGGGACCGGTCGCACCGGCCCGGGAGCCAGCCAGGAGGGTCGGTCATGGAGGTACGCGACAAGCTCTACATCGGTGGCGCCTGGGTGCCCTCGACGGGCAAGGACGTGATCGAGGTCGTCAACTCGGCGACCGAAGAGGTCATGGGGACCATTCCCGCCGGGCACACCCGAGGACGTGGACCGCGCCGCACGGCTGCGCCGCCGATGCCTTCGCGGAATGGTCGACGACGTCGAGAGAAGAGCGGTCCAAGATCCTCGAGCGGGTCCAGGAGGCGTTGACGGCCCGCACCGACCGAGATCGCCACGTTGATCTCGCAGGAGGTCGGCATGCCCTTCACGCTGTCGAACCTCATCCAGGTGGGCCTGCCCGTGATGAGCTTCGCCGCCGCCGCCCAGCTCGCCACCGAATTCCCCTTCGAGGAGGAGGTGGGGAACTCGCTCATCGTGCGCGAGCCCGTCGGCGTGGTGGGTGCGATCACGCCGTGGAACTATCCGCTGCACCAGATCGCGGCCAAGGTGGCGCCGGCGCTCGCCGCCGGATGCACCGTGGTGTTGAAGCCGAGCGAGGTGGCCCCGCTCAACGCCTTCATCCTGGCCGAGATCCTCGACGACATCGGCCTCCCGCCGGGCGTCTTCAACCTCGTGACCGGGGTGGGCCCGATCGTGGGCGAGGCCATCGCGTCGCACCCGCTCGTCGACATGGTGTCGTTCACCGGGTCGACGCGCGCCGGAAAGCGCGTCATGCAACTCGCCTCCGAGGGCGTCAAGCGCGTGGCGCTCGAGCTCGGTGGCAAGTCGCCGAACGTCATCCTCGAGGACGCCGATCTGTCCGCGGCGGTGCCCGCCGGTGTGGCCGCCTGCTACATCAACTCGGGCCAGACCTGCTCGGCGCTGCACCCGCATGATCGTGCCCCGGTCGCGCCTGGCCGAGGTCGAGGCGCTGGCCGTGGAGACGGCGGAGACCTACAAGCCCGGCGATCCCGTTCGAGGCCGACACCCGCCTCGGGCCCGCTCGTGTCCGCGACCCAGCTCGAGCGCGTGCGCGGCTACATCAACAAGGGTGTCGACGAAGGAGCCACGCTCCTCACCGGTGGCGCCGAGCTTCCCGACGGCCTCGACAAGGGGTACTTCGTGCGGCCCACGGTCTTCTCCAACGTGACGCGCGACATGACCATCGCCCAGGAGGAGATCTTCGGGCCGGTGCTCTCGATCATCCCCTACGACAGCGAGGAAGAAGCGATCGAGATCGCCAACGACACCGTGTACGGCCTCGCCGGCGGCGTGTGGGCCGGGGACAAGGAGCACGCCGAGCGCGTGGCCCGGCAGGATTCGCAGCGGCCAGGTCGAGGTCAACGGGGGAGGGTTCAACCCTCTGGCGCCGTTCGGCGGCTACAAGCAGTCCGGCATCGGCCGCGAGCTCGGCAAGTACGGCCTCGAGGAGTTCCTGGAGGTCAAGGCGCTCCAGCGCTGACTCAGGCGCCCCATGTGCCCCATGGGGCGGGCGAGCGCAAATTTGTTTGGGACACCCGGTTTTGGCGCGCCCGGAGACAAGCCCGAAACCCGAGTTCGTCAATTCTGGTGATTGATCGGGGGTCGGGCCCGACTCAAAGTGGGCCGGCCGGGGGGCTAGCTGAGGTCCCGAGCGGAGAGGGACAGTGGAGCACCGAAAAGGTCTTCATGCGGCGCAGGCCGCTGGTGCCGATCGCTGTTGGCCACAGCCATGGTCGTCGTGGTGGCGTACCTCGGCGCCGTGGCCGGTCCCGCCGCGGCGCGCCCGCACCGGTATCCACGGGGCGGCCCCGGGAGCGGTCACCTGTCAACTGTCGGGCACGATCTCGTTCTCGCCCCGGATGTCGGCGACCACCGGAGGACAGCACGCGCATCTGAAGGGCCACGTTGTTCGGCTGCGACACCTCGAACAGCGCGGTGACGATCAACTCCGGGCGCGTGAAGGAGACGTTCACCACCTCACCGCTGAACTTGCAAGACCGTTGTCGGGCACGGGCGCGGCGACCACCTTGACGGTGCGGTGGAAGGGCGCGGTCTGGGGCCGCAACGCGTCGTTCACCCCGACCACGGGGACCAACTCCCGTTCGCAACTCGTGACCAACGCCAGCGGGCACGAAGGGTTTGCCATCCCCGGTGGCGGTGGCGTGTCGACGAGCGACGGGTCGTTCCCGGCCGCATCGGGATCGAGCGCCAGCGCCTACACGACGTTCACGCGCACGGGCGCTGACCTCTGTGTGTCGCACCGGGGTGCGCAACCTGGCCGTGAGCGGCACCATCACCCTCGGCTCGGCGGCCAATCAGGGCAGCCTCGGGGGCCAAGGCAGCCAACCCGGGCTGTCCTCCATCCCGCTCGGCGACTACGCCGGGGAGCTCCGATCCGTCGGCAGTGGCGGACTTCGGCTTCTCCACCGGCACCCACCCCACCTACGCCACCGAATACCTCGACAAGACCGACGGCTGGGCCGCCATGGCCGGCGCGCTCGGACGTGCCGGCCCTGGAAGGGATCGGGGTACCGCCTCGTGCTGGGTGTCCCCATCCTGCCCGGGACCGGCTCCTTGGCGAGCGGGGCGGCCGGGAGCCTACGACCAGTACTTCACCACGCTGGCCAGGAACCTCGTGAGTGATGGCGAAGCCAATGCCATCTTGCGCCTGGGGTGGGAGTTCAACGGCTACTGGTACCCGTGGTACGTCCAGACGCTCGACCGACGCCGCCAATTTCGACACGTTCTGGCAGCACATCGTCACCACCATGCGGGCCGTCGCCGGCCAGCAGTTCAAGTTCCTGTGGAACGCCACGAGCGCCAACACCAGCACGGGTTACTCGCCGTCCCGGTGTATCCCGGTGACGCCTACGTGGACTACATCGGCACCGACAACTACGACGACTTCTGGGGCACCCCGTTCACCCCCGCCGCGGCATGGTCCAACCAGTTGACTCAGCAGTGGGGGCTCAACTGGCTGGCGTCGTTCGCGGCCGCCCACGGCAAGCCCATCGCCATCCCGGAGTGGTCGGTCGAATACCGAGACGACGGCCACGGCCTGGGAGACGACCCTTCGTTCATCGACCAACATGGCCGCCTGGTTCGTCGCCCACCCCGTGGCCTTCGCCGACATCTTCTCCTTCGACTCGTCGGACACGTACCGCAACGACATCCTCGACGGCACCTTCCCGAACTCCCTGGCCGAGTTCAAGGTCCGTCTTCGGCTGAACGGCACGGCGCCGTCGCTGACGGCGCCCGGTCCTCCTCGGCACCACCCGCCCCCATCCTCGACGATCACGATCCCGGGGTTGCCTTGCGATAGATAACGATATATCATGGTCATTACGAGAACAGTCTGGACATCGGTCCAGGCACGAGATTCGACACAGAAAAGAGATCACCATGCATGGACACGGAAGAATGCGAGGACGCCACGGCCGCCCACCCTGGGCCAGCGGCGAATGGGGAGCTGACCGGGGCAATTGGCGGGGCGGCGGGCGGCGCATGCGGCGCGGTGACATCCGCACCGCCCTGCTGAGCGGGCTCACCGACGGCCCGGCCCACGGCTACGAGCTCATCGGGCGCCTGGAGGAGAAGAGCGGTGGCACGTGGCGGCCGAGCCCCGGCTCGGTCTACCCCACGCTGCAGCTCTTCGAGGACGAGGGCCTGGTGCGCTCGGAGGAGCGCGACGGCAAGCGCGTCTACGAGCTCACCGACGCGGGCCGGACCGAGGCGGCCGAGCGCGTCGAGCGCGACGGCGACACCCCGTGGGACACCGACGCCGACTTCGTCACTGAGTTCCAGGGGTTGCTGCGGTCCGCCGCCCACCTGATGGGCGCGGCCAAGCAGATCGCCCGGCCGGGTGACCCGGCCCAGATGGAGCGGGCCACCACCGCCATCCGCGCCACGGGCAAGGAGCTGTACAAGATCCTGTGCCGAGGACTGACTAGCCGAGGGCTCGTGGCCGACAGCCGCGTGCCAGCCGCCGACCAGCCGCGGACTACGCCGACTAGCGGAGCGCGAAGAGCCGCACGGGCTCGTCGATGCCCCGCAGCGCCTGGGACGAGAGCTCGACGATCTCGAAGTCGTCGTCGGCGGCGGGGGAGTGGTCGAGGTCGGCGCGCACGGTCTCGGTGACGACGACGGATGCCGGGCTCGGCCACCTTCACGGCGCGGGCCACGAGGTTCACGAGCGGGCCGAAGTAGTCGCCGTCGCGCGCCCCGACGGTGCCGTAGCCGACGGCACCGCGCGCCGCAGGGAGGGCGTCGTCGTCGGCGACGGCCAGGCACAGCGTCGAATGCGATGCGCGGCGCCTCGGCGCCCGACGGCGCCAGGAACATGGCTTCGTCGCCGATGAGCTTCACGACTCGTCCCCCGTGCGCCGAGGCGATGTCCCACGCCGCGGACTCGAACCCGGCCAGTGCCAGGGCGTGCGCCTTCAACGTGAGGCCGCCCGCCCACGCCGTGGAGCCGACCAGGTCGACGAAGCCGAGCCCGACGGTGACGGCCCGCTCGTCGACCTCGAGTGTGCGCTCGGCGACCGAACGCCGGATGGCGAGGACCATGTGCTCGCGCAGCACGTTGGTCATGAGCTGCCGGGGTGACGGCGATGAAGGTGGCGGTCCCGTCCTCGGCGGCGCGGGCCCGGTCCAACTCGCTGGCTCCGGCGCTCAGCTCCGGCATGCGCTCGGTGAGGAACAGGCTGACGGCCGCTTCGGCGATCCGGGACACGTGCCGCTCCCACGACCCGGGTGAACGACAACGTGGGTGTCTCGCCGAACAGCGCCGCGCCGGCCTCGAACGACACCACGTCGTCGACCACCGTCGACGGCAGCCCGGGGTGGCCCGGGTCGCCGAGATCGGCGGGGAGCCCGGCCGCCAGCCGGACGCGACGTACCCGGTCGACCGTGCGTGGCGCCGGCGCCGCGACCACGTCTTCGACGCTCAAGGGCTCACCCGGGGCCCGGAGGGGGAGCTCGGACGCCAAGCGCGGCGAGGCCGCCGGCCCGGTCGGCGTCGACCATCGTCGTCAGCGCCACGCCCTGGCTCGTCGAGATAGGCCAAGAGCTCGAGGCGATCGGCGGCTTCGGGGGCATCGGGGTCGTAGATGCCCGCCGCTCGGAATTCCTCGGCGCCGGGCGTCGGCCATCGGGGACGCGAGCCGGTCCGTGGTCAGGCGCCCATGGCGTGGACGCCGCCGTCCACGTGCACCATCTCGCCCGTGGTCATGGGGAACCAGTCCGACAGCAGCGCCACGCAGGCCCGGGCCACAGGCTCGGAGTCGTTGACGTCCCAGCCGAGCGGGGCCCGGTCCCCCCAGGTGTCCTCGAAGCCCTTGAAGCTGGGGATCGACTTGGCCGCCATGGTGCGCACCGGGCCGGCGGCCACGAGGTTGACCCGGACCCCGTGCGGGCCCGAGGTCCCGGGCCAGGTACGCGCGCCAGGGACTCGAGCGCGGCCTTGGCCACGCCCATCCAGTCGTAGGCGGGCCACGCCACCCTGGCGTCGAAGTCGAGCGCCACCACCGACGAGCTGCCCTGCCGCCACGAGCAGGGGCCGCAGTGCGCCGACGAGGGCCTTCAACGAGTACGCCGAGATCTGGAGGGCCACCGCCACCTCTTCCCATTCGGCACGCAGGATGTCACCGCCCAGGCATTCCTGGGGCGCGAAGCCGATGGCGTGAAGGATGCCGTCGAGCCGGCCCCAACGCGCCGTCGAGGTCGGCGGCGGCGGCCTCGCAGATGGGCGGGGTCGGTGACGTCGATCTCGATCACGTCGACCGGCGCGTCGAGCTTGCGCGCCGTGCGCCGGGTCAGCGACGAGCCCCGGCCGGCCCCCGACAGCACCACCTCGGCCCCTTCGGCCTGGGCCAGGCGGGCCACCCCGAACGCCAGCGACGCGTCGGTGAGCACGCCGGTGATGAGGATCCGCTTTCCCGACAGGAGCCCGTTGCTCGGTGACACTGCGGGCGACCCTACCCGAGCCGCACCGCCGGGCCCGCCCGACCGAGCGGACGGGCGAGCGGGCGTGAACCTGGGCCCGGAGCCGTTGTGCCAGTGTGTTCCGATGGACGTCGGGATCCTCGGGGGCACCGGGCCGCTCGGCCGGGGTCTCGGCCTGCGGCTGGCCGCCGCCGGGGCGTCGGTGACGATCGGGTCACGCGACGAGGCTCGCTGCCGCGGAAGTGGTCGCGTCGCTGCACGACGCCTGGCCGCGCCAGCTCGCCATCGTCGGTGCCGCCAACGAGGACGCCGGCGGACCGCCGACATCGTGGTGGTGGCCACGCCCTGGGACGCCGTGGTCGCCACCGTCCGGCCGCTGGCGGCCCGCCTCGACGGCAAGGTCGTGGTGTCGGTGGCCAACGCGCTGGTGAAGCAGGGGCGCGAGATGCACGCCCTGGTCCCGCCCCGGGGATCGATGGCGGCGGCCATCCAGGCCGCGCTGCCCGGCGCCCGGGTGGCGGCGGCCGGCCACCATCTGCCCGCCTCGGATGCTCGAGGACCTCGACCAGACGCTCGGCGCGGACGTGCTCGTGTGCTCGGACCATCCCGACGCCACCGACGACGGCCATGGCGCTCATCGCCTCGATCGAGGGACTGCGCCCCCTCGATGCCGGGAGCCTGGCCCAGGCGGCGGCCATCGAGGCCTTCACGGCCGTGCTCGTCACGGTGAACATCCGCTACAAGGCGCACAGCACGCTCGGGCTCACCGGCCTCGGGCACGTCTGAGCCGATGCTGCGGCTCTACGACACCACGCGCGGCGAGATCGTCGCCTTCGAGCCGGGGCCCGTCGTCTCGATGTACTCGTGCGGCATCACGCCCTATGACGCCGCCCACGTCGGGCCACGCCCAGGTGTACCTGACCTTCGACATCCTGCAGCGGCGGCTCATCGACCTCGGCCACGAACCGCGGCTGGTGCGCAACGTCACCGACGTCGACGACGACATCCTGCGCAAGGCGCGCGAGCTCGGTGTCCACTACCTCGACCTCGCCGCCGAGGAGATGGCGCGCTTCGACGCCAACATGGCGGCGCTGGCGTTGCTCCCCGTCTACCGCGAGCCCCGCGCCACCTCGGCCATCCCCGACATCCTGTCGCTCATCGGCGCCGTGCTCGACGCCGGCCACGCCTACAGCGCGGGCGGGGTCGGTGT
Organism: uncultured Acidimicrobiales bacterium; assembly: GCA_963846125.1. Classification (GTDB taxonomy): domain Bacteria; phylum Actinomycetota; class Acidimicrobiia; order Acidimicrobiales; family UBA8190; genus Chersky-840. The sequence continues at coordinate 301,494 of CAWJUR010000003.1, forward strand.
ACTTCGACATCTCGTCGTTCCCCCGCTTCGGCCAGGTGAGCCATCTGTCGCGTCCCGAGATGCTGGTGCTGGCGGCCGAACGCGGGCGGCCACCCCGAGGACCCCAACAAGCGCGACCCGCTCGACTTCGTGCTGTGGCAGCCGTCGGCCCCCGACGAGCCGTCGTGGGAGTCGCGCTGGGGCAGCGGGCCGGCCCGGCTGGCACATCGAGTGCTCGGCGCTGGCCATGCGCGAGCTCGGTGAGCACCGTCGACCTCCACGGCGGGGGGACCGACCTCATCTTCCCCCACCACGAATGCGAGACGGCGCAGTCCGAGTCGGTGACCGGCACCACGTTCTCGCGCCACTGGCTGCACGTGGGGATGGTGGGGCTCGACGGCACCAAGATGTCGAAGTCCCTCGGCAACCTGGTGTTCGTGGGCGACCTCCTGAAGGAGTGGGACCCGGCCGCCGTGCGCTTGGCCCTGCTCGCCCACCACTACCGCACCGACTGGGACTGGCAGCCACGCCGATCTCGAACGCGGCTGCGCAACGGCTCGAGCGCTGGCGCGCCGCCGGCGCGCACGGGGTGACGCCCCCGGCGCGCTCGAGGCCGTGCGCGCGCGTCATCGACGACGACCTCGACGCGGCCGACGCGCTCGGCGTGCTCGACGACGAAGCGGCCGCGGGTCGCGCCGTGGGCCCGGGGCGGCGCTGATGGGGGTGGAGCTGTGATCACGGTCCGGTTGCCCGACGGTTCGACCAAGGAGCTCGAGGACGGCGCCGACCGCGCTGGACCTGGCCGCGTCGATCGGCCGGCGCCTGGCCAAGGCGGCGGTGGCGGCCGTCGTCGAACGGCGTCCGCCGTCGACCTCGGGCACGCCGCTGCCCGACGGCGCCGAGGTGGCCGTGATCACCGAGGACAGCGAGGCGGGACGGGCCGTGCTGCGCCACTCCACCGCCCACGTGCTCGCCCAGGCCGTGCTCGAGCTGTGGCCCGGGGCGCACTACGCCATCGGCCCGTCCATCGCCGACGGCTTCTACTACGACTTCGAGCTGCCCGGCGGGGCCACCTTCAGCGACGACGACCTCGGGCGCATCGAGGACAAGATGCGCGCCATCATGGCCGCGGACCAGCGCCTTCGTGCGCGAGGAGCACTCGATCGACGAGGGCCTGGCGCTGTTCGCCGACCAGCCCTTCAAGCGCGAGATCATCGAGGGTGTCGCCGGGGCGTCGCCCGACGCCGAGCTGTCGGCCGAGGCGTCGGCGCGACATCGCGGCCGACGGCTCGGCGGTGAGCGCGTACCGCAACGACGGCTTCGTCGACCTGTGCCGGGGCCCGCACGTGGCGTCGACGGGCCGGCTCGGGCACTTCAAGCTCCTGCGCGTGGCCGGCGCCTACTGGCGCGGCGACGAGCACCGGCCCCAGCTCCAGCGCATCTACGGCACCGCCTGGGAGTCCGACAAGGCGCTGGCCGAGCACCTCCACCGCCTCGAGGAAGCCGAGCGGCGCGACCACCGCCGCATCGGGGCCGAGCTCGATCTCTTCTCGTTCCCCACCGAGATCGGCTCGGGGCTGGCGGTGTTCCACCCCAAGGGCGCCATCATCCGCCGGCTGATGGAGGAGTACTCGCGCCAGCGCCACATCGACGGGGGCTACGACTTCGTCTACACCCCGCACATCACGAAGTCCGAGCTCTTCGAGATCTCGGGCCACCTCGACTGGTTCGCGGAGGGCATGTACCCGCCCATGGAGCTCGACGAGGGCCAGCGGTACTACCTCAAGCCCATGAACTGCCCGTTCCACATTCTCGTGTACCGGAGCCGCCAGCGCTCCTACCGCGAGCTGCCCATGCGCCTGTTCGAGTTCGGCACGGTGTACCGCTACGAGAAGTCCGGCGTCGTGCACGGCCTCACCCGGGTGCGGGGCATGACCCAGGACGACTCCCACATCTTCTGCACCCGCGAGCAGATGGGCGACCGAGCTCGGCGCGCTGCTCACCTTCGTGCTCGACCTGCTGCGTGACTTCGGCCTCGACGACTTCTACCTCGAGCTCTCCACCCGGCCCCCCGGCAAGGCGGTGGGCACCGACGAGGAGTGGGCCGAGGCCACCGAGGCGCTGCGCGCGGTGGCCGACGGGACGCGGGCTCGAGCTCGTCATGGACGAGGGCGGCGGCGCCTTCTACGGCCCCAAGATCTCGGTGCAGGCCCGCGACGCCATCGGCCGGCACTGGCAGGTGTCGACCATCCAGCTCGACTTCCAGACTGCCCCAGCGCTTCGGCCTCGAGTACGTGGGCGCCGACAACGCCCGGCACCGGCCCGTCATGATCCACCGCGCCCTGTTCGGGTCGGTGGAGCGGTTCTTCGCCATCCTCCTCGAGCACTACGCGGGGGCGCTGCCCACGTGGCTCATGCCCGTCCAGGTCGTCGTCCTCCCCGTGCGCGACGACCACGACGACTACGCCCGTGCCGTGGCCGCCACGCTGCGCACGGCCGGGGTGCGCGTCGAGGTCGCCGTCGCCGACGAGCCGCTCAAGGCCCGCATCCGCCGCTGGAAGCTCGAGAAGGTGCCCTACATCCTCGTGGTGGGCGACGACGACGTGGCGGCCGGCACCGTCGGGGTCAACGCCCGGTCGTCGGAGCGCGCCCGTGCGCGACGTGGCGCTCGACGACTTCCTCGCCGCGCTGTCACGACCGAGATCGACGGCCAAGGGCTCACCGGAGTCGGAGGCGGACCGGCATGAGTGAGACCGGCCTCGAGCAGCTGTGGGCCGGATGGCGCGACGACTACGTCGTGTCCACCACCGACGCCGAGCGACGCGGAGCCGACGCGGCGTGTGTCTTCTGCCGCATCGCCGCGTCGGGGCCGCCCAGTGTCGACAACCTGGTGGTGTGGCGCAGCGAGCTCAGCTTCGCCGTGCTCAACGCCTATCCCTACGCGAGCGGCCATCTCCTGGTGATGCCGGTGCGCCACGTGGGCGAGCTCGACGAGCTCACCACCGAGGAGTCCGACGATCTGTGGGTCGGGCACCACGCAGGCGGTCGTCGGCCATCGGCACCGCCTATGACCCCGACGGCATCAACATGGGCGCCAACCTGGGGCGGGCCGCCGGGGCGGGCATCCCGTCGCATCTGCACATGCACGTGCTGCCGCGGTGGTCGGGGGACACCAACTTCATGACGGCGGTGGCCGGGGTGCGGGTCATGCCCGAGTCCTCTGGCGGGCTGGGATGCTTCGAGACCGGCCTCGCACGGGCCGCGCCGGTGGCCGGCTGATCCGGAGCCTGACGGTCGGCGGTGCTCAGCTCCCGTTGGTCTTGGCCTTGGTCATGCGCTCCACGAGGTTCGACGGCATGGCGTCGTAGTGGTCGTGCTCGGCCTGGAACCGGCCCCGTCCGCCGGTGAGCGAGCGCAGGTCGACGGCGTAGCGCTGGATCTCGGCGGTGGGCACCAGGGCGGTGATCTTCTGCAGGCCACCGTCGACGCGAGTCGGTGCCCTGGACGCGGCCCCGGCGGGAGTTGAGGTCGCCGAGGACGTCGCCCTGCATCGTGGCCGGCACCGTGACCTCGAGCCGCGACACGGGCTCGAGCAGCACCGGGCCGGCCTTGGCCATGGCCTCTCGGAAGGCCAGCGCGCCCGCCATCTTGAAGCTCATCTCCGACGAGTCGACGGAGTGGTACTTGCCGTCGTAGCACGACACCTGGACGTCGACGACGGGGTAGCCGTGCACCCCACCCTGGCTCATGGCCTCGAGGACGCCCTTCTCCACGGCCGGGATGTACTGCTTGGGGATGGCCCCGCCGACGACCTGGTCGACGAAGTGGAATCCCTCGCCGCGCTCGAGGGGCTCGATGCGGATCGACGCCACGCCGTACTGGCCGTGCCCGCCGGTCTGCTTCTTGTACTTGCCTTCGGCCTCGGCCTGCTGGCGAGATCGTCTCGCGGAACGGCACCAGCACGTCCTCGGTCGCCACCTCCACGCCGAACTTGCGGGCCAGGCGCTCGGCCGCCACGGCCAGGTGCGTCTCGCCCGTCCCGCGCAAGATGGTCTGGTGCGTCTCGTCGACGCGTTCGACGACGAGGGCGCGGTCCTCCTCCTGCAGACGGTGCAGCCCGGTCATGAGCTTGTCCTCGTCGCCCTTGGACTTGGGTCGGATGGCGACCGACAGCACCACCGGCTCGGGTCGGCGCGACGGGCACGACCACGGGCGTGCCCTTGGGGGCGAGGGTGTCGCCGGTGGCGGTGTCGGACAGCTTGGGCACGGCCACGATGTCGCCGGCCTGGGCCTCGTCGACGGGCTGGGCCTCTTTGCCCCGCAGCAGCTGCAGGACGTGGAGCCGTTGATCGGCGTGGGTGCGGGGATCGGTGAGGACGGTGTCGGGGCGGATCGTCCCCGACAGCACGCGCAGGAGCGAGATCTTGCCGACGTAGGGGTCGGAGATGGTCTTGAACACCTGGGCCAGGGGCTGGCCCGCGCGGGTCGCACGCCACCTCGGTGATCGAGTCGCCGGCGCGGACCTCGACCGGGGGGCGCGAGTCGGGGCTGGGGGCGATCTCGGCCAGCAGGGTGGCCAGGCGGTCGATGCCGACACCGGTCACCGCCGAGCCGCACACCACCGGGAACACGAGTCCCTGGGCGACGCCGTTGGCCAGGGTGGCCTCGAGCTCGGCGCCCGACAGCGCCTCGCCTTCGAGGTAGCGCTCCATGAGGGCGTCGTCGCCCACCACGATGCCCTCGACCAGTTGCTCGCGCACCTCGTGCTCGACCGCGGCGAGGTCGTCGGGGATGGGCCCGGACGGGGCTTGCCGCCGTCGTAGATGATGGCCGTGTCGGTGAGGAGATCGGCGATGCCGCGGAAGCCCGCCTCCTCGCCCACGGGCAGCTCGAGCGGGGCGATGCCGGCGCCGAAGCGCTCCTGGAGCGCGCTCAGGGTGCGGTCGAAGCTGGCGCGCTCGCGGTCGAGCTTGTTGATGAACACCAGTCGCGGCAGGCCCAGCTCGGCGGCGAGGTTCCAGGCCGCCTCGGTCTGCGCCTCGATCCCCTCCACCGCGCTCACGACGATCGACGGCCAGGTCGACGACCGACAGTGCGGCGCGCACCTCGCCGAAGAAGTCGGCATAGCCCGGGGTGTCGATGATGTTGAGCTTGATGTCGCCGAGCACGCACGGGGCCATGGCGAGCGACAGCGACATGTGGCGCTTGATCTCTTCGGGCTCGAAGTCGCACACGGTGGACCCGTCGTCGACCTTTCCCTGTCGGGTGACGGCGCCGGTGGCGAAGAGCAGAGACTCGGCCAGACGTGGTCTTGCCCGAGCCGTTGTGTCCGACCAGGGCGACGTTGCGGATACGGGACGGCGGGTAACTCGGCACCCCGCGCACCTCCCTCCCTCGAGATCCATCCGGCGTGCGACCGCGTGCGACCGCTGTGGGTGCGAGCCTATCGGTGACGGCTCGCTGAGCCTGGGCGACTCGTCCTCGGGCGGACTCGGACCGCCCGGGGTCCCGGCGAAGGGACAGGCCCTGGATGCCGGTCGAGGCCCCGAGATGGGCCGATGGTACGATGGAGGGTGGCAGCCCCCCGGAGGAAACTCACGCATGTTCGATGGTCGTTGGCGCCACGCGGTGGACCGCACGACCAAGCCCGTCGGCTCGGCCCTGGTGCGTGCGGGGATCACCGCCGACGTCCTCACCATCTTCGGTCTGGTCATGTCCGTGGTCACCGCCTTCGCCGTGGGATCGGGCCACCTCGTCGCCGGGATCTTCCTCCTCTTCCCCACCGGCCTGCCCGACCTCTTCGACGGGCCGGTGGCCAAGGCCTCGGGGCGCGGCCTCGGTGCGGGGCGCCTTCTTCGACTCGGTGGCCGACCGCATCTCCGACGCCTTTCTCTTCGGCGGCGTGGCCTGGTACCTCGCCGGCGCACCATCACGGCGAGATGGTCCTGCTCCCCTTCGCCATCCTGGCGGTGACCTCGCTCATCTCCTATCAGCGGGCCAAGGCCGAGCTGCTCGGCCTGTCGGCCAAGGGCGGGCTCATGGAGCGGGCCGAGCGGTTCATCTTGCTGGGCCTGTGCTTCATCGCCGGCGCCGTTTCCGCCGCAGCGCTTCGTGCCCGCCTTGTGGGTGTTCTTCGGGCTCCTGTGCGCCACGGCCATCGGGCGCTTCGTGAACGTCTGGAAGGAGGCCGAAGGGCCGCCTCCGTTGGTGTCGAACCGGGCCGTGCTGCGCCGAAGCCGACATGGACGTCACTCGCCGGGCACTGGCCCGTTGGCGCGAGGGACGGGTGGACTCGCGCTGGCGGACCTGGCGGGAGGCCCGAGCCCATCGCGACGCCCTGGGAGCGCATGCCGCCGTGCCACGCCGCGCCGCCCAGCCCTCGGGTCGGTGGCGGGCCCGCGTGCCGGCGTGCCTTCGAGTCGATCGGGTCGTATCTGGCGTGCCCGTCGCGAGGCCCGGCCCGTGACGCGCAGCGGCCGCCGGCCTGCGTCGCGCGGCTTCTGAGCCCGACGCCGCCCCGACCTGATCTGCCGACGCGGTCCCAGACGTGGCCGACGCGTCCGAAGTCCCCGAGACCAACTCCGACTCCGACTCCGACTCCGTCGGTGACGCCGTCACTGACGCCGTCACCGACGACGATGACGGCGGCGTCGGCGCCTGGGTGGCCTATCTACCTGTACCGGTCGCTCGGGACGGCCATGCAGAAGCTGCCCGAGATCGTTGCCGCCGCGGCCGCGTCGGTGGTCGGCATCGGTGTTGTCGACGTCCAGCCGCAAGGCCGGGGCGATGTACGGGCGGCATCTGCGCCGGGTCCTCGGGCCCGACCTGAGCGACGCCGAGCTGCGGTCGACCACGCGGCGGGCCTTTCTGAACTACGCGCCGCTACTGGTTCGAGGGGGCTCGGCTGCCCGCCGTCGGCCCCGACGTCGTCGCGGATCGGTTCGTCGTCGAGAGCGGGTGGGAGCACCTCGTCGCCGGGCATGGAGGCGGGCAACGGCGTGATCATGGCCCTCCCCCACATCGGCAGCTGGGAATGGGGCGGCGCCTGGCTCGCGCTGCAGGGCTACCCCATGACGAGCGTGGCCGAGCCCCTCAAGCCGCCCGCCATGTACGACTGGTTCGTGGCCCAGCGCGAGGCGATGGGCCTCACCATCGTGCCCCTCGGCGCCGACGCCAGCCGCGTCCTGTTGCGCACCTTGCGGGCCGGGAAGCTCGTCGGCCTGCTGTGTGACCGCGACATCGTCGGCAACGGCATCGAGGTCGAGTTCTTCGGCGAGCGCACCACCATGCCGGCCGGTCCCGCCATGCTGGCCCTGCGCACCGGGGCGGTGCTCCTCCCCACCGCCGTCTACAGCGGGCCCGGGCTCGACCACACCGCCGTGATCATGCCCCCGGTGGACGCCGAGCGCACCGGGCGGGCTGCGCCAGGACGTGGCCCGGGTCACCCAGCTGATCGCCGATGACCTCGAGCGCCTCATCCGCCGCGCCCCCGAGCAGTGGCATCTCTTCCAGCCCAACTGGCCGAGTGACGCCGCCCCGGGCTCCTCGGACTGAAGCGAGCGGCACCGGTGCGCGTGGCGCTGCTGTGTCCCTACAGCCTGAGCCGGCCCGGCGGTGTCCAGGGCCAGGTCGTCGGGTCTGGCCGCCGCCCTCGGTGGCGCCGGGCACGACGCCGTCGTGCTCGCTCCCGTCGACGACGACCGCCGACGTGCACGGTCTGGGGGCCGCCGGCTTGGTCAGGCTGGGGCGCTCGGTGGCGCTGCCGGCCAACGGGTCGGTCGCTCCCGTCGCACTCGGGCCGGGCGCCGCGCGTGCGAGCCGTGCGCGCCGTGCGCGACGGCGGGTTCGACGTCTTGCACCTGCACGAGCCGTTGGCCCCGGGCCCCGGCTACGCCTGTCTGGTGGCGTGTGGGCTGCCCAAGGTGGGGACGTTCCACCGGGCCGGGACAGTCCGTCGCCTACCGCTGCTCGGTCCCGTGGCGCGCGCCATGGCGCCGGCGTCTGGCGGCGCGCTGTGCGGTGTCGCCGAGGCGCGCGCCACGGCCCAGCGACGCGCTGGGTGGGACCTACGAGATCATCGGCAACGGCATCGACCTCGAGCGTTTCGCCTCGGCCACCGCGTCGGCCGACGCGGGGCCCACCGTGCTGTTCGTGGGGCGCCACGAAGAGCGCAAGGGGCTCGGTGTCCTGCTCGAGGCGGCCGATCGGCTCGAGCACGCCGTCGCCGCTGACCGTGTGGGTGGCGGGTGAGGGCCCCGACACCGAGTGGCTGCGCCGCCGGCATCCACCCAGCGAGCGGATCGTGTGGTTGGGTCGGATCGACGACGTCGAGCTGGCGTCGCGGCTGGCCGGCGCCCACGCGCTGTGTGCACCCGCGCTCCGAGGCGAGTCCTTCGGCGTGGTGCTGCTCGAGGCGATGGCGGCGCGTGCCGCCGTGGTGGCGAGCGACTTGCCCGGCTACGCGGCTGTGGTGGCAGGGCCACGGCGTGCTCGTGCCCCCCGGCGACGTGGGCGCACTGGCCTCGGCTCTTCGAGACGGTGGCGGGCGACGCCGCCCGGGGCACGGGGTTGTGCGCCCCGGGCGCGCTCGACGCCGCCTTCCGCCACGCCTCGCAGTGGTCGATGCCCGAGGTGGCGCAGCGCTACGTCGCCGTCTACGAGCGGGTGCTGTCCGAGAGCCGGCTGGCGCGCTGACCGGGAGCCTCGGGGGCCGTCCCCCGGGCCGTACACTTCGAGGCCTATGGCCGACACCCCTCCCTCGTCCGGATCCTCGGGGGGCCGGCGCCGCTCGAGGCCGCGTCGGCCCTCGTCCGGGGGCTCGGGCAACGGGTCGAGGTCTGGCGGCGGGTCCGGATCTGCTGGCGACGCCGGCGCAGGCTCGGGAGCGGGTCGAAACCCGGGCGGAGGCCGGCCGGGGTCGGGTGCCAACGCCGGAGGCGGTCGCCCGGGGTCGGGCAGCCGTGGTACGGGGGGAGCGGTGGTCCCGGCGGTGGCGGTCGCCGACGCGGCGGCTCGGGCGGAGGCTCGGGGAGAGGTCCGGGCGGCGGCCAACAGGGTCGCGGCGGCAGCGGCGGCCAACAGGGTCGCGGCGGCAGCGGCGGGGGCGGAGGCCGCTCCGGGTCACACAACGGCGGGGGGAACCGCGCCGGGGGCCGACCGTCGGGGAGCGGAGCAGGTCGCGACCGGGCCCGGCAGGCCGCGGTCGCGCCCATCGAGACCGAAGCGGTGGTGGTTCCCGTTCCACCGGGAACGAGAGGAGACACCGGAGAGTTCCATCACAACCGCCGCCGGGCGCTGCTGATCGCCGCCACACCCGGGATCGTGGTGTTCGTCGTCGTGGCGGTGGTGGGTGTCGCCCTCGACCTCGCCATCGTCGGATTGGTGGCGGGGGCGGCCGTCGGGCTCTCGCTGTGGTTGGTGTTGTGGCGTGGTGCCACGCGCTTCGTGTTGCGCGCCCTGGGGGCCCGTCCCGGTGGCGAAGACGAGTTGGCTCGGGCCGAGAACCTCGTCGACGGGCTGTGCGCCACCATGGGGGTCGAACCGCCCGAGATCTTCGTCATCGACGAGTGGGCCCGCCAGGCGTTGTCACTGGGTCGCAAGAGCGGCGCCGCGGTGCTCGTCGTGACCTCGGGGTTGTTGGAGTCACTCGATCCGGTGTGTCTCGAGGGCGTGCTCGCCCACGAGCTGGTGCACGTCAAGCGGGCCGACATCGCGCCGGCCACGATGGCCGCGGCCATGCTGCTCCCCGTGGCGAGCTTCTTCCCGGTGTCGGGGTTGGTCCACTCCCTCGCCGGTCGAGGTCGCGAGTTCCGGACCGACCGCCTGGCGGTGGCGGTGACCCGTTTCCCACCCGGACTGCGTGAGGCGCTCGTCCTCATGGCGGACGGCCCTCCGCCCCGGGTGCCCTCGGCGCTCACCCGACGCGGGGTGTCGCGCACCACGCGTTGGTTGTGGACCGTGGCCCTCCCCGAAACTCCCGGCGGCGACGTCATGCGCTGGGATGTCGTCGACGAGCTCGACGCGCCGGCCGTGCGGGTGTCCACGCTGGCCGAGTGGTGAGGACGAGCCCGGTTCCCTAGGCCCGGCGGGGCGGTCGACGCCCGGGAGTAGACTCGGAGTCATGGAGGACGCGCCCACCGCACCGTCCCCGACGGCCCCGAAGTCGGACCGATCAACTTCGGAGAGCCCGGCCGGGACCCGACACACAGGAACATTCACCGTGAAGCGCGGGCTGGCCGACATGTTGCGCGGCGGCGTGATCATGGACGTGGTCACCGCCGAGCACGCCCGGATCGCCGAGGATGCCGGAGCGGTGTCGGTGATGGCGCTCGAGCGCGTGCCGTCCGACATCCGGGCCCAGGGCGGAGTGGCCCGCATGAGCGACCCCGCCCTGATCGAGGCCATCCAGCGGGCCGTGACGATCCCGGTCATGGCCAAGGCGCGCATCGGCCACTTCGCCGAGGCGCAGATCCTCGAAGCCCTCGACGTCGACTACATCGACGAGAGCGAGGTGTTGACGCCCGCCGACGAGGCCCATCACATCGACAAGCGCGCCTTCCGGGTCCCCTTCGTGTGTGGTGCCACCAACCTGGGCGAAGCACTGCGTCGGATCTCCGAGGGCGCCGCGCTCATCCGGTCCAAGGGTGAGGCCGGCACCGGCAACATCGTCGAGGCCGTGCGCCACCTACGGTCGATCCTGGGCGACATCGGCAAGCTCACCCAGGCCGACTCGGCGGAGCGCTACGCCTGGGCCAAGCAGCTGAGCGCGCCCATCGACCTCGTCAACGAGGTGGCCGACACCGGGCCGGCTCCCCGTGCCGTTGTTCTGTGCCGGGGGCATCGCCACGCCGGCCGACTCCGCCCTCGTGATGCAGCTCGGGGCGCAGGCGGTCTTCGTGGGCTCGGGGATCTTCAAGAGCGAGGACCCGGCCCGCCGGGCCCGCGCCATCGTGGAGGCCACCACGCATTTCGACGACCCCCAGATCGTGGCCAAGGTGAGTCGCGGCCTGGGTGCGTCGATGCCGGGCCTCGAGGTGGCCGGGCTCGAACACGCGCCTGGCCGACCGCGGCTGGTAGCGCTGATGTCCGCGTCGCGCCGCCGAGGTGCCTCCAGGTGGAGATCGGCATCCTCGCCCTGCAGGGCGACGTCGCTGAGCACCGCGCCGCCCTGAGCGAGATCGGGGTCGCGCCCCGACGGGTGCGCCGGCCCGAGGATCTCACCGGGCTCGACGGCATCATCCTCCCCGGGGGCGAGTCGACCACGATGTCGATGCTGCTGGAGTCCTCGGGTCTGGCCGAGCCCCTCGCCAAGGAGCTCGCCGCGGGGCTTCCCGCCCTCGGGACGTGCGCGGGCATGATCCTGCTCTCCACCCACGCCGTCGACGGGCGCGCCGACCAACGCTGCTTCGGTGCCATCGACATCACCGTGCGCCGCAACGGCTTCGGCCGTCAGCTCGAGTCATTCGAGTGCGATCTCGAGGTCCGCGGCCTGGCCGGTGCGCCGTTGCGCGCCGTGTTCATCCGCGCCCCGCTGGTCGAGACGAGCGGTCCCGCCGTCGAGGTCCTCGCCACCTTGGCGCAGGGAGCCGAGGCCCCGGGCGCGCTCGGTGGCGCCCTGACCGGCGTCGATCGGCGGTCGTCCCGGTGCTGTGTCGCCAGGGGCCCGTGCTCGTGGCTGCATTTCACCCCGAGCTCACCCCTGACCGTCGCCTGCACGAGCTGTTCGTGTCGATGATCGCCGACGACGGGGCCAAGAGAGCCGAATCACCCAGAACCGAATCACCCAGAACCGAAGTAGCCAGAAACGAAGAAGGACGGTAGGAGATGTCAGGGCACTCGAAGTGGGCGACGACCAAGCACCGCAAGGCGGCTGTCGACAAGGTCCGGGCCAAGGTGTTCGCCAAGCTGATCCGGCAGCTCGAGGTCGCGGCGCGCGAAGGGCGGCGGGGACGTCACCACCAACGCCACCTTGCGCACCATGTTCGAGAAGGCGCGCGCCGCGTCGCTTCCCATGGACAAGATCGAGCGCGCCATCAAGCGGGGGACCGGTGAGCTCGAGGGCGTGCACTACGAAGAGGTCTCCTACGAGGGCTACGCACCGAGCGGTGTGGCGATCATCGTCGACTGCCTCACCGACAACCGCAACCGGACCGGGGCCGAGATCCGCAACGTCTTCACCCGCAACGGGGGCTCGATGGCCGAGCCCGGTGCGGTGGGATGGCAGTTCGCCCGCAAGGGCGTGATCGTGCTCCCCGCCTCGTTCGACGAGGACAAGATCATGGAGGTGGCCGTCGAGGCCGGCGCCGAGGACCTGGCCGCCGAAGGCGACCAGTGGGTCGTCACCTGCGCGCCGCAGGACCTCAACGCCGTGCGCGACGCGTTGGCGTCGGCGGGGATGGAGGCCGGAGTCGGCCGAGATGGCCATGGTGCCCTCGACCACGGTGCCGGTGACCGAGGAGGGTCAGGTCCGCCGGGTCCTGCGGCTCCTCGAGGCCCTCGACGACGACGACGACGTGCAGAACGTGTGGTCCAATTTCGACACCCCCGACGACGTCCTGGCGGCCGCCGCCGCGGACTGAGGCCACATCCACCCCCGTCGGAACCCCCCTGGCTAAAGTCGAACGCGTGTTCGTCCTGGGTATTGACCCCGGGCTGTCCCGCTGCGGGTACGGGGTGGTGCGGCAGTACGGCAGCGACCTGACCGCCATGGCCGGCGGGGTCGTGACCACCGAGCCCGAGCTCCCGCTGCAGGAACGCCTCCGAGTGCTGTTCACCGAGCTTCGCGGCCCTCGTGACCGAGACGCGGCCCGACGCCGTCGTCGTCGAGCGCGTCTTCTTCCAGACCAACGTGCGCACCGCCATGGCCACGGGCCAGGCCGGGGGCGTGGCCCTGCTCGTGGCGGCCGAGGCCGGATGCGAGGTGGCGCAGTACAGCGCCAACGAGGTGAAGCAAGCGGTGGTCGGTTACGGAAGCGCCACCAAGGACCAGGTGCAGCGGATGGTCGCCGCGCTGTTGGGGCTGGCCGAGCCGCCCAAGCCTCCCGACGTGGCCGACGCGCTGGCGTTGGCGGTTTGCCATCTCACCGCGCAACCGCTGCGGCGGGCCATCGAGGCGGCGGGATCCGGGAGGCGGCCGTGATCGGCTGGCTGCGCGGCGACCTCGTCGCGCGCAGCCCCGAAGGTGAGCTCATCGTCGACGTGGGCGGTGTCGGCTACCGACTGACGGTGTCGCCCACGCTCCTGGCCGCGGTGGGCGATCGCGGCACGCCCGTCGAGCTGCACGTGCACACCCACGTGCGTGAGGACGCCATCGTCCTGTACGGATTCGCCACCACCGAGGAGCGGCGCTGCTTCGAGGCCTTGCTCGGTGCCCACGGCGTCGGCCCCGCCCTGGCCCTGGCCGTGCTCGGCGCCCTGCGTCCGCCCGACCTCATCCGGGCCGTGCTGGACGAGGACCTCGCCGCGTTGTGCACGGTGCCCGGCGTCGGCCGCAAGACCGCGGCGCGCCTCGTCCTCGACCTGCGGTCGCGCCTCGAGCTCCCCGCCTTCGCCGGGGACGGCGTCCCGGGGGGCCAGGGGTCTCCCTCCGAGGCGCGCGGCGAGGTGCGAGCCGCGCTGGCCGAGCTCGGGTACGGGCCCGAAGAGATCCGCCGGGCGCTCGACGGCGGCCAGGACGACGGCACCGTCGAGGAGATGCTCCGGCAGGCATTGCGGGAATTGGCGGGGGCACGATGAACGGTCGACGTGAGGTGTTGGCAGGAACCTCGGAGCTGCCCGACGGGCCGAGCGCTCCGGGCAGACCCGGCGCGCCCGTTGCGACGGGGCCGACAGGGACAGACGACGCGCTGGCGCGACCGGTCAACCCGCTGCCCGACCCGTCCGAACTCGCCGACGAGGCCCGGCTCCGGCCCCGGCACCTCGCGGAGTTCCACGGACAACCCCAGCTGACCGAACACCTCGAGATCGTCCTCGAGGCGGCGCGCCGACGCGAGCAGCCCGTCGACCATCTGTTGTTCGCGGGGCCCCCCGGCCTCGGCAAGACGTCGCTGGCGGGAATCGTGGCGGCGGAGATGGGAGTGGGGCTGCGCATCACGTCGGGGCCCGCCCTGGTGCGCGCCGGTGACCTGGCCGCCCTGCTCACCGATCTGCAGCACGGCGACGTCCTGTTCATCGACGAGATCCACCGTCTGCCCCGTCCCGTCGAAGAGGTCCTGTATCCGGCCATGGAGGACTTCCAACTCGACATCCTCATCGGCAAGGGGCCGACGGCCCGCTCGATCCGGCTGGATCTACCCCGCTTCACCCTCGTGGGCGCCACCACGCGCACGGGGTTGCTCACGAGCCCGCTGCGCGACCGCTTCGGATTCGTGGGGCGGTTGGACCTCTATGCGGCCGAGGACCTCCAGGGCATCGTGGTGCGCTCGGCGGGGATACTCGGTGTCGAGGTCGAGCTCGAAGGGGCGCGCCACATCGCGTCGCGGGCCCGGGGCACCCCGCGCATCGCCAATCGGCTCCTGCGCCGGGTGCGCGACTTCGTGGAGGTGCGGGCCCAGGGGGCGATCACCGCCTCGCTCGCCCTCGAGGGCCTCGAGCTCTTCGGCGTTGACGAGCTCGGGCTCGACAAGGTGGACCGGGCCATCCTCGACGCACTGTGCCGTCGCTTCGACGGCCGTCCCGTGGGGCTCGTGACCCTCGCCCATTGCGTGGGGGAGGAGCCCGACACCGTCGAGGACGCCTACGAGCCCTACCTCCTCCAACAAGGGCTCCTCCAGCGCACGCCCCGGGGGCGGATGGCGACGCCGCGGGCCTTCGCCCACCTCGGCGAGGTCGATCCCAGTGCCGAGCTGCAGGGAGTGGCCCCGACGTTGTGGTGAGGCCGGCTGCGGTCCGCCCGGGTCGCCGGGGACCCCTGGAGTAACATCGGCCGTTCTCTACGCCGGAGCCCGCCATTCCACTCTTCAGTCTCAGCCTCCACGCCGCCCTGGTCGTCCTGGCCGCATCGTCGGGCTCGAAGGCCACCCCGAAAAATGGCAGCTCTGCGTTCTCGCTGTTGTTCTTGGTGGTCATCTTCGGCGTCGGCTACATGTTCTTCATCCGTCCCCGGTCGCAGGCAGCGCGCCGCCGAGCGCGACACGCTCATGGAGCTGTCGGCCGGTGACGAGGTCCTCACCGGGGCCGGCATCTTCGGGACCGTCCTCGACGTCGAGTCCGACCGTGTCACCCTCGAGACCGCTCCCGGAACCCGCATCACGGTGTTGCGTTCGACCATTGCCCGGCGCATCCCTGAAGTGACCGCAGACACCCAGAGTTGGGACGAGCACGACGAAGACGAGGCGCACGGCGCGTACCAGGACTACGAGCACGACCACGACGACGAGGACACCCACGACGAGCACGACGGGGACACCCACGGCGAGGCCGGGCCCGACGAGGACACTCACGACGAGGCCGCCGACGCCCACGGCGAAGCCGAGCACGACGGGGAAGCCCACGACGGGGCCACGGCGTCCGACACCGACGCCGGTGACGGACCGGCGGAGACCGAGGCGGATACCGAGGCCGAGGACGGTGGCGCGGCCCACCCCGGCGGCACCGACGATAAAAAGAAGACATGAAGCGGTCGCTCGTCATCAGCCTGGTGGCCACCGTGGCCATCACGATCATCGTGTTCGCGGCCACGCTCGGGGCGGGGTGGGCACCCAAGCTGGGCCTGGACCTGGCCGGGGGCTCTGAGGTCGTCTACAAGCCGGCGCACAGCATCTCGAGCGCGGAGATGGACACCACCGTCAACGTCATCCGGAACCGGATCGACGGCGCCGGGGTGTCGGGAGCCACCGTGGACTCCCAGGGCGGCAACGTGGTGGTGCAGTTCCCCGGGGTGAAGAACCCTCAGGCGCTCATCAGGCTGATCGGTACCACCGCCCAGCTCTACTTCCGTCCCGTCCTGTGCGGGGCCCCCGCCTTCACGAAGCCGGCCAAGGGTAAGGCCGCGCCCGACGGGCCCGCTGCCCTCGTGTGGCCAGTACGCCACCACCGCGGCGAGTTTGAACGTGAACACCACCACAGGGCTGCCGGGGAACAACATCCCCCCCAACCCCGTCTTCGCGCCCTACCCGAACACCAAGAACGACGACCCCACCCAGACCGTGCTGCTCCCGTCCGACCCCCAGGCCGGGGCCCAGCAGTACGCGCGCTTCGTCCTGGGCCCGTCGCAACTCAAGGGCACGGCCATCGCCTCGGCCGTGGGCCAGTTCGACACCCAGAACAGCCAGTGGGTGGTGAGCTACAACCTCAAGCAGGTCACCCCGTGGGACACCGTGGCCCAGGAGAACTTCCACCAGTACGTGGCCATCGACCTCGACGGCTTCGTGGAGTCGGCGCCGCTCATCCAACCCAACTCGGCCTCGTTCTCGTCGTTCCAGGGCAAGGGGCAGATCAGCGGGAACTTCACCCAGGCGACGGCCAAGACCCTCGCCCTGCAGCTGAACTACGGCTCGCTGCCGGTGAAGCTGAGCGTCCTCACCCAGGAGACCGTGTCCCCGACGCTGGGCAAGTCGTCGTTGAAGGCCGGGCTCCTGGCCGGCATCGGCGGGCTGCTCCTGGTGCTCATCTACACGATCCTCTACTACCGGGTCCTCGGCGATCGTGGTGGTGACCGGGTTGCTGACCACCGCGGCGTTGCTGTGGGCCATCGTCTCCGCCCTCGGGCACTCGTCGTTGAACCTGACCCTGGACTTATCCGGCGTCACCGGTGTCATCGTGTCGGTGGGGATCACGGTCGACTCCTACATCGTCTACTTCGAACGACTCAAGGACGAAGCGCGCTCGGGGAGGTCGGTGCGCACCAGCGTGGACCGGAGCTTCCGGGGGGCGTTCCGGACCGTCCTGGCCGCCGACCTGGTGTCGCTGGCCGCCGCCGTGGTCCTCTACATCCTGGCCGTGGGCACGGTCCGTGGCTTCGCCTTCTTCCTCGGTCTGTCGACGTTGCTCGACGTGTTCACGACGTTCTTCTTCACCCGGCCTCTCGTCATCCTCCTCGGGCGCAGCACCCGCATCACCGAGGCCCGCGTCATCGGGGTGGCTCGGGGCCTGGCCCTCGGAAGTGAGACCCAGCCATGACCACGACCACGTGGCCCTCGAGGAACACGCCGAGGGCAGCCGCCCCAACGCCTTTGTCCGTGTCTACCGGGGCGAGACGAAATTCGACTTCGTGGGCCGGCGCCGGTGGTGGTTCGCGGCGTCGGGGCTCATCATCGTGCTCGGCCTGGTGTCGTTCGGGGTCCGGGGCTTCAACTGGGGCATCGACTTCAAGGGGGGGACCTCGTGGGAGGTCCCGGCCCACGGCGCCACCTTCAGCGACGTGCAGACCGCCGTCGACAACGCCGGGGTGTCGGGGGCCACCATCCAGATCCTCGGCCACGGCTCCTCCGCCACCGTCCAGGTCCAGGCCGACCTGACCAAGGAGTCGGCCGCCCTGCAGGCGACCAACAAGACGGCGGTCACCAACGCCCTGGCCCGGGTCAGTCACATCTCGCCCACCAGGTGTCGCTCACCGACGTCGGGCCCACGTGGGGGAGCCAGATCTCCGAGAAGGCCATCATCGCGGTGTTCGTCTTCTTCATCGTGGTCGTGATCTACATCTCGTTCCGCTTCGAGTGGAAGATGGCCATGGCGGCGCTGATCGCCGTGATCCACGACTTGCTCATCACGGCCGGGGTCTATTCGTTGGCGGGCTTCCAGGTCACCCCCGACACGGTGATCGCCTTGCTCACCATCCTGGGGTATTCGCTCTATGACACCGTGGTCGTGTTCGACCGCGTCAAGGAGAACAGCCGGGGCCAGTTCGGCGCGGGCCGGATGACCTACGAGGACATCGTCAACCTGTCGATGAACCAGACCCTGGCCCGCTCCATCAACACCTCGCTCGTGGCCATCCTGCCCGTGCTGGCCGTGCTCGTCATCGGGGCCCAGCTCCTCGGGGCGACCACGCTGCAGTACTTCGGGCTGGCCCTGGTCATCGGGCTCACCTCGGGGGCGTACTCCTCGATCTTCATCGCCTCCCCGGTGCTGCTCGGCCTTCAAAGAGCGCGAGGCGCGCTACATCAACATCCGGCGCAAACTCGAGAACCGGTCCGAGGGGGCGGGGCTGCTCACGCCGCGGCAGGCCGCCGTGCTGGTCCAGGCGTCGTCGCCCGGGGGGACCCGAGGCGGGGTCGGGCAGTGCCGGACGCCCTGTCGCCCGGCGCCAGTCCGGGGTCCTGCGGCCCGGGGCGGCCACGCGTCGGCCGCCGCGCCCGCCGACGACGACGAGCGACTACGACGAGGCCGACGACGAGGTCGCCACGCGGCCCGCGGCGAAGGCCAAGAGTGGCTCGAGTCGCTCCAACGGAGCCGGGCGCCGCTGCCGGCCGCCTCGGCCTCGGGACCGCGCCGCCCGCCGCCGCGACCCCGCAAGGGCAAGGGTGCGAAGAAGGGTGGCAAGCGCCGCTAGAAGCCCGTCGGAGCGCCACCGGGGGCGCCGTTGGGTGCCCTGTGGGTCGGTCCGCCAGGTACGGTGAGTAGGTGGTCACCGTCGAGCGTCTGGCTGCTCCGTTCCGCCGGCCGGCGATGCTCGACGACCTGGTGGGGGGAGTGTTGGCGGCCTACGACGCCCGCCGGCCCCGGTCCAGCGCCCCCGATCGCAAGCTGATCGTCCGGGCCGGCAAGGTCGCCGAGCAGTCGCACGAGGGTCAGCTCCGCCAGACCGGAGAGCCCTACATCACCCACCCCGTCGCGGTCGCCACCATCGTGGCCGAGCTGGGCCTCGATGCCCGCTCCGTGGCCTCGGCCCTGTTGCACGACGCCGTGGAGGACACCGGGCTCACCCTCGAGCTCGTCACCGAGGAGTTCGGTCCCGAGGTGGGCGCCATCGTCGACGGGGTGACCAAGCTCGACCGCCTGCAATTCGACTCCAAAGAGGCCCAGCAGGCCGCCACGGTGCGCAAGATGCTCGTGGCCATGGCGACGGACTGGCGGGTGCTCGTCATCAAGCTCGCCGACCGGCTCCACAACATGCGGACCGTGGCGGTGATGCCGGAGTGGAAACAGCGGCGCACCGCGCAGGAGACCCTCGACATCTACGCGCCGTTGGCGCACCGTCTCGGGATCCAGGAGCTCAAGTGGCAGCTCGAGGACCTGGCCTTCGCCACATTGCACCCCAAGCGCTACGCCGAGATCGAGCAGATGGTCGCCACGCGCGCCCCCGAGCGCGACGAGTACCTGGCCCGCGTCCTGGTGGCGGTGCGCGAGCGGCTGGGCGCGTCGGGCGTGAAGGCGGACGTGACCGGTCGCCCCAAGCACCTGTGGAGCATCTACGAGAAGATGGTGGTGCGCGGCAAGGAGTTCGCCGAGATCCACGACCTCGTGGGCCTGCGCGTCATCGTCGAGTCCGAAAAGGACTGTTGGGCCGCGCTGGGGTCGATCCACGCCATCTGGAGCCCGGTGCAGGGTCGCTTCAAGGACTACATCAACAGCCCGAAATTCAACCTCTACCAGTCGCTGCACACCACCGTGATCGGGCTCGAGGGCAAGCCCATCGAGGTCCAGATCCGGACCAACGAGATGCACCGGCGGGCCGAGTACGGCATCGCCGCGCACTGGGGGTACAAGGAGCAGTCCAAGGACGGGGCCGCCGCCACCACCGCCGAGATGGCGTGGCTCCAGCGCATCGTGGACTGGCAGCAGGAGACCATCGACCCCCTCGAGTTCCTCGAGACGCTGAAGCTCGACCTCGAACAGGACGAGGTCTACGTCTTCACCCCCAAAGGAAAGGTCATCGCCCTGGCGGCCGGGTCGACGCCGATCGACTTCGCCTACTCCATCCACACCGAGGTGGGACACCGCTGCATCGGCGCCAAGGTGAACGGGCGCCTCATCCCCCTCGACACGCCGCTGCAATCGGCGGACACCGTCGAGATCATCACGTCCAAGGTCCCCTCCGCGGGGCCCTCGCGCGACTGGCTCCAGATCGTGGCCTCGCCCCGGGCCCGCAACAAGATCCGGCAGTGGTTCTCGCGCGAGCGCCGGGAAGACGCCATGGAGACCGGGCGCGAGGAGCTCATCAAGGCGCTGCGCCGGGAGGGCCTGCCCGTGCAGAAGCTGGCCGCCTCGAACGCGCTCGAGCGTCTGGCCGCGGCCATGAACTACGTGGACCTCGACGTCGCTGCACGCCTCGATCGGCGACGGCCACGTCTCGGCCCGCTCGGTGGCCCAGCGCCTGGCCCGCGACCTGCGCGGTGGGGGCGGCGAGGAGCAGCTCCCCACCGCCGTCGGCCCCGGCCTGCGCACGCGCACCCGGCGGGGTTCGCCGGTGGGCGTCTACGTCGAGGGCCTCGACGACGTCATGGTGCGGCTGTCGCGCTGCTGCACGCCCGTGCCCGGTGACCAGATCGTCGGCTTCGTCACCCGGGGGCGCGGGGTGAGCGTGCACCGGGCCGACTGCGCCAACGCCACCGCGCTGGCGGCGGGGGGCGAGGAGCGGCTCATCGAGGTGGAGTGGGACCGCGAGGGCACCACGGTGTTCGTGGCCTCGGTCGAGGTGCTCGCCTTCGACCGCTCCCGCCTGTTGTCGGACGTGACCCGCGTGGTCTCGGAGCACCACCTCAACATCGTGTCGTCGTCGTCGCAGACCTCACCCGATCGCGTCAGCCGGATGAACTTCGACGTGGAGCTGGCCGACCCCGGGCACCTGGAGTCGCTCATCAGCTCGCTCAAGCACCTCGACGGCGTGTTCGACGCCTTCCGCACCCTGCCCGGCCGGAAGGGCTGAGCCCCGAGGTGGGCGATCACGATCGGCGCCGCTGCGCGCCCCGGCGGGCACCCACGACGTGCTGTGGCCCGAGTCGGCGCGCTGGGAACGGCTGGTGGCGGAGTTCGCCCGTCGGGCCCAGCCTGGCCGGCTTCGGCCTCGTGGTCAACCCCATGTTCGAGGACGCCCAGCTCTTCCGGCGCGGCATCGGGGACGAGAGCGACGTGGTGCGCAAGGAGATGTACGAGTTCGCCGACCGGGGCGGACGCCAGGTGGCGCTGCGCCCCGAGGGCACCGCCTCGGTGGTGCGGGCCTTCGTCCAGCACCACCCGCCCGTGCCGTGGAAGGCGTGGTACGTCACCCCGGCGTTCCGCTACGAGCGACCCCAGGCGGGCCGGTACAAGCAGCACCACCAGCTCGGGGTGGAGGTGCTCGGCACCGACGATCCCGACGTGGACGTCGAAGTGATGACGCTGGCCGCGGACCTCTACGCGTGGTTGGGTCTGCGCCAGGTCGACCTGGCGCTCAACTCCATGGGGTGCGGGGAGTGCCGGTCGGTCTACGTCGCCGCCCTGGCTCGGGTACCTCGAGGAGCACGCATCGGAGCTGTGCGACGAGCACCGGGAGCGCTATCGCCGTCAATCCCCTGCGGGTCCTCGACTGCAAGCGCCCCGAGTGCCGGGCCGTGACCGAGGGGGCGCCGCGGATCACCGACTACCTCGACGACGCCTGTGCCGCCCACCTGGCCCGGGTGCGCGACGGCCTCGACGAGCTCGGCGTGGCCTACCGGCTCGAGCCGCGTCTGGTGCGCGGCCTCGACTACTACACCCGCACCACCTTCGAGTTCGCGGCGACGTCGCTCACCTCGGCGCAGAACGCCATCGGCGGGGGTGGGCGCTACGACGGGCTGGCCGAGGCCATCGGCGGGCCGCCGAGCCCGGGCATCGGCTTCGGCATCGGCATCGAGCGGCTGCTGCTGGCCTGTGACGCCGAGGGTGTGTTCGCCGTCGACCCCCCGCCCCCCGACGCCTTCGTCGTCGACGTGACCGGTGGGACCGCGGCGGGCGCCTTGTGCGCCCAGTTGCGCCGGGCCGGGCTGGGGGCGGTGCGCGCCTACGATGGCCGTTCGCTCAAGTCGCAGCTCAAACAGGCGGATCGCTCCGGGGCCCGGTACGCGCTCATCGTGGGCCCCGAGGAGCTCGCCGCGAGACGTCGTGACGGCGAGGCCGCTGCGCCACGAGGGGCCGCAGGAGGCCGTGCCCCGGGCCTCGGTGGTGGAGTGGCTGGCGGCGCGCTCGACGACAGACACGAAAGAAGACCAGTGACGTCCACCACCGGGATGCGGACCCATCTGTGCGGCGAGCTCCGGCCCGAGCACGCCGACGCGCGCGTGGCGCTGTGCGGTTGGGTGGGCGCGGCGTCGCGAGCACGGCGAGCACCTGTCGTTCCTCGACCTGCGCGACTACAGCGGCACCGTCCAGTGCGTGGTCGACGGGTCGGTGGACGTGCGCAGCGAGTGGGTGGTGCGGGTCGAGGGCACGGTGCGGCTGCGTCCCGAGGGCACCGTCAACGTCGAGCTGCCCACCGGTGAGGTCGAGCTGACCGACTGTGCGGTCGAGGTCCTGTCCCAGGCCGAGCCGCCGCCGTTCCCGGTGGACGACCGGGCCGAGGTGGACGAGTCGGTGCGGCTCCGGTACCGGTTCGTGGACCTGCGCCGCCCCCACATGCAGCGCAACCTGCGCCTGCGGGCGCGGGTGCTCGGCGCCATGCGCGCCGCGATGGTGCGCCAGGGGTTCTGCGAGGTGGAGACGCCGCTGCTGTGGACCCCCACCCCCGAAGGGGCGCGCGAATTCGCGGTGCCGTCACGGTTGAACCGGGGCAAGTTCTACGTGCTGCCCCAGAGCCCCCAGATCGCCAAGCAGCTGCTCATGGTGGCGGGCATGGACCGCTATTTCCAGATCGCCCGGTGCCTGCGCGACGAGGACCTCCGCGCCGATCGCCAATTCGAATTCAGCCAGCTCGACATCGAGGCGTCGTTCGTCACCGAGCACGACGTGCAAGACGCCATCACCGTGGCCGTCGTCGACGCCACCGAGGCGGCCGTGGGCGAGAGCACCTTCGGCCATCGAGACGCATGACGTGGCACGACGCCATGGACCGGTTCGGCGTCGACAAGCCCGACCTGCGCTTCGGGATGGAGCTCGTCGACCTGGGCGACGGTCTTCTCCGGCACCGAGGTGCGGGCCTTCGCGGCGCCGTGCGTGAAGGCCGTTGCGCGTGCCCGACGGCGGCGGCGCTCGGGCGCAACCGGCTCGACGCCCTGGTGGACCGGGCCAAGGAGCTCGGGGCCAAGGGTCTGGCCTGGTTCAAGGTGACGTCGGACGCGCCGGTGGCGTTGACGTCGCCGCTCGACAAGGTGCTCTCCGACGCCGAGCGCGCCGGGATGGTGGCGGTCACCGGGGCCGGCGCCGGCGACCTCGTGCTGGTGGTCGCCGACGAGTGGCGCACGGCGTGTGAGGTGCTCGGGCCAGATCCGGCTCGACCTCGGTCGACCCCCCGTGGGCGAGGGCGAGCGGCGGTTCTTGTGGGTGACGGAGTTCCCGCTCTTCGACGGCACCGACGAGGACGGCCATCCCCAGGCCGCCCATCACCCCTTCACGATGCCGCATCCCGACGACCTCGACCTGCTGGTGTCGGACCCTGCCCGGGTGCGCTCCCAGGCCTATGACCTGGTCCTCAACGGTTGGGAGCTCGGATCGGGGTCGATCCGTATCCACCGCGAGGACATCCAGCGCCGGGTCTTCGACGCCCTCGGGCATCAGCCCCGAAGAGGCCGAGGCCCGCTTCGGGTTTCTGCTGGGGGCCTTCCGCTACGGCGCGCCTCCGCACGGGGGGTTCGCCGATCGGGGTGGACCGCTTCGTGGCGGTGCTGGCGGGAGAGGAGAACCTCCGTGAGGTCATCGCCTACCCGAAGACCCAGTCCGGGACCGACCCCATGACCGGCGCGCCCAAGGCGCTGGCCGAGCGCGCGCTGCGCGACCTGGGCCTGCGCATCACGCCTGCGGGCGACTGAGCCCGGCGCCCGGCGACCGGGGAGCGAGACAGCCGATGGCGAGCCGGTCGCCCCGTCGACCCGGCTCGGGGCGAGCCTGACCTCTTCGCCCAGGCCGCCGACGGACCGGCTCCGCCAGCGGGCCCCGCTGGCGGCGCGGCTGCGGCCCCGGACCCTCGACGACATCGTGGGCCAGCGCCATCTGGTGGCGCCCGACGCGCCCGCTGCGGGTCCTCATCGAGCAGGACCGCCTGACCTCGGCGATCCTGTGGGGACCGGCGGGGACGGGGAAGACCACGCTGGCCCAGGTCGTGGCGGCGACCACGGCCAAGACCTTCGTGCCCCTGTCGGCCGTGAACGCCGGGGTGGCGGACGTGCGCGGCGCCATCGACGACGCCCGCCGGCTGCTCGGGGAGCAGGGCCGGGGGACCATCCTCTTCATCGACGAGGTCCACCGCTTCAACAAGTCGCAGCAGGACGCCCTGCTGCCCGGCGGTGGAAGAAGGGCTCGTGGTCCTCATCGGGGCCACCACCGAGAACCCCTTCTTCGCGGTCAACTCCCCCTTGCTGAGCCGGGCCACGTTGTGGCGCCTGGAGCCGCTGGCCGACGACGACATCGCCGAGGTGATCCGGCGCGGGCTCGAGGCCGAGGGGGCGCAGCGCCGACGACGACGCCGTGGCGGCCATGGTGTCGGTGGCCGACGGCGACGCCCGGGCCGCCCTCGGGACCCTGGAGGTGGCCGTGGCCCTGGCGGGGGACGGAGCCCATCACCGCCGACGTGGTGGACCGGGCCCGGGCGGGGCGGCTCCTGCACCAGGGCGCCGACGCCCACTACGACCAGGTGAGCGCGCTGATCAAGTCGCGTCCGGGGGTCGGACCCCGACGCCGCGCTGTACTGGTTCGCCCGCATGCTCGAAGGGCGGCGAGGACGCCCGGTTCATCGCCCGGCGCCTCGTGATCCTGGCCAGCGAGGACGTCGGGCTGGCCGATCCCCTGGCCCTGGTGGTGGCCGACGCCGCGGCCCGGGCGGTGGAGTTCGTGGGCCTGCCCGAAGCCCAGCTCAACCTGGCCCAGGCCGTCGTCTACCTGGCGTGCGCGCCCAAGTCGAACCGGGTCACCACGGCGCTGGGCCGGGCCCGGGCCGACGCCCGCGACGGGCCCCGGGCCGATGTCCCCACCCACCTGCGCGACGCCACTACCGGGCGGCGGCCGAGCTCGGGCCACGGCGAGGGGTACCGGTATCCCCACGACGACCCCCGGGGCTGGGTGGAACAGGACTACCGTCCTCCGCAGGTGGCCGGCCGCGTCTACTACGAGCCGAGCGAGCACGGCGCCGAGGCGGCGCTCGGAGAACGCCTGCGCCGGCGCCGTCGCGGCGGGCGCGGACGACCCCAGGACGGAGAAGACTGAGCCGTTGATCCTCAGTCGGGCCGGACATCGGCGGAGGATCGTCGGCCGTGGCTCGCCTGTCTGGCCGTGTCGGGCTCCGTGGTGGCGGGATCGGCGGTGGGGGCGCGCGCCGCGGTCACGCCGCCGTCGGCGCGCCCGGTCCTGGGTGCGCAGCACCCAGAGCGTCCCCGCCCTGCCGAGCGGGACGCCGCGCCGTGCGGGCGGTGGCGCCGGCCACGGCGGTGCACGGCGACGTCGTGCTCAAGCCCCGCGACCCGCCGCGCTCGACGCCTTCGACACCGCGGTGTCGACGCCGGGCTCGCCGTCCTTCCGCCACTACCTCGCCCCGGGCGACGTTCGCGTCGACCGTTCGGGCCCGAATCCCGTCCACCATCTCGTCGGTGCGGGCCTGGCTGGCGGGCCGCGGGCCTCGACGTCGGCCCCACG
This sequence comes from uncultured Acidimicrobiales bacterium, assembly GCA_963846125.1. Classification (GTDB taxonomy): domain Bacteria; phylum Actinomycetota; class Acidimicrobiia; order Acidimicrobiales; family UBA8190; genus Chersky-840. The sequence continues at coordinate 327,147 of CAWJUR010000003.1, forward strand.
TCGCGCGACGGCCTCATCGTCCCGTCTCGGGCACGGCCACCCAGGTCGACGAGGCCTTCGACGTCGGGCCTCGAGCAGTACCGCCTGCCCTCGGGCCGGGTGCGTGCGCGTCCCCGACGCCGAGCCGCTGGTGCCCGAGCGCGCTGGCCGGTGACCTCTACGGGGTGACGGGCCTCGACGACCTGAGCCGGCCCGATACCCCAGCTGGTCCGACCGCACGCCTCGATGCCGGTCGCGAGCACGGCACCGAGCGACGCGCGCCACCGGCCACCGCAGACGCGGGCGCCGGCGCCGTCGCCCCACGCCCCGGGGCCCACTCCCACCGGCGGGGTGTGAGAACACCATCCAGTCCGACGGCCCGGGAGCGCCGGCGCGCTCACCGTCGACCGAGCTGGCATCGGCGTACTCGTTCTCGAGCATCTACTCCGGGCAACGAGGGCTCGGGGGTGACGGTGGGCATCTACGAGCTCGAGCCCTTCCTCACCGTCCGACATCAACGCCTTCAAGAACTGTTACGCGCCGGCCATCACCGCCGTCGGTGAGCGCGGTCAGCGTGGACCACGCCAACCCCAACGCCGGTTCGGGGGCGGGCGAGGCGGCGCTCGACATCGAGATGGTCATCGGCATGGCGCCCAGTGTGAACGTCAAGCGTCTACGTCGGGCCCAACGGCGGGAGCGGGCCCGCTCGACACCTACGTCGCCATGGTCGACAGCGACTCCCCGCCCTCGGTCATCTCCACCAGTTGGGGCCAGTGCGAAGCGCAGCTACCGCACGGCCTACATCCAGGCCGAATCGTCGATCTTCCAACAGGCCGTGGCCCAGGGCCAGACGGTGGTGGCGGCGGCCGGTGACGAAGGCTCCGAGGACTGCTACCACTTCCCGAGCTCCAACGACACCCGCCTCCAGGTCGACGATCCCGCCGGCCAGCCCTGGGTGACGGGGGTCGGGGGGACGACCCTCGACGCGCTCGGGCCCGGCGCCGACCGAGTCGGTGTGGAACCTCGGCCTGTTCACGCGGCACGGCCGGGGGCGGGAACTCGACGACCTGGACCATGCCGGCGTGGCAACGGGGCCCCGGCGTCCAGAGCCCGTACACCAAGGCGCAGGACGCCTTCACCGGGGCCCAGCCGTGTCCCGATGAGCTCGGGGGCGGGCACGCTGTCGTGTCGGGAGGTGCCCGACGTGGCCGCCGACGCCGACCCCCGCACGGGCCTCGCCATCTTCTGTACGTGTGTCAGCGGGGGGTGGGCGCAAGATCGGCGGGACGAGCATGGCGGCTCCGCTGTGGGCCGCCCTGGCCGCCCTGGCCGACCAGGGCCAGTCGACGCCGGTGGGCTTCGTCAACCCCACGCTCTACCAGGCGCAGTGTGGCGGGAGCCCCGTCTTCAACGACGTGACCGTCGGGAACAATCAGCCCGTCGGCTCGCCGCCGAGCAACGCCCCGCGCAGCTCCCGTCGGCCCGTACTACCCGGCCACATCGGGCTACGACCTGGCCACCGGCCTCGGCACCCCCATCGCCAGCGCGCTCGTGAGCCGACTTGCGTTCGCCGCCGGGCGAGCACGTGTCCGGTCGTGACGGGGATCTCGGCGTCGTCGGGCCCCGCCGGGGGCGGCACCACCGTGACGGTGTCGGGGTCGAACCTGTCGGCGGGTGACCGAGGTCGACTTCGGCAACGGCAACGCCGGCGTCGATCAACGTCGGTCACGTCGTCGTCGGTGACGGTGAGTCACCCCGGTGTCGCCCACGCGGGGCTGGGACGACGTCCGAGGTGATCGTGAAGGCGGGCAACGACGCCCTCGGGTTCGACGGCAGCTATGCCCTTCACCTACCTCGGGCCCCGGGGGTACTGGACGGTGGCGTCGGACGGCGGCATCTTCTCGTTCGGGCAGATGGGTTTTTACGGCTCCATGGGGGGCAGGCCGCTCGACCAACCGATCGTGGGCATGGCGTCGACCCCCTCATCCAAGGGCTACTGGATGGTGGCGTCCGACGGCGGCATCTTCTCCTTCGGAGACGCCGGCTTCCACGGGTCGACGGGCAACATCCGCCTGAACAAGCCCATCGTGGGCATGGCGTCGACCCCCGACGGCGGCGGGCTACTGGCTGGTGGCGTCCGACGGCGGCGTCTTCGCCTTCGGCGACGCCGGGCTTCGACGGGTCGACGGGCAACATCCGCCTGAACAAGCCCATCGTGGGCATGGCGGCCACCCCCGACGGCGGCGGCTACTGGTTGGTGGCGTCGGACGGCGGCATCTTCGCCTTCGGCGACGCCGCCTTCCACGGGTCGATGGGGGGCGTCGCCCTCGCCAAGCCCGTGGTGGGCATGGCCGCCACCCCCGACGGCGACGGCTACTGGTTGGTGGCTTCCGACGGCGGCATCTTCTCCTTCGGCGACGCCGCCTTCCACGGGTCGACGGGGGCCATCCGGCTCACCAAGCCGGTGGTGGGCATGGCCGCCACCCCCGACGGCAACGGCTACTGGTTGGTGGCCTCGGACGGCGGCATCTTCTCCTTCGGTGGCACCTACGGCGGGTTCTTCGGGTCGACGGGCAACATCCGGCTGACCAAGCCCATGGTGGGGATCGGCGCCCCCTAGGCGTAGCGCCGTAGGATGGCGCGGCCATGTCCGCCGACAACGTCGCCGCGCTGGTCGCCGCCATAGCGTCGCGGGCACGGCATCCCTCGTGCTCGTGGGCGTGGTGGTCGTGCTGGGCCGGCGCGTGCGCGAGCTGGGCCGGACCGTCGACGATCTGCGCCGAGAGACGGTGCCGCTGGTGCACGACGCCCGGGTCGTGGTCGATCAGGCCGCCACCGAGATGGTGCGCGTCGGCGACGTGCTCGACTCGGCCGAGGCGGTGTCGTCGACGGTGGACTCGGCGTCGCGCCTCGCCTACCGCGCCTTCTCGAACCCGGTGGTGAAGGTCCTGGCCTACAGCACCGGGCGTGGGTAGCGCCCTGCGGCGCTTCTTCGGCCGCCGCCCCGAGGTGCGACGCAGGACGCACCGTGTCGAGCAACGGGCGGGCCCGGGTCCTCGAGAGCCCTCGTGGCGACGATCCGCGGCCCGACGACGCCGCGCGACGACGGGCACGCCGCACCGAGTCGGAGACGACGTCGGCGTCGGCACGCGGGGGCGCCGCGGTGATCCGCAGGCCGATGTGGCTGGCCGCCGGCGCCGCGCTCGGGGTCGGCGGCACGTTGTGGACGCGTCGTCGCCTCGAACGCCTGTCCCGACGCGTGCGGCCCACGGCGGTGGCGACCGAGCTCGCCTCGATGGTCGAGCGCACCCGGCGGGGCGCCGCCGACAGGGTGCGCGATGCGCTGGACACGGGCCGGACCGAGGCCCAGCGTCGGCAGGACGCGCTTGTGGCACGACCTGTCGGCCCGCGACCGCGTGCCGCGGTGACCGGCCGCTGAATTCGCTGGCCGGAGGCCTGATCGAGGCTCGGCGGCGCCCCGGGCGGGCGGAGGCGGCCGGTAGGATCGTCCGATGATGGACGCCACCCAGCTCCGCTCGACGTTCACCGGCTTCTACGCGCAGCGGGGACACGTCGTCGTCCCGTCGGCCAGCCTCGATCCCGCACGATCCCACCGTGCTGTTCACCATCGCCGGCATGGTGCCCTTCAAGCCGTACTTCCCGGGCGAGGAGACGGCGCCGTGGCCGACGCGCCACGTCGGTGCAGAAGTGCTTCCGTACCGTCGACATCGACATCATCGGCACCACCGAGCGGCACTGCACCTTCTTCGAGATGCTCGGCAACTTCAGCTTCGGCGACTACTTCAAGGCCGACGCCATCCCCCTCGCCTGGGAGCTGTCACCGAGGTCCTCGGCATCGACCCCGACCGGCTGTGGGTCACCGTGCACGAGTCCGACGACGAGGCCAAGCAGATCTGGCTGGAGGCGGCGCACTTCCCCGAGCAGCGCATCCAGGCCCTGGGGCGAGGACAACTTCTGGCAGATGGGTGACGGCGCCGGCCCGTGCGGGCCCTCCTCGGAGCTGTTCTACGACCGCGGCCCCGCCTACGGGGCCGACGGGTGGCCCCGCCCACGGGGGCGCGGACCGCTTCGTCGAGATCTACAACCTCGTGTTCATGCAGTACAACCGGCTGGCCGACGGCACCCTCGAGGACCTTCCCGGCAAGAGCATCGACACCGGGGCCGGGCTCGAGCGCAACCTGCCCATGCTCCAGGGGGTCGACTCGCTCTTCGAGACCGACGTGTTCCGGCCCATCCTGGCCGTGGCCGAGGACATCACCGGGGTCCGCTACGGCGCCGATCCGCACTCCGACGTGTCGCTGCGCATCCTCGCCGACCACGCCCGGGCCATGGCCATGGTGGTGGCCGACGGGGTGATGCCGTCGAACGAGGGCCGGGGGTACGTGCTGCGCCGCGTCATCCGCCGGGCGGTGCGCCGCGCCTTCCAGCTGGGCGTGATCGAGGGCCTCACTCCGCGCCTCGTGGCGGCGGTGGCCGACGTGCTCGGTGGCACCTATCCCGTGCTCGTCGACGAGCTCGACCGCATCTCCGAGACCGTCGAGCGCGAGGAGGGCGCGTTCCGCCGCACCCTCGACTCCGGCTCGCAGATCCTGGAGGAGGCGCTGCGCGACGGGACCGGCCGGGTCTCGGGAGAAGCGGCCTTCCGCCTGCACGACACCCACGGCTTTCCCATCGAGCTCACCATGGAGATGGCGGCCGAGGCCGGCGTCGAGGTCGACACCGAGGGGTTCGAGCGCGAGATGGCGGCCCAGCGCGACCTGGCCCGGGCCGACGCCCGGCGCCGGCGCCAGGCACTCGGAGACGAGAACGTCTACCGGGAGCTGCTGGCGCAATCGGGACCGACCCGCTTCACCGGCTACGAGCACTACGAGGAGCCCGCCCAGGTGGTGGCGGTGCTGGCCGGCGCGGAGCCCGGCACGGCCGAGATCGTGCTCGACCGCACCCCGTTCTACGCCGAGTCCGGCGGCCAGGTGGGCGACACCGGCGTCATCACCACCGAGAGCGGGCGGGCCCGGGTCCTCGACACCCAGAGCGTGCTGCCCGGGCTCATCGTGCACCGCGCCATCGTCGAAGACGGTGAGCTCTGCCCCACCCAGGACGCGCTGGCCGTGATCGACGCGGCGCGGCGCAACGCCACGCGGCGCCACCACACCGGGACCCACCTGCTGCACAGCGCGCTGCGGGCCGGTCCTCGGGGACCACGTCCGCCAGCAGGGTTCGCTGGTGGCGCCCGACCGGCTGCGCTTCGACTTCTCCCATCCCAAAGCGCTGCGCCCCGAGGAGCTGTCCGAGGTGGCGCAGGCCGCCAACGCCGACGTGCTGACCGACGCACTCGGTGGAGGTCATCGAGACCTCGAAGGCCGAGGCCGAAGCACTGGGCGCCCTGGCGTTCTTCGACGACAAGTACGGCGACCGCGTGCGGGTGGTGCGGGCCGGCGCGCACTCGATGGAGTTCTGCGGCGGGACCCACGTCGACGCGCTGGGCATGATCGGCCCCATCACCGTGGTGTCGGAAGGATCGATCGGGTCGAACGTCCGGCGCATCGAAGCGGTGACGGGGCTCAGCTCCCTGGCCTTGCTCGAGGAGAGCCGGCGCACGCTCGACGAGGCGGCGCGCCTGCTCAAGGTGGAGCCCGGCGGCGTGCTCGACGCCCTGCAGAAGGTGCTCGACCGCCAGCGACAGGCCGAGAAGGAATTGCAACGCCTGCACGGCGCCCGCCTGCAGGAAGACGCGGCCCGTCTCGCCCTGCTCGGCCGAGGACGGCGTGGTCGTGCACCGCCAGGACGGGGCGACCCCCGACCAGCTGCGCGACCTGGCCCAGGCCATCCGGCGCCACGGCGCCCGCGTGGTGGTGGTGGCGGGGTCGCCGGATGGGATCGAAGGTGGGCGTGGCGGTGGCGTCGGGCGACGGGTCGGTCGACGCCGGGGTCGACGGTCAAGGAACTGGCCCAGCTGGTCGGCGGTGGCGGCGGGGGCTCGGCCGAGCTGGCCGTGGCGGGAGGGTCGGACCCGACGAAGATCGACGACCCTGCTGGCGGAGGCGCGTCGCCGGCTCGGTGCCTGACGCCGGCGGGTGGCCTGAGCGCAGTGCGGGTGGTGGGGGTCGACCTCGGCGAGCGCCGCATCGGTGTGGCCGTGTCCGACGGCACGGGGACCCTGGCCTCGCCGCGCACCACGATCGAGCGCAGTGCGCAACGACGACGCCGACTGGAGCGCGCTGGCGGCCGTGGTCGAAGAGGTCGGGGCGCCATCGGGTGGTGGTGGGCCTGCCCCTGAGCCTCAACGGGCGCCGGGGCCCGGCGGCGCGCGCCGCCCAGGCCGATGCCGACGAGCTGGCGCGACTGACTCGCCCCCCGGGGCGTCCCGGTGGAGACCTTCGACGAGCGCCTCACGACGGTGAGCCGCGGCGCGATCGCTGCGCGACGCGGGCCGAAGGACCCGCAACCAGCGCACCCGGATCGACCAGAGCGCCGCCGCCGTGCTGCTCCAGGCGTGGCTCGACACGGGACGGGGGCACGACGATGCCTGACGTCGGAGGAAAGCGGGCGAAGACGGGCGCGCCCGGGGCCGGCACCGCCCCCACGCCCGACCCACTACCGGGCCGCGCCTCGAACCACTCCGTCTCGAACGACCCCGTCACGAATGACCGCGGCGGGAGTGCACACGCGGCGCGAGCGAGACCCAACGGGCACAAGCGGGCCAGGCCCGAGGTGTACCGGCGCCGCCGGCTGCGTCGTGGCCGTGGCGGTGGCCGTGGTGCTCGCTGTTGTCGTGGGCGCGGTGGCGTGGTACCAGAGCCAGATGGGCGGGACCGGGGGGGCCTCCGTCGTCGTCACCGTGGCGCCGGGATCGTCGATGGGCACGATCACCGCCACACTGGTGCGCCAGCACGTGGTCGACAGCTCGCTCGCCTTCGTGTCTATCTGACCCTGCACGGCACCCCGTCGGTCCAGCCCGGCACGCTACCTGCTGCGCCGCGACGAGTCGTTCTCCGACGTCCGGGCCGACCCTGGCAGCGGGGCCCAACGTGTCGTCGGTGACGGTCCTGCCGGGCTTCACCATCAGCGAGGTGGCGACCCAGGTGGGCCAGATCGCGGGGCATGACCCCGCGCACTTCCTGTCGCTGGCCACTCGGGCACGCGTCCGCTCGCCCTACGAGCCGGCCGGCTCGACCAACCTCGACGGGCTGGTGGGGACGGGCACCTACCTCGTCGTGCCGGGGGAGTCGGACCAGACGCTGCTCGGGGACATGATCGACCGCTTCAACACGCTGGCCGGACTCGGTCGGCCTCGACAGCGGGGGCCGCCGCGCTGGGCGTGACGCCGTACCAGGCGATCACCGTCGCGTCGATCGTGCAGAAAGAGGGCGTGTACCAGAAGAACCTGGGCAAGGTGGCGCGGGTGATCTACAACCGCCTGGCGCACGGCACCCCGCTGCAGATGGACTCGACGGTGCTCTACTCCGAGCATCGCGACGGGGGCGCGTGACCTCGGCCGACCTCGCCCTCAACACGCCGTACAACACCTACCTGCACACCGGGCTCACCCCCACGCCCATCTGCTTCCCGAACAAGGCCTCGCTCCAAGCGGCCCTGGCGCCCACGCCGGGGACTGGCTCTACTTCGTGGTGGTGTCCAAGGACGGCACCGAGGCCTTCTCCAGCACCTTCGCCGGCCAGCAGGCCAACGAGCGCCTGGCCCAGAGCCGCGGCCTGGGGTAGGAGGTGCCGTGCCAGGCGACGACGGAGCCGACCCGATCGTCACCGACGTGGCCCACGGGCGCCTCCACCGTGGTGGGGGTGATCGGGGACCCCATCGCCCATTCGCTGTCGCCGTTGCTGCACAACGCCGCCTTCGACGCCCTCGGCCTCGACTGGGTGTCGGTGGCGTTCCCCGTCGCGGCCGGCGCGCACCGCCGCCGCGCTGGCCGGGATGCGCGCCCTGCAGATCGCGGGGCTGTCGGTGACCATGCCGCACAAGGAGCCGGCCTTCGCGGCCGTGGACGACGTCACCGACGTGGCGCGCCGGCTCGGGGTCGGTCAACTGCGTCACGCCGGCGCGACGGCACCCTGGTCGGTGACTCGCACCGACGGCGAGGGGTTCCTGGCCGCTTTGCGACGCGCCGCGGGGTTCGACCCCGCCGCCCAAGCGATGCCTCGTGATCGGCGCCGGTGGCGCGGCGCGTGCCGTGATCCTGGCCCTGGCCGAGCGCGGGCGCGGCCGAGGTGGTGGTGGTGAACCGGACGCGCGGCCCGCGCCGAGGACAGCCGCCGCCTTGGCCGGCGCCGTGGGGCGGGTGGGGTCGGGCGCCGAGTCGCCGATGCCGAGCTCGTGGTCCAGGCCACGCCGATCGGGCATGGCGGGCGACGAGGAGGACAGCTCCGCAGGGGCTCCCCGTCGACCCCGACGCGCTGCACCCGGGGCAGGTGGTGGCGGACCTCGTCTACCACCCGCTGCGAGACGCCGTTGCTCGCCGCGGCGGCGGCCCGAGGTGCCGTCGCCGTGGGTGGGCTCGGGATGCTGGTGCACCAGGCCGCCCTGGCCCTCGAGCGGTGGACGGGGCGCGCCGTGCCCGTCGAGGCCATGTGGGCGGCGGTCCGAGGCGCGCCCGGAGCCGTGACCGGTCCTCAGCGCTCCCACAGACCGGCGGCCCAGCAACTCGAACAGGTCCTCGTTGTAGGGGGCGAAGTGGCGGCGCAGGTCATCGACGACGGCTTCCTCCTCGGGCCGGGCCCGAGGCGCGTCGTTGGTGGCGGGAAAGGCCGTGTCGAACTCGGCGACAAGCCCCAGCCAGCGCAGGACACGGGCGGGACCTGACGGCCCGCCCCACAGCTCTTCACTCTCCATGACCAGGATGCGGTCGCGGCTCGATGACGGCGAACCACCGTCGTAGCTGCTCGGCGTAGTGACCGCGCGCCTTGTAGGAGAAATTGCGGTGGGCGAAGCTCTCGCCCCCGGCCGAGGACGATGTCGTCCTGCCCCGCCAGGCGCTGCGTCCTCGAGCGCGAGCGCCACAGCCAGGGGCTTGGTCCTCGGCGTGCAACCGACACGAATGCCAGTACTGCGAGATGGCGCGCTGCACCGGGTCGCGCAGCAACACGATGAATCGTGTCGAGGCCGGGAGGTCGGCGGCCACCCGCGGCGGGGCGGGGGGATAGAACAGCAGGTACGGCGTGGCCTCGATCGACAGGCGGGAGCCGCCCTTCAGAGGGAAATGGGCGCGGTACCAGCGCTCTCCGTTGGCATAGAACCGGTCGAAGTAGTGCACCTCCTTCGTGCGTCGACGGCGCCACCGATCGATGGAGGGCCAGCCAGTCGAACAGCGAGGTGGTCCCGCCCCGTTGGGTTCCGAGGATCACGACGTCGGGGAGGCTCCGCATCGCCGCGGTGGCCGCCCGCCATCGACGGTCCGAGCCCGGCCCGAGCCCGTTCCAGGCCCGGGCTCAGCCGCCATCGGAGCACCATCAGCTGTCGTCGGGTCGGCGGAGCGGGCCGGGCCCGCCGGGTCCGCAGGCGCCAGCGCCACGGCGGTGACGGCGAAGGCCCCGGCCGCCTGCAGGCGCAGCGCGATCTCCTGGCGCAGGATGCGGGCCACGCGCTCGCGGTCGGTGGTGGAGGTGCGCACCGAGACCCGGCAGGTGAAGGTGTCCGCCGCGGTGGCGACGACGCCCCACAGCCGGGGCGGCTCGAGGCACAGCGCGACGTAGCGCGGGTCGTTGCGACACCGCGTCGGCGGCGGCCTGGATGGCGTCGAGCACGGTGTCGACGCGCGCCGCGGTGCCGGTACCGGCACGTCGACGGTCGCCTGGGCCCAACCGCGCGACGAGTTGGCCAGCTTGCGGATCTCACCGTTGGGCACGTACCAGACGGTGCCGTCGTCGGAGCGCAGGCGCGTGACGCGCAACGTCAGGTCCTCGACGGTGCCGGTGGTGTCGCCCACCGCGATGGTGTCACCGATGTCGAACTGTCCCTCCACGGTGAGCAGGACGCCCGCCAACAGGTCGCGCACCATGCTCTGGGCCCCGAAGCCGAGCGTGGCGCCGATGACCGTGGCCCCGGCCAGCAGCGGCGTGAGGTTGAGGCCGATGGTGCCGAGGATGACGAAGAAGGCGATGGCGCCACCACGCCGCGCCACACGTTGGCGAGGAGGCTGGTGAGGGTCAGGGCCCGCGCCGCGGCGCGGGGCGAGTCGGCCCGGGCCACGGCCTTGTGGGCCGCCGCCCCGACCCAGCGCCGGATGATCCGGCTGCCGAGCCAGCCGATGAGCGATCGCCACCCAGACCACCACGCAGGACCGTGACCGGCTTGATGACCACCTCCTGCCAGTGCGCGGCCGTGGCGTGGCTCACCCCGGCCCAGCGCAGGATGTCGTAGAGCCAACCCTGGTCGACCACGAGGGGTGAGGTGGCGGCGAGGGGCACGACCGGTATTCTGGTCCGCCGGAGCACCCCGGTTGAGCACCTCTCTCGCACACCGCCCGGCGACGGGCCGGCCCCTGGCCCTGCGGGTGGATTTCGCTCTCGTCTTGACCACGGTCCTCGCGGCCGGCGCTCGGCGTGGTCCTCGTCTACTCGGCGACCCGGTCGAAGCTCGCCGCCGCCGCGCTCAACCCGCACTACTTCCTCATCCACCAGGCGGCCTACGTCGTGGTGGGGGGCATCTTCATGATCGTGCTGGCCGCGCTCGACTACCGCTGGCTCGAGCACGCCAGCGCCGTGCTCTACGTGGCCATGATCCTGGCCCTGCTGGCCATGTTCACCGGCATCGGGTCGAGCGCCGCTGGGCGCGACGCGCTGGGTGCAGATCGGAGGGGTGCAGATCCAACCCTCGGCCTTCGCCACCCTCGTGCTCATCGTCACCGTGGCCACGTTCTGCGCGCGACGCCCCGAGGGCCTGGGTCGCAACGACCTCCTCAAGGTCCTGGCCCTGGCGGCGGTGCCGATCCTGCTCGTGGTCAAGCAGCCCGACCTCGGCAGCGGCATCGTGATGGCGGTGGTGCTGCTCGTGATGCTCGTCATCGCCGGCATCCCCAACCGCTATCTCGTTGCTGCTCGTGCTTCTCACCGTCACCGGTGCGTTCGCCGTCGTGCACTTCAAGCTCCTGAAGGACTACCAGCTGACCCGGATCACCGCCGTGTTCCACGTGGGCAAGAACCTCCAGAGCACCGGGTACAACGTGGGCCAGTCGGTGGCGGCCATCGGCTCGGGAGGCTCGTGGGGGACGGGGCTGTTCCACGGACCCCAGACCAACCTCGCCTACGTGCCCGAGCAGCAGACCGACTTCATCTTCTCGGCCCTGGGCGAGCAGCTCGGCTTCGTCGGGGCGGCCGGCGTCCTGGCCCTGCTCGGGGTCCTGTCGTGGCGGCTGCTGCGCAGCGCCCAGCTGGCCCGCGACGCCTTCGGCCGCCTCCTGGCGGCGGGCTGCTTCACCCTGGTGGCCTTCAGCGTGTTCGAGAACGCCGGGATGGCCATGGGCATCATGCCCGTGGCCGGGATCCCCCTTCCGTTCCTGTCCTACGGCGGCTCGGCGACCGTGGCCTTCTTCTCGGCCATCGGCATCGCGCTGTCGGTGCAACTGCGCGCCCAGCGATGACCGATGTCGACCGCCGGTGCCCGCGGCGACGTGCCGACCGACCACGAGGCAGCCGGAGCCCGAGGCGACCGAGCCGGCCTGGCCGCCCACGCCGCTCGAGGTGCTCGACCTCTCGCCCGAGGAGTGGCGGATCGTGGCCGTGGCCGGCGGTCGAGATGGAGCTTCCCGAGCGCCAACCCCGAGGTCGTCCTGCACGAAGCCCAGGATCCTTGGCGCGAGCTGCGCATCCCGGTCGGCTTGGCCGAAGGCACGGCCATCGCCTTCGCCTTCCGGAGCATCGACACCCCGCGGCCGCTCACCCACGAGCTCGTCACCGACGATCCTCGACGGCCACGACGTGAGCATCGAGGCGGTGCGCATCACCGTCCGGCGGGGTCAGCGTGTTCTTCGCCGAGATCGACACCACGGGACCACGGGGCCGGCGCGTCCTGCCGTGTCGGCCCTCTGACGCCATCGCCTTGGCGCTGCGCCAGCGGCTCCCGACCCCGATCCTCGTGGCGGAGTGGGTGTTCAGCGGGCCGACGGCCGCCGAGGGTGCGGCGAACGGCGCCGGGTGCGCCGAGTGCCTGACGAGCACGGCGCCGGACACGAGCGCCGGCGGGCGGCGAACACCGCACCCTGACCCGGTGCTTCAGCGCCCCGCCACGGCGGACCGGAGCCACGGCGGGTGGCACCACGCGTGGGCCGTGGCCTGGTCGGCCACGATGGCGCGCTCGCCCTCGTCGGAGATGCGCATCAGCAGCGCGATGAGCACGTAGTTGGCCACGAGCGACGACCCCCCGTACGCCATGAACGGGAGGGTGATGCCGGTGAGCGGGAGCAGGCGGACGATGCCGGCCATGATGAACAGGGCCTGGAACCCGATGATCACGGTGAGGCCGGCCGCCACCATCTGGGCGAACTCCGAGCGCGCCGTCTGGGCGGTGCGCAGTCCCGCCCCGACGAGCAGCACGAAGGCGAACACGATGGCGGTGGTGCCGAGCAGACCCATCTCGGTGCCGAAGGCGGCGAAGATGTAGTCGCTCTGGACCTCGGGGATCGGGTTGGGCACGTGGCGCAGGCGGCGACGATGCGGCCGAACCCGAGGCCGGTGCCGAGCAGCCCTCCCGAGCCCATGCCGTAGAGGCCGAGATTGATCTGGCCCGTGGCCACGGGATGCAGCCATTCCGACGACCCGCACGTTCACCTGGGGGAAGAGCCGGTCGGCGGCGAAGGCACCGGCGACGAACAGCACGAGCCCGAGGGCGAGATAGTTCCATCGTCCCGACGTCAGCCACAGCATGGCCATGAACAGCACGAAGATGAGCAGCGCGAATCCGATGTCGTCCTCGCCGCCGAGCACGAGCATGGTGAAGGCCCACGCCACGAGGATGGGGACGAGGGGCCGGGGATCGAGCATGAGGCGGTTGCCGACGCGCAGGGTGGGCACCGACAGCAGCTCGCGCTTCTCCACGAAGTACGAGGCGAAGAAGATGCACAGGGCCAACTTGGCCAGCTCGATGGGCTGGCCGTTGACGGGCCCGATCCCGATCCACAGGCGCGCCCCGTTGTGCTTCTGGCCCAGATGCGGGATGAGCGGGCGACAGCATGAGGACCACCGCCACGAGCAGCAGCAGGTAGCGGTAGCGGTCGAGGTCGCGCGAGCGGCGCACCAGCGCCAGGGTCAGGATGTAGGCGGCCACACCCACCGCGGTCCATCCCGCCTGGGCCTGGGCCCAGTGCTGGGCGATCCGGGCCAGCATCACGTAGCCCGAGCCCGTTGAGCAGGGTGGCGATGGGGAGGAGCACGGCGTTGGCGTCGGGGGCGTAGATGCGGTTGGCGATGTGGGCGGCCAGGCCGAGCCCGAGCACGACGCCCAGGAACGGCCCCAGGTTGGCGGGGATCTTCGACGTCGTGCCCACCGAGGCGAGCACGTAGGTGGCCACCACGATGAGCGAGCCGAAGATGAGCAGCCCGAGCTCGGTCCGCCGTCTTGGGCTTCGGACGACGGACCCGCATTCCCTCGGTGGGCGCGAGGCGACTGAGGAGTCGGGGCACCGGGTCGAGCCTACTGCCGGGCCTCCGCCGCACCCCGGCATCTGGGGCCCTGTCGGGCGCAGCCACCGGCGGTACCCTGGAGGTTTGATGCAGGCCTCCGAACCGGCGCGTCGGCGCCAGCGCGGCCGCTGCCCCCGGGCCGTCGGTGGGTGAGGCGACGACGACACTCTCCCCGGTCGGGGTGGAGGACGCCGTCACGGTCCGGGGCCCGGAGCGCTTCTCCAACCGCGAGCTGTCGTGGCTCGAATTCGGGGCCCGGCTCCTCGACCTCGCCGACGACGAGCGGGTGCCGCTGCTCGAGCGGGTGAAGTTCCTGGCCATCTTCTCCGAGGGCCTCGACGAGTTCTTCCAGGTGCGGGTGGCGGGGCTGAAGGACCAGGTGGACGCCGGGCCTGCGCACCCGGTCGGCCGACGGCCTGCGGCCCAGCGAGGCACTGCGCGCCATCGGCGAGCGGGTGACCGAGCTCGTCGACCGGCAGTCGCGCATCTTCCTCGACTCGGTCGTGCCCGGCCCTGGCCGAGGCCGGGGTGCGGGTGGCGGACTGGTCCTCGCTCGACGACGCCGACCGCGAGCACCTGACCGACGTCTTCAGCCGCCAGATCTTCCCCGTGCTCACCCCGTTGTCGGTCGACCCCGGGCACCCCTTCCCCTACATCTCGAACCTGTCGCTCAACCTGATCGTGCGCGTCGGTGACCCCATCACCGGCGTCGAGCGCGTGGCGCGGGTCAAGGTCCCGCCCGCTGCTGCCGCGCTTCGTCGTCATGCCCGACGGCGAGCGCTTCGTGGCGCTGGAGCAGATCATCGCCGCCCAGCTGGCGACGCTGTTCCCCGACATGGTGATCGGGGAGCACTACGCCTTCCGGGTGACGCGCAACGCCGACCTCGTGCTCGACGAGGACGAGGCCGACGACCTGCTGGCCGCGGTCGAGATGGAGCTGCGCCGCCGCCGTTTCGGGCGGGCCGTCCGCCTCGAGGTCGCCGCCGACATCTCCGACGACATGCGCGACATGTTGGTCCACGAGCTCGACCTCGGGCCCGACGACCGCTACGCCATCGCCGCCCCCCTCGACCTCGGGGCGCTGTGGGGCGTCTACGAGCTCGACCGCCCCGACCTCCACGAGCAGGCGTGGGCGCCCATGACCCCGCCGCGGCTCGCCAACGCCGGCAACGAGCCCGCCGACCTCTTCGCCGTGCTGCGCGAACGCGACGTCCTCGTGCATCACCCCTACGACTCCTTCGCCACGTCGGTCGAGCTGTTCATCGCCCAGGCCGCCGCCGACCCCGACGTGCTGGCGATCAAGCAGACGCTGTACCGGACCTCGGGGGACAGCCCCATCGCGGCCTCGCTCATCCAGGCGGTCGAAGCGGGCAAGCAGGTGGCGGTGGTGGTGGAGCTCAAGGCCCGCTTCGACGAGCAGGCCAACATCTCGTGGGCCCGAGCCCTCGAAGAGGCGGGCGTGCACGTCGTGTACGGGCTCGTGGGCCTGAAGACCCACTCCAAGGCGGCGCTGGTGGTGCGGCGCGAGGAGGACGGGATCCGGCGCTACTGCCACATCGGCACCGGCAACTACAACCCCCGCACGGCCCGGCAGTACGAGGACCTCGGTCTGCTCTCGGCCGACCCCGATCTCGGCGCCGACGTCGGCGACCTCTTCAACTTCCTCACCGGCTACAGCCGCTACGCCCGCTACCGCAAGCTCGTGGTCGCCCCCATGGCCCTGCGCCAGCGCATCACCGAGTTCATCGAGGACGAGGCGCGCGCCGGGCCCGACGGGTCGCATCGCCATCAAGGTGAACGGGCTCACCGACCCCGACGTCATCGACTCCCTGTACCGCGCCTCGGTGGCCGGTGTTCCCATCGATCTCGTGGTGCGGGGCGTGTGCAACCTCCGTCCCGGTGTGCCGGGACTGTCCGACACGATCCGGGTGCGCTCCATCGTGGGCCGCTTCCTCGAGCACTCGCGCATCTACCGCTTCGGCGGGACCGGCACGCGGCCCCTGACGGTGCTCATGGGGTCGGCCGACCTCATGGAGCGCAACCTCGACCGCCGCATCGAGGTGCTGGTGCCGGTGCTCGACCCCGAGCTGCAGGCCCGGCTGCTCGAGGTGCTCGACCTCAACCTCGCCGACGACACCAACTCCTGGGTCCTCGGTCCCAACGGCACCTGGACGCGGGTGCCCACCGTGGAGGGCATCGAGTGCGCAGCGCCGGCTCCAGGAGCTGGCCCGCGATCGCGCCCGGCGCCGGCGTGACGCCGACACCCTCGGAGCGGCCGGCTAGATCCTGTTCGTCGCCGCGCCGCCGCCGTGCGGCCGAACCGCCCGCGGCGTCAGCACTCCGGAGAAGGCTGTCGGGAGTGCGTCGTACCTCGTCGCCCTCGAGTGACGACACTTCGTCACGCGCATCGCGCAGGCGTTGGCGCCAACCCTCGCCCGAGAACCGCAGCGACAGATAGGCGATGCCCCCGACGGGGATGGGCAGCCAGAAGTTGACGAGCCGGTAGCCGAGGACGCCGAGGAGGGCCGCCTCCTGGGGGACGCCGAAGCCGGTCAAGGTGGGGATGAGCACACCTTCGACCACGCCTAGGCCCGACGGCGTGATGGGGATGACCGCGAGGACCTGGGCCAGCCCGTAGGCGACCAGCAGGTCGATGGGGGAGACGATGGTCCCCAGCGCGGCGATGAACACGAACAGCGAGGCCGCGTCGAGCAGCCAGAAGGCGGCCGCCCACGCCATGGCCCGCCGCAGGACCTGGGGCTCGGCCAGGAACTGGCCGAGCCGGTCGGCCACGCGGTGGGCCTGTACGGCGAGCTTGTCGCCGTCGAGGAACGGGATGTGGGTCGCCCAGCGCCGGCAGATCTCGATCGAGCGGTGGCGGCCCCGGGTGAGCGCCAGCACCACGCCCGGCGAACGATGCCCATGAGCACGACGCCGGCCCCGGCCGCCACGGCGTAGAGCGGGTTGTAGCCGTGGGCGAAGACCGACACGAGCAGGGCCAGCCACAGGATCGAATTGAGCACCAGCGCGGAGCCCACGCCCTGCATGCCCAGGCGAAGCCGGCGTCGGCGCCCGACACGCCCGACTGGGTGAGGAGGCGGAAGGCGACGGCGGTGCCCGGCGCGGTGCCGCCCGGCATGATGTGGCTCACCGACAGGCTCGACAGGTTGATGCGCAGCAGCCGCGAGCGGTGCGGCCCCCCGTGGTGCAGCACGGTGTGGGTGAGCTGGCTGTAGGACACCAGTGACGCGGCTTCGAGCACGACCCCGGCGATGACGTAGGCGAAGTTGATCCTGCCCAGCAGGTTCAGGGACTTGCGGGCACCGGCCAGCTGGGGCAGGACCAGATACTCCAGGATGAGGAACAGCCCGACCGCGTAGAGCCCCCACTTGACCTGTCTGCGCACCCGCCTCCGCTTGGGGGCGACCTCGGGTTCCCGCCTGCATCGGAGCCATGCTTCCACGTCAGAGGGCTCGAGACGGGCCAATCCGAGGCGAGGTCGGGGGCCCGTACGGTGCCGCGGTCGGCGGGAAGCTGGCTGCCATGCTGGAGGCGATGTCGGAGATCCCCTCACCCCCGGTGACCCGGCGCGCCCGGCTGTGGGAGTGGTCCGACGAGCGGCACGTCCCTCTCCAGGCCATCCTGATCACGGTGGGCGTGGTGGTGACCACGGTCCTGGCCGGCAAGATCATCTACAAGCTGCGCGAGGTGATCCTGCTCATGGCGGTGGCGGGCTTCATCGCGCTGCTGCTCAACCCGGTCGTCGTCCTCTTGCAACGGGTAGGGGTGCGCCGCCGGGGCTACGCCGTGGCCATCGTGACGGTGTTCGCCGTGCTCGTCTTCGCCGGCCTCGCCTACTGCGTTCGGCGCGCCGCTGGCCAACGGGCTCACCCACCTCATCGCCAAGCTCCCGAGCTACGTGAAGAGCGCCGAGCACGGCAAGGGGTGGATCGGACACCTCGTGCGGAAATACCACGTCCAGCATTGGGTGCAACAGAACCTGCCCAAGCTGCAGAGCTACGCCAAGAACCTCTCCAAGCCGGCGCTGAAGGTCGGGGCCGGTGCTCTCGACCGTCGGCTTCGACGTGTTCGTGGTGTTCATCCTCGTCCTGCTCCTGCTGCTCGAGGGGCCCAAGCTGCGCATGGGCGTCCTGCGGTTCATGGCCCCCGAGCGCGCCGCACGGCGTCACCCGGATCGCGGGCGAGGTCAACCGATCGGTCACCGGCTTCATGCTCGGCAACTTCATCACGTCGGTCATCGCCGGGGTGGTGGTCTTCGTGACCTTGGTGGCGCTGGGGGTGCCCTACGCCTTGCTGTGGGCGCTGTGGGTGGCGCTGTTCGACTTCCTCCCCATGGTCGGCGGGGCGCTGGCCGGCATCCCCACCGGCGCTGTTCGTACTCTGACGCACTCGGTCGACCGCCTTCATCGTCTTCGCCGTCGTCTTCCTCGCCTACACCCAGATCGAGAACCACGTCCTCAACCCCATCGTCATGAGCCGGACGGTGCGGATCAACCCGCTCCTGGTGCTCATCGCCATCTTGGTGGGGGCCAACATCGGCGACCTCGTGGGCGGGTTCTTCGGGGGGTTCGTGGGCACCCTGCTGGCCATCCCCATCGCCGGGTCGATCCAGGTGGTCGTGCGGGAGATGTGGCGATCGAGCGCACCCGAGGCGCAATTGGAGGTCGTGGGAGGCACCGGTGGCCCTACGACGGTCCCCTAGGCTGCCGTTGTGCGCGTCCTGGTCGTCCTGCCGACGTACAACGAAGCGGAGAACATCGACCACGTCCTGCGTCGCATCCGGGCCGCCATGCCCGAGGCCGGGGTGCTGGTGGTCGACGACGGCAGCCCCGACGGCACCGCCGACATGGCCGAGAAACTCGGTGACGAGCTCGGCCACATCGACGTCCTGCGGCGCACCGCCAAGTCGGGCCTGGGCAGCGCCTACCGGGCCGGGTTCGCCTGGGGCCTCGAGCGGGGCTGGGAGGCGTTCGTGGAGATGGACGCCGACCTGTCGCACGAACCCGAAGCGCTCCCGAGCCTGATCGCCCCGCTCGCCGAGGGTGTCGACCTCGTGGTCGGGTCGCGCTATGTCCCGGGGGGGTCGATCCCCAACTGGCGCTGGCACCGCCGGCTGCTGTCCCAGGGCGGCAACGTCTACGCCGCGCTGCTGCTGCGGCTGCACGTGACCGACTCGACCTCGGGGTTCCGGGCCTACCGGGCCGACGCCCTGCGCCGCATCGACCTCGACGGCCGTGCGCGCCGAGGGGTACGGCTTCCAGATCGAGATGGTCGTACCAGGTGCTCCAGCACGGGGGCCAGGTGACCGAGGTGCCCATCCGGTTCGTGGACCGGGTCGAGGGCAAGTCGAAGATGTCGATGCACATCGTGGTCGAGGCCCTGCTCCTGGTGACGTGGTGGGCCTGCCAAACGGGCCGGGCGCGTCCTGGTCGGGGCGGCGCCCACCGGGCCCGGACGCGGGTGTGGCGGCCTAGACCGCGCGCCGTGGCCGCCGGCGCCGGCCCCCCATCTGAGAACATGGAGGGGTGAGCACCTCTACGCGGATCCTGGTCGTCGACGACGAGCCCTACATCACCGACCTCCTGGGCGCGGCCCTTCGCTTCGAGGGGTTCGCGGTGGAGACCGCGGCGACCGGGGGCGACGCCATCTCGCTGGCCGAGCGGGGCCACCACGACCTGGTCCTCCTGGACGTCATGCTGCCCGACGTCGACGGCACCGAGGTGTGCCGGCGGATGCGGGCGCAGGGCAACCGGACGCCGGTGCTGTTCCTGACCGCCCGGGACGCCACCGAGGACAAGGTGGGGGGCTCACCGCCGGCGGCGACGACTACGTGACCAAGCCCTTCAGCCTCGACGAGCTCGTGGCCCGCATCCACGCCGTCCTGCGCCGGACCACACCCGCGCCGGGAGCGACCGGCTCCAGTTCTCCGACCTGGAGATGGACGACGAGACCCACGAGGTCTGGCGCCAGGGCTGCGCTCATCGAACTGACGGCCACGGAGTTCAACCTGTTGCGGTACATGCTCGAGAACTGCCCGCCGGGTGCTGTCGAAGAGCGAGATCCTCGATCACGTCTGGACCTACGACTTCGACGGCGACCCCAACATCGTCGAGACCTACATCAGCTACCTGCGCAAGAAGATCGACCGCGTCGACCCACCGTTGATCCACACCATCCGCGGGGTGGGCTACAGCCTCCGGCTCCCGCGCGACCGGGAGTCAGCCATGGCGCAGCCCGAGGCTCGGGGGCGAGACGTAGGTGTCGCTGCAGGCGCCGGCTCGTCGTGGGCATGCTGCTGCTGCTCGTGGCGGGGCTCGATCACGACCGACGTGGTCACGTCGTCGTCGTTGCGGTCGTTTCTGATCGGAAGGCTCGACGAGCAGATCGACGCCTCGCAGACCCAGGCCTACACCTACATCTCCCAGGTGTACATGCGCGACCTGAAGGCGGGGGACCGGACGCCGGTCACCCACCCCGGCGAGGTGGCTCGCCGAGCTGAGCACGAAGCGCCCCGGTGAAGTTCACCGGCACCCCGCACCCGACCCCGCGCCTCAACGGTGCCGTGCTGGCCGACCGGCTGAGCTCCGACGCCTACGTCGAGGTCCTGTCGACGACGGGCACCGTGGTCGTCCGGGTCCCCTCGGGCCTGGCCGGGAACCCCGACCCCGCTCCGGTGCTGCCCCGGGTGCCTGCCCGTCCAGCACATCACCACGCCGCACGTCTTCGGCACCAACCACGGCCCCTACTCGCCCGAGAGCCGGTCGATCGACGTCCCCGCCGTGGGGTCGAGCGGCGTCGCACGTACCGGGTGCAGGCGGTGGCGGTGCCCGGCGGCACCGCTCGTCACCGCCATCTCGCTCGACCCCACCGACAAGACCCTGGCCTCGCTGACCCACGTGGAGCTGTTCGTGTCGATCGCGGTGATGATCGCCCTGTTGCTGCTGGCCCTGTGGATCGTCCGGCTGGGCATGCGCCCGCTCGACGACATGACCGAGACGGCCGGGGCCATCGCCGGCGGTGACCTCACCCGACGGATCCGACGCACCGACGACCGCAGCGAGGTCGGTCGCCTCGGCGTGGCCCTCAACGGCATGTTGAGCCAGATCGAGGCCGCCTTCCGGGAGCGCACGTCGTCCGAGGCCCGCCTGCGGCGCTTCGTGGCCGACGCCTCGCACGAGCTGCGGACCCCGCTCACCTCGATCCGGCGGCTACGCCGAGCTCCTGCGCAAGGGGGCCTTCGACACCGAGGACGACCGCCGTCGCGCCGCCGAGCGCATCGAGGGTGAGGCGGCCCGCATGAGCTTGCTCGTCGAGGACCTTCTCCTGCTTGGCCCGCGCTCGATCAGGGGCGCCCCCTGGCACGTGAGCCGGTGGACCTGTGCCGAGTCGTCGCCGATGCCGTGGACGCCACCCGCATCAACGACGCGGAGCGGCCCGATCACCTTCGACGCTGGGTGAGCCCGTCGTGGTCGATGGCGACGCGGCGCGCCTGCGCCAGATCGTCGACAACCTCCTGCAGAACACGGTGGTGCACACGCCCCCGGCCACGCCCGGTCCACGTCGACGGTGACGCGTGACGGATCGAATCGCCCTCGTGCGGGTGGCCGACGAGGGTCCCGGCCTCGACGCCGAGCAGGCCGCGCATGTCTTCGACCGCTTCTACCGCGGCAGCGAGGCCCGCACCGGGGAAGGGCACCGGACTGGGGCTGTCGATCGTGGCCGCCCTGGCCGCCGCCCATGGCGGGAGCGCCCGGGTCGACACCGCCCCGGGGGCGGGCTCGGTGTTCATCGTCGAGATCCCGGTCGCCGACGCCGAGGACACCGAGAGCCGCCACCGACAGGCCGACACCGTGTCCGAGACCGACCGTCGACACGCCCCGTCGGTCGAGCCCCGGTGGCGCCGGGACGAGCACCTTGCGCCCTCCGTTCGTCGTTGACCGCGGCCGGGGCCACCCCGGTCCTCTTCGTCCACGGACAGCCCGGGCTCGGAAGCGACTGGGACCAGGTCGCGGCGAGCGCTGACCGATCACCGGCTGCTCATCGTCGACCGCCCCGGCTACGGGCGCAGCGGCGAGGAGACCCTGAGCATCGAGGGCAACGCCGATGCTCCTGGCCGAGATCGTGGTCGAGCGCGACGCCGCCCCGGTCACCGTCGTCGGCCACAGCTACGGCGGTGGGGTGGCCATCGAGCTCGCGGCGCGCCGACCCGAGCTCGTGGCCGGCCTCGTGCTCGTCGGTTCGATCGGCCGCGCCGAGAGCCTGAACGTGCTCGACCGCGCTCCTGGCCGTGCCGGTGATGGGCGAGGCCCTCGAGCGCGGCGGGGCTGTTCACCTTGGGCCGGGTCCTGCCCCGCGTGCGTCAGCTGGTGGGGGCCGAACATCACGGCGCCCTCGAGTGGCTGCGAGCCAGCCTGCCCGACGAGCGCTACGACCGGGTCTCGTCGCCGCGGGGCCGGCAGGTGTGGCGGAGCTTCGTGGCCGAGCAACGAGCCCTGGTGCGCGAGATCGGCGCCGTCGAGGCCGCCCTGGGCTCGGTGCGCGGTCCCCACCGTCGTCGATCTCCGGGACCTGGGACCTGGTGGTGCCCCCGTCGGTGTCGGCCAGCATCGCGGCGTCGATTCCCGGCAGCGAGCTCGTGAGCGTCGCCCGCACCGGGCATTTCGTTCCCCGCGACGCTCCCGAGGTGGTGGCCGTCGGCGGTGCGCAACGTCGAGTCCCGTGCCCGGGACCGCAGGGCGCAGCAGACCGGAGTACGACACGCCGAGCTGACCGCCTCGGGAGGGCATCGGGCCCGAGGTGGAAGACTGCGCCGATGGCCATCGACTTCACCTTCGAGCCCGACGTCGAAGAGGCCCGCCTGCGCATGCGGGCCTTCGTCGACGAGGACGTGCGTCCCACCGAAGAGCGCCTGGCGGCCGAAGGCTCGGGGCGCGCCGACTGGCGAGGCGAGCTCGACCGCCTGCGGGACCGGGCGCGCGCAGCTCGACCTGTGGATGCCGCACATGCCCAAGGAATGGGGTGGGGTGGGCCTCGGGCCCCACGGCATTGGCGGCCGTGTCGGCCGAGTCGTCCAAGGCCCGCTGGGCCTCGTACGTCGTGAACTGTTACGCCCCCGACGAGGGCAACATGCACACCTTGTTGCACTGGGGCACCGACGACCAGAAAGAGCGCTACCTCGCTCCCATGTGCGAAGGCACCATGCGGTCGTGCTTCGCCATGACCGAGCCGGAGGTGGCGGGCTCGGACCCGACCCTCATGCGCACCCGGGCCGTGCCCGAAGGCGACGAGTGGGTGATCAACGGGCACAAGTGGTTCATCAGCGGGGCGCGCGGCGCCCGCTTCGCCATCCTGCTGGCCCGAACCGAAGACGATCCCGAGGTGCCCCAGGCGGCGACCACGGCGTTCATCGTGGACGTGCCCTCACCGGGCTGGGAGATCGTGCGCGACGTCGAGACGATGGCCGGGAGCCACAACCATTGCGAGATCCGCATCGACGACCTGCGCGTGCCCGACGCCAACCGGCTGGGGGAGCGGGGCCAGGGGCATCGTCTCGGCCAGTACCGGCTGGGCCCGGCGCGCCTGGCCCATTGCATGCGTTGGCTGGGGCAGATCGAGACGGCGTTGGACCTCATGGTGGCGAGAGCGACGCAGCGCTACTCACACGGGTCGTTGCTGTCGGAGAAGCAAGGGCATCCAGTGGTTGGTGAGCGAGTCGGCCATCGAGCTGTACCAGGCCAAGTTGATGGTGCTCCATGCCGCCTACCGGATCGAGCACAAGCTCCCGTTCACCACCGAGGTCTCGATGGCCAAGCACCATGTGGCCAACACCCTGTGGCGGGTGGTCGACCGGGCCGTGCAGGTTCACGGCGCGCTCGGGTACTCGAAGGACTCCCCGCTGGCGGACATGCTGCTGCAGGCGCGCTGGAGCCGGTTCGCCGACGGCGCCGACGAGATCCACAAGTGGCGCGTGGCCGAGGCGGTCATCGCCGCCTACAACGAGCACGGCACCACGCGTGTCGCCACCGGGGATCTCCCTCTGTAGGAACGGCACGGGGTGCGCCCGAGCGTCCTCCGAAAGCGTTACCAGGAGCAGACCGGCGCTACCAGGAGTAGCGGTAGACGACCTGGGCCACGCACGAGGGCTTGTCCGAGCCCTCGGTCTCGATGGTGATGTCGAGCACGGCCTGGGCGGCGTCGGGGCCGACGCTCTCCACCGATGCCACTGCGGCGCCGAGGCGGAGCTTCGAGCCCACCTTGACCGGGGAGGGGAAGCGGACCTTGTTGCAGCCGTAGTTCACTCCGAACTTGAAGCCCTCGACCCGGATCACCTCGTGCAGGATCGACGGGATGATCGACAAGGTCAGATAGCCGTGGGCGATGGTGGCACCGAAGGGCCCTGACGCGGCCCGCTCGGGGTCGACGTGGATCCACTGGTGGTCGCCGGTGGCATCCGCGAAGAGATTGACCTGGGCCTGGTCGATCACGTGCCAATCGGAGTAGCCGAGGTGTTGGCCCGTGAGCTTGGAGAGTTCGTCGATGCTCGAAACGGTGGTCGTCATGCCCCGACACTATGCGCGGCGCCGAGCGGCTCGCCGATTGTTGACCGCGTCAGCCCGGCGCCATCACTTGAACCAGACGCGCTGGTACTCGCGGCTCTGGGGATGGAGATACAGGGCGAGGAGGACGGCCGTGAAGGCCAGGTTGAGGATCACCCCGCCGGATCCGGTTTCGAGCAGGAGGAGCAGGTAGAGCAGAGCACTGAGCCCGGCAAGCACGATCCCGAGCCAGTATCCCCAGCGCTTCTCGTTGGCGACCCCGTAGGCGGCGGCCCCGAGACCGAGAGAGATCACGAGCGGGTACGCCCCGAACAGCAGGAACAGCAAGCTGATGGCGGCGGTCAGATAGCTGAGCATCACCGCACCCTGCAGCGTCTGGGGCTGCGACGGGTCGAACCAGCGTCGAGGCTCGGCCATCTGGCCATTCTTGCAGGTCCGAGTGGCCGCTTGACCCCGGGCCGGTCGGTAGTCTCGGGGTGGTGAAGGCGGCCGGCGAAGTCGAGACCCGGGGCCGGGCGGCCCGGCTCTTCGGGCGCCGAGCGTCGGACGCCCATCCCAGCCGGCGGGGCACGGGTGAGGCGCACCTGTGGGACCACCATCACCGCAACGTCCAGGGGGGCGGGGCGCGCGCGGCGATGTTCGGGGTCGCCGACGGGCTCGTCACCAACGTGTCGTTGATCCTCGGTTTCGCGGGCGCCAACGCGGGCCCGAGCGTGGTGCGCCTGGCCGGGATCGCCTTGTTGATCGCCGGTGCGTTCTCCATGGCGTCGGGGGAGTGGACGTCGATGTCCGCGCAACGAGAGCTCCTCGAGCGCGAGTTGGCGATGGAGAAGCACGAGATCAGCCATCGACCCGAGGGCGAACGGCGTGAGCTCGTGGGCATCTACGAGAAGCGTGGCGTCGACCCCGTCGTCGCCCGGACCCTCGCCGACGAGATGATGCGCACACCCGAGATGGCCCTCGAGACCCACGCCCGCGAGGAGCTCGGCATCGACCCCGCCGCGCTGGGGCGTCCCCTGCAGGCCGCGGTGTCGTCCTTCGCCACCTTCGCGCTGGGCGCGCTGATCCCGCTCGTGCCGTGGCTCTTCGCCCGGGGGACGGTCGCCGTGGTGGCGTCCGTGGCGGTGAGCGTGGTGGCGGCGATCGCGGTGGGTGCGGCCCTGGCCGCCTTCACCCGCCGGAGCTGGTGGCGGTCGTCGTTCCGCCAGCTCGCCATGACGGCGCTGCCCGCGGCCGTGACCTACGGCGTCGGCGCCGCCGTGGGTCTGCGCGGCATTCACTGAGCCCTCCGGCGCCGCGCCCCGTCACCGGCGGCACGGGCTCGAAGTGAGCGGGTGCGCGGTTACCCGAGGCGTGGCCCCGTGGTGCCACGATGGGCCAGCCGGTACATGAGGCGGCGCGGGGTGTCGGCCATGACCAACAGGGCGAAGCCGAGCAGGATGAGGATGCCTCCCGCCACGGCCAGCCACTCGGCGATCACCCCGACACCCGTGAAGGCCAACGAGTTGGAGCTGGCCTCGACCACGGGATCGGGCGCCGTCGTCGGGTCACCGCTGCTCGTGTGCGATGACCCCGCGCCCGTGGCGGCGGCCACGGTGGTCGAAGATGCCGGTTTCGTCGTCGGAGGTCCACTGGCTGGCGCTGCGGTGGTCGTGGTCGTGTTCGCGCTCGACTCAGTGTTGCCACCGCCCTGGCCTTGGGTCGTGGTCGTGCCTGGGTCCCCACCGTTGACGGTCGTGGGCGTCGTCGGTGGCAGCGCCGCCGGGCATCCGGGTGGATTGCCGGCCGCACCGCTGGCTTGCCAGAAGAGGTCGAGCAAGGAGCAGGCCGTGGCGGTAGAGACGAGCCATGCCCCGTTCACCGACACCGCGTACCCGATGTTGCCGGCCAGAACCGGCGACCCGCCGGAACCGAGGATGTCGTAGAGCACCTTGGCACAGGGGTTGTCGACCCCGGCTGACGTGCAACCTGAGTCGTCGGGGAACGTGACGTCGTTGACCTGGACCCCCGACAAATTGGCGGCGAGCGAAGAATTGGAGGCGTCGGTGAGCGCAGTCTGGAGCGAGGAGCCGTTCTCGATGGCCCCCGCCCTTTCGGAGACCGTCGAGCTCGGACCGAACAAGGTCTGGAACGCCTGGGTGATGGCACTCACGTCGGGCGAGGACGGCACCGTGGTCGAGCTGGGCGGCGGCTCGCTCGGAGGAGTCGTGGTCACCGGCACCGGGCAG
Source organism: uncultured Acidimicrobiales bacterium (assembly GCA_963846125.1). Taxonomy (GTDB): domain Bacteria; phylum Actinomycetota; class Acidimicrobiia; order Acidimicrobiales; family UBA8190; genus Chersky-840. The sequence goes on from CAWJUR010000003.1 coordinate 353,583, forward strand.
CCGGCACCAGGCGGACACGTCGAACCCGACGTCGAGCCCGTGGCGATCACCGGGGAGACCTTGGAGCCTCGCGGCGCGCTGGCCACGATCCCCGTGGGCGCGGCGTTGTTGGCATAGGGCGTGCACGTCAGGTTGAGATTGCTGCCGGACACCACCAGCGTCAGGCTGATGGCGGGGTCGACGGTGAGGGTGACTACACCGCCGGTCGGGGTGAAGGGGCCGACGGTCCCCGGCGGCGACGGCAGGTCCAAGGCGAGACCCGATGTGGGCACGGGGCTCGGGATGGGGGCGTTGATGTCGATGGGCCCGGACGACACCGACGCCGGTGTCGCCCCTGAGGCGTCCACCTTCACCACGGCATCACCCATGATCGCCGAGTTGCCCAGCGCGGCGGCGGCCGAGGTGATCGACGCCGGCAGATTGAGCTGGGTCTGGAAGTTGGTGGCCTCGAACGACTGTCCCACCGACAACGTCGGGATCGACGCCGTCGTCGTCACGTTGTTGAGGGCGATGTTGCCCACCGGCGTCCCCGGGCAGTACAGCTCATAGGGACCCGTCACCTGCCCACCCGGAGGAATCGTGGTGGGTGGCGGCGTGGTGGGGATCGTGACGGAGCCGGCCGTGACGATCACCGGAGAGATGGGTGACGCGTCGGGCGGACCGGCGGCGATGCCCGAGGGGGCGCTGTCATCGGGATAGGCGGTGCATTTCAGGTCGAGGTTGCTCCCCGCGATCACGAGGGACAGGTCGAGATTCGCGTTCTGGGCGATGGCGATGCCGTTGCTCGTCGCCGTGAAGGGGCCGACCGTGATGGGAGAAGACGGCACGATGAGGGGCACGCCCGACGGCGGCACGGGACTGGGGATGGGGACGTCGAAGGTCAACGGGCCGGTGGGGATGGAGGCCGGACTGGCCCCCAGTGCGTCGATCGTGCCCGTCGCCGTTCCCGTCAGCGACGTGTTCCCGATGGCCGCGGCTGCTTCCGCGATCGTGGCCGGCAACGGGACCTGGGACTGGTAGTTCGTCACGTTGAATTGCTGGCCCGCACTCGGGTCGGGTGGCGACAAGGTGGCGGTCGTCGTGACCTCGTTGAGCACCACGTCGCCGATCGGCGTCTGGGGGCAGAACAGCTCGTAGGGGCCGACGCCGCCGGGGCCGATGGGAGGGGGAGGGGTGATCGTCGCCGTACCGGTGGCGACGATCGGCTCGATGGGCGACGCCGATGGTGCGGTGGTGGTCAGCCCGGTGGGCTCGGTGTTGTTGGGGAACGCCGAGCAGAACAGCCCGAAGCTGTCCCCGAACTCGGTCACGTTCAGGTCGACCTCGTTGAGGGCGAACGAGATGGGACCACCGACCGCGGTGAAGCCGGCCACCTCGTCGGCGGGAGCGACGGCGGCGAACTGGACCCCGGTGGGGGGAACCGGGTTGGGGAGGGTCACGCTGAAGGGCATGTCGAAGAACGTCGGGAACCCTCCCGGGAACGGCCCGGGGAACGGCGGTATCGGCTGGGGGATGATCGGGCCACCGGGGTTCGGGTTTCCCGTCACCTGCGTGGTGGTCGTGGTGGTCGTGGTGGGCTCTGGCACGGCGGGCGATGACCCCGAGGACTGCAAGACCGCCGTCGTCGTCCCAGTACCGACGATGGTGATGGGCTCGATGCCGCCAAAGCCTGACACGCCGGTGGTGTCCATAAACATCGACGCGTCGCCGGTGATCTGGGTGAGCCCGAGGCCTTCGGCCTGTTCCACCACACTCTGGGGGATCGAGAACTGCGTCTGCAGCCCGGACAGCTGGAACTGCTGTCCCTGGGCCAGGGTGGACGGGGTGATGGTGGCCGTCGTGGTCGTGTCGTTGAGCACGATGTCACCGACGGGGCTGCCCGGGCAGTACAGCTCGTAGGGGCCGGTCGCAGACGTCGGAGGCACCGTGACGGGAGGCGTCGTGGGAGGCGTCGTCGAACCCGTTGCCGAGGCGGTGGCGATGATGGGACGGATCGGCGTGGTGGTGGGGGCGGTGCCCGTCGAGCCCGACGTGGCCACGCTGTCGTTGGGATAGGACGTGCACGACATCTTGAAGGCCTTGCTCGACAAGGCGGCCACGACGAGCGTGGACTGGTCACCGGCGATGGTGACGGGCCCGCCCGAGGCGGTGAAGGGGCCGACCGTGGTGGGCGCGGCGGGGAAGTCGACGCCGAGACCCGTGCTCGGCACCGAGGCCGGGATGGGGACGTTGAAGCCCATCGATCCCGTCGACGCCCGGTCGGGCGTGGCTCCGTAAGCGTCCACGGCACTGGCCGCCAGGCCGTCAAAGCTGCTGTTGCCGAGCCCGGCCGCGGCCGAGACGAGGCCGGCGGGAAGGGGGATGTGGGTCTGATACCCCGTCACGTCGAACTGCTCACCCGCGGAGAGATTGGTCGGGGAGACCGTGGCGGTGGTGACGACGTCGTTGAGCACCAGATCCCCGACCGGGGTGTGCGGGCAGTACAGCTCGTAGGGACCGGTCAAGGTCGGGGTTCGTGGGCGGCGGCGTCACCTGGCCGGCGGAGGCGATCACCGGTGACGTCGGAAGCCCCGGAGGGAAGGTGGTGTTGCCCGTCAAGCCCGAGGGCAACAGGTCGTTGGGATACTCGGAGCAGTGCAGGTCGATGGTGCCGATGCCGGCGATGTCGTTGAACGTGACGTCGGTCTGCGCACCGACCGACAGGGTGATGTTGCTGCTCGTCGCGCTGAACGGTCCGACCGACAGGGTCGGTGAGGGGACGTCGATCGTCACACCCGTCGACGGGATGGGATTGGGGATGGCCACGTCGAAGGCGACGGCACCGGTGGGGATCGACGACGGGGTCGCGCCGGTGGCGTCGATCGTGGTCGAGATGGTGCCGACGATCGACGTCAGGCCGATGGCGCTGATCTGTTGTACGACGGAGAAGGGCAGCTGGGCCTGCATCTGCCCGCCGGTCAGGTTGAACTGCTGTCCCGCTGTGGGGTTGGCCGGCGACAGCGAACCGGTCACGGCGACGTCGTTGAGGACGAGGTTCCCGACGGGCGTGCCGGGACAGAAGATCTCGAAAGGAGCGGTGTCGGCGAAGGCCGAGCTCGTTAATGCTTGTGTTATGACCCCCGCCACTAATGAGGATCCGACAACGAGTGCGAGCGCGCCGGCAATGCTGAGCCGGGTGGCAAGGTGTTGAAAACGTCCCACGGTGACCCCCTCTGCCCGCCGGCTGGGAGATCGGGCCCCTCAGTCAGTGACGGGCGAGTGCGTGCTAGCTATGGCATCAGGTCGTGCAGGTGCGCGCATCCCCAAGATTGATGAACCGCGCAGAGTGACGGGTTGAGACAGTGGCGTAGCATCGCCGCCTCATAGGAAGTTCATAGGAGGCTCTTAGGAAGTCGCGCTGTTAGGAAGCCGGCGGGACGTCGGCGACGTAGGCACGGTCGGTGTGGTCGACCTCGAAGCCGAGCTTGCGGTAGAGATGCACGGCGGCGGCGTTGTCGGCGTCGACGTACAGCATGCCCACCGTGATGCCGCGCGACGACAAGTGGTCGAGACCGGCGAGGACCAGGTCCCGGCCCAGGCCGAGGCCCTGGAAGTCGGGGTCGACGGAGATCACGTAGATCTCCCCCAAGGGCGGCTCGGTATCGTGGTGCACCTTGGTCCAGCACGAGGCGGCCAGGCGTCCGTCTCGCTCGTGGAGGAGGAAGCCCTCGGGGTCGAACCACGCCTCGGCCTCCCGCTCTCGGATGGTGTCGAGGCTCCACCCCCCCTGCTCGGGATGCGAGGCGAAGGCCCGGTTGTTGACCTCGAGCCAGGCCGCCTCGTCCGCCCCGGGCCGGAAGGGCCGGGTCTCGATGCGGACGTGGTCACCCTCGACGGGGAGCGGCCGGCGCATCTGGTAGAGGTCCCGGCCGCGGCGCAGGCCGCACGTTTCGGCCATGGCGTCGGTGAGTGTCGTCGGTTTCGGGACCCACAGGTGCACGTGGCCACCGCCCTCGCGGGCAATCTCGCCGCAGCGCGGCGGCGAGGAGGCTGATGCCGACGTCGGCGTCGGGCTTGCGGTGGTCGGGGCGGATCACGACCTCGACACCCCAGGTGTCATGGCCGCGGCTCGAATTGCGCGTAACCGACCAGACGGGCCGTGGATCGGCTCCCGGGCCACGAATCCGGCGAAGCCGGTGCGGCCTCCGTGGACCAGGTCCAGCCACTTGTGCTCGCCCAGCGGGTAGTGGCCATCGGCCACGAGCGCCTGTTGCAGGAGCTGCGACACCTCGGCGATGTCGGACTCGCCCATCCGGCGCTTGACCTCGACGGGATGCACCTCGCAAGCTAGCCCCCGGATCGAACGCCTCGGTCACTGACCCACGAGCCACAGCAGGGCTCTCGAGGCGACTCGGTACTGTGAGATGCGTGGCCCCACCCCGCTCCCTGCGCACCCGGGCCAGCGAGGTGGTGAGCGCGCCTGGCGGCCGAGTTCCCGGGCACCGCAGCCGAGCTGTGCGCGCTCGAGCCACGACGGGCCGTTCCAACTTCTGGTGGCGACCATCCTCTCGGCGCAGTGCACCGACGAGCGGGTGAACATGGTGACGCCGGGTCTGTTCGCGGCCTATCCGACGCCGGAGTCCCTGGCGGAGGCTCCGGTCGACGACCTCGAGGAGCGGATCCGGTCCACGGGGTTCTTCCGGTCCAAGGCGAAGAACCTGCTCGGCATGGCCCAGGGGGTGAGCGAGCGGTTCGGCGGGGAGGTGCCGTCGTCGATGGAGGACCTCACCAGCCTGCCCGGGGTGGGGCGCAAGACGGCCAACGTGGTGCGCAGCGTGGCCATGGGCCTGCCCGGGCTGCCCGTCGACACCCACGTGGGGCGCCTCACCCGCCGGCTGGGCCTCACCACCCAGACCGATCCGGTGAAGGTCGAGACCGAGATCGATGCGCTCGTTCCGCCCGAGGAGTGGGGGGCACTGAGCCTTCGGCTCATCCTCCTCGGACGCAAGACCTGTCGGGCCCGATCGCCGCGCTGTGAGGAGTGCGTGCTGGCCGACATCTGCCCGTCGTCGCTGGTCCCCGTGCGACGGTTGCCGCGATCGTCGGCGCGCTCGAGTGGGGGGGAGTTGGGCTGAAGTTTTGGGCCCGTCCATGGAAGGCGCGGACGGGTCATGGTGTTGTAGGAGGTGACGGAACCGGTTCCCGCCACCTGGTTCCGATGAGTGCGGCCGGGATCCGCCGTCCTGGCCCACTCGCGCGACGGCGCCCGCAAGGGCGCCGTCAGCGCTATCAGCGCCCGCGCCGGCCGGGAGCCGACGGTGATCCGACCGAGGCGCCGGCCCGCCCCGGTGAGGGCCCGCTCCACGGCGAAGAGCTCCGAGGCGGTGTCGTCGTCCTGCTCGGACGCGGCCTGCATCGGCGATGGCGGCGACGCGCTGGCGAAGCTCCTCGAGAGCGGTCGCCACCGACGACAGTTCGGCGAGGGGGGCGGACACGCCCTGATGATGACCTATCCCCACGGCCGATGCGAAGTGGCCCTCGACGGCCCCGGCCCGAGTGCTCCGCCGCGCTCGGGCAGCGACGCTCTCACCAGGGCCGGAGGTCGCAGGGGCCCGAGTACCATCGGGTCCCCGTGCCTCTCACCCGCCTCGACCTGCGTGGTGTGCCCGCCGACGAGTTGGCGGCGGCGCTGCCGCGCCCGGCGGTCGAGGAGACGTTTCCCAGCGACGCCGTGCGCGCCGTCCTCGACGAGGTCCGCGCCGGCGGCGACGACGCCGTCCGGGCCCTGACCCGGCGGTTCGACGGGGTCGACATCGACACCCTGCGGGTGCCCGCCGACGACCTCGACCGCGGCCCTCGAGCCGGGCTCGACCCCGGAGCTGCGGGCCGCGCTCGAGCTGGCCTACGACGCGGATCCTCGCCTACCACGGCCACGAGCCGGGCCCGGTCGCCGGACTTCGAGAACGACGGGGTCGTCGTCCGGCACCTGCGTGCGGCCCGTGGCCCGGGCCGGGCTGTACGCCCCGGGGGGCCGGGCGCGTTATCCCTCGACCGTGCTCATGTGCGCCGCCCCGGCCCGGGTGGCCGGCGTGGCCGAGCTGGTGCTGTGCGTCCCGCCCGGCCCCGACGGCGCCATCGCGGCCGAGACCCTGGCCGCCGCGGCCATCGCCGGCATCGACGAGGTCTACCGCGTGGGCGGCGCCCAGGCCATGGCGGCCATGGCGTTCGGCACGCGAGTCGATCCGGCCCGTCGACGTCATCGCCGGGCCCGGGCAACCGCTACGTGGCCGAGGCCAAGCGCCAGGTGTCGGGGATCGTCGGCGTCCCCTCCGCGTTCGCGGGGCCCTCGGAGGTCGTGGTGGTCGCCGACGACGCCACGCCGGTGGCGTGGGCCGCCATCGACGTCGTGGTCCAGGCCGAGCACGGCCCCGACGGCCTGGCCTGGTTGGTGACGTGGTCGCCGAGCGCCGGCCGACGCCATCGAGGCCGAGGTCGACAGGCTGGTGGCGGCCTCGCCCCGGCGCGCCGACCTCGAGGCCACGCTTGCGCACGCGGCGGGTACGTCGCGCTCGGTGGACGGGCCCGCCGCAGGCGCTGGCCGTCGCCAACGTGGTGGCGCCCGAGCACCTGGAGCTGCTCGTCGAGGACGCCGCGGCGCTGCTCCCCCTGGTGCGAGCGGGCCGGGGCGGTCTTCCTGGGCCCCTACGCGCCGGCCAGCGTGGGCGACTACGTGGCCGGGCCCAACCACGTCCTGCCGACCGCCCGCACGGCGCGCTTCGCGTCGGCGCTGCGCGTCGACGACTTCCGCACCCACATCCACGCCGTGTCGATGGACGCCGCCACCCTGGCCCGCCTGGCACCGCACGTGGCTGCCATCGCCGCAGGCCGAGGGGCTCCCGCGCGCACGCCCGAGTCCGTCGTCGTGCGCGGCGAGCCGTGATGACGCGGCCCGGTCCCGCTGCGCCCCGACCTGACGGTGTTGTCGGGGTACCACTCCCCGCAGGTCGAGGTCGAGGTGCGCCTCAACACCAACGAGTCGCCCGTTGCCGCCGCCGCCGGAGTGGCTCGACGAGCTGCGCGCCGAGCTCGGCCACATCGACTTCAACCGCTACCCCGACCGCGACGCCACCGCGCTGCGCGCGCGCCCTGGCCGAGTTCCACGACGTCGACCCGGCCCGGGTGTTCTGCGCCAACGGCTCCAACGAGGTGCTGCAGTGCCTGTCTGCTCGCCTACGGCGGGCGCCGGGCGGGTCGTGGCGCGTGTTCGAGCCGACCTACGCGCTGCACCGCCACATCGCCTCGATCACGGCCACCAGGTGGTGCGGGGCTGGCGCGGCCCCGACCACCGCCTGGACCTCGACGTGGTCGACCGGTCCTCGACGAGGCGCAACCGGTGCATCACCTTCCTGTGCTCGCCCAACAACCCCACCGGGCGGGCCGAGCCCCCCGAGGTCGTGGCGCACGTGCTCGAGCGGGCCCCGGGCCTCGTGGTCGTGGACGAGGCCTACGGGCAGTTCGCCCCGTGGAGCGCGCTCGATCTCCTGGCGCGCGGCGTCGCCGGGGCCGAGCGGCTGGTGGTGGTGCGCACCTTCTCGAAGACGTGGTCCATGGCGGCCTGCCGTCTCGGGTACCTCGTCGCCGATCCCGACGTGGTCGGCCGCGTGCGAAGCCGTGGTCCTGCCGTACCACCTCGACGCCATGACCCAGGCCGCCGGGCGCCTGGCCTTGCGCCACGTCGACGCCATGGAGGCGCGCGTGGCGCTCATCACCGAGGAGCGCGGCCGCATCGCCTCGGCGCTCGCGGAGCTGGCCGCTCGAGTCGTGGCCCTCGGACGCCAACTTCATCCTCTTCCGCCCCACCGGCCGCGCCGCCTCCGAGGTGTGGCAGGACCTCCTGGGGGCGTCGGTGCTGGTGCGCGACTGCTCGAGCTGGCCGGGGCTCGACAACTGCCTGCGGGTCACGGTGGGGACGCCCGAGGAGAACGACCGGTTCCTGGCTGCGCTCGCTCGCGCTCGACGCCTGCCGACCCGGCGCGACCGGCCCGACGGGCGTCCAGCGTAATCTGGGCGATTCCATGACAACCCACGACGACGACCGCGCCGGGAGCAACCGGGACAGGCCGAGGCCATGAGCCCGGCCCCCGCGCCGCCACGCGCCAACGAAGGACCAAGGAGACGGCCATCGACGTCGAGGTGGCTCTCGACGGCACCGGGTCGGTGGAGGTCGAGACCGGGCTTCCGTTCTTCGACCACATGCTGTCGCAACTCGGTCGCCACGGAGGGCTCGACCTCACGGTCAAGGCCACCGGTGACCTCCACGTCGACGCCCACCACACCGTGGAGGACGTGGGCATCGTGCTGGGCGAGGCCCTGGCCGAGGCGCTCGGGGACAAGGCGGGCATCCGCCGGTTCGCGTCCATCGCCCTGCCCCTCGACGAGGCGCTGGTGGAGGTGGCGCTCGACATCTCGGGCCGGCCCTACCTCGCCTACGACGTGAGCTTCGGCCCCGACGTGGCACCCCTCGGGCACGCCGCCCTTCGACCCGCAACTGGCCGAGGAGTTCTGGCGCGCCTTCGTCACTGCGGCCGGGCATCACGCTGCACCTGCGCCTGGTGACGGGAAGAACACCCACCACATCCTCGAGGCGTCGTTCAAGGCGAACGGCCCGGTGCGCTGCGCGACGCGCTGCGCGTCGAAGGTGGGGGCGTGCCCTCGACCAAGGGCACGTTGGGCACCGCCGACGGAGCGTGACGATGGACGGAGGCATCGCCGTCCTCGACTACGGCATCGGCAACCTCGGCTCGGCCCAGAAGGCGTTCGTCCACCTGGGAGCCGACGCCCGACTCGTCACCGATCCCGACGACGCCGCCGGCGCGTCGGGGGTGGTGCTGCCCGGGGTGGGCGCCTTCGGCCGCTGCGCGCAGGCGCTGCGCGCCACGGGCCTTCGACCACGCCGTCGACGACGCCCTCGACCGCAAGGTGCCGTTCCTCGGCATCTGCGTCGGTTTCCAGTTGCTCTACGAAGGTTCCGAGGAGTCGCCGGCCGTCCCCGGGCTCGGAGTCCTCGGCCGGCACGGTGCGGTCGTCTGCCCGCCGGGGTGAAGCGACCCCAGATGCAGTGGAACCAGCTCCTCACGCGCCCTGGCACCGACAGTGCGCTCCTGGCGGGGATACGCCCTTGAACCGTGGGTGTACTTCGTCCACTCCTATGCGCCCGAGGTGTCCGACGACGCCGTGGCCATCTGCGACTACGGCGGCGAGGTCGTCGCCGTGGCCGAAGCGGGGCCGGTGTGGGGCGCGCAGTTCCACCCCGAGAAGTCCGGCGCGGTCGGGCTCGCCATCCTCGCCAACTTCGTGGCGGTGTGCGGCGACGGGCCGCCGCGGCGGTGAGCCGGCGCCATGGAGCTCTATCCCGCCATCGATCTCCACGACGGCGGCGCCGTCCGCCTCGTCCAGGGCGACTTCGGCCGCGTGCGCGGCTACGGCGACCCCGTGGCGCTGGCGCGGTCGTATGTGGCCGGCGGGGCGCGCTGGATCCACGTCGTCGACCTCGACGCGGCGCGCACCGGGCGAGCCGGTGAACCGTGACGTCGTGCTTGCAGATCGCCGGCGGCGGTCGACGTCGAGGTGCAGGCGGGTGGGGGGGTGCGGGGCACCGGCCGATGCCGCCGCACTGCTCGACCACGGGATGCGACCGGGTGGTGCTCGGCACCGCCGCCCTCGAGACGCCCGAGCTGGTCGAGACCTTGGCCGCGCGACTACCCGGGACGGGTGGCGGTCGGGCCTCGACCACCGCGGTGCCGGCGCCGAGCTGGCCGTGCGCGGGCTGGGAGCAGTCCGAGCGGGACCACGCTCGGTGCCGCCCTCGATCGGCTGGCCGGAGTGAACCTCGGGGCGGTGGTGGTCACCGCCATCGACCGCGACGGCATGCTCGGTGGCCCGGACCTGGTGGGGTTGCGAGCCGCGCTCGAGCTGACCGCCCATCCCGTGGTGGCGTCGGGCGGGGTGCGGTCCCCGCCGGACCTGTCGATGTTGGCCGCGCTCGAAGCGACGGCGGCGTCGGACGGGGGAGTGCGCCGACTGGCCGGTGCCATCGTCGGGACCGCGCTGGTCGAAGGGTGCCATGACCGTCGAGGAGGCGATCGCCGCGTGCGTGCCGTCCGGGTGATCCCGTGTCTCGACGTCGACGCCGGACGGGTCGTGAAAGGGGTGCGCTTCGTCGACCTCGTCGATGCCGGTGATCCGGTGGAGCTGGCGGCGCGCTATGACGCCGAGGGTGCCGACGAGCTCGTCTTCCTCGACATCACCGCCTCGGCGGACGAACGCGACACCATGGTGGACGTGGTGTCACGCACCGCGGAGAAGGTCTTCATCCCCTTCACCGTGGGTGGCGGGGTGCGGGCGCCCGACGACGCCCGCCGCTTGTTGCGCGCCGGCGCCGACAAGGTGGCGTTGAACACCGCCGCCATCCTGGATCCCGAGTTGATCGGCCAACTGGCCGACGAGTTCGGCTCGCAGTGCGTCGTCGTCGCCATCGACGCCCGGCGCCGCACTGCCGGAGCCGGGATGGGAGGTCTTCACCCACGGCGGACGGCGTGAGACAGGCAAGGACGCCGTGGCGTGGGCCGGAGGAGTGCGCGGCCACGGGAGCGGGCGAGATCCTCGTCACGTCGATGGACCGCGACGGGACGCGCCACGGGTTCGACGTCGAGCTCACCGCGCGCCATCGTGGACGCCGTCGGCGTCCCCGTGGTGGCGTCGGGTGGGGTGGGGAATCTCGAGCACCTCGTGGAGGGGGCGACGGTCGGGAGGTGCCGACGCCGTACTGGCGGCGTCGATCTTCCACCGCCAGGAGTACACCGTGGCCAGGCCAAGAACTACCTCGCCGCGCACGGGGTGGTGGTGCGCCCTCCGGCGCCGGACTGAGCACGTCGCAGCCGTCGGGGCCGCGACGCGCCATCGGCTACGGTGCGCCGGTGGCTCCGGAGCGGAAGGCAGCGCGATCCACCTCGCCCTCCCCGTCACCCAAGCAGCCCATCATCATGCTGGCGGACCGGGTGCTGGCCCAGACCCCGGTAGCCGAGGGGGAGCGGCGATCACGCTCGGGCATCCTCATTCCCGCCACCGCCCAGGTGTCGCGCCGGCTCCTGTGGGCCGAGGTGGTGGCCGTGGGACCGCACGTCCGGTCGATCAAGGTGGGTGACAAGGTCCTGTTCAACCCCGAGGACCGATTCGAAGTCGAGGTGCAGGGCGACGAGTACGTGATCCTGCGCGAGCGCGACATCCACGCCGTGGCGTCCGAGCGCATCGACAGCGGGACCGGCCTGTACCTCTAGATAGCCGGAAGCCCGCAGCCTCGGAAGCCGAAGCCGGAGTTACGGGTTGCGGAATTGCGGCAGCCACAAGTCAGCGGGAGCCGGCGTCGGGGGGACGTGCACCCCGGGCGATACCGGTTGTGGCTGAGATTGCGGCTGCGGCTGCGGCGGCGCCGGTCGACCGTTGCCGACGTTGCCGACGTTGCCGTTGTGGCCGTCGTAACCACCCTGGCCGTCCCGGCCGTCGACACTGCCGTTGCTCCCCACGACGGCCGGGTAGCGCTCTTCGATCGTCTCGTACTGCGGCGGCTTCTGCTTGATCAGGCCACGCGAGACCCAGTTGCGCTGGTCGGCCCACACCAAGATGGGCGGGAGCACGATCAGCGCGCTCGAGCAGTGCCACGGTGATGTTGATGGCGACGATGATGCCGAAGTCGCTCAGCAGGGGCATCGACGACAGGCCCAAGGCACGGCCACCCCGGCGATGGCGGTCATGCCCGACACCATGAACGCCCGTCCCGTGCGCCGGGCGGTGGCGTCCATGGCCTGGCGCGGTGTGAGGCCCCGGGCGCGCTCCTCCACGAACCGCAACAGGATCAGGGACGTGAACTCGGTACAGACGGCCACCACCAGCGGCCCTGCCACCGCCGTGACGGGGCTCAACTTGAGGTGGAAGGCCACGCCGATGAGCGACACCGCGCCCACGGCCACGAGCACCGGCACGAGCGACAGCAAGGCCCGGACGAGGCTGCGCAGCCGGAAGGTGAGGAAGAGGCCCACGAAGAGGATGGCCAGATACGTGAGCTGCACCCGGGACTTCTCGAGGTTCTGGATGAGCCCGACGCCGACCGTGGCGATGCCGCCGGGCGCGACGGTGATCCCCGCCGGCGGGTTGATGCCGCCCTCGAGGTCCTTCACGACCGGTTGCAGCTCGTCGAGGGTGTCGGTCCGTCCCAGGAAGATGACGTTCGAGGCCGCCCCGTTGTCGGCCACCGTCGTCTTGTTGATGCCGGGAGGGGCGATGCGGTAGATGCCGTGCATCTCGGCTCCGGTGGGCGGGATTTCCTTCATGCCCTTGACGGTGACGAACTGGTCGATGGTGTTGACCAACCCGGCACCGGGGAACAGGGCATGGGGGTACTTCTGCTCGAGCTGGTGCGAGAAGTTGACGACGTAGTCGACCGTCTGATTGCTCCACGGGTGGGCGGTGCTGATCCGCATGGCGATCTCGTTGTTGGAGCCCGTCGCCGTCTTGAGCTGCTTGATGTCCTTGATCGCTTGCGAATGCGGGTTCACCCACTGGATGGGGTCGGTCTGGAGGGCGAGCTTGCCTTCCACCGCGATGCCCCCGAGCAGGATGACAACGCTGACCACGGCCAACGGAACGGCGGTGCGCTGCGGGAGGCTCCCGAGGAACACCGCCACCTTGCTGAGCCGGCCCTGGCTGAAGTCCTTGCCCTTGGTCGGCGACTTGTACTCGCGGATGCCGAGCACCGCCAGGGTGGCAATGATGCTGCACACACACACGGCGATGATGCCGATCACGAGCAGTGACCCGAATTCGCGAATGGCGGGCGTCTTGGCGAACCACAACGCCATGAAGGCGAAGACGGCGTCGAACGTCACCACCAACAGTGCGGGCCCGAGGCCTCGCGCCGCGGCCTGGATGGGGTGGGCGGCGCGGTCGAGGATCACTTCCTCCTCGATGCGCGAGTGCATCTGGATGGCGTAGTCCATGCCCACGCCGAGCAAGACCGGGAGCGCAGCGATGGTGGCCAGGGTCAGCGGGACCCCGAAATAGCCCACCAGCCCGAAGCCCCAGACGAGGCCGAGCGCCACGATGGCGAAGGCGAGGAGACGCCAGCGCACCGAGAACGACAGGAGCAGGATCGTCATCATGATCACGCCCGCCGCCAGGGCCAGGACGATGATGCCGTGCTTCAGGTAGTCGTTGATGACCTTGAGCAGTGCCGGCACGCCGGTAGTGATGGTCGTGACGTTGTCGAAGTGCGCGGCGCCGATGATCTTCGTCACCGAGGCCGCCGCGGTGGTCTCCTGGTTGATGTTGAGGTCACCCTTGAGGTACACCGCCAACAGCGCGTGGTGGTTGTCGTGGACGAAGGTGAGCAGTGATTGGCGGACAGTGCCGTCCTGCTCGTGGATGACGAAGTCCATCCACTTGGGGTTGCTCAGGACCTGGTCCGCGGGCGGGGTCTTGGCGAGCTGGATGCCCTCTTGGGTCAGGTAATGGGCGCGCTTCTGCTTGTCGGCGGGGTTTTTGTCCCGGGAGATCGCACCCTCGAGCAGTTTGAAGGCTTCGCTGTCGAGAGGGCTGCCCGTGGCACTGCTCAGGAGCTTCTGCGCGAATTGGAGGGCGTCCATCGGGGTGACGGCGCTGAACACCCACGGGTCCTTGGCCAGGGCCTTGGAGATATTCTGGAACGCCTTTATGTTCTTCTTGGTCAGGAGGTTGTCGACCGTCGTCCCCGGCTTCATGGTGAAGAGCGTGGCCATGGGATCGCCGCCGAAGACGTTCTCGTAGTTGACGTTGTTGATCCAGGCCGGGTCGTTCTTGTTGAGGTAGTCGGAGTTGCTGGTGGTGAACCGCAGCGTCGTGATGCCGAAACCGAGGGCGAGAGTGATGAGCAGCCCGCAGATGGCCACCGTCCCGGCGCGCTTGCCCAGGTTGAGGCCGAGCCACTCCCACGTCCGTCTCATGGCGCCCCCCGGCGATCCCCGCACCCCAGGTGGGCGGAGTTACTGAATAGTAGATAGTAGGCGCCGCCGCCCCGGATGTCTCGGGCGATGTTCGGCCGGGCCTCTGCCCAGGCGGGCGCGCTCCTTGCGTCCCGTCCCGCAGGGCGTTCCAGGGGGGCCGGTATCGTGAGGGGATCATGGAACGGGTCGCATCCCCTGTCTCTTTCACCGAGGACGAGCTCGCCGTCGTGCGGTTCGGGGCCGACGGCCTCGTCCCGGCCATCATCCAGGACGCTGGCGACGGAACCGTCCTCATGCTCGGGTATATGGACGGGGAGGCCCTGCGCCGGACGCTCCAGACGGGCCGGTCGTGGTTCTGGAGCCGTAGCCGAGGCGAGTATTGGTGCAAAGGGGAGACCTCGGGGGACCGCCAGTGGGTGCGGTCCGTGCACTACGACTGCGACGGCGATGCGCTGTTGGTGGTCGTGGACCAGGACGGGAACGGGGCTTGCCACACCGGGGCGAGGTCGTGCTTCTACCGGGCTTTCGGCTCCGACGACCCGAGCGGCTCGGCCGGGGGCCCTCGGGCACACGGGTGAGCGCCACCGGGTCACCTCCTGACCGTCCGGGGCGAGAGGTCTTCTGCGACTTGTGTCGCCACCATCGCATCGTGCCGGTGTGGCGTGAGGTCGTGGCCGACACGCTCACGCCCGTGAGCGCCTTTCTTCTCGTCGTCGGTGAGGACGACGGTTTCCTGCTCGAGTCCGTCGAGGGGGGAGAGCGCTGGGGCCGCTACTCCTTCGTGGGACGCAATCCGCTCACGACTTTGGTGAGTCGCGGCCGGGCCGTGCATGCGCAGGGGACGCTGGCGCTTCCCCCTGATGTGCAGGGCGCGCGCCGGGGAGGGGATCCTCGCCACCGTCGACGCCATGCTCAGTGCCTACCGCTCCCCGGCCCTGGCCGACCTGCCCCCGCTGCACGGGGGGCTCGTGGGGTATCTCGGCTACGACGTGGTGCGCGAGGTCGAGTATCTCCCGCATGTTCCTCCCGACGACGCCGGGCTCCCCGACGCCATCTTGCACGTGATCGGACAGCTGTGTGCCTTCGACCATTGGCGCCAGCGCGTGGTGCTGGTCGAGAACGTGGTGGTGGGCGAGGACTGGGGCGACGCCGAGGCCTCGGCGGCATTCGACGCGGCCCGGGCGCGCCTCGACGACCTCGCCGCCGACCTGGCCCGTCCGTGGGGAGGTCCCCCCTTGGAGGCGCCGAGACCCGACGACGTGCTCCCCGACGTCACCGCCACGATGTCATCGGAGGCGTTCCAAGGTGCGGTCCTGAGCGCCAAGGAGCACATCCAGGCCGGGGACATCTTCCAGGTCGTGCTGTCGCAGCGCTTCGACCTCGAGCTGGGCGCCGATCCGTTCGACCTGTACCGCGTGCTGCGCCTGGTGAACCCGAGCCCGTACCTCTATTTCCTGCGCACCGAGCACTGCACCGTCGTGGGGGCCACCCCCGAGCCGCTCGTCCGGTTGCGCGACGGGGTGGTCGTGTCGCGCCCGATAGCGGGAACGCGTCGGCGCGGGCAGACCGATGCCGAGGACGAGCGCCTCGCCGGTGAGCTCTCCGAACACCCCAAGGAGGTGGCCGAGCACATCATGTTGGTGGACCTCGCCCGCAACGACGTGGGGCGGGTGGTGCGCTTCGGGACCGAGCACGTCGACGAGTTCAAGACGGTGGAGCGCTACAGCCACGTCATGCACCTGACCTCACAGGTGTCAGGGGAGCTGGCCCCGGGCAAGGGGCCCATCGACGTCCTGCGGGCCACCATCCCGGCGGGGACGCTGTCGGGGGCCCCCAAGGTGCGAGCCATGCAGATCATCGACGACCTCGAGCCGACCAAGCGCGGGGTCTACGGGGGAGTGGTGGGGTACGTCGACTTCTCGGGCAATCTCGACACCGCCATCGCCATCCGGACGATGGTGGTGACCCCCGACGGACGTGCCTCGGTGCAGGCCGGCGCGGGGATCGTGGCCGACAGCGATCCGGTCGAAGAAGACGTGGAGTGTCACAACAAGGCGGCCGCTCTGCTCGCGGCGGTCCCGGCGGCGCGCCGCGCCACGGCGGCACGGCGGGCACTGGGTACGCGGCGGCGGCGAGTGGGATGACGACGGGTTTCGACGCGGACTACGAGGAGCTCCGCGCCGGATGCGGGGCCGTGGACCTCGGGCGCGACGTGCTGCGGGTGACGGGCGCCGACGCGGTCGAGTACCTCCAGGGCCAGCTGTCCCAGGACGTGGCCGCGCTCAGCGTGGGGGAGTCGGCCGACGCCCTCATCCTGACGCCCCAGGGCAAGCTCGACGCGCTGGTGCGGGTGACGCGGATCGGCGCCGAGGAGTTGATCGTGGACGTCGACGCCGGCTTCGGGGCGGCGGTGGCGACACGACTGACGCGTTTCAAGCTCCGGGTCAAGGTGGACATCGAACCGCTGCCCTGGCGCGCCGTGGCGCTGCGCGGCCCGCGCCCGGCGGGGCCCGAGGCGTCGGTCGGCATGTCCCCCGGGACGTCGGTGGCCGCACCCTTTTCCTGGAACGGCGTTACCGGCGTCGACCTGTTGGGCGAGGCCCCGGCGATCCCGGAAGGGGTGCGCCCGTGCTCGGTGGCGGCCTGGGAGTCGGTGCGGGTCGAGGCGGGGATACCGGTCATGGGCGCCGAGCTCGACGAGCGCACCATCGCGGCCGAGGCCGACCTCCTGGACCGTGCCGTGAGCTTCACCAAGGGGTGCTACACGGGCCAGGAGCTGGTGGCCCGGCTCGACGCCCGGGGAAACCGGGTGGCCCGGCATCTGCGGGGCCTGGTCGTGACCGGGTTCGATGCCGCCACCCGGGAGGTCTCCCCCGGAGCCGAGATCGTGTTCGAGGGCAAGGTGGTCGGCACGGTGACGTCCTCGGCGTGGTCGCCGACGTTGCGGTGTCCGGTCGCGCTCGCGTACGTACACCGGACCGTGACACCACCGAGCCCTGTCGAGCTGCGCGTGTCCGGCGGTGACACCGGTACCGGTACCGACGCCGACGCCGTCTCGAGGCTGTCCGCCGAGGTGCGCACGCTTCCCCTGGTCTGACCGGCCTACGGCACGAGGGCTTCGAGGATGTCGCCCGAGAGCTCGGGACGGCACACCAACAGATCGGGAAGCCACGGATCGGGTTGGTTGTAGAGCAGGACCGACCCGTCGAGTCGTGCCGCGTAGGCACCGTAGGCATGCGCCACCGCCACCGGCGCGGCGGAGTCCCATTCGTACTGCCCCCCCGAATGCACATAGGCGTCGACAGATCCACGCAACACCGCCGCGGTCTTGGCTCCGGCCGAGCCCATGGGCACGAGCTCGGCGCCGAGCCGGGCCGCCACGCGTTTGGCCTCCGCGGGGGGCCGGGTCCGGCTCACGACGATGCGCAGGGGCCCGTCGGGGCGAGGTGCCAGCGATCGGGCTCGGGAGCGGCGGGCGCCGGTCACGAGGACGAGGTCCTCCCCGGGGAGCGCCACCGCGCCGACCATGGGCAGGCCGTCGACGGCGAGGCCGACGTGCACGGCGAAGTCGTCGCGTCCCTCGGAGTACTCGCGGGTGCCGTCGAGCGGATCGACCACCCACACCCGGGAGGCGCCGGCCCGATCGGGTCGATCGACCCGGTCATCTCCCTCCTCGGAGAGCACCGCATCATCAGGGCGGGCCTCGAGGAGGGCGTCCATGATGAGCTCGTTGGAGCGCCGGTCGCCCTCGGAGCCGAGGGCCTTGGGGTCCTCGAGGCCCATGGTGCGGCGCAGGTCGACGAGGACGCGCCCCGCCTCCTCGGCGATGCGGGCGGCGAGCTCATCGTCGTGGAAAGTGGCCAAATTCGTCCCTGGAGTGGAGTGGTGCCCGGGAAGTCGAGGCCGGGGACCGTATCGGAAACAGACCAGGCCAAGCTATTCTCGTTCTCCTATGGGGGGACGTGCAGGGGCCGGGCAATACCAGCTTTCTCATCTCGAGGCGCTCGAGGCGCAGTCGGTCCACATCATGCGTGAGGTGGTGGCCGAGTTCGAGCGTCCCGTGCTGTTGTTCTCGGGGGGTAAGGACTCGGTGGTCATGCTCCGGCTGGCCGAAAAGGCGTTCTGGCCGTCCCGGCTGCCCTTCCCCGTCATGCACATCGACACCGGCCACAACTTCCCCGAGGTGCTCGACTTCCGGGACCGCCGGGTGGCCGAGCTCGACGCCCAGCTCAAGATCGCCTCGGTGCAGGAGTCGATCGACAGCGGACGGGTCGTCGACGAGCCGGGCCCCAATCCCTCGCGCAACCGCCTCCAGACGAGGACCCTGCTCGACGCCATCACCGAGCACCGCTTCGACGCCGTGTTCGGAGGGGCCCGACGGGACGAGGAGAAGGCCCGGGCCAAGGAGCGGGTGTACTCCTTTCGCGACGAGTTCGGGCAGTGGGACCCGAAGAACCAGCGCCCCGAGCTGTGGGGGCTGTTCAACGGCCGCCACCGCAGCGGCGAGCACATCCGGGTCTTCCCGTTGTCGGACTGGACCGAGCTCGACATCTGGCAGTACATCGCCCAGGAGCACATCGAGGTCCCGTCGATCTACTTCTCGCACCGGCGCACCGTGTTCCGACGTGACGGGATGCTGCTCGCCCTCAACCAGTTCGTGACGGTCGCCGACGACGAGGAGCCTTTCGAGACCAACGTCCGCTACCGCACCGTCGGCGACATGACGTGCACCGGAGCGGTGGAGTCCACGGCGGTGACCGTCGACGAGATCATCGCCGAGACGGCGGTGTCACGGCTCACCGAGCGCGGGGCGACGCCGCGCCGACGACCGCTTCAGTGAGGCGTCGATGGAGGACCGCAAGCGCGAGGGCTACTTCTAGGCATGGAACTCCTCCGTTTCGCCACCGCCGGGTCGGTCGACGACGGCAAGAGCACGCTCATCGGCCGGCTCCTGTACGACTCCAAGGCCATCTTCGAGGATCAGCTCGAGGCCGTGGAGCGCATCAGCCGCCAGCGCGGTGACGAGTACACCGACCTCGCCCTACTCACCGACGGCCTGCGGGCCGAGCGCGAACAGGGCATCACCATCGACGTGGCCTACCGCTACTTCGCCACGCCGCTGCGGAAGTTCATCATCGCCGACACCCCCGGGCACATCCAGTACACGCGCAACATGGTGACGGGGAACTCCACCGCGGACCTGACCCTCGTGCTCGTCGACGCCCGCAAGGGCATCGTCGAGCAGACCAGGCGCCACGCCTTCCTGGCCTCGTTGTTGCGGGTTCCGCACCTCCTGGTGTGTGTCAACAAGATGGACCTGGTCGACTACGACGAAGCGGTGTTCACGCGGATCCGCGAGGAGTTCAAGGCCTTCGCCACGCGCCTCGAGGTGACGGACCTGGCCTTCATCCCCATCTCGGCGCTGCACGGGGACAACGTCGTGCAACGGTCGCTCAACATGAGCTGGTACGAGGGGCCCTCGCTCCTGCACCATCTCGAGCAGGTCTACATCGCGTCGGACCGCAACCTCATCGACCCCCGGCTCCCCGTGCAATGGGTGGTACGGCCCACCGCCTCCACGGTGCCGGACTTCCGCGGCTACGCGGGACGCGTGGCGGGCGGGGTGTTCCGGCCCGGGGACGAGGTCCTGGTACTGCCGTCGGGGCTCACCACCACCATCGCCGCCATCGACACCTTCGACGGCCCGGTGGAGGAGGCGTTCGCGCCCATGTCGGTGATGGTCCGGCTGGCCGAGGACCTCGACGTGTCGCGCGGCGACCTCATCTGCCGTCCCCACAACCAGCCCACCGTGGGCCAGGACATCGACGCCATGATGTGCTGGATGGCCGAGCGCCCCTTGGCCGAGGGCGACGTGGTGGCCCTGAAGCACACGACCCGCTGGGTGCGCGCCCAGGTGCGGCACGTCCACTACAGCCTGGACGTCAACACGCTGCACCGCGACGACTCGGCCGACGAGCTGCGCCTCAACGACGTGGGCCGGGTCAGCCTGCGGGTCACCCAGCCGTTGTTCTACGACAGCTACCGGCGCAACCGCTTCACGGGGTCGTTCGTCGTCGCCAGCGAGGACACCAACGCCACGGTCGGTGCGGGCATGATCCTCGGGGCCGACTGACCGTGGCCCCCGTCTCGGACCTGGTGTGGTCGGTGGGCCGCGTCACCCGCGCGGCCCGGTGGGAGACCCACGGCATACGCGGCGCCACGGTCTGGTTCACAGGGCTGTCGGGGTCGGGGAAGTCCACTTTGGCGGCGGCGGTGGAGGAACGCCTGGTGGCAACTGGCCGTCCCGCCTACCGCCTCGACGGCGACAACATCCGTAGCGGCCTCAACATCGACCTCGGCTTCAGCCCCGAAGGCCGGGAGGAGAACGTGCGGCGCGTCGCCGAGGTGGCCCTGCTCTTCGCCGACGCCGGGCTCATCGCGCTGGCCGCGCTCATCAGCCCCTACGCCAAGGGCCGGGGCCGGGCCCGGGCCCTGCACGAGGAGGCCGGCATCCGCTTCGTCGAGGTCTACGTGGCCACCCCGATCTCGGTGTGCGCCCAGCGCGACCCCAAGGGCCTCTACGCCCGGGCGTCGATGGGCGAGGTCTCGTCGTTCACCGGGCTCGACCACCCCTACGAACCGCCCACGGAACCCGACCTCGTCGTCGGCCACCACCTGCCTCTGGAAGAGGCGGTCGACAGGGTCCTGGAGGCGCTCGGCGCCGCCGAGGCTCCGTAAGCGCACTTGCGGTGGGAGCGCCCTCACGCAGCGTGGTGACTGTGCTGGGTAAATCGCACCATTCCTGTCCCGACTGACGTGCCGACGTTGACTTCGCGCGAGGAGTGGTGAGATGCTGGGTTGTCACCGGAATCCAGGCTGCGGCTGACCTGGCGGTGGGGGATCGCTGTATAGATAAGCCGTGGGTGCATCATCACTGAGAGGCGTGCTCGGACGGCGGACCTCGCCGCCCAAGTCGACCTGGAGCTTGTAGGGGGGCCTTCCGTTGTCTGCGTTCCAACCCAGCGTGTTAGAGGACTCGGTCCTTGTCGTCGACGACGACCAAGCCACCAGAGACAGTCTGGCGTCGGTGCTCAAAGGGGCGGGCATCGAGGTGTTCGTGGCTTCGGACCCGACCGAGGCACTGACCTTGCACGGCCTGCAGCATCCTGCCGCCGTGGTGGTGGACCACCAGCTTGCCGACCACACCGGGGTGGACCTGGCGCGCCGGCTGAAAGAAGAGGACCCCGACACGCCGGTGCTGTTGCTCACCGGCCTGGCGTCGCTCGACAGCGCGCTGGCCGCGTCGGCACATCTCGACGGTCTTCTGGTCAAGCCCCTCGTGCCCCAGGCCTTCGTCCAGACCGTCCGCAACGCCCTCACACAACGGGCGCTGGCGGTCGAGAACCACCGCTTGGGACGGGTCATCGAGGAGATGGCGACACAGGCGCAGGCGGCGCCCCCCATCGAGGCCGCACCGGTGGTGGCACCGACCGTGGTGGCCGCGCCGGTCGAAGAGGTGTTCGCCGAGCCCCCCAACCGGGCGCTGCTCGAGGACCAGCTGGACAAGGCGCTGGCGGGCGGGCAGCGCGCCGGGAGCGCGCTGGCGGTGCTCTTCGTCGAGCTCGACGGGTGGCAGGACGTGAACCAGCAGTTCGGTGCGGGCGCGGCCGAGCAGGTGGCACGCGAGATCGCCAGCCGGCTGTCGGTGGCCCGCCGAAAGACCGACATCGTGTCGAGGGCGGCCAACGACAAGTTCGTCGTGGTGTGCGCGGATGTGCATTCGGACACCGACGCGTTGCGCATCGCCAGCCTCATCCTCGACGGTGCGGCACGGCCCGTCATCGTGCACGGGGTGGAGCACCGGGTCCGGCCCACGGTCGGGATCGTGCTCACGGACCCCGCCCTCGCCGGCGAGACCGCCGACAACGTCCTCGAGAACGCCGAGCTGGCCATGTACTGGGCCCGCGACGAGGGACGGGCGTCCCGCCTCTTCGACCCGTCGATGCGCGACCGCGTGGTGTCGCGCTACGAGATCGAGCACGGACTGCAAAACGCCATGGACAACGGCGAGCTGGCGCTCTTCTACCAGCCCGTGGTGGACCTCCACAGCGGTGAGGTCGTCGGCGCCGAGGCGTTGCTGCGCTGGCAGCGTCCCGAGCAGGGCCTACTCCTGCCGGGCGAGTTCCTCGACGTGGCGGGCGAGGTCGGCATGGCCGAGGCCCTGGGGCGCTGGACCCTCGACCGGGCCCTCACCGAGCTCGTCTTGTGGCGGGACTCGGAGAACCTTCCCGACCACTTCCGCCTGACGCTCAACGTCTCGGGCCGGGAGCTGAGCGACCCCAGTTTCGCCCAGACCTTCGACGAGCTCACCCGCAAGCACGGTGTGGCTCCCACCATGATCAGCATCGACCTGTCTGATGACGCCGCCCGGGTGGCAGCCGCATCGCCGGCCGGCGTGGTCGCCCTCAGCCAGATGGGCGTGCGGTTCAACCTCGACGACTTCGGGTCGGGGGAGTGCAACTTGTCGTGGCTCCAGGACCTGCCGATCTCGTCGTTGAAGATCGCCCCCGAGTACGTCGCCGCCCTCGACTCGACCAGCAACCCTCACGGGGCGGTCATGGTGCGGGCCCTGATCGCCCTCGGGCACGAGCTTCGCCTGTCGCTGGTGGCCGAAGGGGTCGAGACCCCGGCCCAGGCGGCCGCCCTGCGGGTCATCGGTTGCGAGTTCGCCCAGGGCTACCACCTGGGTCACCCCGGACCGCGCGAGCAGGTCTGGGCGGCGCCCGAGGCATAGGCGTCCGGGGCCGCACGGCCCGGCACGAACTCCCCACGAGAGGCTTGTTTTGGCGCGTCCACGCGCATATTCCCAGGTCAGGCGGGCAAAAGCCTTCGGCCGGAAATCGTCAATCGTGATGATGCCGACGCCGTCGCGACTCCGTAACGTGCGTAGGAGGTGTTGCAGGCGAACGCCCTCGCGCGTCATGGTCCCCGGCACGGGGATCACTCGAGCGGGGGCATCGCAGCCCGGCTCGGGCGACCGAGAAGGACGTGACGCTCGTGGATGTGAAGGTGCCGCCGAATAGGGGGGGAACAATGTCAAGGTCGAGCCGCAAGGGACGCGCAGTCGCGGCCGTGATCGTTGGACTGGTCGGGGGGAGCGGTGGGATGTTCGCGCTCTTCGCCGCCTCCGCGACGCCCGCGTTCGCGGACTCGTCTGCGTACGAGGTGTACTGCCCGGGTACGCCCGTGGGCAACATCGCGCTGAACGGGGCGATCACGACGGGGACGATCACGCCGGCATCACCGGCGGCAGGATCGCAATTCAACCTCACCAACAACTCGACGACCGTCATCCTGCCGAGCGCCATCGCGGGGGCGGCGGCGGCACTGGGGAACTCGTCGATCACCGGCACGGCCACGCTCAAGGTCGACGCCACCGGCGCCACCCCGGCATCGGTGACGGCGCCTCCGGTCACGATCAACGCACCCATCCCGAGCCCGGTGCCGGCGGCGGGGATCACGCTGGCCCTCCCGGCCACCCCGGCAACGGTCGGTCCCTTCACCGCCACGGGGGGTGCCATCAGCCTCACCGTCGACCCCGCCATCAGCCTGACCCTGGTGGTGTCGGGTAGCAACCTGAACCTGACGTGCACGCCGTATCCGAACAACGCGGTGGCCAACGGCATCGTGGCCGCGGCGCCGACCGCGCCCAAGGCCTCGCCGGTGATCGTTACGGGAAGCTCCGGTGGTGGTGGAGCCCCGACTCCGGCCCCGACCACGGCTCCGAAAGCGCCCACGCCGGCTCCCGCCACGCAGCCTTCGTCCCTGGCCACCACCGGCCCCGGGCCCCACCTGTGGGTGGTGGCTGTGATCGGGTTCATCGTGCTTTACCTGGGCTCAGTGGTCCTGGCCCTGGTGGAACGGCCTCGGAGCCTGCTACGGCGGGTGTTGCGCCTGGCGCCACGGGCCTTGCCCGCCACCGCCACCGTGCTCGACGCCGCTCATGTGAGCCCGACGACGGACGCCCACGTGTGGTCCGCGCCACCTAGTGCCAAGCCGGCCTATCCGAAGGCCGGAGGATCTCCGGGGTTGTGGTTCGACGGTTGGGAGCCTCAGGGCCGCGACCGGGACTGACGCCCAAACGGCGCTCCCCCTACACAGGGGGGTGGAGGGGGAGCGCCGGCGTCAGCAGCAAAGATGGCATCGACTCGTCGGTGCCATCTTTCGCGTTAGGTGACGAACGACCCCTGAGCCACACCACCATGCGGGCCCCCCGGCCGTCGACGAGCGGGGACTGGGCGTCCACGCGGGCCTCCATGGCCGAGGCCAACTCGGCCACGATGGCGAGGCCCAGCCCGACGCCCAGCTTGCGACCGGGGACACGGTCCGAGGAGTAGTGCCGCTCGAAGATGTGGGGCAAGTCGTCGGCACCGACCCCGGGGCCGTCGTCGGATACCCACACCGCCACCCACTCGTCCACACGCCGCGTGCCGACGGACACCCGGGTGGCGGCGAACTTGAGTGCGTTCTCGATGAGGTTGGCGACGATCTGGCCCACCCGGTCGGGATCGGCGTCGGCCCAGCACGAGCCGTCGGGAAGATCGGTGGTGTCGAGCTCGAGCCCCAGGTTGTCGGCTTCGGGTTGAAAGCCTTCGGCCACCGTCCGGGTCACCGCGGCGCAGTCAACGGGTTGGGTGTGCAGCGAGAAATGGCGCGCCTGGAGCCGGGCCAGGTCGAGGAGGTCTTCCACGAGGCGCTCGAGGCGACGGGCTTCGCTGTTGATGATGGTCACCGCACCGGGGACGTCGTCTGTGGCCCCGTCGGCGATGGCATCGGCGTAGCCCCGGATCGACGTGAGCGGGGTCCGGAGCTCGTGGGACACCGACAGCAGGAATTCGCGCTCGAGACCCCGGGCGCGGCCGAGGTTCTCGCCCAGGGTGTTGATGGCCCGGGCCAGCTCCTCGAGCTCGGGAGGCTCGCCCCGTTGCACCGGCACCGTGGCGTCGAGATTCCCCCCCGCCATCTGACGGGTGGCGGCCACGGCGCGCACGATCGGCGCGCTGATGCGCCGGGCCAACACCGCGGCGACGACCACGCCGGCCAAGAGCACGACGCCCGCCACCAAGACGAAGTAGGCGACGCCGTTGACCGGGTTGGCCACGTGGCGCGTGACCACGAGGACGCGCACGTCAGCCGGCGCGAAGCCATCGTCGAGCGCCTGGCGCTGCACCAGTGACAGGTTGAGCGGCTGCGCCACGAATACGAGGTAACCGACGTTGCCCGCCACGGTCTCACCCGCACGCAGGGCGTTGACGTTCATCAACCGCGCCACCAGGGGAGACGGGATGTGTCGGAGCGAGCCCGCCGGCACCAGCCCCACCAGCGTCAGCCGGTCGAAGGCCCCGACGCGGCGCAGCGCATCGAGGTCGTCGCCCTTGATGAAGGCGGGGTCCGAGGACATGAGGCCGCCGATGGCCTGGGCCTCGGAGGTGATCTCGTTCTCGGCGGTGGAGATGGCGGCCCGCCGCACCAGGAAGAGGCCG
This sequence comes from uncultured Acidimicrobiales bacterium, assembly GCA_963846125.1. Classification (GTDB taxonomy): domain Bacteria; phylum Actinomycetota; class Acidimicrobiia; order Acidimicrobiales; family UBA8190; genus Chersky-840. The sequence continues at coordinate 379,138 of CAWJUR010000003.1, forward strand.
CCCACGACGGTGAGGACAAGGGTGCCGATGACCACCCCGAGGATGGCGATGGTGATGCGACGGCGCACGCCGGGGTCAGCCGAGCCGGTAGCCGACCCCCCACACCGTGGTGAGGGGGAGGCCGTCGCCGAGCTTCTTGCGCAGCTGCCGGACGTGCACGTCGACGGTGCGCTCGTCCCCGTACCAGCCTTCCCCCCAGACCCCGTCGAGGAGTTGGCGCCGCGACAACGCCAGCCCTGTGTTGAGCGCCAGGTAGGTCAGGAGGTCGAACTCCCGACTGGTGAGCGCCACCACCGTCTCGCCCTGGCGCACCTCGCGGCGACCCGTGTCGACGACCACGTCGCCGGTCTCGAGCACCGTGGGCTCGAGGTGCGTCGGCGACCCGGCCCGGCGCAGGATGGCGCGTACCCGGGCGACGAGCTCACGAGGGGAGAACGGCTTCGTGACGTAGTCGTCGGCACCGAACTCGAGCCCCACCACGCGGTCCACTTCGTCGTCGCGAGCCGTGAGCATCACGATGGGGACATCGTCCCCGGCGGCGCGCAGCCGGCGGCACACGTCGAATCCGTCGAGGTCCCCGGGGAGGCCGACGTCCACCACCACGAGCTTGGGCCGGTCCCGTCCGACGTAGGCGAGGCCCTGCTCGCCGTCGCCGGCCTGGAGCACGCGGAACCCCTCACGGCGAAGGTACAGCGCCACCAGGTCGGAGATGTTCTGGTCGTCCTCGATGACGACAATGGTCTCCCCGGCTCCGGCCACCGGCCCCAGCTTGGCATTGAGGGGGTGGAGCGTACGGGGACCCTCGGGGCGAACCGGCATCGTCACAATCACACAACGGCCCGGTCACCAAGCCATGAAGAGGCGATGAGGAAAGTGTGATGGCCCAGGTCGAACGGCCCGTCGCGGACGGGCCGGCCCGCGCCGGGAGCGCGGAGCGCCGTATGCCGCCCAGTAGGCTCGCGCCGGTGCCGCCCGACACCTACCTGAGCGGGATCCTCGCCTCGCACCGCGCCCGCGCCGCCGCGGACCGCCGGCACGTCGACGACCTCGTCACTGCGGCTCGGGCCTGTCCCGCCACGCGTCCCTTCGCCCGGAGCCTGGCCATCGCGCCCGGAGGGGAGCTGGCCGTGATCGCCGAGGTCAAGCGGCGCTCGCCGTCAAAGGGGGCCCTCGACGTCGACCTCGACCCCGCCGCGCTGGCGCGCGATTACGCAGCCGGGGGCGCGACGTGTGTGTCGGTGCTGACCGACGAGGAATTCTTTGGGGGCTCGGCCGCCGACCTGGGATCCGCCCGGTCGGCCTGTGGGCTGCCCGTGCTGCGCAAGGACTTCACGGTGTCTCGTGCCGATGTCTGCGATGTCCGGTTGATGGGCGCCGACGCCGTGCTGTTGATCGTCGCCGCCTTGTCCGACGCGGAGCTGTCGAGCTTCTTGAGCCTCGCCCGGGAGCTGACGCTCGGCGCCCTGGTCGAGGTCCACGACGAGGGAGAGCTCGAGCGCGCTCTCGATGCCGGGGCCGAGCTGGTCGGGGTTAACCAGCGCGACCTCACGACGTTCTCGGTGGACCAAGGGCGCGCCCTGCGAGTGGCCCGGGAGATCCCGCCCGAGGTGGTGGCCGTGGCCGAGTCGGGGATCCGGGACGGAGCCGACGCCGCGGTGTTGGCCGATGCCGGCTACCAGGCGGTGCTCGTGGGTGAGTCGCTCATCTGCGCCCCGGACCGAGGCGCCGCCCTGGGCGCGCTGACGGGGCACCGCGTCGGCGAACGTACCGGCACGGCGCGAGGTGGGCCCGGGGCACGGGGCGCGCGCCCAGCCGGGGCGAGAGAGAGGTGAGACCGTGCTCGTGAAGATCTGCGGGATCACCTCCGAGCCCGACGCCCTCCTGGCTGTCGGCCTCGGCGCCGACGCCATCGGCTTCATCTTTGCCCCCTCGCCGCGTCAGGTCGCTCCCCAGGCGGTTCGGCGCATCATCGAGCGCATCCCACCCGAGATCCTGACCGTGGGGGTGTTCCGCAACGAAGCCCGCACCCGCGTAGTGGACATCGTCAACGGCATCGGCCTGCGGGGCGCGCAGTTGCACGGCGACGAGACGGCCGAGGACACCCAGTGGGTGTCGGCGCGCATTCCCTTCACGATCAAGGCTTTTCCCGCCGGGCACCGCAACATCGCCCGCATTGACGACTACGGCGTGGAGACGGTGCTCGTCGACGCCCCGTCACCGGGGTCGGGCGAGGTCTTCGACTGGCGGCTGGCCGAAGGTGTCGTCGACCCGGCTCGTTTGATCGTGTCGGGTGGGCTCCACGCCGGCAACGTGGCCGATGCCATCGCCCATCTGCATCCGTTCGGCGTCGACGTGTCGTCGGGGGTCGAGTCCGAGCCCGGCCGCAAGGACCCTTCGAAGGTGCGGGCCTTCGTCATGGCGGCGCGCGGCGCGGCCGGTGAGCGCGTCGACGACGAGGCGACGACGGGGGCGGTCGACGACGACGAGCTGGGCGGTCCCTTCGACTGGCGGGAGGAGGAGTGAGCGGCCTGATGGGCGAGCCTTCGGCGGGCGGACGGTTCGGCGAGTTCGGCGGACGCTTCGTCCCCGAGTCGCTCATGCCGGCGTGCCTCGAGCTCGAGGTCGCTTTTCGGGCCGCGTGGGCGGACCCGGCCTTCCACGCCGAGCTCGGCGCCATCTTGCGCGACTACGGCGGGCGGCCCACCCCGGTCACCGAGTGCCTGCGCCTGTCCGAGCGCCTGGGGGTGCGGGTGCTGCTCAAACGTGAGGACCTGGCGCACACGGGCTCGCACAAGCTCAACAACGTCATCGGTCAGGCGCTGTTGGCGAGGCGGATGGGCAAAGCGCGCCTCATCGCCGAGACGGGCGCCGGGCAACACGGTGTGGCGGCCGCCACCGCGGCGGCGTTGTTCGGCATGAGCTGTGTCGTCTACATGGGTGAGGTGGACACGGCGCGCCAGGAGCTCAACGTGTTTCGCATGGAGTTGCTCGGAGCCGAGGTCCGCCCCGTGCGAGCGGGAAGCCGCACGCTCAAAGACGCCGTGAATGAGGCGTTGCGGGACTGGGTGGCGAACGTGGCCGACACGCACTACTGCCTGGGCTCGGTGATGGGACCGCATCCGTACCCGTGGATGGTGCGGGAGTTGCAACGTGTGGTGGGCGACGAAGCGCGCCAGCAGTGCCGGGCCTTGCTCGACGGAGACGACCCGGACTGGGTGGTGGCGTGCATTGGGGGCGGATCCAACGCGGCGGGGACCTTCGCAGGGTTCGTCGACACCGCTGCGGTCCTCGTCGGCGTCGAGGCCGCCGGGGGCGCTGCCGTCGGCCGGGGCGTGCCGGGGGTGGTGCACGGGATGAAGTCGTACGTGCTCCAGGACGAGGTGGGACAGATCGCCGAGGCGTACTCGATCTCGGCCGGCCTCGACTATCCGGGCATCGGGCCCGAGCACGCCCATCTGTCGTCGATCGGGCGGACGCGCTACGAGCAGGCCGGCGACGACGAGGTCGTGGCCGCATTCCGACTGCTGTCGGAGACCGAGGGCATCATCCCCGCGTTGGAGCCCGCCCACGCGCTGGCGTGGCTGGTGCGCGAAGCGGGACGAACCGTCCCGACCGGCGCCACGGTCCTGGTCACGCTGTCGGGGCGCGGCGACAAGGACGTGGCCCAGGTGCGAGAGATCCTGCGGTGAACGCACGCAGCACCCCCCTCGAATCGCATCTGCGGGGCCGGCGCGACGCCGGGAACAAACTGCTCGTGCCCTATGTCACGGGAGGGATGGGACCGGACTGGATCGAGGCCGTGCACGCCGTGGCCGACGCAGGTGCCGACGCGGTGGAGATCGGCATCCCCTTTTCTGACCCCATGATCGATGGGCCCACCGTCCAAGAGGCATCGCTGCGGGCCCTGGACCAGGGCACCACGCCGACGTCGGTGCTCGACGCGTTGGCGCGCTCGGATCTGGCCGTCCCCCTGTGCGTGATGACGTACTACAACATCGTGTTCCGGGCCGGACTGCGCCGCTTCGCCCGGTCGCTGGCCGACGCCGGCGTGGCGGGGGCCATCATCCCCGACCTCCCTCTGGAAGAGGCGGAGGAGTGGTGCGTCGAGGCCGACGCCGCCGGCATCGCCACCATCCTGCTCGTGGCGCCGTCGACACCTCGCCACCGCGCCGCCGCCATCTGCGAGCGCGCCCGGGGCTTCGTGTACGGGGTCGGCGTCATGGGCGTGACGGGGGAGCGCGCCACACTGGCGGCGTCGGCGAGCGACGTGGCCAAGATGGTCCGCAGCGTGACCGACCGCCCGGTGTGCATCGGCATCGGGATCTCGACCCCCGAGCAGGCCGCCCAGGCCTGTGTCGACGCCGACGGAGTCGTGGTGGGATCGGCGATCGTGCGCAGGCTGCTCGACGGGCACGGCCCCGAGGGAGTCGGCGAGTTCGTGGCGTCGCTCCGAACCGGCATCGACAAGGCCACCGCTTAGGGCCGCGGTCCTCAGCGACCGAGCAGCCACCCACTGACGCGTGACGCCCGGCTGCGTGTGGTGCGCGCCAATCGGGCCGTGTCCCCGAGAAGCAGCAACATGGCGACGCTCAACGCGATCAACACGCTCCCGACGACGATCATCCAGATGAGACCCGGCCCGGGCCCGGTGAAGGCCAGGGACGTCGGCGCGGTGGACGGCGCCGCACCCGAGGCGCCGGTGCCGGTGCCGGTGTCGAGCCTGAGGCCGCCGCGGTGGCGGGTGACGTCACGGGAGCTCCGACAGACGCGGCCGCAGGGCGGGTGGTGGGTGTGGTCGACGCCGCGGGTGTGGTGGTGGGTGACGCCGTCGGCGGCGAGGTCGACCCCGTGGTGGGCGCGGGCGCGGCGGTGGTGGGCGGGGTCTGTGAGCCCGACACCTGCACGACGGTGAACCCGCCGATGTTCTGACCCGAGACCTGGGCCGGCCGGGTGTCGCCCACGAAGGTGTAGAGCGGCGCGCCGTTGTACGTCACCTGATACGTGCCGTTGCTCTGCAGCATGGCCGCCACGGTGCCGGGCACGCCCGCGCCCGCGCTCGGTGTCGTGCCGGCGGGAACGGTGAGGGCCGGCCACACCGGAACGCACTGTCCCGTGCAGGCGCTGATCCCGTTGTGATCTTGCGGGAAGGTGTACAAGGCGAAGCCCTGGGTGTCGACGAGGACGGTGCCGAAGTTGGTGCTCGTGGCCACGTCGACGGTCGTGCCCGCCGCGAAGGCCGTCGACGATGCCGACGCAACAATGACCACGGCCGCCACGCCCGCCACGGCGACCACGGCCCGCCGCACGCGGGCCACACCCGTGCGCCCTCCTCGTGATGCGTGTGGGCTCAGTGTGTTGCCGGGGTCGTGGCTCATCGCCGCTGTCGTCCTCTCCTTGGGTCGGCCGCCGCGCCGACAGCCGTTGTACGGACCGGAGCCCTGTTTCGTTCAGCTTCGGGCCGCGCCGGGCGGTCGGGGTGAACAGAACGGGCCGGGTGCCCGTACCCACTCCGGAGTTGGCGGTCGGTGGGCGGGTATCGGCGCGCCGCAGTGGCGGTCGGGCCCTCGAGCAAGGAGGTCGACGGTGACGAACCTGCACAGCGGGGGACCACACAGCGGGGGACCACACGGCACGGCAGATCGCAAGCGTTCCCGGCGCCAGATGGTGGTGGGAGCGATGGTGGGCGTCGTGGCCCTCACGGTCTCGGTGACTCTCGCCCCCGTTGCCTTCGCGCATCCGGTCAAGCCACCCAAGACGGCCGTGGTCGTCCAGGTCGTCAACCGAGCTCCCTTCGGCGACATGCTGGCCACTGTGGGAGGCGCCAGCTTGTACACGACGTCGCTGCCGTGCACGGGGAGTTGTCTGATCATCTGGCCGCCGCTGCTCATCCCCAAGGGGAAGAAGATCCCGACGGGCGTGGCCGGTCTGTCCACCGCCAAGCTCAAGCACCACCGCCGCCAGATCACCTACAACGGCAAGCGGCTCTACACCTTCACCGGTGACAGCGGCGGCGACGTCACCGGCAACAACGTGGAGAACTTCGTGGTGGCGACGACGCCCTGACCGGCATAATTACGGCGAAATCCACAGTTTCGACACAGGATCGAGGCGTACCGTTCGTTCTGAGAGCGGCCCCCTGCCGACGTGAGACGGAGAGGCTGAACGATGGACGACATGCCGGTGACACCACCTGAAGGCCACGGTTCCCCGTGGGCCCCGACTCCTGCGACGGATCACCCTGCGTCGGGGCCGCCTGCGCCCCGACGGCGCCTGCTGAAGTTGGCGGTCGGTTTGGGTGCCGCCGCGGGTGCAGCGGTGGGTGCCACCGCCCTGGCTCAGGCCGCCACGTCCACGGGCCCGACGGCTCCGGCCGCGGCGGCGTCGGTGACGGCATCGGACGCCACCTCGACCACCACCACGGTCCCGGGGAAGCCGCACGCCTTCGGCGGACCCGGTCGCCAGCGCGGCGGGTTCGGGCTCGGAGGCCTCTATGGAGGCCCCGGCATCGGGGGTGGGCCGTTCATCTACGGCGAGTTCACGATCAAGGGCCCCAACGGGTACGAGACGTTGTCGGAGCGCACCGGCACGGTCTCTGATGTCACCGACACATCGGGCAGCACGTGGTCGCTCACCGTGAAGAGCGCGGACGGCACCTCGGGGACCTTCACCGTCGACTCGGGCACGAGCGTCAACGGCGGCGAGATGGGCATCGGGAGTGTCAAGACCGGAGACGATGTGCGGGTCACGGCGGTGGTGTCGGGTGGGACCTCGACGGCCAAGCAGGTCACCGACCAGACCATGTTGAAGGCCAACGGTGGGTCGTGGCGCCCCATGGGCCCCGCAGGCGGCCCGACCGGCAATTCGGGCTCGGGCCCCAGCGGCAACTCGGGAACGCCGTCGGCTGAGTCGGGGACTTCGCCCGCTTAACGCGACCGACGCCCGAAGCGTCGGCCTCGCTGGTGGTGCTCGAGACGGCGGCGGATGAGCTCGCGGCGCTCCTGAAGCTCGCGGTAGGTGATGGCGTCGACCGTGTCGTTGACGCCGAGCGAGGCGCGGATGCCGGCCACATCGAGAGCAGGGATGGTGCCCGGTTCCACTCCCATCTCCCTGGCGATGCGGTCGCCGTGGCGTTCGTGGAAGTACATCACCACCTTGACGATCTCGCCGATCACGTCCACGTTGGGTGCCATCACCGCCAGGGCGCCGTCGAGGAAGAGCATGTCCTTCACGTACAGCATGAGCTCTTTGGGCATGCGGGCGCCGTAGCCCAGGAGCCCCTTGGTGAGGTTGCGGATCTCGGCGGTGAGCTCCTCGGCGGTGAGCGTGGTGGGGTCGATCGGGGGGCGGTCGAGTCCGAGGTCCCGGATCACGGCGTCGATGTCCACGTCGACGGGGAGCGCACCGAGGTCGCGCATGGCCGCGATCTGGCCGGGGACGTCGTTGGCCGACGCGGCCATGACGAGGCGCAGAAAAGCCACGCGTCTGGGCTCGTCGAAACGGCCCGTGATGCCGAAGTCGAGGAGGGCGACGCGTCCGTCGGCCTGCACGAACAAGTTGCCGCCGTGCAGGTCGCCGTGGAACACGCCGTAGAGAAGCGCACCTTCGAGGAACGCGATCAGCGCGGCGTGCAGCACCGCCTCGGTGTCGATCCCCGCGGCGCGCATAGCGTCGGAGTCCCCCCACGCGAAGCCGTCGAGCCGTTCCATGACGAGAACGCGGCGGGTCACGAGCGACGGATGGGGCCGGGGCACGACGATGGCGTGTTGATCGGTGTCGGCCAGCACGCGCGCCACGTCGAGCATGTTTTGCGCCTCGAGCCGGAAGTCGAGCTCCTCCACGATGGTCTCGCCGAACAACTCCACCAAGGCCGGGGGATTGGCGAGCGCGGCGACAGGGATGCGGCCCACCAAGAGCGGGGCGATCCAGCTCATGGCGGCGAGGTCTCGGCGCACCAAGGTGGCCACGTCGGGACGCTGCACCTTGACCACGACGGGCTCGCCCGTCCGCAGCCGCGCCGCGTGGACCTGCGCCACCGAGGCCGCGGCGATGGGTGACCGCTCGAACTCGCTGAACTGCTGCTCCAGGGACATGCCCAGGTCGGCTTCGACGATGCGGCGGACGACGGCGAAGGGCTCGGCCGGCACCCGATCGCGACACAACCGGAACTCCGCCACCAGCTCCTCGGGGAAGAGGCCTTCGCCCGACGACAGGATCTGTCCGAGCTTGATGTAGGTGGGCCCGAGCCTCTCGAAGGCGCGGCGCAGGCGCCGGGACAAGCCGGCGCGCGACGTGTGCTGGCCGCGCCGGCGATCACCGACATACCAACCGGCCAGCGCCGTTCCCAAGACGACGCCGACCCGCACCACCCTGGACCCGGGGGGGAGCCGACGCCGGCGGGTGAGGAGCGGCGCCTCGGCCCGGGTGCGGGCCCGGAGGTCGTCGATCCCCGCGCTCCACGACAGTCGGTCGAGGTCGAGCACCCACGGCGGATGCGAGGAGAACGCACCGAAGGCGAGATCCGCAGGCTCAGGCCCCGCGGTCGCGGTCGGCCCGTCCTCGGGAATCGTCATCGTGTCGACCGTACCGTGCTCGGTCGGGCCCTCGATGCGGTCCGGCCGCGAGTTGTGGGGCCCGAGAGCGTGCCCCGGAGGCGGCTCAGGACCGTGGGTGGCAGGAGATCCCGGTCACGTCGGGGGAGGGCCGATGACGAGGCACCCGTTGTGGCCGCCGAAGCCGAAGGAGTTCGACAACGCCGGGGCCGGATCCCAGGGGCGAGCCTGCCCGTGGACGACGTCGAGGTGGATCTCGGGGTCGGGCTGCTCGTAGCCGGCGGTGGGTGGGATGAGGCGCCGGTCGATGGTGAGCGTGGTGGCCACGGCTTCGATGGCCCCGGCCCCACCCAGGGCGTGCCCGGTCACGCCCTTGATGGAGGTCACGGGAGGCGACGGTGACCCGAAGACCTTCTCGATGGCTTGGGACTCGGCGAGGTCGTTGAGCGGGGTAGAGGTGCCGTGCGCGTTGATGTGGCCGATGTCTGTCGGCGAGACGCCGGCGTCGGCGAGGGCGAGCTCCATGCACGCCGCGGCGCCGTTCCCACCGGGCGCGGGGGCGGTGATGTGATGGGCGTCGGCCGTCGACCCAGAGCCGAGCACCTCGGCGTAGATGCGGGCACCGCGCCGGCGGGCGTGGTCGAGGTCCTCGAGCACGAGGGCGGCGCCACCCTCGGCACAGACGAAACCGTCGCGCCGGGCGTCGAAGGGTCGGGACTTGCCCTCGCTCGAAAGCGCCGTCATGTTGCCGAAGGCCGCCATGCCGATCCCCACCATGGCCGCCTCGGCTCCGCCCCCGATGGTCACGTCGCACCGGCCTGTCGCCACCAAGCGGGCCGCCGCCGCGATGGCGTGGGTCCCGGCCGCGCACGCCGTGGCGATGGTCTCGCACGGGCCGTGCCAGCCGGCGTGCATGGAGACGTGGGCCGCCCCCGCGTTCACCATCATCATGGGAATGAGGAACGGGGAGACGCGTCTCGGCCCCTTCTCGTGGAACACCCCAATCTGCTCCTGGAGCGTCTCGAGGCCGCCCACCCCGGTGGCGAACACGACACCGGCACGATCAGGATCGGCACCGATCTCTCCCGCGTCGATCAGGGCCATGTCGGCGGCGGCCACCGAGAACTGCGCGAATCGGTCCACGCGCCGCACTTCTTTCGGGCCGAACCAGGCGGTTGGATCGAATCCGACGACCCGGCGCTCCCCCTCGGGAGCCGGGTTCTGCAGGCCGTCCCAAAAGGCATCGAGGCCGATCCCGCAGCACGACACGACGCCCATGCCCGTGACGGCGACGCGCCGTCCCTGGACCGGCCCGTCGGGCCCGACGCCGAGAAGCATCAGAGCTTGGCGGAGATCAGTTCGTAGGCCTGGCCGACGGTCTCGATGCCCTCGAGCTCAGACTCGTCGACGGTGACGTCGAAGGCTTCCTCGAGGGCCATGACGAGCTCGACCAGGTCGAGGCTGTCGGCATCGAGGTCGTCGCCGAAGCGGGCCTCGGGCACGACCTTGTCGGCCGGCACTTGCAACACGTCGATCGCGCACGCCTTGAACTTGTCGAAGCTGGCGTCGGGCACTGCTTCCTCCTCAGTCGCGTCGTGTCCCGGTGGCCCGGGATCTCTCGGTCGGTCTCATTCCCGCGCTCACAACCCCATGGCCAGGCCGCCGTCCACCGGAAGCACCGCACCGGTGATGTACGCCGCGTCGTCGGAGGCGAGAAAGGCCACCGCCCCCGCAACATCGGCGGGGCTTGCCCTGCGGCCCAACGGCACCAACGCCAGAAGTTGCTCCACGCGCTGTTCTCCCAGGCTGGCGATCATATCCGTGTCGACCACACCGGGCGCGACAACGTTCACGGTGATGCCCCGGCTGCCGACCTCACGCGCCAGAGACCGGGCCAGGCCGACGAGGCCGGCCTTGGCGGCGCCGTAATTCACCTGGCCCGGGGACCCGAAGAAGGCGACCACCGAAGACACGAGCACGATCCGGCCCCGATGGGCCCGGACCATGGGCCCGACGGCACGCCGCACCACCCGGTAGACGCCGGTGAGGTTGGTGTCGAGGACCTCGTGCCACGCCTCCTCGCCCATGCGCAGCAGCAGTGTGTCCTTGGTCACCCCGGCGTTGGCGACGAGGACTTCGACGGGGCCGAAGGCCTCCTCCACCGCCACGAACGCCGACTCGACCTGGGCGGGATCCCGGACGTCGCACGACACGGGGAGCAGCGCCACACTGCCGTCGCTTGGCCCGGCCAGGTCGGGCGGCGGCTCGGTCCGGTAGGTGACCGCCACCCGGTCGCCGAGGGCCTGGAAACGGCGGGCGCAACCCAGGCCGATCCCGCGCGAGCCACCGGTGACCAACACCACTCTTCCCGCCGGTGCCACCTCGGCCGGACCCGTCGTGCTCACGGTGCCCCTGAAGCTGGACCGGGGGGCGGGCCAGGCGAATGCGTCGGAGGCAGGCCGTCGGCGGTGTCGACATTCCAGCGCACCACCGTGCTCGCCCACGTCATGCCGGCGCCGAACCCCGACATGAGGACGTGGTCTCCGGGGGCCAGACGTCCGGCGTCGGAGGCGTCGGCGAGGGCCAGGGGAACCGAGGCGCTCGAGGTGTTCCCGGTGCGATCGACCACGACCGCCACCCGCGCCATCGGGATGCCGAGACGCGATGCGGCCGCTTCGATGATGCGGAGGTTGGCCTGATGGGGGACGAACAGGGCGACGTCATCGGGCGTGAGCTTGGCCCGCTCGAGCGCCCGGGAGGCCGACTCGACCGTGATGCGCACGGCGCGCCGGAACACCTCTTTGCCCTCCATCTGCATGTAGCCGCCGTGGGCACAGAAGAGGAGGTCGTGCGCGCTGCCGTCGACACCGAAGTCGACCCCGAGCAGACCGTCGTCGTCACTCGGCTCGAGCACGACCGCGCCCGCGCCGTCGGCGAAGAGCACGGCCGTGGCGCGGTCGTCGGGATCGGTGATCAACGAGACGCAGTCGGCCCCGATGACCAGCACACGGTGGGCGGCACCGCAGCTGACCGCCCCGTGCGCGGCTATCAGCGCGTAGACGAACCCGGCGCACGCGGCATTGACGTCGAAGGCTCCGCCCGAGAGGCCGAGGGCGTAGTGCACCGCCGCCGAGGTGGCCGGCACGGCCAGGTCGGGGGTACACGTGGCCAGCACGAGCAGGTCGACCTGTTCGGGGGCGAGCCCGGCCCGCTCGAGGGCGCGACGACCGGCGTCGATGGAAAGCGACGACACCGTGCCCCCCACGTGCCGCTCTCGGATGCCTGAACGCGTGACGATCCACTCGTCGGTGGTGTCGAGACGGGCCTCGAGCTCTGCGTTGGTGACGACGGTATCGGGCAGGGCCGTGCCCCATCCGGTGATGACCGCTCCCGGAAGCGTCACGCGCCGTCGGCGGTCACGCGCAACCACGCGATGGGCTCACCCGCCGCCACGCGCTCGCCGGGGTGGGCCAGGAATCCGACCACCATTCCGGCAAAAGGGGTGCGGACCTCGGCGGCCCCCACGGTGCCGAGCAGGTCGCCCACCGCCACCGGGGCACCGTCGGAGCCGGGGACGTCGGTGCCGTCGGGGGAGAGCCCGCCCGGCCCCGGCGCGGCCAGCCCGGCGACAGGCTCGAAGACCCCGGCGGAGGGCGAGATGACGACGCGCTCGGAGGTGTAGAGGTGCTCGCCCTGGTGCGCGGCCGCATAGGTGGTCCAGGTCTCACTGCCGGCGATGGCGTTCACGAGGGTGTCGAGGTCGTCGGGAGTGGCGACCGCACTGGCCAGCGCGTCGGGCAGAGTGCGTCGGGCCAGCCCCGTGAGGACCCCACCCGTGCCGACTTCCACGAAGCGGGTGGCGCCCATGCCGGCCAGGGTCTCGAGGCTCTGGCGCCAACGCACCGGACTGCACAGCTGTGCAGAGAGCAGACCGGGCCAATCCTCCGCCGCGGTGTGGGCGCGGGCGTCGACGTTGGCAATCACGGGGATCTCGGGCACGCTGAAGGCGGTGCTCGCCAGCGACTTGCGCAGCCACGATCGCGCCGGCGCCATGAGCATGGTGTGGAAGGCGCCCGCCACCGGGATGGGGAGCACCTTGCGGGCCCCGAGCTCCTTGGCGATGGCACCGGCGCGCGCCACCGCCTCGGCCGTCCCGGCGATGACGACCTGTCCCGGTGCGTTGTAGTTGGCGACCCACACTTCACCTTCGGCTCGTTGGCAGGCGGCGTCGACGGCGTCGTCGTCCGCGCCCATCACCGCCGCCATGGTGCCGGGGTGTTCCTCGGCCGCGTTGTGCATGGCCTCGCCCCGCTCGACGACGAGCCGCACGCCTTCCTCGAAGCCCAGTGCGCCGCTGGCGGCGAGGGCGGTGTACTCGCCCAGGCTGTGCCCCGCGCACGACGTGGGCTCGATGCCGACGCGCTCGATGGCGTCGAGGACGACGAGACTGAGGACGAAGGTGGCGAGCTGCGCGTTGGCGCTCAGAGTGAGCTCGTCCTGATCGACGTCCAGGAGCAGACGGGCGACGTCGCGGCCCGCCACGGTCGATGCCTCCTCGACGACCTCCCACGAGGGGTGTTCCACCCAGGCGCGACCCATGCCGGGTCGCTGTGACCCTTGACCCGGGAAGGTGAACGCCAGCACTCGAGCTCCTCGTCTTCCTCGACCGTCGAATCGGGGTGGCCCCCAGGGTGACACGATCGGAGTGCCCGGGTCACGTTACCGGTAGGTCATGAGCGAATTGCTCGCGCCCAGCTAGCGCTTGACGCCGATGAATTCATCCAGGGTTTGCACGCTCGTCCTGCGGGCCACCGACACAGTGCGAGGAGAGCGCGGGCGCCATTCCACGCCCATGAGGTCACACGCTCGAGTGAAGAGGCCTCTGATGTCGTCCGAGGCGTTCGAGAACTCGTAGCGAGGGTAGGCCCGGCCGTTGACGTTGTTGAGCACACGACAGCCGTCGGAATGGACAAGGCCGCGGAGAAAAGGAGCAGGGAACCGGTCGACGATCGACCGCTGCCACTCAACGAGGACGATGGCCCGATCGTGCTTGTGACCGGAACCGTGTTGAGGAAGAAGGCACGGCCAATGCTTGGAGTACGAGTAGAGGTCGGTGCACCCGGTTCGAAGCACCCGACCAACGCGGTTGGGGAGGATCTCCGCCATGGCCAACGAACAATCGAACATGAGACGGGGATAGCGTCGCAGCAGGTAATCCGCAATCTGTAGACGCCACGGCGGTGTGTCGCGATGTACCCGTCACCGAGGTATAGGCCCAAGAGGTACGCGTAGGGACCAGATGGGATGTGATCGGTGCGTCCCCGACACACCAAGCATGCCGAGAGCGATTGGCGAGACGGCTTTCGCCCCGCGATCCGGTCTCTGATCGTCGACCGTGATACCCCCGTGGCCGGGGCGATCTCCGAGTAACTGGCACCATCGTCTACGAGAGCCAGAACGGTGGACACACGCTCGGGTGGATACATGTCGGTTCCCCGCTTCCCAGTAGCATCGACGGCGCGCCCGAGTGAGGGAATAGGCAGACCTGAAGGCCTCAAAAGCCTTTGTTCGAAAGGACGTGCGGGTTCGAATCCCGCCTCGGGCACGAATCGGCGGGCACCGCCCAGGGTAGCGAACAGGTGTTTGGGGACCGACGCTGTTCGATGGGCCTCAGGTCACCTAGAATTCGGGCGCATGCGCCGCTCACTGGTCGAACGCTCCCTGCGGGATGTCCACGGACGACTCGTGCGGGTGCGCGAGGAGCTGGCGGTCCTCGACGAGCAGCTGGCGGTGCTCAACGACGCCGCCGACGACGCCCGGATCAGGTCCTTGGTGTCGGAGACCCCGCTGGCCGAGCACGAATACGCCGATGCGCAGCGCTCGGCGGACGCCGCCAACCGGGGGCGGACCGCCCTGTTGACGATGATCACCGAGTTGGAACGTCGCCAGGACGAGTTGCTGGGCAAACTGGTCGTCGAGCCCAGGTAGCCGGGCCCGTATCCGAAGCCACAACGAAGCAGAGAAGGAGTCAGACCAGCCGCATGGGGAAACGCGTCGTCATCGCCGAGGACGAGGCCATCATCCGCCTCGACCTGAAGGAGATCCTCGAGGCCGAGGGATACTCGGTCGTCGGGGAGACCGGTCGCGGCGACGAGGCGGTGGAGCTGGTCGCCACCCACCAGCCCGACATCGTCATCCTCGACATCAAGATGCCGGGCATCGACGGCATCGAGGCGGCGCGACGGATCTCGGCGAACCACCGCGTGGCGGTGCTCATCCTCACGGCCTTCAGCCAGCGCAACCTCATCGAGGAGGCGCGTGACGCCGGAGTCGCCGCCTATCTCGTGAAGCCGTTCCAGCGCGGGGAGCTGGTCCCGGCCATCGCCGTCGCCACGGCGCGCTTCGAGGAGTACCGGGCCATCGAGGACGAGCACACCCGGCTGTCCGAGGACGTGCCCACCCACGAGGACAAGCTACGGACCCGACAGATGGTGGACCGGGCCAAGGCGGTCCTCATGGACGGCCACCACATGGCCGAGGAGGTGGCTTTCGCCTTCATCCAGCGCACCGCCATGGACCGTCGCGTCCGGATGGAGCGCGTGGCTCAGGAGATCATCGACGGGACGCTCACTCCCTGACTGAGAGTCCGCCACCTCGACAGGGCGGGCCGGGCCGGGTGGCGGGGCACTGCCGCCACGTAGGATCCGGGGCAGTGGCGACTTCGAAGGCCGGCGGCGGCGACCTGTACCTGCTCGACGGGAATTCGCTCGTCTTCCGGGCCTTCTTCGCCCTCCCCATCGACCTCGCCACCAAGGCGGGCCAGGTCACCAACGCCGTCCACGGGTTCACGTCGATGCTGGTGATGCTGCTGCGCGAGAGCGAGCCGGGCGGGATGGCGGTGGCCTTCGACCGTCCCGAGCCGACCTTCCGTGACGACATCGTCGAGGAGTACAAGGGAAACCGGCCCGACACCCCCGACCTCCTGATCCCGCAGTTCGGATTGGTACGCGACGTGCTGCGGGCGCTGGGCATCGTGATGGTGGAGAAGGTGGGGTACGAGGCCGACGACATCCTCGCCACCCTCGCCACCCGAGGGCGCGACATGGGGCGCAACGTCGTGGTGGTGAGCGGTGATCGCGACACCTTCCAGCTCGTCGAGGACCCTCTCGTCAAGGTCATGTACACGCGCCGCGGACTGTCCGACACCGTCGTCTACGACGAGGCCGGCATCATGGAGCGCCACGGCGTGCCGCCGCGGCTGTATCCCACCCTGGCCGCGTTGCGAGGAGACACCTCCGACAACCTGCCCGGCGTCCCCGGCGTGGGGGAGAAGACCGCCGCCAAGCTCGTGAGCACCTACGGCGACCTCGATGCGATCTTCGATCACGTGGCCGAGCAGACGCCGAAGTTGCGTCAGAACCTCACTGAGCACGAGGCCCAGGTGCGACGGAACGCCGAGGTGATCCCTCTGGTGCGCGACGTGGAGCTCGACTTGTCGCTCGACGACCTGGCGCTGGGCAAGTGGGACGCGGACGAGGTGAAGCGGGTGTTCGGCGAGCTGGAGCTGCGATCGGCGTGGCAGCGCGTAGCCCCGATCCTGGGTGGCGATTCCGAAGAGGCACTGCCGCGCGCCCCGGGACCCAGGCACCACCGACCGTCGACCTGGGCGCGGTAGTGGCCTCGGTCCCCGCCAACGCCAAAGAGGCCACCGCCTTTCTCGCCGCCGCGGCCAAGGCCAAGGCGCCCGTGGCGGTGGCCCCGGTGTGGGCCGGCGACGCCGGCCGGAGCCCCTTGGTGGGGGTGGCCGTCACGGCCGCGCCGACGGTCCCGCCTGCCCCCGAAGGCGACGCGCCGCCACCACCACCGCCACCACCACCACCACCGATCTGGCTCGACGAGAAGATGCTCGCCGACCGCGGCGTGTTCGTTGCCCTCGGCACCTTGGTGGGGAATGCCGGCGTCCCCCTCGTGTCCCACGGTTCGAAGGAGCTGATGCGGACGCTGTTGCCGGCCGGGATCGACATCACTTCCCTGGCACTCGACACCGCCGTCGTCGCCTATCTGCTCGACCCGTCGTCGGGCCGCTACCGCCTCGAGGACGTGGTGGAGGTGCAGCTCGGCCTGGCCCTCGACGCCGAGGTCCAAGCGGGCGCGGCCGGCCAGCTCGCCCTGGAGGGGCCGGGCGAGATCGAGGTGTCCACCCTGGCGGCGCGCAACGCCGTGGCCCTCGGGCTCCTGTTCGCGCCCATGCGCGACGCGCTCGTGCGCGCCGGACTCGAACGCCTCCACGACGAAGTGGAGCGACCCCTGGTGCGCGTCCTGGCCCGCATGGAGGTCGCCGGGGTGCGCGTCGACACGGCCGAGCTGCGCCGCATCGCCGACGGGCTCATCGCCGAGTGCGCCCGTCTCGAAGCGGAGATCCACAAGCTCGCCGGGGAGACGTTCAACGTGAACTCGACCCCGCAGCTGCGGGCCGTGCTCTACGACCGGCTGGGGCTCACGCCCGGCCGCAAGACCAAGACGGGGTTCTCCACCGACGCGTCGACGCTCGAGAAGCTGCGCGGCCAGCATCCCATCATCGACACCTTGCTCAGTTACCGCGAGGTGGAGAAGCTGCGCTCGACCTACGGCGAGACCCTGCTCGCCGAGGTGGCCGCCGACGGTCGGATCCACGCCACCTTCGGCCAGACCGTGGCGCGCACGGGGCGCCTGTCGTCGGACCGGCCCAACCTCCACAACATCCCCGTGCGCAGCGACGAAGGAAGGCGCCTGCGCAAGGCGTTCATCCCGGCCGACGGGTGCCGCCTGCTGGTGGCCGACTACGACCAGATCGAGCTGCGCGTCATCGCCCACCTGTCGCACGACCCCGGGCTCGTCGCCGCGTTCGCCGAAGGCCGCGACATCCACCGCACCACCGCCGCCAGTGTGTTCGGCGTCGATCCGCAGGACGTGACGGGCGCGCAGCGCAGCCGGGCCAAGATGGTCTCGTACGGCCTCGCCTACGGCATGGAGGCCTACGGCCTCGCCCAGCGCTTGTCCATCGAGCCCTCCGAAGCAGGCCAGATTCTCGACGCCTACTTCGTCGCCTTCCCGGCGGTGCGGGACTACATGGACCGGACCGTCGTCGAAGCCCGCTCCCGGGGCTACACCGAAACGCTCTTCGGCCGCCGCCGCCCGCTCCCCGACCTCCACTCTCCCAACCGCAACTTGCGTATGGCGGCCGAGCGCCAGGCCATGAATGCCGGCATCCAGGGGCTCGCCGCGGATCTCTTCAAGGTGGCTCTCGTCCGCCTCGACGCCGCCCTCGAGGAGAAGCAGCTGGCGTCACGAGTGGTCCTCCAGGTGCACGACGAGGTCCTGGTCGAGGTGCCCCACGACGAGGAGGCGATCACCGGGGACCTCGTCTCGTCGGTGATGGGGAGCGTGGCCGACGCCGTGCAACTGGCCGTGCCACTCGAGGTCTCCGCGGCGTGGGGCGACACCTGGGCCGACGCCAAGGGGTGACGGGACGGCCCTTTGCTAGCATTGTCGATTGGCTGTCACCGGCGGCCGGCTCTTCGTGCTCTCGACACGAGGGGTGCCCCAATCCCGAAAGCGAGTTCTGAAGTTCATGCCCGACGAAGCAGCCGGTTCCTCCGGCGTAGCTGACCCGGCGGCGACTCCCGCCGCCTCTGCCGGTGAAGTCCCCGGCGCCGTAGCCCTCCTCTCCAATGCCCCCATGGGCTCGTTCGACGAAACGGGGAAGTACGTCCCCCGTGCCATCGTCGAGGACGACCTCGGAGGAGCGTCACTCGAAGAAGCCATCGACGCCACCATCGTCGAGTTCGACGACGGTGACATCGTCGAGGGCACCGTGGTCAAGATCGACAAGGACGAAGTCCTTCTCGACATCGGCTTCAAGTCCGAAGGGGTGATCCCTTCGCGCGAGCTCTCCATCCGCAACGACATCGACCCTTCGGAGATCGTCAGCCTCGGGGACCAGATCGAAGCGCTCGTCCTGCAGAAGGAAGACAAAGAGGGCCGGTTGGTCCTGTCGAAGAAGCGGGCGCAGTACGAGCGCGCCTGGGGCACGATCGAGAAGATCAAGGACTCCGACGGCATCGTCAAGGGCCCGGTCATCGAAGTGGTGAAGGGCGGCCTCATCGTCGACATCGGATTGCGGGGGTTCCTCCCTGCCTCTCTGGTGGAGCTGCGCCGGGTGCGCGAGCTCCAGCCCTATGTCGGCCGGAGCATCGAGGCCAAGATCATCGAGCTCGACCGCAACCGCAACAACGTCGTGCTGTCCCGCCGGGCGTGGCTCGAAGAGACCCAGAAGGAACAACGCGGCGAGTTCCTCGTCAACTTGAAGCCCGGCGAGCGTCGTCGCGGCGTGGTGTCCTCGGTGGTGAACTTCGGCGCTTTCGTCGACCTCGGTGGCATGGACGGGCTCATCCACGTGTCCGAGCTGTCGTGGAAGCACGTCGACCATCCGTCGTCGGTGGTGTCGGTGGGCGACGAGGTCGAGGTCGAGGTGCTCGACGTCGACCTCGACAAGGAGCGCATCAGCCTGTCGCTCAAGGCGACCCAGACCGACCCGTGGCAGGAGTTCGCCAACACCCACCAGGTGGGCGAGCTCGTCTACGGACGCATCACCAAGCTCGTGCCCTTCGGATCCTTCGTGCAGGTGGGCGACGGCATCGAAGGCCTGGTGCACATCTCGGAGATGGCCGGCCACCACGTCGACCTCCCCGAGCAGGTCGTCACCCCGGGCGAGGAGCTGTGGGTGAAGATCATCGACATCGACCTCCAGCGCCGCCGCATCAGTCTCTCCATCAAGCAGGCGGCCGAGGGCGGCGAGGTCTCCGAGGAGTACCGCGAGGCCTTCGGCGAGCATGCCTACGACGAGCAGGGCAACTACATCGGCTACGACTATGGCGGCACCGAGTTCACGCCCGAGACCGAGGCCCAGGCGGCGTGGGCCGAGTACGTGGCCGAGCACGGCACCCCACCCGAGGGCGCCGAGGGCGGTCCTCCTCCCTCTCCTCCCCCCGCTCCTCCCGCCGCGGACGGCAACGGCAGCGGGCCCGAGGCGTCAGCGCTGCCGGCTGCACCCGAAGCGGTTGCGCCCGAGGTGCCGGTGGTGGCGGCGGCGGTCGACGCACCGAGCGAGCCCTCCGCCACGCCCGACGCGGTCACCGAGGCGACCGAAGGCTGAGGACGGCGCGACGACGCCGCTCGTCGGCGGTGTCGGGTCGGCGGTGTCGGGTCAGCGGTGCCGGGTCAGCGGTGTCGAGTCAGCGTTGGGGATTGATCCACAGCGGTGACGACTCACCGGGCGCGGGGGATGCCGGCGCCGGCGGGGCCACTGCAGCGGGCGGGGTCACGGCTGCAGGGGTGGGTGGCGCGGGGGCCTGGGTCGGCATCGCGTCAGGAACGGGGTCAGGAGCCTGCACGCTCCACGAAGGTGCCTCGTCGGACGACGACCGTGGGGGCGGCGCAACCGGTGCCGGGCCCGACGCGGCGGTGGCGAACGACCGGGCCGGATTGGTGCTGAGCGGGAAGTGGCACGCCACGAAATGGTCGGGGCCGATGGCGCGCATCTGGGGCTCTTCCTCCGCGCACCTCTGTTGTGCGAACGGGCACCGGGTCCGGAAGCGGCATCCCGAGGGGGGGTTGATGGGGGAGGGCAGGTCCCCGGCCAGCGCCGCCTTGCCATTGCGGGCCGCGCCCGGGTCGGGCTCGGGGATCGACGTCAGCAGCGCTTCGGTGTAGGGGTGCTCGGGTCGCCGGTAGAGGTCGTCGGGCCGGGCCACCTCGCACAGCTTCCCGAGGTACATCACCGCCACCCGGTCGCTCACGTTCTTCACCACGGCGAGGTCGTGCGCGATGAACACCATGGTGAGGCCGCGGTCGCGCTTCAAGTCGTCGAGCAGATTGAGGATCTGGGCCTGCACCGACACGTCGAGTGCGGAGACGGGCTCGTCGCAGACGAGGACGGTGGGCTCGAGCATCAGGGCCCGGGCGATGCTCACCCGTTGGCACTGGCCACCCGACATCTCGGTGGGGCGGCGGCCGCCCGAGTCGTCGGGGTCGATTCCCACCGATTCCAGCGTGGCGCGTGCTTTGGCCTTGCGCTCCTGTTTGGTGCCGATGCCCCACACCGACAGGGGCTCGATCACGGCGTCCAGGACGCGCCGGCGCGGGTTGAGCGACGAGATGGGGTCTTGGAACACCATCTGGATCTTGGTGCGCGCCTGTCGCATCTCCCCGCGCGACATCGAGGTCAGCTCGGTGCCGTCGAACTTCACGGACCCGGAGTTGGGGTTGTGGACCAGAGCCACGGCCCGGCCCGTCGTCGACTTCCCGCAACCGGACTCACCGACGAGCCCGAGAGTCTCGCCCCGGGCCACGTCGAAGCTCACGTCGGACACCGCCCGCACCCGGTGCTTGCCCGAGCCGAACTCGACCACGAGGTGCTCGACGCGCAGGAGCACGTCGCCGGTGCGCAGATGGGCGGTGCCGCTGCCGGCCATCAGACGTTTCCCACCGCGTTGGGTGCCGCCAACAGGGCCGCGTCGCGTACCGGCGTGCCGGTGAAGGCCAGCGCGGCCGGTACCCCGGCGGCCACGTTGTAGGCCAGCGCGGCGTCGCCTTCGGCGGAGCCGACCGGGAACCAGCACCGGAACAGGTGTCCCTGGCCGGCGGCGCGCAGGGGGGGCTCCTCTTTGCGGCAGTGGTCCTGGGCGTAGGGGCAGCGCGGCGCGAACCGGCATCCCTGGAGCTCGGTGGCGAGGTCGGGGGGCCGGCCCGGGATGGCCCGCAGACGGGTGTGCGACGACTCGGCCAGGCGCGGGATCGAGCGCAGCAGCGCCTCGGTGTAGGGCATGCGGGTGTGGGCGAAGAGCTCGGCCGTCGGCGCCTGCTCGACGACACGCCCCGCGTACATGACCACGATCTCGTCGGTGCGGTTGGCGACCACGCCGAGGTCGTGGGTGACGAGGATCATGCCCATGTGGCGCTCGCGCTGCTGCGAGGCGAGGAGGTCGAGGATCTGGGCCTGCACGGTGACGTCGAGGCCGGTGGTGGGCTCGTCGGCGAGTAGGAGCTTGGGGCCGCACGCCAGCGCGATGGCGATCATGACCCGCTGGCGCATCCCACCGGAGAGCTCGTGGGGATAGTTGCGCAGACGCTCTTCGGGGGCGGGGATGCCCACCGACCTGAGCAGCGCCACGGCGGTCTCGTGGGCGGCCTTGCGGTCGAGACCGGCCCGCAGGCGCAGGGACTCGGTGATCTGGCGGCCCACGCGCACGACGGGGTTGAGCGCGGTCATGGGGTCCTGGAAGACCAGGGCGATCTGCATGCCCCACACCTCGCGCAGCTCGTCGAGCGACATGGCCGTGAGGTCGTGGCCCGAGAAGCGCACCGTTCCGGAGCGCTCCACGTTGGTCCCCGGGACGAGCCCCATGATGGAACGGCTCAGGACGGTCTTGCCCGACCCCGACTCGCCCACCACGCCGAGGGTGCGCCCCCGGGCCAAGGTGAACGAAACCCCGTCGACGGCGCGCACGAGCCCGCGGCCGGTCCGGAACGACGTGTGCAGGTCGTCCACCTCGAGGAGCGGCCCCTCGATGGACCCTACGTCGGGGAAGCTCAGGTGGGGGCGGCGCCCGAACCGGCTCACACGCTCACCTCGCGCAGGTCGTAGTACGAGCGCAGGCGGTCGGCCATGAGGTTGAGGGCGGTGAGGAGCAAGAAGATGTAGAGCGAGGGCCACAGCGCGATGTAGGGGTTGAGGCTCAGGTTGTTGCTGTTCACCCCGTCGTTGATGATGTTGCCGAGCGACGAGGTGGGGAGCCCGATCGACAGCCCCAGATAGGCGAGCGAGCCTTCGAGCACGATGGCGATGGCGACGCCGATCAGTGCGAACGACACGGCCGCGGGTACCACGTTGGGGAGGAGCTCGCGCAGCAACAGCCGCGAGGTCTTGGCCCCGGTGGCGCGCGCCGCCACCACGAATTCACGGCTGGAGAACGACAACGTCGTGGCTCGGATGACGCGGAACAGCAACGGGGCCGAGACGAAGGCGAACATGATCGTGAGCTTCAACAGCGTGACGGGCTTCCAGAACGTCTCGATCACCATGATGGCGAGCAGGGCCGGGAAGGCCAGGAGGACGAAGGAGATGGCGTTGAGCACGGTGTCGGCCGGTCCGCTGCGGTAGCCGGCCAGCAACCCCGCTATGCCCCCCACCACGAGGCCGATGAGGACGGGGGCGAAGCCGATGACCAGGGACACGCGCGACCCGAAGATGATGCGCGCCAACAGGTCGCGGCCGAGGTCGTCGGTGCCGAGCAGGTGGCGGGCACTGGGGCCGACGTTCACCGACGAGTAGTCCTGGAAGTTCGGTGCCTTGAGCGGGAGCACCGAGGCCAGCACGGCCAGCAGGATCATGAACACCACCCACCCCGCACAGATCCAGAAGATGATGCCGAGCCCCTTGCCCTTCTTGGAGACGAGCCCGGTGGCGGGGAGCCGTCCCACCACACCTTGGGCGCCGGCTCCGAAGGCGGCACCTGACGCGGCGGGTCCGTAGACGTCGGACTCGAGCGCCACCTGGGAGGGGAGCTCAGGCACGACGCACCCGCGGGTCGAGGATGGTGAGGAGGAAGTCGACGCCGAAGTTCACGACCACGAAGGCGACAGCGGCCACCAGGGCCATGCCCTGGACCACGAGGTAGTCACGGGAGTAGATGGCGTTCACCAGTTGGAAGCCGATGCCGGGTAGCTGGAAGAGGACCTCGACCACGAAGGCTCCGGTGAACAGGGTGCCGATGCTGATGCCCGCCCCGGCCAGCAGCGAGAACGACGACGGGCGCATGACGTGGCGCATGAGGATGTAGCGCGTCGACAGGCCCTTGGAACGGGCCATGGTCACGAAGTCCTCCTGCAACGTGGCGATGAGGTCGGCGCGCAGGAGCCGGTAGTAGACGGTGATCGACCCGATGGCCAGCGCCACCGACGGCAGGATGACCGACTTGAGGTTCGGCCCGAGCCCTTGGGAGAGCCGGTTGAAGCCGGTGGCCGGCACCCACTTGAGGGTGACCGCGAACACGAGCACGAGCAGCGGTCCCGCCACGAAGGTGGGGAGCGACAGCATGGCGAAGGTCGACGTGGTGGCGACGCGGTCGAAGAGCCGGTTGGGGCGCAGCGCCGCGACGAGGGCCATGGGAATGGCCACGATCAGGGCGAGCACCTGCGACACGATCGATGAGCTCGAGGTCGATCGGCACCGCCACGCCCAGGGCGTTGGTGACCGTCTGCTTGGTCAGGAACGACGCGCCCAGGTTGCCGTGGAGGATGTTGGTGATCCAGGTGCCGTACTGCGCCACGAGGCCCTTGTTGAGCCCCAGCTGGTGCAGCAGCACGGCCCGGGCCGCCGGGGTGTCGTTGGGCCCGAGGATGGCCAGGGTGGGGTCGCCGGGCAGGAGGTGCACGAGGAGGAAGGCGAAGACGGAGATGAGGCAGCAGATGACGACGAGCTGCACGAGCCGGGTTGCGATGAAGCGGAGCATGGGAGAGCGCGGTGCTCAGTCCTTGCGCCACACCGGCGTCGGGTCGAAGATGCCGCTGGCGAACCCGAGGGCCCGGAGCCGTCGGGGAGGGTGAGGTTGTTGAAGTTCTGCACCGCGTTGCTCCCTATCGAGGACCACGTCGCCAGCGACGCCCACAGGTACGGCAGGTCCTGCGGAGAGGCGCTTGTCGACTTCCTGGTAGGCCTGGCAATGCGGTCCGCCGGGTCGGACATGGTGCGGCCCTGTTGCAGCGCTGTCTCTAGCGCATCGTCCTTGTTGCGGGCGAAGTTGAGCGCGATGGGCGGGTTGGCGGTGGTCGGGCTCAGCCACACGTAGTTGAGGTCGGGGTCCGTGGCGCCGAACATCTCGTCGGTGTAGGCCTGGAATTTCCCCGTGACCAGGTTGTCGATGAACGTGACCTGTTCGATCTCACTCACCGTGGTCGTGGATCCCGGCCAGTCCCCACATGCTGGCGATGGCCTGGACCTCGTTGAGGAGACGGGGATCGGTGATCGTGGCCAGGGCGATCTTGATCGTCCCGCCGTGGTTGGGGGCGGCCTGGGCCACGAGCGGCTTGGCCTTGGCGAGGTCGTAGGTGGGGTAGCCGTTGTCGGCGGGGCGGTAGGGGGACCCGGGCGGGAACAGGCTGAGGTTGGGCTTGGCGATGCCGGCCCCGAACAGCTTGACGAGCTCGATCGACGTCGATGGCATGGGCGAGCGCCTGGCGCACCAGGATGTCGCTGGTGGGATCCACGGAGGTGTTGAGGATGACGAAGTCCATGTCGCCCTGCCCGACCGTCGGGTTCAGGACCAGCTGGTAGTCGGGGTTGTCCGGAGGTCCCGGATGGCGTCGGGGTCGCGTGTGACCATCAGGTCGATGGTCCCCGACTTCAGCGAGTTCTCCCGGGACTGGTCCTGGCGGATGGGCCGGTAGGTCGACGCCGTCGAGGTAGGGGAGCCCGGGCCGCCAGTAGTGGGGGTTGCGCGTCACGGTCATGTGGTCGTTGGGCACCCACTCCACCAAGGAGAACGGCCCGGTCCCGATCGGGCTTGGTCGAGCTCTGGCTCTCGAGCTGGGCCATGGCGATGACGTAGCCGACCTGGGTGGCGAGGTAGTGGGGGAAGGCCACGATGGGCTCGGCGCACGTCACCGCCACGGCCAGTCGCTGGTCTTGGCGACGGTGTCGAC
Source organism: uncultured Acidimicrobiales bacterium (assembly GCA_963846125.1). Taxonomy (GTDB): domain Bacteria; phylum Actinomycetota; class Acidimicrobiia; order Acidimicrobiales; family UBA8190; genus Chersky-840. The sequence continues at coordinate 404,427 of CAWJUR010000003.1, forward strand.
CACGCCGCGCAGCGCCTGGCCCGTGAGCGCCGAGGTCTGCAGGGCCTGGATGTTGGCCAGCAGGACGTCGGCGTTCAACGGGGAGCCGTCGTGGAACGTGACCCCGGGACGCAGGGTGATCGTCCACACCGTCATGTCGGTGTTGGGGGTCACCGACTGGGCCAGGTAGGGCTTGGCCGAGCCGTCGGCGGCGACCACCGTCAAGGTGTCGAAGATGGTGTTGGCGTAGGTCAGGCCGGAGTTGTCGAAGTGGCTCGTCGAGGGCAAGAAGCCGTCGATCTCGGAGTTCAGGCCGATGATGACGGTCCCGCCCCGCTTGGGTGTCCCGATGCCGATCCCCGGGGTCGACGAGGCGCGGCGTGCCTGGGGGTGGTGCTCCCGCACGCCGCCAACAACGTGGGGAGGCCCACTCCCGCCAGTCCCGACCGCAGCGGCGGTGGTGGCGCCCCGGGCGAGAAACGCCCGCCGGTCGTATCGGTCCGCGGAGTCAGCCATCGGTCCCCCTCGCCCCTGGTCGGACGCGCAGCCCCCTGGCGCCGTTGGCGCGCCATGGTAGACGGCATGCCGCCGAACGACCGGGCACGTCTTGTCCGGGGCGGCGCCAGGGTAGTGCTCTCGAGGCCGGCTGCCATCGGTCGGACGTCCCCCGGGCGTACGAGCAGACGCCGTCGTTAGCATGCGGTCATGCGGACCGGATGCGGCGCCGACCCCGGGCCGCACCGACCGCCGCGTCCCGGGCTGTTCCCTCTCCTCCCTCTCCGGTGTCGCCCGCGCCGGGAACGCGGGACCACGGCGCCGGGTGCGGGGACCTGCGGCGACACCGACGACTCCCGCCCCGCCAGGCCCACCGCCCCGGGCGGCTCGTCCGCGCTCGGTGCCGCCACGCCGCGCCCGGCGGGCCTGCGGGCCGCATCGGGACAGGGGGACCTGTCGTGGGGGCTTCGCACCGCCGTGGTGCCATGGGTGGTGGCGCGCGCTCGTGGTGGCGGGCGCGCTCGTCGCCGCGCACGAATTCGTCAACCAGGCCAAGCCGTCCGCGGCCGTGGCCACCCGCGTCCACGAGGGCCTGCTGGGCTGGGACGCGGGGTGGTACGAGTCCATCGCCCGCCACGGGTATGCCGGGGCCGGCCATCTGTCGCTGCGGTTCTTTCCCCTCGTGCCCTTGCTCACGCGCGCCGTGAGCGTCGTCCCCGGCGTCGGGTTCGGGGCCGCATTGGTGGTGGTCGCCAACGTGTCGGCCTTCGTGGGGGTGGCCCTCCTGGCCGTGCTGGCGCGACGCGAGACCGGCGACGAGGCGCTGGCCCGGCGCGCCGCCTGGTTGGTGTGTCTGGCCCCCGCCGCCTTCACCCAGGTGATGGGGTACGCCGAAGGGACGCTCTTGGCGTTGAGCGTCGGCACGTTCCTCGCCCTGCGGGCCCGGGCGTGGTGGTGGGCGGCCGCACTCGGCCTGGCGGCGGGAGCCACGCGTCCGCTGGGGGTGATGTTGGTGATCCCGGCCGCCATCGAGGCGCTGCGGGGATGGCGCAGCTCCGCACCCGGTCGCCACGCGGCTCGCGTCGCCGCGGTGGTCGGGCCCGCGGTCGGGCTTCGGGGCGTTCCTCGGCTGGGTGCGGTGGCGGTACGGCGACGCCCTGGCCCCGTTCCGGGTGCAGCAACAGGGAAGCTGCGGGGCGGCATTGCCGACCCGCTGCGCACCTTGGCGCACGACGCCTCGCTCCTGGCGCACGGCCGCCATCTCGGCTCGGCGCTGCACCTGCCCTGGGCCCTGCTCGCCGTGGCGCTGGTGGTGGTGGCGTTGCGGCGCTGGCCCGTCGCCTACGGGGCCTTCGCCGCCGCGGTCCTGGTGGTGGCGCTCACGGCCTCGAACCTCGACGGGTTCGAGCGCTACGCGTTGTCGGCCTTCCCGTTGGTGTCTGGCGGGCGCCGGCCTGACCTCGGGGCCGCGCGTGGAGCGGGTCGTCCTGACCCTGGCCGCGGCCGGGCTGGCCATCTACGCCATGCTGGCCTTCACCAACCTCTATGTCCCGTGACCTGGCGTGGGGTCGGATGGATGGCTGGGGTCGGGGTGTTCCCAGCCGGTAGCCTGGCCCGGGGCCGGAAGCCGAACGGGGGATACGAGGCGAGGTGACGCAGACGGCGACGGCATGGCGAGACGATCGCCCGTGGTGGTGATCGGGGCCGGGCCGGCCGGGCTCACCGCCGCCTATCAGCTCTCCAAGGCGGGGCGCGACACCATCGTGCTCGAGGCCGACGACGTGGTCGGGGGCATCAGCCGGACCGTGGCGCGTGACGGGTGGCGCTTCGACATCGGCGGCCACCGTTTCTTCACCAAGGTCCAGCCCGTCGAAGACCTGTGGCACGAGATCCTCGCCCCCGGGGACTTCCTCCTGCGACCCCGCATGAGCCGGATCTACTACGAGGGCAAGTTCTACGACTACCCCATCAACGTGCTCAACGCCCTGCGCAACCTGGGTCTGGTCGAGGCCGCCCGGTGCGGGTTGTCGTATCTGAAGGTGCGGGTGTTCCCGCCCAAGGACCAGAGCTCGCTCGAGGGATACGTCGTCGCCAACTACGGGTGGCGGCTCTACGAGCACTTCTTCAAGACCTACAGCGAGAAGGTGTGGGGAGTCCCCCCCTCGGAGGTCTCCGCCGACTGGGGCGCCCAGCGCATCAAGGGGATGTCATTGTTCAAGGCGGTGTGGGAGCCCCTGCGGTCGCGCCTGGCCGGTGGCCGTCGCAACCGGGCCAAGCAGGTGACGAGCCTCATCGAGGAGTTCCAGTACCCCAAGCTCGGCCCCGGGATGATGTGGGAGACGTGCCGGGACCTGGTCGAGAAGGCGGGCGTGGAGGTCCTGCTGGACAGCGCCGTGGTCGGGGTCGAGCGGGGGCCGGGAGGGGCCACGGCGGTGGCTCTTCGAGCACGAGGGTCGGCGTCATCGGGTCGAGACGGACCACGTCATCAGCTCCATGCCGTTCTCGGCGCTGGTGCGGGCCATGGACCCGCCCCCTCCCGCCGACGTCCGGGCCGCGGCTGACGCCCTGCAGTACCGCGACTTCCTCACCGTGGCGCTGGTGGTGCCCGGCATCGGGTGGGTTCCCCGACAATTGGATCTACATCCACTCGCCCAAGGTGAAGGTGGGGCGCATCCAGAACTTCGGCGCCTGGTCCCCGTTCATGGTGCGCGAGGGCACCACGTGTCTCGGGATGGAGTACTTCGTGTTCGAGGGCGACGAGTTGTGGGACACTGAGCGACGAGGACCTCGTGGCCTTGGCCACCAAGGAGCTTGCCGCCATCGGCCTCATCGAGCCGACGCACGTGCAGCGCGGCTACGTCGTGCGGATGCCCAAGGCCTACCCCGTGTACGACGACACCTACCGGGCCGCCGTGGACACCATGCGCCACTGGCTCGCCGCCGAGGTGCCCAACGTGCACCCCGTAGGCCGCAACGGGATGCACAAGTACAACAACCAGGACCACTCGATGTACACCGCCATGCTGACCGTCGAGAACATCGTGAGCGACGCGGCCCACGACATCTGGTCGGTGAACGTCGACGAGGAGTACCACGAGGAGAAGTCCGGGCCCGGCGGCGAGACCGGAACGGGCCGTGACGCGCCCATCGTCCCCCGGCGGGTGGCGGCCGTCACGGGTGGCGGCGCGCCGTAGTGGGCCCTATCGCCGAGGACGGTCCCGCCCGACCACGAAGGGCGTGCCTCCGGCGTCGCGCCGGGTCACGAGGCCGCTTCTGATATCCGACACGCCATTCCGTTGGCCATCGCCGCCGCGCTGGTCGGCGTGGTCAGCCTCCTCACGACGGTCTTCGTCGCCCACGTGCTCACCAAGCGTGAGCTACGGCACGCTCATCGTCCTGCTCGGGCTCTTCCTGGTGGTGTCGCAGCCCGGCACGGCTCTGCTCGTCGGGGTGGTGCGGCGGGTGTCCGACGTGGCGGGCGACGGGGCTCGGAGGCCAGGTGCGGCCCTGGGTGGCGCGCGTGCACCGCATCGGTGAGGGCTCGGTGCTCGTGCTCGCCGTGGTGATCTTCCTCATCCGGGTCCCCGTCGCGCACGCGCTGTCGCTTCCCGGTCCGAGCGGGGTCACCGAGATCCTGACCGCCAGTGGGCGTGTGGGTGGTCCTCTCCATCGACCGCGGCCTGCTCCAGGTCAGCCGGGACTACAAGGACCTCTCGGTCAACCTCGTCATCGAGGCCGTCATGCGCTGCGCGCTGACCGTGGGCATGGCCGCCGAGCTCGGGGTCGAAGGCGCCGCCCTCGGCCTCCTCTTCGCCGAGCTGGTCACCGCCACGCCACGCCCGTCTCACCGCCACCCGCGCCATGGTGCGCAACGCGCCCGCCCTGGTGTCGGCCGGTGCGTCAGTCACGACGTTGCGGCCCGGGGAGCCCGTGGTCCCCGATCCCGCCGCGCCGGCCGCGGCGCCCGCCGCCGCCAGCGTGCGCGCGTAGCCCGACGCCGAGCCGACCGTGTTCGAGCAAGAGGTGGTGGCCGAGGCGACCGAGTCGGTCCTCGCCACCGCCGTGCACGGCAGCAGGGACCTGGCCGCCGATGTGCTGACCGCGCTCGGGAGCCTCCTGCTCCTGGCCCTGTTGCAGAACCTGGACGTGATCATCCTGGGCAGCAAGTCGCACGGACAGCATTCCGGCGCCTACGCGGCGATCTCGGTCCCGGCCAAGGCCCTGGTGTTCGTGGGCCTCGTGCTCGTGAACTACCTCCTGCCCGAGGCGACCATCCGTCATCAGGCCGGGTCGCACGCGCTCAAACAGCTCGCGCAGACCTTCGCCGTGCTGGCCATCCCGTGTCTCGTCCTGCTGGGCATGGCGGTGGTGGCCGCCCACGGCGTGCTCGGGCTCGTCTTCGGGCACCATCTCACCGAGGCGTCGCATGCGTTCTCCACGTTGGTGCTCGCCATGATCTTCATGTCGGTGACCGTTGTCCTGGCCATCTATCTGCTGGGCATCGGATGGCGGTGGGTGGTGCTGGTCCTGGCCGTCGGCGCGGGCGCCCTGGCCATCGCCACGAGCCGCGGCCCATGGTGCGTACATCGCCACCGCCCGAGCGGATCTCGCCGTGCAGGTGGGATTGACCGTCGTCACGACGGTGTGTTTCGTGGGTGTCCATCGAAGCAGTGTCAAGCGTCGGGCGCTTCGCGACGATGCTTCGTCGGAGCCGACCGAGTCTGTAGCGTGACGCCCGGGCTCACCCGGTGGTGGTGGTCATGGGGTGGGTCCTTGCAGTGGTCAATGTGGTCGCGGCCGAGCCCCAGCCGCCGGTACGGTGCCAGGCGGGCGAAAGGGGGCGAGGCGTGAGCGAGGTCCACGATCGGCAGGGAGCGGCGCTGGTCGGCGCCGAGCGCGAGGCCGACGGCGTCCCTCAGCAAGGTCTGGTCCTGCTTCCCGGCGCCACGGTCGGCAACCTCGACGACGTCGTGGGGCGCGCCCTCGACGTGGGGCTGCGCCGTATCCAGATGCTCGCCTGGAGGGATCTCGACGACCCCGAGGCCGGAGGGTCCGAACGACACGCCCATCACGTCGCGGCACGGTGGGCCGACGCCGGGCTCGACGTCACCCTGCGCACATCGGCGGCGAAAGGCCATCCGCGCGCGTCGTCGAGCGTGACGGGTACCACGTGCTGCGCATCGGCAAGCGCTACACCGTCTTCCCCCGCAGCGCGCTGAGCGGCCTGGCCGGTCGGGGACACCCCGACGGCGTGGTGGAGATCTGGAACGGCATGCCCTTCTTCTCGCCGTTGTGGGCGCGCTGGCCCCGCGTCGTGTTCCTCCATCACGTGCACGCCGAGATGTGGCAGATGGTGCTGCGTCCCTGGCGCGCTCGCGCCGGGGAGCTGTTGGAGCGGAAGCTGGCGCCGCCGCTGTACCGGGGGACGCGCGTCGTCACGTTGTCGAAGTCGTCGCGCCTCGAGATCGTGCCATGCTCGGACTGCGGCCCGACGCGGGTGAGCGTGGTCAGGCCCGGAGTCGACGCCCGCTTCTCGCCGGGCGGTGCCCGCGCCCCGCAGCCCCTGGTGGTCGCCGTCGGCCGGCTGGTCCCGGTCAAGCGGTTCGACGTCCTCATGGACGTGCTCGCCGAGGTCCGCCGGTCGGTCCCCAACCTGCGCGCCGTGATCGTGGGCGAGGGCTACGAGCGGGCGCGCCTCGAGGCGCACCGGCGCGCCGTGGGCGCCGACGAGTGGATCGAGCTTCCCGGGCACATGGACGACGACGAGCTGCTGGCGCTGTACCGGCGGGCCTGGGTGCTGGCGAGCACGTCGCAGCGCGAGGGATGGGGGATGACGGTGAGCGAGGCGGCCGCGTGCGGCACGCCGGCGGTGGTGTCGCGCATCGCCGGCCACGTCGACGCCGTCGAGGACGGCGTGAGCGGGCTGGTGGTGCGCCATCGAGCCGCGGGCCGTCGTGAAGACGGCCCCGACGCAGACGACGCCGTTCGTCGAGGCGCTGCGCACCGTCCTGACCGACCCCGCCCTCCGGACACGCCTGGGTGAGGCCGGGGTGCGCCGCGCCGCCGGGCTCACCTGGGAGGCGACCGCGGCGGGCACCCTCGACGCCCTCGTGGACGAGGCCGTGGCCGGGAAGCGCCCCGGCCGGTAGTCGCGGTGCTGGCTGTCGGGCTGACCGGGGGGATCGGCTCGGGGAAGTCGACGGTGGGAGACCTCCTGGTAGAGCGGGGGGCGGTCCTGATCGACGCCGACCGCATCGCCCGGGAGGTGGTCGTGCCCGGAGGCCCCGCCTACCAGCCCCTGGTGGACCGGTTCGGGCCCGGCATCGTGGCGCCCGACCGGACCATCGACCGGGCCGCCCTGGCCGCGCTGGCCTTCGCCGATGCCGAGTCGGTGGCCGCGCTCAACGCCATCACCCACCCCGCCATCAGCGCCGTCATGGCGCAACGGCGCGCCGCCGAGGAGGACGGCGACCACGTGGTCGTCCTCGACGTTCCCCTCTTGAAGCCCGCCCACCGCGACATCCTGAAGTTGCACGTCGTCGTCGTGGTCGACTGCCCCGTCGAGATCGCCGTGGAGCGCCTCGTGGGCCAGCGGGGCTTCTCGCGCCAGGACGCCGAGGCCCGGATCGCCGCGCAGGCCAGCCGCGAGGAGCGTCGGGAGGGCGCCGACCTCGTCATCGACAACTCGGCGGACCGGGCCCATCTCGTGGCCGAGGTCGACCGGGTGTGGGCGGCGCTGGCGGCCTGGCCCCGGGCCGCCGCCGGTCGGGGCTGATACACCCCCCCGGTACCATCGCAAGGTGCCCCGTTTCGAGGTCGTGACCCCGCTGCGCCCTGCGGGCGACCAGCCCCAGGCCATCGAATTGCTGACCGAGGGCATCGCCCGCGGCGACCGCTACCAGACCCTTCTCGGCATCACCGGGAGCGGCAAGACCGCCACGATGGCCTGGACCATCGAGCAGGCCCAGCGGCCCACCCTCATCATCGAGCCCAACAAGTCCCTGGCCGCCCAGTTGGCCTCCGAGCTCCACGAGCTGTTCCCGAAGAACCGCGTCGAGTACTTCGTGTCGTACTACGACTACTACCAGCCCGAGGCGTACCTGCCGACCTCGGACACCTACATCGAGAAGGACTCGTCGATCAACGACGAGATCGACCGGTTGCGCCACGCCACCACTTCGAGCCTGCTGCTGCGCCGCGGACGTCATCGTGGTGGCGTCGGTGTCGTGCATCTACGGCCTGGGGTCGCCCGAAGAGTACCGGCAACGGATCATGGTGGTGCGCCCCGGTGACACCGTGAACCAGCGCGACCTGCTGCGCAAGCTGGTCGACCTCCACTACGACCGCAACGACGCCGTGCTGACGCGGGGCCACTTCCGGGTGCGGGGCGACACCGTCGAGCTGCACCCCGTCTACGAGCAGCAGGCGGTGCGCATCGAGCTCTTCGGGGACCAGGTGGAGCGCATCCGGCGCTTCGACGCCCTGACCGGCGACGTGGGTGACGACATCGACGAGCTCGTCATCTTCTCCGCCACGCACTACGGGGCCGGCGAGGAGACCATGCGGCGCGCCATCGCCTCGATCGAGGCCGAGCTCGGCACGCGCCTGGCCGAGCTGCAGTCGGCGGGCAAGCTGCTCGAGGCCCAGCGGCTGCGACTTCGGACCGAGCACGACCTCGAGATGTTGCGCGAGGTCGGGGTGTGCAACGGCATCGAGAACTACAGCCGGCATCTCGACGGCCGCAGCGCCGGAGAGCCGTCGCACACCCTGCTCGACTTCTTCCCGAAGGACTTCCTGACCGTGCTCGACGAGAGCCATGTGGCCGTGCCCCAGATCCACGGCCAGTACGAGGGCGACCGGTCGCGCAAGGAGACGCTCGTCGAGCACGGGTTCCGGCTCCCCTCCGCGCTCGACAACCGCCCCCTCACCTTCGACGAGTTCACCGAGCGGGTGGGCCAGGTCGTGTTCTTGTCGGCCACGCCGGGGACCTACGAGCTCGGCATCTCGAGCCAGGTCGTGGACCAGGTCATCCGGCCTACCGGCCTCGTCGACCCCGAGGTCGTCATCCAACCCACCACGGGGCAGATCGACGACCTCATGGAGCGCATCCACAAGGCGTCGGAGGCGGGGGGGCGCTCGCTGGTCACCACCCTCACCAAGAAGATGGCCGAGGACCTCACCGACTACCTCGTCGAGCTGGGCGTGCGGGTGCGCTACCTGCACTCCGACATCGACACCATCACCCGCATCGAGTTGCTACGCGACCTGCGCCTGGGGGAGTACGACGTGCTGGTGGGCATCAACCTCCTGCGCGAGGGCCTCGACCTGCCCGAGGTGCAGCTCGTCGCCATCCTCGACGCCGACAAGACCGGGTTCTTGCGCTCGGCGTCGTCGTTGATCCAGACCATGGGACGCGCCGCGCGCAACGTGGACGGGCTCGTCGTGCTCTACGCCGACACCATCACCGACGCCATGCGGGCCGCCATCTCCGAGACCCAGCGCCGCCGCGCCCTGCAGCAGGCCTACAACAAAGAGCACGGCATCGACCCCACCACCATCCGCAAGGCCGTGACCGACATCCTGGCCAGCATCCGGCCCGCCGGTGCGACATCGGGGGACTCCGGGTCGCGCCCGGGACGGGGCAGCCGGGGAGGCCGGGTCCGGCCCGGGCACGCCCCGGTGCGGGCCCCGCGCGTGCCCCGGCGCGACGGCATCGGGGGCCGCCGCCTGGCCGGTGCGGGCAGCTCCGGCTACGTCGACGACACCACCGCCGTCGACGAGATGGCCGAGCTCAGCGCGCTGCCCATCGACGAGCTGCAACGCCTGGTGGTGCGCCTCGAGCAGGAGATGCGCCACGCCGCCACCGAGCTGCGCTACGAGGAGGCGGCGCTGTTGCGCGACGACATCGCCGAGCTGCGCCTGGCCCTGGCCGAGGCCGGGGACGCACCCGGGGCACCCGGCCGATCGGCGGGATCGGGGGGATCGGGCGGACAAGTCCCCGTCCCCACAGCGTGACGCGGCGCGCCCCGGCGACCCCGACAACGGCCCCTCGCCCCACCGGTAGCCTCGCATCGATGTCCGAACAGCTGGTGATCCGCGGGGCACGAGAACACAACCTGCGTGACGTCTCGCTCGAGCTGCCGCGTGACCGGCTCATCGTGTTCACCGGCCTGTCGGGGTCGGGCAAGTCGTCACTCGCTTTCGACACCATCTACGCCGAGGGCCAGCGCCGTTACGTGGAGTCGCTGTCGTCCTATGCACGGCAGTTCCTCGGGCAGATGGACAAGCCCGACGTCGACTTCATCGAGGGATTGTCGCCGGCCATCTCCATCGACCAGAAGTCGGCCAGCCGCAACCCCCGCTCGACGGTGGGCACGGTCACCGAGATCTACGACTACCTGCGGCTGCTGTACGCGCCGGGTGGGCCGGCCCCACTGCCCCAACTGCGGCCGGCCCGTGGCCCGCCAGACGCCGCAACAGATCGTGGACCGCATCTTCGACCTGCCCGAGGGGACGCGCTTCCAGGTGCTCGCCCCCGTGGTGCGGGGCCGCAAGGGGGAGTACGAGGCCTTCCTCGACGACCTGGCCAAGCAGGGCTTCGCCCGGGCCCGGGTCGACGGCGAGACGGTGGAGCTGTCCGATCGGGCCACGCTCACCCTGGCCCGCTACGAGCAGCACACCATCGAGGTCGTCGTGGACCGGTTGGTGCGGCGCGACGACATCCGCCAGCGCCTCACCGAGTCGATGGAGACGGCGCTGCGGCTCACCGACGGCATCGCCGAGATCGGCATCATCGGCGAGGACGGGAGCGAGGAGCTCATCACGTTCTCCGAGCACCTGGCGTGCACGTTCTGCGGGCTGTCGTTCGAGGAGCCCGCCCCCCGCAACTTCTCGTTCAACTCACCCTACGGCGCGTGCCCGGCGTGCGACGGGCTCGGCACCCAGTTCGAGGTGGACCCCGACCTGGTCGTGCCCGACCCCACCCGTCCGCTCGACGACGGGGCCATCTCGCCGTGGACGGGGGGCCACAGCCGGTGGTTCGACCGCATCGTCGAAGCCGTGGCCGGCGAGTTCGGCTTCGCCACCGACACGCGCTGGGACAAGCTGCGCGCCAAGGACCGCAAGGTGCTCCTGTACGGCTCGGGCACCAAGCAGGTGCACGTGCGCTACCGCAACCGCTACGGCCGCCAGCGCTCGTTCACGTCGCAGTTCGAGGGGATCGTGCCGTGGCTCAAGCGCCGGCACCGTGACTCGGACTCCGACGCGGTGCGGCAGTGGACCGAGACCTTCATGCGCGAGGTGCCGTGCCCGACGTGCAAGGGGGCGCGCCTCAAGCCCGAGTCGCTGGCCGTCACGGTGGGGGGCCGCAACATCTTCGAGTTGTGCAGCCTGTCGATCACGCGCGCCGCCGCCGAGGTCGACGCCCTCGAGCTCACCGAGCGCGAGCACCTCATCGCCGACCGGGTGCTGCGCGAGGTGCGGGCCCGGTTGCGGTTCCTGCTCGACGTGGGCCTCGACTACCTGTCGCTGGCCCGGGGCACCTCGACGTTGTCGGGGGGCGAGGCCCAGCGCATCCGGCTGGCCAGCCAGATCGGCTCGGGCCTCGTGGGCGTGCTGTACGTGCTCGACGAGCCCTCCATCGGGCTCCATCAACGCGACAACCGCCGCTTGCTCGACACCCTGGTGCGGCTGCGCGACCTCGGGAACACCGTGATCGTGGTCGAGCACGACGAGGAGACCATCCGCGAGGCCGACCACGTGGTGGACATCGGGCCCGGTGCCGGCGAGCACGGCGGCGAGGTCGTCTACAGCGGGGCCGTGCCCGGACTGCTCGAGGCCAAGGCGTCGGTGACCGGGAGCTACCTCACCGGGGAGCGGTCCATCCCCGTGCCCGAGAAGCGGCGCCCGGGATCCGGTGACGAGCTGGTGGTGCGGGGGGCGCGCGAGCACAACCTCCAGGCCATCGACGTGGCCTTCCCGCTCGGATGCCTGGTGGCGGTGACCGGGGTGTCGGGGTCGGGGAAGTCGACGCTCGTGAACGACATCCTGCTCCAGTCGATGCTGGCCCAGGTGCACCGGGCCCGCACCACGCCCGGGCAGCACAAGGCCATCGACGGCGTCAAGCACGTCGACAAGGTGGTGGCCATCGACCAGTCGCCCATCGGGCGGACACCGCGCTCGAACCCGGCCACCTACACGGGGCTGTTCGACCACGTCCGCAAGCTCTTCAGCCAGACCAACGAGGCCAAGGTGCGCGGCTATCTGCCGGGCCGGTTCTCCTTCAACGTGCGGGGCGGGCGCTGCGAGGCCTGCGCGGGGGACGGGACCATCAAGATCGAGATGCACTTCCTCCCCGACGTGTACGTGCCCTGTGAGGTGTGTGCCGGGGCGCGCTACAACCGCGAGACCCTCGAGGTGACGTTCAAGGGCAAGAACATCGGCGACGTCCTCGACATGTCGTGCGAGGAGGCGTTGTCGTTCTTCGCCAACCAACCCACCATCGCCCGCCACCTCCAGACCCTGGTCGACGTGGGGCTCGGCTACATCCGGCTGGGACAACCGGCTCCGACGTTGTCGGGGGGCGAGGCTCAGCGGGTGAAGCTGTCGTCGGAATTGTCGAGGCGGTCGACGGGCCACACCCTGTACGTCCTCGACGAGCCCACCACGGGCCTGCACTTCGACGACGTGCGCAAGCTCCTCGAGGTGTTGAGCCGGCTGGTGGACCAGGGCAACACCGTCATCGTCATCGAGCACAACCTCGACGTCATCAAGACCTCGGACTGGATCGTGGACCTCGGGCCCGAAGGTGGGGAGCGCGGCGGCAAGGTGGTGGCCGAGGGCACGCCCGAGGAGGTGGCCGCCGTCAAGACGAGCTATACCGGCGCCGTGCTCGCACCGGTGCTGGCCCGGGGTCGACGCCACCGTCCCGAACGGCTCGGGCCCGCTCCTTCGCGGCGTTCCCCGACGAGGCGGACGAGGGGGGACGACGCGCCACGAGCGGCACGGGCGGTGAAGACCAACGGGGCGGTGAAGCGGGCCAAGGCCCCGGCCCGGGCCGCCACGGCCAAGCGCCGGAAGGCGGGCTGATGGCCGTCGTCCGGCGCGACCACGTCGCCCGCTGGCTCGAGGGCTACGAGGAGGCCTGGCGCACCCCGGGCACGGACCGGTTGGCCGAGCTGTTCACCCCCGACGTCGTCTACGCGCCGTCGCCGTGGGCCGAGCCCGTGCGGGGCCTCGACGAGTTGGCGCTGTTCTGGGACGAGGAGCGCGACGGGCCCGACGAGGCCTTCTCGATGTCGAGTGAGGTCATCGCCGTGGACGCCGACACCGCCGTGGTGCGGGTGTGGGTGGAGTACGTCAACGACCCCGACACGCCGTGGCGCGACCTGTGGGTGCTGCGCTTCGCCTCGGGGGGACGGTGCGCGGCCTTCGAGGAATGGCCCTTCGCACCCGATGGCGACGAAGGGCGCGACGAGGAGCGCGACGACACCGACTGACGCGACAACACCGGACTGAGTGGTGGTCAGGTGATCTCGAGCATGCGCTCGAGGGCGGTGCGGGCCCACACCGCGGTGTCGGGTTCCACCGTGATGCGGTTCACGACCTCTCCGTCCACGAGGCGCTCGAGCACCCAGCACAGGTGGGCGGCGTCGATGCGGAACATGGTCGAGCACGGGCACACCAGGGGGTCGAGCGACACCACCGTCTTGTCGGGGTGCTCGTCGTCGAGGCGCTTCACGAGGTGGATCTCGGTCCCGACCCCGATGACCGAGCCCGCCGGTGCCTCGTCGACGGCCCGGATGATGAAGTCGGTCGACCCCACCTTGTCGGCCATCTCGACGACGTCGTGGGCGCACTCGGGGTGGATGAACACCAGTCCTTCGGGGTGCTCGGCGCGAAAGGCGTCGACGTGCTCGGGCCGGAAGCGCTGGTGAACCGAGCAGTGGCCCTTCCACAGCAGCAACGTGGCGTCTTTGACATCGGCGTCGTCGAGCCCGCCCATCTCGAGCAGCGGGTTCCACACGCGCATGTCGCCCGCGCCCCAGCCCAGCTCGTAGCCGGTGTTGCGGCCCAGGTGCTGGTCGGGGAAGAACAGGACCTTGTCGCCCCGGGCCTGACCGGTGCCGGCCGGGTCCAGCGCCCAGGTGAGCACGGCCCGGGCGTTCGACGAGGTGCACACCGCGCCGCCGTGGCGCCCCACGAAGGCCTTCAACGCCGCCGAGGAGTTCATGTACGTGACCGGCACCACGCGCTCGACGTCGGTCACCGTGGCCAGCGACTCCCAGGCCTCTTCGACGGAGTCGATGTCGGCCATGTCGGCCATGGAGCATCCCGCGTTGAGGTCGGGCAGGATCACCTGTTGGTTGGCGGCGGTGAGGATGTCGGCCGACTCGGCCATGAAGTGCACGCCGCAGAAGACGATGTAATCCGCGTCGCGCCGGTCCGCGGCGGTGCGCGACAGGCCGAAGGAGTCGCCCCGGGCATCGGCCCAGCGCATCACCTCGTCCCGTTGGTAGTGGTGCCCGACGATGAGCACCCGGGAACCGAGCTCGGCTTTGGCCTCGGCGATCCACGCGCGTGAGCTGATCGGGCGTCGCGTTGACGTAGCGCTCGGGGAGCGCCCTCTGCAACCGGAACATGGTCAACCCCCTTCGGGGAGCACTCCGATCACGGCCGGCGGGGACAGCCTGGTCGCCCGTCCGCGGGGTTGTCGGCCTCGGAGTGTTATGTACGCCGGGATACCAGGCCGGCGCTTACCTCTCATCTTAGGCCCCCGCTGGCGCGGGCGTGCGGCTCGGACCACGGTGCACGGCCGGCCGCCGCTCTACGGCACAGTGGTGCAGTGATCCGTCCGTCCGCGGGGACCATCCCCGACGCTCCCGGCTCGTACCAATTCCTCGACGCCTCGGGCCGGGTGCTGTACGTGGGCAAGGCCAAGTCGCTGCGCAGCCGGCTCAGCAATTACTTCGCCGACCCGGCCACCCTGCCGGCCCGCACCGCCCAGATGGTGTCCCAGGCCGACCACGTCGAGTGGATCCAGGTGGGCAACGAGGTCGAGGCCATCCTCCTCGAGTACACGCTCATCAAGCAGCACCGGCCCCGCTTCAACATCAGGCTGAACGATGACAAGTCCTACCCGTCGATGGCGGTGACCCTCGCCGACGAGTGGCCGAGGGCGGCGGTGGTGCGGGGCCGGCGCCGGCCCGAGGTGCGCTACTTCGGTCCCTACGCGCACGTGGGGGCGATCCGCGACACCCTCGATCTCCTCCTGCGGACGTTCCAGGTGCGCACGTGCTCGGACCGCAAGCTCGACCGCCACACCAAGCTGGGCAAGCCCTGTCTGTTGTTCCACATCGAGCGGTGCTCGGGACCCTGCATCGGGGCCGTGGACCACGATCGCTACGACACCATGGTGGCGGACCTCATGGCGTTTCTGGCCGGGGACACCGACGACGTGGAGCGCCGCCTCGGAGCCGAGATGCAACAGGCCGCCGAGGAGCTCGACTTCGAGCGGGCCGCCCGGCTGCGCGACCGCCTCGCCACCCTGCGGATGGCGTGCGAGCGCCAGCAGGTGGTGACCGAACGCCCCGAGGACCTCGACGTGGTGGGCATCGACGAGGACGCCCTCGAGGCGGCCGTGTGCGTGTTCCACGTGCGCCGGGGCCGCATCGTGGGCCGGCGCGCCTTCGTGGTGGACAAGGTGGAGGACCTCACGAGGCCCCAGCTGCTGGGGCGGGTCCTCGAAGAGCTCTACGGCGACGCCGAGCCCCTGGCGCCCGCACCCCGCCAGGTGGCCCGGGTGCGCGGCGGCGACAGCTCGGGCTGGACCTCGGGGGCGGGCGACCCCCGGTCGTGGGGGACCGAGGGCACCGCCGCCCCCGGCGTCCCCCGCCAGGTGCTCGTTCCCGACCTCCCCGAGACGCCCGAGGTCTACGAGCAGTTCCTCGCCGAGCGGCGGGGGGCGCCCGTGGCGCTGCGCGTCCCGCAACGAGGGGGCAAGCGCACCTTGTTGCAGACCGTCACCCGCAACGCCGGGGAGGAGCTCGCCCGCCACCGGTTGCGCCGGGCGTCGGACCACGACAGCCGGGCCCGGGCCCTGGAGTCGTTGCGCGAGGTCCTCGGCCTCGCCCAGGCCCCGCTGCGCATCGAGTGCTACGACATGAGCCACCTGCAGGGCACCGACTACGTGGGATCGATGGTGGTCCTCGAGGACGGGCTGCCCCGGAAGTCCGAGTACCGCCGCTTCCGCATCCGGGACGTGCCCGGCAACGACGACTACGCGGCCATGGAGGAGGTCCTCACCCGGCGCCTGAGCGCCCTCCTCGAGGCTCGGGCCGCCACCGGGGGCGACGACGCCGACGCCGGGCGCGCCCGGGCCCGGGCCCGGCGCTTCGCCTACCCCCCGCAGCTCCTCCTCCTCGACGGGGGCAAGGGCCAGCTCGGCGTGGGGGTGCGCGTCCTCGAGCGCCTGGGGCTGACCGAGGAGATCCCGGTGGCGGCCCTGGCCAAGAGCTTCGAAGAGGTGTTCGTCCCCGGGCGGGCCGAGCCCGTCCCCATCCCCGCGTGGCTCCGACGCACTGTTCCTCTTGCAGCGCGTCCGGGACGAGGCGCACCGCTTCGCCATCACCTATCACCGCGACCTCCGGGGAAAACGCATGACCCGCAGTCGCCCTGGAGGGGGTGCCCGGCCTGGGCCCCGCCCGCCGCACCCGCCTGCTGCGGCACTTCGGGAGCCTCCGGGCGCTGCGCGCGGCGGCGCTCGAGGAGCTCCGGGCCCTGCCGTGGCTCCCCGACACCGTGGCGGCTGCGGTCTACGCCCATCTCCATGCGCCTCCGCCCCGGGCACGAATCCCCGGCTCCGTCACGCCGTTGGCCCCGGTCCTGGGCCAGGATGGAAGGGGGGCCGACCCCGACCCCGACGCGGGGGAGGGTGCGGTGGCACCCCGGCACTGAGGATGGGCGACACGTGAGCGACTACCTGGTCATCACCGGCATGTCGGGGGCGGGACGCTCCACGGCCGCGGCCGCCCTCGAGGACTCGGGCTGGTACGTGATCGACAACATGCCCCCGTCCCTGCTCAGCGAGGTGGCCGCGGTGGTGGGCCGGCCCGGTTCCACCCAGGACCGCGTGGCGCTGGTGTTGGGCCGGGGCGGCGGGGCGCGCGTCGAAGAGGCCCTTCCCGCCATCGACGCCCTGCGGGCCCAGGGCCATCGGGTCCAGCTCGTTTACCTCGACGCCCCTCAGGACGTCCTGGTGCGGCGCTTCGAGGGGACCCGGCGCCGCCACCCCATCCTGGAGCGCCAGGTGGCCGAGGCCATCACCGACGAACGCCGGCTCCTCGAGCCCGTGCGGGCGCGCGCCGATGTCGTGGTGGACACGGCCGAGCTCAACGTCAACCAACTCCGCCAGCGCGTCACCGACCTCTTCGGGGACGACTCGGAGTCGGGCATGCGCATGTCGGTGGTGTCGTTCGGGTACAAGCACGGCTTGCCCCTCGATGCCGACCTCGTCTTCGACTGCCGGTTCTTGCCCAACCCCCACTGGATCGAGGATCTGCGACCGCTGTCGGGGCTCGACGTCCCCGTGCGCGACTTCGTCCTGGGCCAGGAGGCGACGCCGCCCTTCCTGGCGCGGGTGGACGACCTCGTCGGCACCCTGCTCCCCGCCTTCGACGAGGAGGGCAAGGCCTATCTCACCATCGCCCTGGGGTGCACGGGGGGCCGGCACCGCTCGGTGGCCCTGGCCGAGGAGCTGGGCACCCGGTTGCGGGCACGCGGCGCGGCCCCCATCGTGATCCACCGGGACATCGACCGGTGAGGAAGGGCCCGGGCCCGCGCGTGGTGGCGGTCGGGGGCGGCCACGGCCTGGCCGCCACGCTCCGAGCCGTGCGGCACTACGCCGGGGAGATCACCGCCGTGGTGTCGGTCGCCGACGACGGGGGCTCCTCGGGCCGGTTGCGCCGCCAACTCGACATCATGCCGCCCGGTGACCTGCGCAAGTGCCTGGTGGCGCTGGCGGAGGAGGACTCCGCCCTGGCCGCCGCCTTCGAACAGCGCTTCGAGGCCGAGGAGCTGGTCGGCCATGCGCTGGGCAACCTGGTCATCGCCGGGCTCATCGGGGCCTTGGGCGACCCCCAGAAGGGCCTCGACGAGGCCGCCCGCCTCCTCGGGGCCGTGGGGCGGGTGGTGCCGGCCGCCTCCGAGCCGGTGGTCCTCAAGGCCGAGGCGGGCGGAGGCGAGATCGAGGGGCAGACCGAGGTCATGCGCACCGCCGACATCCGTCGGGTGTCGCTGGTGCCGGCCGACCCCCCGGCGTCCCCGGTGGCGCTGCACGCGCTGAGCCACGCCGCCCAGGTCGTGATCGGTCCGGGCTCGTTGTTCACGAGCGTGCTGGCGGCCGTGGCCGTCCCGGGCCTGGCCGAGGGGATCCGGAACTCCCCGGGGCGCCGGGTCTACGTCGCCAACCTCGGGCCCGAGGGGAAAGAGACCGCCGGCTTCGACGTCGCCGACCACGTGGCCGCGCTCGCCGCCCACGGGGTCGAGGTCGACGTGGTCCTCGCCGACCCGGCGTGCATCGCCCTCGGCGCTCTCGAGGTGGAAGTCGTGCAGGCGCCCCTGGCCGACGCCAACGGGCGGGCGCACGATCCCACGAGACTGGCGGTCGCCCTCGGCCGTCTGGTCGGATAGGGCCTGATGACAATACGGGTGGGGATCAACGGGTTCGGGCGGATCGGCAGGAATTTCCTGCGCGCCGCGCGCGCCCAGGGCGCCGATGTCGAGGTCGTGGCGCTCAACGACCTCACCGACGCCACCACCAACGCCCATCTCCTTCGCTACGACACCACCCACGGCCGTTTCGGGGCCGAGGTCGTCGCCGACGGCGACGACATCGTGGTGGCCGGCCGACGTATCCGCGTGCTGGCCGAGCGCGAGCCCAAGGCACTGCCCTGGGACGAATTCGATGTCCAGGTGGTGGTGGAGTCGACGGGCCGGTTCACCTCCCGCAGCGCCGCCGGCGCGCATCTCGAGGGCGGCGCCCAGCGCGTGGTCATCTCCGCTCCGTCGAAGGACGCCGATGCCACCTTCGTGATGGGGGTCAACGACGACTCGTTCGACGCGGCGCGCCACGTGGTGGTGTCCAACGCGTCGTGCACCACCAACTGCTTCGTCCCCATGGTGAAGGTCCTCGACGACGCCTTCGGGGTCCGCAACGGCTTCATGAACACGGTGCACGCCTACACCAACGACCAGAACCTCCTCGACCTGCCCCATGCCGATCTCCGCCGGGCCCGGGCCGCGGCCCAGAACATCGTGCCCGCCTCGTCGGGGGCGGCGAGCGCCACCGGGCTCGTCCTCCCCGCCATGCTGGGCCGTCTCGACGGCGCCGCCCTGCGCGTGCCCGTGGTGGACGGGTCCATCACCGACTTCGTGGCCCTCGTTTCGCGCCCCGTCACCGTCGACGACGTGAACGCCGCCTTCCGCGCTGCCGCGTCGAGTGGCCCTTTGGCCGGTGTGCTCGAGTACACCGAGGACCCCATCGTGTCGTCGGACATCGTGGGCAGTCCCGCCTCGTGCACCTTCGACTCGGGGCTCACCATGGTCATGGCGGTGGACGCCGAGACCTCGCTCGTCAAGGTGCAGGGCTGGTACGACAACGAGTGGGGCTACGCCAACCGGCTCGTCGACCTCGTCGTGCTGCTGGGCGCCGCCGGCCCCCCACCGTCCTGAGCGCGGCCCCGACGGGCAGAGCGGCGACGACGTCCGAGGGATCGGAGGCGATCGTCGGCCGGCCCGATCGCGGCCCGCTGGCCGACCTCCCGCTGCTCGAGAACCTCCCCGACCTGCGCGGGCGGCGCGTCCTGGTGCGGGTCGACTACAACGTGCCGCTGGGACAGGGGCCCGACGGAGCGGTCGTGGTCGAGGACGACTTCCGTATCCGGGCGTCGCTTCCCACCTTGTCGTGGCTCACCGGGCACGGGGCCGACGTGACGGTGTGCACGCACCTGGGCCGGCCCAAGGGGAAGCCCGACCCCCGGTTCGCAGTGGCCCCGTTACAGGACCGTCTCGCCGAGCTCGCCCCCGGGGTCACGGTGCTCGAGAACCTGCGCTTCGACCCCGGCGAGGAGGCCAACGACTGCGGGTTCGTGGCTCGTCTCGTGGACGGCTTCGACGCGTATGTCAATGACGCCTTCGGCGCCTCGCACCGCGCCCACGCCTCGATCGTCGGTCCGCCCACGGTGCTCCCCTCGGCCGCCGGCATCCTCCTGGCGCGCGAGGTGGGGACCCTCGGAGGCCTTCTCGTCGACCCCGTGCGTCCGTTCGTGGCGGTCGTGGGGGGCGCCAAGGTGGGGGAGAAGCTCGGGGTGCTGCGCGCCCTGCTCGACATGGTCGACCGGCTCGTCGTGGGCGGGGGCATGGCGTTCACCTTCCTGGCCGCCCAGGGCCACAGCGTCGGCGCGTCGCTGCTCGAGGCCGGGCGCATCGAGAGCTGCGCCAAGCTCTTGGAAGAGGCCGGCGACCGCATCATGTTGCCCACCGACTGCGTGACCCTCGGGCCGGGCGGCACGGTGGGTGAAGGAGACCGCGGCCGCGGCGAGGTGCGGATGGTCGGAGCCGACATCCCCCGGGGGTGGCGTGGCCTCGACATCGGGCCCGAGAGCGCCGGGGCCTTCGCCGAAGAGGTGGTGGCGGCCCGGACCGTGTTCTGGAACGGCCCCATGGGGGTGTTCGAGGACGAGCGCTTCGCCGCCGGCACGGCCACGGTGGCCATGGCCGTGGCCGAGTCGAAAGGATTCAGCATCGTGGGGGGTGGCGATTCGGTGTCCGCGCTCGATCATCTGGGACTGGCCGGTCGCATCAGCTTCGTCTCCACCGGGGGTGGGGCGTCGCTCGAATTGCTCGAGCACGGCGACCTGCCCGGGCTCGTGGCCCTGCGCCACGCATCCAACGCCCCGACGACAGGAGCCTGAGATGGCCAAGACCACCGGGACCGGCGCGGCGCGCCGCCGGCCGCTCGTGAGCGGCAACTGGAAGATGCACCACGATCACCTGCAGTCGATCCGCACCGTGCAGGACCTCGGGCTTGCGCCTCGGTGCCGCCGATGTGGCCGCGATGGACGTGTCGGTGCATCCGGCGTTCACGAGCCTGCGTTCGGTGCAGACCGTGATCGAAGACCGCGCCATCCCCGTGGCATTGGGTGCGCAGCACTGCTACCACGAGGACCAGGGTGCGTTCACCGGGGAGGTGGCGCCTCCCATGCTGGCCCGGCTCGGCGTGTCCTACGTCATCGTCGGGCACTCCGAGCGCCGGCAATTCTTCGGGCAGACCGACGAGGTGGTGGCGGCCACGCTCCGGGCCGTGATCCGCCACGGCATGACGCCCATCGTGTGCGTGGGCGAGACCGAGGAGGAACGCGAGGACGGCGAGACCGAGGCCCGGCTCACCTCGCAGGCGACCGCCGCGCTCAAGGGGCTCCCGGCCGAACAGGTGGCCGGCCTCGTCATCGCCTACGAGCCCATCTGGGCCATCGGCACCGGGCGCACCGCCACCGCCGAGGACGCCCAGTCAGCCTGCGGCCACATCCGGGCCGTGGTGGGCGAGGTGATCGGAGCTGAGGCGGCGGCAGCCGTCCGCATCCAGTACGGCGGCTCGGTCCGCCCCGAGAACGCCGCTGAGCTGCTCGGACAGCCCGACGTGGACGGGGCCCTGGTGGGAGGGGCGAGCCTCGACGCCGCCACCTTCGCGGCGATCGTGCAGGCGGCGGGGGCGGTGGCGCCGGCCGGCCGGTGACAGCCCGACGGCCGAGGCCGGATGGCCCTTTGGTAGCGTTGGCGGGTCCGGACCGCCCGAGGAGGACGTCGTGCTGACGATTGCCATCGTGGTGCTGCACCTCGTGGTGTCGTTGGCGCTCATCTTCCTGATCCTCATGCACTCGGGGAAGGGCGGTGGCCTGTCGGACATGTTCGGTGGTTCGGTGGGGCAGGCGGCGGCCGGCTCCACCGTGGTCGAGAAGAACCTCGACCGCATCACGATCACCGTGGCGATCATCTTCACCTTCACCACTGTGACCTTGGCCCTGCGCCTGCAGTGACCTCCGGCCACGCCGGTGGTCAGCGACGGGCCCCGGCGCCGGTCACCGGTGGCATGCGGCTCTCCGGTGCCATGCGTGTTCGCCTCCCCAAAGGCGTCACCGCCGCTCTGGTGTTGTGCGTCTTGGCATCGGCGTGCGGCTCGGCCTCGAGCCCGGGCACCGGACTCCCCGACGTCGAAGACGACAGCGCCTCCCCGTCGCGCCCCGCTCCTGGTGCCGAGCAAGGGTGGCGCCGTGACCATGGCGCTCGACCAGGTTCCCGCCACGCTCAATGACCACACCGTGGCCGGGGACACTCCAGCGGGCCGGATGCTCGGCAGTGCCATCTGGGCCCAGGTGTTCCGGGTGGGGCCCGACCTCACACCGCAGCTCGACACCAACGTGGTCGACAGCGCCGAGGTCATCAGCCTCGCTCCCCAGACCGTCGTGTACCAGATCGACCCCCGGGCGGTGTGGTCGGACGGCACGCCCATCAGCGTCGATGACTTCACGTACGCGTGGGATTCGCAGAAGGGCGGCGCCACCGACATCGACGGGACGCCGGACTCGGTGACGTCGACACTCGGCTACCGCGACATCCAGTCGCTCACGGGCTCGAACAACGGGAAGACCGTCACCGTCGTGTTCCGCACGCCCTTCGCCGACTGGCCCTCGCTGTTCGACGACCTGCTTCCCGCCCACGTGGCGCTGCAGGTGGGGTGGAACCACGGCTTCGACCA
The DNA here is from genome assembly GCA_963846125.1 of uncultured Acidimicrobiales bacterium. GTDB lineage: Bacteria > Actinomycetota > Acidimicrobiia > Acidimicrobiales > UBA8190 > Chersky-840. Next base: position 426,712 of record CAWJUR010000003.1, read on the forward strand.
TTTCGCTGCCGGAGTCTTCGTGTCGGGCGGGCCTTTCGTCGTGCAGTCGTTCCAGCCCGGATCGGAGATCGTCCTGCGGCGCAACCCGCGCTGGTGGGGGAGCCCGGCCATCCTCGACAAGGTCGTGGTGCGGGCCGTCGGTGGGGACACGGCGCTGACGTCGGCATTGGCCCAGGGACAGGTGCAGGTCGCCTACCCGAGCGGGTTCGACCAGTCGCTTCATGGCGCAGGCCTCGTCTTCGTCCGGTGCTCCAGACCCAGGCGGCACTGGGCACGCGCATGCTCCAACTCGAGTTCAACGTCCGGCGCGCGCCGTTGAACGTGGCCGCCGTCCGGGAGGGCATCGCCCATGCCATCGACCGGGCCGGGATCGTCGAGAGCGTGGGCCAGCCCGAGGACCATTCGGTGTGGGAGGACAATCACCACCTCGTTCCCAACGGCGAGCCCGGGTATGCCGACGACGCCACCGGCTACGAGAAGGCGGACCCGGTGACCTCCGCCCACCTGCTCGAGCAGAGCGGGTTCGCCCTGGACGGGCACGGCACGTGGACTGCCGCACGGCAAGCCCGTGAGCCTCGACATCGTGTGGGCGGCCGACGACCCGTGGTCGGCGGCGGTCGGGCCTATCGTGGCTGCGCAACTCGTGGCGGCGGGCTTCGACGTGGTGAGCCACGCCCATGCCGACGGTCCAGTTGTACGGCTCGGCGCTTCCGACCGGTGCCTTCGACCTCGCCCTCGTCCCCGTCGACGCCGGCGCCTATCCGAGCGCGCTGGGCAATGCGTTCTCGACGTCACCGGCGATCACCGGCGGCGGCACCTTCGCAGGACTGGTCGGGTTTCGACGATCCCAAGATCGACGCGCTCTTCACCCAGGCCGTGCAGGAGCTCGCACCGCCGCGTGCCCATGCCATCTACCAGCAGATCGACCAGGCGCTGTGGACGGCCATGCCCACACTGCCACTGTTCGCCGAGCCCACCATGCTGGTGTGGTCGTCTTCGTTGTCAGGGGTTACCGACGATCCGGGGGGCCTCGGCCCGTTGTGGAGCGTTCGGGAGTGGACCCTGCGGTCCGCGGCTCCGACGCGTGGCGCCAAGCTGCGGCACGCGGCTATCGGACCGATGCGACGCTCGCGCTAGAGTGCTCGATGCGCTGGAGACGGCGCACACCGTCGGAGTGGCGGAATAGGCAGACGCGCTAGCTTGAGGGGCTAGTGCCCGAAAGGGCGTAGGGGTTCAAGTCCCCTCTCCGACACCACTCCGTTTCCTGGTCAGCGGGTGTCTCATCTTCGATTGAGTTGCTCGGTTTCTACCAAACTTCTACCGAGGCGAGGGGAGAACGCAATCGTGAGCGACGTTGAACAAATCAGGCGACAGGTTGAGGCACTGAGCCAAACGCTGCGCGTCATCATCGACCGTGATCCAGAACAGGACATCGAAGGAATGGCCGTAACGGTCCTGGATGCCGTGCTTGGGGCTGCCCGCGAGTTGGTTCCCGACAATCCCGCTGTCGCAGGTCTCCATGATGTGATCTCTGTTGAGCCGCCGTGGAAAAGGAGGGTCTCCGCGCATTGGACGCCCTAGTTGTAGCGGACCAACTTCTGGCGGCCCTTCCGCCCGCACCTGAACCCCCTCGCGTTGGACCGGCAACTCCGCGAGCCGCCCCGCCTGCGAGGACTCGCGCCGGCTTCTAGGTCGTGAGGGTTCCAAAGATCAGCGCCGCTACATTTTCAGCGGCCTGGGCTTGCATTCCCTCTACCACGTGGCTGTAGACGTTCAACGTCACGTTGGTGTTGGCGTGGCCCAAGCGCTCGGCAACCACCTTGGGGTGCTCGCCGGCCCGAAGCGCCAGAGTTGCCCACGAGTGCCGGAGGCCGTGGACCGTGAGGTGGGGGAGTGGGGCTTTCGCGTGAGCACGGTTGTAGCTCACCTGCTTGCGAAGGAACTCGCGGCTGAATCGCTCGGGGTGATACGGACGTCCGTCTGGAAGCGTGAATACGAGCCCATCATCTCGATAGCCAATGCCAACGAGAAGGAGTTCTTCCCCCTGGCGTGCTTTCTGCTGACGCAGGACGGCCACGGTCCGGGCGTCCAGTTCGATCACCCTTGCTCGGCCCGTCTTGGTCTTGCCGAAACTCGTCCTGTGGTTGACCGTAACAACGGTCTGGCGGATGGCCACCTTGCCCGTCCCAAGGTCCACATCCGTCCATCGCAGGCCGAGCGCTTCGCCCCGACGCATGCCGGTTGTCGCCAAGAACATCCACGCCGGCCCGTATCGGGTGTCCTTCGTGTTCTCAAGAAACGCGGCAAGCTGCGGGCCAGACCACGTTTGCATCTCGGGCGCAGCGTCCTCGACGTCCTTCTGGCGCGGCGGGTCCGCTTGATCAGTGGGGTTGCGAACGAGTCGGTTCCACCGCACGGCGTCCTTCAACGCTCGGTGCAGAATGGTGTGGACATAACGCACCGTGCGGGGAGAGAGCCCGGTTCCAGCCCGGTGGCCACGTCTACCCGTCGCGAGGAGCTCGGCGTAGAGCCTGTTCAAAGTGCCCACGTCCAGCTCTTGCAAGACCGTCGAACCAATCCGGGGGAGCACATGAACTCGAAGATTGCGCCCGTATGACTCCTTTGTGCTTTCGCGCAGTTGGAGGCCTGGCAGCCAGTCGCCCTCGATGAACGCCTCCAGCGTCTGCTCCGACTTCTGGACGTAGGTTCCGCGGCCGATATCGCCGAGTAGGCGTGTGAGGGCCTCTTTGGCTTCTGCTTTCTTCCCCCACGACCCGTGCCACTCTCGCCGCCGACGCACCATCTGGGGACCGAGCGCGGCACCACACCGTTCGCAAGTCATGTCCCCCTGTTGGCCGGTCCAGATCCTTGGGCAGCCGGCCGTTGGGCACTCGCGGGATGGTTGCATTCCGAAATCCACCAGCGCGTACCAGCGGGTGCCCTTCTTGGCGACACTCCCCGTCATCGCACCGTCCGCTTTCTGGGAAGGGGGGCTCGAGCTGGGGTCCGCTTGCGTGGCGCCCGCTTGGATGGATTCGCAAGCTCGGCCTCAACTCGCTCAAGCTCAGCTCGGAGCGCCTCAGCCTCGCGGCCCGCGCTTCGGGCGGTGTTCTCGGCGTCTCGGAGCTGGTCTTGGATGCGAGCTCGGTCCATCCGGAGGTGGACTTCTCGAAACGTCTTCCCCGCGACGTCGCTGGTCACACCGATCATGGCGAACAGGCCAGGCTGATCGAACACGATGACGCTCGGGGTGAGCACGACCTCATCCTCGCCTGGAGGCAGGAGCAACTCCGTGGCTGTACCCCCGAATATGGCTGCCAGTCCCAACCATTCTTCGAGATTCACCCTGCGCTGTCTTTTGCCCTCGATCTCGGCGACTGTCACCTGCTCCCAACCGAACCCAAAAGCCGCCATCTCCCGAGCCACATCGGCCTGCGTGAGCCCGCGGTCTTCTCGGAGCTGGCGGAGGTTCCGGGCGACGGTCTCTGACAGGGGAGTGGCCTTTCGCTTGGGCATAGCTTGCATTCTACGTCATGGACTGGATTTTGCAATCCCATTCAGATAGACTTTCGCCATACGACCCTGTTGAAGGGAGACACCAGAGCCACGGAGCTGAACAGATGGCCCGAACCCCACGTCGCCTAACGGAGATCCCAGACCCGCGCAGGCAGCCGCTTCTCGAGCCCGAGGAAGCATTTCCGTTCGCGGGAGTGAGTAGGACCAAGGGGTACGAACTGCTTCGACAAGGTCGCTTCCCGTTCCCCGTGCTCAAAGTTGGGGCTCGCTACAAGGTGCCTACGGCACCACTCCTGGCTGCCCTGGGACTCGAGCAGGAGGCTGCAACGGCGTAACGAAATCTCCCCTGAAATGGCAAAGCTCCCCATGGATCGCCCGACCCGGGGAGCAGCGCCATCTATGTCAACCACGTTCAGTGGACCATGGAGGCCACCGAAATGTCAACCTCTACGCCGGACAGGACCGGCACGCATCACCAACAACCCGACTCCCCACCCATCACACCAGAGGCTGAATCGCTCCTCCGGTGAACCCGCTTGATCGGCTAACGCCGATGGTGAGCGAACCAGTTTGGCGGCCGGGCCCGTCACTCCACGATGACGTAGCCGAACTCGCAGAGAAGGGCGCTCGGGCCCAGATGGCCGGGGACTACCGCGTTACTCTCGACCAACTCGGTGAGATTCACCGCAACGGGGGAGTCGCACGGGGACTAACCGGGCAGGCTGCCGATGAGGCGGTCAAGCTCGGCATGGCCAGGGCACTTGAGGTGCTCGCATGAGGATGCACTGGGCGTGGTGTCGACACCTCGAGAGGCTCGGGATTCTCGATGAGGCCCATGAGCGCTGCCTGCGCAGCGACACATGTGAGGCGACTTCACAACGGGGCAAGGAGCAGTCCCGATGAGCGTCAAGGTCATGAGCTGGGTCTGGGATCATTCCAAGACGCGAGGAAACGATCGGCTGGTGCTCCTCGCAATCGCCGACAGCGCCGACCACGACGGGACAAACGCCTTCCCCGCAATCGAGACCCTCATGCGCAAGACAGGGCTTTCGAGGCGCTCCGTTCAGCGGTCGATCCGGAATACCGAGCAACGCGGCGAACTCAGAATCGAGCTCAACGCCGGACTCGGCCATCGACCCGACCGTCGTTCGAACATGTTCACCGTTCTGATGGATGGCACCCCTCGCTCATCGAGTGAAGCGGAGCGGGGCGCCAGATTGACACCCCGTGACGAGAACGGGGCGCCAAATACGACCGAGCGGGGCGCCAAATACGACCGAACGGGGCGCCACACAGACGCCCTATCCGTCCTTGACCCATCCTTAGAACCGTCCTTAGATTCAAAACACGCGTCGGCTTCGCCGAGCGCGAGCGAGGGCGGACGGATTCTTGAGGCCCTGCGAGCGGAGTGCACCCCCAGCGACGATCCAGAGCAAGATCCCTCCCGGCTTGGCCTTGCGGCCAAGCAACTGCGCGGGTGGGGACTGAGGGACGATGAGACCGGAGCCGTGGAGATCCTGGCCCGCGTCTTCGAACTATCGAAGGGTCTTTCCTCGGGCGGCCCTGACCCCCAGTGCCCTCACCAAGTACTGGGACGACCTTGCTCCACCCGCGCCCCTGGCGCCGGCCTCTGTGCCGGGCGCCGAGGATCTTGCAAACAGGGTACGGGTGGCACTGTGACGAGGAGCCGCCGGCCGGCCACCGTGAGAACAATCAGACGCGGCGTGACGTGGCACAACCTCGGCCTCTTGGCCCTCGGGGCTCTAGCCAACGGGCCCCGCTTCGAGCGAGAGATCCTCGAATCCATCGAGGCGGCCACCGGGATCGTTGTCGCCGAGCCCAACCTCTGTCGGGAGATGCCGCGCCTGCGATCGCTCGGCCTCGTCGAGTTCGTCGAGGACGGCACCGACAAGCGTCGGCGCACGTACCGCATCACCCGGAAGGGCACGGAGGTGCTCGCCGATCAGGTCGGTGGGATGCAGGGATTCGTCGCCAGCCTTGTGAAACGCACGCTCGAGGGAGCCGAACATGGCCGTTGATCCAGCCAACGTTCAAGCCGCTGTGGGGGCAGCGCCGCATGTCGACCCCGCAACGATCATGGGAGCCGCCGCTTCCGCCCAGAGTCCCGCTGAGGCCGCTGGCAACGCGCAGGCCACGGCTCAGTACGGGACCGTCACCTCGATCGCCAGCAGCCTGTCGGGGATGTCGGTGCAACAACAACACACGCTCTGGGCCGCGCAGACGCCGTCTATGCAGGCGCAGCTCAAGACGGCTGGGTACAACCCTCCAGGCGACCCGCAGGAGATGGGCAAGCCCGGACGCGGGATCTTCGGTGACATCGGTGCCGCGTTCGGGGCGGTGGGCCATGCCCTGACGAGTTTCGAGGCGCCGGTCGGCCACGCCCTCGCCGGGGCCGGGAGCAAGGTTCTCGGTGGCCTTGGCAAGGGATTGAGCGCCGTGCAGCACGTCTACCGTGCCGCTCAGTTCAACTCGGACAAGTCAGCCATGTCGCAGGGCATTTCGCCTCAGCAGCAGCAGAGCGCCGGCATGGACCCGAATCCGGTCCACGGCGCCTGGAACATATTCTCGCCTTCCGAATGGGCAAGCGCGTGGCGAGCGACGGCGAACGGGCCGAAGACGTTCAACCCCTCGGTGATCCGCCAACTCCAAGCCCAGAACAACCCGCAGGACATGAAACTCGCCGAGCGCCTGGCATCGGGAGAATCCGAGACCTCCGTTGTCAACGCCGCACCGGCAACCCAACGCGCCGCCCTCGTTCAGAAGCTCCAGGACCAAGACTTTCAGAAGCTCGTGACCCAGCTCAACAACGCGCACATCACGCTGGGCCATGCCGTCGTCGGCGAGAAGTTCATGAACGATCACCCCGCCGCGGGCAAGGTTGCCTCCGGCGCCATCGACGCGGCCTACGACTTGTACGCCGACCCCCTCAACCTCCCGGTGACCAAGGCCGTCACGGGCATCCGCGAGTTGCAGTACGGGATCGATTCCAAGACGGCCGCGAGCTACATCGTGAGAGACGCCTCCGAGGGCGATGCGTTCAGCAATCCGGGCTGGTCTGACTACATGAGCGGGCGACTCGCCAACGCGCCGGTGAGCCGAGCGATTCAGACGGCTGGTGACATGCTTCAAAAAGGCCAGGGAAGTGCGTTCCGCACGGTCTTCGCTCGCAACATCGGGCCCCTCTACGACCAGCTCGTCGCCGATGGCGTCAATGACGCTGACGGGCTGCGCGACTGGCTCAGCTCGCAGGCTGGACTCAAGGCGGTTCTCGAGGGGCGCGCTGGACGCTCCGCTTCGGGTGTGACACTCCTTCCCCACCTCTCCCCAATCGGACTGGCGCGGACGGGCGTGCGGGGCGCTCTCCGTACGAGCCTCGACAACCTGATCGACAACCCGCACGAGCTGTCGAAGATCGACGTGACCAAGGACAGCCTCGTCAACGCGACCGGCCCTCTCGGAGAGGTCGACCAGGCCGATCCATCCAACCTCGAGGAGCTCACCGACCGGTCGGGGTGGAACCAGAAGATCGGCACCGCGGTGCGAGGTGGAGTGAAGCGGGTTGCCCGCCTGACTCGCACGCTCGGCACCCTGACGCCCAGCGGGGCAGGGGTGGACCTCTCGGACCCAAACAGCTTCGATCAAGTGCGCAAGTCCCTCCTCTACTCGCTCCCGGTGCGAACCGTCGACCAGATCGGCGAGTTCTACGTCCACGCTGGCACCGACGAGCGCTTCCAGATCATCCAAGCCGCCAAGGCCCAGATGCTCCACTACGCGGGGGCGTTCGCCAACGGCGACTCCTCGCAACGAATCATGGAGATGATGCAGGAGGGTTACCGGAACGAGGCCTACGCAGGGCAGGGACTCGACAAGATGGCCACGGGAGGCCGACAGGGACTCCTCGAGACCCAGATGAGCACTCGCGTCGCGCTCCCAAACCTCTACGACGTCCACCGCGCCGCGCTCGCCGACAACTTCTTGCAGCGCATGGGCATCCCCGAGTGGGTGCCGGGGACCAAGACCGCCTCGACGATCCTGCGGGACATCGGTGGTGTCGCGCATAACTTCATGGGGTACTGGCGTCAGTCGGTACTCGCCCGTGAAGGATTCCCGCTCCGCATCGCGATCGACGAGAACGGGAACTACCTACTCCGTAACGGCGCCCTGCCGATGATCGCGGCCCGAGTCGCACTGCACGGCTACAAGGGAAGCATGAAGGAGCTCGCCGCAGCTCGAGACGCAGCCCTGGCGCTTGAGCGCGGTCAGGACCCGGACATGACCCGCTGGGCTCGCTCCGCCGCCATCTTCGCTCACGCCATCCCTGCTCCCATCCTCAACGGCGTGCGCTCGATGAAGGATCTCGGCACCGCCGTCATCGGCGAGAACGCCTGGCGCGTCTTCAAGGGGACGACCGGACTGTCGAAGGACGACTTCTACAAGGCAGCGGACGCGATCACGACGCGCTGGGACGTCGCCGGGCCCGCCATCTCAGCGGTGCACCATGCCGGCGGCGGATATGACGAGGCCGAGCACCTGAGCAACTACCTCACAGGCGACATGGGCAAGCCGATCCCCCTGATGTGGAAGCCCAATGGAACGTTCTCCGACGTCGGCCGCGACGACCCGCTGTTCCTCGCCAAGTGGGCCAAGGCCCTCGACATCTACGGGAGCTCGAAGCTCGCCCGAGCCGCCATGGAGACGGTCGACGGCCACCCCGACACCCAGATGCGCCACGTCCTGTCCGTTCTCGAGTCCGACGACCCGGACATGGTGCGCCTGCGCGCTGCCAGCGCCCGTGACTTCCGTCTGCCCGATGGCCGCGAGGTTGGCGTCGATCCGGGCGTCGATACTGCGGCCGCACATCGGTCCTGGGCGCGCAAGATCGTGGCGGCCACCAACACTCTGGTGAAGGGAGCCGGCGGCACTGTCCACCACGACGTCATCAACGAGGTGCTCGCAAAGCAAGGCGCCCCGTCGATGGGCACGCTCAAGGGCATCGAGGATCTCCCCCACGGCGTCTTCGGACCCGAGCTCGTCCCGGTCGGCAAGTTTCAGAGCCTCCTCGGGTCTTTTATGTCAAAACTCGCGATTCAGATGGATGTGCTCGCCCGGCAACCCAACTACCTCCACGCCGTGGCTCAGAACATGAAGGAGGTCGAGCCGATGGTGCGTGCGCTTCAAGGTGAGGGGGCCCACGCCGACCAGCTCCTAGGTGATCTTGCGACGCAGCGCGGCATCGCCGACCTCAAGCCCTTCATCCACAACCCAGAGATGAAGACCCAGTTCGAGGTGCTCCACCGCACCGCCGCACCATTCCTGTTCGCCCAGCACCAGTTCCTCCAGCGCTGGGGGCGCACCTTCGCCGAGAACCCCGCGGCGATCCGCGAGGCCCAGCTTCTGATGAACGGGCTCCAAACGTCGGGGCTCATTCACAAGGATTCGCAGGGCAACTGGTTCTTCTACTACCCCGGCGCCGGCAGCGCGACGTCTACGGTCGCTCACCTCCTCGACCATTTCGGGATCAAGTCGTCGCTTCCGATCAACATTCCCTTCACGGGTGAACTGCGATACATCGCTCCAGGGATCTCAAACCCGCTGATCCCTTCGACGGGCCCGTTCCTGGCCATCCCGCTCAAGGCCATCGCCCAGTTCGATCCGGCGTTCCAGGGAACGGAACAGGCGCTCCTCCAACAAGGCGCGGCCCAGAGCTATTGGGAGCAGGTACTCCCATCGACCGTGAGCCGAGTCATCAACGGCATCGTCGGAGACACGAACCCGGGCACCACCTACGCCTCGATGATGGTCAACGCGATGCAGACCGCGGAGGCAACTGGCCACGGACTCCTCGACATCGCACGCGAGAACGGCCATGTCGTCAACGGGACTCCGGTCCCCACCGCTCGAGACGAGCAGACCTACCTAGACCGCGTGAAGAACTGGACCCGGATCAACATGTTCGCTACTGCGATCCTCGGGTTCACGGCGCCGGCATCACCGTCCCAGCATTTCGACGTGAACGGCCTGGGCGCCCGGTTCAACGAACTGCTCAACGAGCTCCCCTACAACGATGCGATCACCGAGTTCCTGCGGGAACACCCGGACGCCACGCCCTGGACCGTCGCCAAGAGCACCACCACGGGTGAGGAGGAACTCCCAGCCTCGCAGGCTGCTGGGAACTGGCTCAACGCCAACGAAGCGTTCGTGAAGGACCATCCATATGCGGCCGGCTGGTTCATCCCTCGCACCACCGGCAACGCACCATACGACCCTGCCGTATATCGGGAGCAGATCCAGTACGGCCTCCGCAGCGAGAAGACCCCGCAGCAGTTCCTCAACGACGTGGCGCTTGCTCCCGCTGCCTCGACCTACTACGCCGTTTACGACGCCAAGGAGGAAGCGATCGCGGCAGACCCGAACAACGCCGCGTTCAAGCAGGCGATCAACGGGCGCTTCGATCAGTGGCGCGGGACCTATCTGGCCATGAACCCCCTGTTTGCTAGTGATCTCCAAGGCAACGCGAACGGAGCTCGCCGCTCCAACACGATCCAGGACATCAACACCGCTCTCAACGACCCGAAGCTACCCGACAGTCCTCAGGCCACCCACGTCGCCAACGTCGCCTCAGTCTTCAATGCCTGGCAGCAGGAGTACGTCTCGACCGAGGGCAACACCTCCATGACCGCCTACGACCGGGGAAAGGCACTCGAGCAGCGCGTGATCGCCTGGGGCACCCAATACGCCCAAGAAAATGCGGACGTCTCCGACCTGTGGACCCTCGTCTACCTGCCGGAGATCCGGTCGATCACCTCGGGCGTTGCCTACGCCATCACACCAGCAGCAACCGGATCTACAAACCCGGCAGCGCCCACCTCGCTTTACAACCAGCAGGAGGCCACAACGTCTCCTGCCCTCACGATCACGCACTCTCCGGCGTCGTCGGCCCCGTGACCCTTCGTCTTGTCGATCCCCGAGAGCCGTTTGGACCAGACTGGCATCGACCGGGCAGCCCTCTGTGGAACGAACCGTTCGAGCCAACTTTTGTCCCAGCGACGCCCCTCTCCGACGAGTGGACAGTCCGAGTAATGCTTACGGCTCGAGCGCTCATGCGCGAGGGGCTCCCGCTTACCGAGCTCGAACGCATCGCGATCGAGGAAGGCCAACTTCTTGGCTTGTCTCAAGATGATGCAACACTTGCGACCCGTGAAGGAATGAGAGCAGCCATGCAGGAGAGTGGAATGCACGACGTCAACTCCGGGGAATATCATTGAGCCCACACCCCCGTATTCATCCGAGCTCGCCCCTCATCGGCGAGTACATGCTCCACCTTCGCCGCAAGGGCTTCACAACGGCGACGCGGGAGAACTACCTGAGCGTCCTCAAGGCTTACGTCGCGGCACATGACCCCACGAAGGTGACGACGGCGGCGATCGAGGGGTGGCTCGACGATCGGCGTCTGGGCGCTCGCGCTCGCTACACCTACATCACCACCATCGCCGGTCTCTACAAATGGCTCATCGACACCGGGCGAACTACGATTAATCCGAGCGTCGCTGTCGTGAGGCCCAAGCTGCCCAGGCGCTTCCCCCGTCCCGCGAAGACCTCCGATCTGGTTGACGCCATCGAACACGCGCCAGCCCGTTTGCGACTCTGGCTTTGCCTGGCGGCTTACGGAGGGCTCAGGTGCATGGAGATCGCCGGCCTGCGTGTCGACGACATCCGGCTCGACGTCAACCCTCCGATCCTGCACCTCCGCGAGACGAAAGGCGACAAAGACCGCGTGGTGCCCATCGCCGATGAAGTGCTTCGAGCCCTCGAGGAGTACGGCCCTCCGCTTGGGGGCCCAGTGTTCCCCGCCCTGCTTCCCAACGGGAAGCCGATGCGGCCGCTCCGGCCACTCCCGCCGCACTACGTCTCACACGAGATCAACCGTTACCTTCACGGACGAGGTATTGCCGCCACGGCTCACCAACTCAGACACTGGTTCGGCACAGAGCTGTACCGGCGCACGCTCGATCTAAAGCTCGTGGGAAATCTGATGGGCCACGCCCAACTCGAGACGACCAGTCTCTACGTCGCCCTGGTGCCGACCGAGGAGGCGGTGGAAGCTGTCCGGACCTTGAAGGCCACCCTGCCCAACGACGCTCCTCCCTTACGTGCGAACAACTCATGCGCCATAGGCGGCAATCAGTTCCCTGGCTAGAAGGCGTGGAGCTTCGTTCCAGGCTGTCTCCAGTACGGTGACCATTGGGACCGCGTGCGTACTCGAGTCCATGTCAAGAAGCCTGACCCATTCCTTCGGCCAGTACCTCGCAAGCATTGAGCATGCGTACAAGATCGCCCACCAGGTCATCAAAGGGTGCAGCGACTGGGTATTCCCACTGACCGCCGGCAGCACTAGTCCCGAGTTCGCGACGTTGACGCCCATCTCTGGAACGTCAAAAAGCCGGGAGCAATACCGAATCCGTTCGGCCCAATCCAATAGCTCATTGATGTTCCATACGACCTCCACACCAAACCTCAGGTGTTCCTCGCCCGGGTTCAGCGGTCTAACGTGAACGATTCTTGTGGGTTCACCCAAGGATGCCAGCTTGGGGTATGGCGCGAGCCAAGCTCGTGACATCGGACAACCCAGGGGGCACCATGATCCCCTTTTCATCCAAGATGGACTCGTCGAAATCAGAAGGCAACGGTCCAACAAGCAGTTGAATGAGATCTGATTTCGTATCTCCTCGCGCAGGGATGTCCGATGTGTGAAGAATCAGGGGCTGTGGCTGGTCATCCCCGAAAAATAGAAGGTCGTCCTGGTTTGGAAGCGAGCAAATGAGTTCGGTGAGGGTGCAGCTAGTGGGTAGCGTCGGAGAATCCAGAAGGGCTGCTACCTGTTGAAAGAGACCATTCCCTTTATCTTGGATCACGATGTCGTCGGGAGTTGGTGTGCGATCATCACGGAGGCTTGGTGGCGCAAGAACCAGACCGTGACTTGGCATGCCAGCCCAGTTCGAGCCAGCTATGCGGGCCGCAAGGAGTGCTCGTGCGCCCTGGGTTACGGAGTAGTACATGATGATCGGCTGTGCAGCCGGGTCAATGGCACCCGCCGCTCGCCAGAGGGCTTCGCTCTGACGCAACGCGGCACTCATCGTCCTTCGGCGGCTTCCCGAAGCCGCCAGGGGAGGCGGCTCGCCTCTCATCACCTGCATGGTGCGCCAGTGGAGGTCGTCCCGATCCATGCAATCCCTCCCAATGGGCGAAGCCGCATCCCTCATGCGTCCCTTGAGGTCATGAGACACTCGGCAGTATGGATTTGAACCAGGAGGATATCTGGATCGCCCACCTCAACTATGAGCTAACGACAATGGCTGAACTTCCTCGATGGGTTGACCACTTCGTCCATAACGGTGCCGCCGTGGTGCACCATGCTTGCCTCGAGGCCACGATGATCCACGGCCGCCTGTTGATCGAGTTCCTGGCGGGGCGCAAACGGAGGGACACCCGGGACGTCCAGCCGTCAGACTCCCTTCCGGGGTGGGAGCACCCCGACCCGGAGCGCTTGCGACGTCACCCTCGCGATCATCGACCCATATCTCGCCCACCTGACCAAGGCCAGGGCAGACGGAACGTCGGCGCCGGCCGGATACCTAACCGATCTTGTCGACGACGTAATGGCTGCTATGGAGATGTTCGTCGCCGATCTTCTCAGAGACGCTTCGCTCTACAGTCCGCCGTTTCAAGCCGCCCTCACCGTGGCCAAGGTCAAGCACGCTCAGGGCCCCGCATCGTGGCCACTAGAAGGTTGGGACGCCTGATCTCCCCGCCTGGTGTCTCAGTAGGGGGTGGAAAGCTTGTATTTGGCGAGGAAGGTCCGCCATTGCTTCACGGCCGTGCGTGCAAGTTCCAGCGCGTCGCGGCTTCCAGCAACGGCAGTTTGGCCAGGGTCCTTCCACGAAACAGCCATCGACGCCCCAGGGCCGACGCTGACCCGAGATACGCCAGCGACCCTCTGATTCTTTCGCCGTCTTAGGTGCTTGTGCGTGTTGGCCACGTCTCCGGTCAGTTGGATCGCATCATCTGACTCCGCCCAGAGCTTGGCCGCCGTGCGGGCAGCCTTCGGGACTCGAGTGGTGTCCGATACCAGCCAGTCCTTCATGTCCCAACACTCACTGCAAAACCGTGTGACCAAAGCCTTGCCCTGGCTCGTCTCAGACAGCGTCGCCTCACCCTTGTAGGCGCGCTCAAGTTCACCAAGGCCCTGCGTGACCAACCACCACTTCTCGAACCACGGGCGGTCGGAGATGCCATATCCCACCGTGACATTGGTCACAGCGTCTGTGGTCTCCACCATGTCGTTCGGTCCGCGGTGGCGCCCAACACTTGAAGAAGCCGCGTCGTGGGTCTCGATCTTGTCGCTCCCAGTCCTTTGGAATGACTTGCCGGGCCGGTTCCTCGGATCTCGGGGGGTGCCCTGAGCCATGTTCCCGATCCTCCTGTCGGGGCCGGACTCTTGGGCCGGCCCCAGGTCACTTATCTTCGTCGGCCTCCAAGAGACCCCGTAACCCATCGCGCAGCCGTTTGATCCGACCCTCGAGATCGTGGAGCTCGGCCAGGAGCCGCATCGCTTCCTCCCGGTCCAATGCCGCCGACTGGGGTGGGAGCATCGCGATCGACCGCCGCCAGTTCTCGAGCTCGAAGCTTCGGTCCACGCGCATCGAACCTACGTTCGACGCGTGACGCCCTGCAACCGACTCTCGGCCGGGAGCCGTTACCCTCCACCACTCAGGAACGCAGGGGGCGCTTAGGCCAGCGCCGTCGATCCAGGTTTCAGGTGGGGTCTTTCGGCCCTGCTCCTCAGATTCGGTGTGGCCGATGTTGAGTCCATGACCGATCGCCGCGCCCTTTCTTCGGTCCAGCACCAGCTGGACCACCTGGCTTCCGCTCGAGCCCTAGCCGCATTCAGCGATCACGAGGGGCTGCAATACCAAGAACTCTGCGAGTTGGAGAGGGCGTTGCTCGCGAGCAGCTGAGTGATCCGCAACCCATCACCAGGTATTTTCGGCCGAAACCAGCTCGCCCCCTGCGTGCAACTAGCCCGACAGCAACGGCCACTACATCGCCCGGGGGGGCCATTAATGGCCCAACGGACGCGTCGAGACGGGCGTCGTACCTACGTTCGCCGTGTGACGCTCACAACTGATGCTCGGGTGGGAGATCCTCTCGCGCTTGGTGGGTCCACACGGTGAGTGGCGCAGGGACCCTTTGGACAGATGATCCCTGCGCCGCCACCGCGCACCCCATGCCCCCCAATGCGGTGCCGACGTGCGGGGACGGGGCCAAGCTCCTGGAGCACCGTTGGGGACGCTACGCCCAGGCTCTGGATGTGTCTACGGCCTCTGACTTGCTCATTGACCCCTGACAAGGTCTATCGTTTTGGGGTCGCCTGTTGGTCGTTCTCAGGTGATTGGGGGGACTAGGGGGGGCGATTAGGGGGTTGCTTCGACTCGGCCTGGACCCCGCCGAGGCCCCCGCCTTGAACTTCTACTTCACCCGCGAGTGGTTCCGGGAACAGAAGTCGCGGTCCTCATCATCGGTGGTCCAGCCCTTGACCCATGCTCGGTGCTGCATGATGTCGTCCACGGGCGGGCTGGCTCTCTCAGAGGGACTGGACACCACCAGGGATGCCCAGCAACCGTCGAAGTCGCACAGGATCGCACCTGGACTCAAGGTCACATTCCCTAACCGTAGACCCAAAACGGGGACGGTCCTGGCTGGCGAGCTATTGCTCCTTACTCTCCCATTGGGTGCGTCCGCTGTCCTGTTGCGGTGGACCCAATCCAAGCATCTCGGCAGCCCCCTTGGCGTCCGCCTGAGTGCCAGGAACGCGCTCAAAGTCCCCGTCGGCGTAGATCACCTCGTACCAGTCAGGCCGATGCGGGTACCAGACGATGCTGATGATCTCGCGCTCTGCGTTCACGTGGCCGAACGCTACCCCGCTAGAACCTAAGGGGCTCGACCTTGATCTCGATCTTCGTACCCCCGGAGATGGCGGTGGCGTAATCGGTGATCTCCGATTCTGACGCCGTGATGTCCGCCCGCCGGAAAGCCGTGCGGACGGCGCCCTTCACTTCGTCGACCGGCTTCCCTGCGTGCGTTCGCTCGAGCCCTGCGATGAGCTGTTTGAACTCTCGAGCCGACTCCTCGTAACCCTGTTGGACGGCGGTCCTCATGGCGTTTTCGATCTCGGACATTCGGCTGTCTCCTGCTTTGGGGTGCCCCACAAGCCTAAGTCGAACGAGTGTTCGCCGTACGCATAGGTCTTCACCAGGCATTTTCGGCCGGCAACACGTCACCCACCTGCCGACGGAATACCCCGAATCAGTATGGGAGTGGATACCCCAGGTGAACCCACCATTTCTTGGCTCTCAGATCCCCATCTCCCTGAGAGGTCGGATCAGCTTTCTGCCCTCTGACCAGGACCTCGCTCAAGCAACACCTAACTTACTCATCAGTAACTTAGCCTCCGGACTCTCGACTAGGTTGAATCTCGACCGCCGTGCGCCACGTGGAAGCACGGTCATGGGGGCACCAGGCAGGAGCGGAGGAGTATCGGCCCGCAACCGGGCTCCTCGCCCTGCCACAAGGGAACAAGTGTTCGTAACGCTCCAATCCCCCACCCGCAAGACCCGAGGCGCTGAGAATCGATTCTGAGGGATCTCCTGGCCATCTGGGATCTCCTCTCGCGGGGCTATTACACCCTCGGTTTACGGTCTGACCATGACTGGGCTTTGGTTTGCCTTGGTGATCTTGCTTGGGCTGATCGTGATTCGGGACCGGGCGGCAACGGCGGTACACCGCTGGATTCGCCGGAAGCGCCGCGGCTGAGTCAGGGAGAGCACTCCCACCCCTAGAGCTCAGGGTTCCTCACCCACCGGACGGCCTTGCCGGAAGTAGGGACCATGACTAGGCCCGTTTGATCTGCCAACCTGGCCGCCTCCACCAGCGTTCCTTCGCGGTGCTCCTCGTCGCCATCGGCGTAGGTGATCACGAACCACGACGGTTCGCTGTCATCACTCGCGATATTGCCGGTGATGCTTTCTATGTCCTCCGACACGAGGACGACCCTAAACCTGGGAGACGAGGGCCGCTCAGAAACGCCTCGGAGGCCTCTCGTGCCACTTCGTGGGATGATGCAGGCGTGAGCCGGGCGCTCCCAGTAGCTGCTTTCGCCGTGGTCGTTGGGGTGTTTCTTGCCGGCTGCTCATCAACCCCAAGTCTTCCGGCGACGGTAGCGGGGTATACCAAGTGGGCGATCGCCTCAGACGTTCACTGCGCGCCCAAACCCCGCACCGTCACGGTCACGGGCACCCTGACTGGCACCAGGGCCCGTGCCGTCGCTTCGGCTGCCGCCACCATCTACGACTCCCAAGGGAACCAGATCGGACAGAACCAAGGCCCAGCAGTGTCGCTCTCCCCTGGGCAGTCTCGGACATTCCGGTTCTCGGTTGGCACAGCTCGCGCCGCAGCGCGTTGTCTGGTCGTATGGGAAGACTCACAGCACACAGGCAAGCCGGTTCGGGTGAGCTCCGCTAGCTACGGGTGACGGACTCCTACGGTCGTCGGCCGCCGTGCCGATGTCTGGGAGCCTCCATCCACCCCAGCCGCTGAGCCTCCGGGCCTCGCAGCACCGCACGCACCGAGCTTGGCCGCCACACAGCCACCCCGTAGCTTCCGTCTGAGCGCTTCCGGGGTCCCTGAGACGTCGGCACTCCGCGAGCGTTCAGATCGTCCGCGATCTGTTGCAGAGTCCAGTTGTCGGCGCTCTGGTCGATCATGCGTCGGATCGTCTCGTCACTGAGCGACGACGGCCGGCCGAGTCGAACCCCAGCGGCCTTCTTGGCTGCCAAAGCGACCTTGGTACGTTCCCCGATTAGCCGGCGCTCGAGCTGTGCGAACACGGCGGAGACGTTGGCCATGGCCTCTCCCTGTGGGGTGGTGGTGTCCACGCCGAGGTCTAGGGCGACAATCGACCAGCTCCCAACGCGCGCCCGCTCCGTGAGCTCCGCGAAGTCCTTCACCGAGCGGCTGAGGCGGTCCAGCTTCGCCACCATGAGTGCGTCGGACCTTCCCGCGTCAAGATCGGCGAGGACGCGCACGATGCCGGGTCGTTCCAGACTCTTCGCCGATGTCCCGTTCGTCTCCTCGACGATCTCCAGGAGCCGGTAGCCGCGCACTTCCGCACGCGTTCAGGATCGCTTCGCGCTGAGCAGCCAGGCCGGCGCCGGAGTGCGCCTGCTCCTCCGTGGAAACGCGCACGTACCCCAAGACGCGCAAGGGCCCGGGGTGTGTCTTCCTCGGTGCCATGGTGACCTCCTGTCTCGACTGATCTGACCGTGGGCCCTGCCGACGAAGCGCCGACAGAGTCCCCGCTCGGGTCAAGTGGTAATGCTCTCCAGCACCGTTGCGGCGAAGTTCACCGAGTAGCAGAACTCACCAGCAGGCCGGCGCATCTCGCCAAGTGGGTGCGTGATGGCGCCACCCGTGCTTGTGATCTCTTCGACCACGTACCCGCCGTAGGTCGCGTTGCCGTCCAGGCGCCACCCTCCGACGTTCTTGTAGGACGCTGCGACGCGATGCCCAGTGAACTCGCAGAGCCGCTCAAAGGCTCGCTCGGCGTCCCTCGCGCGTGTACCGATCGGCGGTCATGACGCCATCCCGCGGGATTGCAGAACCGTCGTCAACGCGTTTGCCAGCGCGATCTGGGTTCGCACTCGACGGATCTCTGCCACCAATGCCGCCGTCTTGTAGGTGACGCTGACCAGCTTGGCCAGGTCGGATTCCCGCTCCTCTGAGGCTTCGCAGAGTCTCAGTGTGCGGATAGCTTGGGTGGTGTGCATGGGCTAACTCCCTTGCGCCGGCCCCGGGGAGACGCCAATCTCGCCCGGGGCATTCTCTGTCTGACGATCCAACTATGCAATCAACGACCGTTGACTGTCAACAGGAACGATTCCTGTTGTGGAAACGTTGGGAATCGGCCGGGCGAGCTCGCTCACCTCTCCCGAGCGTGGCGCAACGACGTTGTGGAAACGTTGGGCTAAAGCGCTCTCGTGCCTACGGGCGTCAAGCATGCTTGAAAGCGTCAAGCATCCCCGAAACCGTTACGAGACAAGGGAAAATCATCCCTTGACACTCAGGGTGGCGAGGGTTCACAGTGCGTGACGACAGACGAAAAGGCCAGGGCGAGCGGGAACTCCCCTGGCATGGACGGGACCTCCTGAAAGGAACCGACAATGCAGAATCTTATCCCCGCAGCGATTCTCGAGGAAGTGGCAACCATGCTCGGCGTGATGGTTCACGATGGGGAGTTGCTCGACGTTCGGACGTTCGATGACACCGCGCACGGTCTCACTTGCGAATGCTGCGAGCGCGACGCCATCGCCGGACACGCGTGGCAGGTCGAAGTGGACCAGCTCCGGGCGGCCGCATCGTCACCGCTCCCGCCTGTTGAGATCGTCGCCCGCTTGGCCGAGCTGTTCGAGATGCCGGCGCACGTGGCCGCCTAGCAAGTCTGACCACAACGAAGGGAGACGACACGCTCACGGTTTCGGCCGTGGGCGTTGTCGCGTCAGGGCACCGATTCGGCCGACACAGCGTGACCCACACGCGGTGTGGTTCCACCCTGTTACATCGACCGCGATCAGCAACGCACCATGGACGAGTCGTCAACCTCCGAGGATGCACTGCGATCTGTCAGCAGCGAGCAGCGCACATGAAGCCGGCGGGTCTTGCCAAAGCCCAGGTCGTAACCGGGTATGTGTCATCGGTCGTCCGGATAGAGCGTTGTATGGGCCCCGTCGATTTTCCCCCCACACCACATCTGACTAAATACCCAGGTCACACCACAGAACTCGGCTGGATCAGAGCACCACATCGCGAATGGGGAGAAGGGCGACCCATCCCTTGGATACCATTTCCTTTAGGCGGGAGGAGGTCACAAACATGAACCTGGTAACCCCGGATCTCGGACCGTTCGCGGCAGCCGTCCAGAGATGGTGGACTGCCCAGCACGACCACCCGTCATCGGAGTCCATCCATTGGATGTTCCGGAACGTTGCGGGTTTGGGTGCGGATGGCAGGACGGCCGCACGCTCGAGGAGCTGGGCGCGAGCCTTCGCCCGCACCTCAAGGCGGCTGTTGTCGATGCCGCCCGACAACTGCGGCAACCTGACGCGCAGATCGCACGACAAATAGCTACCTCGCTCGTCCCGGCTCCCGTCGGGTGGGAGATCGATCTTGTCGCAGGCATCATCGAAGTGGCTGGAGCGCAGACGGTGAAGGACCGGGATCAGGGTGTTCTCCTCTTGGTCGGCGCTGCCGTGGGGCTTTTCGTGTTCCTCTGCCTCAGGAGCCAGGCCTCATCGGATCAGTAGTAATCGACCACAATCGCCAACTTCGCGACGATGCTATGGCTCTGGAGTGCCCTCGTGGCCGGCGGAATGAGCTGGGTCGGCCAGTGGATCTTCCGCCCAGTCCAGCAAGTCGGACTCCTCATCGCGCTTCCGACCGAAACCGGAGCGGAAGCCGGACCGAACGGCGGTAGCGAGGCGATCTTCCCCGGCGCGGTAGAGGCGTGTCTGGACTTCCAAGATGCCGCACTCCGAATGACGGGGCACCTCGAACTCATTCGCCGCCTCGGGAACCCGCCTCGAGTAATGGGTGCTTTCTGGACATGGCCGCACTACATGCGTTCGATCCGCGTAGTCATCGATGCTGGATTGGAAGGTGCGTCAGCCCTGGCTCGAGTCCGGGTCTACGGCTCTGCACAGATGACGGCAGAGGTCCACAGAGCCGGGATGGCCATCGCACGGGTGACTCAGGTCATACCAACCGGACCTCCCAACAAGCAAGATCCCAAAGGAGCGCAGTTCGACGAGGCTCTTGTAGAGGCCCGCCAGGCGATCAGCGATATCGGCGCCCTAGCTCGCACAACCACGAGGGCATGAATGCCCTTCCTGAATCGAGTACCTGACAAGCAGCGAGAACGTTGACCCAAGGGTGATGACAAGAGGTCGGTGCTCCGGAGAACCCATCTGCGGCAGGATTGACCTCATGGACCTACCCTCGTTGGCTCGCAACATTGCCGCTCGTCTCGATGCAGAGCTTAAAGAGACGGCAACAATCCAGCATTCAGGGAGCAAGGGGCGCCGCCGTGAGTCCGTTGTTCTTGAACACATTCTCAAACGGTTCATCCCTGAGTCCGTTGGTATCGCTCACGGAGCCGAGATCGCATGTAGCGACGGGACGACATCCGGCGAATGTGACCTCGTTGTTTACGATAAGGGAATCCCACGTCTTTACCGCTCGGATGACTTTTCCATATTCCCCATCGAAGCAGTTGTTGGAGTGATCGAGGTCCGATCGCATCTGGACGGCAGGGGACTTGTACAAGCCGCCAACAGCGCTCATCGGATTAAGACGATGGAGACCTCTGCCCTCAAGCGCGATCCGGGAGACTCTCGTCGAGTAAGGCGGTATGGACGGATTTGGGAAACCAAGCCAGCAAGCGCTCACGTGGTGGCTTTTGAGTCCGATCAGCTCTCAACGCTTGCGGATCATCTGCGGAACGCTGAAAAGGGTCGTCCTCGATGGGAATGCCTTGACACCGTTTACGTCTTGAGCAGAGGTTTTCTGCTTGACGCCACCGGCAACCCGCAGCGAATCATCATGGAGTCGGTATCGAGCGAGAGCGTGGTGATGGCTATGGCGGTCGAGTTCATCCGCATCTTTCAGCCAGGATGGCAACCAACCTTTGACCCTGGCCCGTACTTGGCGGAAGATCCGGCCGTCGGAACTGTGAGCGGGTTCTTTGGCCAGTGGAACGAGGACGGGACTCAAAGCAGCGCCTGACCGCGCAATCCGAACCCGAACTACGGGGCGATGGGCCCTGAATGCGATCCCAAGTAAAGCTGCGCCATACGCAACTCCCGCTCGTCCGCGGGGACATGTCGTTCCTGTCCGCTCGAATCCAGGGTCGCCGTGGACACCTCACACTTCGAGCACCGAGCAAGCTTGTCATTGGTCTCTACTCGATGGGCGACGTCGAGCGCCTTCCCGACCATGGCCAGGGTCCTCGGATCGACCGGACGTTCCCTCATGACTCAAAGGTAGCGCTGCCGCGTGACCAAGACACGCCAGTTTGACAACCCGCTTCTCTATGCTGGGAAAACGGCCCTGATCGTCTACCGGGGGAGCGTGCCCAACGTCGGCTCTTAGGGTAAAACCAAGCGCTCGAGGCCAAGACCGGGTTGGCGGGGGAGTGGTCCCCGTGAAGGGAGTGCGCTCTTCTACCGAACTTCTACCGAATTCGCCGGTACAGTCCGTCACTGCCCGACACTTGCGCTCGCTCGGGTTTCGGTTGACCGCCATTGGCCAGGGAGAGTGACACAACCACCCACGGGGCGGCAGGCGCGCCAAGGGAGTTCAAGTCCCCTCTCCGACACGTTCTGTTGTACACGGTTTGTTCCCGCTGAAAACCCGCAAACTGCCTGAGCCG
Organism: uncultured Acidimicrobiales bacterium; assembly: GCA_963846125.1. Lineage (GTDB taxonomy): Bacteria > Actinomycetota > Acidimicrobiia > Acidimicrobiales > UBA8190 > Chersky-840. The sequence continues at coordinate 448,787 of CAWJUR010000003.1, forward strand.
ACGTCCTCGATCAAAGACTGGTGGCGACCGTGACGTGCCTCCTACGGAAGATCGAGCGAATCCACCAGAGGGAACCTATCCAGTGAGAAATCTATCGGGAAACATCTCCAAGGCGAGTCGGGACTCCGGCTTGCCCGTTGGTGTAAACGTGCTCGGTCCACGCGGTTCCAGACCAATAGCGCTGTTGGTGTCTCCCCGTTGGGTCGGGCATCCAACCGGCAGCGACCTCCGGGAGCCCAGTGGGAGGAGGGCTGGTCGCTTGGACCGTCCACTGGCCGGAGAGGACGTCGTGGGCTTTCCCGCTCCTTCGTGTTCGCACCACCATCACAACGACGATGAGGATCACAACAACGACAGCAGCGCCGATGACACCAATGATCAACGTCGTGTGCGAACTAAGTTCCTGGACACCTGTCGCAGGCAGCGCGGCGTTCTGATGTATTGCCACGGATTGCACGTCGGCCTGGGATAGGACAACACCCTCCAAGAACACGATTACGTTACCTTTGACCCATGACATCGAAGTCCCCGTGATGACGTCACCGGCGATACTCGTGCCCGAACATTCGGCCTCTTGCGACCCTGGGATCGGGGCGTAGGGCTGCACGGAAGAGGCGGGAGGATTACCGGTAGAACTCGCGCACGCGGAGATAACCGTCCAGCAGCCTCCGTAGTTCGTACCGCAACCTCCACAGTCTGCGTTGCACGTCCTGAAGCTCCTGGAGGAGTGCCATGGCCTCTTAACGGTCGAGAGCCCTCGCCGTTCGAGGGTTGAGCATCGCGATGGAGCGCCGCATGGATTCGAGTTCTGACAGCCGGTCCATCGAAGCGAACCTACGGGCGGGGTGTAGGAGCGACCTTCAGTCCCCAGTGTGACTCCATCGCCACCCGCAGGTCACGCCGTGACGGGAGGGTAGCTTCTCAATCGCATTGCCACGAGGCCAATGTCGTGATGAGGGATGCTTAACCCCCACCCGTGATGTCTGCCTAGAACTCGCCCCGAGACTGTCTCAGTTCCGACGTCAGCCAGAGAACCTCGGTGCTTCTGGGCGGTTGGGCTGCGGGCGATGTCGATATGAGGTCCTTCTCGGCTGGGGCGGAGTCTGGCTTTACCTGAGGCCTCACCTCGGACGCTCGGTCTCGCCGAGTAGTGAATCGGACGATCCCGTGGGGGAGTGCGGCCATTAGACGGCCAAAGCGTAGGTCTCCTACGGCATACACCAGACCTCCCAAGCACAAGATGAGAAGACCCACCAAGGCGATCAACCACAGATGTGGTCCCGGTCCAGTAGTGGCAAGGGATGACGAGCTTCGCGGGGCGCTCGACGGGGCGGGCGCAGCCGTGGTGGGCGTCGCCCCGCCGCCCGATGCAGCCGACGACGCCGGAGCCGATGATGTCGGGGGCGTGGTGGCGCCCGACGTGGTCGTAGCACCGGTCGACTCACCGGCGAACGAAATCGCTCCCACGGCCCGGTCACCGTTGATGTCACCTATGGCGAGGATGCATGTGTCACCGGCTGCTTGCTGAGCGGCGGTGGGGGGACACGGGTACTTGGCGGCGTCCGTTGCCCCGTCCCCTGAGGTCGTGCAGTTGGCGATGGCCATGGTCGTGACGGGAGTGCCGCTTCCCGTCGTACACGCTGGCGTGCCCGCCGCCCCTGGTCCGGTCGTGCCCGTCTTGATCGTGAACGACCCCGTGAAGGTTCCCGTCGCGGTGACGTTGAGGATTTTGACGAGGGTGCAACTGATCGGGATGTAGTTTCCCAGCAAGACGACCATTGGTTGGGCAGGGTCAGTGCTGCACTCCACGTCCGAGGCCAGGGCGCTGGGGGTGAAACCGGCCCCACTCAGACTGAGGACGTCGCCCCCGGACACGTTGCTACACAGGCTCATCACGGTGCCGGTGCCAGTACCTGACACCGGCGTGGTGCTGCACGTCGCACCGCTCGACGACGACGTGACCGTGGCCGATAACGTTGGCGTGGCGGCTGCGGCGATGGTCCGGGTGCCGATGAGTGCGCCCCCGGAGATCAGGGCGAAGAGGCCCACGACCGCCAACGCCCTGGTCAGTTTGATCTGTGACACGGCCCACCTCCCCGACTGCCGGGTTCACGGCAGCGACGTGCGACCCAGAGCCATTGGCCGCATTTCGTTTCAGTACAGCACGCCGTCTCGTTTGGCGAAATCCTCAAAACTGGCGATATGCAGGTGTTTCTGTTGTTTGCTCCATCGAGTTAACCACTAGATGAAGCAGGTCGAACACGCTCGGTCCTGGAGCCAGCCCCCAACCCCAGGGCCGGGACCCTGGACCGAGAGAGGGCGATGCCGGTTGATCAGGGAGTTTCAGGAGGCTGAGCAGCGTTTTCGGATGCGCGTGGTGTTTAGGACCGGTCCACGGCGGGAAAGTTCCCCAGCGACTCCTGAGTGGCCCCCAACCCCCCCGGGAGTCAGAGCCACGTCCGAAGGCGACCAGGGGGGCGTGATGTGGTCGCCTTGGGCGTGGTCTGAGGACCCTTGCCTCTCACAGCGCCCTAGTCGGGCGCGCCCGAGGGTCGGATATCTCCCCACCCCATGAGTCGCCCCCACCTCCCGTTTCCACTTTTCGGCCAGAGAACCGACGTGGACCGTCAGGCTGCCCATTCGGTGCGCCAAGGACGATGTACTAATGGTCGACTACGCATCTCCGACACGTTCTGTTGTTCGCCGCGCTGGTCCTGTGCTTTCCGACAACACACTAAGCTCAGGATGATACGCGATTTCCACGCCGCGCTCCGCGTACACACTTCCGAACAGCAAGCGATGAGATGTGGTGGTACTACTAGCGAGATGCCTTATGGCTTCGTTGTCCTTTCGCCGCCGTCTTTCTCGCGGTTGCGCCACCGCGATGTGGTGGCCGCTGACGCCCCGCAGGGGAGCCAGATGCGGCAGCGGGCTCGTGCAGTTCGACAACTTGTACAGGGATCGAGCAGATGAGAACGACAGCGAGTCCGACACTGTTTAGGGCCCACCAGGTAGCCCAGGCGAGGTGCCATTGCGACGTAACCGTGACCAAGACAGCGGAAGCGAGTGTGAACCCGAACCGCCAAGAATGCGTTCTCACTGATGCCACCATGGCCAGAGCGAGTGCAGGCCATAGGTAGTACGGGTCCATTACCGACTCAGTGAAACACCGAAGCGCTAGGGCGAGAGAAGCTGCCCACACAAGCATCTCGGGCCTGTCTCGCCAACGGATCGCCCACCACCCGACGGCACAGGCGAGGATCAAAGAGACCACCCGTCCTGGTCCACCCGCCACGGCGAACACTCCAATGTTGACTCGGGGCGCCAATGCCGTCCAAGGCGTCTCATGATTGGCGAGGGGGAAGCTTGGTTGTTGGGTGAAAGCCGTAAAAGCGAGGTGGAAGTTTGTGATCAAAGGGCCGAGAATCACGGCCAGCCCCGGAATCACGGTTCGCACGACAAACCGTGACCAACGCTTGACTCCTGCGATAGCCAGCAGTATCGGGAGCACAGCCAGCACAAGTGGCTGTAACGCGACCGCGACTCCAAAAAGCCAAGCTGCTCCATTCCACCGGCCATCGAGGGAGAAAAGGTAGGCGTACGCTAAGAGTCCCACCGCCATGGCGTCCTCGGGGTGACCCCAGAACACCAAGACGCTCCACAAGGCAAACCCTTGGGTAAATGCAAGAAGCAAGCGCCGGGGCCGATCCGCCCCGAGACGTTGCGCGAGTGCATCGAATCCGAAGAGTGGGATCGTGCTCAGAAGAAGCAGAATCGGTCCCAAGATCACCCACGCCTGTGGATGCACGAACTGCTGAGAGGGCGGAATATCAACGCTGAGATGCAGCGCTGACGCCAGCGCTGCGATCGGCGTGAGCAGGAAGGCGATACCTGGAAAGCTCTCAAAGTAGTAGTGGGAGTACACCGAGGACAGGTGTCCGTGGGCAACCTCTCCGGCAATATGAAACGTCAACCAGATGTCGGTGCCGCTGTTCCAGTTGCGGTGAGGGACCGAGCCCCAGCCAACGTGTAAACCCCACCAGAAGAAGTAGATGAGTCCCGCAGCAAAGAAGGCGCTCGATGCCCATACAGCTGGCGTCCGACTCCTCAGATGGTCAGACGACCACCTAAATGCTCTCGATTCCGGGCTCTGATAGAGAGCAACGGACCGTGGCATCCGGTTCCTCGATTCTCGGCGCCTTGCTAGCCCTATTCGTCGACGGATTATGGCATTTGAATTCCAAACTGCAAAGCGGTTGGTCCTTTGAAAACTCGTGCGCGGAAATCCGGCGAATGCCACTAGTGACTGGCGAGCGGTGTACCAGGCATCGTGTACTAAAGGTCGAATACGCCTCTCCGACACTCCGAATGACCAGGGAAACCGCCGGGCAAGCTGCCCGGTGTCGTCGCGCAAAACGAAGGTCGTTGATCCACGTTGAATAGCGAGCCTGTGGCGCCGCATCAGGGGCTGACAGGGATTCGGTTGCTAGTGAATGTCACCGGCACGCTACAAACTCGCCCGGATCCAGGGGTCGACCGTAGACACAAGCGTCTATGTAATGCCTACGTACCGGAGGGTACCGGTTTTGCGGGACCCATGAAGGTCCCTGCTCCGCGAGCAACGATCTCGGTGAACTTTGCCCGCGAACTGGTGGACCCCAATCCGAGGCTCTCGCCCCCTGAGAGGGGCCGCTGTCATGGGTCCGTTGGGGTCAGAAGACAGGCCCGGTCTGGGGTCGTGGTCTTTCGATGGCTACGCGCGTAGACGTTTCATCGAACCGAGACGCACCCACGCCGCCGAGTCCCCTAACCTGGCGTGGTGACCGACTGGGCTTCGGCGGCGACGGCGGGGGGAACGTTGGTGCTGGCCGTGGCCACCTTCGCTTCGGTTCGATCTGCCAATCGTGCGGGACGCAATGCCGAGCAGGCTCTCCAGGTCGGTCTGCGTCCCGTCCTGTTCGCCTCCCGTCCTCACGAGTCGATCCAAAAGATCCGGTGGGGAGACGACCACTGGGCCCCGTTGTCGAATGGCCGCGCCGTTCTTGAGGAAAAAGACGGCGTCATTTATATGGCCATGTCCCTGCAAAACGTAGGGGCTGGTATTGCGGTCCTGCATGGTTGGAGGATTGATGTCTCGGAAAGCCTCAACCCGAACGCCTCTGTCGAAGAGATGCGGAGTTCCAGGATACAAGCTCGTCCCGATCCAACCACCTTCCGTCCGCAGAACCGCGACCTGTATTCGCCCCCCGGTGACATCAGCTTCTGGCAGGCGGCCATCCGGACTCTCGACGACCCCGACCGGCCCTGCGTGGAAGCTGCGATGAGCGGACACATCCCCCTGATCGTCGACTTGCTCTACGGCGACCATGAGGGTGGCCAGCGAACGATCAGCCGTTTCTCGATCACTCGGTATCCCGGTAACGACGAGGAATGGTTTCCCGCCGTCGTTCGGCACTGGTACCTCGACCGGAACGACCCGCGCTAGGAACGGGCTGACCCATCCGGGGCGTATAACGGGCTCCCGTAGCAAACGTCGTCGACAATGTCGACCTGATCTTGTGAGCTTGTCTGTCGGCAGGGACTACGTCCCCGTGTCTCTCAGGGCGGGTTGGTCCTTGTGAACACTCGCAGCTGCCTTCAGGTCGATGACTAGGTGACCTCCGTTCATCTGCAACCACCACTTTTCGAGCTTGCAGTAGCCTCTCCCGACGCCAACATGAGCGATGGGGTGAAAGGATTTGGCTGAACCGATCACGGAGCACCAGGGTGATCGGTTCTTGGTCTCGGGAGACGAGTCGGGCACCGCCCCCGAAGATCGCCCGTTCCGCCCCGACGTCGAAGGCCTGCGGGCCGTGGCCGTGCTGCTGGTGGTTCTCTTCCACTCGGGCATCTCCGCCCTCTCGGGTGGCTACATCGGGGTCGACGTCTTCTTCGTCATCTCGGGTTTTGTCATCACCGGTGTATTGCTGCGAGAGCGAGCCTCGTCGGGTCGGACGTCGATCCTCGCTTTCTATGGCCGCCGCTGTCGTCGGATCATCCCCGCCGCCACCCTGGTAATCATCGTCACTGTTGCCTTGTCTTACTTCTTCTTGGGCAACGTAACCGGAGCACGGACGGCCGCCGACGGGCGCTGGGCCACGGTCTTTTTGGCCAACTTCCACTTCACCGCTATAGGGACCGACTATCTGGCCTCACATCAACCTCCATCCCCACTCCAGAACTATTGGTCGCTATCCGTCGAGGAGCAGTTCTACGTCGTCTACCCGACGTTCTTCCTTCTGTTGGCGACCATCCGCACACGACTATCTCTGCGGGTACGGCTGGCCATCGGCCTTGGGCTCGTAATCGGCGCATCATTGGCCTTTTCTGTCATCGACACATCGAGCAACGCCACCGGTGCCTACTTCTCACCGTTCACCCGAGCCTGGGAGTTGGGTCTCGGGGCCCTCGTGGCGGTGGGAACTCCGTGGCTCAAAACCGTGCCTTCTCGCGTCGCCGCTGTCGCCACTTGGCTTGGGTTCGCGCCCATCCTCGTCGCAGCCTTTGGCTTCACCTCCCAGACGGCGTATCCCGGATCACTGGTCGCCATTCCTGTCGCCGGCGCGGCCCTCATCATCGCTGGAGGGCTGACTGCCGGGCGTTTCGGAGTCGAGGCGATCTTGGGCCTGCGTCCGTTTCGAGGTCTTGGAAAACTCTCGTACTCGCTGTATCTGTGGCACTGGCCCATCCTGATCATCGCGGCGGAGTACGCCGGCAAGACGAGTCTTTCGGTCCCCGACAACCTGGGGTGGGATGTGGTGGCCCTCGGCGGATCGGTGCTGACCTACCTCGTGGTCGAGAACCCCATCCGGCATGCCAAAGTCCTCTTTCGCATTCGCTGGGCGAGTATCGGCCTTGGAGTGGGGCTCGTTGCCGTGGCTCTCGGAGCCGTGACATTGCAGTCCGACGTGGCCAGTGGGTCCGGCGGTCCCCAGAAGACGTCACCAGTTCCCGGAAATGCTTCGTCTCAAATGGTGCGTCGCTTGGTGATGGCTGCAGACAGGATCCAGGCGATTCCTGCCAAATTGTCTCCTTCAGTGACAGATGCTGTTACCCAGCCGGCGTCAAACTGGGGCGGACCGCCCGGGTGCCAAGCAGCGGTCTCTCAGAGCAGCGTGGGCGCTTGTGAATTCGGTGATCGTCGCGGGAGCCACACGATGCTCCTCTACGGAGACTCCCATGCGGCGATGTGGTTTCAGGCTTTCGACGACATCGCCATCCGCGCCCACTGGAAGCTCTTCATCCTCACGAAGGGGGCCTGTCCAGCGGCTCCGATTCCGACACAGACCCCCGGTGGCCACGGCGAATGGCCTGTTTGTGATGAGTGGCACCATTTCGCCATCGATCGCATCAACCGGATCGATCCGAATCTCTTGATCGTGACGCAGAACGTCGCCCCGACACCAAGCGGGATTGGCTACACGCCGAGACAGTGGACACGTGGGACAGAGAAGTTGCTCAGGCGGGTTACGGGACCCAAGACGGCGAAAGTGATCCTCGGGAACATCCCGCTGATCGGAGGTCCCGATTGCCTGACACAACACATGGACGATGTCCAGGCGTGCTCTCGCTCACCTCGCTCTTACCGAACCTTCTACAACCATGCCGAAGCGGTCGCAGCGGCGGCCGAACGCGCTCGGTACATCGATGTCACGTCATGGTTCTGTGCCAAACGATGCAGCTCTGTCATCGGGAACTACGACGTCTATTTCAACTCGGCTCATGTTGCTCTGGGTTACTCACGCTTCCTAGAGGACGTCCTGGCAGGGAAGCTCGATCTCGCGAGTTTCGGCTAGCCAGGACAAGGCTGGATCACCCGCTTAGGCCGGGTGCCACGACCGATGTCGCCCGAAGTCAGGAGGCGGAACCCCAATGTGGCTCGTTTCTCTGCCCCATCGAACCCGCTAGACGGGGAGCCCGGGCTCCGGATCGGTAGCCGGTGTCTGCGGCTGAACGCTCGAATCGGCCCTGCTTCCGAAGAGATGGAGACCAGGCCAAAGAAGGTTGCGATGAGTCTGGAGAACTATGCCAGCCACCACTCCGACATAGACCGCATCAACGAGGTAACGCAGCGCGTGGGTGCGGCCACCGAACGAGCCGAAGACACCGGGCCCTAATAGAGCGAACACCAAATAGGCGGACAACACGACTACAACGAGGAGGACGATAACCATGACGAAAGTCACCACCGACACGTAGCTTTGGCCGACGCGTCGCGACGGACTGGTTGGCTCCGCACCCACTCTGGCCAGGATTAGACCCCGTCGAAGATGCGTAATCAGAAGGGTCATGCTAACGAGCGTGATCAATCCGCCCAGCACGATCGCACGGGCTATCGAGTCTGCGATGGGGGTGGAGTGACTGCCAATCAGGAGCGTGAGTGCGACGACGATCACGGTCGAGGCAATGACGGCCGTCAGAATGGTGACGAAGGAAACCGCAAAGAAATAGACGCTTTGAGGACGATGTCCACTTGGATCGGGGTCCGCTCGGTTCGCCACAACAACGATGATGAAGATACCTACGACGGCGAGTACTACTGCGACGGCCAAGACAACAAACAGAACTTCGACAAAGGAGCCCAGCCCCAGAATTCCACTACCCGAGTACGCCACGCTCGAACTTTGACCAAGTTGCGAGCTCACGCCACCAGGAATACTAGGCATCGAAGGAATGGTCGGAATCGTGGTCGAGGCGGTGCTCACAAGGACATTCACAATGGCTCCCCTCGGCGAGCGTTGGCGCAAGAGTAACCAGTCACCGATTCCTGAACGCGGATGCCAAGTGCTGACTTCCGCGGTTAATTATGAGCGGCAGATGGGCGCTTTGGGCTCTACCTGTTGTTCGGGGCACCGGATGAATAGAAACGCTCGCTCGTCCAAGGTTGAGGCCCCCTGCATACGTCAGGATCAAGTACTGGCCCAGATGCCTGCCGGCCTGTTGCCCCCACAAGCCCGATGACTGGCGCCGCCGGCTCGCTCTGTCAATGCCGTCCGCGCCACCCGGGAGACTCAACACTCAAAGTGTAAGATCTCCGGCAGGTGTGAGGTTCGTCTGATCGGTCACTGTGTGTCGTCGGGGGGCATGATGCGGAGTGGGAATCGGGACGGCTCGTCGTCACTGCGACAGCGACCGACGCTCGGCGAGAGCTTCTCCAGCAGACACAACAGCCTGAACTTCCTTCGGCTAGTGCTGGCCTTTACCGTGGTGGCTGCTCATTCGACCTATGTCGGCGGTCTAGGAGAGGGGATAATTCACGGCAAGGGCACCTTTGGCACGCTCGCCGTGTTCGGGTTTTTTGGGATCAGCGGGTACCTCGTGGCCCAGAGCGCGAACCGCAATAGCGTCGGGCGATATTTGTGGCAACGGTTCCTGCGAATTCTGCCGGGCTTTTGGGTGTGCCTCGTTGTCACGGTCGTCGCGTTCGGGTACATCGGATGGACGCAGACAGCCCACCCGGTTGGTTGCGGGATCACTTGTTACTTGCAGAACCGAGGGTTACCGTACATAGGCCACAATGTCTTGCTCCGAATAGACCAGACCTATATTCAGGGAACAAAGGCTTATTTGCAATACCCGGTCTTCAATTCCCCCCTGTGGACGCTGTTCTACGAATTCCTGTGCTACCTAATACTCGCGGCATTGTCACTGACCGGCCTCTTTCGGAGGCGGCGGCTCGTGCTTGGACTGACGGTGAGCACGTGGATCTTCGAGCTCGTTGTCGTCTTGACGCAACATGTGCCCTTCAATTCGTTTGATGTCGTCGCGATGCTCTCATTGGCACCCATATTTCTTACGGGCACCGTGCTTTACCTCTATCGCGATGAGGTGCCGAATTCGGGTTGGCTTGCACTCGCCCTGGGGACTCTGATGGTGGCCAGCCCATGGATTCCAGTGGGTAGGTCGACGTACGGGCATTACACAAACTTTGTGGGTGCAGCCTCCAGCGTGGACTTACTCGGCCCAGCCTTCGTCTATCCCATGCTCTGGCTGGGCATCCATCTTCCGTTTCAAAAGGTTGGGGCGCGAAACGATTACTCATATGGCATCTATATTTACGCGTTTCCGATTCAGTTGATTGTGGCGAGTTGGAACGTACAACGCTTTGGCTTTGTCCCTTATCTTCTTGTCTGCATGGCGTGTACGGCTCCATTCGCCGTCGCGAGCTGGTGGCTTGTCGAGAAGAACTTTCTGAAATGGAAGAAACTCGATCCAAAGAGAGCGTTCAGGTGGCTGATGCAGCCAGGTCAACCCGAGGTCCAAGATGTGCGAGCGAGCCATCGTTCTATCGACGAGACGGAAGTGGGTATCCCATAAATAGACGGGCAACGAGCTCGGTCCCATGGACAAGGCTTGGCTGGCCCTTCTGCACGGCATAGTCCAATCGCAACGGATCAAACCGAAGTGTAGGAACCGGATGAGCGAAGTTGCCGACTACCTAGCGGGATGAGGTGTCACACAGTTCTCCTCATCGCCGACATAGATCGGATCTCGCTTCCACGAGCCGCGTACCCAGATCGGGTTGGAGGGCCCCACACCGAAGAGTGTTTGTAGGTCTCTCAATATCGCGGTTCCGAATCGAACGACGCCGTTTGGGCAGAGGTGGAGGTTGTCAGACATTCGGACCTGCACCCACTGGGAATATGGTGCGTGCGGTCGGTTCCCTGGAGGCAGCCACGTTGTGAACTTCTTTCCCAGGAGGACTGAGTCCCCGGCAGGAATCACCATCACCTTTCCCGGCATCTGGGCCTCGACGTCTCTGATCGAGCCATCCCACGCCCTCTGTGCTTTCGGAGTCAGCAGGGCCTGCACGCTGGGCTGCAACCAGGACAGCGGCGGCCCAGGTGTGGGGAACGGGATCAGGATGACACCTTTGGCCGCCCCCGGACCGCTGGTAAGGGTAACGACCGCTTCTTTCAGGACCTTCTGGTACTCCGTCGGATCCTGAGCAGCAACAACGCTGTCCCAGGTCCATGTCCCGACGACTACGTCGGGGGCGAATGATGTCCGAAAAGCGGCAAGGGCCCGCATGCGTGGGGCGATCGCTGACGATGACGTTGAATTCACGAGTCCAGAAAGGGATTGGCCTCCGACCAAGCCCCAACCGGGAGAAGCCATGGTTCCCGTCGCAATCTCTCCGGTCGATTTCAATGCCGCGGCGAGACCTGAGTACGCGTAGTCGACAAATGAATCTCCGATGAACGCCACTCGCAGCGGGTGACTCCGGTCCACGATCCGCCCGATCTGGATCGGCCGCTCGTTGGCAAAGCCGCCTGATCCCGGAATCACGTTGGGACCTCCTCCGACAACGGGCGTCAACTTTCCTGCATACGCCGGAGCGGGAAGTGCCAGCCCCGGGAGTGTCGCAACTAAGACGACGATGCTTGTGGCGACGAATGCGCCTGGAAGGAGCAGGCGAGCTTCGGGCCTTGAGTAGCGATGCCGACGAAGTGGGCGCTCGAGCAGGAAGTAACTTGCCGCCGAGACGGCCGCGATCAGAGCGCATTGGACGGCCGCGAGGGTCCATCGGCCGACCGGCACAACTGCGTGGTTAATCAAAACGATGATCGGCCAATGCCAAAGGTAAACGCCATAGCTGACGACCCCAATCGTTACCAATGGACGAAAGGAGAGGACCCTCGCTACTCGAGACTGGGGTCGAAGCGCAGCGGCTCCGATGATCACGGCGGCGAGCAATGCGCAAACCAAGAACCCTCCGCGATACATGAATTGCTTGGGCATCTCGCTGGTAGTCCCAGCAGTCACCCAGAGAAGCCCAAGGATGAAGCCAGCTGGCCACGCTGCGATATCGAGTACGCGACCGAACTTGTCCTGAAGGGGACCTGCCCCTGCTGTGGCGAAAGCCAGAGCCGCACCGATCAGCAAGTCAAACGCGCGCGTATCGGAGCCGTAATAGATACGTGTCGGATCGCCACCTGGATGAAATAGCCATCCCATCTCGATAGCTGATGCGACGGCGAGGACCAACATTGTTACCCAGGCAATGCGACGCCGCTGGGCAGTGAAGCGACGGAGGAGCAGCACAGCGGCGAATGGAAATAACAAGTAGAACTGTTCTTCGATCGCGAGGCTCCAAGTGTGTTGAAGGGCCGACGGGGCCGCGAAGAGAGCGAAATAGCTTTGCTGTGCGGCAATGAGATGCCAGTTCGCGAAGTAGAAGATCGTCGCCAGCGCGTCTCCTCGAAGGCTCGACACGCTCGCTACGCCATTGTGGCTGACGAATGAAATGTAAACCGTGACAGCAATGAGCATCGCAAATAGGGCCGGCAGGAGTCGTTTCGCCCGGCGCCCCCAAAAGCGTGCAAGGGCGATCCTCGATGTCGCCTGATGCTCTTCAACGAGCAGCGAGGTGATCAGAAAGCCCGAAAGGACAAAGAACAGATCAACCCCGAGGAAGCCACCTGAAGCAAAGGGGACATCGACGTGATATGCGACGACGCCAAGAACCGCGAGTGCCCGCAAGCCGTCCAATCCCTTGAGGTGGCGACCACGGATCGTCATCGGCGATCCAGGCACGTGAGTCCCCTCCGGTCGCATCTCACCCGCTCCTACTGTGTCGCCGCACCATGGGGCCGGTTTCCTGGAATACGGCCCATGAAAACAACAATGTCGTTGCTGTTCTACCCTACGAAAACAGGCAAACCACCAGCGGTGGGTTCCATGGAGTTTGCTCGGGCTTGGCTGTACGGCGTGGGCTTCCGCTGTGCGTCGGGAAGGATCTGACCTGATTAGGACGTACGAAGCGAGCTGGCAGCTTGCCAGGAAGGGATCTACGGTGTTTCGGAGTGCCTGGGATGACTGCCATCCAGAACGCATTGAGGCACATCGCCCTTCTCCATCTTCGGGGAAGCACAGGAGAACAGTGCCGAGCGATTGATCGACACTGAAGGATGATTTCCGAGGCCGTACCAGACCCAGGCACGGTCCTGGATACGAGGCAAACGACCAAACACGGCGGTGAAGAAGCCCGACGCATAGGCGGCATCGCGTCCTTCCTTCGCCATGGGCACGACAACAACCTGGACCCCCCATTGGCGCAGAGAAAGCCGCACCTCGCGCACGGTGCTGGACGAGGCCGACGGCAGGGGGGTCTTACTTGGGTCCGAAAGTGTGTCCAAGACCGAGACGGTCCCTCGGAAAGGTGAAACGGCTTCACTATGTCGGCCGTCGCGTCCGGGCACGATACCCCAACCGCCAACGATGCGGAACCTCATACCGTCGACCGCCTGCCACGCCATCGCCTGCTGTTCCAGACCGCCGGGATACGGGTATGCGAGTACAACCGTTCCCGGCATCAGGTGGGGTGCGACACGGTGGAACCAGGGAGGCATGGGTTGGGATTGAATGACGAAAGGAAAGCTGTAGGCGGCTCCGACCGGTATCAGAGTGGTGACCGTTACCGCCGACAGGAATGCGCCTGTTCTCCTGATAGAACGGGTGGAGCGAACCGCATGTTGCCTATCTCGAGCTTCGTAGTGTCGAACAGACACATGCCACCAACTATCGGCTGAGAGGGCAAGCAATAGCGCCGCTGCAAAGCCGGTGATGGTACAAAATCTTCCCGGAGCGATCTCGCCCACTAGCGGAGCATGCTCGAAGATACGCCAAGGCATCCAGGTTCGGACCGTGCCCAACGAGAACGACCATGATGACAAGCCAACCGCGAACAAGATCCACGCCAGCCTGTGTTTGAACCACACAATGGCTGAGATAGCAAGAAATGCCAGCGTGGATAAACCAAGGTACGCAATGTCGGGCCCCGCATTGCCGGAGTAACCGGTGATCTTCAGCAATCCCTCAGGTTGGCTGACATACGGGCCAGCCGAAACCACTCCTGAGATAGGAACTCCGGACTGCGGAGTCGATGGAAATGCGTATCCCACGATATGGCGAGGACCGTCGAGCACAAACCATGCAGGATAGAAAAGACATACGACCACAACCCCACCGGCTGTCGTTAGCCCAAGCAGAATGTCGCGATGTCGAGCCCACGTCATCCGCGGGGCCAAAATCACCGCGACGACCATACCGATTCCGCCTGCAAGAAACGACATCGCCAACACTTCGGTACTGATGAAGAACTGCACCACAGTCAGCAGTCCGAGGCAGAGGCCAACGAACCAAGGACGATGGCGTTGGGTCACGAATAAGTCGTAGAGGCACATGAACGCTAATGGTGGGTAGATCAGCCAGATCTGAGCGAGGTGACCCACCGGCTCTAACGCCACGATGATGGGCGAGAACCCATAGAGAACGGCCGCCACGATCTGACCTGGGACGAAGCGAGTGAACTGGCGTACGGCGAGGAAGCAGCACCATCCCGATGCCACCGGCGCAAGCGTGACGGCGACGTTGAAGGTGGCGATAGGGCCGAAGAGCCATGTGACGGGAGAGAACAGCAGCGAGCCTGCAATCCACGTGGTGTTGGTCAACATGTTGGCCCCACCCTGACCGGCAAATATCGCATTGGAGAGAAATGGGTTGTGGCCATGCGCCAAGGCCCATGGTGTCCAAGCCAGGATCCCTAGAGTTCCGCTTTCGTCGCCGCACAGACAGGTGATGGTCGATGTGGGGTGGCCTGTCACCCACACCCGCCACCACGTGATGACGGAAATGGCGAGTAAGCCAGCGATGACTGCAACGTGTAGGGCGATCACATCCCTCGTGACTCGAGGGTGCTTCGGCGAGGTGGCTGACGGTCTGTCGGGATCCTCGTCGTCAAGCACCGCGTGCCCGGAGACCGTCGGTCGTGACGACATTGTGAAGGGGAGGATAGGTGTCTTTACGAGGTCCCGCTGCACTGGGCCGCGTCCCGGCGAGATCCGTTGCACGTCGGAGATGTCCGAGATGTTGTTCGGTGGCGATACCCGGGTCCTTTGCTTTGCTGCCCCTGAATGCCATAATCCCGTCGAACGGGCTTTCCTGGGAGCCAAGAGTGAGAGGCCGACATGCCGAGTTCCGTAGCTCGCTATCAGAGCCTGGATTCGAGAATGTGGGTTTGGTCTTGCGACCACCTGCGGCGTAGGGCACCAGCGGCGTGGGCATCGCTCGTCTTTGTCATCGCGGGACTCGTATATTTCTTTTGGTGGCGGAGCCACATCGACTGGGGATCTCCCATCCAGCAGAGTTGGAACACTAGTTCTGACATTTGGTCGACCTTTCAGGCAGCAGGACAGGTCTCACACGGCCACCTGTCCTCGGTCTACCAGTATCGCTTCGTAGCGTTTCCGGGAATCGTCTTCGCATTGACGCCGATTGCGGCGATCGCGTCAGCCCTGAATCTCACTGCCGACGTGTTTCCGTTCACTTCACAGGTCTACTTACATCCGCATGCGTGGTTGGTGTTGGGGCCGTATGTGCTTCTTCTCAGCACCATTCCATTGTTTGCCTTCGATGCCCTCGCCCAACGTCTCGGTGCCGATTCCCCGAGGCGCCTGCTCTTGGCGGGTGTCGAAGCCATCGCGATGTGGAACGTGACTGTCTTCTGGGGGCATCCCGAGGACGCCGTGGCGGTAGGTCTGATGGCATACGCCTATCTGTTGGCTCTTGATGGACGATGGAACGGTGCTGCATGGCTTTTTGGCTTCGCCGTGGCCTTTCAGCCACTGGTCTTCGCCGTACTTCCCATCCTTCTGGCTCTCGCCGGGGTCAAGCGGTGGTCGGGGTTTGCGTTGCGAGCAGTGGTTCCAGCTCTTGCCGTTGTACTCGGCCCGTTAATCGCAAACTCGCATTCGACTTTGGTGGCTCTCGTACAACAGCCGAACTATCCCCTGGCTCCTGCCAACCACGAGACTCCTTGGACAGTTCTCGCTCCCCGGATCCATGCGGATGTGCACATCGTGTCCGCCGGTCCCGGTCGAATTGTTTCGCTGGTCCTGGCCTGCGCCGTAGGGTGGTGGGCACTTCGCTGGCGAGACAGGCCCGAGCTACTCGTGTGGGCCGCTGCGCTGGCCCTAGCCCTGCGGTTCTTCACCGAGTCTGTGATCACTCCTTATTACGTGTGGCCTGCGCTTGCGATGGCGGCGGTGGCTTCGGTGAGGGCCCAGTGGTGGCGGTTCGGCTCGACGCTCGGTGCCATCGTGTTTGTCACAGTGACGTCTCAGTGGCATTTGGCGTGGGCGGCCTGGTGGGCCCTGAATGTCGTTGGACTCGTTTTCGTCCTTCTCTGCGCTATTCCCCTTCGCGAGAGTGAGACGAGCGATTCGAAAAGACCTCCCCTTCGTGAAAAGGGGAGCCAAAAACAGCGACGGTCTCCAGTAGGCCGTGGAGCCGTGAGGAAGAAGACTGCACAGAGTCGCCGCAAGGCAGCATCTCGACGGTGACAGAACCCCTCGTCTGGGACGACAACGGCGGCTCGATTGACGTCGAATCCAACCCGGAGAGTTCGCGCCGTCGCGTTTGGATGACGGGCGTGCGGGTCACGTGCGTGACGGGGGCCGGCTCCATTCTCCCCGATCGGCCCCATGGGTCCGGTGGGTACGGATCGAGCGACGCACCTTCCGGAAGACCCGGACCAACGAGTCCTCCGTCGGAGTCAGTTCAGTGCCCGTTCGGGCGTCATGCCACGTGTGCCAGGCGGAGGTGACGCGCTGCCGCCTGGTGGCAGGATCCGTGGACACGCTCGAGCGGCGCAACACGCAGCCGAATTCGATGCCAGGGGGGAACTGGTCCTCAGGAAGACAGCCATCGACGAATTCCCATTGCTCGTCGAGATGTTCGACAGTCCACAGGATCACCTCGAGAAACTCCGAGGCGTCCCAACAGTGGACGTGGATCGATCGTCTTCGGTATCGCTCGAATGTCTCGAGTTGCTCTTCTCGGGAGGTCCCGATGGGCTTGCCGCGGTGCTGGAGCCATTCGACAAGGTGTGACTCGCTGACCTCTTCGGTGTGAGACTCGAATTCGTCTACCAGGTGCGACAGGGGTGTGGGAGTGCGATCGCGATCCCTCGTGTGGTGCCGGTCGGGAAGCAGGATCAGGACGACGCCGCCGTGTTTGAGGACTCGGTGAATCTCACTGAGGAATCCGATGGGCTCGGCGAGATGCTCGAGGATGTGACTAGCGATCACAAAGTCCTGACTAGCGTCGGGAATTGAGGCCAGCCGGTCAGTGTTGAAGTCAGCGACGACATCGGGTTCGACGAACGGACCCTGGGCCGCAAGTTGGGGGAATAGCTCCGCGCTCTCTTGAGCGCTCCACCGGTCCAAGTATTGGACATCCACTCCTGGCAGCGGGATCCCGAAGGGATGCTGGCCTGGTCCCACCTCGATGCCGGATCCCACCAGGTGTCGCGCCAACAGCTCTCGGGGTGGAATCCGCGGTCGGATCCGTCTCGCTATGGTCACCATGTGCACCGATCCCGGTCATTCGTCCGAGTCTTCTAACCGTACCGGGTCACCATCGGCACAGCCCACTCCGCCTACCCGGACGGAGATCGTTCCCTGTGCGGACTCCTCGCCCCGCGTCGAGACAAGCCGAAATTGGGTAGCTTGTCCGACCATCCGTAGGTGCTCACCGTGGGGACCGAGATTGCTCGTAGCTCGGAAGGTTCAGGGCGTTGCTCAACACACCCTCCAGAAAGCGCGTGTATCGAACGGCGACGTGGCCGAAGTTGAAGTAGACGTCGTAATTGCCAATGACCGGGCTACAACGGCTTGCGCAGAACCAGGGTGTCACACTGATGTAGCGCCCCCCCTCCACGGCCGTCGCTTGTCTCTCTGCGACGTCGTACCCAGACTCGAACGAATCGAACCGCTTGGTAGAGCACCGCTGGACGTTGTTGACGTGCTGAGGAAGACAGGATGGCCTTCCGAGAATCGGGGTATCGCCGAGAACCAGCTTTGCTGCCTTCGGTATGGTGATCCGCCCCAACACCTGTTCCAGACCGTGGCGCCAGGTTTTCGTGGGGACGTTCCCGTTCAGTGCCTGGGTGAGGACCAGAAGGTTCGGATGTACTCGATTGATCTCGTTGATGGCGAAGCGGTTGAAGTAATAGCAGTCGACTCTGTCGCCGTAGGCGCCAGGCGGGGCATCCGGAAAGGCGCTGGGAGGACAGCCGCCGTCGGCGAACACGAGCAGCCTCCAATGGGCGCGAGTCGCGACGTCTTCCAGAGCCTGGATCCATTGATCCGCGTGTGAGTCGCCATAGAGGACCATGGTGAAACGTCCGGCGTGATCGCCGAAGGTGCAGCTCGGTGGGCGGTCTTGCCACAGGGCAACGCACGGACCAGCGCCTCCCCAAATTCGTCGCAGGCTGGAGCAGCGCCTCGGAGAGCGAGGGGACCAGATGTCTGGGAAGCGCTCGAATGTGGTCCGAGGCAGCTACTAGCCGCAAGACGGTGTGGAGCGGCACCCCGACGCTGGGTATCGACGGAGCCAGGGACGACGGCGCTGGTCGGCCGATTCCGGCACCGAGCGCTTCGTCAGACTGGAACGACACCACTCCCAAGGTCACTGCGACGAGCGCGCCACCAAGCGCGATGCTCGCCCAACGAATGCGAAGGAGGGACTTTGCTCGGCGGATCGGGTTCTCCACCAGGTAGTAGGTCGCGACCGATGCGGCGAGGGCCAACAAGACCCATCCCAAGCTTTGTGGGAATGAAGGGCTTGATCGTCCACCGTGTTCAGCCGCCAGGATCAGGAACGGCCAATGCCACAAGTACAGCGAGTACGAGAGCTTTCCGAGGGCGCGAAGCGGGGCGAGACCCAAGATGGCCTCGGCTCCGAATCGTGAAGTTCGCATCCCGCCGGCGATGATCAGGGCCGCGCCCACGACCGGGAGGCTCACCAGGGAGCCCGGGTACGCGGTATGCGATGTGAAATCGAAGGCCGCCGCGAGAATGGCCCCGACGCCAACCCACGTCATGATCGCGCTGAGGCGAACCGGAAGCCTCAAAAGCCACGGTGTCGCAACAGCGACCAACGCCCCGAGCGCCAGCTCCCACGCCCGGGTGAACGGAGAAAAATACGCACTGGTCGCGTTGCTCGACGTCTGGAGCACCGAAAAGGCGAACGATGCGATGATGACGAGTATCAAGAAGATGGCTAGGCGAGCTCGCAGCGACAGACGCACTCGGACACCAGCCAGCAGCAGGAACATCGTCGGATAGACGACGTAGAACTGCTCCTCGACGGCGAGAGACCAGAAGTTCTGCAGAGGAGACGGAGGGAGCTGCGATCCGAGGTAGTTCGTCCCGGTGGCGACGAAGTGGAAGTTGGCCAAGAACACCGCGGCCCACAATCCATCGGTTGCCGTCCTGTCTCCCTCGACGCTGCTCAAGAAGAAATAGGACAAGAACACCGTGACGATGATCACCACCGTCGCGGCGGGGATGATTCGACGGCACCGGCGTCCATAGAAGGCAAGGATTGACGTGGAACCGGTGGAGGCCCGCTCGCGCAGAAGCACCCCGGTAATGACGAACCCGGAGATCACAAAAAACACGTCGACCCCGATGAAGCCTCCTGAAACGGCAGAGATTCCCGAGTGAAACAGCACCACCAAGAGAACTGCAACGGCCCGGAGACCCTCGACATCGGGCCGGAATGGTCGATCCCCAGGTGCGGTACCCGATTCGGCTCCCGAGGCCAGGAAGCGTCCACTTCGGGGATCCACGTCGTGGAGGGTCAAAACCTCGGCTCCTTCTTTGAATCGCAGTGCGTCCAAGGTACCCGGGCCGAAGCCCGCCAATGATCAGGCGAAGGACTCGAACGCGTCGTTTGCCGCAGGCCGATGCGTCGGCGCGCCTTGGTAACGTTTCCCGATGTCGCGACGAATGGAGTCGATCCGTCTCGATGCCGGTACCTCGAGCGCATCGTCGCGAGCTGTCTCAGGCAAGCATCTTCCTGCTCTCGACGGGCTTCGAGCCGTTGCGATCCTCAGTGTCATGGCGTTTCACCTCGGCTTCGGATGGGCATCGGGTGGGTTCCTCGGCGTGGACCTCTTCTTTGTTCTTTCGGGCTTCTTGATCACGAGCCTTCTCGTCGAAGAGTGGTGCGTCACCGACCGGATACGGCTTGGCGCCTTCTGGGGACGTCGGGCTCGCCGCCTGCTTCCGGCCCTCTTTCTCGTCGTCCTCGCCCTTGTGGTCTACGTGGTGGTCAACGGACGGACCAGTTTGCCGAGCCACGGCGCTGTCAAGGGCTTGAACGTTCTGCGAGGCGACGCCTTGGCGACACTCCTGTACCTCGCCAACTGGCACACCATCTTCTTCAACCGAGCGCTATCACCGCTCTCTCACACCTGGTCACTCGCGATCGAGGAGCAGTTCTACCTGCTCTGGCCGCTCGTGATCGTCGTACTCTTCAAGGTCTGGCCCAGACGTTGGAGAGGGGTCGGGCTTGGCCTCTGTGTGGTTGGTGCTCTTGCTTCAGCTGCAGAGATGGCGGTCTTGATCCATTCCGACAACAGTGGGTTCTATCGGATCTATTACGGTACGGACACTCGGGCCTTCGATCTTCTGTGCGGCGCGGCGGTGGCGATGCTGGCTGGGGGCCGACCTCAACCCGGACCAAGGGTCCGAGCCGCTTTACACGTCGCCGGTCCTGTGGCCGCTGCCTGCGTTGTCGTGTGTTGGGTCACAGCCGCCCAGCACAGCAACTGGTTGTTTCGAGGTGGCTTCCTCGGGTATGCCGTTCTTGTCGCCGTTGTGGTCGCCGATGTGCGTCAGTTCCAACCCGGACGTCTGGCGAGGGTGCTGTCCATTCGACCCTTGCGTTGGATAGGCACGATCTCGTACGGCCTCTACCTTTGGCACTGGCCGATCATCTTCTACCTGAACCAGACTCGGACAGGGTTGTCGGGCCTCAGCTTGGCTCTCCTCCGTGCGGGCATGACGTTCGTCGTTGCCACGGCCAGCTACTACGTGGTGGAACGGCCGATCCGCCGACGGCGATTCTCAGGCCTCAGCGCCGGTCTGTTGGTGCCGAGCGCGGCACTCGTTTCCATCCTTGTCGTCGTGGCGGGCACCACGCCGACGCTGGCTGCCCCCGTGCGGGCGTGGTCGGGAGGAGGGCTCGATCCAGGATCGGGCCCGAGCGTGTCCGGCGCGGATGGGTTCTCCGATCAAGTTCCCCTGGCCGAACCCAAGGGTCTGGTCTTGTCGCGCTCGCACCCGCTTCGGGTCCTGACCATCGGCGACACCGTGATGACGACTGCTCAGCTCGGGATCGCGGCGGCCCTCGACAGCACCGGAGAGGTCTCGGTGATTCGCTACGCCCTTCCTCGATGGGGCCTGACGAGTCACAAGGCTCGGACGTTCCTGAGCCATGAAGTCCGACAGTTCCACCCCCAACTGGTCATCGGTACGTGGTCAGCAGACGCTGCTGCCGCCCAGGCCGATCCCCGCAGCTATGGGGCAACGCTGAACGCCGCCATCGAAACTCTCCTGGCACCAGACGATGGCGTCTTCGGGGTCGTCTTCTTGCAGATGCCGGCATTCGGGCCCACTGCGAGCGCTCCGTCGTCCGCATCGTGGAACGAAGCCGTACAGCAGTCGTCGGCAGACTTCCCGGGGAGGGTCCTGTATCTCCCAGTCGGGAGCTCAGTCGAGCTGGACGGTCGATTCACGAGCTGGCTTCCACCTTTGAGCGAAGCGTCGAGGGCGCCGAAGGATTGGGTGCGAGTCCGGGCGTCAGACGGGGTTCAGCTGTGTCCGCCTGGGATCACCCGGTACACCGCACCGGTCCTCCAGGACCTGACGCAGCTCTTTCAGCTGCCGCCGCCCAGATCTCAGTGGTGGCAGAGCTACGCCGTCACCGTTCAGGCACTCGGGTATGAAGGCGGTGTCGCGTTGTCATGTCCAAACGATCACCCCAATCGAACATGAGCCTCTGCCGGTCCTCCCAAGGAGGGAGACGCCCGCCGAGCCACGACGTCGGTGGGATCAACGATCCGGCTTGAGACTCCAGAACCGGTAACGAACGAGGGTCAAGACGGCTTTGACTCCATCCATCGCGGTGAGCTTCTTGCCCTCTTCGCGCGACCGTGCCGCGTAGGAGATCGGGACCTCGAAGATTCGGTGTCCGAGCCGGAGCAATTTGGCCGTGATCTCAGGCTCGAGCTCGAAGCCGTGGGCGTGGAGGTCGAGCGACCGGGCGATTGCCAGCGGCATGACTTTGTAACCCGTCTCGATGTCCGACAGGTAGCAGTTGTAGAGCACGTTGGTGAAGAGGGTGACCAGGCGGTTCCCCACCACGTACCAATAGCTGTACGCGGAATGGCTCGAGAACGACCGAGATCCGTAGACGATCGTTGCTCGGTTGGACTTGAGAGGCTCTAAGAGTACGCCGTAGTCCTTGGGTGAGTACTCGAGATCGGCATCTTGAATCAGAACGATGTGTCCGCGGGCGTGCTGGAGGCCTGAGCGGATGGCGACCCCTTTGCCCCGGTTGGTGTCATGGCGCACAGACCGGACGCGGTCACCGTCGACTCTGCTCTGCATGACCTGCCAGGTGCCGTCACTCGATCCATCGTCGATCAGGACGATTTCGAGGTCCTCGGGGACCTTGAGCACGGTGTCGATCACGCGCTCCAGGGTCCGTTCCTCGTTGAAGGCCGGAATCAGGACAGACAAATATGGCTGACCCACCGGACCCCCCTTGCCGTCGCCAGAAACACCAAATCTACACCTGGAAATGGGGGAATACCAGGAGTCGCAGCCTCATCAGCTCGTTTCGGCTGGCGGCAGATCCAGTGCGCTCGGATGAGCCGGACCTGTATCTCCACTACCGAGTTTTGCGCAGAGAGCCGGGTCGCGAATGCGTGGAGTTGGCCGAGAGTCCGAGCTTTTGCGGCCTCGGCGGTCACCGTGGCGCGAGCTTGGTTAGTGGAATACAGGTGCATGGCAATCACCTTGATCGCTGGGGGGAAGGGGATCTCCTGGAGACGACGATCGAAGAGTCTTTCGGTGACACTGGCATCGTGGAGGTCCTCCACGGCAGAGTGCAGGCGGTTCTTGTCGCGCCCGGAGAGTGCGTCGATATCCTTCTCCAAGCGTGCATTCCCACGTCTTGCGACGTCCAAGTACCGCGAAGAAGGCCGTGCCGCGTGGGGCTCCGTCCCAATAGATATAGGCGAGTGTCCGCCGGCGTGGGACGATGACGTCGCCGAGCATGCCGAGAAGAGAAGGGCGAGTCCTAGCACGATGCATGACATGCACCGACGACCCGGATGGGATGTACCCACGGGGCAAAAGTAAACACCGGTCCTCCTGGACAGGAACCGGGTCAGTCGCGACGCAAATGGACCGGGTCGTCCTGGTTGGAGGCGGCGATGGATGCGAGCAATGCGATGAGCCCGAACGGTAACCAGGGGAAGTTCACGCCCACGAGCAGGTGCACACAGAAGCCGATGCTCCACAGCGCGAGGAACCCACCCACGATTCGCGCCAGCGTTTGGAACCGGAGCCGTCTGGCCGCTCGACGGCGTTCAGTCGGCCATGCCTGTTCCAGGACCTCGTCCACGGCACGGCGGAGGCGTTCTTCGGCGGGGGTCATGTCTGTTCTGAGTCTCTTTGTACGCCCCTGACCCGAAGATGACCACCCCTGATTCAGGGGTCTCGGATTTACGGACAGATGCGGGGAGAAACGAGGACGACAGCCGGGACGCTCAAGATGGCTTTTTCCCATACCCAGGCCTGATGGGCCGTCATGCACGCACTCATCGGTGCCAGGCCCTTCGTGGTCATGGGCGTCCGCGCGGTTGCCGGTGCGGTCATCCCCAGGGCCGCAGTGGCGGCTACGGCCAGAGTGGCCACCGTGACCTGCTTCAGAATCTTGGTTCGCCAGGACCGAGACCCGTCCCAAGAGTGGGCTGTCCCTGTGCGTGTCATAGTCATCACTCTGAGGCACCGATCACGACCGGCGGCCAACGGCTTACCAACACAGGCTCAAGTCATCCGCGGGGGTCGAGTCAGGTCTCGGTGCGAGGACCGAGGAGATCCCTGACGGATCGTTTCCGGGACACATCAGACGTCCCGAGACCTGCCTGACACCCGTGACCGAGTCAGCCAGCCCCTGCGAAGGGGGGTTCGGAGGTGGCTTTGAGGGCGATGGGTGGGGCGGAAATGTGCGCCCAAGAGTGCTTCTCGAGGTCGCCCGCAGTGGCAGAACGAACGAGAGCCGCTCTGGGAGAAGGCCGAAAGGAGGGGTGTCGGGCCCGTCTGTTCTGGGAGGTGGATAGCCTGCCCAACCCATGTGATCCGGTAGGCGGAGGACTATGCTCTGCGCAATTCACAAGGGGGATGGGGGAAACATGCGCTTCAGCAAGGTAGCCGCGCGGGCATTGGCGGCCACGGTCAGCATTTCGGCATTGGGTTTGGTGGCCCTGACAAGCGTCAGCCCGGCAGGGGCGACGCCCAAGCCGACCACCTACTACGTGTCGCTGGGTGACTCGTACTCGGTCGGGTACCAACCACTGCCCGTGCCGCACGCCTCGTCCGGGTACACCGGTTTCGTTGCCACCAAGCTCAAGATGACTCTGGTCAACTTCGGCTGCGGCGGGGCTACCACTACCTCGATACTCGATCCCACGGCGCTGTGCAACAACATCCAGTTCGGGCCGCCGGCAGCCACCAATGCGGGGGTTGTCCCGCCCGGTGAAAGCCAGGTTCAGGCGGCAGATGACTTCATTGCCGCGCACGCCGGGCACGTCGGGCTGATCACGGTCTCGATCGGAGGCAACGACGTCACTCCGTGCGCCGCGGCTTCACCCACGAACCCCGTCAACGGACAGACCAATGCCATCGGCTGCGTGGGAGTCGGCGTGACGCAGATCACCAGCAACGTGAAAACTGCGGTTGACGATCTCCACGCCGCCGCCGGTTCGGGCGTGCCCATCGTGGGGCTGACCTACCCCGACGTCCTGCTCGGTCTTTTGGTGTTCCCGACCTTCCCGGCCTCGCCCGCCAACCAGACGCTGGCCAACGAGTCGACCGTCGCCTTCAACCTACTCATCAACCCGGCGTTGAAGACGGCGTATACGAGTGTCCCCGGTGGCAAGTTCGTCAATGTCACCGAGAGCCAGTTCTGGACCCTGAAGACCGCCAAGATCGTCAGCCTGAAGCCGTACGGCAAGATCCCCAAGGCGGTTGCCGACATCTGCAAGCTGACCTACTACTGCTCGCTGGGCAACATCCACGCCAACACCAAGGGTTACACCGACATCGGAAAGCTGATCAAGAAGGCAGTCGGATAGATCCTCGGCCTCGGCGCCCTCAGATGGGGGCGCCGAGGTGGTTGGGACTTGGCACCGATGGCTTCCTGAACGGGGCAGGTGCCGCTGGCTAGCGCAACGTCAGTGTCAGCGTCTGGATGGCGGGGGAGAGTCCCGTCGAGGCGCTCAGCCGGATCGGGAATACGCCTGGTGCGCTCCCCGACACCCGTCCCGACAGGGTGGCGCCCCTTGGGCTCGGGGAGAACCGCAAGCCGGGCGGGAGCAGTCCGGTCTCGGTGACCTCCGGCGTTGGCCAACCCGTGACTCTCACCCGGACGTTGCACGGGCTGTCGAGGTCACACGTCACCGAGTCGGGGCTGATGAAGACCGGGGGCTGCGGCAATTTCATGAACAGATAGAGCGTGACGTCGATCGTGCCTGCCCGGTTGCCGGCGTTCACGACGAAGTGAGCCGTGCCTGTCGTCGGGCTGGTCCCGGAGAGGCTCGCCGAACCGTCGTGGTGGTCAGCGAGCGTGAGCCAAGGGGGCAAGTTTCGACTGCTGATCGTGGGTGGCGGGGAGCCGGCGACCCGGACTGCGTAGGTCATCGGCTGCCCGGTGGCCGACTCGGCCCAGTTCATGTCGGTCCTCGCGAACACCAGAGCCTCGGGGGCGACGACGAGGCCCTTGGTTGCATACGAGGTAGCCACCGCGGTTCCGAACAGAGCGAGATGGTGGAGCCGGGCGACCTTGACGTTGGCCGGCGCCAAGGTCCCGTCGGGACACCACGGCGACCATGGTGGCAGTCCGACGCGGTTGCCGATCCTAGGGCAGTCGAATGCCGCTCGAACTTCTTCCGTTGAGGCACGGTCGATGTTCGCGAGGACGTCGGCGGCCACGGACGCGGTTTGATGCGTCGTCCGTCCGCCCGAGAGTCCGTTCACCGTGCCGAGGACGACCTGCAATCCGAGGAATCCAATCACGGCCACCGGGACGAGCGCGTGGACGATGGTGCGCCGGGGGCTTTCCGCGAACGGGGGCCAGTCGAGGACAACGAGGTAGGCCCCGACCAGGATCATCAGCACGTTGATGGCGTACAAGGAATTCGTGCCGACCCAGGCGCCGAAGACCGAGGCGGTGCCGATGTCAGCTGACACGACGAAGAGGAGGCCGAAGCAGATCAGGCCCACGCCGATGGGACGTCCGCTCAGTTCATCGTGGCGAAAGCCGTAGCGGATCACCACCCATCCGGCGACCAGGAACATGACCACGCCGACAATGAGCACGGTGTTGTCACCTGAGAACGGCGTCGACTGGGCGAAGCTGTCTCCGGTGGCGAGGAAGAAGAGCTTGATGGCGGTCACCGGATGATGGAGGACGTAGAAGCGGTTGGGCGGGGACGGAAGGCCGATGAAGTACCCGAGTCCCGTTGCCACCGCCGCGGTCACCCACGCCACGACGACCGCCCGGCCTCGTCGCCGCTGGAGCACCAGCAGCAAGCCCACCGGCCAGATGATCAGCCCCTGGAAGAGCGAGTAGCTGCCTATCACGGCGAACACGATGGCCGCGACCGGCGTTGCCCAGCCGAGCCTCGGCCGGTCCAGGAGGAGGAGCACGAGAGCGAGCGCTGCGATGACCATGTACCACGCGATCTGGAAGCCCCACAGGGTGTCCTGGTATTGGGCAAACGAAAGCATCGCGATCGCAACGGGGCAGTAGTAGATCCAGCGACGTGACGGCGACCGACGTCGGTGGGCGGCGATCACGAGCCCGATGGAGATGAAGAGGAGGACGGCGCTGAGGTACATCTCGACGAAAAGGTTGAGATGAGTTGTTCGTCCCAGGAACACGGCCAGCAGATTGGGGAAGAAGATCCGGTGGTCGTTGTGCGCCGCCCAGAGGTCGGAGAGGCCGAGGTGGCCCGAGTAGGAGCGTCCGATCAACGAGATGTCGCTCCACTGGTCTTCCCGGGGCACGTTGACCCCGTAGCGGTGGATGAACCAGAGATATCCCGCACCGGGAAGGGCGAACCCCAGGAATGTGAGACTGGAAAGCAGCGTGCCCCGGGTGTTGGATCGGCCTACTTCAGGGGTCGAGCTCACCGCGGACGCTGGTCGTCAAGGCGGAGGGTTTGACAGATACCAGATTGCACATGGATTGTGCGCACGGGTATCAAGAGCAGGTCCCGACTTGATCACAAGAGGTCGGAATGCACAATGGTTCGTCCACCCGAAACTCTGATAGCCCTCCGACGCATGGATGGACAACGACGTCAGGGTTTGCCAGCTCGCGCTCCGGCCGCCAGACCGATAAATGTCGCGCAACCACGCTGAGGAGTAGTCCTGAGTCGAGCAACATCAAGCTCAGGGTGGCGATCGTGGACGTCTTGAGCCCGGACACCGTCCGACTTTACCAAAGGGCATTCCGGGGCGACTGACAGCCGACCGCGCAAACGAACCTCCAAATGTTGCCTTGGGTTCGCTATTGCGTCGGTCGCTTCAGGATGAACTGCCATCCAGCCACGAAAGCGTTTCCGCCGGTGCTCGTCGCGGCTCGGTCAACCAATTCCCAACCGTCACGACCGAGCTCGTTGAGTATCCCGCTGATCCAATCGATCCCACTCGCGACGCGCTTCTCCATGTCGTGTCCGGGAATGCGCAGGGTCAATGCCCAGACCTGAGTGACCCCGTCAAATCCAGCCGAGATATGAGCGTATTCCCATCGCGTCACGAGTCGTGCCCCCGCCTGGCTGGCTGATCTTGTTTCCAAATTCAAAATAGGAGCAGGAGAGTCGAGTTTGCGTCGGACGGGGCAATTGCTGCCTCTGCGTCAGCGTCACCCAATGCGGGGTGGGGCGCAGCGGGCGGGACGGGCCCACCGCGACGATCTGAATTTGTCCCGCTTCAGCAGGCCTTTGATGCCGCCGTCCCCTGGTCCGGCGTGGGATGGCTCAGCTGGAATGTCCCCGTGCAGTGACGAAGTCAAGGTCCCCCCCAACGTGTTCTGTGCCCAAGGCTAGTTGAACAGAGGTCCTGACGCCCGGGCCCCGCCCGGATCGAGAGCAGCGCATAGTTCCTTATCGGGGTGGTCATCAGTCCCTGGCGCCGGATCTCAGATCGAGGTGTCGCTCCTGATCGTTGCGATGCGCGGATGCATCAACGGTCAACCTTGCAGGAAACTCTGCAGTTTCACAGAGAAGCACGAAACGAATCGCGGTGAGCGTTGAACCGAACGCCGTGGCGGCCCGGAGGGTACGACGGGTGACTAAAGGCCCTATCTGATCTCCCGGAACAGTGCGACGTTGAATGCGTTGCGTTGTTTCAACGTCGCGCACTGGCGGGGGGGACATCGTGAATATGGTTCACTCAAACCTAGGAACGAGGAGAAATATGCACATGCGCCGCAAAATTCTGATGGGTGCTTTCGCACTCGCACTTCCGGTGGGCACGGTCGCCGTGTTCAGTTCATCGGCCGTCGCCGCGAAACCACCGCCCAACCCGATTAGCTGCACCAACTTCGGGTCGACCATCACGTTCGGTACCCCCCTGTCGACGCCCGGAGTGGCGACCTCGGCCAAGGTGGCTAACCCCACGTCGGTCACGGGCGGCTCCTTCAACTGCGCCCCCGGGGCGGGCAACGCCAGCTTCGGGAATCTCAGTATTGCCGGTGGGAAGAACACCAAGCTGGCGAAGACCGACCCCCGTTACAACAAGGCAACTGGCGTGAAGTACGCCGCGGGGACAAAGTCATCGTTCGTGTCCGGTGGTGCCAAGAGCCTCAAGAAGAGCCTCAAAATCATCAACTTCACGGTCAATGGACATGCCACACAGTTCAAGACCAAGGGGAACCCGGCCGAGGTCATCGGTGGGGCGTGTCCTGGTGAGGTCGGCTTCGTCATCAGTGGTCAAGTGAAGACCGGGTTCTACCTCACCAAGACGGCCAAGCTCACGGTCTGCATCGGTGCGGACACAGGTCCCGGGACGACAGGCAGCTTCGGTGTCGACATCTTGACCAACAGTCAGACGCAGCAGATCGTCACCGCCAGCATCGACCCGGCGCACAGCAGCGCCGTTCTGTAAGACAACAAGCAGGAATGCTTCCTCGTCAGTGACGAGAAGCAATTTGAGAGTGTCCAAGGGGTGGGGTCTACGGGCCTCGCCCCTTGGCGTATCACGAGTGAGTCTCGGCAAGCTCATGATCCCCCTGTGAGCACAGGGGGCAGTGCGCTCGAGGCCGGTGGAGACATCGGGGTATCGATAGGGTGGTCCTCATGGCCAGACGAAAGTCACTTCGAAGCCAGCTCTACCGAGCGGCTCGCGATCTTGGCAACGTCGAGGCTGCCAGCAAGGGCCCGGGAGCCTTCGGAAGACGAGTGGTGCGGCGCCGCGTCTACCGGTCGACCAATGGTGCTCTCGGGAAGCTCCTGAAGAGCATCCTGGGTTAAGACCGGGAAGACGTTGGGTCCCCCAGACGGCTGCCGGTTGGCTCGGCCGTCCCAGAGACCCATATGGGCCGGCTCACGCCACGAACAAGGTCTTGCGCAGACGCTTGACGCCGTGGAGTTGCCTGGCGAGTTCCTCTTCGCTCACACCCTCGCGATTGCGCAGACGCTCACCCAGGGCATCGAGTCGCGCCATCTCGCGGCTGCGCAACGTCGCCTGCTCGTTCGGAGTACGGCGTCGAAGCGCACGGTTGAATGCTGCGTTCGCCTCGAGCGCCCCGGCGAGGTCCAGCACGCCAGCGATCCCGGCAAAGGATCGGCCCTGGTCCCGTAGGAGAAGGGCCTGTTCGTCGCGATGCACGTCGTCAGGCATACCCGCCGTGCCGATTTCGTTGGCGAGGCCTGCTCGACTGCCCTTAGAGCGGGCGGACTCGCTTGGCCTGGAGGCCCTTCGGGCCCTGCTCGGACTCGAAATCGACCTTTTGTCCTTCGATGAGCTCGCGATAGCCCGAACCCTCGATGGACGAGAAATGGGCGAAGACGTCCGGCGTGCCGTCGTCAGGGGTGATGAATCCGAAGCCCTTTGTGGCGTTGAACCACTTCACTGTGCCTGCTGCCATGATGTTGCCTCTCTTTTCTCCACGCTCGGGACACATGCGGGAGACCTTGTGGCAACCGGCAGCGGCGCACAGCTCGCGTGAAATCCGGCTGTCCGCGCTTCCAGTGTACTCGGTGCGAACGAGACCCGCGCCCCCAAGGACGGATAAACCGATAGGGTGGACTATCAACCCTCCCGACAGTCGCCGATCGGCGCTGCGGGCGCTCAACTTCCAAGACGACCCCGAAGGACGCGCCGGCTCCGTCTTGCACATGCCGTCGCCACGTCTTGTGCTGTGGCACGCCGTCCCCGTTGTATTCGAAAGCGTCGTGGCGCCACTGGCCGCCTACTACTTCGTCCTGTTGATCGCGGGTTTCCGGGGTGCCTTGATCGGAGCCCTCATCTGGTCGTACCTGATCGTGGCCCGGCGCCTGCTACGACGCGAACGGGTGTCGACGCTCCTTTTGCTCGGCACCATCCTGTTGACGATGCGAACCGTGATCTCGTTCGTGACCGGGAGCATCTTCTTGTACTTCATCCAGCCCACGGCGAGCACCTTCCTGGCCTCGCTCGCTTTGGTGGGATCGGCTCTGTTGGGCCGGCCCTTCACACAGCGCTTCACGCATGACTTCTGTCCACTCACGCCCGAGCTTCTGGCGCGGCCCACCGTGCACCGCTTCTTCGTCCGGGTGTCATTTCTCTGGGCCGTCGCCATGTTCGTCAACGGGGGAGTGGTGCTGTGGCTCCTTCTCACCGCCTCGGCGGGAGCCTTCCCCTTGGAACGCGTGGCCATCACGTTGTCGCTGACCGCCGGTGCGATCTTCTTCTCCATCACCTGGTTCACCCGCAGCATGCGACGAGACGGCGTCACCGTCAGTTTCGGTGGATCGTTGCCTCTCGCGACACCTTCCACGCCTCTGCCGTAGCGGCGCCGGCGGGCAGGGCCCTCGCGGTGGGGTGAATCGCCGTCCCGCGGCCTGGAGCGATCCGCGGAGCTCCACTTGAGCGCGTCAGGTTCACAGGCACTTGCCAGGTTTGCTTCATACCATTCGCCCGTCGTCTGGGAGCACCGGAGGTGCGGATGTTCGCGGTTGGGTACGCGTGGGATGAGCTGCGACGTCGTTGGAGCCGAACGGTGGTGACCGCTATCGGCCTGGCCGCAGGAGTCGGGTTGGTCATGGGCATCGTCGGCGTCTCGGACGGGCTCACTCAGGCCCAGAACAAAGTGCTCTCGCCGCTGTCATCGGTGGGAACCGACATCATCGTCACCCGTACCGTCGCCGCCACTTCGACATCGAGCAACGGGTCCACGACCACCACCACCACGACCACACCGACCGGGGGCGGGTTCGGTGGCGGCGGTGGTGGGGGCTTCGGCGGCGGCGGTGGTGGGGCTGGTGGGCCCGGTGGAGGCGGGTTCTTCGCGGCCGGAGCAGGACGAGGGCGCGGAGGGGCCTCGGCGATTTCAGCACTGAACGCGTCAGATCAGGCCGCACTGCTCAACGCCAATTCCTCGGTCCTCACCGACCTCTCCAAGTTGGGCCCGGCCGGGACACAGTTCACCTACGACTTCTTCGTTCCCGGCACCCTGATCACCTTCCCGAGCGCGGCGGTGTCCGACGTCGCGGCCGTGAAGGGCGTTGCCTCCGCCGTCCCCGGCCTGTCGTTGCAGGCCCTGCACGAGACGGGCACCGTGCCCAGCCAGACCGACACCGTGACGACGGGGGGCCAGACGATCACCTCGGTCCAGCGCCCACCGCCGTTGACCGCCGCCCAGGAAGACGCCGTCCAGGCCTGCTTACAGGCGTCGGGCGCTTTCGGTACCACGACGACCACCCCAGCCGGCTCGTCCGGGACGACCACCACCGTCCCGGGAGGGGCCGGAGGTGGAAGGGGATCTGGGGGCGGGTTCGGCGGCGGCGGGGGCGGTCGTGGCTTTGGTGGAGCCGCATTCGGCGCCGCCTTCACCAAATGTCTTCCCGCTTCGTACCAGCAGTACGAGGCCAAGGTGGTGGTACCGGAACAGACCATCACGCGAATTCTCAATCCTCCGTCGACGAACACCGAGACCAAGAGCTACACCGTGGCCGGAGTGAACCCGTCTGACACCTCGACCGGGCTCATCACGTCGGCGCAGATCGTGAAAGGAAAGTGGTTCGGTGCCCAGCCGGCCGACGAGATCCTGGTGAATACGGCCTACGCCAGCACCAACAACATCAAAGTCGGCCAACAACTCACCATCGACAAGACGGTGTTCACAGTCGTCGGTCTCGTGAACCCGACCCTTACCGGCGACACGTCCGACATCTACTTCGACCTATCGACGTTGCAGACGCTTGGCTCGAACACCGGTCGGGTCAACGAAGTACTCGTCAAGGTGGCCAAGTCCTCCGATGTCTCCGCCGTGGCGACCGCCATCCGCAAGGAGCTGCCCGGCGCCCAGGTCCTGACCAATGAGCAGCTCTCGGGCGAAGTGACGGGCAGCCTGTCCAATGCCCACACCCTGGCCACACATCTAGGCGGGGCCTTGGCCGTGATCGTGTTGCTGGCCGCCTTCCTCATCGCAGCGTTGCTCACGCTGTCGAGTGTCGCCAAGCGGGTACGCGAGATCGGCACGCTTCGCGCCATCGGCTGGTCACGGGGTCGGGTCGTCCGCCAGATCGTGGCCGAAACCGTCGGGATCGGGGTGCTGGGAGGAATTCTGGGTGTGGGCCTCGGCGTCGGGGTGTGCGCCATCATCGGCGCCGTGGGGCCCGCGCTGAGCTCGACAACTTCGGTGACAGCTGTCGGGACCTCGAGCGTCGGAAGCATCTTCCATCAGGCGACGACCGCTGCCCAGATGTCCTCCAAGGTTCATCTTCGAGCTCCCATAGACGTTGCCATCGTCCTGTTGGGATTCGGCTCGGGCATGGGGGGCGGGCTCATCGCCGGAGCCATCGGCGGCTGGCGGGCGTCGCGCCTGGCACCCGCCACGGCACTCAGGGATCTCGGATGAACACGCCCACCGGCAATGAAGCGGGCTCTGCGGAGGGAGCCGAACCGATGAACGAGGATCTCAGTGGCGACGCGCCGGAGCACGATGCGGCCCATGCAGCTCCGGCCACGCTCGTGCCGTCGGGGACGCTCTACGAGCTCCGGGGAGTCGAGCGCCGATACATGCGGGGGAGTACGCCCGTTCTGGCGCTCCACGACGTCGACCTCGACATCGAGCCGGGCGAATTTGTCTCGATGGAAGGGCCCAGTGGATCGGGGAAGAGCACCCTGCTTCAGTTGCTCGGCGCCCTCGATATTCCGACGAGCGGGACGATTCGCTTCGAGGGGAACGAGATGAGCTCAGCGTCCGACACCAGCCTGACGCGCATCAGGAGTCAGGAGATCGGCTTCGTCTTCCAGCAGTTCAACCTGATACCCACGCTTACCGCCGAAGAGAACGTCGGCATCGCCATGATTCCCCATGG
This sequence comes from uncultured Acidimicrobiales bacterium, assembly GCA_963846125.1. Classification (GTDB taxonomy): domain Bacteria; phylum Actinomycetota; class Acidimicrobiia; order Acidimicrobiales; family UBA8190; genus Chersky-840. Next base: position 482,496 of record CAWJUR010000003.1, read on the forward strand.
ACCCTCGAAAGCTCAGCGGCGAGAGCGTTCGGCGGAGCTGCTGGAACGGGTGGGCCTCGGCGGTCGCTTGGACCATCTCCCCTCGCGGATGTCCGGTGGCGAACAGCAGCGAGTGGCGATCGCCCGCGCCCTGGCGAACCGCCCCAGGGTGATCATCGCCGATGAGCCCACCGGCAACCTGGACTCGGCCAGCGCGCAAGAAGTGATGTCACTGCTCAACGAGCTGCAGTCGGGGGAGGAGGCGGTCACCATCGTCGTGGCTACCCACGACACCGACGTTGCCAGTCGTGCGGGACGACGGATCCGTCTGCGCGACGGCGCCGTCGTTTCGTGATCTGACCTTGCGGTCTCAACCGTTCGAGGCGACAAAGGCAAGGATCAATTCAAGTCGTGGGTGAGTTACCCCTGAGCTCGCGGCCCCTGCCCACCGCTTCCACATGGCATCAATAGCAACTGCGGCAAGCACCACGAGTCCCACCTCGAGCGGGGCGCGATAGCGGGTGGCGCCGAAAGTGATCATCGCGGCCGCCACGACCTCGACCAGCAATCCGATCATGGGAACGAGCGTTGTTCGTCGCCGTCGCAACAAGACACCACCGAAGACGGCCCCAACCAGGAGGCAGTAATACATGCAGAGCCCGACCCACGAGGGCCACAAAGGTCGACTGCTGAGCTGAACGTCGAGACGTATCTGCTGCAGCGGAAGAGAGAACCCGAGCTCGCGGCCGACTCTCGCAGTCATCACCACCGGAAGACGAGCCGTATGCGCGTTGATGTAGTGCAACGCGAAACGACGAAGGTGAGCATCTTGTTGTGATTCATCGCCCGATGCTCCCGCCTGGGCGGCCGAGAGACACTTAAAGTCTCCGAAACCTATGGCGCGGCCGTAGAACGACTCTCGGCAGTTGGCGAAGGCAAGAGTGCCTCCAAGATCGTCCGACATCAGGACGGGCTGGTTAAAACGGGCCAGATTGAATCCCACCCAAGGAGCGATGAGGAGCACTGCCGTGGTCACCCCGACTCCGGCGAAGGTAACCCGCTGTCGGAGCGTGACGTTCTGCAGAACGAGGCAAATGGGGATCAGGACAACGACGACAAGCAGTGTCTGTTCTGACCTCGTCAGGGCCGCGAGCGCACACAGGGTCCCTAAGATCGCCGCCCGAGCGATGTTGGGCCCATGCCAGAAGCGATATGACTCCAGGACTACCGCCGCCACCAGCAGGAGGAGGAGTGTCTCCGATAGGCCCGTGGTGCTGTTCATCCAATAGTTGGGGTAGATCGCCGCTATCGCGGCGGCAATGAGTCCGACTCTTGGCCCCGCTACTTCGCGCGCCGCCAGTCCGGTCACAAAAACGGCGGCAGCACCGACCAGACAGGTAAGGAGTAGGTGCGAGAGGAAACTCTTGACGCCTACGGCATCCGCCAGCGCCAACACCATGACCCACAGCGGGGGGTGTTCCGCGCTTTGGATCGCCGCGTGGTGAAGGAGGTAGGCCGAAGGCGAGATGAACCAGCCGGCACCGTTGGCGATGAAGGCGGCCTGCCAGTGGAAGTAGAACGCATCCCCAGTCGGTGTGGCGTGAGGGTTATCGACGAGGATCCAGAGAACCGGGGGGACAAGCGAACCGAGGGATACGAGCGTGAGCCACCAATACCACCGCCGCCCAGGTGTCCGTGGCATGGTCTCGGAGCCTAGCGGATGACCGTAGACGAGGCCCTGCAATTGACTGAACTTTCCAGTCGATCGGAGTGTGTTGTCGACTCATCGGTTCGCCCGCTCTACGCCTCGAACCGAAACAGATTCTCCTGACACGCGGCGGCAGCTCGAAACGACATCCGTTGGGCCGTGACTCGTGGTTCGACGCGAAAGACGGCGACTTCTGGGTGCCGCGGCAGTTTCCGCTCGAACCGAGCGGCCTGGCTAGGGAAACTGGATCGCGTGGTCGATACGTGGAGGACTGTGCTGTCATGAATTCCATTTCTCACAGTGCTGCCGCCCTATCTAGACTTCGCAGGATGTCTCGGACGGCAGAACAACGGTGGTACGGGTGGCTCACGCTCGCATCCATCGGTTCGCTTGTTCCCCCGGTCATCTGGATCCTCACACACGAACTGCACACAACCCCCACAGGCGATGCCTGGTACTTCCATTGGCAGGCCGCCTTCATCGCCAACGGTGCCGGGTGGTTCATCTCCCCACTTCCGTACCTGACTCACCACGCGGCTGTACCGAGCGCTTTGCATCCTCCTTTGTGGGTCCTGGTGCTCTCGTTCGCCGACACGATCGGCCTCAAGAGTTACCCTGCGCAGCTCTTGGGAGCGACCGTGATCGGAGCAGGGGCGGTTTTCGTCACCGGTCTAGCCGCCCGAGAGGTTGCAGGGTCCAGGGCGGGCCTGATCGCCGCCGTTATTGCGGCTCTCTACCCGAACTATTGGATCAACGACGGGCAGGGTCTTTCCGAGACGCTGGTCCTCTTACTGATCGCCGCCGTGACCCTCGTGTCTTTCAAGCTGTGGCGAAGGCCCACTGTCCTAAAGGCGATCGCCTTGGGCGTCCTTTGTGGACTGACGGCCCTGACCCGAGCGGAACAGGTCCTGCTGATCCCAGTCATTATCGTGCCGCTCTGTCTCCTGACCCGAGGAATAACTCTTCGGAAACGGCTCGAGTGCGGCCTTGTCGGGATCGTGGCGGCCGCTGTGGTCATGGCGCCGTGGCTGGGCTTCAACTTGTCCCGCTTCACAGACCACACGTATTTCTCGAACGACTCCGGCACGACGCTCGCAATGTCGAATTGCGCTTCCGCGTACCACAGGTATGTGGGCTCTGACGATTTCTATTGCGTCCATCCGGATCAAGGGCGTCCGTGGGGACGAATCGGTGCAAGATGCGCGCGACCGGCAGGTGGCGTTGCGATATATCAAGGCACATGCGGGTCGACTACCTGTCGTCCTAGCGGCGCGGGCGGCTCGCGAATTCGGATTCTTTGCGCCGCTGTCCCAGCTCAGGCGCGAGAACAACATCAATCATCGGCCTCTCATCCTGGCCCAGATCGGCCTCGGGATGTACTACGTTTTGGTGCTCGCCGGAGTGTACGGTGCGATCACGCTCCGGCGCCGACACATCACCCTGGTGCCATTCGTCGGGGTCCTCCTCGAACTTGTGGCAACAGCGATGGCCACGTTCGGCCAGACGCGCTACCGTGTCCCTTTCGAAGTCGGCGTCGTCGTTCTGGCGGCCGTTGCCATCGACGCTTTCGTTTCAAGGCGAAGTGAGAGTCCCGAGCTCGAAACGCATGAGAAGGATGCCGTCGAGGCGGCGCCGGTCAGGTAGCGTGAAGAAACAGCGCGAACCTGTGAGCGCGCTGAGATCGATCATCGGGATGACAGATCGTCGCACGATCCCGGTCAGGGAGATTGACGGTGGCGGCTGATCGCGTCATCGTCGTCTGAGGCAACTGGCAGCCTGCGAAAGGGCACGGCTCAACAGACTGTGGTGGGAGCGCGAGGTCGACTCAGCGGGCGCGAGGACCTCGCCGCCGTGCCAGGCGCCTCGACCGATCGCCTCGGGCTCTGGGCGGCGGTGCCGGACTGCGCGGGATTGCTGTTCGTGGTGGCCGCAGCCTTCGCGGTCCTGCTGCCGGCCCTGCTCCACGGTGCGTCACTGGGGCCGTTCGACCTCCTTTCGCGCTATGGGGTCTCTCAAAGGTCGGGCGTGAGTGTCCATAACTCGCAAACGACGGACCTCATCGCTCAGATGATCCCGTGGACATCACTGGCGTGGACGCAGGTGCACCACGGCCACCTTCCCCTCTGGAACCCGTACAACGGATTGGGAATGCCGCTCGCATTCAATTGGCAGTCGGCGACATTCGGCCTTCCAACGTTGCTCGGATATCTCGCACCGTTGCGTCTGGCGTACACCGTCCAGGTCGTTGTCACCCTGGTCCTCGCCGGCACCGGAACGTACGTGCTCGGACGTGTCCTGGGCCTGGGAGTGACGTCTTCGGTGATGGCGGGCGTCGTCTACGAGCTGAGCGGGACCTTCATGGGGTTCCTCGGCTGGCCAATCGCCGGGGTACTGGCGTGGGCCGGCTGGCTCTTCGCCGCCGCGTTGTTAATCGTACGGGGCAAGCGTCGTGTCCGCGCCGTCGTCTGCTTTGCTCTCTCGGCCGCCGGTGCGGTCTACGCGGGCCAACCGGACGCGCTCGTTCTGCTCGCTCCGGGGCTCTTGGTGTTCGTGCTCGTGCTGGTTGTGGTGCGAGCTCGATCCGGTGGGGGCCTCGCGACCGTCCTGCGTCCCGTGGGCGACATTGCGTTGGCGTCTCTCGCGGGGGGAGCTCTGGCCGCGCCGCTCATCCTGCCGGGCTTCCCCCTCACGACGGGCTCAGTCTTCTTCCACGCCGCCAAAGCCAACGGTGCCCTTTCGGCGCACGACGTCGTGAACCTGATCTTTCAGGGGTACAACGCGCTACCAGTGGCCCAGGGGCACTGGTTCGGGGTCGGCACCTCTGCCTACGTAGGCGTCATCGCTCTCGTCCTGGCGTTGACCGGTGCGGTCGTGTGCCGGCACAAACCCGAAGTCATTGCCTTCGTGGCCGTCGGCATCGTCATGGCCGCCCTCGTCTTCGTCCCGGCCCTGGCATCACTGATGAACCAATTGCCGTTCCGAGCTCGTTGGCATCTGGGCTTGGTGGTGGTCACGTTCGTCCTCGCCATTCTGGCGGGCTATGGCACCGACGCCATCATTCGGACACCACGAGACTGGACGACCCGCGTGTGGTGCGGTTCGGGATTCGCGGTGGCAGCCCTCATGGTGGCGGCTCTGTGGTTCGTGGGTCGTGGACACCTTTCTCCCCATGCGACGCGACTTCGGACCGAGAGCTTCATCTGGCCTTCGGCCCTGATCGTTCTCGGTCTGCTGGTCGTGGCTGTTTTGAGCCGGGGGGAGGGCCATACCCACACGCTCCCGACCAACGTCGCCCCCGGAGGAGGCGGGCCCGGCCGATGGGCGGCGTGGGTCTTGCTGATGGCGGAGACCGCATTCCTCGTGGGTGTGGGTGCTCCGCTGTGGTCCTCGAGTTCGACGTTCCTGGCGTCCACGCCAGGCGAAGCGGCACTCGCCAAGGCGGTGGGGACGTCGACCGTGGGATTCGGGGCCCATTCGTGTGAGCTTCCCCCACTTTGGGGATCCTGCCCGAGACGAATTCGGCCTTCGCTGTGCACGAGCTTTCCGCCTACGACCCCATTACGCCGCGGGCCTACTTTCGCGTCCTGAATTTGACGCCGGGAATCCTCGTCAGTGCGTTCTGTCCCGTCATTCGGACGGTCGACGAAGCTCGCCTGTATGGCGTGCAATTCGTGCTTGTTCCCAAAGGGGGCGACGGGCTGCCTGGCGCCGTCTTCGACAGGACGATTGGCGACGAGGATCTCCTGCGAATTCCTGGCGCCGCCGCCGCGACGCTGACGCCACTTCGGGCCGGAGCCAAACCGCCCGGTCCCAGCGCGCCGGGAACACCCGTCACGGTCAGCTATCCCGATCCCGGATCGTGGAAGATGGTGACCAAATCTGCTGAGCCCCAGCTGCTTCGACTGAGGCTGACTGACGTGCCCGGTTGGCACGCATCGATCGACGGGAAGTCCCTCGGCTTGGAACGATTCTCCGGGATCATGCTGCAAGCTCGCATTCCACCCGGCTCCCATGTCGTGGAGCTCCACTACTGGCCCGAGACTTTCACGGTCGGCCTGGTGTGTGCGGCCGGAGGCGCAGCATGCCTGGCACTCGCTGCCTTCTTCGGGTGGAGACGCCGGCGAGCGACGGGAGGGAGTGCCCTTCTTCCGCACGACGCTTGACCGCACAAGGATCGACGTCGTCCGCATTGACCGTGGAGAGGGAACGGATCACCGCGTCAGTATCGTGGCGCGCCGTGCGCCGGGCAGGCCCAGGGAGCCCAAGAGCATTTGCCGGGAAACGATCCGGCAAAGCGCCTATGCTGCCGCCGGCGGTCCTTTTGACTCTCGAAGGGGGAAGTGCATGCGTTCTCTCCGTGCGACTCGACTTCTCGTACTTCCTGCGCTGGTTGTCCCTCTGGTGCTGGGCATCGTCGTGCCCTCGGGGACGGCATGGGCCAAGGGTGCCAAGGCGGTGGCCTGCAAGACATTGCACGGGACTGCTGGTGGGAGCTGGTACCTCCAAGGCTGTAACCAACCGGCGATAACCGGTGGAGATACAACGGGAATTGACAAGCCGTTCCCGAACGCGCCCGTCGCTTTCGGTTCGCTCACGATCACGTGGGATCCGGTCGGCGAGGCGCATCGAGGTGGCCCCGCCGGCACAACCACCTTCAGCTACTCGGCCATGCAGTTGACGGGGCACAAGGACAAGTGCAAGGGCATCCCCACCGAGTGGGAGGTGCTGGGAAAGGTCACGAGCAACACGGTGAGCCCCAAGGTCAAGGGCAAGCTCAAGATCTTCGCCTGCGTCAGTCCCTCTGGTGTGCTGAGCCAGCACAAGCCCGTCAAGCTCTGAGCTCGCCGACGCCCGCAGCCCAGGATTGAGCCTGGGACCGAGGACCGACGCTGGGCTTCGGTCGAATCGATCGCCAAGGCGAGCGGCGACCTGGCCGCGTATCGTGGATCGGACCCGTCATAGCGGGCGTGCCGTCTCCGGCGCGGTTCGCGGCGTTGTCACCACGGGCGGTCACCGATGTCATGACTGTCTGACGGCACGGCAGCCAGGAACGACTCCAGTTCGAAGGAACATTCGTCACTTTTGACGACGACACGCCAGGGGTCGAAACATACGCTCCGATCGCCTTTGCGGGAGAGAACCGCAAGCCGGGGTCGTGCAAGTGCCGTGGGGCAGGCACTTGCACTTGGGGAGCTAAAAAACGAGAGGAGCGCGCGATGCGGGTAGCGCGCCTTATTGGCGTCCGTGTGAATACTGTTCGCACGGCCACGACGGTGACGTCCGAGACGGGCGCCCAGCGGCGCAAGGTTCTTCCGGTCGCGGCCGCGCTGTCGATCTTCGCGGCATCGACATTGGTCAACCTCGTAATTGTGTCGCACGCCAATGCGGCATCAACCGAGCTGTACTCGTGGGGGTACAACGTCGACGGCCAGCTCGGTAACGGCACGACGACGAACTCCGGGCTCCCGGTCAAGGTGTCGCTCCCCGCCGGAGTCACCGCCACCGCCGCCGCCGCCGGCGCCAACCACAGCTTGGCCGTCGGTTCGGACGGAAAACTGTACGCCTGGGGGGTCAACACCAACGGAGAGCTCGGCAACGGGACCACCAGTAGCTCCCTCACACCCGTGGTCGTGTCGATGCCGGCGGGCGTCACCGCCACCGCCGTCGCGGCCGGCGACTCGCACAGCGTCGCGCTGGGCTCGAATGGCAGCGTCTACGACTGGGGTTACAACGGTTTCGGCCAGCTCGGGAACAACACCACGACCGACGCCCATGCACCGGTGAAGGTCACGCTGCCCGCCGGTGTAACGCCGATTGCTGTCGCGGCCGGGCAGTTCATGACCGAGGCTCTCGCCTCGAACGGCAACGTGTACGCCTGGGGCGACGGTGCCATGGGTGAGCTCGGAGACGCCAAGGTCGTCGACGAGCACACGCCCATCCAGGTAAACGTCTCGGCCGTCACGGCCATCGCCGCCGGTGGCTATCACACCCTGGTCATCTCGGCCGGTTCCGTCTTCGCCTACGGGTATGGCGGACTCGGTCAGCTCGGCAACGGCGCCCTCACCAACGCGTCGACCAGAGTGAAGTCGAACCTCCCCGCCGGCGTGACCCCCACGGCTGTCGCCGCCGGCCTGTACCACAGCATGGCAATCGGCTCCAACGGGAAGCTGTACGCATGGGGGAACAACGCCAACGGCGAGCTCGGCAATGGCACCCTCACGAACGAGAAGGATCCTGTCGTGGTGTCGATGCCGGCCGGCGTCACCGCCACGTCCATCGCGGGAGGGGCGGACCACAGTCTGGCCATCGGCTCGGACGGAAACCTCTACGCGTGGGGCTACAACGGCCTCAATGAACTCGGCAACGGGACCACGAGCGACTCGTCGACACCGATCCAGGTCGGGCTCACGCCGGTAGCCAAGCCTCCCAACGCGGTGGCCTCAGGGTCTTCCGCCGACCACAGCTTCGCCATCGCGCCGCCGACGCCGGCACCCACCACCACGACGCTCTCCACTTCTCCGTCTTCGGTCAGCTACGGCCAGACCGTGACGATCAAGGCCACTCTCAGTCGCTCGGACGGAGGGGGAAGTGTCAACTTCACCAGCGCGTCCGTGACGATCGCCGGCTGTGGGTCGGTGTCCCCGACCCTGGTCGGTGGAACCTGGCAGGCGCTGTGCTCGACATCCTTCGCGGCAGGCACCTACGCACTGACGGGCACGTACACCGGTGACACCCTCTACGCACCCAGCACGTCCACGGTGTTGAACCTGACGGTCAACCAAGCGCCCCTCGTCATCACCGCATCGTCGGGCTCGACCACCTACGGCAGTGGTCCGCCCACCATCACCGCCGCGTACGCGGGCTTCGTGAACGGGGACGACCCGACCGACCTCAGCTCCGCGCCCAGCTGCTCGACCGCGGCCACGACCTCGAGCCCCGTCGGCAGCTACGCCAGCTCGTGCTCCGGTGCCTCCGCGGCGAACTACACCATCACGTACCAGAACGGTACGGTCACGGTGAACACGGCTCCGCTCAGCGTGACGGCTTCGTCGGGGAGCATGACCTACGGCGGATCACCTCCCACCATCACCCCGTCGTACTCCGGCTTCGTGAACGGGGACGGATCAGGCTCACTGACCACGACGCCCACCTGCTCGACCACGGCCACGTCCTCGAGCCCGGTGGGGAGCTACCCGTCGACGTGCTCAGGGGCGGTCGATCCCAACTACCAGTTCAGCTACGCCCCGGGTGCCGTGGCGATCGGTTCCGCCGCGCTCGTCGTCACGGCATCGTCGGGCTCGACCACCTATGGCAACGGTCCGCCCGCCATCACGCCCTCGTACTCGGGCTTCGTGAACGGTGACAACGCCAACTCGCTCCAGACGGCACCGACGTGCTCGACGACGGCCACCTCGGCCAGCCCGGTCGCCAGCTACCCCACGTCGTGCTCGGGGGCTCTCGACCCCAATTACTCGATCACCTATCAGAACGGTTCGGTGGCGGTCACACCTGCTCCGCTGACGATCACGGCATCGTCGGGGATGGTGGCCTACGGCGGGAACCCCCCGACGGTGACACCGATCGTCACCGGGTTGCAGAACGGTGAGACCGTGTCGGTCCTGGGTGGCGCGCTCACCTGTTCGACCTTCGCGACGTCGTCGAGCTCGGTGGGCACCTACGCATCGACCTGTTCCGGGGCCGTCGACGGCAACTACGCCATCACTTATGTGGGCGGTACCACCACCGTCATCCCCGCACCGCTGACCATCACGGCGACGTCGGGCTCGATGACCTACGGCGGAGCCGTCCCGGTCATCAGCCCCAACGTCTCGGGGCTGCAGAACGGTGAGAACGTATCGGTGCTCGGCGCCGGATTGACCTGCACCACCACCGCCACCCCGACCAGTTCGGTCGGGAGCTACCCGAGCTCGTGCTCGGGCGCGACGGACGGGAACTACTCGATCAGCTATGTGGCGGGAACGGTCACCATCACGCCGGCGGCACTGTCGATCACGGCCTCGTCCAACAGCATGACCTACGGCGATCCCGCCCCGGTCATCACGCCCATCGTGTCGGGTCTGCAGAACGGTGAGACACCATCGGTGCTCGGAGCCAACCTGCTGTGTACGACAGGGGCGGACTCCTCGAGCCCGGTCGGCGACTACGCCAGTGCCTGCGGTGGGGCGGTTGACGCCAACTACACCTTCACGTATTCACCCGGTGACGTGACGGTGAACCCGGCCACGTTGATGATCACGGCATCGTCGGGCACGGTGGCCTACGGGATGTCTCCGCCTGCCATCACGGCGGCATACTCGGGCCTGGTGGCGGGTGACACCCCTGCCTCGCTCACGACGCCTCCGACGTGTTCCACCACGGCGACGTCGTCGAGCCCGGTTGGTGTCTACCCGAGCTCGTGCTCGGGCGCGACGGACCCGAACTACATCATCAGCTACCTCGCAGGCACCGTGCAGGTTGCCACCGTCGTCGTCACGGTGAGCGCCTCGTCGGACTCGATGACCTATGGGGGGTCGGCACCCTCGATCACGGCGTCGTACTCGGGCTTCGTGAACGGTGACACGGCTGCATCCCTGACCACGCCACCGACGTGCACGACCGCGGCGGTCTCGTCGAGCCCGGTGGGGAGCTACCCGAGCTCGTGCTCGGGCGCGGTCGACGCCAACTACACCTTCAGTTACGTGAGCGGCTCGGTGCAGGTGAACCCGGCACCGCTGACCATCGCGGCGTCGTCGGTGTCCATGACCTACGGCGGCTCGACGCCGGTCATCTTGCCGCTGTACTCGGGCTTCGTGAACGGTGACACCTCCACGTCACTGTCCACGGCACCGACTTGTACCACCTCGGCCACGTCCTCGAGCCCGGTCGGCACCTATGCCAGCACCTGTTCGGGGGCGGCCGGCTCGAACTACACCATCACCTACGTCCCCGGCGCCGTCGTGGTCGGGAGCGCGGCGCTGGTCATCAGTGCCTCATCGGGCTCGATGACTTACGGAGGCACCGCGCCCACCATCACGGCGTCGTACTCGGGCTTCGTGAACGGTGACGATGCGACATCGCTGACCACCGCGCCCACGTGCTCGACCACGGCCACCTCGGCCAGCCCCGTCGGCAGTTACCCGAGCTCGTGCTCGGGGGCGGTGGCTTCCAACTACTCGATCACTTACGTGGCCGGATCCGTGACGTCAGGTCCGGCACCGCTCTCGATCAGTGCCTCCTCCGCCTCGATGACATACGGAGGCACCGCGCCCACCATCACGGCGTCGTACTCGGGCTTCGTGAACGGCGACACGGCCGCCTCCCTGACCACGGCGCCCACCTGTTCCACTTCGGCGGCCTCGTCGAGCCCGGTGGGGAGCTACCCGAGCTCGTGCTCGGGCGCGGTCGACGCCAACTACGTGATCACCTACGTGGGCGGCTCGGTGCAGGTCACCCCGGCCACCCTGTCGGTGACGGCCTCGTCGGCCCTCGACAACTACGGAGACCCCGTGCCCGCCATCACCGCCGCCTACTCGGGCTTCGTGGGTGGCGACTCGGTGGCCTCGCTGACCACGGCCCCGACCTGCTCGACCACGGCCACCTCTGCCAGTCCCGTCGGCAGCTACCCGACAATGTGCTCGGGTGCGGTCGACCCCAACTACGCCATCAGCTACAGCAACGGATCGCTCCAGGTGGGCCCGGCTCCGCTCGTGGTCACCGCCTCGTCCGCCTCGATCACCTACGGCGGAGCGGCACCGGTGATCCAGCCCTCCTACTCGGGCTTCGTGAACGGTGACGACGCGACATCGCTCACCACCGCGCCGACGTGCTCGACGGCGGTCACGTCGGTCAGCCCCGTGGGCACCTACGGGAGCACGTGTTCGGGGGCTGTCGATCCGAACTACAGCTTCAATTACTGTGGACGGATCCGTGCAGGTGGGCCCGGCGTCGATCACCGTGACGGCCTCGTCGGACTCGATGGTCTATGCCGGATCGGTACCGACGGTCACCGCCAGCGTGGCCGGCCTCCAGAACGGCGAGACGCCTTCAGTCCTGGGGGCGGGTTTGACCTGCTCGACTACGGCCACCTCGGCCAGCCCGGTCGGTAGCTACCCGACGTCGTGCTCGGGAGCTGTCGACTCGAACTACTCGATCACTTATGTGAGTGGTTCGATCGTGGTGGGCCCGGCGGCGTTGTCCATCTCGGCATCCTCGACGTCGGCCACCTACGGAGCTTCGCCTCCTGCCATCACGGCGTCGTACTCGGGCTTCGTCAACGGCGACGGCTCGAGCTCGCTGAGCAGCCCGCCGACGTGCTCGACGACGGCCACGTCCTCGAGCCCTGTGGGCACCTACCCGAGCTCGTGCTCGGGGGCGGCCGACGCCAACTACACCATCAGCTACGTGAATGGCACCGTGCAGGTCATGACGGCGCCCCTGGTCATCGCGGCGTCCTCGCCCTCGATGACCTACGGCTCAGCCGTCCCGACCATCACGCCGTCGTACTCGGGCTTCGTGAACGGGGACAACGCCTCGTCGCTCACCACCGCACCCACGTGCTCCACGGCGGCCACGTCCTCGAGCCCCGTGGGGAGCTACCCGGACTCGTGCGCGCAGGCCTCGGACCCGAACTACTCCATCACCTACGTCCCCGGGACGACGGTGGTCGGGAGCGCGGCGCTCGTGATCCGGGCGTCGTCGGGCACGATGACCTACGGGGGAACGGCTCCGTCGATCACGCCCACGTACTCGGGCTTCGTGAACGGGGACAACGCTGGCTCGCTCTCGCACCAGCCGACGTGCTCCACCACGGCATCGTCGTCGCAGCCGGTCGGCAACGACCCGAGCTCGTGCTCGGGAGCCGTGGACTCGAACTACACCATCAGCTACGTGACGGGGTCGGTCACCATCAGCCCGGCACCGCTCACGATCACTGCCTCGTCGGGCTCGATGACCTACGGCGGGTCCCCGCCGGCCATCACCGCCACCTACAGCGGGTTCGTGAACGGCCAGACGAAAACGGTGTTGGGCGGCACCCTGGTCTGCTCCACGGTGGCCACAGCCGCAAGCGCAGTCGGGTCATATGCGTCCACGTGTAGCGGGGCCACGAGCGCGAACTACAGCATCAGCTATGTCCCGGGCACGGTGACGGTCACTCCCGCCACGCTGACAGTGACGGCCAATAACGTGACCAAGGCCTTCGGAGCCGCGGTCCCGACGCTCACCGCCACGATCACAGGCTTCGTGAACGGCCAGACCCTTGCCACCTCGGGTGTGACCGGGCAGGCGCTGTGCACCACGACGGCGACCACTACCAGTCCGGGCGGCACGTACCCGATCACGTGTTCTCTCGGGACTTTGGCGGCGCACAACTACACGTTCAACTTCGTTGCCGGCACCCTCACGGTGACCTTCAGCCAGAGGATCGTGTGCAACTACTTCGGCTCGCTCGTCGTCAGTAGTGGGCAGTCGGTGCTGATCCCGCCGGGCTGTACCGTGATCGGCGCCATCAACGTCCAGCCGGGCGGCTCGCTCGACGCCGAAGGTGCGATCGTGATCGGTGCCATCAGCTTCAACAATGGCGTTGCCCTCCGCTTCTGCAGCACGACGGTGATCGAAGCGCTCTATGCGTCGGGTGCCACCAATCCGGTGGTCCTCGGTGACGGGACGTCGTCGTGCCTCGGTGACGAAATTGCCGGCTTGTTCACGGTGACGAACAACTTGGCGGGAGTCTCGCTCCAGAAGGCCCAGATGTTGGCGGCGGTGGCTATCACCTCCAACAGCGGAGGCGTGAAGTTCGAGAACAACGAGGCCATCGCGCTGGTGGCGATCAAGAACAACACCGGGGGAACGACTGTCACGTCGAACACAATGCTCGGGGCCCTCACCGTGACCGGGAACGCCGCCCCCGTGGTGGACCACCCGAACACGGTGTACGGAATCGCACAGCTTCAGTAAGGGAGGGCTCGATCCCGGTCGACTGGACCGGGATCGGGCCGTTCCCGCATCGCCACCTTCGACGACCTGACCCGTCGGATCTCGACGAGCCCATGGACAATGCTCATGGAGAGCGCCCATGAGCAATAATCCACAGAGTCGAGAGACGGCGCCGGCCGAGTCGAGGGGGATGGCGATGGAAGGTCCTGGTGGACGCATTGCTCTCGTGCTCGTACTGGTGGCGGGTGGTGCCGTCTGGGCCTTCACCACCAGACCGGGACTAGCGCTGCTGGCACTGCTCGTGGGCCTGGTGCTGTGGGAATGGGGCCGGCGCTCTCGGTATCGCCGTCACCTGCGTTTCGTCCGTCCTTCCAACCCCCGCCCGAGGGCGCGTCCCCGGACCCAGCCCCCGGTCCCAGGGGCTGCCCGGCCGGCGCCGGCGGCGCCGGTGGTGCGGGCAGCACGGGCACCCCAGGCCCGGAGCCGGCCCTTGTGGAACCGGACACCGGCTTGGAAGACGCCGCCGCGGACGTTCCTCTCGACACACCGTCCCCCGGCGGTGCGACCGAGGTCTGTGCCTCGTCCGCCGCCTCGGAGGCCATGACCGATCGGTGGTGACGGGAGGACTACGCGGGCGGGAGGTTGGCCGTCGTGGGGGCCGAGCCGGTGGGGAGCTTGCCACCGGCGGCTTCTTGTTCGTGGCCGAGTTGTTCCCACAAGGGGAGGATCTGGGGAGCGAGCAGTGCCGCACCGGTTCCGGCAGCAATGCTGAAATGAATCCCGTCCGGGTCCCGGAGCGGCACGCCGTCGAGGGTGGGCACGAATTTGCCGACGGGGCATGTCATTGCATAGAGGTCTTGCAGGGTCACCTTCGAAGGGAATTCAGCAGCGACCTGTCTGACGAGGCTGTTGTACCGCTGGACCCGCCGGATGTCGTCCTGAGGCCAAGGGGAGCCGTCGAGCTGTTCGCCTTGTGAGTAGCACGGCGAGGTCATGAGGACCATCCGCGCTCCGGTGGATGTGCCGATCTGGACGGCCTTCTCCAATTGCTGCTTGGTGTACGCGTCGAATTCGGGCTGCAAGATATTGGTCCGGCGGTTTTGGTAGGTGCGGTCCACCACCTCCCATCGGCCGGCCAGAAGGACGACGAGATTGGGTCGCACCTTGTCGATCCATTCGGACCACGCCGTCGTCATCGGGACGAACCCGTGACTGGCGTTGTTGCGGCAGGAATAGGCCACCGCCAGTTTCTGCAGTCGGCCCTGATAGTCGTCCCAGACGTAGCGACCTTCATCCACGCCGCAGCCCAGGATGGAGAGGTTCACCTCGTCGATATGCCAGCGACTCTGATCGCCGAGCAAGCCCACCCCCAGCGTGAGGGCCACGGAGTCGCCCAGGATGACGGTTCGCACCCGTGCGTTGGCGAGTGAGGGGGGAATCGAGACCGCCGGGGACCCCGGCACCGTGGTCGGGGTCGTCACCGGGGGCGTGATGGCCCCGGAGGCAGCGGGGGCTACGGTCGTCGCCACGACGATCGCAGCCGTAGCGATGACAGCCGCGGGGGTGACCACCCTGGCCCGCGCCGCCGACAGGGCTCTGCCGGAGCGGATCGGTCGTTCCAGTCCGTAGAACGACACAGTGCTGACCGCCACCGTGACGAGGGTGCGGAACAGGAACAGCGGTGTCCCTTCGAGTCCGGTGCGGGCACCGGTGAGGGCGATGTCGAGAGGGAAGTGCCACAGGTACATGCCGTACGAGATCCGCCCGATGAATCGGAGCGGGGCCCACGAGAGGGCCCGGGAGACGATTCCCGTCGGGATGGAGTACGGCGCTCAGGATCACCGCCGCCACACTCACGGCCACGACGAGAAATCCCCCCCGGAACACCACGCGTCTGGCCGTACTGCCATTGCGACCACGCCCAGGCGCACACACCGGCGCCGACGAGGCCCGCTCCCGACAGCAATGTCTTGGCGCGGGCCGAGATCGATGGCGTCTGGCCGCGGCGCCACAACGCGATACCGGTGGCAAGCGCGGCTCCCACCAAGAGGCACTGGGCGTGGGTGTCGGTGCCGAAATAGACCCGAGTGGGATCGGAGGCCGGATTGAAGAGCAGGGCCATCTCGACTCCCGACGCGATGGCTCCGATCACCGACACGGCGAACAGGCCCTTGAGGGCGCGGGCTGAACGACTGTGGCGGAAGCGCATGATGGCGAGGACGACGATCGGCCACACGATGTAGAACTGCTCCTCGATGGCGAGCGACCACGTGTGCAGTAAGGGGCTCACCGGCCCTGTCTGGACGAAGTAGTTCTGGCCGCTCACGATGAATCGCCAGTTGGCGCTGTAGAACAGGGCCGCGATGCTGTCCCAGCGCAGGTTGGGGTACGTCCCGGGCGCGGCCACGAAGCGGGCGTACAGGACGACGAAGAGGAGCATCACGAGCAGGGCGGGCAGGAGGCGGCGGGCTCGTCGGGCCCAGAACGATCGCAGGGCGATGCGACTGGTGTCGGCCCACTCGGTGACGAGGAGGGTGGTGATGAGAAAGCCCGACAGCACGAAGAAGGCGTCCACCCCGAAGAACCCCGCGGGGAGGAACGTCAGGCCTCCGTGGTAGGCCATGACGGCCAGGACGGCAAAGGCCCGGACGCCGTCGAGGCCCGGCATGTAGGTGATGCGGTGCGTTGCCGTCGTCGCTGCCGTCACGGGGTCCCCGACTTCACCCCGCTTCGTCCGAGCCAGCAACCGCACGCAGGGGCCCCCTCTTCCCGGCCGGCGGCGCTCGTGTGCGCCAACGGACCATCTTCGCAGATGCAGACCCCCTCACCAGGGCAGGGGCAGCGCGGCGGTGGAGCGGTCGGGCGTCCACGACAGTGCCAGGCGGCGTCTCCGCGGTCGATGGCAGTCATGCCGAACCCGATTCGACTACGAGCCACTTCGAACGCGCCGTCACACGTGGTTCGCGGCGGTCCGAGCGAAGTAAAGCGAAACCAGATCACGCGGGGAGGACTGCACTCGAACTCCCGGCCGACGGGCGGCGGGGTTCGAGCACGTTGTCCGGTTAGGTGGCGGGCTGGTCGCTCGTGGGGAGGTCTGCGGCCGGCGGCGCTGCTGGCTGGCCCGGCCGCCGAACGCCGGCCGACGTAGAACACGATGCCGGCGACGACCCACAGCACCACGGCGAGGGCGATGGCCGCCTCGCCCCGGCGCTTGCGATGGACGTGCGGCTTGACGCCGGGCCCGTGGAGGGGGCCGAGGAACGATGGCAAGGAGTGGGCGGGGATCGTGAAGTACATGATCGCCGCCACCAGAGCGAGGAGGCCCAGGACGCCAAGCACCGCGGTGAGCCATTTCATCGGAGTCATGGGCTGGACTTTAGCCAAGGAACGCGTCGACGCGTCGGTGACCGTGATCCTGTTCACTCCGCCAAGGCCTGGTCAGGAAGGGTGCCGAAGGCCAGGGCGACCGCGGCCAGCTGCGAGTTGACGTTCAACTTGCGCAGGATCGACCGTATGTGTGAGCGCACGGTCGTGAGCGAGACCACCAGAGTCGTGGCGATGTCGGCGGCCGATCGCCCCTCCATCATGTGGAAGAGGACCCGACGTTCGCTCGGCGTGAGATGCACGAGCGCGTTGTACGGCGCGGGGAGCTGACCCGGTCCTCGGACATCGTCGTGACCGTTCTGGGAGCCCCCGCCATTGGTATTGAGCCGGCGAGCGGTCTGGCGGGCGAGCTCCTGCGAGAGCAGGTCCGTGTGCAAGAGCCCGACCGCGCCCTGCTCGACACAGACGGCCAATGCCGCCGCGCTGGCCCCGACGCTGAGGGCGATGACCGGTGTGCCGGTTTCCCGCAAGGCACGCGTGATGCGAGCCGGACGGTCCCAGCCGTAGTGCGACTCGGGACTGGCGCCGAAGCGGGGGGATTCAGCCTGGACGACGACGAGCACGACGTCGGGCTTGGAGAGGTAGAGGTCGAGGAGCACCGAGTCGGTGTCGACGGCGGGGGAGACGACGGGCT
The DNA here is from genome assembly GCA_963846125.1 of uncultured Acidimicrobiales bacterium. Taxonomy (GTDB): domain Bacteria; phylum Actinomycetota; class Acidimicrobiia; order Acidimicrobiales; family UBA8190; genus Chersky-840. Next base: position 500,135 of record CAWJUR010000003.1, read on the forward strand.
CGGCGCCGCAGCGCCGGGCGACGGTGACGACAGCCTCCATCATGGGCCGAGGACTGTGGTCGGGGTCCGCATCGGGATCGACGAGCAGGACGCGCAGTCCTGGGATGGGCAGCGGCATGCCGATGGGCGTCACGGTGCCAGGAACCGAGAGCTCGAGATCTTCGGAGAACGGGACGAGGACTCGGTAGTCGAGTCGCCGGGAGGGGCGGACCGACGTGGTCATGCCGCCCGTCGCCGTCAACGACCCGGCGGCGGGAAAGCTGCTCAGGAATGCCAGTGCGCGGTGATCGTGGACGTGGGTCACCGCCACATAGGGAGAGGTGGCACCGCCACCGTTGGGGCTGGGCCGCCCGCGGATGATGCGCAGCGGCGCCATGGCCGCAGCGGCCACTGTGGCCGGCGCGACGTCACCGGTTCCGGCCCCGACACCGATGGCGACGCGGAGGTCGAGTCCTGTCCCACCCACCGCAAGGTGGTCGCCCAGGGCACGAGCCAGGCGCTTGCCGATGGCGCTGGGAACGACACGATTGGATCCGTTGCCGAGAACCACCGCGACGCGTGGACCGGCCAGCATGCACACCTGGTCGCCGGGGCGGATGCAGCGTTCCATACGCCGAAGCGCGAGACGCCACAGCAGGTCGTTGCGTTCGGGCTGCGCATCGCTCGCGGAGGCGGGCTGCACGTCGACGCAGGCGATGACGCTGGACCCAGAGCCGGCCACCCACGTACGGCGCTCGGCGACTCCGGTCAACGAAGTCCGGAGGCCATTCGAGTCCTTGTCGCCCGCCCGGCGATCATGATGCGGCCACGGCGGTGCGTCGGGCGTAGTCGACGTGGCGTCTGGACGCCCCCCCGGCTCACCCTCTCCTAAGCGTTCAACGAACGCCGTCACCTTGCCATTGCGGCAACCCCCGCACCCCCCTCGGGCCACACCACGGAGCGTGGCCTTCTTGGCTCAAGTTACCCTCTTGTGGAGCCGTTGGCCAAGTGTTTTGGTCGCTGCGAGCAAAATCTGACGAAATTTTTGGTGGATTCAGCCGGATTCGGCCCCAATCAGAAGGATTGCGGGAGTGCGAGGCTGATGTGTTGGTAGCAGAGCAAGAGACCGGCCACGGTGAGTGGGGTGCCCATGGCCAGGACCACCCATGACCATGGTCGCACTCCCCGTCGCCAGCCGATCAGTCCCACCACCGCCGCCACCAGGGTCAGCGCGCCCCACAGAATGGCCAGCTCCACCTGACTGCGGGTGCTCACGCCGCCGATTCCTCCGCCCTCGCCGACCCCACCGGCCAGGTTCGGGGCCGGGGAGGGACGCGTCGTGCTCGTGCTGGTGGTCGGGGTCGACGGGGGAGCTGTGGTGGGCACGCTCGGCGGTGGAGTGATGGCGGCGGCGGTGAGCTTGGCCAGCACGACCAGGCGTTGGGCCGCGCTGTAGCGGGGATTGCACGTGGTCAGGGTCAGCTCCGGAGTCGTGCTGGCGTCGAGGACGGCCGTGTTCGAAGGGAGCACGACGTGCGAGGTGACGACGTTGTAGGTGAAGGTCCCCTGGGACGTCTGGACGGTGATCGGGTCGCCGGGCTGCAGCTCGTTGAGGTTGTAGAAGGGGGCGCCGTAGGTGGTGCGGTGACCGGCGATCGCCGCGTTGCCGGCCTGGCCCGGGAGCGGGGTCCCCAGGTAGTGGCCCGGGCCCTGCTGGAGCTGGTTCTCATCGGTCCCCTCGACGATGGCGGCGCCGTTCATCCCCATCCGAGGGATCGACAGAAGGCCGACGGGCGTGCCCACCTTGGGGTCGGGCGTGGGGGGAGCGACCTCGGCGAGCGGTGGGGTGGACGTGGTCGGGGTGGCCGGGGTGGTCGTGCCCGGTGTTACCGGCAGCGACGATGTCGTCGTGGTCGGGCCCAGTTTCTGCTGGAGCTCGTGACGGAGCTGGTCCTGGGCGTGGTGCTCGTAGAGGGCGGTTCCCCACAGCTGGTAGGCCACGAAGGACAGCAGGAGGACCCCGATGGTCACAAAGGTCAACGCGACGCGCTTCAGCACCCGGTGCCCCCTCACGAATCGCCAGTGTACGACGCGACTTGCTCCTCGGTCCGTCGTCAAAGGATGTCTCCGAAGCGATCTCAGAGGCGTCTCAGGCGTGTCTCAGCAGTTGCCACGCCAAGTCACGGTGCCACTACGGAGTCACGTCACAGGAGTCGCATCGCTTGCACCGAGACCTGGTATTTCGTCAATCGTGACGATGTGACCCGCCCCGGCACTCCGTATCGTGGCTGTCAGCAACGGTTGCGGGGGATTCCAGGCAGCCGTCGTGCGCGCCGCGGGTTGGGCGCGGGATGCCTGGGGGCCCGTTTTGAAGACGGAAGGGGGTGGGGGTCGTCGACTCGCGGTGATCGCTGCTCGTGCTCTTGGGCACGGTCTGAGTGCCGGGATGCACCCCCCCGGTTACGAAGGCAAGTGGCACTGCGGGATTGATGGGGGGGATGCGTGTCAGGAACTGTTTCATCCGTGATCAAACCAACACTGATCCAACAAAAGGAGCACCAACACATGCGTCGCAAAATCCTGATGGGCGTTCTCGCACTCGCCCTTCCTACCGGCCTGATGGCCACGTTGAGCACCTCCGCGGTAGCCGGCAAGGCTCCGCCCAACCCGATTGCCTGCAGTGGCTTCGGCGGCACCGTGACCTTCGGTGGGGGAGCTGGGCTGACCCAGGCGGGTACTGCAACATCCGCCAAAACGTCGGCGCCGACTTCCGTCACGGGTGGGAGCTTCACGTGCACTGGTGCGGTTAGTGCTTCGAACGCCGGGCTGAGCATCGCGGGAAGCAAGAACGCCAAGTTGGCCAAGAGTGACCCCCGCTACAACAAGACGACGGGTGTCAAGTACCTCACGAACACGAAGTCAGGATTCACGGCCGCCGGTGGCACCCTCAAGAAGACCCTGAAGATCATCAACTTCACGATCGGCGGTCACGCTGAGCAGTTCAAGACCAAGGGCGCATCCGAGGTCATCGGTGGTGCATGCACCGGCGAAGTCGGCTTCAGGATCACCGGTCAGGTCAAGGCAGCTCCGTACGACACCAAGACGGCGTTCGTCCTCGCCTGCCTCGGCCATGACTCCGGCCCGGGTACGACCAACAGCGTCGGCGTCGACCTGTTCAACTCGTCGACGCTTGTGACTGCGCAGATTGACCCAGCGCTCAGCAACGCATCGCTGTAAGGCACACGCAACAAGCAACAAAGCAGTAGCTGGAAAGCAGTTGAAAGCAGTTTCAGGAACCGTGCGGGGGCGGGGCCACCAGGCTCCGCCCCCAGCGGTCCGTTTGTAGGGGGGGATTGTGAATCGCTTCAGGCGAATGTCGAGATTGGTGGCGGCGGCAGGGATAATGGCCGTCGTGAGTGGTGGTGTGCTCCTGGCCACCAACATCACGAGCGCGTCCGCTGCGACGACGACTCTCAGTCTGAGCACCACGGGAGCCGGGGCGACGTGCGACAACACCAACCCGGCCATGCCGATCTGCAGCAACCTGGCCGGAGGCGAGACCGTCAACGTGGCGGGAACCGGATTCTCCCCGGGCGCCCTGGCGTCGATCGTGCAGTGCAACTCCGAACCCTCCCAACCGGTCATCTTCTTCCTCGGCAACGACATTCCCGTGAGCTGCTCGGCGCTGGCGATCGTCACGGTCCCGAGCACGGGTGCCAACAAGGGCAAGCTCGCCGGGACCCATGTCCTCAAAGCCGGAGCAGGCGCCGCCGGAACGGTGGGGCCGCCTATCACCGGACAGCCCGACGTCTGCACGCAGGTCACCCCTACCAGCTCGACCATCGCCAACTGCTCGACCACAGGCAACGCCGTGACTGACGCCGCCAACTTCCCGTGCCCGCCGACGGCCGCCCAGCAGGCGGCCGGCGACACCTGCGTGCTCGCCATCGGCGACCAGGCCGGTGACCGCGGCATCGGCGTGATCCTCTTCGGTTCAGAAACCCTGCCCACCACGACGATCGCGGGCGGCACCACGACGACAGCCGGGGCCACAACCACCACCGGCGGTGCCACCACAACGACGGGTGCCACCACGACGACCACGGGTGCCACGACCACAACCACCACCGGCGGCACCACGACAACGACGGGCGCCACCACCACAACGACGGGCGCCACCACGACGACCACCGGCGCGACCACCACGACGACCGGGGCCACGACCACCACCGAGGCGCCGACAACGACCACCGAGGCTCCGACCACGACGACCTCAGAGGAGTCAACGACAACCACCTCCGAGGCACCGACGACCACCACCACGACGGGCAGCACCACGGCGATCACAGGGCCTTATGAGCTGTACTGCCCGGGGACTCCCGTCGGGAACATCGTCCTCAACGACGCCGTGACCTCGGCCACGCTGTCGCCGGCGGCACCGACGAAGGGCCAGACCTTCAGCGTCACCGGGTACCAGACGGTGGTGAACATCCCCAACGCCCTGGCGACGGCCGCCTCGGAGGTGTCGCCCGGGCAACCCCTGGCCGGCTCGGCCACGGCCCAGATCGACGCCAGTGGCGCCACCCCGGCCACGACCCCAGAGGGCCCGCTCAGCTTCAGCGTGGCCATCCCGAGCCCCGTCCCCGCCGCCGGGGTGAGCTTGTCGCTCCCCTCCACACCGGCGACGATCTCGGGGTTCACCGTCACCGACCCCAATGGGAAAGTCACCATCCAGGAGGACTCCAACGCCGCCCTCAGCCTCACCGTGGCCGGCAACGCCCTGGCCCTTACCTGCACGGCCTATGCCAATAACTCGGTGACGCCCTCGGGCGTGGCGATGACCGCACCGACGGGCAGCCCCCTCGCCCCGGTCATCGCCGTGGCGGGAGGCGGGTCGACCGCCACCACGGCTCCGCCCACGCCCACCACCAAGCCCGGCTCCACCGCCACCACCAGCGGCGGGGGCGGCTCCAAGGTGGTCACGGCGGCCTCGAAGTCCCTGGCCTTCACCGGGTCCGGGCCGGGCGTCGGCATGCTGGGCGTGATCGGTGGTGCCCTGATCCTGCTGGGCTTCGCCCTCCTCGTCCTCGTGGACGCGCCCCGGCGGGCCATCTCGCGCCTGGGCTTCCTCACGACCGGGGCGACCTGGCGCCGGGCCCGGACGGGCAACCTGACCGAGCGATTCGCTAATCTCAACCCGATGGGGTGGAGGAAGTCTCGCAACGAGGGCGTCCCGGACACGACGATGACCGAGTCGCCACAAGCAGAGCCAATGCAGGGGGTATCGGCGGAGCCCGACACCGCTGCCTGGCAGGGGTACACCGCGACGCAGACCCGGGGGATGAGTGACCGGTTCTCGCGGGTTCCCGCCGTGAGTCGTGAACTGGCGCAGACCACCGCACGACACGCGGTGCGCACCGCCCAGTGGCTCCTGGGGCGCTAGCGCCGCTGCACCACCGGCGCCGATCTCGATGACGGCGTCGCCAACAGAATCGTGAACGTTACGGGGGCCGCCACACGGCCCCCGTAGCGCGTCCGGGCTCCAGCTGCCCTAAACGTTGTCGCCATAAGCCTTTTTAGGCTCGTTCGCCTCGAGGAGCGTGCGTCGCCACGCGCGCCGCTGGCGCATAGCGCGGGGGCGAGGGTTGTGGCCCCGTTGTCTCGCCCTGTCGCACTTGCCCACCGATACCCAGTGCACGGCACGGCACCGCGCCGTTTTATGGGTGGCGGTGAGGCGAGGGGAGCGGGGCAGAAATGGAACGAGTCATCGGGTGGGTCGACGCCGATGGTGGTCAACGGTGGCAGGGCGGGGCGGATGCCTTGCGGGAGCGGGCCGGAATGACGTTGCGCCCTACGGGCATGGTGGTCTTCGCCACGCTGGAGAGGGCCCATCCCGACGGAATGCTGCCCTCCCTCGCTCCCGCGCCGGCGTGGACACGGCGCGAACCGCTCCCCCCGGACGGACGCGCCGAGCGCAGCCCGCAGGGGGGGTCGCCGAGGCCGGCCCAGCCTTGGCGCCACCTGGCGGCGCGCGGCGCGGCTTGGCTCCTCGGACGCTAGAGAGGCGCGGCGCGGCGCGCTTCCAAGTGGCGACTTCCTAAGGACGCCTCCGCCGGGCCCGGGTCTCGAGGAGAACGCCGCCACCCAGTCCGACGACGCTCACGATGGCCAGCACCAGGCCGACCGTGAACGTCGATGGCCAGTAGTGCAGTTCGACCGTGTGTCGGCCGCGGGGAACGATCGCTTCGAGCATGGCCCCCGAGAAGGACTGCAGGGGAAGCTCTCGACCGTCGATGCTGGCGTGCCATCCCGGCACATCGGTCAGGTGCAGACGGAGCACAGCGGGGGAGGCGGCGTCGACGGTGATCGTGGTCGATGCCGCGTCGCCGTGCGTGACCGGGTCCGACGAGCCCTTGGCGTCGGGCGGAGGCAGTGCTCCGTGCGCACCGAGCGGGGTCAGTGTGGCCAAGGATGCTTCGGGGACCCGGTAGAGCTTCTCCCCGTCGATCTTGGAGACGAAGACCGTGCCCGGCGGGCGGGGATGGGTGGAGTGCTCCAAGATGAACCCGACGCCGTAGCGCTGGGCGATCGTCGCGTTGTCGATCGCCGGGCACAGGATCAAGGGGGCGCCGACGGCCCCGGCAGGGTGACCGGTTGTCCTTTTCATCGACCGGAAGACCGACTCGGGTGTCATGGGGTCCCAGTCGGCGAGCTCACGAACGGCGTACACGACGTTGACGTTCTGGTGGATCCCCAATGTGGGGGGAACGTGGCAATCGCTCGAGCCGAAGGCGACCAAGGCCGGTCCCACCGCTTGGCGCAATGCTGTCTCGGCGGGCGTGGGCGTGAGGAACCGCGGGCTCGACGACACGAGGGGGGCTCCGGCAGAGATCAGGAAAGCCGTCTCGAAGGCGAGCAAGATCAGCGCCACCCCGCGGCCCGTGTCGGTCGGCCGCGGCCCGGTCGTGTGTCGGGCTCGAACCCGTCGCGACGAAATCGCCAAAACACCGGCCATGGCCACACCGACTACGGCACCGACGGCGGGCCAGATGAAGCTGCGGGCGCGGATGGCGGCTTCGGCCGACGGGAGCCGTCCCCGGCCCACCAACCACAACACCGCCACGAGCGCCACCGCGGCGCCGAACGCTCCCCCCATCCACCGACGAGTCCGGCGCTCGGTGTGCGACTGCACGAGGGCGTCCATGCCGAAGCCGGCCAGCACGGCCAGGGCGAGGACCATGGGTTGGACGGCCCGGTGCCACGCCACGCTGCGCAGGCCCGTCACCTGGTTGATGGCCGATACGACGGGGGAGGCGTAGGAGACGACGGCCATGGCAACTGCGGTGACCGCCAGAGCGGGAACGGCGGGGTGGCGCCAGCGGGTGCGAAGCGCCAGAACGCCCAGGCACAAGGCGATGACGCCGATGTACGCGGCGGTCTCGGGATAGATCGAGTTTCCGAACCATCGGTTGCCGGCCACAGGCAGTCCGTCGAATCCCTGGAAGATGAGGTTGCGCAGATCGTGGGGGGAGCGCGCCGTACGAGCTCACGACGCGCACCACCGAGGTCGACGCCAGCTGCAGCCCGGGCAGGGCGAGAGGGGCGGACAACGCCGCACCCGACACCGCCGCCATGGCGAGGTCGAGGACCGGACGCAGCACGGGGGCTCGGGGATGGGCCCGGCGGCCCCGCAGCCCCAAGAACACCACCGTGAACACCGCCAATGCCAAGCCGAACAGGACCACCGTCTCGGGCTGTCCCGCATAGACGGCACACGCCAGGAAGACGGCGAACAGGGCGATGTCGCGGGACCGGTGCCGGCCGCGCACGATCAGGATGGCGGTGGCGAACAGCCACCCTGCCCAGGACATCGCCGACGCGTTGGGCCAGCCCAGCCATCCCATGAACGGACCGCTCAGCTCGTAGACCGTGGCCGCCGTGGTGGCGCCGAGCACGCCCAGGCGCAAGACCCGGCCCAGGAGGTAGACGCCGCCGCCGGCGATGAACAGGGTGGTGATCTGGCCCACGGTGTAGGCGAGGTGGACCGGGAACAGATACCCGACGAGCGCCGGGACGCTGAACGAGGCCGCCTGCCAGTTGAACACCAGGGGCATCCCGAGCCCGCTGTAGGGGTTCCACAGCGGGAGGTGGCCGTGATGGACCTGCGTCCACGCCAGGGTGGTCCAGGGGATCATCATCTCGATCTGGTCGCCCGGGCCCGTGTAGTGGACGACCGTGCCGGGGCGGGTGGACAGGCCGTAGCGCGACAGCTGGTCGAAGGGACCGAGCGAAGAACCGTGCACGAGCGCCGGGACCAGGACCGCCATCGCCGCGGCCATGACCCAGGCCACGCCGAGGACGTCGGGGAGAAGCGAGGCGAGCCGGCTTCGGCGCAAGCTCACCGGATGAGGTAGCTCAGGCTCGGGTCCAGGTAGCGCGGCATGGCAGATCGTACGCTCCGGCGTCTCGGACGTGCCTCCATCGGGTCAGGGGCCTCGGTTTACGCGGACGCCTCCGATGAAGACGCGTGGGCTTCTCGGAACCACTCCACCGTGGCCCGGAGCCCATCGATCATCGCCACGGGCTCGACGCCGGGGAACAGCCCCCGTAGTCGGCGCTGGTCGGCCTGGGAGTCGCGCACGTCTCCGGCGCGAGCAGGACCGTGGGCCATGGTCAAGGGCCGGCCGACCACCTCGCCCAGGCTGTGGGCGAGCTCGAGGAGCGAAGCCCTTCCGCCGAAGGCGAGGTTGACGGGGCCAGATGCGGTCACCGAGCGCTCGAGCCCCTCGCTGAGGACGCGCACGACGCTTCCGACGAAGGTGAAATCGCGCGTCTGGCCCCCGTCCCCGTGGACCGGCAGTGCCTCGCCGGCGAGGGCGGCGGCGACGAAGGCCGGGACCACAGCCGCGTAGACATGCCCGGCCTTCTGGAGCGGCCCGAACACGTTGAAAAAGCGGAACACGAGCACAGGGAGCCCGAACGACTGCGCGTAGGCGAGGGCGTAGGCCTCGGCCGCCAGCTTGCTCGCCGCATAGGGACTGAGCGGGAGGGGGGCGAGGTCTTCGCCGGCCGGGAGCGACCGGTTGGCCCCGTACACCGAGGAGGACGACGCCACGAGCACATGCGCCCCCCCGGCCTGGCGAGCGGCCTCGAGCACTCTGAGGGTGCCAGTGGCGTTCACCTCGTGGGTGGCGAACGGATCCGCCAGGGAACGGGGAACCGACGCCCGTGCTGCGAGGTGGACCACGGCCTGGGCGCCCTCCATGGCGTCACGCAGGACGTCGGTGTCGAGGATCGAGCCTTCGATCAGCTCGACTTTCTGAACCCCGGCCAGGTTGTCGGCGGATCCGGTCGAGAGGTCATCGAGGACGACGATGCGCTCGAACGCAGGGTTGCCGGCCAGCGCCCGGCACAGGTTTGAGCCGATGAAACCGGCTCCGCCGGTGATGAAGACATGCTTGGGCGCCGTCGATCCCACGCGGGGCGCCCCAGGGCTCGACGCGGCCCGTCTGCGTGCCATGGGTCAGAGGGGCTCGACGTTGGGCCCGGCGATGCGGTTACGGGTGTCGAGCACGAAGCGAGCGTGCTCGCGCACGAGCTCGTAGTCAAAGCCGTCGTGGTCGGTGACGATCACCACGGCGTCGGCGGCCGCCACTGTTTCGGCCGTGAGGTCGACGAGAACGAAGGGGACGTTCTCGGCCCGCAGATGCGGGTCGGCCACCGAGACATCGGCGCCCAGGTCGGCAAGGCTCTCGGCGACGGCCATTCCCGGTGAGGTGCGGGCGTCGGCGGTGTTGCGCTTATAGCGCGAGCCCGAGGAGCAGGACCTGTGAGCCCTGCACGGGCTTGCCCATCCGGTTCAGGGCATGGACGAGCCGGCGCACGACGTAGTCGGGCATGTTGGCATTGACGTCATTGGCGAGCTCGACGAATCGGAACGACCGGCCCAACCGGCGGCGCACGGTCCACGACAGGTAGCTCGGGTCGATGGGGAGGCAGTGCCCGCCCACGCCGGGGCCAGGCGTGAAGCGCATGTACCCGAACGGCTTCGTCGATGCCGCGTCGATCGACTCCCACACGTCGATGCCGAGGTCTCCCGCGAACATGGCGATCTCGTTCACGAGCGCGATGTTGACATGTCGGAACGTGTTCTCGAGGAGTTTGGTGAGCTCGGCGACCCTGGTGTCGCCGACGGGAACGGTCTGGTCCACGATGCGGTCGAAGAACCCCTTCACCGCTTGGAGCGAGGCATCGTCGATTCCCGACACCACCTTCGGGATGGTCACGAGGTTCCAGACCGGGTTCCCCGGGTCGATGCGCTCGGGGCTGTACCCGAGGTGGAAGTCCTGGCCCGCCACCAAGCCCGAGCCCTCCTCGAGGAGAGGTGCTACGAGCTCCTCGGTGGTCCCCGGATAGGTCGTCGACTCGAGCACCACTGTGGCCCCGGCTCGCAGGTGACGAGCCAGGATACGGGCCGCCTCCTCGACGTGGGACAGGTTGGGATTTCCATCCGCCAGCGGTGTCGGGACGTCGATGACAGCGACATCGAAATCGGCGCAGCGGCCGGGGTCGTGGGTGGGCTCGTACCGACCGGTGCCGAGCGCACCGCTCAACATGGCGTCGCTCACGTCCTCGACATAGGAGTCACCGGCGGCGAGACGCTTGACGCGGTCTTCGTCCTTGTCGAACCCGATGACGTCGAAACCCACCTCGACGCAGCGCATGGCGAGTGCCAGGCCGACGTATCCCTGGCCGACGACGACGACCTTGTCGGGAGCGGTCTCGGTCGTCACGGCACCACCTTGGTCATGTCTCCCTGCCGGCGACGGGCCGGCGCCGGGACCTCACGCCGAGACGGGATCAGGGTCGGCGTCCACCGACGTGCGCGACACCAGGGGTGCCACGACCGTTCCCGGCGTGGCCAGGGAGAACAGGAGGTCCCGCACGGCGGGGGCGTCACGTCGGAACATGGCGTCACGCAAGGCGGCCACCCCGGCGGCGGACTCGTCTTCGGGAGTGCTCACCGGGACCAGCCTCCGGATGAAGGGATGGGAGGTCGGGAAGACTTCTTCGTCGGGGCTGTGGAGCTCCTCGTGCAGCTTCTCGCCCGGGCGACGCCCGATCATGCGGACGGGGATCTCGGTGCCCTCTTCATGGCCGGAGAGGCGGATCATGCGCTGGGCGAGGTCGAGGATCCGCACCGGCTCACCCATCTCGAGCATGAAGATCTCGCCACCGCGCGACAGGACCGACGCCTGGAGCACGAGCTGCACGGCCTCTTCGACGCTCATGAAGAAGCGGGTCATGCGGGGGTCGGTGACCGTAATAGGCCCGCCCGCCGCGATCTGCCGGGCGAAGGTGGGGATCACGCTGCCCCGGCTGCCCAGCACGTTGCCGAACCGGACCACTGAGTAGGCCGCTCCCGCGGGGGCATGCGCCAGCACGACCTCCTCGGCCACACGCTTCGAAGCTCCCATCACGCTGATGGGCGCAACTGCCTTGTCGCTCGAGATGAGCACGAACCGCTGCGTCCCCGCCGCCGCGGCGGCTTCGACGACATTCTCGGTCCCGTACACGTTGACGCTGACCGCCGCCACGGGATGGGACTCGAGGACGGGCACGTGCTTGTGCGCGGCGGCGTGGAACACCACGTCGGGGCGGTGCAGCAGCATCGCCTCGAACACCGCGGCGCGGTCGGACACGTCCACGAGGAGCTGCTCGGAGGAACCGGGGAGGATGACGGCGATGTCGTGGAGGTGGGTCTCGTCGTGGTCGAGGAGGAGCAGCTGGGACGGGTTGAACTCGGCCACCTGTCGGGCGATCTCCGAGCCGATCGACCCGCCCGCCCCGGTGATGAGGACCCGTTGCCCGGCCAGCGATCGCCGCACCGTGTTGAGGTCGGTACTCACCGTCGTCCGGCCCAGGAGGTCCTCGATGCGCGGCTCGCGAGCTTGGCGGATGGGCGCGGTGTGCCCTTTCCCCGCGGCCATGTCGCGGGCCGACGGCAGGATCTTCATCGCCACGCCGGCGGCTTCCGCTGCTCGCAGGGCCCGCTCGACCAGCTCGGGCTCCGGGTTCGGGATGGCCAGCAGCACCTGCTGGATGGTGTAGCGGTTGGCCGCGGCGGGGATGTCCTCGATGCCGCCCACGACGGGGACGCCGATCAGCGAGAGTCCGTGGCCGCGTCCGTCGTCATCGAAGACGGCCACGGGGACGAAGCCTGCCACGGGGGTGCGCAGCATCTCCCGGATGGCCTCGGCACCGGCATCGCGGCTCCCGATGATGGCGACCCGCAGCCCGACCCGATTCGTTCCGCGTTGCCACGCGAAGAGTCTCGAGGAGAACCGCAGGGCGCCCATCGCCATGGTCACGAAGGCGCACCCGACGAAGACGACCCGCAAGGGCACCCGCTCCAGGCCGATGTAGTGCCAAAGGGGGCGCAGCGCGGTCAGGATCACGAGCGAAGTCACCGCCGACAGCAGGACCTGGCGGGCCTCTTCGATGCCGGCGTAGCGCCAGATGCGGCCGTAGAGGCCGAATGCCCAGTTGGCGACGAGGTGGACGGTCAGCGCCAGGATGAGGAACATGCTGAAGTGCTGCCAATAGATGGCCGGGGCGCGATCGCGGAAATAGGCCACTTCGGAGGCGCCGTACGCTGCGGAAACGGCGATGACATCGAGGAGGGTGAAGACGACACGTGCTCTGACGTGGGAGGCTCGGGAAGCCAGGCGGTCGCCACGCAGAGCCGGCCGGCGAAGGCCTTTGCTCTTTTCCGAGTCGAACCGCTCCCGCCGAACCGCCATCGCCATACGATCTGCCCCCCTGGCTCACAACCGTAGCGCCAGGCGCGAGCCGCGCTTCGGTGGCCCCTCCGAGCACGTTATGAGACCCTCTTGGCGCTCGGCATCGTCAGGATTGACGATTCCCCCAGAGGGAATTTACCTTTTTCATTTCCCTGGGCGCGAATGCGCTGACTAGGGGTAATGTGGTCTTGCCGGCCCAGAGGCCTAGGACGAGGTCGGCCGGGGAAAGATGGCAGCGATGGACTTCAGGGGGGCAGTGCTTCGCGGCTGGCGCCTGCTCGTCTTGTTGGCACTCGTGGGTGCGCTGGTCGGCTTCTTCTCGGTACCTACGCGGCCCGCGTCCCAAAGCGTCGCCCAGCCCACCGCCTACAAGGCCGTGACGATCGTCGCCCCCGGGCTCGGCAAGAACAGCATCAGCCTGGCCCGCCTGTTCCTCGACCTCAAGCTTCCCGTCGTCCTCCAGACCGCGGCAAAAACCGCGCACGTCGGGGTTCCGGCGTCGAGATTGATCGGCAGTGTTGGCGTCGAGAACGGACGCGCCGCGCTGGGACTCAGCAAGAAGGAGTTCCGGGGCCTGCACATCAAGGCGCTCGGCGTCATCGTGGCGTGGTACAACGCCAACCAAGCGCAAGCACTCGCCAATGCAGTAGCCACCGCCGTCGCGACCTACATCAACCAACAAGCCCAGGCCGGTTACGCCGAGAACGTCCGGCGGACCGCGAACGCTGTCGCCACGTTGCAGACGAAGATCAACGTCGTCGACTCGGAGATCGCCGGCGCCAGCTCGGGCAGTACGCAGCTGGCGTTGCTCAATACCCAACACCGGGTGCTCTCGGGACAATTGGTCGATCAGGTCAGGCAACAGGTTCAGTTGCAGATCAGCGGACCGAAGGTTCCCGGCTACGCCATCCTGCGAACCGCGCAGGTGAAGCCCGTCTACGTCGGCAGGTTGACCGTAGCGTCGGTCGTCAGTCACCGCTCCACGCGGATCCTGGGTGGTTTGGCTGTTGGGCTGGTGGTGGCGATCGGAATCATCCTGCTCGTCGAGGTGCTGGACCGGAGCTTGCGGACCGTGCGTGCCACCGAGGAGGCCTTCGACCTCCCCGTGGTGGCGGAGATTCCCGCCCGAGGAGCGCCACGACCGTCGCTGCAGCGCACCGCAATTGATACGCGTCTCGCCGTTGTCGTCGATCCCGACTCCGCGTCGGCGGAGGCATACCGACGTCTGCACACCGCCGTGCTGCTCGAGCCCCTGGCCGCAGATCTGGCGCTGCTTGGCAACGGCTATTCCAACGGCAACGGATACGCGAACGGCAACGGCGTCGCGTATGCCAACGGCAATGGCGAACGGGAACGGCAATGGCAACGGCAACGGCAATGGCAATGGGAACGGTCACAAGAACGGCAACGGCAATGGCAACGGGAACGGTCACACCAGCCATTCCGGATATCCTTCCGACCCCGCCAATGGCGGGGATCTGATCCACGAGGGCAACGGTCGCAAGGCAGGCCGGCAGGTCGTCCTTGTCGTTTCGGCAGGCTCCGAACCCACGCGCTCTGTGGTCGTCGCCAACCTCGCCGCCGTGTACGCCGAAGCGGGGTCGAGAGCCCTGGTCGTGAGTATGGGGGATCTCCGCGTCGGTCGGGGCTCGCACAGCCCCATGCCCGAGTTCGAGGCCGACGGGGAGATCGACCCTGAGGAGCTCGCTCCGTTGTCCACCCCGTCGCCCGTCGAGGGGGTATCGCGCCTTCGCTTCGACCAGCTCCTTGCCAACCGGGGCCAGGTGGTGACTCACGGTCCGGCCATCATCACGGCGACCCGGCACGTCGCCGATGCCGTGCTGATCGACGCACCGTCGCTGCTGCGCACGCACGACGCCATTGCCCTGTTGCCCGCTGTCGACGTGGTTCTGGTGGTGGCGCAATACGCCGTGACGCGCTCCGACGAGGGACGCGAGGCCGGCGACATGCTTCGCCGCTTCCGGGCTCCGATCCTCGGGGTGGTGTTCACCAACCTCCCGAGCCGGGAGAGAGCCTCTCGAGTCGAGGTCCCCGATGGTTCAAGCGCCGATGCCGGAGATCTGGCTCTCGAAGGGTACGACGCCCCTCAGCCCGCGTCGTCGGCATCCACGCCGAGGCTCTGGCTCTAACCGCGCTCGCGGCGCGACGGACCAACCCGCATGAAGGCAGTCCACTCGAACCCGGCGGTGGCGGTGTTCGTGGCCGTCATTCTCGTCCTCATCACCATCCCGATTGCTCGCGCTATGGCGGCGCGCCAACGAGACCCCCGCCTCTATCAGTTGCTCATGGCCGCTGTGGTAACCCACCTGGTGTTCAGCTCGCTTCAGCTTTGGGTCGTAGATCACCTCTACCACGGTGTCACCGACTACACCCGGTACATCAATCAGGGCGCCATCCTCGGCAAGAGGTACCGGAGCTTCAACTTCTCCAACGCCGGACTCCACCCCGCGGTGAACGTCCTCGGCCAGGGGTCGGTGTCGATCGCGGCCGGCGTGGTGATGGCCATTGTGGGCATCAACAAGCTGGCGCTGTTCTACGTCTTCAGCTGGTTGGCCTTTCTGGCCACATTGGGCTTCTACCGGGCGTTCGTCGTCACGTTTCCCGAGGGGGACCATCGGCGCTACGCGCTAGCCGTCTTCTTCTTGCCCTCACTTCTCTTCTGGACCTCGGGCATCAGCAAAGAGACGATGATGTATCTGTCGCTCGGCTTGATGGCCTACGGTGCCGCCCGCGTCCTGGCGCATCAGCGGGGCGGAGCTGTGCTCCTTGTGCTCGGAGCCCTCGTCGGCGTCTACGTGCGCCCTCAGGAGCTGTTGCTGTTCATGGGCGCCTTCGTCCTGGCCGGGGTGTTCCGCCCCCGCAACCGGGCACGGTCGTTTCGGCTGGTGCGGCGCCTCTCGGTCATAGCGCTCCAGGCCGTACTGCTGCTAGCCGCCATCTCGCTCTCCCAGCAGCTGGCCAAGCACGCCCCGGTCTTCAACCTCAAGCAGCTGGCCCGAAACAACGTCGGACAGGCGAGCAGCCTGAACTACCACCCCGGACCGTCCGGGTATCCGAAGGACATCTACACCGTGCTCTTCGACCCGCTCCCATTCAACGCCCACGGGTCGGCCCAGCGCCTGGCTGCGTTCGAGAACACGGTGATCATCGTCCTGTTCCTGACATCGTTCCGCCGGTTCTGGCATCTGGGCCGAGCCTGTTTCACCCGGCCGTACTTGCTCCTGTGCGTGATGTACTCGGTCACCTTCCCCTACGCCTTCGCCGCGCTGAACAACCTGGGGCTCATCGACCGCGAACGCGTTCTGCTCCTGCCCTTCTTACTGGTTACCCTGTGCATCCCGCTCACGCCGCGTGGCCAGCCCCCCGTCTACCCATGGGAATACAGTCAGGGCCGACAGAAGCGAAAAGAGCGCCAGACGCGCTGGGGTGCGTCCTCGGTGCCGGCGCGGCGGTAACGCCCTGAACCGGCCCGAACCTCATTCGGCGGGATCGACCGTCCGGTCCCGCCAGTTCCCATGTTTCGACGGGTTGCGCGCTTTCGCCGCGGTCTCGGTGCTCGTGTACCACACCGCGTCGGGTTCGCCCTTCGACAAGGCGGAGAGCCTGGGGCGGTTCACCGTTCGCCTGAACCTCGGGGTCTCGGTCTTCTTCTTGATCTCCGGCTTCCTGCTCTATCGTCCCTTCGTCGTCGCCCATTTCTCGGGACGGCCCGCCCAGTCACCGGCCAAATTCTGGGTGCGCAGGTTGTTGCGGATCGTCCCGGCCTACTGGGTCGCCCTCACGGTCGTCACCTACGCGATGCATGCCGACACGATCGGCTCGTCATGGCGTTCTGTCGTCGTCGACTACGGCTTCGCGCAGATCTACTATCCGCTGCACTTCTTCTCCGGCATCGCCCAAGCCTGGTCGTTGTGCACCGAAATGAGCTTCTACCTGTTCCTCCCGCTCTACGCCGCGCTCATCGGGATGCGACGACGGTCACCGGCCAACCAGCTCAGACGAGAGCTCGTCGTCTTGGGCGTGCTCGTCGCCATCGGGGTCGGGTTCAAGGACTGGGTCCTCAACTACCACTGTGCGCCGAGCTGCTTCACGAGCCACGTCCCGTACATGATCGCGTGGCTCCCGTCATTCTTGGACCTGTTCGCGCTGGGCATGTTCCTGGCCGTCCTGAGCGCGTGGTACGCGCAGCACAGGTCCGAGCCGACCTGGGCCTCACACCCAGCCATGCCCTGGGCCAGTTGGGCCTGCGCCGCCATCGTGTTCGTGGTGGTGACCCGCGTCGGCAATCCCATCGCGGCGGCGTTGGCACCGACGCAGTACCTCGTCTCCCAGGAGCTGTACGGCCTCTTCGCCTTCTTCTTGCTCCTCCCGGCGGTGTTCGGGCCCCAGGATCACGGCCTCATCCGGCGATTGCTGACCGCCTGGCCCGTGGCCAGCTTCGGGGTGGTCTCCTATGGCGTCTACCTGTGGCACAAGGCCTGGTTCGACGAGGTCTTCGGATGGTTCAGCCCCAAGGGTTGGACCTCACTGCCCACCTATGTGGCGTTGACCCTGCTCGTGCTCCCGTGTCGACCGCGTGCGCATCGGCGAGCTACTTCATCGTGGAACGGCCATTGCTGCGACTCAAGGACGGCTTCGGATCCTCCCGGCGTGACGCCGCCCCCTCGACAGCTGGCGCCGACCACGGCAACCCTCCTGACTTCCCAGGCACCGGCACCGGCGACCTCGTCGGCATCGCCTTGAGCCCTTCGCGGTGTCGGGAACTGATCGTCGCCGGAGGCCTGGCAGAGACTAAGGATGGCTCTGTTTTCTGAGCCAGGCCTGGAACATGAGCACGTCCCACAATTCGAACTGTCGATCGCGGCGGCCTGACAGGTGTTCGTCCCACATCCCGCGCACCATCGGGGCGGCGAGGAGCCCGTCGTCGTGGAGGCGCCGGGCATCGAGGAGGTCCTCGGCCCACGGCCGGAGCGGCCCCCGCAGCCAAGCTCCGAGCGGAATGCCGAATCCCGCCTTGGGCCGCTCGACGAGCTCCCGAGGCACATATCGGTGCAGGAGTCGTCGCAACAGCCACTTCCCGGAGCCGCCTCGCATCTTGTGGTCCGGAGGCAGCCGCCACGCCAGTGCCGCCACGTCGGGGTCGAGAAACGGCATCCGGCCTTCGAGGCTCGATGCCATGGTGGCACGATCGACCTTGGTGAGGATGTCGTCGGGAAGATAGGTCATCGTGTCCAGGTACATCATGCGCTCGACCGGGTCGTCCAACTCAGGCCATTGGTCAGGTCGCGTGAGCACGGTGGCGGGCTCGACCGCACCGAGCACGAGCCGGCCGGGGTCGGTGCTGTGCGATGCGAGGGTCACGTAGGTCTGGTGGAGGTCCGCGGCCGGAAGGACCTGAGCCACCTTCTGGAGCTTGGTCCCGGGCATCCGAACCGAGAGCGCACCGGGGAGGAGGCGTCCGGCGCGGGCGAAGGCCCGGTCCCACCACCCGGGGGGGACCACGCCCAACGCCGAGGCGGCAGCCCGGCGCAAGGGGAGAGGCAGGGGCTCGACACGCCGCCAGAACCGCTCCGCCCAGGCATAGCGGTTGTACCCTCCGAAGAGCTCGTCCCCTCCGTCGCCCGACAGCGCCACCGTGACGTAGGCCCGCGTGAGGTGGGCGAGCACCGCCGTCGGGATCTGCGAGGAGTCGGCGAAGGGCTCGTCGTAGATGTCGGGGAGTCGGGGGATGACATCGAGCGCGTCGCGTGCCGTGACGAGGAGCTCGTGGTGCTCGGTCCCGAGGTGATCGGCAACCTTCCGTGCAAAGGGGGCTTCGTCGTAGGTGGCGTCGTCGAATGCGATTGTGAAGGTCTTGACCTTCGAGGTGTGCTGGGCCTGCATGAGTGCCACCACCACGGACGAGTCGATCCCTCCCGACAAGAATGCTCCCAAAGGGACGTCGGAGTGCATGCGCAGAGCCACGGCCTGGCGCAGGGTGGTATCGAGCTCGTCGGTGGCGTCGTCGAAGGACGAATGCAGCCGGTGGGCCACGCCGGCCTGGGCCGTGTCTCGGAGTGACCAGTACGACACCGGCTCCGGACACGCTCCGGGTGCCGCCGCCGCGTCGATGGTGACGAACGACGCTGGGGGGAGTTTGGCGAAGCCCTTGTAGACCGAGTACGGGGCGGGCACGCAGTTGTGACGGAAGTACAGCGCCAGCGCGTCCCGGTCGATGGCGCCGTTGAAGGCCGGATGGGCACGCAGCGCCTTGAGCTCCGAGCCGAAGAGAAAGGCCGTGCCGGCCCAGCCGTAGTAGAGGGGCTTCTCCCCGAACCGGTCGCGGGCCAGATGCAGACGGCGTTCGTGCCGGTCCCACAGGGCCAACCCGAACATCCCGTTGCTGCGGCGCAGGGTCTCGTCGAGACCCCAATGTTGCATGGCGGCCACGAGGACCTCGGTGTCGCCTGAGCCTCGAAAGCCCATGCCGGCCGCCTCGAGCTCCCGACGGAGGTCGCGGAAGTTATAGATCTCGCCGTTGAAGGCGAGCACGTAGCGACCATCGGGGGATGCCATGGGCTGATGCCCGTACTCGGACAGGTCCACGATGGCGAGCCGTCGCGTGCCCAGCGCCACGGTGGCGTCGTCTTCCACGTAGGCCCCCACATCGTCGGGCCCTCGATGGCGCAGGGTGTCGGACATGGCCGCCAACCGCGTCCGTGATTGCTCGGTGCGGGCCGGGGCGCGATCCCAGAAGCCCGTTATTCCGCACATATGTCCGAGGTGCCGGTCATCGTTGGCGCACCCCCACACTTGTAGGATAGGCGTGGACTCGAGCGCAGGTCGGGGTCGGGCGGACCGGGATTGGCCCGACGTCCCGCCCGCCCGGTTGGGGGGACGGGTGGAGCAGCGGACCGGGGATGCGGTCGTCCGACGAGGGTGCCGTGTCGTCACCACGTCGATGACCGCCCGGCTCCTGTTGGGACACCAGCTGCGGGCCCTCAACGAGGTGTCCTGGAGCGTCGTGTCGGGCGACGCCTTCGAGGACGCGCCAGTTGACCTCTCCGTCGAGGTCGTGCCCATCCGGCGGGAATTCGCGCTGTCGGACTTCGCTGCATTCGTGGCCCTGTGGCGGTACTTCCGTCGCCAGCGCTTCGATTTCGTCCAGACCCACACCCCCAAGGCATCGTTCCTGGGGCTTCCCGCGGCGCGTCTCAGCGGTACCACGGCGATCTACACCATCCACGGCGCGCTCTACTTCCGCGACAACACCAGGGCAGCCAACGTCATGGGATGGATCTTCGAGCGCTGGTGCTGTGCGTGGGCCGACCTCGTGCTCGTCCAAAGCCGCGAGGACGAGGTTGTATTGCCCCGAGCACGCGTGTGCGGGGCGCGCAAGCTCCGCTACGTCGGCAATGGTGTGATGCTGGATCGCTTCACGGCCCCGCCCGCGGCTCTGGCTCGTTCGTCTCTACCGGTGGTGCTCATGGTGAGTCGCCTGGTGCGCGAAAAGGGCTGCCTCGACTTCTTGGGCCTGGCCCGGGCTCTGCACGGCAAGGCCGACTTCGTCCACGTGGGCCCGGTCGAGAACGACCAGCGCGACGCCATCTCGAGTGCGGAGATCTCCGCCGCGTCCGACGACGTGACGTTCGTGGGGACCGTGGAGGACATCCGCCCCTATCTGGCCGCCGCCGATGTCGTGGTCCTGCCCTCGTACCGCGAGGGTGTGCCCCGAGTGGCCATGGAAGCCGCCGCCGCGGGCCGGCCCGTAGTGGCCTATGACGTCCGCGGGGTGCGCGAGGTCGTCGACTCGGCCAGCGGTCTCCTCGTTCCCCGGGGCGACCGCGCCGCGCTCACCCGCGTCGTGGAAGGGCTCCTGCGCGACCCCGAGCGGTGCGTCGCCCTGGGACGCCAATGCCAGGCGCGCGTGCTGGAGCGGTTCTCCGAAGACGACGTCATCGCCCGGCTACGCGGGGTGTACGCCGAGCTCGAGGGCGCGGCATGAGCAACGCCGTGTGCATGACCGTGGACGTCGAGGACTTCTATGACGGCATGGCGGCCCTCGGGCACAACGTGGCGCGCCCCGCCACCGCGCCCAACGGGCTCGTGTCGTTGCTCGATCATCTCGAGGCACAGGCGACGAAGCCGAAGGTCACGCTCTTCGTGGTGGGTAACTACGCGTCGGCCGTCCGCGATGACCTGGCCGCCTTCGCGGCGGCCGGCCACGAGATCGCCAGCCACGGCCCCGACCACGGCCGGCTGCCATCGAGCGGGCTGGTGGAGTGGTTGCGCCGGGGCCGCCAGGTGCTCGAGGACCTCCTCGGTGTCCCGGTCCACGGGTTTCGCTCGCCGCGCTTCGACGTCCCCGCGGACGGCGGGCTGGCGCGCTACCGCGACGAGCTGGCCGAGGCGGGATACCGGTACGTCTCGGATGCCTCCCGGCTCGGCGCCCGCTCACCGGTGTCCGAGGTGCCGGTGCTGTCGTGGCGGGGGCTGCGGCTCGGCGGGGGCAGCTACCAACGCTTGCTGCCCTTCGCCGCGGTTGCCGCCGCCACCCGGAGCGCACAGCAGCCGGCGGTGCTCTACTACCACTCCTATGACTTCGACGGCACGTTGCCGGGGCTGGACGCGGTGCGCTCACCGATGCTGGCCCGCCAGCTCCTCGGCCGGGCCCGCATCGCGCCCATCGCCCGGCGCCTGACCCAACGCTTCGGAAGCGAGACCTGCGACCATGTCACCCGCTGAATTCGACGGCTACTTCCATGACCGCGCCTCACGCTTCGCGGCCTTCTACCGCAGCGAGACTCTGTCGCGCCTGATCGGGCGCGGCCCGTTGTTCGACCGCTTGCGAGGCAGCGTCGACATCGTGGCCGAGCTCGGCGCGACTCACGTGCTGGACGTCGGATGCGGGAGTGGTCCGCTCTTCGCACCCCTCGCCGCCCACGGCGTGCGCACGACCGGGATCGACCCTGCTCCCGCCATGGTGGCGCTCGCCCGGATCGAGGCCAATCGGCACCCCGAGCTGGTGACCGTGGAGGAGCGGGGGTGGGAGGCCATCGACGAGGAAGACGCCTACGACGTCGCCGTGGCCCTGGGCGTGTTCGACTACGTGGACGAGCCCGCCGTGCTCCTGGGTGCGATGGGCCGGGCGGCTCCACACGTGGTGGCGTCGTTCCCGGCACCGGGACTCCGTCTCGAATTGCGTCGCGTGCGGTATGGCGCCCGAGGTGTCCATGTGCATGGCTATCGGCCCGAAGACCTCCGCCGTCTGGCGGCGGGGACAGGCCTCGTCGTCGAGGAGCTCAGGCCACTGGACCGCGCCGGCTACCTGGCCCACTTCGCCCGCGCCGCCGCCTGACACCGCGCGCCACGAGGGGTTCGAGAAACGAGAGCCAACACGCCGCCACGGCGTCGAGGCTGAAACGCTCGACACAGCGCGCCCGTGCCGCCTCGCCCATGGTGCTGCGCAGCGCCGATGACGAGATCAGTCTCGCCGTGGCGTCGACCATGGCGTCGACGTCGTCGACGTCGACCACGAGGCCCCCCACACCGTCTTCCACGATGGTTCGCACCCCCGGCACCGCCGTCGCCACCACGGGCAGCCCGCTCATGCCCGCCTCGATGAGCACTCCCGGCATGCCCTCGCCGGTGGGGAGGCTCGGGAACACGAAGGCGTCGGCTCCCCGCAGGACCTCGGCGACGTCGGAGCGCGACCCCAGCATGTCCACGCCTGCCGCCGCAGCCGGCCCCGACACCGCATCTGCCAGGGGCCCGTCGCCACACAACACGGCGCGCACGTCGAGACCGCGGCGGCGTAAGGCGGCGACCACCTCGACGAATCGATCCGGCCGCTTTCCCGTGGTGAGCGCCGCCCACGAAGGCGAGCACAGGAGCCACTCTTTCGCGCCGGTCCGAGCCGGCCTCGCCGGGCGCGGGGTGGAATTCCTCGGGATCACGTCCATTTGGGGCGAGCAGCGAACGCGCCTCGGGAACCCGGAACAGGCGCCGGCACTGGTCGAGCACCTCGTCGCCTTCAGCCGCCACCACCGCGGCACGACGGACCAGCAT
Organism: uncultured Acidimicrobiales bacterium; assembly: GCA_963846125.1. GTDB lineage: Bacteria > Actinomycetota > Acidimicrobiia > Acidimicrobiales > UBA8190 > Chersky-840. Next base: position 522,985 of record CAWJUR010000003.1, read on the forward strand.
CCGCCACAGTGCCACCCGTCCCGGGCTGGAGGCATGCTCGAAGGTGCCCGTGGCGTAGTACGCAAGGGGCGTTCGTGTGCCGGCCATGGCGGGGACCAGGTACTTGAGGGGGTCACCGCCGTGAGCGACCACGACCACGGGCCGGGCGTGTCGCAACGCCGCGCCGAGGCGCACGACCACGCGGGGATCGAAGCCCTGGGCGGGCCGGTCGCCGCCGGGGTAGCCGAGGTCGAGGTCGACCGGCACCTGCTCCGGACCGGCGAAGAGGCTCATGAGCCGGTGGTGACGCACGCCGGGCATGTCGAGCCTGGTGGCGAGGGCACGCGCCTCGCGTTGGGCTCCCCGGGCCGTAGCGGTCGGGATGACGTGCAGGACGAGCGGGATGTCCTCTTCGGATGCCGGCGCGTCGTGTCGGTCCGTCGCGTTCATCGCGACGACCTCGCTGCGAGCACCTCGGCATAGACCGATTCGATGGCCCGTGCCGCCACCCGGACTTCGAACACCTCGCTGCGCTTCGAGGCGGCCGCGCCCAGACGAGCTCGTGTCGACGCGTCGCCAGCCACCCGACGGAGTGCTTCGGCCAACAGATCGGGGCGACCGGGGGGCACCAGGAGACCCTCGACATCGTCGCTGACGACGTCGGGCACACCGCCCACGATCGTGGCCACGACCGGCAGTCCCACGCTCATGGCTTCCATGAGCGCCACGGGAAGCCCTTCTTGATGTGAGGGGAGGACGAAGACATCCGCTCCCGCCATGAGGCGGGGGGTGTCGGTGCGCGTGCCCAGGAAGACGAAATTCCCGCCCAGGCCGGCGGCTTGCGCCGAGGCCGCCAGCTCGGGCTCGAGGGGGCCGCGTCCCACCGACGCGAATCGCACCGGCGCGCCCGCCGCCACGCACAGACGAGCCGTCTCGAGGAGGACGTCGTATCCCTTCTCGCTGCGGAGGTTGGCCACCGTGAGCGCCAGGACTTCGTCGTCGGCGATCCCGAGCTCGAGGCGGGCGTCGCGGCGGAGAAGGTCGCGTTGATCAGGCGAGAGGGCGAATCGGGTGCGGTCCACCCCGTGCACCACGACGCGCGCCCGGGAGCGCAGGGCCCGGGGGAGTGCGTCGCGCGCCGCCACCGACACCACGATGAGGGCACTGTCGACGGCGACGGTCGACCGGTTGAGCGCCTTGGTCACCACCGCTGCCTTGTTCCACAAACTGTGCTCGGTGTACACCACCGCGGGCCGACGCGACCGCGGCACCGTGAGCGCGACGAGGCGTCCGAAGGCGGCGGTGTAGGGCAGGTGGCAGTGCAAGATGTCGAAACGGCTCTGCACGAGCAGGCGGCGAAGGGCCGTCGTCCACCGGAGATCGGCGCTCGCCGAGGCTCCCAGCCCGTGGACCGGCACCCCGGCGGCCTCCATGGTGGGGACGAGCGCGTCCTGGTCCGACAGCACGTATGCGACCTCGTAGTCGAACCGTTGGCGGTCCCGGGCGCCGACCACGTCCACGAGGAGACGCTCGGCGCCCCCCAGGCCCAGGCCCTTGATGAGCAAAAGCACCCGGGGCCGGGGTCCGTCGTCCCCGGAGACGGGCATTTCCCCTGCTCGCACGGGCCGATGGTACCGGTGAGTTGCGCCGATCTGTCGCTATCCGGGCACGGTGCGCAGTAGGCTGGGTCGACGGGTTGGCGGAGCAGTGGAGCGGGAACCGGGGGGAATCGCGATGTCAGCCATAGCGGATCCGCTTTCCGAAGAGGAAGGCGCCCTGAAGGTCTTCGACGTGTCTCTCGTCCCGGACGAGCCGTCGGAGGAGTCGCTGTACCAGCACAAACCCGACCTCCTGCGTTCTGCCCGGGAACTCTTTCGCCGCGGCGAGGTGATCTTCACCCTGGCCGAGCGCGACATCCGCGCCCAGTACAAGCAAGCCGTCCTCGGTATCGCCTGGGCCCTGCTCACCCCCCTCATCAGCTTGGTCCTCCTGTTCATTCTGGCCAAGAACGTGAAGAGCTTCTCGATCGGGGGCGACGTCCCGACCATCCTCACGATGTACGTGGGGCTCATCACCTTCGGCCTGTTCGGAGGGGCCATCGGCGGGGGATCGAACTCGCTCGTGGCCAACAAGGCCCTCATGGCCAAGAGCCATTTCCCCCGGGAGTGCTTCCCCCTGTCGCAGATCCTGGGGTCGGCCTTCACGTCACTCATGGCCACGGTGCCGTTGGCCATTCTCTTCGCCGTCCATGGCTTCGCCCCGAAGCTGACCTCGCTGTGGGCGCCGCTGTACGTGGCCGTCGAGATCCCGTTCATGATCGGGCTCGTCCTGCTCGTCTCGTCGGTCATCGTCCAGATGCGAGACCTCCAGCAGATCATCCCGATCGTGATGCCGCTGGTCATGCTCATCACCGTGCTCGAGCCACTGAACCAGGAGGCGCACAAGCACCTCGTGCCCAATGCCCGTTTTATCCTGGGACACGGCTGGCTGCGCGACGTGTACTGCTTCGTGAATCCCATGGCCCCGATCGTCGACAACGTGCGATCGTCAGTGCTGCTCGGCTTCGGGCCCCAGTGGTCGACACTGATCCTGGGTCTGTGTGGGTCGCTCGTCTACCTCGTCGTCGGGTTCGTCGTCTTCAAGAAGCTCGAGGTGAACTTTGCCGACCTCACCTAAGGGCACGGTCCACGCCGAAGGGGTGTGGAAACGATTCCGCGCCGACAGGACCCTGCCCATGTTCCAGGACCAGGTCGTCCTCCTGGGGCGGTGGCTGAAGGGGTACCGCCGCCCGTACCGATGGGTGCTGCGCGACGTCAACATCCACGTCGAGCCGGGCAAGACCTACGGGATCATCGGGGTCAACGGCTCGGGCAAGTCGACGCTGCTCAAGATGATCTGCCAGACCACGTTCCCGTCGGCAGGCACGTTGACCTCGACGGGACGCATCGGCGCCCTTCTCGAGGTCCGCAGTGGAATCCACCCCGACCTTTCCGGGCGCCAGAACGTCTACCTGTACGGGAACATCCTGGGCCTCTCGCGCGCCGAGATCTCGGCCCGGTTCGACGACATCGTGGACTTCGCCGAGATCGGTGACGCCATCGATCGCCAGGTGAAGTTCTATTCGACGGGCATGGCCATCAGGCTCGGATTCGCCATCGCCGCCTTCCTCGAGCCCGACATCCTGCTCGTGGACGAGGTGCTCGCCGTCGGCGACGCCCGCTTCCAGCAGAAGTGCCTGGAACGCATCAGCCAGGTCGTGGCCAACGGAACGACCCTCTTCTACGTGTCCCACGATCTCCCGACGGTTGAAGCGGTATGTGACCGGGCCATGTGGCTCGCCGACAGTTACGTGCGCGCCGACGGGCCGGCCCGGGACGTGGTGAACCTGTACCGCGCCTCGGTCGAGGAACAGGCGTCGATGACGGTGTCTCACGACACCGGAGTCCGTGTCCTCAAGGTGGAGGTGACCGGGCCCGACGGCGGACAGGTCCTGTCCGGCGAGGAGGTGAACCTCCGCATCGTGGCCGAGTCCGAACAGGCCATGTTCGGTGCGTTCCATATCGGGGTCTCCCAGGGCACGGCCATGCCGGTGTTCGTCCTGCGCTACGCCAGTTCGTTCCCCGAGGGCCAGTTCGAGCTGCGCTGCCGGATGCACAGCCTGCCCTTGCCCAAGGGGCGGTACTCGCTGTGGGGGGCGATGCGTGCGCCGAAGGGAAGTGGGCCCACCGCCAACCTGCCGTGGCAGCCCCTGACTTCGTTCGAGGCCTTCGGCCCCATCCCCATCAAGGCCCCGTCGGGCGTCATGGTCCTGTCCCCGGTGTATGTGCCCGCTGACTGGGAGTTGTCCTGAGCCACTCCGCCGTCCCCGGTCTCGACGGCGTCACCGCCGTCGTCGTCACGCACCTCCGCCCCCGTCTCGCCGGCGCCACGGTGCGGGCGCTTCTCGACGTCGAGGGGTTCTCTCCGGACCGGATCGTCGTCGTCGTGAACGGCGAGGGTGGGCTCGACGACCCCGAGCTCGAAAAGGCCGTTCGCATGGTGCGGCTGCCCTCGAACGTCGGGCCCGCCGGCGGGTTCCGCCACGGACTGCTCGAGGCCTTCGCCGACCCGCGGACGCGGTGGGCGTACCTGTGCGAGGACGACATGGTTCTGCTGCACCTCCCCACACCGCGTGTCGCCGGTCTGGTCGAGCGGGTCGAGTCCAGCGGCCACGAAGCTGTTGGAGCCGTGGTCGCCTTCGGCCGGGTCTTCGTACCTCGTTCGGGCCACACGGTGAACGTCGTGCCTCGTCGCGGCCTGCCCGGAGAGCTCGCCCCTGTCGACGTGTCGACGTGGGGGGCCACATTGGTGTCGCGTGCCGTCATGGACGCCGGGGTGCTCCCGGACGCCGAGCTGTTCTTCGGATTCGAGGACTTCGACTTCTATTGTCGGGTGCGAGCCGCGGGGCTGTCGGTGCTCGTCGATGTGATCTGCGCCCGCCGCGTCGCCCATCGCCAGACATCGGCAGGCCGCGACGATGCTCTGCGCGACCACCGGCCGATCGACGCCGACGAGCCGTGGCGTGCGTACTACCTGGCGCGCAACTATTTCGTCCTGACGCGGCGTCATGGTCGTCGCAGCTGGTTCGCGTGGCACCTGCTGTATTCGGCCCGCCGACTCCAGCTCGCGCACAGCAGCGCCGAGCGGTTGGCGACGGTACGCGGCCTGCTGGACGGGGCCCGGGGCCGTCTCGGCGTCGATCCCCGTTACCTGCGCGAGGTGGGGGAGCGGGCCATGCCGACCGACGACGATGTCGCGTCGAGTGTCATCGAGCTCGACACGGGCCCTGCCATGGCGGCGTCCCAGCCAGACGACAGAGGCATCCCGACGCCCGGGGAGCTCGGCCCCGGCGTGGTGGCGCTCGTCCTTTCCCACAATGCGCCTTCGGCTCTGGCCAGGTGTCTCGAGGCCATCGCGGCTCAGTCCGTTCGACCCGGCTCGGTCATCGTGGTGGACAACGCCAGCGAGCCCGCGGTACGCGTCCAGGACCTCGGCACCGCCATCCCGGTCTCGGTGGTGCGGTCGGACACCAACCTCGGCCCCGCCGGAGGGTGGGCGCTCGCCTTCGAGGAGCTGTTGGCGGGCTCGGGCGATTTCGCCTGGGTTCTCGACGACGACATCGTGCCCGACCCGGAATGTCTCGAGACGCTCCTCGGCGCTGCTGCGCCCGACCCCAAGGCCGCATTTTGTTTCCCGCGGTCCATGCAGCCCGACGGGACCGTGGGGGAGTGGGGGTCGTGGTGTGGCTTCATCGTGTCGCACCACATCGTGGAGCAGGTGGGCGTGCCTCGGGCGGAATTTTTCTGGTGGGCCGAGGACAACGAGTACTGCCATTGGCGCATCCCCCAGGCCGGCTACCCCCGGCGACTCGTGGACGGGGCGGTGGTCCAGCACGACGCCGTGCGCCAGGCGGCCCGGGTGCCGCTGTGGAAGTACTACTACGAGTCGAGGAACATGCTCTATCTCCACCTCCACGTCATGCATCGGGTGGGGTGGTATCCGCGCAACGTGTCCAAGCTGGTGGCCCGAGCCGTCGTCCGGGAACGGGGACGACGGCTGGCGTGCCTGCGTACCATCCTCCTCGGCCTTTCCGACGGCGCCATGGGCCGGCTCGGTGTGCGCTTTCCGGTCGAGCCGATGCAGGAACAACCTCGCCGCATCCCCGACGCTCGCTGAGCGATGCCCGACGACGACAGCCCGAACCTGGCGCCGCGCCGTGCGCAGGACGAGGAGCGACCGAGCCCCAACCTTTTCATCGTGGGCGCGCCCAAGTCGGGCACGACGGCCCTGGCCAGTTATCTCGCCACGCACCCCGAGGTGTTCGTAGCCGGCAAGGAGCTCAGTTACTTCGGAAGCGACTTGGAATTCCGTACCACCAAGGGAGGCCGGTGGCGTATCGGGTACGACACCTATCTGGAGTGGTTCTCTCGTCACGGGGAGGCGCGGTACCGGACCGACCGCTCGGTGTTCTACCTGTACTCCTCGCGAGCGGCCCTCGAGATCCACGCCTATGAGCCCGGGAGCCGGGTCATCGCCCTGCTGCGCAACCCCATCGACCAGATGCACTCACAGCACAGTGAGATGCTCTTCCAAGGCGAGGAGGACATCGCGAGCTTCGGGGAGGCCATCGCAGCCGAGGACGACCGCCGCCGTGGGGTGCGGGTCCCGGCGGGGTGTCAGAAGGTGTTCGGGCTCCTCTACCGCGACATCGCCCGGTACGCGCAGCAGGTCGAGCGCTACCTCACGGTGTTCGGACCCGGACAGGTGTGCGTCGTGCTCTACGACGAACTCGTCGCTGACCCCGCAGCTACGTACCGCCGGGTCCTCGACTTCCTCGGGGTCGATCCCGACCACCGACCCGAATTCGAGGTGGTGAACGCCAACAAGGTCGTCCGAAGCACTCGAGTCCGCGACCTCCTTCGTCACGCCCCGCCGGGACTGCGTCGGGTGGGGCGCCTCGCCGTCCCCGACGAGCACGCCCGCGCCGCGCTGCGCCGGCGGCTGCACGTGCTCAATACGCGCGGCATGGCGCGACCTCCCATGGCCGCCGAATTGCCGCACGCGACTCGCCGATGAGCTCGCACCCGACATCCGCCGCCTCGAAACGCTCCTCGACCGCGACCTCAAGCCCTGGCTCACCCCCCGTGACACCGTTGCGGGCAAGGGGGAGCGGCAGTCTCGGGTCGGCTCCGACAGACGGGCCCGATAACCCGTGCCCGGTGTCGTCGTGCTCGGGATGCACCGCAGCGGTACGTCGGCGGTGACCAGGATCCTGAACCTGCTCGGAGCCGACCTCGGGCCCGAGGAGGACCTTCTCACCGAGTACGACAACCCCGCCGGGCATTGGGAGAGCAAGGCCCTGGTGGCGTGCAACGACCGGATCCTGGCCGCCTTCGGGCGTTCGTGGGACTTCCCGCCGTGGACGGCTCCGGGGTGGGAGCACTCCGAGCGTGCCTCACGGCTGATCCCCGAGCTCACCGAGACGTTCGGCCACGTCTACCGCACGAGCCCCTGGGTGTGGAAGGACCCCCGCACGTGCTTGACGTTCCCCCTGTGGCGACGGGTGCTCGGTACCGACGCCACAGTGGTGCTTGTGTCGCGAGATCCCGGGTCGGTGGTGCGGTCCATCAAGCGCCGGGACGGGATCCCGAGCCTCTACGCGGTGGGGTTGTGGCATCACTACGTCCGAGCCGCAGTGGCGGCGTCGGTCGGCCTCCCGGTGGTGTGCCTGCAATTCGAGGACCTGGTGCGCTCTCCTCAGGCATCTGTCGAGGCGCTCGCCGCCGACCTCAGAGCTCTGGGCGTCGACCTCGGCGGCGACCCCGAAACCGCGGCGGCGTCGATGCAAGGTGACCTGGTACACGGCGACACGACACCGCCGCTCGTCCGACGGCTCACGTCTTCGACCGTCGACACGTTGGCGGCGTTGCCTCGACGCAGCGTCGACTTCCGGCCACCGTCGTGGCGCGAGCCGCGCTGGGTGCATCCCCTGCTCGTCGCGTACCGCGGGCCGTGGGCCCTGCGGGCACGCGCCGGCCATCCCCTGCGCCCAGGATTCGCGTGAGCGCGTCGGCGCCCGGTGCGGTGGCGACCCGACTCCTCCGGCCCGCCTCGTGGCTGGGCTCGTCACCGCGCGGCGTCCTCGTGCTCGGGATGCACCGCAGCGGTACCTCGGCGGCGACGCGGCTCGTCAACGTCCTTGGCCCCGCCACCTGCGCACCCGGTGAGATGGTGCGCGGGCCATGGAACCCCAGTGGCCACTTCGAGAGCCGCTCGCTCATGCATCTCAACAATGCGCTTCTCACCCAGATGGGCCGGACGTGGTGGTACCCACCCCCGGCCGGGGAGGAGTACGACGCCGTGGCGGCGCACATCACCACGACACGTGCCCAGGCTCGCCGCGCCTTCCGGCGCGTCCACCGTTCGGTGCCCTGGGTATGGAAAGACCCGCGCACGTCAGTATTGCTCCCGTACTGGCGCCGGGTCCTGGGCCCGCGCCTGGCCGCCGTGGTCGTCGTGCGCAATCCCCTCGAGGTGGCCCGGTCGATGCGGAGCCGCCACGGTGTTCCCGTGAGCTTCGGGGTGGCGTTGTGGGAGCGTTACAACCGGCTCATCCTCCTCCACAGCGCGGGGATGCCCGTCCTCGTCACCCGCTACGACGACCTCGTGCACGACGCCGCGGCATGGTCGGCGCAGACGAGAGAGTTCCTGTCCCATCTCGGCATGCGCCTCGCCCCGCACGAAGGGGCCGGCGCGGCGCAGCAATTCGTCGACCCCGAACTGCGCCACAGCGCGCACACCCGTGCCGACCTGGTCGCAGCGAGCGCGACGTCACTGACTCTCTACGACGCCCTCGAAGCGGTCATGGGCCCGAGCTCCGCCTTCGTGCCACCGGATCTCCCCCCGAGCCCGCCGCCGTCGCCGCCGAGCTCGAAACCGTGGGGCCGGCCACCGAGCTCGCCTGGCACCCGCCCCCGTGGGCACAGCCGCCCGGGGCCCCGCATGGGGCTGAGCCGGGGAGCCCGGCAGAGACCGGTAACCCGGCAGAGACCGGTAACACAGAGTGACCGGTAGAATTGTGGAGCCGTTCGTAGCAGCCCAGGGACAGGGGAGACGCCGTCGATGGACCTGATCGAGCGGCCCGGAAGCGTTGTGCGCCGTCACCCCTGGGAGGTTGCGCGCGCCCGGTTCTTCGTCAGCCTGATCCAACGGCTCGGCCTCCCCGGCGTCTCCGAGGGCTGTCTCGACGTCGGTGCCGGCGACGCCTGGTTCGCCCAGCAGTTGCTGGCCGAGCTGCCGCCCTCGACACGTCTGGCGTGCTGGGACACCCACTACTCCCCGACAGACATCCCCGGGTGGGCCGACGAGCTCCCCGGCATCGAGTTCAGCCCGACCCGGCCCCCCGGTGTTTTCGGAGGGATCCTCATGCTCGACGTGATCGAGCACGTCGAGGACGACGTCGGATTCGTGCGTGATGTGGTCGACGGGTCGCTGGCCGCCGACGGCTGGGTGCTCGTCAGTGTCCCCGCCTACCAGTCCCTGTTCAGTTCGCACGACCGGGCCCTACGGCACTTCCGTCGGTACTCACCAGGAGCCATCCGCACCGTGCTCGAGTCCGCCGGCCTGGATGTGAGGGCCCGCGGCGGCCTGTTCCACGGCTTGCTTCCCCTCCGGGGCGCGCAGGCGTTACGAGAGCGGTACCGGCCTCCGACCACCGTCCCGAGCGGGATCGGTGCGTGGCAGGGCGGAGAACGGCTGACCAAGGCCCTGACCATGGCCCTCGACGCCGAGGCCCGGATGTCCCTCGCCCTGGCCACGCGGAGCATGCCTCCGCTGCCCGGCCTGACCACGTGGGCATTCTGTCGACGGGCGTCGCAGGCGGGCCCGTGACGACCGATCGCGACGCGGCGGTCATCGTCGTCCCGTGCTTCAACGAGGCACACCGGATCGACGAGCGCGCCTTCGGGGAGATCGTCGCCACCGGGAAGGTGCGACTCCTCTTCGTCGACGACGGCTCCACCGACGACACGTCGGAGATCCTGCACCGCATGGCGCGAACCTCCGAAGGGATCGACATCTTCGCCCTGGGGACCAACACCGGAAAAGCCGAGGCAGTTCGGCGGGGGCTCCTCGTCGCCGTTCGAGGCGGGGCCGGTGTCGTGGGGTACTACGACGCGGACCTGGCGACGCCTCCCGCGGAGCTCCTCCGGCTGACCCACGAGCTGACGAGCCGACCCGAATTGTCCGGTGTCCTGGCGAGCCGGGTGGCCCGCTTGGGCAGTTCGATCGAGCGCAACGCGCTTCGCCACTACTTGGGGCGGGCCTACGCCACGATCGCCTCCACGGCACTCGGGATCACCGTGTACGACACGCAGTGCGGGGCCAAGGTCTTCCGGGTGAACGACACGTTCGTGGCCGCACTGGCCGACCCGTTCCGGTCCTCGTGGGCCTTCGACGTCGAGCTACTCGATCGCCTCCTGCACGGGAACGGGCGCGTGCCGGGCTTGGCCGTCACCACCTTCCTCGAGCTCCCGCTGGCGGCCTGGCACGACGTGACGGGCTCGAAGGTGCGACTGGGGCCGGCCTTGGCAATGCTGTTCGATCTGGTGCCCATCGCCCGCCGTCGAGCTCGGCGCGGCCCTGTCGACGTCGATTCCGGCTCTCGATCCGGTTCCGCTTCGGGGGCTATCGCCATGGCACCGCGACGATCTCCGGACGGCCGGAGCACATCCGGGCCACCTTCTGGCAGGCAGGCCGGAAAACAGGCCGGGAGCACCGGGGGAGACGGTGCCTGAACGGCCCTGACGGTCGGTAGGCCGCTGGGAAAACCCAGGGAAAACACCCTGGTCGGTCGTCAAATGTGATGATGACCCGCGGCGTCATCAGCCCTATGGTTACCTCCGGGGGTGAGGATGAACGACCTCGGGAGTCGCCACCCAGGCGGCAACGGGCTCTTGGCCCCGTGATGGGTTTGCGCGCGTGCCGGCGTGTTTCTAAACCGCGTGTCGTCACCGTCCTCGGCGCGGGCCTTGTCACCGTCCTCGGCGCCACAATTATGAGTTCTCCCGCCGCCTTCGCCAACGCGGCCAGCCCCACGGCGTCACCGCTGACGAACGGGCTCGGTTGTCCAGAACGCCAACGGGACCGTGACCGTCACCGCCACCGGCACGTGGCTGTGGGCGTTCGGGACCGAGAGCGCCACGACCGCCGGGCTCTCCGCCACCGTGAACCATCCGTGCGACAGTCGTACCGGCGTGGGTTGGGGAGTCGTCTGGAGCGACCCCAACGACCCGGGCATCGCAGAGACGTACGTGACCAAGCACGGAACCCCCGCCTCGCAAATGGTCCATGTCGGGTCGCAGGGAAAGGATCCCCTCAACGGTGACTCGGGTGTCGAGTTCAACTCGCAGCGCCCGTGCGGCACCTTCGTGCAGACCAACGTCCCGCGTCCCGGCGACGGCTACGACACCGGGATGTGGAAGAGCGTCCACGTCTACATCAGCGCGGCGTCTTTGCCCACCGACATCTGCGTGATCACCTACGACCTCGGCTTCGGCCGTCCTCCCACTCCCCACCGGCTCAACTTCGACAACAACGACAACTCCGTGCAGTGGGCGCTGTTCAAGACCGGCAGCTGGGATATGACCAGCACCGACGACAACTGCGCCACGCTCCCGCCGGCGGTTCCCGCCCCCCCGGTGCCGCCCACGACGCCGACCACGCCGGCTCCGCCCGTCAAGACGGTGAGCCACACCTCTCCCCCCGCGCCGCATGTCACGGCGCCGAAGACGAGCCTGTCCAAGCCGTCCGGCGTGCTGGCCTTCACCGGCTTCGGCCGAACGGGACAGCTCCTGGCCCTGCTGGGCATCATCCTCGTGCTCATCGGCCTGGTCCTGTACTTCGTCGACGTCCGAAAAGCGGCCTTGTGGCTCTTGGGGATGTGACCGCGCTCCAGCGTTAACCAGCACGCGCTCCACTGCCCCCACATCGGACGCCACTTCCCGCTGGCGACGACGATGCAACGTGATCGCCACCGCGCCAGCCATCCCCACCAGCACCGCCCCCGCTGCCGCCAGGCCGGCGCTGAAGAGCCCCGGCCAGTACTGCACCTCGATGACGTGGTGACCGGCGGGGACCCGGGCCTCGAGCATGGCTCCCTCGGCCCAGCGCTCCAAAGGCAAGGAGCGACCGTCGATGGTGGCGTGCCATCCCGGCAGGGCCGTGATCCGTAGCCGCAGGAGCCGCGGCGATGCCGCGTCGGTCACCGTGCGCAGCGACGCCGCGCTGGGATGGGTGACCGCGACCGGGGTGCCCCGGGCGTCCACGGGCAATGGGCGCCCTGAGCGGGGGACGGGCGAGAGCGTCGCCTGGGCCGACCCGGGCACGCGGAACAGCGCCTCATCGCCGACGGTCCCGTCCCGCACCGTGCCCGAAGGGCCGGGGCGCCGGCCGGGGCGAGCACGTAGCTGACCCCGTAGACGCGTGCTTCGGTGGCCGTGGTCACCTGGGGACAGAAGAGGCCCACGCGGCGCAGGCTCGGTTTGAGCTGTTGACCACTGACCGCCTCCCAGGACGAGAAATAGGTGGTCGGGAGGACCGGCTCGTACACGGCGAACTCGTGGACGGCGTAGCCGATGTTGGCGTTGGGCCGGATGCCGAACTCGGTGGCGTAGGGGTAGGTGAACGGACGGGGACGACACGGCCCCATGGCGACGACCCCCGACCCCACCGCCCGCTGGAGGGCCGCCACCGCGGGGGTGGGGGAGAAGTACGTCGAGCTGATGGACCAGAACCCGACGCCGGCGACCACGCCGAAGGCGCTCTGGGCCACGAGGAAGGCGGCGGCCACGACCTGGCGGGTGCGCCCCGAGGTGCCCAGCGCGTGCGGGGCCGACGGCTTGCCGATGCCCGAGGCGAACACCAAGGCCAGGCCCACCACCACCTCGGCCGCGGCCCAGCCCAGCCGGGCGGGCGTGCCGCCCCCCGTGGTGTGTTGGGCTCCCACGGCCACGGCGAGGGACACCAGGGCCACGGCGATGGCGGCCCCACCGAGGGCACCGAGCGCCCACTTGCGGAGTCGGACCGGCACGTCGTTGCGGACCAGGAGATCGATGCCGGCCGCGCCGAGCACCGCGAACGCCAGGGCCAGCAGCATGACGTCGCGGTTCCAGGTCACTCGCCCGAGCACCGGTGTGGCCTGGACCAGGATGTGCAGCGGGTTCTTGAAGGTGAGCACCATCGCCGCCACCGCCACCGCCGCGAAGGCGAGGATCTCGGGACGCCGCCATCGCAGTGCCACCGCCACCACGGCCAGGGCGACGGCGAGCACACCCACATACGGCGCCGGGACGCGGAAATCGGTGCCTTGGAGGCCCACCAGCAGATCCGAGAGATGCGACAGGGCGAACGGGGCGCCCCCCGTGGCTCCGGCCCGTCCCGACGCCTGGATGACCTGGAGCCCGGGCAGGACGAGCGGGGCCCCGAGGCCGAGCCCACAGGCCCCGGCCACGGCCAAGTCGACGATCGGCCGGCGCAGGGCGGCGCCGTCGCGGCGCGCCCGCACCCCGAGATACACCACCATGAAGACCGCGAACGACAGCCCCAGCACGGCCACGCTCTCGGGATGCCCTCCGTAGATGGCCGCCGCGACGGCGAGCGCAAGGAGGATCGTGTCGCGCAGCCGGTGCCGGGCGCGCACGAGGAGGATGGCCGATGCGAAGATCCATCCGGCCCAGCACGTCACGCCGGTCATGGCCCAACCCGAATAGTGCAGCATGGGCCCGGACAACTCGAAGACGGTCCCCCCGAAAGCCGCACTCAGCGCACCCATACCGAGGATGCGGCACAACGTGTACGCACCGGTGCCCGCGATCACCAACTTGGCGATCACGATCACTGTGTAGGCGTCATGGGCCGGGGCGAGATAGCTGAGTAGGACGGGGACGCTGAACACCCCGGACTGCCAGCTGAAGGCGAGGGGCATCCCGAGCACGTTGTACGGGTTCCACAACGGAAGTTGGCCGCTGTGCACCTGGTGCCAGGCCAGGTTGGTCAAGGGGGCGAAGTACAGGATCTGGTCGGCCGGGAATTCGCTGTGCACCGCGACACCGGCATGGTGGGTGAGCCCGATGCGCGACAACAGGTCGAACGATCCCAGCGAGACGCCCGGACGGAGCAACGGGGCCACCACCGCCACCGCCGCCAGCACCGTCCACGCCACACCCAGGGCGTCGGGGACCCGGTGGTGGGTGGCCCCCCGTCGCCGCATCCCGGGCAGTGTAATTCTCGGCTCCCATGCCCGCATCGGCTCCCGTCGGTCCCGCCCGGGTGGTCACACCGGGCACCATTGTGCGGGCCCGCGGCGCGAAAATCCTCCGCGAATAGGTACTACACCTGGCCTTTCGCCTACTATGGGTGCGGGTCGATTCTGGGGGGTCACGTGAGGAAGCTTCTGGCGGCGGCAGGTTCTGTGATGCTCGTGGGACTGGCCGCGGGTTGTTCGAGCTCGGCCACGTTGGTCAATCACCCTGTGGGATCGAGTGGTGTCGCCCACGTCGGCGCCGCCCTCGATCTCAAGAACCAGGCGGGGAGGGACTTCCACATCACCCTGTCCAAGGTGGCGGACCCTGCCCAGACCGTCAACCAGAACGCTCCTGCCAACGGCAAGCGCTTCATCGCGGTGATCTTCGACGTCGACAACATCTCGAGCCAGACGCTCTCCACCGACGGTGACCTCGATGCCAACATCATCGGGTCCGACGGGAACGTCTACACGCCGACGCATAACGCCCTGAGCGAGTGCGGGAGCGACACCGTCAAGGTGCAGCTGGCCGCCGGGAAGTCGGGGGCGAGCTGCGTGTCATTCGAGATCAAGTCGACGGTGAACGTGTCCAAGGTGCAGTTCTACCCCGCGGCCGGGTCCGCGTCTGACTATGGCGAGTGGCTCGTTCCCTGATTCCTGACCACGGTTCCCCGACGCCCAGTGGCTTCGGCCGGGACCCCCTGATCCGACACCGGCGGGCTTTGCGGCGCGCTCGAACCCCCTAGCCGGCTCCACGAGCGCGGGGTGGAGACCCGATGACGGCGGACGAGCGCGTCTCGGCTGCGGTCCCTTCCGACGACACTTCGCGACGATCGGTGCGAATACGCGTGGTGCTCCGCCTCGTCCTCGCACTCGGGGTGTCGGCCGGGCTGTGCGACGTCGTGTGGCGCTTGGTCCCGCATCGGCTGTCGGTGGCCACCGACATCGTCGGGTTCCCGATCTTCTACCACTTCGACGCCACTCGCTACTTCGACGCCTTCTACCTCATCGCCATCGCCTTCCCGCTGGCGGCGGTGCTCTTGTATGCCTATCTCCCCGTGGCCAGAGGCGGAGGGACGCCCTCGCCCCGGACGCCGGTCCGGCCCGTCTCCCTGGTCGAGCCCGAGGTGCCAACGACAACCGTCGGCGGGGAACACGACGGCGGGGAACATGACGATGGTGAACGTGGAGGCGGTGTGCCACCGGGCTCGGTCCGCACCATCCGCGGCGCGGCCCGCGTGCTGCTCCCGGGCTTCGCCGTGGCGGTCTGCGTCGGGGTCGCGGCCTCGGGCGACGGGCCTACTCTCAGCGCCTGGGGCCTGGCGGGGGGGGCCGGGTACTGCCTCGGGGTGCTGGGGCTGACGTCGGTCCTGCGGCGGCGCGGCGGGGGCCGGGGGCTGCTCGCCGGTCTCCCCGCCGTCAACGGCGGGGCTGCCTTGGTCGTGGTTCCGCTCCTGTACTTCGTCTCGCGCAGCTCGACGGTGCTCGTGGCTTCCGATCACCATCTCCGTCGCTACCCGTGGCTCCCGTGGTGGCTCGTGATCCCGGTGACCATCGCCCTCGCCGTCTGGTACGGACGCCGGCTCCGGACGGCGAGGTCGGACCGAGACGTGCGAGTTGCCGAAGCGGCGGTGCTCACGTACGTGGTGGGCGTGGCCCTTCTGTTCGTGCTGATCGCCAGGCTGGCGGCACCCCTCGACACGACCTTCGCGGCCTTCGACCAGGCGCAGTCCCTGGCCAGCGCGCAGCTCAGTTTCGGCCACGGCCTGTTCCCGTGGCGCGATCTGTACGTGATCCACGGGGTCTTCGGGGACATCTTGGCCGGCCAGCTCGGGATGTCGGTGTTCTCGGCAAGCCGGTGGGGCTCGGCGTCGGGGTTCACGATCTTCCTCATCCCGATGTTGTGGGGCTCCATGTACGTGTTCACGGCGTACTTCGCGCGGCGCAACCGGCTCCTGGTGGCGGGCTTCGTGGCCGTGGCCGTGTTGTGGCTGAGCTCGGACCGGCTGGCCGGAGCCGGCCTCTTCCTGGGCCGCGACGTCATGGGATACGCCCAGGGGTACTTCCGCTTCGCCTTCCTGCCCCTCGCGCTCGTCCTGTTCGACCAGACCATTCGCCGGCGCAGTCGCGGCTGGTGCGCCGGGCTCATGGCCGCGCTCGTGGTCCAGGCCATCATCGTGCCCGAGACCGCCATCATGGCCGCCGGGCTTCTGGCCACGTTGGTGGTCTACGAGTGGTTGTCCCGCGCCCCGGGGGCACCGTGGGCCGGATCGTTGATGCACACGTGGTGCTGTGCGGCATTCGGGGCGCTCTTTCTCGGCGCGTGGGCCGTCTTCCTGGCCGCCACGGGCTCACTGCGGGGATTCATCGACTACTACGAGATCTTCGGCCCTGGGCACACGCTGTCGGGGGCCGAGCCCGCGTGGTGGGTGGACCGACAGCTGGGGCCGACCATCGAGTTCGTCGTGCCCGTGGCCCTGCTCCTGCTCACCGTGGCGCGGGTCACGTTCCAGCTGCGCCGGCGCCGTTCGTGGAGCTCCCGGGACTGGGTGATGGTGGCGGCGGCCAGCTTCGTCCTTCTCTACTACCAGAAGGTGCTGGCACGAGCCGATCAGATCCACGTCGCCGAGGTGTTCATCGTCACGCTGCCCCTCATCCTGCTGTGGTTGATCGTGGCCGCCGAGGCCCTCGACGACGGCCTCCGGCGCATCGCGCTGCGGGCACTCCGAGGGGGTGAGCCGGGACCGGCCTCACGGGGCGGGCGCGCCGTGCGCGCTGTGGTGCTGGCGGCGCGCCATCCCGCCACACTGGCGATCGTCGTGGCGCTCGTCGCGCTGGCGCCCACCCCCGTCGGCACCCTCAAGGCGGTGGCGGGCTCCTACCACGTCGACGCGCCGCGCGAGCCTGTCCTCACCCGGCTCGGGTACTCCGACGCCGGGGTGATCGACACGACCATGGTCCATGACCTGGACGCGGTGCTGCGACGGTACGCCGGGCCCAGTGGGCCGGTCTTCGACTTCAACGACGAACCGGGGTTGCTCTACTACCTGTTGAACCGGGTGCCCGGGACCCGCTTCTTCCACGTGAGCATGGCCGACACGGGCTTCGCCCAGCGACAGCTCATCTCGGACCTGAGCCAGAGCCGACCCCGGCTCGTGGTGCTCTACGGCGACGGCATCGGGCTGCCGCACTGGGACGGGATCCAGGCGACCGTCCGCCACTACGACGTGAGCGACTACCTGCTGGACCACTATGTGCCGCTGGCGAACGTCGACGGCCAGTGGGTCATGATCCGCTCCGACCTGGCCGCGTCGGCACCGGCGTTGCCGGCTCTCCTCGGATCTTCCTCGACCCAGGACTTTTACCTGTCGAGCCCCGAGTGTGCCTGGGGCTTCTCGCCCAATTTCCTGACCCCTCCCGCCACCTTGGGGTCGCAACCGGCGCTCACCGTCGACACGCAGGTCTCTGCCGCCTCCACGCTCCTCGTCACCGGCTTCACCGCCGACCGGTCGCCGGGTCAGGCACCGCTGCGGGTGCTGGCCGTGCGCAACGGCATGGTGGTCGCCAGCGCGGTCCCCAACGCCAAGCACAGCACCGCCTCCCCCAACAGCGACTTCACCATGGTGTTGCCGATGGTCGGTGGGGCCCCGGTGACGTCGTTCTACGTCTCGAATCCCGACGGCACGCTGTCGCCTCTGGCCCTGGCCCCCGCGGTGCGGCGCGACCTCGCGGCGGCGGGCCACGCCCGCGCCGTGTCGACCTCGGACGGCGTGGCCCACGCCGTGAGCGCGCACGGCGGGGGAGTGGTGAGCTCGATAGTCCCGAGCACCGACCGGATGCTCGCCCTGAACGTGGCTCCCGGGACCGACCTGGCCGGATACCACTGGCTGGAGCTGACGTCTCCGGCGGGAGCTCGGGGTGCGAGCTACAGCGTGGCCGACGGCACCGACCAGTCCCCCGACGCCATCAGCTTCTCGACGCTTCCCCGGTCCACCGGCCATGTCTTCGTCCAGGTGGGAAGCTGCCCGCAGTGGCGCGGGTTCGGGGCCGCGGGTCTGTCCCTCGTGCAGGGGGGCGGCCCGAGGTCACTGCCGGTGGTGCGGCTCGTCCGATGAGGTGAGGTGTCGCTCGAGATCGGCGAGGCCGGACGGCGTGCCGATCTCGAAGAAACGCTCCGATGCTTCGAATCCCGCCAGGCGTCCGGCGCGACTGAGCGTGGTGAAAGCATCGGCCATGTCGCGGGGCGCACCCGGCTCCACCACCTCGAGCACCACCCGATCGCGCAACGCCGAGAGCCCGTAGTCGACGAACTCCATCTCCGGGGGGGGATCGATGAGCCCCTTCTGGTAGTGCGTGACCATGCCCCGCGCCAACACCGCGTTGCTCTTTTCCCATCGGCCCTGGTTTCGGTACACCGTCATGAGGGCGTCGGGACCTCGGGCGGTGAAGTCCCGGGCCACCGCCCCCAGGTCCACCGAAAGGTACGAGTCTCCGTACAAGACGAAGAAGGCGTCGTCCACGGCGCCGCGCTCCACGGCCAGCCGCAGCGCCCCGCCTGTGCCGATGAGCTCATCCCCCTCGTCGACGTAGGTGACCTCGATTCCCCACGCCGAGCCGTCACCGATCTCGGCCCGGATCATGTCGCCGAGATGCCCGATGCTGTACACGACGCTCCCGATGTGCTGGGAGGCGAGCCACTCCAGCTGCCAGTGGGCGAAGGGGCGGCCGGCCACCTCGATCAGGGACTTGGGGATGGCGCGCGTGGCCGGGTACAGGCGCGTGCCCAGCCCGCCTGCGAGGATGAGGCACTGCACGGTCGACCGCCCCGACCGTCGATCAGTCCCGGACGAGCAGCGACGAACCGTCGAAGTCGAAGACGAAGCGGACCTCGGAAAGCCCCTCTCTGGCCATGGCCGAGCGCAGCGAGTCGAGATCCTTGGCGTAGAAGAGGAGGAATCCCCCCGACCCCGCGCCCACGAGCTTGCCCCCCAGCGCACCGCTGTCCATGGCGACCTCGTAGGACCGGTCGATCTGATCGTTGGACATGAGGGCCGACCGTTGCCGCTTGCGGCGCCAGTGCTCGTCCATGAGGGCGGCGAAGCGGGCCGTGTCACCCTGCTCGAGGGCGGCCTTGGTGGCGATCCCGTTCTCCTTCACGAAGTCCAGGCTGTCGACCATGTCGCGATCGCCGCTCTGGGATCGGCTGCGTTGCTCGTTGAGCACGACATCGGCAGGGCGCGAGTAGTGCGTGAAGAACATGCACAGGTGCTCTTCGAGGTCACGCAGTGTCTCGTTGGACACGAGCAGGGGAGAGACGTTGACCTGTCCGCCGGGCTCGATGTCCAAGCAGGTGAGGCCGCCGAACGACGCGATGTACTGGTCCTGCTTGCCCACAGGCCGGTTGAGGATGTCGATCTCGATGCGGCACGCCTCCTCGGCCAGGTTGGCGGCGGTGACGTGTTCCCGCTTGAACGCGTACAGGGCACGCAGCAACCCCACGGTGAAGGCTCCCGACGATCCCAGCCCCGTCCCGGCCGGGATGTCGGCCACGCTGACGAGCTCGATGGACGGTCCGATGGGATGCAGGCGCAGGGCTTCGCGGATGATGGGATGTTCGATGTCGTCGACGTGGCGCACCCGCTCGAGCTCGGAGTACTTGAGGAAGTAGTCGTCGCCGAAGGTGCGGTTGATGGCGATGAAGATGTAGCGGTTGACCGCGGCGGAGATCACGAAGCCGCCGTGCTGGGCGTAGTAGGAGGGGAGGTCCGTCCCCCCGCCACCCAGGGTGATACGCAGCGGCGTGCGGGAGATGATCATGGCGCCACCACCGGTCCGACGAACCGACCGACCGCCACCATCTGCCAACCGAACGGCGACGTTGCCATGTTAAATCGGAATGCCCGGTCGAAGAAGGCGAGCACCGCACCCTGGGTGCCGGCGCCGGGGCGGGCGGGGTCGGCCGAGGCCCGTTCGAGATCGGCGATGAGCCGGCGGCCCCGGGCGATGACCGCCAGCCGGTAGAGGTTGAAGAACGGGAACCCGGCCCGGGCCACGTGCTCGACGTCGAACCCCGCCCCCTGGAGCAGACGCCGCAGCGCGGCGGGGGTGTAGTGCCGGCGATGTCCGATGTGGCGGTCGAATGCAGACCGGGGGCCACCGGGCACCGTGACGACGAGGCGGCAGCCCGGGGCCAGGTAGGCGGTCGCATTGCGCAGGAGAAGGCCGGGGTCGTCGACGTGCTCGAGGACCTCGGAGCACACCGCGTAGGCGGCCCTCCCCTGGGCGGTGCCACCCACCTGGGCCGGCTCCAGGAGGTCCCGCTGGGTGAACTCGATGGGCAGGCCGGCGGCCCCGGTGGCGGCCCGGGCCCGCTGCACGCCTTCGGCGCTGTACTCGATCCCGGTCACGGCGGCCTCGGGGAACCGCTTCTGGAGCAGGAGCGCCAATTCGCCCTGACCCGACCCAATATCAAGGATGGTATCGCCGGAGGCGGGTGATCCCAGGAGGGCCATCACCAGCCGGTGGCGGTAGTTGTTGGCCGGATTGCCCTCGGCGGGCTCGCCGTAGAGGGCCCAGTGCCGGTCCCACTCGTCTCGACCGGCGGCGGCGTCCTCGGGGACGATCCGGGACCCGCTCAAAGAAGGAATCCGGCGCTGGTGGCGTCGTTGAAGAACATGCGCACCGTGTCGAGCGACACCTCGTCAAGGCCGCGCCCCAGCCCCGGCAACTTGGCCAGCAGCTCGGGGGTCACGGTGATGATGTGGCAACGCAGCGCGGCGGCCTGGGGCACGTTGAGGATCTCGCGGGGGCTCGCCCACAGAAGCTCGAGCCGAGGGTGCGGTGCGAGGATGCCGACCGCTTCGGCCATGATCGGGACCGGGTCACGGCCGGTGTCGGCGATGCGGCCCGCGAACACCGACACCACCGCCCCGGGGGTGTCGTGCAGTGCCGCCACCACGGTGCGGACCTGTTCCAGCGACAAGATGGCGGTCACGTTGAGGTGCAGGCCCTCTCGTGACAACTCCTCGATGAGCGGGGCGGCACTCTCTCCCCGCGTGTTCGTGACGGGGATCTTCACGAAGACATTCGGGCCCCACGACGCGATAGTGCGCGCCTGGACGCGCATCTCGTCGAACTCGTCGCACAGCACCTCGAAGGAGATCGGACGGTCGGTGATGTGGTCGAGGACCTTGCGCGCGAAGCCAGGATAGTCGTCGACGCCGGACCTCCGCATCAAGGAAGGATTGGTGGTGAACCCCGAGATGACCGGGTTTCGACCCAACTGGAGGATGGCCTCCAGATCAGCCCCGTCAGCGAAGATCTTGATGCCGTAGGGAAGTTGATCCGACACTGCCCCCCTCCTCCCTTGGCGCGGTCATCAGGATCCACTCGAGTGCCTCGACCGGGTTGGCAACCACGTGGTCAGGCGCGAGTGCCCCCTGTTCCTGATATCCGTAGTCTATATAAACCGTCCGGCAACCGGCCCCCTGACCAGCGGCGATATCAGACCAGCGATCCCCGACCATAAAGCTCTGGTTGAGGTCGAGGTTGAGGTCACGACCGGCCGCGAGGAGCATGCCCGGTTTGGGCTTGCGGCACGGGCACGCGTCGTCGTTGTCGTGGTGACAGACGTAGACGGCGTCGACGCTGATCGATTGGCGGAGGAGCGCGTTGATCGCCGCCACACCGCTCGCGCTCTGGAGCCCTCGGGCCACGTCGGGTTGGTTCGTGACCACGACGAGCACGTAGCCGCGCTCGCGCAGGGCCTGACACGCTTCGGCCACGCCCGGGAAGACCACCACTTCCTCGGGGGTGCGGGGTGGGAACGGTCGCCCGTCGCGTACGACGGCTTCGTTGAGCACGCCGTCGCGATCGAGGAACACGGCGCGCCGCGACGCCTTCGGCGGTGACGTCACGTCAGACGTCCGGACCGGGCGTCGACGAGCATCGAACGCATCGACGCGTCGAGGGCCTGGCGCGACGACATCTCGTTGGCCCATCCCAGGGCGCGGATCCGGTCGGTGTTGATCCGCACCACCGGCACGTCACCCTTCCAGCCTCGGTCACCGCCCGTGAAATGGAACACCGTGTCGCGCAGTCCGAGCACCTCGAGGGCGAGCTCGGCGATGTCGGTGACGGTGATGTAGTCGCCGGTGGCGACGTTGAACGCCGCAAAGGGCCGCGGCGCCCGTTGTGCGGCCAGGAGCACGGCGTTCACGATGTCGGACACGTGGACATACGACTTGCTCTGCTTCCCATCGCCCAGGATGTGGAGCTCGGTGGGATCGGCGAGGAGGCGGCGGACGAAGTCGAAGCCGACGCCATGCGTCTGGCGAGGACCGACCACGTTCCCGAATCGGAACACACAGGCGCTGAGATCGAACATGAAGCAGTACGACGCGATGAGCGCCTCGCCGGCGAGCTTGCTGGCGCCATAGGTCGAGACGGGGACGAGCGGGCCGTAGTCCTCGTCGGCCTCGACCTCGCCCAAGTCGCCGTAGACGCCACTCCCCGATGCGTAGAGCAGCCTCGTGACCTTCGACAGGCGGGCCGCTTCCACTACATGGTGAGTCAGGAGCGTGCCTTGGTCGAAATCCACGGCCGGCTCCGTGGCGGCACGGGCGATGTCGGGATTCGAAGCCAGATGGATGACCGTGTCGCTGCCCGCCATGGCGTCGACGAGGTCGTCGAGATCCCGCACGTCCGCCTCGACCACACGCAGCCGGGCATCGGCGTGGTGTTCGAGATGCCAGTGGCGCCCCGAGGAGAAGTTGTCGAACACGGTGACGCCCTCGACGGCTTCGTCGGCGAGAACTCGGTCGACGAAATGGCTCCCGATGAAGCCCGCTCCGCCCACGATGCAGTAGCGCGCTGCGGTCTTGCCGGGCCCGGTCATGGAAGGGCTTCCCATTTGGTGGCGTTGACGGCCAGAGCGGGGTGGCTGACCAGGAGATGCCACAGCACCGCGCAGAGCCCTTCGGTGTGCGGGGTGACCCGGTGGGGATACGAGGGTGGCACCACGATGCACGCCGTGGCCACGGTGGCGGTGAACCCGCCGTCGCGCCCGACGATGCCGAAAATCGACGCGCCGCGAGTGGCTGCGAGCTCCAGGGCCCGCACCAGGTTGACCGACACCTGGCGCTCTTGGCTTCCGCCGCCGACCGAGAACACGAGCACCCCGTCGCGCTCGTCGAGGCGCGAGCCCCGGAGCCACTCCACGAACGTGGTGTCCCAACCTTCGTCATTGGTACGCGCCGTGAGCTCACTCACGTTGTCGGTCGGGGCGTAGGCCTCGAAGTCGCACAGCTTGCGAAAGTCGTTCACGGCGTGCGAGGCGTGCCCGGCCGACCCGCCCACCCCGAGGATGAACAGACGCCCGCCTCGGGCCCGGACCTCGGCCAGACCGGTGGCGCACGCCTCGACCTGTGCGGTGTCGAGGGCCCCGACGATCTCGACCGTCTCCTCGAGGTAGGCCTGGCTGAAGCTCATCGTCGATCCTCGCCCGCGCCGGCGTCCGCACACGGGGTCGACAAAGCCAACACCTGGGCGGACCAGGCACGACGTGGGCCTGACCGGCGCCTGGTGTGGTCCATTTCCTTCCTAATGCTACAAAGTCGCGGCCCCCTAACCCCCGTCGGTGCACCAGGACGACACGCCGGCCCCCAGCGGGGACCGTCGTCCGCGGCCCTCACGGGTCGATGTCGGTGGGCGTCGTCCACGAATGCCCGTCGGAGACCGTGGCCTGGCCGAGGTCGTTGAGCGCGACGCAGAAGGTCGGGGCGGCACACGTCACCGTGGCCAGGCCCAAGATGGGGTCCACCTCGACCGGGCCCGACCACGAGGTGCCGTCGGACGTGAAGACGTGGCCCGAGTCGTCCGCGGCCACGCAGAACCGGGCCGTCGGACACGAGATCGAGGTCAAGCCGTTGGCGTCATTGTGGCCCTGGGGATCCACCGCCACCGAGCCCGACCACGAGGTGCCGTCGTAGGTGAAGACGTCCCCGGTGGGGTCCACCGCGGCACAGAAAGTCTGTGCGGCACAGGACACCGACACGAGGGCGGGCAGGCTCCGGATGCGGTCAAGGTTCACGACCGGGACGGGCTCGAGCGACGTCGCGCTCGACCAGACGGCGCCGTTGTAGGTGAGCACCCGCCCCTGCACCGTCACCGCCGCGCAGAACCCGGGCCCGGAGCACGACACGCTCGAGATGCCCGCCGTGGCGGAACGCCGGTCCGCCTTGGAGAGGAGAGCCGACTCGATGGGGCGTGGTCGCGTCCACCTGCTCCCGTTGAAGATCGACACCCGGCCCAGGACGTCTCCGGCCATGCAGAACGTGGCCGTAGGGCACGACACCGTGTTCAGGCTGCTGGTGCCGTAGCCGTCGATCTGATCGGCGCTCTTAGGGTCGATCGTCTTCGCCGCCGACCACCGCGAGCCCCGGAAGACGAAGGCGGTGCCGTTGACCCCGACGGCGACACAGAACGACGGGCTCGAGCACGACACATTGGTGAGCCCGGTGTCCTGCAGGGAACGGGGCACGGACCACGCGCCGTCGTGGCGCTCGACGGCGTTGCCCTGGTCGTCGACCACCATGCAGAACCCCGCGTTGGGACACGACACCGCCAGCGGTGTGTTGCGCCCGGCTCTGCTGACGTCGGCGTGGGCGGGGCGAAGCGCGAGATAGGCGAGCGCCGACCCGGCGATGACCACGCCCACCACCGCGACCACGGCCAGGCGCGTCCACACCACGCGCATCGAATCCGAGGCCGGCGTGGCGTCCTGGACCGGGTCGGGACCAGAGTCGCCATCGTGCGTCGCCACCTCAGATCAATTCCCGGTAGAAGTCGGGGTCGCGCTCGATGCGGCGGTACACGTCGTCACTGAGACGCTCGGCCGCGGCCGCGGTCTCGGCATGGAAGCGTTGCGCCCGGGCGCGGTTGCGCCGGCGCAGCAACCGACCCAACCCCGGAACGTGCTTGGCCCGCGTGGTCAGGCGCGGTGGGTTGACGAGGTCGACGCGACCGACCGCCCAGCGAAAGCCGGCCCCGTGGTGGTACACGATTCCCGCGTAGACGCCGAACCACAACGGGTGCAGGTTGACGCGGTTGCTGCGCAGGAGCGGGGTCCAGGTCGCGCCGGTGCGCTCCAGGGCCCGCAGGAGGTTGCCGCCCACGTCAGTGGTGCGCTTGCCATCGGCGGTCTCCCACGTGTAGCCGGGGGACCAGTCACCATGCAGCCGCTCCCAGTCGCCCACCCGCACGGCGCAGAACGAGGGATGGGGCTGGCGGTCGGTGACGTTCTCGTCTCGGCGCACGGCCACCAACGCAGTGCTCTCGAGCCCGCTGCGGATCGTGGGGAGCGGGTCTGCCACCGGAAAGGCGTCGCCATCGAGAAAGATGATGATGTCGTCGGCGGCTCCGTCCGCCGCGATCTCCCCGGCGAGGAGATTCAGCTTGCTGGGGTGGTCCCCCAGGATCGTGAAGGTGCGGTCGAACTTCTCGGCGTGCCCCTCGGGCACGTCCTGGAGGTTGGCGTAGACCCGAAATGGCTCGGCGATGTTCCGCCGGAGGTAGGCCAATTGAAGGTCGATCCAGCGGGGTGATGCGACGTGCACGGTGGCGACGTAGATCATGAGCCACCATAGGCAACGGTCATCGGTTGTCGGGCCACATCTCGCTGTGGCACCCTGACGACGTGGCCCTTCGGACAGCGCTGGGGAAGGCGCTGTACCGGGCCCCTGACGGACTGCGCAAGGTACTTCCCCGCGTGGTGCGGGACGGTGTGCGGCGCCGTGTGGGCCCGTTCGCCCCCTGGGAGGCCGGCTTCACCCATGTGGCACCCGCACCCGGGCCCGGCGAGGAGCCGGGGCCGCCCGACTTCGTCGGGATTGGTGTCCAGAAGGCGGGCACCACGTGGTGGTTCGAGCTGATCACGGCTCATCCCGACGTCGCCCGCCGCCCGACATTCCACAAAGAGCGTCACTATTTCGCGCCCTTTGCCACGGCGACTTTCGACTCCGAGCAGGTGCTCGGCTACCACCAGTGGTTCCCGCGTCGCGACGGCCAGAAGACGGGGGAGTGGACACCGGACTACATCTACCAGCCCTGGGTCCCCCCGCTGCTCGAGCGGGCCGCGCCCAGGCGCGCCTGCTCGTCATCGTCCGGGACCCCGTGGAGCGTTTCGTGTCGGGGCTCACCCACAGTCATCTCGTGCCCGGATCGCATCGGGGGACGGTCGTCGCCGAGTCCGTGGGGCGCGGCTTCTACGCGTCGGCGCTACGCCGCTGGGCGCCTGCCCTCGACGCCGGCCGGGTCCTCGTCCTGCAGTACGAACGGTGCGTGGCGGACCCTGCTTCTGAGCTCGCCCGCACCTACCGCTTCTTGGGCCTCGACGACGCGTTCCGACCGGAGGGGATGGCCCGAGCGTCGAGCCCCACGCGCACCGAGAAAGTCGCGCTCGATCCCGATGCACGCCGGCGTCTCGTCGACCTCTACGCGCCCGACGTGGCGGAGCTGGTCGGGCTCGTGCCCGACATCGACCTGGCGCGCTGGCCGAACTTTCGATCCCACCTGGGTTGAGCCCTGCCGTCACGGCGCGGCGCGCCCCCGGCTCTCGTCGGGCCGCCTGGTTGCAAGGTCACGCCAGGGGGAACGCGCCCGCCCGCCGGGCCGTTCGGTCAGGGCCGCTCAGGTAGAGACGGGCCAGGCGCGCCGTCGACCGGCGGCGTGGCCCTCGATGGACGATCAGCCGCAGTGCCAGGCCGACGAGCGTGCCGGCACGATACAGGGCCCACCCCCACGGGCCGTACCACTTGCGGACGTAGCGCTCGATGGCGGCATGGAGTCGCAGCCGCAACCGGGTGGCGTCGGTCTCGGTCCCCCCGGTGGCGTGCTCGGCAGAGACCCCGGGGCAGAACCGGACGCGCCACCCCCGCTTGACGGCACGGCGTTGCCAATCCTCGTCCTCGCTGTACAAGAAGAAGCGCTCGTCGAACGGGCCGACGTCGAGCAACGCCGCCTTGCGTAGCAGGAGGACCGCCCCTCCGAGGAAGTACCGCGATGACTCGAGGCGGCGGCGGCTCAGCCCGAGCGCGTCCGCCCACGCCCCGGCGGGGGTGTGCCACGGCCAACGGGCCCGGCTCGGAGACCTGGAGCCGTGAAGGTGTTGGGCCGGCGCGACGCAGGCGACGTCGGGGTGGTCGAGGAGCTCCCGGTGCAGCCGGGCCAATTGATCCGGCTCGATGCGCGCGTCGGGGTTGAGCAACAGCACGTCCCGCCCCCGGTCCACCAGCGCGGCGAGGGCCACGTTGACCGCGGCCGCGAACCCGAGGTTGGTGCCGGGGTCGACGTAGCGGGCCCCTGCGCCCCGTACCACCGCCGCCGTCGCCGGCGACGAGGAGTTGTCGACGACGACGACCGGGCTCGCGCCGCCGAGGGCGCCAAGGGCTTCGGCCAGAGGATCCGGGGAGCCGAACGCCACGACGACGACGTCGATCCCGACGTCGGGCGCGCTCACGCCGTCGGCGAGACGCGCCGGCGTCGGCCCCGGACCGCACCGATCGAGATGGTCACGGCCAGACCGACCACGACGGCTCCTCCCACGGCGATGCCGGCATTGAAGGCGTCGGGCCAGTAATGGAGCTCAACGACATGTCTTCCCGCGGGAACGCGAGCCTCGAGCATCGAGCCACTGGCCCAGGGTTGCAGCGCCAACGAGTGGCCGTCGATGGAGGCGTGCCAGCCCGGCACGGCCGTCAGGCGCAGGCGCAAGATGCTCGCCGTGGCGTCGTTCACGACCAGTCGCCACGATGCCGGGTCCGGATTTGTGACCGGGACCAGTGTGCCCGGCGCGTCGATCGGCAGCGGTTTCCGGCCCGGTGGCGCCGCGCTCACCGTCGCCGGTCCCGACCCGACGATGAAGAAGATTCGCTCGTCCCCGACCAGCCCGACGTTCACCGAAGCCCCCCCGGGCCGATGGTGCTTGGGCGCCACGAGCACGTAGCGCACACCGAACTCGCGAGCTTGGGTGGCCGTGGCGATCTGGGCGCAGAAGATGCCGAGCTGGTTGAGCGAAGGAGGCGTGCGTTGCCCCCCGGCCGCGTCCCAGGCCCGGAAGTAGTTGGCAGGCAGGATGGGGTCGTAGACCACCATCTCGTGGACGCCGTACCCGATGTTGGCGTTGGGGCGGATGCCGACTTCGTTCTTCGAAGCCGTGTTGTACCGCAACGATCGGCACGAGCCGTAGCCCACCAGCGACGATCCCACCGTCTTCTGGAGCGCGGCGATGGCGGGGTTGGTGGCGAAGAACGTCGAGCTCACCGACCACGACGGGATGCCCACATTCAGGAGGAACCCCGTCTCCAGGGCCAAGAGCAAGGCGGGCGCCCACCGCAGTCGGCTTTGTGTACTGAGGGGAGAGTGCGCGTCGGCGCGGCCAGACCACAACCACAGGGCCGCCACTCCCAGGCCCACCGCCGCCTGCACCACCGGCCAGACGAGGCTGCCCCGGTGCCGGGCGATGGCGGGAGCGAAGCTCACCTGTGACGCCGCCGCCAGGCCGAGCACCACGACTCCGAGTCCGCCGAAGGCCCCCGCCGCCCATTGCACCGCCAGCCGATCCCGGGCCAGCCCATCGCGCGCCGTCCGGACCAGCGCGTCGAGACCGAAGGCGCCGAGGATCGCCAGGGCCAGGGCCAGCAGCATCACGGCCCGGCTCCACGCCACGGTGCGGCCCCCCGGCACCAGGTGGAGAAGCGAGTCGGCGGGGGAGAAGAAGGTGAGCAGGGCGCTCACGACCGCCACCGCCGCCAGGGCAGGAACTTCGGGGCGCTTCCACGCCACCCGCGTGCCGACCACCGCCAACGCCAGGACCACGACGCCGACGTAGGCCGCGGTCGTGAAGTCCCGGCCCTGGAGGCCCACCAACAACAGGTTCGGCGTGTGCGACAACGGGAACGCCGGTGTGCCCGTGCCGTTGCGGCGCACCGAGGTCAGGGCGAGCTGCACGCCCGGGAACAACAGCGGGGCACCGAGCCCGAAGCCGCACACCGCCCCGATCACGAGGTCGCGCAGCGGGCGCAGTACCGGGCCCCCACCGACCCTTCCTCTCGCCACCAGGTAGGCGGCGGCGAACACGACCACCGCCACGCCCACGGCGATCAGGCTCTCGGGATGCCCGCCGTACACCGCGAACCCGACCGACAGGGCGAGCATCGTGATGTTGCGCAGGCGGTGCGACTGGCGCAGGAGCCCGATACCGGCGGCGAGGATCCACCCCGCCCAACACGTGACCGACGTGTGGGGCCATCCCGCATGGACGATCATCGGGCCCGACAACTCGAAGGCGGTGCCACCGAACGCGGCGGCCAACGGCCCCAGTCGCAGGACGCGGCACAACACGTATGCGCCGGTGCCGGCGATGATGAGCTTCGTGAGCACGATGGCCGTGTACGCGAAGGAGACGGGGAACAGGTATCCGACAAGTGCGGGGATGCTGAACACCCCCGACTGCCAGTTGAACGCCAAGGGCATCCCCAAGACGTTGTAAGGGTCCCACAGCGGAAGATGCCCGCTGTGGACCTGGTGCCAGGCCAAGCTCGTCCACGGCACGAATTGTTGGATCTGGTCCGCCTGCACGGAGTTGTGCACCGCCACGCCGGCTTGGCGGGTCAGGCCGAATCGCGACAGCAGGTCGAAAGGCCCGAGCGACACCCCGGGGCGCAGCGCCGGCAGGAGCACGAGGGCGGCGGCCGCGACCGTCCACGCGATGCCGAGCGCGTCGCGTCCCCACGTCCGGCGGCCTGCCGTCCCCGTATCGTCTCGCGCCGCGACCTCGGGCTCCGAAGTCGCGGTGTCGCGGTCTACTCCCCCTTCACGCACCCCGGGAGCCTAGGCGCCGACCGAGAGCTGCTCGATGACCCCGACGACGCGTTGGAGATCCGCGTCGGAAAGGGTGGAGCCACTGGGCAGGCACAAGCCCTGTTCGAAGATCCCGCCTGCCACGCTCCCGCCGATCGTGGGCGTGTCGGCGAAGAGGGGCTGCAGGTGCAACGGCTTCCAGGTCGGGCGCGCTTCGATGTCGTGCACCTCGAGCGCACGCCGGATCGTCTCGGGTGTGGCGCCGTAGGCGTCGGGGTCGATCATGATGCACGTCATCCAGTTGTTGGGCTCGCCGTAACCGGCACGGGGCATGAACGTGATCCCGGGGATGGCACCGAGTGCGTCGCGATAGGACTGGTTGATGGCACCCCGGCTCGCCACACGCCGGTCGAGCCCCCGGAGCTGGGCCACACCCAGCGCGGCCAGGAGGTTGCTCATCCGGTAGTTGAAACCGAGATCGATGTGCTCGTAGTGAGCTTCGGGCTCGCGAGCCTGCGTGGCCAGATGCCGGGCGCGATCGGTGAGGAGTTGGTCACTCGAGACCAGCATCCCGCCTCCGCTCGTGGTGATGATCTTGTTGCCGTTGAACGAGAACACACCCGCAGCACCGAACGATCCGGCCGCCGCCCCCCGGTGTGACGCGCCCAGTGCCTCGGCGGCATCCTCCACCAGAGCGACCCCGTACTCCTCGCACAACGGGACGAGTCGTCCGTAGTCCGCCGTCTGTCCGTAGAGGTCGACCGCGATCACCGCCCGGGGAAGTGCCCCGCGCCGCGCCCGGTCCTCCAATTCCTGGGCCACGAGATCTGGCGCCAGCTGCCACGTGTCTGCGTCACAGTCGACGAGGACCGGTCGGGCTCCGATGTACGTGGCCGCGTTCGCCGTCGCCACGAACGTGAAGGTCGGGACGAGGACGTCGTCGCCCGGACCCACCCCGACCAGGAGGAGGGCCAGGTGCAGCGCGGCGGTGCCGCTCGACAGGGCGACGGCGTGCGGCACGCCCACTCGACGGGCCAGCTCTTTCTCGAAGAGGTCGACGTGGGGCCCGAGCGGCGCGATCCAACCGGAGTCGAGCGCTTCCAGCAGCAGCCGCCTTTCTTCGTCCCCGACGTCGGGCGGTGAGAGGTAGACCCGACTCATGTCGTGGCCTTCGGTCCCGGTGACAGCGCCCCGACCATCCCCGCCACCGCCACTATCACGACTCCCACCGCCACGACGGACGCCACCACCACGGCCAGGGGGTGTGCCTTCGAAGTCACCACCGCCACCACTGCGAACACCGCCTCGGCCCCGATATACGCCAGTGCGGCCGCGCCCCGGGACCACCCGCGCGCCACGGCGAGATCGTAGGGGTGGCGGCGGTCCCCGCTCGTGATCGATTGGCGGGCCCGCGCCCGTCGCGCCACGGCGAAGGCGACCTCACCCACCGGGACCGCCACGATGGCGAGACTCGCCACACCGAGCGCCGAGCGCGTCCCCGGAGCCCACGCCGACGCCAGGAGCAGGGCCAGGGCGGCGCCGAGAAGGTACGAACCTCCGTCACCGAGGTATACCCGCGCCGGTGGGCGGTTGTAGAGCAGGAACCCCGCCAACGCCGCGGCCACGGCGACACCGAGATCCCGGCCGGCGCCGTGCAGCAGCACCGCGAACGCCACACAGCCCACCGCCGCCGATCCGGCCGCCAGCGCGTCGAGCCCGTCGAGGAAGTTCACGCCGTTCATGAGCACCACCGCGACGACAGCGACGAGAACACCGCCGGCGACGCCCCCGACCCTGGTGGGGACGACCAAGGCCACGGCTGTTCCGATGGCGACCTGCCCGAGAAGGCGCGCCGCGGCGGGCACGTCGAGGCGGTCGTCGAGGACCCCGAGCACCACCGCGCCCGCCAGGGGCACGATCACCATCGGGTGTCGGAGGGCAGCCCCGATGAGCGCTCCCAGGAACACCGCCACCCCACCGAGGTACGGGACCGCGACCGACTGGGGCTTGAGCGGACCGGGACGGTCGACCACCCCCGTGCGCGTCGCCACCGCCATGGCGAGGGGCGTGAAGACGGCCGCGGCCACGAATGCCGCCGCGGCCACCACGACGACGCGTGTCACGGACCGGGCCTGGTGTCGGGAACCGACGGGCTCGGGACGACGGTCTCCATCACGACCGACGGGGTGCCCCGATGCATCTCGATGGTCCGCGCCGGGCTGAAGCCGGCCCGGCTGTACATGGCGATGGCGGTGGCGTTGTCGGCACCCACCACCACGTGTGCCGCGTGCAGGCCGCGCTGTTCGAGCTCGGACAGGAAGCCCTCGACGAGCTGCGAGCCCACGTGCCGCCCTCTCCAGCCCGGGTCGACGGCCACCGCCAACAGCTCTCCGCCCACGGGCCCCTCGTCGCGGCGTCCGTGGTTGAGTGTCTCGAGGACGCGCGGGAGCGCCGTGACGAGTCGCACGGGAGCGCTCAACGAGGCCGCCACGCCGTCGCGCACCAGGAAGCTCCGGTACAGCCGACCCACGTCCACCGAGCCTGCGATGAACCCGACGACAGAACCCCCCGCTTCGGCGATGGTGAGGAAGGACCCGTCCGCACGAGTGATCCGGCGGTAGAGGCGAGAGAGAAAGCGCGGCCCGAGGCTCGACAGGAACCCTTCGGAGATGAGCTGCGCATGGAGAGCGGCGGCGGCCGGGGCATCTGCGGCGGCCCCGGTGCGCACCGAAACGGGGCTGGCGTCGGGCCCCCCGGGTCCGGGTCCGTCCCCGCTGCCCTGCATCATCGCCCCGTTCCCCGTGATCGGCGGGACCCCCGCGCCAATTGGGACGCCATGAGGCGCGACTGCAGGCCCGGGTCCCGCCTTCTCTGCCCGACCTTGACCGCGCCCAAGCTCGAGGCGAGCAGGGCGGCGACAACCAGTGCCTCTCGAGTCGAACGACCTCGCCCCGGAACGAGGCCACGGAGCATGCCGGCTCGCCCGTGTTCGTATCCGGCGAGAACCGTCTCGTGGAAGCGCCGGCACGAGCCCGTCATGACCGCGCCGTGTTTGGCCAGGAAGTTCCTCCGCCCCGTCACCTGGGCCTCGGCCGTCCGTGTGACCCTGTTCCCGCCGTGTTGGGTATAGAGATAGCCGACATGCGGCACGGTGCGCACCAGGCCGTCGCTCGAACATCGCAACCACAGGTCCCAGTCTTCGCCGGTGGGCAGGTCGGGGTCGAAGTTCACGGTGAAGCGCAGTGCATTGCGCCGCACCACGGCGAACGGAAGCGCCACGAAGTTCTGCCACAGCAGCTGTTCGTGACCGTACTCGAGAGGTCCCCGGAACACCGCCGCGCCTCCACTGTCGGCGTGGAGCACCACGTGCCACGACGACGCCGCCACGACGTCGGGATGTGCCGAGAGGAATTCCATGACGACTTCGCCGACCCCTGGAAACCAGGCGTCGTCGTCGTCGCAGAACGCCACGAGCTCGCCTTGTGCCACCTCGAGCCCGCGGTTGCGGGCGACACAGGGGCCCACGGTTTCGTCGGTGCGCACCACGCGCACCCGCCCGTCCTGGGACGCCAGGCGGTCGAGGACGTCGGGGGTCTGGTCGGACGAGCTGTCGTCGACGATGACGAGCTCCAGGTTCTCGACGTTCTGGGCCAACACCGACGAGGCGGCCCGCCCGAGCTCACGGGCGCGGTTGTGTGTCGGCATGACCACGCTCAAGAGGACCGACACGGCTCGTCCAGCATATCCGGCGGCCCCCGAGAAACGCCGTCCGACAGCGCATCGACGCCCGTTTCACCTGTGCACCTCACCGGCCGCACCGCCGGCCGCGGTGGACTGCGGATCGACGTTGTTCAGGAACGGCGTACCACGCGGTCCCGGATGGCGGCGTAGACCTGGCGGGCTCGCCAGAACGGACTGGCCTGCATGGAGGCCACCTGGAGTCGGGCCTGCTCGAGCTCGGTGTTGAGCGCGGCCTGCTCGCGCCGCAACCTGGCGACGAGATCGGCGGTGCCGACTCCGGGACCGGCGTCGGGGGTCGGGGCATCCGGGCTCCTCGTCTCAGGCGCGTCCGGCTCCGGTCCGGCGTCGGTCCCGTCGATCAACCACGATCCGATCGAGGACAGGTTGGTGTGGATGGGCAGGAGGGTCTCCCACTTGCGGGCCAGCACTCGCTCGCTCTCCCGGTACTTCCACGGGACCCGTCCGGTGAGCGAGTTGTGGTGGACGGGTGCGTCGACGACCACCACGCGGAGGTCTCGCTCCTGAGCCTGCAGGGCGAGATCGGTGCCGTAGAGATGCCACCCCAATGCGGCGTCGACGCGCAGGGGCGTGCCACGCGGCACCACCATGAGCAATTCGTCGAGTCCGTTCACGTCCGCAGGCAGGGCGCGATGTTCGAGCAGCCGGTCCCGGTGCACCACCCGGCCGATGGCGTCGAACGGGACGCGCCTGTCGAGCACCCCGAAAACACCGCCGATCCCGATCGGCCCTCCGGTTCGCTCGGCGAGCCGCCACTGCGCCACCAGGCGCGCCGGCCATCGGGCCGGGATGTAGACGTCTTGATGGACGAGCACCACGAACTCGTTCCGGGCCTGCTCGATGCCCGCGTTCAACCCCTCGGCGGCGCTGGCGCAGCCCCGGAACACGAGCAGCTCATGGGGGCTGGGGTCACGCAGGCACGGCGAACGCCGCAGGTTGGCATCGAGCTGCGCATCGTCGTTGACACATGCCACGAAGGTGACCGGGACCTCCTCGTCGGGATCGACGTCGGGCAGCATGGTCCCCCGCACGATCAGCCGGGAGGTACGCAGGTCGCGCTCGGCATCACTCGCGCCCACGCCCAGGAGCTCGAACAGCGGAGCGCCCGCGTCCGCCACGGGCTGAGCGCCAGGGACCTCGATCCTGGCCACCGTGTCGGGCGCGTAGCCCCCGTCCAAGAGCAGTTGCATGCTGGTCGCCGAGGTGAAGAACCGGAGGTACGACGGATCGAGCAGCGTGTCGGCGATGTAGGGGAAGACGCCGCGCAGGATTCCCGTCACCACGCTCTGATGCTGGAGGTTCGGTATCGAGCACACCACGGTCGCCGTCGGCGACAACAACGCCCGGTGCCGTTGTAAGGCGGCCAGGGGATCGATGATCCGGGGCAGCGCGTCGGCGTACACGATGCAGTCGACCGTCCCCGGATCGAGTGCCGGGACGTCACGGTCGAGGTCGAGCTCCTGGTACCCGTCGAGAGCGTCCGTCCCGACCGCGCCCGAGGCGGGGGAGTCGGCGCCGTAGACGACCGGCGCAGGCTGGCGCCGCCGCAATGACTTCGCGATCCAGCCCTCTCCTCTCCCGATCTGAAGGACCGTCCGGGCCGTGGCAGGGACCGCCTGGGCCAGAAGCTCGTTGGGCTCGGCGGTGTCGGCCTGTCCCTGGGCACCCTCCGGCATTCGATCGAGGCTACTGCCCGTGAATAGAGCGAGTTCCTATAGCTTTGGGCCCGCCGCGCGTGTGTCACATCGACACTGCAGGTGACGCGCCGGTCGAGAGCGACTGCTGAGAGGCTGCGAACGGGCTTTGGCCAATACCGTCGAACGAGGACTGCCGCTGGGGCCGTGGGTGCTCGTGGTGGGCATGCATCGCAGCGGGACCTCGGCACTCACCGGTGCCCTCGGACGTCTTGGCCTGGCGCTGCCCGCCACCGACGACTTGGTCGCCGGCCGCTACGACAACCCGGTGCACTACGAGAGCCAGGCGCTCAACGACCTCGACGACGCCATCCTCGCCGCGTCGGGAGGGAGTTGGAGCGCACCGCCCCCGCTCGGCCCGGGCTGGGAAGCCTCGCCGGAGGTCCTCGAAGCCGTCCGACGCGCCGCGCCCGCCGCCCAACGCGCCTTTCCGCGTCCCGGACCGGTGGTGTGGAAGGACCCGCGCCTGTGCCTGCTCCTGCCGTTGTGGCGATCCCTGCTCCCGACGCCCGTCGTCACCGTGTTCCTGTGGCGGTCGCCGCACGCCGTGGCGCGGTCGTTGCGGGCCCGGCAGGGCTTTCCCCTCAGCCTCGGGCTTGCGTTGTGGGAGCGCTACGCGCGCCACGCGTTGGCGGCCCTCGCCGGCCACGGCGCCTTCATCCTGCGCTACGAGGAGCTGGTTGCCGACCCTCGGGCGGCGCTCAGCCCGTTGGCCCACTGGCTCGGCACGGTCGGGGGGATGTCACTGGAGATCGACGGCGAATCCGTGTCCGCGGCGGCGCAGTCAGTGACCGGGGACCTGGCCCGCCAGGACGGAGACGGAGACGAAGCGCTTCCCGCGGTCATCGGCGATGCCATTGGGACACTGACGGCGCTGGCCGGCGCTCACGAGCGCGTCGCAGACGTCACCCTGGTGGAGGCTCCGTCGTGGATGGCCGACGTGATCGCGCAGCGACGCGACTACGAGGAGCTGTACGCC
Organism: uncultured Acidimicrobiales bacterium; assembly: GCA_963846125.1. Taxonomy (GTDB): domain Bacteria; phylum Actinomycetota; class Acidimicrobiia; order Acidimicrobiales; family UBA8190; genus Chersky-840. The sequence continues at coordinate 559,094 of CAWJUR010000003.1, forward strand.
CGGTACATGCGGTACGTCCGGCTGCGGCGGAAGATCCCGTTCCTGGGAAGGTCCAAGCGCGCCGACCGGTCCTAGCGGCGGGCGTCGCGACGCTGCCCGATCACGTCGTCCCAGAGTGCCTCGAACCGGCTCACCATCTCCTCGACGCCGTAGTGCTCGGACACGCGTGCCGCCGCCGCGCCGAGCGCGGCGCGCTCGGCGGGATCGTCGAGAAGGCGCGCCACCGTCGAGGTGAGGCCCGCCACGTCACCGGGCTCGACGAGGGCTCCGCTGACCCCGTCCTCGATCAACAGCTTCGGGCCATCGGTGGCCGCCGCCACCACCGGCTTTCCGGCCGCCATGGCCTCCAACACCGCCAGGCCGAACGATTCCGCGTGCGAGGGGTGCACGACCACGTCGGATCCGGCGACGAGGTCGTCCTTCAGCGGCGGTCGCACGTCACCGGGAATGATGAGCCGCGTTTCGAGGCCGTACTCGGACACGAGTCCCTCGAGCTTGCGCCAATAGGCCGAGCCCTTGTCGGCGGGCCCACACATCACGCCGTAGAGGTTGGGATAGCGCGTGGCCAGGCGGCCTATGCATTGCACGAAGTCGGCCTGTCCCTTCATCGGTCCCACCCGGGCGAACATCGACAACACGAGTGCGTCGTCGGGGATCCCGAAGGCCTGGCGGCCGCGGCCGGGGTCGCCACTCCGGCACCGTTCGAGGTCGACGCCCGGCGTCACCACCGACCACGGGACCCCGGCAAAGGGGATGGTCCGGCGTTGTGCGCCCGCCGAAGTGAAGACGATGTGCGCGGGAGGGAGGAACCGGAGCACCCGGGCGACGGCGCGCTCCGAGCGTGCCCGGGGCTGCAACGGGGAGTGGATGTGCCAGATGACGGGCCGGCGTGTCATGCGCCCGGCCAGGCTCGCGTAGAGAAGTGCCGAGTTCTCACTGGCGTGGATGAGCGCCACTCCCTCACGCCGCGCCACATCGCGCAGGCCGAGCACCAACGCCATGAGATTGCGCGGCGATCGCAGCCGCGACCGGGGGAAGCTGAAGGCGGCGGTGCCGCCCGAGCGGACGAGCTCGGGCCATTTCCCGGGCGACAAGCAGGCCAGTGCGGGGACGAAGCGCGTCCGGTCCACGCGTCCGATGATCTCGTTCAGGACCGTGGATGCCCCTCCCAGGTCTTCATACCCCGAGCTGTCCACCAGCAGGACGTGGACAGGTGCACCCGGAGTCACGCGCCCTCCTCATCGCTCGGGGCGCGGCCGTCGAGGACGGGAACGTGATGGGAACGTTCGGGGACCATGGCGCGCGTCCGGGCCTGGCGCACCGGCCCCGACGCGTACAGGCGGGCCAGTCGCAGCGAGGCCTGCCGGCGACCGGCTTTGGACACCGCGGCGCGCCGCAGAGCGGTGAGCACCGTGGCGGCCTGATAAGAGTGCCAACGCAACGACCCGTGCCACTTCCGCATGTAGGTCTCGACACCGGCGTGGAACCTGATCTCTCGTCGATCGGAGTCGTCGTCGGTGGCGGCGCCCACGTGCGACGCCGTCGCCTCGGGGCAGTACGACACGGTCCAGCCCCGGCACGTGGCGCGCCGCTCCCAGTCCGCCTCCTCGGCATAGAGGAAGAAGCCCTCGTCGAGCCCGCCCACGTCCGCGAAGGCCTCGCCGCGCACGAGCAGGACCGAGGCGATGACGTAGCCCCACCCGCCCCGGAACCGCCCCAACCCCATGGCCTCGGTCCAGGCGCGGGCCGCGCTGGGCCACGGCCAACACACGGGAGAGGCTTTGTCCGAGCCGGGCCGGTGCTGGGCGGGGGCCACGCACGCCACGGTCGGGCCGGCGTGCAGCGCTCGCCGTAGGCGTTCCAGGGCATCGGGAGTGATCACGGCGTCGGGGTTGAGGAGCAGGATGTCACTGCCTGCGAGGGGGACGAGCTCCAGTCCGCGGTTGACTGCGGCCGCGAACCCGAGGTTCTCGCCCGGATCGACATACGTGGCCCCGGCGCGCATCACCACGTCACGCGTGGCCAGCGAGGACGAGTTGTCCACGACGATCACCGGGCAGCTGCCACCCAGGGCGGCGAGGCCGGTCTCCAACGAGCTCGGGTCGCCGTAGGCGACGACGAGCACGTGCACGGGGTTCATGGCGTGAACTTCATCGGTAGCGCCGCATGGCCGTGGCGAGCTGCCCGGCGATCACGGGCAGGGAAAAGGCGCGCTCGGCGAGCTCCCGGCCCGTCCGGCCGAGCGCGCCGGCCCTGTCTCGGTCGCGATACAGGGTGAACAGAGCCTCGACCCACTCGTCCTCGGTGCCCGCAGCCAATCCCACCTCGGCCATGGCGAGCACTTCACTGTTCATGCCCACGGGCGACACCACGGCAGGGACCGAGCAGGCGAGGTACTGCAGCATCTTGAAGGCGCACTTGCCCTTGGCCCAGTCGCCCCCCGTGAGGGGCATGAGTCCGACGTCGAAACCCTGGACGGCCGTGGCCTCGGTGGCAGGGCTCCACGGGACGAGCTCTGTCCGGTCGACGGGGATCCCCGGTAGCTCGATGAACCCGTCGGCCATCACGACGAGCCGCGCCTCGGGCACCTCGCCCATGAAGCGCCCGATGGCGGGTGCGATGGCCCGCAGGTAACGCAGGCTCGACCCCGAGCCGGTCCAGCCCAGCACGAACCCTTCGTGACCGTGGGCCGAGGGCGTGAACCGGTCGGTGTCGATCGCCGTCCATACGCGTTCGACGGCAGGAGCCACCGACGCGAACCAGTCGGCCAGGAAGTCGTTGCCGGCCACGACACAGACCGCCCGGCGCGCGATGGCGCGGGTAGCCCGCTCGTGGCCCGGCGATAGGAGCCAGATGGCGTCGTCGACGTCGAAAAGCACGGGCCGGTGCAGCAGCGGCTCCAGGGTGAGGTGCCCGGGGAGGATCTCGCGTTCGAGCCAGGTGAGATCGGCGCGCCACGAGCGCGTCGCTCCGGGCAGTCGCGCCGCCAGTTTGGCCCCCTGCAGAGCAAGCCGGGCTCCGGGTGCGACCACGGGGCGGCGCGTCCAGCGCGCCGGCACCGACGCGTACTTGGAGATGCGCGGGGCACGGGCCGAGACCTCGATGCCGAGCCGGTGCAGCGGCTCCACGTGCTGGAGCACGCGGAAGCGGCTCGACGCGGCCAGTCGTCCCGACACGATGGCCTCCACGCGCAGCGCCGGTCCGGCGGGCACCTCGGCGGTCACCGGCCGGGCGTCTGTCATGGTCGCCGTTGCACGCTGACACCGCGTCGGAAGGTCGATTCGAGGCGTTGGCCGGGGAGCGAGAACCGCAACGCCGACAGCCCGTGCAGTCGGGTCCACAGATCCTCCTCGTTCTCCGCGGTGGAGTGCCCGAGGCCCATGCGCAGCAGGCGGCTCAACAACACCCGCCCCGCCAGGAGCTCGGTCCTGGTCTGGTCGCGCAGGATCGGGCCCATGACCACGTTCCACAACACCACTGTGATGGGTGACGCCGGCAGGAGGCGACGGGGGGACTCGAGCCGGCTGAAGAACCGGCGCCATTCGTACCAGGGCACCGGGGCCACGCGCTCGATGGGGAGCGCCTTCCACGGCAGGCGCCGGGCGAGCTCCCACGTCACGTCCTGGGCGAGCGCGGCGTAGGGAAGATCGGTCCAGTCCGCGCGGCGCGACAGCGCCGCATCTTGACCCTCAACCCATGCGTCGACGAATGCGGTGCCCGGCGCCGCCGCGCACAGACCACCGAAGAAACGCCCGAGCTCCTTGCCGAAGCACACCATGCCCGTGGAGTCGAGCTCGTCGAGCAATTGCGACAGGGGCGACAACACCACGGTGTCGACGTCGATCCAGATGCCGCCGTAACGCTGCAGGAGCCGGGAACGGGCGTAGTCCGACCGGAAGTTCGGCGCCGGCAGTGACTCCCAGCGCTCGACGTCGAGGTCCGGGAGCCACGTGACGGTGTCATGACGAGACAGCACGCGCAGTTCCAGCGGCGCGACGTGGCGGGCGATGGTCTCGACACAGAGGTCCAAGTATTCCGAGCGGCGGGGCCGCCGGTGGTTCTCCCAATACGCCCACACCACTGCCGCCGGCTCTGCGGTCATCGACGGGTTCCCGAGGAGGCGATCGATATGCTCGCCCGGTGCAGCTCGGCATCCTGTTCTGGTTCTATCGCGATGTCGTGGTGTGCCAGAACCGTCTGCGGCTTCTTCGTCACCGCAACCCGGGCGTGCCGATCTACGGGCTCTACGGTGGCCCCCGACGCGACGAGCAGAGCTTCGCCGCCGCGCTGGGCCCACGCCTCGACGACTTCTGGATGTTCCCCGACGACCGTGACGAGGCCTACAAGTGGCGCAACGGCGACGTCATGCTGAGCCGTTGGTTCACCGATCGGGGTGAGCGTTTGGCGTGGGACTCGGTCTTCCTGGCGCAGTGGGACCTGATCGTCGTCTCGCCGCTGCGGACGCTGCTTCCTCCGATGGGCGTCGGCGACATGCTCATCTCCGGCGTGCGTCCGGTGCGAGAGGTCGAGTCCTGGTGGCAGTGGATGCGGGGCGACGCCCGCCGCGAGTACGACGCGTTCCTGACCCATGTGGCGGCGCGCTACGGCGCCGTCGAGGATCCCCTGTGCTGTCAGTTCATCGGCCTCGTCGCCCCCCGGACCTTCATGTCGGCCTACGCGGCGATCGACGAGCCCGAGCTCGGCTTCCTCGAGTACAAGATCCCCGTCTACGCACAGGCCTTCGGGGTGCCGCTCGTCCCCGACACCCTCTTCCGGCCCTGGTGGCCCGAAGAGCCCGCCACGTCCCGTGCCACGCGCACCCAGAGCCTCGTCCACGCGTGGCGCACCCCGGTGCGCCTCCCGGTCATGCTCTACGAGTCCAAGCGCCCCGGGGGTCGGCGCCTGTTCCACCCCTACCACGGCGTCTACCCGCATGACCTGGCGTCACTGGGGGAGGTCGTCCGCGCCCGGCGCGAGGTTCGGTGACCCGCTCGGACCGCCTCGACGAGAGCGGCCTCGATGGCATCGACCTCGGCGTCGAGCGACAGGCGCGCCTCGGCGTCACGACGACAGCGCTCCCCGAGATCACCTTGGCGTTGGCGCCACCCGTAGAGCGACCCCACCTTCGCCGCCAGTCCCGAGACGTCGTGCGGCTCGACGAGGAACGCCGATAGCCAGTCGGTGAGGATCTCGGGGTTGCCTCCCACGTTGGTGGCCACCACGGGCACGCCACATGCGAGCGGTTCCATCACCGATCGGCTCAGCGGTTCGGGCCACAAGCTCGGGGCCACCGCCACGTCCGCGCTCTGGATGAGCGCCAGCACGTCGGGCTGCGCCGGCAACCACGACACGGCCAGGCCGTCGGCCAAGGCCCGCAGCTCGCCTTCGTAGCGCTCCGAGTCGGCCGGGTCGGACCCGAGCGAGGGCGAGCCCACCACCACGAGTTGGCAGCCAGGCTCGCGGGCCGAGAGCTCGGCGAAGGCTCGCACGAGCACGTCGACGCCCTTCTCGCGTCCGATACGGCCCGCGTACAGCACCACGAAGGCGTCCTCGGCGATCCCGAGGCGACGGCGCGTCGCCGATCGCTCGCCGGCCTCCGCGAGCACATAGCGGGCCAGGTCGACCCCGGTCAGCACGACGCTGGTGCGATCGGGGCGCAGCCCCGTGTCCTTCCAACGGGTGGCGGTGTCGCGCGACACCGACAGGGTGCGGTCCACCCGCCGGAGAAAGGGCACCAGCCATCGCGGCATTGTCGGGGGCGGGGGAAGGCAGAGGTGGTAGACGACGGGCGACCCGATGATCCCGCCCACTGCCACGGCGAAGGGGATGTCCCAGTAGCGATAGACGTAGAGGGCGTCGGGCCGGGCCCGGCGCGCCGACCCGATGGCACGCACGACCCCGAGGACGCTGGCGGCGGCGTGGCGACGGCGGGGGAGAGTCCCCGTCGTCCGGATCATGGTCCCGACGAAGCGCTCCCACTCCGGGGCGAAGTCCCCGGCACTCACGTACACCAGGTCCACGCGGTGGCCCCGCGCCGCCAGTGCCCGGCAGTTCGTCAGCTGTGTCCGCTCGAGCCCGCCCCGTGCGCCCAGATGGTTGGCGACGGTCAGGATGCGCACGCGCGGTGACAATACAAGGGCCGTTCCCGCTCCCCGGCACTTCGAACGATCTGTTGGCCCTCCCGGAAAGGCTCCGCCTCCCGACTAATCTGACGCCGCGGCAACCGGGGCAGCCGCATTCGGAGGATCTCGTGGTTCGACGTCGACTGCTCGAGCTCTTCGCCTGTCCCCGCTGTGGCGATGGATTCGCCCCCCAAGACGGCTCCGGGCCCGGATCCGAGCCCCATCCCGACACCCCCTCCGAGCCGGGCTTCGTCGTCTGCCCGCGTGGGCATCGTTTCGCCTTCGACCGGGGATACCTCGACCTCTCTGAGGCCGCCCCGCCCGACAGCACGACGGCGCGCACCTTCGAGAGCTTCGGCTACGAGTGGAACACCTTCGACGACGTGCGCGACGAGGACAGCGAATTCGCCGAGGTCTACTTCCGAGACCTGGACATGGCCTCACTGCGGGGCAAGACCGGCCTCGACGCCGGCTGTGGCAAAGGGCGCTACACCCGCTTCCTCGCCCCCCACCTCGACGGCCTGGTGGCGCTGGACGGATCCAGCGCGGTCGAGGCCGCGGCCCGCAACCTCGAGGCCTTTGAAAACGTCCTCGTCGTCCGCTCCGACCTGCGCTCCGTCCCGGTGACCCCGGGCAGCATCGACCTGGTCACGTGCCTCGGGGTGCTCCATCACCTCGACGACCCCCGCGCCGGGTTCCGGGCCCTCGTCCGGCTGCTGGCGCCTTCGGGCCGGATCCTGGTGTACCTCTACAGCCGTCCCGCCCAATTCGGGGCTCGCCGCCTGGCGTTGTCGGCGGCCGAAGTCTTCCGGGCCGTCACGGTGCGGACACCGCACCGGCTGCTCCGAATCGTGAGCGCACCGGTGGCGGCTCTGCTCTATATGGGCGTCGTCCAGCTCGGCGCCCTCGGCCAGCGCCTGGGGATCGGGCCCCTCGCCCGGCTTCCCATGGCCGGGTATCGGGGCAAGCCGTTCCGAAGCCTGCTGCTCGACACCTTCGACCGCCTCAGTGCCCCCGTCGAGCACCGCTACCTGTGGGATGAACTGGCACCCTGGTTCGAGGACGAGGGTCTCGTCGTCGACGCGGCCCGGGACGAGGCGGGGTGGTTCGTCCTGGCCCACCGGGGCCCGACCGCCCCCGGCTAGTCACCCCGCACTCCCGGCTCGTCACGCACCGCGCTCCTGACGACTCGCGGCACTACCCAAATATGACGATGTGCGAGGCGACAGACACATTCCATACTGGGTCTTCGGGGGTTCGGATACATTCGACTTTGGTGCCGTGATGGTGCGCGGCTGGTCGAAACCGGGCCATTGGCTTGGGGGGGCCGGAACATCCGTTCCCCTCGCGGTGAAGGGGGTGGGGGGTTTGCGGATCCTCGTTCTGGGGGGCGACGGATACCTGGGTTGGCCGACGGCGTTGCACCTGTCTCGTCGTGGCCATGACGTGGGCGTCGTGGACAACTTCTGCCGGCGGCAGTACGACTTCGAGATGGGTGTGGACAGCCTCGTCCCCATCGCCCATCTCCAGCACCGGGTCCGGCGCTGGAACGAGGTGTCGGGGCTGACCGTCGACGCCTTTGTCGGGGACCTCACCGACCACCGCTTCGTGGAGACCCTGCTCGACCGTTTCGAGCCCGACGCCGTCGTGCACTTCGCCGAGCAGCGCAGCGCCCCGTACTCGATGATCGATCGGGCCCATGCCGTCTACACCCAGGTCAACAACGTGGTGGGCAACCTCAACCTGATGTACGCCATCGCCGAGCGCAATCCCGCCATCCACCTCGTGAAGCTCGGCACCATGGGGGAGTACGGCACCCCCGACATCGACATCGAAGAGGGCTACATCGAGATCACCCACAAGGGCCGGACCGACATCCTTCCCTACCCCAAGCAGCCGGGGTCCTTCTACCACCTGTCCAAGGTGCACGACAGCCACAACCTGCACTTCGCCTGTCGCATCTGGGGATTACGGGTCACCGACCTCAACCAGGGCGTGGTCTACGGCCAAGAGACCGACGAAACCACCATGCACCCAGACCTGGCCACGCGTTTCGACTACGACGCCGTGTTCGGCACCGTGCTCAACCGCTTCTGCGTCCAGGCCGTGGTGGGCCATCCCCTGTCGGTCTACGGGTCGGGCAACCAGACCCGGGGCATGCTCGACATCCGCGACACCCTGGCCTGCGTGGAGCTGGCCCTGTTGAACCCCGCCGGGGAAGGGGAGTTCCGGGTCTTCAACCAGTTCACCGAGTCCTTCTCGGTCCAGCAGATGGCCGAGATGGTGGCCGCCGCCTACCCCGGTGCCACCCAGATCGACCACGTGGAAGACCCCAGGGTGGAAAAACAAGAGCACTACTACAACGCCGCGCACACGAAGTTGCTCGACCTCGGCCTCGTGCCGCATCTCCTCGAGGAGCCGACCATCAAGGGTCTGCTCGGGGTCGTCGACCGCCACCGCGACCGCGTCGACCCGCATGCCATCGAGCCGACCGTGCAGTGGCGCAAGACCGCCAGCACCCTGAAGACCGGCGGAAGCGCACCCGCGTAGGTCTCCGGCCCGGCCGGTCCACACCCGGCTGGACACCCTGATCGTCAAGCGCCACCGCGCCCCTCGGGGTGACAACGCCACGCGACCGTGAGCCCGGGGTCGGACATAGGTCCGGGGTGCGCTACCCACCGGCAATACTTTCGACGACATGACCGGGACCTCCCTCGCCACGAGCGCCCGGCCCCGTCGCTCACCGTTCCCCGACCTCGTCGGCCTTTTGTGGGTCCTGGCCGCGGCCGGCGTGGTCTTGGCCCCGGCGTTGTCCCACGGCCCCTTCCTGGGCTCGTTCGACTGGGTGTCGCGCTTCGGCCTGTCGCGCAACCCGAGCGTCGTGGTCCACGATCGCCAGGCGTTCGACTCGATCGCCGAATTCATCCCGTGGACCAAACTGGCTTGGACCCAGGTCCACCACGGACAGCTCCCGTTGTGGAACCCGTCGAGCGTGCTCGGCCTCCCGCTCGCCTTCAACTGGCAGGCCGGTACCTTCAGCGTGCCCGTGCTCCTCGGGTACATCTTCCCCGTCCGCCTGGCGTACACGGTCCAGGTCCTGGCCACGCTCGCCATCGCCGGCACCGGGGTCTACGTGCTCGGGCGCGTGCTGCGATTGAGCGTCGTCAGTTGCGTCATGGCCGCCACCGTGTACGAGTTGAGCGGGCCGTTCTTCGGCTGGCTGGGCTGGCCCATCGCGTCGGTGATGTCGTGGATCGGTTGGTTGTTCGCCGCCACGGTCCTCGTCGTGCGCGCCGAGCACCGCGCCCGTGCCGTGGCGTTCTTCGCCGTCGTCCTGGCCTGTGCCGTCTACGCCGGGCAACCCGACACGCTCGTCTTGTTGGGCTCGGCGTTCCTGGTGTTCGTGGCCGCGCTCATCGTCCCCCGGGTGACGGGCTTCGGAGGCTCGGGACCCATCCGCCGGCCCCTCGTCGACTTGGCGACGGCCGTCGTCGCCGGCGGCGCGCTGAGCGCACCGCTGATCCTCCCCGGCCTGCAGCTCATCTCGGGCTCGGTCCGCACCGGCAAGAACCTGAGCCAGGCGGTGTCGCTCCAGAGTGTCGTGCTCCTTCCCTTCCAGGGGTTCGACGGATTACCCGTGGCGGGCAGCCGGTTCTTCGGCTCGGGGTACTACACCAAGTCGGTCGCCTACGTCGGCGTGATCGCGTTGGTGCTCGCCGTGTTGGCCGTGGTGGGTGCGGTCAAGCTCCGCTGTCGCCGACCCGAAGTGATCGCCTTCAGCGTCGTGGCGCTCGCCATGGCGGCGATCGTCTACCTCCCCATCGTGGAGTCGGCGCTCGACGGCTTCCCCGTGGTGGGCAGCGTGCTGTGGCGACGGGCCACCATCCCGATGGTGTTCGCCATTGCCGTGCTCGCCGGCCTGGGGTCAGAGGTCCTCGTCCGTTCCCACGGCCAGCACGCGATCCGCCGGTGGCTCGGGGGCGCTTTCGGTGTCGCCGCGGTGGTCCTGCTGGCCCTGTGGGCCTTCGGACGGGGGCGGCTCCCTTCCATGGAGGCCTCCATCAGGGCGAGGAGCTTCATCTGGCCCGTGGCCGCCACCGCCCTCGGATTGGCGGTCACCGCAGCCCTGGTGGTCGAGTCACGGCGCCGACGGCACCGGGCCGGCGCCTCCCACGACGGCGGATGGCTCGGAGGAGGCGCCGTCGCCGTGGCGGTGCTCGTGGCCTGTGAGACCGCCTTCTTGGTGAGCGCGGGCACGCCCCTGATGGCGTCGAGCTCCACCTATGTGACACCCACCCGGGCCGAGGCCACCCTGGCCCGCGCCGTCGGGTCGGGCGTGGTGGGTTTCGGGGCCAACACCTGCTTCGGCGATCAGCTCGGCATCGTCCCCGACTACAACGTGGCCCTCGGCATCAAGGAGTTCGCCGTCTACGAGCCCCTGATCCCCATGACCTACGGAGCGTCGTGGAGAACCTCGACGGGGGAGCTCGCCGCCCCCGTGCAATTCCCGGGCGTGCCCTTCTCGGTGTTCTGTCCCGCCATCACCTCCGCGTCGACGGCGCGGAGCTACGGGGTCGGCTTCGTCCTCGAGAAGGCCGGTGCGCACGGTCCCCAGGGTGCGGTCTTCGACCAGAAGGTGGGCGACGAGGATCTCTACCGCATCCCCGGCGCCGGCCTCGCCACCCTCGTGCCCGCGCCGTCGAGCGGCCCCGAGCCGGCTAGTGGCCCACGGCGTGCGACGGTCGCCCCCGTGACCTCGAACGACCCGGCGCAGTGGAAGATCGTGACCACGGGGACCGGCCCGCAGGTCCTGCAGCTCCACCTCACGGCCGTGCCCGGTTGGCACGCCACCATCGACGGGCACGACCTCGCCCTGGAGCGCTACCGCGGGGTGATGCTCCAGGCCCGTATCCCGGCCGGCCGCCACGTTGTTGAGCTCAGCTACTGGCCCATGGCCTTCACTGTCGGCCTCGGTCTCGCCGCCGCCGGCGTCGTCGGCCTCGCCGGCGCGCTCGTCGCCGGGCGCCGCCGTCAGCGCGGAGCGATGAGTCCCGACGGCCCCGTGTCGATCACTCCTCGGGCCCCGGGGTGAGATCGCCCAACACCACGGGGTCTTCGACGAGCCCCTTGCCCGGTACCCACCACTCGAAGGGAAGGTTCTGCGTCTCGGTCAGCTCCTGCCACGCGGCGCGCAGCCCGTCGTCGTCACGGGCGCCGAGACCGCGCCACACCTTGCCGATCTGGTCGGTCAGGTCGGTGGCGTTGAGGGCGGCGGCGCCCTGGCGCAGCTTGCGCACGAACTGCTCTTCGGAGCGGTAGGGGAAGTGCCGTATCTGCAGGCCGGCCGTCCGCTTCCCCGAGCCGCGACACGCCGTGGTTGCCGTAGGCCACACGGGCCCGGCGATGGGCGCGGAAGGCCACCTTGTGCAAACGGTTGGGCTGGGTCTTGCGCCAGCGCAGGCGGCGGACCGGGTCGGGCTCGCGCAAGTCGTCAGACGTCGTGGGCACGTGGTTGAACATGGGCGCCTGGACGACAGCGGCGTCACATGCCGTGAGGAAGTCCACGACCGAACCGGTCGGTGACAACCAGATCTCGTCGGCATCGAAGGGGATGACCCAGCTCGCTCCGGCGCTCGCCGCGGCGCGCGCCAGCAGGGTCGTCTTCTCCCCCTGGTAATAGTCGGGCAGCCGGTCCATGAGGATCGTGACCGGGTGCGTCTTGGCCAAGTCCTCGAGGATCTCGTGGGTGCCGTCGGTGGACAGGTTGTCGGCGATGAGGACCCGAGACACCCCCTGGGCCACGAGGTGGCGCACCACGGTGCCGATGATGTCGGCCTCGTCGCGGACCATCCCGACGGCCCACACCCCTCCGGAGTCGTCCCCGAGATCGGGGATCGGATCGAGGTGACGCCGTGCCGCGGCGCTGTGGCGGAACCACCCGGGCTCGCGCTTCAGCCGCTTGGGCACGGCGGTCACGCTAGCGCGGCGCTACTACGATCCCGGTCCAGCGATGCCTCTGCCCAACCTCTTCATCATCGGGGCTCCCAAGTGCGGGACGACGTCGCTGCACCGATATCTGGACCAGCACCCCCGGATCTCGATGTCGGGGGTCAAGGAGCCGAAGTTCTTCCTCACCGACGGGTCGCGCCCCCGCCACCGCGGCCCGGGGGACGACCGGGCCGACCGCGCCTACGTCGTGCGACGCGACACCTACGAGGCCCTGTTCGAGTATCCCCCCGGGCCCGGGGGGTACGCGGGGGAGTCGACGCCGTACTACCTGTGGGACCGCGACGCCGCCCCCCGCATCCACGCCCTCGTGCCCGAGGCGCGTCTGGTGGTGGTGCTGCGCGAGCCCACGTTGCGCGCCTATTCCAATTGGGCCGACCTGCGCGAGCAGGGGCGCGAGAAGCTCGACTTCGCGTCGGCCATGGCCGCCGAGGAAGAGCGCCGCCGGCTCGACTGGGAGCCGTTCTGGCTCTATCGCGACCTCGGCCTGTACGGGCGCCAGCTCACCCGGTTGTTCACCGTCTTCCCCCGCGCCCAGGTCAAGGTGCTCCTGGCCGAGGAACTGGCCCAGGCACCCGACGGTCCCGTTGCCGAGGTGTTCGCATTCCTCGGCCTGGCTCCTCTCGACGGCGCGCTCCACGACGAGCGTCTCAACCAGACCATGTACAAACCCGTCGACCGCAAGAGCAGGATGCTCGAGGCACTGTTCGAGCGCGGCCAGCGGGCGCGTCCCCTGGTCCCGCGTTGGGCGCGGCGGATCGCCCGAGAGGTTGTGCGCCGGCAACTGCGGTCCCAGGCGACCTCGGGGTCGCACGGCTCGCGCCTGCGCCACGACTACGTCGACGTCTTCACCGAGGACCGCGGCGCGCTCGAGTCCTTGGGTGTCGACGTCACACGTTGGGACCGCCAGGACGCCGCCAGCACCGACAAATAGGCCCATATCCTGGGAAAACAGGTTCGACCCCGAGCTATACTGACGACCTTCGGAGGACGGGGGGCAGGTGGCCGACAGCGCCTTGATCGTGAAGCACCGCCGGCGAACCGGTCGCGCCGCGCCATGACCACGCACTCCCTCCAGCAGCTTTACGAGGACCCCGCCACACCACTCATCTCGGGCTCGCCGCGCGCCAAGCGCCAGACCCAGATGCTCGTCGAGCTGACCTCGGGCGCGCACCGTCGTCTGCGCGCCGTCGACGTGGGATGTGGCGAGGGGACGTGGACGGCGATGGCCGAAGCGAGCGCCCGCCAAGCCGGCATCGACATCACCATCATTGCTCTCGACTGGTCGGAGGCCGCCCTCGACCAGGCGCGCGGCCACGGCCTCGAGGTCGTGCGGGGGACGGTCGAGCATCCCGGATTCCCCCTGGGAACCGCCAGCGTGGACGTCGTCATCATCAGCGAGGTCATCGAGCACCTCGTCGACACCGACACCGTGCTGCGTGAGGCCAGGCGTGTCCTCGTGCCGGGGGGGAGTCTCCTGCTCTCCACGCCCAACCTGGCGGCCTGGTACAACCGGGCCCTGCTCATGGTGGGCATCCAGCCCATGTTCACCGAGGTGAGCCTGCAGGGGATCTACGGACGTCCCGGCCATGAGGTCGTCGGCCATCTGCGGGTCTTCACCCGCCGGGCCCTCGAGGCCCTCCTCGTCGCCCACGGCTTCATCGACGTCACCATCATCGGGGCGCCATACCACGACGTGCCCCGGCCCCTGCGGCCCCTCGACCGCCTCCTGTGCCGGTGGCCGAGCCTGTCCTCGATCCTGCTGGCCTCGGCCCACACTCCCTGAGCGAGGCCGGAGCCGGTCTCCTCGGCACTCCCGTTGCTCCTTACGGCCTGCTTCTGGGCACTCCCTTAGGCACGAGAAAAGGGGAAATTCGTCAGATGTGACGATGAGAACCGGCACCCCCCGTCCATAGAGTCGCCTGAGAAGGGGCATTCCACGTGCCGCTGCGCGCCTTTGGCGCGGCCGATGCGTGGTCGGGCTGTCGTCCGCTTGGGGGGGATGGGATGACCGAGGTCGATCATCTGGGGGGGGTCTTGGCTGTTCGGACCGATCAGGGCGTCCTCGGCGGGGAGCTCACGAGCGACGGCCCCGAGGCGGGCCTGAGCACCTTCGAGCGCCCTGAGCCGTACGGCCAGCCCGACCTGCGCACCGACGGGTTCGCCACGGCCCGCCTCGACCGGGTGGTCGCCAGGGCCCTCGAGGTGGGACTGCACCGGGTGCAGGTGCTCGCCTGGAGGGACTTCGAAGACCCCGAAGCCGGCGGATCCGAGCTGCACGCCCATCGCATGGCCACCGCCTGGGCCCGCGCCGGCATCGACATCTCGATGCGCACCTCGGCCGCTCCGGGCCAGAAGTCCATCTCCACGCGCGACGGCTACAAGGTCATCCGCAAGTCGGGTCGCTACGGCGTCTTCCCCCGCAGCGCGCTGAGCGGTCTGGTCGGTCGCCGGGGCCGGCCCGACGGGTTGATCGAGATCTGGAACGGCATGCCGTTCTTCACCCCACTGTGGGCCCGGTGCCCACGCATCGTGTTCTTGCACCACGTCCACGCCGACATGTGGCGCATGACCCTGACCCGTCGCCTGGCGCGCATCGGCGAGACCATCGAGCTGCGGCTGGCACCGCCGCTGTACCGCCACAGCCGGGTGCTCACTCCTTCGACCTCGTCGCGCGACGAGATCCTGTCGATGCTCGGGCTCGACGCATCCCGGGTCAGCGTGGTCCCCCCGGGTGTGGACGCGCGCTTCGTCCCCGGTCCGGGCAAGTCCCCGGTGCCTCTCGTGTTGGCGGTCGGCCGGCTGGTGCCGGTGAAGCGGCTCGAGCTTCTCGTCGACGCCGTGGCACGCGCTCGAAAGGTCGTCCCCGACCTCCGCCTCCTCGTCGTGGGCGAGGGGTACGAACGACCGCTGCTCGAGGCCAAGGTCCGCGACGTCGACGGGTCGTCATGGATCGACCTTGCCGGGCACGTCTCCGACGACGACCTCGCCGACGCCTACCGGCGCGCTTGGGTCCTCGCCAGCACCTCGTTGCGCGAGGGATGGAACATGACGATCACCGAGGCGGGTGCGTGTGGGACTCCCGCCGTCGTCTCCGACATCGCCGGGCACCGCGACGCGTTGACCCACGGCGTGAGTGGTCTGCTCGTCGACCCTGGTGACGCCTTCGTCGATGCCCTGGTCCAGGTCCTCACCGACACGGCTCTGCGCGAGAGCCTGGCCCGTGGTGCGGTGGCGCGGGCGGCCAACCTCACCTGGGACGCCACGGCGGCCACGGTCCTCGGCGCCCTCGTCGAAGAGGCCGAGGCGCGGCGGTAGCACCACAGCGACACCGCACCTCTCAGCGACAGCGGGCCTCTCAGCGACGCAGCCGCCGCACCAACTCCACCACCGCGTCGGCCCCCAGGAACACGATCGCCGTCCACACCAGCTCGTTGGCCACTTCGAAGTGCGTCGGCCACGCGCCCGACGGGAAGTGCTGGGTGGCCTGTAACACGATGCTGTAGACGATCGCTCCGATGGTGAAGCCCACGACGGCCAGGCCCAGGATCCCGCGCGCCCGAGGGGCGATGAACGCCACCGCCACCCCTAGGGCGACCCCGAGGAATACCGCGAAGAAGATCGCCTGGGGCACGAGCACGCCGGCTCCGAGCCCGCACACGGCGGCCAACACGGCCGCCAACCCCGGGGTGACGACCCGGGCCGTGGCGAACGGGCTCGACAGTGCCGGCGTGTCGATGTCCTCGCTCACGACGAGATCGGTGCTGGGCATCGCCAGCGCGGCTGCACTCGCCGCCCCGGCGCCCGCCACCGCGCGACTGCCCCGGGTCGTGCGCCGGCGGCGCGGTCGGAGGGCGAGCCCCACGCAGGCGACGGTCGCCAGCGCGGAGATGACCAGCGCGATGTTCTCGCTCGACTGCGGTGTCCACCGCAACGTCACCGCCACCGTGCCCGCCCCCGTGGGCTGGACCAGCCAGCCGTTGGCGAATCCGTCGATGAGGGTGGAGTGCCCCAGGATCTGTCCGCTGCCGGCGATGGTGGGCTTCCATCCTTTGTTGATGCTCTGACCCAACACGAGCCAGTACGGCCGGGTTGCGCCCGTCACCTTCAGGTTGATCTTCGTGGCCGTCGCCGAGGTGACCCGGACCATGGGTGTGGGCCCCGGAGTCGGCGCCGCCAGTGGCGCGCTACCCGACGCCGACGCCGACGCCGGCGCGGGGCGCGGCCCCCGGACGGGCCCGAGTCGAGGGCCAGCTGGTCGATGGTGAGCCCGGTGGTGGCGCCCGACGTGCCCAGCACGACGTGGGTGCCCGCCGCCAGGGTGAGCCCCTGGGCCGACGCCCCGCACAACGTCACCGTCATGCCGTTACCGGCCAGGGCCCCCTGGGTCGTTCCCGACAACGACACCGAGACCGGGGCGCCGTCGACGGTGAGGAGGTTCGAGCGACACGCGGCGGGGAACGTGGCCGGCGCGGGGGAGATGCGGGTGCCGGGGATGCCGAGCTCGGCGATGCCGAGTGGAAGCGCGATCGGGGCCTGGGACGAATAGCCCTTGATGGTCTTGAGGCGGACCCCGGTGACGGTGACGGTGAGGTCCCGTCCCTTCACAGCCGGGAAGCTCACCGGAATCGCCGCCGTGGCGCCCTGATGGTGGCCGTCGGCCACCGCGGGCAGGGCCACCGAAGTCGACGCCGAGTCCGCCGGGCATCGACCGCCGGCGACGAGCCGGTCACAGGCCTGGATGCGCAGCCGCGTCGGCACGGAATGGTGGCCGTCGGCGGCAACCACGAGGTCGAGGTGGTCCACAGTGGAGCTCTGGGGTCGGTTGACCTCGATCCAGGCCCCCTTCTGGTTGCCGGCTCCCAGTCCCGGTGACCACATCGTGGCGTCATTGCCGTCGAGCGCGGCCGAGGCCGTGGCGGCCAGGTCGCCGGGGAGCCGTTGCGAGGAGTACGCCACCACGCCGCCGTGGTTGGCCCCGGCCCGTCCCACCAGCGCGTCGAGGGCGTCGTCGCTCGCCATGGCGCTCAGGCGGGCCGTGCCCGTCACGCTGAAGGCGCGTGTGGTGGGAAGGTTGAAGCTGCGTGCCAGGACGGGTTCGGGATCCGCCGCGGGAGCCACCGGGGCCACGCGTTGGCGCGTCATGACGAGGACCAGCCGATGCGACTGCGACGCCGTTCCCACCGACGACAGCAGGTCGGCGGGCATGGAGGTGACCTCCTGGGCGCGCCCCCCCGCCACCCCCACCTCGGCCAGGCCGACGGGGGAGGCCTCCTCCTGGACCAGTTTGGATGCGCCGGTCAGGTTGGTGGCGTCGATCTTGATGCGCAACGTGGTGAAGGTCCGGCGCGGGAACGACAGCACCTGTCCGCTGCCGGCATGGGAAGCCGGCCCCAGCTTGACGGTGATCGGCGTGCCGCCGTCGAAGCTGATCGTGGCCCTCGTGATCCACTGGTTGACCTGGTAGTCACCGGCCCCGGGCTGGAGGATGGTGATCTTGCCCGTGGTGACCTGCTTGGCCAGGGTCACCTGCCAGAACTTGTCCACGGGGGGCACGCCCAGATGGGTCTCCCAGGCCGTGCCGGGGATGCCGTCGATGGCCATGTCCGCCGAGTGGTCCGGGTCATCGGGAACGGCGGTGACCGCCTCGACACCGGTGACCTGGTCCGTGGACTGCGCGTCGCCGGGAGCACCGGGGAAGATGTTCAGGGCCACGTTGGGCTCGGGGTCCGACGCCGCCAGGGTGATCCCGGCGTTGTTCGACACCGTGTTCCACAGGAACGGCTGCTTGCGGTTGCTGTCGGTCACGAGCAGCGTCGCCCCTCCGGCCAACACGCTCGTCAGCGCCTTGTGGTCCGAGTCGGTGGTGCCCGAGTAGATCACCGCCGAGTTGGTGTCGAGCAGCCCCAGGCCCGCCGCGTTGGCGAGCCCGACGGCGTCCCCGGCTACCAGCAGCGCGCCCGAGGTGGACTCCGCCCGCACCACGGGGCGCGGGTTGTCGACGCCGAGCACCTCGAGAGGGGCGGGCGTCTTCTGGTACGCGGACGCCGCCAACGTGGACTCGTCGACCATGGGGATGGGCGACACGTTGGGCGTGGGCGTCCCGAAGCCGACGGGGGAGGAGAGCCCGGCCTGGGGGAGGTGCAACGACTCCCAGAACAACTCGGGCGGTGAGCGGTCGTAGAGGGCGTAGGCGATGTCACTCTGCACGAGGACGTCCCCGACGCTCATCAGCCGGGCCATGGGGGCGAGCGCGGCCGGATCGGCGGTGCGGTTCTGCATGGGGACGTCGAGCGCGTAGGTCATGTCGTAGCTGGGGACCGACCCCAGCGGCAGCTGTTGGCGGGTCACGAAGGGGCGCGTCAGCAGCCCCGGCCAGATGGGGTCGACGGTGTTGCCGTAGGTGTAGGCACCGAAGTTGTCGCCGGGGATGGCGAAGACGCGGGTGTCGGTCTTCTGTGCGTTGAGGGCGGTGGCGGCCTGGGTGACGTAGTTCGGGACGGGCGTGGGGAAGGTGTAGCGGTTGAGCACCGAGCTGCCGTTCCATGCCGGCGGGTTGGCCGCCGCGATGGCGGCCAGCGCCAGCCCGGTGGCGACGATCCCCATCACCCGGCGGCGCTGGGCGATGGCGGTAACGCCGGCACCGAGCAGGATGGCCAGTCCGAGCAGCACCATGGGGGTGGCCCGGTCCGTGGACCGCAGGGCCAGGCCCGCGGTCGTCTTCGTCATGAAGGCCTTGATGAAGCCGCCCACCGTCGAGGGCGCCGCGTAGGGGTTGGACCCGACGGCGAGCACCATCCCCACCACGACGAGGATGATGAAGAAGGCGCGCTGTCGCCACCGGACGACCACGGCGGCCACCAGGGCGAGCAGCGGCACGGCGAAGGTCACCCCGATGAGCCACAGCTGCTGGGTGAAGCCGGCCGAGGTGGCGGCCCACGGGCCGGCGATGTCGGACCCGTAGAAGAACCAGTATCCGAGGCCCCGCAGCACCTCGGAGGACAGCGACGTCTTGGCCACGGCCGAGACCTTCTCCGTGACGCCGAGGACGTTGAGGCCGTATCCCGACTCGATGGCCAGAGCCCACGCCCACCACAACGACACCCCGGCGGTCAGAAGTGCGGTGCGCCACACCGTCGCCCACGCCTGGCGCAGCGTGTGTTCCTTGACGATGAACACGGCGTAGAGCAACCACAGCGTGGGCGCCACCACCGCGTAGACCGGGCCGCTGGCGTTCAGCCCGCTGACGGTCAGCCACACCAGTGCGAACAGGGCCGGGTAGCGCCAACCCCCGCCGCGCACGCCGCGGATGACGAAGGCGATCATCCATCCCAGGCCGGCCCAGGGCAGCACCAGGGACCCGATGCGGCCCACGTCCTGCAGCCAGTAGGGCGACAACATGTAGCCGGCCGCCGCGACGAATCGCCCCGGGCCTCGGAGCCCGACCGTACGACACAGGTACAGGACCCCGGCACCGGCGCCGAAGAGCATGGACCCCACCCACAGCCTTTGGCCGATCCACAGGGGGATGCCCAGCGCGTGGACTGCCCAGAAGAACGGCCCCAGGGGGAACAGGAACCCGATCTGCTCGTGGGTGACGGTGCCGAGGCCCACCGTCGGATCCCACATCGACGCCGACTGGCGCAGGAAGCGCCCTGCATCGAGGTAGAGGTAGCTCTTGGTGTCGGAGTCGGCGACCCCGGGTTGCGCCCACAGCTGGGGCACGTAGGCGAGGAGGGCGATGGCCAGGTACTCGAGTCGCCCGCTCGACCACCACGCCGCTCTTTGCCGGCCAGACCCGACGCGCGCCGCCGTGCTCGGTGTCGTCAGGCTCAACGCGCCGTCCCCCCTCTCGCCGCGGTGGGTGCCATCGGGAACGGGCCAGTATGGCATGTGCCTGTCTTTCGACGTCGGCATCGGACACCCCGCCCGGGGTTCGCTCGGACCCGGCGCTAACCTTGGTGAGGGGGGATGGGCCTGGGCAATTGGTCGTCAGCTGGTCGTCAGCATCAGCGGAGAGTGACGCCCGTTCGCCCCGACACAGACATGCGCAGACCCTACGAACGCTTCGTCGTCCTGACCCTCGTCGTGGCCCTGGCCCTGACGGGATGCTCGGGCACCTCCGACGCGGCCAAGCCGCCCGCCACGACGGGCACGGTGGGGAGCACCCTCGTGGCCACCGGGGCCACCTACACCCTCGACCAGGTGATCACCGACCCCGCCCAGAAGGCGGTCGTCACCGTGATCACCGCCCACAACACATCGACGGGTGAGGAGCATTTCGGCAACCTGTCGGTCACCTCGCTGTTGAGCGACACCGCCGGGAAGACCTTCAGCCCCGACCCCAACAGCACTGCCGTCGAGACGCAGTGCGAACAGGGTGGCTTCTTCACACCCGTGGCTCCGGGCGGGACCGAGCAGGGATGTGAGTTCTTCGACGTGGCGCCCGGGACCGTCGCGGCCCAACTCGAGCTGCTCGTGCACCCCACCTTGCGCTGGAGGCTGTCGAGGATCGTGCCGACACCATCGACCGGCACCGGGACAGGGACCGGCACCGGAACAGGAACAGGAACAGGAACGGGCACAGGGACCGGTACCGGGACGGGAACGGGCACAGGGACCGGTACCGGGACAGGAACTGGCACAGGGACAGGAACGGGGCCGGGACCCGTCAAGAAGAAGCACCGTGCGCACACCGGTCGTCACAAGAAGAAGCCGGCACTCAAGAAGGTGAAGCCGAAGAAGCGCGTGAAGAAGAAATAGCGCGACGATCGGTGTCATCCATGAGTGGGCCCACCGTGTCGTCGGGCGAGAGCCCCGCAGCTTCACTGACTTCAGCATCTTCGGTGGCTTCAGCATCTTCGGCGGTTTCGGTCTCACCCGGTGGGCCCGCACGACTCGGGTCCTGGGTCGCGCTCGCTCTCGTGGTGGGGTGGGGGTGTCTGCGGTGGCGATCTGAGCTCGTCCCCGTGGCGTACGCCGACGACAGCTCGGTGCACGAGCAGATGGTGCGCTTCGCCGTCGGGCGCTTCCAAGGTGGCCATCCCCCCATGACGAGCTGGTTCCCCTACCTCGGCCTGGGCTCACCGCAGTTCCTCCACTACCAGGGCCTCCCCGCCATGCTCACCGGCGTCCTGGGCCTGGGCACCGGCGGCGATACCGCTTTCCGGCTCTCCCTGTACCTGCTCCTCGCCCTGTGGCCGCTGTCGGTGTACGCCTCGGCCCGGGTCTTCGGCTTCGGTCGGGGCGCGTCGGTGCTCGCCGCCGCGGCGGCGCCGTTGCTCATGAGCGCGGTGGGCGTGGGCTATGAGCCCAAGGCCTACGTGTGGATCGGGTTCGGCGTGTGGGCCCAGCTGTGGGCCTCGTGGACGCTCCCGCTCGCCTGGGCCTTCACCTGGCGCGCCATGGCGTCGCGCCGGGCCGTGCTCCCGGCGGTGGTCTTCGTCGCCCTCACCATGGCCCTGCATTTCGAGACGGGCTATCTGGCCGTGATCCCCATCGCCATCTTCCCGTTCCTCACCCCGAGCGACCTGCGGGCCCGGGTGTGGCGCGCTGGTGCCGTCGCCGCCGGGGCGCTCCTGGCTTCGGCGTGGGTCACGGTGCCGCTGCTGGCCCAGAGCCGATGGGCGGCCACCAACGAGATCCTCCGACACACCCCGCTCGAGAACGGCTACGGGGCCAAGCAGGTCATGTCCTGGCTCGTGACGGGCCAGCTCTTCGACGCGCACCGGTTCCCGGTCGTCACCGTGCTCGCCGGCGTCGGGCTCGTGGTGTGCGTGCGCTCGTGGCGCACCCACGGGGCGAGGCGCGCCGTGGTGGTGGTGCTGGTCATGAGCCTGCTCCTGTCCTTCGGCCGCACCACCTTCGGCTCGCTCACGGCGCTGCTGCCCGGCAGCAAGGACATCTTCATGCGCCGCTTCATGATGGGCGTGCAGCTGAGCGGCTTGTATCTGGCCGGGGTGGGTGGCGTGGCGGTGATGCGCCTCGTCGTGGCGGGCGTGAGGCGATGGCGGCCTCACGTCGCGACGTGGGCGGCCGCGCAGTCGCGCCGCCTGACCATCGTGGTGGTGGCCGGTGTCGTGGGATTGGCCGTGCTCACTCCGGCGTGGTCCCAGATCGACACCTTCGGTGCGACCAACGCGCAGTGGATCGCGGCCCAACACGCGGCCGAGGCATCACAGGGCCGCGACGTCGACCGCCTCATCGGCTTCGTGCGGTCACACGGCGGCGGCCGGGTCTACGCCGGCATGCCGTCCAATTGGGGATCCGGGTTCAAGGTCGGCGCCGTCCCGGTGTTCAAGTACCTCGAGAGCCGGGACGTGGACGAGGTGGGCTACACCTTGCGCACCGCCTCGCTCATGACCGACCCCGAATACTTCTTCGACGAACAGAACCCCGGCGACTACGCGCTCTTCGCCGTCCACTACCTCATCGCGCCGGCGGGCCATCGTCTCCCCGTCCCCGCCCGGCTTGTCATGGCGGCGGGCCCGTACCGGCTCCTGGTCCTGGCCAACAGCGGGTATGTCCGCGTCGTCGACACGGTGGGGTCACTGAGTGCCGACAAGACCAACGTCGGGACCATGAGCGTGCCCTATCTGCGCTCGGACCTTCCCGCCGCGGGGCGCTACCTCGCTGTGGCCTACGGCGGTGATCCCCCCGCCCCGCTCACCGCACCGATGGTGTCGGCCGTGGCCGGTGCCGCCGGCACGGTGCGCGTCGAGCACGATGACCTCGCCGATGGACAGCGTCGCGGTGACCGTGGTGGCCCGGCGACGAGCGGCCGTGGTCCTGAGTGCCTCGTTCGACCCCGGATGGTCCGCCCTCGTCGATGGCCACCGGGCTCGGGTCGTCATGTTGGCGCCCGCCCTCCCGGCCGTGTCGGTCGGGCCCGGTGTGCACACCATCACGTTCTCGTACCGGGGCTTCGGCTTGTACCCGGCGCTTTTCGCCGTGCTGGTCGTGACGCTGGTGGTCCTGGTGTGGCTGGGGCCATTCGACGGTTGGAGCCGCCTGCGCCGGCGCGTGGGCCCTTACCGCGCCGCCTGACGCGTCTGGCTACCGCGCCGCCTGACGGCGTCTGGCCTACCGCGCCGCCTGACGGCGTCGGCGCTGTTTGGCGCTGTACATGGCGTGGTCGGCCTCGGCCAGGAGGTCGGCGGGGATCACGTCGGGGTCGCTCGTGAGCGCCAGGCCGACGCTCACCCCCACACTCAGCTCCACGCCGTCGACGGTCATGGGGACGTCGAAGGCGGTCTCGACGCGGCCGGCCACGGCGGTGGCACCGTCCTCGTCGATGGACTCGCACAGCACCACGAACTCGTCACCTCCGAGATGTGCGGCGGTGTCAGCGGGCCGGATGACCGCCTCGATCCGGCGGGCCGTCTCCATGAGGACCTGGTCCCCGACGGCGTGGCCCAACCGGTCGTTGATCCCCTTGAGCCCGTCCACGTCGCAGAACAGCACGCCCAGGGTCTTGGGCTCGCGGCGGTCGCGGGCCAGCGCCTGCTTCAAACGGTCGTCCAACAGGTAGCGGTTGGGGAGCCCGGTCACCGGATCGTGGGTGGCCCGGTAGGCCATCTCGGCATCCGCCATGGACCGCTCGGTGATGTCGCGCATGAGGGCCAGGACGGCGGGCTCGTCGTCCCAGTCCGTCGACAGCACCCGCATGTCGGCCAGGATGGCCTCGTTGTCAGATCGGCGCGATGTGGTCGAGACGACGGGGAAGCTCGCCGCCTTGCCCACGAGCTGAGAACGCGTCGTGCCGAGCATGACCGCGGCGGCTGTGTTGGCGAAGACCACGATGCCGTCGCGGTTGACCACGACCACCCCGTCGGTGCTGTTGTCGACGGCACCCCGGAAGTGGCCCTCCACGTTGGTCAGGCGGTCGCGCAGCTCCCTGACCTCCTGTCGGAGATCGCTGCCCTCGTCGTCGCCCCGTTGCTCGCCGTCGTCGGTTGCCAATTGCTTCTCTCACGCCGTTTTCAGACGAAGTGACGCAGGCCCATTCGGCCCAGGCCGACGGATTTTCGCCGACGCTGAACTGGCATGCCACCCCTAGTCCCCCGTGTGTCACTGATTGTGGGCCATTTGGCCCTCCGAGGTCCCAACTTAGTCACAACGTTGATCCAATTCCGGCTCGTCCGGCCACGCTGCGTCGGGAGGGCGAGGGGCCTATCCCGTGACTGGCTGGTGGGCCACGACGGGAGCGGACGGGCATCCTGGGGGGATGGCCGCCCGACCGCTCGCGATGTTCCCGCTGTCGACCGTGCTCTTCCCCCACATGCGGATGCCCCTGCACGTCTTCGAGCCCCGCTACCGAGCCTTGGTCGCCGACTGTCTGGCCGGCGATGGTCGTTTCGGCGTGGTCCTCATCGCCCGAGGCTCCGAGGTGGGAGGGGGCGATCAACGGGTCGGGCTGGGAACGGTGGCGAAGATCGAGACCGCCGAGCAGCTGCCCGACGGTCGTTGGTACCTCGTGGTGGCGGGGCTCGGCCTGGTCCGCGTGACCCGCTGGCTCGAGGACGACCCCTATCCGCGCGCCGAGGTCGAGGACTGCGCCGTGGTCGAGGTCCACGACAGCAAGGCCCTGGCGGGCGCCGAGGACGAGCTCCGGCGCGTCCGGGCTCTTCTCTCCGAGCTCGGCGACGCGCCGGCCCTGTCCGCGACACAGTCGTTCGGCGCCACACCCGACGAGGTCGCGTGGGGCCTGTGCGCGCACGCGCCCGTCACCGCGTTCGATCGGCAGCGGCTCCTCGAAGCTCCCGTCCCCGAGGTGCGCCTGTCGCTGCTGGTGGACCTGGTGCGAGCGGTCGGTGACGACCTGCGGAGAATCCTGGCCGGCGGTTGACGCTTCGACGAAAAGGGGGCGGCTCGATTCAGTCCAGCGCGTTGAGCGCCTGCTGCGCGGCTTGGAGGCGGAGCGCCTTGGCTTGCTCTTCCTCGGCACGACGCCGGTGCTCTTCCTCGCGCCGCACGAGCAGTTGGCGGTACCCCTCGTTGGCGGCGTCCACACACGACCGGACGTACTGCACCGCGCCCCGGAGATCCGCAGCAGGCACCGTCCAGTGCACAGTCCCACCACTGCGGATGTCGGGTGAGGGCATGTCCACGAAATCGGGTGAGCCACTGCGCTGCACCGAGGCGTTGCGAAACTCGCGCGCCCAGTCGCTGCTCGGACGCCGGTTGAGTGACCACACGACACGGACCCCGTCACCTTCGACGTCCACCGCGTCCTTGCTCGTGATCGTGATCGGCTCCCACGACAACGCGCTCGTACCTCCTCGACCGGAACCCCCCGAGGTTATCCGAGGGTCATGGCGTCGGCGGTCCCCAATCCCAAGATTTCAGCCCGAAGATTTCTGCCCGAAGAACACTGCACGCCCGGCGACTGGGCGGCTCATACTGGGTACGAGCACACGGGTGGCGCTCACGGGGCATCATGGTCCCCTGTGCGGATGTTGCTCGTGCGTCATGGCCATGCTGGAACGAAGGAGGGTTGGGCCGACGACGACCGGCTCCGACCCCTCGACGCCCGCGGACGGCGACAGGCGAAGCATCTCGTGGGAGTGATCGTGCCCATGGATCCGACCCGTCTGATCTCGAGCCCGCATCTGCGCTGCCTGCAGACCATGGAGCCCAGCGCAGAGAAGACCGGACTCGTCGTTGAGCAAGACGCCTCACTCATACCCAATGCGGGAACGAAGGCGGTCGATCTCATCCGGGCGCTGTCGTTGCCAGACATGTCGTCGACACATCCTTCCTCCGCCGACCGGTCCCCGGGGGACGACCGGTCGAGCCGGATCGTCCTGTGCACCCACGGCGAGGTGATCGGTGACGTCCTGGCTGTGCTGGCCCGAGAGGACGACGTCCGACTGAGCCGGCGGCCGCCGGGGCTCAAGGGCTGTGTGTGGGTTCTCGACTTTCACAAGGGAAAGGTCGCCACGGCCCGCTACATCTCCCCGGGTCGATGACGGCATCGACATAACAGACAGCGATTCGACCGCGCCGCGATGGCGCTGCCCAAGACGCCGAATTCGCACGCGGGCGCGTGGTAAACAGGCCGCCGTGACCACGCTCCAGACACGGCCGACCACGCGCGCCGTCGCGGGTCCCGGCCACGCTCGGGCGCGCCGCCAGGGGTACCACGCCGAGATCCTGCTGGTCAGCTTCGCCGCCCTACTCATCGAGGTCTGTTACACGCGGGTCATCTCGTTCAAGCTCTTCTACTACTACACCTACCTCATCATCGGCCTCGCCCTGCTCGGCATCGGGACGGGCGGCGTCTTGGTGGCGCTCAGCCGCCGACTGCGCCAGGCGCGTACCGACACGGTGTTGCTGTGGAGCTTCCTCCTGGGAGGCGTCGGCGTAGTGGTGAGTTACGTCGTGGTGGCGTACACGTCGCTCGACTCCCTGGCCATCTGGGACTACGGCACGTCGGGCTCGGCCCGGAGCATGGGGGAGCTCCTCGCCATCTGTGTGTTCATCTTCGTGCCCTTCGTCGCGCCCGGGGTGATCATCGCCACGCTCTTCGGCCGTCGGCCCGAGGGAGTGGGCAGTCTCTACTTCGCCGACCTCGTAGGTGCGGGGCTGGCGTGCGCGGCTCGTGATCTACCTCACCGGCACCATCGGACCGCCGGCGGCGATCATGCTGGCGGCCGACGGTCATGTTCTTCGCGGGGGCGATCGTGCTCGGCCGCACGCGACCGGTGGCGCTGCCGCTGTTGCTGGTGCTCATGGCCGGCACCGTGCTCTTGACCGTGGACCCCAATGTGCTCCCCGCCCAGCGCCTCGACTCCACCAAGGTGAGCTTCAAGGTGGACAAGCCCGTGTACTCGGCGTGGAGCTCGATCTTCCGCGTCGACGCGGTGCGGTCCAGTCCCCGACGTGCTCGCCCTCTATCACGACGGGATCATCGGCTCCGCCATCTACCGGTGGAACGGCAACGTTTCCTCCTTGGCCCATTACGACTTCGACGCCGATCCTCGTGCCATCCCCTTCGCGGTGGCCAAGACACCACCGCGGAACGAGGCGATCATCGGCGCCGCCGGTGGCCACGAGGTGCTGGCATCGCTGTGGTTCGGGGCCAAGCACATCGACGCCGTGGAGCTCAACCCCGTCACCTACTCGCTCGTGAAGACGACCTTCGCCAACTTCGACGGCCACCTCGCCCAAGACCCCGCCGTCAACTACGTGAATGCCGACGGCCGGTCGTTCATGGCCCGCAGCCAAACAGTCCTACAACCTGATCTGGTACCCGGCCCCGGACAGCTACGCGGCCACCAATGCCGCCACGGCCAGCGCCTTCGTGCTCTCCGAGAGCTACCTCTACACCACCAATGCCATCGTAGAACAGCCTCCAGCACCTGACCCCCGACGGCATCTTCGTGGCCCAGTTCGGCGAGATCGACTACAAGCACAGCCCGTACCGGACCACGCGGTTCGTGGCCACGGCCCGCCAGGCCCTGGCCGACCTCGGGATCGCCGATCCCCGGGATCACATCTTGGTGGCGAGCTCGCCCGGCCCGGTTCTTCGGGTCGTTCACGCTGTCGACGATCCTCGTGAAACGAGGCACCGTTCACCTCCGCCGAGGTGAGCCGCTTCGTGGCGTCACTGTCGGCCGTACCGGGGACGACTCTGCAGTACGCCCCGGGACAGCCCGTCCCGTCGAGCCCCGTCGACACGGTGGTCTCGAGCCAGCCCGCCGCAGCTCCGCTCCTTCTTCTCCACGTACCGCTACAACGTCGTCCCCACCACCGACAACGATCCGTACTTCTGGCATTTCGCCCGCTTCGGGTCCGTCCTCGCGACTACTTCCATCCCATCACGAGCCAGGACCGGGAGTACCAGGTCGGAGAGCGCGTCCTCGTGCTCCTGTTGGCGCTGGCCACCGTGATCTCGGCCGTGTTCCTGCTGCTGCCCTTCGTCGCCATCCGCTCGACGTGGCGGCGCGCTGCCGGGGAAGTGGGTCTCGGCGCTGTTCTTCGCCGCCATCGGGTTCGGGTTCATGTTCTTCGAGGTCACGTTGATGCAGTTGCTCAACCTCTTCCTCGGCTATCCCACCTACGCCCTGACGGTCACGTTGATGTCGCTCCTGGTCTTCACCGGCGTGGGGGCCCTTCTCAGTCCGACGCATCGGCAACCGGCCCAGGACCGTCCCCATGCTCCTCGTCGCCATCACCGGGCTGACCGTCTTCTACGTGCTCGGCCTGACCCCGCTCACCGACGCGCTGCTCGGGCTGCCGCATCGCGGCTCGCGTGCCCATCGCCTTCGGCCTGCTGGCGCCGCTCGGGATCTGTCTCGGGCATGTTCATGCCCCTCGGGGTCCGGGCCGTGTCGACGTTGAGCGACGCGCGACGCGAGTACGTGGCGTGGGGATGGGCGGTGAACGGGTTCTCCTCGGTGGTGGGTGCGGTCCTGGCCACGTTGCTGTCGATGGTCTTCGGCTTCCACGTCGTGTTGGTGCTCGGGCTCGCCGCCTACCTGCTCGCCCTGCTCGCCTGGCGGCGCCTGGCCCGGCGGGCCTCGGTGGCGGGCGGGGCCTCGTGATGCCGCAGCGCAGCGACCGGGGCCCCGGAGGTGGCCGTTACCATGGCGGCCCATGACGACGTCGCCCGGTAGGGCGGCGCCGTCCCTCGGCGGTTCGGAGAGTGGGGGACTGCGCCGTTCGGTCGCACTGTTCCGCGCCTTTCGCTTCGAGCAGACCGACCCCGACCACTTCTACCGGATCCAGGCCGCCGACTCGGTGGATCAGCTGCGCCGGTGGACGCCGGTCGACGGACGGCTCGTGGTGGACATCGGCGGGGGCGCGGGATACTTCACCGAGGCCTTCGTCAACGCCGGGGCCCGCTGCATGCTGGTCGAGCCCGAGGCCGGCGCGCCCGAGCGACGTCGTTGAGCCGACCCCGAGCGTCGGTGCGGTGTCGCCCGAAGACGCCGCCGAGGCCGCCCGGCGCGAGCGCCACCGCGTGGCCGTACAGGCCGGGGGCCTGGCCCCGGGCCGGACCATCGCCGGCGACGGCAACCGGCTCCCACTCCCCGACGGGACCGTCGACGTGGCGTTCTCCTCCAACGTGCTCGAGCACATCCCCGATCCGGCCCGGTTCCTCGACGAGATGGTCCGGGTCACCCGGCCCGGCGGCATCATCTACCTGTCCTTCACGGCGTGGTACTCGCCGTGGGGGGGCCACGAGACCGCCCCGTGGCACTATCTCGGCGGCCACCGCGCCGCCCGCCGCTACGAGCGCCGCCACGGCCGGCCCCCCGGGAACCGGTTCGGCTCCTCGCTCTTCGCCTGCCACGTCGGGCCCACGTCTGCGCATGGCCCGGGCCCATCGGCGGCGTGGACGTGGTGGCCGCCCTGCCCCGGTACTACCCCGACTGGATGCGCTGGCTGATCGAGGTTCCGGCCGTGCGCGAGCTCGTCACCTGGAACCTGCTCCTCGTGCTCCGGCGCCGGTCGGCCATCACGTGAGCTCCCCGGGGCGCGTCGACGAGCGCTCCGAGCCCGGCGACCTGCCCACGATGACGGCGACACCGTCCCGCGTTGGGACCTACCGTGCCCACGGTGGAGTCTCGACACGACGCGCACGCCGGCGCTGGTGGGTGTGGCTGGCCGCCATCACGCTCATGGGCTTCGGGATCAGGCTCGGCACGGTCCTCGGGCGTCCCGACCGCCGCCCGGGCGGCGACGCCTACTACTTCCACAACGCCGCCAACCTCCTGGTGGAGGGGCACGGCTTCGTCGACCCATGGCTGTACGGCCTGCACCCCCCCGAGATCGTCCAGATGGCCGACTGGCCCCCGCTGTTCGTCTTCGTGTTGGCGGCCGACCTCGGTGGTCGGGTTGAAGTCGTTCTTCGCCCACCGGGTGTGGTGCTGTGTCATCGGCGCCGCCGCCGTCACCGTGTGCGGCATGACCGGTCGCGAGATTGCGGGGCGACGGGCCGGGCTCATCGCCGCCTTCCTGGTGGCCGTGTACCCCAACATCTGGATGAGCGACGAGCTGGCGCTGTCGGAGACGCTACCCCGTTGCTCGTGGCGCTCGTCCTGCTGGGCGCGTACCGCTTCTGGAAGCGACCCGGCACTGCGTCGCATGCTCGTGCTCGGGGCCGTGGCGGGAGTCGCCATGCTGGGGTCGCGACGAGCTCGCACTGCTCGTCCCGCTCATCGTGATCCCCCTGGCGCTTGTGGCCCAGGTGCGGTGGCGAGCCCGGCTCGCCCTGGCCGGCGCTCGGGACCCTGGCCGCGCTCACCGTCATCGCCCCCTGGGTGGGCTACAACATGAGCCGGTTCGAGAAGCCCACCTTCATCAGCTCGGGGCTCGGGATCACTCTGGTGTCGGCGAACTGCGACGTCACGTGGTCGGGATACTTCGAGGGCTACTGGTCGCTGCAATGCGCGACTGCACGCGCCCATCGACACCCACGCCGATCGGTCGGTGCAGGCCGCCCAGGCGCAGTCGTACGCGCTGCACTACATCCGGGCCCACAAGGCCCGCCTGTGGCGCGTGGAGCTGGCCCGGCTGGGCCGCGCCTTCGGCGCCTTCCATCCCTTGTCCCAGATCGAGCTCGACTACTACGTCGAAACGCGTCCCTATCACTGGGCCCTGGTCGGGTTGGGCATGTACTACGCCCTCTTGGCCCTCTCACTGGGTGGCTCGGTGGTGCTGCGGCGTCGACGCGTGCCGGTCTTCCCGTTGTGGGCCCTCGGCGTCGACGTCGTCGCCACCGTGCTCATCAGCTTCGGCAACACCCGCTATCGGACCCCCTTCGAGGTGGCCCTCGTCCTTCTCGCCGCTATCTGGCTCGATGCCGCCTGGGGTCGCCTGGCCCGCACCGGGCCCGCTCCCGACATCGTGGTGGGAGAGCGACCGCCATCGTGAGGCTCAGTCGGTGCTGGGCGCGGCGGTCGGCGACCGACGTTGCCGGTTCAGGCCCGGGCCGCCGCGAGCCGCTCCACCACCCCAGCCTGTCCTTGAGCCCGAGGATGGGTCGTTCGACGAGCACGTAGCTCGACGTGGCCGAGGCCACCGCCAAGCCGAAGGCGGCTCCGAAGAGCTCGGGGAGCGGGACCCGGAACAGCGCATGGGTCCATCGGAAGACGTACAGGTCGACCCAGGCCTGATGCCACAGGTAGACGCCGTAGGACACGACGCCGAGCGCGGCCACGGGCTTCCAGCGCAAGAACCACCGGATGGTCCCCGTGCGCTGGGGGCCGAACACCGCGGGCAGGAGCAAGAAAAAGGCGAACAGCCCGTACAGCACCTCCTGGGCCACTCCGCGTCCGGGTGGATTGTGCTCGAGCGGGGACCGCGACACCCCGAGGTGCGACACGGCCCACAGCATGCCCAGAGCCAGGGCCCAGCTCACCCAGGGCAGGGCGGGGTTCCACAGCCAACGCGGAGTGGAGCGTCGGTGCGCGAGCCAGCTGCTCACCACGGCCAGGAACATCCCCAACGCGAACAGGTCGAAGCACGACGGGAGCCATTCCAAAGCGATGTAGGCCATGGGCGAGTGCAGGTGCAGCAACCAGAAGCGCAGTCCCAGCCCCACCCCGAAGAGCCCCGCCAGCGCCACCAGTTCGCGCCGTGAGCTGATGGCGGTCCGAGCGTCGCCCGCGCACCACGAGCATGGCGTAGAGAGGCAAGAAGAGGTAGAACGCGATCTCGGTGCACAGTGACCACGCCTGGGTGATCCCGGTCAACGCGTGCGAAGGAATGTAGACCTGGACGAGGCCGAGGTAGATCAGAAGCGAGTGCCAGCCCGGGTGGACCTTGGTGTCGATGTGCATGACGTAGTTCGTCACCACGAACGCCAGCCAGTAGGCGGGCATGATGCGCAGGAACCGCCGCACCCAGAACTTCCCCGTGGCCGGGGCGGCCCCGCCCGCGATGTGTGACGCCGCGAAGGGCCGGTACAAGAGGAATCCCGAGATCAGAAAGAACACCGCCACGCCGATCTCCAACCGGGCGGTGTATATGCCGGCCGAGGACCGCAGGGTCAGGCCCGACGCGAACGAGGTGTGCACCAGCACGACGAGCACCGCGGCGATGGCCCGGAGCCCGTCGAAGCAGGGGAAGTGTCTCGGTCGCGCCGACGCGGCCCCGTGGGCGGGTACCCGGCGACGTCGTCCCCATCGACGACCGGTTCGATCACCATCGGTGTTCTCGGAAACCTCGTCGACGGCTTCGGGCGCAGGGACAGGCGCAACGTCGACCATCAACCGAGCGACCGTAGCATGGGGCCTTCGCTGCGGGTCAGACGCTCCTGGCGTGTTTCCCCCGTCGCCGACGACGACGTCCCCCCTCTTCTCCGTCGTCGGCCGACGATGGTCCGGGTGGCACCGCATCGTCGCCCCCGTCATCGCGCTGCCCGTCATCGCGCTGCCCGTCATCTGAGAGACCGTCATCGGGAAGCCCCCCACCGCGCACCAGGGCGCGCCGCGCCCGGCGATCGCGCACTTCTTGGACAAGCGCGTCGGCACCGAGCGCGGCGACGGCGAACCAAGCGAGGGTGCTGGCGGTCTCGAAATGCGTCGGCCAACCGAACTCGGCCAGGAATCGGAACTTGCTCTGGCCGCTCGTCACCATCCGGTCCACAGCGACGAGCAGGCCCACCGACCCGATCGCCAGGAAGACGCGTCCGTAGCCGACCACCAACGCCAAGAAGGCGGCGAGCCCGACCGGCAGGCCGGCCCGGGGCGAGATGATGGCCGAGGTGACTGCTCCGATGACAACGGCAACTGCCAGGGCCACGAACCACCGCGGTCGCGCCCCGTAGGAGCGCAGCGGCGAGCCCAACAGGGGACTGCTCGGTGATACGACGCGGTCCATGGTGATAGCCGAGCTGTCCACGTCCTCGCTTGTCGGGATCGCCGGAACCGTGACGGTCGCGCCCTTGTGGCGTTGGCGACGCCGTCGCGGCCAGCACGCCAGAACCAGGCACAGGCCCAGCGTGGCCGCCGACACCACCAGCGCGATCCACACCAGTCGCTGCGGCGTCCAGTCCAGTGTGATGACCATGTCACGTCCCGGCTTCGACGGTGTGACCAGCCACCCGTTGGCGTAGCCGTCGATGACCTGAGGGGCACCCAGGTCCAGGCCCGTGCTGGTGGTGGCGTGCCATCCCACGTTCGTGCTCTGTCCGAGGACCATCCAGAACGGGCCCGTCGGGTCGTGCACGTCCACTATCGCGGAGGTCGCCGACGAGCTGACGACGCGCACCGTCGGGGCCGGACCTGACTCGACCGGCTCGACACGGCCCGAAGCCGCCGTCGGCATCGCCGCCCCGCCCGGGGCCGAGTCGAGCACCACGCTGTTGATGTCGACGTCGACACCGGGTGGAATGCCGGGCTGGGTCCGCACCACGTGGGCCCCTGCTCCCAGCGCGATCCCGTTGGCGGCGGAACCGCATCCCCGCACTTGCAGGGTCCCGTGCGACGACGCTGCCGCCGTGGTGCCGGTCATGGTCACCGGGACCGGCGCCCCGTCCACGGTGAGCAGGTCACTGCGGCACGTTGCGGGCAGTTGCGTCGGTCCCGGCACGGCCCGGGGCATCCCCGGGACGTCCATCTCGGCGATCCCGATCGGCAACGCCACCCGGACGTCGGAGTAGTAGTCCAGATCGGTGACCGAACGCACGGAGTCGAACGTGACCTTGACGTTGTTGCCGGTCAACGCTGCGAACGCCACCGACACGTCCTGGGTGGCCCAGGACTGGGCGCGGTCGTCCAGTGCGGGCAGCGCCACCGTGCGGCTCTGGCCGCCCGCACTCACGGTGATCGAGGTGGGAACCGAATGCCGCCCGTCGGCGACGATCGCCATCGACAGATGGTCGAAGGTGATCGGACGGACCAAGGCGTACCGGAGCCAACTGCCCGCTTGGGGGCCGATCCCCGGGCTCCACACCGTGTTCAGGTTGCCGTCGAGTGTGGCCGAGGTCCGGTCCCCGATGGCGCCGGGGAGCCGCCCCGAGGAGTAGGCGGCGACGATGCCGGGCACCGTCGTGCCCAGTAGATGGTCGAGCACGTCGTCGGGGACATAAGTCGACAACGCCGCGGTGCCGCTCACCGAGAAGTCGCGACTCGTCGGCAGGGTGAAGGTGCGGGCGATGTCGATCTCGGGGTCGGTTGCGGGTGGCACGGCCGCGGCGGTCTCTCTGGTCATGTCGATCGTGAGCCGGTGCGATGCCGACGCGGCGCCGGCCGCGTGGAGGAGGTCCTCGGGCATGCGCAGGACTTCGTCGACCTGGCGCCCGGGCAGGCGGACCTCGGCGAAGCCCACGCCCGACTTTCCGTTGTAGGTTTTCTCGATGCCGGTGTTGGTGGCGTCGATGGTGATCTTGAGGGTCGTGAAGCTCCGGGTCGGGAACCGGATCGTCTGACCCGCCGAGGTCCGCGACGAAGGTCCGAGTTTGACGGTCAGGGCATGGCCGCCGTCGAATCGGAGCGTGGCCCGGGTGATCCAGCGGTTGCGAGGCCCGTACAGAGGTTGGACGAGGTTGACCTGGTCGGTGCTGAGCGGGTGCGCCAAGACAATACGGAGGTACTCGCCGACGGGATTGTCGAAGGAGGCCACCGTCCACGTCGTGCGCAGGTTGCCGTCCATGGCCTGATCGGGGCGGTCCTCGGGCACGTACGTGATCGGATTGCCGTAGTTGCTGGCCTGGATGCTCTTCACACCGAGCTGCTCGGCCACGGTCTCGTTGGTGTCACCCGCCGACGCGTCGAATAGAGGAAGGCGCGGCGTCGCGGGTATCGGGGACGAGGGGCTTCTCGCCCACGGTCTCGGTGTAGCCGAAGTTGTCGCCCACGGTGCCGAACTGCTGCGCCTGCTTGCGGTTGGTGTCGGTCACCACCAGGTCCGCTCCTTTGGCGAGCTCTCCTTGCAGCGCGGTGGGCTTCGAGGTGTACGACGGCGAGTAGAACACCGTGGCGTGGCCGTCGAGCAGGCCGGCCCCGGCCGCCGCGATCAACCCGGCTCCGTCGCCGTCGAGCAGGATCGGCGTGGTGGCACCTTCGGCGCGCAGGATCGGCCGCGCGCCGGGCACCGGGAACACCGTCACCGGCGGTGGGTAGGGCGCATTGTGGGGGAGCCCGAGCTCGGTCTCGTCGATCAGCGGGTATTTCACCGAGGGGGCGGTGGTGACACTCGGGTTGCCGAAGCCGACGGGGTTCCCGAGCCCGGCCGGGGCAGGTATGAGCTTCTGCCACAGGGCGCGCGGCCGCGGGGTGTTGTAGTGCTCGTAGGCGAGGTCGGACTGCACCACGAGGTCGCCCGCACTCATGATGCGAAGCAGCGGTGCCACCGCACTCGGGTTGAAGGTCTGATTCTGGATGCCATCGTCGAAGGTGTCGAGCAGGTTCGCGGATCCCGGCGAGCCGTAAGGGACGATGCCGCGGTCGACCTCGGGGCGGGTCATGAGCCCGGGGAGCACCGGCTCGAGCGTCGTGCCCCAACGGTACGAGGAGAAGTCGATCCCGGGCTCGAGAGCCACGCGCGTCGACGCCGCTCCGGCTTGGGTGTCGAGAAAACGCGCCGCTTTTCCCCAGTACGACGGGATGTGCTCGGGCCGTGACAGGTTGGTGGCCACGAATTGGCCCGTCCACAGGGCGGGGAGGTCCGCCGCCACCAGTGCCGTGGCCGCCGCCGCCACGATCATGCCCACGAACTTCCAACGCCGGAGGAGCGCGGCGACGCCGGCTCCCAGGAGCACCGCAGTTCCCAGCACGACCAGAGGCGTGGCCCGGTTGGTACTGCGCAACGCCAATCCCACCGTCGACCCCGTGGCTGCTTTCTTCACGAGTGTCCCCAGCGGCGACGGGTTCGAGAGCGGATGGGCGCCGACGGAGAGGACCGTGCCCACCACGACCAGGGCCACGAAATAAGCGCGCTGGCGCCAGCGCAACACGAACGCGGCCAGGAACGCTGTGGCCGGGACGGCGAAGCTCACCTCCACCAGCCACAGCGACGTCATGTACGGCCCCGCCATGGGGAGGTAGAGGCCCATCTTGTCGACGCCGTAGAAGAACCAGTAGCCGAGCCCTCGCAGCGTCTCCGAAGCCAGACTGGTGCGGGCCACGGTGGGGATGGACTCGGTGAACTTCAAGATGTCCATGCCGTAGGCGCCCTCGACGGCTAGGCCCGAAGCCCACCACAGCGAGACCGCCGCGCTGAGAAGC
This sequence comes from uncultured Acidimicrobiales bacterium, assembly GCA_963846125.1. Taxonomy (GTDB): domain Bacteria; phylum Actinomycetota; class Acidimicrobiia; order Acidimicrobiales; family UBA8190; genus Chersky-840. Next base: position 595,401 of record CAWJUR010000003.1, read on the forward strand.
CCGATCTTGAGAGCCGTCGACAGGGCCCGGCTCCATCGCACCCGGCCCGACACCAGCTCCCACACGATCCACAGCGCGGGGCCCACGCCGACGAGGATCAGGGCGACGGCGTTGGTGCTGCCCACCAAGGCCACGACCAGCGCGAACAGCGCGCTGTGCCGCCATCCACCCCGACGTAGTGCCCGCGCCGTGAGCCCGACCATCCACGGCAGCCCCACCCACGGCAACAAGAGCGCGGACTGGCGCGCCTCGTTCTGCAACACATAGGGCGACAGCATGTAGGCGAGGGCGGCCACCATGGCACCGACACCGCCGATCGTCGCCGTATCGAGCGATCCCGTTCCCGCCCGGCCGGTTCCCGGCGAGAGCGTTCGCAACAGGAAGAGCACACCCGCACCGGCGAGGAACAGGAGACTGCCCGTCCACAGTCGCTGTGCCACCCAGGTGGGAACGCCGAGCACGTTCATGAGCGCGTAGTACGGCCCCATCGGGAGCAGGTACCCGATGTACTGGTGTGAGACCGTCCCCATCGACACATCGGGGTTCCACATCGAGACCACCTGCGACATGAAGCGCGCCGGGTCGATGTAGAGGTACTGCTTCGAATCGTCCTCGACCATGCCCGGGGCGCTGCGCAGCAGGGGGATGTATGCCACCGCGGCGAGCACGAGGTGCGCCGACCAGGCCGCCGCGACATGTCGGCGGGACCGTGGCAGGGGCTTCTGTGTGGGCGGGCGGATTGGGGTCACGGTGCGATGTCGGCCTCGACACCCACGACACGACTTGTCCGGGTCGCCGGGTGGCGGGCGCAGCCTACGAGGCGCGCCGGAGGAAGTGCCTGACGGGTGATCCACGCACACCTGCGAAGCTCCCCATGACTTCGAATGACGGCGTGTAGAACGGGGCGCGTCGGGCGACCGGTAGGAGAGCGAGCGGCACATGAGCGACGGGCTCCTCACAGGCGACCTCGGGCTGCGCTCGTGGAGAGATCCCTCCGTCGTGGCTCTGGCCCTCATGGCCTTCGCCTCGGGGTTCGGGCAGGGCGGCGCCATCGCGGCACTGGGCGACGTCGCCAAGCATTTCGGCCACGTGGTGCACGGCACGACCCTGGCCGATCAGGCCGGGCTGTCGGGGACCATGCTCGGGATCGGGCTCGCTGTCTTGCGCCTGGCCTCGCTCGGTGCCCTGCCCCTCGCCGGGCTGGCGGACCGTTTCGGGCGGCGCACCCTGCTCCTAGGCACCTGCTCGCTCGGCCTGGTGTTCACCATTTTCGCTGCCGCCAGTCCCGGGTACTGGTGGTTGATCGTCATCTTCGCCCTGGGTCGGCCCCTGCTCAGCGCCACCAACGCTCTGGCCCAGGTCAGTGCGGCCGAGGTCACCGACTCGCGCCATCGCGCCAAGGCCGTCGCCCTCATCGCGGCGGGATATGGCGTGGGGACGGGGCTCACGGCGGTGATCCACGGGCTGACCAAGTCGACGCTCGGCTTCCGCGGCCTGTTCCTCCTCGCCGTGGTGCCGCTGGGATCGATCCTGTTCATCCGGGGCCGGCTCGTCGAGACCGGCCGTTTCACGGTGGCGGCCGCGGCGGCCCGGCACCCCGTGCCGGTCTTCGGTGCGGTGGGCCGCGCCTATCGGTGGCGACTGCTCATCGTGGCCTCCCTCGCCTTCGCCGTGGCGGTGGTCACAGGCCCGGCCAACAGCTTCGTCTTCGTCTATGCCCAGAACGTGGTCAAGATGTCGGGTACGGAGATCGCGGCCATGGTGAGCGTGGCGTCGATCTTCGGACTGGGGGGACTGCTCCTGGGGCGCGTCCTGGCCGACCGCCTCGGCCGCCGACCGACCGGAGCGCTGGCCATGACGGCGTTGGCCCTCACCGGCACGCTCGCCTACAGCGGGTCACGAATCGCGCTGCTGGTGGGATACGAGCTCGGCGTGTTGGCCGCCGCCACTCTGGCCCCGGCCGCCGGTGCCCTCGCCAATGAGCTGTTCCCGACCGGGGTGCGGGCATCGGTGGCGGGATGGATCGTGGCCGCCAGCGTGGCCGGAGCCACCGTCGGGCTTCTGGCCTTCGGCGCCATCGCCGATGTCGGCAACCGCTTCGCCTTCGGTGGTGCGGTCACCTTCCTCCCCGTCATCCTGGCCACCGGGCTCTTCGCCCTGCTCCCCGAGACCAAGGGCCGCGAGCCCGAGGATCTGTGGCCCGCCACCAGATAGGACGCGGAGAGCTACCGTCGACGGGATGGAGCTCACCCACGCCTTGCGCACGACGGGGGCGGTGCGCGATTTCCTGCCCGACCCGGTGGACGACAACGTGCTCTACCGCGTGCTGGACACGGCCCGGTTCGCGCCCAGCGGCGGCAACCGCCAGGCGTGGCACGCCATCGTCGTCGCGCGACCCCGCCCTTAAAGCCACCCTGCGCGACCTCTATCTTCCCGGCTGGTACGAGTACCTGGCCCAGAGCGCGGCCGGCCTCGTGCCGTGGGCGCCGATCACCGACCTCGATGCCGAGCACCGGGCCATCGAAGGAGCACCCGAGTTCGCGGCCGGCGCCGCGGCCGGGCCCGGCGGCTTCGCCGAGCACCTCGATGCGGTGCCCGCTCTCATCCTCATCCTGGCCGATCTGCGCAAGTTGGCCACGGTCGATCGCGGCGCCGATCACTACACCCTCGTCGGCGGGGCGTCGGTGTACCCCTTCGTGTGGAGCCTGCTTCTTGCGGCGCGCCAGGAAGGACTGGCCGGCGTCATGACCACGATGGTGGTGCGCCGCGAGACCGAGGTCCGCGCCGCCTTCGGGATCCCCGACCACATGACGGTGGCGGCGTTGGTCGCGCTGGGCAGGCCCGTGCATCAGCCGAGCAGGCTGACGCGTCTCGCCGTGGAGGATTTCACCACCGTCGACCGCCTCGACGGGCCCGCGCTGCGCGGCCCGGGCTGACCGGACGTCGAAGGTCTCGAGCCGACGTGACGCGACGAGCCACACGGCTTCTCGAGTTCCGGGTCGAGGACGACTCGTCGGTGGTGGCGGCGATGGACCAGCTGCGCGCCGCCCACGACGGTTGGATGCAACCTCCATCCCCAGGTCCGCCCCGAAGACGAGCCACCGGCACGCTCGGGGTTGACGACACTGCTGTTGGCGGGACCGGTCCACGACGTCCCGGTGTGCACCTGGGTGGCCGGAAAGCTGGTGCGCCAGGTCCCCCAACCAGACTCGATCGGCATCCAGCACGCCGCGGGAGCAAGGGTGCGGGGCCGCCTGGCCACCGCCGGGCTGGTCCTGCCTGACGGCTGGGCGCTCGTCCAGGACCACCCGCGTCGAGGCCTCGTGGTCACCCCCGCGGCGGGAGCCGAGACCGGCGAAGTTCTGGCCTGGCTCCTCGAGGCCGGCACCATCCTGAGCGTGGTCCGCCTGACAGGGGAGTGGCAGGCCGAGGTGCACCTGCCCCTGTGACGACCCCATCTTCGCTCGCGGCCTCCCTGTAGCCTGCACCGATGCCGCCCATCCGTATCGGTGTTCTCGGCGCGGCGCGCATCGCGCCCACCGCCCTCATCCGCCCCGCCCGTCACGTCGACGAAGCCGAGGTCGTCGCCGTGGCGGCCCGCGACCACGACCGGGCCACTGCCTTCGCCACCAAGCACGGCATTCCCCGCGTGCTCGGGACCTACGAGGAGCTCGTGAGTGACCCCGAGATCGACGCCGTCTACAACCCGCTGCCCAACGGCCTCCACGGACGATGGACCCTGGCCGCCCTGGCGGCCGGAAAGCACGTGCTGTGCGAGAAGCCGTTCACGGCCAACGCGGCCGAGGCCCGTGCCGTGTCGGCGGCGATCCCGGCCGGAGTGGTCGTGATGGAGGCGTTCCACTACCGCTATCACCCCGTGTTCATGCGGGCGCGCGCAATTGCTCGACGAAGGCGCCGTCGGCGCGGTGCAGCGCATCGAGACGTGGCTCTGTTTTCCCTTGCCGATGTTCAAGGACATCCGGTACCGGCTCGACCTGGCCGGAGGGGCCGCCATGGACGCCGGCTGCTACGCCATTCACATGGCCCGACACCTCGCCGGCTCCGAGCCCGAGGTCGTCTCGGCCCGCGCCACGCTGCGAGTCGCCGGGCGTGGACCGCGCCATGCAGGCGGAGCTTCGCTTCGAGGGCGGTGCCGACCGGGCAGATCACGTGCTCGATGTGGTCGAGGCGTCTCCTCCACGTCGGCTTCCACGTCACGGGCGACGCCGGTGAGCTGCGTGTGTTCAATCCGGTCGGTCCCAACATCTACAGCCGACTCTCGGTGCGCGGGCCCGGCGGTCGGCAGGTGGAGCACCTCAGCAGGCGGCCCACCTACGAGTTCCAGCTCGAGGCGTTCTGCGCTGCGGTCGACGGGGGCGACCCCCCATCACCGACGTCACCGACGCCATCGCCAACATGGAAGTGATCGACGCCGTCTACCGGCACGCCGGGCTCGAGCCCCGGAGTCCGACACCCTGAACTCCGCGTGACCGAGTCGGTGAAGTTCCTGGCCCTCGTGGCGCTGCTCTTTCTCGGCGCGGGGGGATGGGGAACGGCCGCGGTCGGTGCACTGCGCCGGGTGGGATGGGAGAACGCCCGGGACGAGATCGGGCCCGCGCTGCAACTCGTCCTCGGGGTGTGTCTCTTCCTGGCCGCCGGGGGTGTCCTCGTGGCGTGCAATGTGGCCCGGTTCGACGTGTTGCTGGCCTGGCACCTCGTCGGAGTGGCGCTGCTCCTCACGAAATCGGGCGGAGTCGTGCGCCGCCTGGGGACACTCGATGTCCGGGCCGTGGCCTTCGGCCTCGCCGCCGGCGTTGTCGGGGTGGTGCTCGTGCTCCTGTCGCTCGGGATCGCCATCGGCTCGCCCTTCTACAACCTCTTCGACGACGACGCCGCCTACGTGTACCTGGCCCAGCGCCTGGTGAGCACCGGCGGTCTGATCGACCCGTTCAACGCCCGCCGCATGACGAGTTACGGAGGTGCGACGCTCTACCAGTCGATCTTTCTCCACGTGTCGGGGAACTCCTCGTTGCGAGGATTCGAGTTCACGTTCGCAGCGCTCTTGTTGGTGATCGTCACGGTCTCCACAACGAAAAGGCGATGGTTCGCGCTCGGCACCTTGGTCGTGGGCCTCGGCATCCTGCTCGGGCACGGCATCGGACCGGTGCAGAACCTGAGTCCGACCTTGTCCGGAGCGGCCCTCTCGCTCGGCGCCTACCAGCTTCTCGGGAAGCTCCGGACCTCGTCGGAGGCCGACCAGCCGTGGCTGTACGCCGTCATCGGCGTCGTGCTCGGCGGGATACTGGCACTGCGCTTCTACTACCTCATCTCGGTGGTGGTGGCGGCAATCATCGCCATCGTGGTGGCCCGGGGGCGCAAATCGCTCAAGCCCCTCTTCATCGTCGGGGGTGTCGGGATCCTGTCGGTGGGCGGTTGGGCCGTCGCCCTGTACCGATCGTCGCGGACACCGTTGTTCCCCCTCCTCGAGGGCAACTACAACCCTTCATACCCGGTCGGTCCCAATCCCTTGTCCTCGGGGTTCCGCTCCTACGCGCATCAGGTCTGGAGTGTGATCCGGGGGGACGATGTGGGATGGGTGGCGCTGGCCTGCATCGCCCTTGCGCTCGTGATCCTCGTGGTCCGTCCCCGCGACCGTCAGCTGATGGTGGTGTTGCTCGGTGCCGGCGTCGGGTGCCTGGTCCAGATGTTCATCTTCACGGTCATCTTCTCGGGGTTCGCGGCCATCGAGATCGACCGCTTCGAAGGACCGAGCACCTTGGCCTGTGGGTTGTTCGCCCTCTCCGTCTTGTGGCCACGACGGGAGTCGGCTGCCGCGTCACGCCCCGCCCGCCATCTCCCGGCCCGGGCCCGCCCCGCCGCCGCGGTGTCGTGGCGGCGCCTGGCGCCAGGGATCGTGGCCCTGGCGCTGATGGTCGGGCTGGCGACGATCATGTTCGGCGGCACAGCCGGCGTCGTGTGGCGCTCATCGACGACACAAGTGCGGGCGGGTTTCAAGGTGCTGCGCGGGACCACCGGGTTCCCCGATCGCTACGGCGCGCTCCGCTCCCAGTACGAGCACCTCGACGCGGCCGTCCCCAACGGGGCGAAGGTCCTCGCCGCGGTCGACTACCCCTCCTTGCTGAGCTTCTCGCGTTATCAATTCGCCACGCTCGATCTGGCCGGGAGCGCGTCTCCTGCACCGCGCATGCCCTACTTCAAAGGGGCGACGGCCAAGGTGGACTATCTCCGTCACCTCGGCTACGACTACATCGTCGCCGACGCCAAGACGGCGCGGGGCCTCTACCAACTCAAGCCGTGGCAGAACGATCTGCGGTCCCCGCGTTACAACTACCGCGCCTGGGCGCCGTTCTTCATCGATTGGATCAGCTCGGTGACGAGTCTCGAACAACATGGCGGCGCTTCCGTGCGTTACTTTGGATCTCTCGCCCTCATACCGGTCCAACCCCATTCGTCGTCACCGTGACGGCGAGCCCCGACCCCGAGGCAGCCGCTCAGAAGATCCCCGCCGCCATCCCGGCGGCCAAGGTCGCGCCCAACTCCTCGGCCCGCTCCACGTCGCCGGGTGTCGTCGTGCCCACCACGGTCACCGGAGGGAGGACGCGGCGCCACCGCAGCCCCGTCGTGATGCGCTCCACACTGGCCACCGCCCCGTCCACGTCGGTGTCCCCCTTGACCAGCAGGCCGTAGGCGAGACCAGCGGTTCGTTCCAGGCACGGGTGGTACAACGCGCTCGAAGAAGTCCTTGAGTGCCCCGGACATGTACCCGAAGTTGGCCGGGGTGACCAACAAGATGCCGTTCGCCCACAACACGTCGTCGGGACCGGCGCTGAAGGCGTCGAGAACCCGGATGTGCACCTCATCACCGGCAGCCGCTGTCGCCGCCGCCACGGCTCGATCGCACAGCGCCTGGGTCGACCCCGTCCGGGAGTGGGAGACGACGAGCAGGTGGGAGGCGAGCGACCCGGCTTCGCCTGCTGTGTCGTCGCCGACCACGGCACGATCGTAGGCACCAACGGTGCCCGACCCCTCGACGCCGGTCAGGTCGAGGTGCGGACCAGCGGCGACGGGTGCTTGGGCTGATAGAGACCGACGTCACTCCCCCCGGGAGCCGGAACTTGGTCACCGAGCCCCACCGTGGCTCTTCGACCTCCGAGAAACGCACGCCTTTTTCCCCGAGGGCCCGCATCTCGGCCGGGAGGTCGTCGCACAGGAGGTAGAGCTCGTTCGAGACGTTGTCGTCGGAGGGGTGGACAGCCAGTTCCGCCGGAGGCAGGGCGAAGATCAGCCATCCGTGGCCCGCGTCGACAGACGAGAACCCGAGGACCTCGCTGAAGAAGATGCGATCAGCCTCCGCGTCTGTGCTGTAGATGACCACGTGCGCACCGAAGATCATGGCGTGCTCCTTTCGCTGCCGACAATCTTCCACAGCGCTGCGCCGGGACGCGACCGGCCCGTGGCATCATCGGGGGATGCCTGACGGGGAGCCGACCTCGACGACGACCATGGCGCGCCGGCGAGCACCGCGCCACGTGTCGTCGGGCATGGTCCTCGCCCTAGTGTGCGTGGGGCAGTTCATGGTCGTCCTCGATCTCTCCATCGTGAATGTGGCGTTGCCGTCGATGCAACGCGAACTGGGATTCACGACCTCGGGCCTGCAGTGGGTGGTTAACGCCTATGCCTTGTCCTTCGGGGGCTTCTTGCTCCTGGGCGGGCGCGCCGCGGATCTCTTCGGCCGCCGCCGGGTCTTCATGCTCGGCCTCTTCCTCTTCGCCGGCGCCAGTCTGGTGTGCGCCGTCGCCCAGAACCAGTTCATGCTCGTCGGGGCGCGCGCCTTGCAGGGCCTGGGTGCAGCGGTGCTGTCTCCGGCCACGTTGACGATCCTGACCATGACGTTCCGGACACCTGCCGAGCGCTCACGCGCCCTCGGGATCTGGAGCTCCATGGCGGCGGTGGGGGGTGCCTCGGGAGCGCTGCTGGGGGGCATCCTCACCGATCTGCTCTCGTGGCGGTGGATCTTCTACATCAACGTCCCGATCGCGGCGGCCGCCATCGTGGCTGCCCGGGTGGTGCTGGTCGAGACGCGCGCCGAGGGCGAACGCCCCTCCCTCGACGTGCCCGGAGCGATTCTCGTGACCGGAGGGCTGTCGGCCCTGGTGTACGCCGTGGCCGGGACGAGCACGCACTCGTGGACGTCGACCGCCACGGTGGTGCCGCTCGTCATCGCCTTCGTCTGCATGGCCACCTTCGTCGTGATCGAGACGAAAGTGGTCCGTGCGCCGCTCGTCCCGTTCGGGCTGTTTCGTTCGCGGGCGCTCACGGCGTCGAACGTTGCAATGTTGTTCGCGGGAGGGGCCATGTTCTCGATGTGGTTCTTCGTCTCGCTCTACCTGCAAGACGTCCTGCGGTTCTCCCCGCTCACGACGGGGCTCGGCTTCCTGCCCCAGACCGCAGCGATCGCCATGGCGGCACAGATCAGTGCGCGCCTCGTGCCGCGCTCAGGCCCGCGTCGTCCCGCTCGTCGTCGGGGTCCTCCTGAGTGCGTCCGGATTGGAATGGCTGTCGCGGCGCCGGGCCCACCGGCTCGTACTGGGGATCGGTCTTCGGCGGTGCCACCCTCGCCACCTTCGGCATGGGCCTCGCCATCACCCCTCTCGCCTTCGCCGCCACCGCCGGCGTGGCCCCCTCCCAGGCCGGCCTGGCCTCGGGTGTGCTCAACACCAGCCGCCAGGTCGGCGCCTCGGTAGCCCTCGCCGCGCTCGCCACCATCGCGGCGGACCGCACCCAGTCGCTGCTGGGCGCGCGGCGCGCTGCACAACGCTGTCACTCACAACGCTGTCACTCACAACGCTGGCACCCACGAGGCCGTCGCGCTCACGGCCGGCTTCTCCCGGGGCTTCACCGTGGCCGCGCTCATCGCCTTGGCCGGCGTCGTGGCCGGGGTGTTCATCCCTCGGCCGCGTCCTTCCCCGGCCCGGGCCGACGGGACTCAGGGGGCTGCAGCCGAGCAGGTCGTCCTCGCCGCCAAGCCCGAGGGTTAGGTCAGGCGAACTGCCGCCAGTTGGCAACCGACGGCTGGGTCGCCGAGGCCGGGCCGGCACCGAAGAGGGCGAAGACGTTGTCCATCATGCGCCACAACACCGGGGTGACCCCGGCGATGGCAGGGAACACGATGTTGGGGTCGATGCGCGGCGCGTCGGAGAGCCTGCACACGAACATCGCCGATCCCGAGGCGAGCACGCCACCCCCTCCCGGCACGGAGTAATAGGTCATGTCCGAGACACGCCCTCGGCCGCGGTTGGCAACCGGTGAACGGGCCAGGATCGTGACGTTGCTCGGTCCGCTCAGCCCCGGCTCATAGGTGTCGTACTCCCCTTGGACCACGCGAGCCAGGTGCTGACCGTCGGTGAGCCCCGTGCCCGAGAAGATCCACGAGCCGGCGTCGGCGACGACCATGTCCGCCTTGGCGTCGACATCGGCGTACTGCGATCCCACGAGCTCCTGCTCGGGACGGGGGACCGGCCCGTCAGGCCAGTTGGCGGTCACCTCGGCCGGGTCGGTTCCCCACAGGGGGTCTTCCCGGGCCAGGTCGGACTTGTAACAGACCTGGTGTCGGTCGGCGCCGAGCGGTGAGGCCTCCAGGCGGATGTGCCGGTAGACGGCATTGGCCCCGAGGAACGCCAGGTTCACACCCTGGGCCAGAGCCTCGGCGGCGCCGTCGCGCATGGCGCTCGACCAGTACTCGTCGTGACCCAAGCTGAACAGACAACGATGGCGCGCCAGTCGTCCCGGGCACGGCATGGAGGTCGAGATCGGTGATGTAGGTGACATCGAGCCCCAGGCTCTCGGCCAAGTAGACGAGCGGGAACTCGTTGCCGGTGAAGTCCGGCGCCCCCCAGCCCCTCTGGTCGTAGGGCCGGTCGTATGACACCACCCGCGAGCGGTTGGCCGCTCCCGACTCGCCCACCCGCACCGTGCCGGGGCCCACGTACAGGCTCCGGCCCCCGTAGGCGTTGTAGGCCTGCCAGGTCGTGACCGAGTGCATGATGGCGAAGGCCGCCGTGCTGTCGTCGTCACGAACGCACAGCGGGATGTATCCCGCCGTCATCCCGTTGTCGGTGCCGGTGAGCTTGAACAGATACGCACCCGGAGGCCACGAGCCGTCGATGGGAACGCGCATGGTGGGGCGCCACTGGCACTCGACCATGTTCGTCCCGGGTGTCACTGTCGCCGGCGGCTGCCGGGGCCCGCCCGACAACAGGTCCGACTGCCACACCAGCCGGCCACCGAGCCCGCCGTAGTAACCCATGCGGTACAGCTCGATGCGATAGGGCAGTGGGGGAGGGTCGACGAACAGGGTCACGACGTCACCCCGCAGCGCGCTCACCCGGTCGCAGTAGCCGTAGATCCGACTCGTGGCGCTCATGACCCAGTCGATCGTCCCCGGCAGCCCGTTCTCTTCGACCACCCAGTCGGCGGAAGGGACGACGACTCCGCTCGGCAGCGTCACCATGTGCACGGTGTCGGGATGAGGCGTCGGCGCGGGGCGCGCAAGGCCCGGGCGCCCAGGACGGGCTCGACGACCCGACCCGCCGCCAACCGCAGCGCGGAGCGCGGCCCGAATTGCTCGCCCAACTCCCACGCGGCCCCGCTCAGCGCAGCCAGGCCGAGGCCCGCCCCCGTGGCGCGCAGAAACGTCCGCCGGGTGACAGCCGTCTCACGGTGCGTGTCTGAGCCCTCGACATCACCTGAGCGGTCAGGAGGAGATGTCTCCGAGGGACCGATGGGCCCAGACTAAGCGTGCCGGCGGACCAGGTCCCACGCGCCCCGGGCGGCAACGACCGGCCCCCGACCGGTGGCGGCCCCGCCGGGGATAGGCGAACGTATGTTCGATACACTGGGGCCATGGGTGACCCGGTGGCGTTCCGGTGGAGGAGAGCCGACGACGACGGCGGCCAGCCCATGCTCTTTGCCGAAGAAGAGCTCGTCGACCGCCACGTCGGCATCGGTGAATACCGGGGCCTCGAGTTTCTCCACGTCAACGCGCGTCGGGTGATCAACGAAGTGCCGGCCGCGTCGCAGATGCCGTTTCGATTCACCATCAACGCCTATCGGGGCTGCAGTCACGCCTGCGCGTACTGCTTCGCCCGTCCCACCCACGAATATCTCGGCCTCGGCATCGGCGAGGACTTCGAACGCAAGCTCGTGGTGAAGGTGAACGCGGTCGAGCGCGGTCCGCGCCGAGCTGCGCTCGCCCCGTTGGCACGGTGAACACATCGCCATGGGGACCAACACCGACCCCTACCAACGCGCCGAGGGCCGCTATCACCTCACCCGCGGGATCGTCGAGGCCCTGGGCGAAGCCTGCAACCCCTTTTCGATCCTCACCAAGTCGACGCTGATCCTGCGCGACCTCGATCTCCTCGTCGCCGCCCGGGCGCGCACCGATGTGCACTGCAACCTGTCCATCGGCACCCTCGACGAAGAGGTGTGGAAGGCGACCGAGCCGGGCACGCCCCATCCTCGACGCCGTGTCGAGGCGGTACGACGGTTGAACGATGCCGGCATCCCCACCGGGGTCCTCATGGCGCCGATCATCCCCGGATGGTCCGACGCACCCGAGCAGCTCGAGGAGGTCGCCACCGCCTGCCTCGAGGCCGGCGCCGTCTTCGTCACACCCATCGCCCTCCATCTGCGTCGGGGCGTCAAGGAGCACTTTCTGGCGTTCGTGAAAGAGCACCATCCCGACCGCCACACCGCCCTGGCGCGCCGCTATGCCCGCTCCGCCTATCTCCCCCAAGCCGAGCAGGACGTCATCGCCCGTCGGGTCCACGCTGTGGTGGCTCCCGAACGACGTCGCCGAACCACCGCCGACACCTTCGGGCACCCCGCCGGCCCCGCCCCGGGGACGACATCGGACCCGGCGACTCGAGGAGCGCCGTCACCGGTCGAGCAGCTGGTTCTGCTCCCTCCGGCGTGAACCGCATCTCCGGGCCCGACGCTGAGAGAGGGAGTCTCACTCCTCGATGAGGCGTCCGTGGAGGTAGTCGTCGTAGGCACCGAGGTCGAGCAAGCCGTGACCCGAGTACGAGAAGAGGATGACCTCTTCTTTCCCTGACTTGCGCGCCGCGAGCGCCTGGTCGATCACGGCTCGGATGGCATGGGCCGTCTCGGGGGCGGGAATGGTGCCCTCGGTGCGTGCGAACTGCACCGCCGCGTCGAACACCTTCCCCTGCGGATAGGCGACGGCTCGCATGCGCCGGTTCTTGACGAGGTTGCAGATGATCGGGGCGTCCCCGTGGTAGCGCAGACCACCGGCGTGGATCGAGGGTGGGACGAAATCGTGGCCCAGCGTGTACATGGCCAGGAGCGGTGTCATGCCCGCGGTGTCACCGAAGTCGTATTCGAAGCGTCCCTCGGTGAGCGTCGGGCACGACGAAGGCTCCACGGCGAGGAGGTCGACGCCGACGTCGGGGACGAAGGGCAAGGAGATGCCACCGAAGTTCGAGCCGCCGCCGCACGACCCGATGATGATGTCGGGGCGCTCCTCGCCCGCCAACGCCAATTGCTCCTTGGCCTCGAGGCCGATCACGGTCTGGTGCAACAGCACGTGGTTGAGCACCGATCCGAGTGAGTAGTGCGAGTCGTCGCGACCGACCGCGTCGCGCACCGCGTCGCTGATGGCCGAGCCCGAGGGAGCCGGGGTGGTCGGGGTCGTCGACCGGTGAGGGCTCGACGTCGGCCCCCCACACCTCCATCATCACCCGCCGATAGGGCTTCTGCTCGAACGAGGCGCGCACCATGTACACCTTGCATTCGAGGCCGAAGAGCGTCGTGGCGTAGGCGAGCGCGCTACCCCACTGGCCGGCGCCGGTCTCGGTGGTGAGGCGGGTGATTCCCGCCTGCTTGTTGTAGAAGGCCTGCGGCACCGCCGTGTTGGGCTTGTGCGAGCCCGCCGGGGACACCGATTCGTCCTTGTAGTAGATGCGGGCGGGCGTCTGCAGCGCCTCTTCCAGGCGCCGGGCGCGCACGAGGGGCGTCGGCCGCCACGAGCGCAGCACGTCGAGCACTTCACCGGGGATGTCGATCCACGGCTCGGCGCTCACTTCCTGTCCGATCAACGCCATCGGGAACAGCGGCGCCAGGTCGTCGGGCCCCACGGGCTGGCGCGTCCCGGGGTGCAGCGGGGGTTGCAGGGGCTCGGGCAGGTGGGGAACGACGTTGAACCAAGCCTGGGGAAGCCGGTCGTCGGCGAGGACGTAGCGCATGGAATCCTCCGCATGTTCTGGGCGTGTGATCCATCGGCGCCGGAGCCGTCACTGCTCGGCCACCGACGCGACGACTGTACCGTCGGTCGCCCGACAAGTCCCAGGCCCCGAGCGCGTCTGCGAACATGACCCGATGCACGCGGACAACGGTCCGGGACACACATGGGTCATCGACCTCGACGGGGTGGTGTGGCTGGCCGAGCAGCCCATCCCGGGCTCGGCCGACGCGGTGGCGCGGCTGCGCCAGGCCGGTCAGGGGGTCGTGTTCGCCACCAACAATGCGTCACCCACCGTCGCCGAGCTTCGCCGGCGCCTGGCCGCAGGCGGGAATCGAGGCCACACCCGAGGAGATCGTCACCTCGGCGCAGGCGGCCGCCTCGATGCTCGAGCCCGGGTCGACCGCCGTGGTGTGCGGCGACGACGGCGTGCTCGAGGCACTGGCGGCGCAAGGGGTGTCGGTCCTGGCCGAGGGGCCGGCCGACGCGGTGGTGGTGGGGTGGACGCGGCGCTTCGACTTCGACCTCCTCGCCACCGCCGCGACGGCGGTGCGCCTGGGCGCGCGGTTCATCGGCACCAACGAGGATCCCACCCACCCCACGCCGCAACGTCTGCTCCCGGGGTCGGGGGCGATCCTGGCCGCGGTGGCGACCGCCGCCCAGGCCACGCCCGAGGTGGCCGGAAAGCCGCACGACCCGATGGTGGCACTGCTGCGCACGCGTGCCCCCGACGCCGCCATCGTGGTGGGGGACAGGCCGTCGACCGACGGCGTCCTGGCGCGACGGCTCGGGCTGCCCTTCGCGCTGGTGCGCACCGGCGTGACCTCCGACGGCCGTGAGCCGATGGTGGTCGAGCCCGACGAGGAGGCTCCCGACCTCGAGACGCTCGTGGCGCGCCATCTCGACACCACCGTCTGATCGACAAAGCACCTTTCTCCTCTTGCCGCGTCTCGGAGACGGTCCTAGCGTGGCGCCATGACCGAGAACGACGGACTGCGCCGCTACGTCGAAGCCGCCACCGCACTGACCCAGATCACCCGCTCACGCGCCGAGGAATTGGTACGCGAGCTGATCAAGGCCGGCGAGCTCGAGCGTCATCGGGCCCAGGAATGGGTCGAAGACCTGGTGAAGACGAGCCGCGACCGATCCGAAGCACTCGTGGGCACGGTCCGTGGCGAGGTCCGCCAGCAGCTCAAGGAGCTCGGCTTCACGAATATGGACGACCTCGCCAAGAAGGTGGCCGACATCTTGGCCCGATCCTCGGCGGCGGGCCGCAAGGCGACGCATCGCCCGTCGGGCAAGTCGAAGAAGACCGGAGCCCGAAGAAGACGGCTCGACGTCGAAGACCGGACCGGCCAAGACGCGCCAAGAAGACGTCGGGCACGAAGAAGGCGGCGGCGAAGAAGGCGGGCGCCTGACTCCCACGCGAGTGCGCCGCAGACTCGACACCGAGCTCGTGCGGCGGGGGTTGGCGGGCTCACGGGAGAGCGCCCGGATGCTCGTCGAGCAAGGTGCGGTGCTGGTCGGCGGGGCGCCCGCCGACAAGCCGGCCCGCCTCGTGGCCGAGTCCGACCCCGTGGTCGTCCTCGACATCGGACTCGCGCCGCTTCGTGTCACGCGGGGGACAAAAGCTCGAAGCCGCTCTGGACCGCTTTGCGGTGGAGGTGTCGGGCCGACGCTGTCTCGACGCCGGCGCGTCCACGGGCGGATTCACCGACTGCCTCCTTCGGCACGGGGCGTCGACGGTCGTCGCCGTGGACGTCGGCCACGGCCAGCTCGACGCGTCGCTGCGCGGCGATCCCCGCGTCGATGGTGCTGGAGCGGACCAACATCCGAACCTTGGACGCCTCGGCGCTGGCGGGCGATGCCTTCGACCTCGTCGTGGCGGACCTCTCGTTCATCTCGCTCGTCACGGTGGCCCCGGTGCTCGCCGGCGCCCTGGCCCGACCCGGCGCCGACATCGTCGTGCTCGTGAAGCCCCAATTCGAGGCGGGCCGAGCCGAGGTGAGCCGGGGAAAGGGGGTGATCCGCGACCCCGCCGTGCGCCGGGCCGCGCTCGAAAAGGTGGCCTCCGCCTTCGCGTCACAGGGAGCCACCATCATGGGGGCCATGGCGTCACCGCTCCTGGGCCCGGCCGGCAATGCGGAGTTCCTCCTCCATGCCCGGGCCCGGGTGGAAACCGCCGGCGCCGTCGCGGCGACCGGTACGGACGCGGCGACGGTCGCGGCCAACTGGGCCGCCGCGCTCGACGCGGCTGTGGCCGAAGCTCCCGACGCGTCCGAAGCCCCCGACGCGCCCGACGCGGCGCGGCGCGGGGACAGCACCACCGACGTGCGCCCCACACCTGAGGCCGGGTAGGACATCGTGGCCACCATCGCATTCGTCGTGCACCCCGAACGCCCCGAAGCCGCCGCCATCGCCCGGCAGGGATCAGCGTGGTTGCACGAGCGGGGACACCACGCCGTCGAGGTGTGGGACGCGCCCCCCGGAAATGCACCGGGCGCGCCGGGCCCGAGCGCACGGCTCGACGCCACCGTCGACCTCGCCGTGAGCCTCGGCGGGGACGGCACCATGCTCCGCACCGTGGCCCTCGCCTGCACCCACGGCACGCCCGTCCTGGGCGTGAACCTGGGCCGCCTCGGCTATCTCACCGAGGTCGAGCCCGACGGCCTCGAACCCGCCCTCGAGCGTTTCCTGTCCGGTCGACTACACCGTGGAGGAGCGCATCACCCTCGAGGTCGCGGTCGAGCGGGCCGGAGCACCGGTGCGGCACCGACGATCGGCCCATCGTGGTGCTCAACGAGGCCGTCGTCGAGAAGACGGTGCCCGGCCACACCATCCGTGTGGCGGCTTCCATCGCGGGCCGGCCCTTCGTCACCTACGCCGCCGACGGGCTGCTCGTGGCCACGCCGACGGGCTCGACCGCCTACAACCTCTCGGCGCGCGGGCCCATCCTCAGCCCCGGACTGCGCGCCGTCGTGCTCACGCCGGTGTCCCCGCACATGCTCTTCGACCGGCCGCTGGTCCTCGAGCCCGAACAGTGGGTCCGCCTCGAGTTGCTCGGGCCGCTCTCCGGCCGTGCTCGTGCTCGACGGGCAGAGCGCGGATGTCCTGGAGCCGGGCGACGCCGTGGTGTGCCGGGTGTCGCCGTCGCCGGCGCGCCTGGTCACCTTCGGGCCCCGCGACTTCTTCTCGATCCTGCGAGCCAGGTTCCACCTGGCGGATCGCTGAGCGAGCCCGCACCGTGCTGGTCGAACTGCGCGTCCGTGACCTCGGCGTCATCGAGTCGGTGACCCTCGACCTGGGGCCGGGCATGACGGCGCTGACGGGGGAGACAGGCGCCGGCAAGACCCTGCTCGTCGACGCCCTCGAACTGCTCGTGGGCGGGCGCGCCGACCCGAGCCTGGTGCGACCCGGGTGCGGACGAGGCACTGGTCGAGGGACGCTTCATCGTCGACGACGACGAGATCATCTTGGCCCGCGCCGTCCCGGCCCAGGGACGTTCGCGGGCGTGGATCGACGGTCGCATGGCTCCGGTATCGGCGCTGGCGGAAGCGGGAGCCCGACTTCTCGAGCTACACGGACAACACTCGCAGCAGTCACTGCTCGACGGCCCCGCGCAGCGACGGGCTCTGGACGCCTTCGCCGGGATCGACCTCGGCCCGCTCACCACGATCCGGGCGGAGCGCCGCGCCCTGCACGCCGAGCTCGAATCGCTCGGAGGCGACGACCGGGCCCGGGCCCGCCAGGCCGATCTGCTGCGCTACCAACTCGCCGAGATCGACGCCGCCGCGCTGGACGACCCCAACGAGGACGAGACACTCGCCGAGGAAGAGGACCGCCTCTCCGACGCCACCGCGCACCGAGAGGCGGCCGCCGCCGCGCTGGCCGCCCTCGACAACGGCGACGACCGGGCCCACGACGTCATCGAGCTGCTGGGCGCGGCCCGGGCCGCGCTCGAGGGGCGGGGCCCACTGTCGGCGCTCAACGCCCGGCTGGCCTCGCTCCAGGCCGACGCGGCGGACGCCGCCTCCGAGCTCCGCCACGTCATCGAGACGTGGGAGGACGACCCGGAGCGCCTGGAGGAGGTGCGCAGCCGCGCCGCCACATGTTCCGCGAGCTGTCGCGCAAGTACGGCGAAGGGGTCGCCGGTGTGCTCGCCTTCGCCACCGAGGCCCGACGTGAGCTGGCCGAGCTCGACGCGGCGGAGGTGCGGGGCGGTGAACTCCGCGCCGAGCTCGATGCCGCCGAGGTGGCGGTGGCGCGCTGCGGAAGCCGACGTGGGCGCGGCGCGGCGCCGGGCCGGCGCCCGAGTCTGGCCCGCGCCGTGGAGAAGCGGCTCCGCAGCCTCGCCATGCCCCACGCCCGGGTCGAGGTGACCGTGGCCGAGCCCGACCCCGGTGACGACGTCACCTTCCTGTTGGGGGCGAACCCCGGGGAAGCGGTCCTGCCCCTGGCCAAGGTGGCGTCGGGGGGCGAGCTGGCCCGGGCCATGCTGGCGCTTCGCCTGGTGCTCACCGACGCACCGTCCACCATGGTCTTCGACGAGGTCGACGCGGGTGTGGGCGGAGAAGCGGCCCAGGCCGTGGGCGGCGCGCTGGCCGAGGTGGCCCAGCGTCATCAGGTCCTGGTGGTCACCCACCTGGCCCAGGTCGCGGCGTGCGCCGCGCAACAGCTCGGCGTGCGCAAGGTGCTCGACAAGGGCCGGACCGTGGCCCACGCCGCGCTGCTCGAGGACGACGCCCGGGTGGTCGAGGTGGCCCGCATGCTGTCGGGGAGCCCCGACTCGGCGACGGCGCGCCGCCACGCCGAAGAGCTTCTGGGAGCCGGGTCCGAAGACCCCGACCAGGAAGACCGCCCGGGCCCGCTGAGCACGACCGGTCTCGCCCCGACGCTCCACCGGTAGATTGGACCGGTGGTCTACCGTAAGACGATGCCCGGGAAGCTCCGAGCTTGACCAAGTACGTCTTCGTCACCGGCGGTGTGTCCTCATCGCTCGGCAAAGGACTCACCGCCTCATCGCTCGGCCGCTTGCTCAAGTGCCGGGGCCTGCGGGTGACGATGATCAAGCTCGACCCGTACATCAACGTCGACCCGGGCACGATGAACCCCTTCGAGCACGGCGAGGTCTTCGTCACCACGACGGCGGTGAGACCGACCTCGACCTCGGCCACTACGAGCGCTTCATCGACGTCGAGCTCAAGACGACGTCCAACGCCACCACGGGGTCGATCTACTCCGAGGTGATCCGCAAGGAGCGCCACGGCGAGTACCTCGGCAAGACCGTCCAGGTCATCCCCCACATCACCGACGAGATCAAGGCGCGCATCCGCCACCTCGCCTCCGAGGAGATCGACGTGGTCATCGTCGAGGTGGGCGGCACCGTGGGCGACATCGAGATCGTGCCCTTCCTCGAGGCCATCCGGCAGTTCCGCCACGACGTCGGGCGCGACAACGTCTGTTACGTGCATCTCACTCTCGTGCCCTACCTGGCACCGTCGGGGGAGCAGAAGACCAAGCCCACCCAGCACTCGGTGACCGAGATTGCGCAGCCGGGGCATCCAGCCCGACGTCATCGTGTGCCGCTCGGACCAACCCATCTCCGACGGGCTCAAGCGCAAGATCTCCCTGTTGTGCGACGTCCCTGTCGAAGGGGTCATCTCGGCCGTGGACGCGCCCAGCATCTACGAGATACCCCTCGTCCTCCACGAAGAGGGCCTCGACCGCGTCGTGTGCGAGATGCTCGCCATCGACGGCGACGAGCACCCCGTCGACCTGTCGGGATGGGAAAGCGTCGTGACGCCGTCTCGACCTCCGATCGCCCCGTCCGCATCGGCGTGGTCGGCAAGTACGTCAACCTCCCCGACGCCTATCTGTCGGTGGGCGAGGCCCTGCGCCACGCCGGGTTCCACCACGGGGCCAAAGTCGAGGTGGACTGGATCCAGGCCGAGAAGATCCCCGACCTCCTGGGCACGGAGCGCTTGATGGCGCTCGACGGCATGGTCATCCCCGGCGGCTTCGGCGAGCGCGGCATCGAGGGGAAGATCGACGCTGTCGAATTCGCCCGCCAACGCGAGATCCCCTGTCTCGGCCTGTGCCTCGGGCTCCAGGTCATGGTCATCGACGTGGCGCGCCACCTGGCCGGGCTCGAGGGCGCCAACTCCCGCGAGTTCGACACCATCAGCCCCCACATGGTGATCGACCTCATGGACGATCAGCACAAGGTCGTCGACATGGGCGGGACGATGCGACTCGGCTCCTACGTCGCCCAGCTCCAGCCCGGTTCCATCGTGGCCGAGGCCTACGGCTCCCTGGTCGTGTCGGAACGTCACCGGCACCGCTACGAGGTCAACCCCCGCTACAAGGCCAGGCTCGAAGAGGCGGGGCTGCGGTGCTCGGGATCCTCCGCCGACGGCGTGCTCGTCGAGTTCGTCGAATTCCCCGACCACCCCTTCTGGGTCGGGACCCAGGCCCACCCCGAGTTCAAGAGCCGGCCCGACCGTCCCCACCCGCTGTTCCGGGAGCTGCTGGCCGCGGCCCTGCGGCGCGCCGACGGACGCCTGCCCCGGCTCATCACCATCGACTCCGATGTCGGTGCCGCCTCCTGAACCAGGGTTCCGCCACCTCGCTGACGACGTCCGCCTCCGGGGGTGGGGCATCTCGTTGGTGCAAGGGACCTACCAGTCTCCCGACGGCACGCGATTCACCCGCGACGTCGTACGCCACCCCGGCGCGGTGGCGGTCGTCGCCGTCACCGCACGCGACACGGTCCTGCTCGTGCGCCAGTACCGCGGGCCCGGTGGACAGGCTTCTCCTCGAGATTCCCGCCGGCACCGCGCGACGTCGAGGGCGAGGCTCCCGAGCTCACCGCTCGCCGCGAGCTCGAGGAGGAGGTGGGCGTGCGCGCCGGGACGGTCCGACTCCTCGGCTCCATGCTCAACAGCCCCGGCTTCTGCGACCAGGAGACGCTGCTGTACCTGGCGCGCCAGCTCGAGCCCACCGAGCCCTCGCGCCACGGCGAAGAGGAGCGCTACATCGAGGTCGTCGAGGTCCCGCTCGCCGATGTCGGCGCCATGATCGCCTCGGGAGCGCTCGTCGACGCGCAGACCGTGCTCGGCCTGCTCCTGGCCCGCGACGCCATGGGTCTCGAAGCGGGCTGAGGACGGACCGAGCAATGGCACCGGTCACGATCGACGTCTCCGAGAGTGGGCCGGCGCTCAGTCGCCACGCCGAGGAGTACCTCACCTGGCTGGCCATCGAGCAGGGGCGTGCCCGCAACACGATCCTCTCGTACCGGCGCGACCTCGTCAGCTACGAGACGTTCCTGGCCGGGCGCGGCCACACCGTGGACGACGCCGACGTGGCCAGCGTCGAAGAGCATCTGGCCGAGCGACGCGCCGCGGGCCTCGGCCCCGCCTCGGTGTCGCGTGCGCTCGCCGCGCTACGGGGCCTGCACCGTTTTCTCCTCGAAGAAGGCGAGGCGACGGCGGACCCCACCGCCGATGTCCGCCCCGTGCGCACCCCGTTGCGCCTCCCCAAGGCGATCGACGAGGACGAGGTCGGCCGGCTCCTCGACACCACCACCAAGAAGGACGCGGCGTCGATCCGGGACCGGGCCATCCTCGAGGTCCTCTACGGCACGGGGATGCGCGTGTCGGAGCTGGCCGGGCTGAGCCTGTCGGACCTGGCCTCGGACACCGGGCTCGTCCGGGTGCTCGGCAAGGGGGACAAGGAACGGCTCGTCCCCGTGGGACGGTGCGCGCGCCGGGCCCTGGACACCTGGCTCGGAGACCGGGGGCGCCCCGAATTCGAGCCCCGGCGCTGGGCGCGCCGCGGTGACGCCGAGGCGGTGTTCCTGAACGCCCGGGGCGGGCGGCTCACCCGCCAGGGCGTGTGGGGCGTGCTCAAGAAGCGGGCCCGCGCCGCGGGGCTCGAGGACCGGGTCCATCCGCATGTCCTGCGCCACTCGTGCGCCACCCACATGCTGGCGCACGGCGCCGACATCCGGGTGGTCCAGGAGCTTCTCGGCCACTCCTCGATCGCCACCACCCAGCTCTACACCAAGGTGTCGCTGGAGCATCTGCGAGAGGCCTACGACCAGGCGCATCCGCGCGCCGACTGGGGTGGCGGGCAGTAATCTCTCTGCGTGTCTCCCGACGCCCCCACCATCGATCACCGCGCCCTTCTGGAGGAAGAGCGCAATGATCTCATCGCCAAGCTCGACGAGCTCGGCCTCGGTGGCGCCGGCCTCAAATACGACTCCAACTTCGCAGACTCCAGCCAGGTCACCGCGGAGCGTGGCGAAGCCGAGGCGCTAGGGGCATCGCTGCGGGAGACCCTCGAAGACGTGGAACGGGCCCTGGCCAAGCTGGCTGACGGCACCTACGGCGCCTGCGAGGACTGCGGAGAGCCCATCGACCCCCTGCGCCTCGAGGCGAAGCCGGCGGCGCGCGTACTGCATCAACTGCGCCGCCAAGCACTGATCCGAGCCGCTCCGTGACCGACGCCTGGGGGCATCCGGCCGCGCCGGGGCCGCCGCGGCGACAGCGCCTGGACCAGCGCACCACCATCTGGATCATCGCCGGGGTGGCGCTGGCGGTGGTGCTGATCCGTACCCACAACATCACCGTCTCGGGGCTCCTCTTCTACGCCGCGCTCGTCCCCTCGGTGATCCTGCACGAGGTCTCCCACGGCGCGCTGGCCCTCGCCTTCGGCGACGACACGGCCAAGCGCGCCGGTCGCCTGACGCTCAACCCCCTGCGCCACATCGACCCCTTCGGCACGATCATCCTGCCCATCCTGCTCATCCTCAGTAAGTCTCCCGGCATCATCGGCTACGCCAAGCCCGTCCCCGTGAACGTGTCGCGACTGCGGAACTCGCGCAACACCAGTGTGCTGGTGTCCCTGGTGGGGCCGGCGGTGAACATCGTGCTGGCCGTGGCCTTCGGGCTCGCCTTCAAGCACTTCGTGTCGGGAACCAACGCCCGGGTCGACGCCGTGGACAGAGTGGGACCGCTGTGGGCCCAATTCCTCTTCGTGCTGGGCTACGCCAACGTCCTGCTGGCGGTGTTCAACCTGATACCGCTCCCGCCCCTGGACGGCTCGGCCGTCCTGGAGCGCTTCTTACCGTCGAGCCTGCTGCCCGGCTACTACCGGATCCGGCCCTTCACGATGTTCATCCCGCTCATCGTCGTGGTGCTGTTCCAAGGGCGCGCTGCAGAGCTTCTTCAGTTGGTCCTTCGTCCACTACGCCAACGCGGTGGTGTGAGCGCTCAAGGGCTGAAGCCGCCCGGGGGAGCGAGCAGCCCGGCGGCGCGCATGGCCCGGTCCAGGGTCGGCCCCGCCACCGTCCTGCGCCTTGGCGGCACCGTCGGCGAGCACCGACTCCACATAGTCCGCGCTCGCGACTGCAGCTCGGCCAGGCGCTCGCGCACCGGGCGCAACAACTCGGACCAGCGCCTCGGCCACATCGGCCTTCAACGTGCCGTAGTTGGCGTAGTCGCGCGGCGAGCGCGGCGGGCTCGCCTCCGCGTCGACGCGGCGAGCAGCTCCAACAGGTTCGACACGCCGGGTTTCTTCACGGGGTCGTAGCGGACCTCGGTCTCGGTGTCGGTGACCGCCTTGCGCACCTTGCGGTCGATCTCTTCGGGGGAGTCGAGGACGAGGATGGTTCCCAGCGGCGAGCTCACCGACTTCGACATCTTGCGGGTGGGCTCTTGGAGGTCCATGACCCGGGCCGCCACCGTCGGCACCGCCGCCTGGGGCACCACGAAGGTCTCGCCGTAGCGGTGGTTGAAGCGCGCCGCGACATCCCGGGTGAGCTCGAGGTGCTGGCGCTGGTCGTCACCGACGGGGACCCGGTCGGCGTCGTAGAGGAGGATGTCCGCGGCCATGAGCACGGGGTAGGTGAGCAGGCCGGCCCGCACCGTCTCCTGCTCTCCGCCTTTGTCCTTGAACTGGGTCATGCGGCGCAGCTCGCCGTAGGTGGCCGTGCATTCGAGCAGCCACGTCAGCCGGGGGTGCTCGGGGACGTGGCTCTGGACGAACACGGTGCACACGGCCGGGTCGAGCCCCACGGCCAGCAGGTTCTGGGCCGTCTCCACGGTCTTGGCGGCCAGGAGGGCGGGGTCGTAGTCCAAGGTGAGCGCGTGCAGGTCGACGACGCAGAAGTAGGCGTCGAATTCGTGCTGGTCGGCGACCCAGTTCCGGAACGCGCCCAGGTAGTTGCCGAGGTGGAGATCACCGCTCGGCTGCACGCCGGACAACACCCTGGCCATGGCCCGCCATGGTACGGGACCCGTGCCTGGGCGCGGTGCTCGCGCCAGGCGTGGCCCGACGGGCCCGGCGCGCACTGTCTTTCCTGCTCAGCGGCCATGCACAGGCAGCCACAGGGGAGCCGGTAGGGTCGGTTGCGTGGTGGCGCACGTCTCGACGCCCGTCTTCGAAGGGCCCTTCGACGTGCTGTTGCAGCTCGTTTCTGACCACAAGGTCGAGATCTACGACATCTCGGTGTCGGACCTGGTCGACGCCTTCATCGCCGAGATGCACGCCCGGCAGCCCTTCGACGTGCAGACCGCCAGCGAGTTCCTGGTGATCGCGGCCATCCTGGTCGAGCTCAAGTCCCGCAAGCTGCTCCCCGGGCCCGACGACGTCGAGGACGACGAGGAGCTGGCCGGCTTCGAAGAGCGCGACCGCCTCCTGGCCCGGCTCCTCGAGCTCCAGGCCTACGCGGCCGCGGCGGACGCCTTCGCCGTGCTCATCGACCAGGCCCGCCACACCCTGCCCCGCGTGGCCGGCCTGGAGGAGCGCTTCCGCGACCTGGCCCCGGACCTGCTGGCCGGGGTCACCCCCGAGCAATTGGCCGCCGCCTTCATGGTGGGGACCGTGCCCCGGCCGGAGTTCCTGCTCGACCTGTCGCACGTCACCGTGGAAGCGGTGACGGTGTCCGAGGCCGTCGCCGAGCTCGAGGAGCGCCTGCCCAGCGAGGGCCGGCTGTCGTTTCGCGAGCTGACCGCGCACTGCACGACCCGGATGCAGATCATCGTGCGCTTCCTCGCCCTGCTGGAGCTGTGCAAGCGGGGCTGGATCACCCTCGACCAGGGCGAGACCTTCGGCGACCTGGTCGTCTTCTGGTCCCGAGACTCGTCCGTGCTGTCCACCGTCGGCGGTGGCGACACGGTCGAGGAGTACGACGGCTGACGGTCGGGCGTGGGACTTCCTGAGGAGTACCGGGCCATCGAGGCCATCTTGCTGTCGGCGCTCGAGCCCGTGCCCCCGAACATGCTCGCCGAGCTTCTCGAGATGCCCATCGAGCGCGTCGACGCCGCCGTGCACGGAGCTGGCCGCCAGCTACGAGGACGAGGGCCGGGGGTTCGTCCTGGCCCGGGTGGCGGGGGGATACCGCTACCAGACCCATCCCGACCTGGCGCCGTTCGTCGAGCGCTTCGCCATGGAGGGCGTGTCGTCGCGCCTGTCGTCGGCCGCGCTCGAGACCCTGGCCATCGTCGCCTACCGCCAGCCGGTGTCGCGGGCCCAGATCGCGGCGCTGCGGGGCGTGAACGTCGACGGCGTGGTGCGCCTGTTGGAGCAGCGCGGCTACATCAACGCCGTCGGGCACGCACCGGGCCCCGGCCAGCCCGTGCTCTACGGCACCACGCCCGCCTTCTTGGAGCGGCTCGGGCTCTTCGACCTCGACGAGTTGCCCCCCGTCGAAGAGCTCCTGCCCGGGCCCGAGGTCGTCGAGCAACTCGAGGAGCGCCTGCGCCCCGGCGCCGATGCCTGAGGACCGCGAGCCCCGACCCGGCCGCCAACCCGACGCCCCC
This sequence comes from uncultured Acidimicrobiales bacterium, assembly GCA_963846125.1. Classification (GTDB taxonomy): domain Bacteria; phylum Actinomycetota; class Acidimicrobiia; order Acidimicrobiales; family UBA8190; genus Chersky-840. The sequence goes on from CAWJUR010000003.1 coordinate 620,505, forward strand.
GCGCCCCGAGGGCGAACGACTGCAGAAGGTGCTCGCCCGCGTCGGGCTCGGGAGCCGGCGGGCGTGTGAGGAGCTGATCGCCGCCGGGCGGGTGACGGTGAACGGCGAGCCCGCCGAGCTCGGTCGGCGCGTCGACGTCGACCACGACCTGGTGGCGCTCGACGGCGTCCCACTGCCGGTGCTCCCGGGGCTCGTCCACTACCTGCTGCACAAGCCGGCCGGCGTCGTCACCACCGCCCATGACCCGTTCGACCGCCCCACGGTGCTCGAGCTCGTGCCCGACGCGCCCCGCGTGTTCCCGGTGGGAAGGCTCGACGCCGACAGCGAGGGTCTGCTCGTGCTCACCAACGACGGGGAGCTGGCCCAGCGCCTCACCCACCCCTCCTTCGGCGTCGAGAAGGAGTACCTCGTGGAGGTGGACGGGGTGCCCTCGGCCGGGGACCTGCGACGCCTGCGCCTCGGCGTCGACCTCGACGACGGGAAGACGGCTCCGGCCACGGTGGGAGTGGTCGCCCCGGGCGTCATCCGTATCGTCATCCACGAAGGGCCGCAACCGCCAGATCCGCCGCATGTGCGACGCCGTCGGGCCATCCCGTGCGCCGTCTGGTGCGCACCCGCATCGGCCCGCGTCACCGACCCCCACCTGAAGCCCGGGACGTGGCGGGCGCTCGAGGCGCCCGAGGTGCGCGCCCTGGGACGCGCCGCCGCGCAGCCTCGAACGCGCGTGTGGCGTCACCCGGCAAGGCCGCAGGCGCGCGACGGCCCTGGCCAGCGTGTCGACCCGCCCGGGGGGCGCAGCGGGCCTGGGTAGCATCGGCGCCATGTCCGCCGTCCGCGCCCTGCGCGGTGCCACCACCGTCGACGCCGACACCCCGGCCCAGGTCTCGAGCCGGATGCAGGAGCTGCTGGCGGACCTCTTGGCGCGCAACGGCCTCGACCACGACGACGTCATCAGCATCGTGTTCACCGCCACCGGCGACGTGGTGTCGATGTTCCCGGCCGCGGCGGCCCGGGCCATGGGTCTCGGGGACGTCCCGCTGCTGTGCGCCCGGGAGCTCGACGTCGTCGGGGTCCACCCCCCGCTGCCTGCGTGTCCTGCTCCACGTCGACACGGACCGGGCCCGCCCCGAGCTCCACCACGTCTATCTCCACGGGGCCCGGGGGCTGCGCGATGACCTCCCCGAGTGAGCCCCGGCGTGCCGCCGTCGTCGGCACGGGCCTGATCGGCGGGTCCATCGGGCTCGCCCTGCGGGCGCGGGGCTGGTGGGTCACCGGCCGTGACGCCGACCCCGCCGCCGCCGACCGGGCCCAGGCCCTCGGTGCGCTCGACGAGGTGGGGGAGGACCCCGAGGCCGAGATCACCTTCGTCGCCACCCCGCTCGGGGCCGGTGGTGGCCGAGGTGACACGCTGCGTCCTGGCGCAGGCGCGCCGACCCCGGCGCGGTGGTGACCGACGTCGCCGGGCGTGAAGGCGCCGCTGGCCGCGCAGCTGCCGCACCCCGGATTCGTGGGCGGCCACCCCATGGCGGGATCCGAGCAGGTGGGCATCGACGGGGCCGAGCCCGACCTCTTCGTCGGGGCCACCTGGGTACTCACCCCCACCGCCACCACCGACCCCGACGCCTACGCCCGTCTGCAGTCGGTGGTGACCAGCCTCGGGGCCGAGGTCCTGGCCCTGTCGCCCGAGCAGCACGACACGCTCGTGGCCATGGTCTCGCACGTGCCGCACCTCACCGCGGCCACGCTCATGAACCTGGCCGACCGCGCCGCCGAGGAGCACGGCGCGCTGCTGCGCCTGGCCGCGGGCGGCTTCCGGGACATGACGCGCATCGCGGCGGGCCAACCCGGCATCTGGCCCGACGTGTGCGCCGAGAACGCGCCCGCCATCGTGGCCGCCCTCGACACCCTGCTGGCCGACCTGTCGGGCATGCGCGACCGGGTGGCCGCCGCCGACAAGGCGGGCCTGCTGGCCGAGCTCGAGCACGCCGCGGCGGCGCGGCGCTCCCTGCCGGCGCGCGCCGTGGCGCCCGAGCGCCTGGCCGAGCTGCGGGTGCCGGTCCCGGACCGCCCCGGCGTGTTGGCCGAGATCACCACGCTGGCGGGCGACCTGGGCGTGAACATCCACGACATCGAGCTCGCCCACAGCGTCGAAGGGTGACCGGGGCGTGCTCGTGCTGGTGGTGGACGGCGACGTGGCTCGCAGCGCCTGCACGACGCCCTCACCGGGCGCGGCTACCGGTCGACGTCGAGGCATCTCGAATGAGCGACGCGCCCCGTCCGGTTCCGCGCCGGGACCGGCGACGACCCGGTGTTCACGGTGGAGGGCGGCCGGCCCCTCGACGGGACGGGTCCGGGTCCCGGGCGACAAGTCGGTGTCGCACCGCGCCCTTCTCCTGGGCGCACTCGGCGGCGGGGGAGTCGGTGGTGCGGGGACTGTCCGACGGCGACGACGTGGCGCGCACGGCGGCGGCAGTGCGCGCCCTCGGGGCGCAGCTCGAGCACGACCCCGACTCAGAGGCGACGGTGGTCTCGGGACGACGGTGGTCTCGGGGGGCCCGACGCCCTGCACGAGCCGGACGGGCCGCTCGACATGGGCAACTCGGGCACCACCATGCGACTGCTCGCCGGCGTGGTGGCGGGCCTGCCCGTTCACGACCGAGCTCGACCGGCGACGCGTCGTTGTCGAGCCGGCCCATGGACCGCGTGGCGGTGCCCCTGCGCCAGATGGGGGCCACGGTCGAGGGGCGCAGCGAACGTTGCCTGCCTCCGCTCACCATCCGGGGCGGCGCCCTGCGGGGCATCGACTACACGACGCCCATGGCGAGCGCCCAGGTGAAGTCGTGCGTGCTCCTGGCCGGGCTCGGATGCGAAGGGCGAGACGGTCGTGCGCGAGCCGGTGCTCACCCGGCGCCACACCGAGGAGATGCTCGTGCGCTGCGGCGGTGCACGCTCACCGAGGAGGACGGCCCCGGCGACGGGCACGTGGTGCGGCTCGAGCCCGTCGGCATTGGCAGCGCTTCGAGCTCGACGTGCCCGGCGACCCGTCCCAGGCGGCCTTCTGGGTCGTCGCCGCGTGCGTGGTGCCCGGCAGCGAGATCACGGTCGAGCGCGTCTACGTCGGGCCCGGCCGGCGCGGCTTCCTCGACGTCCTGCCCGCATGGGGGCGAGCATCGACGAGGTTCCCGCCACCGGGCCCGGCGACCTCGCCGCCACCGCCGACATCGTGGCCCGCGTTCGGGCCGCTGCACGGCACCGAGGTCGCACGCGCGCGGAGATCACAGGCCTCGACGAGGTCCCCGTGCTGGCGGTGGCGGCCGCGTGTGCGTCGGGCGACACGGTGTTTCGTGACGTCGGGGAGCTGCGCGTGAAGGAGTCGGACCGTCTCGCCGGCGTGGTCGACGCTCGTGGCCGGCGTTCGGGGGCCGGCGCCGAGGTCGACGGCGACGACCTCCGCGTGCACGGCAGCGGCCGACTCGTGCCCGGTGCGCTCGACGCGCACGGGGACCACCGCATGGCCATGGCCGCGGCGGTGGCGGGCCTGGCGGCGGGGACCGGGCCCACCCGCATCGCGGGGTGGGACGCCGTGGCCACCAGCTATCCGCGCTTCGCCACCGACCTGGCCGCGCTCACGGGGGGCGGCGGTGAGCGAGCGAGGCGACGACGGTGCCGCGGCGCGACGGGAGTGCGGGTGGTCGCCATCGACGGTCCCGGCCGGGGCCGGGAAGTCCACCCTGGCCCAGTCCGTGGCCGACCACCTCGGGATGGAACGACTCGACACCGGGGCGATGTACCGGGCCGTGGCCTGGTCGGCGCTGCGCACACCATGTCGAGGTGCACCGACGCCGAGGCCGTGGCCGACCTGGCGCGCCGACACGGTCATCGACGTGGGCGAGCGGGTCATGGTCAACGGCGAGGACGCCACCGACCGCCATCCGCTCGGCCGAGGTGGACGCGGCCGTCTCGGCCGTGGCCGCCAACCCGGCGGTGCGGTCCGAGCTCGTGGCGCGCCAGCGGGCCTGGGTGGCGCAGCGGGGCCGGGGGGTCGTCGAGGGTCGCGACATCGGCACGGTCGTGCTGCCCGACGCCGATATCAAGATCTACCTGACCGCCGCCACCGAGACCCGGGCCCGGCGCCGGGCCCGGCAGCGCGCCGACGGGCGCAGCGTCGAAGCCGGTCCACGACGACCTGGTGCGCCGGGACCGGCTCGACTCGACCCGGCTCGCCTCGCCGCTGCCATCACCCGAGGACGTCGCCGCGGATGCCAAAGTGATCGACTCGACCGGCAAGTCGAGCCGGGCCGTGCTCGAGGAGGTGCTCGCATGCCTGTGAAGCCGCACCTGGACGTCGACCGAGGACACGGGCACGACCCGACGGCGCGCCGGGGTGCGCGTGCCGTCGTGGGTCTACCGCGTGCTGCGCCTGCTCGTGCACCTCATCAACCGCGGCGTACTGGCGCGTCGAGGTCCAGGGAGCCGACGCCGTCCCCGCCACGGGCCCGGTGATCCTGGCTCCGGTGCACCGCAGCTTCATGGACTTCTTCGTCGTGTCGGAGGTGACCAGGCGCAAGATCTTCTACATGACCAAAGAGGAGATGTGGAAGACCCCGCTGCTGGGCTCGTTCCTCGACGCCGTCGGTGCCTTCCCGGTCCATCGCGACGGGGCCGACCGCCTGGCGCTGGAACGGGCCCAGGACGTGCTCGAACGCGGCGACGTGCTCATCTTGTTCCCCGAGGGGACGAGGCGGGCCGGACCCGTCATCGACGACCTGCACGAGGGCGCGGCCTTCCTCGCGGCGCGCACCGGCGCCGCCATCGTCCCCATCGGGATCGGCGGCACCGCCGAGGCCATGCCCAAGGGATCGAAGTTCGTGCGCCCCGTCAAGGTGCACATCGTGGTGGGACCGCCCATCGCCGCTCCCGAGCGCTCGGCCCGGGGCCGGGTGCCGCGCACCCAGGTCCACGCCCTCACCGAGCAGCTGCGTGCCGAGCTCCAAGGCCTCTACGACGACGCCGAACAACGGGCCAAGCCACGAGGCCGACCAGCACGATGAACCCGATGGCCGAGGCCACGAACCCCTCGAGCACGCGGTGCGGCCGGTAGGTGAAGTGCACGAGCGACGTGCCGGCCGGGATCGGCACGGCCTGGATCAGGCCGTGACGGCTGACCGGCGCGGCGTGGTGGCCGCGCTTCGGCGCCGGCGCGCCGCCGTAGGTCGTGACCGTGGCCTGCCACCCGGTGGCGAACTGCTCGGACCGCACCAACGTGGCAGGGCGCGCCGTGGTGACGCGAACGGTCTCGTCTCCCCATGGCGTGGTCGACACCACGTGCGACGGCGTGGCCGCCGCGATGCCGCCCGTGCACCCAGGCCGGCCCGGCCGCCGAGGGCTGCGTGAAGATCGAGAAGGGGCCGATCATGCCCCGATAGCGCCACCGGGCCGGCGTCACCGCGTCGCGCAACGACCCGTCGACGCGATAGGTCCCTTGGCCGGCGCTGCGCACCACGGCGGCGCTGATCACGAGGCGCGGCGGTGCGGAGCCCGGTGCGACCCCGCCCGGCTCGACGGACGAGCACGATCCCACTGGCCGGGGTGGGGGCCGACGTCACGGTGCGATCGGTGCCGGGCCCGGTTGGGCCGGCGAGTCCGATCCAAGTCGTGCGGGTCCCGTCGGGAGACAACAGCCCCACGCGCAGCGGAGCCGAGCCCGACTGCACCGGCACCGAGACCGAGGTCACCGACAGCACGGTGCCGAAGTACTGGGTGCGGGGCCGACCCGACACTACCGTCACCGTGCTCGCCGGCGCGGGCGCGTACTGGTAGTTGCCCGTCGACGTGGGTGGGGGCGTGGCGGTGTCGGGAGGCGCATCCGGTGACGGGCCCACCGGGGGGAGGCGTGTCGCTCCGGTGACGATGCTGACCGGCGACCCCGGCGCGGCGACGACCAGGTGCACGAAGTACTCCGGCACTGTGGTCGAGGACACCGAGATCGAGCTGGGCGAACGTGCCGTCGGCCAGCGCGGACGGCTTCATGTTGAGCTGGCGTATGGGTGTCGGTGGCCGCGGTCGTAGTTGGCGTCGACGACGGCCCCGTAGCCCTGCACGCTGCTCAGGGCGCGCAGGATGGTCAGGTCGGGCTGGCCCAGGCGCTCGGCGGCCACCGAGTAGTAGCGGTCGGGGTCGAACAAGCGCCACCCGGTGCTGCTCACCGGCCGGGCCCGGATCCTGATGCGGCCACGAACGACGCCAGGGCGTCGGCGGTGGCGCTGTCGGCGGTGGCGCCGGCGGGATCGGGGGCACCCTGGATGAATCCGTTGAACAGCAACAGGTCGGCGATCAGACAGCGCCGTCAAGAGCCGCGGGCATCAACCGGGCCAGGCGTTGGCGACGCAGGAGCAGCCACATGGCCCAGGCCGCGATGGCGCTCGGGATGGTGAGGAAGGCGACGAGCGGCCACAGCGACGACCGGGTCACGTTGCCCGGGCACGTGCAGGAAATGCGGGAACCACGTCCCCCCGGCCAGCAGGACGATCTGCAGCCCGATGACCGCCAGCGGGGGGATGAGCGGGAGCACGATGTCCGAGCGCCACCCCCCGGGACCCGGCAGCCGGCGCCACCACCGCCGGTCGGGACGGGCCGGCGGGGACGGGGTCGCCCCGATCCGACCTCCGGACTGAGCGTTGACGACGACTCCGGCGACAATTCCGGCGACCGATCAGGCGACCGCGCCGGTGACAGGAGCATGTGGTCGACCCAGGCCGCGAACAGGACGGCGACGGCGAGGTCGACCTCGAGGAGGTTGCGGGCCAGCAAGCGCTGGCGGTTGAACAGCGGGAGATGGAAGAACACGTGGCCCAGCGGGCGTGAAGTCACCCCAGGTGAGGACCAGCCCCAGGGCCAAGATCGCGTACCAGATCCACCATTGCGGCGACTCGGCGCTGCGGCGGTGGCGCCGCGCCAAGCAGCCCGAAGACGCCCATGAGCGGCATGATCCCGATGTAGCTCGACACCTCGGGGAGGCTGTAGGTGGCGAAGAAGTGCAGCGGGGAACGTGCCGCTGGCGCCCAGGAGCAAGGGGTCGAGCCCGAGCAGGGTCAGAGACTTGTTCATCGAGCCCGACGTGAAGAACCAGTAGTCGTGCACGGCCCGCTGCGACTGTTCCTGGATGAGCGCGCCGGGGACGAGCTGCGCACCGGCCAACGCCAGGCCCAGCGCCACACCGGCCGCCACCCCGAGGACGAGCGACCACCGTCGGGTCGGGGTACGCCAGAACGAGCCACAGCGCGTAGAGGCCGAGCACGACCCCACCGTCGAGGATGGGCTCGGCCGCCCCCGACAACCCCATGAGCCCGATCGAGGCGCCGAGCATCGCCACCCACGGTGTCGCCGAACGACCGGCGGGGCGATGGGCCAGGCGATCGAGGGCCGGCGAACGCCCACGGCAACCAGGCGCCCGCCTCGATGACGTCGATGTGCACGCTCTGGGCCGCCATGAAGCCGCCGTAGGAGAAGGCGACCGCGCCCAGTCCCGACGCCGTCCACGACCGGCCCAGCACCCGCAACAGCACCACCATGCCCACGGCGGCGACGATCTCGACCAGCGCCTGGTTCACGACCCAGGCCAAGGCTCCGGGCAGGACGCTGAAGAGCCACGTGGCGGGGTAGGCGGCGCCGGCGTTGAACCCCGACAGCAGGGGCGACCCGCTCCACAGATAGGGGTCCCACACCGGGGCGTGCCCGTGGCGGAGATCGATCCCCACCAGGACCCGCAGGGGGAAGTTCTGGATGAGGTTGTCGCTCACGAGCCACGTGACCCCGGCCACGGCGGGGAGGCCGAAGATGGCACTGGGCACGGCCACAAAGGCCGCCATCATTCGACCGCCGGGACGGCGCACGAGACGCGCCGCGCGGGAAAGCACCGGGACCGCTCCTCGAGGCGAGTCAGGTCAGCGGCGGTCGCGCAGCCAGGTGCGCACGATCACCCGCGCGTTCGAAGCTTGACGAGTGTCGACCCCATCAGAAGCTTTTTGGTCGGGCGAACACCTCGCGCACGAGCGGCTCGAAATGCGAGAGCGACTCGGTGGGGTAGTCGGGGTCGAAGCTGGTCTGGTCCCATTCGTCGGCGAAACGCTCACCGAGGGCGAACCAGGCCTCGTCGCGGTACTGCTCGCGGGCTTCGGGGTCGCCACCGAAGTGGTGGTAGTAGTGCCGGCCCTGGAAGTCCTGGTGGGTGAGGATCACGTGGAAGATCTCGTCGCGCACATACGGGCGCAGGATCTCGGCCGCGATGCGGGGGTGGTTGGGCACCGACACGTACTTGCCGATGTCGTGGCACAGCGCCGCCACCACCATCTCCGGGTCGGCCCCGGCCTCCTCGGCACGGGTGGCGGTCTGCAGCGAGTGACGGAGCTGGTCGACGGCGAAGCCGTCGGTGATGTCGCCCAGTGCCTCGAGCATGCCGAGCACCTGCGTGGCCACCCGGGCCTGGCGCTTGGCGGTGAGGGCGCCGATCTCGGCCCACTGCTCGGCATTCGACTCGTCCATCCGTCGGAAGCTGTTGGTACTGGTCGTCTTCGAGGTGGTCGTGCTCATGGCGTCATTCTCGCACTCCGGGCGCGCAGCCGCCGTGAACAGGGCCGTTCCCGCCCCTTCCTCAGAGACCTCACAGGTTCGATTGGGCCGGCTCCCGGTGGCCGGGGCGCGAGCGGGGTGGCCTCGAGGGGACAGCACACCGGGGCCCCACCATGTCGCCGTGCCCGGGCGGTGTCCGCCATGCGCTCGGCGGCACCGGGGTTCTGTATCAGCGCCGCCGCCAGGAGCCCTCCGGCGGCGGCGGCGACCCCGGCGAGCAGCACGGCGTGGCGGAACCCCGCCTCGAACTCCACAGGGTGGACGTAGCTGTGCCCGCTCAGACCCGACAACGCCGGCAGCAGCGCCACCGCGATCAACCCGCCCGCCCGGGCCACGTCGTTGTTGACCGCCGACGCCATCCCGGCGTGCTCGACCGGGGCCGAGGACAATGCGGTGGAGGTGAGGGGCGCCACGGTGATGGCAAGTCCGACTGCGAGCAGCGCCACGCCGGGCAGGACCTCGGTCAGGTAGTCACCGGACGGCCCGATGAGCCGCAGGAGGACCATCCCCGCGCCCACCACGACCGGGCCCACCGTCATCTGCAAGCGCGGGCCGATGCGGACCGCCAGTGCCCCGGAGCGAGCCGAGAAAGCGAGCATCACCGCGGTGAGGGGGAGCAACGAGCTCCCCGCCTCGAGCGGGCTGTAGTGCGAGACCTGTTGGAGCTGCACGGGCAGGAGGAACAGCGCACCGCCGATCGCGGCGTAGACCACGAAGGTCACCGCGTTGGTGGCGCTGAATTGCCGGCTGCGGAAGATGGCCAGCGGCAACATCGGATAGCGCTCGCGCCTCTCTGCCACCACGAACGCCACGAAGCAGACGACGGCCACCGCCAGCATCGTCATCACCAGAGAAGAGGACCAGCCGTCGGTCGGAGCCTCGATGAGCCCGCCGGCCAACCCCACCAGTCCCAGGGTCACGAGGGTGGCGCCCACGATGTCGACGGGCCCCGCGGCGGCGGGGTCGCGTGTCTCGGGAACATGTCGGCTGGCCATCACGACGACCACGATCGACAGCGGAAGGTTGATCAGGAAGATGAGGCGCCACGAGACGGCACTGATGAGAAAGCCACCGGCGAACGGCCCGATGGCGGTGGCGACGCCGCCGAGACCCGACCAGGCGCCGATGGCGCGCGCCCGGTCGTCCTTGGCGAACGACGCCTGGAGAATGGCGAGCGACCCGGGGGTGAGCAGGGCTCCCCCCACGCCCTGCAGGGCCCGCCCCGCGATCAGGACACCGGCGTCCGGAGCCACCGCGCACACCAGCGACGCCAGCGCGAACCACACCACACCGATGATGAAGACCCGTCGGCGCCCGTACCGGTCTCCGAGCGCGCCACCCACCAGGAGCAGACCGGCCAGCGAGACGAGATAGGCGGTGACCACCCATTGCAGGCTCGAGACCGGCATGGCGAAGTTCCGTCCGATGGCAGGGAGGGCGATGCCAACCACCGTGGAGTCGATGGCCGTCACCGCCGAGCCGAGCACGGTGGCGGCGAGAACCCAGCGGCCGGGACCGCTCGAGAGTCGGAGCTCGGCGACGTCCGGGGCCGAGCTCACCCCGCCAGCCGGGCGAGGACGTCGGCGGCGGACACGTGGCGGTCACCGACCCCGACACCGGCATCGGGCGACCCGACGTCCGACGCCAGGGCGCCCGCCGCGCCCGCATCGGCCGGGGCCGGTGCGGCCAGGCCCACCGCCACCGCCGCAGCCAGGCCCCGCAGCAGGTCGCGCAACTCCGGTGGGGGAGGGAAGTACTCGTCCTCGTCGGTGACGTGAACCTCTTCCACGCCATGGAGGGGTGCCAGCCGCGCCACCACCGCATCCACAAGCTCGTCGGGGGCGGACGCGCCGGCGGTGACGCCCACCGTTCCGGTCAGGTCGTCGGGGAGCTCGCTGGCCTCGTTGACCCGGAGCACGAGCGGGCACCCCGAGGCACGGGCCACCTTTTCGAGGGCGCGGGTGTTCGACGAGTTGACCGAGCCGATGACGACGACGGCGTCGGATCGTGCTGCGATCACCTTCAGCGCGGCCTGGCGGTTCGTGGTGGCGAAGCACAGGTCCGAGCGGTTGGGCATCCACAGATCGGGGAAGCGCTCCCGGGCCCGGTTCATGATGTCGGACCACTCGTCGTGGCTGAGCGTCGTCTGGGCCAGCAGCGCCACCGGCGCACCGGGGTCGATCTCGGCCGCGGCGACATCGACGTCGTGCTCGGAGCGCACCAGGCGAACCGAATCCGGGGCCACGGCCATGGTGCCGACCGCCTCCTCGTGGCCCTCGTGGCCGACGTACAAGACGGTGTATCCCTTGCCGGCCCGCACCTTCAGCTCGTGATGCACCTTGGTCACGAGCGGACACACGGCGTCGACCACGACGCGGCCCCGGTCGCGGGCGGCGTCGACCACCGCGGGCGCCGATCCGTGCGCCGACAGCATGAGCGGGGCGCCGTCGGGCACCTGGTCCACGTCGTCGACGAAGATCACCCCTCGGGCCCGGAACTGGTCCACCACGTGTCGGTTGTGCACGATCTCGTGGTAGCAGTACACCGGCGGCTCGAAGACCCGGACCATCCACGCCAGGGCCTTGATCGCCTTTTCGACTCCGGCACAAAAACCTCGGGGCGAGGCCAACAGGACACGCTCGACCGGCACCTTCCCAGGCTACCGGCCCGCTGTCGCCGGACCGCCGAGGCGGGCAGGTCGTGGGGACCAAGTAGCCTCGATGCCATGTCGGCGCCTCGGGTGGTCTCCGTGGCGGAAGCCTCCCCGGCGCAGCGGGCCGGGCTCAGAGTCAACGACGAGCTGCTCGCGGTGGACGGTCGCGTGCCGCGCGACGTCATCGAATACCGCCTCTTCGTCGACGAGGCCGACCCCGAGCTCGAGATCCGCCGGGGTCACGAGGAGCTCACCGTGCAGCTCCGCAAGGCGGCGGGGGAGGTGCCCGGCATCGAGGTGTCCTCGGCGCTGTTCGACCGGGTCCGCACCTGCGACAACCACTGCGAGTTCTGCTTCATCTACCAGCTCCCCAAGGGAATGCGACGCAGCCTCTACCTGAAGGACGACGACTACCGGCTGTCGTTCCTGTACGGGAACTTCACCACCCTGACCCGCTTCACCGAGCTCGACCTCGAACGTGTCCTCACCGAACGGCTCTCGCCCCTGTTCGTGTCCATCCACAGCACCGATCCCGAGCTCCGGGCCCGGATGCTGCGCAACCCCCGGGGCGCGACCAGCCTGCGCTGGCTGCGGGCCTTGCTCGACGGCGGGATCGAGGTGCACGGCCAGGTCGTGGTGTGCCCGGGGGTGAACGACGCCGACGCACTCGAGACGACGCTCGCCGGACTCGTCGACGAGTACTCCGACCTCACCACCGTGGCCTGTGTGCCCCTGGGGGTGAGCGACTACACGACCGAGCCGTCCATGCGTCCCCACACCGTGGCCGAAGCGGCCGCGGTGATCGACCTCGTCGAGCAATGGCAGGAGCTGTGCCTGGTCTCTCTCGGCCGACGCCTCGTGTACGCCGCCGACGAGTACTACCTCCTCGCCGAGCGACCATTCCCGACGGTGGAGGCCTACGACGGCTTCCCCCAACACGAGAACGGCATCGGCATGGCCCGCGCCTTCGAAGCCGCATTCCACGGCGACGTCTCCGCCGCCCACGGCGTCCAGCCGGGATTCTTCTCTTGGGTCGACGGCGCGCCGGCGGCGGGCTACCGGGCGCCGCGCGCGACGGACCCTGCATCGCCGACCGCTCCATCATCGACAGACCCAGCGCCGACCGGCATAGAGCCGAAGCGGGCCGAACGCACCCCGGTCGCCATCTTGACCGGCGAGTACGGGGCGATCGTGCTCGAGCCGCTGCTGTGCGACCTGGTTCCGCCTGTCCGCCTGCTCCCGGTGCACAACGCCTTCTTCGGCGGCAACATCGCCGTCACGGGGCTGATGACCGGCGCCGACATCACCCGAGTCCTGCGCGGCGAGCCCGCCGGTCAGCGCTATCTCCTCCCCGACGTGTGCCTGTCCGAAGGGCGCTTCCTCGACGGCATGACCGTGGCCGACCTTCCACTCCCGGTCGAGGTGGTCCCCAGTGACGGGTACTCACTGCGCCTGGCGCTCACATCCCCGGCGGCTCCCTCGCGCCCCGAGGCGGTTGCCGTCGCCCTGGGAGCGTCGCGGTGAACGCGCCGGCACCGGCCCGCATGACGCCGCCATCAGAGGCGGGATCGGCAGCGGCGACGGCCCTTCCTCTGGTGGTGATCGCCGGTCGTCCCAACGTCGGGAAGTCGACGCTCGTGAACAGGTTCGTCGGACGGCGCGCCGCCGTCGTCCAGGAGAAGCCCGGGGTAACCCGAGACCGGCTCGAGCTCGATTGCGAATGGAACGGCCGACCGTTCGTGGTGGTCGACACGGGCGGATGGCTGGGCAAGGGTGACGCGCTCGATGCCAAGGTGACCGTCCAGGCCGAACGGGCCGTGGCCGCCGCTGATCTCGTGCTGTTGGTAGTGGACGCGGCTGTGGGGGTCACGACCGAGGACGACGACGTGGCTCGTGTGCTGTCGCGCTCGGGTCGGCCCGTATTGCTGGTCGCCAACAAGGTCGACAACGAACGCCGCGAGGCCGAGGCCTGGGAGCTCGTCTCCCTCGGCCTGGGCGACCCCTGGATGGTGAGCGCCCTGCACGGTCGGGGGACCGGGGACCTTCTCGACGAAGTGGTCCGGCGCCTGCCCGACCCCTCTGTTCCTGTCGCCGAGGAAGCCGACGCCGGTGGTGACGAGCAAGAAGCCGTCGCCGTCCGGGTGGCCATCGTGGGGCGCCCCAACGTCGGCAAGTCGACGCTGTTCAACCGCATGCTGGGGGAGGAGCGCTCGGTCGTCCACGATCTGCCGGGAACGACACGCGACGCCATCGACACCCAGATCGAAACGGCCGAGGGGCCCATCCGCTTCATCGACACCGCCGGGATGCGACGCCGGTCCCGCACCGAAGAAGGCACGGAGTACTACGCCATGGTGCGCGCTCTCCAAGCCCTCGACCACGCCGATGTGGTGCTCCTCGTGATCGACGCCACCGACGGGGTGACGCATCAGGATCAACGCCTGGCCGAGCGAATCGGGGCGTCGGGGAGCCCCGTCGTCGTCATCCTCAACAAGTGGGAGCTGCTCGACGCCGAGAGCCGGCGTGACATCGTCGACGCCGTCGACGACCGCCTGGCATTCCTGGGTGACTCCCCGACGGTGAAGGTGAGCGCGCAGAGCGGCATGGGCGTGCACAAGATCCTTCCCGCCCTGGGCCGCGCCGTCGAGGCCTACCATCACCGCATTCCGACCGGGGAGCTCAACCGCGCCATGCGGTCCATCCAGGCCGCGCACGCCGCGCCCGGAGCGCGCATCCGCTACGCAGTGCAAGGGGCCATCGACCCTCCCACCTTCACCCTGTTCGCCTCCCGGCGACTGCCGGCGCCGTACCTGCGCTATGTGGAGCGCAAGCTTCGTGAGCAGTTCGGGATCGGACCCACCCCCGTGAAGTTCCGGGTGCGGATCAAGTCGTGACCTATTCCGGCGCGCCGGTCATCGGATCCTCGTGCGACTTGGCGGGCCTCGGAGCCTGACGCATGCCGTGGTGCGACACCTGTGATCACATGGTCGAAGATGACCAGATCACCGACGACGGGGAGTGTCCCGACTGCGGCGAACAATTGGCTCGCCGGAAGATCCCTTGGCACTTCAGGTTGATGATCGCCGCCACCGGCGTCTACCTGGTCTGGCGGGCGTACCAGGGCATCGGCTGGCTCATTCATCACGCCTGATCGAGCGAACCGAGAACGAGGTTTGCAAAAGTGATTGCAGATTTGCCCTCCGGAGGGCTCGAGGGGGGGCTGCCGGGAGGGTAGAGTCGCAGGTCACAACAAAACGGGCTGTGGCGCAGCTTGGTTAGCGCGCTTGACTGGGGGTCAAGAGGTCGGGAGTTCAAATCTCCCCAGCCCGACCAGAAAGTCCAGTTCAGAGGCTCTCAGTGCCGCGACGCCGGGATTACCCACCCAGTTGGGGGCCGCAGCCTCCCCGATGTAGATGTCCAACGTGCGGGTCAGGAATGCTCCTGGTCCCCGGCTTCCCCATTCCCGATGGGTATGAGACGACGTGCCAAGTCGAGGCGTTCCAGAAGAATCCTGATGGGACGTTGGAAATGGTCGTGCTGCCTTTGGGGCTGAACCGACCCAAGATCAGACCCCGTTGCCTTCGTGTGGACTACTTCACCGCCTGATGGGCCATGACACGTTGATGACCGACGACGCCTATTTCGTTCCGTGGGGCGACGCCGCCGGGACGCCACCGTGGCCGAAGAATCAGTCGGCAACGTTCTATCTACGCCGGGATACTGTAAATCCCCCCGAGAATGGCGCGCCAGACCCCACTCAGTGACGACTGCGGAGTCGTTGGACCAGGGCAGTGAGCGCCAAGACGATCATCACGACGAAGCCGATCAAGAAGATCGCCCAAACGACATTCGACACCGTACGCATTGCCCCGTGCTTATCGTTGCCATTCCCGTAGGTGACGTTTGCGATAATGAAGAGCACGACCTCTACGGCA
The DNA here is from genome assembly GCA_963846125.1 of uncultured Acidimicrobiales bacterium. GTDB lineage: Bacteria > Actinomycetota > Acidimicrobiia > Acidimicrobiales > UBA8190 > Chersky-840. Next base: position 635,721 of record CAWJUR010000003.1, read on the forward strand.
ACGGCTACGAGCAGTGAGCGTCCCCTGCCTGCCAGCTGCACATACCTGCTGACTGGATGGGCGTGGGTCTGATTCATCAGAGCCTCCAAGTGCTCGTCCCTGTCCCTATTTGGCGCGCACTTGCTTGAACTGGACAAGGGTGCCTACTCCTCGCCAAGGATGAGTGCTGACACCACCGAGCCCCGAAGACGGCTGGGCGGACCTCAGGGGACGGGCGCGTCACGTCGCCAGCGGCGACCGGATCCCCAGTGCCTTATCGGACGGGTTGAATGGCTCAGATTTCGGGCTTCTCCCACACCGAGACGTGCAATCTGCTGTCGCCGGTGAAGGGTGAGCGGTCCCACCAGGCCCACCGATGACGCAGCGACATGCCTGCGAGTTTGGCCATCAGATCCAACTCGGACGGCCATACGTACCGGAAGGGCGTCTTGTGCTCGCGTATCCCCGACTCGACGGCAGCGAAGTGGTGAGATACAGCCTGCTGGGCGACAAGATCGGTGTAGCGGTCGTATCCCACATATCCCGGCCCATGGGCGAACACGCGAGCGTCTTCGCCGGGTGGAAGGCGGCGCAAGTCAGGAACACCAACCTCGATGAGGAAATAACCACCGGCCCCAAGATGCGCAGCAGCGTTGGCGAAGCACGCCACTTGTTGGTCCTGAGTAGTCAGCAGTCCGATTGTGTTGAACACGAGGTACACGAGTCGGAACATGCCCTCGACCCGCGTCGTCGCCATGTCGCCGATCGTCACCTTGATGCTCTGCTCGTCATCCTTGACTCGGAGCCGGTCTGCCATGGGAATCGAGAGTTCGATACCGGACACAGGCACTCCTCGGGCTGCGAGCGGCAATGCGACCCGACCTGTTCCGACGGCGAACTCCAGAGCAGCACCTTCACCTGCAAGCTCGGTCAGCAGTTCCACTGTCGGGCCAAGCACGTCGGGGCCGAACAATGCGGCAGAGCCCGCGTCGTAACCAGCGGCTGCTTCCTCGCCCCAAGGGTCCTGTGTCACGCCCCGATACTGGCATTACACTGATGTGAGCGCCTCGTGTTTCGATCAGCAGGCGAGTCGGGTGAATACGGATCCCCACATTGGACCACCTGGCCCCGCCGAATAGCCCGGCACCCAGCACTCCGGTCGGTCCTAAAGTCTGTCGCTGTGCTGCGGAGGTTGATCGTCGGAGTTGCTGTCTGTGGGCTCCTAGCAGGTTGCTCGGGTCCGTCGGGGCCTTCAGCCGCCCAACGCTCCATCTGCAAGACGGTCCGGACGCAACTCGACGCCTTGCCAAAAGAACAACCACCGCCACCCTATGCGGCTTCAGAATCGAAGCGAATGCTTAAGGGTGCAACTCCTCCTCAGAGCACAATCGTCTTCCTCAAGACCAGCTTCGTTCACGAACTGGTCCGCTCCGAGGATCCGACGTTCCAGCGCCTGGGAAATGCACTCCAGAGGATTAACGGCGGCGGCGCCACTATAGGGCAGCTTGGCGCACGGTGTGCAGCCCTCGGACTCTGACTCCGGTGACACTTGCCTTGGCCGATCCGCCGACATGGCTCGTGAACGGGGGTGTGAGCCAGCTGGTCCGCCGACCGGGATTGGGTGATCGCCACTAGTCTTCGCAGGCGAGTCGCATTTGACCACCGGTTACATGCCGAGCGGGAGCCGTGATGCTCTGGATCATCTACACGTTGTACCGGTGGCGCAAGAAGTGTAAGCATGGCATTCCTCTAAGCGAGGTCTGCCCGTACTGCTATCAAGACGACATTCGCCTCAAGCAGCTCATCGAACGTCCACGTGATAGCGCCACTGGGCACTCGTCCATCGAGCCCAAGTAGGAGGATCCCGTGTGGCCTTAGGGTGACCGGGTAAGTCCACTCAGGAGCGAAGATGCAGGCATTAGCGGACGGCTCCGGAGGGTGCGAGGCTTGCGCCTGATGGAACCCGACACGCAAGCATTCCTCGACCGCCTTGAGAACCAGCGTGCCCATGTGGTTGGGATTCTGGAAGGACTCACTGACGAGACACTTCGACAGGCGATACTGCCAAGCGGTTGGTCCATCATCGGATTGATCCACCATCTTGCAGTCGATGTCGAGCGCTTCTGGTTTCGCGAGATTGTCGCTGGTGAGATCTTGCCAGAACCCGACGATGGCTCAGAGTCAGCGTGGGAGGTGTCGCCGACGACACCGGTCGCATCAGTTTTTGATTCCTATCGCCAGGAGATTGAACGGGCCAACGCCATTATTGCTTCCACACCTCTGGACGCCGAGCCAAAGGTGTGGCCAGCCTTCTTCGGCGAGTGGAGGCTTGCAGACCTGCGAAGCGTCCTGTTACACGTAATCGCTGAGACTGCTTGTCACGCCGGTCACCTCGATGCCGCCCGCGAACTCACTGACGGACGTATGTGGCTCAAGCTCACCTAAGTCGGCCAAACGGCCCATCCAACGACGCGAGATCCGGTGGCGTAGCACCAGCTTGGGCCAAGACCGCTCGTCGGTGAACGTCGCCAGCGGTCCCCAGTCAGGCTCAGGATCTCGGTTCGCCCGCACGCACCCAGAGTATTTCTGACAAGAGGGCTGAGCTGGGCAGCTACGCCTAGTGTGACGGCATGCATCGTGGCGGGTGGGCTTTGACGGCTATCGCCGTCGGCGGTCTGCTCTTGGCCAGCTGCTCCAGTGCTCCGTTGGGATCATTGTCGACGTCGGATCTCCCTGCCGGTTGGGGTCTTCAAAAATCAGCGTGGCCGTTTTCTCGGTCTTCGGTTGCTCCTTTCGGCTGCAAGACCTCGTCCATAGTGGCCTTCGCACCGCCCGGCAAGCCGTGGGTTCGCTACAGCGAAACTGCCACTGCGCGGTACATCGAAGTCGCGTCATTCGCAGCCACCTGCGGAAGTGTGGCGAACAACACGCACGTCTTCGACCAGATCACAATCGGCTCGTTGCCGATCCCTGGTAAGACTCCACCGACCATTCCTGGGATAGGCGACCTCGCTCGCCTTCTCCGACTCGATACCCCAACCGGGCGAGGCGACCTGGTCTACTGGCGCTCCGGCAGCAGCCTGGGCGAGGTCGGTGTACAAGGACCACCCGCTGATACACGAATTACGCCCGCTGCGGCCGAAGAGCTTGCGAAACGTGCTGTCGGCAGTTCGTAGCTTCCGGCTCGGAGCCTGGTTGGTGGCCATCCTCACCTCGGCTGTCGCCCTATCGGCTTGTAGCTCCTCGATCCCCGATCTGCTCACCCAAGCGGACATCTCGAGCTACTTGGGTATAAAGCACAACCCATCTGCATCCGCTTCTGGTGCACGAACTGTTCGCCATGCCCCCTGCAATCCCGCTACAGGTGCTGTCTTCAATGGTTCAAAGAACCAATCTCCAATCATCGCGAGTGTCGCGGCGTCCTGTGGCAGCGTGTCTCAAGCTCAGGAGTACTTCAACACGATCAAGGTCGGCGCTAAGGGGTACCCGCTCCACCCGCTCCCTGGCGGAGAGGGTCACTCGGTCCTTGGAATCGGTGACGAAGCGTGGCTATTGACGGATTACCGTGGTGATCCCAACGTGCATGAATACCTGTTGGGATGGCGCCAGGACGACAGAGTCCTGTTCGTCACGGTCGAAGCACCGTCGACCGATACGCGGATCACGCCTGCCTTAGTCGAGCTACTTGCACGTCGAGCAGCTGCAAGACAGTAGTGGGACTGTTGCGCGCACCAAATGGTTTGAGATTTATCCCGGTCAGGGTGGCCGCACTCCTCGCCATTGCTCTGACCCTGTCGGCGTGTAGCGGTTCGTCCAAACCAGGCGTACTCATCAATGCCGACATCCCCAGCTACTTGAACCTCCAAATGAACGCGTCAGCGCTCGTGACAGTCGAAGGTGGGCCTGGGTTGAACCGCGCCCTCTCATCGGGGCTGCATCAGACGTGCTCGAGCTGGCATCCGACAGCGTTCATCCCATCAGGCAAAAGTGGTGAGTCGCTTGGGGGTGAGGGCGACCCTCTCCACTATCCCGAAGTGTTGGCGTTGACCTTCCGCTGCAGCAGCCCTTCAGCTGCACTGGCTCTATTTCAGGTGTCGAGTCGTGGGAGACGATCGGTAACGGGCGTTGGTGATCGAGCGGCAATCTTCGATGCGGGGAAGGATGACAGCCAGTCGTATCCGAGAAGTCGTGTCTACATCATCGATTGGGTTCAGGGGAGGTTCGCTGGGATTGATGCACTGGCTGGCAGGGGAAGCGACGAGCGCATCACGCCAGCGCTTGTTGAGCTACTGGCACATCGAGCAGCTGGAGAGACATAGCGGATGCATTAGGGCACGTCTGGTCCCTGGAACCACGCCCGAGGATTGATAGCCTCCGTTCCAGGCCGTGCACATTCGGCGCAGCGAGATCCGGGGTCGGGAATGCATAATCGAACCACAACCGTCGGGTACTGGCGCCTTCTTGTTCCGTTGGCCTTGCTGTGCGCGGCGCTTGGGGCAGTCTCACTTCCCGTATCTATTGCAGGTGCGACTCAGGGTCTACAAGCGCCGTGGAATCCTAGCGACGCCCCCATGCCCACGACGCTTCCTAGCGGACTCGCACCCCAAGACATGAAGCTCTACTCCACGTCTTGCTCGTCGTCGTCTTTCTGCGTCGCCGTTGGCTGGGTTAGGGATGTAAATCTCAACGGATTCCCACTCGCCGAGATGTATTCGCAGGGATCATGGACATCAAGCGTCCTTCCCATGCCTCTCAACGCGGTTCTGACCAACTCCGGTGGGGGCCATAGCTACGACGGAGGCTTGTATTCCGTTTCCTGCCCAACCGATGGCGTGTGCGCGGCGGTTGGCACCTATGACGCCTACCACCCAAGTCTGAACGAAAGCCTGAGCAATGGCCTGCTTGAGGTGCTCTCTTCGGGCACATGGACCGTGAGCGAAGGATCGTTCCCTGATGGTCCATTCTCTGGCAGTGTCAATCTCAACGGCGTCTCATGCAGCGACCCAGGGACGTGTGTGGCAGTCGGAAGTGGCTGGGCAACGACCGAGCCAAACGCGCCAAACGAGGGAGTGATTTATTCTCTTAACGCCGGTGCCTGGACGATGCAGTTCGCTGCAGTGCCCTTCGCCAACGGCAGAGATGTCGCGCTCTCCGGAATATCGTGTCCAGACGACTCAACGTGCGTAGCCGTCGGCACGTATGCAAATACCTATCGTTTGGGCGTCGGGCTCATCGTGACGCTGAGTTCGGGCGCATGGACGGCGGCACCAGCCCCATTTCCATCCAACGTGGAGACGGGCCGAGACCCTCCGGTCACGCCAGTAGAAGACATATCAGGAGTGAGCTGCCCTGAGGCAGATGCCTGCGTCGCCGGTGGCCTCTACGGTGACGACGCGGGCAACTCCCAAGCACTTTTGCTGGAACTCCAATCGGGCGTGTGGACTGCCTTCCGGGCGCCAGTGCCGTCAGATGCACAGAGTAACCCGGAGGCGAATATCGAAGGAGTCGATTGCCCCGCTGCGGGATCCTGCATTGCAACCGGTGACTACTTCATAAACGAGTTGGCAGATGAATACAGTGGGATGATCCTCACCCAAGCAAATGGCGCGTGGACGGCAGTGCCCGGCCCTCTTCCCCCCGATCTTATGGCTTCGGTGCGGGTCAGCAGTTCTCGACAAGGTGCCATTCTGACGGCAAGCGCTTCCGCCGGATCAGCTTCGGGATCCTCACTTGCCGGAGTCTCCTGCGCAGACGACGGATTCTGTGCAGCGGGAGGCAATGACGGCGCCAACGGGCTCCTTGAAACCGGAGGTATTTCGGGACTTCCTGCCGTGAGCGGAGTGACACCGGATTCCGGGCCTGCACCAGGCGGGACGAGCGTAATGGTGAGTGGGTCAAACTTTGAGGTCGGTAGCGTCGTTGAGTTCGATGGGGTCGCCGCTGCGACGACGTTCGTGAATGCGAGCCGATTGATGGCGGTCAGTCCTTCAGCGCCTTCACCCAAGCCAGTGGACGTTACCGTGACCACCGGTACGCTCACATCACGGGCGAACTTCTTGGGAACCTTTCAATATCTCTTCTCCAGCTTGACGGTCGCAACGAAGCTGCCTCCCGCGTGGCTGAAGCACAAGTATTCAGGTGCTCTCTCGGCGGGTGGTGGTCACCCTCCATATCGCTGGTCGCTGGTGTCTGGCGCCTTGCCATCTGGCCTCCACCTCAAGCCTTCCGGAATCATCACGGGCAAGCCACGAGCAAATGGGACGTCAACCTTTACCGTTCAGGTCAAAGACCACAGAGCGAGGCACCACCCCAAGGAAGTAGCCTCCCGGGCCGTTTCGATCACTGTTGAATAAGGGCATCCGGTCCTGAGCGCGTGAGAAAGCAAGCCGACGCTCGCATAACACCGGCTCTGACTGAGCTACTGGCTCATCGGGCAGCCGCGAGGTCGTAGTAGGGCGCAGTGACGATGGAGCGGGGAGTCGGGGTCGAAGGTGTGCGACCGGTGCGCAAGCGATCTGCTCTACTGCGATCGCCACGACGCTTACTTCTGTCCTGTATGTGACATCTGGCACGAGAAGGCGGGTGTCGATCTGGACTGCATCTACTGCAAGGCCAGCGAGGTGACTCGGCCTACTTCTTTCTGCGGAGTCGGCTGACGAGCCAGTGAATCGGCCTTCTCGGCGGACCAAGAACGTCACTGTTGCGGGAATGCCGTTGGGGAAACATGACATTCCTCAAATCGTTCTCCCGCTCTTGTGGGGTTTCACCAGCCGTATAGGCGTCGGGCCGTTGCGGCAAGGGACCGAAGTTAGTCATAAGCCGAGTCTACGCCTCACTGGCCCGTGATCCGCTTGTAGCTCAACCTGCGCTCTTCGGCTCCATCGACCAGCCTCGCCATGCATATAACGCAGCACCTGCAATCCGCCCGACGCCGACGTCCTCGATCTGTGACTGGCGTCTGCGACCTTGGGAATGAAGAGCGCCTCGCTGGCTCAGATCGCGAGTTTGGTTCGCCACTGCCTAGTTCGAATCCGGCTGAGTAGCTGAATAGCGCCCAATGCGACCATGAGCCCGCTGACCGCTCCAACTACGCCGAACACGACCATCCACGGACCGTATCCGGGTTGGGATACACAGGCGTGACCGGATATGAGGTTTGGTCGAGCCATGTAACCGCTCACACAGTCGGGGCTGACGTTTACCAGCCCCGTGGCCAAGAAGACCGCCGTCGTCCCAGTTAGAGACAAAGCCGCCCCCATCGCGATAACAAACAGGGTCTGGAGGCTCCGAACCGCCCACCTGGACATTGTGCAATGGTCGCGCAGCAAGGGTCGTCTGTCCACGGCGAAAGTCTGTGGCACCGATCCGGAAAGTGCGGTTCCAGCCAAGGCGGCGGGTGCAGACCCCTATCACCATCGCCCCCGCGAGCTGCAAGTGCCGACGGCCTTGAGCTCTGACTGGCCGTTACAGCCTGCGGAGATCCTGGACGCTAATGGTGAAAGGAGTGCGCCCAGCTGTAAACTGAAGACGTGGCCGAGATCCATGCGATGCCCGCAACCCCGCTTCCTTCGCCCGTTGTGGAAGCAACCGTGGTCGTTTCCGAAGCCGGTCACACTCGGATGGAAGGGTGTGTGGTCCCTATGCCGCACTGCAGAGAATGCGGTGAGGCTCTTACGGTGGTCCAACGCGATGCCACAGGCCGGGTTTGGAGTCAATGTCCTGAGTGGCTAGCTGCAAGCGGGGTTGATGGAGTGCTCGGTCCCCCGATCGAACCGGAAGTTGTTCCGACCCCGAGACTACCGACTTCTGGACTGACTACACTCTAGTCTGGTGCCGTTTCTGCATTGAGAGATCGGCCCGCCGCTGGTCAGGTGGCATCCTTCTTCTAGGGAGCTAACACGCCGCCCTGGTGGGAGGCACCGGCGATCCGTGCGCGAGGGATTCGCCTTGACGGAAATAGGAGTTGACCACGCCTCCAAGCACGCCCGTTGAGCCGGGTGGAGTGATCTCGTGGAGTCTGAGCCAGAACTCAACGCCATCACCAGGAACATCAAGGTGGACAGTTGGCAAAATCACAAAGCCACCGGGCCTGGCGACAGCACTTGCCGCGAACGTCTGCGACGAGAGGTCTTCGGGGCAAGTACCCCACCCGATGGCATACGTATGACCGGCGTTAGCACCGGTGACGATTGTGGTCAGGGATACGGTCATCGGAGTTTGCACCGATGAAAAGACGAGTGTTGCTCCCACGCCGTTCACCGCCGCAATATCGCCAACACTGGTGCCGGTGTTCCCAGTTCCTCCCTGAAGTAGATCAATCACGCCTTGCAACTCGCCCTGCAACTGCGTCTGCTGGACGAGCGTGGATGATTGCGTTGCTGCGTTCTGGCGCTGGGTGGCTTGGAAACGAGCGTTGAGGATCCGGAGCGATATCTGGCTGTCTGACAGCTGCGCCTTCGTCGATGCCAGGGATGCACTGGTTGTTCGCTGTAGGTGGCGGATGGCAACATCGTTGACGGCCACCAAGACGAGGACCGTATCCAGAGCGACCAGGATCAAGATCAGCCCAAGGCGTCGTCGGAAGCCTGATCTTGATCTCGCATACGAGTGGGCAGTTGGAGGGGATGGTGAATCGGTTGGACTTTCGGAGTCAGCTGCCAGAGAAGCGTCGCTTTCAGAATCCTGGAGCGGAGCAGCGCACTTTGGACAGAAGACCCAACTAGGAGCCGCTGGAGTCCCGCAATGTAAGCAGCTACTCATGGCCCTTCTCCTTTCACCGAGCAGGGGTTGAGCCGCTGGCAGACCAGCTTGCGGAACAGGATCTCACAACGTGGCCTGCGGTACGCATCGGGTTCTTTCTCGTTTCACGACTTCGGACCCGAGGTCAAGGTGTCGGAACGGTGTCACCGGTCTACTCCGTGTCCCGGCGATGCTGGAGATGAATCCAGAAGTGATGGGCACACTCGGCCTCATCTGAAATGAGGAGGCCAAAGCTCCACACTGGGCCACTGGGTCACGGCCATTTGGGACTCATTGTGACCCGGTTCAAATAGAAGTAGCCTGATTTTGCGGAGCGGGCGCTAGAGGTCGTAGAGACGACACGAATCGCGTCCGGGGGGTGGCGGATGAGGCGGGGAACCTTCTTTGCGATGGCCTTCGTAGTTTCTGCGGGCTTTGTCTTGGTGCCAGCAGTGTCGGCGTCAGCAAAGACTTCTGCCCTCCCTGCCTACTCTGGTCCTGCTCCTGGATCGATTTCGTGTCAACTTGAGGCCAAGGTGTCGTTCTCACACCCGTTGACGACCAAGGGTGGTGCAACGCATCCCTCGACGGTGAAGGGAAAGCTCCGCAGCTGCGTCACGAGCAACTCGGTCGTGTCAATCAGAAGCGGCAGGGTGACCGGATCCTTCGCCGCGGGCTTTGGGTCAGGCTGCTCCTGGAATGGCAACCAGACCGCCACACTCACGATCTCATGGCGGGGAAAGGTGAGCGGTCAGATCGGTGCCACCGCCTACTCGGGCAGGGCGAGCTTCACCCCGAGCACCGTGAGCTATAGCGGCGAGCAACTCGTAGCCAACGCCGGTGGCGACCAAGGCTTCGCCCTGCCTGGCCTCTCGCATGGTGCCGCTGTGGCTGGATCGTTCGCGGCGCCAAGCATGGAAGGTCGTTCTGCGACTGCCTATACCAGCGTGACACCCAGCGCCCTCACGTCGGCGTGCAAGCAAAAGCGTGGCGTCAAGAGCCTCACGCTTGTCGGAGCCATCACCGTCGGTCCCGGCGTTGTGGCTCCTTCTTCAATCACCACCGGTCCCGACGGGGCGCTATGGGTGGGGGACGCATTCGGCAACGACCGCGTCACGACCTCGGGGGCGATCAGCACCTTTACCGATCCAAGCGTCTTTTTCTCGACGCATATCACCACTGGTCCCGACGGGGCGCTGTGGTTCACTAACTTCTTTGGTGGGGATGTTGTATCTGGAGGTGGATTCAGCGTTGGAGCGATCAGCCGGCTGACAACCTCAGGATCCCTTACCACCTTCTCCGGTCCGAGTATTAGCTTTCCCGAGGGCATCACCACCGGTCCCGATGGTGCGCTGTGGTTCACCAACAACGGGACCAACACCATCGGTCGTATCACGACCTCGGGGGCTGTCTCTAACTTTGCGGATCCCAGTGTGGATGCCAGTCCGACTGCGATCACCACAGGTCCAGATGGAGACCTGTGGTTTACGAACAGCGGGAGTAACTCGATCGGGCGCATGACCACCGCAGGAGCCGTTACGATCTACACGTCCCTGAGCATCAACGGCCCCTCCGACATAACTGCTGGCCCTGACGGCGCTCTGTGGTACACGAACCAAGGCGACGACTCGATCGGACGCATTACGACTTCGGGTGTTGCTACCAGCTACACCGACCCCAGCATCACCGGACCCAGCGGAATCACCGCCGGTCCCGACGGTGCGCTGTGGTTCACCAACGGCGGAATCAGTTCAGTCGCCACGAGCGGGGGCAGTTCGTTTTCATTCGGTGGCAGTAGTTCAATAGGTAGAATCACTACATCAGGAGTGGTGACTAACTTCACCTCTCCGAACATTGAGTTTCCATCAAGTATTACCGCCGGTCCCGACGGTGCGCTGTGGTTCACCAACGGCGGGGTTGGCCCACTATCGGTCCTCGGAGGCGATCCGTTCTTCGGCGGTGACACGAGTTCGATTGGCCGTATCACGACCTCAGGAGTAGTCACCAGCTTCGGATAAACGAGGAGAGGGGCACTTTCAGGCCACCCAACGGGGGCATTTGAACTCGTCCCGAACAGCGCCCCGTCGATGAAGAGAAGATGAGAAAGTGAATCGACTCGGTGTCTTACGCAAGGGTCGATAAGTTAGTGCAGGGCTCTTGGTGATCGTTGTCGGCGTGGCGGCGTGTTCGTGGGGGCTCCTCGGACTTCGAGCTACCGACCGGGAACAACTACAGCGACCGTCAACGTCACGATCCCTCGCTCCGGTCAACCGTCGTTCTCGGGCACCGTCGCCGGGGGCACGCTCAACGGGACGGTCAGCGGGCCAACCTATCCGTCGGGCAACTGGCGCTCGACCTCCGAGCGGCTCGGAGGATGTCCATCGCCTCTTCTCGGCTCAGGGCATCCGGAGTCCGAGGGTTCAGCGTGGCTATCGAGCGCCTCAGACCGGCATCCCCAGTGCCTTATCGGACGGGTTGAATGGCTCAGATTTCGGGCTTCTCCCACACCGAGACATGCAATCTGCTGTCGCCGGTGAACGGTGAGCGGTCCCACCAGGCCCACCGATTACGCAGCGACATGCCTGCGAGTTTGGCCATCAGATCGAACTCGGACGGCCATACGTACCGGAAGGGCGTCTTGTGCTCGCGTACACCCGACTCGACGGCGGCGAAGTGGTGTGAAGTTGCCTGCTGAGTGACTAGATCGGTGTAGCGGTCGTATCCCACATATCCCGGCCCATGGGCGAACACGCGAGCGTCTTCGCCGGGTGGAAGGCGGCGCAAGTCAGGAACACCAACCTCGATGAGGAAATAACCACCGGGCTCGAGGTGGGCGGCCGCGTTGGCGAAGCACGCCACTTGTTGGTGCTGGGTAGTCAGGTGCGATGTGTTGAACACGAGATACACAAGTCGGAACATGCCCTCGACCCGTGTCGTCGCCATGTCGCCGATCGTCACCTTGATGCTCTTCTCGTGATCCTTGGCTCGTAGCCGGTCGGTCATGGGAACCGAGAGTTCGATCCCGGACACAGGCACTCCTCGGGCTGCGAGCGGCAGTGCAACCCGACCGGTTCCGACGGCGAACTCCAGTGCCGCGCCTTCACCGGCAAGCTCGGCGAGCAGTTCGACTGTCGGGTCGAGCACGTCGGGGTCGAACATGCAGGCGGTGCCCCGTCGTAACCAGCGGCTGCTTCCTCGCCCCAGAGTCCAGTGTCACGCCCCGATACTGGCATCACACTGATGTGAGCACCACAGAGTTCTCTCTCCGCTCAAGAGCACGTCCTGCTGATGTCGCACGGCTCTATCAGTTCGACCCTGAGATTTGTCCGTATGTACTGTTGCGGTCCACCTTGCCGATACCGACAGAGCCAAACGTCGTACGGTCCTCGGGGGTCCCGTTCGATACCGAAGTCTGGGTGATAGACGGACTGATCCGACGGTGGTTGGGCTGCTTGCCAGGGCGCAACACAACCTGAGACTAAGCGTTGTCTTCCCTGCCAACCCGATCCCAGTGTCGTCGCTTTTGCGCGCGGCGAGCGCAGTGACCTCAGTGGCGACAAGTGCGACGCCACCGCACACGACGAACAGCACACGGTGCTGACGATCTCCCCAAGCCAAAATGGCAAAGACCAAAGCGAAGATGAAGGCGAGAACGATGCGAGGATGCCGCAGGTTGTCTGATATTCGGGAAGCCAATCGAACTTCTCGGTTTACGGCCAATCCCTGCCAGCCCCCACCCCCTCCAAAGGGAGCCTCGTTGCGGCGAGCAAGGTCGGTGTCCCAGCTGGCGAAGGTGCCCTCCCACTCGTATCGGCGCATTTCCTCAGGGGATCTCGGATCGAATCGCTCTTGAACCGTGGCGGTCGGATTGGCGGCATCGGAGGAAACCGTGTGGGTGGTCCAGACGGATCCATCGAACCACCGAACACCCCCTGCCATGTAGGGATCGGGATACCAACCCGGAGGAGGACTAGGGACGGTCACAACGCCAAGGTTAGAGCGCTGACATACGTCGCTGACCTGTCGTCTTCTTGACGCACGCAACGGTGAATCAGTGAGGTGGAGACGACGCACCGGTACGTGCCGGATTCTGACCCCTCGGCACTTCAGGGAGTGCGAGGCAGGGGGTTCACTGACCGGGACCGGTGATGCCGAACACCTTACGGGTCGGTCCCACCGTCAGATCTGGCCTGGATGTTTATTTCAGCCGCAAGACGATTGAGAGGGGACAATCGGAGGCACCGATTGGTTTCAGGTCGTGGGGCTCCTCATAGCGGTCATTGTCGGCGTTTGCCTGTTGGTCATCGTGCTGGTTGGTCGCAACCGGCTGGATCGCAAGAAGCAGGTCGAGCAGGGCCGGGGCAGTCCACCATGGGCTGGTGTCGCTGCCTCCTTCCCTGTGCTCACGACATTGCCCCGAGATAGGGCTTTCACCCTCTCCCATGGGGCGATCGAGAACCTCGGCGGACGCGACATCGTTTGCGTGGATGCCACCATCACTGGTTGGACCGGCCGTATGTGGACGAACTTTGCGGACTGGCAGGCGTACCAGCTCGCGATCGAGATTCAAGAGGTAGCGGGGGGCACGCAATTGCTCTGCTGTGCCCGCCCGAGGAAAGCGTGGACGCTCTGGGGGCCGTTCGCCTTGAACTTCAGAGTGAGTAAGGAGAAGGCGCAAGATCTTGCCCAGGAAGTGGAACGCCTAGCTGGTAACCCTACGAGTTCTGTGTAATGCACGATCGGGGATCCCGTGCGGCAATGGCACCTCACTCAGCCGACTGGGACGGGGTGATCGCTACTAATCTTAGAACGCGAGTCGCATCGACCACGGGTTACATGCCGAGGGGGAGCCTTGATGCTCTGGATCATCTACATGTTGTACCGGTGGCGCAAGAAGTGCAAACACGGCATTCCTCTAAGCGAGGTCTGCCCGTACTGCTATCAAGACGACATTCGCCTCAAGCAACTCATCGAACGTCCACGTAATAGCGCCACTGGGCACTCGTCCATCGAGCCCAAGTAGAAGGATCCGTCTTTGAGTGCTCGCAGTATGAGTTCCACTTCTCGACGTGGGGGTATCGCATCGAGCCGATCGAGTCGGGATGCTGTGTGACGGAGTGAAGCGACGATCTGCGGCCCTGAATCGGTAACGTGCAGTCTGACAAATCCATAGGGTGCGATAGCCTTGGGTGCTGTGAACCGACACTGGCTGGTGCTCGGAGGATTGCTGGCTAGTTGTGTCGTAATCGCGAGCTGTCCCGGGGCACCCCATACCTCAACGGTTGACCGCTCCATCTGTAAGACCGTTCGGGGCGGCTTGGTCACTCTGCCGTCTAAGAAAGGCGCTCCTGCATTTGCGTTGTCGGAGGAGAGGCATCTTTTGGGGTCAGCGTGCTTAAAGGGTTCACCTTCTAGCAGGGGGGCCGTCGTCTTCGTCAACATCGGCTTCATTGCTCACTTGACCCGATCTCACAACTCGACATTTCACCGCCTAGGGGAGGCCCTCCGAGGCAACACTTCCTCTTCAAACCTCATGGGCCAGTTAGAGGCTGGTTGCTCAACTCTCGGACCTGACTCCGGTAAGCCGATCCTCCGAAATGGCTCGTTCGACAGTTGATCTCGGAGGTAGCGCTCAACGACCTCAAGAGGGTGCTCCCCGACGCCCTCGCTGCTTCTGATCTCGGTCCCATCAGGTAGCCGGTAGACATGCACCTTGCCGTCCAAAACATCTCGACACGAATCTCTTCCACTGGTCCCAGGATATGCCGATCGCTGATCAAGGCCATGAACGCAGCAAGTAGTCGAGTCCCGTGAGAGCATCAGGGCATGGTCCGGAGGCGTCTCAGATTGGTGCTCGCAGCTGCTGCCCTGACCCTCGCGAGCTGCGGTGCTGACTCGCCCCCGGCGGCATCCAATCGACTCACCGTCCAGATCGTCCTGAACACCTTTCAGGTGGCGGCAGGAGATCCCATCAAGGGGCACCTGGTCATCAACAACCCGAAGGCCGCAATCAACCTGACGCAAGCGGTGAAGAACCATTGTGAGCCCGGCGTTGTAGTCATCCTCACGCAGGGGAGCTTCCACAACAACATCGGCTTCACCGCCGAGTGTTCACCGACACCCTTTGTGATCTCGCACGTGGTCACAAGGTTGCCGATCACGGTATTGACTATCTACGCCAGCTGCTCTCTATCAGGCGGCTCCTCGGTCGGCACCTCTCGCTGCTCGTCGTCGGGACCGCCGCCGCTCCCACGGGGTTCCTACAAGGCCGTCATCGAGTGGTCATCATCGGTGCCGCTGCCGAGACTTGCTCCGGTCGATGTCGTGCTCTCGACGGCTGCAGCACCAGACGAGACCGGACGTGTTAGCCAGTCTCTTGTTTTGAAGCCTGGGTGGATGGCGTGTTCGGATGTGGATTCCTTGGCTCCCGATCACCAGCTGTGCCAGGTCCATCCGATGGGGGTGTGCTGGGTGGGGTCACGAAGACCGGAACACCTCGTCTCAGTCCCCGGATCGAGCGCAAAGGATGGCGCCAGAACGACGCGTGCATTGCCCTCTGGTGGGCCTCTGCGAGGTGCTGTGGTCGATGTTCGGCCATCCAATCATCGAACCGGCGCTGCTCGCGCTCCATGACTCCTACGTACTCGGGCGGGTGGACGGTTCCACGGGAGCGCTCGGCGTTGAACGCCGCCAGTGGTCCCCAGTCAGGTTCTTGATCTTGGATCTTTCGCAGATCCATAGGATACCTCCGACTACCGCTGGGATCGCCACGGAAGTCCTTCACGCTCCAAGCCGTGAAGACCAGGCGTAGGACGGGCTGGACGTCCTTTTTGGTCATCGCCCTTGTGGACACCATTGCCACCACGGGGTCTCTGCCGGCAGTCCTGCGCCTCACGGGGCCACACTTGTGCGCGGCACACGGCTTCCGTTGATCAGCGACTCTGGTGCTCTGCTTCCGGCGCCTTACCGGCAAAGGGACCGGTGTGCATCGAGCCCGTCACGGTGGCTGCGGACTACACGGTCAAGCCACTTTTCTGTGTGGATGGCTACATCAACGCCGTGGCGTGGAGAGACTTCTCGAGCGATTGGCTTGTTGGGATCCGGCACTGCGACTCTTCACGACGTCTTGATCCAGATGTGCCATGACCTCGGCGATGTGTCATTGAGAGTGGAAACCGAGGCTTATCAACTTGCGACTGCGTACGACTGCTGGAGATTCACTACGGACCCGCTCAAAGCCGTACGCCGAATGCATCGTCCACCAGACATTGGACCTGCCGGGCAGCTGACCGTGGCCAATGTGGTAGGTGATCGATCATGAGCCCGCAACACCGGCATGCTTTGGCGGCTGCAGCAGTAGTGGTTGCAGGGTTCACTGCTGGGTGCGCTTCGGACCACGTTGCTGATCGAAGTCGGCCATCCGGAGACCCCGGTGGAACGATCCTCAACCACCTGCTCGCTATCAGAGCCGCTGTGCCACCAGGAGCCACGCACATCCATCAGTCGGGATACGAACCGACGTGGATGGGTTCATGCTCAGATGCGACCCTTCGCAAGGGCTGGTCGATGGCTCAGTTCTATATAAGGTTCACCTGGCATGGCTCGCCCGCGACACTGGAGAGCTACGCCAAGAAGCAGATGTCGGCCTTGAAATGGGGGTTCGTGTCCACCTCTCTGGATTCAGGACTATCTCCCTTTTCTAACGTCGCCTTCAAAGAACACAGCGATGACGTGGAACGATGGATCGGACACTGCGTACCTATCCATCTCTGTGCCGGACCGGCATAAGTCCGGTGACCCGATTCCCGCTGAGTTCAATGGCGGTGCTCCTCCCGTTCGACCTGTTGGTTTCTGCGGCGTTGGATGACAGAGATTCGACCCCCTCGGAGAGCACTTAGGAAACTTGTCATCCCTTGCCCCCCGGTGTAGTTGGGAGCGGGGAGCGGATCACGGCCAGTGAGGCGTAGACTCGACTTATGACTAACTTCGGTCCCTTGCCGCAACGGCCCGACGTGTATACGGCTGGTGAAACCCCACAAGAGCGGGAGAGCGATCTGAGGAACGTCACGTTTCCCCAACGGCATTCCCGCAACAGTGACGCTCTTGGCCCGCCGAGAAGGCCGATCCACTGGCTGGTCAGCCGACTCCGCAGGAGCATTAGCCCTCCACCCAACGTTGCCTGCTGCAGCACCATGTGGAGCAACGTGTGACGCCACGGTTGTGCTGGGGCAGTTACGCCTAGTGTGACGGCATGCGTCGAAACGGGCGGGCCTTGACGGCTATCGCCGTCGGCGGTTTACTCCTGACCAGCTGCTCAACTGCTCTGTTGGGATCATTGTCCACCTCGGATCTCCCTTCCAGTTGGGGTCTTCAAAGTTAACCTGGCCTTTTTCTCGGTCGTCGGTGGCTCCCTTCGGCTGCAAAACCTCGTACGTGGTGGCCTTCGCACCCCCCGGCAAGCCGTGGGTTCGCTACAGCGAAACTGCCACTGTGCGATACATCGAACTCGCGTCATTCGCAGCCACCTGCGGAAGTATGGCGAACACCAAGCATGTCTTCGACCAGATCACAATCGGATCCTTACCCATCCCTGGTAGACTCCACCGACCATTCATGGGATAGGCGACCTCGCTCGCCTTCTCCGACTCGATACCCCAACGGGGCGAGGCGACCTGGTCTACTGGCGGTCCGGTAACAGCTTGGGCGAGGTCGGTGTACAAGGCCCACCCGATGACACGCGAATCACTCCCGCAGTGGCCAAAGAGCTTGCGAAACGTGCTGTCAGCAGATCGTAGCTTCCGGCTCGGAGCCTGGTTGGTGGCCATCCCCATTACGGCTGTCGCTCTGTCGGCATGTAGCTCCCCGACGCCCGGCCTACTCACCCCGTCAGACATCCCGAGCGCCCTGGGTTTGAAGGCCAATCCATCTGCCACTGCTTCTGAGTCGTGTCACATTGGGGCCGATCCACCTTGCAAGAAAGCTGGTGTCGCCGTATTCACGGTGCCGGGATGGCGCGTGCCAAGGGCATAATCTCTAGCTCTGCCAACACTCCCGTAGTGGTGAATGCTGTCGACGCTTGTGCCAACTCGTCCGATGCCCGCTCGGCTTTCACGTCAGCCTTCGCCTGTCCTCGCTGCTCCACTGTCGAGATAGGGGACGAGGCGAGGCTGATCACCCCCCCAGCAGTGGTCAGCGGGTAGACATCGTGGGCTGGCGTGAAGGGAACCAGATCGGTCAGCTGTTGGTGCTCGGTCCCGCGACCGACAAGCGCATTACGCCAGCGCTTGCAGAGCTTCTGGCCCGTCGAGCGGCTGCGAGGGGATAGGACGTCTAAATGCAGGATCACGACGCCTGTGTACCAACCCTCTAAGTAGACCCTTGATGGACTTGGCCTCACACCCCTCCATGTGCGCCTGCCGGTTGGCCCCCGCTCAGTGGTTGTGGGCGATCACCGTGTTGGTACCACCGTCACCAATAGGCGTGGAGAACCCTGTGATGGTGTTGGACTCGACCACATTGTGATCGGCCTGACACACGAACGGGCCACCGGTGGTAACGAAGATGTTGATCCCGACCGAGCCGCCAGAGTCGCTGATGGTGTTGTGGCTCACGGTGTTGTCATTGGCCTTCGACGGGCAGGTGCTCGTCCCGTTGGAGTCGGCGGTGATCTGGATACCGAATGCCGCCCCTTGCACGGTGTTGTGGGTCAAGGTGTTGTTCGAGGCATTCGGCAGGATGGCGCAGTTCGTGTAGATGACGAGGGCGCCATGTGCAGTGTTGTGGCTGACGGTGACGCCCGTCGTCTCGGTAAGGTTGACAGCAGCGAACGACGACGAACCCGCAGTGACCGTGCTGTGGCTGATCGACCCGCCCGACAGGTCGTTCTCGTAGATCCCCTGGGTCGTGCCCGGGCTTCTGAGTGTGACGTGGCTGATGGCCACACCATTCGTGCGCTGGATGTCGATCGCCGTGTAGGCATTGCTGGCAGTGGACACCGAGTCGTGGCTGATCGTTGCGCCGTGGGCGCTGATGATCCTGATGCCAATGGCATTGCCGTCACCCGTTGCTGCATATTGGCTGAAGGTGTTGTGGGAGATGTTGGCGGTGGCGTCGCCCTGGACGTAGACGTCGAGGCCCTGGGATCCCGACACGGTGTTGTGCTCGACCGTGAGGTTGTAGGGGCCTCCAGTCTCGTCGTTGGCCACGATGGCGTTGCCCTCTGTGCAGGTGTTGCCAGCGCCCTTGTTGATGCCTGTGATCGTTACCTTCTTCACCAAGCCGGAAGCGTCGAGGAACTCCACTCCCCTCAGGAAGGCAGGACTGTTGGTCCCTGCACTTGTGTTGCATGTGCTGTTCGTGAAATGCCCGACAATCGTCAACTTCTCGACGTTCATGACAGATCCGCCGCTCACGATGACAGGACCGACAAACTGGCTCCCCATCGGGTCCGTCGCGGTGATCGTGTGCCCCGAGCCGTTGAGCGTCGTGCCACCCGGGACGGTGATGGTCTGTGTGGTGACGCAGTCGGCGCCGAGGGTCATGGTCGAGCCATGGGTCGTGAACTGACACGTCGGAGCAGCCGACGCCGGTGTCTCGCCGAGGATGCCGATCCCGATCGGCGTGGCCACCATCGCGCACGCTGCGATCAGTCCAGCGGCGAATGCCCGTTGTCTCTTCGTGTGTGGTCTCATAGCCCCGCCCTTTTCGATCTTGCCCAGCCCCCTGCCGCGCACCGCACACCATTGTGGCCCGTGCGGCGAGATCATGCTTAGGCCACAACGCCACGCCTCCTCCGGGTGACGGCCTCGTGAGGGTCATCACGCTCCTGGAGTGTGATGTCAGAGTTGCCTGTCACGGTGTCAGGAAGATGTGTCAATCAACGTTGGGATTAGCCCACGATGTCCCCGCCACGAGCGTGCGAATGGTCCAACCACGATGCCGCGGGGTCTCGACGTACTTGGTGGACCTTGCGGGCCGGGTGGTGAAGCGTCAGCGGGTGCCGCCGGTACTGTTCGGTCACTTTTGACATCCGGAAGGCACCGGAATCCCATGGTCACAGCGACGTGATCGAGAATGTCTTCGTCGTGGTGTGCTTGAGCCGCTTCGGCCTGGTGGCGTCGATCATCTTGACCCGGAACGAGAAAGTGCCGGTGCTCGCAAAGGTTCCTGACAGAACGCCGGCCCGAGAGAGGCTCAAACCTCTCGGGAGCCTGCCGACCTTCTTGAACCGGTAAGGGGCCTTTCCGCCACAACCAGTCAACGACGCCGAGTAGTGCTGGTGAGGAAGCGCAATAGGCAGGCTCGTCGTCGGAATCGAGAACCCGCACTTGGCGCCGAGCGCCCAGATGCTGGCTGAAGAGGTGAGCACAGTGATGGTGTCGGCGCCGCCGGATGGGCCGGAGGCGCTTTCTTCACAAGGATCGGGACTGATGGGACTGGTGGTCGCACACGCTGGGACTGCTATGCCGTTCTTGAACAAGGCAACCGACGTTGCGTCGAGGTTCGAAGTGAATGTGAAGGTCAGTGTCAGTGGGCTGCCGGAGCTGCCGTCGGGTGCGCTGATCACGACGAGACCGCCCAGCACGTTGTAGTTGGGAAGCGATGCTCCTCCTAAGGAACCCGTCGTGGATATCGAGATGGGACCCGTCGTCGGAGACTCCACGCTTACTTGGATCGGATCGCCCGAGGTGCCCAACGATAGGGAGTTCGTCGATGGGTTGGAGGTTTGGGCCGCTACGATCGCGGCCGTCCACGTCCCATTGTCGGTCGAATCGTGCCATGTCCCGTTGGCGGCGCTCGAGTTGGCGCCGAGGACGATGGGCCATCCCGTGTAGGTATCAGAGGGAAACCCATCCACGGATCCTTGGAAACTGCAGTTGGGGTTGATCGTGCCGCTCACGGAGCTCCCCGGAAAGAGCGGAAGATTGCCGGTGATGAAACTGAATGTCCCGAAGGTCGTCTGCGCACCCAAATCGGCGCTGTCAACGGCATTGACCACGCCGCCATTTGTGTCCGAGGAATTCACCCAGGTACCAAAAATCGTACCGGTCGGAAAGAATGGGCACCCGCTCGCGGCTGCGGGCGTCGCGCTCAGAAGCGCACCCGCACCTACCGCGGGAATGGTGGCAGCCATGAGAATCACGACACGGAAGAAGGCACCGTAGGGTCGCCGCGAACGACGCCCACATGGGGTGCTCCTACGGCTTCGGTGTCCGCCAAAGGTCGAGTTGCGTTGTGGTCGCACCATCGAAGCTCCCATCTCGAATTGACGCCCGGTCCGGGCGGCAGGCTCACGCACGGGAACTGTCGAGGCTGTTCCCCTGTACCCGCCGAACAGGGGTCGCGAAGGCGCCACAGCCTCGTGCCCAAGCTCTCGGGGGGAACCACCAATATTGACGAACTACGAAGCGTGCCGCGAGTCGTACAGACTGTGGGTGGGACACGGTGGCCGCAAGACCGACCTCCAGACGGCCGACATGCGTTTCGCTATTGTCTCGGGGTCGCCACCCCCAAGGCGACGCTCAGTAGGGGCGTCCTAGGTCGGCCTAGACCCAGCCGTTACCGCCCCTTTCGACATCGCCCGGGCAATGGGCAAGGTACATCACGGAGATCCCGACGACTCCAGCGTCCTGATGACACGCGTGAGCCGACACGTATAGGGCCCTTGCGAGGGCAAGGCGAGAGAAGCTTGCGTGCTCCACTCCAACGGAGCGTTCGGAGGTACACCGCTCTGGGAGTAGCTGGTCTTCGTGGCCTGCATCGAGCCGACGTACCACTCAACCGTGAAGGCGTAGTCCGCCGGCACCGTTTGATGGTTGGTGATTGTCCCTGACGCCGTGACTTGCGTGGAGTCACTGGGATCCTGTCTGCATTTCGTGATCTCTACATCCGCCGCTGACCCGCCATGAGTGGAGGCCGGAGGACCCGTCGATTGGGTCTGACCATTAGGCGTCGACGCCGTGCTCGAGCACGACGCCAGCGCACCGAAAAGCGATGCAAGCAGGGTCGGACCCGCCACACGTCCGATTCCACGAGGCATGCCCGAGACTATTCCAACTGCGCCATCTGGACCACGGAGCTTGGCGGACTCGCGTCACGGTTTGGCAGCGTGTCCAGGGAACGCGTCAGGCACCCCTCGGAGATGAGATGCCCTCGGCGATGAACGTGGCCCCTCTGACCTTGCCGGTGGTCCTCACCAGGTGCTCGCACGCAGGACAGCGATCCGAGGACGTCGTCTGGTCCCACGTCCGATGCGCTTCAGCGGTGTAGGACTGACCGCACAGTGTTTTGATGGGTTTCGGCGACGAGTCTTTCACCGCGTGCCATTCCGGCGTGAGGTGGCCCCGGTGTCGGAGCGAAACCCAGAAACTGTGGCGTGGCATCTCCGGAACTGCGAGGTACCTCATGGCATGGACCCCCCCTGCACCCAAATCCCGCGTCAATTGTACCGGGAAGCGGCACTTCGCGACGAGCGGCCATCGGGGGCTAGCCAAGGTGATGCGGCTTGCCGCTCAGGTCCACGAGGATGGCGCCTGGGGGGAGCCTGGAGGCAAAAGTGGATGAGTCGGACGTAAGAGGCCGGCTGCGGGCCGAGCGCCGGAAGACCCAGGCCCGCATCGAGGCCATGACCACTGATCACGAAGGCATCGTGGCGGCCGCCTCTGGTTCCAACATCGATGACGAGCACGATCCCGAAGGTGCGACGATCGCCTTCGAAAGGGCGCAGGTGGGCGCCCTCATCACCGGGGCTCGGGCGTATCTCGATGACCTCGACCGCGCCGTGGCGAGGCTCGACGCCGGTGTCTACCGGACGTGCGAACGCTGCGGTGCCCCCATCGGGTCCGATCGCCTGGCGGCGAGGCCCGCGACTCGCACCTGCATCGAATGTGCCACCGCTTCACGTCCGGAGCCGGGGCTCGGCTAGAAGCCCTGCCCGGTCGAGAGCTTCAGATCGACGACGTCAGGCTGGAGGCCCCGTGGTCAGTTCGACCGATGCGCTGTGGCTCGCACCTTGGGCGTCTTGCCAACCCACGGTCACTGAGGCGCCGGGCTTGAATTTCGAGCAGCGCGTTGGTCAAGTCCTGCGGCGACGAGATCGTCGTTCCGTTGACCGACACGATCGTGTCGCCAATCCCGATCCCGGCGTTGTTCGCCGCGCTCCCGGACTGCACGGCCGCGACGTACGCACCGGCGATAGTCGAACCGCCACCGGTTCCGCCGAAGAAGCCGTTCCCACCTGCCTGCGAGGGGTCGGTCACCTCGACTCCCAGCAGTGCCCGGGGCCCGATCTGGATGGTCGAGCTCGCCTTGCCGTTCTTGATCTGATTGGCGATCGACATGGCCTGGTCGATGCCGATGGCGTAGCCCTGGCTGTTGCCAACGTTGGTCGCCGATGCCGCCGTGTTCATTCCGATCACCTTGCCGGACGTGTTGACGAGGGCACCGCCCGAGTCTCCGGGCTGGATGTTCGCATCCGTCTCGATCAACCCGTTGAGCGTCTCGGACAACGTGCCGGAGTCACCAGCGGTGATGGTCTGGTTGAGGGCGGTGATCGTCCCTCCCACCGCACTCGGTGTGCCCCCCGTGCCTCCGGCATTGCCGATGGCGACGACGGGCTGTCCGACGCTCAGGTTCGACGACTTCGCGGCGGAGATGGTCTTCAGGCCCGAGGCGTTCTGAAGCTTCAAGAGAGCCACGTCGTCGGTCACCGAGTACCCCAGGACCGTCGCCGAGTACGTTTGCCGGCTCCCGACGACCTGGACGTTGATGGTCGTCGCGTTCTCGATCACGTGGTTGTTCGTGAGTACCAGGCCCGACGAGGTGAGGACCATGCCCGTTCCCGCCGCCGCGCCACCCTGGGCGAGGGTGGTGTCGATGTCGACCAAGGCGGGGTCGACCTGTGCTGCGATCGCCGATGTGTTGACGCCCGCGGGAGAGTTGTTCGATCCGGATCCTGACCCGGTGCCGGTTCCGGACCCCAGGCCGGATCCCAAACCGGATCCCGAGGAGCCCTGGGACGGGATGGTGCCGAACAACGGAGAGCCGCTGGTCGTCGTGTTCTCCATGGCGTGCTCGACCCCCGCACCCACCAGGCCCGAGGCGGCAATGACGGCGACGGCCACGATGACGGCGATGCCCCAGCTGCCCAGAGGCTTGCGCCGGGCGGGAGGTGCGTAATAGGGGGGGTTGGCGCCGTAGGGGTAGTGGCCCGCGTAGGGGTAGGGGGGAGTTCCACCGGGAGGTGTGGACCCCGGCACCCAGTAGCCACCGGGGACGTCTCCCGTTCCCGGGCCCGTACCCCACGGAGGCGGCGGGGGAGGCGGGGGCGGAGCCTGTGCCGGCCCGGCACCCCCGACGGGCCCGACGGGCGGGACCTCGGCGGTGGGAACGCCGAAGACGGGGACCTCTGCCGTCGGGACGCCGATAACCGGGGATTCTCCGGTGGGCTGCGACGACACAGGACCGCCCGGCACGGGCTCGCTCCGGGTCGGCGTTGGATCCGGGTAACCACCGACCTGCCCTTCGTGACCACCGTCGTTGCTCACTGTGCTCCTGTCTACGCCTCGAGCGACCATTTCCATCGACATAGATCTCGATGACATGTCTATCTTCGACGGTGAACCTGTATGGCAGCTTGGAGATTCCTATCAATCACCCATGAGGGCCCGGGCCTCTCCCACCGGGGCCCCGACCCAGTGCCCGTACGCTGTGGCCTGTGGGGGGAGCGCCAGCCATCAGCGCAGTTGTCTTCGACGTGGGTGGCGTGCTCATCGACTGGGACCCGCGCTACCTCTATCGGACGATAATCCCCGACGAGGCCGACATGGAGCGTTTCCTCGCCCAAGTGTGCACCCCGGAGTGGCATGCCCAGCACGATCTGGGCGTCTCCTACGAGGACACGATCCCCGCGCTCGTCGCCGCCCACCCGGACTGGGCTGACGAGGTGCGGGCGTGGAGCGAGCGATTCACGGAGATGTACGGGGGAAGCTTCGATGGCACCGTCGCACTCCTGCGGATGCTCCGTGAGCGCCGCATGCGGTTGTTCGCCTCGACGAATTGGGGTGCGCAGAGTTGGGCGCAAGCCAAGGCGAACTACGAGTTCCTCAACTGGTTCGAGGGAGCGCTCGTCTCAGGCGAGGTCGGAATTGCCAAGCCCGATCCCGCCTTTTTCGAGTTGCTCATCACCAGCTTTGGGCTCGATCCGCCCGCGACCCTCTACATCGAGGACAACCTGACCAACCTGACCGCGGCCGCGGAGCACGGCTTCGTCACCCACCGGTTCGTGTCACCCGAAGCGTTGGCTGCGGAGCTCCGGCGACACAAACTGATCGGGGCAGCGCAGACGTAACGGGATCACGTTGGTTCACAAGAACTCGTGCGCGAACCATCCCCGCGGTCGGACGAGAACGTGATGAGCGCGCCGCCACGGGCGCGTCGTGTCGATGGACCCGTCGCGAAGCGTTGTACCGACGTGATGTCTGCCGACCGAATCCGGCCCGGTCGCGTTACGTGGGTGTGGGGGTGAGCGTGTTGGGCCCTTGCGTGGGCTGGGTCTGGACGGCGGGAATCGGGTAGGCACCCCGCGGGAAGTTGACCTCGTTGATCTGGACACCAATACACTCTTGGCCCACGACCCCCGCGGTCGTGGAATTCGAGGTGGCCGGCAGCACCGGCTTGGTCGCGTTCGGCGTCGCCAGAGTCGGCAAGCACCCGGTCAGATCCCCGGTGGTGTTGTAACGCCACGTCGACATGTTCGGCGGTCGGGCTCCACCCAGCCACCGCTCACTGATGAATTTGAGCTGCGACGTGTGGTCCGAGACGTCGGAATTCACCCACCCGCCCCGGCTGAAGGGGGAGACCACCATCATCGGGACCCGGACCCCGAAGCCGATCGGTCCCGTCACACCAAAGGCGTCGTGCGGCAGGGGGCTCTTCGTCACGATACTCACCGGGAGTCCCCGGTGGAGGCGTGGGAGGAGGGACGTGGTCGAAGAATCCGTCGTTCTCGTCGTACATGATGAACAAGACAGTCTTCGACCACACCGTCGGGTTGGACATGAGGGTGGCGAGCACCTGCGCGGTGTACCACTCGCCGAGAGCGGGCGGAGCGGGTGGGTGCTCGTCGAACCCGTCGGGGGGAACGACCCACGACACGGCCGGAAGCCTGTTCTTCATCACGTCACGGGCGAAATCGTTGGGGCCGGTGGTGGAGAAGTTGTCGCCGCCGACAGAAGCGCCGGGCACGTTGGGACCGTAGTAGTTGAAGGCGTTGCCATGAAGCTTGTGGTTCCTTGCCCTCTGGTACTGCTGGAAGTACATGAGCGGGTTCTTGCACAGCAACATGGAATTGCCCGCACGCGGCCGGTACTGCGGGCCATGCGGGTTGTAGACCTTCCATGACACGTTGTGGGCCTGGAGGATCTCGGGCATCGTCGTCCACGAACAGGTGAACTCCAATGACTCATTCGAGTTCGTGACAAGAATGGGCCCCCCGTGGGTGCCGGCCGGATCGAGGGTGCCGCTCATCTGCATCAGGCGGTTCGGGTGTGTGGGCCCGAGCACCGAACAGAAGTAGTTGTCACAGACGGTGAAGTTCTTGACCAACTCGTAGTAGAAGGGGATGTCGTTGCTGTCGTAGTAACCCATGGTCAGGGTGCCGTAATCGGGGCCCTCGTAGGTGTTCGACACATGGGTCGACACGAAGCTGTCCATGGCGCCGCCGTTCCAGCACGCGTGCTCGGCCTGCCAGGCGTGCGACAGGTCGTAGGTGCATTCGGCATTGCTGTCCGAAGTGTCGAGGTGAAACGGCCGCAGCGTCGAGCTGGCGCCGCCCGGCCACGCCTGTGCGAATGCGGGCGAAGCCGTGTCGAACCCGTTCACGCCACCGAGGGACCCGAAGTAGTGGTCGAACGACCTGTTCTCGTGCATCAAGAAGACGACATGCTCCACCGCACCCAGGTCCGAACCAGCGGCCGGCGTCGAGGCGGCCGCTTTCGCCAGAGCGCGTTGCCTCTTGCGCAACAACTTCGACTTGGATGCCCCCACGGCCATCGCCGCCGCGGCGCCTCCGGCCAACACCTGTCTGCGGTTTAACTGCGGTTCTCCCATCCCTGCATGGTGTCACGAACGGACCTTCCGCACCACGAAAACTTGAACAGCCGGTGACAGCCCGCGACCGGTCTAGTCAATTCAGATGAGAGAGATTGACTGCCATATGCCTGCCACTTCCACCGATGCTGCAAGCTGTCGTGCGTCGAACACGCAACCGGGCCAAGAGCGGTCTTGGCGACCCGAAAGTTTGGCCATGGCACAGTTCGAGACGCGCCCATCGCGTCCCGGATCTCCTGAAGGCGAGATGCCTCGAGGACTCGACAGGGTGACGACCCGTCAGGCCGGGGGATGGTCGGTGGGGCACGTCACACCAAAGCTGCTCGTGCTGTGCGCGAGCCCCCGAACGGTGATGAGCCGGCTGTTCCACCACTCGTGCTCAGAGGGCGCAAGGTGAAACAGCTGGGTCAGGTCTTGAAGTATCGGGGCTGCGTAGCGAGTGATCCCGGGGGGACACAGGTGAACGCCGTCCGACGTTCGTACGCGTACCCAGTGTCGCAACGGAGCCGATTTGGTGCCTGTGGGTGGGAGCCAGCTCGTAAATCGCCCGTCGATCTCGAGCGAGCTCGCCACGGGCAGGTACATGACCTTGCCCGGGAAGGTCGCTGACGCTCCGAGGACCGTCGCGTTCCAGGTGGCCAATCCGGAGGCGTTGGGCACGAAGCCGCGCCCCTCGGGCGTGCTCGTGTCCGGATCGAACACAGGCATCTGCAGGAAGATGATTCCGAGCACGCTGTCGTGTGGGCTCAGTATCTGGCGGATAGCCGCATCCAGTTTCTGCCGGTAACCGGTTGGGTTCACCTTGGCGCTCGCGTTGTCCCACGACCAGGTGCCGATGAGCAGTTGAGGATGCGACAGCCGTATGTGCTGTTTCAGGAAGGCGAGCCCGGCGGGTGTCTTCAAACTCCACCCCGGTCTGGCGGCGGGCTCGACGGCGACGTCACCCGTGCTTTCCAGAGCGGAGATGATCCCTTTCTGCGCGAATGACATCACGGAGTCGCCGAAGGTGAGAACGCGCAGGGGGTGTGTGGGGCTGACGGTGAGCCCGGGGGGAAGCGTGATGGGGACCTCGCCGCCATAACCACCCGCTCCGGCCACCTGGGGCCCGCTGCCGGGGTCGAGCCCGCCGCCGGCCCAGGCCCGCACCGGGGCGGCGAGCGACGGGGTCGTGCCCGCCACGATGACGAGCACGGTCACGATGACCGCGCCGGGCACGGCCAGACGAGGACGGATTCCGGCGAAGCTGGTCCGGCGGATGGGGCGCTCGACCAGGTAGTAGCTGGCCGTGGCGAGGGCGAAGGTGAGCCCTATGCGGGCCAGGTCGAGGCCGGCCCCGCTCAGTCCGGTCCGGGGGTGGTTCAGGTAGACGATGACGGGCCAGTGCCACAGATAGAGCCCATAGGAGATGGTCCCGATCCATCGCAGGGGAGCGAGAGAGAGCACCTGGGCCAGAGGCCCCTGGTCGAGCAGGCGGACATCGGCGATGACGAGCCCGGCCAGCACCGCACACAGGAGGAAGGCCCCTTCGAACATCCACGACCTCGGCAGCCCCGCCGAAGTGCCCGCCGTGGCCCAGAACACCCCCAGGGCCACGAGCGCCACCGGGGCGGCCCGGTGCAGGGCGGCCCGGGCCCGGGGCCCGGGCTGGGGCCGGGCCGCGGAGAGAAAGGCCACCGCCGCCCCCACCAGCAGGTCGAAGGCCCGGGTGTCGGTGCCGTAGTAGATGCGAGAGGGATCGACCCCGGGTCGGTACAGCACCGCCATGGCGAGCATCGACGCGCCTGCGCCGGCCACGCACAGCCCGAGGCCCACTTTCCGCCAGCGCCGGGGGCTCCATCGCACCAGGGCCGCGATCACCATCGGCCACAGCAGATAGAACTGCTCCTCGATGGCGAGCGACCAGGTGTGGGTGAGCGGCGACGGGGTCGAGAACTGGGTGAAGTAGGACTGGTGGCTGAAGATGGCGTGCCAGTTGGCCACATAGGCGAGCGTGGCCAGCGCATCACCGCGTAGGCCCCCCAGGTCGATCGCCGCCCCGCCGCTCGTGGGGGAGCTGAAGCGCCCGTTCGCCACGGCATAGACAGACACCGCCACGAGCACGAGGAACAAAGCCGGAAGCAGCCGCCGGGCCCGGCGTCCCCAGAACGCCCCCAGGGCGATGCGTCCCCGGGAGCTGTTCTCCTCGAGCAGCAGGCTCGTGATGAGAAAGCCCGACAAGACGAAGAACAGGTCCACGCCGAGGTATCCCCCCGAGGCCCACCCGAGGCCGAGGTGATAGGCGATGACCCCCAGGATCGCCAGGGCCCGCACCCCGTCGAGGGCGGGCAGGTGCCGGCCCGACACGGCCCGGGGGGCTTGTCCTTCGTCGTCCGGACTGCGAGCCGTGGTGTTCGACTCAAGCAGCCTGGACACCCGGAAAGGGTACCCGGGGTCAAAGGCGGTTCAGCGCCGCCCTCGAGCCTTCTCGAGCTCGCAGTGGCGAAACCCTTTCACCTCTACCGAGAGGTCGAGTGCTCGGCTCAGTGCCAAGCAGTGCAAGACACGTCGCAACAAGACACAGGTGTCGTGCGCTCCTTCGAAGGCGCCGGCTCGCCGGCGTGCTCGACGTGCGCATGCGCACATCACGACAGAGACCCGATGCCATACTCTGAGCTGCTCAGGTGCACCGCATAGGCAATCGGTTCAAGACCCGAGGAGAACGATGGAAGGGGAGCCTGGCGAGTCGGCGACGACTGCTGAGCGGCCCCCTGAATCTCGGTCCCGTGCGCAGCACCGGCGCCGAAAGAAGACGGCCCCCGACGACACGTCGACCGCCGAGATCCGACCTTCGGGCCGGCGCCGATGGCTCCCGGACACCTTGGGCGTCCTCTGGGTGCTCCTGGCGGCCGGCGCGGGCCTGACCCCGGCCCTGGCACACGGCTGGTCACTCGGGAACTACGCCGTACAGACGATCTACGGCGGCCTCGCATCGAGCGGTGCCAAGGTGCACTACACCCAGGCGAGCGATCAGCTCACCCTCTTCATGCCTCTGACGAACCTGGCGTGGACCCAGGTGCACAGCGGTCATCTGCCCCTGTGGAACCCGTACAACGCACTCGGCCTCCCGCTCGCGTTCAACTGGGAGTCCGCCACCTTCAGCGTGCCCGTCCTCCTCGGGTACCTCGTCCCACTGCATCTCGCCTACACGGTTCAGGTACTGGTCACCTATGCCATCGCCGGGACCGGCGTCTATGTCCTGGGTCGGGTGATGCGGTTGGGTGTGATTGGAAGCGTCATGGCCGCCACCGTCTACGAACTGAGTGGCCCGATCTTCGCGCTGGTCGGATGGTCCTTCGGTGGCGTGATGGCATGGGCGGGATGGCTGTTGGTCGCCACCATCTTCGTCATACGGGGTCGTCACCGCGCCCGATCGATCGTGTTCTTCGCCGTCGTGGTGGCGTGCGCCATCTACGCGGGAGAACCCGAGGCGCTGGTCTTCTTGGCCATCGCCGCCGCCTTGCTGATGGTGGCGATGTTGGGAGGGAGGATCCTGCATCGAGGGGAGTCGGGCCCGGTGCTGCGACCCCTTGTCGATCTGGTCGTGGCCGGCGTCGCCGGTGCTGCGCTCGGCGCTCCCCTCCTCCTGCCGGGGACTCAGGTCGGCGGTATCGCGCTCAGAAATTTCCGAGGCGGCCAGGTTTCCATCGGCGGCCCCGCCAAGTCAGCCCACGCGTTGCCGCTGCACGACTTCATCCACGTGTTGTTCCAAGGCTTCGACGGAATCCCCGTGAACGGGACGCCGTGGTTCCCTGATCGCTTCATCTACATCGACACCGTCGCCTATGTCGGGGTGATCGCCGTCGTCCTCGCCGTCCTCGCCGTGGCCAAGCGATGGCGCGATCCCGCTGTGATCGCCTTCGGCGCCCTTGCCGTGGTCTCGGCCGGGCTCGTCTTCGCCGCTCCGGTCGTCACACTGCTGGACCGCCTGCCTTTTCATCTCGGGGGCGTGCTGTGGTACCGGGCGGTGGCGCCGATGACACTCGGCCTGGCCGTGCTGGCCGGGGTGGGAACGGACGTCCTCGTGCGCTCGGGCACGCAGAGAGACGTCCGGAGATGGCTGGGTGCAGGATTCGTCGCGGCGGGAGCCGTCTTGTTGGCGCTGTGGCTCTTCGGGCGCGGGCACCTGCCGCGCGTCGAAGCGACGTTTCGTTCGAAGAGCTTCATCTGGCCCCTGGTCGCCACCGCGGTCGGCCTGGGAGCATGGGCGTGGCTCACCTGGGCACGCCGACGTGGCAGTGAGGACGACGACAAACCCCGTCGAGTGTCGTCGGGACCCGGCACGTGGGCGGCACTGGCCCTCGTGGCCTGTGAGACGGCATTCCTCGTCGTGTCGGGCGTCCCGGTGTGGTGGTCGAGCCCGACCGGCTTCACCCCCACACCCGCGGTGGTGGCCCTTCGACAGGCCGTCGGGCCCGCCGTCGTGGCCCACGGGACGACGGCCTGCAACAGCCAAGGGATCACGCCCGACGTCAACGCGGCCTTCGGCATCCAGGAGCTGGCCGCGTACGACCCGGTCATCCCTCGTGTGTACTTCCTCAATTGGAGGTACCTGACGGGGCAGCAGGCGGGCCCACCGGGGAGCTTCATCTACTGCCCGGCGGTGACCACCGCCACCTTGGCGCGCCGCTATGGCGTCGAGTACGTCCTGGAGCCCCGAGGAGGAGCGGGACCCCAGGGCGGCGTGTTCGACCGGAGGATCGGCGACGAGGACCTGTACCGCATCCCGGGATCGGCCGTCGCCACTTTGACCGACATGCCCAAAACCGGCGGAATGCCCGGGCCCGACGTCAGCGGGACTCCGGTGGACGTGACCCACGCCGATCCCGCC
Organism: uncultured Acidimicrobiales bacterium; assembly: GCA_963846125.1. Lineage (GTDB taxonomy): Bacteria > Actinomycetota > Acidimicrobiia > Acidimicrobiales > UBA8190 > Chersky-840. The sequence goes on from CAWJUR010000003.1 coordinate 667,414, forward strand.
AACTGGAAACTGGTCACCCACTCCGCGAAGCCGGCGGTGCTGCGTCTGCGGCTGACCAACCTGCCGGGATGGCACGGCTCACTCGACGGGAAGGCGCTCCCGCTCACCACGTTCTCAGGAGACATGATCCAGGCCCGTGTCCCGGCCGGGACCCACACCGTCGAGCTCAACTACTGGCCCGGGTCCTTCAGCGCCGGTCTTGCCCTGGCCGGCGCCGGTGTCGTCGGCCTGGCCGCCATACCGATCGTGGGGAGGATCCGCCGCCGGTCGTGACTGCCCCAGGGCGCCAATTCGCCTCGGGATCGGCGCTCACCCGGTCATCAGGGAGGCGCCACCAGCCCTGATACATGGACGGAGCTGGACTCTTGCTGTACTTTCGGTGGGGGGATTCTGGCTCTCGGGGGGGCTCGCAATGAGGCGGATCGGCATACTGATCGTTGCCTACAACGCAGCGTCGACTCTGGCTTCTGTGCTCGACCGCATTCAGCCCGAATTCATGGAGCGCGTGTCGGAGATCCTCGTCTGCGACGACCACAGCAAGGACGCCACCTACCTGGTGGGGCTCGGGTACAAGCAACTGATGCCCGACATGCCTCTCACCGTCATCCGCCAGCCACGCAACTTCGGCTACGGGGGAAACCAGAAGTCCGGATACCAGTGGGCCATCGATCACGACCTCGACATCGTGGTCCTGCTCCACGGCGACGGTCAGTACGCTCCCGAGGTCCTCGACCAGATCGTCGCCCCGCTCGAGAACGGGGGGAATGCGACGCCGTCTTCGGATCGCGGATGCTGGACCCGGGTTCGGCTCGGCGCGGCGGCATGCCTTTGTACAAGTACGTGGGCAACCGCATCCTGACGACGGCACAGAACGCGCTTGGCGGGAACGTCGTTGTCGGAGTGGCACAGCGGGTATCGCGCCTACTCGGTGCAGGCCCTGCGCGAGATCCCCTTCCAGTCGAACTCCGATGGATTCGTGTTCGACACCGAGATCATCACGCAGCTCGTCGAGTCGGGGAAGCGCATCGTCGAGGTGCCCATCCCGACCTACTACGGCGACGAGATCTGTTACGTCAACGGGCTCGGGCTACGCCCGCGACGTCATGCGACACGTGGCGCGCTACCGGATGCACAAGATGGGGTTCGGGTCCGGCGACGCCGCCTTCGCCACCGACCAGTACGAGCTGAAGCACGACGAGGAGACCTCGCACGGAGTGATCCGGGAGTGGCTCGGGTCCTACCACGACCTCGACATCCTCGACGTCGGCTGCGCCGAAGGCGCGGTGAGCCTCCAGCTCGTCGAGCAGGGGAACCGGGTCACCGGCGTCGACCGCGAAGAGTGGCCCACAGTGGCCGGAAAGCTCGATCGCTTCGTCGTGGCCGATCTCGACAAGGGGCTTCCCGAGGAGATCCGGGGACGATATGACGTGGTCCTCGCCGCCGATGTCCTGGAGCATCTGCGCGAGCCCGGTGATCTGCTCACCGAGCTGGCCGGACACCTCGCCCCCAACGGCTGGATCCTGGCCAGCATCCCCAACGCCGTGCACTGGTATCCCCGTCTCCGCATGCTGTCGGGACGTTTCGACTATGACCGACGAGGAATCCTGGACCGCGGCCATCTCCGCTTCTTCACTCGCCGGAGCTTCGAGCGGCTGGCCAAAGCCGCTGGGCTCCGGGTCACGCGGTGTCAGGCCGTGGGCCTGCCTGTCGAGATCCTCAACCGGGGTGGGGGAGAGTCGGCGGTCTCACAGAAGGCGCCTCTGCGCATCCTGGCCTTCTTGGACCGGGTCACGACGCAGATGTGGCCCAACCTGTTCGCCTACCAGTACGTGATCCGCCTCGACAAGGCGTAGTCCCGACTACCCAGAGTGCTCGACCCGCCGCAGCGAACTCGGCGCCGCGGGAACGACCAATAGGCTGGGGGATGCCAGGGGGGACGCTGTCTCGCGTAGGGACGAGGCGCGTGCTGTCCGCTCGGCAAGGGGGGCAGGAGCCATGCAATCGGAGACGTATCTCGATTCCGCTGCGTCGGTCGCGGCCGTCGCCGCCGTGGTGGGCCTGCTGTACGCACGGGCCTCGGCGCGCGCCGCCCGGGACGCGGCCGAGACGGCCCGGCGCGCCTTGGAGCTCACCGAGCGCTCCCGACAAGCCGCGGCGCGCGCCCGTCTCCGTCTGCGAGTGGAACGCGTCGGGGAGCTCGTCCAGGAGATCGCGACCTCGTCGCTGACCGCTCCTGACACCGATGAGCTCTCACCGTCGACTGGGTCGCAGTGCCGCGTCCTGCACCGGGCGGTCATAGGCCTCAAAGACATCCTTCCGAAGTCATTCGAACTGGCCAGGACCCGATCGGCGATCGATCTCAGCGACCGCATTGCCAACGCCAGCGCCGAGATCGACGGGGTTGTCAAGAAGCTCACGAGCCACCGCCCTCAGAGTGCATATCGTCCGAGGCACCAGGTGCCCTGGAACCGGGCGTCCGGTGCCCGTACGGGCGTGGCCGCGACCGCTCGTGGTCACACCAGCATCACGCGTCCGCCGTCGCCGTGACGATGCGAGTCACATCCACCGCCACATCGAGATGGTGTGACCCGCCGCCTCCTTCCACCGATCCCCGCAAGGGAGACACGTCCCAGTAGTCGCGGCCCCATGCCGTGGTGACATAAGAGTCCGCCACGAACTGGTCGTTGGTGGGGTCGACGTCCACCCAGCCCCAGCCCGGGAGATACACCGACGCCCACGCATGCGAGGCGTCGGCCCCCACCAGACGGTCTTGGCCCGGGGGTGGGAACGTCTCGATGTACCCACTGACGTAACGGGCCGCCAGCCCCAGTGACCGGATGCACCCGATCATCAGGTGGGCGAAGTCCTGGCATACGCCACGTCGTTGTTCGAGCACCTCGAGCAGGGGAGTGGCGATCGAGGTGAAGCCGGGCTCGTAGTGGAATTCCCGGTAGACACGGTCGGTGAGGTCCATAACCGCCTCCACGAGGGGCCGGCCGGGTTGGAAGGACTCCTGCGCATAGTCGGCCAAGGCGGTCGCGGTCGGGATCAGGCGCGACGGTGCTCGACACCGGCGGGCGTCGCGGGCCGTTGATTGGCGGTCGATCTCGAGAAGGGTCCGGACCGACTCCCACGGGGGCCCCGCCGGCGGGCTGGGCGGTGATGACACCCGGACGACGCTGGCGGCGGTCACCGACATCCGGTCGAACCCGCCCTGGACGACAAACGTCGCCACGCTGTTGCCGAAGGGGTCGACGGACTCGAACCGCGTGCTCGGCTCGGGGTCGATCTCCAGGCTGTGCTCGATGCACATTTGGTGCTCGGTCTGACGGGGCCGAAGGTGTGCCTCGTTGTAAGACTGTTCCACCTCGGCCGCGTACTCGTAGGTGGTGGTGTGGGTGACGCGATACACCTTCTCCTCGTCCACGGCGTCGATCTTGCCCGGCGCTGCCTGTTCATCGGGGGACCCGACGAGGAGCCGACGCGACGCCGGTCGTGCCGTCCAGCTCGCATCTCTGTTCGTGGCAACTGACGTCGTACCGACCGGTGAGAAGAACGACGCCTCGATGTGATCGTGGAGGTTGCCGATGGCCGGCCCGAGCTCGGCCAGAAACGCACGCAGTCTGGGCGCCGTCGGCAGCGTGACGGGTGCGTCGGCGACCAGCACGGCGGTATCGGTGCAGGCCGCCAGGATGGGCTCGTTGTGGGGGAGGGTCTTCACGAGATCCCGGAGCTCGCTCAGACAGGCGCTCACGGCCCGAGGGAATGCCTCGTCCTGGAGCAGGAACCGCAGCGTGGAGGCCGCGTCGGTTCGAGCCGGCGTGGCCCGGCGGAACGGCTGATACGAGGCAAGGGACCGGAGCAGCGCCATCTGGTGGACCTCGTTGTAGACCTCGTTCCCCGAATCCGGCACGGCACTGTCGGCCCGCACGGCCAGCACACGGCACGTGATCTCGGCTCGTTCGAGTTGTTGGCCCATGCGGAAGAAGGCGAGCGCCTCGTCGCGCCGCATGGTGCCCGACATCACCCCGTTGACCCGCTGGATCTCGTCGATCACGCGCTGGAGCCAGCGAACCCGTTGGTCTCGGGGACCGACTCCGGCACTGACGGGGCTGAGCGAGATCCACAGTTCGTTGCACAACTCCCACACCTCTCGAGGCACGACGGGGCGGGCCAGGCGCAGGTTGTCACGGGCGCCTGCGATCGAGGCCAGGATCGACGACGGATTGTCCCGATCGGTCAGCACATACGCCACGACCCGCGCTTCCACCGATCGTTTGAAAGCGGCCGCCGAGGTGCCCGTGCCCAATTGGCTGTTGCGCTCGTGGTAGGCGGCCATGTTCCCGGCGATCTCGACCAGGGGCGCCCAGCCGACGTCCTCACCGACGGGCAGGTCGATGTGGGTCTCGCCGTGGACCGAGACGACGCGGGCTGTGTCCTCGGCGCGCTCGAGATAGCGACCGGCCCAATAGACCGCCTCGGCCATCCGTGCCAACAACATCACTCGCTCCTCTCCGTGGGGTGGGACAAGTCCTGCGGTGTCACCTCCGATTGGTTCGGGTCCTATTGGGCCAGCTCCCATCCGCCGACGCGAGGGGAGCGTTCGGACCGGTAGATGGCCATCTCCGGCTCCGAGGTGAGTGCCGCGGACTGTTGTTCGAGGTCCGGGGTACCGAGGGGATCGTCGAGGTCCGCCAGCGTGGCATCCACGATCCAGGTGTCCTTGCTGCCGCCGCCTTGCGAAGAGTTCACGATGAGCGATCCTGCCGTCCGGGCCACCCGGGTGAGGCCCCCCGACGTGACGTACGCATCGGTGGGGCCCAGGAGGGCGAAGGGTCGGAGATCCACATGGCGGGGAGCGACGTCGCCGTCGCACAGGGTCGGCATGGTGGAGAGTGACAGCACCGGTTGGGCTACCCAGTTGGGCGGGAACTGCTCGATGCGTTGCGCCACCAGAGCAAGCGCCTCGGGCCCGGCCGTGGGCCCGATCACCACCCCGTAGCCGCCTGACTCGTTGGCGGGCTTCACGACCAGGGCGTCGAGATGCCCGAGCACGAACTGACAATCCTCGGGGTCGCCACACCTCCATGTGGGCACGTTGGGCAGGATGGGCTCTTCACCGAGGAAGTACCGGATGATCTCGGGAACGAAGGCGTAGATGGCCTTGTCGTCGGCGATCCCGGCCCCCGGGGCGCTCACCACGGCCACGTTCCCTCTCCGCCAGGCGCGGCATGAGCCCGGGGACCCCGATATGGGAGTCGCGCCTGAACACCTCGCGGTCCAGGAACAACTCGTCGATGCGACGGTAGATCACGTCCACGCGCTCGAGCCCGCCCACCGTCCGCATGTACACGGTGTCATCGTCGAGCACGACGAGGTCTCGTCCTTCGACCAGCTCGATGCCGAGTTGTTGGGCCAGAAATGCGTGCTCGAAGTACGCCGAATTGTGGACCCCGGGCGTCAGGACGACCATCGTCGGCTCGTGTCGAACCGGAGACACCGACGACAACACGCCGCTGAGACGGGCGACATAGGAATCGACCGGCTCGATGCTGTACGAGCGGAACAGCTCGGGGAAGATCCGCTTGGCCACCATGCGGTTCTCGAGCAGGTACGACACCCCCGAAGGAATGCGCAGATTGTCCTCGAGGACGTAGAAGGTGCCGTCTTCACCGCGCACCAGGTCACTCCCGCAGATGTGCGCCCAGATCCCGCCGGGCGGGTCGACGCCCATGCATTCGGGCCGGAAGTTCGGCGATCCCGTGATGAGGTCGAAAGGGATGATGCCGGCCTGGACGGCCCGCTGATCGTGGTACACGTCGTGGATGAAGAGGTTGAGCGCCCGGAGACGCTGGATGAGCCCCTCGCGGACGCGGGCCCACTCCGAGGCCGCCAGGACGCGGGGGATGACGTCAAAGGGCCAGGGACGGTCGAGCACGGCGTCGCCGTCGTAGGTCTGGAAGGTGACGCCGATGCTGCGGATCTCCCGGTCGGCCGCCTGTTGGCGCTCCAGAAGCGCTTCGAGGCCCAGCGCCGTCAGGTGGCGCCACAGCCCTTGCGCCGTGGGCCGGGGCGGACCACCGGGCTCGACGAGTTCGTCGTAGCCGGGCCCGGGTTGGTAGGAGGACAACATCTGGACCTTCCGACCTCTGTTGGCGACCGTGCGTCTTGTGGACGGTACGTACCGAGGGTACGAGCCCGTCATGAACGGGCTGGGTCCTGACGATGACGGTTGTGTGAACGGATCAGCACGACCTCTGGAGGATGAGCGCCTTGGCCAGGGCCCCCCATTCGTAGACCACGTCGTAAACGATGTGTGACCCGGGGTCGCTGACCGGGACCATGTGCAGATGGGCGCTGGTGCACCGCTCGAACAACATGCGCGCCCGCGTGGTCTGGCTCCGTTCGGAGACCACCACGAGCTGGTTCCAGTGTCGGCGCCGGGCGAGACGCGCCACATATTGCGCCTCGCCCCTGGTGTCGAGGGGGTTGGCTCGAAAGCAGATCACCCGCTCGGTGCGGGGATGGGTCGGACACGGCACGGCGCGCGTGCCGCCCAGTGAGATGACCGCCACCGGGGCGAATCCCGACTTGACCAATTCGAGCGCGTAGTGGGCACGCCGCTGACCGGGGTCTCCGCCCAGTGCCACCACGGCATCGACCCGGGTCGGGGAGTCGGTGGGGGACCACACGAAGAGCCGAGCTGTGGCGGCGACGAACACCACGATGAGCGCGATGCCCACCATGAGAACCCGGCGACGCGCGGTCAAGGGCTCGAGACCCTACGGGCGGACGATGACCTTGCCGGCGTCAGGGTCTCGTTCGAGACGGGCGAACCGCTCGGGGAGGTCTTCGAGGCTGACTGTCTCGGTGACCATCGGAAGGGCATCGAGACGACGACGATCGAGTGCGTCGAGGGTGTCGGTGTAGTCCTCGCGCCCGTAGTAAATGGAAAAGCGAAGGTCGAGCTCCTTCGAAATACCCCAGAACGGGAAGATCGCATCGTCTTGGAGACAGATGCCGACCACCACCACCCGTCCTTCCACCGCGGCCATCTCGAGCCCTTGTTCGATCAGACCAGGTCGGCCGCTGCACTCGACGACCACGGTCGGCCCGCCACCCAGCGCTTCGAAGACTTGCGCCGGGAGCGAGCCTTCATGGGGATCGAAGGCGGCGGTGGCCCCGAGACGCGTGGCCAGATCGCGACGGAGCGCCGACGGTTCGCTCACAACCACGGCTTCGATTCCCATCGCCACCGCCCATGCCACCGCGGCAAGGCCGATGGGCCCCGCGCCCAACACCGCCACACGATCGGATTGGACCACGGCGCCGCGCCGGAAGGCGCGTCGCATGATGGCCAGCGGCTCCACCAGGGGTTGCTCGTCCGCCCTCACCGACGCCGGCAGCGCGAACATCTCGTCGGCTCGCACCGTGACGAACTCGGCGAAGCCCCCCGGGCGCTCCAGGCCGATGAGCTTGAACTCGGTGCAGTGGTCGGCCCGGCCACCGATGCAATAGGCACAGTGACCGCAGCCTGAGAACGGGCGCGCCACCACGGCCGTGCCCTCTTTCCATCGACTTTCGTCCACCCCTGTGCCCACGGTTGCCACGGCACCGGCGAACTCATGCCCGAGAATTTCCCCGGCCTGTGCCAGTTGGCTGGCGATGTGGAGGTCGCTGCCGCAGATGCCGCAGCCCGAGACACGCAACAGCACTTCCCCGGGCCCGGGATCGGGTGTGGGGACGTCGGCGAGCTCGAGCCGGGGACGATCCTCGGCGAGGATGGCGGCTCGCACGGGTCAGCCCCCGATGACCACGACCGGGGGGTCGGTGATGCCGTGCTGTTCGGCGCAGGCGGCCAGGTAGAAGGGGAGGATGGCGTGGGCGTCGATCACGAGCTCGACATTCCCGTCGGCCCCCAGGTTCAGATTGGCTCCGTGGATCGCAAACCACACGTCGGTCACGCCGTCGTTGGTGGCGGGTACGTGCAGTGTGTGGATCGACCCGGCCGGCTCGTAGAGATAGGAGCCGGCGGTGTTCACCACGTCGGGGTACTCCTGGTAGTACCACGAGCCCTTCTGGGTGAACGCCAGCACGTGCCCGGTGTGCTTGTGGGTCTGGATCGTGGTGTCGGGCGGGAAATGGTTCCGCACGATCCACACCCCGTTCGACAGGTCCACCTGCAGGAGCTGCAGCGTCCCGCCGTCCCCGATGTCGACGAAGGGCAGTTCCTTCTCTCCCCTGTGGATCGCAGTGGGCGGAAGATCGGTCATGGTCATGGGACACCCCTCATTCGTCGTCCGTCGCCGGGACTCGAGCCATTGAACCGCGCCAGCGAGAGGGCGTCCACCTCTCGACTCCGGGGACAGTCCCCGCCTGCGCTCGAGAAATCATTACGATCAAGGGTGAGTTTCACAACGGCCATCAGGACCTGACAAGCCTCTGACCAGGACCGGGACCGCGCCATTCGTCACTATTGACGATGCGAATCGACGTCCCGATTGCATAATGTCGCTGTGGGGCTAAGGCGAGCGCAACGCGTTGACGCCTGGTGTGTACGGCACGTTCGGGGACACGACGGACACGGGGGGGGTACGTGGTCTCACCGGCTGGGCGGATGAACCCGCAACTCTCCATGGTGGGAGACGAGAGCTCGTCGACCGAGTATCAACGCCTCGCCGCGCAATTCGAGGGGGCCGGTGCCGAGGACGTCGTGGCGTGGGCGGTGGAGCGGTTCGGTCGTCGACTGTCGCTCGTGTGCTCCTTCCAGAACTGCGTCCTGATCGACCTGGTCAGCCGCGTCGACCCCAAGGTCGAGGTCATCTTCCTCGACACCGGTGCCCATTTCCCCGAGACCATGACGTATGTGGAAAGGGTCGAGACCCAGTACCAGCTCAAGCTCCGGATCATCACTCCCGACGCCGACGCCGACGCATGGCCTTGTGGATCGGAGAAGTGCTGCGAGCTCCGCAAGACCGCACCACTCGAGCGCGCCCTCGAGGGTCAAGAAGCGTGGATGTCGGGCCTCAAGAGAGTCGACAGCGAGGCCAGGGCAGCGACTCCCATCATCGACTGGGACGAAGCCAAGGGGTTGGTGAAGATCAACCCCATCGCGACCTGGACCCACGATGACGTCTCGCACTACGAGGCCGACCGCAAGCTCCCGATCCACCCCCTGTTCCGCAAGGGGTATCTCTCCATCGGGTGCAGTCCGACAACCCGTCCCGTGTCCAAACTCGAGGACCGACGAGCCGGACGCTGGCCCGGAACCGACAAGACGGAGTGCGGCCTGCACCTGTAGGTGGGCTCATGCACCCACCACGGTTCACGCGATCAGTGAAAGGCCAGCACCTGGTTCGAAGAGGCCGCCAACAAGAGCCCGTCGCCCACCGAGGGCGTGGGGAAGTGGTTCGCAGGTGCTCCGATGGTCAGCCGCACCGCCGCTCGGCCGTTGGACTTCCGGAGCCCGAACAACGTCCCGTCCCGGCGGATCGTCCATACCTTGTTCCCGGCCAGGATCGGCGGTCCACTCGAATCGGTCGGGGTGCTCCACAGCACCCGCATCTTGTGCGTGTGGGCGTTGACCTTCACGGCCACCACGCCCTTCAAGCACGGCGCGTAGACGACGGTGGTGGTGAAGGCCTCCCCGCCGTCGACGTTGCTCCCACAGAACGGGCGCTGCGCCACCTGGCCCCCGACACCACCCAGCTTCGACTGGTTGAGCAGATACGCCGTTCTGGACTTCCCCGCCATGAAGACGAACCCGTTTCCCATGATCGCCGGCGTCGACGAACCGAGATCGAAATCACTGGCGTTGTCGGTCTGCCACGTCGACGGCGTGAAGGACTGCACCACGGCCAGGGTCGACGACAACTCGATCACCGAATCGCTCCCGTCGGGTGACGATCCCGACGTGTTCGACCCGTTCCCGGTGGCGAACCAGATGTTGCCAGCCGCGTCGACCACGGGGGCGGCACCTCCCAGCCACACCGCACCCTCGTCGTTGGGGGGCGTGGGGTCGGCCTCCCACGAGCGCATGGCGCCCCCGATTTCCGGAACCGAGACGATCCAGCCGTGGTAGGTCGAGCAGTCTCCCGCGTTCCCACCGAATGCGATCTCGACCGAGCCCCGATCGAGGGCGAGTCCGGGTCGCTGCAGCTGTGCCGTGGTGAGCGATCCGGGCGGGTCCACCACTTGGTCGAGGAGGATGGTCCCGGTGCTCAGCGCCAATCCCACCAGATGATGCGAGACCACGGCGCCGTTGACCTCGTCGGCCACCACGAAGACCTCGGACAGCGACGGGTCGATCACCGGGGTCGAAGTGATGCCCACATTCGGAGTGATGTCGCCACAGGGAAGCGATGACGCCGGCACCGGCGTCCCGACAGTCCTCGACCACGCCACCGTGCCATTGGAGGCATTGAGCCCGTACACGACATCGTTCTCTGTCGCCACCACCACCAAGCTTCCTTGGACGAGCGGTTCGCCGTAGAGCTGGCCCGCCAGCGCCGGCGATGTCCAGTCGAGCTTGGGATGAGAGAAGGACGTCGTCGTCGGCGCAATCCCGGTTTCGAGTGAATCGGCGTGGTAGGTCGTCCAGTTCGTACTGACAGAGCCCGCCGTACGCGCCTGGGAGGTGGTTCCCACCACGAGCACACCGCCGAGGACGACGAGCGCCGAGACCAGCGCCGCCATCGGTCCGGAGCGCGGGCGCATTGCGGTTGGCGGCGGGGAAGCAGCCGTTGCTGGTGGGCTCCAGATGCGCGGCCGTCGGTGCATGACAGCACCCCCCAGTCGATTGGTCCTGATCTGTGACGCTCGCGGGTCATGGTAGCGCCCTGGGCAAATTCTCAGAAAAACCACAGCAAGGCATCATCAATCGCCAAGACTCGATCATCACAATCAAGGGGTACAGCACCCCAGCGGCGAGCACAGCCGTGGCCGAGGTCCCGCCCCTCGACCACGGCTGCTTCGCGTTCCGGGCCTGGGAGCGAAGCGGAAAACGCTCCCCAGTCGGTTCAGACCACGCTGGGTTGCTCGTCGAACATCTCGAAGCGGGCCCGACCGGACTCCTTGGCGCGGTACATGCCGATATCGGCGTCACGAAGCACGGCTGACGCCTGCGCCCCGGGGCCGGGAAGCACGATCCCGATGCTCCCGGTCACCACCATGGTGCGACCATGGATCTCGATGGGCTCCGAGAGCGTCCCCAGGATCCTGTTGGCTATCTCGGTGGCTCTCTCGGCCCCGCGCACATCGTGGAAGATGAATGTGAACTCGTCGCCCCCGAGTCGCGCCACGGTCTCGCCGGCACGGACGACCCCGAGGAACCGGGCCGCCACGGCCTGAAGAAGCTCGTCCCCGGCCTGATGCCCCATGCCGTCGTTGACGACCTTGAACCCGTCCAGGTCGAGGAACATCACCGCCAGGTCGCTCCCTGACCGGGCCGCGTGACCGAGCTCCATGCTCAGCCGATCAAGGAACAGAGCCCGGTTCGGCAGTCCCGTGAGCGAATCGTGCATGGCCTGGTAGGCAAGGGCCTCGGTGGCGGCGACCTCCTCGGTCACGTCCTGGACCGTCACCACGAAACTCGACGTGATGCCCGTGCCCCCCGTAACCGGCGCGGCGAGGACGCGCACGTTGCGCACCTCTCCGGACGGCCGCCTGACCCGGAAACTCGCCTCCAGGTCTTCTTTGTTGTCCCACGCCGACAAGGCGCTCGCCACCATGGACGGCCCGTCTTCGGGGTAGACGCAGTCGGACCATTTGTGGTCGATCCAGAAGTCGTCATCGACCCCCGCGATCTCGTTGACGCTCGCATTGAAGTACAGAGCGGTTCCGTCCTGGGTCAACTCGAGAATGCCGACGGGCGAGGACGACGCCATGGAATGGAACCGCTCCTCACTCTCGATGAACGACATCCGGGCCCGCAGACGGCCCCGCCCCAGGTCCCACACCAAGACCGCCAGGCCCAGGTTGAGCAGCATCGCCATCACGAACACCAACCCCGGCGCCTCCAGAGGATTCGTGGGCACGCGGGCGCCGTTTAGAGGGCGGATGCGCAAGGTCCAAGTCCCACCGCCCGAGAAGTGCTCGGTCACCGATCCGGTCGCGCTCAAAGTCACGCCGGCCGGCGAGGACAAGACGAGGTCTTTCGCCGACGCGTGCGCGCCCGAGAACAAAGCGACACCTAGATGCGCATCAACTGGGCCGAGGGCCGTCTTGAGCATCTGGGCTCCGTCAACCAACGCCGCCACCCACCCGACCCTCTCGGCTCGCCTGCCCGCCACAGTCGTCGGGTCTCCGCTGTAGACGGGGGAGACCACGAGGAAATTTCCCCGGTAGGCGGGCCCGGGGACGAGGGCGGACTCCGCTATCGCTTGCGCTTTGCCGCTGGCGGTGGCCTCTTCGAATACCGGAACAAGCGTCTTGAACGTGCACAAGTCGTACCCAACGAGATTGACGGGTGTCTTGAGATTCCTGTAGTCGAACTGGCTCACCAAGCAGTACGCCGACCGGGCCCCCGGAGGTGCCACCGCGTAGGTCGCGTCGCCATCGGCGCGCCATCCGGTGACGAAGGAGGGAAGATTCGCAGCGGGAACCCACGAGATGAGACCGAGTCCGTAGATCCCCTTGTAGCGGTTGTACAGGTCGACGTACTTGACGTAGGCGTGGAACTCCGTCCGGTTGATGAGTCCAGGCTGCGTGAAGAGCGCCACCGCGGTAGCAATCTCATTGCCATAACCGTCCAGCGTCTTCTTGGTCGTCGCCGCGATCTGGGCTGCGTTAGCCTCGATCTCGGCGCGGTTTTCAACCTTGTTGCGCTGGAACCACGTCCACGTGCCAAGGCTGATCCCGACCGTCCCGAAGACGACGATGGCAACGGCCGCGACCTGCCACAGCCTGACTGGGCCGTGTCCTCGTCTCTTGACCATCGCCAACACCTTCACCATGTCGTGGGTACCTGCGGTGGCTCGAATCCGGCCGCGCAGCGCGACACGTCCCCATGGGTATCGACCAGGTCACCCCTCGGGCGGCAGGGACTTTGGTCCCGAAATCCACAGATTCCACCTAGGCCGGTAGCGTCGCCGGCCATGGCCATCTACGCACTGGGCGACGTCGAGCCCAAGATCGACCCCGCCGCCTATGTCCATCCCGACGCCGTGGTGATCGGCGACGTCACCCTCGGGCCCGAGACGACGGTGTGGCCAAGCGCAGTGTTGCGCGGTGACTACGGGGCCATCGTGGTGGGGGCGCGCACCTCCATCCAGGACGGCACCGTCATCCACGCCGGACCGGGGTTTCCCACCATCGTGGGGAGTGGTTGTGTCGTGGGGCATCTCGTCCACCTCGAGGGCTGCACCCTCGAAGACGAGTGCCTGGTGGGATCGGGCGCCGTGGTGCTCCACCACGCTCGCGTCTGCTCAGGCGCCACGGTCGGGGCCGGAGCCGTCGTTCCGGGGCGTATGGAGGTCCCCTCGGGAGCCCTTGCCCTCGGGGTTCCCGCCGTGCTGAAACTGGGAGCGGCCCGACTCGACGCCATCACGATCGCTGCCGCCGAATACATCAAGAACGGCCGGCGCTACCAGGCTGACCTGCGACGCCTGGACGGTATCTCACCCTCTAGTTGAGGTAGAGATTGTAGGTTCCCAACGACCGGATCGTGTCGTCCACGGCACGTTCGGAACGCCTCCGACGGGGCTCCTGAAGAAGCACACCTAGGACGCTTTCATCTCCCGATTTCTCCTTGTGGCACAACTGACTCCTGGCATCCAGGTCCGAGCGAACGTGAGCGGGAAGTGGGTCGTGCCGAAGGCCGAATCGGTCCACCATCGGTGACAGATCCGTAACTACCCTGTTGTGACACGACGGGGTAGGATGAACCTGCACCTGAGGTGGAGGAGGAACCCCGATGGTCGACAATCTGTCGAATGCCGCGCAGTTCCCGGGTATGTCGGAACCGGCCCCAGAAACTGAGGGCTTCCGCGGTCCGCAGGTCTGCGCACTCATCGGCATCACCTACCGCCAACTCGACTACTGGGCGCGTACCGGACTCCTGCGACCTTCCATCGCGGACGCACGCGGCAGCGGCACGCAACGGGTGTACTCCTACACCGACGTCGTCGAGCTCAAGGTCATCAAACAGCTTCTCGACGCCGGCATCTCCCTGCAACGGGCACGGCGCGCCGTCGAGTGTCTGCGCGACGGGCTGGGTGGAGACCTGGCGTCGTCCAACCTCGTGCTGGTCGGCACCAACTCGGTACTCGCCCACACCGACGGCGAGGTCGTCGATCTTCTGAAAGGCGGCCAAGGCGTCCTCAACATCGTTCCGCTCTCGGGCATCCTCGAAGAGCTCGACGCCGCCATCTTGCAGATCGAGCCCAAGGGCGCGCGCCACACCGCGCCCGTCGTGCCGGCCGGGGCACACTTCGCCGGAGCGGTTCGGGAGGCTCGGAGCTGATCGTGGAAGCCCCCGAGGTGGCCCGACAGTCGGCGAAGGTTTCCTTCGCCCACGACTCGGAGCGGCACTTCGCGGAGCTCCTCGAGGCCTACGGCGTGCGTTGGGAGTACGAGCCGGTCGAGTTCGTGCTCGAGTGGCATGCCGACGGAACTCCCCGTATCGGGTTCCGACCTGACTTCTACCTTCCCGACCATGAGTGCTTCATCGAGCTCACCACCCTCAGCCAGAAGCTCGTGACCCGCAAGAACGCCAAGGTCCGGCGTCTGCGCGCCTTGCATCCCGGCGTCGAGGTGAAACTGCTCTATCAACGCGATTACGAGGCCCTGCTGGCTAAGTACGGCTTCGCTCGGCCCTCATCGCCCGCCGCCTAACCTGGCGCCGTGGCGCCCTCCGAATCCGCTCCGACCTCAACCGACGCGCGCCACCGGGCTGCTCCGAATGAGGAGCAGGTGATCCGTCACTCTCCTCTGGAGGGTGCCCATCGGGCACTGGGGGCCAAGCTCGTTCCCTTCGGGGGCTGGCTCATGCCTCTTGCCTACCCGACGGGCACACTCGCCGAACACATGGCCTGTCGCACCGACGCGGTCGCCTTCGACGTCAGTCATCTGGGAACCGTCCGTGTCCAGGGACAGGGGAGTACGGACCTGTTGCAGCGACAGCTGAGCAACGACCTGCGCAAGGTGGCCCCCGGACGCGCCCAGTACACCCACCTCCTCGACGACGCCGATGGCTCTGTCGTCGACGACATCATCGTGTGGTGGTTGGCCGAGGAAACGTTCGACGTCATGCCCAACGCCTCGAACACGTCCCGGGTGCGCGACGCCATCGGAGGTGACGACACCACCGCCTCGCGCGCCGTGATCGCCGTGCAGGGCCCCGAAGCGCACCGGCGCCTGACGTCGGTCGCCCCCGAGGCCGCGGCGACGGCGCGGTTCCGAGTAGTGCCGTTTTCTTGGCACGACTTCGACTGTGTGGTGGCGGGCACCGGGTACACGGGAGAGGACGGGGTCGAGTGCGCCGTGCCCACCGAGGCGGCGCCGGAATTCTGGCAAGCCGTGCTCGACGCCGGCGTCACGCCGGCCGGCCTGGGGGCACGCGACACCCTTCGCCTCGAGGCGGGACTGCCGCTCCACGGTCACGAGCTCGGACCGGGCATCACGCCTCTGCAAGCGGGGTTGGGTTGGGTCGTGGGTTGGGACAAGGACGATTTCCGGGGGCGCGCCCCACTCGAGCGCGAGCGCGCCGCCGGCCCGCGGCGCCTGTTGCGAGGCCTTGTCGCCGAGGGGCGTCAACCCCCGCGTGACGGCGCCACCGTCCTGGCCGGCACGACCCCGACCGGCACCGTCACGAGCGGGAATTTCTCGCCCGTCCTGAGCCGGGGGATCGCCATGGCCTTCCTCGACACCGGTCACCGGTCCGTCGACGGCGAAGAGCTCACCATCGACGTCCGGGGCCGGCACCTCGCCGCCCACGTCGTGCCGCTCCCCTTCGTAGAGTCGGCGAGGACCCGCACCTCGTCAGGCGGTTCATCGTGAGCGGGTACACACCGCACACCGATGCAGATGTGTCGTCGATGCTCGAATTCCTCGGGCTCTCATCGCTCGACGAATTGTTCTCCGTCGTACCCGAGGCGCTGCGCCTCGCCGGTGGGCTCGACATCCCGGCCGGTTTGCCCGAGCCCGATGTCTTCGCCCACATGGAGGACCTGGCGTCGGCCAACCGACCCTGTGGGCGCGACCTGGTGTGCTTTGCCGGAGCCGGCGCCTACGACCACGAGGTCCCACCCGTCACGCGCGCCCTGGCGTCACGCTCGGAGTTCGTCACCTCGTATACGCCGTACCAACCCGAGGTCGCCCAGGGGGTCCTCCAGGCGGTATTCGAGTTCCAGACCCTCGTCTCCCGCCTGTCCGGCCTGGCCGTGTCCAACGCGTCGCTCTACGACGGGGCGGCATCCCTCGTCGAGGCGGTCAACCTCGCCGTCGGAGCCACCGGACGCCAAGACGTCTGGGTCTCGCACGGGATCAACCCTTCGTGGCGCGAAGTCCTGGCCACGTTTGCGGCGGGCACCGGCCATCGCATCCACGACATCCCGCTCACCGCGGGCACGACGGACTGGGCGGCGACGAATTTCGACGACTCCGACGCGCCCGGCGCCATCGTCGTGGCCTACCCCAACTACCTGGGTTGTCTCGAAGACCTCGCCGATGCCCGTGCCCGGTGCGACCGCACCGGAGCGTTGCTCATCGTGGCGTTCGACCCGATCTGCGCGGGGATCCTGCGATCGCCCGGCGACTGGGGCGCCGACGTGGTGGTGGGGGAGGGCCAGGCTCTCGGGATGCCCCTGAGCTTCGGCGGACCGTATCTGGGGCTCTTCGCCTGCACGATGGACCACGTCCGCCGGCTGCCCGGCCGCCTCGTGGGCGAGACCGTCGATGCCGAGGGGCGTCGCGCCTATGTCACGACGTTGCGAGCCCGCGAGCAGGACATCCGGCGCGAGAAGGCCACGTCCAATGTGTGTACGAACCAGACGCTCATGGCCGTGACCGCCGCGATCCAGCTGGGCTGGCTGGGGACCTCGGGTATCGCCGAGGTGGCGCTCCGCTCGGCGCGAGGCACTCGCTATTGCCGTGACGCGCTGTTGACCGTGCCCGGGGTCGAGCCCTTGACGAGCGCTCCCGTGCTCCGCGAGTTCGCCCTCCGTCTGCCGGTGGAATCCGAGATGGCGGTGGAACGATTGGCCGACGAAGGCTTCCTCGCCGGTGTCGCGCTCGATCCGAGCTACGCGCAAGGTCGCGCCGACGGGCTTCTCGTGGCCGTGACCGAGCGCCGCACGCGGGCGGAGATCGACGCGTTCGTCTCCGCGTTCGAGAAAGCGGTGCGGTGATGGTCGACGACCTGGTTCCGGCTCCCCCCGCAGGGGGGCGCGCCGCCGAGCGCGCCGCTGCTGGGCCGCGACACTGAGCCCACCCTTTTCGAGCTGTCCGAGCCCGGACGCAGGGCGTGGCAACTTCGCACCACGGGTGTCCCGGACCTGGCTGTCGAGGACCTCGTCCCTGAGGCTCACCGGCGGTCCAGCCCCGTGGCGCTCGCCGAGGTGTCCGAGCGAGACCTCGTCGGGCACTTCACTCGGCTCAGCCACCGCCAGTTCTCCGTCGACCTGGGCGCGTACCCCTTGGGCTCGTGCACCATGAAGTACAACCCCAAGATCTGCGACGCCGTGGCCGTGCTCCCCGGCCTGGCCGATGTCCACCCCGCCGCTCCTGCCAACTGCATCCAGGGTTGGCTCGAGCTCCTCGTCGAGCTCGAGGCCGCGCTGTGCGAGATCACGGGAATGGCCGCCGCCACGCTGCAGCCCTCGGCGGGGGCGGCCGGAGAGTTGACCGGCTTGCTGCTCATGCGAGCTTGGTTCGCAGCCAAAGGAGATAACCGGCACAAGGTGATCATCCCGGACTCGGCGCATGGCACCAATCCGGCGTCGGTGACACTGGGCGGCTTCGAAGTGGTCACGGTGCCGAGCGACCGTCGGGGCTGCGTCGATGTCGAGGCGTTGAAATCGGTGCTCGACGAGGATGTGGCCGGGATCATGTTGACGAATCCCAATACCTTGGGCCTCTTCGAAGAGGACATCCGAGCGATCGCCGATGCCGTGCACGGGGTGGGCGGCCTCCTCTACTACGACGGTGCCAATCTGAACGCCATCCTGGGCGTGGTGCGGCCCGGCGACATGGGCTTCGACATCGTCCACTTGAACCTGCACAAGACCTTCGCCACCCCGCACGGCGGCGGCGGGCCCGGTGCGGGGCCAGTAGCGGTGTCGGATCGATTGACGCCGTTTCTCCCCGGCCCCCGGCCGACCCGCCTCGGTGACGCTTCATCCCCCCGCTTCGGCTGGACCACACCGGAACAGTCGATCGGCCGGCTGCATTCGTGGCACGGCAACGCGCTCGTCCTGGCCCGTGCCCTCACCTATGTGCTGGTCCACGGCAATGACGGGCTGCGTGACGTGGCCCGCCTGGCTGTGCTCAACGCCAACTGGCTCCGGAAGCGGCTGACCAATACGTTCGACGCCCCCTATGACCGACCGTGCATGCATGAGTGTGTCCTTTCCGCCTCGTCGCTCAAGCGGGCCACCGGTGTCCGGGCCCTCGACGTCGCCAAGCGCCTCCTCGAGGAGGGATTCCACTCGCCGACGGTCTACTTCCCGCTCATCGTCGACGAAGCGCTCATGATCGAGCCGACCGAGACCGAGAGCCTGCAGACCCTCGAGGCGCTCGCCAGCGCCCTCGAGCGGATCGTGGCCGAGGCCGCCACCCCTGAAGGCGCACTGAAGGCCACCGAGGCTCCCCATTGGACGCCGGTGCGGAGGGTCGACGAGGCGCGCGCTGCTCGGCACCTCGTGCCCACCTTCGACGCGCGAACTTCCTAGCCCGACTGCTTTCATCGCGTTCATCGCCGAGCAGGAATTGCCGGCACCCGCGGCGCCGCCGTGCGCCGACAGCAGTCAGGCCTCGGTGGTCTTCACACCTTGTTGCTTGGACTCCCGCTCGGCGTGATGGTCCGAGATGGCCTGCATGATGGCGCCACCCACGGCCCCGATGAATTCCGGCCTGTTCTCGGCGGCCCAGTCGCGTGACCCTTCGAGCGAGGCCAGTGTCCCTTTGAAATGGGGCACGACCTCGCGGGCAAACAGCTCATAGGACTTGAGCGTCGCCTGGCGGTCGGCCCACTCGTGCGCCATGAGCAGATACGTGCCGAATCCCCCGGACTGCGCCACCAGCCTCTCGATCTGGGCGATGGCCATGGCGGGGGTACCCACGATGGCGAATCCCGTCTCCATGAGCGCGTCGACCATCTTGTCGGGGTCGAGCGTTCCGGGCGCGAGGGGGAGAGCGGCGACGCGTTCGAAGTAGTCCACCCACTGGGCCAGCCCGAACTTCACGTCCGCGCGCGCCTGCTCCTCGGTCTCGGCGATGTGCATGGGCCCGACCAGACGCCATTTGCGACGATCGACATCGGTGCCGAACTCGGCGGCGCGTTCCTCCATGACCTGCCAATGCGAGCCGAGGACGTCGAACCCTCCCGCCGAGGTGGCACCGATCGAAAGGAGTGACAACCCGAACCGTCCCGCGGCGCGGGGGCCGGCCGGGGAGATCTGAGCCGCCACCGCCACCTCGAAGCGGGGGTGGGTGTAGGGCCGCAACTGGAGACGGGCGTTGCGCAAGGTGAACCATGACGCCTCGCGGGTCACGGGCTCACCGCCGTCGAGAAGCGCGAGAATCGCCTCGAGCGACTCTTCCATCATGTCGCGCTGGTTCATGGGGTCGATGCCCAACATGAAGGCGTCGGAGGGCAACGCACCAGGGCCCACGCCGAACATCACCCTGCCGCGCGTGAGGTGGTCGAGAAGCACCATCCGGTCGGCGAGGATGAAAGGGTGGTGGTAAGGGAGGGAGCTGACGCCCGTCCCCAGGCGAATGTTCTTGGTCCGCTGGGAAAGCACGCCGATGAACACCTCGGGGGACGCGATGATCTCGTAGCCCGCCGAGTGGTGTTCGCCGAACCACGCCTCGTCGAAGCCCAGCTCGTCGAGACGGACCACGAGCTCGAGGTCACGCTCGAGCGCGAGGGTGGGGTTCTGGCCCACCGGGTGAAACGGAGCCAGGAAGATACCGAAGCGCAGAGGCCAGTCCATGGCGCCGCATTCTACGAGGAGGTCCCTCGCACCGCCCCCCGGCCCCCGTCGCCGTGCAACGGGGGCGCAGGGAACTGGGGCCAGACTCCCTGCGCCGCCGCTGCTCCCCTGTAGGTGCCCCCATAGGCATCCTTCCCGGGAGGGCGAGACGGCGCCTTTCCGGAACCCAACCTGTCGTCAGGCTAAGGACAACGGCGTGGTCCTCCCAGAGCCGAACGGCCCTTTTGGCACACGATGCTCGGTCCCCCCGGCGCGCTCCACGAGAGCGCGGACCTAATCGGGTAGGACGTGCGTCCTGACGAAACCGCATTGTCGGCAGCGGTAGGAGACCGCCGGGTAGGACGTGAATGCTTCACGACCCCCTTTTCCCGAAGGATTGGCGGCGGCCCCATGATCCGGAGAGCCTCCCGTGAATGTTCCGACATCGGGCATCAGGATCCAGTGCTCAGCCCCACAGAAGGGGCAGTGGCGAGCATTGACCTGCTTTTCGACAAACTCGGCTCCCTTGGTGACGCTTTCGTCGGTCATGCCAATTGACCCTAGATCTCCTCCAGAAAGTCATCGCCATAGCCCGCATCATATCCCACATATGGGTGATTATATACTTGACAAACCGTAGGCACGGGCGCACAATTGAGGCATGGAACCGTTCACCCTCCGCCAAGCCTCCAAGGCCCTCAATGACGAGGCCTACGCCTGGGAACTCTTTGAGTCCTTCCGCTGGCCCAACGGCCCCGTGTGCCCCGCTTGCCATGAATACGGCGGGGCGTACCTAGCGCCCCGTGGGGGCATCCGTGTGACCCGCACGGGCAAGGAAACGCACCGGAGGATCTACAAGTGCAGGCCCTGTAAGCGTCAGTTCACGGCCCTTGTCGGGACGGTTTTTGAGGACTCCAAGATTCCTGTCGGCAAGTGGCTCATGGCCGTTTACCTCATGTCGTCGGCCAAGAACGGTGTGTCCGCTCACGAGCTGCACCGGGACCTTGGGATCACCTACAAGTCGGCGTGGTTCATGTGCCACCGCTTGCGCCTTGCAATGTCTCTGTCTCCCGCCGCGGGCAAGTGGAGCGGTGGAATCGTGGTGTCGGACGAGACCTACATCGGCGGCAAGCCAGCCAATCGCCACAACCGGCCCGAGAAGGGCAGCGGTCGGCAGGGCGCCACTGACAAGACGCCAGTGGTCTCGCTCCTTCGGCCCGATACTGGCGAGGTTCGCTCCCAGGTCGTCCGAAAGGTCTCTGGTGGCACCGTGGGCAACGTCATTGAGACCAACGTGGATTTGGCTAACACCGTCCTCTACACGGACTCAGCGCCCTTCTACATGGGCATCGGGTCCGAGATGAAGGGTCACGAATCGGTCAATCACCATGAGGGCGAATACGTGCGGGGCGTGGTCACAACGAACATGGCCGAGGGTTACTTCTCGCAACTAAAGCGCTCATTGGACGGTACCCACCACCACGTTTCTCGCGAGCACCTTGGGCGTTACACCGGAGAATTCGATTTCCGCTACACCACCTGCAAACTGGCCGACTCTGAGCGGGCAGTACGAATGGTGGGACAGGCTGGCGGAAAGCGCCTTACTTACGACGGGTTGACCGGGCGGGGCGTTCGTCCTCCGCTTTCAGGGCCTCGTCCATCGCCTCGGCGTCGGCAAGGTCCTTTGGCTTGACGGCCAACAGGGCTTTCATCGCCTCAGCAGGGGCGAGGGGCTTGAAACTGACGGGCTTGGAGGCCTTACCCCGCTTAGGTCGGTTGTCTGATTGCTTTGCACTCATGCTCGGAGACTCGCCATAGGGATACAGGTTGTCCTAGTCCTTTGATCTCAGGTTTTGCTAAGAGAAAGTCTAGGAGATTGGAGAATGCATCCTCGGGACTCTCGTCGGGCAGCAGCAATCGCCGTTGATGCCATGTCGCCTCTGCCACAACCTGACCGAACCCCACAAAAAGGACGCCTTCGCCGTCAGGAAAGAAACTGTCGCCGTTTTCGTCAAAATACCTGGCCGCTAGTCGATCCCCAACAAATCCGGCCGCTAGAACACCCGTGGGGTGTGCTGGCTCTGCAAGGTTCAAACGTTTGATTTCGGGTCCAACCCCCTCCATCAGGGTTGTCCATGAAACGAACGTTTTTCCGTCGATATATTCCTGGAACGGAATCCCGACCTTGTTTGACCCCCGGTAGCCCCACACTAGGTTTTGGCTAGGTACCCGATAGAGCTTGCTGGCGTGAAGGGTTGCCTGGGCGTAACTTCCATAGTCATCCTGACTGACGGCGCCGTCAGAACCAATTAGAAATGAGTCGCCATCACGGATCGCTCCTAGAAGCGTCACCACGCGTAGCGATGGCGCATAGCGGATCGTTGGGCCATAGGGGGAGAATAGAACAGACACAAACTCCAATTTTATCAGGGGGTGTCAATACCTTTCCGCCGACTAGGGAATCTGAATCGTCAGGCCGACAGTGGGATTGTGTGAAACGACTCCACTCGTGAGAGTGACCACCACGCCAGTCCCGTTACATGACTCGTTGACGGTTCCACCACCCAGGACCGCATTCAGGTGTGTTGATGCCCACGAAACGACAGAGGGAGCAAACTGGCTGATACTGGCCGATAGCAGTGACGACAAAGCCTGAGTAGTCAAGGGGGAAGCGTTGGCAGCACTGAGGGGTTGCCCCGGAAGGCAGGTCATTCCGATTGAGCCGACGTTACTGACAGCGCCAAGAATGGAGATGTCACATCCGGTTCCGGTTCCACCATCTTCGTTGTTCTGCCCGCAGAACTCGGTACAGCCCTGCGCCGCGGTCAGGTTTTGACCCTTGCTCCAATCCTGAGGCTCGGCCCCGTGGGCGTTAAAGAACGACTCCACCTGGGCGAGAGATACGCCCAGTCCGGTGGGACGCGCAGAGGTGGCGGGGGTCGTTGTGGTTGCGGCGGTAGGTGTCGTCCCCCCGCAGGCTGTCAGGAGGGTAGCCAGTAGCCCCAGGACCACCACCCGCTTCAACCCCACGGGACCTATCATGCCCACTCAACGACCCTGGCGGGAGGAACGATGAGACGACGTAAGCCACAACACGCCCGTAAGCATCCCTTGGTGCGGCAATGTTGCCGTTACGGACGACTAGCCGGATACGGCGCTGTAGCGACGGGGGTGGCTGTCGCAATGCCCTCTACGGCGTTTGCCTCGCCGTGGCATGGCGACCGACAACTGACACATCAGAACCCTGCTCCGCCAGGCCCGGTTTTCACCACGACTACCTTCGCTACTCGCTGTGGCGACGAACCCAATATCACCACCCTTCAAGAGACGACCACGACGGCGCAGGAGGGTTCGGCCACAATCGGCATCGTCACGATTACTGCACCTAGTGGACGAACTCTCCGCTTTATTGAGAACTATCAAAGCACTCCCGTTGGAAATCCGGCCGAAGTGACGGACGTGACGGGTTTCGCGGTCCTGGGACCAGGCGCCATTGGCAACGACATCATCTACCTTGAGGGTGGCACGGCTGCCGTCAATCATTACGGTGTTCCGTTCCTTATCAGTGGGCGCTTTCTCGACGTATGCAAGGCCCTGGGGGCCTAGAACTCTCGATCTACTCCACCGGCTCAAAGGTGGCAGGACTGGTTGATACCCACTGCCATTTGAACGGCAAGCCCTCGGCATCGCGCTCAATCACGTCCAGCCGAAAAGCGTGTCGTGTCTCGTTGTCCAGCCGCGGCTTCAGAGGGTGCCCGTATCGAATGACGTATTCGGCACGCACTACTGGATTTTTCAGGTCACTTACACTGATACCCGCCAGACGGCCACACAGATAGCCTCGGTTCTGCCCTGGTGCAAGGATTGCCGGTCCCACAGGGGGGTCAATTGGGTCTGACTGCCGATTGCCTACCCAGAACGTCGCCTGATGGATTCGGTAGGCAATCGGCTCATCTCTCAGAACATTCTGAAATATCAATGAGAATTGAAAAGGCCTGACGACGTTTCTTGCGTTCTTGTCGATCTTAAGCTCGCTGGTGAACGCGCCTACAAAATCAAAGGCAAACCGGATCACGTCAAGATGCTTCTTTAGGTTTGCCTCAGCACCGTCACGCTGACTCATGAAACCCATAGCAACCAACACGCTCGCTAGTGCCAGTAGGAAAAAGGCAAGCGACAGCGTCCAGGGCCAGACCGACCCAGGCAGGTGCTTAGTGTCTGCCAGATACCACATGACGGCAGTCACGATGAACACCCCGATTGAGGTCCCCGTGACAATCGAGGCGAACCCGCCGAAGTAACCGCCCACCAATTCGCCAGCGTGAGATTTTGGGCGCGCCATCCGGCGGAGCCTACGGGCGGTCTCGGGCGGGCAGAGGCGACGGGGTGTGTCAGGTATATAATCGCCCACATATGATATAGTTCATCTTTGATATGCCCCGGCCATCGAGCGCAGCCAAAGCGGTCAAGACAGGAAAAGCACGCCCGTCGGGCCCGCCCCGGCGCCCGGCTCCAAGCCGGGGACCTGAGGCCTTCGCCCGCTACGAGCGCACCCG
Organism: uncultured Acidimicrobiales bacterium; assembly: GCA_963846125.1. GTDB lineage: Bacteria > Actinomycetota > Acidimicrobiia > Acidimicrobiales > UBA8190 > Chersky-840. The sequence goes on from CAWJUR010000003.1 coordinate 692,102, forward strand.
CACCTCGATCATGGTGGGCAGCGCCGTTCGGGCCGCGCGCCGGCGCGCCGGCGTCAGCCAGGCCGAGCTCGCCGAACGGGCAGGCACGAGCCAGCCCTCCATCGCCCGCCTGGAGAAGGGGCAGGTGTCTCCGACGGTGATCACGCTCGACCGCATCGCACGAGCACTCGGATCCGATCTCGTCATCGACTTCGAGCCCCAGCCCGGAGACACAGCCGGCGTCGGATCTGTTCCCGCGCGTCCGTAGGCCTCCGAGCGCCACGCGCACCAGCGCGCACAGCCCTGGCACAGACAGCGTCACGGGGGAGTGCTCGGCGAGTGGAGAGTGCACGATGCACTACCGTTGCGCAGATGCGCAAAATCGTGGCCGGGGTGCTCGGCGCCCTGATGGCCCTCACGGCGGCGTCGTGCAGCTCGTCGAGCCCCTCCGCCAAGAACACCACCTCCACCACCAAGGCCCCTTCGAAGGCGAGCGTTGGTGACCTCAAGGGGAAGACCGCCGCGCAGATCCTGAAGGCGGCCACCACTGCGGCCACCAAAGCCGGTTCCGCGCACTACGTACTCAGCGCCGTCGAGGGCACATCGTCACAGACCATCAGCGGTGACGCGTCCATGACCAACGGTCAACAGACCGTCATGCAGGGAACGCAACACATTCAGGTTGTCTACGTCGGGGGAGTGGCCTACGTACAAGGCAATGCCACCGGCCTGACGTCGGCCATGGGATTCCCGGCCACGGTGGCGACCAACTATGCGAACAAGTGGATCGCCGTGCACAGCACCGACAGCTTGTTCAAGTCGATCGTCTCCGCTGTCACGCTCGCCGGTACCCTGGCCCAGCTCAATCCGACCGGCGCGTTGACCGTGACCGCGCCGACCAACGTGTCCGGTCGTCAGGCCATCGGCGTCAAAGGGGGACTGCCCGGCACACCGCAACAGGGTGTGTCCGGTACCACCACGCTGTTCGTCGCCGCCATGAATCCGACCGTGCCCCTCGAGTTCAGCGGGACCGCCGCCCAAGGCACCCAACACGTCACCGACAAGGGCACGTTCAGCGACTGGGGCAAACCCTTGAAACTGACCGCCCCGACCGGCTCGGTTCCCTTCTCATCCGTGCCCACCAAGTAAACCCGTCCCGGTCGGGACCGGTTTATCCGGCGACGGCCACCGGTTCGGAGAAGGCGAGACCGCGGCGAGGGGCGATGATGTCGTCGATCAGGCCGTAGTCCATGGCTTCCTGCGCGGTCATGAAGTAGTCGCGGTCCAGATCCCTCTCCACCTGCTCGATCGAGCGCCCGGTGTGATGCGCGATGACCTGGGCCAGACGCTTGGTCACGGCGAGCACCTCTCGCAGTTGGATCTCCATGTCTCGCGGCGCGCCGCGGGTTCCGGCCGAGCCCTGGTGGATCATGATCTTGGCGCTCGGCAGGGCCAGACGCTTGCCTTGCGCCCCACCGCACAGCACCATCGCCGCCGCTGACATCCCCATGCCGACGCAGACGGTGGAGACGTCCGGTCGGATGTGCTGGATCACGTCGTAGATGGCCATGCCCGCATACGCCAGGCCACCGGGGGAGTTGATGTACAGCGAGATGTCTTTCTCGGGATCCTCGGCTTCGAGGTACAACAGCTGGGCGATGATGAGGTTGGCGATCTGGTCATCGACCTCCTGGCCGAGGAAGACGATTCGTTCGCGCAGGAGAAGCGAGTAGATGTCAAAGGCGCGCTCGCCGCGCGCCGACTGCTCGAGAACCGTGGGGATCACCGACTGGCGTAGCGGCACGACGCTCCTCCTCCTGATGCAACGACCCGACGACCGGCGTGCACCTTGACGTGATATCTCATTTGTGAGATATCATATTCGAGGTAGCATCGAGTGTCGACACGGTACGACACGAGGAGGCCGGTGACTGCGCGCCGACACGAGACTGTGTTCCCGGGATTCCGGGAGATGGCACGACGCCGCAAGGATCTCAGCGCCGCGCTGGTGAGCAGGCGGCTCTCCGTCGGCCTGTCGCAGACGGAAGTGGCGGCGCGCATGGGGACGTCGCAATCCGCGGTGGCTCGCGTCGAGGCGGGGGAGGCCGACATCCGACTCTCCACCTTGGAGCGCTACGCAGCCGCCGTCGGCATGGACCTGGACTGGCAACTGGGGGAGAGGGGCCGATGACCACTCGGTGGGGGACGCCGCACCCCCTCGACGGAGAGCCACGGGACCCGGGCCCCAAGACGGTCCGGGACCGGCTCTTCGACCAACGGGTGGTCTTTCTGTGGGGACCACTCGACGACGCCCTCGCCAGCCACCTGGCGGCCGAGCTCATGACCCTCGACGCCACCGGTGACGACCCGGTCCACCTCCACATCGACAGCCCGGGAGGCACCCTCGAGGCGGCACTGTGCCTCGTGGACGTGATCGACCTCCTGGGCGTCGAATTGACCGCCACCTGCGTGGGCCAGGCGGCCGGCCCTGCCATCGGCCCCCTGGCCGTGGCCCATCACCGCCGGGCCACCCCTCATGCCCGTTTCCGGCTCTCGGAGCCCGTCTTCGATCTGGCTGGGTCGGCCCGGGATCTCGACGCCTGGGCGACCAACCAGCGGGCCCAGCTACGCCGGTTCTGTACCCGGCTGGCCACCTCACTGCGCACCAGCGCCGAGTCCCTCGAAGCCGACCTGGCGTCGGGCCGATTTCTCGATGCCGATGACGCGCTCGAGTACGGCCTCATCGACGAGATCTGCGGCCCCGGCGCCCGCGTCTACCCGCTGCCCGGTCCGCGTCTGGGCTTTACCCCCAGGTCATAGCCTGTTTCTCCTCAGGGGAGGGGCAAACCGGATGTGTACCTCAAGCGTGTTCCAGGCACACCATTCCACTCTGCACTAACTTTACATAAGATACATTATCGGCGGCTTTTCCACGTTCAAAGAAGGGCCCGGCATGAGCCCGCCCGAGGCTCCCTGAGCCCCCGACCCGGGCCACTGCGGGACCGGTCCCCGGCGGTGCTCCGAGGGCGACAAATGCGCCCGGCGACACGAACGCCTCGGGCGCGTGGCCTCAGGACGCCACAATTCCCCCGGGTCGTCCCAGTCCAGTGACCATTCGGCGCCAGCCGTAGACACCCATGACGATGCGGCGTACCGTGTCTGTGGGCACCACCCACGACCTCGCTGGCGACCGTTTGTTATAGGGAATCGGCGGGGCGCAGGCTTTGGTCCTCACAGCGGGGTCAGCGCCCCCGCCGGTCCCCACCAATCATCCAGGCCGTTCTTGGCGCGCTCGTCGGCCCCGGTGCGCTCAGCCCGATGCTCAGCTCGTCGGCAGGTGCTTCTCGAACCAGGCGAGGGTGCGTTTCCAGGCGTCGGCAGCCGCGCCGGCGTGGAAGTCGCTGCGCATGTCGCAATGGAACCCGTGCCCGGCTCCGGGGTACCGCACGATCTCGGCCTCCACCTTGGCGGCGTCTACCGCGGCCCGGAGGGCCTCGACCTGTTCCACGGGGATCCCTTGGTCCTCGTCTCCGTACATTCCCAGCCACGGAGTCTGGAGCTCGGGCGCCAGATCCACCATCGACGCCATCCCGAAACGGCCTTCGGTCACTCCTCCGCCGTAGAAGGTCACGCCCGCGCCCAGAGGCCGGCGCACCGACGCAAGATAAGCGACCGTCCCGCCCATGCAGAACCCCACCACGCCGATGCGAGCCGGCGCGAAGCCCACCTTCTCGAGATACGCAATCGATGCGTCGATGTCGTTCAGCACGCCGGCCTCCGAGAGCCCCGCGAATTGAGGCATGACCTTCTCGAAATCGCCGTATTCGATGACGGGGTCTCCGGTGCGATGAAACAGATGAGGAGCAACGGCCCGGTAGCCGGCCGCCGCCAGGCGACGTGTTACGTCTTCGATATGCGGGTTCACGCCGAAGGCCTCCTGCGCCACGATCACGGCGGCGCGGGCCTCCCCTGCCGGCTCGGCGTCATACAGGTCCATGTCCCCGTCGGGCGTATTGAGTGTCGCTGTCGTCGCCATCGAACCCCCGTGTTCACAGTGCGTCGGTCGCATGCGCCCCACCGGCTCGGTGGGGCGACACACGATGCCACCCCGGGCGTCGGAGCGGCCATCGGGGCAGCGTGGGTCAGAAAGCTATATCAAAGAGGGTATATACCATAAAGAGCATCGAGAGGCCGGGGTGCGCACGCGCCGCGGAAGGTCACGCAAATGCTCGGGACCATTGAGAAGGCCGTCACCGGTACCTGCGCTGTGCAGCTCGTCGGAGATCGGGGGCTCGGCAGGGTCCGGGCCGATTCCAGATGCCCCCATGGCGCCTACGGTCACCCCTCGAAGTGGGCGACCGGGAGACGATACAAGAACCTGTGTCAGTGTCCAGTGACCCTGCCAAAAGTCCGACTGACCTGGTTGTCCCGACGGGCGGTCGGGGGCCCGGGGAGGCTCCTCCGCCCTCGATGGTCCGTGTTTCACACCCGCCAACGGGCATGATGGGGGGGCATGTGGAGGCACGTGAGGGCTCCGGCCGCAGCGGCGGTCCTGATGCTGGTCGGCGCGTGCGGGGGCTCGACACCGGCGGCGAGCCTGACGGGCTTCGGAGCCACCGTCGCGGCCTGGAACAGCGCCCATCCCAAGGCGACGACGTACGCGGGACTTCCGGCCTACGGGCCCACCGTTTCCACCCCGCAGGGACGGTCTCCGCAGTTCGTCCAAGTCCAGTCACAAGATGGGCGCATCTCGCAATACATCGAAGTGCTGCCGAACAACACGTCACTGGCCGCGGCCAAGAGGGTGGCGCGAGCCAACCTTCCGTCCAGCGCCGTCGCCAAGAGCTTCGTCACCACGACGTCATGCGCCTTTTGGAATTTCACGAGCGATGAGGTCGATGCCGCCGTGGGCTCATCGCAGATCGCCGTCGAAATGGCCTACGACGATTCGTCGGGTTCGCCGTACTGGATACCCGCCAACGTGAACACGCTCACGTTCCAGACCGGACGGGGCGAGTCCTCGGACGTGTGCTGATCCCGTTCGCGCCGTTCACCACCCCCACCCCTCCCCCACCCACTGAACGCCACCGGCCACCCATGGCGTAGCCTGCCCGGGTAATGGCCACCGCGGTGTTCTTCCATGCCCATCCCGACGACGAAGCGATTCAGACCGGGGGAACGATGGCCCGGATGGCCGCCGACGGGCACCGGGTCGTGCTCGTGACCGCCACCCGCGGTGAATTGGGCGAAGTCGCCGACGGTGTCCTTCGGCCGGGCGAGACCCTCGCCGCACGGCGCGTCGAAGAACTGGCGGCGGCGTGTGAGGTTCTCGGGGTGGCGCGTCACGAGTTCCTCGGATACCACGACTCCGGTATGGCCGGCGAAGCCACCAACGAAGCGCCCGACTGTTTCTGGCAGGCCGACGTCGACGAGGCGGCGGCGCGCCTGGCGGTCATCCTCGACGACGAGCATGCGGATGTCTTCTCCACCTACGACGAGAACGGCGGCTACGGCCACCCCGACCACATCCAGGTGCATCGTGTCGGGCTCCGTGCCGCGGCGCGCGCCGGAACCCCACGCGTGTTCATGACCACGATCAATCGCGACTACATCTTGTCGGTGGCTGAGCGCGCCGACGAGTTCGGGCTCGACATGCCCGCAGAGCAACGGTCCATGCTCGACACCCTGGGCGTGCATGCCGACCGCATCACCACCGCGGTCGACGTCAGCGCCTTCCTCGACCGCAAGCGCCGGGCGATGGAAGTCCACGCCACGCAGATCACCGACACCTCGTTCTTCCTCAAGATGCCACCCGAGGCGTTCGCGATGGTGTGGGGCACCGAGTGGTACATCCGCGTCGGTGCCGATGGCGCCTCGCACATCGAGGACTCGCTTCTCGCGGTGTCATGACCTCGGAGCAAAGCTCGGACCGCAACGTCCCGGCCATCGTCTCGGGAGAGAAGGACACCCTTGTTGCCTTCCTCGGGTATCTGCGCTCGAGCGTCGACGCCAAGCTCGTGCACCTCTCTGAAGACGACGCCCGCCGCCGGCTGGTGGCATCGGGCACCACGCTGCTCGGTCTCGTCAAGCACCTCGCCTTCGTCGAGGTCTACTGGGGCCAACGGCGGTTCGCGGGTTCCGACGTGGCGCTCTCGGGAGACGGCTTCGAGCTCGATCCCACCGACACGGTCGAGTCGGTACGCCGCGACTACCGAGAGGCGGGACGGCGCACGGACGAGATCGTCGCCGCGTGCGACGACCTCGACCAACCTCTCGCCCGGGGACGCCACAGCCTGACCCTGCGGTGGATGCTGGCCCATCTCGTCGAAGAAACGGCGCGCCACGCCGGACACGCCGACATCCTGCGCGAGCTCGTCGACGGCGCCACCGGTCGCTGATCCGACCGACGGCCTCAGCCCGCCGGGGCTGTTCCCAACGTGGCGGACACCGTCAGCTTCTGCTGACCCCGGTACAAGGTGAGGCGGACGCTCGTCCCCGACGTCCGCGCCTGGACGTCATTGGTGAGCCCCTGGGCCGAGGTGACCGCCTTGGTGTCGAAGGTCACGATGACGTCGCCGGTGCGGATCCCCGCCGTGTCGGCGGGCGACCCCGGCACCACGGATACCACCAATGCCCCCGAGGCGGGCACCAGGCCGTAGGCCTGCTGCTGTTGTGATGTCTCGTCGGTGACCTCGACGCCGAGATAGGTCTTGGCCTTGCCCCCCGTCCCCCCGGTGCGCAACGTGGCGACCAGTCCTTGAATCGTCGACGACGGGATGGCGAAGCCGATGTTCTGGGCCGGTGCGTTACCGGTGCTGGCAGAGGCCACCGCGGTGTCCATGCCCACGACCTGGCCGGCCGAGTCGACGAGAGGGCCACCGGAGTTCCCCGAATTGATGGCCGCGTCGGTCTGGATCATGTTCTGCAGGGTCTCGCCCGCACCGCCCCCGGAATCGCCGGCCTGCACGGTCCGGCCCGTGGCCGAGACGATGCCCGACGTCACCGTGGGGGTCCCTGCCGAGAGCCCGAGGGCGTTGCCGATGGCGATGACCGCATCTCCCACCTGGAGCTTGGTCGAGTCCCCGAAGGTCACGGGCTGGAGATTGGCCGGTGGCGAATTGATCTTGAGCAGGGCTGCGTCACTGGAGGGGTCGGTCCCCACCAACGTGGCCGGCAACGACGTGGTCTGGCCGTAGAGGGTCACGGTGATCGTGGTCGCGCCCGAGATCACGTGGTTGTTGGTGACCACCTCTCCGGTGCTGGAGATGATCATGCCCGTGCCCTGGTCCTCCGTAGGGCCGCCGAAGATGCCCCCCGGGCCGCCCGAGCTAGACCCCGGACCCTTGGCGTCGATCGAGACCACCTCGGGCAGGACGCTCTTCACGATGGTGGGGATCTGCGCTCCCCCGGCGAGGGCGGGGCCGGGCGTCTCTTGGCCGACCCTGACCGGCGGAGGCGAGCTCGAATTGTTGCCGGTCCCGACCGCTTCGGCGATCCCTGCTCCCGCCGCGCCGCCGATGAGGGCGGCGACCACGGCCACGACGATCCATCCTCGAGTGCCACGAGGACCTGATCCCGGTGCCGGCAGGAGCGGCGCCACCCCCTGGGGCCCCGGGGCCGAGCCGGAAAACGGCGCGGATGGTGTCCCGCTCGACGGGGGCCAGCCGGGCACGACGGGCGGCTCGGGGCCTCTCCACACCGGGCCCGCTCCGACGGGAGGAGCCACAAGTGGGCCCGCGCCGTAGGCGGGCGCTGACCCGAAGTCCGGGGACGTCGTGTGAGACCCACCGGGGGGCGGCGTCGTGCTCAGATCGTCCTGCCCCGTCGTCACTCGTCCGGTCGGGGCTGCATCGGGAGGCGGCGGTGCTACTCCAGACGTCGTTGTGCCTGCCGTCGTCGAGACACCCCCGAGCGGCGGCGGCGGAGCAGGCGTCGACTCGGCGTCGTCGGCCCCTTGGTCCTGACGCATCTCGTCCACCGCTCGTACTCCTGTTCCATCGGGGAGAGAACCACCCGGCGGGGTCCCGACGCCTGTCAGATTAGGGAACGCCCATGGCCACCGGGCGCGTTTGGCCCGTATTCTCAGAACCTCCACAGAAAGGCTGCGTACCGGCACCGGGGTCGGAGAAACGACGTGTTCTCGTCGTGTCGGTGCCGACGGTAGCGTGGTCAGACCTCAATGACGCGAAGAATCGACATCGAACTCACCAGTAGCCGCGACGACGGCACGTGGACGTGGCGCGCCCCGGGGGCACGCCAGCCGCGCGGCTCACTCGAGGGCACCATCCTCCCCGACGGCGCCAAGGTGGGCGACATCCTGCGCGCCGACGCCGAGTTCGACCTCGACGGCATCGTGGTGACGTCGGTCCTGGCCCCGAAGGACGACCCCCGCACCGAGAAGGTGGCCCGCATCGAGATCATCGGCTCCGGGCGCGACAGCGCTCCCGGCGGCGTGTCGGTGGTCCTCGTCCCCGGAAGCCGCCGGCGCGACGAGGACGGTCGGGGCGAACGCCCCCGGCGGGCGGGCTCGGGACGCGGTGCGCCGGCACGGCGCAACGGCGCCCCCGGTGCATCGCCGGGCGAGGGACGAGACACGTCGCGTCCGGCCCGGCCGGGACGCGAGGCACGGCCCCCGCGCGACGCACGCCCCCCACGCGAGTCGCGCCCCGGCGGCGATGGGCGCGCGGCGCGCCCCGACCGTGCCTCAACGGGCGAACGGCCCGATCGACCCGAGCGCGCCGGACGCGACGCCTCGGGCCCGCGCCCGGCCCGGCCGGACCGGTCCGAGCGGCCGCGTCGACTACAGCCGGTGTCGACGCACCGCAATGCCGCGCTCGCCGAGCTGCGCCCCGAGCAGCTTCCCGTGGCCGAACAGCTCTTGCGCGGTGGCATCCCGGCCGTGCGTCACGCCATCGAGGAGCAAAACGCACGCGCCCGAGCCGAGGGACGTGCCGAGGTGTCCCCCGACCCTTTGCTCACCTTGGCCGAGGAGCTCCTGCCCCGCATGACCCTGGCGGGATGGAAGGACCGCGCCGTGGCGGCTCGCAACGCCGGCAAGGACGCTCCCCTGCGAGAGGTCCGCTCCGTCGTGGCGTCCGCCTCCACCGTGAGCCTCGACGACGAAGGTCGCGAGATGATGACCACTCTGCGCGACGCGCTACAGACCGCGCGTCACGGCGCTGCGCGACGGTTGGTTGGCCCGCATCGTGGCGGCACTGGACGCCGGCAGGGTCGCCGACGCCCTCCGGGTTTCGGCGCGCCCTCCGGAGCCGGCGGCGCGCGTGCCCGCCGACATGGCCGTCCGCCTGGCCGAAGCTGCGAGCAGCGCCATGTCTGCGGACGTGGCCGAGGCCGAATGGAAGGCGCTTCTCGACGCCGTGATCGACTCGCCGGTGCGGCGTACCGTGAAGCCGGCCGGACTCCCCGACCCGGCCGGGGAGGAACTGCGGGCGTCCATTCGTCGTGCCGCGGGCCAAGTTCCCGAACTGGCCCGTCTTCTGGGCCTGCCCATTCCCCCACCACCCGGTCCACGACGCCCCAGCACCTCGGGCGCCCGGGGAGCCTGAACCACCCACCAAGTGCTGACGACCGCAAGGCCGTCAGGCGATCACGGCGTGGGCCCGCAGGAATTCCTCCAACCCGTCCACGAGGGGCATGGAGGCGACGTCGGCGAGCGGGACCCAGGCCGCCGCACCGGCATCGCTTCCCGCCACCGGCTCAGGGCGGGGGTCATCCACTGTCACCGTGAAATCCAAGATGACGAAGTGGTAGCCCGGGCCCATGCGCTCGGCCCAGCCGAGCAGCGGTCCGCAGCCGTCTCGAGCCCGGTCTCCTCGCGCATCTCGCGCTCGACGGCGTTCGACAGAACCTCGCCCGGCTCCACGTGCCCTCCCGGGACGGTCCACCTCCCCACCTGCGGGGCTGTCCCCCGCTGCACCAGGAGCAATGCACCGTCGCGCACGGCCACCCCTCCCACGGCCACCACCGGCGACGCCGGTGTCGGGTCCATCCCCGTCAGCCCAGGGTGTGGTGCATGGTGATCAGTCGCGCCTTGAAACCCGACGCCTCGAGAAGATTCTTCGTGGCGCGATCTCCCGGGAGTGCACTGATATCGACACCTCGGCACCCCGAGGCGGTGAACCACGTCACGATCCCACTGAGCAACGCCCCACCCACGCCGACGCCGCGGGCGCCCGACTCGACATAGAGCGCGTCGATGATTCCGAGCTTGGTCTCGCCCACCTCGTCGAGCCGACCCATCACCATCCCCACCACCGACTCGTCGACGGTGCCGAGCAGCGTCCTGCGCCGTGTGTCGGCGAGCAGCCGGTCGAGCCCACCGGGTCGCAGGAGCGCCTTGGCGATCAAACCCGTCTCGCGGCGAGCGAACAAGGGGCCACCCCGCGCCCCTTGGACCTCGGCGAGGGCTTCACGGCACAGTTCCCCACACCGATCGGAGTCCTCGCGTCGTGCCAGCCGGGTGCCCTCCACGGGCCGCCCCGATCCGATCCGTGGTCCGCTAGGGCGTCGCGCCGTCCCCGCCGGTGAGCAGCTGCTCGACCCGGTGGAGAATCGTGCGCCGCTGTCTGTGCGCGGCCTCGTGGGCGCGCACCTCCTCGAGCTCGGGCGAGGACAGCCCCTCGAGCCGCTGCACCACCTGGGACGCCGACAAGCTGTCGTAGCCGGGAATGGCGAGCGCGGACGGCGACCCGGAGCCGTTGGGGCCTCCACTGCCGAGCCAGACCGACGGCCGCCACGGCGTGACCGGCGCCTCGGCGCCTCCCCCGCCTGCCGGGGCCGGACTCGCGCCCGAGGCGGGGGGGGCGGACCGGAGATCCGGCGCCAAGACCCCGGCGTCCTCCACCGCGGTGGGGCCACGGCGGGCAGCTGCCTTGTGGTCGGGCACCCTGTTCTCGAGCACCCTGTTCTCGGCACCCTGTTCTCAGGCACTACCGGCATCGGGCTCCGCCACGACAGGAGCGTGGTCGTCGGGCGCCCGGTCCTCGGACATTCGGTCGTCGGCGTTACCTCCGAGGTGACCGAGCGACTGCTCGAGCTGGCGGCGACCCATCTGGAACGCGACTTGGCCAATGAGCCGGGCCGTCTGGACCTGGCCTTCGACCCGGTGCCGGCCCTTCTCGACGAACTTGGGGAACTCCTCGACGAGGGTCACCGCCAGTCCGGTCGGCCCGAACACCATGAGCTCGAGCAACCGGTCGGTGGGAGACTTGTCCTCGGTCACCTGGCGCCCTCCTCTCCGTGGTGTGGCATGACGAAGGCTCTCACACGCAGTCCCGGCACAGCCCCTTTTCGGGATCGGCGAGTTGGCTGGAGTGCTTGACCAGGAAGCAGGAGCTGCACACGAACTCGTCGGGCTGCTTGGGCAGGACCCGCTCGGAGCCCTCGGACCGGTCGTCGGGCTCGACGACCTCCTCGTCCTCGGTCTCCTCCTCCTCGACGACCAGCCGCTCCTTCAGGATTTCGTCCAGGCTGGCCTCGACGTCCTCGTCGTCGACGTCTTCTTCCTCGTCGTCCCCCTCTTCCGCGGTGGTGACGACGGCGACGGGGACCACCACTGCGTCGGGCTCTTCCTCCTCGACGGTGTCGATGTCGGCGACGACGTCGTCGTCATCGTCGACGAGGGCGACCTCGAGGTCCTCCTCGTCGAGAACCTCTTCGAGCATTTCCTCGTCCGCGAGGTCTTCGAGGTCCTCGGTATCGAGCTCCTCGGGTTCTGCCACATCATCCAGGTCGTCGGCCACTTCTGCCCTTTAGGTCGTCGGACGCCGCGGGAGCATATCGGCTCCGATCCGTCATTCCGATCACCGCGCGGGCGTCAGCGGGAGAAGTCGGAGTCACACAGACGTCGGGGGCGGCAGTGCCCGGGGACCTTTGGTGCCATCTCCACCAGACCGGCGACACCCGCCGGGGTCATGGTGGGGACGTTCTCTACTCGGTCCCCCGGGACACCCTCCGCCTCTCACAGTAATCCCCCCCTCGCCACCCGCTCAGCCGGAAGGACCGGTGGAGCAGCCGTAGGGGCGTCTGGGACTGGGGCGCACAATACGCTGCTCTCTCTCGAGGACTCAAGCGAATCTTCTGCGCGCCGACCAGGAACTTTGCGCGTCTCCCCTGGTCAAGACGACGAGGTCTTTTCTCGGCGGCCCACATTCGGGACCACCGGAACCCGGATGGTTCAGGTCGGCACCGCCGCCGAGCGACGAGCCTCGGCACGCTTCTCGGAACCGAGCCGCTCGAGGTCATAGGATTGATGGTCCACAAACGTCATGGCCTCGGCGATGAGCCGATGCCCGGCATGCTCGGCGATGAGCCGATGCATGTCCTGCGCGACGACACGGTACGCAGGATGGCCCTGCTCTCCCGAACGCAGCTCCACCAGGTGCATCGCTTCGCGGGCGTTCATCTGCATCGCATAGCGGACACGGAAGGCGAGCGCCACGGCATAGGGGGCTTGCGTGGGACACACGCGCGACATCACCTCGTAGAGCTCCGCGGAACGCGCCATCGACCACGCGTAGCGGTCGGCGAGGCCCGCCTCTGCGACGGTGTCGGGCATCTCGTACCCGAGTCCCGGCCCGAGGTCCTGCCACTCGATGGTGAGCATGCGGTGGCGCTGCAGGTCGCGAAACGCCCCGTAGTCCGAGACCACGTCGAAGCGGTACCCACTGCGCTCGAAGGCCCGACCGGGACGGTGGCGCCGGTTGGTGCGGTCCCCCACATAGGCCCGCATGATCGAGCGCCGGTCCTCGGGCCCGAGCGCCCGCACGCGCCGCAGGACCTCCTGGTCCGACAGCGACGTGCGCGGGTAGCACATGGCCGCGATGACCTTGTCCTCGCCTTCGGGGTCCCAGTCCACGAGGGCCACACTCGACGACTGCTCCGGGGGCGGGCCCTGGGCGTCGGGCCACAGGCGCGCCACGACCTCGTCGGTCCGGGCCACGGTATCGGCCAGATATTCGGTCCACACCCCCCGCGTTCGGGCATGTCGACTCGCTGCAAGAACGACGGGATGACCTTGCGCAACTCTTCGAGCATGAGCTGCGCGTAGGTCCGCGCCTCGGGAAGCGGATGGGCGCGCATGCGCAACAACAACATCTCGTAGGACTGCCCGGTGCCGTACACGCCGACGTTCGACAACGATGCGGCGGGAAGCAGCCCGCGCAGAGCGTCGAGCGCCTTGGCCCGGATCGACTGGCGGTACACGAAGTCCGAGTCGCCGGCGGCTTGGGGGAAGCGCTTCGAGAGCCAGGCCTGGAGCTCGGGAAGCGACGCGCCGTAGGTGTCGAACATCCGGTCCATGTCACCCACGTACCGGGCCCCCACCGCCGACTCGAGCACCTCGGGGTCACGGTGATAGCGGTAGTGACCGGTGCTGAGCCGGCTGTCGTAGGGCACATAGCGTGTGGACTGCTCGAGATACGCCATCAACCGGCCCCACTCGAGCACCTTGGTGAGCATGTTCGAAGCCTGCTCGCAGGCCAGGTGCACTCCGCCGAGCTGTGCCACCGAGTCGTCGCCATACTCGAGGAACACGCGGTCGTAGAGCTCCTCGGCGCGCCGCAGTCCCATGGTGGCGTCGACGCCGGCGTCCCCGGTCACGTCCAGCTCGCCCACGAACTCGTCGAGGAACAGCCGCCGCAGGCTCTTGGCCGAGCGTGAGTACCGGGCGAACAACGCCCCTTTCACGACCTCGGGCAGGTTCACCAGGGCAAATACCGGCCCCTCCACATTGGTGACGTACCGGCGTAACACCTCGGTCTCGTCGGCGGTGAAGGTCTCCTCGGCATAGGGGAACATGGCCCCGGCAACACTACGACCGGCGCGACGCCGGGGTGGCGGACCCCCGGTTACCTGCTCCGAGACCCCGGGCGACCCTCGTCGGGGCCGTGTGCATGCCGCTCCGGCGCAGCGAAATCGACCCCCGGAGGCACCGTGTCCACGCCGGGGACCGACGGCGAGAGGCCGAGGTCGTCGGGGGGCAGGGCCGGGCCCGCCGAGGCCGCCACCACGCCGCGCTGCAACAATTCCGCGGCCTGCCGGGCCGAGGCGGCGGTGTCGGGCCGTCCCACCACCGCCAGCTGGCGCAACAGGTCGATGAGCTGCTTCACGTTGCGTACGAAGTCGCCAGGCGCGAGCTCGGCGCGCTCGAGGACGCGGTCGAGGCGTTGCCCCCGGGCCCAGCGCCAGGCCACATCGGCGAAGCCGTCGTCGGGGAGACGCGTGCGCGCCAGGCGCGCCGCCTCTTCCTCGCTCCGCACACTTCGCGCCACGTCAAGAACGGCCTGGAGCCGGGCGCGCAACGCCTTTGGCGGCGACGACACCACCGGGCCGCGGCCCGGTCGGGTCTCGAAGGTGCACGACGACACCACGGCCGCGAGCTCGGCCGGGTCGAGCCCGTCGAAGAGCCCCTCGGCGAGTGCTTCGGCCACGAGGAGGTCGGACTCGTGGTAGATCCCCGCCAGGATCGCGCCGCGCGCCGTCAGCCGCCACGCCGAGAGGTCCACGTAGCCGAAGTGCTCGAGCAGTCCGAGGGCCCGGTCGAGTCGGCGCGACAGGGCGTGGTGGTGCGCGCTGTCGAGGAACTGCGCGAAGGAACGGTCCAAGATGAAATGGGCCTGGTCGACGCGATACCGGCGCACGAGGTTGACGGCCAGGTTGTAGGTGGCCCGGAACGACGAGCGGAGGTCGGGCGGGGGCGACGTGGCCAGCGCGGCCAGCCCCGACATCGACACCTGGGGGGACCACACCACCACGGCGTGGCCGACCGAGTCGAGCCCACGCCGGCCGGCCCGGCCCGTCATCTGCGCATACTCCCCCGACGACAGGCCGCTGCGGCCGCTGCTCGCGGATCTTCGTGAGCCGCTCGATCACCACCGTGCGAGCCGGCATGTTGATGCCGAGCGACAGCGTCTCGGTGGCGAACACCACCCGCAACAGGTTCGACGAGAAGCAGTCCTCCACCGCTTCTCGGAAGGCGGGGATCAGTCCGGCGTGGTGCGAGCCCAGGCCCGCCTCGAGCCCCGCCGCCCACGGTCCGTACCCGAGGACGCGCAGCTCCTCGTCGGGAAGGCCCTCGGTGTGCTCCTCGCAGCGCCGTCGGATCTCGGCTCGCTCCTCGGAGCTGGTGAGATGCAACCCGTCCGACAGGCACTGGGCGACGGCATCGTCACAGGCGGCCCGGGAGAAGATGAAGACGATGGCGGGCAACATGGACAGGTCGTCGAGCGCTTCGATGAGCTCGCTCCGACGCGGCCCCACCAGACGCGAGTGGCGCACGCCGCCGGGGCGCCGGGCCAGGCGCGCCACGCGTTGGTCGAGGGCCAGCGCCTTGGGGTGGACCTTGCGGTTGTGCAGCAGGGGCACGAGCTCGACGCGGCGGCTCCCCTTCTCGGCGATGGCCACGTGATTGCGCAACTCGACGGGCCGATGCGTCTCGATGACCACCTCGGTCGGACCGCGCACGGAACTGAGCCAGGCGCCGAACTGGTCGGCGTTGGAAACCGTCGCCGACAGGCACACGAACACCACGTCGGGAGCCGTCAGGATTATCACCTCCTCCCACACCGACCCCCGATAGGGATCTTGGAGGTAGTGGACCTCGTCCAGCACGACCAGGCCCAGGCCCTCCAGTTGGGGGGAGCGGGCGAAGAGCATGTTGCGCAAGACCTCGGTCGTCATCACGACCACCGCCGCGTCGGCCCGGTGCGAGACGTCACCGGTGAGCAGCCCCACCGCGTCGGCCCCGTACACCTCGGCCAGCTCCGAGTACTTCTGGTTGGACAACGCCTTGAGCGGCGTCGTGTAAAAGGCGCGTTGACCCCGGGCCCGGGCGCGCGCCACGGCGTAGTCGGCCACGACGGTCTTGCCCGAGCCGGTCGGAGCCGACACCAACACCGAGCGGCCCTCGTCCAGGGCGTTGCAGGCGGCGGACTGGAAGGGGTCGAGCGCGAACCCGAGTCGCGCCACCACCTGGGCCCGCAGCGTGTCGCCGACTCCCGGGCCCGTCACCGGGCGCGGTGGCTCAACGGCGCAAGAACTTCCCGATCAGGATCGACACCTCGTAGAAGACGTACATCGGCACCGCCAGCGCCAGCATGGAGAACGGGTCCCCGCTGGGAGTGATCACCGCTGCGAACACCACGATGAGCACGATGGCCCACCGTCGCCACGACGCCAGCCTCCTCGGTGTCACCACCCCCACGAGCTCGAGCGACACCAGGATCACGGGGAATTCGAAGGTGAGCCCGAACACCGCCATGAGCGCCACGATGAGGCCGAGGTACTTGTTGGGGTCGTAGATCTGCTCGAGGGTAGGACCGCCGATGTTCTGCAGGAACTTGAGCGCATGGGGAAACGACACGAAGGCGAGGAACGCTCCGAACACGAAGAGCACGATCGAGGCGGTGACGAAGGGTATGGCATAGCGCTTTTCGTTACGGTGCAGACCGGGCGTGATGAAGCGCCACAGCTCCCACAGGATCACCGGTGACGCCAGGAACAAGCCCCCGTAGGTCGCCAGCTTGATGCGAAGCGACAGCCCGTCGAGGGGCCCGGTCACAAACAGATGGCAGCGGCGGGGACCGACGACCCGGCAGTACGGCGCCTGCAGGAAATGCAGGATGTGGGGGTACACGATGAACGCCACAGTGGCGCCCACCGCGAAGGCGACCACACAGATGACGACACGGCGGCGCAGCTCGGCCAGGTGCTCCCCGAGGGTCATGGCCTCGGCTGAGGGCCGGGCCGAGCCACTTCGGAATGGAATACGCAGACGGGTGGCCATGGCGGGGACCGGCGCCGCCGATCAGTTCATGCTGGGGTCGTCGGGCACGGCGGGGAAGGCACCGGGCGCGACCGTGCCCGCAGGCTCGGCCGCGGCGCCCGCCGCAGGACCGGCGCCCGATCCGTTCACCCCGAGCGATCCGTTGTGCAACCCGGCGCCGTCGGTGGTGCTTGCGCCGTTGGTGGCGGCAGCCCCGTTGGTGGTGACCGCACCGTTGCCCGACACGCCGTTGCCCGACACCCCGTTGTCGGGGGGCGGGCCCGGGCCCGCGGCGTCGGTGCCGGCGTCAGCCTCGGTGCCCTCGGTAGCGGCGGGCTCCTCGCTCAGAGTCCGCTCGTGCTCGTCGGCGAGCCGGTCGAGGAAGGCCAGCGGAGAGCGCACGGCCTGGGCCACTTCGTGGGTGGGAGGCAGGTTGGGGAACGTGCCCCGGACCTCGCTCTCGATCCGGCTCCGCCACCCCCGCAGGTCGTGCCAGGCCGCGCCGATCTGCCGCGCCACCTGCGGGAGCTTCTCGGGCCCCAGGACGATGAGCGCGATGACGAGGATGACCAGCAGTTTCGCCGGGCTGAGCGACAGCATGTCGGCGCGAGTCTACGACCCGGGCCTCGTCGCAACGGCGCTGTGACCCGGCCACGGGTCAGCGGGCCCGGCCCTAGCGGCCAGAAGACCCGTCCCGGGATCAATAGAAGTGGAACGAGGTGATCGGCCAGATCTTGACCACCACGCGGCCCACGATGAGCGACTGGTGGATGGGGCCGAAGAACCGGCTGTCCTGGGAGTCCGAGCGGTTGTCCCCCATCACGAAGAACTCCCCGGCGGGGATCTTCTGTGTCGTGATGCCGGTGGTGACGGTGCCGGGCACGAGCCAGGGCTCCTTGAGCGGCTTGCCGTCGATCACGACCTGGCCCCCGGCCGACGAGATGGTGTCACCGGGCAGGCCGATGACGCGCTTGACCAGGTCCTTCACATCGGGGCCGGCGTCCTCGCCCGGTGGCGTGGCGAAGACCACGATGTCGCCGCGATGCACGCCGTGGAGGTGGTACGACACCTTGTCGACCAGGATCCGGTCGCCGATCATGAGCGTGGGCTCCATCGACGCCGAGGGGATGAAGAAGGTCTGGACCACGAAGGTCCGGATCCCGACGGCCACGACCACGGCCACCACCAGGACGACGGCCCACTCGATCAGCCAGCGGCTGCCGCGCCGGGGCCGGCGCGTGGTCGGCGGCGGGCCTCCGGGGGCACCGGTGATGAACAGCCCCCGGTCGACCGGAGGCATGAACGGAGGGGCGTCGGGCTCCGACACGACCGGACGGGAGGGGGCGGCGACGGCCCACGTGCCGATGGCGGCCACCGGCGTCGGCTCGCGCAGCCACAGAGTGTCGCGCGGGCTCGACGGGAGCGACGTCTCGGGCCGGTCAGAGGTCACGAAATTACGAGGCTAGTGGACAAGACCCCGTTATTTACCTCCGGCGGGGCTCAAAGACTGGCGATCAGCTTCTCCACACGCTCGTCATGGGACCGGAACGGGTCTTTCAGCAACACCGTCCGCTGGGCCTGGTCGTTGAGCTTGAGGTGCACCCAGTCGACGGTGAAGTCCCGGCGACGCTCCTTGGCCCGCCGGATGAACTCGCCCCGGAGCCGGGCCCGGGTGGTCTGCGGAGGCCGCGTCATGGCCTCGGTGATGGCGCTGTCCTCCACGAGCCTGTCGACGCGGTCGCGCGCCTCCATCCGGTAATAGAGCCCCCGGGCGCGGTTGACGTCGTGGTACTGCAGATCGAGCAGCGCCACCTTGGGATGCCCCAGCGGCAACCCGTGGCGTTCGCGGTACGCCTCGATGAGCTGATATTTGGCCACCCAGTCGCATTCACGGCCGAGGGTCAAGGGGTCGGACTCGAGCGCCTTCAGACAGTGCTCCCACATGTCGAGGGCGCGGTCCTCCTGCGGGGAGAGCCCGTGGGTGTCTCGGAAGCGCAACGCCCGGTTGAGGTACTCGGACTGGATGTCGAGCGCGCTCACCTCGCGCCCGTTGGCGAGGCGGACCTTGCGTCGACAGGTGAGGTCGTGGCTGATCTCGCGAATGGCCCGGATGGGGTTCTCGAGGGTGAGGTCGCGCAACACCGTGCCGGGGTCCTCGAGCATGCGCAGCAGGATGCTCGTGGATCCCACCTTGAGGAACGTGGCGTACTCGCTCATGTTGGAGTCGCCCACGATGACGTGCAGCCGCCGGAAGCGCTCGGCATCGGCGTGCGGCTCGTCACGCGTGTTGATGATGGGTCGACTGCGGGTGGTGGCCGACGACACCCCTTCCCAGATGTGCTCGGCCCGTTGCGAAAGGCAGAACACCGCACCCCGGGCCGTCTGCAGGACCTTGCCGGCGCCGGCGAAGATCTGCCGGCTCACGAGGAACGGGATGAGGACCTCGGTGTAGTGGGCGAAGTCGTCTCGCCGGCTCGTCAGGTAATTCTCGTGACAGCCATAGGAGTTCCCGGCCGAGTCGGTGTTGTTCTTGAACAGGTAGATGACGCCGCGGATGCCCTCCTCGCGCAGCCGGGCCTCGGCGCCGGTGACGAGATGGTCGAGAATGCGCTCCCCCGCCTTGTCGTGCGCCACGAGGTCGGTGATGGAGTCGCACTCGGGCGTGGCGTACTCGGGGTGACTGCCCACGTCCAGATACAGCCGGGCCCCGTTCTCGAGGAAGACGTTCGATGATCTCCCCCAGCTGACGACACGTCGGAACAGGTACCGGGCGACCTCGTCGGGCGACAGGCGGCGTTGGCCGCGCAGAGTACAGGTGACCCCGTACTCGTTCTCCAGCCCGAAGATCCGCTTGTCCACTTCACCCACGGTAGTGCCGGGTGCGCGTGGGGCGGCGTCTCCTCCCCGGGCAGGGCCGGACGACGCTGGATACCCTTTGCGGGTGGCTGCGCCGCTGATGGTCCCCTTGACCACGGTCGGGTCGATGTTCGAGGCACGCGTGGTGATGGCCCGGCTGGGCGCCGAGGGCATCCTCACCCAGCTGCGGGGCGGAGGCGAGGGCCCCTATCCCCTGCCCGGGCCGGTCGAGGTGCTCGTGGTCGTCGACCAGGCCGGCGAAGCGCGCGAGCTCATGCTGGCCGATCAGGTCGAGGCGTTGTTCGACGAGCTCGAAGAGGACCGCACCGACGACCTGTAGGTGTCGGGCCCGGTGCACTTCAGGCCCGGTGTCACTCCGAGCGCAGCGGTCCTCCGTCGCTGTCGGAAGCGCCCGCCGACCCCGATCCCGACCCCGCGGCGCGCGATCCGCGCGGGGTGCTCTTGCGGGTGCCGCCCATGAGCTCGGCCAGCTCGTCGTGGGCCAGGCGGCGAAAGGCACGGCGACCGTTGCCGCGCGCCAACACGGCGACCTCGAGGTCACCGGGCTCGAGGGTCCGGTCAGGCCCGGCCAGCGCGCCGACCGTGGCTCGCAGCGCCGCGTCGAGGGCCCAGTCACTCTGGTAGGCGTCGGCCACACGGTCCGAGATCGTCTCGGTCTCACCACCGAGCACCGCGAAGCGGTCCTCGTCGGTGATGGTCCCTTCATAGGCGATGTGGTACAGCTGGTCGGGCCTGCCGTCGACGCCGAGCTCGGCCACGAGGATCTCGACCTCGAGCGGCTTCATCTCGTGGGTGAAGACCTGGCCCAGGTACTGGGCGTAGAGGTTGGCGAGCGACCGGGCGTCGACGTCCTCACGGCTGAAGGCGAAGCCCTTGGTGTCCGCGTGCCGGACGCCGGACACGCGCAGCTGGTCGAACTCGTTGTACTTGCCGACGCCGGCGAAGGCGATCCGGTCGTAGATCTCGCTCACCTTGTGCAGCGACCGCGACGGGTTCTCGGCCACGATCAGGATCCCGTCCGCGTACACACACGCCACGAGCGACCGGCCCCGGGCGATCCCCTTCTGGGCGTACTCGGCGCGGTCCTTCATGACCTGCTCGGGCGCCACGTAGAAGGGCATGGTCATGAGCCGCCACCTCCGCCCCCGAGGCTGCGCCGCTGTACCAAGGCGGTGAAGCTCTGCGCCACCTCGGCGTCGTCGAGTCGCTCATAGCCCGCGGTCGTCACCGTCGCCACCACGGGGAAGATCCCCCGCACGAGGTCGGGGCCGCCGGTGGCGGAGTCCTCGTCGGCCGCCTCGTACAGGGCGCGCACCGCCAACTCGATGCTCTCGGCCCGTCCCAACTCGGCGGCCCACCCAAGCTTGATGGTGGTGCGGGCGTCGCGTCCCCCGACCCGGTCGCCGCGTAGTCGGCTTCCTCGAAGTGCCCACCGGTGACGTCGTAGGTGAAGATCCGCCCCTCACCGGTGCGGAGGTCGAACCCGCAGAACAGCGGAACGACCACGAGCCCCTGCATCGCCATGGGGAGGTGGTCGCGCACCATCTGGCCGAGCTGGTTGGCCTTGCCCTCGAGGCTGAGCGCGACGCCTTCGACCTTCTCGTAGTGCTCGAGCTGGGTCTGGAAGAGCTTGACCATCTCCACCGCCGGCCCGGCCGCACCGGCGATGGCGACCGCCGAGTGCCGGTCGGCGGGGAAGACCTTCTCCATGGCCCGATGGGCGATGATGTTGCCCTCGGTGGCGCGACGGTCTCCTGCCATCACCACCCCGTCGGCGTAGCGCAGTGCCACCACCGTGGTGCCGTGTGCCACCGCCGGAACCGCGCCCCGGTTCGCGTCGGCCGGCGCCGGAACGGGGCGGTTCGAATCGCTGAGGCGGATGAGCGCCGCGAAGCTGGGGCCCGGGTCCTCCCCGGGCGGAAAGAGGGGCAGACCCACCCGGCTACTCCCCGCCCTTCTGCACGTAGTTGCGGACGAACTCCTCGGCGTTCTCCTCGAGGACCTCGTCGATCTCGTCGAGCAGGTCGTCGAGCTCGGCCTTCAGCTTCTCGCCTTGGGGGGATGGCGCGGGAGCCTCGGTCTCCTCGGTCGTCGTCTCCTCGCGCGTCGTCGTTGCCGGCCGGCGCTTCTTCTCTTGTTCTGCCATCAACCCACTCCTAGGCGCTCAACCGTGCCAACAGCTCCGCCGGTGATGAACTTCCATCCAGAAGCTCCTCGACGAATTCAGCCGTTCCACGTAGCGGATCCATCATAGGGACGCGTCGGAGGGGATCGGTACCCAGGTCGAACACCATCGAGTCCCAATTGGCGCTGGCCACCGACGACGCCCATCGCTTGAGGCACTGGCCGCGGAAATAGGCGCGGGTGCGCCGGGGGGGCTCGGTCACGCCGTCGAGCACGTCCTGCTCCTTCACCAGGCGCTCGGTGTCGAGGCGGGCGAAGAGGGAACGCTCGGGGCGCAGGTCGTGGTACTGCAGGTCCACCGCCGCCAAACGGTGGTCGTCCCAGTCGAGCCCATGGCGATCGCGGTACGCCTCGAGCAGTCCGAGCTTGGCCGCCCAATCCACCTTGTCGGCGACGACGCTCGGGTCCGTCTCGAGGCCGTGGAGAACCTCTTCCCAGCGCAGGAGCACCTGTTGCCCGACGGCTTCGTCCCCCAGGCACTCGAGGCCGCGGTCCTCGGCGTACTTGCGGGCCAGGCCGAACAGCTCCCACTGCAACGCCAGCGCGGTGGTGGTGCGCCCGTCGGCGAGGTCGATGGGGGCGCCCAGGCTCAGGTCGAGCGAGACCTGGCGGATGGCCTTCACCGGATTGGCGAGAGTGAGCTCGCGCCCCTCGAAGGCGTCGTCCTCGATGAGCGCCAGGACGAGCGCGGTCGTCCCCACCTTCAAGAAGGTGGCCACCTCGCACAGGTTGGCGTCCCCCACGATGACGTGCAGCCGTCGGTAGCGCTGCGGATCGGCATGTGGCTCGTCGCGGGTGTTGACGATGGGTCGCTTCAAGGTCGTCTCGAGGCCGATCTCCTCCTCGAAGAACTCGGCGCGCTGGGAGATCTGGAAGGTGATGTCGCGGCCCGCGTTGCTCGCCGTCTCGCTGCCCACCTTGCCTGCTCCGGCGAAGATCTGGCGCGTGACGAAGTGCGGGGTGATGAGATGCGCGATGCGCGCGAAGGGCACGGCCCGGTCCATCAGATAGTTCTCGTGAGTCCCGTACGAATTGCCCTTGCCGTCGGAGTTGTTCTTGTAGACGACGATGGACTGGCCCTCGGGGAGCGTCCGGCGCACCGCCACCATCGATCTCCGCAGCACCTCTTCCCCCGCCTTGTCGTAGAGCACGGCCTCGAGCGGGTCCGCGCACTCGGGGGAGGAGAATTCGGGATGGGCGTGGTCGACGTAGTACCGGGCCCCGTTCGTGAGCACGGCGTTGACGAGATGGGTCTCGATCTCGGGGGGCATCGACCCCTCACGGGCGAAGCCGCGGGCATCGTTGCCCGGTGACTCGTCCTCGAAGTCCCACCCCGCCCGGGCCAGGTCCGAGACATACGCGTTGACCAGCAGCGAGGACGACGCGACGGGGTTGCCGTCGCCACCGACGTGGTGAATTCCGTACTCCGTCTCGATCCCGCAAACCTTCGCGACGACCACGAAACCGACCCTAGTGCGTGGCGGCTGGGACGGCGCGGCCCTCGGGCGAAGGGGGTACGGACCCCTTCAGCCTGCTCACAGATACTGGCCGGTACCCACCCGCTCGATGGAACGGCCGCCCTTGGTCTCCTCGGTGTCGGCTAGGAGGGTGCGCACATACACGATGCGCTCTCCCTTCTTTCCCGAGATCCGGGCCCAGTCGTCGGGGTTGGTGGTGTTGGGTAGGTCTTCGTTCTCCTTGTACTCCCGGCGGATCGACTCCAAGAGGTCGGAGGTACGGACCCCCCTCCCCTCCTCCGCGATGGCCCGCTTGATGGCGAGCTTCTTCGCCCGACGGACGATGTTCTCGATCATCGCCCCCGACGCGAAGTCCCGGTAGTACAGCACCTCTTTGTCGCCGTTCTGATACGTCACCTCGAGGAACTTGTTCTCGTCGTCGGCGCGGTACATCTCCACCACGACGTCCTCGATCATGGCCTGCACCGTCTTCGCGGCGTCTCCGCCGCCGAGCCGCTCCACCTCCTTGGCGTCGATGGGGAGGTCCGCGGTGAGATAGCGCGAGAAGATCTGCGCGGCGGCTTCCTCGTCGGGCCGTTCGATCTTGATCTTCACGTCGAGGCGGCCGGGCCGGAGGATGGCGGGGTCGATGAGGTCCTCCCGGTTCGAGGCTCCGATGACGATCACGTCGCGCAGCGCCTCGACCCCGTCGATCTCCGCCAGGAGCTGGGGCACGATGGTCGACTCCATGTCGGAGCTGATCCCGGTGCCCCGGGTCCGGAACAACGAGTCCATCTCGTCGAAGAAGATGATGACGGGGACGCCCTCCTCGGCCTTCTCCCGCGCCCGCTGGAACACGAGCCGGATCTGGCGCTCGGTCTCCCCCACGTACTTGTTCAACAGCTCGGGGCCCTTGATGTTCAAGAAGTAGCTCCGGATGTTGGCGTTGCCCGTGACCTGCGCCACCTTCTTGGCCAGCGAGTTGGCCACGGCCTTGGCGATGAGGGTCTTGCCGCACCCCGGCGGCCCATACAACAAGATGCCCTTGGGCGCGGGCAGCTTGTACTCCTTGAACAGGGTCCGGTGCAGGTAGGGAAGCTCGACGGCGTCGGTGATGTCCTCGATCTGGCTGTCGAGCCCGCCCACGTCCGCGTACGTGACGTCGGGCACCTCCTCGAGCACGAGCTCCTCGACCTCGGGCCGGGGCAGCTTCTCCACCAGCAACTGCGAGCGCGTCTCCATGAGCACGGCGTCACCGGCGCGCAGGTGCACGCCGAGGAGGTCGTGGGAGAGCTCGACCACACGCTCCTCGTCGGCGCGGGCGTAGACGATGGCTCGCCGGCCGTCTTCGAGGAGCTCTTTCAAGGTGACGACCTCGCCGGAGTCCTCGCCCTCGCGCGCCAGGATGACGTTGAGCGACTCGTTGAGGACGACCTCTTGGCCCCGGCGCAGCTCCACCCCGTCGATCTCGGGATGCACGGCCACGCGCATCTTGCGGCCACCGGAGAAGACGTCGACGGTCCCGTCGTCATTGGCGTGCAGGAACGTCCCGTACGCGCTCGGGGGTTGGGTGAGCTTGTCGACCTCCTCCCGCAGCGCGGCGATGTGTTCCTTCGCCTGTTGCAGGGTGTAGGTCAGCTTCTCGTTCTGCGACACCGCCTGGGCCAGCTGGCCCTTGGTCTCGAGCAGGCGCTCCTCGAGCGACTGGACGCGGCCGGGCCCCTCCGACAGGCGTCGGCGCAGGACGGCGACTTCCTCGTCGGCCTGTAGGCAGCGTTCGCGCAAACGATCGAGCTCTTCGCGCAGCGCCAGCTGTCGTTCCTCTTCCGGCTCGGCCGTCGGAACCACCTCCTGGGCTTGTCTCCGGGCGCCTCTCTTGCGACCCTACACCGGCCCTGGGGCCAAATTGACGCTCAAGGAAGGGGGGAATCCGGTCGACGCCCCGGTAGACTCTTTGTCCGAGTGACAACGGGGTGGGCCGGCACGTCCGGTGGCGCTCAGGTTTGCAAAGGTGGCCGGTCCGATGAGCGGTCAATTGACACCGCGAACCGTGCATCGTTACTTTCCGAAGGCGTCGACCGACTACCCGAGAACGAGACCCGAGAAAAGGCGAGAACGAGCTCATGAAGGTCTGGATCGACCAGGATCTGTGCACCGGCGATGGCCTGTGTGAAGAGATCGCGCCGGCGGTCTTCACGTTGCTCGACGACGGCCTCGCCTATGTCAAAGAGGGAGACCAGGTCAAGAACGAGCCCGGTGGCTCGGCCGGCCTCGCCCTCGTCCCCGACGACCTCGAGGACGCCGTGACCGAGGCGGCCGAGGAATGCCCCGGGGAGTGCATCTTCATCGAGCAGGGCTGAACCCGCCTCACAGCTCCCGTTGCGCTTCATCTGACAGCTCCGCTTCAGGCAACGGCTCCGCTTCAGGTGACGGCTCCGCTTCCGCTGTCGGCACGAGCAGCCTCGCCGTCGTGATGAACCCGGTGTGGGCCACCATGCGGTGGTCGGGCCGCACCGAGCGTTCCTCGACATGCCACGTGCGTCGCAACACCTCGAAAGTCTCCGCCATCCCGAACGACTTCGACACCATGGCGGCCCGCAGTGAGGCCACCTGCGTGATCGACGGCAGGTAGGCGAGGAGGATCCCACCCGGTCGCATGGCCACAGACGCAGGACCGAGGGCACGCCACGGCTCGGGCAGGTCGAGCACGACACGATCGAGGTCGCGCTCCTCGATCCCCTGGTACACGTCGCGCTCCTCCACGCGATAGGTGGTGGCAGGGCCCGCCCACGCCGCGACGTTGGCACGCGCCCCCGCCGCGAAGTCGGCGCGCACCTCGTAACCCACCACGTCCGCCCCGGCGCGCAGCAACGCCATCGACAGCGCACCAGACCCGACACCCGCCTCGAGCACACGCATGCCCGGGCCGATGTCGGCCGCGATGAGGATGGCGCCGAGGTCCTTGGGGTAGATGACCTCCGCGCCGCGCGGCATCTTGAGCACCACGTCGGCGAGCGTGGGGCGCAGCACCACGAAGCGACGGCCCGTCGACGCCCCGATCGTGGACCCCTCGGGCCGCCCGATCACGTCATCGTGGGCGACGATGCCGGAGTGGGTGTGGAAGAACCCGCCCGGGTGCAGCGTGACCAGATACCGCCGCTCCTTGGGGTCGACGAGCAAGACGCGCTCCCCGGCCGACAATCGGCCCGCGGGCGTCTCGGCCTGGCGCGTCACTCCCCGCCGGTCGACGGTGCGGGCGTGGAGCGGTCGCCGACAGCGATCACGAGCCGCTGGCCGGGCTCGACCCGCCCACTCCAGGCCACGTTGTTCTTGTCGCGACTCTTCAAAGTGCGTCGCACCATCCAGGCCGCTCCCGCCACCGCCAACCAGATGGGCTCTCCCCGCGCCCCCGTCGCATCGAGCGCGACACGAGGAAGCCCAGGATCCGGTCCACGGGCCCGGTCAGACCTTGCGGATCTCGATGACGGCGGAGCGGGACCGACCACGCCGGCGACCGAGCAGATAAGCCACCAACGCCACCAGCAGCACGCCCGCCACGGCCGAACTGATCACGGTGGGCCGGGCCGCTTCGACGGTATCCTCTACGCCCCCCGACATCTCGCGGAGCTTGTTCTCGAGGTCATCGCGGCTGATCTTCGCCGTCATCGCCATCGTCAACTCCCCTTGCCATCGGGCCGTGCTTCGCCGGTGCGGCGCTTCTTGGTGCCCGGCCCCTTGGTAATACGCCATGCTGCCAGGCCCATCACCGCTATCGCGACCGCAGCCACGATCAGGTACGGCAACCAGCTGAGATGGCCCGAGAAGGACGACCCCGTCTCGGTCTGCAGGGCCCGCAGCACCGCCAGCAGGAGCAGGACGGCCCCGGCGGTGATGGCGATGGACCCGACGAGGCCGAAGACCAGGAAGCGCCCGAGGCTCTTGAGGGGCCCGAGGGTCTCCTGCTTGGCGTAGTCGATGACGAGATGGAAGAAGTCGCCACCAGCCGCGGTCAGGCCGGCGCCACGCCCCGACCGCTCTCCGTCACGTGCCAACCGACCCTCCTCTGAGGGGCGCCATCCTCCCCCGCCCCGGTGCAGCGCTGCAAGCATCGCACCCTCTACCCACGGGGGGAGAGGATGTAGGTGGAGCTGGCCTTGGCCACGAGGCGACCCTCGCCGTCGGTCAGCTCAGCCTCGACGAACGCCACCCGGTTGCCGCCCGAGATCACGGTGGACGTGCAGGTGAGCGTGCCCCCGGGGCGCACCGGAGCGAGGAAGCTGACCTTCATCTCGGCGTTGGCGGAGAAGACCTTGCGCCCCTTGGCCCACGTCACGGTGGCCGCTCCCATGGCCGAGTCACAGCACGCGGCGAGGAACCCACCCTGGATGATCCCCACCGGGTTGGTGAAGCGCTCGTCGGCGGGCATCTGCCACACCGTCGTGCCGGGCTTCGACTTGTCCACGCACACCATGCCCAGGGTGAGGTCGCAGTTGGGCGGCACCTGCACCTGGGGATCGGCCACGGAGATACCGTACGACCCGCGTGCCCAGGCCACGAACCGACACCACCGGCACCGACGCCGGGGCGAACGCCGTCGTCGGGGTGAACGCGGTCATCGGGGAGGCCACCGTCGTCGGGGCGGCCACCGTGATCACACCGGTCGGGCCCGTGGCCCACGCCGAGGTGGTGATCGAGGGCGCCACGATCACCGACGTCCGGCCCGCCACCGGCGCCGTGCCCGACGTGATCCTCGTGCCGGGCTTCGTCGACCTCCAGGTCAACGGGATCGGCACCGTCGACGTGGCCGTCGCCACCGAGGAGCAGTGGGACACCATCGACGAGGCGCTGCTGGCCCAGGGTGTCACCACGTGGTGCCCGACGATCGTGACCGCACCGCTCGACGCCCTCGAGGCCTCTCTGGCCCGAATTGCGGCTGCGGCGGCGCGCCGCCCCGGGGCCCGGCCCGAGATCGCCGGCGCCCATCTCGAAGGGCCCTTCCTGGGCGTAGGCGGCGCCCATCGCCCCGAATTCGTGCGCGACGAGGTGGACCGTCGCTGGCTCGAGAGCCTCGGCGACCGGGTCCGGATCCTCACCCTCGCCCCGGAGCTGCCCGGCGCCTTCGACGCCATCGCGGCACTGAGCGCGCAAGGCGTGCTCGTATCCCTCGGCCATTCGGCCTGCACGGCCGAGGTCGCCCGGGAGGCCACCGACGCCGGGGCCCGGCTCGTCACCCACCTGGGCAACGCCATGGGGCCGCTGCACCAGCGCGCTCCGGGGCTGCTCGGGGCGGCGCTGGCCGACGACCGCCTGTCGGTGTCACTCATCGCCGACCTCGTGCACACCCACCCCGTGTTCCTGCGCATGGCGTTCACCGCCAAGACGTCGCGGAGTGTCGCTCTGGTCACCGACGCGGTGGCGACCTCGATGGCGCCGTCCCCGTCGCCGCCGACAACGGGATCCGCGTCGCCACCTGCACCGGGCCCACCACGCCTCGCCGACGGGACCTTGGCGGGGTCGGCGCTGACGATGGAGCGCGCCGTCTCGAACGTCGTGTTCCACAGCGGTGTCACGCTCGCCGACGCCGTGCAGGCGGCCAGCACGACGCCGGCCCGATTGCTCGGGCTCGACGACCGCGGTGCGCTGGCGCCGGGCCGGCGCGCCGACCTCGTGGCGCTGCAGGCGGCCGGCGACGGGGGGTGGCGGGTGGTGTCGGTATGGGTGGCCGGGCTACGGGCGTGGTCGGCCCCGGATGAGCGCCCGGTCGAGGCCCCGGCCGGGCCCTGAGGACAAGCACCCGGCGATAGGGTCGGGCTCGATGCCCTTCGCGGCCGCCATGAGCGAGCACCCGCTCACCGCCCACGCCGTGGGCGAGGTCACCGGCGCCGTGCTCGAGAGCATCGGCGAACGGCCGGACTTCGCCACGGTGTTCGTGACGCCGCCCCATGCCGGCGCGCTCGAAGACGTCATGCGCACCGTCGAGGAAGTGCTCCACCCCCTGGTGGCGCTGGGGTGCGCGGCGGAGTCGGTGCTCGGACCGCATCGCGAGGTGGAGCAGGACGCGGCCGTCACCCTGTTCGCGGGGCACGTCGGCCCCCTCGTGCCGCTGGAGCTCGACGCCCTGCCGTCGGACTCGGGAGACGGGCTGGTGCTGCGGGGCTGGCCCGCCGAGATCCCTTTCACCCCCGAGGCGCTCGTCCTCGTGGGTGACCCCTACAGCTTCCCGGCGGAGTCGTTCCTGGCCTGGGTGGACGCCAACCACCCCGGCCTGCGGGTGGTGGGGGGCATGGCTTCGGCGGCGCGTGGCCCGGGTGGCAACCGCCTCGCCCTCGGCACCCGGGTCCGCACCGGCGGCGCCGTGGGGGCGTTCCTCGGGCCCGGCGCCGAAGTCGCCACCCTCGTGTCCCAGGGATGCCGGCCCTTCGGTGACCCCCTGGCGGTGACGAGGGCCGAACACAACCTCATCTACGAGCTCGCCGGGCGTCCCGCCCTCGAGCAGGTCCTGAGCCAAGCCCGCGACTCGCTCAGCGAGGAGGAGGTCGTCCTGCTCGAGACAGGCGGCCTCCACCTCGGACGGGTCATCGACGAGCACCAGGAGCACTTCGGCCGCGGTGACTTCCTGGTGCGCAACGTGGTGGGAGCAGACCGCTCCTCGGGTGCCATCGCCGTGGGGGACGCCATGGCACTGGGCACCACCGTGCAATTCCATCTCCGAGACGCGGCGACGGCCGACGAAGACCTCCACGCGCTGGTGGCGGCGTGCCGGGCCGATGCCGCTCTCGTGTTCACCTGCAACGGCAGGGGCACGCGGCTGTTCGGTGCCCCGCACCACGACGTGCGGGTCCTGTCGGAACACCTCGGCGCGGTGCCGATGGCGGGCTTCTTCGCGGCCGGGGAGCTCGGCCCCGTGGGAGGGCGAAATTTCGTGCACGGGTTCACTGCGTCGGTGGCGCTGCTGCGTGATCGCTCGGGCCATCCCGACGTGGCCCCGGGGCCCGCGTGAGCGCCTGATCGGCGCCCCCGAACGAGCGGGTACGGTTCTCGTCGTGACCGAAGCGGAGCTCGAACAGCTCGGGATCAACGTCATACGGGGCCTGGCCATGGACGCTCCGCAGAAAGCTGATTCGGGGCACTCGGGCACGGCCATGGCACTGGCGCCGCTGGCGCACGTGCTCTTCACCCGCATCATGCGCCACGACCCGGCCGACCCACGCTGGCCCGACCGCGACCGTTTCATCCTGTCCAACGGCCACGCCTCGATCCTCTTGTACTCCTTTCTCTTCCTCACCGGGTACGGGCTCACCCTCGACGACATCAAGCAGTTCCGGCAGTGGGGCAGCAAGACGCCCGGGCATCCCGAGGTGCACCTCACCGCCGGGGTGGAAGTGACCACCGGACCGCTCGGCCAAGGGGTCGGCAACGGCGTCGGCATGGGCATCGCCGAGCGCTGGCTGCGGGCCCGTTTCGGCCCTGACGTCGTCGACCACCACACCTTCGTCCTCTGCGGGGACGGCGACCTCATGGAGGGGATCAGCCACGAGGCGGCGTCGCTCGCCGGCCACCTTGGGCTCGGCCGCCTCGTCTACGTCTACGACGACAACCACATCACCATCGACGGCCCTACCGAGCTGGCCTACACCGACAACGTGGCCGAGCGCTTCGATGCCTATGGCTGGCACACCGACAACATCGGCGAGGTCGCCAACGACACCGACGCCCTCGAGGCCGCCCTCCGACGGGCCATGGCCGTGGAAGACAAGCCGTCGATGATCCTGTTGCGCAGCCACATCGGCTGGCCGTCTCCTCACAAGACCGACACCGCCGCCGCGCACGGGACCCCGCTCGGCGAGGACGAGATCCGCGAGACCAAGGCGATCCTCGGCCTTCCCCCCGACGAGCACTTCTGGGTGCCCGACGAGGTTGTCGACATGTACCGGCGCTGCCTGGGGCGCGGTGAGGCGCAGCGATCAGCGTGGCAGGCACGCTTCGACGCCTGGGACGGCGACAAGGCGGCGTGGGACGCCTGTCAACGCGGCGGCGGCCTGGAGGGTTGGGCCGAGAAGCTGCCCGTCTTCGAGGTCGGCACCAAAGTCGCCACCCGCGTGGCCATCAACGAGTGCATCACCGCCACCGCCGACGTGGTGCCGGGGTTGATGGCGGGATCGGCCGATCTCACCGGTAACACCGGCGTGAAGCTCACCGACGCCGTCAACCAGGACAGCGCGCACCCCGAAGGCACCCAGATCCACTACGGGATCCGGGAGCACGCCATGGGCGCGGCCATGACCGGCATGGCACGCCACGGCGGCGTGCTTCCCGTCGGTGGCACCTTCTTCGTCTTCAGCGACTACATGCGACCCGCCGTGCGCCTCGCCGCGCTGTCGGAGTCCCACGTCGTCTACTCGTGGACGCACGACTCGGTGGGCCTGGGCGAGGACGGCCCCACCCATCAACCCGTCGAGCAGCTGGCGTCGTTGCGCGCCATGCCGGGACTCCGCGTGATCCGACCCGCCGACGCCAACGAGACCGCCCATGCCTGGCGCATCGCGGTGGACTCCGACGGGCCCACCGCCCTGGTGTTGTCGCGCCAGTCCGTCCCGGTCCTCGCCGGCACCGCCGAGGCCGTCGACGGCGTCGCCCGGGGTGGCTATGTCCTCGTCGACCCCCCGGACGGGGCCCCCGGCATCGTGCTCATCGGCACCGGCTCGGAGGTCTCGGTGTGTGTGGCCGCGGCCGAGATGCTGGCCGCAGGTGGAGGCGGCGGTGCGAACGGCCCGGTGCGGGCCCGGGTGGTGTCGCTGCCGTCGTGGGAGCTCTTCGCCCTCCAGACCGAGGCGTACCGACACGAGGTGCTTCCTCCTGGCATCCGGCGCCTCGCCGTCGAGGCGGCCACCTCGTTCGGCTGGGAGCGCTACGCCGACGACGTCGTCGCCATCGACCACTTCGGTGCATCCGCGCCGGGCCAGGAAGTGCTCGATCACTTCGGCTACACACCCGACAACGTGGCCGTCCGGGCCCGGGCTCTTCTGGCCCGGGCGACTCCGGCGACGCGCTGACACCAGGCACCGCCGGTTCGTCCGAGGTCGAGACCGTCGATCCCGGCTCTCAACGATCCCGGCCAGAAGGGAGCACCATGACCAAGCTGCACGACCTCTACCAGCAGCAGGGCCAGAGCCCGTGGCTCGACAACCTCCGGCGTGACTATGTGCGCGGCGGGCATCTGGCCGAGCTCGTGGCACAAGGCATCCGGGGTGTGACGTCGAACCCCACCATCTTCGCCAAGGCCATCGAGGGAGGCAGCGACTACGACGAGCAATTCGGCGCCCTGCTCGGTTCGCGCAGTGTCGAAGAGGCGTACTGGGAGCTGGTCGTGACCGACATCCGCGACGCGCTGGCGATCCTGCGTCCCGTGTACGACGCGTCGGACGGGGTCGACGGCTTCGTGTCGCTAGAGGTGGCGCCCGCGCTCGCCCACGACACCGACGGCACCATCACCGCGGCGCGCCATTTCCACGAGCTCGTGGCCGAGCCCAACCTGTACGTCAAGATCCCGGCCACGGCCGAAGGCGTGCCCGCCATCCGGGCCATGATCGGTGAAGGCCGCAATATCAACATCACCTTGTTGTTCAGCCTGGAGCGCTATGGCGACGTGATCGAGGCCTACATCGGAGGGCTCGAAGACCTGGCCGCCACCGGGGTCACGGACCTTTCGGCCGTGCGCAGCGTGGCGTCGTTCTTCGTGAGCCGTGTCGACACCGAGGTGGACCGACGTCTCGACACCCTCGCCGCCCAGACACCGGGCCGAGCCACCGAGATCCAGGCATTGCGCGGCACCGCAGCGGTGGCCCAGGCGCAACGCGCCTACGCGCTGTTCGCGCAGCGGTTCTCCGGAGCGCGCTGGGAGGCCCTCGCCGCCCGGGGCGCCAAGGTGCAGCGGCCCCTGTGGGCGTCGACCTCGACCAAGAACCCCGCCTACCCCGACCTCGTCTACGTCGACACCCTCATCGGCCCCGACACGGTCAACACCATGCCCGACGACACCATCGCCGCCTTCCTCGACCACGGGACCACGGCGCGCACCGTCGACGCCGATCCCCACGCCGCCGAGGACGCCCTGCAACGCATCGCAGCGGCCGGTGTCGACATGGGGGACGTGGCCCGCACCCTCGAAGACGAAGGGGTGGCGAGCTTCACCAAGTCCTTCGACGAGTTGATCCAGAAGCTGTCCGACAAGGCCAACGCCCTGTCGGCCGGTAGCTGAGGGCCCGGCCCGTGGTCGACGACGCCAGGACGCTCGTGCCGCGCCTGCTCGAGCGCGACGCCGGGCTGTGGCCGGCGGGCAACGTGTCGGCCAACCGCCTGGGGTGGCTCGACGTCCCCCGCCGCATGGCGGCCGAGGCCGCAGAGCTCACGTCGTGGGCGGCGGGAATCGAGCAGTCCACGGTGGTACTGCTCGGCATGGGCGGCTCCTCGCTCGGACCGGCGGTGCTCGAGGCGGTCCTCACCGCCACCGGAACGCCGGGCGGCCCGGGCCAGACGCGCCGACGGCTCGTGGTGTGCGACACCACCCACCCCGTCACGGTCTCCTCGCTCGACCTGTCCGACGCCTTCGTGCTCGTGTCGTCGAAGTCGGGCACCACCCTCGAGCCCAACGCTCTGCTCGGCCATGCATGGTCGCAACTGCCCGACCCGTCGCGTTACGCAGCCATCACCGATCCCGGCACCCCCCTCGCCGCGCTGGCCACCGAGCGCGGCTTCCGGCGCTGTTTCGCCAACCCGCCCGACATCGGCGGCCGGTACTCGGTGTTGTCGTACTTCGGCATGGTGCCGGCTGCGCTCATCGGCTACGACGTGGCCGAGCTGTGCGCCCGCGCCCTCGATGCCGATCTGGAGGAGGCGGCGGGTCTCGGCATGGCCATGGGCGAGGACGCCCGCGCCGGGCGCGACAAGGTGACCATCGTCGCCCCTCCGCTGTACGCGTCGTTCGGCTTGTGGGTCGAGCAGCTCATCGCCGAGTCCACGGGCAAGCAGGGCACGGGCTGCGTGCCGGTCCCCACCACCGAGCCCGAGGTCGGCGCCGACCGTCATGTCGTGCCCCTGCACCTGACGGGGGCGGCGGACCTCGGCGAGCAGTTCTACCGCTGGGAGGTGGCCACGTCGTTGTGTGGTCACGTGCTCGGGATCGATCCCTTCGACGAGCCCAACGTGGCCGAGTCGAAGAAGAACACCAACGACGTCCTGGCCGGACTCCCGTTGCCCGAAGTGGACACGGCCTCGCCGTCCGAGGTGCTGGCGTGGCTGAGCTCCACGGTGCAACCGGGCGACTACGTGTCCCTGCAGGCGTATGTGCCGTTCGGACAGGACGCCGCCTTGGAGACGTTGCGACGCAAAGTGCGCGACCACCTCGGAGGCATCGCCACCACGGCCGGGTACGGGCCGCGCTTTCTGCATTCCACGGGACAGCTCCACAAAGGTGGTCCCGACACGGTGGTGGCCGTACAGATCGTCGACGCCAACGCGATGCCGGTGGTGCCGATCCCCGACGCCCCGTATGACTTCGGGACGCTGATCGCGGCCCAGTCCATCGGTGATCATCGCAGCCTCCTCGCCCACGGACGGCGTGTCCTGCGGGTGGCGGTCGGGGACCTCGGTGCGGTGGGATGAGAACGAGAACAGCGAAAGGGCGACCGACATGAAGATCGGCATGGTGGGGCTGGGCAAGATGGGTGCGAACATGACCCAGCGGCTCATCGAGAAGGGCCATCAGGTCGTGGCGTTCGACTTGTCCGAACAGGCCCGCGCCGGCGTGGCTGCCAAGGGGGCCGACACCGCCGCCACCCTGGCCGAGATGGTGTCCAAGCTCGATGCCCCCCGGGTGGCCTGGGTGATGGTCCCCGCCGGGGATGCCACGACGTCCACCATCGACACCCTGAAGGGACTGATGGAACGCGGCGACGCCGTCATCGACGGAGGGAACTCCAACTACAAAGAGGCCGGGCCCACCGCGGCGTCGCTGGCCGAGAAGGGGATCGGATACGTCGACGCCGGGACCTCGGGTGGGGTGTGGGGCCTCGCCAACGGCTACTGCCTCATGGTGGGGGGTGAGAAGTCCGTGGTGGCGATCTGCGAGCCCGTCTTCCTCGCGCTGGCCCCCGAAGGTGGCTATGCGCATGTGGGGCCTGTCGGTGCCGGGCACTTCGTGAAGATGGTCCACAACGGCATCGAGTACGGGCTCATGCAGGCGTACGGCGAAGGCTTCGAGATCATGCAGAAGGCCGACGAGTTCTCCCTCGACCTGCACGAGATCGCGTCGATCTGGCGCTACGGCTCGGTGGTGCGCTCCTGGCTGCTCGAGCTGGCCGAGCGCGCCCTCGCCCCGGGGTCGGGCTTCGAGAACGTCGAAGGCATCGTCGTGGACTCCGGCGAAGGACGCTGGACCGCACACGAGGCCATCGACCGGGGCGTGCCCGCGCCGGTCATCACAACCTCGCTCTTCGCCCGCTTCGCGTCGCGCGACCAGGACTCCTACTCCAACCGGCTCATCGCCGCGCTGCGGAACCAATTCGGGGGCCACGCCGTGGTCACCGAAGCCGGGAAGTCGAAGTCGTGACCCCCGACACCACCGCGGTCATCGAGGGAGTCGACATCGACGATCAGGAGCCCGTGGTCGAGATCGCCCACTCCCTCGACGCCGTCGAGCCACCTCCTCCGCTCGCCCTCGTCGTGTTCGGTGCATCCGGCGACCTGGCGTCGCGCAAACTGCTGCCCGCCATCGCGGCGTTAGCCGAGCACAAGGCGCTTCCCGACGGATTCACGGTCGTGGGGGTGGCCCGAACCAAGTGGACCGACGAACAGTTCCGGCAGGCGGCGCTCGACGCCGCGCCCTATGCCGGCCCCGAGTGGAAGAAGGTGGTTGCCCGCTTTCGCTACGTGTCGGGCGAGTACGCCGAGAAGCCGACCTTCGACAAGCTCAAGAAGGTGCTCGACGACGCCGACGCCAAATGCGGCACGGCCGGCAACCGCGTCTACTACCTGGCCACCATCCCGTCGATGTTCGGCGACGTGGCCAGCGCGCTGGCCGCGCACGGCTGCAACGCCCCGGGCGAGGGAGGAGCCTTCGCCCGCATCGTGGTCGAGAAGCCCTTCGGCCGCGATCTCGAAAGCGCCCGGGCCCTCGACGCCGCCCTGCACCGCGCCTTCGAAGAGGACCAGATCTTTCGCATCGATCACTACCTGGGCAAGGAAACGGTGCAGAACGTCCTGGCGTTGCGCTTCGGCAACGCCATCTTCGAGCCCATCTGGAACCGCCGCTACGTGGACCACATCCAGATCACGGTGGCCGAGGAGCTCGGAGTCGAGCACCGCGGGGGCTTCTACGAGACCGCCGGGGCGTTGCGAGACATCGTGCAGAACCACGTCATGCAGGTCCTCGCGCTCACCCTGATGGAGCCCCCCGCCACCGTCGACGCCCAGGGGATCAGAGACGAGAAGGTGAAGCTCCTGCGGGCCGTGATGATCCCCGACGTAGACGAAGCGGTCATCAACTCCGTGCGCGGCCAGTACGCGGCCGGGGAGATCGACGGCGACGCTGTCGTCGGATACCGCGAGGAAGAGGGCGTCGACCCCAGGAGCCGCACCGAGACCTTCGTGGCCCTGCGGCTGACGGTCGACAACTGGCGCTGGGCCGGGGTCCCGATCTACATCCGCACCGGCAAGCGCCTCCCCAAGCGGGCCACCGAGGTCGTGTTGCAATTCCAGCGGGTCCCGCACCTCGCCTTCGGCGGCAAGCTCACCCGCGACCTGCGCCCCAACATGCTGTTGATGCGCATCCAGCCCGACGAGGGGATCTGCCTCTACTTCGGGGCCAAGGTCCCCGGCGAGGCGTTCCGCCTGCGCTCGGTGGACATGGACTTCAGCTACGCCGAGGCCTTCCCGGGCGCCACGGCGGGAGGGTACGAGCGGCTCCTGCACGACGTCATGATCGGTGACGCCACGCTGTTCATCCGGACCGACGAGGTCGAGCGCGCCTGGCAGATCGTCGACCCGTTGCTCGAGGCGTGGGGCCAGGACGGCGTGCCCCTGTCGCAGTACCCGGCCGGCACGTGGGGGCCCAAGGAAGCCGACGCGCTGCTGTCGCGTGAGTTGCGCCAGTGGCACGAACCGTGAGCGGCCCACCGGGCACCGTCGACGTTGTCGAGGACGTCGCCACCGCCTTCGCCGAGACGGTCGTGACCGCCTACTCGGCGCGCCCCGGGGCTCGCTTCGTCATGGTGCTGTCGGGCGGCCCGACGGCCCAGCGCTGCTACGGAGCCCTGGCCCGCGCCGGCACCGACCGCATCGACTGGTCCCTGGTCGACATCTACATGGGAGACGAGCGGTGCGTCGCACCCGACGATCCCGACGCCAACCAACGACTGGTGCGAGAGGCGCTGATCGACCCCGTCGGCGGTGTGGGCTCGTTCCGCCCCATGTCCTGTGCGGAGGGCCCCGAGGCCTACGAGCGGCTCGTCTCCGCTCTCGACGCCTTCGACCTCGTCCACCTCGGCCTCGGGCCCGACGGCCACACCGCGTCGTTGTTCCCGAAGTCCGCCGCCCTCGAGGCGGCACCGGGACGGCTCGTGGTGCGCTCGGTCGACCCCAACGACCGCAACCCGCACGAACGCATGACCCTCACCCTCGAGGCCCTGGCCCGGGCGCGACTGGTGGTGTTCACGGTGTCGGGTGCGGCCAAGCACGACGCATTCGCGGCGGTGTCGGCCGGCGCCGATCTCCCCGCCGCGCAGGTGCGGGCGCGCCAGGTCGTCTGGCTCGTCGACCGCGAAGCTGCGGGCCAGGTCGGCCCCGGCGCGGTGTAGGGCCCGGGACCGGCCGGTCCTGCGGAGGGTGACGGGTAAGGTGACCGCCGTGGCCCCCGACGACCTTCTCGCGGCCACGACCTCCGACCTGCAGGCCGAGGCGCGGGCGCGGCGGGCCCGGACACACGGGAACCGGGTGACCTACTCGCCCAAGGTCTTCATCCCCCTGACCATGCTGTGTCGCGACCGCTGCGGCTACTGCACCTTCGCCAAGCCGCCGGCCCGGGTCCGGTCCCCGTACATGACTCCGGCCGAAGTGTTGGCCGTCGCCCGTGCCGGCGCGGCAGCGGGCTGTCACGAGGCGCTGTTCACCTTGGGAGAGGCTCCTGAAGAGCGCTACCCCGCGGCGCGCTCCTGGCTCGAGGAGCATGGACATACCTCGACCGTCGACTACCTGGTTGCCATGTGCGCGCTGGTGCGCGACGAGACCGGGCTCCTCCCCCACGCCAATGCGGGTGCGCTCAGCCACGACGAGCTGGCCCGACTACGCGGTGTCTCGGCCAGCCAGGGGATGATGCTCGAATCGCTCGACCCCGACCTGGCGTGTCACCGGGGCGCGCCCGACAAGACCCCCGAGCGACGACTCGCCACATTGGAGGCAGCCGGTGAATTGGCCATCCCCTTCACCACCGGGGTGCTCGTCGGGATCGGGGAGTCGCGCGCCGAGCGTGTCCACACGCTGTCGGCCATCGCCGATGCGCACCGGGCCTATGGACACGTCCAGGAGGTGATCGTCCAGAACTTCCTCCCCAAGCCGGGAACGGCCATGCACGGCCATCCCCCGTGTCCGCCCGAGGAGCTGTGGTGGACCATCGCCGTGGCCCGGTTGATCCTCCCCGCCGAGGTGCATGTCCAGGCTCCGCCCAACCTTTCCGACGACCTCCGCCCACTGCTGGACTCGGGCCTCGACGACTGGGGTGGGGTGTCTCCGGTGACCGTCGACCATGTCAACCCCGAGCGTGCCTGGCCCGCTCTCGACCTCCTGCGCGACGCCACCGAGGCGGCCGGCCTGACTCTGGCGGCACGCCTCACCGTCTATCCCGAGTACGCCTCGGACCCCGAACGCTGGCTCGACCCCGCCATGCGCTTCCCGGTGCTCGACCACGCCGATGCCGAGGACCTCGGACGCGAAGACTCGTGGTGCTCGGGGGGCGTGGAGCCACCGCCTCTCCTGGTCGGCGACGGTGTGGCAACGGGGCGCTCCGTGCGGTCCGGTGGAGCGGTCGCCGAGGTGCTGGCCGGGGTGAGCCTGGGCCAGGAAGTCGACGAGGACCAGATCGTGACGCTGTTCTCGGCGCGCGGGCCCGAGGTTCGATCCGTGGCCGAGGTGGCGGACCAATTGCGACGTGACGAGGTCGGCGACGTCGTGACGTGGGTGGCCAACCGCAACATCAACTACACCAACGTGTGCACCTTCAAGTGCAAGTTCTGCGCGTTCTCCAAGGGGCCCTTGTCGCTCAACCTGCGAGGTGCCCCCTACCTGCTCGAGCTCAGCGACATCACCGAGCGCGTCATCGAGGCCGAGCATGCCGGTGCCACCGAGGTGTGTCTCCAAGGTGGGATCCACCCGAAATTCGACGGCGACTACTACCTCGAGGTGATCCGGGCCGTGCGCGAGGCGTCGGACCGGATCCACATCCATGGGTTCACCGCCCTGGAGGTGACCGAAGGGGCACGACGCCTGGGCGAGCCTCTGGTGGACTACCTGCGCCGCCTCAAGGACGCTGGGCTGGCGACCCTACCCGGCACCGCGGCGGAGATCCTCGACGACGAGGTCCGCGCCGTGTTGTGTCCCGACAAGATCAACACCGAGCAATGGCTCGAGGCCCACCGGGCCGCACACAGCATCGGGCTGCGGTCCAACGTCACCATCATGTTCGGCTCTATCGAACGGCCGAGGTCCTGGGCCCGGCATCTCGTTCGCACCCGTGCTCTGCAACGCGAGACCGGCGGCTTCACCGAGTTCGTCCCCCTGCCCTTCGTGCACATGGCGTCTCCCATCTACCTCCAGCGCAAGGCGCGCCGAGGCCCGACCTTCCGTGAGACATTGCTCATGCACGCCGTGGGACGCATCGCCTACCGCGGCTGGATCTCCAACATCCAGGCGAGCTGGGTGAAGATGGGCGCGGCCGGCGCCACCCAGGCGTTGCAGGCCGGTGTGAACGATCTCGGCGGCACGCTCATGGACGAGAACATCTCACGCGCTGCGGGGGCGAGCCACGGACAGCTCATGGACGAGGAGGGGTTCCAGGCCCTCGTCGAGCCCCTGGGCCGGAGTCTGGAGCAGCGCACGACCCTCTACGGTCGCGTGCCTGCCCCCTGCTGAGGTGTCCGACGTGAGCAGCGCGGGCCCCGGCGATCCGGGCGCTCCCGACACTTCCGGCGCTCCCAGTGAGGCCGACACTTCCGGCGACGCCGACACCTTTGGTGGTGACCGGGCCGGCGAAGGGGGCACCGAGGGCCTCGGCGTGGGCGGAAGCTCTCTGGTCCCTCCTCTCGCTGCCGACACCGCCGGGCTCGAGGACCTCGCCCCCGCCGAGCGCCTCGACCCGGGCGAGCAGAACCTCGTCGACGGCTTGCTGGACTGGGTGGGTGTCACCGCGCAACGCGACCTCTACCGCTCGATCATCGGGACCGTGGTTCATATGGCCGAGGAGCGCACTGACGCCGTCGACCTGAAGTTGGCGCGCGCCGCGATGGCCGAGATGGCCGAGGCGTTCCGTGTGTTCCGCCCGTTTCGCGAGGAGCAGAAGGTCACCTTCTTCGGCTCGGCCCGTACCCTGCCCGACGACCCGCTGTATCTCCAAGCGCGGCAGCTGGCCGAGCGCATGGCGAGCCACGGGTGGATGGTGGTGACCGGCGCGGGCCCCGGGATCATGGCGGCGGGCATGCAAGGCGCGGGACGAGAGCGCTCGCTCGGGGTGAACATCAGGCTCCCCCACGAACAAGGCGCCAACGAGTTCATCGCACAGGACCCCAAGCTCGTCGAGATGCGGTACTTCTTCACGCGGAAGCTGATGCTCATCAAGGAGTCCGACGGCTATGCCGTGCTCCCGGGTGGGTTCGGCACGCTCGACGAGGCCTTCGAGCTCCTCACCCTCCTCCAGACGGGGAAGGCGCAGCCCGCCCCTCTCGTGCTCCTGGATGTCCCGTCGGGCACCTACTGGGAGGGATGGCAGCACTTCCTCGACACCGAGGTCGCCTCAGTCGGGTTGATCTCGCCCGAGGACCGCTCGCTGTACGTGATCACCTCCGATGTCGACGCGGCTGCATCCGAGCTCCTCGGCTTCTACCGCAACTACCACTCGTGCCGCTGGGTGGGTGACCTCTTGGTGATGCGGCTACGCGTCGCTCCGACCCGGGAACAGCTCGCGGATCTCAACGAGCGCTTCGCCGACATCGTGGCGGGCGGGTCCATCCGACCCACCAAACCGCTCGGTCCCGAACGCTCCGGTCGGGACCATGTCGAGCTGCCGAGGGTGGCCCTGCGCTTCGACAGGATCCATTACGGGCGGCTCCGACAACTGATCGACGCCCTGAACGCGCTCGTGGACTGACGCGTCCCCGGCGTCGGCTCGTCAGCCGAACGCGTCCGGATCACCAGCGGACGAGGGCGACCTGCGCAGGACCAACACGGCTTTCTCGACGGCCCGACGCGCCCGCGTGAGGCGCTTCTCCTCGGCCACGACGGCAGGGTCGGGCGTACCCGTGCGGCGCGCCCCACTCGTCGCCTCGCGCAGCCGGTCGAAGGCGAGGTCGCCGAGCTCCTCGGCGATGGCTTCGAGCCGATCGGCGACGTCGTCGAGGTCCATTCCCCCGTCAGCGGCCGTGCGCGTGGAGGTCGACCTCGTGGATCTCGAGAGCGCCGTCGGCAGCCTTGGCGCGCAGGACCTTCTTGTCGAACTTCCCGACCGAGGTCTTGGGGATCTCATCCGCGAAGGCCCAGCGCTCGGGCAGCCACCATTTCGCCACCCGACCCGACAGGAAGGCGAGTATCTCCTCGGGCTGCGGGTGCGTACCCTCGCAGGCCACGATCACCACCAGGGGGCGCTCGTCCCAACGCTCGTCGGGAACCCCGATCACCGCCGCCTCGTACACGTCGGGGTGAGCCATCACCTCGTTCTCGAGCTCGACCGACGAGATCCACTCCCCCCCGGACTTGATGACGTCTTTGGTGCGGTCCGAGATCTGCATGAACCCGCGGCCGTCGAGGCTCCCCACGTCCCCGGTACGCAGCCACCCGTCGTGGAACCGCTCAGGTGTGGGCTCGCCGTAGTACGCCCCGGTGACCCACGGACCGCGCACCTCGAATTCGCCGACAGACGTGCCGTCGTTGGGGAGCACCGCGCCCTCCTCGTCGACCACCCGCAACTCGACACCGGCGATGATGCGACCCGTTTTGGCCCGCCAGTCCATCTCCTGTTCGGGGGGAACACCCTTCGGCGCCCGACCGAAGGCGCACACCGGGCTCGTCTCGGTCATCCCCCAGCCTTGGATCATGGCGATGTCGAACTGCTCCTGGTAGGCCTCCATGAGCGAGCGCGGCACGGCTGCGCCTCCCACGGTGAGGAGCCGGAGCGACGACATGTCGACGTCGTGGCTCTTCGAGTAGTGCAGCAGGTCGTTCCAGATGGTGGGAACCCCGAGTGACAGCGTCGGGCGCTGTTCGGCGATGATGCGCGCCAGGGGCTCGGCCTGGAGGTAGCGCTCTGGGAAGATGAGGTCGGTCCCGGCGAAGAATGCCGTGTACGGCATGCCCCATGCGTTGGCATGGAACATGGGCACGATCACGAGGACGCGGTCTTGTTCGCTGGCGCCCACGCAATTGACGTTCATCCCCGCATAGGCGTGCAACCACGTCGAGCGGTGGCTGTAGACGACTCCCTTGGGATTTCCGGTGGTGCCGCTCGTGTAGCACATCGACGCCGCCCGCAGTTCGTCGAGCTCGGGCCACACGTATCCGGGCTCCTCGGCTCCGATGAGGCGGTCGTACGACAAGGTGTCGCCCAGTCCCGTCGTGTCACCCTCCCCCACCACGATGACGTGCTCCACGGTCTTGCACTCGTCCCGCACCCGCGCGAACAGCGGTGCGATCGAGGCGTCGACGATGACGACCTTGTCCTCGCCGTGGTTCACCACGTACGCCAGCTGCTCGGGAAAAAGACGGATGTTGAGAGTGTG
The DNA here is from genome assembly GCA_963846125.1 of uncultured Acidimicrobiales bacterium. Classification (GTDB taxonomy): domain Bacteria; phylum Actinomycetota; class Acidimicrobiia; order Acidimicrobiales; family UBA8190; genus Chersky-840. Next base: position 735,415 of record CAWJUR010000003.1, read on the forward strand.
CAGCACAGCCCCCATCGAAGGGACCGCCAGGTACGCCTCGAGGTGCTCCTGGTTGTTCCAGGCGAAGGTGCCGACGCGGTCGTCGGCACCCACGCCGAGCCGGCGCAAGGCTTTCGCCAATTGCTCGGCTCGCGCCGCCACCTGCGTGAACGTCGCCTCCCGGTAGCCGTCGGCCTGGGCGGTGACCACACGGCTGTCGCCGTATACCGCCTGGCCCCGACGGAGGATGCCACTCACCAGGAGTGGGCCGTCTTGCATCGTGCTCAGCATTCTCCGAGCATATCGGTGCATCTCGGTGCGGGCCGGGGCCCCGTGCAATAGCCTGCGGCGTCATGGAACCCGCTGCCGCGCTCGACTTCATAGCTCACAATCACCGGGCTGTCCTCGCCACCGCTCGGGCCGATGGCAATCCCCAGTTGTCTCTGGTCGCCGCCGCCGTGGATGACGACAAGGTGTTGGTCTCGACCCGGGAGACGGCGATCAAGACGAAGAACCTGCGGCGTCGTCCGCGCGCCTCGTTGATCGTGTTCACCGACAACTTCTACGGAAATTCGGTCCAGGTCGAAGGCCCCGTCGAGGTGGTGTCACTCCCCGACGCCATGGAAGGCCTGGTGGCGTACTACCGGCAGATCTCGGGCGAGCACCCCGACTGGGACGAGTACCGCTCGGCCATGGCACAGGAGCAGCGAGTCTTGTTGCGGATCACCGTCGAGCGCGCCGGGCCCGACCGTGCCGGCTGACGCGGCGCCCCATTAGGGTACGGCCGGCCCACGTAGCGGTCAGCGACCTGAGGAGGGGCACATGGGAAAGGTCAACACGGTGCGTGGTCCGGTGGACGCCGGCCAGCTCGGCACCACCCTCATGCACGAGCACGTCTTCGTCCGCTCCCCCGAAGTCGCCACCAACTGGCCTACGGGGTGGGACCGCGACGCACAGGTGGCGAGCGCCGTCGAGCGCCTCCAGGAGCTCAAGGCCGCCGGAATCGACACCATCGTCGACCTCACCGTGGTGGGCCTCGGTCGCGACATCGAGACCGTCCAGGAGGTCGCCGCGCAGGTCGACCTGAACATCGTGGTCGCCACTGGCCTGTACACGTACAACGAACTGCCGCACTACTTCGACTACCGCAGCGCCCCGTTCCGCCCAACACATGTGGACATGCTCGACGAGTTCTTCCTCCACGACATCGAGGAGGGAATCGCCGGGACCGGCGTCCGCCCTGGGATCCTCAAGTGCGCCACCGACGAGCCGGGGCTCACGCCCGGTGTCGAGCGCATCCTGCGCGCCGTCGCGCGCGTCCATCGGCGCACCGGCCTCCCCATCTCCACCCACACCGACACCCGAACCCGGCGCGGTCTCGACCAGCAGCGGGTGTTCACCGAGGAAGGCGTCGACCTGGCGCGGGTCGTGATCGGCCACAGCGGCGACAGCACAGACCTCGACTACCTCGGCGAGCTCCTGTCGGCCGGATCGACCCTGGGCATGGACCGGTTCGGTGTCGATGCCTACTGTCCGACGGAGCAGCGCGTCGAGACCGTGGCCCGACTGTGTGAGGGCGGTTGGACCCAGGCCATGGTCCTGTCCCATGACGCGGGATGCCACATGGACTGGTTCGACGATGACTTTCTGCGCCAGGCTCAACCCAATTGGAATTTCCTCCACATCAGCACTGAAGTCCTGCCGCTCATGCGCGCACGCGGGGTCAGCGAGGAGCAGATCCACACGATGCTCGTCGACAATCCGCGGCGGATCCTCGACCACGGATCGGGGTATTGAGGCCGACGCGCCTCTGAGCGCGGGCACCTCCCTGCCCATAAAACCCGTCGTATCCCGCGGGCCATAAGGACACGGCCTTCGGTACGCTCGCGCGCGACTCACCCGACATGAGGAGACGGTCGTGGCCGCATGCAAGTCCCATTTCCACGGGACACCTTCGTGGGTCGACCTCGCCCCGACGGACCCGAGCCGGGGAGTTGCGCCCTCCTCAGCGGCCCGAAGGTCGCGTGCACTGTCATCGCGATGATCGCGGGGTAGCAACCGCCCGCGAGGCAGGCTCAGGCCACCGGCGGACAGCGGGGCCACGCAGGACGGCGCGGTCGGTGGTGGCGCTTGTGACCGGACTCCTCGCCGCGTCGGGCGCGGCCTGCGGCGGCCTTTCCGTCGGATCACCCCGGATCCCGTCGGTCAATGCCGGGGCCGTCCCCTTCGGCGTCTATGCGGGCCCCGGCGAGCCGAGGACTGTCGCCTCCTTCGCCCTCCATACCGGGACGATGCCCAGCCTGGCGTCGGACTACCTGCCCCGCACCGACGGATGGGCCGGGATGGTGGACGTCAGACCGCTGAGCCGGTTCCTCTCCCCGTGGCAGCCGACCAATTACCGACTCGTCCTTGGTGTTCCCATGCTCCCCACTCGGAACGGGGATGCGGTGGGGACGATGGCCGAAGGCGCAGCCGGGCACTACAACCATGAGTTCGCGACACTCGCCCGGACGCTCGTCCACTACGGGGAGGGCAATGCCATCTTGCGCCTCGGGTGGGAGTTCAACGGCACGTGGTATCCGTGGTCCGTCACGGACCAGACCGCGGCCGCCAATTTCGCCGCCTTCTTCCGCAACATCGTGACCACGATGCGCATCGTGCCGGGAGCCGCCTTCCGCTTCGTGTGGAACCCGACGGCGGGGTCCGAGCCTGAGCCCGCCGAGAACGCCTATCCCGGCGACGCCTATGTCGACTACGTGGGTCTCGATCTCTACGACCAGGTGTGGGGCATCCCCCAGGACCCGGGACTGGCGTGGCCCCGATACCTCACCGAGCCCAACGGCCTGCGCTGGCTGGCGTCGTTCGCGACGGCTCACGACAAGCCGGCCGTCATCCCCGAATGGGGCGTGACCATCCGTTCTGACGGGCACGGCCTCGGGGACGACCCCTACTACGTGGCCAAGATGGCCCAGTGGGTCTCGACCCACGACGTGGCCTTCACGAGCTACTTCGCCGTGGACGCGCCCGATGGCGACCACGATCTCTTGGACCGGGACTTCTCCCGGTCCCTGGCGGTCTTCGAGCGGTCCTTCGACACCTCCCGGCCCGGCGTCCTCCCCGCTCCGACCGGGTAGGGCGACCCCAACAGGGGACGGGGACCCGGGCTCCGGGTCCGGTGGGCCCAGCCGTGTTGTCCTGGTAGGCGTGGGTGTCGTGGTGGCCCTGAGCGTGTTGGGTCGATGTTGACGTCCCGTTGGCCGCTTCATGAGGTTGAACCAGCACCATGCGTCGTAACCAAGCACCGACGACGATAGGGAGAGCTCCAATGCGGAGCCATGAGGGCGAGGGTCCTAAGCAATTCGAGGTCGGCTTCCGCGGCTACCAGCGCGGGCCCGTCGACGAATACGTCGAGCGGCTGCACCAGTGGCTCCTCGACTCCGAGGCCCGGGCCGAGCACGCCGTCGAAGCGGCCACTGCCGCGGTCGGCGACAAGGCGTCGGAGATCTTGCGCGCCGCGCTCGCGGTCGGCGAGCAGGCCAATCAGGAGGCAGATGCGGTCAAGGCGGCGGCGGTCGACAACGCCCAGGCCGAGGCCGACCGGATGATGGAAGATGCCCACCGCCAGATCGAGGCACTGCAGCAGAGCATCGACAACCTGGCCGTGCGCCGGGCCAACGTCTTGAGCGAGCTCGGCCGCCTGCAGAAGTACCTGGCCGCCGCCGCACCGGACGGATCCACCCGGGCCATGGCGCGCGACGACGAGGGCGACGACATCGAAGACATCGACGAGCCCATCAGCGCTGAGCCCGACGTCCACGCCGCCTCGAAGAACGGGGACCGTTCCATCGCCCAGTCGGCCTGACGCCGTCCGCACCACCTCACACCGCGGCCCCACGCCCTGAGGCCACCTTCGCCTCGACGAGCACCGTTCGGCCCGAAGGCGCCGCGCCTCAGCGCAGGGCGAGTTGGCCCGGCACCAAAGGTGCGGGCAATGCGGTGTCACCCATGATCCAGCGGTCGACGCTCGACGCGCACGACCGTCCCTCGGCGATGGCCCACACGATGAGGCTCTGGCCGCGGGTCATGTCGCCGCACACGAACACGCCCTCGCAATTCGTCTGCCACTGAGCATCGCACGCCACGCTCCCCCGGGCATCGACTGCGAGGCCGAGCTCGTCCACCACACCACGGCGTTCGGCGCCCAAGAAGCCCATGGCCAACAGGACGAGCTCGCACGGCAATTCGAACTCGCTGCCGGGCACCGGCGCGAACACCGGGCGACCGTCCTCGATACGCGCCTCGACGCGATGGCCGGCCAGGGCGCGCACGGCACCGTCGCCGTCGCCGACGAAGCGCGTGGTGGTCACGCTGTAGATGCGGTCACCCCCCTCTTCGTGCGCGGACGAGGTCCTCAGGATCAGCGGCCAGGTCGGCCAGGGGTTGTCGTCGAGCCGTGCGTCGGGGGGTCGGGGCAGGATCTCGAGCTGGTGCACCAACGACGCCCCTTGACGGTGCGCGGTGCCCAGGCAGTCCGCACCCGTGTCGCCGCCGCCGATGATCACCACGCGCTTGCCGTGCGCGGTGATGGGCGCCGTCTCGAACGCCCGCTCGCGTACCAGGTTGCTGGGCTTGAGGTAGTCCATGGCCAGGTGCACGCCGTCGAGGTGGCGCCCCTCCACGGGGAGATCGCGCGGGAGGGTGGCCCCACCGGCCAGGACCACGGCGTCGAACTCGGTGCGCAGCGACGACGCCGGCACCACGCGCACCTCCGGAGACGACGCGGCGCCGAGCCCTCGACGTTGTCCGGGCTCTACCGTCTCTGACGTCGAGGCGTCAGCAGCCGCGCCCACCGCCGTGGCACAGCGGAACTCCACGCCCTCGGCTCGCATCTGCGCCAGCCGTCGGTCGAGCACCGATTTCTCCATCTTGAACTCGGGGATCCCGTACCGCAGGAGCCCACCGGGTCGTTCGGCGCGCTCGTAGACGACCACGCTGTGGCCGGCCCGGGCCAGTTGTTGCGCACAGGCCAGGCCCGCGGGCCCCGACCCCACCACCGCCACCGACTTGCCGGTGCGCACCGTCGGCACCTGAGGTGTCACCCAACCTTCGCTCCAGCCCCGCTCGGCGATCTCGTACTCGATGCGCTCGATGGTGACCGGAGCGGCGTTGATGCCGAGCACGCACGCACCTTCGCACGGCGCCGGGCACAACCGGCCGGTGAACTCGGGGAAGTTGTTGGTGGCGTGCAGCCGCTCGAGGGCCTCGGGCCAGTCGCCCCGGTACACGAGGTCGTTCCACTCCGGGATGAGATTGCCGAGTGGGCAACCCTCGTGACAGAAGGGGATGCCGCAGTCCATGCAACGCGCCCCTTGGCGCACCGCCTCGTCCTCGGGGAACGGCTCGTACACCTCGCGCCAGTCCCGCAGCCTCACCGGGACAGGCCGGCGTGCCGGCAGCATCCGGTCGAACTCGAAGAACCCGGTGGGCTTTCCCATGATCGATGCGCTCGCGACCGAGTCCGCTAGCCGCGCGTGGTGGCCATGACCGCCACGTCGACCGACACACCCTCGTCGATGGCGCGTCGCGTCGCCTCCCGCACCCGCCGGTAGTCGCGCGGCATGACCTTGACGAAGTCCTCGAGGGCGCCCCCCACCCCGCCAGCAGCCGGTCGGCGACAGCCGACTGCGTCTCGACCCGATGGCGGGTCACGATGTCGAACAGCCACTGGCGGTCTTCCTCGTCGAGGGGATCGAGGTCGACCATTTCGAAGTTGACGCGCTCGGCGAAGTCGCGCCCGGGGTCAAAGACATAGGCGATGCCTCCCGACATCCCGGCGCCGAAGTTCCTCCCCGTCGGCCCGAGTACCACGACCCGCCCGCCCGTCATGTACTCGCACCCGTGATCGCCGACCCCCTCGACCACCGCCGTGGCGCCCGAATTGCGCACGCAGAAGCGCTCCCCCACCTGGCCCCGCACGAAACACTCCCCGGCGGTCGCCCCGTACAGGATGACGTTGCCGGCGATGATCTGCTCCTCGGCCGCAAAGGGAGAAGCCTCGTCGGGGCGCACCACGATGCGACCGCCGGACAATCCTTTGGCCAGGTAGTCGTTGGCATCGCCGATGAGACGCAGCGTCACACCCCGGGGGACGAAGGCGCCGAAACTCTGTCCGGCCGAGCCCCGGAACGTGATGGTGATGGTGCCGTCGGCCAGGCCCGCCCCGCCGTGGCGCGACGTGATCTCATAGCCGAGAAGGGTCCCGACCGTGCGGTCGACGTTGGTGATCGGGAACTCCAGGGCGACCGCAGTTCCGTCATCGATGGCGGGCCGACACGCCTCGAGGAAGCGATGGTCGAGGGCCCGGTCCAGGCCGTGGTCCTGGGCCTGGCGACACAGACGGTCCGTCGGCGGTCCCGCCTCGGGCTGGGCCAGGATGGGCGTGAGGTCGAGGCCCTTGGCCTTGAAGTGCCCCGTCGCCTCGACGGCGTCAAGGAGGTCGACACGCCCGACCGCCTCTTCGATCGACGTCAGCCCGAGCGCGGCCAGGTACTCGCGCACCTCCTCCGCGATGAATTCGAAGAAGTTCTCCACGAACTCGGGTTGACCGGTGAAGCGCTTGCGCAACTCGGGGTTCTGGGTGGCGATCCCCACGGGACACGTGTCGAGGTGGCACACGCGCATCATCACGCAGCCCGACACGACCAGAGGGGCGGTCGCGAACCCGAATTCCTCGGCCCCGAGCAACGCCGCGATGATGACGTCGCGTCCGGTCTTGAGCTGCCCGTCGACCTGCACCACGATCCGGTCGCGTAGCCCGTTCAGGATGAGGGTCTGCTGTGTCTCGGCCAGGCCGAGCTCCCAAGGGATCCCGGCATGCTTGATCGACGTCAGTGGGCTGGCGCCGGTCCCGCCGTCGTGGCCCGAGATGAGCACCACGTCGGACTTGGCCTTGGCCACCCCCGCCGCGACCGTGCCCACCCCTACCTCGGCCACGAGCTTCACGTGCACCCGGGCCAGGGGGTTCGCCGACTTCAGGTCGTGGATGAGCTGGGCGATGTCCTCGATGGAGTAGATGTCGTGGTGCGGGGGCGGGGAGATGAGCTCGACGCCCGGTGTCGAGAACCGCGTCTTGGCGATCCACGGGTACACCTTGTTCCCGCGGAGCTGGCCCCCTTCGCCGGGCTTGGCGCCCTGGGCGATCTTGATCTGCAGATCGTCGGCGTTCACCAGGTATTCGCTGGTGACGCCGAAGCGGGCCGAAGCGACCTGCTTGATGGCACTGCGACGGAGGTCGCCGTTCTCGTCGGGGACGAATCGTTCGGCGTCCTCGCCGCCCTCGCCCGTGTTGGACTTGCCTCCCAGACGGTTCATGGCGATGGCCAGGTTCTCGTGGGCCTCGGCCGAGATCGAGCCGTACGACATGGCGCCGGTGGCGAAGCGCTTGACGATCTCCGACACCGGCTCCACCTCGTCCACCGACAGAGCGGGATGCAGGCCCTCGCGCAACCGGAGCAGGCCCCGCAGCGTCGACAGCTGGGACGCCTGGTCGTCGACGAGCTTGGTGTACTCCTTGAAGATGTCGTACCGCTTGGCCCGCGTGGCGTGCTGCAGCTTGAAGACCGTCTTGGGGTTGAAGAGATGGATCTCACCGTCGCGTCGCCACTGGTACTCGCCCCCGCCTTCGAGCTCGCGATGGGCCCGCTCGGTCGGGCGATCGAGATGGGCGAGGCGATGACGGGCCGCGACCTCCTGGGCGAGCACGTCGAGGCCGACCCCACCGATGCGGCTCACGGTGCCGGTGAAGTACTCGTCGACAACGTCGCGAGCAAGGCCTACGACCTCGAAGATCTGCGCCCCCGTGTACGACGCCACCGTGGACACGCCCATCTTGGACATGATCTTGATGACGCCCTTGCACGCCGCCTTGATGTAGTTGGTCCGCGCCTGGCGCGGTGAGACACCCTCGAGCACGTTCTTGTGGGCGATGACGTCGTCGATCGTCTCGAAGGCGAGGTAGGGGTTCACCGCCGACGCTCCGTACCCGATCAGCAGGGCGATGTGATGCACCTCGCGGGCGTCACCGGACTCCACCACGAGGCCGACTCGGGTGCGCGACTTCTCCCGCACGAGATGCTCGTGGACCGCGGCCGTGAGCAGGAGCGAGGGAATGGGTGCCAGGCGCGCGTTGGAGTTGCGATCGGACAGGATGATCACGTTCGAGCCCAGGGCGATGGCGATGCTCACCCGCTTGCGGACGTCCTCGATGGCGGCGCGCAAGGCGTCACCGCCACCGGTGGGGTCGAAGAGCCCGTCGATGGCGAAGGCCTGGTACCCCGGCGTCTCGCCGTGCTCGTTGACGTACGCCAGCTTGGCGAGCTCGTCGTTGTCGATGACCGGGTAGGGCAGAATGATCTGCCGGCATGACGCCGCGGTCGGCTCGAGCAGGTTGCCCTCGGGGCCGAGCTTCGACCGGCTCGACGTGACGAGCTCCTCACGGATGGCGTCGAGCGGCGGATTCGTCACCTGCGCGAACAACTGCGTGAAGTAGTCGAAGAGCAGCCGCGGCCGTTCACTCAAGGCCGCGATGGCGGCATCGTGGCCCATCGACCCGAGCGCTTCGCCACCGGTGCTGGCCATCGGGGCCAGGATGAGGCGCAGCTCCTCGTTGGTGTAGCCGAACAGCTCCTGATGGGTCACGACCGACGCGTGCTGCGGCGTGAGCATCATCCGGGGCGGGAGGTCGCCCAAGGTGACTTGGCCTTCTTCCAGCCACTGCGCATAGGGATGGGCGGCGGCGAGCTGCGCCTTGATCTCGTCGTCGTCGACGATCCGGCCCTGGGCGGTGTCCACGAGGAACATCCGGCCGGGCTGGAGGCGGCCCTTGCGCACCACCTTGGCGGGGTCGATGTCGAGCACCCCCACTTCCGAGGCCAGGACCACCAGGCCGTCGTCGGTGACCCAGTACCGCGCCGGGCGCAGTCCGTTGCGGTCGAGCACCCCACCGACGACGGTGCCGTCGGTGAAGACCACGCCCGCGGGGCCGTCCCACGGCTCCATGAGCGAGGCGTGATAACGGTAGAAGGCCCGGCGCGCCGGGTCCATGGTGGCGTGGTTCTCCCAAGCCTCGGGGATCATCATGAGCACGGCGTGGGCCAGGCTCCGCCCCCCGAGGTGCAGCAGCTCGAGCACCTCGTCGAATGTGGCCGAGTCGCTCCCGTCGGGATCGCAGATGGGGAACAGCCGCTCGAGGTCACCGGGAAAGAGATCGCTGGCGAGCAGCGCCTCGCGCGCCCGCATCCAATTCCGGTTGCCGCGCAACGTGTTGATCTCCCCGTTGTGGGCCAGGAAGCGATACGGATGGGCGAGGGGCCACGACGGGAAGGTGTTGGTCGAGAACCGCGAGTGCACGAGGGCGAGCCCGCTCTCGAAGGACGGGTCCGACAGGTCGGGGAACAGCTCCCTGAGTTGATGGCCCGTGAGCATCCCCTTGTACACCAGGGTGCGGGCCGACAGTGAGGACACATACACGCCGTGCACTTCGTGCTCGACGCGCTTGCGCAGACAGAAGGCAAGCCGGTCGAGGACCAGCGCGTCCTCGGCGGTGGGTGTCCCGACCGCCCCGGGGACCCCTGTGGGGACCACCACCACCTGGGCCAGGTGGGGCATGGCCCGGCGCGCCGAGGCACCGAGACCGTCGGGCCGCACCGGGACGTCGCGCCAGCCCAGGACGGCCAGGCCCTCCTCGGCGGCGAGCTCGGCGATGCGTCGTTGTGCCTTGGCGGCGTCGTCGGCGTCGGTGGGCAGGAACACGAGCCCGACCGCGTACCCACCGCGCTCGGGAAGATCGAAGCCGCAGCCCGCCAGGAAGCGGTGCGGCACCTGGACGAGGATGCCGGCCCCGTCGCCCGTGGCCACCTCGGCCCCGGTGGCGCCGCGATGGGCCAGGTGCTCGAGGGCGGTGAGCGCCTGGGCGACGAGCCCGTGGCTCGGCCGTCCCCGCAGATCGGCCACCATGGCGATCCCGCAGGCGTCGTGCTCGAAGGCGGGGTCGTACAGCGGCGCGCCGGGGTGCGTTGGCAGATGCCCTGGAGATGCAGGGTGCTTGGCTGTCGTCACTCGAGTCTCTCCGTGATCGGTCACGCGGAGGTGGCTTGCTGACGCTTGGGACGACGATGGCCCTGCTGCAGCCCCCTTAGGATACCCCGCGTGTACGGGCCACTTGCGCACCGACGCCGGTGACTGACCCGGGCGAGCCTGGTGCGGCCGGCCGGCCCGACGACGAGGATTCCCGGCCCGTCACGAGCACTTCGTCGGCGCCCGCTGACCGTCGCTACGACGTCGTCGTGGTGGGCGGGGGTGCCATCGGCCTGGCCTGCGCCTGGCACATGGCCGGCCGGGGCATGACGGTGGCCGTCGTGGATCCCGAGCCCGGCCGGGGCGCCTCGTGGGCGGCGGCGGGCATGCTCGCTCCGGTCAGCGAGGTGCACCACGGCGAGGAGCCGCTCTTGGCCTTGGCCCTGGCCTCGGCGCGCCGCTGGCCGGCGTTCGCGGCCGAGCTCAGCGCGGCCGTCGGCCGGTCCATCGGGTATCGCACCACCGGGACGCTCGTCGTGGCCGCCGATGACGGGGACCGGGCCTGGGCGCATGAGCTGTTCGAGTTCCAGCGTGACCTCGGCCTGGGCGTGCAGTGGCTCACCGGTCGCCGCGCCCGGGAGCTGGAGCCGGCCGTGGCGCCGGGCGTGCGGGGGGCCATCTGGGCTCCGGGCGACCACCAGGTCGACAACCGCCTCCTCGTCGGCGCGCTCCTCGACGCCTCGGTCGGCGCGGGGGCCGTCGTGCACCGCGCCCGCGCCGTGGCTCTCGAATGTTCCGCGGGCGCGGTGTCGGGCATCGTGCTGACGGGAGGAACCACGCTTCTCGCCGGCGCCGTCGTGCTCGCGGCCGGAACGTGGTCAGCACAGCTCGACGGGCTGCCCGCCCACGCCGTGCCGGCAGTGCGACCCGTGAAGGGACAGATCCTGCGCCTCCTTCCGTGCCCGCGCGCCCCGACGCTCACCAGGACGGTGCGAGGCATCGTGCACGGGTCATCGGTGTACGTCGTCCCCCGCCAGGACGGCACCGTCGTGGTCGGTGCGACCGTGGAGGAACGGGGCTTCGACACCGCCGTGACCGCCGGCGCGGTGTACGAGCTGTTGCGCGACGCCCACCGGGTCGTGCCGGGGATCACCGAGATGACCCTGGGCGAGGCCAGCGCAGGGCTGCGTCCGGGCTCGCCCGACAACGCCCCCATCGTGGGGCGGGCGGAGGGCGACGGTGTCCGCGGCCTGGTGGTGGCGACGGGCCACTACCGCCAGGGGATCCTGTTGGCACCGCTCACCGCGGCGGCCGTGAGCGCCATCGTCGCGGGTGACGAACCTCCCGCCGAGCTCGCGCCGTTCGGGCCCGAGCGCTTCGCCGCCGCCACGCCGCGCGCCGGCCCGTGATCGAGGTGCCATGCTGGCTCTGTGGGTGCCAGCCGACCATCAGACAGCGGGACCGGGACCGCACTCGTCGTGAACGGCGAGCCGCACGTCATGGCCTCTTGGGTCACGGTGGCGGATCTCGTCTCCTCGTGGTGCGCCTCTCCTGACGGCATCGCCGTGGCGCGCAACCGCGAGGTCGTGCCCCGAAGCGAATGGGCCACCACGGTGCTCTCTCCCCACGACGTTGTCGAGATCGTGACCGCGGCAGCGGGAGGCTGACGTGCACACCGTCGCCGACGACTTCTCCATCTCCGGCCGGGCCCTGGGCTCGCGTCTCGTCCTGGGCACCGGCGGGGTGTCGAGCCCCGAAGTGCTCGACGCCATCGTGGAGGCCTCGGGCTCGCGCCTCGCCACGGTCGCCGTCCGCCGCCTCGACCCCGGCGCCCGAGGGGGGATCCTCGACGTGCTCCGGGCCCGGGGTGTCGATGTCCTCCCCAACACGGCCGGCTGCTTCACCGCCACCGAGGCCGTCCTTACCGCCAAGCTCGCCCGCGAGGCCTTCGACACCGACTGGGTCAAGCTCGAGGTCATCGGGGACGAGGACACGCTGCTCCCCGACGCGGTGGAGTTGCTCGACGCCGCCGAACAACTTTGCGATCAGGGCTTTGTCGTCCTGCCATACACCAACGACGACCCCGTGTTGGCCCGGCGCCTGGAGCAGGCCGGATGCTCGGCGGTCATGCCCCTGGGAGCGCCCATCGGCAGTGGTCTCGGCATCCGCAACCCTCACAACATCGCCCTCATCGCCGAGCGGTCGTCGGTCCCGGTGATCCTCGACGCCGGGATCGGAACGGCGTCGGATGCCGCGCTGGCCATGGAACTCGGATGTGCAGGGGTGATGGTCGCCACCGCCATCACGCGCGCCCGCCAACCGGCGCGCATGGCGGGTGCCTTTCGCAGCGCCGTCGAAGCCGGGTACGAGGCGCGCCTGGCCGGTCGCATACCCCGGCGCTACCTGGCCCAAGCCTCGAGCCCGGTGGAGGGCAGGCCCGACCTCTGACCTACGGTGGCGCCGTGGATCCCCCGGTGGCCATGACGATCGCCGGCTCCGACTCGGGCGGGGGTGCGGGGCTCCAAGCCGATCTGAAGACCTTCGCCGCGCACGGTGTCTTCGGCACCAGTGTCGTCACCGCCGTCACCGCCCAGAGCTCCACCGAGGTCCGAGGCGTCGTGGCCCTCGACCCGAGCTTCGTCGAGCTGCAGATCGAGACCGTGTTGGCCGATCTGCCCGTCGCGGCGGTGAAGACGGGGATGTTGGCTTCGTCGGCGACGGTCGCCGCCGTCGGGCGCTTCGCCGCGGCGGGGAGCCTGCCCAATCTGGTCGTCGATCCCGTCCTGGTCGCCTCGACGGGCCGTCCGCTCCTGGACGCCGACGGTGTCGACACTTATTTCCGGCTGCTCCTCCCCCACGCGCTCGTGGTCACTCCCAACACGCGCGAGGCCGCCCTGCTCACCGGCGCCGCTGTCGACGACCTCGACGGCATGGTGCGCGCCGCGGATCGCCTGGCGCAATCCGGCGCCCGAGCCGTGATGGTCAAGGGCGGGCATCTCGGTGGTGACCACGCCCCCGATGTCGTGCTCGTCGCCGGTGAGGTCCACGTTCTCGACGGTCCCCGCCTTCGGTCGGACAACGACCACGGGACCGGGTGCACCCTGTCGGCCGCCACCGCGGCCCTGTTGGCCCGTGGGCTCGAGCTGCGAGACGCCCTCGCCCAGGCCAAGGCGTTCGTCACCACGGCGTTGGCCGGCTCCGCAACGTGGCACCTGGGGGCCGGGCACGGCCCGCTCGACCACTTCGGCTGGGGCGCGTCGGGCGGTTCCAGGGGCTGACGAGACGGGCGAGGTGACGCGGGGCGACGAGCCGATCGCTCGTCGCCCCCGCGCCCCCCGTAGACGCCCAACAGGTGGGCGAGTCACCCCCCAGACACGGCGCCACCGGCGCAAACGTCGGCGGCACCACCCCCCCGGGGCCCTTCCGGGCCTCGGTGTCGGGGACACCATAGGCTCCTCGCAAATCGATCGTCAACGCGTTTCGTATAAGTAGTTTCACTCTGAGGAGTCAGTGGCGACGACCCTGGCCTACCCGACGTGGTGGGCCGGACACTCCCGTGCTCGTGTGCCCGAGAGCCCCGATGGGTCCCCTTGTACACTGACCTCGCCATCGCCGGCATCGGACCTCTCGTGGCCCCCGCCACCCCTTCGCCGGTGGTGCCCCCAGCCCATGCCCAGCCCCGACGACCGCCCCGGTGCCTTCGACCCGACCGGGCGCGATTCCGCCTCGACCACCCCCATCGCCGTCGACGCCCTCGGCGATGGCCCCGGCCGCGGCAACGGCCACCGGCCTCCGTCCTCCGAAGACGGGCCCGAGTGGCCCCGGCGGCCCCCGGGGCCCAGCACCAAGCCTGCGCTCATCGTGTTGGGGCTCATCCTGGTCCTGTTCATCGTGGGCGTGGCGCTCGAGCTGGCGAGCGGGAGCCAGAGCCGGCCCACCGCCGCGCCGACCAGGATCGCCACGGCGCGCGGCGCCGTGCTCCACGCCGTGCCGGCCCGCCCCCTGCTCAAGGCCATTGTCTCCACGGGCCAACCCCCCGATGACCTGCTCAACGCCCTGGCCGTGCCCAAGGACGCCACCCCGGTGCCCAGCTCAGCCGTCGACCGGGGCGTCGAGGCCTACGACCGGTCGTTGCGCCTCGAGGTGCCCGCCTCGCAGCAGGACGTCATCTCGTTCTTCCGGGCCGAGCTCCCCGCCCTGCACTGGCGCCGGCTCAGCCAGGGCCCGACGGGCACCGCCGGGACGCAGTACCTGATCCTCGAGCAGCATCCGGCCAGCGACGGACACGAGTGGGACCTCGGTGTCACCGTGTCGCCCACTTTCTTCGGCGGCCAGACCCCGACGTCGGGAGCAGCGGCTCCGGCCGCGGGCACCACCGCGTTCACGCTACGGCTGTACTCGGTGTCGGATCAGGACTGATCCAGCCTCGCGGGCGCGGCGGTGAGCACGCGGCTCCGGTCGCTCTCGGCTCCCTCCGACGTGCCGTCTTCGGAGAGCGAGGTGTCCGTGGCGTCCGGCTCGCGTCCCGCCGGCGCCCCGGCGGGGACCGGCGTGCGGACGCCGTCAGCGAAGTCCGGGCCGGGGTCGACGGTGTCCTCGCTGCGCAACAGCCATGCCCACACGAAGAAGTCCACGGGGTAGAGGAGGTACCCGACCCGCGTGGCCGGCGCCAACAGGATGGCGATGGTCATCACCCATCCTACGAGGCGCGACAAGGAAGCCGGGCTCTTGGGGCGCCGTTTGACGAGGACGTAGCCCAGCACGAGGACGCCGACCCCGGCGATGGCCAACGTGAATACGCGGTGGATGCCCGGGAACAGCGACACGATCAAGTGGCCGATGAGCGGGCTGGCGGCGGGCGACTTTATCCCGGCCAGTCCGAGAGGGAAGCGCACGACGTTCTCGATGAACGCGGACATGTTCTCGGTCGCGGTGGGAAGCACGGCCGGGATCATCACGCCCACGATGCCGGCCACGACGAACAGCGACGGTCGGCGCCCGCGGGCTCCGTTCTTGTCGCGCGCCACCAGAACGCGAGCAGGGCGAGCGGCCAAGCGGTGATCTTCATCGACGCCGCCACCCCGAGGGTGATACCGGCCCACAACGGTCTTCGACGCTGGAGCAACACCAAGGCGAGCAACAACAGGGCCGCCACCGGGACGTCATCACCCCCCGTGGCGAGGGGCAGGGCGGCAGTGGGCAAGACCGTCATGCTCTGCAACGCCAGCACGCGGCGGACCCGTCGGGCCGCGACACAGTGCCATCGCGATCACCACGATGAGAATCGTGAACACCGAGAACGCCACGCGCGCGTCGGTGAGACGAGGTGATACGTGGGTGCTGCGCGGTCCACCGAACAACGACATGAGCGGAAGGTACGGGTTGTAGATGTCGTAGGCCGGTTGGCCCGCCGGAACATTGATGTGCTGGTGCGGCTTGATGAGCGAATAGGGGTCCTTGCCCTTGACGAAAGCCTCGCCGGCGCGTTCCACCACGGGTACCTCGGGTTGGACATGCGCGGTACCGCCCCCACCGGTGTCGGTCCGCCACAACACCTCGAGTGACAACGGCATCAGCGTGGCCCCCAGGAACACCACGAGGAATATCACGGCGCGCGGCGTCGTCCAGTGCCATGACGTCCCGCCGGGGCCCGTCGCCTCGTTCCCGGCGCTTGGCCCCCCACCCGCTCCGGTGGTGGCGCTACGCACGATCCGGCGCCGGGCGCGTCGCGCCGCCACGGCCGATGCCACCGCGCCGAACGCATAGGGCCCGACGGCCAGACGACCCCACTGCTGGTAGAGGCTGATGGAGGCGAGTTGCGCCGTTCCGATGGCGAACAGCGCGGATGCGGCGTAGAGCACGGCATCCCGCTCCACGGGGCTCCATGAAGCCATCGCCCGGGCACCCCGCCCGAGGAGGCCGGTCGACATGACCCCATGGTAGGCCGATGCCACCCTAGAAGCGGACAATGAGCGGACAAGGAGCCGGCGTCACCGCAGCCGTAGGCTTCGGCCATGCCCGTTGAGCGCTTCCCGGCCTTTGTGGTGCGACGTCAGGACGACGACGTCTCGAGCGCGGTGGAGGAGTTGGGCCTCGACGACCTGCCCGCGGGCGAGGTGCTCATCGAGGTCTCGTGGTCGTCGGTCAATTACAAAGACGGCATGGTCAGCGTCCCGGGCAACCGGGTGGCCCGCACGTCGCCGCTCGTGCCGGGCGTCGACCTGGCCGGTGTGGTGGTGGCGAGTGATGACCCGTCATTGGCGGTCGGGACCGAAGTCCTCGCGCACGGTGGAGACCTCGGCGTAGCGCGCCACGGTGGGTACGCCCACTTCGCGCGGCGTGGCGTCGGGCTCTGCTGTGGTGCTCCCCGACGGCCTCTCGGCGCGCCAGGCCATGGCCATCGGCACCGCCGGGTTCACCGCCGCGTTGTCCCTCGACCAGCTCGAGCAGCGCGGCCTACGTCCTGGGGACGGTCCCGTGCTCGTGACCGGTGCCTCGGGCGGCGTGGGATCGTTCGCCGTCGACCTGCTGGCGGGGCGCGGCTACGAAGTGGTGGCGAGCTCGGGGAAGACCGACGAGCACCCGTGGCTCGAACGACTCGGCGCCACCACCGTCATCGGGCGCGACGACCTCGACGAAGCCGGGGGCCGCGTGCTCGGCCCCGAGCACTGGGCCGGCGCCGTCGACTGTGTCGGTGGCGAGACCCTGGCCCGCATCCTCCAGACCCTCCGCTACGGCGCGGCCGTCGCCGCCAGCGGGCTCACCGGCGGCACCGCCCTGCAGACCACGGTGTACTCCTTCATCACGCGTGGCGTGGCCTTGCTCGGGGTCGACTCGGTGCAGACGCCCCTCGAACGCCGACGCGCCGTGTGGGCCCGGCTGGCCACGGACCTTCGTCCCGCCCATCTCGAGGATCTCGTGGCCGGGGAGGTCACCCTCGAAGGCGTGGCCGGCGCCCTCTCCGACATCCTGGCGTCACGCGTGCGTGGTCGGCTCCTGGTCCGTCTCGACGCCGCCGCACCCCCGCACTGACCCCACCGCCGGGACCGTCAGGGCTGTGGCGGTGCGGTCGTCTGGGACTGAGGCGAGCTCGAGCTGAACACCGGCGAGACGGTGACTGTCCCCGCCCCGCACACCGTGGCGTTGATCGTCACGACGTCGTGGTCCACCGCGTGCGGCGGCGTCACCTGGATCTTCGCCGCTGTGGGGCACGACGTCTCGGTCCCGGTGGGGACGTCGGAGTAGGCGAGGTTGAAGTAGGCCGTGGCACCCGCCGCCAGGGTCACTGGAGCCGGGGCGAAACTCGTGAATTGATAGCTCCCCCCGCTCACCACGTGGGTGGGGAGCTCGGTCCCCGACGTGTCGACGAGTTGGGCCCCGGGATAGCCGTCGAGGGGACACGGCGTTCCCGAGGTGTTGTGGAGGCCGAAGGTGAGCTCGAAGGTGCCCGCCGCTCCCTGGGATCCCACGATGTTCGTGACGAGGTCACGCGCCGCGCACGCCAGTCCGGCCGGGCCAGAGGACGTCGTGGTCGACGCCGTGGACGAGCTCCCCGTCGAGGGTGTCGTGGCCGTCGTCGACGTGGTGCTCGGGTGTGACGAGCACGCGGCCAGAACCAACGCGGTGGCCACACCGGTGACGACCATGCCCGGCCGGGCCCGCAGTCGTGGACGCGACCGCAGTCGTAGACGCGACCGCAACGGTGAACGCGACCGCGTCTGCGCCCCTCGCTCCGTCGTCCACCGGCGCGACCGGTGCGGTGTCGAGGTGCTCAGGAGCTGAAGTCCTCGGGCCGGACGGTGTCGAGGAACTGGCGGAACTCCCCCACCAATTCGTCGGGTGTCGACGGGTCTCCGTCCTCGTCTTCGTCATCGGAGGGAAGCAGGATCCCTTCGGCGTCCATCAGTTCGTCGGCCACGAACAACGGGCTCCCGGTGCGCACGGCCAGGGCCACCGCGTCCGAGGGCCGGCTCGACACGTTCAACGTTCCGGTGCCGCGTTTGAGTTGCAGCTCGGCGAAGTAGGTGGCGGACCGCAACTCGGTGATGACGACACGCTCGAGACTGGCGCCGAGCGCGTCGACCACGTCGCGGAACAGATCGTGGGTCATCGGTCGCGGCGTGGCCACACCTTGGATGGCGAACGCGATGGCAGTCGCCTCGGGCGCACCGATGAAGATCGGGAGCGTCCGGCCGAGCCCCTCGGCCTCGGTGAGCAGCAGGACGGGCGTGTTGGACTGCAAGTCCACCCGCACCGCGCTCAGGCGCACCTCGACCATGGTTGAAACTTACCGCCCGTAGAGGGCGGCGACATACGCATCGGGGTCGGTTTCGAGCGTCCGAGGGTCGCCCGCGGCGACAAACGGGAGGTTGCGATAGCGACCGGCCACATCGAGGCCATATCCGAGGAGCAGGTCATCGGCGGCTTCGAAGCCCGAGAACCGCACCGTGACCGGGACGATCCGCCGCACCCGGCGGTCGAACAATGTGCACACCTCGAGCGATCCCGGACCGCGGCGGCGGAGCTCCCCGAGGATGTACGTGCAGGTGAGGCCGGTATCGACGATGTCCTCGACCAGGACCACGTTCCGGTCGTGCACGTCATGGTCGAGGTCCTTCACGATCCGGACCCGGCCCGTGCCCTCGGTGTAGGTGGAAATTCCCAGGAAGTCGACCTCGCACGGGACCGTCACCCGGCGTGCCAGGTCGGCGACGAACGGCAGGCTGCCCTTGAGCACCGCCACCAGGAGCACGCCGCCGGGGTAGGCGTCGGACAACTCCTCCCCCAGTCTGGCCACCGTCCGTGCCAGCGCGTCGCGGTCGTGCAGGATTCGTGCGCCGCCGCGCTCGTTCACCTGTCGCGCTCGGTCACCTGCCCAGCTGGTCGCGCAACGTGGTGCGCAGGAGCACCTCCCGCAGTGCCTGGCCCAGCTGGGTCAGCTCGGTCACGATCTCGTGTGCCCGTTGCCGGGCGTCGGGATTACGTTGTTTGAGAAGCGGCAGGACGATCTGCTCGATGAACCCCGCCTCACGCTCGGCGGCGTGTTTGTGCAACCGGAGGTGTCTGGCTTCCACGCCGTAGCGCGCCAGTCCGGCCGCCACACGCGCCACGGTGAGGTCGTCCTCGTCGTAGTACGGCACCCCTCCCACCAGCCGCCCGCACAACAACCCATAGGACTCGAGCTCCTCCACCGCGGCCACGTCGAGCCCACTACCCTCGGCCAGCTCCTCGGTCGTCATGGTGGCCCCCGCCAAGGCACCGACGACGAGCTCGTCGTCACGCTCGTCCACCACCGGGCCGGTCCTGGCCCCGGCGCCCCCTCCCGTGTGCGCGACGCGGGTGTGGCGCGAGCCCAGGTCGGTCGAGCCCATGGCCGCCCCGCCCGACACCTTGACCGGCTCGGGGGCCCCGGGCCGTGCTCCGGTGCTCCGCGCCGGCGTCCGGACGTCTGCGGGCATCGTCCCCGGCGCCACCGGGGCACGACCCGGACGGGTCGGTGCCAGGGCGGGCGAGGACGCCCGGCCCACGGTCCCCGTCCCCGCACCCCCACCGGTGTCCCGGGAGGCGGGCCCCGTCGAGGCGCCGGCCCGCGACGCGGTACCCACGGTGGCCGCGGCGGCGGGAACCACGCCCCGGCCCCGGCTGAGATCGGATGCGGTCGAAGCGGGGGCGGCCCGTCCCCGTCCGGAGTCGACGCCGCGGGCGTGCTCGGCGGCCTGGGGCTCGAAGCCGGGCAGCTCGCGCCCCGCCGCCCGGGGACCACCGGGACCTGAGGCCCGCCCCGCGAGCACGGGCTCGGCGTACCCGGGCATGCCGGCACCGGCCCGCCCGTTGTCGTCGCCGGGCTCGGCGCCCTCCTGCTCGAGGCGGCCCTTGATGACCTTGAGCGGAAGGAAGTGCTCACGCTGCTGGCGCAACACCCATCGCAGGCGCTCCACATCGTGTTCGTAGAACTTGCGGTAGCCCGATGGAGTGCGCTCGGGGTTGACCAGTCCCTGGCTCTCGAGGAATCGGATCTTGGAGATAGTGACGTCGGGGAATTCCTGACGCAGGAGCGCGAGTACGTCCCCGATCGACAGGTACGTCCTCCCGCTCATGGTGTCGCGCCCCGTCGGCTCACTCGTCCGCCGCCGCCAGGTAGACGAGTTTGAACTTCCCGATCTGGACCTCGTCGCCCGAAGCCAGCACGGCTTCCTCGATCCGCTCGCGGTTCACGTACGTCCCATTGAGTGAGCCCACGTCACGCACCGTGTAGCCGCCGTGGCTCTTGCTGAATTCGGCGTGGCGTCGTGACACGGTGATGTCGTCGAGGAAGATGTCACTCTCGGGATGCCGCCCGGCGCGCGTCACGTCGGTGACGAGGTCGAAACGCGTCCCCGCGTTGGGGCCCCGCTTGACCACCAGAAGCCCGGTACCACTGGGGCGGTCGGGAAGCGTCACGCTGAGCTCCTCGTCGCCCGCTTCGCCCTGGGCGTCGACGGGGTGCAGCGTCACCGTGGTGTCCGATGACGGCGCGCCGAGAACCGCACCGCACGACGAGCAGAAATTGGCGTCGCCAGGGTTGCGATGGCCGCAGTTGTTGCAGAACACGCCGTCCACGCTAGCCCGTCCCCCACGCTTGTCCGACGCTCGCCCGACGTCGGACTACTCGGAGATCAGCGCGGTGTAACGCGCCGCGTCCAGCAGTGCATCGAGCGCGCCGGCGTCGGTGGGGACCAGCTCGCTGATCCACCCGGCGCCGTAGGGGTCGGTGTTGAGCAACTCGGGAGAATCCGCCAGTGCGGTGTTCACCGCCACGACCTCTCCGGCCACGGGTGCGTAGATCTCCGACACGGATTTCGTCGACTCGACCTCACCGAGCACGCCTCCCAGCTCCACCCGGGCCCCCACCGCGGGGAGGTCCACGTACACGACGTCACCGAGCGCGTCTTGGGCGTAGTCGGTGATGCCGACTTGGACCTTGCCATCGGCGAGCCGTGCCCACTCGTGGTCGGTGCTGTACCGGCGGTCGTCGGGCACCTGCATGGGCGGGACGATACCGGAAAGGCCTTGTGGGTGCCCGGGACGCGACGCCTCAGCGGGTCGTCACTGCATCATCTGGCGGATGCGGATGGCTTGCTCCTGGGCTCGCGCGCCGCGCCTCGGCCTCACTGGGTGCTTCGGCCCACACATGGGTGACCGGCTCCTCGGGGTCGGGCACCACCAAGGTCCACCCGTCGGGCTCGGGGAGCTTGACACCGTCGACGAGGACGACGTCGCGACCCTGGGCCCGCTCCACCGTGGTGCGCATGACGGTGCCCTTCTGCTCCCACGGCGTGACGATCTCTTCGTGGACGATGTGAATGGGTGGGAGCCGGCTCGCCAGCTTCGACAGGCGTTCGTCGGTGCGCGCCAACATGCCGAGAAGATGGACGAGCGTGGCCACCCCGTCGAAGGCGGGCAGGAAGCGGGGGAAGATGAAGCCCCCCATCTGGCTGGCGGCGAAGGTGACACCGCCGGTGCTCGCCACCTCCATGAGATGGGTGGCCGAGAGCTTGGTCCACATGATCTCGGCGCCCGCCTCGGCACAGATGTGCTCGGCCGCCATCGGCGTCGACACCGGCAGGGCCACTTTGGCGTGCCGGACCCTCGACACCACCAGGTCCAGGAGCAGCAGGAGGGTCTGGTTGTCGGAGAAGACCTTGCCCTCGTCGTCGACCAGGGTGAGGTTCTCCCCGCCGGGGTCGATCACCGCTCCCAGATGCGCTCCCGAGGCTCGCACCAGGTCGGCCACGTGCCCGGCCGCGGCCCGGGTGTCGCTGGCCATGACCGCGGCGGTGGCCGCGTACGGGTTCACCACCAGGACCTCGGCCCCCAGCTTGGCCAGGACGTTGGGCATGACGAAGCTGGCGGTCCCGAAGGAGTAGTCGAGCACCATCTTGAACCCGGCCCGGGCGATGGCGTCGACGTCGACGGTGTCACTGAGCGCGGCGGTGTAGAGCTCCAGCGCCCGCGGCGCATAGCCGATGTCGCCGATCTCCGAAGCCAACGCCCGCCGAAACTCCTCTCGGTGGTACAACCGCTCGATCTTGCGTTGTCCGGGCTCGGCGATGTCGATGCCGTCCTGGTCGAAGAAGCGGATCATGACCGACTGGGTGTCCTGCTCGTAGAGGCGGACGGTGATGCCGCCCAGGCTCCGCCCCGAGCGCACCTGGAAACGGGTCACGGGCACGGTGGCGACCTCGAGGTCCTCGACGTTCACGCCCGCCGCGTTGCAGCCCACGATCATGGCCCGCTTCAACACGCGTGCGGCCCGGGAGGTGTCGCGCGACGCGGTGATGGTGCTGCCCTTCTCGAGGGTGCTCGCCCACGCCATCGACAGTCGCATGACCAGCTCGGGGCTGATGTCGACGTTGGCGAGCCCGGTGATGCCGAGCCGCCCGAACAGGTTGCGCGCCCCCCGTGACTCCCACACGATCGAGGTGTTGACCGTCGCGCCGGCCTCCACCGTCTTGAAGGGGTACACCTTGACGCCGGACTTGATCACAGCGTGGGCCCCCACGAAGGACTCGTCGCCGAGGACCACCCCCTCCTCGCAGCGCACCCCCTGGCGCAGGTCACAGGAGCGCCCCAGCACGCAGCCGTCGAGCCGGACCCCGGCCCCCAGGAAGGCGTTGTCGTGGATGACGGTGCGCTCCAGCGAGGCGTTGTCCCCGATGCGGGCGTTGGCGCCGATCACGCAGTACGAGCCCAGGACGCCGTTCGCCCCGATATGGCAGTTGTCCCCGATGATGACCGGGCCCCGGACCTCGGCCGAGGGGTCGAGCTCGGCACCCTTGCCCAGCCACACCCCGGGCCGCAGGGAGAAGCCGCTGACCTGGACGGCGACGTTCTCGTCGAGGATGTCCTGATGCGCCCTCAGGTAGGCGTCGAGGGTGCCCACGTCCTCCCAGTAACCCCCCGCCACGTAACCGAACAGCGGCTTCTCGGCCTCGAGGACCTGGGGGAAGACCTCCTCGGAGAAGTCCACCGCCCGACCCTCGGGGATGAAGTCGAAGATCTCGGGCTCGAGCACATAGATGCCGGTGTTGATGGTGTCGCTGAAGACCTGGCCCCAGGTGGGCTTCTCGAGGAAGCGCTCGATCGACCCGTCGTCGCGGGTGATGACGATCCCGAACTCGAGCGGGTTGTCCACCGCTTTGAGCGCGATCGTGGCCAGCGCCCCCTTGGACGAGTGGTGGGCGACGAGGGAGGTGAGGTCGATGTCGGTGAGCACGTCACCGGAGATCACGACGAAGCGCTCGTCGAGCTCGTCGCGGGCGTTGCGCACTGAGCCCGCCGTGCCGAGCGGCGTCTCCTCGGTGGCGTAGACCATGCGCACCCCGAACTCGGACCCGTCGCCGAAGTAGCTGCGGATGGCATTGGCCATGAACGCCACTGTGACGACGATGTCCTCGAAACCGTGCTGGCGCAGCAGGTTGACGACGTGCTCCATCATGGGCCGGTTGGCCATGGGAAGCATGGGCTTGGGTTGGTTGGACGTGAGGGGACGAAGGCGCGTGCCTTCGCCGCCCGCCATGATCACAGCCTTCATGCGAGCACCGTGTTCATACACGCACCGGAGCGACCCTACCCCGCCGCCATACGGTTCGCGCGGCCTCGGGCGAGCGCGCGACGCGACAACGGGACGTACGCCGCGGCCGCGATCCACGCCAGGGTCAGGGCCGGAACCGCGCTCAGCCACGCCACGATCTCGATGGGATGTTGCCAGCCGGCATGGCCGTGGGCCAGGAGAAACGTGGGATAGGCGAACATGAGCCCGAAGGTCCCGGCCTTGCCCACCCACAAGACGTCGATCCTCTGCGCACCGAGGGCGGCCAGCAGCAGCACCGCGGCTGACACGAGGACCTCGCGCACCACCGTGAGCAGACCGAACCACAACGGCACCGCGCCCACCACGATCACCGAGATCACCGCCGTCCCCACCAGGACCCGGTCCGCGGTGGGGTCGAGCACCTTGCCCAGCGTGGACACCTGGTGCCAGCGCCGGGCGACGAACCCGTCCACCCAGTCCGTCGCGCCCAGCACCGCCAACAGCACCGCCGCCGCGCTCTGGTGGTGCGCACCGAACAGCAGCCACACGAACACGGGCACGCACGCCAAGCGCAGCAGGGTGATGACGTTGGGCGCCGTGAGGATGCGGTCGACCCCGGGGTCGACGTCCTCGGGCGGTGCGGTCACGGCCAGCAGTCTACGAGGCACGCCGGTCGTCCCCCGGCCTCACGCCGGTGTGCTACGCAAGGCCGATGCCCCGCTTCCGGCCCTTCCCCGGCCTGCGCTACGACCGGTCCGTCCCCCTCGACAAGGTCATCGCCCCTCCCTACGACGTGGTGGGGCCCGAGGAGCGCGCCGTGTTGGCGGCGCGTCACCGGGCCAACGCCATCCACGTGGAGCTCCCCGTGCCCGACACCCGGACGGGGCTGGACCGGTACCGCTCGGCGGCCCAGATCTTCGCCACTTGGCGAGCGGAGGGGGTCCTCACCCCCGAGGACAGCGCGGCGTTCTACGCGTACCGGATGACCGTGCCCGGCGGCCGGTCCACCACCGGGGTCATCGGCGCGCTCGAATGCGAGCCCCCCGGGGGCGACATCCTGCCCCACGAGCAGACCATCCCGAAGGATAAGAGCGATCGTCTCGACCTGCTGCGGGCGTGCCGGGCCAACCTCTCCCCCATCTGGGGCCTGTCACTTTCGCGCGGGCTGGCGTCCGCCTATGAGCCCGACGGCCCCCCGCACGCCGAGGCCGTCGACGACGACGGGGTGATCCATGCGCTGTGGGTGCTCGACTCGCCCCGCGTCATCGAGGAGGTCATGCGCGCCGTCGAGGCCGCGCCGGTGGTGATCGCGGACGGCCATCACCGCTACGAGACCGCGCTCACGTACCAGGCCGAGCGGCGAGCCGAGCTCGACGGCGCCGCTGGGGACCACGACCTGGTCATGGCACTGGTGGTCGAGCTCACCGAGGGGCAGCTGTCGGTCGGTCCCATCCACCGCACCATGTCGGGGGTCCCTCCCGACGTCGACCTGGCCGAGTTGTTCGGCCGGTGGTTCGACATCGTGCACGCCGGTCCCGGAGACCACCATGTCGTCGAGTCGGTGGCCGAGTCCGGGGCCCTGGCCCTCGTCACGGGGCGGGGCGTGTCGTTGCTGACCCCGCGCGAACAGACCTACGCCGAGGCCGGGTCGGACCTCGACTCGAGCCTGGTGGCCCTGGCCACCGACGCCGTGCCCGACGCGTCGGTGTCCTATGTCCACGACTGGCGGGCCGCCGTCCAGGCGGTCACCGACGGGAGTGCCGATGCCGCCCTACTGTTACGGCCGGTCACCGTGGAGCAGATCTCGGACTGGGCGCACGCCCGCCGGCGGATGCCACCGAAGAGCACCTACTTCTATCCGAAGCCCCGCACCGGGATGGTGTTCCGCGCCCTCGAGGCCGGAACGAGCCAGAGGGCGGAGAACTGAGGAACACGGGCGCCGCGGCGCGCCCCCTTCGTCGCAGCGAGACGGGCTGCGAACTGCGCCGCGGGCGCCCTGTTCCTACCCCCCCTTGAGGGCTCCCGATCCACATCCCGCCACAGGGTGGACCGGGTGCCCACCCAGGTATCGGCGCCGCGCCGGGCGCGATTGAGAGCTGCGCCGGGCGCGACGCAGAACGGCCCCGGAAGCCCAGGTTGCGGGCCCGGAGTCGGCCCCTCAGGCCTCGACGGTCCAGGTCCCGCCCGAGGCGAGCAGGCTTGTGAGGTCGCCAGGGCCCCGGCGCTCATTGGCGTCGAGCAGCTGGCGGGTCATGGCCGCGCCGTACTCGGGGCGCTCCACGGCGCGGAAGATCCCGATGGGCGTGGGCTCGTAGGGGCCCCGGGCCAGGCGGCTCAACTGGAAGGCGAGCCCCGGCTCGTCCCGGCGCTCGTCGTGGACGAGCAGGTTCTCCTCGCCCACGTCGGCCACCTCGGCGATGCGCAGGCGCCCGTCGGGCTCCATGACCACCCCGTGCTCCTGCTCGGCGCCGAAGCGGATGGGCTCCCCGTGCACGAGCGGGATGAGGTTGTCGGCGCGGACGTCCTTGGCGGTGATCTTCTCGAAGGCGCCGTCGTTGAAGACGTTGCAGTTCTGGTAGATCTCGACGAAGGCGGCGCCGTTGTGGTCGTGGGCGCGGCGGAACATCTCCTGCATGTGCTTGCGGTCCATGTCGTGGGTGCGCGCCACGAAGCTGGCCTCGGCGCCGAGCGCCAGGCTGACGGGGTTGAAGGGGGTGTCGAGCGACCCGAACGGGGTCGACTTGGTTACCTTGCCCTGTTCCGACGTGGGCGAGTACTGCCCCTTGGTCAGGCCGTAGATCTGGTTGTTGAACAGAAGGATGGTGATCTTGACGTTGCGCCGCAGGGCGTGGATGAGGTGGTTCCCGCCGATCGACAACGAGTCGCCGTCGCCGGTGATGACCCACACGTCGAGGTCGGGCCGGGTCACGGCCAATCCGGTGGCGATGGCGGGGGCGCGCCCGTGGATGGAGTGCATCCCGTAGGTGTTCATGTAGTACGGCAGGCGCGCCGCACACCCGATGCCCGACACGAACACCGTGTTCTCCCGGCGCACCCCGAGGTCGGGCATGAGCATCTGCAGCGCGGCCAGGATCGAGTAGTCACCGCACCCCGGGCACCACCGGACCTCCTGGTCCGAGGTCCAGTCCTTGCGCGTCGTGACCGGGATCTGGGTGTCGGTCATCAGCTGGCCACGTCCTCTTCGTCGATGGTGGTGCCCGAGGTGACGCCGAGCATCTCGAGCACGACCTCTTCGATCTCGGCGGCCTTGAAGGGGACGCCCTGGACCTTGGAGAGCGTCCGAGCGTCCACGAGGAAGTCGGCCCGGACCATCTTGGCCAGCTGGCCGAGGTTCGCCTCGGGGACGAGCACCTTGTCGTAGGCCCGCAGCACCTCGCCCAGGTTGGACGGGAAGGGGTTGAGGTGCACCAGATGCGCGTGCGCCACCGGCAGCCCCCGCGCCCGCACCCGTCGCACCCCGGCCGCGATGGCCCCGAAGGTGGACCCCCAGCCGAGCACGAGGACAGGGGCGGCGCCGATGCCACCGGGGTCGTCGACCTCGAGGAGCGGGATGTCCTTGGCGATGCCGGCCACCTTGGCGGCCCGGAGATGGACCATGTGCTCGTGGTTCACCGGGTCGTAGGACACGTTGCCCGAGCCGTCCTGCTTCTCGAGGGCCCCGATGCGGTGCTCGAGCCCGGGCGTGCCGGGCACGGCCCACGGTCGCGCCAGGGTCTCCTCGTCGCGGACATAGGGCCAGAAGGCGGGGGTGCCGTCCTCCTCGGTGTGGTTGGTCTCGGTGGCGAACTCCACGCGCAGGTCGGGCAGCGTGGCGGGGTCGGGCAGCCGCCACGGCTCGGCCCCGTTGGCCAGGTACCCGTCGGAGAGCACGATCACCGGCGTGCGGTACTTCACCGCGATGCGGGCCGCCTCGATGGCGACCTCGAAGCAGTGCGACGGCGTCATGGGCGCCACGATGGGCACCGGCGCCTCGCCGTGCCGGCTGTACATGGCGTGCAGGAGGTCGGACTGCTCGGTCTTGGTGGGCAGGCCCGTGGAGGGGCCACCGCGCTGGATGTTGATGACCAGCAGCGGGAGCTCGAGGCTGACCGCCATGCCCACGGACTCCGACTTGAGGTCGGCCCCGGGGCCGCTCGTGGTGGTGACGCCCAGCGACCCCCCGAAGGCGGCGCCGATGGCGGCACCGACGCCTGCGATCTCGTCCTCGGCCTGCACGGTGCGCACCCCGAAGTGCTTGTGCTTCGACAGCTCGTGGAGGATGTCCGACGCCGGGGTGATCGGGTAGGAGCCGAGGAACAAGGGGAGATTGGCCTGATGCGCGGCGGCGATGAGGCCCCACGCCAGGGCGGTGTTGCCTGTGATGTTGGTGTAGACGCCGGGCTCGAGCGCGGCCGGGCGGACCTGGTAGTTGACCTCGAACAACTCGGCCGTCTCACCGAAGTTGTAGCCCGCTTTGAAGGCCCGGGTGTTGGCGTCGAGCACCATGGGCGTCGACGCGAAGCGCTGCTCGATCCAGGCCAGGGTGCCGTCGATGGGCCGGCTGTAGAGCCAGCTCACGAGGCCCAGGGCGAAGAAATTCTTGGACCGCTCGGCGTCGCGGGGCTTCACGCCGGCCGCCTTGGCGACCTCCATCGTGAGCGAGGTCATGGGCACCTCGTACACCTTGTAGGCGACCAGGCTGCCGTCGGTGAGGGGATTGGAGGTGTAGTTGGCCTTTTCGAAGGCGCGCTCGTCGAAGGCGTCGACGTTCACGATGACGGTGCCGCCGGGAGGGACCGCCCCCACGTTGGTCTTGAGGGCGGCGGGGTTCATGGCCACCAGCACGCTGGGTTGGTCGCCGGGGGTGAGGATGTCGTGGTCCGAGATGTGGACCTGGAAGGCCGAGACCCCGGCCAGGGTGCCCGCGGGCGCCCGGATCTCCGCCGGGAAGTCAGGAAGGGTGGCGGTGTCGTTCCCGAACGCCGAGCTGACCGAGGTGAATTGGGTGCCCGTCAGCTGCATCCCGTCGCCCGAGTCGCCGGCGAACCGGATCACCACCCTGTCGAGCTCGGTGGTCTGGTGACGTGTCGCGGTCGACACCTGCGGCCCCCTGTCTAGGGATCGGCCGCCCCCGAACCGTCCAGTGGTGCGGGGCGCGCGAGCACCGACCCTTCAAAGCCGAGCATACTGCCGTCACCGACCCGCTTCGGGAACTCTGCCCTCCCACAGCGCTATTTCGGGCAGAAATCCTGGTTTCCCGCGCACGGCCGGGCGCGGTTACTTGTGATTCCCCAGCGACGGTGACCGGGGGGCCGCTCACCACTCCTCATCCGGGTGGACCGAGGAACGCAATGACGAGACAAGAGCTCCGCAGGGCATTGGAAGCCATAGAGGACGAAGCGGTCCGAGACGACGTTGCACAGGGTGACGATTCCAGCTTGGGCGGGCTCTCCCTCGACGACCGTGAACGCCGGGTGGTGCGGGAGATCGCCGACAAGCCCCCGTTCGGCCTCGCCGGCCACCGTTTCCTTCGCAGGTGGACGGTGTCGGCCGGGAGCCGCTTCGACGCCACCGGCGCCATCGCCGACGAGGCCGCATTGCTCGCCTTCGACAGGTTGCGCCACGCGCTCGAGGCCGATGACGACCCGCACGACGTCGTCCGCAAGGTGTTCGTGCAGGGCAAGGAGGTCGACGGCGCCGAGCTGGCGCAGTCGCTCGGGAAAGAGGGCGTCGAGGCATTCGTCAGGACCGACGCACTGCAGAGCACCGGGAGCGATGCCTCCAGGCTGAAGGCGAACTTCGGCGTCCTCGTGGTCGGGCCTCTCATGGTCGTCATCCCGCTCCAGCTGAGGGGCCAAGGCGACGTCACGTACTTCGGGGCGGACTCCATCGGCCTGCTGGAACGGGCCTGGCCGCTCGCCTCGGGAGGGCGACTGGCGGTCGAGCTCGGCACCGGGACCGGATTCCTCTCCGCCGCGCTGGCCCCCCGCTACGAACTGGTGATCGCCACCGAATTGCTGCGCTCGTCGGCATCGGTGGCGGCCCTCACCTTCCGGCTCAACCGCGGCCGCGCCCAAGACGGACGAGGCCGGCTGCAGATCTGCATGACCGACGTGGCCCGGGGGATCGCGCCCGGCTGTGCGGACTTCGTCATCTCCAACCCGCCGTTCATGCCCGCCCATCCCCGCGACGCCGAGGGCCGGGCCGTGACGTACGCCGATGGCGGTCCCACCGGGCTGGAGCTGCCCACCCGCTTCATCGTCGACGGCGCCAACCTGCTGGCGCCGGGCGGGACGGCGGTGACCCGTTGCCTCGACATCGCCTTCGACGACGGCAGGCGCCCCCTCGCCGCCCTGTGCTCGGCGCTGCAGGCCCGGGACTTCAGCGCCGCCATCGAACCGACCCGAGGCGAAGAGTCGACCACGTTCACCGAGGAGATCCGAGCCAACGGCGTGGCCGGTGACGCGGTGCTGAGCGATGTGCTGGTCGAGCGTCCCCTGTGAGGCGGGCCCTTCGCGGGCAGGTGCTACGCGGGCGGGTGATACGCGGGCGGGCCCTACGCGATCGTTACTGAGGCGTCGAGGAAGACGTCCTGAACGGCGTGAAGGAGCTCGACGCCGTCCGCCATGGGTCGCTGGAACGCCTTGCGGCCGACGATGAGCCCGGTGCCGCCCGCCCGCTTGTTGATGACCGCGGTGCGCACCGCCTGGGCGAGGTCGTCGGCCCCCTTGGACTCGCCCCCGGAGTTGATGAGCCCGATGCGGCCCGCGTAGCAATTGACGACCTGCCAGCGCGTGAGGTCGATGGGGTTGTCCGTGGTGAGCTGCTCGTAGACGAGCGGGTCGGTCTTGCCGAACTTGAGCGCTGGGTAGCCGCCGTTGTTCTCGGGCTGCTTCTGCTTGATGATGTCGGCCTCGATGGTGACGCCGATGTGGTTGGCCTGGCCGGTGAGATCGGCGGACAGGTGGTAGTCGGCCTCTTTGGTCTTGAACGCCGCGTTGCGGAGGTAGCACCACAAGACGGTGAACATCCCGAGCTCATGCGCCTCGGCGAACGCGGTCCGCACCTCCTGGATCTGGCGGTCGGCGTTTTCGGAGCCGAAGTAGATGGTGGCGCCCACCCCCACCGCGCCGAGGTCGGCGGCCTGGCGCGCCGTGCCGAACATGACCTGGTCGAACTGGTCGGGGTAGTGCAGGAAGTCGTTGTGGTTGAGCTTGACGATGAACGGGATGCGATGGGCGTAGCGGCGGGCCACCGCACCGAGCCCTCCCAGGGTGGTGGCGATGGCCGAGCACCCGCCCGCCAAGGCCAGCTCGAGGAGGTTGGCCGGGTCGAAGTAGGCCGGGTTCTTGGCGAAGCTGGCCGCGGCGGAGTGCTCGATGCCCTGGTCCACGGGCAGGATCGACAGGTAGCCGGTGCCGGCCAGACGGCCGGTGTTGTAGACGGTGGCCAGGTTGCGGACCACGGGGATGGGCCGGTCGGTCTGGACGAAGACACGGTCGATGTAGTCCGGCCCCGGGAGCGTCAGCTCGTCGGCGGTGACGCCCTTGCAGCTGTGGGCGAGGAGGCTCTCCGCCTCGGCGCCGAGGAGCGCCTCGATGTTGCTGGCCACGGGTGTCGCCTCCTGTCGGAGAATCGGCTGGTTCCACTGGGTCCGGACGCGAGCCTACCGCCCCGGTTTTGGCTTCTCCCGACTCCGGCGCGGCTGACTGGGGAGCTGTGCCGCGTCCGGACTACGGAGCTGTGCCGACGGCCTTGATGGCGCGCTCGAGGCCGGCGTCGTCGACGTCGTGGTGGGTGACGAGCCGCAGGACGCCGGGGGCGATGGTGCCGGCCAGGATGCCCTCGCCATGGAGATGGTTGATCACGGCGTCGGTGGAGGTGTGGGTGAAGATGACCATGTTGGTGGGCACCGACCCCGGGTCACACCCCCCGTCGGGCCACCGGTCGGCCACCGCCTGAGCCAGGCGCTGGGCCCGGGCGTGGTCCTCGGCCAAGCGCTCCACCATAGTGGCCAGCGCCACGAGCCCGGCCGCGGCGATCACCCCGGCCTGGCGCATGCTCCCCCCGAGCCGGAGGCGCTCGACGCGCGCCTGCTCCATGACGTCGGCGGGGCCGGCCAGCACCGAGCCCACCGGCGCGCACAGGCCCTTGGACAGACACGACATGACCGTCGTCACCGGGGCCGCGAACCGTGCCGCGGTGACACCGGTGACGACCTCGGCGTTGAAGAGCCGGGCCCCGTCCATGTGCACGGGAAGGCCGCGCGCCGCCTCCACGACGGCCTCGACGGCGGCGAGGCTCCAGGGCACTCCCCCCGACGGCATATGGGTCTGCTCGATGCAGACGATGCCGGGCTCGGGGTAGTGGTGCGACGCGGCCTCGATGGCCCAGGCGATGTCGGCCACGGAGATGGTGCCGTCGGTGTCGTCCACGGGATGGATCTGGATGCCGGCGTTGGCCGCCACCGCGGCGGCCTCGTAGATGACGACGTGCTGGCGGCGGCCCGCGATGGCCAGCTTCCCCGGGGGACAAAGGGCGCGCAGGGCCGCCTGGTTCGCCATCGTCCCCGACGGGACGTACATCGCCGCGGGCTTGCCCACACGCTCGGCGAACGTCTCCTCGAGCTTGTTGACGGTGGGGTCGTCGCCATAGCCGTCGTCGCCCACCTCGGCGTCGGCCATGGCTCGGCGCATCTCGGGGGTGGGGCGTGTGACCGTGTCGCTGCGCAGGTCGACGAAACCCGACCCACCTCCGGGAGCGGTCGCCGGCGCCATACCAACGATGCTAGCGACGACCGCCTGCGGCTCCCCGTCGTTGCCGGCGCCGCGGCGTGCCCAACGCGAGCAGCCGCTCGGTGACGTCGGCCAGCTCCGGGTCCACCGTGGCCACGCGGGCGAAGAGCTCCCGGGCCAGAGGGACGTTCCCGGCCCGCTCGTACAGGTCCGCCAGCACGTACCACTGCCGGAGATGCCGGTCACCGGGATTGCGGAGGTTGCGGGCCGCGCCCACGGTGGCGAGCACCAAGATGGCCTCGTCGAGCTTCCCCACCTCGGCCAGGTCCTCGGCCAGCACGAGCCGGCCTTCGACGAGCACGTCGGCCGAAGGTGACGAGGCGCGCAGGTCTTTCCACAGGGCCTCGACGCGACGGTGGTGCCCCATGGCGCGGTGGCAGTCCATGAGCACCGGCACCTGGCTGGGGTCGCCCCCCGAGAGCTTGCGTGCCGCGTCGAGATGCCGGACCGCCTCGCGCCATCTGCTGAGTCGGTAACAGATGAGGCCGTGCAATTCTCGTGCTGCGGCGGACTCGGGCACCTGGTCGACGAGTTCCCGCGTGATGCGCAACGCTTCGGGATACCGGTCGCGCTCGTAGGCGCGCGCCGCCGCGGCGAGGCGATCGGCGACCTTTCCGGCTTTGGCGCGTCCCACCGCGCCGGTGATCTCGTCGACCACGTCGTGGGGGAGGGCCTCGTCGGACTTGCCGGCCGTCGGTGAGGGGCGCCGGTCGGTGGTGGCGACGCGGCTCGGGTTGCGGGCGCGGCGCGATCGCGCCGCGCCCGCGCCGCCGTCGGAGTCATCGGTCGCCACGCCGTCGAAGACCCAGACCTCTTCGGTCCACTGCGGGCGCGGATGTCCGTGGTCGGACCGGGCCGTCTCGCGCTCGTTGTCGGGACCGTGGGCTCCGTCCTCCCCGAGCAGTCGGGCTCCTTTGCGCGCCACGCTCCCCCATCCCCGGCCGGCGCCGGGCAGCGGCGGTGCTGCCGGTCTGCGGTCTACTGGTCGGCGGTCGGCCGGGGGCTTGCGGTCTGCCGGTCTGCGATCGGTCGGGGGCTTGCGGTCTGCCGGTCTGCGATCGGTCGGGGGCTTGCGGTCTGCCGGTCTGCGATCGGTCGGGCGGGGCGAACGAGGCCACTCCCCCTCGGTCCGAGGCGCTCGCTGTCTCTCTGTTGTTGTTCTCGCTGTCGTTCTCGCCGGGCGCGGCTGTCGAGAGGACGAGTCGGATGGGCGTGGTCTCTCTGTTGTTCTCTGGTGTCGTGGCGCCTCTTCACCGCGACGGCGCACCGGGGGGCGCCGCGGATCACCGTCTGTCCAGCGAGAGCGCGACGGCTGTCTGGCGTCCTCGTCTGAGCGGTGCCCCCTCTTCGGCGCGGCTCGCTGTCCACCTCTGCCCTGGGGTCTCGCCCCGGGCCTTCCCGCGCCCTCGTCGCGGCGGGCCCGCGGCGCTCTGGGGCGGTCTGCGCCCCGGGGCTCGGCCCTCGCTCCCCTGCCGGCTCCCTCGGTCCGGGCGCGCCCGGCACCGCGGGGGGCGGTCCCTCGATCGGGCCGATCTCCACCTCTACCAGGGCGTTCGTTGCGCGATCCACTCGGCGGACGGGGCCGCCCGGTACCGGGGGAGCCGCTGCCGCGCACAGGTGTTCCCCGTCCCGGGGGCGCGCTGCGGCTGCGATCTGACGTCGGACGCCCGCTACGGGGACTGTCGGGCCTCCGCGGACGCCCCGATGCTGCGTCCCTGGGCACGTGACGAGTGTACCGACCCCCGTTGGGGGCTTTTCGCACGTCGGAGCGGTCGGTTCGAAGCCTCTCCCACGATCCTGTTGTCCATAGTGTGGCCATCACTCATAGGCAAAAAGCGGTATCAGCGCGAAGATCGTTGCAGAAAGTTAACGTCATCGTTACCTCCGGCATGTGCCGGTCGCTGCGACAAGGGGAGACCCCATGAGAAGCACGCGAACCATGGTCACCATCGCCGCCGTCCTGGCAGCAACAGCACTCCTGCTGGCGGCGTGCTCGTCGACCCCGACCCCGTCGTCTTCTTCGGGCGGCCATGCCAAGGGCACCACGGTGCCGACCGGGGGCACCCCCCAGAGCGGGGGCACGGCGACCTGGGCCGAGTTGCCCAACGACACGCCCAACTTCATCTTCCCCTTCGACCCTCCGGGGTTGTTCAGCGTCGCCAACATCTCCGAGTTCCAATACCTGATGTACCGGCCGCTGTACTGGTTCGGGCAGGGCACCACACCGAACCTGAACCTGACCCTGTCGGTAGGAAAGAACCCCGTCTACTCCAACGGGTCGAAGACCATCACCATTGACATAAACAATTACAAGTGGTCCAACGGTGAAACCCAGAGCGCTCAGGACACCGTGTTCTGGATGAACATGATGCACGCCGAGAAGAACAGCTTCGGCGCTTATGTCCCGGGCATCCAGGCCATACCCGACGACGTCACGAACGTCGTGGCCACCACTCCCACGGAAGTGACCTTCACCTTGAGCGGGTCGGTCAACACCAACTGGTACACCTACAACAACCTTTCGCAGGTCACGCCGATGCCGAAAGCCTGGGACATCACCGCCAAGGGTGGCGCCCCCGGGTCAGGGGGTTGCTACGGCGGGGCCTACGGGACGAAGGCCACCGATACAGCATGTACAAAGGTGTTCGACTTCCTCGCCACTTCGGCCGGCTACAACCCCTCGAATCCCAAGGCAGCCAACAACTCGTTCTCCACCTACGCCACCAATCCGATCTGGCAGGTGGTCGACGGTCCGTGGCACCTGACTTCGTTCGACGCCACCGGGAACCTCACCATGGCTCCGAACTCCTCCTACACCGGGCCGGTCAAGGCCAAGCTGGCCAAGTTCGTGGAGGCACCCTTCACGGACGAGCCCACCGAGTACAACGCGCTGCTCGGTGGCAAGTTGCAGGTCGGCTACCTGCCATTGGCCAACGTGACGAAGGCGACCACCAACCCGGAGGTGGTGGCGGCCCAGGACCCACGGCTTTCGGGCTTTTACCTCAACGAGTACTACGGCTGGGAATTCGCCTACTTCCCCGTCAACCTGAATTCGTCGGGTAACAACGGTGCGGCCGGCAAGATCATCTCGCAGCTGTACTTCCGCCAGGCCATGCAGACGCTGGTCGACCAGCCCGCCATCATCTCCAAGGTGTTCAAGGGGTATGGAGCGCCCGAGTACGGACCCGTGCCGGTATTGCCGGTCACGAACTTCCTGTCCTCGGGAGAGAAGACCAACCCGTACCCCTACAGTCTGTCCAACGCAGAGAAGCTCCTGAGCTCCCATGGATGGAAGATCAACGCGGGTGGCACCGACACGTGCACGAAACCGGGCACCGGTGCCAACGAGTGCGGTGCGGGGATCCCGGCGGGGACGCCCCTCACATTCAACATGCAGTTCGCCACGGGGATCACCAGCCAGACTCAGGCGGTCAATGACGAGATCGCTTCGTGGGAGTCGGCCGGAATCCACATCAACGAGACCACGTCGACCTTCGACACCGTCATCGGGAACGCCACCGCCTGCACCCCCGGCCCCGCCTGCACGTGGGAATTCGAGGACTGGGCCGGGAGCTGGGTGTACTCGCCCGACATCTACCCGACCGGTGAGGAGCTCTTCGCCACGGGGGCCGTCGCCAACTACGGGAGCTACAGCAATCCTCAGGCCGACAACTTCATCAAGCAGACCGACTTCACCAATGCGTCTCTCGCCAACTACGAGAACCTCATGGCGAAGGACGTCCCGGCCATCTATCTCCCCGACCAGGTGCAGTCCCTGACCGAGACCCAGAACAACCTGCGCGGCGTCGTCCCGCAGAACCCGTTGTCGACGATCAACCCGGAGAACTGGTACTTCGTGAAGTAGCCGTCCATCGTCGAGAGCGGACATGCCCTGACATGAGAACCGCCCCGGCTCCACGCTTATGCGGTGGGTCGGGGCGGTTCCGCGTTAGCGTGCGCCTGAGATGATCGCCTTTCTCGTCCGCCGGGTTATCCAAGCGCTGATCGTCGTCTTGCTCGTGTTACTGGGCGTCTTCTTGCTGACCCACGTGATCCCCGGAGGGGCGGCCCGCGCCGCGCTCGGGCCTCGGGCCACGAAAGTCCAGATCCGGCAGTTCAACGTGACCAACAATTACTTCAAAGGCATATTCGTCCAGTTTTACCTCTACCTCAAAGGGCTGATCTGGCATCACAACCTCGGGTACTCCTACAAGATGAACCAGGGAGTCACCGCCGTGATCACCCAGCGTCTCCCCAAGACCTTGGTGCTCGTCGGCATCTCCACCGCCCTGGCCCTGATCGTGGCCGTGCCACTCGGGATCCTTCAGGTCGTCCGACGCAACAAGCCCATCGACCACGTCCTGACCGGGCTCACCTTCGTGGGCTACGGCATGCCTTCGTTCCTGCTTGGCACACTCCTGATCCTGTACTTCGCCATCGACATCCACATCTTCTCGGTGGAAGCTCCCCAGGGCCAGACCGTGGGCTCCATCCTGGCGGACCCTCGTGGCCTCGTCCTGCCCGAATTCACGCTGGCCGCCGTCACGATCGCTTCGTTCAGCCGCTATATGCGCTCGTCGATGATGGAGGCGATGACCGAGGACTACGTCCGCACCGCCCGCGCCAAAGGCGCCGGCCCCCGCCGGGTGCTTCTCCGCCATGCGCTGCGAAACGCCATCATCCCCATCGTGACCCTGCTGGGCTTGTCCATCCCCGCCATCGTCAGCGGGGCGGTCATCACCGAGACGGTGTTCAACTTTCCAGGCATGGGACTCCTGACTTACCAGGCGGCCACGAACACCGATGTCCCGCTTCTCCTCGGGACCGCCCTCGTGGCCACCCTGGCAACCGTGGTCGGATCGCTGCTCGCCGACATCATCTACGCCATCGTCGATCCGAGGATCCGCTATGCCAGGTAATAGGGACCGGGATCGCGACACCTCGGGATCGCCGTGGTCGTCGCCGCGCTTACGAACGAGGGTGGGCCCGGATTCCCTGTGCCGCCCGGCCCCGTCCCGGCCGATTCTACGGAGCGACTGGCCGCAGCCGAAGGTGCGGTGCCGAGCGGAGGAGAAGCCGTCTCCTCGGGAAGCATGCTCCGTCAGATCGTGTCGGTGTTCACCGAGAACAAGCTCGCCGTCATCGGACTGGCCGTGTTCGTTTTCATGGTGCTGTTCTGCTGGTTGGGGCCCGTCTTCTACCACACCAATCAGACCAACGCCCAAGAGGCGCTGGTCTCGTCCACCGCATCGAATGCCCCGCCCAGCAGCCAGAACCTGCTGGGCACCGACAACGCCGGGTTCGACATGTTGGGCCGATTGATGTTCGGTGGGAAGAACTCGCTCGTGGTCGGGCTGTTGGCCGCCATCTTGGGGACGGCGTGGGGAGCGCTGTACGGAGCCGTTTCGGGCTTCTTCGGGGGTTGGGTCGACGCCCTCATGATGCGCATCGTGGACACCCTGCTCTCGATCCCGGTCTTGTTCTTGTTGATCGTCCTGGCGGTGATCTTCCATCCGTCGTTGACGGTGTTGATCCTGGTCATCGCGTTCGTCTCCTGGCTGGTCCCGGGCCGGCTCATCCGAGGCGAGACGCTCACGTTGCGTGTCCGGGAATACGTGCAGGCGGTACGGGTCATGGGCGGCAGCCGGCGTCGCATCGTGTTGCGCCACATCCTGCCCAACGCCATCGGCACCATCATCGTGAATGCCACCTTCCAGGTGGCCGACGCCATTTTGTTCTTGGCCGCCCTCGGGTTTTTGGGGCTCGGGGTTCAGGCTCCCCAGACCGACTGGGGGTCGATGCTCTCCAACGGCGTCACCTACGCCATCCAAGGCTTCTGGTGGGAGATCTACCCGGCGGGCCTCGCCATCGTGCTCGTGGTGGTGGCCTTCAACTTCATCGGCGATGCCCTCCGCGACTCACTCGAGGTGCGACTCCAGCAACGCTGAGCCACCGCGGTCTCGGGGGCCGGAACATGCACCCCGGAACATGCACCTCGGTATGTGCGCCCGGGACCTTCGCCCGGGACATCAGTGTCGGTCGTCAGCCGATTGCGGCCGGAACCTGGTCGACGGGGGCTGAGCCGGTTGGCGTCTGTAACGGGAAGTGACAGGCGGCGAGGTGGCGCGTCCCGAACGGACGCAGCGGTGGTTCCTCCTGCGCGCAGATGTCCTGCGCGTAAGGGCAGCGCGTCCGGAAGCGACAGCCCGAAGGCGGATTGAGCGCGGACGGGAGCTCGCCTTTGATGTGTCCCACCGGCTTGGACCGGGCCCGCACGACGTCGGGCTCAGGAATGGCATCGATCAAGGCCCACGTATAGGGATGGACGGTGTGCTCGTAGACGTGCTGCGACGGCCCGACCTCCACCAACTTGCCCAGGTACATGACGCCGATCGTGTCGGATACGTATTTCACCACGGCGAGGTCGTGGGAGATCACGATGTACGTGAGCTCGTGCCGGAGTTGGAGCTCCTTCAAGAGGTTCAGGATCTGCGCCTGGATCGACACGTCGAGAGCCGATACCGGCTCGTCTGCGACGATCAGGCGCGGTTCGAGCGCCAGGGCACGGGCCAGACCTATCCGCTGCCGTTGTCCACCGGAGAATTCGTGCGGGTAGAGGTCCACGGATTTCGGGCTGAGGCCGACCTCGTTCAACAACGCCCTGACCTTTTCGTTGCGCTGGGCGGAGTTGCCGATGCCTTGGACGACGAGGGGCTCGCGCAGGATCGTTCCCACCCGCATTCTGGGGTCCAGCGAGGCGTAGGGGTCCTGGAACATGAGTTGCATGTCGCGCCGCTGCTCGCGCATCGCCTTGCCCCGAAGGCGGCGAATGTCCTTGCCGTCGAAGACGATGCGGCCGGCGTCGGCACGCTCGAGGGCGACGGTCAGCCTCCCGATGGTGGTCTTGCCACAGCCCGACTCACCGACGAGGCCGAAGGTCTCCCCCTTGCGCAGAGAGAACGAGACATTGGAGACGGCTTTGACGCTGCCGATCTTTCTCTGCAGCACCACCCCTGAGGTCACCGGGAATTCCTTGACGAGCCCCTCCACCTCGAGAAGCACTTCCTGGCCTTCGAGCCGTTCGGCACGCGTCCGCTGGTGGGTGATGACCGAGCCGTCCGGCCCCACCTCGGCGGCCAACACCGGGTCGCCGGCGGCTGCGGCGGCTTGAGCCGCCACCGAAGTGTGCTCCTCGCCGGTGCCCACCGGATAGAAGCACGCGGCCAGGTGGGTCGGGCTCCCGCCGATGCGCACCAAGGGGGGCTCGAGCTCCCAACAGTTGTCGTGGGCGAACCGGCACCGGGGTGCGAACCGACAGTGGTGCAGAGGCTTGGAGAGGTCGGGCGGGAGGCCGGCGATGCTCCGCAAGGGCACCGACGCGTCCTGGTCGACCTTGGGAACCGACGCCAGCAGTGCCTCCGAGTAACGATGGCGCATGCTCGTGAACATCTCGAGGGTCGAGGCCTCCTCGACGATCTTCCCCGCATACATCACGAGCACGCGGTCGGTGCGGCCCGCGATCACTCCCATGTCGTGGGTGATGAGGACAACCGCCATCCGCAACTCCCGACGGAGGCTGTCGATGAGATCGAGGATCTGGGCCTGAATGGTGACGTCGAGGGCCGTGGTGGGCTCATCGGCGATGAGAAGCTTCGGCTCGCAGGCGAGGGCAATGGCGATCATCACACGCTGGCGCAACCCGCCCGACAGCTGATGGGGGTAGGAGTCGAGGCGCTCCCGGGGGCGGGGCATGTCGACGAGGTCGAGCACCTCCAGGGCCCGGGCGCGCGCCTCTGCCTTCGAGGCTCCCCGGTGGAGGCGGACGCTCTCGGCGATCTGGCGGCCGATGGTCATGGTCGGGTTGAGCGACGTCAGAGGATCCTGGAAGATCATGCCGATATCGTTGCCCCTCACCAGGCACATCTCGCTCTCCGACAGGGGCGCCAGATCCCGTCCGAGGAGGCGAACCGATCCGCTCGTGATGTGCCCCACGGGGGGGAGGAGGCGCATGACGGACAGCCCGCTCGTGGTCTTGCCACAGCCCGACTCCCCCACCACGCCGACGCATTCGCCTTCGTCCACGTGGAAGGAGATGTCGTCCACCGCCACCACATTCGAATGCTTCAGGCGGAACTCGGTGGTGAGGCCGTCGACCTCGAGAACGGTGGTCACCGGTCTTCCCCGCTGCGTGCAAGAAAGGACCATCTCCGGACCATGCCCCCACGCTACCTTCGAAATCGGTTCCCAGGCAGGACTGACACGGGAAGGGACGAAGAGATAGTGAAGGTCGGTGGACGAACGCGAGCGGCAACAGTGGCAGTCTCGCTCCTCATCACGGCGGCTGCGTTCGCCTCGTGCAGTTCGCCCCCGGTGCTTTCGGCGTCGACGACGAGCGCTCCGAGTGCCCCGAGTGGCGGTGGCGGCATCAAGCAGCCCGGCGGGACCGCCACGTGGGCCGAGGCCCCCGGCGCCAGGCCCGACTACATCTTCCCCTTCATGAACCTCGCCTACTTCACCGTGGCCAACGTCAAGCGATTTCAATACCTCATGTACCGCCCCCTTTACTGGTTCGGCTCGGCGGGACAGCCCGCGCTCAATGCCTCGCTCTCCCTGGCGGAGACACCCGTCTACTCCGGAGGCGACACGACCGTCGTCGTGAAGCTGAAGGCCTACAAGTGGTCCGACGGAGAGACGGTGACGGCGCAGGACGTCATGTTCTGGATGAACCTTCTGCATGCGGACAAGGCCAACTGGGCCGCCTACACGCCTTCGTTCATCCCGGACAACGTCAAAGACGTCAAGGTCGACAACGCGGATCAATTGACGTTCACGCTGAGCACCCCGGTGAACCCCCAGTGGTTCACCTCCGATCAGCTGTCGCAGATCACGCCCCTTCCGCTGACATGGGACATCAGCACCACCGGCGCCGCGGCCGGCTCAGGTGGCTGTTCGACCGCCGCCTTCGGCCGAGCGGACGCCAAGTGCAACGCCGTCTATACGTTCCTTTCGAAACTGGCGGGCAACGACCCCGCCAAGCCCACCAACAGCGCCTTGCCGACGTACGCCGCAAGTCCACTGTGGCGGGTGGTCGACGGGCCCTGGAAGCTGTCGTCGATCGACGCCTCCGGGAACGCCAGTTTCGTCCCGAACGCGGACTACTCCGGTCCCAACAAGCCCTCACTCTCCAAGTTCGTGGAGGTGCCGTTCGCGACCGACGACGACGAATACAAAGCGCTCTCCGGCGGGCACTTGAACTTCGGGTACCTCCCTCTCAGCAAAGTCACCAGGCCGACCACCAACCCACTCACACCGAGCGGATACAGCCCCCGCCTGGGCGGCTACCGCCTGGCGCCGCTCTATACGTGGTCGGTCAACTATTTCCCCGCGAACTTCAACTCCACCGGGAACGACGGCAACGCCGGAAACATCTGGAAGCAGCTCTACTTTCGCCAGGCCTTCCAGTCCCTGATCGACCAGCCCCGCGACATCATTGTCGCCGACAAGGGCTTCGCTGTGCCTACCTACGGGCCCGTACCCATCACCCCGGCCAACTCGTTCGCGTCCCGACTCGAGAAAGACAATCCCTACCCCTACAGCCCGTCCAAGGCGAGAACGCTGCTCACGAGCCACGGGTGGAAGGTGGTACCGAACGGGACCACCACGTGCACCCGTCCCGGGGCCGGCGCCGGCGAATGCGGGAAGGACATCCCCGCCGGCGCACGCCTGGCGTTCAACCTGGAATTCGCCAGTGGGGACCCGTCGGTGGCGACTCTCATGAAGCTGGAGCGGGCGTCGTGGGCGCAGGCCGGGATCAACGTGACGCTGAGCGAGGCTCCCTTCGACACGGTGATCGGCAATGCCACGGTTTGCAGCCCGGGGCCGACCTGTACCTGGGAGCTCGAGAATTGGGGCGCCGGCTGGGTGTACACGCCCGACTACTACCCCACCGGTGAGGAGAACCTGTCCTCGAGCGCGGCAGCCAACGTGGGCGGCTACCGCGATGCGACCAACGATCACCTCATCGTGCAGAGTTACTCCACTTCAGGCCCGCTGACGTCGTGGGAGAACTACCTGGCCCAACAGCTACCCGTCGTGTGGCAACCGAATCCCGTGAGCGAGCTGTCCGAAATCCGCAGTGACCTCCACGGTGTACTCCCACAGGACCCGTCGTGGAACATCAATCCCGAGAACTGGTACCTCGCTCAAACGGTAGCGCTGCCAAAATG
Source organism: uncultured Acidimicrobiales bacterium (assembly GCA_963846125.1). Taxonomy (GTDB): domain Bacteria; phylum Actinomycetota; class Acidimicrobiia; order Acidimicrobiales; family UBA8190; genus Chersky-840. Next base: position 778,062 of record CAWJUR010000003.1, read on the forward strand.
GAGATGGGCCTCCGCTCTCGCGAAGGCCCATCTCTGTCGAAATATCCCGGCGACGTCCTACTCTCCCAGGGAGTCTCCCCCCAAGTACCATCGGCGCTGGTGGGCTTAACTGCCGTGTTCGGAATGGGAACGGGTGTTGCCCCACCGCCATGGTCACCGGAAACCTTGCTCCTCTCAGAGGCCGGCTGGCCTCGGAGGTAGAGCGGCCGTCCGGCCACCCCGTGAGCGTTCCATAGCGAGCGCGAGCATAAATGTCTCCAAGCCCTCGGCCGATTAGTACCGGTCGGCTGAACACGTTGCCGTGCTTACACCTCCGGCCTATCAACGTGGTGATCTAGCCACGGGCCTTACCAGGTTGATCCTGTGGGAGACCTCATCTTGGAACGAGCTTCGCGCTTAGATGCTTTCAGCGCTTATCCCATCCGTAGGTCGCTAACCAGCCGTGCCCTTGGCAGGACAACTGGCACACGAGAGCTACGTCCGTCCCGGTCCTCTCGTACTAGGGACAGCCTTCCTCAGGTCTCCTGCGGCTGCATCGGATAGGGACCGAACTGTCTCCGCGTGATAATCCCGTATTACTACGGGCACAGACTATACCTTCACCCTATTTCTAGGGGCCGGCGTGTCATGGCGTCCGTGGGTTATCGGACATTCGTTTCTACTTGACGCCATCCCCTCGCTTTTGCTTGCGAGGAAGTCGTTACAGGGGCACAACACGCCCTTGCTACGCAGATGTTGCATGACATCTACGGCGGAGATCCGCTTCGATTTCGAATAGTTTAGGGTTGCAAAAGCGTCAACTTCACGCGCTAGTCGCAGGAACTCTTCTGGGTCCCTCAGCCTGTCGAGCTGAGGAAGCAAGAGGAGTGCGCGCCGAACGTGCTCTCGTTTAAAGATCACGTAGGGCTCCACGGCGGAGAGCAGTTTGAGGAGTAAGGGCCGACTTGTGATCACAAGATCACTCATACCGGTCCCTCGATCCCGCAGGTACCCACCTCCGCCCACTAAGCCCTGGATTGTCTCCAAGCCGAAACGAGCTGAGGTGCTCTGCGAGAACGACACGCTGGCTCGGATGTAATACCCGAACCGATACTCCTTCTGCCGGACGAGTTGGAAGTGAATACTTCCATCGCCGTCGAGGAATCCTGCAACATAGGACGCGTCCTAACGCTCTCAATGTGTGTTGGCCTTCCCTCGGTATTGCCCTGAACATAACGTTCGGTTGTGACGTTCAGGGTTCCACCGATATGAGCCGGTGAGCACCCAGGAATTACTCCCTGGGGACGCAGCATTCTACGTTCTAAACCCAGCTCGCGTACCGCTTTAATGGGCGAACAGCCCAACCCTTGGGACCGGCTTCAGCCCCAGGATGCGACGAGCCGACATCGAGGTGCCAAACCTTCCCGTCGATATGGACTCTTGGGGAAGATGAGCCTGTTATCCCCGGGGTACCTTTTATCCGTTGAGCAACGGCGCTTCCACAAGCCACCGCTGGATCACTATGCCCTGCTTTCGCACCTGCTTGACTTGTAGGTCTCGCAGTCAAGCTCCCTTGTGCCATTGCACTCGACGGCTGATTGCCAACCAGCCTGAGGGAACCTTTGGGCGCCTCCGTTACAGTTTAGGAGGCGACCGCCCCAGTCAAACTACCCACCTGACGCTGTTCCCGATCCGGATCACGGACCTGGGTTAGGGCCCCGGCACGAAAAGGGTGGTATTTCAAGGTTGTCTCCACCTCGGCTGGCGCCGAAGCTTCAAAGACTCCCACCTATCCTACACAATCCGTACCAAAGCTCAACATCAAGCTGTAGTAAAGGTCCACGGGGTCTTTCCGTCCTGATGCAGCTAACGAGCATCTTTACTCGTAGTTCAATTTCGCCGGGTCTGTGGTTGAGACAGTAGGAAAGTCGTTACGCCATTCGTGCAGGTCGGAACTTACCCGACAAGGAATTTCGCTACCTTAGGCACGTTGTTACTCCGCGTTGACGTCGATCACTTCAACGAATCCCGCGAAGCGGGCCAGGTCATTTCTGCCTGATTCCCCATGTCGCCATAGGGGTCGGACTGTACCTTTACGTCGACTAGGCGTAAGTGCCCGTGTAGCTATCGACGCGCCTGGCGTGCAGTCTCTGAGGATCCCTCCTGCGGAGGTTTCCTGCTGATTGTCCGCACCGGTCGGATTATCACTGAACACATCAAGTCCAAATGGACGTGACGTGAACGAGTACTGCCGGATACTCGGATGTTCCAGCATACAGCCAGCGTTTACCTACGGCCGAGTTGAAACTCCACCGTTATAGTTCACGCAATCCCCCATATCGCTATGGGGCGTGGACCATATCTTCATCCACCTGGCTTCACAGATGGAGCCTTGCGTATGGCCTCTGAGGATTCCCAATCCCTCAATACGGCGAGAATGTACTTCTCGTCATAACGGTGCTCGCCGCCTCGGTTCATCGGGCTCCTCGGATGAGGATGTCACCGATTCCCTCATGTCGACAGGTGCCGACCTGGCAGGACGAACTCGCCTGATCTCGCAACAATCAAGATCAACGATCGCGCTCTCGACGGATCGGGACATTGAAGCTTCCCTCTCCATCGACGAATCCGGCGACCCAGTTACCCAGGTCACACGGAATCTGATCCAGCCAGCTCGAGGAACTAGGCCTTTCCTGCTGATTGTCCGCACTGGACGGATTGTCACTACTCACGCCGGCACCCTAGAAACAGGGTGTGACGTGAATGAGTACCGCCAGATTCACGGGGTTTCCAGCATATAGCAAGGTTTGTTCCAGTCGGTTACCCAACTGGAGCCGCAACTGGTGTTTACGGCCGCCGTTTACCGGGGCTTAGGTTCAGGGCTTCGCCCGAGGGCTAACCCTTCCCCGTAACCTTCCGGCACCGGGCAGGCGTCAGAGCGTATACATCGTCTTAGGACTTCGCACGCTCCTGTGTTTTTAGTAAACAGTCGCTTTCCCCTGGTTTCTGCGGCCCCCTCAGGCTCAGGACGCGAAGTCCTTTCACCCTAGTGGGGCCCTCCTTCTCCCGAAGTTACGGAGGTAATTTGCCGAGTTCCTTAACCACAGTTCTCCCGATCGCCTTGGTATTCTCTACCCGCCCACCTGTGTCGGTTTGGGGTACGGGCACCGTGCCAGCTCGCTAGAGGCTTTTCTCGGCAGCATGGGATTAGTGACTTCGCCTGAATCGGCTCGGCATCGCGTCTCGGGATTAACGGGGTCCGGATTTGCCTAGACCCCTCCCTACTCGCTTACCCCAGGACAACCAACGCCTGGGCTCACCTACCCTCCTGCGTCCCCTCTTCGCTACCCGCCTCCGGATCGGTCGGTTCGGCCCGAAGGCCAGCCCCTTAGGAATTCGAAATTGGGTTGGGCGCGGACACGGTGGTGCTGGAATATCAACCAGCTGTGCATCGACTACGCCTCTCGGCCTCGCCTTAGCTCCCGACTCACCCTGGGGGGATTAGCCTTCCCCAGGAACCCTTGGGCTTACGGCGGAGGGGTTTCTCACCCCTCTCTCGCTACTCATACCAGGATTCTCACTCGAACCCGCTCCACGACGGTTCCCACCGGCGCTTCACTGCAGAGTTCGACGCTCCCCTACCACTCCCATCCGTTACTCCCGGAAGGCACCGCAAGCGGCGCGCTCCGGGCGGAATGGAAATCCGCGGCTTCGGCTCTTGACTTGAGCCCCGTTACATTGTCCGCGCAGGACCACTCGACCAGTGAGCTATTACGCACTCTTTCAAGGGTGGCTGCTTCTGAGCCAACCTCCTGGCTGTCTTTGCGTTCCCACATCGTTTTCCACTTAGTCAAGAATTTGGGGCCTTAGCCGGCGATCTGGGCTGTTTCCCTTTCGACCAACGAAGCTCATCCCCCGTGGTCTCACTGCCGGGCTCTGGAGCATCGGCATTCGGAGTTTGATTGGGGTCGGTAAGCTTGTAGGCCCCCTAACCCATTCAGTGCTCTACCTCCGATGCTGAACGCCCGACGCTGCACCTAAATGCATTTCGGGGAGAACCAGCTATCACCGAGTTTGCTTGGCCTTTCACCCCTATCCACAGGTCATCCCCCCTGTTTTCAACCAGGGTGGGTTCGGCCCTCCACGGGGTCTTACCCCCGCTTCAGCCTGCCCATGGATAGATCACTCGGCTTCGGGTCTACCACATGCGACTGTACGCCCTATTCAGACTCGCTTTCGCTCCGGCTCCCCCTCGCGGGTTAACCTCGCCACACACGGTAACTCCCTGGCTCATTCTTCAAAAGGCACGCCATCACGGCCGGCCATTGATCCCATACCGAAGTATGGGGACCGACGACGCTCTGACTGTTTGTAAGCCAACGGTTTCAGGTACTATTTCACTCCCCTCCCGGGGTACTTTTCACCTTTCCCTCACGGTACTTGTCCGCTATCGGTCGCCTGTGAGTACTTAGCCTTACGAGGTGGTCCTCGCAGATTCACACCGGCTTTCCCGGATCCGGCGCTACTTGGGAAATCCAATCGGAGGCCTCTGACCTTTCGCGTACGGGGCTCTTACCGTCTGTGGCGTGGTGTTCCAAACCACTTCTGCTAGATCGAGGCTTTGTAACTCCGTGAAGGGTCTGGCGCCCCTTCTATTGGCTCCCACAACCCCGAACTGGCAACGCCACCAGGCTTGACACCGGTTCGGTTTGGGCTATTCCCGTTTCGCTCGCCGCTACTAAGGGAGTCGCTGTTGCTTTCTCTTCCTCGGGGTACTGAGATGTTTCAATTCCCCCGGTTCCCTCTCTCGGTCCTATGCGTTCAGACCGGAGTGACACCCCATGACGGGTGCCGGGTTTCCCCATTCGGACATCCACGGATCGAAGCTTGGTCGGCAGCTCCCCGTGGCTTTTCGCAGCCTCCCACGTCCTTCTTAGGCTTCAGGCGCCAAGGCATCCACCGTTGGCTCTTTGTAGCTTGGAGAACAAAGATGCTCGTGCTCGCTATGGAATTCTCAAGGGGCGCGCGCTGCCGCCCTTTGGAACAGGCGGCCGGACGAAGTGCGCGAGCGGTCGACGAGCGCGGACGCCGTCGACTTCACGGAAGCAGCGACAAGACATAGTCGCTCCCTCAAAACGGAACAGTGAGGTCCGACGATCACACAGCGCCCGGTAAACGGGGCCGGCCCGGGCCGCTCCCCCGAAGGGGAACGGGTCGGACACGACTGCCGCCGAGAATGCACGAGCGCCGAATAACCAGTGATCGACTGGGAGTCCTCGACCGGAATGGTCGAGAAAATGACTCCTTAGAAAGGAGGTGATCCAGCCGCACCTTCCGGTACGGCTACCTTGTTACGACTTCACCCCAATCGCCGACCCCACCTTCGACGGCTCCCTCCCCAAGGGGTTGGGCCACCGGCTTCGGGTGTTGCCGACTTTCGTGGTGTGACGGGCGGTGTGTACAAGGCCCGGGAACGTATTCACCCCGGCGTTGCTGATCCGGGATTACTAGCGACTCCGACTTCATGCAGTCGAGTTGCAGACTGCAATCCGAACTGAGACCGGCTTTTGGGATTGGCTCCCCCTCGCGGGATAGCAGCCCGTTGTACCGGCCATTGTAGCATGTGTGCAGCCCTGGACGTAAGGGGCATGATGACTTGACGTCATCCCCACCTTCCTCCGAGTTGACCCCGGCAGTCTCCGACGAGTCCCCGGCATAACCCGCTGGTAACATCGGACAAGGGTTGCGCTCGTTGCGGGACTTAACCCAACATCTCACGACACGAGCTGACGACAGCCATGCACCACCTGTTTAGGACCCCGAAGGACACCGTATCTCTACGGCTTTTCCCTAAATGTCAAGCCCAGGTAAGGTTCTTCGCGTTGCCTCGAATTAAGCCACATGCTCCGCCGCTTGTGCGGGCCCCCGTCAATTCCTTTGAGTTTTAGCCTTGCGGCCGTACTCCCCAGGCGGGGCACTTAATGCGTTAGCTGCGGCACGGAACCCGTCGATAGGGTCCCACACCTAGTGCCCAACGTTTACGGCGTGGACTACCAGGGTATCTAATCCTGTTCGCTCCCCACGCTTTCGCTCCTCAGCGTCAGTACCGGCCCAGACCACCGCCTTCGCCACTGGTGTTCCTCCTGATATCTGCGCATTTCACCGCTACACCAGGAATTCCATGGTCCCCTACCGGACTCAAGCCATGGCAGTATCACGTGGCATCACCAGGTTGAGCCTGGAGATTTCACACGTGACTTGCCAAGCCGCCTACGAGCTCTTTACGCCCAATAATTCCGGACAACGCTCGCCCCCTACGTATTACCGCGGCTGCTGGCACGTAGTTGGCCGGGGCTTCTTCTGCAGGTACCGTCACAATCGTCCCTGCTGAAAGTGGTTTACAACCCAGAAGGCCTTCGTCCCACACGCGGCGTTGCTGCGTCAGGCTTTCGCCCATTGCGCAAGATTCCCCACTGCTGCCTCCCGTAGGAGTCTGGGCCGTGTCTCAGTCCCAGTGTGGCTGATCGTCCTCTCAGACCAGCTACCCGTCGGTGCCATGGTAGGCCGTTACCCCACCATCAAGCTGATAGGCCGCGAGCCCCTCTCAAAGCGGAATCCATTTCCTCACCAGGCCATGCGACCCGGTGGGGGTATCCGGTATTAGCTCCGGTTTCCCGGGGTTATCCCAGTCTTCGAGGCAGGTTGCTCACGTGTTACTCACCCGTTCGCCACTAGGTCTTCACCAGTGTTGCCACCGGTTGGACCTCGTTCGACTTGCATGTGTTAGGCACGCCGCCAGCGTTCGTCCTGAGCCAGGATCAAACTCTCCATCGAGACCTACGACTCGCGCCCGAAGGCTTCACCGCAGATCGGAGAGCCGATTCGGGGCTGACTGCCCCCTCATCGACCCGGCACAGCACGGTGTGTTGCTGTCCGTGAAGTGCTTGGTTCTGTTACTTAATTCTGTGTGGATCAACCACGAGACGCGCGAAACGCGCCACGCGGTTGCCCGCACTGGCTTTTGGCTCTCACTGTTCCGTTTTCAAGGAGCGACGCGGCACACACCCGAAGGCGTTGGTGCCAGGTCCCGACGATCAGTCTCCCGACCGGGGGTTCATCAGGTTACCGGCGCCACCCGGGGGTGTCAAAGGGGCCAAACGCGCCACTTCCATCACACGAATCCCACAACGGGCCCGCGGACTCGACTACCCCGGACGCCGGTCCCTGCAGGTTACCGGGACGCGGCGCGGCTCCGGGCACCCGGGGTCTCGACACGTTGGGGTCGCCCGGCACCCACCACCGCCACGGCAGGTCGGAGGCGTGGCGGATGCCGACCCGACCGGACGATGCGGGGAGCGTCGGTGGTGGCACACCGTCGTCGACGACCGCCAGCCCCGCGCCGCCCGTGACCAGGTCGACACCGTCCTCGGCGCGGGTGATGCCCATGGCCTGGCACAACTTGGCCGGGCCGCTCGTCAGCTCGGCGTCCTTGTCGACCCCGGGACGCGCCAGCGCGCATGGCCTCGAGCCCGACACCGGCGCCAGCGCCCGGAGCAGGACGGCCTCGGCGACGCCCTGCGGCATGCACACCACGTTGGCGCAGAAGTGCATCCCGTAGGTGAAGTACACGTACAGGTGCCCGGGCCGCCCGAACATCGTGGCGTTGCGCGCCGTCGGTCCCCGGTAGGCGTGCGAGGCCGGGTCCTCACTCCCCCGGTACGCCTCCACCTCCACGATCCGCCCCGCCCGCCCGTCGCGCACCAGGAGTTTGTTGAGGAGTTGGGGGGCCACCTCCAGAGCACCGCCGGTCGTAGAACCGCCGGGCCAGGACCCGGCGTCGGCGACGCGGACCGCGCCGGCTCGCTCACGCCTCGTTTCGGGCCACGTCCTCGGGCCGCTCACCACGTGGGCGGCGGCCGCGGCGTGGCTCACGCGTTGGCGGTCGAGATCGAGACGATGGCGGAACCGCTCCACCTGCACGGCGACCGGCTTGGGCCCCGCGCCGCCCGGGCGAGGTGCGACGCGTGACGGCCACTCCCGGCTCGAGCAGCCCCAGCGCGTCGGTGCCGAGATGGGGGTTGGCCTGGACGAGCTCGGCGAGAGGGACGCCGCGCTGCACCGAGTCGCGCACGAGCGAGCCCACCACCGCAGTGCGCCTGGCGAAACGGCATGCCCCGCTCCACCAACCACTCGGCCAGGTCGACCGCGGCGGCGGCGGGACCGTCGGCGGCGCTGCGCATGGCGTCGGTGTCGAAGTGCGCGGTCGCGAGCATCCCCATGACGGCGGGCAGCGCCCGCTTGATCTGGTCGAAGGCGTCGAAGAGCGGTTCCTTGTCCTCCTGGAGGTCGCGGTTGTAGGCGAGGGGCAGGCCCTTGAGCGTGGCCAGCATCCCCGCCACGTGCCCGATCAGGCGGCCCGCCTTGGCCCGGGCCAGCTCGGCCACGTCGGGGTTCTTCTTCTGGGGCAGCATCGAGCTCCCCGTGGCGTAGGCGTCGTCGAGGACGACGAACCCGAACTCCTCGCTGGACCACAGCACGAACTCCTCGCCCAGGCGCGACAGGTGCACGCCCAGCAGCGCCAGGTCGAAGAGCGCCTCGGCCACGAAGTCGCGGTCCGACACGGCGTCGAGCGAGTTCTCGAACCGGCTCCCGAACCCCAGGTCCTCGGCCACCCCGTCGGGGTCGAGGGGCAGCGACGACCCCGCCAGCGCACCGGCGCCGAGCGGGCTCACGTCCATGCGCACCACGCTGTGCAGCACGCGGTCGAGGTCGCGCGCCAGGGCCCACCCGTGGGCCAGCAGGTGATGGGTGAGCAGCACCGGCTGGGCGCGCTGCAGATGGGTGTAGCCCGGCAGATAGGCGTCGCCCGCCTCCACGGCCCGGTGCAGCAAGGTGTCTTGGAGCTCGATGACCGCGGCGGCCACGGCCAGCAGCTCCCGGCGGGCGTAGAGGCGCAGGTCGGTGGCGACCTGGTCGTTGCGGCTGCGGCCGGTGTGGAGCTTCGCCCCCACGTCGCCGGCGAGCTCGGTGACCCGGCGCTCCACGGCGGTGTGGATGTCCTCGTCCCCGGCGCTGGAAGACGAAGATCCCCGAGGCCAGCTCCTCCTCGACGCGGTTGAGGGCGGTGAGCAGCACGGCCGACTCGCCACTCTCGAGCACCCCGGCCCGCGCCAGGCCCCGCACATGGGCGCGCGAGCCCGGCCAGGTCGTCGGCCGGCCAGACGCCGGTCGATAGGGCAGGCTGGCGGTGAAGGCCATGACCTCGTCGGCGGTCCCGCCGAGACGGCCCTCCCACAGGGTCACGACCGGTCGGCCGGGCGTCCGGGCTTCGACGGTGCGGGGCCACCCTGGCGCGCCGCCCACGTGGCCAGGCCGAGACCCCACAGCCGCACGAACCCGGCGGCGTCGGCGTGGTCGAAGGTGTCGGTGGCGTCGTAGGTGGCGAGCCCGTGGTCATAGAGCGACACGGGACTGCGCCGGCCCGTGACCATGCAGCTGCCGGGCGCCAGCGCCAGGCGCACCTCGCCGGTGACGTGACGCTGGGTGCTCGTGAAGAAGGCGTCGATCGCCTCTTTGAGCGGTGAGAACCACATCCCGTCGTAGACGAGCTCGGCCCAGCGCGGCTCGAGGCGGGCCTTCTCGCGCGCCACGTCGCGCTCGAGGGTGAGGTCCTCGAGATCCGAGTGCGCCAGGAGCAGCGCCAGCGCGGCGGGGCATTCGTAGGTCTCGCGGCTCTTGATCCCCACCCGGCGGTTCTCGACCATGTCGATCCGGCCCCATCCGTACGAGCCGACGACCGACGCCACCTCGGCGATGAGCTCGGCGAGCCCGAGCGACCGGCCGTCGACGGTGACCGGGACGCCGGCTCTCGAACCCGAGCACGAGGTCGCGCGGCTCGGTGGCGGTGGGGCGCGTCAGGGAGAAGACGTCGTCGGGCGGTGCGGCCCAGGGGTCCTCGAGGGCGCCGCACTCGATGGCCCGGCCCCACAGGTTCTCGTCGATCGAGTAGAGCTTCTCCTTGGTGGCCTCGATGGGGATCCCGAAGCGCGCCGCGTACTCGACGCAGTCCTCGCGCGTCATGCCCCAGGTGCGGGCGGGCGCCAGGATCTCGAGGTCGGGCGCCAAGGTGCGCGTGCCCACCTCGAACCGCACCTGGTCGTTGCCCTTGCCCGTGCAGCCGTGGGCCACGGCGTCGGCACCGTGGCGGCGCGCCTCGGCCACCAGATGGCGCACGATGACCGGGCGCGACAGCGACGACACGAGCGGGTACTTGCCCTCGTAGCGGGCGTTGGCGGCGATGGCGGGCACCACGAAGTCCTCCGCCATCTCGGCCCGGGCGTCGATGACGACCGCCTCGACCGCGCCGGCGGCCAGGGCCCGGTTGCGCACCACCTCGAAGTCGCCGCCCTGGCCCACGTCCAGCGCCACGGCGATGACCTCGACCCCGAGCTCCTCCTGGAGCCACCGCACCGCCACCGAGGTGTCGAGGCCTCCGCTGTGGGCCAACACGACTCTCTTCGCCATCACTGCACTCCGTTCATTTCCGGCGCCATTCCCATTCCTGTGGGCCCATCTCCTGTGGGCCCGATTCCTGCGTCGGTGATGCCGGCCAGCTCCGAGAGCCGGGTGGCGATCACCGCGCCACCGGCTGTCCTCCGACGCCACCACGAGGACCGTATCGTCCCCCGCCACCGTGCCGATCACGCCCTCGAAGCCGCTGCGGTCGAGGGCCGAGCCCACCACGTGCGCGCACCCGGGCGGCGTGCGCAGCACGACGAGGTTGCGCCGAGTGCGCCACCTCCACCACCCACTCACCCAGCACGCGCCGCAGATGGTCCTCGGGCGCGACCTGGTCGGACGGGGAGCTCGGGCAGCGCGTACACGGTGTCGCCCCCCGGCACGCGCACCTTGATGGCGCCGATCTCCTCGAGGTCGCGCGACACCGTGGTCTGGGTGGCCTCGATCCCTTCTTCGGCGAGGAGCCCCACCAGCTGCGCCTGGTTGGACACGGCGTGGGTCTCGAGCAACCGCAGGACGCGGTGCTGGCGCTGGGGCTTGCCCAATCTTCACCGGGCCCCTCCTCCCCCGGGGCCGAGCAGCCACGCCAGCAGTCCCCGCACGGCGTGCATGCGGTTGGCGGCCTGGCGCCACACCACGCTCCTCGGCCCCTCGAGGACGGCGGCGGTGATCTCCTCACCGCGATGCGCGGGCAGACAGTGCAGGACGACCGCGTCGGGGGCGGCCCGCGCCACCATGTCATCGTCGATGGTGAAGCCCGCGAACGCCTTGCGCCGCAGCTGTTGCTCCTCTTCCTGCCCCATCGACGTCCACACGTCGGTGTAGAGGGCGTCGGCACCGGTGGCCGCCTCCATGGGATCCGACGTCACCTCGATCTCGCCGCCGAGCCGGGCCACCCGGGCCAGGTCGTCGGCGTCGGGCTCGTACCCCTCGGGCGACGCCGTGCGCACCCGGATCCCCGTCATCGCCGCGGCCAACGCCAGCGAGCGCCACACGTTGTTGGCGTCGCCGATGTAGGCGACGGTGCGGCCTTCGACGTTCCCGAACACCTGGCGCAGCGTCAGCAGATCGGCGAGCGCCTGACAGGGATGGGCCCGGTCCGAGAGCAGGTTGACCACCGGCATCGCCGACGGGAAGCACTCCCCGTCGTCCACCGCACCCGTCGCCGTGGCCGTGGCCGGGGCACCGGAGACAGGCTCGTCGAGCGCACCCGCCATGCGCACGAGCGTGGCGTGGTCGAGCACGCGGCGCGCACAGCACGGCGTGGTAGCACGCCAGGGTCCGGGCCACGTCCTCGACCGTCTCGCGCTCGTCGATGCCGACCTCGGGCCCCTGGATGTAGACGGGGTGGCCCCCGAGCCCGACCACGGCCAGCTCGGTCGAGCTGCGGGTGCGGGCCGACGGCTTCTCGAAGACGAGGGCGGCGCCCCGGCCGGCCAGCACCTGGGGAACCTCGGCCACCGGGAGCGACGCCGTGGCAAGCACGTCATCGAGCTCGTCACACGACAGGTCGTCGACGTCGAGGAAGTGGCGCGGTCATGACGCCGCCGCGTTCGTGTCGCTCGCCGACGTGGCGGCCACGTCGGCCAGTGCGGCGGCGAGCAACGCCAGCGCCTCGTCGATGTCGCTCGTCGCTCACCAGCAGCGACGGGGCGAGCCGGATGGTGTCGGGTCGCGGCGCGTTCACCACGAGCCCACGCGCCAACGCCGCGACGACCACTTCCTTGGCGTGCTCGTGGTCGAGGGCGGCGCCGAGGAGGAGCCCTGCGCCGCGCACCCCGACCACGCCGTCGAGGCGTTCGAGCCCCGCCCGCAGGATGGCCCCGGCCCGAGCCGCCCGGGCGGGAACGTCTTCGGACTCCATGACCGCCAAGGTGGCGCGCGCCGCCGCGGCGGCCAGGGGCTGGCCCCCGAACGTGCTGCCGTGATCGCCGGGCGAGAACGCGGCCGCCACCTCGGCCCGGGCCCAGCACGCCCCGATGGGCACGCCGTTGCCGAGCGCCTTGGCCATGGTGACCACGTCGGGCTCGATGCCGGTGTGCTGGAAGGCGAACCACCGGCCGGTGCGGCCGAGGCCCGTCTGGATCTCGTCCACCATGAGCAGGATGCCGCGCTCGGTGCACATCTCGCGCACGCCGCCGAGGTAGTCCGAAGAGGGGGCGATCACTCCCGACTCGCCCTGGATGGGCTCGAGGAGCACGGCGGCCACCCGCGCCGGGTCACACGCCTCTTCCAAGGCGGCGAGATCGTTATAGGCGACGTGCTCGAATCCTTCGGGCAAGGGGGCGAAGGGGGCGTGCTTCTCGGGTTGGCCCGTGGCGTGCAGCGTGGCCAGGGTCCGTCCGTGGAAGGCGTCCCACGTGCTCACCACCACATGGCGGCCCGGGCCGGCCCACTTGCGGGCCAGCTTGAGCGCGCACTCGTTCGCCTCGGCACCCGAGTTGGTGAAGAACACCTGACCACCGGCGCGCTTCGTCCCCCCGCCCACGAGCCGGTCGAGGGTCACCGCCACCTCGGGGCCCACGGCGTTGCCGAACAGGTTCGACACGTGCAGCAGCGTGCGCGCCTGCTCGGCCACGGCCTCGGCCACCACGGGATGGGCGTGTCCGAGCCCGGTCACCGCCAGTCCGGACAGGAAGTCCAGGTACCGCTTGCCGTCGCTGTCCCACAGCTCCGACCCCGCACCGCGGACGAAGGTCACGGTCGGCTCGGCGTAGGTGTGCATGAGCGCGCTGCGGTCGGGCAGGCCACTCACGCCAGGACCTCGCCCTCACGGAAGATCATCGTGCCCACGCCGCGGTCGCTGAACACCTCGAGCAACAGCGCGTGGGGCACCCGGCCGTCGAGGATGTGGGCACGCGGCACGCCGGCGCGCACGGCGCGGGCACACGCTTCGACCTTGGGGATCATCCCCGACGACGCCGCCCCCGACGCCACCATGGCGTCGAGCTGGTCGACCGACACCCGGCGCAGGCGCGAGCTCGGGTCGTCGGGATCCGAGCGCAGGCCGGTCACGTCGGTCAGGCACACGAGCTTCTCGGCCTGCAGGGCCGCGGCGATGGCCCCCGCCACGGCGTCGGCGTTGATGTTGTAGGACTGGCCCTTGGTGTCCCCGGCGATGGTCGCCACCACCGGGATGATCCCCTCGGCCAGGAGGCGGTGCAGGATCGACGGGTCGACCACCTCGACGTCGCCCACGAACCCGAGCGCGGCGTCGCGTGCCGTGGCGGTGATCATCTTGGCGTCCTCGCCCGACAGCCCCACCGCCAACGAGCCGTGGACGTTCATGGCCGACACGATCTCGCGGTTCACCTTGCCGATGAGGACCATGCTGGCGATCTCGAGGGTCTCGGCGTCGGTGACCCGCATGCCGTCGCGGAACTCCGGCACCTTGCCGAGCCTCTCCATGAGGTCGCCGATCTGGGGCCCTCCGCCGTGCACGACGACGGGCAGCATCCCCACCGACCGCATGAGCACCACGTCTTCGGCGAACGAGGCCAACGCCTCGGCCTCGGTCGGCCTCGGCCCCGTCGCGTCCGGGCTCGCCGTCGGTGGGGCTCAGCACGTTGCCGCCGTACTTGATGACGACGACCTTGCCCCAGAAGCGCAGGATGTAGGGCAGGGCCTCGACGAGCACCGCGGCGCGTTCCGAAGGGCCGAGCTCGGCGGTCACGACGTCGTCCTGTTCTCGTCGATGTAACCGTGTCCCAGGTCGGTGCTGAGCATGGCCCCGCTTCCCGACCCGAGGCCGAGATCACAGCGCAGCTCGATGGCGTGGCCCGGCATGTGGCCGCGCACGGCGCCTCTGCGTCGTGGTCGACGGCCACTCCCTCCCGGCACACCACCACACCGCCGTAGGCCACCTCGACGCGGTCGAGGTCGAAGGCCACGCCCGCCGATCCCAATTCGCTCACCACTCTCCCCCAGTACGGGTCCTCGCCGTTGAGCGAGCACTTCACGAGAGCCGACTCCGCCACCTTGCGCGCGGCCCGGTGCGCTTCGTCGTCCGACGCCGCCCCCGTCACGACCACGTGCGACACCTTGCTCCCGCCTTCGGCGTCCGCCACCATCATCCCGGCGAGATCGCCACAGGCCCGTCCCAACGCGTCGGAAAGGGCGTCGGCACCGACGGTCGTGCCGCTCGCGCCGCTGGCCAGCACCAGCACGGTGTCGTTGGTCGACGTGCAGCCGTCGATGCTCATCCGGTTGAAACTGGCCTTCGACGGCCCGGCGCAGGGCGCCCCGCCAATACGTCGGGATCGCACCGGGCGTCGGTCGTGAGCACCGCCAGCATGGTCGCCATGTTCGGGAGCCAGCATGGCCGCCCCCTTGGCCATCGCCCCCACCGTGAACCCCGCGCCCTCGACGGTGGTCTCCTTGCGCACCGTGTCGGTGGTCATGATGGCCGTCGCCGCCCGCAGTGCGCCGTCTCGGTCAACGGCGCTCGCCTCGACGAGCGCGGGGATCCCGGTCTCGACCGGCGCCACGGGGAACGGGATGCCGATGAGCCCGGTCTGGCACACGAGGACCTCGTCGGCACGGACGCCGAGGCCTTCGCCCACGAGCGCGCACATGCGCTGCGCCGCGGCCATCCCGGGCGCGCCCGTGGCCGCGTTGGCGTTCCCACTCGAAAGCACGACGGCGGCCGCGTGACCGCCGGTCGCGGCCAGATGGGCCCGGCTCACCTGCACCGGCGCCGCCGCGGCCAGATTGGCGGTGAACACGCCCGCGGCGGGGACCGCGCCACCGGTGGACGCCACCAGGGCGAGGTCGGGAGCACCCGAGGCCTTGATCCCACAGGCGAGGCCCGACGCGACGAACCCCTCGGGGGCGGTGACGCTCATGGGTACACCCCGACGTTGGACAGCCCGGTCGTCTCGGGAAGGCCGAGGGCGATGTTGGCGCACTGCACGGCTTGGCCCGACGCGCCCTTCACGAGGTTGTCGAGGGCGCACAGCGACACCACCCACCCGGTGCGGGGATCGACACGCGCCGTGAGGTGCGCGCAGTTGGAGCCCAACGTGGCCTTGGTCGACGGCGACGCTCGCTCACGACCACGAAGGCTTCGCCCGCATAGGCGTCGCGCAGGATCCCGAGGACGTCGTCGGTGTGCGAGCGCGGCGGCGGGCCGCGCGTAACAAGTGGCCAGGATGCCGCGGTTCATGGGCGCCAGGTGCGGGGTGAACAGGACCTGGGCCCCCGACGCCTGCTCGATCTCGGGCGTGTGGCGGTGGTTCAGCAGCCCGTAGGCGGTGAAGTCCTCGTCGGCGGTGTTGAAGTGCGTCGTGTGGGACAACTTGCGCCCCGCCCCCGACACGCCGCTGGCGGCGTCGACGATGACACCGGTCGTCTCGATCACACCGGCGCGGACAAGAGGCGCGAGCGCCAGTGCCGCCGCGGTCGGATAGCAACCGGGCGCGGCCACCAACGGGGCGCCGGCGAGCTCGGCCCGGAACAGCTCGGGGAGCCCGTAGACGAACTCGGCCAGCAGCTCGGGGGCGACGTGGTCGTGGCCGTACCACCGGGGATAGGCGCCGGCGTCGCGCAGCCGGAAGTCGGCGGACAGGTCCACGAGGAGCCCGACCCGGCCGACCAGGGCGGGGGCCAGGTCCTGGGACTCGCCGTGCGGGAAGGGCCAGGAACACCACGTCGAGCCCGGCCAGCTCGTCGGCCCCCACCTTCGAGAACTCGAGCGTCGGATAGGCGGCGGCCAGCGACGGATACAGCGCCGCCGACCGGCTGCCCCGCCTGGGTGTCGGCCCCGGCCACGACCACCTCGAAGTCGGGGTGGCCGGCGCACAGCCGCAGTAATTCGGCCCCCGCATAGCCCGAAGCACCGGCGATCCCCACTCGCATCGCAAGAAAATACAGGTCCGTGCATGGATATGCAAGCCTGGCTCGGATTCAGGGGCTCAGAGGCCCTTGACGGCCTTCACTGCCATTTCATAGTCTTTCATGTGTGGTGGACGCCGAGGTCGCCGTCGTGCTGGAGGCCGCGCCGGGATTCGTCGACCGCTACCTCGACCTGGCCGAGGCGGCCGACGGCGATCCCGGCGTGGCGGCGACGTTCACCGAGCTGGCCGACTACGTCGCCGGGCTGGTGACCGAGATCGAGCGATGCACTCCCGTCCTGGCCCGGTGCCTGGCGGGCGTCGAGTCGGTGGCGGCGAGCTCCGACGACGCGGCCGAGCTCGTGGCATGGGCATTCCTCGACAGCCTGTCGCCCGACGACCGGCGGCGCCTGACCGGCTGGCTCGGGCCCGCGCACCCGCGCCCTGCTGCACGAGGTCGATGCCGACCCCGGCGCCGGCTCGTGACAGGACGCCGACCTACGTCACCGGCCCGAGCGCGGCGAGGAGCGGAGGAGGGATGCTCGCACTTCCCCGACCCGTCGGTCCGGACCGCCACATAGACGGTGCTGGCATTGGCCACGAGACGCCCCGAGGACAGCACGTCGAAGCGCAGCGTGAACGACGTCCGTCCGATGGCCGCCACGGCGACGTGCACTTCGGCCTGGTCGCCGAAGCCGAGGGGCCCGTGCCAGTCGAGCTCGGTGTGCACGACCATGGCGTCCCAACCCGACGCCAACATGTTGCCGTAGGAAAGGCCGCCCGCGCCCAGGAACGCGGTCATGGCGTCATCGAGGTAGGCCAAGTACCACATGTTGAACACCACACCCTGCCGGTCCACCTCGAGATAGCGAACGGTGACGGGGTGCACGAAGGGCACAGGACGCGACATGGTCCCGAGTCTCCCAGGTCGGCAGCCTCGGAGGCAGGCTCGCGTGCGCATCGACGCATGCCGCGCACGGCGACTGTAGGTTTTCCGCTGTGCCCGGGCCCGTACGCGTCGCCAACCAGGCTGACGCCGGCCCGCTGGCCGCCAGCCTGGCGCGGGCCTTCTTCGACGATCCGGTCATGAGCTTCCTGATTCCCGCCGAGAAGTCGCGCCGGCGCCGCGTCGGGGAGTACTTCGAAGTCGCGCTCACCAACCAGCACCTTCCGCACGGGGGTTGCTACACCGATACCGACCGGGCCGGCGGCGCGCTGTGGGACCCGCCCGGCCACTGGCGGTTGCGCTTCGCCCAGGTCCTGCGCGGCGCGCCCAAGATGATCGCGCGCCTTCGGCCTCTACGTCCCGAGGGCGTTGCGCGTGGTGTCGACGATCGAGCGCCAGCATCCCCGCACCCCGCACTGGTATCTGGCCGTGCTCGGCACCGATCCCATCCATCAGGGCAAGGGCATCGGCTCCGCGCTCCTCGCTCCCATCCTCGACCGGTGCGACCGCGAAGGCATCGGCGCCTATCTCGAGTCCTCCAAGCAGAGCAACATCGCCTTCTACCGGCGTCACCGCTTCGAGGTCACCGGGGAGATCGTCCTCCCGGGCGGCCCGCCCGTGTGGCCCATGTGGCGCGACCCCGGCCCCCTGAGGAGAGTTGAACGCGGTCTCGTCGAGACGACGAGATGCTCGGCTCACGCCAGCGCGGGAATCACCGCTTCGAGGAAGGTGGCGGGCGCCTCAATCATCGGGATAGTGCCCGACGTCGCGCAACCAGGTGAGCGTGGAGTCGGGCCGGGCGTCGCGCAGCCGGCTGGCCATGGGAGCCACGGCGATGGGGTCGTCGGTACCCCACACGATCGCCAATGACGAGGGATGCGTCTCGATGGCTCCGGTGAAACGGGCCTCGTTGCGACGCCGCTCCTCGATGTAGCGGATGGTGCGCGGCAGCAGGAGATGGCCCCCGTCATGGGAAACGAGCTCCCATTCCCCGGCCAGGTCGGAGTCCTCGACAGACGAATGGGCTGAGAACGTCGCCGCCAGGCTGGCCTTCATGGCCGCACCGTCGATGCCGGCGGTGTCGGGCAAGCGCTCGTCGGGAAGGCTCAGCAGGAGTTGCTGGCCCGTGCTGAGGTGCGCCATCTCGATGTAGATGCTGCCGTTGGTGATCACCCGTCTCGTGATCTCGACAGGCCATCGGCCCTCGGCGTGACGCGCCAGGAGCTCGCCCCCCACGGTGTCACCGAGGTCGTGGGTGAGCAGCGCCAGCCTCGACACACCGGTGTCGGCGACGAACGCCTGGGCGACGTCGGCCTGCAGGGCGACGGTGTAGGGGCGATCGGGCTTGGCCGAGAGCCCGTACCCGATCATGTCGAAGAGCAGCACCCTGCGCCGCTCGGCCAGGGCGTCGACCACGTGGTGGTAGTCGAAGGAGCTGCTCGGGAAGCCGTGCACGATCAACAGGGGCTCGAGTGTCTCGGGGCCCACGGCGGGAACGTCGATGACAAAGGTCTTGAGGCCCTGCAGCGTCCGGTAGCCGCCGCGCTGCTCCCATGCCGCCACCGACGGCGATTGCCAGGCCATCGTCCGATATCCCTACGTCGAAGTCTGGGAGTCGAGCAGTCGATCGGCGCGCACGGCCTCGCGCTCTTCGAATTTCATCCACTGGTAGACGATGATCCCCATGGCGACCAAGGTGGTCAGCTCTCCCACCACCCACAGGATCGACCCTCCGCTCTGGGTGTCCGCCACGGTATGGAAGAGCGGAGCGATGGAGTCGCGGGCGCCGGTGAGACTCACTCCGAGCACCGCCGTGACCGGGATGCCGATGGCCAGGATCCCCAGCTTGACCGGATACGACAGCCGCCACCGAGAAGGGTCGCGCCCGACCACCAACCACCAGAACAGGCAACCGGAGACGAGGAAGTGGAGGTGGGTGAGGTCGTGCACGACCGGGTGTTCGAGCGAGAAGTTGTAAAAGGGCGTGAGGAAGTAGGCGATCATCGTCCCGTAGGTGACAAGGACCACGAACACCGGGTTGGTGACGAGCTCCACCGCGGGATGATGGACGATCTTGAGCAGTCGCTCCTGGGTGGGACGGTCCGAGGACTGCAAAGCGAGGGTCACGGGCGCGCTGAGCGCGTAGAGGATCGGTGCGAAGTTCATGAGCAGGAGATGCTGGACCACATGAGCGGCGAAGACCTGGTCGTCATAGCCGGCCAATCCCGATTGCGCGGCGATGATCACGAGGAGCGTGCCACCGAGGAACGACGCCGTGCGCCACGACGACCACCGGCGCCCTCGCTTCACCAAGCGCCGGACCGAAATCACGTACCACGCCGCCAGAGCGAGCTCGACGGTGAGAGCCACCAGGCTGAGCCCGTCGGTCTGGAAGCCCGTGAGCAGCGCGTGCAGCCGGATCGGGGGGGAGATGGCGTCGGCGAGCAACACGGGTCTCGACGGTAGCCCTCACCCTCCAACGCCGCACATCGCCCGATGTGATACCGCTAGGAGCGGAAGGCCTCCACACACTCGACGCCGTCGTGGCCCACGGTGGCGCTGTGCTCCACTCCCGCCGGCAGCTCCAGACGATCCCCCGGCGCCAGGGCCACGTCACCGCGGCTCGGTGTGGAAGACGATCGAGCCCGACACGCAGTAGAGCACCTTGTGGTACCCGTGGACGTGGGGGTCGTAGGAGACGTCAGCCCCGTTCCCCCATGCACTCGGGGTCAGCCCCTCGGCGCGCAGCGCAGACTCGATGCCACCACACGACGCCACCGACGCGCCGTGGGCGGCGCGCACCACTTCGATCCCCCATTCGTGCACCGGGTCGGCCTCGTTCGCCACCACGGCGTCAGCCCCGCAGACGCGCACCGTGCGCCTGCTCCACCGCGGCGATGCAGCGGGCCCGCACCTCGGCGACCTCCTGGTCGGTGAGGGTCCGGTCCGGAGCGCACAGGCGCAGTCGATAGGCGAGGCTGCGCGTCCCCGCGGGGGCCCCGGGACCCCGGTACACGTCGAACAACGCCAATGCCTCGAGGAGCTCTCCGCCCGCCTGCCGCAGGGTCCTCTCCACCGCTGCCGCCGCCACAGCCTCGTCCACGACAAAGGCCAGGTCGACGTCGCTCGACGGGAACCTGCTCACCGGGCTCACCAAGATGCTGCGCCGGGGCGCCTCGTTCAGGAGTGCTTCGAGATCCACCTCCAGCCAACCGACCCGCCGCTGCGTGGCATCGAGCCCGAACTCCTCGAGGATGCCGGGGTCCACCTCGCCCACGACCCCGAGCACGGGACCGTGCTCGCCGCGCTCGCCGCGGCCGCCCGACACGACGAGACGGGCGCACCGGGTCGGGTGCAGGCCGGCCGGCACGGACGCGAGGTCGGAACCGGCGCCGGCGTCGGGCACCACGAGCTCGACGTCGACGATCCCGAAGGCGTCGGCGAGGACCTGCCAGGCGACCGCCGCGCTGCGGGCGTCGTCCCCCTCCCCCGCCAGCGCAACTCCCAGGACGTCGCGCTCCGCGATCACCGTCGTCCCCGAACGAGCCAGCGCCTCCGCCACACGGCCGGGGTCGGGAGGCGGGAACACATGGCCCACCTCGAAGAGGCGAACCTCACCTTGACGACGGTCGGCGTTGAAGGCGAGCGCGCCGAGCATCCCGGGCAGGAGGCTCTGTCGCAACACGCTCTCGTCGGGGGTGAGGGGGTTCGTGACCCGCACCCCGCCGTCGATGCCCACTCGTGACTGTTGGTCGGGACCGAGCAACGACGCCGTCCAGGCCTCGTGCGCACCCAGCCCCGCCATGACCTGGCGCGCCAGGCGCCGGTCGCGCTGGTACGGGGTGAGCGCGCCCACCTGCGGCGCGCTGGCTCGTCGCCGGGGCAGGTTGGCATAGCCGTGGTGCCGAGCCACCTCCTCGATGACGTCGATCTCGCGCTCGGTGTCGGGGCGAAAGGTCGGCACCGTGACGTCGACCACACCCGCCGACTCCGGCACGCACGTGAACCCGATGGGCTCGAGGTACCCGACCACCTGCGTCGTCGTCGAGCTCGCTCCCGAGCACGGCGTTGACCACGCGCCGTCCGCACGCGCACCCGGGAGGGCCCGGGCACCGGCCCCCGCACGTCGAGCACGCCCTCGGCGCTGTGATATCTCTCCCCCGCGGTCAGGCCGAGCAGCTCGCACAGGCGCGTGGCAGCGCGGTCGATCCCCTCGGGGTCGCAACCCCGTTCGAAGCGGGCCGAGGCCTCCGAGCGGAGACTCAGCCGTTTGGAGCTTCTGGCGATCGCCATGGGTGTGAAGTAAGCCGCCTCGAGCAGGACCCGGCTCGTGGTCGGCGAGATCTCGCTCGTGGCCCCGCCCATGATCCCCCCGATGCCGATGGCGGTGTCCTGCGCGTCGCAGATGACGCAGTCGCGCCGGTCGTCACCCATGCCCACCGAGCGCTCCCCCATGCGGCGCTGCACGCCGTCGAGCGTGGTGACGACCTCACCGGGCCGTGCGGCGCGGACCCGGAGCCCGCCTCCGGCGACGAGGTCGAGGTCATAGGGATGCGTGGGCTGGCCCAGGTCGAGCATGACGTAGTTCGACGCGTCGACGACGTTGTTGATCGGACGCATGCCGGCCAGCGTGAGGCGGCGGGCGATCCAGTCCGGGGACGGTCCGACCACGACGTCGAGCAGGACGCGGGCGGTGAAGCGCGGGCAAAGATCGTCGTCGAGCACCTCCACCGCGCTCAGCGTCGCCACCGGTGCCCCGGAACCGGTGGCCGCCCACCGGGGATCGGGCAATGTGAACGGAAGGTGCAACGCCGCGGCCAGGTCGCGGGCGATGCCGGCCACGCTCCATGCGTCGGGGCGGTTGGCCTCCACGGCGATGTCGAACACGGTGTCGGGGACAATCCCGAGTGCGTCGACGAGGGGCGTCCCCGGCGCCATCGCCTCGCGCCCCGCCGGGCTCGTTGCACCAGCGTCCTCGGCGCCGTGGACGACGAGGATCCCCTCGTGGTCTTCGGACAGACCGAGCTCGCGGCCCGAGCACAACATTCCGTTGGAGACGACGCCTTTCATCTTGCGCCGGCTGATCTCGAAGCCCCCCGGGAGCACCGAGCCCACAGGCGCGAAGGGGACGGTGTCACCCTCGTGGAAGTTCCAGGCCCCGCACACCACGTCCACCGGTTCGCCGCCCGCGTCGACCACGACTCGACGGATGCGGTCGGCTCCGGCGATGGCGCCGATCTCGAGGACGCGGGCCAGGACGACGTCACCGAGGCCCTCTCCGACGTGTTGGATCTCCTCGACCACGAGGCCGAGATCGTCGAGCGTCGACGCCAGTTCGACGGGGTCGCCGCCGAAAGGGGCGAAATCAGCCAACCACGAAACCGGGACTCGCACGGGAGCTCAGATCTGGCGCAGGACGCGCACGTCGTTGTCGAAGAACACCCGCATGTCGGGGATCTCGTGGCGCATCTGGGCACATCGGTCGATCCCGAACCCGAAGGCGAATCCCGTCCACTCCTCGGCGTCGAGCCCGACCGCCGCGAAGACGGCCGGGTCGACCATGCCGCACCCGCCGAGCTCGATCCACCCCGTCTGCGAACAGGTCCGGCATCCCTTCCCCTTGCAGATCGTGCACGTGATCTCGTACTCGGCCGAAGGTTCGGTGAAAGGGAAGTACGACGGCCGCAGGCGGCTGTGGATGTCGGCCCCGAAGTAGGCCGTGGTGAAGGTCTCGATGGTCCCGGCCAGATCGGCGAAGCTGATGCCGCGGTCCACCACCAAGCCCTCGATCTGATGGAACGTCGGGATGTGGCGCGCGTCGGGCGTGTCGCGGCGATAGCACTTGCCGGGCATCACCGCGTAGATGGGCGGTCCCTGGCTCTGCATCAGGCGGACCTGGACCGGGGAGGTGTGGGTACGCAACATCACGGTCTCGGGCTCCCCGAGCTCGAGGTAGAGCGTGTCCCACATCCCGCGCGCCGGATGGGCGGGCGGCATGTTCAGCGCCTCGAAGTTGTACCAGTCCGTTTCGGCCTCGGGACCTTCGGCCACACGGAACCCCATCCCGACGAAGACGTCCTCGAGCTCGTCTCGTGTGCGCTGCACCACGTGCAGACGACCCCGCAGTGGTGGCGCGATGATCTCGGTCAGATCCAGTCGGTCGGCTTGCAGGCGAGTCGACCGTTCGTCGAGCTGCAGGACGCGCCGGGCGTCGGCCAGATGGGACTCGATCTGTCGACGCGCCTCGTTGAGACGACGTCCCGCTTCGGGACGCTCACCGGGCTCGAGAGCGACGAGCCCTTGATGCGCCCGGGCCAGCGCAGAGCGCTTGCCCAGAAGGTCGCTCTGCAATTCGTCCAGAGCGGTCAACGTGGTGATCGTGGCCAGCCGGTCCACGGCTGAGGCGACGAGCTCCTCGGGATCGACACTCGGCCGAGGGTCGTCCCCGTCCCCGGCCGGCGACGGGGTCATCGGGCCTCTCCCATGGCGTGCAGGTTAGAGCGCCGACGCGCCGCATCGAAGCACAGGACCGCCGCCGCGGTCGACACGTTGAGGGACTCGGCGCCACCTCCCATGGGTATCGACACCCTGGCGTCGAGACGATCGGCGAGCTGCGGCGGAAGACCACTCGCTTCGTTGCCGAGTACCAAGGCGAAGGGCGACGACACATCGACGTCGGTATAGGCGGTACCCCCTCTCGACACCGCCGCTAGGCAGCGCAGACCGTGTCCCTTGAGCGCGTCGAGGACCATCTCGCCGTCACCGGCCACCACGATCGGGATGTGGAGCACCGAGCCCGCCGAGGCCCGTACCGTCTTCGGGTTGAAGGGGTCGACCGTTCCCTCACTGCACACCACGGCATCGGCTCCGGCGGCATGAGCCACCCGGATCACCGCGCCGGCGTTGCCGGGATCACGCACGTCGACACACACCACCACGAACGTGGAGCCCTCGAGCTCGTCGAGCGTGGCGTCGGGCATCGCCACCACGGCCAGGACGGGTTGAGGCGTCACGGTGTCGGCGACCCGTTCGAGCACACCCGGAGCCAGGTCGAAGACCCGGGCTCCTTGACGGCGCGCCGTGTCGAGGACCGCGGCGACCTCGGGACCGCAGTGAGCCTGATCGTCGACGAAGACGGCTTCCACCGGCGCGCCCGCGTCGAGCGCGCTGTGCAGAAGCTTGACCCCCTCCACCACGAACGCCCCCTCGGAACGGCGCGTGCGCGCGCCGCGCCAACAGCCGGCGCAGGCGCTGGACCCGCTGATGCCGAAAGGCGAGCCCTGTGGTCAGGAGCGGTCCCCGGCCTCCGCTGCCACCGGGGTCGACGACCCGTCGGCCAGGGCGGACGTCGCCACGCCTACCAGGCGCGTGAACGCTTCGGGGTCGGTGACGGCCAGGTCGGCCAGGACCTTACGGTCCACGACGACCTCGGCCTCGCGCAGACCGGCGATGAGCCGGCTGTAGCTCGTGCCGTTGGCCCGGGCCCCGGCGTTGATGCGCTGGATCCAGAGCCGGCGGAAGTCACCCTTGCGGGCACGGCGGTCGCGGTACGCGTACTGCAGGGAGTGCATGACCGCCTCGTTGGCGGAACGGAAGGTGCGGCTCCGGTTGCCGTAATAGCCCTGAGCCGACTCGAGGACAGCACGACGGTGCTTCTTGCCGTTGACGGCGCGTTTCACCCTGGCCATGACGAGCTCCTTTCGTGAATGACGGGGACCGCACCCACCGCGCCCGGTGCGGCGATCCGTGACGAGCGAGCTTGTGCCCGCCTCTGGCTTACCGACCGAGCAGGCGCCGCACCTCGCGACGGTCCGCGGCGGCGACCTCGGTCTCGCGCCCCAAGCGACGCGTGCGGACGCTGTTCTTCTTCTCGAGCAGATGAGAACGGTTTGCCTGGCGCCGACGCAGTCGACCCGTGCCCGTGACCTTGAAGCGCTTGGCGGCGCCCCGGTCGGTCTTCATCTTCGGCATGTCACGTTCCTTCCTGGCGACCGGGCTCTGCATCCCCTGTGGCCGCTGCTGGTGCCTCGGCGGGCGATCCGCCGTTTGTCCCAACCACTCCCGGACTCCCGCTCTTGGCGGCTCTTGCCGGCCCCCCGCCCACCGGGCCGGGTACTTCGTCCTCACCCTGGGCCGCCCGGGCCGCCGCCGACTGCTTGGCGCGCTTGTCCGGTGCCAGCACCATCACCATGTTGCGACCGTCGAGCCTCGGATCCGATTCCACCCGCGCCGTCCCGTCGACGTGCTCGGCCACCCGATCCAGGATCTTCTTCCCGAGCTCGGGATGGAAGACCTCGCGACCCCGGAACATGATCGTGACCTTGACCTTGTGGCCTTCGTTCAAGAACTTGAGGACCTGCCGGGTCTTGGTGTCGAAGTCACCGGGGCCGATCTTCGGGCGGTACTTCATCTCCTTGATCCCGACGCTGGTCGTCTTGCGCCTGGACTCCTTGGCTTTCTGCGCCTCGTCGAACTTGTACTTGCCGTAGTCCATGATGCGGCAGACGGGCGGGTTGGCCAGAGGTGCAACTTCGACCAGATCCAGGTCGAGCTGCCGGGCGATCGCCAGGGCCTCAGGCAAAGGGCGTATCCCGAGCTGGAGGCCATCTGGGTCCACCAGGCGAACATCACGCGCACGAATGCGATCGTTGATCCTGGTCTCGTTGGTCGTCATGGGTGTGGCGATGCGACATCACTCCCGTCGTTACAGGGCTCCGAGTCTCCCCGAAGCCATTCGCGGAAGCGAGGTCGCAGCCTTCGGTGTCCTGTCACGGACCCCATGCGAAACCCGACGCACCGTTGCCCGGTGGCGGGTGGGGGTTCGCCCGACGACGTGACCCCGCTTTCCCTGTTGGCTCAAAGTTCTACGCTACCAGGCGTGAGCAGCCTCTGGACACCTGAGGGCGAGCACCGAGTGCAGCCCGCCGGCGCCGATCGCGCCACCCCGGACACCGTAGGAACGCCGCCGCGCCCGACCGCCCCGGGGGCACCCGACGGCGGTGCCGGCGGGGCCAACCCGTCCGATCTGACCGAGTCCGACGATTTCGATCTCGACGACCTCGGGCCCGAGGAACAAGCCGAGCTGGCCGGTCGCCTCGACGAGTTGCGCCGCCAGCTGTTGGGCACGCCGGCCGAAGTTGTCGTGGCCAACCATGCGTACGGCTTGTTCGAGCTGGCCGCCATCCACCTGTCGCAACAACCACCTCGACGCGATCAGGCGCGCCTGGCGGTCGACGCCATGGCGACACTGGTGGAGGGCTTGGCGGGCAGGTTGGGGGAAGCCGAGCCTTCGCTCAAAGACGCCCTGGCTCAGATCCGTCTCGCCTTCGTCCAGATCAGCGAGTCCTCCCCCGCTGCCGACGGGGATCCCGGCGTCCCTGAATCCTGAGGACCGCCGGCCCGCACGAGCACGGTCACGTGCCCGCGCCGGCACTTTCGCCGGAACCCTCGGCGGCATCAACCGGCGTCACCGCCCGAGCCTCGTAGCGTCCACCGTGTCCGGCCGCCACCAAGAACACCACCCGGGTGCCCTCGTCGATGCGCCTGGTCCCGTCGGCGATGGCCGCGCAGTGAAACGGGTAGCTCCCACCATCCTCGTCGCGCACGACACCGAGCCCCCGGGGCTCATCGAACTCGGCGACCACACCGATCCTCGGCGCCCGGGGACCACCGCGCGCGTGCGCCATCGCCGTCGTCCGTGACCGTCAGTGGACGATCTTCGAGATGGGCAACTCGATGATGTCGGTAGCGCCGCGGTCTTTCAGTGCGGGGATCAAGACGTTGACCTCGGTCTTGGGGACCACGGTCTCCACGGCATAGCCGGCGTCTCCCGAGAGCTCCGACACCGTCGGGGACTTGAGCGCAGGAAGGACCGACACCACCGCCTCGAGCTTGTCCGTCGCCACGTTCAGCTTGAGCAGGACCTTGCCCCTGGCTTCGAGCGCGCCCTGCAACAGGGTCAACAGATGGCTCATGGCAAGTCGCTTTTCGGGGTCCGATGCCGACACCGGGTTGGCGATGAGCTCGGTACGCGACACGAGCAGTGTCTCGATGACACGCAAACGGGCGGCGGCCAGAGCGCGGCCCGTCTCGGTGATCTCGACCACGGCGTCGGCGATGTCGGGGATCTTCGCCTCGGTGGCGCCATACGACATGCGAATCTCGGCGTGCACGCCGTGCTTCTCGAGCACGCGCCGGGTGAGCTCGGGGTACTCGGTCGAGACACGCGCTCCCGGCGGCAGGTCGGCGATGGTCATGACCGGGGAATCCTGGGCGACAGCCAGCACCACGCGGATGGGGTTGGACGTGACCTTCGAGTACGCGAGCTCGCCGAGCGAGATCACCTCTGCGCCGGTTTCCTCGATCCAGTCGCGTCCGGTGATGCCGAGATCGAAGTTGCCCTCGGCGACATACCCCGGGATCTCCTGGGGCCGAAGGATCCGTACCTCGTCGACGCGCGGATCGTCGATGCTGGCCCGGTAGTCCACGTCCGAGCCCCGCACCACGGCGAGGTCCGCCGCCGCGAAGAGGTCGAGCGTCGCCTTCTCCAACGAGCCCTTGGGCAGAACGAGTCTGAGCATGGTGATTCCCCGACCGCCGTCAGCGGGCCGGTGCCGGGGTCGAGCCCGGCAGCTTGCGCAGCAGATCGGCCATCTCGAGTGCGGTCACGGCCGCTTCGAAACCTTTGTTGCCGTCTCCGTCGCCGCACCGGGCCAAGGCCTGGTCCACGGTGTCGGTGGTGAGCACCCCGAACACCACCGGAATGCCGGTGTCGAGCGCGGCGCGCTGCAGACCCGACGCACATTCGCCGGCAACGAAATCGAAGTGCGCGGTCTCGCCCCGGATCACCGCCCCCAGAGCCACCACGGCATCGAACGATCCTGACTCGGCCAGGCGCATGGCCACCAGCGGCAACTCGAAAGCGCCGGGCACCCAGGCGACGGTCACCGAGGCCGCTTTGATGCCGCTCTTGTCGAGCCCGGCGAGCGCCCCGTCGAGCAGGCGCTCGGTGATGCCACCGTTGAATTTGGCGCACACCAACGCCACGCGGGCGTCGCCCGACACGTCGCCGACATGGGAGCTGCCGACGCGTCGGGCGGTGTCGTCGATGGCCCGTGCCGATAGCGCGGTGGCGTCAGAGCTTGTCATCGCCGACCTCGTCGTCGAGGCCCTCCATGAAGTGCCCCAGACGTTCGCGCTTGGTCCGCAGGTAGGCGATGTTCTCCGGATTCGAGTGCAGGGTCAGGGGGACGCGTTCGACGATGTCGAGGCCGAAGCCCTCCAGACCGCCGTACTTGATGGGATTGTTGGTCATGAGGCGCATGGTGGTGACGCCGAGGTCGACCAGGATCTGGGCCCCGATTCCGTACTCGCGGTTGTCCACCGGGAGGCCGAGCTCCAGGTTGGCGTCGACGGTGTCGTGACCCTGCTCCTGGAGGTTGTAGGCGCGCAGCTTGTGGGCGAGGCCGATGCCGCGGCCCTCGTGGCCGCGCAGGTAGACGATGACCCCGGTCCCTTCCTTGGCGATGAGACGCACGGCTTCGGCCAACTGCGGGCCACAGTCGCAGCGCAACGATCCGAAGGCGTCACCGGTCAAGCACTCGGAGTGGACGCGCACGAGGACGTCACTCTTGCCCCTGACCTCTCCTCGCACCACGGCCAGGTGGTGCTCGCCGTCGAGCTCGGACTCGTAGACGTACCCGGCGAAGTCGCCGAACTCGGTGGGTATGCGCGCCGGCCCGGCGATGCACTCCACCAACTTGTCCTTGTGGCGCCGATAGCGGATCAGGTCGGCGATCGTGATGAGTCGCAGTCCGTGGGTCTCGGCGAATTGCTCGAGCTCGGGGAGTCGGGCCATGCGGGTCTTGTCGGCCGAGACGAGCTCGCACAGCACGCCGGCCGGGTACAGCCCCGCGGCGGCGACGAGATCGACGGTGGCCTCGGTGTGCCCGGCGCGCTTGAGCACCCCACCGGGCCGGTAGCGAAGCGGGAAGATGTGCCCGGGCCGATTGAGCTCGACCGGACGGGTGTGCGGGTCGATGAGCGCGTGGATCGTCGATGCCCGATCCTCCGCCGAGATGCCCGTCGTGGTCCCGTGGCCGTAGTCGACGCTGACGGTGAAGGCGGTGCGCTGTGACTCGGTGTTCTCGCTCACCATGAGCGGGAGCTCGAGCGCGTCGGCACGTTCGGGCAACAACGGAACGCAGATGACACCCGATGTGTGGGCGAGGAAGAAGGCGATCTTCTCGGGCGTCACGGCTTCCGCCGCCATGACGAGGTCGCCTTCATTCTCGCGATCCTCGTCGTCGACGACCACGACGATCTCGCCGCGCCCGATGGCCTCGATGGCGTCCTCGATGGCGCTGAAATTGGTCATGGCCTCACCCCGAGCGGGGGTGCATCGGGTTCAGCGGGGGCGAGCTCGATGCGCACGTCGGGGCCGAGCCGGGTGACCGACACCAACCGACCACGCCACAGGTCCTCGACCCCGGGGGCTCCGGGGCCCCTGAACATGGGCACGGCGTCGTCGCCTCCGAACAGGGCCGGGGCGAGGTAGAGGACGTACCGGTCCACGAGGCCCGCACCGTGGAAGGCGTGGGCCACGCGGGCGCCGCCTTCGATGAGCACCTGCAACACACCCTTGGCCCCGAGCTCGTCGAGCACCGCGCCGGGCTCCCCCGACAACTCCAGCGCAGGGTGCACCTTGGCCGTGTCGGGGGCGCGGCCGAGGACGACACGCAGTGGTTGGTGCTCGGGGATGGGACCTGCCCGCACGGTGAGCTCCGGGTCATCGCAACGAACGGTGCCGGACCCCACGAGGACGGCGTCGGACAGTGCCCGCAGTCGGTGGGCGTCGGCTCGCGCCGCATCCCCGGTGAGCCAGCGTGCCGTCCCGTCGGGCGCGGCGATGCGCCCGTCCATGGTGGCGGCCAGCTTGAGCACGACCCACGGCCTTCCGGTGCGCCGGTGCTTCAGATAGGGCGCCAGCAGATCGGCGGCCTCTTCGGCGGCGATTCCCACGTCGACGGCGATGCCGCGGTCGCGGAGTGCGGCCACCCCTCTCCCCGACACCTGCGGATCGGGGTCGAGGACGCCCACGACGACCCGAGCCACGCCGGCGTCGAGGATCGCAGCGGTGCAGGGCGGGGTACGGCCGTGATGCGCACACGGTTCGAGGGTCGTGTACAACGTCGCACCCCGAGCGTGGTCCCCGGCCGATTCCAGGGCCACCACCTCGGCGTGGTGCCCGCCCGGCGGGGCCGTCGCCCCCTCGAAGCGTTCCCCCCCGGAGGTGACCACGACCGCGCCGACCCACGGATTCGGGGACGTGCGCGTCCGGACCGAGGCAGCCAGCGCAAGGGCCCGGCGCATGGCGGCGAGATCTTCGTCCCGGGGGCCCGCCCCGGGCGTCTCCTGGGAGGCCGTCATGGGACCACCATTCTACTTGGCCGCATCTCCTTGGCCCCCAGGCAGGGCTTTTTCGCCCGCCAGGCGAAGCCGGCGCGCCGCCTCCCATGGCCGCTCCGTCGGAGAAGATGGCCGAACCGGCGACCAGGACGCGCGCCCCGGCGCGGACCACGTCACCGGCGGTGTCCTCGTCGATGCCCCCGTCCACCTCGAGCTCGGCCGTGAGGCCGCGCCGGTCGAGCTCGGCCCGGGTGCGGGCGATCTTGGGGAGCACCTCGGCCATGAACTGCTGGCCCCCGAAGCCGGGATGGACGGTCATGCACAGAATCAGGTCGGCTTCCCCCAGGAAGGGATCGATGGCCTCGTACGGGGTCTCGGGGTTGATGGCCAGCCCGGCTCGGAGGCCGAGGCTCTTGGCTTGGGCCAGCAGCGCGGTGGTGTCGCCCACCTCGACGTGCACCGTGCACCCGTCCGCGCCGGCGTGGCGGAACGACTCCAGGAACTCCCCCGGGTTGGTCATCATGAGATGGCAGTCGAAGAACAACCCCGAGTGCCGGCGCAGTGATGCCACCACCGGTGGGCCGATGGTCAGATTGGGGACGAAGTGGCCGTCCATGACGTCCACGTGCAGCCAGTCCGCTTCGGCACCCACCTCGCCGACGGCTTCGGCCAGGCTCCCGAAGTCAGCCGACAGCACCGAAGGGGCGATCCGAAGCATCCGCACCGAGCCTACCGGCGCTGCTCGTCCCCCCCGAGTGTCTCTCCGGACTGCACCCGCACGCCGCGGCACCACGCCGACGCCGACATCGGACGCTTCCCGGCTGGCTGCACCTCGAGGAGCTCCAAAGTCCCGTCACCGGTGCGGACCGTGCTCTGGTGCAGCGTGCCGGGACCGTCAGGCCCACCATGGGCTCCGTCGGAAGCGCCGGCGCCGGAGGCGGCCACGGCGTCGAGCACCCGCAGACGCTCGTGGCGGAACGTGGTCCACGCCCGGTCCAGGCGCACCACGCGTTCGAGCTCGGACGCGGCGTGCGACCAGTCGAGACGGAGCTCGTCGGGAAGCACCTTCTCCGCATACGTGGGCTTCCCGTGTTGCGGGGTGCCGGCGGGAAGGGCGTCGACACCCCCCGCCAAGGTGTCGACCAGAAGCTCGGCGCCGATCGTCGCCAACCGCTGCGTCAGCGCCGAGACGTGCTCGTGCTCGCCGATCGGGACGCGGCGCGATGCCAACACGGGCCCGGTGTCGAGGCTCTCCTCGAGAGCCATGATGCAGACTCCTGTCTCGGTGTCGCCGGCGAGCACGGCCCGTTCCACCGGGCGCCGCCCCGCGCCAACGGGGCAGCAGCGAGAAGTGCACGTTCACCATGGGGAGCGACGTCCAAGATGCGACCCGGGACGATGCGACCGTAGGCCGCCACCACACCGAGCTCGGCGCCCATCGCAGAGACGTCGTCGAGACGGTCGGTTACCTCGAGCCCGAGATCCAAGGCGGCGCGTTTGACGGCACTGGGTGTGCGGGCCGCGCCGCGTCCACGGCGTGCGTCGGCACGGCTGACCACCAGAGCCACGTCGTGTCCGGCCTGGACGAGAGCTTCGAGCGAGACAGCGGCAGCCGGGGGTGTCCCCAGGAAGACGAAGCGGGCCACCGGCGGCGGCGCGTCGCTACAGGCCGGAGTGCCGGGGAGGCCGCTGGTCGGCGGCGAGCGCGCGCAGCCCGTCAGGATCCGCGTCAGGCAGGCCGAGGGCCCGGGTGCGCAGGATGCGCTTGGCCTCCTTGCGCTGGTCCTCGTCGAGTCGCTCCACCAGCAAGACACCGTCGAGATGATCGACCTCGTGCTGGAAGACGCGGGCGAGGAACTCGTCGGCCTCGACCGATATCTCGTTGCCGTCGAGGTCGAAACCGGTGAGGTGGACCTCTTTGGGACGGACGATGGGCCACGACAGTCCGGGCACCGACAGGCACCCCTCGTCGAAGGTCCACTCGCCGCGGGCCTCGGCGAGGACGGGGTTCACGACCGTGACCGGTCCCTCCCCGTCGCCGGTGTCGTAGACGAACATCCGCTTCTGCACCCCCACCTGAGGTGCGGCCAGTCCTACGCCGGGTGCCTCGTACATGGTCTGCACCATGTCGTCGGCAAGCTGCTTGAGCGGCCCGTCGATGTCCTGCACGTCCGCGGCGCGCTGGCGCAAGACCGGGTCGCCGTAGAGACGGATGGAGTACCTCGACATGCGGGCCATGGTACCGGGGCCGTCAGATCGGCCGGCGCCGTGGATCGACCGGATCCGACGCTGCGATCCGGCGACGGCGATCGGGCTCAGGCCCGCACCGGGTCGACCTCCACCCGGAGCCGACCAGCCGGTCGCGGCACCGTGGACAAGAGGTCGCACAAGGTGGCGTGATCCGGGGCTCGTACCGACCACGTGCCGTCGACCGGGCCGCGCACCTCGACCGCTTCCGGCGCGGCATCTCGCAGGGCGCCGCCGTAGGCGTCGGCCACCGCACCCGACACCACGGCCAGGGCGCTGAACGGCGGAAGGCCGAGGGTGTGACGCACCTCGGACTCTGCGGTGGCGAGGACACCGGGGTCGGCCGACACCGCCGCCACCACGGCGGGATGTCGGGGCTGGCGCGTCTGGACCACCACCCGACCCGGGGCCCGGTCGCGGCGCCCGTCCGCCCTCGGCCCCGGCCACCAGCCGCGCCGCTCGGGCCAGCAGCGCGAGCGCCTGTTCGCCGGCTCGAAAGCGCGGGGCGAGCAACTCGGAGTCGAACTCCAAGAACGCCACGACGCTGGCGTCGTGCACGCGATGCAGCGCCGCCTCGGTACCGACCACGACCCGGGCCCGTCGGACCGCGTCCTCCTCCCCTTCTCCCTCGGTCGCCGGCCCCCACACCTCGGCCACCGCCACCCCGGCGAGAGCCTCGAGCTCCTCTCGCACCCGCGTTACTCCCAACCGCAAGGCCTTCATGCGGGTGGCTCCGCATCGGGCACACACCACCGGGCGTTCCTCACCGCACCGCCGGCACCGCAACATCGGAGCCGATGCGGTGTCGTCGGGCGCAAGCGCAGATGCGGCGGGGCGAGGTCCCCGGCGCGCCTCACCGATCAATTCGAGCGCGGCACCACACGTCTCGCAACGGGCCAGTTCTCCACACGCCGCACATCCCACGAGTCGCACCCTTCCGGTGCGGTTGACGACACAAACCACCTTTCCGGCCGGCGTTTCGATCACCTCGCGCACCACGCGCACGAGGCGTTCAGAGAAAAGACCGGTGCGGGGGTCGTCGCTGCGGCGGTCGATCACCTCGACCACCGGCCAGGCCCGACGCTCGACGGTGCGCGGACTGACGACCAACTTCCCGACGGCGAGGACCTCGAGCGTCGGGCACGGCGAGATCAGTGCACAGGGGACACCCTCGCGCCGGGCCCGCTCCGCCACCACGGCCCATGCCGCCCACGTGGGGGCGCGCTCCTCGTGATACGCCTCGTCGTGCGCGTCGAGCACGACCGCGGCCGCAAGGCGCGGCACGGGAGCGAAGGCGGCGGCCCGCGCCCCCACCACCACGCATCCCCCGGCGCGCGCCCGTGCCCAGTCACCGGGGAGCAGGGCCGTGGCGACGCCTCGGGACCGCAGTCGCCGGGCCACATCAGCGGCGGCCCGATGCCCCGGTGCCAGCACGAGCGCGGCGGCGTCGCTCCCGGCGCCGTCGCATCGCGCCGCCGCCGCCATCACGACGGGCCAGGGGTCCCCGGCCGGCCCGAGGCGGATCACGGTCGTCCCCTCTTGGAGGTTGGCGATCGGGGTCGTCGTGCCATCGAGGGCGCGTCGGCTCGGGAGCGGTGTGCCGCCGGCGGGGAGGGAGCGGACCACCAACGATGACGAGGCCGTGCCCAGGAGCGACGAGACGGGGCCCGCCCAGCGCCATGCCGCCCACTGGGCCAGTTCGACCACGGCGGGAGGCGGTCCCCAGCCGCGCACGGCCGAGATGGGGCGCAACACCACGCCCGGGGCCGGCTCCACATGGTCTTCGACGACCCATCCCCCCACGCGCCGGGGCCCCAGCGCGATGCGAACCTGGGTGCCCACCCGGACACGCCCGGCGAGCTCAGGGGGGACCGTGTAGTCGAAGGTCTTGCGCAGCGCGCTCACGTCGGGGAGCACGCGGACGACACGCTCGGTGGGGCGTGCGACGGCGCGGACGACGGGGTCTTCGGCGGGGCGGTCGCTGGGCTCTGCCGACATGGCGGCAGTCTGGCGCGGCGCTGGGTCGGCGGTCCCCGGCGCCCGGCTCCTCTACAGCCCGAGGGCGCGCTTGAGGTCGTCCACCCGGGGAGTCGCCTCCCAGGTGAATTCCTTGTCCGAGCGACCGAAGTGCCCGTAGGCGGCGGTACGTCGGTAGATCGGGCGCTTGAGGTCGAGGTCGCGGACGATGGCCGCCGGACGCAGGTCGAACACGTCGCGCACCGACGCCTCGATCTTGACCGGGTCGACGGCCTCGGTGCCGAAGGTCTCCACCATGAGCGACACGGGACTGGCCACACCGATGGCGTACGCCACCTGGACCTCGCAGCGCCGCGCTGCGCCGGACGCGACCACGTGCTTGGCGACCCACCGCGCCGCGTAGGCGGCCGAGCGGTCGACCTTGGAGGGGTCCTTCCCCGAGAAGGCCCCACCACCGTGTCTGGCCATGCCGCCGTAGGTGTCCACGATGATCTTGCGGCCGGTGAGCCCGGTGTCGGCGTGAGGGCCGCCCAACTCGAAACGACCGGTGGGGTTGGCGAGGATGCGCAGCGCCGAGGTGTCGAGGTCGGGCGGCAGGAGCGGGTGGATGACGTGCTCACGAAGGTCGGGCAGCAACAGGGTCTCGATGTCCACCCCGGCCGCGTGTTGCGTGGAGATGAGCACGGTGTCGATGGCGACGGGCCGCCCCGACTCGTAGACCACACTCACCTGGGTCTTCCCGTCGGGCCGCAGATAGGGAAGCACACCGACGCGCCGGACCTGCGCCAGGCGCTGCGCCAGCCGGTGCGCCAACCAGATGGGCAGCGGCATCAGGTCGGGCGTCTCGTCGCACGCGTACCCGAACATCATCCCCTGGTCGCCCGCACCTTGTGCGTTGAGTTGATCCTCCCCGCCCGAGCCGGTGCGGAGCTCGTGGGCGGCGGTCACGCCTTGGGAGATGTCGGGAGACTGCTCGTCGAGGGCGACCAACACGCCACAGGTGCGACCGTTGAACCCGTGCGAGTCACTGTCGTAGCCGATGTCGCACACGACATCTCGCGCCAGGCTGGCGATGTCGATATAGCAGTTTGTCGAGATCTCCCCCGCCACGACCACGAGCCCTGTGGTCAGCAGCGTCTCACACGCCACCCTGCCGTCGGGATCCGACGCCAGTACCGCATCGAGTACCGAGTCCGAGATCTGATCGGCCATCTTGTCGGGATGTCCTTCGGTCACCGACTCCGATGTGAAGGTATGGCGCGTGGTCACGAGTCTCTCCTCGAGTTGTCGTCCCCCCCAGAGGCACCGGCACGCCGCATGCCCCCGCTCGGGCGTTGCCCGCCCAGGCGAACGATCACACTATCCAATATGGCGTGGGCCACCTCGAGCTTCGAGGTGAGGGGGACCTCGAGGCACGTGCCGTCGGACCCCAGGATCGTCACGGCGTTGGTGTCATGGTCGAATCCCACGTGCTGTGCCGAGACATCGTTGGCCACCATGAAATCGAGGTTCTTCGCCCGAAGCTTCGATGCCGCCCGGCTCGTCATGTCGTGGGTCTCGGCGGCAAACCCGACGAGCACCTGCCCGTCGCGTCGGCGCCGTCCGAGCTCGGCGAGGATGTCGGGCGTGGGCTCGAGCACGAGCTCGGGCACGCCGTCGGCCTTCGACAACTTGGCATCCGCGGGCGCCTTCAGCCGGAAGTCCGCCACCGCGGCGGCCATGACCACGACGTCGGCACCGACGCTGACATCGAGCACGGACGACTCCATCTCGCGCGGCGGTCTCGACCATGACGACGTCGATGCCCGCCGACGACGGGCCGGTTGGACGTGGTGACGAGCACCACCTCTGCACCGCGGGCCAAGGCCGCTTCGGCGACGGCATGGCCCTGTTTGCCCGACGACCGGTTGGAGATGAAGCGCACGGGGTCGATGGGCTCACGCGTGCCACCCGCGCTCACGACCACGCGCCGATCGGCGAAGTCCCGGCCGCGCGCCTCCGACCCCAACACCGCCAGTGCGGCGGCCACGATGTCGGCGGGCTCCGCCAGACGTCCGGCCCCGACGTCGCCACCTGCCAGGCGACCTTGAGCCGGATCCACCACGTGCACCTGGCGTCGGCGCAACGTGGTCAGATTCTCCTGCACGGCGGGGTGTTCCCACATTTCGGTGTGCATGGCCGGGCACACCATCACCGGCGCCCGGGTGGCGAGGACCGTCGCGCTCAACAACCCGTCGGAGATGCCGTTGGCGTAACAACCGAGAAAGCGCGCCGTCGCCGGCACGACGAGCACCAGATCGGCACGCTGGCCCAGATGGGTGTGCGGAATGGGATCGGCTTCTGACCACAAGCACTTTTGCACCGGCTCCGACGCCAGTGCGGAGAAGGTGACCTCACCCACGAAACGGGTGGCGTCCTCGGTGAGGACAGGAACGACATGGGCGCCGGCATCGACGAGGCGGCGACACACCTCGATCGCCTTGTACGCGGCGATGCCGCCGGTGACGCCCAAGACAACGGTCTTCCCCGCGGCGGGGCCTCTCGTCATTGTCCGAGCTCCCGAGGCTGGTCGCGGGCGGGCATTCCCGCCTGCTACTCGCCGGCCTCCGGCTGGTCCGAGTCGACCTCGGAGGAAGCTTCGGGGGCGGCCTCACCCGTCGCTTCGGCGCCGAGCTCCCCGGTGAGCGCGGTGAGCTCAGGCGCAGCGGCGAGGGCCGTGGCGCCGTCGTCGGCACCCTCGACACCTTCCTCACCCTCTTCGGTGGGGTCGATGCGGTGATAGGTGGCCTTGCCGGCCGCCACCTCTTCGAAGGCGATGGTGAGGGGCTTGCCCGACACCGACGTGACCTGGGGCGGCACGACGAAACCGAGGCCCTCCCCGAGCTGGTTGTAGTACGAGTTGATCTGCCGGGCACGCTTGGCCGACAAGGCGACCAGCGTGAACTTGGAGTCGACCTTGTCGAGGAGATCCTCGACGGGCGGATCCATGAGCGTCGAGCGGCGCTGGGGCAAGTCAGGCTCCTCCACGGTGGCCGGCCGGCGGGTCCGGCGGGAGATTGCGGTGAGTGTCCAGTATACCGGCCACCTGGGACACCGCCCGGTCCACCTCGTCATTTACGACCACAAACGGTGTCAACTCGCTGCCCAGGCGCATCTCCTCGGCGCCGATGGCAATGCGGCGATCGACCTCGGCGGCATCGTCCCCACGCTGGCGAAGGCGCTCACGCTGGATCTCGGTGGAAGGCGGAACCAACAGGACCACCAGGGCGTCGGGGTGTCGCTCCTTGACCTGACGCGCCCCCTGGAGGTCGATCTCGAGGACCAGGTCGCGGCCCGGCAGGTGCATCGGGGAGGGGCGTGCCGTAGAGGTGGCCGAGGAACTCCGCCCATTCGAGGAAGCCGTCGGCGGCGATCTTCTCCTCGAAGCGGGCACGATCGACAAAGGTGTACGCGTCGTCCGCTTCACCGGGACGGCGGGGCCGCGTCGTCCAAGACCGGCTGAGCCAGAGCCCGGGATCGGCTGCGACCAGCCGGGCGACGACGGTGCCTTTCCCCGCCCCACCGGGGCCGGAGATGACGAGGATCAGGACTTCGAAGTATGCGTCAGCAGAGCGTCGCGCTGATTGGCACCGAGGCCCTGCAGCCGACGACTCTCACTGATTCCAACGGTCTCCATGAGACGGCGAGCCTTGACCTTGCCCAGACCGGGAAGCGACTCGAGCACCGACAGCACCTTCATCTTGCCGACGGTCTCGTCGTTCTCGGCGCGCGTGAGGAGCTCGGACAGGGTGATGGACCCCATCTTGAGCTTCTCCTTCACCTCGGCCCGCTCGCGGCGGACCTTGGCGGCCTTGTCCAGCGCCGCCTGGCGCTGCTCCGGGGTAAGTGCAGGAGGTTGCGGCATGCGGGCCACCATAGCGCCCTCGCCAGGGGGGGTCATCCGCGAGGCGCGGCGATTGACGACGCAACTTCGTCAGCCACCGCCGCCGCCATGGCTTCGGGATCCTCGGCGGCGGTGACGGCGCGACCGATAACGAGAATGTCCGCACCGGCCTCGATCGCGGCGCGCGGGGGTCGCGGCACGCGCCTGGTCGTCGCTCGAGGTCCCCGAGGGCCGGATCCCCGGCACCACGGTGAGGAGCCCGGGGGCGGCAGCGGCGCGTGACGGCCAGATCCGAGGCCGCGCACACCAGCCCTCCACAACCGGCCGCCGCCGCCGCCCTCGAGCGGGTGGCGAGCACCTCGGGTGTGGCGTCGGTGTCGCTCGTCAGGACGGTGACTCCCAGCACGCAGGGTGTTGGTGCTCCCGCTGCTGAGGCTCCCTCCGCCATGCCCGAAACGGCGGCCCGCATCATGTCCTCACCACCCTGCGTGTGGACCGTGACGAAGGCCGCCCCCAGCCCGCCCAGCACTCGCGAGGCCCGCCCCACGGTGGTGGGGATGTCATGGAGCTTGAGGTCGAGGAAGACCCGATAGCCCTCGACGGTGAGGGCCGAGACGGTTTCGGGCCCGGCCGCCCCGAACAGCTCGAAGCCCACCTTGGCCACCCCGAACCAGGGTCGGAGCCGCCGCGCCAGGCGCAGCGCCACCACCAGGTCGTCGACGTCCAGGGCGAGGGCCAGACGGTCCCGGGGGTCGTCAGCCACGGTCGCCGCCGGGCGTTCCCGGACCGCGCCTCGGAGGGGCGGGGGGACCTGTGGGAGGCGGGAGGGGACCTCGGGCCTCGTCACAGGACCCGGTCGCGGTCGTCCGCGCGCCGGCGGGCGGAGGTGGCGGTGGTGGTGGTGGTGCCGGGGTTGGAGGCACCGCGGCAGGTGGTGCCGCGGATGGTGCCGCCCAGGGCGAAGCCGGCGGCGTCGGCGCCACCTGTCCGCGGGCAGGGACATGGTCGGCGGGTGCAATGGCCACGGGGGCGCCCTGGACGGCACCAACGAGACGGCGAACATCACCGACGTCGTGCAGCCGGCACCATCGTTGGAGACCCGCCAACACGCGGGCGGGAGCGCGCGGGTCACGAAACGTCGCCGTACCCACCTCCACGGCGTCGGCGCCGGCCAACATCATCTCCACCGCGTCGACCCCACGACTTATCCCGCCGACACCGACGATGCCCACACCGGGAAACGCGACGCGGCAGTCGTGCACGGCACGAACCGCAACCGGGCGGATGGCTGGTCCCGACAGACCGCCGCCGCCCGGGCCCGAACCGAGCCGGTAGGTACGCCGCTTCACGTCGATGGCCATGCCGAGGAC
The DNA here is from genome assembly GCA_963846125.1 of uncultured Acidimicrobiales bacterium. Taxonomy (GTDB): domain Bacteria; phylum Actinomycetota; class Acidimicrobiia; order Acidimicrobiales; family UBA8190; genus Chersky-840. The sequence goes on from CAWJUR010000003.1 coordinate 818,220, forward strand.
CGTGTTCACGAGCACGAGCGTCTCGGCACCCGCGTCCAACGCGGCGCCGGCGATGTCGACGATGTCGGGGACGTTGGGGCTCAGCTTCACCCACAGCGGCAACCCGCACGCCGTCGACGCCGCCACCGCCTGAGCGGTGGCGTGCGCGGAGTGGGCGAACATCCGGCCTCGGTCTTCGAGGTTCGGACAGCTGACGTTGACCTCGACCGCCACCACTCCCGGTGCGCCCGCGAGCATGGCGGCCGCTTGGGCGTACTCTTCGGCGCTGCGACCCCAGATGCTGGCCACGACCCTGGTACCGCGATCGTTGAGGGCGGGGAGCTCGTGCACCAGCCACGCCGCCGACCCCCGGGCCCTGGAGGCCGACGGAGTTGAGCATCCCCGCCGGTGTCTCGTGCACACGGGGGGCCGGGTTTCCGGGCCAGGGCAGCACCGAGAGCGACTTCACGACGACGGCGCCGAGCGCGGCCAGGTCGACATAGGACGCCAGCTCGGCCCCGTGCCCGGCGGTTCCCGACGCGGTGAGGACCGGGTTGGGAAGTGGCACCGACCCGACGTGGGTGCGCATGTCCACCACCGTTCTCACCCGTGCACCTCCTGCAGGCACACGACCGACAGCCCGTGTCTCTGCCAGTCGACGATGCCCGTGGCGGCGGCGCGCGCCGCGGCCACCGTGGTCAGGCACGGCACCTGATGGGCGAGCGCGGCGGAGCGGATGTGCACGCCGTCGGCGCGAGGTCCACGGCCCCGGGGCGTGTTCACCACCAGCTGCACGCGGCCCGATGCGATGAGGTCCACGGCGTCGAATGCTCCGGACTCCCCCACCTTCGCCACCACCGTCGCCACCGGCACACCATTGGACTCGAGGAACGCCGCGGTCCCCGACGTGGCGACGAGCTCGAAACCGATCTCACTGAAGGTGCGCGCCGCTTCGAGGCCTCCCGCCTTGTCGCGATCGGCGAGGGACAGGAACACCGCTCCTTCGGACGGCAGTCGGGTGCCGGCTGCGATCTGGCTCTTGGCGAAGGCGAGCCCGAAGGTCGAGCCGATCCCCATCACCTCTCCCGTGGAACGCATCTCGGGCCCGAGCAAGGTGTCGACCCCGGGGAAGCGGTCGAAAGGCAGCACGGCCTCTTTGACGCTCACCCACCCGCCCCCGGTGGGCGGCCGCAGCAATCCCTCGACGCGCAGCTCGGCCAGGGTGGCTCCGGTCATGACCCGGGCCGCCACCATGGCCACCGGCACGCCCGTCGCCTTGGCCACGAAGGGAACAGTGCGACTGGCCCGGGGGTTGGCTTCGAGCACGTACACCGCTCCTTCTTTCACGGCGTACTGCACGTTGATGGGCCCGACCACCTGGAGTGCCTCGGCGATGGCGTGGGTGTGAGCATGCAGAGTCTCCATCACCACGTCCGACAACGTCTGCGGGGGTAACGCGCAGGCCGAGTCGCCCGAGTGCACGCCCGCCTCCTCCACGTGCTCCATCACACCGGCGATGACCACGTCGCCCGTGCGGTCGCGCACGGCGTCCACATCGACCTCGACGGCGTCCTCGAGGAAACGGTCGACGAGCACAGGACGCTCTGCCGTCGCCGCACCCTCACGGGCCAGCGATCCCGCCAGCTCTTCGACGACGCGGGCCAGGCGTTCGTCGTCGTAGACGATCTCCATGGCCCGGCCCCCGAGCACGTAGCTGGGACGGACCAGCACGGGGTAACCGACCTTCTGCGCCACCGCCAGCGCCTCTTGCACCGAAAGGGCGATACCCCCGGGCGGCTGGGGTATCCCCAGGCGCTCACACAGGAGATTCCACCGCTCTCGGTCCTCGGCCAAGTCGATCGAGGCCGGACTCGTACCGAGGACCAACTCCGGGTCCAAGCTGTGGGCGAGCTTGAGCGGGGTCTGGCCGCCGAGGCTCACGATGACCCCCACGACGGGAGCGCCCCCCGGCCCCGAACTCGCGGCGGTCTCGGCGTCGAGCACGTTGGCGACGTCCTCGGCCGTGATGGGCTCGAAGTACAGACGGTCCGAGGTGTCGTAGTCGGTGGACACGGTCTCGGGGTTGCAATTCACCATGACGGTCTCGAACCCCGCCGCCCGGAGCGCCATCGACGCATGGACACAGCAGTAGTCGAACTCGATCCCCTGCCCGATGCGATTCGGTCCCGAACCGAGGATCACCACGCGTGGGCGCGCGCTCGGTCGGACCTCGTCCTCGTCCTCGTACGTGGCGTAGTGATAGGGCGTGGTCGCCGCGAATTCGGCCCCGCAGGTGTCGACGGTCTTGAACGTGGCGCGCACCCCGGCCGCCAGGCGCGCGGCCCGGACCTCGGCCTCGGTCAACGCACTCGAGGCACCCTCGGCCCCCCCACCCGCCGCGGCTCCCGAGAGCAGGTATGCGATCTGGTGATCGGAGAACCCCAGGCGTTTGACGGCGCGCCAGGTGCGCCGGTCGAGGTCGGCCGGGCCCCGCCCCGACGATCCCAGGGACTCGAGGCGGGTGCGCGCCGCGCTGATGAGGGCCAGCTGGTCCAAGAACCACGGGTCGACACCGGTGGCTGTCGCCAGCGCGTCGGGCGTGACACCGCGCCGCAGGGCCACCTCGAGTTGGAAGATGCGCCCGGGAGTGGGTGAGCACGCCGCGGCCACGAGCTCGTCGTCGTCGAGGAGGTCATAGGCGACTTCGGCGCGGTCCCCGTTGAGCCCGGCGCGACCCTGCTCGAGGGAGCGGATCGCCTTCTGCAGCGATTCGGGGAAGGTCCGGCCGATCGCCATGACCTCCCCGACCGATTGCATGCGGGTGCCGAGTCTTTCGACGGCTCCGGGCAGCTTCTCGAAGGCCCAGCGCGGGATCTTGGTCACCACGTAGTCGATGGTCGGCTCGAAGCTCGCCGGCGTGGCGCCGGTGATGTCGTTGGTGATCTCGTCGAGCGTGTAGCCCACCGCCAGACGTGCCGCGATCTTGGCGATCGGGAACCCGGTCGCCTTCGATGCCAGGGCCGACGAGCGCGACACGCGCGGGTTCATCTCGATGACGAGTCGACGCCCGTCGGTGGGCCGCACCGCGAACTGGATGTTGGACCCCCCGGTCTCCACGCCCACGCGCCGGATGCACGCGAAGGCGTCGTCGCGCATGGCCTGGTACTCGACGTCGGACAGTGTCTGCGCCGGCGCCACGGTGATCGAGTCGCCGGTGTGCACGCCCATGGGGTCGAAGTTCTCGATCGAACACACCACGACGCAGTTGTCCACGCAGTCGCGCATGACCTCGAGCTCGAATTCCTTCCAGCCCGCGATCGACCGTTCGATCAGGATCTGGTGCACGGGGCTGGCGGCGAGGCCTTCGGCCGCCACCTTGGCCAACTCGGCGCGGGTGTCCGCTGTCCCGGTGCCCGCTCCTCCCAGGATGAAACTGGGACGGATCATGAGCGGGAAGCCGATGCGCTCGCCCAACGCCATGGCGTCGTCGAGGTGGGTGGCGAAGCCCGATGACGGCACCTCGAGGCCGATCTCCTCCATGGCACTCTTGAAGCGGTCGCGGTCCTCGGCGGTGGAGATGGCCTCGGCATTGGCACCGATCAACTCCACGCCGAACTCGTCGAGCACGCCTCGCTCGGAGAGTCCGAAGGCCAGGTTCAGCCCCGTCTGCCCACCCATGGTGGGCAACAGTGCGTCGGGACGTTCTCGTGCCACCACGGCACTGACCACGTCGAGGTCGAGGGGCTCGACATAGGTCCGGTCCGCGACCGCCGGGTCGGTCATGATCGTGGCCGGATTCGAGTTGACGAGCACGACCCGATATCCCTCGGCTCGCAACACCCGACAGGCCTGGGTGCCGGAGTAGTCGAATTCGCAGGCCTGGCCGATCACGATGGGACCGGACCCGATGACGAGAATGGTCTCGATGTCGGAACGACGCGGCATCAGACGCGCACCTCGTCGATCATGTCCCGGAACCGTGCGAACAGGTAGCGGGCATCGTGAGGCCCCGGGCCCGCCTCGGGGTGGTACTGGACGCTGAAGGCGGCGACTCCCGTGCACCGGAAGCCCTCCACCACACCGTCGTTCAGGTTGACGTGGGTGACCTCGGCCGCCCACGGTCCCGACGCCGGCAGCGTGGCCCCGTCGACGGCGTAGTTGTGATTCTGGCTCGTGATCTCGACCTGGCCCGTGTCGAGGCGACGCACGGGGTGGTTCCCTCCGTGGTGGCCGAAGGGGAGCTTGTAGGTACGCGCCCCGATGGCCGATGCCAGGAGCTGATGACCGAGGCAGATGCCGAACACCGGCACTCGGCCCAACAACTCGGCGATGATCGCGGCGTGCTCGGGCAATGCGGCCGGGTCGCCGGGGCCGTTGGACAGAAACACCCCGTCGGGCTCCAGGGCCAAAGTGTCGACGGCCGCATGGGCGGCGGGCACGACCGTCACCGTCGCCATGTCGCTCAGTGCTCGCAGCATGGTCTCTTTGACTCCGAAGTCGTAGGCGACGATGCGAAGCGGTCCTGATCCGCGTTCATAGGGGGCCGCCACCGACACACCGGTCACGAGGTCACAGCCCGTCGTGCCGCGCTCCGCCGCAGCCGCGGTGCGCAGCACCGACTCAGACGCGGTGCCGAAGGCACAGCCCATGGCGCCGTCCACGCGCAGGTGCCGGGTGAGCCGACGCGTGTCGATGCCCGAAATACCGGGCAGGTCGTGGCGTTGCAGGAAGCTCTCGAACGAGCCCGTGGCGCGCCACGACGACGGTCGCGGTGGCAGGTCCCGGACCACGACGCCCCGGCACCACGGGCGCACCGCCTCGTCGTCGAGAGCCGTGACCCCGTAGTTCCCGATGTGGGGATACGTGAAAGCGATGACCTGGCCTGCATAGCTCGGATCGGTGACGACCTCCTGATAGCCCGACAACACCGTGTTGAACACCAGCTCGCCCGTGGCGACACCGTCGGGAGGAGAGGCACCGACGGCCTCACCTTCGAACACCTCGCCGTCGGCCAGCACCAGCAGAGCCGGGGCCCGGCCCCCGAACCAGTCCCCGTCCGGCTCCGGCGCGCTCATCGCATCACCTGTGCGTCCACCACGACGGGCTCGCCCCGGAAGACGGTATGACGAACCTGACCGGTCATGACCCTCCCCGCCCAGGGCGTATTGCGACTTCGACTGGCGAGCCGGGTGGGATCCACCTCCCAGGTGGCGGCGGGGTCGATCACACAGATGTTGGCGGGGGCGCCCGGCTCGATGGGCCCGCCGTGTTCGCCACCCTGGTCGCGCGCCAGGCCGGCGATGCGCGCCGGACGCCACGACAGAAGGGCCATCACGTCCTGGACCGACATGCCGTTGCCCCCGAGGGCGCCGAGCACCACAGGAAGTGCGGTCTCCAGCCCGAGCATGCCCGGTGGCGCCACGTCCAAGGTGGCGTCCTTGCGCTCGGACGCGTGGGGGGCGTGGTCGGTGGCGACCGCGTCGACGGTGCCGGACGCGCAGGCGCCGCGCAACGCGCTCACGTCGGCCTCGGAGCGCAGAGGCGGATTCACCTTGAACACGGGGTCGTAGCCGGCCAGCTCGGCGTGGGTCAGCGAGAGATGGTGCGGCGTCACCTCCGCCGTCACGGCCAGGCCCTCCGCCTTCGCCGCTGCCACCAGTGCGACGGACCCTGCCGTCGAGATGTGGAGGAAGTGCACCCGTCCACCGGTGAGCCTCACCAGTGCGATGTCGCGGGCCACCATCAACTCCTCGGCCTCGGCGGGGATCCCCGGCACGCCGAGACGACTCGACCACTCCCCCTCGTGCATGTGGCCACCGCGGGCCAGTGCGTCATCCTCGCAGTGCTGGGCCAGGGTCACGTCGAAACCCCTTGCATACTCGAGGGCCCGTCGCATGACCGACACGTCCTGGACGCCGGCGCCGTCGTCGGTGAAGAGGCGTACCCCCAGCGCGGCCAACTCTCCGATGGGAGCCAGGCGCTCGCCGGCGCGACCCATGGTGATGGCGCCCGCCACCGCCACCTGGCACGTCGCCCCACTCCCCAGGGACAGCACCTCGAGCGCGACGGCGGCACTGTCGACGGGCGGATCGGTGTTGGGCATGGCGAGCACGGCGGTGAACCCTCCCAGCGCGGCGGCCCGCGCCCCGGACTCCACCGTCTCGGCGTCCTCGGCCCCGGGCTGACGGAGATGGGTGTGGAGGTCCACGAGCCCCGGAGCCACCAGACACCCCCCGGCGTCGAGGACCGTGGCGCCCCGGGGCACGGCCACGTCGGGCCCGACCTCGACGACGAGTCCCGCACTGACGAGGACGTCGGCCCCACGCGTGCCCCCGGCGTCGACGACGGTTCCACCCCGGATCACGACGTGCGGCGGCCCCGATCCCGAGGGCGGCACCCCTCGGCTCTTGCGCTCAGCCACCGACAACGGTCCCCAGGGTCGGCAGCAGTGCCGGCCCCCCGCCGCCCGTCCCCACCTGCCCCTGCCCGAGCAGCATGAACAGCACCGCCATGCGGACGGCCACACCGTTGGAGACCTGGCGCAGCACGAGGGACTGCGGAAGGGCGGCGACGTCGTCGGCGATCTCGATGCCCCGGTTCATCGGCCCGGGGTGCATCACCAGCGCGTCGTCGTTCAACAGGGCGGCACGGCGCGACGTCAGCCCGTACCACGCGCTGTATTCGCGCACCGAGGGGAGAAATGCCCCGGCGCCCCGCTCGGACTGGAGGCGCAGCAGGTAGCACACGTCGACATGCGGCAACACGGCGTCGAGGTCGTACGACACCTTGGCCACGGGCCACCCCATCGAGTGACGGGGGAAGAAGGCTGCCCGGCGCCACCAGGGTCACCTCGGCACCGAGCGCACCGAGGGCCAGGACCAGCGAGCGGGCCACCCGGCTGTGGCGGACGTCGCCGACGATGGCGACCCGCAGTCCGACGAAACACTCGACTCCCACGTCCTCGAGCGGACGGCCGGCGCGCTCGGCGAGGACCTGGCGAATCGTGTAGCAGTCGAGCAGGGCCTGCGTGGGGTGCTCGTGCCACCCGTCGCCGGCGTTCACCACCGACGCGTCGACCCAGCGCGCCACCGCCGCCGGCGCGCCGGCGGAGGTGTGACGGACCACGAAGGCGTCGACTCCCATGGCGGCCACGGTCTCCACGGTGTCTCGCAGCGACTCCCCCTTCTTCACCGACGACGTGTCGACGGAGAACGACAGGACGTCGGCCGACAGGCGCTTGGCGGCCGTCTCGAACGACAGGCGGGTCCGGGTGGACTGCTCGGCGAAGAGTGTGACCACGGTCCGGCCCCGCAGGGACGGCACCTTGGGGATCGACCGGCGTCCCACCTCCACGAAGGCGTCGGACACCTCGAGGATCTCCTCGATCCCGTCGGCGCCGAGCTCGGCGATCGACAGCAGATGCCGACGGCCCCCTTTGGACAGCTCGGTCATCGGGGCACCACGTCGCCCAGGACGACACCGTCGAGGCTGACGTCGACCTGCTCGTCGATGCGGGTCGGCATGTTCTTGCCCACGTAGTCGGGGCGGATGGGCAGCTCCCGGTGGCCGCGATCGACCATCACGGCCAGCTGCACGGCCCGGGCCCGGCCGTAGTCGGCGAGCGCGTTGAGCGCGGCGCGCACGGTCCGGCCGGTGAACAGCACGTCGTCGACGAGCACGACGAGCTGCCCCGCCAGATCACCGGGGATGTCGGTGGCGGCCTCGGGGAGCACGGGGCGGATCCCGATGTCGTCGCGGTAGAAGGCCACGTCGAGGAGGCCGACGGGCACCACGGTGCCCTCCATCTCCTCGAGCACGCTGGCGATTCGGAAGGACAACGGCACGCCGCCGGTCTGGAGTCCCACCAGCACGACGTCCTCGAGACCGTGGTTGCGCTCGATGATCTCGTGGGCGATGCGGGTCAGCGCCCGCTGCACATCCTGAGCGGTGAGGACCTGGACCCGGGGAACAAAGACCCCACCTCGCGGTGGGGTCAATCTGCGTTCTCGCTCCGCCAATGCTCCTCCACGGTCCGTTCGGGCCTCTCGGGACCCGCTTCACGGTCGTCGCACCATGTTACCACCGGCACCGTCAGCGGGACGCGCCGGCGAAGGCTGTTTCTCCCCTCGTTCTCCCCTCGGGGTGCCTCCCTCAGGTCGCTCTACTCATGGGCGTCATGGTCGGACCTGGCGGGCGATCGTCGACAGGACCCCGTTGACGAAACCACCCGAGAATTCCGTCGAGTACTGCTTGGCCAACTCGACGGCCTCGTCGATCACCACCGCCACGGGCACCTCGGGCTCGGCGATGAGCTCGTAGGTCGCCAGCCTCAGGATGCTGCGATCGAGCACGGGCATGCGCTCGACCTCCCATCCCTTGGCGGCGGCGGCCATGAGGGCGTCGATGCGCTCCTCGTGGCGGGCGGCCCCCTCGACCAGGGCCACGGTGAACGGGTCGGGAGCCACCGACAGCGCCTGGAGGACCTCGGCCGTGGCCAGCTGCTTCATCTCGGCCTCGTAGAGCAGGGCGAGCGCCCGCTCACGAGCCTCGTGACGAGGCCCTTCGCCGGGCGCGGCCCCGGCCCGGTCCTCCGCCACGTCCATGTCCCGGGCTAGGCCCGGGTGATGTACTCGCCGGAGCGCGTGTCGACCTTGATGCGCTCACCGGGGTTCACGAACAACGGGACCTGCACCACGAGCCCGGTCTCGAGCGTGGCCGGTTTGCGGGCCCCCGACACCCGGTCGCCCTGGACGCCGGGCTCGGTCTCGGCCACCGAGAGCTCGACGGCGGCGGGCAGGTCCACCCCCACGATCTCCCCGGCGTACATCTGCAGGACGGCGTTGTCACCCTCCTTGACGAACTGCGATGCGTCACCGAGCGCGGCCGGGAGACACATGGAGCTGGTCATACGAGGTGACGTCCATGAACACGTAATCGGTGCCGTCGCGATACAGCAACTGCATCTCGCGCTTGTCGACGATCGCCTGCTCGACCCGCTCGTCGGCGCGGAACGTCTTCTCGACGACCGCGCCGGTGCGCACGTTCTTGAGCTTGGTGCGCACGAAGGCACCACCTTTGCCCGGCTTCACATGCTGGAACTCCACGACCGCGAACAACCCGTCGGGCAGGTCGAGGGTCATGCCGTTGCGCAGGTCGTTGGTGGTGACAGCCATCAGGCAGCGATGTCCTTGGGGAATCGGGTGAGCGTGTGACAGCCGTCCGCAGTGACCACGACGGTGTCCTCGACACGAACACCGCCGATTCCTGCCAGGTACACACCGGGCTCGACGGTCACGACGACGTCGGGGCCGAGGATAGCAGTCGACCCCGGGCCCACCGAGGGGGCCTCGTGGATGTCGAGGCCCACCCCGTGCCCGGTGCCGTGCTCGAAGGCGTCACTCCAACCGGCCTCGGCGATGTGGTCGCGACAGGCCTTGTCGACGTCGCCCGCCGCCACCCCGCCCCGCACCGCGGCCACCCCGGCCGCCTGGGCCTCGGCCACGACCTCGAAGACCCGGGCGAGGGTGCCGGGCGGTTCGCCCCCGACGCAGAACGTGCGCGTCATGTCGGAGCGGTAGCCCTCGAAGATGGCGCCGAAGTCCACCACCACCGGGTCGCCCTCGACGATGACGCGCTTGGACGGCCGGGCGTGCGGCTTGGCTGCGTTCGGCCCCGACGCCACGATGGTCTCGAAGGCGCGGTCTTCGGCTCCGAGACGACGCATGGCGGTGTCGAGGGCCAGGGACAGCTCGTCCTCTCGGACCTGCGCTCCGAGCAACGGCAACACTTCACCGAGGGCGGCGTCGGCGATGGCGGCGGCACGCGCCATGCGGACCAGTTCACCGGCGTCTTTCACCTGTCGCAGTTGCTCGACCACCCCGATGGTGGGCACGGGTTGCGCGGGGGCGAGGTCTTGCGTCCCAGCGACGCTGGGCCGACCAGGTGACGCGGTCGGCTTCGAGCCCGAGACGCGTCACCGCGCCGGCCTTCACCGCCCCGGCGAGCGCGTCGCGCTGCGCCTGGAGCCCGCCGACGCACAACTCCACGGTCCCGTCGTGGCCCGCCATGATCAGTTGTTCGGCGGCCTGGGTCCGGTAGCGGCCGTCGGTGACGAGCAGCGCGCCGCGCCCGGTGACGAGCAACACCCCGGCCGAGCCAGTGAACCCGGTCAGGTAGCGGACGTTCGGGAGGGCGGTGACGAGCAGCGCGTCCACCTCGGCGGCGTCGATCCCGACGCGCAGACGAGCCAGCCGGTCGGCCACCTGCAGCGGGGGGAGCACACTGTCGAGTGCGATCACCGAGTGATCACCGGTGAGGGGGCCCTCCCCCGCCACCGGCCCGCCGGGAGCGACCGAGCCCTCGATGCCCATCAGCCGGCACCCATCAGGTGGCGCCCCGAGCCCTCGATGCCCATCAGCCGGCCGCCGATCGCTCGGCGAGGAGCCGCGCCACGGCCTGGACCGCCAGCGGGTAGCCGAGGCCACCGAAGCCGGCGATGGCCCCGTGCGCCACCGGCGCCACCACCGACGTGTGGCGGAAGGGCTCACGGGCGGCGGGGTTCGAGAGATGGAGCTCGACCACGATCCCGTCGAAGGCGGCCAGCGCGTCGTGCAGCGACCACGAGTAATGCGTGAGCGCACCCGGCGTTGACGATGAGCGCGGCGGCCCGGCCGCGGGCCTCGTGGACCAGCTCGACGAGCTCGCCCTCGTGGTTGGTCTGGTGGTGCTCGAGGTCGAGACCGCACGCAGCCGCTTCCTCGCGTGCGGCGGCGACGTGGTCGGCGAGCGGGCGTGGCCGTAGACCTCGGGCTGGCGCTCGCCCAGAAGGTCGAGGTTGGGCCCCGACAGCACCACCACCAGCGGGGCCCGCGCCTCGCTCACGGCGCGCACCCCATGTCGGCCAGCGTGGCGAGCACGTCCATCTCGTCCACCTCGTGCACAGGCTCCACGCCGTCGGGCCCGTCGAGGACGAAGGTCAGGTCGTGGCGCGCCTTTTTGTCCCTGGCCATGAACTCCACCAGCTCCCGGGCCGAGGCGCCCACAGGGATGTCGGCGTACAGGTCGAAGCCGGCCACCACCCGGCGGTGCAGCGCCACCCGATCGTCGTCGATGCGGTCGAGGCGCCGGGCGAGGAGGGCCGCGAACACGAGCCCGATGGCGACGGCCTCGCCGTGACGCAGGTCCCACTTCGCCTCGGGACCGAACGAGGACGCCTCCAGAGCATGGGCGAGGGTGTGGCCGTAGTTGAGCACCATGCGCCGACCCGACTCGCGCTCGTCCTCGCTCACCACCGCGGCCTTGATGGCCACGCACCGGGCGACCTGCTCGTCGAGGGGGAGCCCCAGGATCGCCGCGCCGGGCCGCCCTTGTTCGAGGAGACCCTCACCCAGGAAGGCGTACTTGGCCATCTCGCCCCGACCCGAAGACCACTCCCGTGCCGGCAGGGAGCCGAGGGTCTGGATGTCACACAGCACCGCGGCGGGCTGCCAGAACGAGCCGACGAGGTTCTTGCCCTCGGGCAGGTTCACCCCTGTCTTCCCACCGATGGCGGCGTCGATCTGCGCCAGCAGTGTCGTGGGCACATTCACGTAGGCGATGCCGCGGAGGAAGACCGATGCCGCGAACCCGGCCACGTCGCTCACCACACCGCCCCCCAGGGCCACCACCGCATCAGAGCGTGACAACCCGAAGCGGGCGAAGTCCCGACACAACTGCTCCACCGTCGCCAGGGTCTTGGCCGACTCACCCTCTTCCACCACGAAGGTCTCCGACGGGACGCCCGGGTCCACCTCGACCTCGACGTTCTCCTGGGTGACGACCGCCACTCGCTGTACGCCGGCGGGGAGCACCTCGGGCAGAAGGCCGCGCGCCCCCGCCCCCACCACGACGTCGTAGGAGCGCTCCCCGAGAGCCACGGGCACCGTGATCATCGGGTGTGCTCCTGCGGCGCCAGTACCGAGCGGCGCTCACGACGCGCTCGGCCACCGCACCAGGGGTGAGGTCGTCGACATCGATCACCACAGAAGCAACCTCCTCGTACAGCGCTCGGCGTTCGCCTTCGATGCGGGCCAGCGCGGCGGCGGGTCCGTCGGGCCCCTCGGCGTGCGCCGCCGCCAGGAGCGGCCGGTCGGCGCTCCTCCCCACCCGCCGGGCCAGGGTGGCGGGACGGGCCCGCAGCCATATCACCGTGCCGGCGCCACGCAGGGCGGCGGCGGTGGGCGGGGTCGAGGACCGCCCCGCCGCCCACGGAGATCACGGCCGGGACGCTCGCCGGCGAGGACCGATGTCGAGCACGGCCGACTCCTGCGCCCGGAATCCCGCCTCGCCGCTCGTCGAGAAGATCTCACGCACCGTCGAGCCGGCGACGCGCTCCACCTCCGCATCGGTGTCGACGTGGGGTCGACCCAGACGCCCCGCGACGAGCCGTGCCACTGTCGACTTGCCCGAGCCCATCATCCCCACGAGCAGGAGGTGCTCAGCCACGGCCGGCCGCGGCGGCCGACGACGGCGTGTCGTGGAGCGACGCCAGGTACCCGTCGCGGTTGCGCACGACCTCGGCCAGCGAGTCGCCCCCGAACTTGCGCAGCGCCTCGGATGCCAGCACCAACGCCATCATGGTCTCGGCCACCACGCCCATGGCGGGGACAGCGGTGACGTCGGTGCGCTCTTTGAACGACACCGTCGACTCCTTGGTGACGACGTCGACGGTCCCGAGCACGGGCCGGTTCAACGTGGCCAACGGCTTCATGCCCACGCGCGCCGCGATGAGCCCGCCCGTCGACATGCCTCCCTCGATCCCTCCCGCCCGGTCGGTCTCGCGCAGGTAGGTGCCCGACTCCTCGTCCCAAGCGATGGCGTCGTGCGCCTCTGATCCTCGTCGCGCCACGACCTCGGAGCCCTCGCCCAGCTCGACGTGCTTCACGGCCTGGATGCTCATGAGGGCCTGGGCGAGCAGTCCGTCGAGACGGCGGTCCCAGTGCACGTGGCTGCCGAGCCCGACCGGGACGCCGTAGGCGAGGACTTCCACCACGCCACCGAGGGAGTCCCCCTCCTTGGCCGCCGCCTTGATGGCGTCGACCATGCGCTCCTCGACCCCGGGGTCGAAGCACCGCACCGACGAACTCGTCGATGCGCTCGAGGTCACCGGGCCCCGGACGCGGTGTCGCTCCTCGGCCCGGACCGGGCCCAGGCCCACGACGTGGCTCAGCACCGACACCCCCAACCGGGCCAGCAGGGCTTTGGCCAGGCTGCCCGCCGCCACCCGGGCCGCGGTCTCCCGAGCCGAGGCCCGCTCCAGGACGTCCCGGGCATCGTCGAACCCGTACTTCTGCATCCCGGCCAGATCGGCGTGGCCCGGGACGCGGCTTGGTGAGGACCTTGGAGGGTGACCCCGGGTCCGGGGACATCTCCTCTTGCCATTTGGGCCATTCGGTGTTGGCGATCTCGATGGCCACCGGTGATCCCAGGGTCCGGCCGTGGCGGATCCCGCCGATCAGCGTGATCTCGTCGGCCTCGAAACGCATGCGCGGCCCGCGCCCGTACCCGAGGCGTCGCCGGGCCAGCTCGCCCGCGATCTCGGGGGCGGTGACGGGCAGCCCCGCCGGCAGGCCCTCGACGATCACCACGAGGGCCTTGCCATGGGACTCTCCCGCGGTGAGGAACCTGAGCACGGCGCCAATCTACTTCGGGGCCCTCCGGCCCCCGGGCCGATCGGGACGCGGCGCGCTCCGCCCGACTCGGGCATCACACCGTGTGATGGAACAGGGCGTGGGCGACGGGACTGCCCCACAGCACCGTCACCACGGCGCCGGCGGCGAGGAAGGGACCGAAGGGGATCCGGGTCTTGCGGCCCGCCCCCGATACCGCCATGGCCCCGATCCCGACCACGGCGCCGAGCACGAACGCGGTGAAGAACCCGACGAAGGTATGGCCCAGCCCCAGCCACCCCGTGGCGAGTCCCACCACTCCGGCCAGGCGCACGTCCCCGAAGCCCATGCCCCGCGGGACGGCGAAGTGCACGGACAGGAAAGCGACGAAGGCGGCCGCCCCCCCGATGGCGGCGCGGGCCAACGATCCCCACCGGTCATCGACGGCGGAGGCGAGCACGAACAACGGCACCAGCGCGGCGAGGGTGGAGTACACCAGTCGGTTGGGGATGATCTGGCGCTCGAGGTCCACCGCGCTCATGGCCACGAGCGACAACCCGAAGACGGCGTAGGCGGCGAGCACGACGTCGTTCCCGATGCGGGCCGCGAAGGCGCCGAGCACGATGGCGCTGACCACGCCCAGCACCACCGGCCGCCACGGGTGCGAGACGCGCTCGCGACACGACCGGCACCCGCGTCGCAAGAACAGCGAATTGGCCACCGGCACGAGCCCGCGCCCCCGGTAGGGCGTGGCACACGACGGACAACGCCACCAGGGACGGTCGAAGGGGCGACGCTCCCCCAGCCGCTCGACGACGACCTCGAGCTCACCGCCGAGGAGAAGTCCGGCCCCCGCGCTGACCCCCGTGACGAGGGCGTGCATGCCGGCACGCTAACCGACGGGTTCCGTGCCTCCGCGGATGCGCGACGCGGCGACGACGCGGGCGCGCGCCGGCGCGCCGCCGAACAGGTCTACTTCTTGGCGGGCTCGTAGAAGGGGTTGGCGCCGCTGGCGTGATCGGTGACGTCGACCACGGACACGACCTCGGGAACCGAGTCGCGCAGCGCGACCTCGATGCCCTGGGAAAGGGTCACCGACGCCAGCCCGCAGCCCTGGCATCCCCCGCTCAGGCGCACATAGACGACGCCCTCTTCCACCGCCACCAGATCGGCGTGGCCTCCGTGCATGGCGATGGAGGGATTCACCTGGGCCTCGAGCACGGCCAAGATGCGCTGGGCCAGCTCACTCGACAGGTCCACCTCGGGACGGTCGACGAAGGCCTGGGGCCGGGGCGGGGTGTTGGGGTTCACGATGACGAGGCCACCGTCCCCGTCGTCGGACCAGTCGAGACGGGCCCCGACCAGACGGGCCACACTCGACTCGGGTACCACCACGGCCAGGCCGTCGTCCTCGGCGACCCTGTCCCCGGCGCCGGCGTCGGCCACGGCCTGGAAGTAGATGTCGTAGGTGTAGGCACCGTCGCGTGCCCCGGTCACCTCGACCCACAGAGCCAGGCGCTCGGCCTCGGACTCCTGGGACCGGGCGTCGAGCACCACGCCGCGGGCCGCCGGTGTGACGGTCAGCACGGCAGAGACCTCAACTTCGCCAGCCGGCGCGACGTCCTCGCCCATTGGTGGCAACCTCCCCCAGCCATCATAGAGGGGTGGCACGGCTACTCCTCCTCGTCCCGTCGGCCACGTACCGGGCCCGGGACTTCCTGGACGCGGCCCGTGCCCTGGACGTGGACGTCGTCATCGGCACCGAACAGGCCCACGCCCTGGGTGAGCTCATGGGGGCGCGCTCGCTCGAGGTCCCTCTGGACGACCCCGCCGAAGCCGCCCGCGTGATCGTCGCCCACGACGCTGTCTTCCCCATCGACGCCGTGATCGCCGTCGACGACGTGGGCACCCTCGTCGCCGCGGAGGCCTCGGCCCAGCTGGGGCTCCGGCACAATCCGCCCGACGCCGTGGCGGCGGCGCGCGACAAGCTCGCCCTGCGCACCCGGCTAGGCGCCCTGGAGGTGCCCCAGCCCGCGTTCGCGCCCCTTGCCGCCGGGGCCGGTCCCGACGAGGTGGCGTCGGTGGTCGGCGCGGTGGGGTTGCCGTTGTGATCAAGCCCACCTCCTTGTCGGGCAGCCAGGGCGTGCTGCGGGCCGACACCGTGGCCGATGCCATGGCCGTGGTGGCGCGGGTCCGTCGCATCGCCACCGCGGCGGGCGTCGACCCCGGCGCCGCGCTCCTCGTCGAGCACTTCGTGCCCGGGCCCGAGGTCGCCGTCGAGGGCCTCATGGTCGGCGGTGAGCTCCGTGCGTTGGCGGTCTTCGACAAGCCCGACCCGCTCGACGGGCCGGCGTTCGAGGAGACCATCTACGTGACCCCGTCCCGTCTCGAGCCGGCCGACCTCGCCGCCGTGCTGTCGGCCACGTCCGCCGCCACCACGGCCCTGGGACT
The DNA here is from genome assembly GCA_963846125.1 of uncultured Acidimicrobiales bacterium. GTDB lineage: Bacteria > Actinomycetota > Acidimicrobiia > Acidimicrobiales > UBA8190 > Chersky-840. The sequence continues at coordinate 834,296 of CAWJUR010000003.1, forward strand.
TCTCGACGGCCCCGTCCATGCCGAGGTGCGCGTGCGCGACGCCCGGGCGTCGGTGATCGAGGTGGCGGCGCGCACCATCGGCGGACTGTGCTCGCGCGCCCTGTCGTTCTCCACGGGCCGGTCCCTCGAAGAGCTCGTGATCGCCCACGCCCTGGGCCTGGCCCTGGGCGAGACCGCGGCCCAGGGAGCGTCAGGGGTGTTGATGGTGCCCATCCCCCGCGCCGGGACCCTCGCCGGCGTCGACGGCCAGGCCGATGCCCGCCAGGTGCCGGGGGTGACCGACCTCGAGATCACCATCGCCACGGGTCGCGCCGTGGCTCCGGTACCTGAGGGCAACCGCTACCTCGGATTCGTGTTCGCGCGCGACAGCACACCGGCCCGCGTCGAGCGCGCCTTGCGGCGGGCCTGGGCCTGTCTCGAGGTGCGTGTGGAAGACCGCGTCGACGACTGAAGCACCCCACCAGCGCAGGTCCGTCCACTCACTCGTATCCCGCTACCGTGGGGCGGTGCGCGTGGTACTGGTCTCGACCTACGAACTCGGCCATCAACCGTTGCACGTGGCGTCACCGGCAGGCGCGCTGGTGCGCGCCGGGCACGAGGTGCGCTGTGTCGACCTCGCCGTCGACCCCTTCGACGTCGATCTGTTGTCGTGGGCGGACGCGGTGGCGTGCTCGGTCCCCATGCACACCGCGTTGCGCCTGGCGCGCCCGGTGTGCCGTGAGATCCGGATCCGGCGCCCCGACATCGCGCTCTGTCTCTACGGCCTGTACGCGGGGCTCGACGGGGCCGAGGGTGGCGCGCCGGTGGCGGATCTCACCATCGCCGGCGAGTACGAGCCCCGCCTCGTCGCCTGGGTCGAGTCCCTCGGGATGCAGCCCGAGGCGTCCGGACGCGGACGTGAGCCCGGGCCCGGGCCCGGACAACACACAACCGGGCGCACCGTGGTCGAGCTCGGACGGGGCCGGTTCGGGCTCCCGTCCCGCCATCTCCTCCCCGGCCTGGACCGGTACGCCGCGCCTCGTGCTCGGGAGCGAACGCCGCCTGGTGGGGTACGTGGAGGCGAGCCACGGCTGTGCGCACCGGTGCCGGCACTGTCCCGTGCCGGTCGTCTACGACGGGCGCACCCGCCTGGTGGCCGATGACGCCGTGGTGGCCGACGTCGCCCAGCTCGTGGCTATGGGAGCGCGTCACATCACCTTCGGCGACCCCGACTTCCTCAACGGACCTCACCATGCCGCCCGCGTCATCGACGCCGTCCACGGTGCCTTCCCCGATGTCACCTTCGACGTGACCGTGAAGGTCGAGCACATCCTGCGCCACCGCGAGGTGTGGCCCCGCATGGGAGCCGCGGGATGTCTCTTCGCGGTATCGGCTTTCGAGTCCGCCAGCGACCACATCCTCGAGCAGCTCGACAAGGGCCACAGCGCGGCGGAGGAGTACGAGGCCGTGGCGGTCCTGCGCGCCGCGGGCATCGAGCCCCGGCCATCGCTGCTCCCCTTCACGCCCTGGACGGGCCCCGAGGACGTGTTCGCCCTCTTGGACCTCGTGGCGCGGTGCGATCTCGTGGGCAACGTCGACCCGGTGCAGTACGCCATCCGGCTCCTCGTCCCCCCCGGCTCCCTTCTCGTCACCTCGGGCCGCCTCGACGGCCGGCTCGACGACTACGACGACGAGCACCTGGGATGGTCATGGCGGGCGCCCGATGCCCGCCTCGACGTCCTTCAGGGACAACTCGCCGACATCGCGGAACGCGCCGCCGACGGGTGCGTGGCCGGCCCAGGAGTCCTACGACGCCGTGCGCGTCGCCGCGGTCGCTGTAATCGGGGAGCACGCCGGCCACAGCTCGGCGGCTCCGGAGCCCGATCCCCGCCTTCGTTCGCCCATCCCGGCGGACGAGCGACCGCGGCTCACCGAAGCGTGGTTCTGCTGTGCCGAACCGAATGGAGCCCAGATGGCGGCCGTCGGAGTCCAGGATTGGGCTCCGGCTCCGGTCGTCGTGGGCGGAAAGTGAGCAAGATGGCCACGGGTCGAGCATCCACCCAGGGGACCGCCGCCAAGGCGAAGGGTCGCCACGGGCCCTGGAACGGCGCCCCCGAGGGCGCCCATGAATGGGTGAGCTTCCCCGACCCCGACGAGGAACGGACGTGGCAGTTCGACGTCACCTTTCTCGAGAGCCGGTGGACGTGCATCTTCGGCAACGGCTGCCAGGGGGTGCTCACGGGGCCGGCTCCCGAGTTGGTACAGGGATGCTGCTCCTATGGGGCGCATTTCACGAGTGCCAAAGACGCTCGGCGGGTCGAGGCCGTGGCGGCCACGCTCACCCCCGAGCAGTGGCAGTTCCACTCCAAGGCGCGGCCCAAGCGTGGCACCCGGCCCAACGTGGTGCTCAAGTCGAAGTCCGGCGAGCTCACCACCCGTCTGGTGAAAGACGCCTGCATCTTCTTGAACCGTCCAGGTTTCCCCGCCGGGCCGGGGTGCGCGCTGCACCAGGTGGCGGTGCAACGAGGTGTCCCCCACCTCGAGCTCAAACCCGACGTGTGCTGGCAGCTTCCGCTGCGCCGCGACGACGAGGTGGCCGACGACGGGCACGTGACATCGGTCATCCGACAGTGGGACCGTCGCGACTGGGGCGAGGGTGGCTTCGAGTTCCACTGGTGGTGCACCGAGTCACCCGAGGCCTTCGTGGGCACGCAGCCCGTCTTCAAAGAGCTCGAGCCCGAGATCACCGCCATGGTCGGCAAGAAGATCTACAAACGCCTCGTGCAGTATCTCCACGCGCGCGAAGCGGCGTTGGGTGAGCCGGCGGTGGCACCCGCGGTGGGGTCGATGCCGGTGCCGGCGGGGGGCGGCGCACCCGTGGTCGTCGGCGCCACGCGGAACGGCGCCCGCAAGGGTGCGGTGTCGAACACCGAACCGGTGCCGGTCCGACTTCCACACCCTGCCATCAGGCGCAAGCGCTCCTCGTGAACGGCCCCGGCGCGTCGGGGTAGCTCAGTCGGCGAGCGGGTCGTCCTCGCTCGCCGGCGCCGGTCCCTGACCCATCGACGGGCCCTGGCCCAGGATGTCTTCGAACTCGGTCTCGGCCATGCACCACGAGGCGTGCTCGTCGTCGGGCTCGGCACCGCACTCCGGACAACGCTTATTGGCGGTCGCGACCGAGCGCTTCAGGCTGCGGGCCTCCTCAAAGCGGCGATGCCGTCCCTTTTTCACAAGCGACTCCTCCGTCGGGCGGGCACGTAGATCACGGCGAGGACTCCTTCCGAGTCTACCCGCCGGTCAGCAAGACTCCGATCGGGGCCCCCACCCCTGACCACCTGCTCAGGGACCCCCGGGGGCCACCGGTAGAGTCGGGGCGTGTCCGAGGAGTTCGATCCCGCCGCCATGATCGAGCGCTTCCGGGCCCGTGCCGCCGCGGTGCGTTCCCGGGGCCTGCCACCCATCGAAGGCCCGGAGCGAAAGCGGTTCGCGGAGCAGGCCCAGGTCGACTTCATGGACTACGCCATGCTCGGAGACGCCGAGGCTTCCCTCGAGGACGGGATCCTGACGCTGCGCGTCGATCTCCGCCCCCGCGGCGCTGATCCGGTGTCGGAAGGCTGAGCCGTCAGCCCCCGTAGTTCATGCGGGTGTCCTCCATGCGCAAGACGGCCGAGTCGGGCGCGTCGGGGTCGAGACCGGACTCGCCGCAGTCGACGACCTCCCCCACGAACCAACTGTGGCTTCCGAGGGCGAGGACGTGGCGGAGCTCGCAGTCCAGCCACGACACGGCGCAGTCGAGGATGGGAGCACCCGTCGTCGCCACTCGGACCGGTTCTCCCTGCATCGTCCCGATGCCGGTGTCCTCGTCGACGAGCGACTCGGTGACGGGCTTGGCGAACCGGCGTACCACAGCTCGCTGCGACCGGGGCAAGAGACTGAGGGCGAAGACGCGTCCCACCTCGAGCAGTTGGTGGGTCACCGCCCCGGACTCGACCCCGATGCCGACCAGCTTCGGGCTCATGGCCACCTGGGTGCACCAGCTGATCGTCATGAGGTTGCGACGCGCTTCGGCGCGCGTTCCCACCACGTAGAGCCCCGCGGGCATGGACCACAGCACCCGGCGCCGGAGCCGGTCGTAGACCTCGGGATCCCTCCCCGCCGGCACGGGCCCGTCCACGTCGCGGGGGGCGCTCACGACGCCGGTTCCGGACCGGTCGCACCCAGAGCGTCGATGCGGGCCTCGGCCTTCACGTAGCCCGACTGCGCGGTGACGAGCTCCGCCGCCGAGCGCGTCAGCAGGGACCGGTCCCCGCCCGCGCCGGTCAGGCAGTGCCGACCGCCCGCCGAAGCCGACGCGTAGGCGCCGGAGAGGATGCGCGTGAGCGTGTCGTCGGGGCTGGGCAGGTTCTGGTTGGCGCTCAGCGCGTCGTTCACGAGCACGTCGCAGTCGGTGCGCAGCCCGGCCGCGTCGTGACGTGCCTCGACGGTGGTGACGCGACGGGCGTCACCGCGGAAGGTGGTGAGGCTGGCGGCGAGACCGGTCGTGGTCGCCCACGAATGGACCTGCTGCCCGAGGGTGCGACCCGGGAACGGGCTCCCGCACGACGCCAGGGAGAGCGCGGCGACGAGCAGGACCGCGCCGCGGGCGGTCACCGCTCGGCCGGGCCCGCAAGTCCGGCCGGGGGCCAGGCCGGGTCGAGCTGGCGGAGGAACATCGCGCACCGCTCTTCTTCGGCGGTCTCGCCGATGGCGGCCGCCGCGGCCCGCAGCCCGTCGACACACCGCAGAAATCCCCGGTTGCTCGGATGCGCCCACCGGACGTACCCGCTCCCCCTCCATCCGGCGTGGCGCAAGGCGTCGAGACCACGGTGATAGCCGACCCGGAAACAGGCGTACGCCTCGATGTCGTCGCGAGCCACCTCACCGAGCGCCGCCCACGCCTCGGACCACCCGGGAAAGGCTCGCACGACGTCGGCCACGGCGTCACGACGCGCCGGGGCCGGGGCGTCGAGGGCGTTGGCGAGGCGCGTGGTGGCGGCGGCCGGAGCCGGGTCGAGTGCGGTCTCGGGGGGGGCGGAGCCGAGGTCGATGGGACCGGTCATCTCGATGCTCCTTCGCCGTCGGCGACTTCAGGAAGGGATTGGCCCGGCGACGCGCCGGCGCGTCGGAAGAAGAGGCTCACAGCCGCCCCGGCCAGGACCAGCACGATCAGGAGCGTCCCCAGCAGGGCATAGAACATCAGTGGTGCCGGTCCTCGAAGCGCACGAGATGGTAGTCCCGCCCTTTGCGCAGCACGAGGTACCGGTCGAAGAGCAGGTCCTCTCCACCGAGGCGCGCGTCGGTGTCTTTCACCCGGCGGTCGTTCACGTACACCCCGCCCTGCCCCACCAGCCGGCGCGCCTCGCCCTTTGACTTCACCAGGGCGGCGTCGACCAGCGCGTCGACGAGTGCGAGCCCGTCTCCGTCGAGCGCGGCGCGCCCCGCGTCGTGGTGGGCGTCTCGGCGCACACCTCGAGCAGCGACTGTTGGTCGAGGGAAGCCAGCTCTCCCGCATACAGCGCCAGGGCGGCGGCCTCGGCGCGCCCGGCTTCCTCCGCCCCGTGGACGAGCACGCACACCTCACGGGCCAGGGCGCGTTGCGCGGCGCGGCGTTCGGGGTGCTGGGCGGTGTCGGCGTCGAGGGCCCGGATGGCGTCGTGGTCGAGGAAGGTGAAGTAGCGCAGATAGGCACCCACGACACTGTCCTCGGTGCGGTAGAAGAATTGGTACAGCTGGTACGGGCTCGTCCGGGCCGCATCGAGCCACACCGTTTCGGTCTCGGTCTTGCCGAACTTGGTCCCGTCCGGCTTGAGCACGAGCGGGGTCGTGAGCCCGTACGCCTCGGTGCGCCGTGCTTTGCGGATGAGCTCGATGCCCATGGTGATGTTGCCCCATTGGTCGCTCGCCCCGAGTTGCAGCCGGCACCCCTCCTCGTCGAACAGGTGCAGGAAGTCATAGGCCTGAAGGAGCATGTAGCTGAACTCGGTGTACGAGATCCCTTGCTCGGGGCGTTCCAGGCGGGTCTTCACCGACTCTCGACTCATCATCTGGTTGACGCTGAAGTGCTTGCCGACGTCACGCAGGAAGTCGATGACGGTCAAGGTGTTCAACCACGTCCCGTTGTCGAGCAAGGTGGCGCGCGACTGTCCGGCGGCGTCGCCGAAGTCGACGAGGCGCGCCAGCTGGGCATGCATGCCGGCGAGGTTGGCGGCGAGCTCCTCGGGACTGAGCAGCGCCCGCTCCTCGGTCTTGCCCCCCGGATCACCGATGGCCCCGGTGCCACCGCCGGCGAGCGCGATGGGGCGGTGCCCGGCCCGCTGGAGCCGCCGCAGCATGAGCACCTGGAGGAGGCTGCCCACATGCAGGCTGTCGGCGGTGGGGTCGAAGCCGATGTAAGCCGTGAAACGCTCGTCGTCGAGCCGTGCCGCCAGCGAGGCGTCGGTCACCTGATGGACGAGGCCCCGGAATTCGAGGTCGGCCGAGAGCGTCGGCTCAGCCGGCTTAGGAGGCACGGTCCCAGCCTTCCACGGGCCTGGCGGGCCTGGCGGGCCTGGCGGCCCTCACGGCCCCCGAGGCCTTCACGCCCTCACACCCCTCCCGACGGCATGGCCAGGGCGCCGCCGTCGACCACGAGCACGTGCCCCGTGATCCACGACGCCGCTTCCGATGCCAGGAACAGCGCCGCCTTGGCGATGTCGTCGGGCTCGCCGAGGCGCTTCAGCGGCAGGCGCCGGGCCACGGCGTCACCGTTTTGCTCCCACAGAGCCCGGGCGAAGTCGGTGCGCACCAGGCCCGGTGCCAGCGCGTTGACGCGCACCCCGGGACTGAGCTCGGCGGCGAGCTGGCGCGTGAGGTGGGCGAGAGCCGCCTTGGTCACGTTGTACCAACCGATGCCGTGCTCGACCGACAGGCCGCCGATCGACGACAGGTTGATGACCGACCCACCACGTTGTCCCATCGAGGCCCGCCACGCGCATTGCGTCCATACCAGGGCGGCTTCGAGATTGACCTGGACGGTCTTCTCGGCGCGGGCCAGGTCGATCTCCATCAACGGGCCGTAGTAGGGATTGGTGGCCGCGTTGTTCACGAGCACGTCGATCGACCCGAAGCGCTCGACGGTGGCGTCGACGCAACCCTGGGCCGCCTCGGGGTCGCCGACGTTGGCCGCGTGCCACGCCACGTCTCCGGCCAGACCCTCCATCGACGCCGCCGCCTCGCTGAGCGCGTCGGCCTTGCGCGACGACAGCATCACGTGCGCACCGGCCTCGGCGAAGCGCGTGGCGATGGCCCGGCCGATGCCGCCGCGATCCTCCGGTCACCAGCGCCACCTTGCCGTCGAGCCGCAGGTCCATGGCGCCACACCCTACGACGGCCCTGCGCCGGCCCCGGCCATCGCCCCCGGCCCGCGGCGGCGGGATCGACGGGGCAACCTGGAGGCGCGACCGGATGGGCCGCCCCGCCGGGCCGGGGCCGTAGGCTCGCAGGCGATGAACCGACTGGGCGCGGAGACGAGCCCCTATCTCCGCCAGCACGCGCACAACCCCGTCGACTGGTATCCGTGGGGCGACGAGGCCTTCGACCGGGCGCGGGCCGAGAACCGTCCCGTCTTCTTGTCGATCGGGTACTCGGCCTGTCACTGGTGCCACGTCATGGCGCACGAGTCGTTCGAGGACGAGCAGACCGCCAAAGAGCTCAACGAGCGGTTCGTCGTCGATCAAGGTGGACCGCGAAGAGCGTCCCGACGTGGACGCCGTCTACATGGAGGCGGTCCAGGCCATGACGGGCAGCGGCGGATGGCCCATGACGGTGTTCCTCACGCCCGACGGCCGTCCGTTCTTCGGCGGGCACCTACTTCCCCCCGCGCGACGGCCACGGCATGCCCAGCTTCCGTCGGGTGCTCGACGCCGTGGACGACGTGTGGCACAACCGTCGCGACGAGGTGGACCACCAGGCCGACGCGCTGGCCGAAGCGATCGAGCGCCGCACCCGCCTGCCCCAGGACCTGCTGGCGCAGCCCTGGCGGCGACGCCGATCCCGGCGCCCGGGCCGCCGCGCTGTTGGCGTCCGCCATGGCCGAGCTCACGGCGCGCTTCGACGCCACCTGGGGAGGGTTCGGGCCCGCCCCGAAGTTCCCCCAGGCGCAACTGGTGGAGCTGTGCCTTCGCCACCACCGTGTCACCGGCGACGAGTCGTCGCTCGCCATGGCCACCACCACCCTGGGGGCGATGGCCGCGGGCGGGATCTACGACCACGTCGGGGGCGGCTTCGCCCGCTACTCCACCGACGTCACCTGGACCGTGCCGCACTTCGAGAAGATGCTCTACGACCAGGCCGGGCTGGTACGCGCCTACCTGCACGCCTGGCAGGTCACGGGCGAGGCGCGACTGGCTCCAGGTCGTCGAGGAGACCATCGGCTACGTCCTCACCGAGCTGGCGTCACCGGGCGGCGGGCTGTGCTCGGCGCAGGACGCCGACTCCGAGGGCGAGGAGGGCCGCTTCTACGTATGGACCCCGGCCCAGCTCGCCGCCGCCGTCGGTCCCGAGCTCGAGCGCCGTCGCCTCGGCGTGGTACGGGGTCACCGAGGCAGGCAACTTCGAGGGGCGCAGCATCTTGCGGCGACCACTCGGCGCCCCGCTGCGCCCGACCGCCCGACGTCGAAGAGGCACGACGACTGTTGTTCGAGGCGCGCGCTCCGCGTGTGCATCCCGGGCTCGACGACAAGGTGCTCACGGAGTGGAACGCCATGTTCGGCTCGGCGCTGGCCGAAGCGGCCGCCGCCACCGGTCGCCCGGACTGGGCGGCGGCGGCGCTGCGTATCGGGGAGTTCCTCCTGGCCGAGTTGCGCGACCCCGACACGGGCCGATGGTTGCGCTCGTGGCAGGAGGGACGGGCCCGGCACCTCGCCTATGCCGGTGACTACGCCTGGCTCGTCGAGCTGTTCACCCGACTGTCCGAGCTCACCGGGCGCGCCGAGTGGCTGGAGCACGCCCGCGACACCGCCACGGCCATGCTCGAGCTCTTCGCCGGCGAAGGCGGACTGCTCTACACGACGGGGAACGATGCCGAGGCACTGGTGATCCGTCCCCTGGAGATCCTCGACGGCGCCGTGCCCGCCGCCAACGGGGTCGCCGCCACCGCGCTGCTCCGCCTTGGTGCGCTTCTCGCCGACGAGGTGCTTGGGCGACGCCGGTGAGTCGCTGCTGCGACACCCTGGCGGGGGTGGCCGCGGAGCACCCGCTCGCCTGTGCCAACAGCGTGGCCGCCTGTGCGCTGTCGGGCGGGGGCATCACCGAAGTCGTCATCACCGGGGACCGCCCCGATCTCGCTGGCGGCGGCCCGGGCCCGGTTCGAACCGACCATGGTCCTGGCCTGGGGAGAGCCCACCTCGTCACCGCTGTGGGACGGGCGCGACGACGACACCGCCTACGTGTGCCGGCGGTATGTGTGCCAGGCCCCTGCCACCACGCCCGACGAGCTCGTGCGAAGACTCGACGACGAGCTGGCCGCGGGCCGGGCCGTCATGGCGTCGGCGCGCCCGTGACGGCCCACGCCGAGCTCGGCGCCTCGGGGCGGAGCGACGACGACGACGGCTCGTCGCGGCGCCAAGGTCGCCGCAAGGCACGTCTCCCCGCGCAGGTCCCGGGCGCACACCGGTGCATGGTGCTCGCCTGCACCGCGGAGGACACGTCTGCGGTCGACCTGCACACCGGCGCCATCGTCCGACTGCGCGTGGACTGGGGCGACGGACGCGAGCCCGACCTGTCCCCGCTCGAGATCGTCGACGTGGTGTGGGCCGACGACCCCGAACGCGACGACCTGGCCCAGCCCGAAGCCGTCACCGTGACCGGCATCCCCTCCGTCCTCGGCACCGTCAAGGGCCGCCGGGCCCGACGCGTGCTGCGCGACGTCGCCCTTCCTCCCCAGCAGGACCTGCTCGGGTTCCCCGGGTCCTCCGCGCCGTATTGGGAGTTCCGGGGCATGCGACCGTCGGTGGCGGTGGTGGTCCCGAGCCGCGGGCCGGTGATCTTCCGTCGACGCGAGGACGACACGGTGTGGGCGCGTTTCGGTTGGCCGCGCAGTGACAACTGGCTCCCCTTGGAAGACCGCCGCGCCGTCGCCGCACTCGACACCGCGCGCCGGGACCGGCTGTCGGGGAAGGACCTCGAGGCCGCACTGGGACTCCGGCCCCACTACCTGGTGGTGGCACTGAGCAGGCCGCGCGACGGACACTGCTACAAGACGGTGGCGGCGTTGCTTCCTCGGCCCTGAGCGCAGCACCCCGACCCTTCGACGCGGAACGCGACGTCCCCACGGGGAGCCCGCGCCAAGGCGGGCCGGAGGCGACTAGCTGCGGGCGGCCTTGCCGGCGGCGAGACGCCCCGAGGCCAGGTCCTCGGCCATGGCCCACCCGAAGGCGACCAATCGGTCGTCGCGCTTGAGGTTCAGGCTCGCGAACAACGCGGTCACCTCGTCGGCGGGAACCTTTACCTTGGGGCCGCCCAGGTCGAGCGCACCGGCGGTGGAGCCGTCGCCGGCGAGGATGAAGGTGCGGTCGTCGATCCGACCCTCGGCGCCGAAACGCTTCGCCAGGCGGCGACCCCAGGCCCGCTCCTCGCCCGAGGCCTTGTGGCCGGGGCGGGGCACCACGTCGGTCAGGCCCACGAAGGAGTTGTACCCCTCGCACGACGCCAGGCGGGTGCCGACGAGGACGTCCTCGTCGGGGAAGGCGAGCAGGGCCCGGCGGTACTGGTCACCGAGGAGGAGCCGCATGGCCTGCTCGGCCTTGACCGTCCGGTCGACAGTGGCGACCCCGACGAGCAGCGACGGGGTCCCGCCGATGCGCTCCAACGTGGAGAACGAATACCCACGCAGCTTGCTGCCCTCACGCACCAGGCTGACCAGGACCCACTCCTCGCATTGCTTGGAGAGGAAGCCGATGTCGAATCCCGGCGCCCGGTCGACGCACAAGTCGGCCATCTCGGCCAGCTCGGCATCGCTCAGTGCTGTGCAGTCCTTGGTCCCGACCTCAAACGGCATGGCCTGCTCCGTGCTCGTCCAGCTGTTCCGACGCCCCGCGAGCAGGTCGGTCGATGGCACGGGCCAAGGTCCTCATCGGCTCGGGGGTTATCCACCAGGATACGGGACGCGGAGACCCCTGGCCCACTCGAGGTTCCCTTCGTGGGCTCGAGCGCAGGTGGCGACCCCTGCAGGTACTGCGATCAGGCCACGATGACACTGGGACCGAGGAGCATCCGCAGCTCTCCGAGCAGCCCCCGGCGGCTGTCCACGTTGAACTCGGCGGGGAGGCGCAGGACCGACTGGCCCACGTGGAGGAAGACGGGCTCGTTGCCCGGGTGCTCCGAGAGCAGCTGCTTGAGCCGGTCGACGACCGGGTCGGTGAGCACCCCGAGCGGGAGCTCGACCCGGAGCTCGCCCACCCCGTCGGCGGCCAGCTGGGGCCGGTGCGCTTCCATGCACACCAGCTTCACCTGGTCGTCCCTGGTGTCGAGCCTGCCCCGCACCACGAACACGGCGTCGTCGGCCAGCAGCGCCCCGATCTCCGCCATGGTCTTGGGGAAGACGAACACCTCGATCGAGGCCCGCAGGTCCTCGAGGACGAAGGTGGCCATGAGCTCCCCACGCTTGGTGTAGCGCCGGACGAGCCCGGTGACCACGCCGCCGATGGTCCGGACCTGCCCGTCTCGACCCGAGCCGTCGGTCGGGCCGTCGTCGATGTCCTTCAGGTCTGCGATCGAACAGTCCGTGAGCCTCGACACCGCCGCCTCGAAACCCCGCAGCGGATGGTCGCTCACGTACAGGCCGAGCATCTCCTTCTCGAAGGCCAGGCGCTGGGTCTTGGCGAACTCGGATTCGGGTACCGGGACACGGGGGTCGCCGTATCCCACCGGGGCGGTGCCCCCGTCGTCGTCGCCGAAGCCTTCGAGGGTGGAGAACAAGGTCGAGATCCCCGCCTGCTCTTCCCGCCGGCGCTCGAGGGTGCGGTCGACGATCTCCTCGAACACCAGGCACAACCCTTGGCGGGGATGGCCGAGCGAGTCGAACGCACCCGACTTGATGAGCGACTCCATCGTCCGCTTGTTGAGCACCACCGGGTCGACGCGCTGGCAGAAGTCGTAGAAGTCGACGAACGGGCCGGCGGACTCTCGTTCGGCCACGATGCGGTCCACGAGGCTCTCCCCCACGTTGCGCACGGCGGCCAGTCCGAACACGATGCGATGGGCGCCGTCTTCTCCCACCAGCGGCGTGAACTCCCCGGCCGAGCGGTTGACGTCGGGGACGAGCACCTCGATGCCCAGTGTCCGGCACTCACCGAGATAGATGGCGGTCTTGTCCTTGTCGTCCTTGACCGAGGTCAACAGGGCCGCGAAGTACTCCACCGGGTAGTGGGCCTTGAGCCAGGCGGTCTGGTACGCGACGAGCCCGTAGCCGTAGGAGTGCGACTTGTTGAAGGCGTAGTCGGCGAAGGGCTCGATGATGTCGAACAGCTTCGTGCCCAGTGACTTCTCGTATCCCTGGGTCACGCACCCGGCCACGAACTTCTCGCGCTCGGCCTGGATCATGGCGCGGATCTTCTTGCCGCACGCCTTGCGGAGGTTGTCGGCCTCTTCGAGGGTGTACCCCGCGAAGCGCTGGGCCACCCGCATGACCGACTCCTGGTAGATCATGAGCCCGTAGGTGTCGCTCAGGATGGGCTCGAGATCGGCGTGGAGGTAGCTGACCGCCTGGCGGTTGTTCTTCCGATCCGCGTAGTCGCGGTGCATGTTGGCGGCCATGGGACCGGGGCGGTACAGCGCCACCAGCGCGGCCACGTCGTCGAAGCCCGTCGGGGACAGCGACCGCATCAACGAGCGCATGGGCCCGCCCTCGAGCTGGAAGACGCCGATCGAGTCTCCGCGCTGGAGCATGGCGAAGGTGGCGTCGTCGTCGAGCGGCACGGCATCGATGTCGGGGCGCTGTCCCTCGGTCTTGGCCACGAGGTCCAGGGCCCGTTCGATGACCGAGAGGTTGCGCAGGCCGAGGAAGTCCATCTTGAGCAGGCCCAGCTCCTCCACCCCGTGCATCTCGTACTGGGTGACGATGGGAGCCTCGGCGGGATTCTGGCCGCTCTCGGGCTTGCGTTGGATGGGCAGGTACTCGGTGAGCGGGTCCTTGGTGATGACCACCGCGGCGGCGTGGATCCCGTCCTGGCGGCGCAGCCCCTCGAGCCCCTTGGCCACGTCGATGACGCGGCGGGCCTCTTCGTCGGTGGCGTACATCTCGCGCAGGCCCTGGGCCGTGGCGTACCCGTCGTCGAATCCCTCGATGCGGTCCAGGCACGCCCGCAACGGGGTGTCGCGCCCCATGATGAGTGGAGGCATGGCCTTGGCGATGCGGTCGCCCACCAGATACGGATATCCCAGCACCCGCGCCGCGTCGCGCACCGCGGCCCGCGCCTTGATCGTCGAGAAGGTCACGATCTGCGCCACCCGATCGGCGCCGTAGCGCTCGGTGGCGTAGCGGATCATCTCGCCGCGGTAGCGCTCGTCGAAGTCCATGTCGATGTCGGGCATCTGCTTGCGCCCGGGGTTCAGGAAACGTTCGAAGAGCAGGTCGTAGTGGATCGGGTCGAGGTCCACGATCCCGAGGCAGTAGGCCACGCAGCATCCCGCCGCCGAGCCCCGCCCCGGGCCCACCCTGATCCCGCTCTCCCGGGCATGGCGGATCAGGTCCCAGACCACGAGGAAGTACGCCGAGAAGCCCATGCTGGCGATGACGCCCAGCTCGTAGTCGATGCGTTGCCGCACCGGCTCCGACAACGACGGGCCGTAGCGGCCCTCGGCGCGCGTCAAGGTCAGGTGGCGCAGGTAGGCGTCGGCCCGTTGCTCGTAGGTCTCGCCCCTGAACTCGTCGGGCACGGGGAACTCCGGGAGGGCGTTCACGCCGAATTCGATCTCGACGCTGGCTCGTTCCGCGATGAGCAGGGTGTTGTCACACGCTTCGGGAAGCTCCGAGAACAGGGCGCGCATCTCCGCCGCGGACTTCAGGTAGTGCTCCTCCCCCTCGAACTTGAAGCGCTTGGGGTCGTCGATCAGCGCGCCGGTCTGCACGCACAGGAGGGCGTCGTGCGCGACGGAGTCCTCGCGATGGGTGTAGTGGCTGTCGTTGGTGGCGACCAACGGCGCGCCGAGTTGCCGGGCGATGCGGACCAGGGCCGGGTTGGTGCGCGTCTGCTGGGCCAGGCCGTGGTCCTGGAGCTCGACGAAGAGGCTGTCTCGCCCGAACACGTCCTGGAGGCGACCGGCGAGCTTGAGGGCGCGCTCTTCGTCGTCGGCCAGCAACGCCTGGAGCACGACGCCGCCGAGGCATCCGGTAGTGGCGATGATGCCTTCGTGATGGCGCTCGAGCAGCTCCCAGTCGACGCGCGGCTTGTAGTAGTAGCCCTCGAGATAGGCGGCCGACGACAGCTTGAGGAGGTTGCGGTATCCCTGGGTCGTCTCCGCCAGAAGGGTCAGGTGGTAATAGAGCTTCTCGCCGCCTTCGACGTCCCCACCGGTGTCGTCCACCTTGCCTCGACGCACGGGGCGTTCGTGGCGCGACTCGCCGGCCATGTAGGCCTCGGTGCCGATGACCGGGGTGATGCCCGCGTTCCGGCACGCCGCGTAGAAGTCGAGGACCCCGTACATGTTCCCGTGATCGGTGATCCCCAGTGCCGGTTGCCCGTCGGCCACCGCCGCGTCGACGAGGTCGTCGAGCCGGGAGGCGCCGTCGAGCATCGAGTACTCGGTGTGGGTGTGCAGATGGGTGAACGATCCCCTGGTGGCCATGAGCCGTCCTCCTCGGCGGCGTCGCGTACGTGGCTGAGGGCCCCCTGGAAGCGCCAGCCCGCTGAGCTCACAAGACCTTGTCCACAGCCCTGTGGAGAATCACAGCGTTGTGATTCGACAGTAGCAGTCCCTACAGATAGGTGCCGGGCCGGGCCGGGACGCTGTCGGGGTTCCCCATCCCCGGCGGGAGCCCGCGCTGGCGCATCTCCTCGAGCTGGGCCCGGGCCGCCATCTGTTGGGCGAGAAGCGTTGCCTGGATGCCGTGGAAGAGCCCTTCGAGCCACCCCACCAGTTGCGCCTGGGCGATGCGCAGCTCGGCCTCGGAGGGGACCGACTCGTCGAAGGGCAGCGTCATGCGGTCGAGCTCGGCGGCGAGGTCGGGGCTGAGGGCCCCGGCCAGCTCGTGGACCGACTGTTCGTAGATCTCGCGCATCCGGGTCCGGCTCGCCTCGTCCAGGTTGGCGGCGCGCACCTCGTCGAGCAGCTGCTTCACCATCGAGCCGATCCGCATGACCTTGGCCGGCTGCTCGACGGACTCCGTGACGTCGCGCTCCTCGGCACTGTCTTCGCCCCCGGTCGGGGCACCGGGGACCACGAGACCCGACGGGCGTTCGCCGGGCTCCAAGAGCACCGCCTCGGCGGAGTCGACGCCGACCGGTTGTTGGGGTTCTGTGTCCATGGCCTCGATCCTCCCAAACGGGTGGTCGCCCGCCAAACGCGGCGGGGATGCGGCGGTGGTGATGTTGTGGTGGTGGTGGAGTCCCGGCGCCTTCGGTCGATCAGTCCGGGGCCCAGGCCACGAACGGGACCGCCATCTCCGCGGAGGTCAGCGAGCCGTGCCGGCCCATGAGCCGCGTCTCGCCGGTGTCGGCGGGGTCGAGGAAGGCGACCGGCGCGTGGGCCACGAGGGCGACGTCGCCCAGTCGGCGGGCGAACTCGGGGGTGAGGGGTCCGCCGAACCACCCTTCGTCGACCATCTGCTGGCGGGTCCGCACCCACGCCTCGGCGCCGTGCGCTTCGCTCGCTGTGGCTAAGGCGTCGTCGAGCGACCCGGGCCGGACGTGCAGCCAACGGAAACGGCCTTCGCCGGAGAACAGCTCGACCATGTCGAACAGCTCGGGAGCCGGAAGGCGGGTGGCGCCTCCGACCTCGACCTGTCCGTGGTCGGAGGTGACCGCAAGTACCGCGCCGGGAGGCAGCACCCCGAGGACATCCCCCACCAACCGGTCCACCGACCTCAGCTCCTGGATGTAGTGGTCCCCGAGGCCGTGCTCGTGAGCCACCTTGTCGAGACCGTCGTAGTACGCGTAGACGAAGCTCTCCCCCGACGCGAGCAGGCGCCGCACGTTCACGACCAGCGCCGAGGGGACCGACCACCCGTGCAGACGCGCCCCCGTCAGATGCGCGGCCGTGAAGCCGGTCGAAGCGAACTCCGAGCGCGTCACGGCCGGCACGGCCCGACCACCGAAGGGCGCGATGCGCTGGAACTGCGGGGCAGGGAGCTGGCGCCGCATGTCGCCGCGGCTGGTACGCCAGCGCAGGACGTTCATGACCTCACCGGGCCCGTGCTCGGCCGCCCCGTCGACGTCGACCCGAAGCCGGTACCCGACAATGCCGTGGAGGGAAGGCGCCGCGCCGGTCGTGAGCGAGGTGAGGGCGGTGGCGGTGGTGGTGGGAGCGACCGAGGTGATCGGGCCCCCGCTCGCCGACGCGAGGGTCGGTGCCGCCGTCGCGAAAGCCTGGAGCTGTTCCCACCCCAGCCCGTCGAGCACCAGGAGGACGACCTGGCGCGCCCCGAGTACCGGGCCCGGGACCCAGCTCGGTGCGTCGGGCTCTCCCCCCGGACCCGCTGCATCCGCCACGCCCGACAACAGCGCAGGCATCACCGAGCTCAAACAGGCGCCGCCGTAATCGGGGAGCACCGGCATGGGGCCGTCCCGGCCCGGCCCGGCCCCTCCGCCGGTCACCGGAGCATCGCTCATCAGCGGCACTGTACCCATGTCCATGCGGCCCCCCGGACCTGTCCCGCCGACCTCGTGGCGCCCCACCGTCAGCCTGTGCCGAGCAGCCTCACGGGTAGCATCGAGGCGTGAAGGTCTCGACCCGCGGCGATTACGCCAGCCGCGCCCTGTTGTCGTTGGCGCTGCACGACGACTCGCAGAGCCCGACGTCGGTGCGCGACATCGCGGAGCGGACGGGACTCCCCCAGCCCTACCTCGAGCAGATCCTGCTCGCCCTCAAAGGAGCGGGGTTGGTGCGGTCCAAGCGTGGCGTCGGCGGCGGGTACGTGCTGGCCCGCTCTCCCGTGGAGATCACCCTCGGTCAGATCGTGAGCGCCGTGGACGGGCCCATCGTCGCCGGAGACTTCGGGCGTCCCCACGAGAACGGGGCCTGCGAGCACGAGGGCCAGTGCATCTTGCTGACGGTCTGGTCCGACGTCGGTGAGCACATGCGGGGACACCTGGATTCCTTCACCCTGGACGACATGGTGTCGCGCGCCAGGGGGAACCCCGCACCGGCCCGGCCTCTGCACTGACGCGGGTCGAGGGATCAGGACCGGGCAAGCTGAAGGGGTGACCGCCAGCAACCTCGCCGACCTGGAACTCGCGCAGAGGGTTGTCGAGACGTATCGGGATCTCCCTGGGCTCACCGTCGCAATGATCGCTGGATCGGTGGCGAGAGGTATCGCCGATCAATCCTCCGACCTTGATCTCTACCTCTACTGGGAACGAGCCGACCGAAACGCCATCTGTCAGTCGAACCGATTGGAACCGCTCGGGGTTGAGCGCCTCTTCGGGGTGGCGACGCCAACCGGCGTGTTCGAGAAGCATCGCCTCGACCACCGGATGATCGACGTCGAGAGTGTTGATGTCGCCGCGTTCATGAGAATCGTGGATTGGCTTGATCGTGGTGTCGCGATGAGCCCCGCCGTTGAGAAGATCGTCAGTGGAATCGTCGATGGGATTGCAGTATTCGGACAAGATGAACTGGCGAGATGGCAGGGAATGATCGGGTACTCAGACGCGCTGGCTCGTGCTCAGGTGGAAGCCCATGTGGGGAAACTGCTACCGCCGACGGTGTTGTACGAGCTCACCCTCGGACGCGGCGATGCCCTGAGCTTCTCGGCTCGGATCTCGGCCGTCCTGCTCCATGCGGTTGCCCTGGTGGCAGCGGCCAATCGAGCATTCATTCCTGTGGCCGAGCCCAAGTGGCTGCCATGGCAACTTGGGCGCTTGACGAATACTCCGCCTCGCATGAGCGAGCGCGTGAATGCTGCGTTGCGTCTCCCTTCGCTGGAGGCGATGAACGACCTGCGCGCCTTGCTTACGGAGGTGTTGGACCTGGTTGAGAGGCATGTGCCGGACGCGAATACCAGGGTGGGGCGCTTCATTCTTTCGATGGATTGAATGCCCCCTTGGCCGCCCGGGGCGTTCCGGATCGGGGAAGGCACCACCGGCTCGGTCGGGGTCAGGTCACACGAGCGGGTCCCCGTCGGCGTCGTTCCAACGATTGACCACCGCCGTGTCGCGCTCCCAACCCAAGACGCTGATGGTGGCGGGGGCCAGGGTGAACAGCCCCCCGGCGGCGGGCGCAAGCCCCACCCACCGCGCCGCCACCACTCGCAGCACGTGGGCGTGGGCGAAGGCGAGGACGTCTCCGCTCCGGTCCCTCGCCGTGGCGATGACCCGGTCGGCACGCGCCCCCACCTCCCGCGCCGTCTCGCCTCCGGGCACGCCATCGCTCCACAGGGACCATCCCGGCCGTTCGGCCCGGATGTCGTCGGTCGTCCTGCCCTCGTAGGCGCCGT
The DNA here is from genome assembly GCA_963846125.1 of uncultured Acidimicrobiales bacterium. Lineage (GTDB taxonomy): Bacteria > Actinomycetota > Acidimicrobiia > Acidimicrobiales > UBA8190 > Chersky-840. Next base: position 852,945 of record CAWJUR010000003.1, read on the forward strand.
AGTCCCACTCGCACAGGTCCGCGCACTCCTCGGCCCGGGGGCCGAACCCGGCGATCTCACAGGTCTCACGGGCCCGCCGCATGGGGCTGCACAGGACCAGCGCGAAGTCGCGGCCGGCCAGTCGTCGTCCGAGCTCCCGGGCCTCGAGCCGGCCGTCTTCGAGTAGGGGCAGGTCGGTCCGGCCCGTGTGGCGACCCGCCCGGCTCCACTCGGTGGCGCCGTGCCGGGCCACCACCAGCCGGGCCGGCGGGCCGGGGTGCTCGGCAGGGGCATTCCGAGCTCCCGAGGGCATCGGCCCAGCGGAGCACGGTGTCCGGACCGGCGCAACCCGGGCGGCGGCGCGCCCCGTTGGCCCCTCCCGGAATGCCGAGCGTCACAGCGGTGTTATTCGATACGTCAGTACCACGACGAAGAGGAACGATGGCGAACTCCACAAGCACCCATGACGGCATTCGGCTCTTTCTCGACGACCTCGACCGGTACCCCTTGCCGGACCACGAGGAGCAGGTCGAGCTGGCCAAGCGCGTGGCGGCCGGTGACGACGAGGCGCGCCGTCAGATGATCGCGGCCAACCTCCGCCTGGTGGTCCACTGGGCGCGGCGGTACCAAGACCGCGGCGTCGACTTCGGCGACCTCGTCCAGGAGGGGACCTTCGGCCTGATGCGTGCCGTCGACAAGTTCGACTGGCAACGCGGCTTCCGGTTCTCCACCTACGCCACATGGTGGATCCGCCAGGCCCTGCAGCGCGCCGTGCAGCAGCACGGCAACACGATCCGCGTCCCCATGGAGATCGCCGAGCAGGCGCAGCGCGCCGATCGCGTCACCTGGGAGCTGGCTGCGGACCTCCAGCGTGACCCCACTCCCGAGGAGATCGCCGAAGCGAGCGGCGTCGACGGCCGCACCCTCGAAACGGTGCAGGGCGCGGCGCGCGTCGTAGCCAGCCTCGACCAGCCCGCCGGCACCGATAGCGGCACGGCTCTGGGAGATCTCGTGGGCGCTGACGAGCAGACCTTCGAGGACGACGTGGAACGCAAGATGGTTCTCGGGCGGGTCCGCGACGCGGTCGACACCCTCGGAGAGCTCGAGCGCGACGTCCTGCGGATCCGCTACGGGCTCGACGACGGGACGCCCACGTCCCTCCAAGCCACGGCGTCACGACTGGGCATCGGTGTGCGCCGGGCCCGCCAGGCCGAGGCGCGTGCGCTTCAGCAACTGGCCACGCTGGCCGAGGTCGAAGCCGCTCACCAGGCCGCCTGAGTCCTCCGAACCCGGCCTCCTCAGGGCCCCAAGCTCGCCAGGGCGCGGGCCAGGTCTTCGGGGAGGGGCGCCTCCCATGTGGCGCGGCCCCCTGAGGGGTGGTCGAGCGACAGCCGGAAGGCGTGCAGGAACATCCGGCCCGGTGCCAGCGTCGCCATGACGGCTGGAGGACGGGCCACGGACCGTCCATAGCGTTCGTCGCCGATCACGGGATGGCCGATGGCGGCGAGGTGCACCCGGACCTGATGCGTCCGACCCGTGTCGAGACGGGCCTCGAGCAAGGTGCAGGGCACCGGCGTGGAGTAGCGCTCGGTGACCCGGTACTCGGTGCGAGCCTGCTTGCCCGCGCGCCGTTACCGCCATGCGCGTCCGTTGCCGCGTGGAGCGCCCGATGGGCGCGTCCACGGTCCCCTCGTCTCCTTCGACGGTTCCCGCCGCCAGGACGAGGTACTCGCGCCCGGCACTGTGGGCCCTGAATTGCTTGGCCAGCGAGCGGTAGGCCTCGGGCGTGCGCGCCACCACCAGGAGGCCCGAGGTGCCCTTGTCGAGGCGGTGCACGATGCCGGGCCGGTCGGGGTCTCCCCCGCCCGCCTCGGCCAGGCCGGCCAGATCGGGAAAGCGTGCCAGGAGGCCGTCGACCAAGGTCCCCTCGTGGTTCCCGGCCCCATGGTGCACGACGAGGCCGGCGGGTTTGTCGATCACGACCAGTTCCGCGTCCTCGTGCACGACACCGAAGACGACCGAGGAATCAGGCACCGGGACGTCGACCACAGGGTGCTTCACGTCGACCTCGAGCCGCTGCCCGCTCTGGACGGTGCGGCTGCGCGTGGTCACGGTGTGACCGTCGAGTCGAATCCCGCCCGCGTCGACGAGCTCGGCCACCGCACTGCGCGCCATCCCGCTCAAAAGCGCCACCACGCGGTCCACGCGGGCCCCGGCCAACGCGCCGGGAACAGTCAGGTCCAGCTTCGCCGGTGACCGGGACGGATCCGACGGCGCCGGCGAAGGGGGTGGCGCGCTCACGTCGCCGCCTCGGCCCGATCGGCGCGCCACAACAACGCCGCGGCCACGATCCCACCGACCACGATGCACGAGTCAGCGACGTTGAACGTCGGCCAGAAGTGCAGCGCGATGAAGTCGATCACCGAGCCGTGGTTGGAGCGCAAGACCCGGTCCGCCAGGTTGCCGAGCGCACCTCCCACCACGAGGCCGAGGGCAACCGCGATCGCGGTGGACTGCACACGGCGGGCCGCACCCAACATGACGAGCACGGCGACGACAGCCAGGCCCCCCAGCACCGGCGCCCAACCCTGGGCGAAGCTGAAGGCCGCGCCGGAGTTGTAGGTGAGCTGGAAGTCGAGCTTCCACACGACGTGGATGGGGCCCCGTGACAGCCGAGACACTGCCCACGACTTCGTCAACTGATCGACGGCCACCACCACGACGGCGACGGACACGGCGATGAACAGGCGCCGAAGGGCGTCGCGCCGCGGACGCTCCCCGTCGCTCAGCGGCGGTGCAGCCCTCCGCTTTTGCATGACACGCACAGCCGGGCGTAGGGCAGCGCCCGGAGCCTCGCCTTGGGGATCGCGAGCCCGCAGCTCTCGCACATGCCGTACATCTTGGTCTCGATGGTCCTGAGCGCCATGTCGATCTCGTCAATGGTGGCCAGGGCCTGTGCCGACAGCGTCAGGTCACGCTCGCGGTCGACGGCCACGGTCCCGCCTTCGCCGGACTCCTCGTCGAACTGGACGTCCCCGGGCTCGCGCTCGAGGGCCAGCGATTCGGCCTCGGCCCGCAGGTCGGCCGCCTGGTTCTTGTAGACCTCGCGCTCCTCGAGCAGGAACTTCCGCTGCTCCTCGAGGAACTTCGGCTCCGACGCGTAGGGCCCACGCGTGGGCTTGGGCGGAGGCTTGGGAGCCGCCTTCGGGGCCGGCGCCGCCTTGACCGGGGCCGACGGAGGAGCCACCACCGCCGACGCCGCCACGGCCTTCTTGGCCGGCGCCGCTTTCTTCGCCGGCGGGCACCTTCTTGGCCGGCGCCGCCTTCTTCGCCGTGGGCGCCTTCTTGACCGGCGCCGCTTTCTTGGCCGGGGCGGCCTTCTTCTTCGGCGGCACGGCCTTCTTCTTCACCACGGCGGGCTTCTTCTTCGCCGGTGACGCGGGCCGGCACGGCCTTCTTCTTGGTCACCGCGGCCTTCTTCTTGGCCGGGGCGGCCTTCTTGGCCGAGGCGGACTTCTTCTTCGGCTGGCGACTTCTTGACCGCGGCCATCAGCGCAATGCCTTCGGCCGCCGAGCGGTGATCGCGATGTCGGTCATCTCCCCTGGCTTTCGTCTGCTCGACGAAGGTGGGCGACCCTAGCGTCGCCATGTTCGGGCGGCAACACCGCGTCGATCCTGGAGTATTCCAGGTCGGGGAGGGCCCCAGGGGGTCGCCGGTCCTCCAATACTCTGGGGGCATGCCCAATCCGCCTGGCGGCCAGGCGCCGTACCCCGAGGTCGAACAGCAGGCCGACTATCCCCGTCTCGAGGAGCAGATCCTCGAGTTCTGGGCCAAGGACGGCACCTTCGCGGCCTCCATCGAGGCTCGGGCCGGCGGGCCCAACGAATTCGTCTTCTACGACGGCCCGCCCTTCGCCAACGGGCTCCCCCACTACGGCCACATCCTCACCGGCTTCGTGAAGGACGCCGTGCCCCGGTACCAGACGATGCGGGGAAGGCGGGTCGAACGGCGCTTCGGGTGGGACTGCCACGGTCTGCCCGCCGAGATGGAGGCGGAGAAGGAGCTCGAGGTGTCGGGCCGGGCCGGCATCGTCGAGTACGGGATCGACAACTTCAACGAGTACTGCCGGACCCTGGTCCAGCGCACCACCGACGCCTGGGAGCGCTACGTCACGCGCCAGGCCCGGTGGGTCGACTTCACCAACGACTACAAGACCATGGACCTGTCCTACATGGAGAGCGTGATCTGGGCGTTCAAGGCGCTGTGGGACAAGGGGCTGCTCTACGAAGGCGAGCGGGTCCTCCCCTACTGCTGGGAGTGCGAGACACCACTCTCGAACTTCGAGACCCGCCAGGACGACGCCTACCGACCCCGCCAGGACCCCGCCGTCACCGTCCTGTTCACACTCGACCCCGACGACACCGGGACCAGCCCCGCCGAGATCTCCGGACCACTGCGCGTGATGGCGTGGACGACGACACCGTGGACCCTGCCGTCGAATCTGGCCCTCGCCGTCGGGCCCGACATCGAGTACGCCGTGTACGAGCTCCTGGGCGACGCCCACCGTGATCGCGGCTGACCGCGCCGCCGCCTACCCCGAGCTCCTCGGCGACGCCGAGCCGCTGGCGCAGTTCACCGGCTCTGCACTGGTCGGTCGCACCTACCGCCCCCTCTTCCCGTTCTTCGCCGACCAGCCCGGCGCGTTCCGGGTGCTCGGGGCCGACTTCGTCGCCACCGACGAGGGCACCGGCGTCGTGCATCTGGCTCCGGGGTTCGGCGAGGAGGACTTCGACGTCTGCAAGGCGGCGGGCATCGCCGTGGTGTGCCCGGTCGACGACCGGGCCCGGTTCACGAGCGAGGTCCCGCCCTACGCGGGTCAGCAGGTGTTCGACGCCAACCGCCCCATCACCGCCGATCTGAAGGCGGCCGGTGCGCTGGTCGAGGCCAAGTCCTACACCCACAGCTACCCGCACTGCTGGCGCACCGACACGCCGCTCATCTACAAGGCGGTGGGCTCGTGGTTCGTGAAGGTCACCGCCATCAAGGACCGCATGATCGAGCTCAACCAGGAGATCGACTGGGTCCCGTCGCACATCAAGGACGGGGCGTTCGGGAAGTGGCTCGAAGGGCGCGCGGGACTGGTCGATCAGCCGGAATCGGTTCTGGGGCTCGCCCATCCCGGTGTGGAAGAGCGACGACCCCCGCTATCCCGCGCACCGACGTCTACGGCAGCATCGACGAGCTCGAACGCGACTTCGGGGTGCGCCTCACCGATCTCCACCGCCCCGCCATCGACGCGCTGGTGCGACCCAACCCCGACGACCCCACCGGCGCCTCGACGATGCGACGCGTCACCGACGTGCTCGACTGCTGGTTCGAGTCCGGGTCGATGCCCTTCGCCCAGGTGCACTACCCCTTCGAGCGATCGGAGTGGTTCGAGTCGCACTTCCCGGCCGACTTCATCGTCGAGTACGTGGCCCAGACCCGGGGCTGGTTCTACACCCTGCACGTGCTCGCCACCGCGCTGTTCGACCGACCGCCGTTCCGACACTGTGTGGCGCACGGCATCGTACTCGGCGACGACGGTCGCAAGATGTCGAAGCGCCTGGGCAACTACCCCGAGCCCGACATGGTGTTCGACATGTGGGGGGCCGACGCCATGCGTTGGTTCCTCATGTCCGCACCCATCTTGCGGGGCCAGGACCTGGTGGTGCACGCCAAGGGCATCGAAGAGGTCCGGCGCCAGGTCCTGAACCCGATCTGGAGCGCCTGGTACTTCCTGTCGCTCTACGCCAACGTCGACGGCATCCGGGGCCGCTCCCGCACCGCCGCCACCGGGGTGCTCGATCGCTACATCCTGGCCAAGACGGCGTCGCTCGTCGACGACGTCACGGCGTCGATGGACGCCTACGACATCTTCGCGGCGTGTTCGTCCATCACGCGGTTTCTCGACGCGCTCAACAACTGGTACATCCGACGCAGCCGCAACCGGTTCTGGCGCGCCCGCGACGGCTCGCCCGAGGTCGAAGCCGACAAGGCCGACGCCTACGACACCTTGTCGACGGTGCTCGTGACGCTGTGCAAGGTCTCGGCCCCCTTGCTGCCGCTGCTCACCGAATCGGTCTACCAGGGGCTGACCGCCGAGCGCAGCGTCCACCTGTCGGATTGGCCCGGTGCCGACGAGCTGCCCGCCGACCCCGACGCTGGTGGAGGTGATGGACATCGTCCGCGACGTGTGCTCCGCCGCTCACGCCGTGCGCAAGGCCAACGGCCGGCGCGCCCGCCTACCGCTGCGCCGGCTCACGGTCGCCACGGCCCGTCCCGAACGGCTGCGTCCCTTCGTCGACCTCATCGACGATGAAGTCAACGTCAAGGAAGTGGTGCTCACCGACGAGGTGGGAGGTGTCGCCGACGAGATCCTCACCCTCGTGCACGCCGCGCTGGGGCCTCGACTGGGCCACGACACCCAACGCGTCACCAAGGCGGTGCGCGCCGGGGACTGGCAGCGCACCGACGACGGCATCGTGGCCGGCGGGGTGCGCCTCGAGCCCGGGGAGTACGAGCTCGTGCTGCGTCCCCGCAACGCCGACGAAGGTCGGACGCTGCCCGACGAGGTGGGTGTCGTGACTCTCGACACCACCGTCGACGTCGAGCTCGAGTCCGAGGGCCTGGCCCGTGACGTGGTTCGCCTCGTCCAGGCACAACGGCGCGAAGCCGGGCTGCGCATTTCGGATTGCATCGACCTCGAGGTCGTCGCCCCCGCCGCCATGGCGAGCGCCGTCGAGGCACACCGGTCCTACGTGGCCGAGCAGACCCTGGCCATGCGCATCGAGGTCGCGGTGGGGACCGAGGTGTCGCTGCGGGTGACGAAGGCCCCCTGTCCGGGAGGCTAAGGGCCCGAAAGCCTGAGTACCGGCGAGCCTGAGTACCGGCGAGGCTGAGTATCAGCGAGGCGCGATGGCCTGCGGCTGACCGTTGTCCTCGATGGCCATGACACCCTGGTGGTCGCTGTCACCCGACGGGGTGTCGGTGTCGATCGAGCGAGCCCCGCCTGTGGCCGCGTTGCCCTGCACCGAAACCGCCGCTCTCCCGCCACCCTCGAGGGTCATGGCGGAAGGCTCGTGGCCGGGGATCCCGCCCACGGAATCCGGGGCGGCCACGGTGGGGATCTCCTCGCCCGGCCGCGGCGTGCTCATGGTCGGCATGTCGTCGTTGGGGCGAGCCGTGGGGCGCGGCGTAGAACGCTGCGCCAGGATCGATCCCGCCGGCTGGACGTGCTCGTCGACCCACGTGAGCATGTCGCTCAACGCGCCGCGCAACCGGTTGCGCTCGTTCTCCATATGGCGCCCGATGGTCTCGACGTCGCCGGCGAGTTGGGCGCGGATCGACTCGAGCCGAGTGATCTCGTCGCGCAGGTGCCGCTCGGTGTCCTCGGTGACGGACTTGGCCCGCTGCTCGGCTTCGTTGAGCACCCTGCGAGCGCGGTCTTCGGCGTCGGACACGAGCAGGCGAGCCTGAGCTTCGGCTTCTGCTTGGGTCTGGTCGACGAACTTCTGGGCCAGCAACAACGTCCGTTGCAGGGTGTCGTCGCTGACCTGTGTCGCTGCCTGGGGCTGGAGCTGGCTCTCCTGCAACATCCCCTCGAGTTGGGCGATGCGCTCAGCCGCCTGCCTGAGTCGCTCTCCCGCTTGGCGCACTTGTTCTTGCAATGCCTCGGCATCTACTGCCACACGCTCGAGGTACTCGTCTACGTCGTCGATGTGATAGCCGCGAAGAGTCTGGCGAAATTCGACGGTACGCAGGCTGTCGAGGCTCGAGCCCTGGCCGCTCGGCTTTCCACTGTCCATGGTGCGAATCCTAGCCACGGGCCGCGGGGGCATGCTCGCGCCGGTGTCGTGGCCCCGAGGCAGCCCCACACGGGCGACGCCTGGAAAGGCCCGGGAGCATCCCGGGCCCCGCTCCGCTACAGCCTGTAGGCGAGCGGGATCACCACCACTTGGAGGCCGATGAACACGATGATGAACGACAGGTCGATGCCGAATCCGCCCGCCTGCATGGTGGGCAGGAGCCGTCGCACCGGGGCGAGCACGGGCTCGGTCAGGCGGTAGAGGACGGTGTTGATCCTGGCCAATGTCGAGCCGGGGGCGGCCGGAAACCAACTCAGCAGGGCGCGGGGGAACAGGATGCCGTACAGGTAGATCCACAACGCGTAGATGATGATGGTACGGATCACAATGAAGAGATTACGGCGTCAGGTGTTCGTGCAAGGTGACGGGCTCGAGACGACGGCGCTCAGGGCCGCAGGAGCCCATTCTCCTGGAGGCGCTGGCGTTCCTCGGCCGAGACCTTGACGTTCGACGGAGTCACCAGGAACACCTTGTCGGCCACGCGTTCCATCTTCCCGCTCAGCGCGTAGGCGACACCGCTGCAGAAGTCGATCATGCGACGCATGAGCTCTCGATCGGCGACTTGGAGGTTCACGATCACCGGTTGATTGGCCATGAGCCGGTCGGCGATCTGCCGTGCGTCGCCGAATTGCATGGGCGCCACCACGTGGACGCGCGCGCCGGGCTCGGCGACGACCGGACGCACCACGCTCCCCGCACTGCGGGGGGTGATGGTGGGCGTCACCGTCGGGTAGTCCTCGCGCGGGAGCGGCCGGATGGTGCTGGTGGCCACGGCAGAGGTGGGCTCGTCCTCGTCGTCGGCCGCGAGCGAGACCCGTTGGCTCAGTCGTTGACCGACGGGCGCGCGCGGCTCGTACTCGTCGTACTCGTCGTACTCGTCATCGACCAGGCCCAGATACACCATGGCCCTCTTGAAGAATCCAGACGCCATCGCCAGCCTCCCGTTCGACAGCGTAGTGCCTTCGACCAGGCACATGGGGACGGAGGAGGGCCACCGTAGACCACTCGCTCAGGCCGGCCGGAGAGGGCGTTCCCCGAACAACGCGCGCCCCACACGCACCATCGTGGTGCCCTCGGACAGCGCCACCTCGAGGTCGTCGGTCATGCCCATCGACACCTCGGGAAGGCCGAGGTCATGGGCCAGTCGTGCGGTGAGGCGGAACGCTCCTCGGGACTCCTCGGGCGGCCCGGGTGGTCCGACGGTCATGAGACCGCGCACGTCGAGGCCCACTCCTCGTAAGGACGCGACCAGCGCAGGGGCCGCCGCGGCACGACAACCGTGACGGCCCGGGATCTCGGTGGCGTCCACCTCCACGAACACCGTGGCACCCGGGGCGTGCAACGCGATCGTTTCTCCTTCCACGGCGCGACTGACGGTTTGCCAACACGACACCACCGGGGCCAGGCCCCGCACCCGTCGCCGCTGCACCGCTCCCAGGTAGTGCCAGCGCGTGCGGGGCGCGCCGTCACCTTCGTCGTTGCCGTCGTCGTCGTTGTTGCCATGGTCGTTGTCGCCGGCGGTTGCGTCGAGCGCGGGCGCGTGCTGCGACGTCGCGTCGGACATGTCGGCCACCTTGGTCAACAACTCGTCGGCGTAGTTCTCGCCGATGTCGAACAGTCCGACGTGGCGCGCCGCGTCCACGGCGCTCGTCGTGAAGCCCTTGGTCACCGCCACGATGCGCACACCAGCCGGGTCCCTCCCGGCCACCTCGATACGGCGCCGCAGCGCGTCCACCCGCGCCGCGACGACATCGGCCGGTGGCGCCGTGGCGAGCACCCGCCCCGGCGCGTCAGCCATGGGGCGCCACCTCAGTCCTGGCGCCAGACGAGCAACGCCTGGCGGGCCTCGTCGCCCCGGACGCGATGCGAGAAATAGCCGGGCGTGCACATCGTGCACACGTCGGCTGCGGTCACGATCGACACTTCGGAGCGTGACAGCTGACCACGCACCGCGGCGGGCAGGTCGAGGGAGAGCTCTCCCCACGTCGTCCGGCCCCGCGCCTCGAGGCCCGACGACTGCGTGAGGGCGTCGAGATCGACCTCGGAGAACTCATAACAGCACGGCCCGATGCAAGGGCCGAGCCCAGCGACGACGGTGGTGGCGCCCAAGAAGCGCATGGCGTCGATCACGCTCGGCAGCAGCCCGACGCCGAGCCCGCGCCATCCCACGTGCACCGCGGCAGAAACGCCCTCGGGCGACCCGAGCGCTACCGAGGCACAGTCGGCGGTCAGGACCGCCAGGGTGAACCCGGCCCCCGACGACAGCACGGCGTCAGCTTCGCAAGGCCCGTCCGGTCCCGACGCCCACGGCACGGCTCCTTCGGGGACGGGGTTGTCGACGACGGCGATGGAAGCGGCGTGCACCTGGCGCACCCGCCGGACGGCGAGCTCCCGGGGCACAGGCGCAGGGGGCGCGACCTCCCCCACCTTCCGGAGGTCTCCGTCGGCTGCACTCGTCCACAGAGCGTGGACGGGCGTGCCCGCCAGGCAGCGTGTCGACGGCGCTAGCGGAGGAACGACGGGACGTCGAACTCGTCGTCACCGAGGTCGAGGTCATCGTCGTCGGGCGTGGCGAAGATGTCCTCGTGCACGTTGTCGAGCCCAAGCACCTGGCTCCGATCCTCGGGACGAGGCTCACCGCTCCGTCCCTCGTCCCATCGCTCGAAGCCCGCTGCGATCACCGTGACGCGCACCGCGTCGGTCATGGAGTCGTCGATCACGTTGCCGAAGATGATGTTGGCGTCGGGATGGGCGTGGCCGTGGATGATCTCCATGGCTTCGTTCACTTCGAACAGGCCCAGGTCGGGTCCGCCGGCGATGTCCACCAGGATGCCGCGCGCCCCTTCGATGGAGGCCTCGAGCAATGGGCTGGTAATGGCACCGCGTGCCGCGTTGACGGCCCGGCCGTCACCGGAGGCCTGGCCGATTCCCATGATGGCCGTGCCCGCGTTGGCGAGCACCATGCGCACGTCGGCGAAGTCGGTGTTGATCTGGCCGGGGACGGTGATGAGGTCGGTGATGCCCTGGACCCCTTGGAGCAACACCTCGTCGGCCATCTTGAAAGCGCTCATCATCGACGTCTTCTCCGTCGACACGGTGAGAAGTCGGTCGTTGGGGATGATGATGATGGCGTCGACCTTGTCCTTCAGATTCTGGATGCCGGTCTCGGCCTGCACCGAGCGGCGGCGGCCCTCGAAGGAGAAGGGGCGGGTGACCACGCCGATCGTGAGCGCTCCTCCGGCCCGGGCGATCTCGGCCACGACCGGTGCGGCGCCGGTCCCGGTCCCGCCCCCCTTGCCGGCCGTGATGAAGACCATGTCGGCACCCTTGAGCGCCTCTTCGATCTCGACCCGGTGCTCCTCGGCCGCCTGACGACCGATCTCGGGATCACTGCCCGCCCCGAGCCCCCGCGTGAGCTGACGGCCGATGTCGAGCTTCAGGTCCGCGTCGCTCATGAGCAGTGCTTGGGAGTCGGTGTTCATGGCGATGAACTCGACACCTTTGAGACCGGCCTCGATCATGCGGTTCACGGCGTTGACGCCACCGCCGCCAACGCCCACCACCTTGATAACAGCGAAGTAGCTGCTCTGCGCTGGACCGGTCATCAACCCTCCTGGCCACGACCCGTACCTCGAGCCTCATCGTGGAACCCCGCCCGGCGTCGAGGAGCAGCGCTCCGACCACCAGGTGACCTCACCCTCGACCACAGCTTCATTTGGGATGCGTTCCGGGGCCTGCCGAGGTGCCCTCACGATACGGCGGCACCGCGAACCGGTCAAGAAGACGCACGGCCACTCGCGGTGCCCAAACCCAGGTCACCGGCGTCGTGACTACGACCGCGACCCTGGTGGCGGCCGCCCCACGGTCGGTTCGTAAGGAACGGTGACGTCGATCACGGCCGGCGGCGACACGTGCGCACCGGCGAGCACGCTGGCCACGGCGGTGAGCTTGGCGTCGAGCCCGGTGGTCGAACCGAGGACGGCGCTGATCCCTCCCCCCAGGTTCAAGGTGACCATGCCCCGGGCGTTGACGGCAACTTGGAGGACGCGTCCCGCCAACGCGGGAGGAAGCGCGGAAGCCACCGCCAGGGCGGGACGCGCCGCGTCGGCGAGGACGGTTCCGGGACGACCCGGGGTCACCGGTGCGACGAGCACGAGCCCCGGCGGGGCGCTCGACTGCCAGGCGAGGACATGCCCGGAGGCGTCAACCACGGCCACCCCGCCTCCAGGCCTGGCCACCGAGCCCAGCGGAAGCCGTTCGGTGACGGTGATCGTCACGCTGTCGGGCCAGTGCCGCACCACCACGGCGTTCGCCACCCATGGCAGCTTCTCGATGCGGGCGGACGCGCTCTTGGGGTCGACGTCGATGAGCGGCGGATGATCGAGCAGCCCCGCCGCTTGGAGCACGGCGGTGGAGCCCGTGTGCTGCGCACCCCGCACGGTGGCGTTGCGCAGGGCCAGAAGCGGGGTGTGGAGCACGAGCAGGGCCACACACACCACCACCAGGACCACCACCCCGCCGACGATCCAGCGCAGGCGCCGGTGCCCTTGCTCCCGGAGGACCGCCACTCGGCGCTGCCACACCCGGGGATGCGCGGCGGAGTCGGACTTCGCTCCCGGCCCGGTCGGCGAATCTGGCGCGGGACCGCCGGATCCACCCCTTCACCCTCCCGGGCCTCTGCTCCCTCCGAGACATCCACGGCATCTGCTTTGCCCGAGTCCGTCTGCGGGCCTGGGTCAGGCGGTCCTGAGTCGAACGAGACAGAGTCGAACAGCTCCGTCTCGGGCGTCTCTGTCGACCCCGTCTCAGTCGAGTCAGGCTCAGTCGAGTCCGGCTCCGGAAAGTCAGGCTCCGTCGATTCCGGGGCAGCCGACCCTGCACCCGGCCGTTGCACCAGCGGGTCCGGCTGGGTCCTGTCGATCATGACCCTCGACCTCGAGTAGAGGTTGAGGGTCCCTCGGGGAACCCCACCATGCGGACCTCGGGGACGAGCCCGACGCCCGTCTGTCGCAGCACCTCGTCACGGACGCGCCCGATGAGGCGCCACACGTCGTCGGCGGATCCACCTTTATCCGCCTGGATGAAGTTGGCGTGCTTGGCCGAGACCTGGGCGGAGCCCAGCCGCATCCCTTTCAGACCCGCCGCCTCCACCAGACGACCGGCCGAGTCGCCGTCGGGGTTGACGAACACCGAGCCGGCGTTGGACCCGCCGGGCTGGTTCTCCCGCCGCCAACGCACGATGTCGGCCACCGCCTGCTCGGCCCGGGCACGTTCGCCCGCGTGGAGGGAGAACTCCGCCCACACCACGACCTGCCGGGCGCCGAGTGCCGACGTCCGGTAACCGAAGGCCAACGACTCCGGACGCTTCTCGCTGCCTTCACCGCTCTCGAGATCGAACACCTGGCACCGGGCCAGCACCGCCGCGATGTCCGAACCGTGGCCCCCCGCGTTCATCCGGACCGCACCCCCGACCGAGCCCGGCACACCGACTCCCCACTCGAGACCGTGCAGGCTCGCCGCGGCCGACTGGCGAGCGACAACGGGGAGCTTGGCCGCCGCCCCGGCCCGCACCGTCGAGGATCCGACCTCGACCCAGTCGAAACCTCCGCCCAGACGGACGACGAGGCCGGGGAAGCCGGCGTCGGCCACGAGCAGGTTCGAGCCCTCCCCGACCACCAGGACGGGGATAGCGGTCTCCGAGGACACGAGCGCGGCGTGCACGGCGACGAGGTCGTCCTCGTCGTCAGCCTCGACGAGGATGGCGGCGTCCCCGCCCACCCGGTAGGTGGTGCGCGCTCCCAACGGCGCGCCACGCTCGGCGCGGTGACCGAGCGCGTCGGCCACGGCGTCGAGACGCGCCTCCGCCACTCCGGGGCTCACCACGGGGTCGCCGCCTGGAGCTCGTCGGGAAGTGTCGTGAGGTCGCCCGCACCGAGGGTCAGACAGAGATCACCCGCCACGAGCAGGCCCGCCACGTGCACGAGCAGCTCGGCGCGGCCCGGGACGTAGGCGACGTCGAGAGTCGGGTGGGCTCCCGCACGGCGTTGGCCACGACCCGACCGGTCACCCCCGGCAACGGTGCTTCCCCCGCCGCGAAGACCTCGGTGATGACCACCACGTCGGCTCCCGAGAACGCGTCCGCAAACCGGTCACCCAGTGCCGCGATTCGGCTGTAGCGATGCGGCTGGAACACCACGACGAGTCGACGCGGATCGGTGGCGCGCGCCGCCGCGATCACCGCCGTCACCTCGGTCGGCAGGTGGGCGTAGTCGTCGACGAACCGCACGCCGTGGGCCTCCCCGCGCGATTCGAAACGCCGGGCCACACCGGCGAAGCGGGCCATGGCACGTTGGGCGGCATCGAAGGGCGCGCCGACGCGCAGCGCCGTCACCACCGCCACCGCGGCGTTGCGGGCGATGTTGGCACCGGTCACGGGGAGCGCCACCCGTCCGAGCACGTCCCCGTCCACCCGTAGCGCGAACGACACGCCGTCCCCGGTGTCGAGGTCCTCGATGCGGTGAGTGGCTTCGGGCACGCTCCCCACCAGATCGGCGCCGTGGCGCGCTCCCAGGCGCAACGCCACCACGTCGTCGGCGCCGACGACCGCCCCCCGGGTCCCGGCGGCCAAGAATCGGTCGAACGCGTCGATGACGTGGTCGAAGTCCCCGTAGTAGTCGAGGTGGTCGGGCTCGACGTTGGTCACCACCGCGACCTCGGGGGTGAGGTGCAAGAAGGTGCCGTCGCTCTCGTCGGCCTCGAGGACCAACCACTCGCCGCTGTCCCACACCGCGTTGGTCCCGATCTCGTTGACGTCACCGCCGATGAGAAAGCTCGGGTGCAGGCCGGCCTCGATGAGGATCAGTGCCAGCATCGACGTGGTGGTGGTCTTGCCGTGGGTCCCTGACACCGCGATGCAGCGGCGACACGACGCAATGGCGGCCAGTGCCTCGGCCCTGCTCACCACGGTGAGGCCTCGACGGCGCGCCTCTTTGACCTCGGGATTCGTTTCGGGGATGGCGGTGGAGACCGCGACCACGTCCGCCCCTGCCACCGAGGAGGCGTCATGGCCCACGACGACCCGCACGCCGCTGGCAGCCGAGGCGCTCGAGGGCGGGCGAGGACTTGAGATCGCTCCCGGTCACGACGTGGCCCATGGCGGCCAGCACTGACGCGATGGCGCTCATGCCCGCCCCGCCGGCTCCCACCACGTGCACGCGCCGGGGACGCGAGAGGTCGAGGACCCCGCCGGTCCCCGACTCGCCGCCGCCCGACCCGGGCTCAGAGCGCACAGGCCGTCCGGGATCGGCGCTGCGGGGCGCGGGCGTGGGCCCGGGCCAGGGCCGCCACGGCCGAGACGGCGTCGGGACGCCCTACGCGCGCCGGCGGCGGTCCGCATTGCGTCCAACCGGCCCGGGTCCGACGCCAACGCGTCGATGACCTCGGCCAGCCGGGGCCCGGTCGCATTCGGGGTCGGCCACGATCACAGCGGCGGCGGCGCGCTCGAGGACCTCGGCGTTGGCGCGCTGGTGGTCCCCGGGGGCGCCGGGCAGGGGCACCAGGATCGACGCGCACTCCCACCACGGCCAGCTCGGCCACCGTATTGGCGCCGGCCCGGGACACCACGATGTCGGCGGCCTGGTAGAAGAGCGCCATCCGTTCCTCGTAGGGGACCTGGACGTAGCACAGGCCGTCATGGTCGGCTCCCGGTGCCGGGCGCGCCGCCGCCGATACCCAGGCCCAGTCGCGCCGTCCCACCACGTGGTACATCGCCACGTCGCGGCGGCGCACCCACAGCTCGGCAAGCCCGATGACCGCCTCGTTCAGGCGTTTCGATCCCAATGACCCACCCACCGCCGCCACCACCAGCCGGTCGGCGGGGCAGCCCGAGTGCGGCCCGGGCCGCGGACCGGGCCGCGGCGTCGGGATGGGCGCTGTCCACGATGACGCCCGCGCACCGGGGCCCCCGTCACCACCGCACGCGGCAGGGCCGTGCCCTCGAAGGCCACCGCCGCGGCCCGGGCGAAACGTCCCACCATGCGATTGGCGGCGCCGGGCACGGCGTCGACGTTCACGAGCACCACCGGTGTCCCCACGACGGCGGCGGCCAGCGCGGTGGGCACGCACGCGTACCCACCCATGGCCACCACCACCGAGGGCCGTCGACGGAGCACCACGACCAGCGCGGCCACGAACGCCACCATCAGGCCGGCGACGGCCCCACGTTGGCGAGCACGGAGCGGGCGTCGAGCCGCCGGGCGATGCCCCGTCCCGGGAGCAGCGTCACCGGGACACCCTCGCCCGCCAGGAGCTGCGCGTCGAGGCCGCGCCGGGCCCCCACCAGCTCGACGGCCTCGGGCCCTCGTCCCTCCGCCAGGGCACGGGCCACGGCCAGAGCGGGAACGAGATGGCCACCGGTCCCTCCCCCCGCCACCAGCGCGTAGCGCCGGGTACTCACCCTCGGTCGCGGCGACGCAGTGTGTCGATGACCCTGGGGACGGCCCGACTCGAGCCCACCGAGGACCGACGGAGGGCGCCGGGCGCGCCGAGACCGGGAGGCCTCTCGTGTGACGCCACGTTGACGAGGATGCCCGCCGCCACCAGCGTGATGACGAGCGAGGAGCCCCCGAAGGAGATGAACGGCAACGGGATGCCCGTGACCGGCAGCACGCCGATGACGGCCCCGATGTTGATGACGGCCTGACTCGTGATCCAGCTCGTGGCGGCCACGGCCAGCAGTGCGCCGAAGCGGTCGGGGGCGCGCACCGCGGCGCGCAACCCGTACCACGCCAGCGCGCCGAAGAGGCCGAGGACGACGAGCGTCCCCAGCAGCCCCCCCTCCTCGCCGATCACCGAGAAGATGAAGTCGGTGTGGGCGTTGGGGAGCAGGCCCCACTTCTCCCGTCCTCCGCCCAGGCCCAGTCCGTAGAGATGGCCCGAGCCCAGTCCCACCAGCGACTGCACCACCTGGTAGCCCGACCCCTTGGCGTGTGCGAAGGGGTCGAGGAACGAGAGCAGCCGGGCCCGGCGGTACGGCTCGGCCAATCCCACGATGAGACCGATGAGCGGCGGTGACCCCGAGCGCCTTCACGCACGGGACGAAGCGGCACCCCTCCCGCGTAGAGCAATGCGAAGGTGATGAAGGCGAGCACCACGGCCGTGCCCATGTCGGGTTGCTTCAGCACGAGCAGGCCCGACACCGCCAGCAGGCCGAGGAGCGGGACCACCGCGGCGATGGGCTTCTCGAGGCGGTCGGCACGACGGGCGAGGAGATCGGCGGCGAAGACCGCCATGGCCAGCTTCATGAGCTCCGACGGCTGGATCCGCAGAGGGCCCGACCCCGATCCACCGGCTCGAGCCCCCGCGAAGATGCCGATGCCCGGCACGAGCACGGCCACGAGGAGCCCGACGGTCAGCAGGGGCAGCACGATCCGCAGCCGACGCCATTTGTCGTAGCGGATCCGGATGGTGCCCACGAAGGCGATGACGCCGAGCCCCATCCACAGGAGCTGGCGCTCGAAGATGGTCCACACCGACCCGTAGTACTGCAGCGACGTGTAGGCCGAGGCGGACAGCACCATGACGAGCCCGATGCCGCACAACGCCACCACCACGCCGAGCACGGCGGTGCGCGTCGACACCAGGTCGCGGCGGCCGACGCCGGGAGCCGGGACCCGGGGTCGCGCCCCCTCGCCTTCGACGAGCCGGAGGTGGGCCGACGGGGCGCCGTCGCGGCCCGGGCGCGGCGACGGCGCCGGAGGTGGCGCCCGAGCTCATCGAGACGCTCCTTCGGCCGCAGGGACGAAGCCCGGCACGGGCGCGCACCCACCGGGAGAAGTCGTCGCCCCGCTCGGCATAGGACCCGTACCAGTCGAACGAGGCGCACGCCGGCGACAGCACCACCGAGTCGCCCGGGCCGGCCATCGGCGACGGCGGCCTCGACGGCACCGGCCATCGACATGCGCCCGCGCCACGGGCACCGACCCCGCGAAGGCGGCCGCGACCTCCTCGGTGGCCTCGCCGATGGCGACCACCCCCGCAGGCGCGGAGCCGCGGCGCCGAGCACGGACAGGTCGAGGCCCTTGTTGCGCCCGCCGGCGATCAGCACGGCCGGAGCACACCCTTCGACCGCGGCCAGCACGGCACCGGGGGTGGTCGCCTTGGAGTCGTCGTAGAACCGCACCCCGTTAGCCTCGCCTACCAGCTCGACCCGGTGGGGGAGCCCACGGAATGCGAGCAGCGCCCGCCGGCAACCTTCGGCGCTCGCCCCCGCCGCCGAGGCCGTGGCCAGGGCACACAACGCGTCGACCACGTCGTGGGGCATGGTCCGGGCGAGCTCGTCGACCTCGGGCCACGGCGACCCCGTCCGGCCCGACCAGAGCCCCGTCGCGCAGGGTGTAGTCCCCCGCCGACAGCCCGAACGTGCGCACGGTGGCACCCCGGGCCCGGGGCACCTCGGAGCGCGCCGAGCACCACCGGGTCCTCGATGGTTGGCGACGGCGACGTCGCCCGGGCCGCTGTTGGCCCACAGCCTGGCCTTGGCGCCGCGGTAGTCGTCGACGGTGGCGTGCCAGTCCAGATGGTCGGCGGAGAAGTTCAGCCATGCGCCCACGGCGGGACGAAACGGTGGTCGTGAGCGCCAACTGGAACGACGACACCTCGGCCACCACCACCTCGGCGTCACCGCCCACGGCGTCGAGAAGGGGCAGGCCGATGTTGCCCGCCGCCACCGCCCGGCGTCCCGACGCCTCGAGCATGGCCTGGACCAAGGTGGTGACCGTCGTCTTGCCGTTGGTGCCGGTGATGGCCACGATCGGGCACCGGGCCCGGCGCCACGCCAGCTCGACTTCGCCGATGACGGGCGCGGCGTCGTCCAAGCGAGAACACGGCGTGACAGGCGGGCACCCCGGGGCTCACGACGATCTCGTCGACGGTGCGGGCCAGGGCCGCTCAGGGCCGGCCTCGTCGGGCGCCGACACCAGCTCGATGCCCAAGCTCGGCCGCGCTTGGCGCCGCGGCCGCTCCCCGGCGTCGTCGTCGGCGGCGACCACGTCGGCGCCTTCGGACAGCAGTCGAGCGGCGGTGGCGAGACCGCTCACGCCGAGGCCGTAGACGAGGACGCGATCGGACACCGGCCCGTCTCAGTGCAGCCCTGTGACCGACGAGGAAGTCGGCGTAGAAGACGCCGAGCCCGAGCGCGGCGAAGAGGCCGCCGATGATCCAGAACCGCACGATGACCGTGGTCTCGGGCCAACCCACCAGCTCGAAATGGTGGTGGAGCGGTGCCATGCGGAACACCCGCCGGCCGAAGACCCGGAAGCTCACCACCTGGATCACCACCGACAGCGTGACGATGACGAACAGGCCGCCGATGACGGGCAGGAGGAGCTGCAGGTTCATCTGCAGACACAGCGCGGCCAGGCCCGACCCGATGGCGAGCGAGCCCGTGTCGCCCATGAAGATCCGCGCCGGCGCCGCGTTCCACCACAGAAAGCCGAGGCAGGCGCCGGCCAGCGCCACCGAGGCGAGCGCCATGTCCAGCGCCGACGACACGTGGTAGAGCGAATAGTGGCGGAACTGCCAGTACCCGATCACGGCCAGGCAGGCGAAGCAGAACGTGGCCGAGCCCGAGGCCAGACCCGTCGAGCCCGTCGGTGAGGTTCACGGCGTTGGCCGTGCCCACGAGGATCACCACCGCCCACACGATCCACCCCACCTGTCCGAGGTCGATCCCGAGCGAGTCCCAGCGCGTGAACGACAGGTGGGTGTTCACCCCGCGCCCAGTGCTCGGCCAGCAGGGCGAAGGCGAGGGCGATGACGATCTGGGCGGCGAGCTTGGCCCGCTTGTTGAGCCCGAGGCTGCGGCGGTGACGGATCTTGATCCAGTCGTCGAGGAATCCCACCACGCCCGCAGCACACCGTCACGCCGATCACGAGCAGTGCCGGGCCGGCTGAAGGCCACGTGGGTGCCGGCGTGGCCCATCAGGTAGCCCACCGCCGCCGCCGCGATCAGGGCCAGGCCCCCCATGGTGGGGGTCCCGGCCTTGGCCAGATGCATGAAGGGGCCGTCCTCGCGGATCTGCTGCCCGAAGCGCCGGCGCGCCAACCACCGGATGAGCAGCGGCGTGCCCAGCGCGGCCGACCCACAGGGCGATGCCGCCCGAGGTCATGAGGCTGATCACGGCGTGTCGTCCCCGGGCCCGGCCCGCCGGGCGCCAGCCGGGCCACCGCCGCGGCCGCCACCTGCGCGGTCGTCGAAGGGCAGGCGCGTCGTGCCGATCTCGATGTCGCGCTCGTGGCCCTTGCCCGCCACCACCACCACGTCGCCGGGGCGGCCAGGTCGATGGCGAGCTCGATGGCCTCGGCGCGCTCGGCGCCGGACGATCGACCTCTGACCCGGCGGGCACGCCCGCCATGACCTCGTCGATGATGGCGTCGGGATCCTCGTTCCTGGGATTGTCCGACGTGACGACGGCGACATCGGCGTCGGCGGCCGCCACGGCGCCCATGGCGGGGCGCTTGTCGTGGTCGCGGTCGCCGCCGCACCCGAACACGCACAGGACACGGTGACCCGCCGGCCAACTGCACGGGCGCTGTCGAGCACGACCCGGAGCCCCTCGGGGGTGTGGGCGTAGTCGACGACGACCGTGAACGGGGCCGGCGTGGCGACGCACCTCGAAGCGTCCCGGCACCGGCGCGGCCCGGTTGAGGCCGGTGACGATCACGTCCTCGGGCACGCCGAGGGCGGCGGCCGTGGTGGCGGCGGCCAGGGCGTTGGCGACGTGGAACGACCCCGTCAGCGCCAGCTCGACACGGCGCCCCCGCCAGGTGAACGAGGTGTGGTCCGGCGGTGCTCTGCGACGGCGCTCACCTCGTCCATCGAGAACCCCACCGTCGGGACACCGTCCCGGTCGAGGATCCGCCGGCCCCAGGGGTCGTCCTCGTTGACCACGGCCAGGGCGGCTCGCTCCGGGGTGAACAGCGACGCCTTGGCGGCGAAATAGGCCTCCATCGTCCCGTGGTAGTCGAGATGGTCGTGGGACAGGTTGGTGAACACCGCCGCGTCGAAGCGGATCCCGTCGACGCGGCGCCTGGGTCAGCGCGTGCGACGACACCTCCATGGCCACCGCCCGCCGGCCCGTGTCGCGCGCCTCGGCCAGCAGCCGCTGCAGGTCGGGGGACTCCGGTGTCGTGCGGGCGCCGTCGAGCGTCCCGATGACCGTGGTCGGCCACTCGCTGGGCCTCGAAGATCGACGCCAGCAGGTGGGTGACCGTCGTCTTGCCGTTGGTCCCGGTGACCCCGACGCTCAGCAAGCGACCGGGCCGGGTGATCGAAGAACGCGCCTGCCGATCTGCGCCATGGCGGGGCGCGCGGTCCCGGGGGCCACGACGGCCTGGGTCACGTCCAGCGCCAGGTGCCGCTCGACGAGACAGTGAGCGGGCGCCGCGCGCCACCGCATCGGCGGCGTGGTCGTGGCCGTCGGCCGCTGACGCCGGGAAGACAACAGAACAGCGCCCCGGGCTCGACACGTCGGCTGTCGAATGCGATGGAGGTGACCTCGGTGCCGGCGGGGTCCCCGTATGCCTCGATGACCTCGACCTCCTGGAGCAAGCGGTCCATGCGCACGATGGGGGACCCGCGGAGGCGGTCACGCTCTTTCTGCGTGAGCTTCCCATGGGAAGCGACGATCGTAGTCGTCGTGGTGGTGGTGCTCGGGGTGCTCGGAGGGGTCGGCGCCGCGGACTTCGGGGGTGGGACCTGGGGAAACGGCACGGACAGGGCGCTGCCGCCGGTCGTCCCGCCGCCGGGCGACGTCGGGATGCCGTAGCGGTGCAGCGCGTACCGCATGATCTGGGAGAACACCGGGGCGGCCACGATGCCGCCGTAGATCGGGGTCGGGCGCTCGAGACGACGATGGCCGACAGGGCCGGGTTCTCGGCCGGGGCGAACCCGCGCGAAGGTGGCCTCGTAGGCGCCGGGGATGTACCCGCCGTGGACCGGGTCGGGAATCTGCGCCGTCCCGGTCTTGCCGGCCACGGTGTAGCCCGGCACGCCGGCGGTCACGGCGGTGCCGTCCTGGACCACCTGCTCCATCATCGTGGTGAGCTGCGAGGCGACCTCTTGGGACAGGGCACGGTGCGTCGCCTCGACGCGGGTCTTCGTGACCGACCCGTCGGGCGCGACGGTGGCCTGGACCAGCCGGGGCGGGACGAACACTCCCCCGGTCCCCACGGTGTTCACCATGTCGAGGACCTGTTGGGCCGTGACGGCGTCGTCCTGGCCGATCGGGCGTCGAGCCGATGTCCGACACCTGCCACGTGGCGGGGTTGCTCTTGACCAGCCCGGCCGACTCGGCCGGGAAGCCGAGCCCGGTGCTGCGCCCGAAGCCGAGCGTGGAGATCTGCGCCGCCAACCGGCCCTCACCGAGCTGCTGGGCGATCTCGATGGTCCCGATGTTCGACGACTGGGCCAGGATCTGGGTGGCCGTGAGCTTCTCGGTCGGGTGGCTCTCGGCGTCGTGGAACACCCAGCCGTCGATGGTGAGGGTGTTGGGGACGGTGAAGACCTCGTCGGGCGAGATGATCCCGTCCTGGAGCGCGGCCGAGAACGTCACCAACTTGAAGACCGATCCCGGCTCGTAGACCTGGGTGAGGGCGAGGTTCTGCGGGGCCTGGATGACGGTGGTGATCGGTGGCGGAGGCGGTGGTGGCGGGCCGTCGTGGTGGTGGTCGAGGCGGCCGGGGTGCCCGGCGCGGCGCGGGGTCACAGCGGGCGGCGGCGCCGGCGGGGTGTCGGGGGCTGGACGGTCTTCGACACCAGGTTGGCCATGGAGAGGATCTCGCCGGTCCGGGTGTTCATGACGATGGCGATCCCGCTCTTGGCGTGCGACGCCAGGATCTCGGCGCCGAGGGACTGCTCGGTCACGTACTGCAGGGGCTCGTCGATGGTGAGCTCGACCCCGGTCCCGGGAACGGTGGCCGAGCTCTGCGTCGTCTTGCCCGGCAGCGGCACGCCGTCGGGCGACATCTCCTCGGTGGCGGACCCGTTGTGGCCCGCCAGCAACGAGTTGTACTGGTACTCGAGCCCCGACTGCCCGGCGTCCTGCGGCACCGACTGTGCCGATCGAGCGGGGCCGCCAGCGACCCGGCGGGGTCCATGCGCTCGGTGGCGGGGAGCACGTTGATGCCCGGGCAGGGTGAGCGCCGTCACCTTGTTGGCCACGGTGCTCCCGACTTCTTTGCGCCAGGAAGACGTACCCGGAGTGCTCGGACAACTCGGCCGTTCAAGGTCGCGGGTCGAGACGCCGAGCACCGACGCAGAGCTGACGTGCCACGGGTGCGGGATGACGGATCAGGAAGTGGTCGGCCACGATGTTCGAACGCGGCACCGACAGCGCCAGCGGCGCCCGTTGCGGTCGTAGATCCCGCCCCGCACCGCCGGGACGTGCACGGTCCGTGTTCACCTCGGCCGCCCCCATGGCCGAGTAGCGCCCACTCGAGAACACCTGGACACCGATGAGTCGGACCGCCAGGGCGGCGAACACGAGGACCACCACCACGCGCATGACGCCCGATGCGCCGGCGCTGCATTCCCCCTGTGACCGGGCTCGGCCGCCGCTTCTGACGTGGCGCCGGCGGCGCCAGGCGGCGCTCGTAGCCGCGCGGGCGCGCCAGGGTGCGGCGTTTGGGCCTCAGAGGGGCGGCTCGCCGGACGCGCTCCCGGGCGCGGACCCGGACGAGCGGCGGGACGAACGGTGTTGCGAGCCGTCGTCGACCGCCTTGGTGGCCGCGGCGCGCTTCCGGGCTGCCTGCTTGGCGTTGGCCGACGGCACGCGCCCGTGCGGCACGACGCGCCTGGCCGCCGCCACGACGGGGCGGCGCGTGCCGGACGTCCGGGCCGGGGCACTGCGCCCTGTGGCCCCCGAGCGGGTGGCGCCCGAGCGCGTCGTTGCCAGCGGTCGCGTCGTTGCCGTGCCGCGTGGCGCTCGAGCGCGTCGTTCCCGAACGCGACACGCCCGAGCGGTCGCCTGTGGGCGGACGCGCCCGACGGGGTCGGGGCGCGCCAGGTCCCTGGCCCTTCGGTGTCCGGATCACGGGCCGCCGGTGGACGGCGACCGATGTCGTGCCCGGGCGCCAGAGTGGTCGAGGCCGTCGACGTGGACGGCCGAAGGGTTCACCTGATTGAGATCGGTCACGTTGGTCGGCGCCACCAGGCCGTGGTGCTGGGACTGCGACACCACTCCGGAGGGATCCGAGAGCGTGGCCACGCGTTTTCGAGATCGTGGTGCTGACCGAGGACCGCAGTCAGCTGTCCCTGCATCCGGGTCAGGCGGACCTGGCCCTGGGTCATGTACGCGCTGGCCGCGACCACCATGAGGAGACTCACCAGGACGATCACCCCGGCCACGCGCCGCGGTCCGGGGCAGCGACCACCGCGGGCCGCGCGGGGCCGGGCGCCTCGAGCGCCGTCTGCGGGTGAAGACGATCGAGGTCGGGGACTCGCGCCGGCGCCGAGACCGGGCGCCATCCGTGACGCGCTCGGGCGACGTGGCCACGCGCCATCAGGCCGCGCTCCGCTCGAAGGCGCGCAGCAGGGCGCTCTCTGAACGACGGTTGCGAGTCCATCTCTGCCGGCGTCGGTCGCCGCGTCCCCCGGAACACGAGCTTGCCCGACGAGACGGCGCCGCAGCTGCACGGAAGGCGCGGCGGGCACAGGTGCATCCGCCGGTCTCGGCTTGCCGGAAGGCCGCCTTCACGATGCGGTCCTCACCGGAGTGGTACGAGATGACCACACAACGACCTCCGGGGGCGAGCACGTCGATGGCGACCGGGAGCGCGTCGGCCAGCACCTCGAGCTCGTCGTTCACCGCCACCCGCAGCGCCTGGAAGACGCGGCGGGCCGGGTGCCCGCCTTGTCGGCGCACGGCGGCGGGCAGCGCCGAGCGGACGACGTCGGCGAGCCCACCTGTGGTCGTGACGGGGCGGGCCGACACCGACGGCGAGCGCGATCCGCCGGGCGAAACGCCCTTCGCCGTTGGCCGCGAACAGGCGCGCCAGCTCGACCTCGGGCCAGGTGTTCACGAGGTCCGACTGCCGTCGTTTCCTCGTCGGGGTCCATCCGCATGTCGAGAGGGGCGTCGGCCCGGTACGAAAAGCCGCGTTCGGGCCGGTCGAGTTGCGGGGAGCTCACGCCCAGGTCGAACAGCACACCGCTCGCCGTCCCAGGACCGATTCCCATGGCTTCGGCGACCTCGCCCAGACGGTCGAAGCGCGCCCGGCGCACGTCGGCCCGGTCGCCGTATTCCTCGAGGCGCAGCGTGGTCGCCTCCACCGCGTCGGGGTCACGGTCGAGACACAGCAGGCGCAGATGCGGATGAGCGGCGAGAAGCGCCGCCGCGTGCCCGCCACCTCCGGCGGTGGCATCGATCACCACGCCCGGGGGCACAGGGGCGAACAGCGCCACCACCTCGTCGACCATGACCGGCTCATGGGTGAACACCTGGCGCATCCGCAGCCCCTCGACTGGCGGATGCCGTCGGGAGGGTTGCTCCTGCGACTCGGTTGGAAGCGGGCGGAGGAGGAGTCTTCCACCGAACCAGCCGAGGGGCTGCGCATGTTCCTGGTGCTCGTACCGGGTCGAGTCCGACTCGACCGTTCGCTCTTCGTCACCCTCCTTGTCTCTTGTCGTGTCTCGACGGTCGTCTTCTTGCGTCTCGACGCTCAGTCGTCCGCACCCTCGGTGAACCGCAGTTCCTCGGGCCCGATATTCGTCTGCCAACGCGCCGGGTCCCAGAGCTCCACCCTGTCGATCACACCCGACGACGGTGACGTCGCTCTCGAGCCCCGCGTACTCGCGCATCCGGGCCGGGAGCACGATCCGCCCCTGACGGTCCACCTCGAGATCGTGAGTGTGCGAAGCCCACATCCGGGCCAGGTTGCGGTCGCTCTTGCCGCTGGCCGCCCGCTCCTGCATCTCCTCCATCTGCCGTTCGAACTCGTCCGGCGTCCACAGCGCGAGGCAGCCGTCCCGGTCCTCGCGTCAGGTATCCCCCGTGCTCGAACGAAGCACGAAACCTCGACGGCAGGATCACCCGACCCTTGCTGTCGAGCGAATGCTCGTACGTCCCAAAAAACCGTGCCACCGAATCGAGCTCCCACGACGCTCCCCCCGCATGTTCGGCGGGCTCCTCCCCTTCACTCCACTTTGCGCCACTTTAGCCCCCACTCCCCCACAGGTCAATGCCCATTGCCCCCACCGTCTCCCCACTGCGCCGTCCCCCTCCCCCACCCCGCCGCCGACGCCGCCCGAGAGCCCACGCGAGGCCCCGCGGAGACCCACGAGTGAAGGCCACCGGAGGCCGACCGCGGGCCCTCGCCGGGATCGCCGTCACGAACCGGTCGCCGAGCGCGCCACGCGACGCGAGGTGTCGAAGACCACCGCCAGCCCGCCGTTCGACGCGCGCCGTCGGCCGCGTCGGAGTGCACCGAGAGCCGTCAGTCAGCTCAGGGCAATGTCAGCTCAAGGCAATGTCAGCTCAGGGCAATGCGGCCAGCAACGCGTCCTCGACGGCGGCGACGATGCCTGCCCCGTCGGCGACGGCGCCACGGTGACGGCAGGATGTCGACGCAGGCCGGTGGCGACGTCGTCGAGCTCATCGTGCAGCGCCGCGGCACGTCGGTCAGGGTGCCGCGCCTCGAGCGACAACAGCTCGAGCAACGCACGCCGGGCTCCACGACACCAGCGCCATGGAGTGCAAGCGCGCGCCGTCGCGGGTGCGGCGCTGGGCCATGCCCACCACTTTGGCCGTGCCGGGCTCATCACCTCGCCGGGGCCGACACCGGCGAAGCACACCACATCGGACCAGCCGGTGCGCGTGGCGCGTCCGCGATGCACAGAGCAGTCCGGTGGCACCGAGAGTCTCCAGTCCACGCACCCAGGCCTCACCCAACCACCACGAGGACTCGATGACGTCGTCGTCCCACAGCGGGTCGGTACGAGGCACCCACACATCGAGCCACACCTGGGCGTCGGGCATCACGAGCACCGCGCCCCCGCCCGAGCCCCGGCGCACGACGTCGATCTCGTGGCGCGCCGCCGCCAGGGCGTCGACGTCGTCGATCTTCTGGGTGCTGCCGAGGACGATGGCGCTCGGCCCGACCACCGTGCACAGCCCGACGACCCGGTGCGAACGTTCGGCCGGGGGCGGGCCACGGCCCGTGCAGGGCGCGCGGCGGTGTCGACGGCGGCGCTCGATCGACCAGCCACCGCCGGCGCGCGGCGGTCACGCCGTCAGGGACTGCTCACCCAGATACGGCGCCCACTCGTCGCGCGCTCCCCCGCTCATGGCGAGGAGCCAGACCCGCTGGCGCGGGGCGCACGGTTGGGTGCGCAGGACCAGGCCCACCTCGTGGGGCAGCCGGTCCTCCTTGCGGGTGTTGCAGCGGCGACAGGCCGCCACGACGTTGTCCCAGGCGTGCATGCCGCCCCGGCTGCGCGGCATGACGTGATCGATGCTCTCGGCCGCCAACCCGCAGTACTGGCAGCGGTGGCCGTCACGGGCGAACACGGTGCGCCGGTTGACCGCCACCGTCCGGTCGTGCGGCACCCGGACATAGCGCGCCAGCCGCACCACCGACGGCTCGGGGAAGGCCGTGCGCTCCGAGCGGAACATCTGGTCGGTGGCGTGGACGAGCTCAGCCTTGGTGGCGAGGACCAGGAGCAGGGCGCGACGGGTGGAGACGAGCCCCAGTGGCTCGAATGTCGCGTTGAGCACGAGCGCTCGGCTCGTCCCATTGGCGCCGGCTTCCCTGGCCAACATCACCGATGAGGCTACTCCGGACGGCGACGTTCGCTCCGGCACACGTCCACCTCAGCGTCGGCGCCACCGTCCCATGGTGCTGCACCAGGCGATGAAGGACACGACGTCGGCGCCCTCGGGCACGGCCTCACCGGATCCGCCGTAGGCGGTCTCCATGCGAAACCGCCACAACGCCTCGTCGGGCACCGGGAGCGGCGGCCACCGGTGCCACCATCCCGGCCGGGCCAGGCGGGCCGCCTCGGCGACCGCAGCGGGCCACAACCACGGCCGCCGGACCAGCGCCCCCACGACCGCCGTCACCGTCGGTCCCGATGTCGGACCGCTCGGGCGCGCGGCTCGTCCCTTGGCGTCATCAGAGCCTCCACCAGTCCTCGCTCGACCGCTCGCCAACCCAGTGCACCGGCGCCGACGAGGGGGCCCTCGGACCCCAGTCCGCTCGGCACGATCCGCGCGCCGGAGGTGAACGACAGCCGGGCGCGGGCGTGCAGCTCCGAGTTGGCCGCCGCGAAGAACGGGGCCCCGAATCCGAGCGCCACCGACCCACCCACCACGACGAGCTCGATGTCGAGCAGGCTCACCACCGATGCCACCGCCCGCCCCACCAGACGGCCCGTGCGCGACCACGACGTCGGGTGACGCATCGGCGCGGGGTCACGTCCGGTGACCGCCGCGATGGCGGTGCCCGACGCTTCGGCTTCGAGACAGCCCTGCGCCCCGCACGCGCACAGCCGACCGTCGGGCTCGACGATCACATGACCGACGTGGCCGGCGTTCCCCGACGCGCCGTCGAGCAACCGGTTGTCGACGACGAGGCCCCCACCCACGCCGGTGGACACCACCATGGCCAGAAGTCACGGCCGCTGTCGCGCCGCACCGGTCCAACCTTCGGCCAGCGCGAACGCCTTGGCGTCGTTGTCCAGCGCGACGACCGAGCCCGGTGATCTCCTCGAGGCGGGCGCGCAGCGGGAAGTCGCGCCATGCCGGGATATTGAGCGGCGACACCGTGCCCCGGACCCGGTCCATGGGCCCGCCGCATCCCACCCCGCACACCACCAGCGTCGCGCCCTGGTGCGCGCCCGGACGCCGTGGCCTCGCCGACGCACCTGGTCGACGAGGGCCGCCAAGGCTGCGAAGAGCTCGTCGGCGTCCTCGGTCCGGGGCGTCGGGACACGGCGGGCGCCGAGCGAGCTCTCCGGTACTCGCTCACGAGCCCGGCCGCCAGCTTCGTGCCCCCGATGTCGATCGCCAGGCACAGGTCCACGGCTACTCCCCCGTCACCGACCGCGCCCGGCGCTCAACGAGCCGGGTCGGGCGCGTGCGTCAGCGGTTGCGGCGAAAGCGGTCGCGCAACCAGCCGCGGGTGTCGTTGAGGGCGTTGCCGATGCCGTCGGTCCGCAGCGAGTGACCGATCTCCTCCCAGCCCGCCTTGCCCATCCGGCGCACGTTGGTCCAGAAGGTGACGAGGGAGGCGAACATGATGAGCACGCCGAGGAATCCGAGGAACACGTTCGTGGTGAAGAAGAAGAGCATGACGGCCAGTCCGGCGACGAAGCCGGCGATGGACCATTTCAGGTATCGGCCCGCGTACCGGTAGACGCTCTCGGATCGGACCCGATCGGCGAACGCCGGGTCCTGCTGGTACAGCGCTTGCTCCAGTTCGTGCAGCACACGCTGCTCATGCTCGGAGAGCGGCACGCTCACCCCCTTCCAGGCCCCGTGCGCGACGTGGCGCGCGTCAGTCAATCTTAGGCACGGCCGAAGGGCAAGACAACGGCGCCTGCCATTCTCCGCTCCTTCCATTCCTAGCCCCAATCGAGGGTCTCCTCCCTGGTCCGAAGCGAGAATCCGGGGGCGCCAGCCGTCAGGGAATACGCCCCGTCCCCGTGGGTCGTTCATCGGTCGCGCACCGGTCGGCGGTGGTGGCGCGCTCGGCCCCCACTGGGTGTCGCCCCGCTCCTTCACCGCCAGCCCGTCTCGGCCCACCAGGGCGGCAGGGCCCACCGACGCGTTGCCGTAGCGGGCCCGGATGGCCGACACCGCCGCCTCCACCTCGTGCCAGGCCAGCTCACGCGTCGCCGCCAGGGCCGGGCCCGCCTCGAGGTCGACGAGCCCACCGTTCCCCGGGGCCGCCGGGCGCGCCGGACCGCCAGGGGCGCCGCTCCCCAGGGCGCGCCGGACCGCCAGCGCGCGCCGAGCCGGGCGGGACCGGCCCCACATCGTCGTCGTCGAAGGAGAGCTGGCGCGCGGTGGTGTCGGAGGCGACGAGGCCCGAGACCGACACCCCCAGGAGGCGGACACCCGGCGCCACGTCCACGGCGTCGAGCAGGGCCCCGGCCACCGCCCCGAGGGCGCGGGGGGAGTCGAGCGGCGCCCCCACCGTGTGCGACCGGGTGATGGTGGCGCGGTCGCCGTAGCGGACCTTCACGGTGACCGTCCGACCCGTCAGCGCGCGCCTCGCGCAGGCGTGTCCCCACGGCGTCGGCCATGCGCACGACATGACGATGCAGGCCGTCGTGACTGTCGATGTCGACGGCGAAGGTCTCCTCGTGACCCACCGACTTCGCGTCCCGGTTCGGCTCCACCGGGTCGGGGGTCCTCACCCCGGGCCAGCTGGGCCAGCTGACGGCCGTTGGCGACGCCGACCGAGCGGCACAGCGTGTCCTCGGGGATGCGGGCCAGATCGCCGATGGTGATGACCCCGAGCGCCTCGAGTCGCGCGCGCCGTGGCGGGGCCCACTCCCCACAGGGCCCGCACCGGCAGGGGGTGGAGGAACGACAGCTCCTGGGCCGGGCAGGACCACGACGACCCCGGGTCCGGGCCGGGGGCCGTCGTGGGTGAGCACCGGCTTGGCGGCGCGCGACGCCAGCTTGGCGAGCAGCTTGGTGCGGGCCACCCCCACGCCGCATTCCATCTGCCATGTCGACGTCGCACCGCCTCTTGGATCTCGCGCGCCACCTGGGGAGGTGGGCCGAGCAGCCGACGCACCCCGGCCACGTCGACGAACGCCTCGTCGAGGGCGATGCCCTCCACCACCGGCGAGAACCGCTCCAGCACGGCGTGGAGCCGCTCGCTCATCTCGACGTAGCGGGCGAAGCGGCCCGGGAGGAACACCGCGTGGGGGCAGCGGCGCCGGGCCTCGACCGACGGCATGGCGGAATGGATGCCGAAGGCGCGCGCTTCGTAGGTGCACGACGCCACCACGCCGCGCGCCCCGGCGCCACCGACGATGACGGGGCGCCCGGCCAGCGACGGGTCGTCGAGGACCTCCACCGAGGCGAAGAACGAGTCCATGTCGACGTGCAACACGGTGCAGAGCATCCGAGCCGTCGACCGCAGGCTCGGCGCCGTCACTGCGTCGAGCCGGGTCAGCCACCGAGCCGCAGACGCCGGAAGCCCTCGGCATAGCCCACCCCGGCCCGGCGTCCGTCCTCCTGGGCGCGCTCCCGTACCGCCCGGCGGGCCCATTCCCCGCCGTCGGCGAACTGGCTGCGATGACACGACACCGCCGCCACCTTGTCGTCGATGGTGGCTGTCACGTCCACCCACACCGTGGGCTCGAGGGTGCCCGACAGCAGCGCCGTCTGCACCTGATAGGCGGCGCCGGCCTCGGGGAAGTAGTGCGGGAGGGCAGCGGCCGGCGACAGGGCGTCGAGCAGTGCGAATCCCGTCGTGCGGTGGTCGCGGTGGTTGAAGTAGTCCTCGCCGAAGAACACGGCGGTGGGATCGGGGCCGAGGACGGTGACGGGACGGAGCTTGCGCACCCAACGCACCAGCGTGGCGCGCAGCGCGGCGTCGTCGACGAGCTCGCCGTCGGGATAGCCGAGAAAGTGTTGCCCGGCGATTCCGAGGAGCTTCGCCGCCTCGGCCGCTTCTCCGGCCCGACGCCGGGCCAGGACGTCGGGGTCGGTGTCGGGGTCCGTCGTCCCCTTGTCGCCGTTGGTGCAGATGAGGACGTGGACCTCGGCGCCGGCACCGGCCCAGCGCGCCAGCGTGCCTCCGCACGAGACATCGGGGTCGTCGGGATGGGCATAGACGGCGAGGACCCTGTCGGGGACGTCGTCGAGAAGCTCTGCCACCCGACGTCAGGCCCTGCGCTTGGGCTCGGTCGTCTTGGTGAGCAGTCCCACCTCGCGCTGGAAGTCCCCCAGGTCCTCGAAACCCTTGTAGACCGAGGCGAAGCGCAGGTACGCGACGTCGTCGACCTCGCGCAGGCGCTCGAGCACGGCCACCCCGATCTGTTGGCTCGACACCTCGGCACCTTCACCCCGTAGGGCCTCTTCCACCCGCTGGGCGATCTCCTCGAGTCGCTCCTCGGTCACGGGCCGGTTCTTCGTGGCGGCCCGCACGCCGGACACGACCTTGGCGCGGTCGAACGGCTCGCGTTGCCCGCCCCGCTTGACGACCCACAACGGCGCCTCCTCGAGACGCTCGTAGGTGGTGAAGCGGCGGTTGCAGGACAGGCACTCGCGGCGTCGGCGGATGGCGACGCCGTCCTCGGCCAGGCGCGAGTCGACGACCTTGTCCTCGAGACTCTGACACCACGGACACCGCACCGGTCCAACCGTAGTGCCACTCTCTGAGCGGTCAGGGAAGGACCAGCTGACTCCCCGGGGACGACGGTGTCGCTCCCGACCTGGGTCTCGAGCTGTGCCACCACGGGTCGGGGATCGCCCGTCGGGTCGAGCCGGACGGCGATCGACCACAGCGTGTCCCCCGGTCGGACGACGTACGACGAGTGGGCCGCAGACGGTCTCCCCCGCCAGAGCGGGACCGGGGGTGGCGAGGGAGCCCCCGGTACCGCTCCACGGCAGGGCGAGGGCGGCGAGCAAGCCCGCCGCCACCGTTCCGAGCACGACCCGCCGGCGCCGCACTGCGACGCTGGGCCGGGTCGTCCGGCCGTCGGTGACGCACCCGGCACACGTGGGACGCGCCTGATGGCAACGACGGTCGGGCTCGGACTGGGAAAGAGGACGGGCGGGCGTGGCCCCGCCATGGGCGGGACGTGTCGGCGCCGGGCGGGTCCCCGGAGCCACCACCCGCAGCGAGGCCTGGCGGCTGTCGGCGCCCGGTGGGGATGGGCGCGAGGGCGAGGGCCATCAGGCGCCGTCTCCGGGCCGTCGGGTCGAACAGGTGTTCGTCACGACCTCATCGAACCACGAACAGGTGTTCGTGTCAAGCGCCGGGCCGGGGCCCCGGGATGGTGCGAATCCGGTCATGGCGACACGATGGCACGGGGGTGTGACACCGACTCCGTCCCTGCGTGGAGGGCCCGTCACGAACAGGTGTTTGATCCGCGACGGCCCGGAGGGTACGGTGGCACGAACTGGTGTTCGCCTTCCGGGGTGGCGGGCTCCGCCAGCGGCGTCGGATGAGGAGAACGACATGGCCGAGGCATTGACCGGGAAACGACTCCAGATCCTCGAATTCATCGGGGACAGCCTGCGCGAGCAGGGCTACCCACCGTCGGTCCGGGAGATCGGCGAGGCCGTCGGGTTGACGTCTTCGTCTACGGTCCATGCTCATCTGGCCGTGCTCCAGCGCGAGGGGTACCTACGCCGGGACCCCACCAAGCCCCGCGCCATGGAGGTGCGGTTCGACCCCTCCTCACGGGCCGCCATGGCGGCGAGCCCGGTCCGCCACGTGCCCCTGCTCGGGGACGTGGCCGCCGGTACCGGGGTGCTCGCCAGCGAGAACGTCGAGGAGCTGCTTCCGCTCCCCGAGGAGTTCACCGGCTCGGGATCGGTGTTCATGCTCCGGGTGCGCGGCGAGTCCATGATCGACGCGGGGATCTTCGACGGCGACTTCGTGGTGGTGCGCCAGCAGCCCGACGCCGACAACGGGGACATCGTGGTGGCCGGGATCCCCGGGGAAGAGGGAACCGTCAAGACCTTCGCCCGCCGGCGGGGGAAAGTCGTGCTCTCCCCCGCCAACGCCGCGCTCTCGCCCATGGAGTTCGCGCCCGACGACGTGACGATCTACGGGCGGGTCGTCACCGTGCTGCGACGAGCTCTGAGACGCCGACTCTGAGACAGGGTCAGGATCGGGCCGGGACCTGCTGCACGGCCCAGCCGTTGCCGTCGGGGTCACTGAAGAACACGAACGATCCCCACGGGAACTCCGTGGACGTCGCTCACCTCGACGCCCCGCTCGAGCAGCTCGGCATGGGCCGCGGCGATGTCGGGGACGACCAATTGCAGGCCCTGGACCGATCCCGGCACCGACGTCACGATCCCCTCCCCCATGGCGATCGAGC
The DNA here is from genome assembly GCA_963846125.1 of uncultured Acidimicrobiales bacterium. GTDB lineage: Bacteria > Actinomycetota > Acidimicrobiia > Acidimicrobiales > UBA8190 > Chersky-840. The sequence continues at coordinate 886,903 of CAWJUR010000003.1, forward strand.
ACGCCGAGCCCGGCGGCGTCAGCTGGACGAAGCGCATGTCGTCGCTGACCCGATGGTCGTGGTCGGCGACGAAGCCCACCTGGTCCGTGTAGAACGCCTTGGCGCGGTCCACGTCGGTGACGGGCACCGCCACGAGCTCGAGCTTCCAGTCCACGAGGTGACTCCTTCGGGTCGGATGCGGTGGCGACTTCGTCACCGCGCTCGGCACCGTACCGCCGTGAACTGGCCATCTCCTGACCACTTTTACATCAAAAGCATTGGGAGGGGCCTCGCCCTGACCGGCAGGGTCGGTGGGTAACGGTCAGCCGGTGAGGAGCACGGTGGCGAGGACGGCCCGGGCCCGTTCGAGCTCGGGGCGCGACACGTGTTCGTCGGGGGTGTGGGCGAGCAGGCGGGTCGCCGGGCCCGAAGTTGGTGGCGGGCACGCCCAGCTCGGCGAAGGTGGCCACGTCGGTCCACCCCAGCTTGGCCCGCGGCGGCGCCCCGGGGCGGCGACGAGCGACCGGCCAGGAGGGGATGGTCCAGGGCCGGCGGCGCCCCCGCGGCGGCGTCGAGGATCTCGAGCCCGTCACCCGCCGCGGGGTCGAGCGCCGGTCCCACCAGCTCCCGGAGCGAGCTCGCCGCCGCGTCGACGTCGGCGGGCGGCGCGAAGCGGTAATTAATTGTGACGGTGGCCACGTCGGGCACGACGTTGCCGGCCACGCCGCCTTCGATCCCCACCGCCTGGAGCTGCTCGGTGTACTCGCAACCGTCGAGCACCACGCGGCGCGGCTCGTAGCGACCCAGGGCCGCCAGGACCGGGGCCAGGCGGTGCACGGCGTTGACCCCCATCCAGGGCCGGGAGGTATGCGCCCGGCGCCCCCCCACCGTGATCAGCGCCCGCAGGGTGCCCTGGCAACCGGCTTCGACCACGCCGCCGGTGGGCTCGCACAGCACGGCCGCGTCGGCGGCGAGGAGGTCGGGACGCGTCGCCGCCAGCCGGGCCAGGGCGTTGTGGCGACGCGCCACCTCCTCGCACGCGTAGAAGACGTAGGTGGCGTCGACGGCGGGAACAGGCATGTCGCTGGCCAGGTGCAGCAGCACCGCCACGCCGCCCTTCATGTCCACCGCAGCCGAGGCCCCACAGCGTGTCGTCCGTCGATCCGGCGCGGCCCGGTCGTCGAAGGGCGGCACGGTGTCGAGATGCCCGGCGAGCACGACCCGTCGGGACCGGCCGAGCGCGGTGCGCGCCACCACGGTGTCCTCGAAGCGCTGCACCTCGAGGTGGCCGTGCGCCTCGCAGGTCGGCCTCCACCCGGTCGGCCAGAGCGGTCTCGTGGTGGCTGACCGAGGGGATGGCGACGAGCTCGGCCGCAAGCGCGAGGAGGTCGGTCATGTCGTGGACACCTCGTCAGCGATCAGGTGCCGACCTGGTGCTCACGCAGTGCCGCTTCGAGCTGGGCCTTGTCGTGGCGCTCGCCCGGCTCGAGTCGCTTGATGACGAGGACGCACGGCAGGAAGAACTCGCCCCCCGGGAAGTCGCGGCGGCGCGAGGCACCGACGGCCACGCTCCACGGCGGCACCACGCCCCGGCTCAACTCGTCACCGGTGGCGGCGTCGATGACGGGGATGCTCGGGTTCAGGATGACGCCCTCGGCCAGCACCGCCCCGTCCCCCACCCGGGCGCCCTGGGTCACCATGCACCGGCTCCCGATGTTGGCGTCGTCCCCGACCATGACCGGTGCGGCGTTGGGCGGCTCGAGGACGCCGCCGATGCCTACTCCACCGGCCAGATGCACGCGGGCGCCGATCTGCGCGCACGAGCCCACCGTGGCCCACGTGTCGACCATGGTGTCGGCGCCGACACGCGCCCCGATGTTGACGTAGCTCGGCATGAGGATCACGCCCCGGTCGAGGAACGATCCCCACCGCGCCGACGCGCCCGGGCACCACCCGGACACCGGCCGACTCGTATCCGGTCTTGAGCGGGCAGCTTGTCGTGGTACTCGAAGGGTCCGAGCTCCGCCGTCTCCATGGCCCGCAGCCGGAACAGCAACAAGATGGCCGTCTTGAGCCAGCTGTGCACGACGACGTCGCCGGTCGAGCCGTCCACCTCGGCCACCCGGGCCTCACCCCGGTCGAGCAGGTCGATGGCCTGGGCCACCACGTCGAGCGCGTCGGTGTCGGCGGGGCTCAGCTCGCCCGACCCGGGACCACAGCTCTTCGATCTGGGAGGGCAGGTCGGCCATGGCCCGAGGTTACCGGGCCGCGCCGTTGCCCCCTGGACCGCGGCACGGGCGTCGCACGCCCCAGGTGCGGATGGTCCGACGCCGACAGACGCGTGGCCGCCAACTCGATGCGGTCGTCGGGTTGGACGGCCGCGATCCGCACGAAGCCGGCCGCCTGCGCACCGTAGAACTCGCCCGGGCTCACGAGCATGCCGGCCGCCTCGGCCAGCGCGTCGGTGAGCACCCAGGCCCCGGGCCGGCCCTCGACCACGCCCAGTGTGTCCGGCCCACGCCGGCACCGGGACCCACAGGTAGAAGCCGCCCGCCGGCATCTCGGCCTCGAGCCCCGCTGCCCGCAGGATCTCGGCCAGACGACCGAGGCGGTGTCGATAGCGATCGGCGCTGGCGCGCCACGTGGTCGTCGTCTTCCAAGGCGACGACCGCGGCGGCCTGGACCGGTCCCGGCACCATGAGCCCGGCATGCTTGCGCACCTCGGCCAGGTACTCCACCAACGCGCCGTCCCCGGCGTAGAACCCGACGCGCACGCCGGCCATGTTCGAGCGCTTCGACAGCGAGTGCACGCGCGAGCACCCCGTCTTCACCGGATTGCACGATGCTCGTGGGCGCGCCGTCCCACGTGAACTCGGCGTAGCACTCGTCGGAGAGCACCGGTACGGCCCGGGACCTTCCCCACGCCGCCGCGGCACCGAGGTCGGACAGCGCGCCGGTCGGGTTCGAAGGGCTGTTCACCCACAGGCACAGGGCTCGCCCGGCGTCCTCGTCCGAGACGGTCGAGAGGTCGGGGCCACCGTCGCCGCCGGCGGGGACCTCGACCACCCGGCACCCGGCCAGGCGCGCCCCCATGGCGTAGGTCGGGTAGGCGAGGGCCGGGGCCAGGACGGTGTCACGACCGGGGGTGCGCAGGCGGCAGGAACCACGCCGCGCGTGGCCACGAACTCCTTGGTGCCCACGCACGCCGCCACCTGGGCGGGGTCGAGCGACACCCCGAAGCGCCGGCGCATCCACGCCACCGCCGCGCCCCGCAAGGGCGCACTCCCGATCGAAGCCGGGTAGCCGCGCTCGGTCCCCGAGGTGCCCAGCGCCTCGACCACGGCTGAGGGCGGCGGGTCACAGGGGGTGCCCACCGACAGGTCGATGGCGCCGCCGGGATGGGCCGCCGCGGTGCGCGCCGCCTCGGCGAGCCGGTCGTAGGGGTAGGGCGGAGGCGAGAAGCCCTCCTCGGTGTCGGGCCCGGTCATGACGGCACGAATTCCCGGAACCGGGCGCGCCCGGCGTCGTCGAGCACGACGTGGACCACCGTGGCGCCTTCGCTGTGGGACTCGTCGACGACTTCCCCTTCGCGGTGCACCGCGGCGAGGACGTCGCCACGGTCGAAGGGGACGACGAGCTCCACCACCCGGTCGGCTACCCGCAACTGGTCGCCCATGGCCCGCAACAACTGGTCGACCCCGGCGCCGGTGAGGGCCGACATCACCACCGCCCCTTCGTGCGCATTGGCCAGGCGCGCCGCGGCACGGGGGGCACGATCGGCCTTGTTGATCACGAGCAGCTCCGGCACGGCGCCCGCGTCGATCTCGTCGAGCACAGAGCGCACCGCCTCGATCTGCATGTCGGGCTCCGGGGCCGACGCGTCCACCACGTGCACGAGGAGATCGGCGTCCTTGACCACCTCGAGGGTGGACCGGAAGGCCTCGACCAGCTGATGCGGGAGCTTGCGGACGAATCCGACCGTGTCCGACAGCAGGACGGTCTCGCCCCCGGGAAGAGCCAGGCGCCGGGTGCGGGAGTCGAGGGTCGAGAACAGGCGGTTCTCGACGAGCACGCCCGCGTCGGTGAGGCGGTTGAGCAGCGTCGACTTCCCCGCATTGGTGTACCCGACGAGGCTCACCACGCGTTGGCGCGACCGCAGGCGGGAGCGGCTCTGGGTGCGGCGCGTGGCCGAGACCTGCTTGAGGTCCGCCTCGAGGCGCGTCATCCGGCGCAGCAACCGGCGTCGGTCCACCTCGAGCTGGGTCTCGCCCGGTCCCCGCGTGCCGATGCCACCGGCCTGTTGGGACAGGGCCAAGCCCTTGCCGCGCAGTCGCGGCAGCCGGTAGCGCAGCAGCGCCAGCTCGACCTGGGCCTTGCCCTCTTGGGACCGGGCGTTCTGGGCGAAGATGTCGAGGATCACCGCGGTGCGGTCGATGGCGGTACGGCCCAGGATCTTCTCGAGGTTGCGCTGCTGGGCAGGCGACAGCTCGTCGTCGAAGACGATGGTGTCGGTGTCGAGGGTCAGCGACAGCTCGTGGAGCTCCTCGGCCTTGCCCCGACCGATGAACGTCGCCGGGTCGGGCCGGTCCCGGCGTTGGATGACCCGGTCCACCACGATGGCGCCCGCTGTGTCCACGAGCAGAGCGAGCTCGTCGAGATCGGCGTCGACGGCGTCGGCCGAGGTCCACGGGAACACCACCCCCACGAGCACGATGCGCTCGCGGAAGCTGCGCTCGATGAGCGTCACTGTCGAGCCGCCACCTCGGTCGGCACCGCGTCGGGCGTGGCCCCCCGCAGGGCGCTCCCGGCACCGGCGTCGGAAACGGCGTCGGGATCGGCGTCGATCGTCTCGACCAGCGCGGCGAGGACCGCCTCGTCCACGGTGACGTCGCCGACCTTCTGGGTCGGGCCGGCCAGGGAGATCCCGGACTGGCCGAGCTCGACGTCGAGGGGACCACCGGGGTTGTGCACCCGCACGCGCGTGCCGGCCTCACCGTGCGCGTGAGCGGCCGCCACCACCGCGCACGCCCCGGTGCCGCACGCCAGGGTCTCGCCCGCGCCGCGCTCCCACACCCGCAGCGTGAGCTCACCGGGGCCGGGGCCGGGCCAGACGAACTCCACATTGGCCCCGCCCGCCACGGACCGCTCCCAGCGCGGGCCGAGCGTCCGCACGGTGTCGTCGCTGCGTTTCTGCGCCGAACAGCACGATGTGCGGGTTGCCCATGTCGACGTGCTGACCCCAGCGCGCCTCGCCGATCTCCTCGGCGCTGAGCTCGGTGCCGAGCTCGGCCCGGGCCCATGTCCACCCGTCCATAGCCGAGACCCGCCTCGGCTCCGGGCCGGTACTCCACCGGCGCGCAACCCGCCCAGCGTCTGCACCACGACGGTCCCGGCTCCCACCAGGCCGCCGTCCACCGCCGCCTGCACGAGGCAGCGGATCCCGTTGCCGCTCATCTCGGCCACCCCGCCGTCGGCATTGCGCAGCTTCATCGAGAGCGCCGCCTGGCCGCGGCCCGAGACGGCCCGCAGCACACCGTCGGCTCCGATGCCCCGGCGTCGATCGCACAGGGCGCGCGCCTCGGACGCCGACAGGGGTCGGCGGTCGTCGGGATCGAGCAGCACCAGGAAGTCGTTGCCCGCCCCATGGTGCTTCGTCAGGCGAAGTGCGCCTCGGGCGTCCATCGCCCTCAGTCTCGCACCTCCCCCCCGACCCCCGGGCGTGTGTCCGCCCGGGTGGAGGCCGATGCGTCCCACAGCACCAGGAGCTGCGCCGAAAGATCACCGTCGGGATCGAGCCACACGATGCGCGGGTCGCGCCGGAACCAAGCCCACTGGCGCCGGGCGAAGGCCCGGGTGCGCCGCTTGGCCTCGGCGACGGCGTCGTCGAGGGGAACCCCCTCCTCCACGTGGGCCAGCACCTCCCGGTACCCGAGGGCCTGGCGGGCGGTGCGCGACAGGCCCCCCGGTCGCGCCGCCAGGGCGCGCACCTCGTCCACCAGCCCACGATCGAGCAGCTCCGCGGAACCGGTGCTCGATACGGGCGTCGTGGAGGGCGGGGTCGAAGAGGATGCCCACCAGGGTGAAGGGCGTGGGGGGATACGCCTCGAGCCCGGGCCCGAACGACGAGAAGGGCCGGCCGGCACCCACCGTCACCTCGAGGGCGCGCACCACCCGGCGACGGTTGGTCGGCTCCATCCGGGCCGCCGCGATCGGGTCGAGGGCGGTCAACCGGGCGTGCAGGCGCTCGGTGCCCCCCGGGAGGTCCGCCTCGGCTTCGAGGGCGCCGACGACATCGGGGAACCGACCCGGCACCGACAGCTGGTCGACGACGGCCCGCAGGTAGAGCCCGGTCCCGCCCACGAGCAGGGCACGATGCCCGCGACCCTGCACCGCGCCGAGCACGTCTCGCGCTTCGGCCTGAAACCGGCTCAGCGTGAATTCCTCGTCGGGGTCGACCAGGTCCACCAGGTGGTACGGCACCTCGGCCCGCTCGGCGCGACTGGGCTTGGCGGTGCCGATGTCCATGGCGCGGTACACGCACATCGAGTCGACCGACACCAGCTCGGCCTCGGGGCGCCGGCGCGCCAGCTCCAGGGCGAGAGCGGACTTCCCCGACGCCGTCGGCCCCACCAGTGCGACGTGACCGGGCCCGATGCGAGCGGGCGCGCCCACGAGCCCTACCGGGCCGAGACGGGAATGTGTATGCGCCGTCGTGCGCCCGCCGTGACGCGCACCAGCTCGCCGCGCAGGTGATGCGGTGCGGCCTCGGTGACGAGGACCTCGCCATAAGCACCGGGAGCGGGAGCATCTCCGTCGGGCGGTGCGAAGTGCACGAGCTTGTTCTGTCGGGTCCGGCCCGTGAGCACATCGGGGTCCCGGGTGCTGGGCCCTTCGACGATGACCTCCTCCACCCGCCCGATACGGGCCTGGTGCCGGAGCAGCGCCGAGCGCTCCACCACCACCCGGAGCTTCTCGAAGCGCTCGGCGACCACGTCGTCGGGGACGAACGATGCTGACATGGCCGCCGCCCGGGTGCCCGGGCGCGGCGAGAAGATGAACGTGTAGGCGCTGTCGTACTGGGCCTCGGCCGCGACTTCGAGGGTGCGTTCGAAGTCGTCGTCGGTCTCCCCGGGGAAGCCCACGATGATGTCGGTGGTCACCGCCAGATCGGCGATCGCGGCGCGGGCGGCCGACAGGCGCTGCAGATACCGCTCGGCGTTGTAGCCGCGGCGCATGGCGCTGAGCACGCGGTCGCTCCCCGACTGCAGGGGCAGGTGGAGGTGCTCGCACACCGACGAGGTCTCGGCCATGGCCGCGATCGTCTCGGGTCTCAGGTCCTTCGGGTGCGGGCTCGTGAAGCGAACCCGGCGTATCCCGTCCACGGCCCCCACGGCGCGCAGCAGTGACGCGAACAGAGGGCGACGACGGGTCAGGTCACGGCCGTAGGAATTGACGTTCTGGCCGAGCAGCGTCACCTCGGTGACCCCTCGAGCGCTCAGTCCCGTGACCTCGGTCACGATGTCGTCGAACGGTCGGCTCACCTCGGGGCCGCGCACCTGGGGAACGATGCAGAAGGCGCACGAGTTGTCACACCCCATCTGGATGGTGACCCAGGCCGTGTAGGGGAGCTCCCGGACCGCCGACAGGGCCACGGGGAGCTCCGATGCACCCGCCGGCGCCGGGGCGTCCAGGATCTCCACCACCGGGCCGCCGGTGGCGGCCTGGCGCAACAACGCCGGGGCCCGCGTCAGGTTGTGGGTCCCGAACACGACGTCGACATGGCCGGCGCGGGCACGAATGGCCTCGCCGTCGTTCTGGGCCAGACATCCCCCCACCGCGATCTGCATGTCGGGCCGGCTCTGGCGCAGGGCCTTGAACTGTCCCAGATGTCCGTAGAACTTGTTGTCGGCGTTCTCCCGGATGCAGCACGTGTTGAAGACCACGAGATCGGCGTGCTCGATGTCCTCGGTCGGCTCCAGACCGTCGGCGATGAGGAGTCCGGCCAGGCGCTCGGAGTCGTGTTCGTTCATCTGGCAGCCGTAGGTGCGGATGTGGAAGGTGCGGGTCACGCGTAGGACCCTTCGACGATGAGCCCCTCGATGTCGGGCCGCAAGAGCAGAGCCCGCCCGGGAACCCCGATCTCCTCCATGGATCGCTCCGCGCTCGAGCGCACCCGTTCACCGTGCTCGCCGTCGCAGATCCCGAGCAAGGTGGGCCCCGCCCCGGACCAACACGATGCCAGCGCGCCGGCACCGACCATCCGGGACAGGAGTTGGGGGGCCTCGGGGAACAGGGGGCTGCGGTAGTCCTGATGGAGGCGGTCCTCGGTCGCCTCTCGGATCATGAGGGCGCGATCGGCGAGTCCGGCCAGGAGCAACGACAGTCGACCGAGGTTGAAGGTGGCGTCGGTCCGGCTCACCTCCAGGGGCAGGGCCTGGCGCGCCTTGGTGGTGGGCAACGGTCGTTCGGGCACCATGGCCACGAACACCAGGCCACCGTCGAGCGGCATGCGCACCGCCCGAACCGCCCCCCGCACGAGCGTGGCCGCCACGAGGCCACCCACCACCGAGGCCGCCGCGTTCTCGGGATGGCCGTCGATCCGGGCGGCCACGCCCAGCGGGTCCTTCGAGCCCGCCGCCGCTGCCGCCGCCACCGCCAGGGCGGCGGAGGATCCCAGGCCGCGCGCCACCGGGATCCCGGATCGGACCGTGACCGACAGTCGGTCGTGTCCCACGACATCGATCGCCACGCGCGCCGCGAGGTGCATGTCGTCCTCTTCGAGATCGGCACCCTCGCCCTCGGAGCGGACCACCAGGCGCGGGGCGGGCTCGACGTCGACTTCGACATAGAGGTCGAGCGCCACCGCCAGGACGTCGAAGCCGGGGCCGAGGTTGGCCGCCGAGGCCGGGGCTCGAGCGCGGCATGGCTGTCCAGGGTAGTGCCGTCCCTCCGGCGCGCCGGGAGGGTCGGGTCAGGATCGCTTGAGCCGCCAGCTCATCGACGGGCCCAACAGGGTGCCGGCCACGTGCACCGGCACGACGACCCGTTCACGGCCGATCGAGGCCGTGAGCGTGCCCACCGACGTCCCGGCCCGGATCCCGGAATGAAGCATTCGGTGGGTGAGAGCCAGGCTGGGCTCCTGGCCCGGCCACGCCAGGAGCGAGATCGCCCGGGAGGCGACCACGGGAACCCGCCGCTGGGTCCAGGGCAGGGTCACCGCACCGACCCGGGCACCGCGCGCCGTGACCGGGACTTGACGCAATCCCGCCGCCACGGCGTCGAGCAGACGTTCGTCGACCCCGTTGGCCACCTCGAGAGGGTCTTCTCCGGGCTGTCCGGTCACCGCCGCCAGCACCAGGACGCGCTGTCCGGCCACGGTGCGCTCCCCCGCCAGCACGAGGCATCCCATGGCCGCCTGGGTGAACCCGGACTTCACCCCGACGACGCCGTCGGTCCCGACCGACGACACATAGGTCGTGAGGATCCCGACGACCGGCAAGGTCACGACGCGCTGGGCCACCACGGCGGCGAAGGTGGGAATGGCCATGGCCGCCTGGGTCACGAGGAGCTCGTCGCCGGCGGTCCCGGCCGTCCCCGGGTCGAGACCGCTCGCGTCCGCGTAGTGCGTGTGCGCCATCCCCAATGCGGCCGCGGTGACATTCATCTTGGCGACGAAGGCCGGCAACGTGCCCGCGTCCCAGCGCCCCAAGACGTCGGCGAGGTTGTTGGCGGAATGGACGAGCAGGCCGTCGAGCAATTGCCGTTCGCTCAACTTCTCACCCGGCTGCACCGCCACATTGGTGGCTCCCGCCCCTTCTTCGACCGACGCTTCGGCCTGATCGGCGGCGGTCATGGTGAGCACCGGGCCCTGCGCACTCGGGGCCAGCGGGTGGTCGCGCAGCGTGAGATAAGCCGTCATGATCTTGGTGAGGCTGGCGATGGGCACCGCCGCCTCGGGCCCCGACTGGACGGTGACGCCCAGCTGCGGGATCGCCACCGCCGCCTCCCCGGCGGCCGGCCACGGCAGCAGCGGGGTGGCTCCGGCCACGGGCGATGTGCCCGGGAGCGAACGTTGGAGAGCCATGGCCGGGACGGGCCGGCCCAGCTGCACCACCGTGGCCAGCACCACGGCCACGACCACCACCAGCACGGCCCAGGGCCAGCGGCGCCGATGCCGATCCGGCGCCGCCACCACGGCCGACCCGAACGTCGCCACGTGCTCGCCGACCAGGGACGGGGGCTCGAGCGGAGCCCCCGACAGCGGAGGTGAGAGGATCACGGGGACCAGGCGTGAGACCGGTGCCGGCCCCGCTTCCGGAGGTGGCACCGTCTCGGCTTCGGGTGCGGCCTCGAGGATGGCGGCCATGGTTCCTCCCGCCATGCCCCCGCCGACCGGGCTCGAGCCGTTGAGGCCGAGCCCGTGGGAGGCGATCGGAGCGGCGTCGCTCGTGGCGCCGGCGGTCTCGGCGCGAAGGCCGGTGTCGACAGGGCCGGAGTCGGTTGAGCCGTCGGTCTCGTCAGCGACGGCGCTCGCCCCACGGCTGTGCCGGCCTCGGTGTCGGACCACCCCGGCTACCGGTCGGCGAGCTGCTCGAGCTCTTCGGGTGCCATGAGCACCGCGCGGGCTTTCGATCCCTCCGACGGGCCCACCACCCCTCGGCGCTCGAGCAGGTCCATGAGCCGTCCCGCCCTCGAGAATCCCACCCGGAGCTTGCGCTGCAACATCGACGTGGACCCTAGCTGAGATCGAACAACGAGCTCCATGGCCGCCGACAGCAGTTCGTCGTCGTCGTCGAAGCCTTCGCCACCGCGCGCCGAGTTCTCGTCGCCGGCGATTCCGACGACGTATTCGGCGCTGCGCTGGCGCTGCCAATGCGCCACCACCGTCCGCACCTCGCTCTCGGACACCCACGGGCCCTGGATGCGTCGCGCCACCGACGACGACGCGGTGAGCAAGAGCATGTCGCCCTTCCCGATGAGGCGCTCGGCGCCGGGCTGGTCGAGGATCACCCTGCTGTCGGCGAGCGACGACACCGAGAAAGCGAGGCGCGACGGGACGTTCGCCTTGATCACGCCGGTGATGACGTCCACCGAAGGACGTTGCGTGGCCAGGACGAGGTGGATGCCGACGGCCCGAGCCATCTGCGCGATCCGGCACACCGACTCCTCGACGTCGCGCGCCGCGACCATCATGAGGTCGTTGAGCTCGTCTACCACGATCAGAATGAAGGGCAGGCGCTCGCGGTGCACGGTCGGCGACACCGCCTCACGGGACTCCGCCATGAGCGCCGCCACCCGGTCGGCCCCATCGACATCGAGGCCCGCATCTTCGGTGTCGACGTCCTCGGCGTCGAGATCTCCCCCGCTCATGTCGGGTGAGCCCACATCGTCGAGCTCGCCGCGCTCGACGGCCGCGTTGTACCCGGTGATGTCGCGCATGCCGGCCTCGGCCAGCACGTCGTAGCGGCGTTCCATTTCCGTGACCGCCCACGACAGGGCATTGGCCGCCTTCTTGGGGTCGACGACGACCTGGGTGAGCAGGTGCGGGAGCCCGTTGTACTGGCCGAGCTCGACACGCTTGGGGTCGACGAGGATGAGGCGCAGCTCCTCGGGCGTGGCCCGCATCATGATCGAGGTGATCAAGGAGTTGATGCACGACGACTTGCCGGCTCCCGTCGCGCCCGAGATCAGGATGTGGGGCATGTCGGCGAGGTTCTCGATCACGGGGCGCCCGGCGATGTCACGTCCGAGGGCCACTTCGAGGGGATGCGTGGCCTGGCGGGCCTCGGCCGAGGCGAGCACGTCGCCCAACGTCACCAGCTGGCGCAGGCGGTTGGGGACTTCGATCCCGATGGCCGACTTGCCCGGGATGGGGGCCAGGATGCGAACGTCGGCCGACGCCATGGCGTAGGCGATGTCCTTGGCCAGACTGGTCACCCGGGCCACCTTCACGCCGGGACCGAGCTCGAGCTCGAAGCGCGTCACGGTGGGGCCGACGGTGTGTCCCAGCAAGCGGGTCTCGACGCCGTGCGCGGCCAGGGCGCTCACGAGGGCTCGCCCGGCCTCACTGATCGCCGAGCGGTCGAGCTCCTGGGGTTTCGAGCGCGACAGCATCTTCATGGGCGGGAGGCGCCACTCTCCGGTCGCCGCCGCGGCGTCCATCGACAGTGCCCCGTCGCGCGCCGCGCTCGGCTCGGGCGACACCGCGTGCACGTCAGGCCGGGCATCGACCAGGTGGTCCGGCTCTGGGTCGGCGTCGGGCTCGGTGGCCACGGGCTCGACGGACACGTCAGGGGGCTCAGGTGTGACGGCCTCGTCGAGGTCGAAGAGCACGGGCCGTCCACCGCGGCGCGGGCGGAGGTGACCGGTGGCGACGACCTCTGACTCGGGCTCGATCTCGAACTCGTCGTCGGTCTCGTCCTCGATGCCGTCGTCCTCCATGTCTTCTTCCTCACCGGCACCGTGCGGAACCCCCGAATGCCACAGCTCCCGGCCGACGCGCACCACTCCTCCCAGCGCGGCCCGCAGGGTCACGCCCGTGAAGAGCACCAAGGCCAGGGTGACCAGCGCCAGGAGCACGACCGAAGCCCCCCAGTCGCCGAGGCCCGATCGCAGGGGGTTGGCGAAGGCGGCCCCGATGAAACCTCCCGCACCGGACAGGCGTGGCGACGACGCCGACAGGTGGGGGGCGCCTCCGGCGAGGTCGGCCAATCCCGCCACCGAGGCCAGCGCCAGTGCCAGCCCTACCCCGGCCCGAGCCGGCTCATGGCGGGGACGCCCGGCGATGAGCATGACCCCCGCCGCGGCGAACGTCGGCGGGACCAGGAACCGGCCCACCCCGAGGACCATCCCCAGACCATGGCGGGCGCCATGGCCGACCGGGCCCAGCGCGTTGACGTAGAGCGCGAGCGCTCCGAGGATCCCGACAGTGACGAGCCCTATCCCCCAGGCGTCTTCGACGTGGCCTTCGAGCACCGACAGGGCCGAGACGATCCACTCCCGGCGCCGAGCCCGACTGCTGGACCGGCGCCGCCGGGAGGCGGCGGGTCGTTTCGACGCCCGCGTGGCGCGGGAGCGACCTTTGGACTTGCTCCGGCGTCTGCCGGGTGCCGACCGGGAAGATGGGCGTGAGCCCACAGGGCGGCGCTTCGTCGTCACCACAATGGCCCCAACGCTAACAGCCACCCCACGGCCATCCGAGGATCGGGTCTCAGGCTTCCGACCAGGGAGAACCACCCTTTGGACGGCCAGCAGCGGCCTCAGACCGTGACGACCACCGGCACGATCATGGGGCGGCGTCGGGTCCGCTCTCCCACCAGCCGACCGAGGGCCTTGCGGGCATGGCGGCGCAGCGTCTCCTGATCGGTGGCGCCTTCGGCGAGTGCCTTTTCGAGAGCGACGCGCACCACGTCGCTTGCCTCCCCGAGCAGCGCCTCGGCCTCGGGCGCGTGGATCCAGCCCCGGGTCACGATCTCGGGCGGGCTCACGACCTCGCCGGCATGCGGGTCGACCGTCGCCACCACCACGACGACGCCCTCCTCGGCGAGCACCCTGCCGGTCGCGCAGCACACCGTGGCCCACGTCTCCGACGGTCCCGTCGACGTAGAGGAACCCGGCGGGCACCGAGTCTCCGCGGTGGATCCCGGCGTCGTCGATCACAACCGAGTCGCCGTCCTCGCACAGAAGAGCCTTGTTGTCGTCGACCCCCATACGCGTGGCCAGCTGGATGTGGTTCACGAGGTGGCGGTACTCACCGTGGACGGGGATGAACCACTCGGGGCTTGCCACCGACAGTAGGACCATGAGCTCACCCTGTCGGGCGTGTCCGCTCACGTGCACGGGCTCGACGCCGGTGTGGATCACCTCGGCGCCACGCCGGTACAAGCCGTCGATGACCCGTCCCACGGCCCACTCGTTGCCGGGAATGGGATGCGCGCTGATCACCACGACGTCGTTGGGACGCAGGTGCAACCACTTGCTGTCGCCTGCCGCCATGAGCGACAGGGCTGACATCGGCTCGCCCTGGGAGCCGGTGGACACGACGCACACCTTGCCGGGTTCCATGTCGTCGACGTGCTCCACGTCGACGACTTGATCCGGCGGTAGGTCGAGGAGGCCCAGGCGCCGAGCCAGCTCCACGTTCTTCGCCATGGAGCGACCCAGTGTCGCCACCTTCCGCCCCGTGCCGAGGGCGGCGTCGACCACCTGCTGCACGCGGTGGATGTGACTGGCGAAGCAGGTCACGATGATCCGCTGTCCGGTGCGGGCCTCGAAGAGCCGACGCAGCGTGGCGCCGACCTGCGTCTCGGATTCGGTGAAGCCGGGCTCTTCGGCGTTCGTCGAGTCCGACAACAACAAGCGCACACCTGGTCCCGATGCGATGGTCCCGATGCGGGCCAGGTCGGTGAGCCGACCGTCGACGGGCGTGAGGTCGATCTTGAAGTCGCCCGAGTGCAGGATCACGCCCTGCGGCGTGTGGAACGCGGTGGCGAAGCCGTGCGGTACCGAGTGGGTGACGGGGATGAACTCCACCTCGAAGGGCCCGATCTGACGGCGCTCCCCGTCGGTCACTTCGACGAAACGAGCCCGGTTGGCGAGGCCCGCCTCTTCGACACGGTTCCGGGCGAGCCCGAGCGTGAGGGCGGACCCGTACACGGGCACCGACAGGTCACGCAGTAAGAAGGCGAGACCGCCGGTGTGGTCTTCGTGTCCGTGGGTCAGGACCACCGCTTCGACGGCGTCAGCCCGCTCCCGCAGGTACGACAGGTCCGGGAGCACGAGGTCGATGCCGGGCATGTCGGGCTCGGGGAACATGATCCCGCAGTCGAGAACGACGATGCGCCCGTTGAGCTCGATGCACGCACAGTTCCGGCCGATCTCTCCGAGGCCGCCCAGAAAGATGACGCGAACAGGATCAGGCAAGCGACCCGCCCGCGCGTACACCGGCAACGGCGTGCACGTCGCGCCCGAGGTTGGAGATCACGGTCCGGGCCCGTTCGTCGAGCTCCGCCGGCGCGGCTCCGAGCGGAAGTCGGCACTGGCCCGAGGGCAGGCCCAGGGCCCGGCACGCCGCCTTCGCCGGCAACGGGTTCGGGTAGGTCTCGCTCGACTCGAAGTCATAGGACTCGAACAGCCGGGCGTTGCAGGCGCGCGCCCCGTCGGCGTCGCCTTTGAACCAAGCCGCCACCATCTCCGCGGTCTCCTCACCGGCCCAGTGCGAGGCCACGCTCACGGCGCCGACCGCACCCAATGCCAACAACGCCAACGTGAGCGCGTCGTCCCCGCTGTAGAGCTCGAAGCTCTCCGGTGCTTCGGCCATCAGGCGTGCCGCACCGGCGGGATCGGCGGTGGCGTCTTTGACACCGACGATGTTGGGCACGTCCCGGGCCAGGCCCACCATGGTGTCGCGGGCGATCCTGCGCCCGGTGCGCACCGGGATGTCGTAGAGGACGACGGGGAGCGTGGTGCACGCCGCGACGGCACGGAAGTGGGCCGACAGGCCGGCCTGCGAGGGCCGTGAGTAGTACGGCGTCACCACGAGGGCGCCGGCCACGCCGGCCGCCTGGGCGAGCTTCGTGCACTCCATGGTGTGGCGGGTGTCGTTGGAGCCGGTGCCGGCGAGCACGGGGACGGTGACCGCCTCGGTCACCGCTTGCCACAACTGACCGAGCTCGGCATCAGAGAGCACGGGACCCTCACCGGTGGTGCCGGCCACCACGAGGCCGTCACTGCCGTGACCCGTGAGCCAACGGGCGAGCGTGACGGCGCCGTCGACGTCGAGCCCACCGTTCTCGTCGAACGGTGTGACCATGGCGGTGATGACCGCGCCGAATCGGCCAGGCCCGGGTGACGACTTCACGCCCTCAGGCTAGCCCCCCGCCAGGCACCGGCCGCAGCCGCAGCGGCAGCTAGGCGACAGCGCCCTCGACCGGGGTGGTCTGCAGGCTGTCGTACTCCTCGCCCGTGTCGGCCCAGTCCTCGAAGCCGATGACGCCGAGCTCGGTGAATTTCACCCGCAGCCAGCCGTCGGCGGCGTCGAGCAGCCCCAGTTTCTTGCAGTTGGGAACGATCTTGGAGAAGAGCAGGGACTGGAAGACCTGGCGGTCCGGTATCTGCATGAGCAGGGGCACGATCTCCTTGGGGTTCACCCCCATGCGGTCCCACACCTCTTGCTGGAGGAACCGGTCGCGCATCCGCACGGCCGCCTCGAAGGCGAACTCCTGGCGCTCGCGGATCTCGGCCGCCGACAGCTGCTGGTAGTACTCCTGGAGGCTGAGCACACCGAAGGCGACGTGGCGAGCCTCGTCGGACATCACGTAGCGGAGCAGTTGCTTGAGCAGCGGCTCCGTCGTCATCTGGTGCATGAACCCGAACGCAGCCAGCGCCAGTCCCTCCACCATGATCTGCATGCCCAGATACGTCATGTCCCACCGCTGGTCGGCGATGATGTCGTCGAGCAGCAGCCGGAGATGGGCGTTGATCGGGTAGTGGCCCGACAGCTTGTCGTCGAGGTACTTGGCGAAGACCTCGACGTGACGGGCCTCGTCCATGACCTGGGTGGCGGCGTAGTACTTGGCGTCGATCCACGGGACCGACTCGACGATCTTGGCCGTGCACACGAGCGCCCCCTGCTCGCCGTGCATGAACTGCGACAGCGTCCAGTTCTGGCTTTCGACCCCGAACTGGATCCACTCCTTGTCACCCCACAGCGCCAGCGAGGTCCCGGTCACGTCGAGGCCTTCTCCGAGGCCACCGTTGGCGGCGGCATTGGCCACCACGAGCGCCTCCTGGTCGACGTCGGTCTCCCACGGCAGGTCGGTCTGGCCGTTCCACTGGGTCTTCTTGGCCTTCTCGTAGAGCTTCTCGAGTTTGGGACGCTGACCCTTTTCGTAGTCCCACGTGAAGATGGTGTCGTAGACCGAGTGCACGGCGTGGAGCTCTTCGTCCACGTCGGTGTTCACGACCGAGAGGATCGCCTCGAGGTCGTTGATGTCGTCGCGGCCGATGATGTCGACC
Organism: uncultured Acidimicrobiales bacterium; assembly: GCA_963846125.1. GTDB lineage: Bacteria > Actinomycetota > Acidimicrobiia > Acidimicrobiales > UBA8190 > Chersky-840. The sequence goes on from CAWJUR010000003.1 coordinate 903,898, forward strand.
GTCTCGCGCATCTGCTCCGTCATGATGCTTCCCCTTTTGTGGTGGGTCGTGGTGGGTGGGACTGCAGAGATCGTGTGGTGGTCCGGCCCGTGGCGGCAGAGCCGGCGGGCACGCCCACGGGCGCCATGGCGACGACACCCTGGGGCACACGCAGGGCCCGGATGCCGGGCAGCACGAACAGGCGCACGAGGCGGCGGACGTCGGCGGTATCGGTGAGGTCGACGCCGTCGGCGGGACACAGCAGGTACGACACGACGATGCGCGCCGCCCACTCCGCCACGCGCTTGGACTCCGCCTGGTCGAGCCAGCGCCCGAGGAACGGGGTCGTGAACGCACAGGTCAGGGCGAGCGCCTCGTCCATGCGGGCGAAGGCCAATTGCGACAGCACCAATTCGGGCTCGTGGGCGAGCAGGTTGCCCGAGCGCGGCGTGCCCGGTCACTCGGGTGGCGGCCTCGCTCATGCCCGCCACGAGGACGTCTTCGAGGTCGGTGGCCTCTCCCATGCGCACGGCCAAGGCGCTGAAGAACCTCGACACCTCGGTGTCGACGACGGCGGCGAGCACCGCCTCCTTCCCGCCCGGAAAGACGCGGTAGACCGTGGCCCGGCTGCATCCTGCGGCGCGGGCCACGTCGTCGAGCGTGGTCTTGGCGACCCCCTGGCGGGCGATGCATGACAGCGCGCCGTCGATCACCCGTACCCGTACCGGGGTCGGCGCGACATCGTGGTCGGGGCCGGCAACGTCGACAGCGGTCGCTCCTTGCACCAGCTCCAGTCGCGCCATGCCCACAATGAGACAGTATGGCTCAAGATGTCTCATTGTCAATCGTTCCCCATCGGGACCGTTGAGGATCGTCCCCCCATCGGGGACCGGCCCGGTCGTGCTCAGGGGAGGTCGGTGGCCACGTCCCCCACGACACCGGCCAGCAGCTCCGTCCGCACCAACGTGGCGACCTGCTCGGGGTCGCCCAGGTCCCAGTGCCCGGGCGACGAGATGTACGACAGGATCATGCGGGCCAGGAAGTCCGCCGCCTCGTGGATCTCGACACCCTCGGCCATGCCGTGCTCGTGCAGGTAGGGGACGAGGAAGCCGGCGATGAGCCCGACGGTCCGATTGGACTCGACGGTGAGCTTCGGCATGAGCACATCGGGCTCGATCTCGAGCATCTTCTGGAGCACTTCGTGCTCGATGAGCGCTCGGCGAGCGAAGAGCAGCCCGCGGTCGAGGACCTCCTCCAGTGACGTAGCGCCGTGGACCTCGTCGTAGAGACGCCCGAAGAAGACCAGGAACTGCCATGACACCACGGCGTCGATGAGCTCCTCGCGGCCGCCGGGGAAATACCGGTACACCGTGGCCCGAGACAACCCGGCTTCGCGCGCCGCGTCCTCGACGGTCGTCTTGGACAGGCCCCAACGCGCCACACATGCGTAGGTGGCTTCGAGAATGCGCTGGCGCGGCCCGTCCATCGAGCCCACGCTACCGCCGCGGCGTCAGAATCCGAGGAGCGTGTCCAGCCCGACGGTGAGACCAGGCCGGGCCGACACCGACTTCACCGCCAGGATCATCCCGGGCATGAACGAGGTGCGGTCATAGGCGTCATGGCGGATGGAGAGGCTCTGGCCGACCGCCCCGAACAGCACCTCTTGATGGGCGACCATGCCGTGCAGGCGCACCGAGTGGATTCGGATTCCTCCCGGACCTTCTCCCCCGCGTGCCCCGCTCAGCACCTCCGAGGCGGTCCGGTCGATCGGCCAGTCATCGCCGCCGGCGCCGGAGCGGGCCTTCATCAGACGATCGGCGGTGGTGAGTGCCGTACCCGACGGCGCGTCGAGCTTGCCGTCATGGTGCAGCTCCACAATCTCGACGCCGTCCATGAACGGGGCCGCCAGTTCGGCGAAGCGCATCATGAGCACCGCCCCGATGGCGAAGTTCGCCGCCACGACGCAGTTGGCGGCCGAGCCCTCGAACATCGCTCGGAGCTCATCGAGCACCCCGGCACCGATCCCGGTCGTGCCCACCACGGCGTGGACGCCGCGCGACGCACACCACCGCATGTGCTCGACTGCGGCCGCGGCCACGGTGAAGTCGACCGCCACCAGCGCGCCGGACCGCTCCAGCTCCTCGACGTCACCGGCCACTTGGAGCCCGGCCGCGTCCTCACCGATGACCTGGCGCAGGTCGATCCCCGCCAACGCAGGGTCGACGGCGGCCACGAGCTCGAGATCGGGGTCGTCCGCGATGGCCCGGCACACCTCGCGACCCATTCGACCGCCGGCGCCGAGCACTCCCACCCGAGTCATGGACAAACCCTATCGACGGGTGCGCGCTCCGATGGCGCCGCTGGTGTCGGTGGTTCGTCCCCGGTCACGGGGCGTCGGGGTCGAAGGGGCCCACGACCGACAAGGTCCGGGTCTGCGTCGCCAATGCCGCCGCCACTGCGGCAACGTCATCGACGGTGACGGCATCCACCTTGGCCAGGATCTCGTCGACCTCGAGCACCTGCCCGTGGAGCAAGACACTCGATCCGATCCTGCTCATGCGGGCCCCCGAGTCCTCGAGCGACAGCAGTGTCTCGGCCCGCAGATGCCCCTTGGCCACCGTCAGCTCTCGGGCCGTGATGCCCTTCTCGCCCATGCGGTCGAGCTCGCCGTGCACTAGCGCCAGCACCTCCCGCGGCATGCTCGGGCGCGGTGCCGACGCTGACGGTCATGGTCCCGACCTCTTCGTAGTGGACCCGGTCCGACCAGATCGAATACGCGAGGCCGCGTCGCTCGCGGACTTCTTGGAAGAGTCGGCTCGAGATCCCTCCGCCCAGGACGTGGTTGAGCACGGCCAGGGGCCAGCGTTCGGGGGAATGTCGGCCCGCGCAGCGCATGCCGACGACGAGGTGGACCTGTTCGGTGGGACGGGCGTGCACGGTCAAGGATTGTCCGCCGTGACTCGGTGGGACACGGGGAGGCGCCGCTCCGCCCGAACGAGCCGCGAATCGGGCTTGCACGTCGAGCGCCATGCGGGCGTGGTCGACATCGCCGGCCGCGGCGATGACGAGGTTGCCGGCCCGGTAGTGGTGCTCGAAGAAGTTGCGGATCTCGCGCTGGTCGAGCGCCTCCACGCTCGGTGGCGTGCCCAGGACCTCACGACCAAGGGGGTGGCCGGGGAACATCGACGCCGTGCACTGCTCCGCCGCGAAGTCAGCGGGCTCGTCGGCGTGCATGAGGATCTCGTCGAGGATGACCTGACGCTCGGCGTCGATGTCGTCGACCCGCAACGCGGGCTCGGTCATGATGGCGCCCAGCACGTCGAGGCCGAGGGGAAGGTCGTCTGCGAGCAGACGGATATAGAACGCCGTGTATTCCTTGGTCGTGAAGGCATTCATGTCGCCGCCGATTTCGTCGACCGATTCGGCGATGTCCGCCGCGCTCCATTTCGCCGTGCCCTTGAACAGCAGGTGCTCGAGGAAATGCGAAGCCCCCGAATGGGCGTCGTCCTCGTCGCGCGATCCGGTCCCCACCCACACGCCTACCGTCACCGAACGCGCCTCGGCCATCGACTCGGTCACGAGGCGCGCCCCGCACTCGAGCACCTCGGTGCGGATCATGGGCAGGTTCCCATGCTCGGCGTCGGTGTCACCGCAGTGTCACCGACCGCCGAGCTCAGGGAGGGGACTTCCAGTGTCAGAGAATCGACGCGTGCAACCCTCACCGCCGACGAGGACGCCGAGGACCACGATCGCCCCCACGGTCCCCGCCGCGATGGCTGCCGCGCTCGCCTCGGTCGCCTCCGCCGCCGCCGCCGGTCACCGCCGGCCCGGGGCCCAGGTCACCCAGCTCGCTCACGAGCTCGGCTTCGAAGGCAGCCTCGAACGACGCCACCGGTGCGGTGGCGGTGCTCTGGGCACCGGGACCGCTGTCCGAGCCGCGCGACGGACCCGAGGGTCGCGATGAGCCGCCCGAACCGGCACCGGCCGAGCTGCTCGAGCCGTTACCGGTGGGAGCGGGGGCGCGCCGGCGAGTGACAACGACACCTTGCCCTGGGGATCGATGTCGTCGACCTTGACCTCGAGGTCCTGGCCCAAAGACAGGACGTCTTCGACCCGGTCGACGCGCTTTCCGCCCCCGACTTTCGAGATGTGCAGGAGCCCGTCTCGTCCCGGGAGGATGTTCACGAACGCCCCGAACTTGGTGATGTTGACGACCTTGCCGGGGTAGATGGCGCCCACCTCAGCTTCGGGGGGGTCGACGATCAGGAAGATCCGGCGCTTGGCCTCCGACACGGCACCGCCGTCCTTGGCCCCGATCGTGACGATGCCGAAGAGGCCGTCGTCGTCGACCGCGATGTCCGCACCGGTCTCGGCCTGCAGGGCGTTGATGACCTTCCCCTTGGGGCCGATCACCTCGCCGATGCGGTCCACCGGGATCTGGAACGACACGATCTTGGGTGCGTTCTCCGACACCTCTTCGCGCGGCTCGGAGATGGCGTCGGCCATGACATCGAGGATGATCAGTCGTGCGTCACGGGCTTGCAGCAGCGCCTTGCCCAGGACGTCGGCGGGCAGTCCGTCGATCTTGGTGTCGAGCTGCAACGCCGTCACCGCGTCGCGCGTACCCGCCACCTTGAAGTCCATGTCTCCGAAGGCGTCTTCGGCCCCGAGGATGTCGGTCAAGGTGACGTAGGTGCCCTCGTCGTAGACGAGGCCCATGGCGATCCCGGCCACCGGCGCCTTGATGGGGACACCGGCGTCCATGAGCGACAGCGACGACCCGCACACCGACGCCATCGACGTGGACCCGTTCGACGACAAGCACGTCCGAGACGAGCCGAAGGGTGTAGGGGAACTCCTCCTGCGAGGGCACCACCGGGAGCAGCGCCCGCTCGGCCAGCAGTCCGTGTCCGATCTCGCGGCGCTTCGGCCCCCGCATGAAGCCGGTCTCGCCGGTGGAGAAGGGCGGGAAGTTGTAATGGTGCATGTAGCGCTTGTGCTCGTGGATCCCGATCGTGTCGAGCAGCTGGTTCATGCGAGGCATGCCCAGCGTCGTGACGTTGAGGACCTGCGTCTCACCGCGCTGGAACAGCGCCGACCCGTGCGTCGTGGGGAGCAGCCCGACCTCGGCCGACAACGGCCGGATGTCGGCGGTGCCGCGGCCGTCGATGCGGATGCCTTCTTCGACGATCCGCTTGCGCACGATCTTCTTGGTGAGCGAGCGCACGGCAGCCTTGATCTCGCGCTCGCGCTCGGGGAACTCCGGGCTGAGCTGGGCGATGATCGACGTCGTGGCCTCGTCGAGCGCGGCGTTGCGCTCGGCCTTTTCGGTGATGGTGTTGGCCTTGGAGACCGCGTCGGTCCCGACGGCCGCCACCCGGGTGAAGACGTCGTCTTTGTAGTCGGTGAACAGGTCGTACGGCGATCGTGGGCTTGGTGCCGACCTTGGCCACGAGCGCACGCTGCAGCTCGATCGACTCCCGGATCCAGGTCTTCGCCGCTTCGAGCCCGTCGGCGAGGACTTCCTCGGTGACGCGGGGGGCACCCTCCGCGTAGTACTTCCACGAATCCTCGGTGCCTCCGGCCTCGACCATCATGATGGCGATCTCGGTGCCGGCATCCTCGGACAGGGCCCGGCCGGCGACGACGAGCTCGAAGCACGAGGCATCGCCCTCTTGGTACGAGGGGTGGGGAATCCAGGTGCCCTCGGTCGACCACGCGATGCGCACGGCGCCGATGGGGCCGTCAAAGGGGATGCCCGAGAGCATCAGAGCCGCCGAGGCCGTGTTGATGGCGAGGACGTCATGCGGGTTGACCTGGTCGGCGGCGAAGATCGTCCCCACCACGTGGACCTCGTTGCGGAAGCCCTCGGGGAACGACGGCCGCAGGGGGCGGTCGATGAGGCGGCACGGTAAGGATGGCCTGGTCGGTGGCACGACCCTCACGGCGGAAGAACGAGCCCGGGATCTTGCCGGCCGCGTACATGCGCTCCTCGATGTCCACGGTCAGGGGGAAGAAGTCCGCCCCTTCCCGCACGCCTCGCGAGGCGGTCGCGGCGACGAGCACCATGGTGTCGCCGATGCGTCCGACGACGGCGCCGTCGGCTTGTAGGGCGAGCTTTCCCGCCTCGAATGACAGTGTGCGGTCGGTCCCGCTGATCGGGGCCGTCACGGTGATGGCTTGCGCCATTGTCTCCTCATTTCTCGAGGACACTGCGCCAGGCCAGTTCCCAGTGGTCGACCACCTCGCACTCGTTGTCGCTTGCCGACCCGATCGACATGATCGGAGGTGGCGCAACACGGCGCAGGTGACCGGCGACTGGCAGCTGACCGCTGACCAAGTGCCCTTCGGTCTGTCGGGCGGACTGTCCGCCCTCTGCCCGGGCAGGATGTCCAACCCGAGGTTGGCTCCCGTTCCGGCCGGTCGACCGTCGCGGGGGCCGACTGCTCTAGCGGCGGATGCCGAGCCGGCCGATGATCGACCGGTAACGCTCGACGTCGTTGTCCCGCACATAGTCCAGCAGCCTGCGCCGCCGGCCGATGATCTTCATCAGGCCTCGCCGGGTGTGATGGTCGCCCTTGTGGATCTTCAGGTGCTCGGTCAGAAGTGAGATGCGCTCGGTGAGGAGTGCGATCTGCACTTCGGGCGAGCCCGTATCGGTCTCGTGCAGGCGATGTTCGGCGATCGTCGCGGACTTTTCGGCCATATGGGGGAAACGACCTCGGAATTACTCAGGGACGGTCGGGCGAAGCCACGTCCGCCCCGGCCAGGATCCGACCGGGACGGCGTCCCGGCTGGGACCGTACTCTAGCAGGGCCGTTCCGCAGACGCCCACGCGCACGCCTCCTCGCTCTGCCCCGCGCGACGGGACAGAAGTCCAGGTGAGGTGCGGTCAGGGCGACGACCGGCGGGCGGTCGAGCCCGAGGGCGGCGCGCGCCGCAGCCACATCGGCGTTCATCTGTCGCACCAGGGCTTCGGTGGAGTCGAAACGACGCTCCTCTCGAAGATGGGTCACGAACGACACCCGGGCCGCCTCACCGTAGAGGTCGCCACTGAAGTCCATCAGGAACACCTCGAGCACGGGCGCCGGCCGCGGCGTGGAACGTGGGACGGCGACCGAGCGAGGCCGCCGCGGCGTGGACCGAACCGTCGGGCCGCTCGTACCAACAGGCGTAGATGCCCTCCCCGGGCATGGCCACGCCGTCGGGGACAGCGACATTGGCGGTGGGAAAGTCGAGCTCGGCCCCGCCCCGCCCGTCACCGTGCACCACGACTCCCCGGACCTGGTGGGGGCGGCCCAGGAGCTCCGCCGCGGCCGAGACGTCGCACGACGCCAGCAGCTCGCGGATGCGGGTCGACGACACCACCTGCTTCGAACCGTCTTCCTCCAGGGCCAGGCCCACCACGTCGAATCCGTGCTTGGCACCCATCTCGGTGAGCAGCGCCACGTTGCCGGCACGCCGGTGCCCGAAGTGGAAGTCCTCCCCCACCACCACCAACCGGGCGCCCAGAGCGCGCACGAGCACCTCGAGGACGAACTCCTCGGCCGTCTCGTTGGCCCGCGCCCGGTCGAAGGGAACCACCAGCGTGAGATCGATGCCCGCCGCGGCCAAAAGCTCGAGCTTCTGCTCGCGATCGGTCAGGATCGGCGGTGCCGACTCGGGCCGGACCACGGTGGCGGGATGGCGATCGAAGGTGACGACGACACTGGCCAACCCGCGCGCCGCGGCCCGTCGTCCGAAGCTCGGCCAGCAGGTGTCGATGCCCGAGGTGGACGCCGTCATACGCGCCGATGGTCACCGCCGAGCCTTGGGCGGGTGCGGTGCAGTGTTCAGGGCCGTCGACAACCTCCACGGGGATGAGGTTACCCGTGCCTGCGTGGCGCTCCTGTGGGCCGGTCCCTCACGCACCACCCGCCGGGCCGCGCTGTCACACCCGCGTCATCCGCTTCCGGCCAGCACGCACACCGCCACCAACCGATCGGTGCCGGTCGCTTCGTAGACGGCCAACAGCGCGCCGTTGTGGTCGAGCAGTGCCCACGGCCCCTCGCCGGCGGCCCCCACCGACACCCGGTCCAGGGCGAGCCCATGGGAGACCGACCGCGCCATCTCGTCGTCGAGCTCGACCTGGGACAGGTCGCGCAGCGCCTGGGCGGGACTCAGCACCCGGGCGTCGGTGACCGCCCCCAGGGTGGTGGCCTCGTCGAGGCCGAACGACCCGATGCGGGTGCGTCGAAGGTTGCGGAGATGAGCACCGCCGCCCAGAGCCTCGCCCAGATCGGCGGCGAGCACGCGCACGTACGTCCCGGTCGAACAGTCCACTTCGATGCGAAAGACCCCGGGCTCGGACTGTGGCGATTGCTCTACATCGAAGCGTTCCACCGTGATGGGCCGGGCCGCCCGTTCGACTTCGATCCCGGCCCGCGCCAGCTCGTGCAGCCGCCTCCCGCCCACCTTGCGCGCCGAGACCATGGGCGGAACCTGGTCCACGACGCCGGTGAGCGACGTGGCCGCCTTGCGTACCTCGGCGAGAGTGACGCCGGACATGTCCCACGTCCCGGTGACCTCGCCCGATGCATCGAGCGTGCTCGTGGCGCGCCCCAGCACCACCTCGGCCTCGTAGGACTTCGGGAGCCCGGTCAGGAACCGCAACATGCCGCGTGAACCGGCCCAGTCCCACCAGCAGGACACCGGTGGCGTCGGGGTCGAGCGTCCCGGCATGGCCGACGCGTCGCTGCGAGAAGATACGGCGACAGCGGGCGACGGCGTCGTGCGAGGTCCATCCGGCCTCTTTGTCGACCACCACCATGCCGACGGTCTCCGGCGTATCGGTGTCGCTACCGCGTCCCGGCATCGTCACCTTCCGACCCGTCGTGATCATCGGAGGATTCGCGCAGGTTGCGCAGGATCTCCTCGACGCGCAGCCCGTGGGCCACGGCCGGGTCCGACTCGAAGACGAGCAGTGGGGTGCGCTTCATCCGCACCTGACGAGCGATGGTTCTCTGCAACTGGGTGCGCTGCTCGGCGAGTGCTTCGATGGCGGCGGCGGGCAACGAGCTCAGGTACACCGTGGCCCGGGACAGGTCGGGGGTGATGTCGACGGAGGTCACCGTGAGCAGGCGGAGCCGGTCGTCGGTGTCGGCCAGGCGCTCGAGCGCCTCGGCCACGACCTCGCGCAGCACCTCGTTGACCCGTGCCGTTCGTGGGTAGGCAGCCGGTGCCCTCTTCTCGCGGCGGCGTCCGGGCATTGCCAACCTCCTCTGCGAGCACTGCACCTGCATCGTCGCCGAGCGTCGGCGCAACCACGGCGCCGTCGACGGGGCTCGACCGGTCATGGCCGGCGGCTCGAGGCCGACGGCGACTACGGCCTCTCAGGTCCGGGGTATCTCGCGCTCCTCGAAGGTCTCGATGATGTCGCCATCCTTGAGGTCCTGGAAGTCCGACAGGCCGATGCCGCACTCGAAGCCGGATTGGACCTCGCGCACGTCGTCTTTGAATCGGCGCAAGGAGTTGATGGTGCCCTTCCAGATGATGACGCCCTCGCGCAGGAAGCGGACCTTCGATCCCCTCGTGATCACACCGTCGCGCACGTAGCAACCGGCGACGGCACCGATGCGGGGCACGCGGAACACTTCGCGCACCTCGGCTTCGCCCGTGACGACCTCTTCGAATTCGGGGGCGAGCATTCCCACCATGGCGGCTTCGATGTCCTCGAGGAGCTTGTAGATCACCTCGTAGGTCCGGATGCCCACGCCGCGCTCGACAGCCATCTCGCGGGCGCGACGGTCGGGGCGGACATTGAATCCGATGATGGTGGCGTTGGAGGCCACCGCCAACTGCACGTCGTACTCGGTGATCCCGCCCACGCCGCGGTGCACGAAGCTCAGCTTTACGTCCGGTCGCTCGAGCTTGCGCAAGCTGTCGGTGATGGCCTCCAGCGTGCCTTGGACATCGCTCTTGAGGATCAGGTTGAGCGTGGCGGCCTCGCCCCGCTGGATCTGCTCGAAGAGGTCCTCGAGCTTGGCCCCGGGTGCGGTGGGCGAAGGAGCGTGACCGGCCACCCGGTATCGGTGCTCGCGTGTCTCGCCGATGGTGCGGGCCGTCGTCTGGTCGGAGGTGACCCGGAACTCGTCGCCGGCGGCAGGAGGCTCGGAGAAGCCCAGTACCTGGACGGGCGTCGAGGGTGGTGCCTCTTTGACCTGTTCGCCGTGGTCGTCGATCAGGGCCTTGACCTTGCCCCACGCCGCACCGGCCACAACCGAGTCACCCACTCGGAGCGTGCCACTCTGGACGATCACCGTCGCCACCGGTCCGCGCCCGGACTCGAGGTTCGCCTCGAGGACCACGCCGCGCCCGCGTGCTTCGGGACTGGCCTGGAGGTCTTCGAGCTCAGCGACAACGTCGAGCTGCTCGAGGAGCCCGTCGATCCCGTCGCCGGTCAACGCCGAGACCTCGCACCACGATGGTGTCGCCACCCCAGCTCTCGGGCGTGAGGCCCTGCTGCGACAGTTGCTGGAGGACCCGGGTCACGTCCGCGTCCTCGCGGTCGATCTTGTTGACCGCCACGACGATGGGCACGTCCGCGGCGCGGGCGTGGTCGATGGCTTCGACGGTCTGGGGCATGACCCCGTCATCGGCCGCAACCACCAGCACGACGATGTCGGTGACTTCGGCGCCTCGGGCCCGCATGGCGGTGAAGGCCTGGTGGCCCGGTGTGTCGATGAAGGTGATCCGGTGGCCACCCGCTTCGGTCTGGTAGGCGCCGATGTGCTGGGTGATCCCGCCGGCTTCCCCCGACACGACGTTGGCATGGCGGATGCGGTCGAGCAGGAGGGTCTTGCCGTGGTCGACGTGGCCCATGACGGTCACGACCGGTGGCCGCGGACGCAGGTCCTCCTCGCGCTCCTCCTCTTCTTCTTCGAAGTACTTGGCCTGGAGCTCGGCCTCCTGCTCCTCGCCCCGGTCGACGAGGCGGATCTCCGCACCGATCTCGGCCGCGAACAGCTCGATCATGTCGTCGCTCAGCGACTGCGCGGCGGTCACGACCTCGCCCTGGAGGAACAGGAACCGGATCACGTCACCGGCCGAGCGGTTCAGCTTGGGGCCGAGCTCGCGCGGCGTGGAGCCTCGCTCCACGATGACCTCGAAGTCCGGCACCGGGGCATTCGACGGCGTGTAGGTGGTGAGCTGCGTCGGCTCGAGCTCCTCGAGGTTCCGACGTCGGCGACGCGGGCGGCGCTGGGGAGGCCGGCCTCGTCCTCCCGGGCCACCGCGCAAGCCGGGCGGGGGCGGGCCCCCACCGGGACGACCGCCGAAGCCGCCTCCGCCACCGGGACGACCGCCGAAGCCGCCTCCGCCACCGGGACCACTGCGGCCGGGGGGTCCGCCGCCGGGGCGCGAGCCACCCATGCCCGGACGAGGGCCGGCTCCGGGTCCACCACCGGGGCGCGGTGCGCCCGGGGCGGGGCGTCGACCCGGGGGCGGCGGGATCGGTCGTCCGTTGGCGCGGGGAGGGCCGGGGGGCGGCGGGATCGGTCGCCCCGATGAGCTCATGGGCGGACGGACCCGCGGCGCGGGAGGCGAGCCCGGAGCGGGCCGCGACGGCTGTGCTCCGAGGTCCGGGGCGACGGCGGGAGTGGACGCGGCCACCGCCGGGGGGGCGGGACGAGCCGGTGCCGACGGCGGGCGAGCCGCCGGAGCAGGCGCGGGGCGAGGCGCCGGAGCAGGCGAGGGACGTGGTGCGGGGGGCGGCACCGAGATCTCGCTGGCGGGACGGCTCGTGACGAGTCGTTGGCGATCGGGCGTCGACACGACGGGAGCCGGCGTAGTGGGGGTCGCCGGTGTCGTGGGCCCGGGCGACGCCGGGGTCGGTGTCGGGGTGTCGGTCGAGGTCGAACCGCTGGGATCGGGCCCTGCCGAGGCGGCTGCTTTGTCCTCGGCGGCTCGTCCGCCGGGTGGTCGTGGCCCGGGCCGGCTTCTGCTCGGCGGGCTCCTCGGGAGAGACGGCGCGGCGAAGTCCCTCGCTGTCGGCCTTGCGCCGAACCCGGTCGGCCTGGGCATCTTCGATCGAGGACGAATGGCTCTTCACCCCGATGCCCAACGCCAAGCAGAGGTCGAGGGCCTCCTTGTTCGTTAGGCCGAGCTCACGTGCCAGCTCGTAGACGCGTATCTTCTTCGGCAAGGGCTCCTACGGTCCTTCTTGTTCGTTCGGGGGCGAACCGGGTAACCGGCCCGACCCACCATCCTCGCACACCTGGGCGCCGGCTTCGCCGGACGATGCGCTGCTTCCCACCAGCTTACGGAGGCGTTGCACCGCTCCGGGCACGACTTCGATGCGCAGCGACCGCCCGAATGCCTGGCGGCGCACCGCTTGCTCGAGGCATCCCGGCGAGTCTTGGCACAACCACGCACCGCGTCCCGGGCCCGGGCCCACGAGCAGCTCTCCGTCGGTTCCCACCGACAACCGGATCAATTCGGCCCGGCGCGGCGGTCCGCCGGCAGCCGACACACGTGCGGCGGGGGGCTACGGCGTGTTCTCCGGCTCGCCCGGCTCCACGGCATCGACCGTCTCGTCGGGCTTGGGCTCCTCGGCTGGGCCGCCTGCTCGGGTGAGGCCGCCTGCTCGGCGGGGGCCTCGTCGGGCTTCACGGCGGGGGCCTCGTCGGGCTTCACGGCGGTCGCCTCGCCGGGCTTGTCTCCGGGCTCCTCGCCCGAGGCGACGCGCGACCACTCCGCCGCCGAGACGGCCTCGCCGCCCTCGGCGGGCTGCCACACCATCTCGCCGGCCTCGTTCTCCACCCACTCACCCTCGGCCCACTCTTCTCCGTAGCCGGCCTCTTCCTCGGCGAGTTGCGTCTCGCTCTTGATGTCGATGCGCCATCCGGTGAGTCGGGCCGCCAGACGGGCGTTCTGGCCTTCCTTACCGATGGCGAGAGAGAGCTGGTAGTCGCTCACCACGACAGTGGCGATCCCGGTGTCGTCGTCGAGCCGCACCTCACGCACGCGCGCCGGCTGCAGCGCGGCCTGGATGAATTCGACGGGATCGTCGGCGAAGGGCACAACGTCGATGCGCTCGCCGCGCAGTTCGTTGGTCACCATCCGGACGCGTGAGCCGCGTGCGCCCACACAGGCGCCGACGGGGTCCACGTTGGGGTCGTTGGACCACACCGCGATCTTGGTGCGGTGGCCCGGTTCGCGGGCGGCGGCCCTGATCTCCACGACACCCGACGAGATCTCGGGGACCTCCAACTCGAAGAGGCGCTTCACCAGACCCGGGTGACTGCGACTGACCACGATCTGGGGGCCCTTGGTCGTCTTGCGCACCTCGACGATGTACGCCTTGAGTCGGGCGCCGTGCTCGTAGCGCTCGTAGGGCACCTGCTCCGCCTGCGGGAGCAGCGCCTCGACCTTGCCCAGGTCGAGCAGCGTGTAGCGGTTGTCGGTCTGCTGCACGATTCCCGTGACGATGTCGCCCTCGCGTCCGGCGTACTCCTCGTACTTGAGGTCGCGCTCGGCCTCGCGGATGCGTTGGAGGATGACCTGCTTGGCGGTCTGGGCCGCGATGCGACCGAAGTCGTCGGGAGTGTCGTCCCACTCCCTGATCACGTTCCCGTCCTCGTCGAGCTCCTGGCCGTAGACGCGGATCTCCCCCGACTCGGGGTCGACGGTGACCACCGCCTCCTCTGCGGACCCCGGCATTCGCTTGTAGGCGGCGACGAGCGCGTTGGCCAGAGCGTCGAGAAGGGTCTCGACCGAGATCCCCTTGTCGCGCGCGATCTGGCCCAGAGCGTCGAGGAATTCGAAGTTGGCCTTGCTCATGGCGTCGCCACCTTCTTCCTTCCCGCTGGTTTTCTCGCCGCGGCGCGAGGAGGACGGGCGGCCTGGCGCGCCGCCCCACCCTGGCGCGCCGCGGCGGGGGATTTGGATCCCCATGCAAAGACTGTCCTGGCCCGCTCGACCTCGTCGTACGACAAACGGCGCTCGCCTCCGGGCAGGTCCTCCCCGACGAGCACGAAGCCGCTTTCGTCGGCCGCCTGCAAACGGCCCGTCACGCGACGCTCCCCCTGGCCGCCGGCGACGGTTCGAACACTGACGGTCTCACCGATGGCGCGCTCGAAATGCAGCGGGGTCCGCAAGCGTCGTTCCACGCCCGGGCTCGAGACCTCGAGGGTGTAGCGCTGGCCCGGGAACGGGTCATGGGCGTCGAGCGCCGCGGACACCGCACGCGTCGCAGACGCAATGGCCTCGAGATCCACTCCCCCGGCCCGGTCCACGACGACGCGAATGGCGGTCGAGCGCCGCTCCACGTCGACGACTTCGAGCCCCAAGGGGGCGACGGTGGACGCGAGCAGGTCAGAGAGCTCGTCGTCCACCTGATCGTCCACCTCCCTCGTCCCTCCGCGGCTTGGCGCCTCGCCTTCGGTCCGGCCGGTGAAAGCAGAAGCGTGGGCTGCCGCCCACGCTTCGAACGCACCTTCACCCCCCGGACCAACAGCGCAGCAAGTATATCAGCCACCCTCCTCGTCCCTTCGGGCGGGTCGGGCCCCCGGAGACGGTCGACGAGGGGTTTCGGGACCTTGGCCCCTACATCCGCGGGCCCGGTTCCGGCACGCTGGCTCTGTGACGCTCCGGGAGTTGGACACGAGCGACGGCCCGGCGGAGGCCTCCATCGAACGCTCTGCGTGCCTCGCGCTGCTCCGAGACGGGGGCATCGGCCGGGTGGCGGTATCGATCGGAGCGGTCCCGGCCGTGTTCCCCGTGAGCTACGCCATGCTCGAAGGCCACGTCGTCTTTCGCACCGCCGGGGCGACGAGCTTCCACGGCGCCGCGGAGGATGCGGTCGTGGCCTTCGAGGTCGACGAGCTCGATCCGGTGTGGCACCAGGGATGGACCGTGCTCGTGGTGGGGACCGCGGGCGTGATCACCGATGACGCCCGACGGGCTCGGGCCGAGGAGCTGCTGCTCGGTCCGCGCCCGGCCACCACCGCCGAACACGTGATGGCGATCCGCCCCGAGCTCGTCTCGGGACGGCGCGTGGTCCTCACGCCGATGCGGGCGCAAGCGCACCGGAGCACCGCACCGAGGCCGTAGCATCCTGGGCGCCATGGCCCGCAAGAGCGTCCTCGCCTCTCAGGCGACCGATTTTCCCCAGTGGTACCAAGACGTCCTCGCCAAGGCCGAGCTGGCCGACAACGGCCCCGTGCGCGGCACGATGGTCATCCGCCCCTACGGCTACTCGATCTGGGAGCGGATGCAGGCCGAGCTCGACGCCCGCATCAAGGCCGCCGGTGTGCCCAACGCCTACTTCCCGCTGTTCATCCCCGAGAGCTACCTCAAGCGAGAGGCGGCGCACGTCGAGGGCTTCAGCCCCGAGCTGGCGGTGGTGACCCACGGGGGCGGCAAGCTGCTCGACGAGCCCGTCGTGGTGCGCCCCACCAGTGAGACGATCATCAACGCGTACTTCTCCAAGTGGATCCAGAGCTACCGGGACCTTCCGTTCCTGATCAACCAGTGGGCCAATGTCGTGCGCTGGGAGTTGCGTCCCCGCCTCTTCCTCCGGACCACGGAATTCCTGTGGCAAGAGGGGCACACGGCCCACTCGACCGAGCCCGAGGCTCGGGACTTCGCGCTGCAGATCCTGCACGACGTCTACGAGGACTTCATGGTCAACGTCCTCGCCGTCCCCATCCTGACGGGGCGCAAGACCGCGCGCGAGCGCTTCTCCGGGGCCACCACCACCTGGACGTGCGAGGCCATGATGCGTGACGGCAAGGCGCTGCAGATGGGAACGAGCCACGAGCTCGGGCAGAACTTCTCCCGGGTGTTCAACACCACGTTCCTCGACGAGTCCGGGAACGAGGAACACGTCTGGCAGACCTCGTGGGGGGCATCGTCGCGGCTCATGGGCGCGCTGGTGATGGCGCACGGCGACGACAGCGGGCTCCGGATCCCGCCGCTCCTCGCGCCCGTCCAGGTCGTCGTGCTCGTGGTGCGCGACGAGGACGGTGCGGGCGACAAGGCCGCCGCCATCGCCACCTCGCTCTCGGCGGCGGGTCTGCGATCACAACTCGACGGCCGCACCGACACGTCCTTCGGCCGACGGGTGGTGGACTGGGAGCTCAAGGGCGTCCCCGTGCGCGTCGAGGTCGGCCCGCGCGAGCTCAACGCCGGCGAGGCGGTGCTCGTGCGCCGGGACACGGGGACGAAGACCACGGTGCCACTGGCCGGGCTCGAGGCCGCGGTGCGCGCCGCGCTCGACGAGGCGCAGGCGGCACTGCTGGCCGAGGCCCTCGAGCGCCGCCAGGCCGGAACCGTCGAGGTGTCCACCGTGGCCGAAGCGGAAGAGGCCTCGCGGACCGGGTTCGCGGCCATCTCGCTGGGTGTGCTCGGGAGCGACGGCGAGACGCAGCTCAACCGGGCCGGGGTAACGGTGCGCCTGCTCACGAGGCCCGACGGGACTCTTCCGGGTGCCGACGAGGACGGCCCCGACGCGCCGCTCGTCGCCGTGGTGGCCCGCGCCTGACTAGCTACGCGGGAAGGTCCTTGGCCGGGGCGGGAGGCTCGTGACCCTCGTCGATGGTCTTGCGGATGAGCTCGACCTTCTGGGCGCTGTGGTTGGCGTCTTCACCCTTCGCCTCGATGAGCATGCGCCGGTCGGCCTCGGCCTCGGCCTCGGCCCCGGCGTCCGCGGCGGCGAGGCGCGCCTCGATCCCCTCTGCCACGAGCTTCTCGGCCTCCTCCACCAGCGCCGCCACCATCTCGTCCTCGGGGACGACCCGCACGATCTTCCCCTTGATGAAGAGATGGCCCCGGCGCCGACCCGCGGCGATGCCCAGGTCGGCTTCGCGAGCCTCGCCGGGACCGTTCACCACACACCCCATCACCGCCACCTGGATGGGCAATTGGCGCGACTCGAGCGCCTCTTGGGCGGCGCGGGCCACGCCGATCACATCGATCTCGGCCCGCCCGCACGACGGGCACGCGATGAGGTCGACGGACTTGCGCTCGCGCAGCCCCATGGCCTCGAGGAGCTGGCGTCCCGCCCTGACCTCTTCCACCGGGTCGGCCGTGAGCGAGTACCGGATGGTGTCGCCGATGCCCTCGGCCAGCAGGGTCCCGATGCCGGCGGTGCCCTTCACGAGCCCGGCCGGAGGGGGGCCCGCTTCGGTCACTCCGAGGTGCAGGGGATGGTCGAAGGTCTCCGCGGCCAGCCGGTAGGCCTCGATCATGAGGGGCACCGATGACGCCTTGACCGAGATCTTCACGTCGTCGAAGTCCACCTCGGCGAAGTAGGCCAATTCCATGCGGGCCGACTCCACGAGCGCCTCGGGCGTCGCCCCGCCGAAGCGCTTGTAGAGGTCGGGGTGCAGCGACCCCGCGTTGACCCCGATACGGATGGGGACGCCGCGGTCCTTGGCCTCTTGGGCGACCTGCTTGATCTCGGCTTCCTTGCGCAGGTTCCCGGGGTTGAGCCGCAGCCCCTGCACACCCGCTTCCAGTGCCGCCAGCGCCATCTCGTGGTGGAAATGGATGTCGGCGATGATGGGGACCGGCGAGCGCGGCACGATGTGCGCGAGCCCCTCGGCGGCCTCTTTCTCGTTGCACGTACAGCGGACGATGTCGGCCCCCGCCGACGCCAGCGCGTAGATCTGGGCCAGCGTGCCTTCGACGTCGGCGGTCTTGGTGATGGTCATCGACTGCACGGAGATCGGCGCTCCGCCCCCGACCGCGACAGGGCCGACATGGATCTGACGAGTGGGCCGGCGCTCCGCCGCGATCAGCGTGGGACGGGCCATCAGAACAACTCCCTCTCGGTCGGAACGAGGTCTATTGGAACGGGTTCTTCACCGGGTGCGTGATGTCGAGATACAACGACGTGAAGACGATGAAGCCCAGCAACAAGACAAAGGCCCACACCACGGGGGCGAGCTTGTTGACATCGGCGTGATAGGGGCGGCCCCGTCGACTGCGGATGCGCTCGTACACCGCGATCACCACATGGCCCCCGTCGAGAGGCAGCATCGGGAACAGGTTGATGATCCCGACGAAGATGATGATCAAGGTGAGCACATAGATCATCTGTGTCGCCCCGGCCTGCGCGCCCTGCACGGCGATGCGCGCCGCGCCGTAGATCGACTGCGGGCGATCGCCGGTCTTCGCCGCCTGCGACGCGGCCTTGGCACTGGTCAGGTCGTGGACGTAGCTGTTGATCCCGCTGGCCGAGAAGACCTGGCCGATCCCGGCGAAGGACCCCGTGACCATCTGCCCGAAGAGGTGCCCCGCTTTGGGGATGGCGGGCAGCGGGCCGCTGCGGACGTTGGGCTGTCCGATGAGGACCCCGATGTGACCTTTCGACCCCGCCGTGGCCTGCGGCGTCACGACGACGGTCTTGTCCCGGCCGCCGCGCTCGACCACCAGGGTGAGGGGTGTGCCCGTGGAGTGCTCGATCATCTTCTGGAGGTCCCCGGCGGAGTGGACCGGCGCCCCGTTCACCCGCTCGACCACGTCGCCGGCAGCCAGCCCCGCGGCGCGTGCC
This sequence comes from uncultured Acidimicrobiales bacterium, assembly GCA_963846125.1. GTDB lineage: Bacteria > Actinomycetota > Acidimicrobiia > Acidimicrobiales > UBA8190 > Chersky-840. The sequence continues at coordinate 922,412 of CAWJUR010000003.1, forward strand.
GGGTCGACATTGTGCGCCAGGGGCGCGAATCCACTGATCGCCACGGCGTTGCCCTGCGGGGCACCGATGAACACGAACAGGCCCCACAGCAACACGAATGCCATCACGCCGTGCATGGCCGACCCGGCCACCGCCACCAGGAGCCGGTTGTGAAACGGCCGTTGGCGGTAGGTGCGGGGCTCATCGGCGGGGTCGACATGCTCGGCGCTCGTCATGCCGAGGATCTTCACGTAGCCGCCGGCGGGAATGGCCTTGATGCCGTACTCGGTCTCCCCCCGACGGATCGACCACAAGCGGGGCCCGAACCCGAGGAAGTACTCGGTCACCTTCATGCCACCCAACTTGGCGGTCACGAGGTGGCCGAGCTCGTGCAGCATGATCATGATCACGAGCGCCACGACGACGATGAGCACGGACGTCGTATGGGTGACGAACGCTGCCAACACGACGGCCCCCACGAAGACGAGGAGCCGGCGCAACGACGAGCGGGGTGGGACCCCGGGGTCGGAAGGCCGCAGCGGTGGACCGGGCGCGGCGTTCTGCGGGCCGGTGACGAGCTGGCTCATGCGGCCTGTTCCCGTTGACGAACCGAACGCTCGGCTTGGTCGCGGGCGCGCCGATCGGCGTCGATGACGTCCTCGGTGTCGGTGGCGTCGGCCCCGTCGAAGGCGGTCAGCGTGTCGGCGACCACCTCGGCGATCGCGCCCCAGCCGGATGCGACCGGCCAGGAAGGCCGCTACCCCGACCTCGTTCCCGGCGTTCAGCCACGCCGGGGCGAGCCCCCCGGCCCGACCCGCCTCTTCGGCGAGGTCCAGACAGGCGAACACCTTGCGGTCTGGAGGCTCGAAGTCGAGCCGGCCCAACGACGACCAGTCGATGGCGCCGAAGGGGTGCTGGAGGCGATGGGGGTAACCGAGCGCGTACCCGATGGGCAGGCGCATGTCGGGCTGGGAAAGTTGGGCCAAAGTCGATCCGTCAGTGAACTCCACCATCGAGTGTACGACCGACTGGGGGTGAATAATGACCGCGATCCGGTCATAATCCACGCCGAACAGCTCATGCGCCTCGATGACCTCGAGTCCTTTGTTCATAAGGGTGGAGGAATCCACCGTGATCTTCGGTCCCATCCGCCAGGTCGGATGGGCCAATGCCTCCTCGACGGTCACCGTGGCCAGCTCTTCGCTGGTGCGTCCCCGGAACGGGCCACCACTGGCGGTGAGGACCAGCCGGGCGACCTCACCGGGACCGTTCCCGGCCCGCAGGCACTGGTGAAGGGCACAGTGCTCGGAGTCCACGGGCACGATCTCGGCTCCCGGTGTCTGCTTGGCCCGGGCCACCACGGGCGCCCCCGCGATCAGTGACTCCTTGTTGGCGAGGGCCAGGCGCAGCCCGGCCCCGAGCGCGGCCAGGGTCACGGGCAGGCCGGCGAAGCCCACGACGGCGTTGAGCACGACGTCACCGAGGCGAGCCACCGCGGCAAGACCCTCGGGCCCGGTGAGCACCTCGGTCCCCTTGGGCACCGCCGCCGACAAGGCCTTCGCCAACGAGGGGTCTCCGATGGCGACGACCTCCGGGTGCAACGCCCGGGCCTGGGCGCCGAGCACCTCGACCGAACGCCACGTGGCCAGTCCCGCCGCGATGAAACGGTCGGGCTCGGCCGTCATCACGTCGACGGCCTGGGTGCCGATCGACCCCGTCGAACCGACCAGGCTGACCCTCACGGGGCGACTCGGCGGTGTGCGAGCCACGAACGGTCGCGTTGTCGGCGTCCGCCTCTCACCCGAGGTTGAGCACCCGGACGAGGTAGAACGTCGCCGGGAGGACGAAAAGCAGACCGTCGACGCGGTCGAGCACACCCCCGTGGCCCGGCAGGATCGACCCCATGTCCTTGAGCCCGAGGTCCCGCTTGACGAGCGATTCGCACAGGTCTCCGATGGGCGCCACCACCGCCACGACGAGGCCCAGGAGCGCGGCCTTCGGGACCGTCCAGGGATGGACCTGCCCCGTGATGGCGGCCGAAAGGGCGATGGAGACGACCGCGCCTCCGATCAAACCCTCCCAGGTCTTGTTGGGGCTCACCGTCGGGGCGAGGTGATGCCGTCCCAGCCAACTCCCGATGGCCAGCGCGCCCACATCGGCGCCGATGGTCGCCACGATGGCCCCGAGGAAGAAGGCGATGCCATGGCGATGGGGGAACAGCCCCGGCGCCAACAGGAGGGCCGCGAACGAGCCCAGGAATCCCACCCACACGAATCCGAGCAGGGTGCTGGCCACCCCTTCCACCGTCGATCCCCGCTCGACGCCGACGAGATGCCACACCAAGGCCGTGATCACGACGAGCACGAGGACGAGCGGGAGCGCGGGGAGCCCCTTGGCGTAGGCCGCCACCATGACGGCGACGGTGGCCACGAGGCCCAGGAGGGTGGCCGGGCGCCGGCCCCCGCGTCGCAACGCCGCGTAGCACTCCGCGGCCGAGAGGGCGACCACGATGGTGGACAACGCCAGGGTGGCGACGGTGCCGAGCTCGAAGCACAGAACAGCCACCAGCGCGAAGGCGACCCCGGTGGCGATGGCGATGGGCATGTTGCGGCCCGTGTCCTCGCCGGTGGTCCCGGGGGGCAGCACGCTGCGACGGATCCCCGGGCCGCGCGGCGCCGAGGGTGGTGTCAAGCCGCCCAGGTCGCGCCGGCGCGCGCAGGGGCGAGGAGCTGATCGAAGCCACCCCCCGCTCCACGGCGTCGGGCGCGGTGCTCGATGGTGACGCGGGCGAGGCGGTGGCGACGTGACGTTCGGCCGCGGCGGGCACCTCGGCCTCGTCGTCTTCCTCGTCCCACGACGTGGCGCCGGTCAGAGACGGCGTACCCACCTCGTGTTCGGCCTCGAACTTGTCCTCGTCGGCCGACGCGGCGGTGAGGTCGTCGAATTCCCAGGGCCGGCGCTCCTCGAGCGGCGTCTCTTCCAACGCACCCACCCGCGTCTCGTCGTCGGCCAGGAGCGAGGGGTCGAAGGTGCTGTCGTCCCATTCGTGACTGTGCTCACGCCACGCCGGCCCGGTGTCACCGGCCGCCGACCATTGCGCCTCGGTGTCGTCCTCGTCGGTGCGCCGGTCGAGGATGGCGGGAACCTGGCCCGTGGGCGGGTCCGTCCAGTGCGGCATGTCGGGGACGACGGTGGTGGGCTCCGCCGCCCGCAGGACATCGGCACCGGGCTGGAGCGGGTCACCGCCGTTGCGACCCGACGGGGCGGAGTGGCCCGCATCCTCGGGGTGGATCCGGGGGCAGGCTCCTCGACCACGGTGACGGCCTCGGGCTCGTCGCCGAAAAGGTCGAAGGTGGGCGCGCTGGGACCCTCGTCGTGAACAGACGGCGACGACTCGAATTCCTCCGCCCGGGCCGTCTCGGGGGACCCGGGCTCGTCGAGCGCGGCCTGGCCGCCCACCGCCCCCGCGGGCTGGGCCCCGATGATCCGCACGCGCTCGGTGACGGGCTCCATGGGAACCTCGGCCTCCGGCTCGTATTCGTCTCGATCGTCCACGTCGCCTCCCCACCGGCCGGGGACCCCGGACCGGCACCCCTAGATCTCGAGGAGCTCCTGCTCTTTGTGGGACAGCAGCTTGTCGATTGCCGTCACCATCTCCTGGGTGAGCTTGTCGAGCTCCTTCTCGACGCGCTCGAGCGCGTCCGACGACATGTCGCCGTCGTGCTCGAGCCCCTCGAGCTCGTGCCGGGCCGCCCGACGGAGATTGCGCACCGCCACCCGGCCCTCCTCGGCCTTGTGGCGTACCACTTTGACGAGGTCCTTGCGCCTCTCCTCGGTGAGCGGTGGGAAGCCCAGCCTGATGACGTTGCCGTCGTTGGAGGGCGTGATCCCGAGGTCAGAGGCCTGGATCGCCTTCTCGATGCTGGACAACGTCGACTTGTCGTACGGGGAGATCACGAGCATGCGCGCCTCAGGGACGCTGAGGCCGGCGATGGTCCGAAGCTCCGCCTCGGCTCCGTAGACGTCCACCCGGAGGTGCTCGACGAGGCCGGATGTGGCCCGGCCCGTCCGGACGCCGGCGAAGTCGGCCTGGGTGTGCCCCACCGCCTTTTCCATGCGCTCACGGGTGTCGCTGAGCACCACCCCGGAGAGCTCGTCGTCCATCACCGGATCAGCGTACCGATCTCCTCGCCGGCCAGCGCACGATGCAGGTTTCCCGGCCCCATGAGGTCGAAGACCAGTACAGGGAGGCGGTTGTCCTTGCAGAAGGTGATCGCCGTGAGGTCCATGACCCGCAGGTCCTGGTTGACCACGTCCATGAAGGCGAGCTCGTCGTAGCGCCGGGCCGAGGAGTCGAGCTTCGGGTCCGCGGAGTAGACGCCGTCGACTCCGGAGTGAGTGCCCTTCAACAAGATCTCGGCCTCGATCTCCGCGGCCCGCAGGGCGGCGGAGGTGTCGGTGGTGAAATACGGGTTGCCCATTCCCGCCGCGAAGATCACGACCCGGCCCTTCTCGAGGTGGCGGATGGCGCGGCGTCGGATATAGGGCTCGGCCACCTCCGCCATGGAGATGGCCGAGAGCACCCGGGTCGGTTGGCCGTGGTGCTCGATGGCGTCTTGGAGCGCGAGGGCGTTGATCACCGTGGCGAGCATGCCCATGGTGTCCGACGTCGTGCGGTCCATGCCCTGGGCCTCGCCGGTGGTCCCCCGCCAGATGTTGCCGCCGCCCACCACGATGGCGAGCTCCAGATCGAGTTCGGCCCGCGCCACGGTGATCTCCCGGGCGAAGCGCTCGACCACTCCCCCGTCGATGGTCTCGTCCGACGCCGAGGAGGCCAACGCCTCTCCGGACATCTTGAGGACGACGCGGCGCTTGGGGAGCACGTGGTCCGCGGCCGCGTGCTTCGGATGTCATCGACGCCGACCGCGTCGCTCCCGGCAACCTCAGCCGCCGACAACGACCTGGGCGAACCGCACGATCTCCGCGCTGCCGACGAAGTCGGCGATCGTCCGTTTCTCGTCCTTGGCATAGGACTGCTCGAGCAGACAGCGCTCTTTGAACCACCCGTTCATCCGGCCTTCGACGATCTTGGGGAGAGCCGCCTCGGGCTTGCCCTCGTTGCGGGAAAGGTTCTCCACGGTGATGCGCTCGGCATCGACCTCGTCCTTGGGCACGTCCTCACGGCGGAGGTACGACGGCCGGGCGAACGCCACGTGGACGGCGACGTCATGGGCCAGCTCGTCGGTGCCGCCCCGCATCTCCACCAGGACGGCGTTCACGCCTCGCCCCGACTGCATGTGGAGGTAGGTCCCCACGATCGAGCCCTCGCCGATCTCGAAGCGGACCGTCTGGCCCACCGAGATGTTCTCCTTGAGTGTGGTCTTGAGCTCGTCGATGTCGGCGGCGCGATCGGCGGTGGCGGTCTCACCCTTCTCCGCCACGAGCTGCGCCAGCTCGTCGGTGAGGTTGACGAAGGTCTCCGCCTTGGCCACGAAGTCGGTCTCGCACCGCAATTCGACGATGGCCGCGTTGCGATCGGTCACGGCCAGTGCCACCGCGCCCTGCGTCGCCTCGCGATCGGACCGCTTGGCCGCGCCGGCCAGCCCCTGCTCACGCAGCCACTGCTTGGCCTTTTCCATGTCGCCACCGGTCGCCTCGAGGGCGCGCTTGTTGTCGAGCATGCCCGCGCCGGTAGCCCGGCGCAGGGCTTGGACGTCCTTGGCGGTGAAGTCAGCCATGCTCAGCTCTCGTCGGTGGGTGCGGTCGAGTCGGTGGTGCTCGAACCGGCGTGCTCAGAATCGGCTGCGGCCGGCTCGGCAGGAGCCGTCTCGGCCGGCGCCGTCTCGGCCGGCGGAGTCTCGGCCGTCGGAGTCTCGACCCTCGCAGTCTCGGGCGCCGCCGTGGTAGCGGGGGTAGTCGCCGGCGCCGCGTCGGTCGCGGCGGCGGGGCCCGTCGTCGTCTCGGGCGGGGCCGGCGATGCCTCGGGCATCGCCGGTGGTTCGCTGGCGTCGGAGCCGACCGGCGCTCGCGGGCCGCGCGGCGGACGGCGCTGTCCCGCCGCCGCGGTGTTCGCCGGTGGGGCCGGGGGCTTGGGCCGGTGCTCGGCGACCCACCGTCCCTCGATGACGGCTTCGGCCATGACCCGGCACATGAGCGCCCCGGAGCGGATGGCGTCGTCGTTTCCGGGGATCACGTAGGTGATCACGTCGGGGTCGCAGTTGGTGTCGACCACCGCCACGATCGGCATCACGAGCTTGTTGGCCTCGGTGACGGCGATGTGCTCCTTCTTGGTGTCGATCACGAAGACGGCGTCGGGAAGGCGGTCGAGCTCGCGAATGCCGCCGAGGTTCCGGCGCAGCTTCTCGAGCTCGCGACGGAAGCGAAGGCCTTCCTTCTTGGGCATGCCCTCGAAGTCACCGGCCCGCTCCATGGCCTCGTACTCACGCATCTTCCCCACGCGAGACGAGATGGTGGTGAAGTTGGTCAGCATTCCGCCCAGCCACCGCTCGTTGACATACGGCATGCCGCACGCCCGCGCGTAGGTGGCGATGGGGCCCTGGGTCTGCTTCTTGGTACCGACGAACAGCAATATGCCGCCGTTGGCCACCAGGTCGCGGACGTACCCGTACGCCTCTTCGAGGCCCTCGAGGGTCTTCTTCAGGTCGATGATGTAGATCCCGTTGCGCTCGCCCAGGATGAAGCGGCGCATCTTCGGGTTCCATCGGCGAGTCTGATGGCCGAAATGCATGCCGGCCTCCAGCAACTGCCGAGTCGTGACAACTGCCACGGCTGGTCCTCCCATCGGTTGTCCTTCCCCGGCACTGCGCCCCTGACAGGGCGACCGTTGGACGCGCCGGGTGCTTCAAAGTGGCTCTTTGGCGTCCCACCCGACGGGCGGGAACGGTGTCATGGTAACCGACGGCCCAACGACCCGTCACATGAGGTATGGCCCCGAGACGGCCCGAGAGCGGCCCGAGAGCGGCCCGAGAGCGTGCGGCCATGCGGTGCCCGACGACGGGCCCCGGCACCGTCAGCCGGTGGCGGCGACGCTCGAACGCGGCCCGCGCCGTCCGCCCGGGGGGCGGCCGCGACGTTGGGTGTCGGTCCCGTCCGGGGAGCGGTCGTTGAGACGACCCCGTAATTGCAAGACGGCCTTGGTGTGGATCTGGCACACCCGGCTCTCGGTCACACCCAGGATCTCGCCGATCTCGGCCAGCGTGAGACCTTCGTAGTAATAGAGCGAGAGGACGGTCCGCTCCCGCTCGCCGAGCTGCATGATGGCCTGGGCGAGGATCTCCTTGGACTCTTTGTCCTCGAACAGCGCCACCGGTCCCGCCGTGGCGTCAGGGATGGTGTCGCCGAGGGTGGTGCGATCGGTGCGGTCACCACCCACCATGAACACCTCGTCGAGCGCGGCCACCCCGACGAAGGAGATCTGGCGCAAGATGTCTTGGAGGTCGGACTCCGACATCTCGAGCTCGGCGGCGACCTCGGCGTCGGTGGGGGTGCGCAACAGCGTCGCCTCGAGCGAGGCATAGGCCTGCTCCACAGCACGCGCCTTGGCCCGCACCGAGCGCGGCACCCAGTCGATGGCACGCAGCTCGTCGATGATGGCGCCCCGGATGCGGGGGATGGCATAGGTCTCGAACTTCACCTGCCGGTCCGGGCTGAACCGGTCGATGGCGTCGATGAGGCCGATAATTCCGTAGCTCACCAGGTCGGATCCGTCCACGTGTTGGGGAAGGCCGACCGCGACGCGGGCTGCGACGTACTTCACGAGCGGTGAGTACAACACGATGAGCTGGTCGCGCAGACGACGCTCACCATTCTTCTTGTACTCGATCCAGAGGCGTGCCGTACCGCCGTCGTCGTCCGTCGTCACGCCTCCCCCTACGCTCGGGGATGGGTCGCCCCGTATACCGAGAGCAACCGGTCCTTGCTGACATGAGTGTAGACCTGCGTGGTCTGCAGACTGGCGTGTCCCAGGAGTTCCTGGACGACCCGCAGGTCAGCACCCCCGTCGAGGAGGTGGGTGGCGAAGCTGTGCCGCAGGGCGTGCGGGTGGGTGGGAACCGGTGACCTGCGATCCACCACTCGCCGGACGTCACGCGTGCCCAGACGTGCCCCACGACGGTTCAAGAACGTGGCGTGCGGGGGCGAGGCCTCGCTCACGAGCAGCGGGCGGCCTCGTGCCAGCCAGAGTTCGACGGTCTGCGCGCACCGGTCGTGCATCGGGACCCGGCGTTGGCGAGCGCCCTTCCCCATGACCGTGACCATGCCCCCGCGGATGTCGACATCGCCGATGTCGAGACCACACAGCTCGGCGACGCGAAGCCCACACCCGTAGAGAAGCTCGAGCACGGCGTCGTCGCGCGCCGCCAGGGCACCGTGGAGGTCCGTCGCCGGCTCGGGGCCCGCCGGCGAGGTCGGCGCCGAAGGTTCGACGTCCTCACCGTCGAGCATGACGTCGAGCTCGCCGTGGTCGAGCACTCTCGGCAGCCGCGACCGGCCCCCGGGCGACGCCAGGCGCCGGGCCGGGTCGGTTTCGAGGACCCCCCGCCGGCGTTGCCAGGCGAAATAACAGCGCAGTGCGGCCGCCTTGCGAGCCACCGTGGCCCGGGCATAGCGACGAGTGGTGAGAAAGCCCAGATAGCGGCGGAGCAGGATGCGGTCCACGTCGGCGGGGGCCTCGACCTGGGCACGCTCGGCCCAGATCACGAAGGCCTCGAGGTCTCCCACATAGGCGCGCCGTGTCGCCGGAGACTGCCCACCGAGGGACCGCGAGAACGCCTCGGGGTCCCAGGCCATGATCCAACCGTACCCGTCTAGCTGGACTTGCGACGCTATTGTCCAACACGGTGCAGGGCGCGACCAGGCGAGACATGGCAAAAGCGCCCCGAAGGGGGTAGGGACTGTGCCCGACCAGATCGACCGCCGTTCATTTCTCGCTCGAAGTGCCCTGGCGGCCGGAGGCCTCGCCGCCGCCGGCGGCGTGGGGGGCCTGCTCAGCGCGTGCGGCTCCGGCGGAGGCGGCGGGGGGTCACTCGCCAGCGGGCCCCGCAACGGTATCTCCACCGCCACTCCCAAGAAGGGCGGCCAGCTCGTCTTCGGGGTCGAGGCCGAGGAACAGGGATTCGACCCCGCCACCGGTCGATTCGACGAGACCGGGGTGCTCTACGCGCGCACCGTCTTCGACCCGCTCACCATCATCGCCGCCGACGGCAGTGTCCAGCCCTACCTGGCCCAGGCCATCACCCCCAACTCCGACTACACGGTGTGGACGATCACGGCGCGGCCCAACGTCCGGTTCCATGACGGCACCCCGTGTGACGCGGCGGCCATCGCCGGCAGCCTGAACCACTTCAAGAACAATCTGCTCGGCGTGACGTTCACCGCCGTCAAGGACATCACCGCCACGAGCTCGGACACCGTGACCGTGAACCTCAAGCAGCCCTGGGTCCCGTTCCCCGCCTACCTCGCCGGGGGCATCGGTGGCCAACCCGGCTACATCGCCTCACCGTCGATGATCGCCGACCCCAAAGGATCCGAGCGCCCGGTGGGCACAGGGCCGTTCAAGTTCAAGGAGTGGGTCCCCAACGACCACTTCACCGCCGATCGCAACCCCGACTACTGGCGCAAGAACCTCCCCTATCTCGACTCGGTCACGTACCGGCCCATCACCGACGCGCAACAGCGCGCCAACGCGCTGCAGGCGGGCAACATCGACATCATGCACACGGACCTACCCGCCAGCATCCTGCAGTTCAAGGACGACCAGAGCTACGGGTTCCTCGACGACACCGAGGGCATCGTGGGCGAGCCCGACATGAACTTCATCATGATCAACATGGCGGACCCGGCCATGAGCGACATCCGTGTCCGCCAGGCCATGGCCATGGCCATCAACTCGAAGCAGTACGCGACGGTCGTCGACAAGGGTGTCAACACACCCACCAACCAGCCCTTCGTGGCCAAGACCCCGTACTACGTCGCGGATACCGGGTATCCCGCCTACAACCCCAGCAAGGCCAGGGCGCTGGTCAAGCAGCTCGAGACCGAGACGGGCAAGCCGGTGGCCTTCACGCTCCAGTCGACCAACTCGGCGTATTCGATCCAGGTGGTGCAGTTCGTCCAGAGCCAGCTCGAGAGCGTCGGAATGAAGGTCACGCTGACCCAGATCCAGCAAGCCGACCAGATCAACAACGCTCTGGGGGGGCTCTTCCAGGCCACGTCGTGGCGCCAGTTCGCGGCGGTGGACCCGGACCTCAACTACCTGTGGTGGAGCCCGACCGAGATCTTCGGGACCGGCCCGTCCTCGATCGCCTCGAACTTCGCCCGCAACACCGACCCCCAGATCGAGACGTTGCTCCAGCAGGGCCGGACCTCGACCGACCCAGCCACCCGGGCGGCCGCGTACCAGGGCGTCGCCAAGCGGCTGAACGTGGACCTGCCCTACATCTGGCAGGACCGGGCCACGTGGGCCGTGATAGCCAACTCCAAAGTGCAGAACTGGAACAACCCGACGACGCCCCAAGGCGCCAAGGCGTACGGCATGATCGTGGGAACGATCTGGACCCCCCAGATCTGGAAATCGACCTGATCGTCATCCGGCAGGTCCGACGGGCGCCACGCCCGGGTTGAAGCACCTGTTGTGACCAGTCCTCGATGAACCGGCGCCCATGAGCAACCGAATCCTCCTCGTGGAGGACGACGAGCGGATCCGCGCCTCGATGCGACTGGCCCTCGAGGACGAAGGCTACGAGGTCGACGAAGCCGCCTCGGGCGAAGTCGGGCTCGAGCACTTCGCCGACCAGCCCGCCGACGTCGTGCTCATCGACCTCATGCTGCCGGGCATCGACGGCTTCGAGTGCTGCCGGCAACTGCGCCGCATCAGCGCAGTGCCCGTGATCATGGTGACGGCGCGCAACGACACCCATGACGTCGTGGCCGGGCTCGAAGCCGGTGCCGACGACTACGTGACCAAGCCGTTCGTGGCCAAAGAGCTGGCGGCGCGCATCCGCGCCCTGTTGCGACGCTCCCGATCGGTCGACAGCCCCGACGTGCTGTCCTTCGGCGACGTCGAGGTCCTGCCCGACGAGGGCACGGTGCGCCGGGCCGGGGTCGAGGTCCACTGCACCCGGACGGAATTCCGGCTCCTGTGCGAGCTGGCCACCAATCCCGGCAAGGTGCTGAGCCGGGAACAGCTCCTCGACCGGGTCTGGGGCTACGACTACTTCGGCGACGGACGGCTCGTCGACGTCCACATCCGGCGACTGCGCACCAAGATCGAGGCCGACCCCGCCAATCCCCGTCACATCCTCACCGTGCGAGGGATGGGCTACAAGCTGGCCACCTGAGGGCGGGCATGCGCGCATCGCGCACGCGCCGAGTGGGCCCTCCCGGCGACGCCCCGCCGCAACCCACGAGCCGGCGCAAGCGACCCTGGTCGAACCTCGGCCTGCGCTCGCGCGTCACCGTGACCTTCGGGCTCGGGGCACTGGCACTGTCGGCCACGATGGCCGGGCTCACCTACTTCACGGCCCGCCAATTCATCCTCAAAGAGCGCGAGACCGCCATCTTGCGCCAGGCCTATGTGAACGCATCGTTGGCGCGCTCGTCGTTGCGGTCGGCCAACCCCAACATCACCCAGCTGCTCGCCTCGCTCGACACCGTCCCCGGGTCGCGCTCGGTCCTCGAGCTCAAGGGCCAGTGGTACGCGACGTCCTTCTTGGTGGGCGAGAACGCCATCCCGCTCTCCCTGCGCGACCTCGTCCTGTCCGGCACCCCCGCCACGCAGCACTTCGTGCTCGGCGACACGCCGCAGATGGGGGTGGGGCTGCCCATCCCCAGTGTCAGCGCGTCCTATTTCGAGGTGTTCTCGCTCGACGACCTGAGCCGGACCCTGCGCATCCTCGCCCTGGCGCTCGCCGGCGCCGCGCTGTTGACCACCGTGGCGGGCGCCTCGATCGGGCGATGGGCGAGCGGGCGGGCCCTGCGACCCCTGGCCCAGGTGTCGCGCGCCGCGGAGACGGTGGCGGGTGGAAGCCTCGACACGCGCCTGCTGGCCGAGGGCGACGCCGAGCTCTCGGCCCTGGCGTCCTCGTTCAACCGCATGACCGAAGCCCTGCAGGAACGGATCGACCACGAGGTGCGGTTCACCGCGGATGTGAGCCACGAGCTGCGGTCGCCGCTCACCACCTTGGCGACATCGCTGGGCGTCCTGGAATCGCACCGTGACGAGCTGCCGCCGCGTAGCCGTCACGCCCTCGACCTGCTCAGCACCGAGCTGCACCGCTTCCAGCGCATGGTCGACGACCTGCTGGAGATCAGCCGCGTCGATACGGGTTCGGCGGAACTGTCCCTCGACGAGGTCGAGGTGGGTGAGCTCGCCCGCCAGGCCGCCGCGGCGGGAGGGGCGGGCGACGTCCCCGTGGACGTGGACCCGGCGGTGTCGGGATTGCGTCTGTGGGTCGACAAGCGACGCATCGAGCGCGTCGTGACGAACCTCGTCGACAACGCCGAGCAATACGCGGGCGGCGTCACCCGGATCGCGGTCGAGCCCGGAACCGGGCACGGCATTCGCTTCGTCGTGGTTGATCGTGGCCCCGGCGTGGCGCCGGGCGAGCGCGACAGGATCTTCGAGCGCTTCTACCGTGGCCAGGCGGCCGGCCAGCGCGGGGCCACCAACGGCACCGGGCTCGGGCTCTCGCTCGTCGCCGAACACGTGCGACTGCACGGCGGCCGGGTCTGGGCCGAGTCCGGCACTGATGGTGAGAACCGCTTCGTGATCGAGCTCCCGACCGGAGACGACAACGGCACCACCCTCGCTCGAGCGCCCGATACCGAGCACGACGCCGAGACCCGGGCATGACGACCTCCCGTCGCAGTCCGGGTCGCGCCGGCCTCGTCGTCGCCGCCTGTGCGGTCGCGCTCGGCCTCGCCGGCTGTGGCGTGCCCGTCGACAGCCAGCCCGCGGCGTTGTCGCGCCACGGCATCCCCTTCGACCTCTTGGCGCCGACGCGTTCCACCACCACCGTGACCACCGGCCCGTCGCCGCTGGCGGTGCCGGTGCAGATCTTCCTCATCGGTCCGACCGGTCACCTCGTGGCCGTGGCCCGCAACGTGACGGTCTCCCCGCCCGACTTGGCCACCGTGCTCAAGGTGCTCGTCGCCGGGCCCACCGACCTCGAAGCCGCGGCGGGACTGCAGAGCGCGGTGGCGACCCAGACATCGGTCATCGACGCCAACATCGCCGGGGGCACCGCCACGGTGAACCTGGGAGGCACATTCGGCCAGATCGTGGGCCCACCCGAGATCCAGGCCGTGGCGCAGGTCGTGTTCACCGCTTCCGCCCTCCCCGGCGTCACGGGGGTCACCTTCGAGCTGACGGGCCAACCCGTTCAGGTGCCGGTGGCGAGCGGGGCACTCGTGCCGGTGGCCACCACCGCGCAGTTCGCGGCCCTGGCCCCGTGAGGCGCGCCCCGAGGCTCAGTCTTCGACGCGTTGCTCGGAGAGGATCTCGTCGCCCGAACGACGAGGCGCGTTGCCCCACAGCCGTTCGAGGTCGTAGTAGGCGCGCGCGTCGTCCTGGAAGACATGCACCAGGAAGTCGCCGTAGTCCATGAGCACCCAGGTCAGGTCGCGCAGGCCTTCGGTGGCACGCGGCGAGCGACCTTCCGACTCCTTCACCTGGTGCTCGACTTCTTCGACGATGGCGCGGACCTGCCGGCTGTTGGCACCACTCGTGATGACAAAGGCGTCGGTCACCCCGAGGTACTCCCCCATGGCGAGGACGACGGTGTTCTGGCCGAGCTTGGTGTCCGCGGCGCGCGCCGCCACCAGGGCTGCCTCCGGAACGTCGGGGCGTCCGTTGTCCGCCGATTTCCGCTCGGCGGCTGGCGTCATGCGGCGGGAACCGCCACGTCCACCTCGGTCAAACCCCCTGGACGCGCCCCCTGGGGGCCCGTGGCGGTTCGAACGGCATCGGCGCTACTCATCTCCTGCCAGAGTACAGATTTAGCTGGCGGATGCAACGTATGGCGGGCTCGGGTATGAGGAAATCCACCGACCTCCCCTGGGCCAGACGCTCGCGGAGCTGGCTGCTCGAGATGTCGAGCGCGGGGATGCGCAGCCGCTCGACGTGCCATCCGGGCGGATCCTCACCCGACCCCACCCCACCGCGGTCGACCACCACGAGCGTGACCGCCTGGCGCAGCTCCTCCACCCGCTGCCAGGTGGCGAGCTCGGCAGCAACGTCGGCGCCCACGATCACGTAGGGCCGAGCCGACGGCGTCGCCGCCCGCAGCTCGCGCACCGTATCGGCGGTGTAGCTCGGGCCGCCTCGATCGATCTCCATGCGACAGGCCTCGACGCCCTCGACCCCGGCCACCGCCGCCTGCACCATCAAGTAGCGGTCCTCGGCGGGCGTCACGGCGCGGGTGCCGGCCTTCTGCCAGGGCACGTTGGCGACGACCAGGAGCACACGCTCGAGCCCGAGCGCCTCCCGTGCCCATGTCGCTGCCACCAGGTGCCCGACGTGGACGGGGTCGAACGTCCCTCCGAAGACCCCGATGCCTGGCCCCGAGGCCGGCGGGCGACCGCCCTCTGCTCCGACCGTCGTACGCACGTCACGAGCGTAGGCGCCGAGCATTTACGCTGTTGACCCATGAGCCGAGCCGAGTGGACCCCGCAACGCTGGCGGGACCTCCCTGCCGCGCAGCAGCCGGAGTGGCCCGACGCCGATGCGCTCGAGCGGGTGCTCAAGGAGCTGGGCGACCTGCCGCCCCTGGTATTTGCCGGTGAGGCGCGCACGCTGACGGCGTCGCTAGCCGAGGTATCGGCCGGGAAAGCGTTTCTCCTGCAGGCCGGTGACTGCGCCGAGTCCTTCGCCGAGTTCTCGGCCGACGACATCCGGGACAAGCTCAAGGTCATCTTGCAGATGGCGGTGGTGTTGACCTACGGAGCCGGCGTCCCGGCCCTGAAGGTCGGTCGCATCGCCGGCCAATTCGCCAAGCCGCGCTCGTCACCCACCGAGCGCGTCGGTGATCTGGAGCTCCCCGCCTTCCGCGGGCACATGGTCAACGACGACGCCCCCGACGCGACGGCCCGGATTCCCGATCCGAGCCGGCTGGTCGCCGCGTACCATCAGGCCGCCTCCACGCTCAACCTCGTGCGCGCCTTCACCAAGGGCGGCTTCGCCGATCTGTCCCAGGTCCACATCTGGAACCAGCAGTTCGTGGCTTCGAGTGAGGAGGGCCGGCGCTACGAGCAGATCGCCGGCGAGATCGACCGGGCGCTGCGCTTCATGGCCGCGTGCGGGATCGACCTCAAGGCGGAGCAGTCGCTGCATCAGGTCGACTTCTACACAAGCCACGACGCCCTCATCCTCGGGTACGAAGAGGCCCTCACCCGCATGGACTCGCTCACCGGCGATTGGTACGACTGCTCGGCGCACATGCTGTGGGTCGGCGAACGCACGCGCCAGCTCGACGGGGCCCACATCGACTTCCTGTCGGGGATCCACAACCCCGTCGGATGCAAGATCGGTCCGTCGAGCACCCCGGCCGAGGTGGTGGCGCTGTGTGAACGCCTGAACCCCGATCGCATCCCGGGTCGCCTCACGCTCATCACTCGTATGGGTGCCGGCGATGTCGCCGACGCGCTGCCACCGGTGCTCGAGGCGGTCACCGCGGCGCGCCATCCGGTGGTGTGGGCCTGTGATCCCATGCACGGCAACACCTTCGTGAGCGACGGCGGCCGCAAGACGCGGCGCTTCGACGACATCCTGAGCGAGCTCAAGGGATTCTTCGCCGCCCATCACGCCGCGGGCACGTGGCCCGGCGGCGTGCACCTCGAGCTCACCGGGGACGACGTCACCGAATGCCTGGGCGGCTTCGGCGACATTCTCGAGGGTCAGCTGCACGAGCGCTACACGACGACGTGTGACCCCCGTCTCAACGCACGACAGGCCATCGACCTCGCCTTTCGCGTGGCGGAGCTGCTGCGGGCCTGAACCGCGCCCGGCCGGGGCCGCGGGTTTCCCACACGACAGCTCCACAACGCCGCCCATCGGTGCAGGTGGCGACGGTTCTCAGGGGCGTCGTTGCTTCGCGGCGCGCACTCCGTGAGAATGGTGCGTGGACCCTCGGCCTCTCTGACACTACGAGAGCCCGCGGACACGCGCCATCGCGCAGCAAGGACCGCAGCAACCACTCCATGCCCCGTCTCGCACACAACCTGGCGCGTCTCGGACGCGCGCTCGGTGCGTCGATCGTCGCCGTCGCCGTTCTCTCGACGGCAGTGGTGGGCTCGAGCCCCGCGCCCCGACATCTGGTGGGCGCAGTGCCGGCCTCCAGCCAGGGCGTGCCTTCGTACTGGACCGTGGCGTCGGACGGCGGGGTGTTCGCCTTCGGTGGCCTCCCCTTCCTGGGATCCATGGGCGGGACCAGGATCAACAAGCCCATGGTCGGCATCGCCCCCACCATGGGCTTGTCGGGCGCGAGCGGCCTCGGGTATTGGACCGTGGCGTCTGACGGCGGCGTCTTCACCTTCGGCAACGCCGGCTTCCACGGGTCCATGGGGGCGGTCAAGCTCAACAAGCCCATGGTCGGCATCGCCGCGGACCCGGCCACCGGTGGGTACTGGACCGTGGCGTCGGACGGTGGGGTCTTCGCCTTCGACGCACCGTTCTTCGGGTCGATGGGGGCGGTCAAGCTCACCAAGCCGGTGGTCTCGATGGTGGCGACACCCGACGGCCGCGGCTACTGGCTCGTCGCGTCGGACGGTGGGGTCTTCGCCTTCGGCGACGCCGGCTTCGCCGGATCCCTCGGCAATCTCAAACTCCAGGCGCCGATCGTGGGGGCGACCTCCCCGGACGGAGGCGGCTACCTGATGGTGGCCGCCGACGGCGGGGTCTTCGCCTTCGGAGACGCCCGCTATGACGGGTCCCTCGGCGGCCACACGCTGGCGCGCCCGGTGGTGGGGATCGCGTCCGCGGACCCGGGGGGGTACTGGTTGACCGACTCCAACGGAGCGGTCACCGCCTTCGGCGACGGCGGGTACTTCGGCTCGGCGCCGCAGCACATCACGAACCCCGTCGTGGGCATCGCCGATGGACCGGGCACGGGCGTGGCCGCCAACGGCGCCTACCCATCGGGCACCTTCGGCTACGACATCTCGAAGTTCCAGGACAACCCCCCCACCTGCACCAACACCTTGCCCTCGGGCCACACCGTGGGCATCGTCCAGGCGACCGGGCAGTCCAACGGTTCCCCCAACCCGTGTCTGTCCCACGAAGCGCAATGGGCCGGCGGCGGGCTCAACCTCTACATCTTCATGACGTACGGAACCGACACCACCAACCAGCCGGGCTGCAACGGTGATGTGGCGTGCAACTGGGGGTACGAGGCCGGGCTCTACGCGTACCAGTACGCGCAGGCCCAGGGCGTGAACCCCTTGGTGACGTGGTGGCTCGATATCGAAGGCGCCAACTGGACGGCGAACACCGCCGAGAACGACCAGGTCGTGACGGGCGCCATCAACGCCCTACGCGGCATCGGCGTGAACAACGTCGGGATCTACACGAGCCCGCTGACGTGGAACGGCATCGCCGGGAACTTCCAACCGGCGGTGCCGCTATGGGTGGCCTGGTACACCAACAACCCCCAGGGCAACTGTGCCAACGCCGTGTCCTACGCCGCGCAGAACGGGAACTTCCTGCCGACGGGAGGGGTGTGGGTGACCCAGTACACCAACCAGGCCAACGGGATCAGCCTCGACGGCGACTACGCCTGCTGACCCGCGCCGCCGACACGCGGCGCGCTGGCCGGGGGACGGGCGGAGCCAGGGCGGTGCGAGACTGCACGACGTGATCCCGGCCCTGGAGTCGATGGTGGGACCGGTGCGGCACCTCGATCCAGTGGCGCGCGGCTATACCCACAACAGGCGTGCCGTGGCGACGCTCCACGACGGAGGCTCGGTATTCGTCAAGCAGGCCGTCGACGAGATCACGGCGTCGTGGCTGCGCCAGGAGCATCGGATGTACGAGGCCCTCGGGGCCCGGCCGTGGTTGCCCGAGGTGCGGGGCTGGCTCGACGGCGAGCACCCCATCCTGGTTCTCGAAGACCTGTCCACGGCATCGTGGCCACCACCGTGGGACCGGGCGCGCGTCGACGCCGTGCTCGGAACCCTGGCCGCCCTCGCCGAAGTGGCCCCGCCCGCGGAGCTTCCGAAACTGGCCGACGGCGAGGCGCCCGACGACGGATGGCATGACGTGCTCGCCCATCCCGGCGCATTCCTGGCCCTCGGCCTGTGCAGCCCCGGCTGGCTCGATGACGCCGGGCCGATCCTGTGCGACGCGGCGGCGGGCGCACCCCTGGCCGGATTCAGCGTGGTACACGGCGACGTGCGCAGCGACAATCTCTGTCTACGCGACGATAACGCCCTGCTCCTGGACTGGAATCTGGCCAGTGTCGGCAATCCTCGAATTCGACGTCGCCTTCTGGCTGCCCAGCCTGGCGCTCGAGAACGGACCGCGTCCCGACGACGTCATGGCCGATTGCCCCGTCGAGCTCGCCGCCTACGTATCGGGGTTCTTCGCGTCGCGTGCCGGAGAGCCCCAGATCGCCCACGCCCCACTCGTCCGGGACATCCAGCGCCGGCAACTCCAACACGCGCTGCCGTGGGCGGCGCGGGTGCTCGGCCTCGCTCCCCCGCGCTGAGATTCCGCCTTACTGGGACAGCGCCATGGTGCGAAGATGGGCGGCGTCGTTGTAGCGCACCAGCCGCCAGCCCGATTCCCCGAACTCCCATTCGGTGAGCGACGTGTGCTCCGTGGGGAGGCGCAGACGCCCCCGTGACGGTGCCACCGGCAAGAAGGCGAGAAGCGTCGACTCGATGACCCCGGCGTGGCACACGATCACGACGAGCTCGCCGGGGTGGGACTCGGCCAGCGCGCGTCACCGCCCCCGAGGCCCGCGCCACGAACGAGCTCCAGCTCTCGCCCCCGGGCGCCACCACGCGGTCGGGATCGACGTCGAAGTCGGGCTCGCCGTAGCGGACGCGGAATTCGTCCCACGTGAGGCCGTCGGCCTCACCGGGGTGCAATTCGCACAGATCGCAATCCTCCACCGGTGCCGTGCCATCACCGATGCCGTCGGTGGCGATGCCCCCCGTCTCGATGGCCCGAGCCAGCACACTCGTGTACAGCGCGCCGGCGTCAGCCAGCTCGCCGGTCTCCACCAGCCGAGCCCGCAGGGCCTCCGCCTGACGCTTCCCGGTGGCCGACAGGCCGGTGCATCCCCCATGGCCGCCGACCACGCCGCTCGACGTTGCAGGTGGCCTCGCCGTGGCGGATGAGCACCACCCGGGTGGGGTGCGCCGAGGACGGCGCCACCGTGCTCACCCCCGGGGGGGCACCGCGGCGGGCTTGCGCCGCGCTCACGCCAACTCGGTGACGAAATGCTCGAGCTGCCGAAGGTTCCGGCACTCGAACACGTTGTCACAGTGCACGGCGTACTCACCCAGGATCGAGTCGCCGGTCCCCCAGTAGGCACGGGGCTCGGGGTTGAGCCAGTACACGTGACGGGCGCGGTGCCGAATCTCGGAGATGACCCAGGCTTGTGAGGCGTGGTAGTTGTTGCGGGCGTCGCCGAGCAGCAGCACGCTCGAACGGGGGGTGATCTCCTCACCCCAGCGCTCCCAGAACACCGACAGGGCGTGGCCGTAGTCCGAGTGCCCGTCGACCCACACCACGTCGGCTTCGGTGTTGATCCGGTGCACGGCGTCGGCCACGTCGTCGACGTTCTCGAAGAACCTCGTGACCTCGTCGATCCCGTCGATGAACACGAAGCTGCGCACCTTCGAGAACTGCGAGCTGATGGCGTGCACGAGATGGAGCGTGAACCGGGCGAACGACGCCACCGATCCCGAGATGTCGGCGATGACGATGATCTCGGGCTTGGCGGGCCGGGGATACCGGAACTTGGGATCGACCGGGACTCCCCCGGTCGACAGCGAATGGCGCATGGTGGACCGGAAGTCGAGCGGGCCCTTGCGGCCGTGGCGGCGCTTGCGGGCCAGACGGACCGCCAGCTTGCGCGTGAGGGGGTGGATGGCGCGCCGCAGTGACGCCAACTCGTCGCGCGTGGCGTGCATGAAGTCGATCTCTTCGGGCAGGGGCTTTCGCAGCGACCGGGCCAGGGCCTCGGTGCCGCGGTCGGCCACGAGCCGGCGGCGGATCTCGTCCTCGAGCTCCCGGCGCAGGCGATCGAGGCGGCTCTTGAACTCGTCGCGGGCCAGGCGCTCCTCGAGGGGCGTCAACTGCCCCTCGGGAGCAGCCTCTCTGGCGTTCTCCATGAGCCGTTCCAGGACGCGGTCGAGATCGAGGTTCCGCAACGTCCGGTACAGGTAGTAGGTCCCCCCCACGGGCCGACCCGGCTCCATGCCCGCGAAGCGGCTCACGGCCTGCCGGGCCAGCGCGGCGACCTGGGCGTCGTTGGCCGACAGCAGGGCGCGGAACAGCATCTCGGCGATCTCCTCCGACGACAGGCCCTCGCCGCCGCCACCGCCCTGGCCCCGGCCCTGGCCGCGGCCCCGGTTCTCGTTGTCGTCGTCGTTCTCGTTGTCGGGATCGCCGGTGGTGGTGTCGTCGTCACCGAACTCGTACTGGGGGCCGCGCATCGAGAAGTACACCTCGAAGGCCGTCTCGAACGCCTTCCAGTGCGCGGAGCTCTTCACCAGCGTGGCCGCCAGCGCGTACTTGAGCGCGTCGCGGTCCTCGAGAGGGATGTGATGCACGGCCTCGGCCGCGTCGATCGACTCGGTGAGCGAGACGGGCAGGCCCGCGGCGCGCAGCTCGGTTACGAACCCGGTGAGGACGTCGAGCACGACCTTCTCCTCAGGCCCGGTCCTCCCCGGCCACGGCCAGCTCCTTGGCCGCGCGCTCGAGGTCGCTGCGGTACTTGAGCAGCACGTGCAACGTAGCTTTGGCCTGCTCGGCGTCGATGGACTCCACGCCGAGCACGACGAGGGTGCGCGCCCAGTCCAGGGTCTCGGACACCGAGGGGTACTTCTTGAGCTCGAGGGTCCGCAGGGACCGCACGATCCTGGCGATCTGGTCGGCGAGCTCCTCGGTCACCCCCGGCACCCGGGCCAGCACGATGTCGCGCTCGCGCTCGAGCGAGGGGTAGTCGAGGTGCAGGTACAGGCACCGGCGCTTGAGGGCTTCGGACAGCTCGCGGGTGTTGTTGGAGGTGAGGAACACGAGCGGGATCTGCTGGGCCCGGATGGTGCCGAGCTCGGGGATCGACACCTGGTACTCCGAGAGCACCTCGAGCAGCAACGCCTCGGTCTCGAGCTCGACCCGGTCCACCTCGTCGACGAGGAGGACGACGGGGTCCGGGGACCGGATGGCTTCGAGCAGGGGGCGGGTGAGGAGGAACTCCTCGGAGAAGATGTCCTCCTCGAGGTCGTGCCACGAGGTCGTCGACCGATCCCCCGCGCCGTCCTCGTCGACGCGCTGGGCCTGGATCCGCAGCAACTGCTTCTTGTAGTTCCACTCGTAGAGCGCCTTGGACTCGTCGAGGCCCTCGTAGCACTGCAGGCGGATGAGCCGGCTCCCGGTGACCCGGGCCACCGACTTGGCCAATTCGGTCTTGCCCGTCCCGGCGGGGCCCTCCACCAACACGGGCTTGGCCAGACGGTCGGCCAGATGGACCACCCCGGCGATGCCGTCGTCGGCGAGATAGCCCACCGCGGCGAGCCGTTCGCGCACCTCGGTCACCGACGAGAACAGCGGCGGGCCGGGGTCGGGGAACCCGAGCATCCCGAGGGCACCTGCCTGTCCGTCGACGGCACCGTCCTTGTCGCCGGCGGGGCTCATCGCCGCACCTGCCCGTCACCGCGCACCACGTACTTGACGCACGTGAGCTCGCGCAGCCCCATGGGACCGCGGGCGTGCAGCTTCTGGGTCGAGATGCCGATCTCCGAGCCCAGCCCGAGCTCTCCCCCGTCGACGAACCGGGTCGACGCGTTGACGACGACAGCCGCAGCGTCGACCTCGCGACAGAACCGCTCGGCGGCGCGCAGGTCGGTGGTGACGATCGCCTCGGTGTGTCCCGAGCCGTAGCGGCCGATGTGGTCGATGGCGCCGTCGAGGTCGGCGACGACCGCCACCGACAGGACCGGGCCCAGGAACTCCGTGGCGAAGTCGGTCGTCGCCGGCCACGCCCATGCTGGGCACGATGGCGCGGCTCGCCTCGTCACCGCGCAGCTCCACACCCGCCAGCGCCCGCTGGGCGAGAGGCAGGAACTCGGCCGCCACCGCCTCGTGGACGAGAAGCGACTCCGCCGCGTTGCATACACCGGGGCGCTGGGTCTTGGCGTTCACCACGATGGACAGGGCCATGTCGAGGTCGGCACCGGCATCGACATAGACGTGGCAATTGCCGTCTCCGTCGATCACGTACGGCACCGTGGCGTGGGCGCGTACCGAGTCGATCAGCGCGTGGCCCCCCGTGGGCACGAGGCAGTCGATGACGTCGTCGAGCTGCATGAACCGGACGGCCGCCTCGTGGCTCGTGTCGGCCACGTTCACGACGCCGTCCTCGGGCAGCCCGACCTTGGCGAGCGCCTCGCGCAGACAACCCACGATGGCCGCGTTCGACTGCGCCGCGCTCGACGAGCCCCGCAGCATGGTGGCATTGCCCGCCTTCAGACACAGCCCGGCCGCGTCGCTCGTGACGTTGGGCCGGTTCTCGTAGATGACACCCACCACCCCGAGGGGGACCCGGACCCGCTCCACGCGCAGGCCGTTGGGGCGGACCCACCCCTCGACCACCTCACCGACGGGGTCGGGCAGCGCCGCGACCTGGCGCAGGCTGTCGGCCATCGCCGCGACCCGCTCCCGGGTGAGGCGCAGCCGGTCGGTCTGCACCTCGGTGGCACCCTCGGCCCGGGCCCGGTCGAGATCGGCCGCCGTTGTGCTCGAGCAGCTCCCCACCCCGCTCCTCGAGCAGCTCGGCGGCCACCCGCAGGGCGCCGTTCTTGGCCGCGCCGTCCGCCACGGCCAGGACTCGGGACGCCGCCTTGGCGCGACGACCGAGGTCTTCGATGCTCGGCGGGGCCATGCTCCAGGGTACCTCCGCCACGCGCCCTGCCCTCAGCCCAACACCACGAGATCGTCGCGGTGCACGATCTCGGGCGCGGCGCCGTCGGGCAATTCGCTGGTGCGGCGCCCCGCCCACGACGCCACCAGATGCGCGGGATGCCGGGCCAGGCCTTTGGCGAAGACCACGCCGTCGGGCCCCGCAATCTCCACGGCGTCATCAGTGTCGAAGCGACCCGACACCGACACCACCCCGGCGGGGAGCAACGACGCTTGTTGTTCCACCAGGGCCTGGCGGGCTCCGGCGTCGACGACGAGGGTCCCGGCCGCGGCGACGGCGAAGGCGATCCACAGCTTGCGGGCCGGCAGGCGCCGCCCCCGCGCCCGGAACACCGTGCCCACGCCGGGCTCCCCGTCGATGACGCCGCGCAGCACCCCGGCCCGGCCGGCATCGGCGATGACGGTCTCGACGCCCGACCATGCCGCGATCTTCGCCGCGGCCAGCTTCGATGCCATGCCGCCGCTTCCCACCGCGCTGCCGGCCCCTCCCGCCACGATCTCGAGCTCGTGATCGACCTCGATCACCTCCTCGATGAGTGACGCCTCGGCCGTGGTACGGGGATCGGCGGTGAGCAGACCGGCGGTGTCGGTGAGCAACACGAGCAGATCGGCGGCGACGAGATGCGCCACCAGCGCGGCCAACCGGTCGTTGTCACCGAACCGGATCTCGTCGTCGGAGGTGGCGTCGTTCTCGTTGACCACCGGGACCACGCCCAGCTCGAGGAGCCGGGACAGGGTCTGGCGGGCGTGGAGGTACTGCTGTCGGTGGATGAAGTCCAACGGGGCGAGCAGCACCTGTCCGACGGCGAGTCCTCGTGTGGCGAACGCCTCGTCGTAGACCCGCATGAGCTTCGACTGTCCGACCGCAGACACCGCCTGCAACGTGGCCGGGTCGGTGGGCCGGGGCCCTCCCCCCATGGCGAACCACCCCGCCGCGATCGCACCCGAGCTGACCAGGACGACGCTGTGCCCGAGGGCGCGGAGCTCGGCCACCTGGGCGCACAGCCGGTCGATCGCCACCGGGTCCACACCGCCGCCGGCACTCGTGATCGACGAGGACCCCACCTTGGCCACGACGGTGCGGGCGAGGGGGCCTTCGGTCACCGGTCCGATCCCCGGCCGCGGCGCGTGGAGCGCCTGATCTCGGGCAGCGGCGTCTCCGCCACGGCGCCGTCGATCCCCTCCTCGCGTTGGTAGGTGAAGCTGAGCTCACCGAGGTGCACGACATCACCGTCGCGCACTCCGGCGCGCACCAGTGCCCGCTCCACGCCGAGGCGGCGCAGGCGGCTCTGGACGTATTCGACGGCATCGGGGTCGTTGAGATCCGACAGGGCGACCGCCCGCAGGGCGGGACGGCCGAGGACCACGAACGAGCCGTCTTCGGACCGGATGACCTCGATCTCCTCCGACAGCGGGCGGTGGATCACGACGGACCGGTTGGGCATGGCCTCGGCCACGCGCGCGTCGACGACCATCCCCACGAGTCGGACCAGGAGCTCGGGGATCCCGGCACCGGTGACCGCCGAGATGGTGAGCTCGGGCCCGCCGTCGCTCCCGTCGAGGGCGACGTCGGACTTCGACCCCACCACCAGGCGGGGACGCTCGAGCAGCTCCGGCCGGTAACGACCGAGCTCGGTGAGCAGGATGCGCTCCTGCTCCGACGTCGAGACCTCGTCCACGGGGGCCAGGTCGAGCAGGACCACCAGAGCGCGGGCCCGCTCGACGTGTCGGAGGAAACGGTGGCCGAGGCCGCGGCCCTCGGCCGCCCCCTCCACCAGAGCCGGGCACGTCGGCCACGACGAACTCGGTCTCGTCGCCGGGCCGGCCCACGCGGACCACGCCCAGGTGCGGCTCGAGCGTGGTGAACGGATAGGCGGCGACCTTGGGACGCGCCGCCGGAGATGCGCGAGATCAAGGTGCTCTTGCCCGAGTTCGGCAAACCCACCAGCGCCACGTCGGCGAGCAACTTCAGCTCGAGGTCGAGCCAGCGCTCCTCACCCTTCTCGCCCTGCTCGGCGAAGGCGGGCGCCCGCCGGCGGTTGGTGAGGAAGCGGGCGTTGCCGCGCCCACCCCGTCCGCCCCCGGCCGCCAACCAGCGGTCCCCCGCCGTGGCCAGGTCGGCGAGGACCGACCCGTCGGGGCCCCGCACCATCGTGCCGACCGGCACGGGCACCTCGAGGGCCTGGCCCCGGGGGCCGTGGCGCTTCTTTCCCTGTCCGTGCTTGCCGTCGGTGGCGCGACGGTGGGGATGGTCGCGAAACCCGAGCAGCGACGCCTGATTGGTCGAGGCCACGAGCCACACGTCGCCGCCGTTGCCGCCGTCCCCGCCGTCGGGGCCGCCCTTGGACACATGCGCCTCACGACGAAACGACACGGAGCCGGCGCCGCCGTTGCCCGCCTTCACATGGACTTGGGCTTCGTCGGCGAACCCGGACACGGCTCCGATTCTACGAGGCACCGTCACACCCTCCCGGAGGAGAGAGACCGGCCGCCCCGGCTCAGGACTCGACGCGGACGCTCACCTGGCGGCGACCCTTGCGGGTGCCGAAGCTCACCACGCCCTCGGCGGTGGCGAACAGCGTGTCGTCGCCACCGCGCCCGACGTTCTCGCCGGGATGGAACTTCGTGCCGCGCTGGCGCAGGATGATCGCCCCGGCGGGAACGGTCGTGCCGTCGTAGACCTTCACGCCGAGTCGCTTGGACTTCGAATCGCGGCCGTTGCGGGTCGATCCCCCACCTTTGGTCTTCGACATGAGAATCGCCTCCTGTGCGTCGGTGCTCAGCGGCCCGCGGGGACCGTGATCGACAAGATCTCGACGGTGTCGTACTGCTGGCGGTGGCCCCACCGGCGCCGGCGCCGCGCCTTGGCCTGGTACGTGAAGCCTCGGATCTTGGGACCGAGCTCCTGGCCCACGACCCGGGCGGCCACCACCGTCCCGGCCAGCTCGCCGGGCGTGGCCAGGACCCGGTCGTCGTCGACGACGAGCACCGGAGACGAGCTCGACCTCGCTCCCCTCGGGCACGCCGAGGAGCTCCACGCGCAGCTGCTGGCCCTCGGCCACACGCTCCTGCTTGCCTCCGCTCTGGATCACCGCATACATAGCCCGAGCGATCCTACAGCAGGGAGTCGTCGAGCACGATCCCGCGCCCACCGCACACCGTGCACGATGGTCGAGAGCGACTCCACCAGGCCTTCGGAGACCCGCTTCCGGGTCATCTCGACCAGGCCCAGCTCGGAGATGTCGAACACCTGGGTCCGCGTCTTGTCCCGGGCCAGCGCGGAGCGCAGGGCGGCGGACACCCGGTCCCGGTTGTCCCGGATCTCCATGTCGATGAAGTCGATGACGATGATCCCCCCGATGTCGCGCAGTCGCAGCTGCCGTGCGATCTCCTCGGCCGCTTCGAGGTTGTTGCGATAGACGGTCTCTTCGAGGTTCGACTTGCCCACGTTCTTGCCGGTGTTCACGTCGATGACGGTGAGGGCCTCGGTGCGCTCGATGATGATCGACCCCCCCGACGGGCAGCCACACCTTGCGGTCGAGAGCCTTGTGCAGCTGCTCGTGCACGTGGAAGCGCTCGAAGATGGGAAGGTTCTCGACGACGGGGTCGTAGTACTCGACGCGGTCGACGAGCTCGGGGTTCACCTGCTCGATGTAGTCGCGCACCTGCGCGTACAGGCTCTCGTCGTCGATGACCACATTGCGGTACTCGCGGTTGAACTCCTCGCGCACGATCCGCACGGCCAGGTCGGGCTCCCGGTAGAGCAGGCCCGGGGCGTTCGACCGGTTGGCCTCGGCTTCGATGGCCGCCCACAGCGCCACCAGTCGTTCGACGTCGTGACGCAGCTCGTCCTGGCTCGCCCCTTCGGCGGCGGTGCGCACGATCAGGCCGTGGCCGGCGGGGCGGACCTCGTCGACGATCCGGCGCAGCCGCTTGCGCTCGTTGTCGTCGAGGCGCTTGGAGATGCCGAAGGCGCGTGGAGTTGGGCACCATGACCACGAACCGACCCGGCAGCGACACCTCCTGGGTGAGGCGCGCCCCCTTGGCCCCGATCGGGTTCTTCGTGACCTGGCACAAGATGACCTGGCCGGGACGCAACATCTCCTCGATGCGCGCCGAGGCGCTCTTGGCCGTTTCGACGTCGTCGACGTCGTAGCGGACGTCACCCCGGTACAGCACGGCGTTCTTGGGCGTGCCGATGTCGATGAACGCCGCCTCCATGCCCGGCAGGACGTTCTGGACCCGGCCCCGGTAGATGTTGCCGTCGATCTGGGTGGCGTCGTCGGCCGCCCTCGACACGTAGTGCTCGACCAGGGTCCGGCCCTCGAGCACGGCGATCTGGGTGGCATGCGGGACGCACATGGACGCACATGAGGTAGCGGCCGACGGGTCGGCCCCGGCGCTCCCGGCCGCTGCGACGTCGCGACCTTCCGCCCGACGCCTTGGTCGTCCGCCGCCTCCTGGTCGTCCTCGTCGCCATCGGCCTCGCTCGACCGGGACCGCGTCGCCACGACCGGGGCGCGGTGCGGGCTTGGCCGCCTTGGCGGGGGGCGGTGTCACGGGCACGGGTGCGACCGGCAAGGGCGCCACCGGCGCCGCCACCGGGCGCGCCGGCCGGGTGTCGCCGATGCGGGGGCGCTCGGCGGGGCGTTTGCGTTCGGCCCCCGGGGGCGGGGCGGAGCTTCGGCGGGGGGAGCGACCCCGTCGTCGACGGCGGGCTCGTTGTCGTCGTCGACGACCGGCGTGCCGTGGTCCTCGACGACCGTCACCTTGTGGTCCGCGACGACCGGCGCATCGTCATCGACGACCGGCGTCTCGTCGTCGTCGGGATCGGCGACGGCATCCGGCGCCGTGGCGCCCGCCGGGCGCGCCGCGTTGGGGCGCGCGGTTGCGCCGTCGGCGTGGGCCCTTCGAAGACGTCGTGCGTGCTGCCCGCCGCCGCGAGTGTCGCCGGGACGCGGTTTCGCCGGCTTCGCCGGCCGTCGTGTCGCCAGAGGCCGGGTCGAGCGTCGGGCCGTTCGCTAGCGGAGTCCTCCGGGGTTGCAGCATCGACCCCGTCGGGGGCGTTCGCGGCCCTGGGGTCGGTGGGGATGCGGGTGCAGACGGCGAGCCGGTGGGCTCGGCCGTCGGCTGCCCGGCGCTCGTATCGGACATGGGGACGATCCCTTCTCGTACTTCTCACGAGGCGCGCTCCCAGATGACGGCGGTACCCGCGGGGTCCGCCATGAGAGGCTCCCAGCGGGAGCCGTCGCGCTCGATCCATTGACAGGTTCTGCGGGCAAGACCGAGCTCTATGCCCAATGCCTGGGCGAGCTCGGCAGGTCGGACACCGCGTGGTCGGGTGCCGAGCTCGGCCAGGAGCAGGGCGCCGTCCGCGTCGGAACCGGCACACGACAACGCCAGCACCGAAGGACGCAGGTCGTCGACCACGTTGCGTCCCTTGCGCTCGCGCTGGATGGGGAGGGAGTCGGCTTCGAGCGCTCGCTCGATCGCCGCGTCGAGGTCCTCGGGGACGACCCCGGGCACGTGGATCTCCCACAAGCACGAGGACACGTCTTCTTGGAGGGAGTTCGTGCCGGGCTCGAGGACCCGGCTGCCACCACGTCGACCCCTTCGGGCAACATCGAGCCGACTTCTCGCGCCAGGTCGCGCCGGTGCGACCGGTTCGTCAAGCGCGATGTCGAGGTACTCGGCGATCGACTCGCATCCGGTGGGGAGGGCGAGGCCGAAGCTCAGCTGCGGTCGGGGCGTGAACCCCGCCGTGTAGGAAACCGGCATCCCGCCCGCGGCGCAGGGCCCGCTCCCACATCCGCGCCACGTCGCGGTGACTCGTCCACCGCACCTTGCCGACCTTGGTGAAGCGGGCGCGGACCTTCACGGGAGGCGGTCCCCGGTCGAGCCCGCCGCCACAGCGGCCCCGGCCGTCTCGAGGAACCGGACCGGCACGGCGCCCCCCGTGGCCAGGTCCTGGCCCGGTGCCCTGACTCCCGCCTGCGGGCGGCACCGCCGAGGCCACCATGTGCTCGACCCCGAGCCCGGTGCAGGCGCCGCAGTCGTAGCACGGGGTCCAGCGGCAGTCCTCGAGGCCGTGTTCGGCCAGCGCTTCTTGGAAGTCCTGCCACAAGAAGTCGCGGTGCAGCCCGGCAGAGACGTGGTCCCAGGCCAAGACCTCGTGCTCGTCGCGGTGGCGGAACACGGTGTCGGCGAAGTCGAGCCCGGCCGCTTCGAGCCCGTTGGTCCACAGCTCGAGGTCGAAGTGCTCGGACCACTCCTGGAACGTGCCACCGTGGCGCCAGACGTGTTCGATCACCGCACCCATGCGCCGGTCGCCCCGGCTCACGAGCCCCTCCACCGCCGTGGCCTCGGGATCGTGCCAACGCAGCGTCAGGCCGCGGGTGCGGCGGGCGGCGTCCTTGAGAAAGCCCGACCTTGCGGCGCAGCTCCTCCATCGTGTTCTGGCCGAACCACTGAAACGGCGTGTGCGCCTTGGGGACGAAACCACCCACCGACGCGGTGACGGTCACGTTGTGGTGATAGCGCCGTCCGATCTCGGCACAGGCGCCCGCCAGGCGGGTGATGCCCAGCACGTCCTCGTCGGTCTCGGTGGGCAGGCCGATGAGGAAGTACAGCTTCACGCGTCTCCAGCCCTGGGAGAACGCGGCGTCGACGGCCGCGTAGAGGTCCTCTTCCCGGATGAGCTTGTTGATGACCTGCCGCATCCGCCACGTGCCGCCCTCGGGGGCGAACGTGAGCCCGGTGCGCCGCACCTTCTGGATCTCGGCCGCCAGTCCGACGGTGAAGGCGTCGACCCGCAGGCTGGGAAGGCTCACCGACACCTGACCCGAGCACTCGGGGTCGTTGATGATCGAGGACACCACGTCGCCGATGCCCGAGAAGTCCGCACTCGAGAGCGACGTCAGCGTGACCTCGTCGTATCCCGTGCGGTCGAGACCGTCACGGACCATCTGGTCCACCTGTTCGGCGGGGCGTTCGCGCACGGGCCGGGTGATCATCCCGGCCTGACAGAAGCGACACCCCCGCGTACAACCCCGGAACACCTCGACATTGAGACGGTCGTGGACGACCTCGATCAGCGGTACCAACTGCTGCTTGGGATAGGGCCACTCCCCCAGATCTGCGATCGTCCGCTTCTCGACGCGTTCGGGGACGCCCGCCGCGCGGGGTCGTCACCCCGGTCGAGCCGTCCCTCCTCGTAGCTCGGCTCGTAGCACGAGGGGACGTACACCCCGGGTACCGACGCCAGGGCCCGCAGAAGGTCGTCGCGGCGTGCGCCCCCGGACGCCCGCCACGACCCGATCACCTCGGTCAGGTCCCCGACCGCTTCCTCGCCGTCACCGAGGACGAAGGCGTCGACGAAGTCGGCCAGCGGCTCGGGGTTGAAGGCACAGTGGCCCCCCGCCACCACCAGGGGATGCGAGGCGCCACGATCCGCGCCCCGCACGGGCACCCCGGCCAGGTCGACCAGGTTGAGCACGTTGGTGTAGGTCGAGCTCGGCCGAGAGGTTGAACGCCAGGACGTCGAACTCCCCCGCCGCCAGGCTGCCCTCCAGAGAGAACAGCGGGACCGAGGCGGCGCGCATGGCCGCTTCCATGTCGGTCCAGGGTGCGTAGGCACGCTCGGCCACGGCGTCGTGACGCTCGTTCAGTATTTCGTACAGGATCTGGAGGCCCTGGTTCGGCAGCCCGATCTCGTAGGTGTCGGGGTAGAGCAAGAGCCAGGCCACCCGCTCGGGCCCGTGGACGGGCCGCTGCGCCCCGAGCTCACCACCGATGTACCGGGCGGGCTTCGTGACCTGGGCCAGGAGAGGCTCGATCCGTGGCCACAGAGAAGTCATGTGCCCGAGGAGTCTAGAGCGCTCCCCGACCGCCTCGGCGCCGGGTGGCACCCAGAGCCCTGGGCTGTGGTGGTGGTCTTCGAGGTCGTCGTGGTCGTGGACGCCGGGGTCGTCGTCGGTGGCCGTGGTGGTCTGGTGGGGTCGGCAACGGGACGGCCGGGGTGGTGGCCGCACCGACGTGGGTCGGGGCCTCGGGGTGCGCCACGAGGTAGTCGAAGCCCTGGCGGGCCACCGGCGGCGGCAGCCTGGGAACCGAACCCGCCGCCCTGGACCACCACCGCGATCAGGTACTGGGGGTTGGGCAGCGGCCCCCAGCCCACGAACCACGAGTTGGGCTGCTGCTCGTTGGTCGTCGCCGTCCCGGTCTTGCCCGCCACGGGGAAGGTCGACAACGGAAAGCCGGCGAAGGCCGGAGCGGCGGTGCCCTTGGAGTTCTGGACCACTCCCTCGAACCCCCTGAGCATGGCCTGGTAGTTGGCGGTCGAGAAGGTGACCTGCCCGGCGACTTTGGGGGCGATGGTCCGTACCACCTTGCCATGGGCGTTGACCATGCCGGCCGCGACCTCGGGGACGTAGCGGGTGCCGCCGTTGGCGAAGGTGGCATAGGCGACGGCTTGTTCGAGCGGCGTGATCACCGTGCCGCCCTGGCCGAAGGCGAGCTCGAGGTTGTTCCCGGTGAACCACCCGCTGTTGGGATAGTCCTTGGGGTCCTGGGCGTGCTCGCGCTCGACCACCTTCGGCGAGTCCACGCGGGCGAAGTGGGTCTCGTTGGGGAGGTCGATCCCGGTGACGTCGCCGTAGCCGAGCTGCGCCGCCGCGTTCTGGATCGGCGTCTCGCCGTACTGCTGGTGGCCTTGTAGTCGTTCCAGAACTGGACGCCGAGGTTGTAGAAGAAGATGTCGCTCGACACCGTGAGCGCCTGGGACACGTTGATCCTGCCGCCGACCTCTCCCTCGTTGTCGTGGTAGGTGACGCATCCCGCCCCTCCCGTCTTGCACAACCGGGGACGGTGTAGGCGCCGGTGTCGTTGAAGGTGGAGCTCGGGCTGAGATGAGGCCCGTCTGCAGCGCGGCGGTGGCGGTGGCCAACTTGAACGTCGATCCCGGGGTGTAGAGGCCCTGGATGGCGTTGTTGTTCTGGGCGCCCGTGGCCTGGATCTGGTGGAAGTGGGCGGTGGAGATCCCGTTCGTCCACCACGTGGGGTCATAGGTCGGTGAGGACACGAGGGCGAGCACGGCGCCGGTCTGGGGGTCGAGCGCGACGGCGGCGCCTTCGGTGGACTTCCCCTTGAGCGACGCGATCTCGGCGTCGAGCGCCTGTTGCAGGTCTGCTCGAGCCCCGAGTCGATGTTGGTGACACATCGTCGCCCGACGTCGGCGGCGTCTCTCCCAGGCTGCCCACCACCTGCCCGTGCGCGTCGACCTCGACCTTGTCGATGCCGGGTCGACCCCGCAGCGCCGCCTGGTACTGGTTCTCGAGCCCGCTCTGCCCGTAGAGGTCGCCGAGTTGGTAGCCCTGCGGACTGGATGCGCCTGGAGCTGGGTGCTCGAGATCTGCCCGACGTACCCGAGCATCTGCACGCCCGTCTGCCCGAGGGGATAGGTGCGGTTGGTGTCGGCGACCGTCGACACGCCGGGGAACATCGACGCGTGCTCGCCGATGTAGAGCACGTCGGACAGCGGCGCATTCTCGAGGATCGGGACCGGCTTGTACAGGCTGTACTGGACGTTGGCGAGGTCGGCCTCGATCTGCGCCGAGGAGATCCCGAGCAGAGCGGCGAGCTGTCCCACCACGGCGGGGTGCTCCTGGGCCGCCACCCGCGACAACGTGATGTCCTGGGTCACCTGGTCGCCCACGATGATGTTGTCGTTGCGGTCGGTGATCAGCCCGCGCGGCGCGGGGACCTCGACGGGTGCGGACCTGGTTGGCGGTCACGGTCTTGGAGTACGCCGAGGTGTCGAGGACCTGGAGGTACCACAGACGGATGAACATGAGCGAGAACAGCGCGGCCACCACGACGCCGAGCACGCGCAACCGGATCACGGTACGCGGTGCCGAAGGCTCGCTGACGGTCATCACCCGGTCGACGACCGATCGACGGGGCCGCATGCGAGGCCCGCTGGGCTCCTGGGTGCGCTCCGGGCGAGGGGTCTTCGGCTTCGGGATAGAAGCGCGGCCCCCGCAGCGGGATGGCGCAGACGACCCCCGATCTCGAGCGGGGCGGGCGGGGCGGGCGCCTCGGGGTGTCGGCGCTGCGCAGCGCCAGCGCGAAACGCCGGCGGCGGAACTTCACCGCAGTTCCCACCCCGGCGCCGGCACCGTGGCTCGGGCCCGGGCTCGGGCACCGCCCAGGCCACGAAGCGCAGGACGGGCACGGCCAGCAGCGCCGCCGAGGGCGTCCCCACCACGAGGGCGGGCACCAGATAGGTCCTTGAGCATCCCCGGGTCGCCGAGCACGGCCCCCAGGATCGCGTACGTCCCCATGCCGGCGGCTGTCGCGGCCACCGCCACCACGGGCGGCAACCACCACGAGCTGCGCACCAGTCCCCGGGTCGCCATGCCGGTGGAGTAGCCCAGGAGGCAGCCCACCAGGGCGGAGAGGCCGTAGGGGGTGGGCAGGAACAGGTCGGCCACCAGGCCGGTGATGAACCCGAAGACCGCCCCCCGGTCCGGGCCCGCCGCGTAGCCGGCCGCGACGGGCAGGAGCAGCATCAGGTCGGGGTGCGCTCCCCCGACCCGGACCGAGTCGAGGAGCGTGTGCTGGATGACGAGCACGACCGCGATCACGATCGTGGAACGAGCCACATCGGCGGTGGTCAGCGAGTCCTCCCGACGCGCGTGGCGGCGCCGGACCGGATCACGGCGAGGGCTGCCACTGGAGCACGTCGACGTACTGCAAGACGGCCAGATCGGCGAGGGGTCGGGCCGACACCGTCTCCTGGGTGGCCGACGGTGTCGAGGAGAACGACGTCACACTGGCGACAGGGATGTCGGCGGGGAACTGTGCATGTTGCAAGCCGCTCGTGGTGAGCACCTCTCCCTTGTGCAGTGCCGTGCCGGGGGCGATGAGGTTCACGGCCAGATTTCTGCCCAGGCCCGATCCCTGGACCAGGGCCAGGTTTCCCCCCGACCCGAACCGCACTCCGACCGACGAGTCGACGTCGGTGACGAGGCGCACCGTGCATCCTGACGACCACACCACGATGACCTGACCGACAAGGCCCGCACCGCCCACGACGGGCATGCCGACGGCGACACCACTGGTGCTGCCCTTGTCGAGCTCGACGGTGGCGGCGAAGTCCGACGGGCCGAGCGCGGTGACCTGCGCGGTGACGGCGGGCGTACCGCCGATCCACGGCAACTGGTCGAGACGCTGCAGGGCACGCAACGAATTGCGCGCCGACCTGGGAGATCAGGCTCTGTCGCTGCAGGGCGCCGATCTCGCGCCGCAACTTGGCGTTCTGGGCCTCGAGGTCGCTGCCGTGCACGGCACCGGACAAGAAGCTGCCCACGGGACGAGCGATGGCATCGACACCCCGTTGCAACGGTGCGAAGGCGTCATGAGCGCCGCGCTTGGCTCCGGAGATGACACCGTGGGCTTGGCCCCGGTAGTCGAGGGTGATGATGGCGATCGACGCCAGCACGAGCAGCCCGATCGTCATGCCCCGCCGTGCTCCCCTCGCCCGCCGTGTCCTCCTCGGCATGCAGGACCGCTCTCAGGAAGGGGTGCCGGCTCCGCCGGCGCGCAGCCGCCGGGACAGGCGGTCCCGATCAGCGGTGGCGAAGCAAGGGCCGCGCCTGGCGCGGACGCCCATCACCCGGCAGAGGACGTGATGAGGACCTGCTTGAGCGCTTCGAACTCCTCGAGGCACTGGCCACTGCCGATCGCCACGCAATTGAGGGGATCACGGGCAACCACGATGGGCATCCCCGTCTCCTCTTGCAGCCGGGCGTCGAGACCGTGCAGCAGGGCCCCGCCGCCGGTCAGCACGATCCCCTGCTCCATGATGTCGGCGGCCAGCTCGGGCGGCGTCTTGTCGAGGGTCACCTTGACGGCGTCGATGATGGCCGACACCGGCTCGTCGATGGCCTTGCGAATCTCCTCGGTGGAGACCACCACGGTCTTGGGAAGGCCCGTGACCAAGTCCCGGCCCCGGATCTCGGCGTGGAGCTCCTCTTCGAGCGCGAACGCGGAGCCCAGTGCGATCTTGATCTCCTCGGCCGTGCGCTCGCCCAGGGCGAGGCTGTACTCCTTCTTGATGTAGGAGATGATCGCCTCGTCGAGCTCGTCACCGCCGATGCGCACCGACTGGCTCGTGACGATCCCGCCCAGCGAGATGACGGCCACTTCGGTGGTGCCACCTCCGATGTCCACGACCATGTTGCCCGTCGGCTCGTGCACGGGTAGTCCCGCGCCGATCGCAGCTGCCATCGGCTCCTCGATGATGTAGGCCTTGCGGGCTCCCGCGTACTCCGCAGCCTCCATGACGGCGCGCTGCTCGACACCCGTGATCCCCGAGGGGACGCAGATGACCATGCGCGGCTTGGCAAAGCGACGCTGGTGTACGCGCTGGATGAAGTAGCGCAACATCTTCTCGCAGATCTCGAAGTCGGCGATGACGCCGTCCTTCAAGGGACGGATGGCCTGGATGTGACTGGGGGTGCGGCCGATCATGCGCTTGGCCTCGGCACCGACGGCGAGGGGACGACCGTCCTTGACGTTCACCGCCACGACCGACGGCTCGTTCAGGATGATGCCGCGACCGCGCACGTACACGAGCGTGTTCGCAGTGCCGAGGTCGACGGCCATATCGCGGCCGAGCAAGAAGAACCGGTTGTCGCGCATGACGTCGATCTACCTCTTGATGGAGCGGGGACCGTCGCCGAATCCGGGCGGCCTCCCGCCTCTGTATTGGGGGTTCCGGCCCAGGCTACGGGACTCCACTCGACCACACAAGGCGAGGTGGCGGGCCTGCGCGGCGTTGCGACGTCGCGACATCGAGGCGCCCCGGACCGAGACGTCAGGCCATTTCCGGGAAAAAGATGGCGATCTCGCGCGCCGCGGACTCGGCGGAGTCCGATCCATGGACGAGATTCTCCGTCAGCAGCGTCCCGAGATCGCCGCGTATGGTCCCCGGCGGCGCCTCGGCGGGGTTCGTCGACCCCATCAAGGTGCGGACGATGCTCCAGGTGTCCTCGGGACCTTCCACCACCAGCACCATCGACGGCGAGCGTGTGATGAATCCGACCAGGTCGCCGTAAAAGGGCTTGCCGTGGTGCTCTTCGTAGTGCTCGGACGCCGTGGCCTCGTCGATCTGGCGGAGCTGGGCCGCCACGAGCCGCAGCCCCTTGCGCTCCAGGCGACCGACGAGCTCGCCGACGAGACCACGCTCGACGGCGTCAGGCTTACAGATCACAAGAGTGCGATTCATGGCTCGGAGAGGCTACCGGGGTCGGCCCATGCGGTCGATCCCACCAGGATGGCCCGGGCATCGGCCACCACATACAGCGAACCCGTCACGATGAGCGTCCCCTCCGGAGACAGCCGGGCCCGCGCCAGAGTCAGGCCGTCGGCCACGGTGTCGGCGGCCAGGGCCTGGAAACCCAGTGCTCGGGCCGCCTCGGCAATGGACGCGGCCGGCATCGCCCTCGGCGACGGCGCCGTGCACGCCACCACCGTCGTGACCCCGGCCGGACGCAGGGCCTCGAGCATGGCGCTGGGGTCCCGGCCTTGGAGCATGCCGATCAAGGCGATCGTTTCCTCGCCAGGCGCGAGCTCGGCGGCGAGGGCGCGTCCCAGTGCCTGCGCGCCCGCCACGTTGT
The DNA here is from genome assembly GCA_963846125.1 of uncultured Acidimicrobiales bacterium. Lineage (GTDB taxonomy): Bacteria > Actinomycetota > Acidimicrobiia > Acidimicrobiales > UBA8190 > Chersky-840. The sequence continues at coordinate 959,234 of CAWJUR010000003.1, forward strand.
GGGCCCCGTCGAGGACGATCACCGGTGCTCGGGAGATGATCTCCATCCGTCCCGGGACCTGCACCGAGCCCAGGGCGTGCTCGACCACCTCCGGCGCGAGCGGGGCACCGAAGAACGCTTCCGCGGCTGCCACCGCGCAGGCCGCGTTGTCGCCCTGATGGGCTCCGTGCAGCGACAGGAACACCTCCGGGTAGCGCGCCGCGGGCGTGCGGAGGTCAAGAAGTCGCCCGCCCACCGCCACCTGGTTCTCGACGCACTGGAACTCCACTCCCCGCACCCAGGTCTCGACCGCCCCCTGCTCCTCGGCCGCGGCCGTGAAGACGGCCAGCAGCTCGGGATCGGTCTCGCCCACCACGACGCGACACCCCGGCTTGATGATCCCGGCCTTTTCGGTGGCGATGTCGCGCAGGGTCGGGCCCAGGATCTCCACGTGGTCGTAGGTCACATTGGTGATGACCGCCACGTCAGCCTCGACGACGTTGGTGGCATCCCAGCGGCCTCCGAGCCCGACTTCGACCACGGCGACGTCCACGGGGCTGTCGGCGAACCAGCGAAAGGCCGCTGCGGTGAGGAGCTCGAAGCGGGTGGTCCGTTCTGGGATCAAGGGCTCCAGGCGCGGCCAGCGACCCGAGCACCTGGGCCAGTTCGTCATCGTCGATGGGCTCGCCGTTGCGGGCCAGGCGTTCGTTGACCCGAGTCAAATTGGGGCTCGTGTACGTGCCGACGGTCAGGCCGTCGGCCATGAACAACTCGGTCAGGATCTTGGCGGTCGAGCCCTTGCCGTTGGTGCCCGTCACGTGGACCACGGGGCACGAACGCTCGGGATCACCCAGCAGTTCGCACCAGGCGCGTATGCGGTCCAGTGTGGGTGCCCCCACCCGGGTGGGCATGGACAGCTCGTAGTCGGTGTGACTGTCGAGCCACGCCACCATGTCGTCGCGCCCGGGGCGGGGCGCGTCGCCGTCGATGCGGGCTGACAACGCCGCGTGGAGGACCGTCAGGAAGCGGCCCGGCGCGTACGCACCTTGTTGGCCGGCTCACTTTGGGGTACGAGCGTCGGGTGGACGCGGTCGAGCACCACGGCCCGGTCGATGACGCACTTGCCGACATCGGTCCGGCTGGGGAGGTCGTACATGACCTCGAGGAGGACCTCTTCGAGGATGGCGCGCAGACCGCGTGCGCCGGTGCCGCGCAGCAACGCCTGTTCGGCAACCGCCTCCAAGGCGTCGTCACCGAACTCGAGCTCTACACCGTCGAGCTCGAACACGCGCCGATACTGCTTCACCAGTGCGTTCTTGGGCTCGACGAGGATCCTGATGAGCGCATCCTTGTCGAGACTCGACACGGCACCGACGACGGGGAGCCGCCCGATGAACTCGGGGATGAGCCCGAACTTGATCAGGTCTTCGGGCAGGACGTGTCGAAGCACCTCGCTGTCACGGGCTTCGGTGCTGCGGCGCACCTCGGCCCGAAAGCCGATGCCCTTGCGGCCGATGCGGCTTTCGATGATCTTGTCGAGCCCCGCGAACGCCCCACCGCAGATGAACAGGATATTGGTCGTGTCGATCTGGATGAATTCTTGATGGGGGTGCTTGCGGCCGCCTTGAGGTGGCACCGAGGCGGTCGTCCCCTCCAGGATCTTCAGAAGGGCCTGCTGCACACCTTCCCCCGACACGTCACGGGTGATCGAGGGGTTCTCGCTCTTGCGGGCGATCTTGTCGATCTCGTCGATGTAGATGATCCCGGTCTCGGCCCGCTTGACGTCGTAGTCGGCCGCTTGGATCAGCTTGAGAAGGATGTTCTCGACGTCCTCGCCCACGTACCCGGCCTCGGTCAGCGCCGTGGCGTCCGCGATGGCGAAGGGCACGTTGAGCATCCGGGCCAAAGTCTGGGCCAAGAGCGTCTTGCCACAACCGGTGGGGCCGAGCAGGAGGATGTTGGATTTCGCCAACTCGACCTCGGACGCCTGGGCCGTCCCGGCCTGGACGCGCTTGTAGTGGTTGTAGACCGCCACCGACAAGATCTTCTTGGCGTACTCCTGGCCGATCACGTAGTCGTTCAGGAAGTCGAAGATCTCACGCGGGCTTGGGGAGCTCCTCGAAGGAGAATTCCGGTGTCTCGGCGAGCTCCTCGGCGATGATGTCGTTGCAGAGGTCGATGCATTCGTCACAGATGTAGACGCCGGGCCCGGCGATCAGCTTCTTGACCTGCTTCTGGGACTTGCCGCAGAAACTGCACTTGACGAGGTCTCCGCCGTCCCCGAACTTCGCCACCGTTACCCCCTTCGTCCCTGTACGAGCCTACGCCGCGCCGACGGCTTCGGCTGCACCCACGGCATCACGGGTGGTGATCACCTCGTCGATCAGCCCGTATGCGACGGCCTCATCGGCGGTGATCACGAAATCCCGATCGGTGTCACGGGCGATCTTGTCAGGGGCCTGCCCGGTGTCGTCGGAGATCATCGAGTTCAGGAGGTCACGCATCCGGATGATCTCTTTGGCCTGCAGCTCGATGTCACTGGCCTGGCCGGCTGCTCCGCCCCAGGGTTGATGGAGGAGGATCCGAGCGTGTGGCAGGGCGAATCGCTTGCCCTTGGCGCCCGCCGCCAGCAGCACAGCCGCCGCCGATGCGGCCTGGCCGAAACAGAACGTCGACACGTCGGGCTTCACGAACTTCATGGTGTCGTAGATGGCGAAGAGGGCGGTGATGTCCCCACCTGGCGAATTGACGTAGAGGTGGATGTCCTTGTCCGGCTCCTCGTATTCCAGAAAGAGCATCTGAGCGCAGATCAGGTTGGCGACGGTGTCGTCGATGGGTGTCCCGAGGATGATGATGCGCTCCTTGAGCAAGCGGGAGTAGAGGTCGTATCCACGCTCGCCCCGGCTCGTCTGCTCAATCACCGTGGGCACGAGATAGCCCTGCGCGTTGCCTGTGACCCTCACGTTTCGGCCTCCGCCGTGGATCGTTCCTCAGCCTGCACGTCCTCGCTCCCTTGCTCGCCGGGCCCGCCCTCGACGGTGGTGCCCTCCTGGCCGCCGTTACCGGCGTCACCTGCTCCCTGTGCTGCGACGTCCACGTGCAAGTCGTCCCTGGACAGGGGTTTTCCGTCTTCGTCGACCAGGTCTACTTGGTCGAAGAGCCAGGTCAGTGCCTTGGACTTCCTCCTGTCGGAGCGTACCGCGGGCAGCCTGCCTGCGCGGTCGAGTCGGCGCCGTAAGTCGGCCGCGCTCGTGCCTGCCTGCTGGGCCATCTCTCCGATGGCTTCGTCCAGCTCCTCGTCGGTGACCTGGACGTCTTCGGCGTCAGCCAGGGCCCGCAGGGCCAGGTCGAGGCGAACGGCCCGAGCGGCGTCGGCGCGGATCTCCCCGAGCAGCTCTCCCTCGCCGCGGCCCGACGCCTGCAGGAACTGCTCGACGGTGAGGTGACGCGCCTCGAGGCGGTGCCCGAGATCATGAAGCCGCTCCCGGACCTCCTCCTCGACGAGGGACTCGGGGGGGTCCTCGGCGACGAGCCCCACGAGCGCGTCGACGGTGCGCTCGCGCAGCGCGAGCTGAGCCTGGACCAACTTGAGCTGCCGGAGCCGACCCCGCAGATCGACCTGTAGGGCTTCCAAGGTGTCGAATTCGGAAGCCTCCGCGGCCCACTCGTCGGTGGGCTCGGGGAGAATCTTCTCCTTGACGTCCTTCACGAGCACCCGGATCTGCGCTTCCTCTTCGGCATCATCGGTGCGGACCGGTGCGGAGAACTGCAAGATGTCGCCCGTCTTGGCGCCACGAAGCTGTTCGTCGAGGCCCTCGATCTCGGCGCCGCTGCCCACCTCGTAGAGGTAGTCCTCGACGTGCAGGTCCTCGCCGCGTTGGCGCGACCCGTGGAGGTCGATCGACACGTGATCCCCGTCGCGCGCGGCGCGGCCCACCGAGGTGAGCTCGCCGGACTGGTCGCGCAACCGGTCGACCTGGGCCGTGATCTCCTCGTCGGAGACCTCGATGCCGGGAAGCGTCACCTGCAACCCGCCGTACCCGGCGATCGACACCGTAGGTCGGATCTCGACGACGGCGTCGAAGGTCACCGGACCTCCGTCCTCGCCGGACTTGATATCGATCTCCGGAGCAGCGATCGGGTCGACTTCGGTGTCGACGACGGCGCGCGCATACAGATCGGGAAGCGCATCGCTCAGTGCCTGTTGGCGTAACGCACTGGCACCTCCGAGCCGTGCCTCGAGAACCTGGCGCGGCACCTTGCCGGGACGAAAGCCCGGAACCCGCACTTGGGTGGACAGGCGACGAACGGTGGCGTCGAGTGCTTGGTCCACCTCGGCTTCGTCGACTTCGACGGAGAGGCGAACTCTGTTGCCCTCGACCTGCTCTGCGGTGGCGCGCATAAGGAAGGCAGAGTCTACAAGCCCCCGTCCTGTGCCCGTCGCACACGGAAGACCGCCACGGACCGTGAGCGTCGTCAGATCATGAACGCCATAGCATCGAGCACACGCGATGCGAGGCCGTCGTCACCGCCGATATCGACGAGCCCGGCGAGTAGAGCTGCCTTTCCCTCGACCCGGCCGCACGTCAGGCGCCAGAAGACCTCGATGTCCATGTCGAGAGACGCGGTCGGTTGCCCGTCGAACTCCGTGCCCGCCTTGGCCCGACCGTCGCGCACGACGACGTCGATGCGGCGCGACAGCGGACCGCGCAGTTCGAACCGGACCGAGGCTCCTTCGGGCGCTCCCGCCTGCTTGCCCACGACGAATGGCATTGCCGCGCACAGGCGGTCGATCGAGAGCTGCGCAGCAGGTCCCGAGTCGTGACCGGGTCGGGCCGTGGCCACCCGGATGTCCTGCTCGTGCACCCAGGAGTCCATGACCCGCACGTGCATGAACTCGCGATAGGGAACCTCGCCGACGGGGCTCGGGCCGATCTCGTCGAAGCGGGACTGCGGCCATGACCGCAGATCCACGATGCGCCGCGCCGTGACCTGTTGAAATTCCTGCAGGACTTCGGGGCCCGGGCGTGAGCGTCGTAGCGCCACCCACGCCTCGTTTCGCGCTCCGACTTCGTTCTCGACGTGGGGCGGCAACTCCGTGAGGGGCGGTGGCGCCGCTTCGCCGAGCAGCACGCGCTCGATGCCGATCAGGTGCGACAACACGTCGCGCACCGTCCACCCGGGACACTCCGACGGCAGCTCCCACTCCTCGTCGGCGAGGCCTTGAGCCAAGGTGTCGATGGCGCTCCACTCCTCATCGAGGATGGCGACGACCGACTCCTCTGTTCCCGGCATCACGACATCCCTTCTCGGCGTGGAGACCGACTCGGACGGCTCCCAGTCTCTGTCCAGTGTGGCAACCCTGCGCCCCTCGGGCCAGCGCCCCGACCGCCTCCGCAGGCCCCCTAGGCGTCACCGTGGAGCCGCCTCTCCCTGGTCAAGCAGGTCAAAGGCCACCTCCGTCGCCGTCGGTGCCGCCTTCGTGCCTACCATCCGCGTGTGGTGCGAAACCCGGCGATAGCTTCAACTCGATATCTGGCGGGGCGCACAGTGAGGAGGACGAGCGTGGCTTCGTACGAGGGTTACTGTGTGAAATGCCGTGAAAAGCGGCAGTTCGAGGGTCAGGAAGTCGAGCTCGCGAACGGTCGTCGGGCCGCGCAGGGGACCTGTCCCACGTGCGGCACCAAGATGAACAGGATCTTGGGCAAGAAAACGACGTAGGCCCCGCACGGTTGGGCGTCATGCCTGCCCGGACCTGACCGGCCCGGCGTCACCGCAAGCGCTCGTCGTGCTCGAGGCGCTGTCGACCACGCCGGTGTCACAGGTGCGACTCAACGGTGGGCTCAACGGTGGTGCAGCGCGTCGAGGATCGCCCCTTCGCGTAGACCCCATTCACTGACCACGAACCGTCCCACCCCCAGCTCGGACGCGACCGTGGCCAAGACGGCGGCGCCGACCGGGAGCAGCGGCGCCCGGCGGGGCTGCATCCCCGGAAGCGCCAGGCGGGCCCGCAGGTCGAGCTTCGCCAACTGATCGGCGAGCTCGAGGACCTGACTGGCGGGAAGCTCGACCTGGTTGACCTCACCGGGACCCGCGGAGGGCCTCCGCCGGGCCCGTGCGGTGGCCAGCCGAGCCAGGGCGCGCACCGTCCCGCCGCTCACGACCGTCCGATCAGTAACTCCTCCGTGGCCCGAGACCGCGGCAGTGATCGGCGCCATGGCCTCGGCCGTGCGGGCTCGCAGCGCCATCTGATCGGCGACCGACAGTGGGTCACCGGTGCCGAGCTCGCCCCGGAGCCGGGCCGGGCCGATCGCCGCGCTCATGGCCACGGCGAGGTGCTCGGAGTCCCCGACGGCCGCTTCGAGGCTGCCACCCCCCAGATCCATCCCCAACGTCGGGCCGGGGCTCGTCCACACCCCCGCGCACTGCCCGATGAAGCAGAGACGGGCCTCCTCCTCCCCGCCGAGGACGAGGACGTCGGCCCCGACCACCCGTTCCAGGCGTTCGACGACCTCGGAGCTGTTGGCCGCATCGCGCAGCGCGGCCGTAGCCAAGGCGACGACGATGTCGGCTCGAGCTTCGGCCAGCCCCGCCCGCAGCCGCTTGGCGGCCGCCACCGACGCCGCGATCCGGTCCCGGGGAATGTTCCCGCGCTCCCCCACGCTCAGGCCGAGGTTCAAAAGCGCCCGCCGGTGCAGCACCGGCGTAAGAGAGTCACGCGGCCCCGCTTCACACACCAGAAGGTGGAACGAGCTGCTCCCGAGGTCCCACACTGCGGCTCGAACCCCCACGGCGAGAACGTAGCCTGCCCGGCTGCATGCGGCCGCGGCCGACGGGCGCGACCATGGACCCGTGCGCGCCTGGGAGGTGGTCTCACCCGGTCCCTTGGCCGACACGCCTCTGCGCATGGTCGACCGTGACCCTCCGCGCCCCGGGCCGGGGCAGGTCCGGGTGGCCGTGTCGACATGCGGTGTGTGCCGAACCGATCTCCACGTCTCCGAGGGAGACCTTCCGGTGCATCGAAGCAACGTCGTACCGGGCCACGAGATCGTGGGGTACGTCGACGCGCTCGGTCCCGGCTCTTCGCGCTTCGCCGTGGGAGACAGGGTGGGCATCGCTTGGCTGGCCGGAACGTGCGGACGTTGTCAGTTCTGTCGACGGGGTGACGAGAATCTCTGCGTCCAGGCAACCTTCACCGGTTGGGACCATGACGGCGGGTACGCGGAGGCGGCCGTCGTCGACGAGCGCTACGGCTATCGGATACCCGACGGCCTGTCCGATGACCAGGCGGCGCCGTTGCTGTGCGCCGGAATCATCGGCTACCGCGCCCTGAGGCGGACCGGTCTGCGCCCCGGCGGGCGCCTGGGGATCTACGGGTTCGGGGGCTCAGCGCATCTCACCGCCCAGGTGGCATTGCACGAAGGCGCCGAGCTCCACGTCATGACCCGATCCGAAGACGCCCGACGTCTCGCACTCGACCTCGGAGCGGCTTCGGCAGGCCCGGCTGAGGCGACACCTCCGGTACCGCTCGACGCCGCCATTCTCTTCGCGCCGGCGGGTGAGATCGTGCCAGCGGCAATGGCCGCCCTCGACCGAGGAGGTGTCCTCGTCATCGCGGGGATCCATCTGACCGACGTCCCTCCGCTGCGATACCAGGACCACCTCTTCAACGAACGCGAGATCCGCAGCGTCACCGCCAACACCCGGCGCGACGGCGAGGAGTTCCTCCGGGTGGCCACGCGTATGGGCATCGTCGCCACGACGACGCCGTACCTCCTCGAGCACGCAGACCGGGCCCTCGCCGACCTCGCCGGTGACCGCCTCACCGGCGCGGCCGTCCTGCACGTCTCCGCGTCGTCATGACGTCGCGTTGCTCCCGGACGCCGCCGCCGATCAGAGCAGGTGCTCGGTGAAGAACCCGAGCATGCGACTCCAGGCGTCGAGCGCAGCGGCCTGGTCGTAGCTCGACGATCCGTCGCGTATGAACCCGTGGCCCGCTCCGGGGTAGACGACCGTCTGGGGGTGTCGGCTGCGCACCATCTCGATGTCGGCCGGAGAGATGTACTGGTCCTCTCCGCCGAACACGAGCAGCGTGGGACACGCCGGCTCCCCGGTCTCGGCCGAGATGCCCGCACCGTAGAACCCGACCGCAGCATCGAACCCGTCGCCGACCACGGCCGTCCGGTAGGCCAAGAGCCCTCCCATGCAGAAACCGATCACCCCCACCGACGAGGCGCCCTCACGGCGCAGCAGGTCAGAAGACGCCACGATGTCGCTTCGTGTCAGCGAACGGTCGAGCGACCCGATGAGCGTGGCGAAGTCGCCCGCCTCGGTGCCTCCCGCTCGGAAGAACAGGTCGGGGGCGATCGCCGCGTATCCCTCGGCGGCGAGGCGCTGACACAGTCGGAGCAATTGGGGGCTGATCCCGTTTCCCTCGTGGAGGACGACGACCCCGGGCCACGGGGGGGCTGCGGCCGGAAAGGACACGAAATAGGGAAGGGCGATCTCGGTCACGATCCCACTCGCAGGCAACCCGTCACGGGACGAGGAGGACCCGACCAAACGATTGGCGACTCTCGATGTAGGCATGCGCCTGCGCCGCCTCGGACAGGGCGAAGCGCCGGTCGATGACCACCTGCAGCGAGCCCGAGGCGATTTCGTCGAAATGGCGGGCGATCATGGCATGCGTCCGAGGGTTCAAGAACAGCTCGGCGCCGAGGAAGACCCCGATCAAGCTCTGGTTGTTGGGGCGCAACGTCGAAACATCCAACTGTTCGCCGCCACGTCGACCGGCGTCCCCGACGGTGACGCACCGGCCCCGGTAGGCGAGACAGCGCAGACTTCCCTGCAAGGTCGGGCCACCCACCGAGTCCACGATGACATCGGCACCGCGCCCCTCGGTCAGCCTGCGCACCTCCTCGACGAAGTCCGTCGTGGCGTAGTTGATCCCGTCATCCAGCCCGAGCGCAGCGAGGCGAGACAGTTTCTCGTCGCTGGACGCGGTGGCGAGCACCCGCGCCCCGGCCCGACTCGCCATCTGAATGGCGGCGATCCCGACTCCGCTCCCGCCGGCGTGCACCAGCGCGGTCTCTCCCGCTTGCAGTCGTCCGAACTCGAAGAGGCAGTCGTCGGCCGTCCCGAAAGGCACCGGCACACACGCCGCCTCTTCGGTCGAGAGGCCGGGTGGCACCGGCCAGCAAAATGGCGTGGCAACGGCCCGGAGCTCTGCGTGCGACCCGTCGAGGCCTACAGTCACGACCCGGTCACCCACGGCGAATCCCTCCACGTCGTTCCCGGTGGCGATCACCGTCCCGGCACACTGGTAGCCGACGATGTGGGGCAAGGCGCCGAGCTCGCCCATGGCACGAGCGAGCGTGTCACCTCCCTCGATGCTGATCGCCTCGACCTTGACCAAGACGTCACGTCCTCCGGGCACGGGGTCGGGAACGTCTTCGTAACGGAAGACCTCGGGCCCACCCGTTTCGTAGTAGACAGCCGCCTTCATGACGACACCGGTCCCAGGTTGTTCACGACGCACTCCCCACCGCATCGATGCACGAGCGCATGAGCCTGAAGCTCCGGGTATCTCCCGTCGTGCCGATGTCCATTCGATTCATGACGTACCCCATTCCCAGCTCCAAGTCGGGATCCGCCCATCCCGCCGATCCCCCCATACCGAAATGCCCGAACGCCCTTGGACCCCCGAGGCCCGCCGCGCTGATGATGCCGCTGTTGACGTTGAACCCGAGACCCCACTGGATGTCCAGGCCCATGAGCACCTCGTCGGGGCCCTTGGTCTGCTGCTGCACGGCCCGATCGACCTGCTCGGACGACATGATGCGGAACGACTGGCCTGACGCCGTCTTCACCTCGTTCACACACGCGCCGTAGAGAAGAGCCAATGACCGGGCGTCGCAGATGCCGTTGGCGGCGGGGATCTCCGCCGCATGCAATCGGGGGCTGTGCCATACCTCTTCGTCGGTAAGCGCACCGCCCGGCGCCGCCATGGCTTTGAACAGCGGTCCCCCGGGGGCGAAGTAGTTCTTGGCCAACTCGGCCAGTTCGGCGATGTCCGGTCCCGCGTGGGGTACATCACCCAGCTGAGAGCTGAGCGTTGCCGTGCCCGAGCTCAGGCCCTCCATGAACGACACCAGTCGCGCCACCCGGGGCTCCTCGGACGAAGGAAGGCCGATGAAGAAGTCGGCTCCGAGCGGGCCCCCGATCTCGCTCCGCAGGTAGGTGCCGATGCTCATGCCGGTGACGCGGCGTACCACCTCGCCCACCAGCCAGCCGTAGGTGGTGGCGTGATAGCCATGGGCCGAGCCGGGCGGCCATGACGGCGCTTGTCGCTCCAAGGCTTCGACGACCGGGTCCCACCGGACCATGTCGTCGAAAGACATCGTGCCGTCGACCCACGCCAACCCGGCTCGATGGGACAGGAGATCGGCGACCGTGACCGACTCCTTCCCCGCCTGAGAGAACTCAGGCCAGTAGGTGGCCACCGGAGCCTCGACATCGATCGCACCCTGTTGAGCCAGCCGGTTGGCACACATCGCGACAACGCCCTTGGTCGTCGAATACACGAGGACCAAGGTGTCCTCCTTCCAGGGCTCCTTGGTCCGGACATCGGCAATGCCCCCCCACAGGTCCACCACCTTTGCCCGGTGATAGGCCCCGAATGCCGCCCCCACTTCGACGCCGGCTTCGAAATTGGCCTGGAAGGCGTCGCGAACCCCTTCGAACCCCGGAGCCACCCATCCGCTGATCGTCGTCACCTGTGGTCCCCCCCTTGGTCGGCTCGAAGCGTTGCGAGCGGTGCCGAGGTTATGGCGTCCACGCCGACGTCCGCACTCCGGGCCCGTCATCGACGAAACCCCATCCAGACGGGCTGCGAGGACGGCGGGGTCGCCTACGCTTTGCTCCTACGGAACCCTGGCGGGCTCCACAACATCCGGGGAGTAGCGCAGCCTGGCAGCGCACCTGCTTTGGGAGCAGGAGGTCGGGGGTTCAAATCCCCCCTCCCCGACTTCAGCATCCCTGGCTCTTATGAAGCGGGCACAGGGCTCCGCCACCGGTCTTGTGTCGGACGCCACCGCCCCGGGAACGTCTCCGGGTGACGAAAAAGGGGTCGGGAGTCTCATTGAGCGCCGCGACCCGCCACCGTTACCGTTCCCTTATCGCCTGGCGCGGGGACGACGCATCCCAGCGCAGACGACGGGCAATGGCTGAGGCTCGAGGCATCCGTTTCCGGGGGGTTACCGGATGCCTCGCCTCAGTACGCTCGCTTCGGCGTCACCCCGTGGTGGCGATCTTGAAGGCGTCGGGGTCGAGCGGCTCATAGGCGGACTTCTCGATGAGCCTCTCTCGTGCCCGAGAATGCCGGCTGGAGGACACCGCGGCCGGGTCATGGGGAGGCCAGCCGACCCTGATCGCCCCTGAGTACGAGTCAAAGGCCGTCACGAGGAGCTGCCTGACCTTGCCGTCGACGTGGGCGACTACCCATTGCTCCGTGATCGGTTTCCAGGACATGGAGCCTCCCCCGCGCCCCACGCCCGATGGCTGGGCGGCACCTCAACGGTACCCCTCGGCATCGAACTCGTTCAGAGCCGGGTCGCCGCCAGGCACGAAATCTGCTCCTATTCCGAGGGCGACGTGACGAAGTGCCTCGCCCGTCGAGCTGGTCCTGCACCCCATGCCAGGTGGCCAGGGGCGGATCCCAGCCTGGTGCAGTCGTGCGCCCGTTGTTCAACTGGCGAGACGATGTGCCCGATTAGTTCACATTCGTGGGTCATTACGGGCATCGATAAGGGGGCTACCCATTATGAAGCAGTTGTCGCCGGCAGGGGACAGGGCGGTCGCCTGGGAACCACTGCCGTCTGTGGCGAGGGTCTAGAGGCTCGATCGATGAGTTACTCCCCCGCTGAAGAGCAGATCCTCATCGCCGGCATCGTGGGCGGTCGAGAGAGACGCCGTGTGGTCGGCACGGCCCGATGCGATCCAGTCCCTCAGTGATCGTGGACTGGTCCGCATGGGCCAAGAGATCATGTCCGACGGCACCGTCTCCTCCTTTCCTTTGTGTCTCAGTCCCGCCGGTGTCCTCGAGGCCAGGAAGATCCGAGAGGTGGACCGAGTGATCTGGGGCGACGTCGCGGTGTTCGCGGGTTTCGGGAACAGGTGACGGCATAGCGGCGTCGCGGGACGATCGTCGGCGAACGGCCCTTCCGAGGACACACGGAGCGTTCGGGCCCGCGACCAGCGGTTCACGCGTTCCTCGGTCAACCCGTGGGCGCCAGGTATTCTGGGGCGCTCCGCGGGCGTAGCTCAATGGCAGAGTCCCAGCCTTCCAAGCTGGTCATGCGGGTTCGATTCCCGTCGCCCGCTCGAAAATTACCCGCTCCGAAGTCACGTTGCGAGACATCGGAAGGCGCCGAGGCAGACGTGAATCGCGCTGAACGCGCGGGCCTACAAAGTCTGCATCGCGTCACAACGTCGTCGGCACCGCGCCGACGACGTTGGTGACGTGGATGCCGAGGCCCGGCAAGGAGCCGACGAAAGGCGCATCGCCGAAGGCGAAGATGCCGCCGTCCGAGCCGACCAACCAATAGCCGAGGTCATCAGCAGTGGGCACGAGCCCGATCACCGGACTGGAGGGGCTCACCCCGACGAAGGTCAGTGAACCGAACGAGCCGGCATCGCCGAAGTCGTAGACACTCCCGTCTTGGGTGACGATCCAATACCCACCGCCGTCGGGGGTCGACGTGATCCCCGACACCGGTGACACGATTCCAGTCGCCGAGCCCAGGGGGGATGCGTTGCCGAAGGCGTGGACCGTGCCGTTGCCCTCCACCACCCAATAGCCCTGACCAGAGGGAGTCGCGGCCAGTCCAACCACGTCGTTCACCCGGATCCCGTCGCCGGGAAGCGATCCGAGGAACGGGGCGTCACCGAAGGAGAACACTCCCCCGTCCTGGCCCACGAGGAAGTAGCCGCGATTGTCGCGGGTGGGAACGATGCCCCGTATGTCGTGGACGCCCACACCGATGCCGGGAAGCGATCCGAGGAACGGGGCGTCACCGAAGGAGAACACTCCCCCGTCCTGGCCCACGAGGAAGTAGCCGCGATTGTCTGGTGAGGGCACCATGCCGGCGACGTCTTGGACGTGGACACCGAGGCCCGGAAGCGAACCGTAGAACCCGCCCGGTTGGTTCGTCGGAAACACGAACACGCCACCGTCTTGGCCCACGAGGTCATAGCCCGAGGACGGCGCCGGAACGATGGCCGGCGGCGGTGACGACGCCGGTGTGTAGGTGAACGACCTCGTCGTCGATCCCGCTCCCATCACACTGGTCGCCTGACGGTGACCGTGCCGCTTCCAGCAGGCACGATAACGGTGGCCGAGGTGGCCGTCGCGCTCACCACGTTCGCGACCCGCCCTCCGATCGAAATCGTGGCCCCCTCGAGGCTGAGCCCACCGATGGTCAACTCCGACCCGGTTGGGGCTTCTGCCGGTGACACCGCCGACACTTCGGGGCAGGACCAGCCCGTGGCGATCGGGGTGCCGAGACCTGTCACAGGGTCGTATCCGGCGCCGGTAGGAAACCACTGACCGCTGTACGTGCGCGTGAGATCGTTGTCTCCGGTCGTCACATCAGTGAGCGCGCTCGCGGAGTTCCCGTCACCGGCAAGTCCGTACAGTGACTGCGCGATGACTCCGCGGCGGGCTGACAGACAACCCTCTGCGGTATCTGAAACAAGTCCGGCGACGAGGGGCGCGGCGATGCTCGTACCGACGTACAGGCCCCAGCTCCCCTGCACGTAGAAAGCCTCGGGGGTCCCGGCGTTGGCGGAGATGTCCGGCACGTCACGACAGTTCGTCCCACAGGCGTTCCCCGGGCCCCATTCCCACTCAGCAGGCTGCCAAGTGGGTCGAGTCTCGTAGCGAGAGATTCCTCCCCCTCCGGCGAGGTTCCCGAGATTCGCACACGAGGCATTTGCCTGACCTTCACAGTCGTTCCATGCAGCCTGGGTCCCGTTGCTGAAGAGCGTGGTTCCACCGACACCCGTCACCCAAGGATCTGAAGACGGAAAGTCGACCTGCAGGCTCGTATCGACGTTCCCCGATGGCGGATAGCAATCTTCGGAGCCCGAGTCACCCGAGGCGGCCAGGATGGTTTGCCCCTGCATCGCAGCTTGGGAGAACAGGGCGTCTTCCAGAGTCACGACTCCGCCCGCAACGCTGTCGGGCTCACAGAGTCCGAAGCTGGTCGAGACCACATTGGCTGTGTCCTGGTTGACAATGTCGCTCCACACGTCGTACGAGCCCTGAGCGGTGTTGGGGCCCTCATACGAAATGATCGATGCACCTGGGGATTGAGTTGCAACTTGCTCGATGTCGGCATCAGCCTCGGCAGTTCCGCCGCCAGGAGTGCCGCCCCCGTCGACCGCCACCGTGCTCACGGGGTTGTGCAGGCCGAAGCACGTCTCGAACGTGGAGACGTCGGCGGCGATGTGTGAGGCGAGCTCGTACACGGCGACTTGCTGACCTGACCCGTTCTGGCCCACGCTCGTCAGACTCCCGACACCGTAGGCGGCGCCGACCTGATCGGGCGTGTCGGCCCCTGTTGGTGCTGCAACACACGGAGAGAGGCCATCGGCGTGGGGAACCTGGCTTGCATTGAGCTCGGAGTGGTCCTGGACGATGTGCGAGGTCAATCGAGGCGCAGTGTCCAACCCGAGCACCGACACGACCGTGCCCGACACCGTCGAAGGAAGGAGCGGGGCCTTCGTCGCGACACGGACCTGTTGTCCCCCCACCAGCCGGTAGTCGTTGAACGAGATGCCCAGCCCCGACTCGATCACACCGGCAGGGCCTGACACGTGCACCGCCAGGCCCGATGTATAGGTGGAGCGAAGACCCTGTCGTGCGAGCCAGGCCTCCACCGCCGTGACCTCGGCGGGTGCGGGGTCGAACCGCTGGGCGAATTGACCTCGAGACATCCACTGGTGGTACTCGGGCGAGCCCGCCTCGTAGAGCGAGTGCAACATCGCCGCCATCTGCGCCTGGTGGGAGGGAGCCAGCCCTACCTCGAGATCGATCGACTGGGACTTCGATATCGCGCCCATGGATACCGAGCCACGAGGTAGGTCGGGCGGAGCCAAACGGGACTCCCGCACCATCGACGGTGCCGCAGCGGCGGCGTTGTCCTTCAGGATCGATGACAGCATTCCCATCACGAGGAGAACCGCAACAAACAGTGCTGCGTTTGACCAATCGCGGACTTTGACGCGGGAATTGGTCGATCGCACTAGTCCATTCCACTCGACCTCAGCGGCACCACGCAAGATTGTCGGACCTTGACACATTGGTGCCAGAGCTATGTGAGGGTCTAGGTGAACAGGGCGTGACAGCAGTGTGCGACTTCGACCATGCCTGTCAGTCCGAAAGGCGTTGCCATTCGGTCCGCACGTTCACGACATCAGTTCCAAAGCCCGGCAGGCTCCCGACTCCTAGTGCGCATCAGGATCCCGCGTTGCTTTCCGTCACTGAGGCATTATGGAAATGTCTAGCGCAGCCGGCCGCGTCGTCGTTGCAGACCAAGGCTTCTCGAGCCGCGATTCCCCCGTAGGCCAATCGAATCGTGACTGTGTGTGATGAGGGCCACTTGGTGATCACGCTCCGTAGTGTCGGATCAAGCCTCTGGGCACGAACGCCGATACCGTGACATGGAATTGGAATCGCGAGATATGAGCATCGGTGATGTCTCATGACAGCCCTTCGGAGGGTGCCTGTTTCTTACAGGGTTGTCACCTTCGTCGCGGTCGTCAGTCTCGTCGCGTTTTTCGTCTTCTCGAGCGGCAACAATGGGCGCGAGAAGACCCTTCTGCAGAACGAGGCATCTCAGGTGGCGTCGATCGAACAGTCGACGATGTCGAGTGTTCTGTCTGTGCTCGATACGCTCGCAACGACGACCACAGTTTCCGACGGGGCGACCCAGGCCTTCCAAACCGAGGCTCAAGACCTTGTACATGGTCCGGTCTCGGTAGCGCTCGCAAAGGTCTACTTCAGTGAATACGTCGTATTCGCTGAAGTCGGCAACGGATTCAAAGTCGGCCAAGCACTGAATCAGGGAGTTTTCTCGACATTCCATCCCACCGGCCTTTCAGTAGTTACCGGGCCGGTGGCGAGTGCCGGGAACCAGAGTACCTCTACATTCGCGGTTGGACCTCCTCTCGTCCCGACAGGAAATGCCATCTTCCTGAAGTTCAGCGTCAATCCGTTCGTGGCCTCGATCCTTCCCGCGGGCCCGGCTCGTTCTGACCTCCGAGTTGCGCTTTACGGATCCCCGAACCCCGCTCGCACCAACCTCGTCGTGGCGACCAGTAGTGACGCGCTTCCCTGGCCCGGGCCAGTCGTGAGTGTGCCCATCGCGGTCGGCAACACCACCTGGACGGTCGTAGCCGATGCCCGAGGTTCGCTCATCGGAGGTTTCGCATCGGCCGCTCCGCTCATCATCCTGATTCTGGGTCTCCTCCTTGCTATCTCCATGGGGATCACGGTGGAGATCTGGACTCGACGCCGACGCTCGGTTCTGACCGGATCCGAAAGCCAGGCAAGAATCGCGGCAGAATCAACGGAGCGGGCCCCAGTGCCGCAGGCCCCAGTGCCGCAGGCCCCAGTGCCGCAGGCCCCAGTGCCGCAGGCCCCAGTGCCGCAGGCCCCAGTGCCGCAGGCGGCCCCAGTGCCGCAGGCCCCAATGCCCGTCAAGGTCGCAAAAGAGAAGGACCCAGGTCCCGACGCCGTTACGGCGAGTCAGGAGAGTTCCGCCGCCTCCCCGCCTGACCCTGCTGGCCAAGAAGACAACAACGAGGCGCTGAAGACCGATACGTCGTTTGATGCCGACTGGCGTCCTGACCCGTTCGGGCGGTCAAAGCTCAGACGATTCTTTCTCGGAAGCCCAACGTCCCTCGTCAAAGATGAGACGACCGAATATTACGACCCCATTCCTGCGGGCCCTGAGCAAGGAGAGATGAGTTCTCCAGGCCCACAATCGCACTCAGATGGGGACATTGATCACTCCAAGGACGCCGACGCTGAGCCAACAACCAAAGTGCAACATGATTTAGAGGTGGTGGCAGCACGCATCGCGGAGACAATCGCCGAAGAGATCGGCGATTTGCTCGCGGTCACGTCCGACTTCGATGAATACTCTCCCGATCCCCATTCGGCAGAGCCGTCTGAGGCTGGTTCCCCTCGAACTCTCGAAGCGCCGTTCCAGGTCCGCGCTGGCAGGCCTAATCCTGCCGTCACGTCACCGCCTCCCCCACCGCCGTCTTCGGTGAAAGGAGCGACGCCGGCTCCTCCCCCTCCTCCGCCTTCGCCGACGACGAAATCTCCTGCAACCTCGGCGTTGCCGCCCTCGGTGAAAGGAGCGACGCCGCCTCCACCGCCGCGACCTCTATCGCCTCCACCGCCGCCGCCTCCCCCACCGCCGTCTTCGGTGAAAGGAGCGACGCCGGCTCCTCCCCCTCCTCCGCCTTCGCCGACGACGAAATCTCCTGCAACCTCGGCGCTGCCGCCCTCGGTGAAAGGAGCGACGCCGCCTCCACCGCCGCGACCTCTATCGCCTCCACCGCCGCCGCCTGTACGCCTGATCACTCCGGCGCCGACCGTGACGTCGTTGCCGCAACCCTCCGCAACGTCACCCCCTCCGTCACCCCCTCGCCCCGTTGCATCGCCGACAGACACCTCTGGTGCGAAGGAAGGGTCGGTCAAGGACGAGGGCGCGAGCGACAAAGCGCCATCGAAGCAACGGGAAGACGATCCGAAGACTCTGATCGGAGCGGCATCAGCTATTTGGAGACGCCTCCGGGGCACGGGCCTGCGTTCCTAATCCCCCCCGCTACCCGGTTGGCGGTGGTCAACCGGCCGCGAGTCGGAACCTCGATGCATTTGATTCAAAGCCACTCGGGCATCGCCTTGGGGCTGAGAGTCGCATCTATGCCCGCAAACACCCCGTCAGCGGCATCAAGAAGGTCCGGCCTCGCGCCGCTTTTCGCAACGGGATACCCGGCCGGCTCGAGCCGACATGTGGGTATTGAGTAGCAAGTTGAAAGAGTTGCACGTGTTGAGCTCAACGCCTACCCCGGATATCTCGAGCGCTTGGGCCTTTTGGGACAGTCGGCCAAACCCCGACGCGGTGAGGGCGATATTCACCGACAAAATTGCCCCAGACTTTGCGTGAACGTCACAAAGATTTTACTCCGCGCTCCTACGCTCCCGCGCATGGGTTTTCCAGAGTTCTTCCACGCGGACGTGCGATTGATCGCTCGTGGCATCCCGCCGAACGCGACTGAAACTGCGGACACACGCGTCGGGTGAGAGCTTTGCCACTCGGTCGCAGTCAAGAAATTAGGGTCGCACCTGTCGGGGTTGTGCTCGGGTCCTTCTCTGAAGCACGCCAACAGCGAACCAAGTCACACGGCGGAGCTTGGGTGTGAGCACCGGCATAAGACCGCGCCAGTGCTCAACACTCCGCGGTGGCGGCGGCATGCCCGGATCGCCGCTCTCATATTCGTCGTCGCGTTGGCCGCCTTCGGCACGATGATCGGATCGACACTGCCCGACTTCTCGGCCAACAACGGTGCGTCGTCAGTTCCTGCCGGCCTTTTCGTGGCTTCCCAGTCCCCTGCAGACGTCTTGGCATTGGGCAACCAGCTCGGGGTGACCCCGACGATCATGACTGTCTATGCCGACGGATCCTGCTATTGCACCTACGCCAATCCACCATCGACGTCGATGACCCTAATGCTCGGGGTCGGCGCCCTGACAGCCCGCACAGGCGACCAGCATCGGACAGTCGCTCGTCGCCGCCGGGCAAAGCAACGCCATCATTCGTATCATGTGGGAGCAGAACCAAGACGTCGGCGGCTGGTTCCCGACCTGGAATCAGAGCGCCTTGACCTCCTCCCAGTACATCTCGACATTCCAGGACCATCGTCACGACGATGCGTGCCGTTCCGGCGGGAAGGGTTCCGATTCATGTGGAACCCCAATGGCGGAACCGGAAACGAAGCGCCCGGGCGAACATGGCAGGACACATGGCCTGGGAGCAGCTTTGTCAACTACGTCGGCATCGACCAGTACGACTACTCGGGCTATGCCGCGAACATCCAGGCAGTGGTTGCATTCGCCCAGTCGCAAGGACTTCCGACTGCGATCCCTGAGTGGGGATTGGATGGGTCAGATGACCCCTCGTACATCACAGTGTGTCAAATCTGGTGCGCGACGCAGCCAACAACATCGCCTTCAAGCGTTATTTCAGCTAACGGGGGCGGCAGCACCGACTCGGACATCACGCAGTTCCCGAATTCTGAGGGGGCGTTCCGTGCCGACGTTGCGGGCTGCCACCGACGACACCCAGCGGCCCACCACCGACGACGGTCGGCCCACCACGACGGTATCCCCGCCTATGACGGTCTCGCCGCCACGACTGTGCCCCGGGACCACCGCACGTGATGGTCGTCGATGATGGAGAACAAGAGCTACTGCCGACGTCATCGGGAACAGTCGACTCAACCCGTCACCGACGGCCTCGTCACAGCTACGGGTTGGCGACGAGGAGCTACAGCTCGCCCACCCCAGCCTGCCGAACTACCTGGCCTCGCTAGCGGGTCCAATCAAGGTGTGACAGTGGATGAGCCACCGTCGTCGAGCGGGCGTCTTCAGCAAGCCGACCCTGGCCAGCCAGCTGGCGCGGCGGGGTACACCGCCAAGGCATATGCCCAGAGCCTGCCGAGCGACCCCACGAACGACAGCGGGCCAGTACGCGGTGCGCCATAACCCCTGGGAGTATTTCGCCGCCGGCGCCACCGCCGGTGGCAGACTCCTCGCACGCTCACACCGACCTCAAGGCAGCCACGCCGCCCGACTTCGTGTGGTACACCCCAACCTGATCAACGACATGCACACGGCCGCGACGACAGCGAGAACAACGAACTCGCCGGGGGACACGTTCCTGTCGAGCTTCATCCCGGCCGTCCAGGCGACCGGCTGGTACACGAAAGGGCGGCCAGATCGTCATCACCTGGGACGAGTCTGGCCTCGGACAACAGCGGTCTAACGGCGGTAGGGGGGCAGGTGCCGACCATCGTCGTCTCCGCCAGCCTGAAGGCCATCCGGCTCAGAGCGACCAAGGTGGACACCACGGGGAGTCTTCACTCGATCGAGGACACCTATGGGCTCGCGCACCTCGGGCGGCTCCTCAGCGGACGGCACCATCGATTCGCTCCTGATCCAGAGGCTCCGCCATCGCTCCCCCCCGACGACGACCACCTCTCCGCCGACCACGACCCCGCTACCCGTCACGACGGTCCCGTCCACGCCGACGACGACGATCGCTGCGGCAGCCCACGACGCCACCCACAACCGCGCCGACCACGACCACGACCATACGCCACCGACGACGATGCCATCCAGCCGGCTCCAGCCACGACCACGAGGACCTCGCCGCCACCACGACCCCACCACGACGCCCCTGCCTGCAACCGACCGTGACAACCGTGACCATGGCTCCGCGATCAGGCTGAGTCGGGGGCAGGTCCTGACAGCCACTGTGTCCCCGGCTCCGGGTGGAGGAACCGTGGCCTTCTCCGTCGACGGCCAGGGACTGGCGGAGCCAGTACCTGTCGACCGTGACGGAACCGCGACGGCGAGCGTGGACCTGACGGACGGTCCCCATCCTGTGACCGCAACCTATTCAGGGACATCCGAATTCGCCTCCAGCTCGGTTGATCGGTCCTCGCTGTTGGGCAGGCCCCCACGCGTTGACCACCTCGGCTCCGTCCCTCTCCGGAACCTGGACGCAATATGTCTTGAGCGCCACCCTCACGAGCGCCGGATCCCCGATCGTGGGTGCGTTGGTGTCGTTCACTGCCCTCGGCAGTCCCCTGTGCCAATCGACAGACGGATACGGATGGGTCGGCGACCTGTTCGATCGACACCGATCCCTCACCGGCACCGTTCCTGGCGACGGCTGGTTACACAGCCACATTCGTGGGCGACCCACCCATCTCCCCGCCTCGGGCCACTCACCCATATTCGGTGGCAGGCACTGGAGGGGCCGGCATCGGCATTCTGATGCGCGACGATGGACAAGGCCGACTGACTCTGACCACACTTCTTCGACTCGGGAACCCCGTCGTCGCCGGGGTCGGGCAGTCAACCTCGCCATCCACGGCCTGGAGCGGCGCAACAACGGAGCGGCCTACCGCCGTGTCGGCCATCGATGAGACGTCCACGGTCAAAGAGTCAGGATCTGGATACGTCGTCGGATTGTTCGTGCTCTGCGGGATGATCTTGTGGACGGCCATGCTCGTGCCGACGTCGAACTCGTGTGGACGGGCCCAGCGCCCGAGAGGCACGGACGTGCACCGCCGGGATTAAGCTGACGAAAGCGGCGGCCCCCCGGGTGTCGTGGTTCACTCGGTACAGGCGGAACGACGGGCAGCCTCCTGCACCGGCGAAGGATGCACCAGCGTTGCAAACGTGCCTCCACTCGCATCGCTCCCTGCTGTAGAGCGCGGGGTAGAGACGGTTCGTCGCCGTCAGGGAGCCCTGGCCTCCCGGCGGGGGGAGGAGGACGTAATGGGCACGGAAGGTGAATGGATCGGCCAGGATCCTCTGAAAGTCACGATCATTGGGGATCACGAAGACTCTGGGGTTGGTCGACACGACAATCGCCAGCGGGATGCACGGTGAGGAGTTGTCGACCACGACATCACCGACTGGCAACTTCAGGTCGGCAACGAAGGACGCCACGTCTTGGGCTTCTGGAAGTTCTCCGCGTACCCAAGATCCAGTGCAGATGCTTCCTATGAACCACATAGCCGAGAACCCGAGCTCTCTTCGACGCCGACCCGGGGATTGAACATGCCCGCGGCTGAGGAAAGGAGCGAGGGACCGAGCAAGACGAAGGCGAGCGCAGTCCAGCGCCGCGACCCGAACACGGCGTGATGGGCGCGGTCCTGCCGCTCGCATGCTGGCTGGGTCGGCTCCAGGAGCTGATGCGACTCGAGCAGTGCCTCTGTGGCGTCCGGCCGGGAGCGCGGCCAGGAGCACGCCCACGAGACGACGTCGAGCGGGACGGTGGCAATGCAGTAGCGCAACGACCAAATGATGCCGCCGCTGACATACGCCACGAGATCAAATGCCAAACCACTGGCGATGACACAGATCGGCGCCAGCAGCAACAGGTCGCGTCGCCGGAACCAGAGGCGACAGCAGCAGGACAGCGACACCAAGGAGGGGCGCCAGGTAGAGCAGGGCTTTTCCCTCGAGATCGATCGACGGCAGTGCCCACATGGTGGGGCCCGCCCGCCCCGGCTTGGATTTGGGCCGAGGTGCCATACACCGAGGTGAACTGATTGAAGGCCGATCCGGTGATCACGATCAGCTGATGACTGCCCACCCACGAAGCAGACGACGAACGGGAACAGGAAGACCGACAGGTCGGTGAGTCCCCGGAGCATCCGCGATCTTCCGAACACCCTCCGCTCGGTAGAACCCGACCCCGACGACAAGTGCCCCGGCCGTGATGGCCGGAGCCACCGCTTCATTGCGTGTCAGGTAACACAGTCCGAGAGCCAGGCCGGCATACCCCAACGAGCTTGGCGTCGTCGTTCCGTATCCACCGGGCCAGATAGCGACAGACGGCGATCAAGGTAAAGAGGTAGAGCGCTTCGCTCATGCCGTTGGCCCCGTAGAAGAGGATCATCGGATTGAGCGCGAAGAGGACGACCAACACGAGCCGCGGCAACCCTGGTACGCCCCACTCCCGGAAGGCGCAAAGGAGCTGGTAGGTGGCGCCCGCCATGCACAAGCTCGACACGAGGGTTCCCGCCAGGTCCCGGGTCGCGAGCGCGGGCCACAGGTGATAGAAGAGCAGCGGGACTATGTCGGCGATCGATTGCAGGGGATTCCAGACAAACCCGATGGCGGCGAGATGGGGGTCGCGCGAGTAGAGCACGTAAAAGCCGTTGGCCATCCTGGAAACGGCGTCCCCGAAGAACGTGTGGTAGTGGAAGGCGAGAATCGACCCGCACGCGAGGTAGACAACCGCCACTACGCCAAAGACGATGCCGCCGTCGCTCCGGAGTCGTCGTCGAAGTGCGGCAGGGTTGCGCCGGGGGCCCCGTGTGACCGGCCAAGAGGCATTCCGGGGAAGGGCCCGGTGCTCGTCGGTGACGACCGACATGTGGCTATCTCTCCTTGGACGGACGGAATGATGGGACGCTCGACACAACACGCACGTCACACACGCCGTTCCGCTTCGTTTTGGTTTGCGACACAGGGTCCTCCTCCGGAACAGTGCCCAATGGGGTCACGGCGTACTGCGAGCGAGTTGTCTGTCAGGCTGCGGAGCTGCGGGAACTTTCGGGCGACACGCGGTCCAGCCCATGGACCGTCTTCTCCCAGAAGGCGGGTCGTCGGCCCGCCAGCTGCCAGAACGCCTTGACGGCGGCCAAGGACATCATCACCCAGTACACCGGCACGATGAGTGCCGCCCACAGGAGCTCGCCCTGCCGCGTGATGCGGCAACTGAGAAGCGTCAGGTACGCGAGCGTGAAATTGCCGAACGCCCAGCACGCGATGCTGAGGTAGTACACGGGCGCGGGGAAGATCTCCTGGATGAAGTGGGGGTGTCCGATGAACCACAGCGCCGTCATTGTCCAGAAGACCGGGTTCAAGACGAGCCAGAAGCGGCGTGCCGCCGACGAAGATCAAGAAATGGGCCGCTGCCTTTCCATCCCATCTCACCGACGAGCTCCCGTGGTGAGCGCGTGTGGACGAAGAGCGTCTGGAGATAGCCCTTGTACCATCTCGAGCGCTGCTTCACCCAGTTGACGAAGTCACTGTTGGCTTCCTCGAGAGTGACCGACTCCAGCACCTTGACCGAGTACCCCTCACGGAACATCCGGGTTCCGAGATCGGCGTCCTCGGTCACGTTGTAGGGGTCCCACCCACCCAGCGATCGCAAGGCCAGTCGTCGGAAGTGATTCGACGTGCCACCCAATGGGATGGGAGCTCGCATGGAGGCCAGGCCGGGAAGGAAGAACGAGAACCACATGGCGTACTCGATCGTGAACCACCTCGTGATGAGGTTCTGGTCCGGGTTGTTGTACGACAACTTGGCTTGGACACAGCCCACCTCGGGCCCGAGCCGACGCAGGGCGACCGCCGCCCTCCGCAACTGGAGCGGATCCGGCTCGTCCTCCACGTCGTAGACGGCGACCAGCTCCCCGCGGGCGAGCGTGAGCCCGAAGTTGAGCGCCTTCGGTTTCGTCCGCGGCTCGGCGGGCGGGACCAGGACGAGCGTGAATTGGCGTCCCGGATTCCTGTCCCCCACCGCTTCGATCGTCTCGGTGTCGTCGGCTTCGGCGAGGATCAGCACCTCCAGGCGATTGGCCGGATATTCCAATCGCCCGATGCTGGCCACGAGATGGTTGATGACTTCCGGTTCACGGTAGGCAGGGATCAGCACCGTGTAGGTGGGGAGTGATTGGTCGGGAACGGCCCACGCCTCCTCGTCGGTCACGATCTCGAGGACGTCAGAGCGCGTCGACCTCAAGAAGAGATACGCCCGGTAGGTGATCGAGACCACGTACAAGATGGTGATGATGCCCACCACCGCCCTCACCGTGTCGACGACGGACACGATGAGCCCCAGAACGAGCAGCCCGGTGAGTGCGAGGAGTACCAGGCGTTGACCCCAGGTGAGGAGGCGTCGAACCGAGACGCTCGGGGCGGTGACGGCCAGCCCGGAGATGCTCGCCTTGAGACGCAGGTCGGCTTCCGCGTCACTCATGACCAGTCGGTGCACCCCACGAGGATACAGCCCGGCCTGTGGATAAACGCAGTCCGACAAGGATAAACTCGCCTCCGAGCAGCGATGAATGACCAATCCCAAGGAGCGATCGTCAGCAAGCTCGCCGACGCTGTCGGCGAGCTGACACGTCGACATGGCGAGTTCCTCAGCGCGTTGCAGGGCCTTCGGGTAGAACTGCACAAGGCGTCGGCAAGCGGCCGCGACTACCAGCCTCCGCCTCCCCGCCTGACGCTGCCGCCTTCCCCGCCGAAAGCGGCTTCTCCCACGGCCAGGGTCGCCTCCCCCCCGTTGGTGAACGCCGGCACCGGCCCCGGGCGTGATGGGGATCGTTCGGGATTCCAGGCCGCCCATCGGGGAGGCACCCCCCGCCCGCTCACCAAGCGCCACTACGACTACTTCGCAGAGCTCGACGATCTGCTGGCCCGTCTGCCCGCCAAGGCTCGACCGGAAGCGCCCGAGCCTCGCTACAACGACTGACCTCGGGGTACCAGGACCGGTGGCCCCTTCCGGTCAGGTGGGAACGCCCGCCAACGACAGCGCCACCCCGACCATTCCGGCGACGACGAGGCTGCTCACAACGCCCCGGCGTGCCACTAACAACCACGCCACGGCGGCGCCCAGAACGGGGATCTGCCACAGGTGCTGAAAGACCAAGCCCAGCGACACCGCCGAGCCGGCGATGGCGCCAATGGCGGCGGGGCCGGCCCCGGAGAAGAACGCCTGCACCGAGCCGTTGGCGCGAATCCGGCGAAAGCGCGGCGCACCCGCCAGGACGAAGAGGAATGACGGGGTGAAGACGACGAGCGCGGCGAGCAGGCCGCCGACGACGCCGCGGGCGGCATAGCCCACGACGGCGACGGTCTGAACGACGGGGCCCGGAGTCACCTGTCCCAACGCCACCGCATTCAGGAACTGTCCCCCCGTCATCCAGTGATACGTGGTCACGGCGTCGTGTTGCATGAGCGGGACGATGACGAATCCCCCGCCATAAGAAAGCGCTCCGACCTTGAGCGCGACCCAGGCCAACGCCCCCCATCCTCCGAGGACGACGGCGTGGCCCACCGCCATAGGGAGAAAGGCGGCCGACGATGTGTGGCCGGTTATCGGCGTCGACCGAGCCGCCACCTCGGTCAGGCCACACAGCACCAACACGAGCACGAGGTAGGGACCGACCGTGATCGACGCCGTTACGCCTACGATCGCGTACGACGCCCACCGCATTCTCTGGGCTCGCCCCGGCCCGGCCCGCCTCCAACTGGGGGGGACGAGGTCCGCCGCCGCCCTCAACGCCACGGCGGGCACACCCGCACCTGCCCCGGCGGCGGCTCCGACGATCCAGGGCGGCGGATGGGGACCGAAGAAGACGGCGGCGAGCGCCAGGATCACAACAAGGCCGGGGACGATGAAACAGACGCCACCGACGAGCCCACCGAGGGGGCCTCGCACGCGCCATGCGCAGAAGATGGCCAGCTGTGTCGACATCGGACCCGGCAACACATTGGCGGCGGCGATGCCGTCCTCGAACTCGGCGGCCGACATCCACCCCCGATCGTCGACGCAGAGACGTCGCAGCAAGGCGACATGCGTGGGGGGCCCGCCGAACCCGATCGAGCCGATCCGACTCCATTGCGCCACGATGGTGCGCAGTGACACGTCCGGGCCGGGCCGCACCGCTCGATTCTGCCATGGTCCCCTGCCCGCTCAGTCGACTCCGTGCCATCTCGATGCGTGACCCCGCGTGTCGGGCACCGATGCAAACCACGAAGAACGTGAGGGCGCTCATGGGGGCAGGCGCGGTCTTGAACATCGTCGTCGCCACCGGCGCCTCGGCCAGCGCTGGCCCGACGCCCCTGCGAGCCGTGCCCACCCCCCTCTTCGGCGTGACCGTGGACAACGTCACAAACCTGGGTGACATCGTGGCGAGCTCGGCGAAGCTCCCCGCCATGCCCATGACCCGGGTCTATTTCAATGTGAGGTCCCCGGCGTCGTCCTATGTCGCGGCGGTCGAAGACCCTCCGTCCGGTGAGCTACATCATGGGTGAGCTGCTCGACTCCTCGGACTCACGCCGCATCACCACCGCCGCGTACAACAGGCGCGTCAAGTCGTACCTCACGACCCTCGGCTCATCGGTGACGTCTGGGAGATCGGCAACGAGGTAAACGGCAACTGGACGGGGCGCTACGCCACGGTGGAGGCCAAGCTCAGCGGCTGCCTACGACGACGTGACATCTGTGGGTGGCCGTTCCGCCCTCACGCTCGACTACAACGTCGGATGCGGCGACGGACCCAAAGAGCTCGACCCGATCGCCTTCTCCCAGAAGTACGTGCCGGCCCCGGTGCGCGACGGGCTCGACTACGTCCTTCTCTCCTACTACGAGGGCAACTGCGACGGCATCCGGCCCACCGCCGCCACCTGGGCGGCCTACTTCGCCCGACTCCACGACCTCTATCCCGCATGCCCAGGTCGGCTTCGGTGAGGTCGGCATGGATCGACCTGCCACGGCGCACATCTCTGGGACGGCCGGTCGATCATGGACTACTACTACGGGCTCGACCTCAACCTTCCGTACTACGAGGGCGGCTACTTCTGGTGGTACTACGACGAAGACTGTCTCCCCGCCGCCACGAAGCCCCTGTGGAACACACTGCAGGCCGCATTTTCCGCCGAGGCCGCGGCACTGTCTCACTGACGCGGCTTCTGGTTTCTCACACGCGATCACGGGTGAGGCGGGTGCGGGATCGGCGCCGCTCGAGACTGCTCCTGCACGCCGAGCTCGAAGCGAAATCCCACGCCCCGGACCGTGAGCAGGAACTGGGGGTGGGCGGGGTCCTCCTCGAGCTTCAGTCGGAGCCTCCGGATGTGGGTGTCGAGCGTCCTGGTATCGGCGAGGTCTCGACCCGACCAGAGTTTGTCGATGAGCTCGTCGCGGGTCCGCACCCTTCCGGGTGGTGACAGCAACAGGGCCAGCAGGTCGAACTCGCGACGGGACAGATGGATCGGGTCTCCCTCCGAGCGTCACGACCCGACGGGCGAAGTTGACTTGGAACGGGCCCCGCCGCAATGGCATCGGGCGGTGATATCCCCGGGGCGGGGTTGGCGGGAGCCTCCTGTGTCGACAGAGCCATTCGACGGAGGACGGAGCGAATGCGCGCCACCAGCTCGCGCAGGCGGTAGGGCTTGGAGACGTAGTCCTCGGCGCCCAGCTCGAAGGCGAGCACGACGTCGGTCTCGGTGTTGAGAGCCGAGACGATGATGATCGGGGTGGGTGCGACGGCGCGCATCCGCCTGCACACTTCCAACCCCGACATGCCGGGAAGCAGGAGGTCGAGGAGGACAAGGTCGGGGGGGTGGTCGATGAAGGCTGCAGCGCGGCGGCTCCGTCGGCAGCGACCTCGACCTCGTAGCCCTCACGGGTCAGCCCCACGAGCAGCGCATCCTGGTAGGACCCTTCGTCCTCGACGACCAGGATCCTGGCCGCGCCAACCAGAGGCTCGGGTCCAGGACCGGGCCCAGACGGCGCGCCCGTCGACGAGTCAGGTCGCATGACAATCGAGTCGGGTCGATCGTGCCCTCAATAGTGCACGGCCTACGACCGGCAGCAACGCGACATCACGCATCGCGGTCTTGTACCTGTGGTCGCAACTTCACTCTGAGGCTCCCCCGTGGGTGTTACCAGGAAGGTACCGAGTCGAGGTAATCGCAACGCGAACTGAAGTGTGACGAGTCGGTGAATCACTGTTCCCCAGGGACCACGCGCAGTGAACTCGGCCTACGGCACTCCCCGCTGGGCGACGAACCGGAGGCGCGATCACGCTCCAACACTTGGGGACGGCAAACATCGGTGACGGCGCTCGACGCGTACATCTGCCGCCACCGCCCGCGTGCACAAGGTCGACACGATTGAGGCCCTTCGGTCGGTCGACACGTCTTCGCGACCAGCGCGTGACCGTGGGGTGACCTCGTCGCGAACTCGAGATGAACTCTTCGCAACGACCGGATTTGACCCTTGTACTGGACCTTTGTTCTTGATGAGATGCCGATGGGTCGGAGCAATCGCGCGGTCCGACTGTCTCCACCCGACCAGACCACCCCCAACCAAAGGACTACGTCTCGATGCGAAAGAAGACGCGACTTGCGCTCGTCGGAGCCGCCCTCGCCCTCGCCGGATCCGGGATCTCGATCCCGTTCGCCGGGCCTGCGAGCGCCGCCGCCGCCAGTGTCACGATTGTGAACTCGTCGGGTTCTCTCGCCGACGGAGGGACCGTCGTCCGTGACAGGCACTGGCTACCCCGCCCACTCCGCCGATCCCACGGGACTCGAGATCATCGAGTGCTCCGACCCCGGAGGCTCTCCTTCGAACCTACCGTTCGACGCTTCGCAGGGCTGTGACGGCAACACGGTGAGCTCCAACCAGATCAACACGGATGCCAGCGGTAACTTCCACGCCACGTACGCGATCTCGAAGCTCGCCAGCCCGGGCACGTCGAACATCAACTGTGACGCCACTCACGATTGCGTCCTTTGGGTAGGCGTGGACTACAACAACGACTTCACCAACCCGTCGACGTCGGCATTCTCTTCACCGTTCCTGATCGTCTCGCCCGCCTTCACCTCGGCCTCGACCGCGGCCTTCCCGACGTTCACCACGACCACCTTCACGGTGATGACAACGGGGACGACCGAACCGGCCAACCCCAGCCCGACCATCACCGAGACCGGAACGCTCCCATCGGGCGTGACGTTCCACGACAACGGCAACGGGACAGCCACCTTGACCGGCAAGCCCGGCACAACCGGCCAGTTCCCCCTCACCTTCAAGTCGTCCAACGGTGCAGCCACCGATGCAACGCCAGAGCTTCTCGCTTTCGACCGGTTTCCGGGTGACCACCACGTCACTGGCACCCGCCACCATCGGACATTCCTACAGTGCGCCCGATCAACGTCTCGGGAGGGACCGCCCCGTTCAAGTTCAAGGTGAAGGGCCTGCCCAAGGGGCTCAAGGCCAGCAAGACCACCGGCGCCATCTCGGGTACCCCGACCGTTACCAAGAAGAACAAGCCTGGGGCCTACACGATCGTGGTGACCGTGACGGACTCCAAGGTGAAGACCAGCACCAAGCACCCGAACCCCGCCGCCCATGGCAAAGAAACCGCCACCGCCACGCTGCACCTGACATTGAGCTAGGCCGGGCGGGCATCTCTGACGGAGAATCGCGTCGCGAATCTCGGCTGGGCGCCCAGGGGCGCCCAGCCGAGGCGCGTGCGGGCACAGGTTCGGCCAGTCCGGACGCCGATCACGTCTCGCCCGGCAAACGGCCTGAGCGAGAACCCACGGGTCCGCCGATATTCACGTTCTCATCACATTTGGCGGCAAAATCAGCAATATCACGATGGTAAAGTTTGCGTAGTCGTTTGAAGCAACCACAGCACCAGGTGTCCAGGCCCAGGACCTGGCCACCAGCCGGAGGCCTAATGTCTGTTCTTCCCGAAGGGGCCGGTAGTGCTGGTCCCAATCCCACACCTCCGGTAACGGGCGCGAGCCCGCCCGAGGCCGGCACCGATCCGGTGGCCGCAATCGGCCGCACCGTGAGGGAGGCGGCGGGCGCCGATGGCGCAACTCGACGACGTCTTCGAGCGACTGCGGTCTCTGTTGGCGGTGGCCCGCGACGAGCACGACAACGAGATGAAGATCGGAGAGCTCTTCGTCCGAGCCCAGGACCACGTGAACCAGGCCGTGGCGGACGCTGAGGAGCGGACCAGGCAGCTCCTCGCCGACGCCGAGCGCGAGGCGGCCCGTATCGTGACGGCAGCGAAGAAAGAGGCAAAGCGGCTCCTCGAGGGGGCTCGGAAGCCGGCCATCCCTCCTGCCGTGACCGATCAGCTCCAGAAGACCATCGAGGGCTTCGCCCGGGTCAACACGGCGCTGCAGTCGGAGTTGAATTCCCTCGTGGAGACGCTGACGGAAAAAGCCCCGACAGCCCCGGCCCTGGTGGCCCACGCCCCCGCTCCGGGTCATGTGGGCGGCAACGGCGACAGTGCTCCTGCCCCCTCCCCCTCCCCCTCCCCCCGCCGTCGCCCCGACACCAGGGCAGCCGACGTCCTCACCCTCCTGATCGCCCTACTGCCGCGGCCCGGGGCGCCCGATCGTCGTCAGACGCCGCCCAAGGAGTCCGAGGAGGGCAAGCGCCACTCCTAAGGTGAGGGACCAGAGGACCAGCCCGGGAAGCCCCGTCGAGGCCAGCGATGCCCTACCGGCGGCACTGGCGCTGTTGCCGGCGCCGGCGCCGGCGCCGGGTGAGGCTGCCGAGACAGCTGGCGCAGTACCGGTTGCGGTCGGCGCCTGGATCGTGGAGGCGCCCGTCGTGGCGGAAGTGTTCACCGTGAACGGCTTCGTGAATGCGTGGGGCCCGGTGAGAAACGCGTTGTTGTAATCGGTTCCGACCCACAACACGCATTCGTGGGTGTCGTCGCAGTCGATGCTGGATGTCCCCGCTCCCGACGAGCTCAGAGCCGCAATCGGATACGAGGCGTGGAACCGACCGGCGCTGTCGGGGTTGATCTGGCCTGCATTGACGGTGATCCCCTCACAACCGAGGCTGGGGTCGGTGGGAAGGTGCGCCGCGCTCCCCTGGGGATCGGAGCATTCGATGATCTGCAATCCCGCTGGATCCTGGACGTGGGTCGGAAAGCCCGAGCCCGAGACAGCGATGCTCTGACCGTTGGTGAAAGGGCCGGCCGGGATGCTCACCGTCGGTGTGTCGGCGAAGGCCGGCATGGTACCGACGAGGCCCCCCATCACCGCCACCGCGACCAGGACCGGGATCACCGCCATGATCGGCTCCCGGGCTACCCCCGCCATCTTCGCAGGATGCCGGGGGCTCACAGGTTGGCGGGGAGCAGTCTCGTCAGCGACTCGAAGAGGAAGAAGAGCCCTGCCACCCAGATGGGCGTGAGCACGAGCCACCGGCCGATCCGTCCGTAGACGTGGCGTGCACGCCGGTTGGCGAGGCCCAGCCCGACCAGCAACGCCGCCAGGAACAAGACAATCGGGATGTATCCCGTGTTCCATCCGATCGGCTCGCTCACGATGTGGGCCCGTCGGGGGATCGCGCTCGGAGCCACCGTCGGGGAGGCGGCGACCGTGTGGGGTGTCGTGAGGTCCGCCACCGCGACGAGCCGCTGCGAGGAAGAGAAGCGTGGATTGCACGTCGTCAGCGTCAATCGGTTGTCGGCGCCCGAGTTGAGGACGGCCACGTCCTTCGGGGAGACGGCGACAGGGGTGGCGCTCACGACGTAGGTGAGTTGCTCTCCTGAATTGCTCGTGAGCGAGATCTGGTCTCCGACCTTCAGCGCGTTGAGGTTGTTGAACGGTGCGCCATAGGTGGTGCGGTGTCCCGCGATGGCGACGTTCCCGGCCTGTCCCGGCATCGACGTGCCGATGTAGTGCCCGGGGCCCTTGGACAGGTCCCCTTCGGACGTGCCTTCGACGACGTATTGGTCGACGCCGATGGCGGGAATGCGGAGGCGGCCGACGACCGACCCCTCGGGAGGCGTCGGGACGGTGACGGCGGCCGAGATGAGCGCCGGTCCCACGGCTGTGGTCGCGGCCGCAGGGGTGGACGGGAGGTGGGAGGTGAATTGCTGGCGCAGCATCTGCTGCGCCTGGCTCTGCTCGATGGAGGTGCCCCACAGCTGCCAGGCCGCGAAGGCGATGAGGATCAACCCGATGTCCCGCATCCACCCGAAGGCGACGAAGGCTCGGCGTAGCCGGCGGTTACGTCTGAGGAGCTTCTCGGGGGCTCCGATCGTCGGCGCCGCAACCGGCTCCCCCTCCTCGCCGTGCGACCCTATCGACGGGGCTGCGGCCTCCACGTTCGAGGCCGGTGCCAGACGGACCGGACCCTCGGTGCCGATGATCGACTGTTTCCATTCGAGGATCTCGGACGCGATCTGTTGGGCCACGACAGCGGCACGGCCCGCTGCCATCTCGGGTGAGGCGGCGGGAAGGGTGGCCCACACGCGCCTCCAGTCGATCGTCGGAGCCTCGGTGCCGGGGAACTCCTCTCGCACGCGGGCTACCGCCTCGGCCACCAACCGTTCGCAGAATTGCTGGAGGATGGGAAGCGAGATCGATCGGGGCGAGCCGTGCTCGGTGGTCGCCTCGTCCCAGGGAGCGACCCGGTCGTCTCGAGAAATGGGCTCCGGCCGTCCCACCGACGTCGGAGTCGTCCGGCGAGACG
This sequence comes from uncultured Acidimicrobiales bacterium, assembly GCA_963846125.1. Taxonomy (GTDB): domain Bacteria; phylum Actinomycetota; class Acidimicrobiia; order Acidimicrobiales; family UBA8190; genus Chersky-840. Next base: position 992,338 of record CAWJUR010000003.1, read on the forward strand.
ATCGTCGCGCTGCCCATGACCCGCTACGCCTTCAGAACGAGCGTCGAGGCCGGGTCCGGATGCGAAAGGGGGCGCGCCACGGCGAGGTGGTTCGAGCCCACCGACGCGCGCAGTGACTGGTTCACGACAAGCTCGTGGGCGAAGGCCACGAGGAAGGCTCGGTTCTGCACCAAGACGGCGTCGGGCCCGGTATTTCCCAACGATCCGGCCAGATTCGTGATGTGGACGTCCTTCGGTACGTGGACGTGGGCACCTCCGGACGCGTTGAGCAGGTACAACACGAAGCGCTCATACCGGATGCTCTGTCCTGCCTTGACGGGGGCGATCCAGTAGACGACCGACCAACTCAGGCTCCCCACCCCGGAGAACGACAGGGTCTGGCCGGTGATCCCGCCGCCGATGTCCACCTGGGCGACGTCTCTGAGCGAGTAGCCGTGGAACTGGTAGCACTCCTCGACACCATAGGCAGAGAACGTCTGGAGGTCCGAGGTGTCGATGATGTCGGCGGTCACCCCGTAGGTGGAGCGGAGGTCTCCTTTCCCGCCGCCGGGGATGAAGACGTACCGCAACCACGTCGAGTCGTCGCCGAACAGCGGCTTCGCCCAGTCGTACTGGTTGGAGATCCGGTACCGCCATCCTTCCGGCGCGGTCGGCGAGGCTCGGAATGCCAGGAGCTTCGGCTCGCCCGCCGCGTTGGCCACCAGGTTGTAGGAGCGCAGCCCGAGATCCGCCGACGCCCAATGCCATCGTCGCCGCCGCCACGACGACGATGGCCGCGAATACTTTCGGCACTGCCGGCCCGGCCCGCCGTCGGGCTGCGTCGGTGGCGCTCTCGATGGTGGCTCCCGTCCCACCCTGCGGGCCCGTTCGACCGATCGTCATGCCCATCGGTCGGATCATCAGGGACATGATCACGACGCCGAGGGTGAAGGTCACCAGACCCACGAAGGGATGGAGGATGTTGACGGCGATGGACTCGCCCCACATCTTGCCGGCCCAGAAGATTAGGACGAGGCGACCCAGGTTCAAGAGCCAGAGAAACACCATCCCGATCACCAACCAGGCGACCTTTCGAGTCCACGGCCCTCGGACCACGCCGACGAAGGCCACGCCGATGAGCAGGAAGCCGACGATCCCGTTGATACCCGAACATGCGGAGACGACGCTGATCGGGAAGGAGCGACCGTTGTGCACGACGGCGAAGAGTGATCCGTCGCCGGACAGCACGGGCTTGGCAACCGGCACGACTCGCAGCACGGCCCGCAGGCCGGTCAGGGTGGTGTTCGTCGACGCGTCGAGGACCCGGAGGAGCACGGTGGAGTACGGCCACGGCCAGGCCAACAGGAGGTACCCGATGGCGAACTTCTGACGCCACAGAACACGCACACCGAAGAGGACGGCGACGAGGCCGGCGACGAAGACGGGGAGCGAGAGGAGGTCGATGCGCCACACCCAGAACATCGCCGAGAGCTTGTTGGGGAGCAGCATGTTCATCGCCATGGCGGTGGCGATGAGTGGCACGCCGACGATGTAGTCGAGCTGTCGGTCGTGGATGGCCGGCTCGGTCCGATCGGGACGGGCGTAGGCGGCCGCCAAGGCGAGCGAGATGGCCGGGACCAGGCTGATGTACGCGAGCGGCGTCTGCATCTCGGCGTTCTGCACCAGCGTGAGCAGCGAGTACCCGTAGGCGACGACGATCGCCCCGAACATGACCGTGAGCTGGACCGCGGTCCGGGTCCGGGGCTGCGCCTCGCTCCACCGCAGTCGCCAGCGGTCCCGCTGATCGCTCAGCGACGCCCAGGGCGGGCCCCGGCGGGGGTCGGGGAGGCTGAGGACCTGCGTCACCCAAACCTCCCGTGCACATAGTCCGCCGTTCGGGGGTCAACCGGGTCCCCGAACACCCGCTCGGTCGGGCCGGCTTCGACGATCCGTCCCGGTTCGGCTTCCCCGCCCACGAGGAACAACGCGCAGTCGTGCGACACCCGCTGGGCTTGTTGCATGTTGTGGGTCACGATCACGATCGTGATTTCGCGACACAGTTCCCGAATCGTCTCCTCGATGACCCCCGTCGAGATCGGGTCGAGCGCCGAACAGGGCTCGTCCATGAGGAGGACCTGGGGCCGCACGGCCAGTGCCCGAGCGATGCACAGGCGTTGCTGCTGCCCACCCGAGATGGCGCCGCCGGGCTCGTTCAACCTGTTACGGGCCTCACGCCACAATCCGGCCCGCTCCAGGCACTCCTGCACGAGCGCATCGGGATTCTGGGTCTTGAGCCCCGAAAGGCGCAGCCCCGACAGCACGTTCTGGGCGATCGTCATCGAGGGGAACGGGTTGGGCCGCTGAAAGACCATGCCGATGCGGAGCCGGGTCTGGGTCACCGGGATGGAGGGCCCGTAGACGTCGACGTCGTCGAGTGTCACCGAGCCCGAGAGCGCCGCACCCGGGATGAGCTCGTGCATGCGGTTGAGGATGCGCAGGAACGTCGACTTCCCGCAGCCCGACGGGCCGATCAAAGCCGTAACCTTTCCCGGCTCCATCGAAAGCGAGATCCGCTCGAGGACCTTCTTCTTGCCGAACCAGGCGCTCACGTCGCGCGCGACGAGCCCGGCGGGGCGGGCCAGGCCGGGGCCGAACTCGCCCGGCGCGGGTACCAGCGACCGGTCCCCGAAGGGCGGAGCCGCCGTCGAGCCCGGGGATTCCCCCTGAGGAGCCCACGACTGACCCGACCCCCCGGGATCCGAGGGGGGCGGACGGCGGCGCTTGTTCGTGGACGCGGACGTGCCGTTCGCGACTCGGGGCCGGAACGACCGGATCGGCCCAGGATCGTCACCGCTCCACCCCACGCCGAGCCGCTGCTTGATCCGGGATCGAAGGACGCGCCGGGCGACGAATCCGACCAGCACCAAGGCGCCCCCCGCCAAGGGAACTGGCAAGGGCACTCCGCCGGTAAGGGCCAACGAGGGCGACGAGTCGGTGGTGGTGGACACGCCCGTCCCCGTGCCACTCCCCGCCGAGCCCTGCCCCGAAGCGGTCGACGCCACCGTCGACGAGGTCGAAGTCGACGACGCTGCGGTGGTCGTCGTGGTGGTGGTCGCGGTCGCCTCGGCGGCGACTTCGTCGGCCACCTTGAGGCCGGCGGTGACCATGGCCGGCGTAACGGGGGCGGCGCCCATGGACTGGACATCCGCCTGACCGGTTGACCCGAGGACGAACTTGATGAAGGCGGCCAGCGCCGTCGCCTTGGCCGGGGCCAGCCCGGACGTGGGCACGACCAGGTAGCTCATGACCGGCATCGGGTAGGCGGCGGCATCGGTGGGATTGGCGTTGAACGTGACCAAGTTGGTCGTGGGGTCCAGGGTGGCATCTTGGAGGGCGGCGCTCATCGACGCCACCGTGGGCGCCACGAAGGCTCCCTCGGCGTTCTGGATGGCGATCGTCGGAACGTTCGGATAGATCGTCGGTGACACACCCACCGGAGGGACCGACCAGTCGAAGGGCAAGCGGCGCGATGTCCCCCTGACCCCATTTGGTGGGATCGGAGTCCGGGACAGGAGGAGTGGCCTGGCGTTCACCTTCAACAACGTCTGCGCGATCACCTGGTCGCTCGTGCCAGCCGATACTCGTGTGGGGCCACAGTGTCGGTCGGCGTGTCGTCGGTGCTCCCCTCGAAGTACTTCAGGTAGGCGTCCCAGATGGCCTTGGCGGTCGGGATTGTTCACGAAGAGCGACTCCAGGGCGGTGGTAGCCGCCGTGGGCTGGACGTTCTCGAGGGGGTGATGGCATCGCTCTGCGCCGAAACGCCGACCAAGCCCGGGATTCAGCGTCAGGAGCAGCTGATCGTTCCAGGTGCCGATGCCGCGCCCGCCCGGGAGGGGGTGACTGGAGGGGGGCCAGATCCGTGAAGATCTGTGCCAGCTCGGGCACCGTCAACTCGAGGTTTCCCGACGTGCACCACGTCGCCGCCGTGAGCGTGCGACCCTTGACCGCACTCGACGATAGCCGCGATGGCGACGGGGCTGGCGGCGAAGGGCACGTAGGCGAACGACCGCCCGTTCTTGGCGGCCGTGGCGGCCTCGGTCGGCAGTCAGCGGGGCCTCGGTGACCGAGTAGTCGACGGATCCCTCCGCGAAGTCCTGTTGGGCCTGGTCGACGCCGGCGTCGAAGTACGACGGCATGAACGGCGAGATCGCCGACGACGGCGGCGGAGTCGTTTTGCAGCAGGTTCATGATGGGGTCCGCGAAGGACCCGCCTTCGGCGGCGAGGGGTACACCGGTGTCTGCCCAGCTCGGCGCGCGTCACCAGCGAACGACACCACTGGCCACGGTCGACGCCGAGCACACCGACCAGAGGCCCCGTCCTCCGACGGCGCAGGCCTTGTTGCACCGCTCATCGCATCCTGGCCCGTAACCGCCGACGGGCGCCACCATCCGATCGGCCACGAAGGCTGCGCCCGGCAACACGATCGGCAGTGGATTGCCGCCGGTGGTGGCCAGGGCGGGACTGGTGCCGAGCGACACGCCCGGGTCGACACCCGTCCCGGTCGCCCCGCTGCCGGTCGTGGCCGGACCGGTGCGACTCCTGCTCGCCGTCGGTCCTTGGCGGCGGCCGTGGTCGTGCTCGAGCGCGCCCGCGCCCCGCTGGCAGCTTGGTTCGGGGTGGTGGAGTTGTTCGTGTTCAGGACGCCACAGGTGGGCGATGTCTGGCCTGCCTGCACCTCCGGGCACGGTGAGGTCGCCGCACGCGTAGGAGTTCTGCTCTTGGGCGGTGAGCGCCACCGCTCCCGGCACCTGCTGCTTCATGGCGTTGACGCCGTACTGCTCGAGGGAAAGACCCAGGGACGCGTAGCCGATCTCGGTGGCCTTCTGCTGTCCGATCGTCAGCGCATAGTTGGCGAACTGGCAATGACCGCGCCCTTGGCCGGGTTCCAGCCCGACGGTGGGCGTGAGCAGATAGCTGTAGGTCGATGGGTTGTAGACGTGCGGGCCGGCGCCGTCGAAGTTGAGGTTGTGGGTGCCGTCGGCGTTCTGCGTGGCGTACGCCAGCGCCGAGGCGACGTTGACCGGGTCAGGCTGTGTGTAGTCGCCACTGGCGTTCTTCATCGAGGCCGTGGGGAAGTTGCGCTGGATGGCGTAGGCGGTCTCCACGGCCGTGATGTAGCCGTCGTTGTTGGGCACGGCCACGTCGTTGGCGGCAGGCGGCGGATCCCGCCGCCTCGATCCCGGTCGGGAAGATCGGCCAGTCCGAGCGCGGCTCGGTGGCACTGAGGTCGCCCACCTGCCCGGCGTTGTTCGTCGACGATCGGCGACGTCACGAACGCCTTCCAGAGGGCGGGCTGCTCGTGGATGCAGTACTCCTGCAGCACGAAGTTCGTGCCGGCCAGGTCAGAGCGGATGACGGGGTGGATCGCGAGTTGCGGGCAGATTCGACGCCGGGGTTGTCCGCCTGCGATCACGGGGTCGTTCCACATCTTCACGCCACCCGTCATGATGGCGCACGCCGAGTAGCTCGACAGCTGGAGCTTCTGCGTCTTGGCAATCCGTCGATGTGGTACATGAAGGCGAGGCCACCGGCGGTGACCGGCACATAGATGAATTGGAACGTAGGTTGTTTGGTGTCGAAGGCCATCGCCTTGGTACGGGATGTCGCTGACGGCGAAGTCCATCGGTGTTGTTCCCGAAGTTGAAGCGCCCGTCACCCGAGCTCGTCGAGGTGTAGTCGACGGTCAAGTTGTACGGCGACTTCGCCGTGTCGGCCGTCCACTGCAGAACCTCGGGCCCGGCGAACGACGATCCCGACCCGATGATCGTCGTTCCCGTGCGTGGTGCCGGCACTGCCGAGCCATCGCTCGATGTCGCCGAGCCGGCGACCGACGTCGGAGGTGCCGTGATAGGGGTCGCCGAGGGAACCGCGCACCGCGCCCGGGACGGGCACTCCGGGAACCGTCGTCGAAGGCATCACCGTCGTCGATGGCGCGGAAGCCGGCGTAGCGCTCCCTGGCGGTGGCGTCGGCCCACGCCGGGGCGGCGGCAAGGAGGGGCGCACCGACCGTGGCCAGGACCACCAGTCTCCTGACGTGGCGGAACGGATGGGGGCGAGCAGATGTCAAGACGGAACGACCTCCTTTTGGGTACCTCGCCGCAACCAGTTCCGCCCGCCACCGGGTCGTGACGAACCGACCAGGCGAGCGGCGACGAAGAGGGCGAGGACCAGCGAAACCAGGATGAATGCGCCTCCCCAGCCCTCACGCACCAGGGTGTTGTTGGAGCTGACGGATCGAGCTGGAAGGCCTGGAGCGGCAGGTTGGCTTGGGGACCACTGAAGGGATTGAAGTTGTACCGGGGTGCTCCTCCGGCCGTGAACAGCGCCGGCGCCGTCTCGCCCACCGCCAGGGCCACACCCAGGATGACCGCGGTGAGCAGACCCGACCGAGCCGTCGGGAGCACGATCCGGAGAGCTCACCCGCCAACGCGGTGATCCGAGTGCCAAGGCGGCTTCGCGCAGCGATCCCGGTACGACCCGGATGACCTCTTCCGCGGTGCGGATCATGATGGGGAGCATCAGGATCGCAAGAGCGATGCTGGCGGCGAATCCGGAGTAGCCGTTGGTCCCGTGGGGCTCGACCCAGAACAGGTATACGAAGAGTCCGGCGATGATCGACGGAGTCCCCATCATGCAGTCCACGATCGTCCGCACCAGATGCGAGAACACGGTCGACGTCTCACTCAGGTACGATGGCGGTGAGTATCGAGATGGGGACCGTGTAAAAGGTCGCCAGTCCGACCTGTTCGAAAGTACCCACGATGGCGTGGCCCATGCCCCCCTTCCATACGGGATCCGACGGGCCTGCTGGTCGACATGTCGTGGATGAGAAAGCGCCGGGAAGTGCGAGAACACGACCGGCGCACCTTGGACGACGACGCTGATGATGATCTCGGCCAACGGAAAGAGGGCCACAGCCGCACCCAAGCCGATGCAGACGGTGGCCAACCGGTCCTTGGCGATCCGTACGCCGTGCAGCAGGCGGGTGAGGACGCCGTAGATCACGAGGAAGGCGAGCAGCCAGCATGCGATCATGCCCCCCCACGGCCGCGAGGAGGCGAATTGAAACACCACGGCCACCAGGCAACCCGCGGCGACGAGCGATCCGAGGAACTCCCAACCTGCCCCTGGCCCCCACCGGCGACGGCGGCGCGGCCGGTCAGGTGTCGCGACCGCCGTGGTGTCCACACCGAAGTACCCCGGCGCGGCCGGTGCCCTGGTCTCGACCGTGGTCATTGCATCTCGATCCGAGGACGGCCGACCACACGTCGAGCCGCTGAAGTTGATGGCCAGGATCGTGATGAAGAGAAGTAGGCCCGCGACCGTCAAGCGCGCTCTTGGCCAAGGCGTTCACCGATTCGAAGCTGTTGGCGATCAAGGCGGGGATCTGGCCACCGCCGGGGCCGAGGATGTTGAGGTGGATCACGTTGGTCTCGGAAAGGATGAGGAGGACCGCCACCGTCTCCCCCAGTGCCCGGCCCAGACCGAGGAGCACGCCTCCCAGGATTCCATTGCGGGCGAAGGGAAGGATCACGTCGGTCACCATTCCCCACTTGGTGCCACCGAGCGCCATGGCCGCCTCGCACGCCTCGCGGGGAACCTGGGACATCACCTCGCGGCTCACCGACGTGACAATGGGGATGATCATGATGCCGACCACGATCCCGCAGATGAAGATCGAGTTCCCGAACGTGGCATCGGGCTCCCGAAACACCGGGATGAAGCTCGCGTGCACGCTCAGCCACTTCGTGAAACCGTAGATCTGCTGGTCGAGCACCTTGAGGCCCCAGAGGCCATACAGGAGGCTCGGAAGAACTGCCAACAGGTCCACAACTGCGGTCAACGATCGTTTGGACCACGCCGGAACGTATTCGTTGATCAACAGTGCAGCCGAGAGCGACACGGGGACGCCGACGATCAACGCGATGGCGGCGATCATCACGGTACCCACGAGCACACCGACCAAGCCGAATTGCTGGTGCGCCCCGGTCGCAGCCCAGTGCTCACTCGTGATCAAGTGCAAGCCGGCATATCGCACGGCGGGAACACTGCTCTTGGCCAGGAAGAACAAGATGAGCCCAATCGCCAGGAGCACGATGGCGCTGGCCACCAGCAACGTACCGAGGAACACCTTGTCGGCCCGCGTCTGCGCCGGTTTGAACGGTACCGGGACGTCTTCCACCGATCGGCCGAAACCGACCGCGGGTGACATGAGGGTCATACGGCCCCGTCAGGGATAAGCCTTCGTCCCACCAATCCGATCACGGTCATGAGAAATCCGAAGCCGGCCAGCCAGGGAAGGAACGGTGGCGCTCCGGTGAAGGCCAGCTGACTGGAAGACGCCGAGACGGGGCTGGCCCCGCCCGAGCCCCCCAGCGTGCCCGCCGTCGACACCCCCTGTGTGGTCGAGGTCCCCGACCCCGTCGCCGATGTGGTGGTGGTGCCCGAAGCTGAGGTCGTCGTCGTCGTGCCCGCGCCTGATGTCGTCGTGGTGGATCCCGTCGGCGAGGTCGTGGTGGTCGACGACGTCGTGGTGGTGGTGGCGATCGGTGTGCTGGTCGTGGTCGTCGACGACGTCGTGGTCGTCGAGGATGTCGTGGTGGTGGACGACGTCGTGGTGGTCGTCCCTGTCGGCGAGGTCGTGGTCGTGGTACCCGTTGGAGAGGTGGTCGTGGTGGTCGTCCCTGTCGGCGAGGTCGTGGTCGTGGTGGGTGACGTCGTTGTGGTCGTGCCGGTCGTGCCGATCTCGAACGGCATCGAGAACGCGTGAGGGCCGCTCAGAAACGCACCGTTGTAGTCCGCACCGGCCCAGAGGACGCACTCGTCGGTGGCATCACAGGTGATCGGGGAGTTACTGGCGTTCAAGAGCGCGATCGGGTATTGGGTCGTGAATGTCCCGGTCGACGAGGCGTTGATCTGGTTTCCGTTGACGGTCAACCCGTCACAGCCGGTTGTTGCGTCCTGGGGCAGGTTGGCGATGGTCCCACCGGGATCCGAGCACTCGATGATCTGCACGCCAGTCGGAGGGAGGCCGGTGAATCCGGCGCCCGTCACGGTGATCATCTGGCCGTCCGTGAAGGGTCCGGTGGGGATGGTCACCGTCTGGCCCTGCGCATAGGCGTGCCCGGGCAGGAGCCACAGCACCGCGCATGCCAGCAGGATCCCGAGGCCGCCGACTTGGACCAGCGACCAGGCCCTGCGGCGTTCGAATGCCTTGATGGCGATCTCTGATCCCACTTGCTCCCCGCCGTTTCGCTGCTTAACACCCAGATGCCCGAGGGGCCCGGCGAGTGTTCGCCGGAGCCCCTCGGGCCTGAGCACTTCATGTCAGGCGGCCCGATGTCTCTCGGGCCTGCCTTGGTGGACCGTTAAGAGGTCGCGTCGTGCACTGCGGTGATCAGCTGGCACGAGTTGTTGGGCGACGCCGTCAGAGTGTTCAGGCGGATGAACCCGAACGTGGTCTGGACAGCGGCGGTGACCTCGTTGTTGAGGTTCTGACCGGTGTTCAGGTCGGCTCCCTTTGTGAAGGCGCTATTGGAGTCGCAGATCCAGTTCAAGAAGTCAGCGGTGGACGCCCGGACCGTGTCGGTCCGGTAGATGTTGTAGAGCGTCCGCGCCGTCGGGAACGTGTTCTGCATCAGGGTGCCCGACGGGTTCGCCGTCGTGGCCGTGACGCCGTTCTCGGTCATCTTGATCGCCGCGTACTGCACGGTGGTGCTCGGACCTGTCGACAACGTCAGCAGTCTCGAGTGGATATTGCTGTTGTAGACGCCGTTCGACATGTAGTACAGCGTGCTCGCCACCTCGGCCGCCTGGTCTGCCACGGACGTCGGGTCCCCCGATGATGGGAAGTCGTTCGTCGCGCAGTCGCCGAACTGGGCACTGTTGTTCTCCAGTGCCTGGCTCCCCGCACACACGATGTTCGACTGGTTGACGTTCGTGGTCGAGCATCCGACGAAGGTCGAGTATGTCGCTTCCGTCCCCGAGCCGGTGTTCACTGCGGCGACGAGGATCGGAAGCGGGTGCCCCGCGATCGTGGTTCCCTGGCCTGGGACCTGGGTTCCTGTGATGTTGGTCAGCTGAGCCCAGTCGCTGATCCGTCCGGCGCCGGTATTGCAGTAGATGTTGAACGCCTCCGAACTGCCACCACCGACGTTGGACATGTCGGTGACCGGAACGCCACTGCAGCCGTTGACCGTGTTCTTCGGGTTGGAGCTCGGACCGGCCGAGGTGTCACATGTCACAGCGTCTCCAGGCAGCCATCCTGCTGCCACCGGGCCGACGATCTGCCCACTCCAGGGCTGGGCGCCGCTGCAGCCGGTGCACGTCGTACCCGTCGCGGTGCCCGGGCCCTCAGCCCCTTGGAAGTCGACCGTCGGCACGCCGTCCTTGCCGAAGCCGAGAGCGACCTCGGCTGCTTGGCACGGCTGCGTGGTGTCGATCGGCTTCGAGGAGCGGGCGAAGTCAACCGTCGATGACGCCGTACCGCCGTTCACTCCGCCGCCACCGAAGGGAGCTGTCTCGTTGCCGCACAGCTGCTTCTGGCCGTCACCGGACCCGATCTTGCCTAGTCCGGTCATGACCTCGATGTGGTCGAAGTTGTCGGTCACGTCGGTCGTGGCGATGACACCGCTCGTGCCGGAGAGACAGGCGTTGTAGTTCGGCGTGGTGGCGCTGTTGAGCTGGCACCCATACAGGCCCGACTGCATGTAGAGGTCTGAGAGCCGCTGCATCAGGAAGAAGGTGGTGTCCGACCCGGCATCGCGAACTTGCTCCGGCTTCCCGAGGTACCAGTGAGGCGAGGTGCCGAGCGTCGGTGGAGGCGGATTCGCCGAAGCGACTCCCGCGTCCAGCACCGTAGCCATGGTGAAGGCTGCGATGATCAACGACGCGGCCGCCGCCAGGCGGTTCCGCAGTTTGCGGTGTCTCATATTTGATTCGCTCCTTATATTCGGGGGGCGTTTGCTCTTCGGGAACTGCCGGGTTCAGGCCCGGGCGCTCAAGCGGTCACCGTTGTCTGGGTGCGCCGGCGACGGAGAAGGATGAAGACCCCCACGATGGCGGCCGCGATGATTGGCAGAGAAAGGGCGAACGGTGTTTCGGACAGCAACGGTGGAACGGACTGGATCTCGAAGGCGCTCGAGAAGCCGTGGGGGCCACTGAGGAAGGAGTTGTTGAAGTCCTGGCCCACCCAGAGAACGCAGAAGTTCGTGGGATCACAATTGATGCTGGAGTTGCCCGAATTGAGCAGTGCGATCGGGTACTGAGCGGTGAAGTTACCGCTGGCGTCGGTGTTGATCTGGCCCCCGCTCACCGTGGTGCCGTCACAGCCCGTCGACGCATCGGTGGGCAGGTTTGTGAGCGTGCCACCGGGATCGGCGCATTCGATGATCTGCAACCCCGTCGGAAGCGCTGAACGCGCTGGGAACCCGCTGCCTGTCACCGTGATGGTCTGCCCGTTGGTCGGGTTCCCAGCCGGGATGTTCACCGCCGTGGCGGCGGAGGCGCTCCCCCCGAAAGGCACCATCAAGGCGGCTGAGGTGACCATGGCGGCGATCGCCATGATGGTCGCAGCTCTTCCTGTCCTCATTCGCGTGGCCATGCGGTTGTGGTTCCTTTCGTCTCCGAAGATTGGAATTACACCGTGTCGCTTCGGTCGGCACGCGCTTCGGATGCCGCATTCTGGACACACCGCACCCAGGCAATACAAGGTGGAATCGAAGGTGGCACCAGGATTTCATTTCAGGTTCACGAACCCATCGCGTGGCGATCACCGATGCGTCGTTCGCGTCACGAGCAATGACTTCGTGCTTACACATAGTGACGATGCAATGCGCTTCGGTCGCGGGCGGCGCGCAGAGTCCCAGGCGGTCGACGCGATGTTGCGTTTACCTCAAGTTCACGACCTGTTCGCGATCCGATTACCTACCTGAATCGCCTTCGAACGGGGTCGCATCAGCCGACGCCGGTGACCTTCACCTTCCATTCGCAACTCGGGGGCGCCTGCACTTCCAGCTGCTGGCTTCCCACGGTGTTCACCGCGGTGACAGAGCTTCCCGAGGCCGCCGCACTCGTGACCGCAGGGCTCGGGCCGGGGCTCGCACCGGTCGCGTACACGAAGACCCGGAACGCCGGCCCCGAAACCGATGCAGGTGTGCACTGGTATGCCCAGCCGATGTTCCACGGGCCGCTGGACACCGTGAACGACGTGCTCGTCCACGTGCCCTTGGTCACCGGCGTCGGGCCCAGTAGCACCCGGACGGTGCCGGACGGGGCCGGCGACGCCGCCGGGACGGTGGTGGACGTCGAGCCCCCGGTCGTCGCTGTCGTCGTGGGCGACGACGGGACCGTTGTCGAGGGGGACGTGCTGCTCGTCGTGCCGCCCGATGTGGAACCGCTCGGGGCGGGGAGCGTGTAGGTGGGGGTGTTCGGCTTCGTCGAGGCGCTTCCGGGACCCCCGGAATTCCCGATCACCATGCCGACGAGCGCGGCGGCGACCGCGACGAGGACCATGTGCCACGTGCGCCATGACCGGCGCTCCTTGATCCTCAGAGATCCGCGCGCAGGTGATCCAGTCGGAGAGGGTGCAGCAGGCGGCGGGCCCCACGAGCCACTATCCCCGACTTGTTCCACCGGTGTTGCGGATTCTTCCACCACATGGTGAAGCGTGGGTGATGGCCGGCGATCCGTCAAGGCGCGTCTACTTCCGCATCCCTTTACAACACACGCGCTCTACGACATACGCGCCGACAACGATGACGCCGACGACCCTCGTTGGTCAGGAGCCCGTGACTGATTGCGCCGAAGCCGGCGTCGGGATGTGCTTCGGGTGGGTACCAGTTCCCGTCCGAAGCCACCCACCACCCCGGTTCCGCCGAGCTCGACGTCGGGATGGGTCTCGGGTGGGTACCAGTTCCCGTCCGAAGCTACCCACCACCCCGGGCGCGGTGGCATGGGGAGAAGGGACGGAGCTTCAGAGGTCAGCGGGGTCTCGGGTACGTGTGGCGCCGTCGAAGAAGAAGAGGTGGGTGGCGGGTCGTAGGCCTCCACACTCCCGTCGCGGACCAGCTTCGTCGGTTGACCCTGAGAGAAGTAGCGCTGCTCGTGAAGGCCGAACGGATCGGATTGCCACCCATGCAGGTCCGCCAAGATCAAGCTCCCCGGGACATGACGCTCTCCAGGTCGACCGTCATCACGACAATCCTAGCTCCGAAATTGCCCCAACGAGCCCCTCGGGCCGGTGCCGGCGGTAATGGCCTCCTCCATTTCACGCTTCGTTCGCGTTGGTGTCACGTGCGGATCACTCCTGGGAGATATCGTCCGGAATCCGACGAGGAATGCTGCTCGAAAGGACGCGCCCATTCCCATGCGAACCCCTGCCGAGAGCGACCGTGGTGCGCCGAGCGGCCGGAGCGGTCGTGGTGTGTGCCCTCATTGGGATGTTCACCGGTGTGGCGTGGGCGGGGACCAGCGTCACGATCCCGGCCGGGGATCCCCACAGTCAAGAGACGATCACCGTCACAGGAACGGGCTTCCCGGACCACGTCAAGGACCCCACCGGGATGCAGATCCTCGAGTGTGCCGACCCGGGGGGACGACGGCCAACCTGCCGACGAGCAATTTGTTCTGTGACGGGTCGACAATAAACCCGAGCCAGATCAACACCGACTCCCACGGGTCCTTCACGGCCAAGTACACGGTGTACACGCTCAACAGCACCCACACGTCGAATATCTCGTGCGACAAGACGCATTTCTGCGTTCTCTGGGTCGGGGTTGATTACAACCAGGATTTCTTCGGGCCTCATGCGTTCTCGACGCCCTTCGAGGTGGGGGGTACCGCCACCGCTTCCAGCTCGGGATCCACGAGCGCGGTCTGGATCCCTATCGTGGTGATCGTGGTGATCGCCGGCGCGCTCCTCGTCGCTCGTGGCCGGCGCCGCCGTCCGAGTGCAACCACGTCGGCTCGCTGAATCTCGGCTCCTCCTGGAGCCGTCTCCTCGAATTCGTCACCAGCGAGGAGTAGGGCGATCGAGCCGGCGGGGGTGCGACCACACGGAACGTCGCCCCCCATTTGGAGAAGACGCCCACTTCGGTGATCGTTCTTTCCGGTGCTCACGCTCTTGGCTTGGGCGTCGATGCCCACCGGCACATTGGGCGCCGCGGTGGCGACCCAGAACGTGGCCTCACCCGCACCGGGGGCGCTCTGCAGGCCGCCTCGAACGCCGACGACCTGCTGTCCAGACACAGTCCCCGGCGTCGACTCGATCAACGGCGGCAAGGGTTTGAGCTCGGCGAGGAGACTGCTCAGGGTCACGCCTTGGACGATCGTGTTGTACAGCGAGTCGCCTTTCTGGAATGAGATCCACTTCCCTGCCTCCTGCGATGCCTGGGTGGCGCGTGAACCCGATGATGTACTGCAGGCCGGCGGTGTTGCCACGCAGAAACGCCGTGCCACCCACGACCTCGACGACGGTCTGGTCAGGACCGAGGACGACGGATTGAGCGCCCTTCCTCGGTCGCGGCGTCACCGGTCACGGTCTGCGTCTGGCCGTTGCTCGTCGTCTGGAGGACGTAGTGGACGCCTCCGAACTTCACAGCTGCGGTCAACGCGGTGTTCAGCACCGAGCCGGGGCTTTCGCCACTGAGCGAGTTCTGGGCGTAGCGCCACAGGCCGATGCACCCGACACGACGAGGACGCCAACCAACAGCGAAAGCCTCCGGCGCACGATCGAGATGGTAGCGGCAGCACCCGATCGACTCAACGGTCGTGCGCACACCAGGCCGTCGAGCGTCGTCAGATCACGTTCACCCAACAGTCGCCATCAATTCACTTGCTCGGCGCACCCGACATAGGTGAGGCTGCCAGCACATCGGCCCCCAGTAACCGCCATCTCCTCTGGATCGTCAGGGCATGGAGCGCCGGGGCAGATGTCTGCAGAGGAGGCGCACCGGACCCCATGTCTTCGGGAGGGGTCTGGGCGCGCGGTCCACGCTGGCGAGGCACCGCACATATGCGATCGAGACGCCGTTGCCCTGATGACGGCAACTTCCCGCCGATGCGCCGGCTCGAAGAATCCTGCGCAATCGTGAGCAGATGACCATCAGGAGTGGGATGTCACCCGTTGTTGGCACGTGACGTCGCGGATTGTTCATCTCCGACGCCCCCAGTCTCTGGCTCTCGGAGGCCTGAGCAGGACAACATCGAATGTATGGACCATGGCGAGGGGGGTTTGGCGTCCGCGCCCGTCGGTGCAACGCGCGCCACGCCACCTCGGAGCGGCTCTCGTCTATGGATGCTTCGATGAAGCAGTCAACAGTCTTTGGCGCCTCCGACTGGTGTTACCGAGGGCCCGCCATCTCGGTCGATTGGCGATCGCTCTGTGCATCGGGACGATCGGCGCCACGACCATGGTGCCGACGGCCGCCGATGCTGCCTTCCCGGGGGCGAACGGGCTCATCGTGTTCTCGGGCAGTGGGTCATTCGGGCGTTTCTGCGGAGACGGTCACCACCAGGACCAGCTCTTCGAGTCGCCTGGCCAAGGGGCCTCGCCGTTCCAGTTGACGTGTACGCCCGGAAGGGACCTTCATCCCTTCGTGTCGCCCGATGGGTCAGAGGTCGTCTTCACCAACGTGGACGATGGTGTCTCGCAGCTGTACCCGTGTCGATTCCGCTGACCGGGCACCGGAGGCTCGCTCGTCCGACTCTCGTCTCAGACGCCACGCCAGGCAAGTGACGATTACGCATCGTGGTCGCCGGCCGGTGACGGCACGATCGTCTTCCAACGGACCTCGCTCGGCAATCCCGACCCAGCTCTACATCGAGAACGTCGCCAATCCCTCCTCGGCGACGCCTGTTTTCTCTTCCCCGACGGGGTTCAACGACACCGAGCCGGTGTTCGACCCTGCCGATCCCAACGTTCATCGCCTTCGTCCGGCCCGTCGGAGGTCATTCACATGTCTTCACGTACGATCTGGCGACGCAGGCGCTGACCGACCTTTCCGCCCAGGGCAATGGAGGCGGCTCGGGCGACGACAGCAAGCCGGATTTCGCTCCGGGGGGCTCGGGACGCATCGTGTTCGAATCCGATCGCGCCTGCGGCTACGCGCAGCTCTTCACGATGACCGTGCAAGGCACCAATCAGAACCAGGTATTCCACGACGAACCAAACGGCCTCGAACAACTTCGAGGGATGTTCGATCGCTGCGGATGACCCTGCGTACTCACCCCAGGGCGATCAGATCGCGTTCGACCGCCTCGGGCATTTCCCCCACGGGGACGACCGGAGCCACGACTTCGCCTACGAGGACCACGAGTGGGGTGGATGGAGCAACCTCTCGTTCGTCTCTGTCGACCCCTCGGGTGTCGCCACGGGAGATCCAACCGGGCTCGGTCATGATCACATGAGTGGCGTCGAACCCAATTGGGGCCCGGCCGCGACGCCCCCGGCGCAAACCCCCGAGGCCCCACTTCCCATCATCCTTCCCGTTCTCGGTGCCGGGTTCGCGGGAGCGGGACTCCTGGCGCGACGCCGTCGCCGGGCGCGGCGCCTGCTCCTGTCGCAACGCACTTGCGGGTCGTCGGTGACCAGCGGCAGCGGAGCGCCAGTAGCCTCTGGTCTGTGACCGACGCACTTGCCCACCCGCAGCGCAAGCTGGCGCTGACGGGATGCGTGAACTTCCGCGACCTCGGTGGATACCCGGGCACCGGAGGATGCAGCATCCGGTGGCGACACCTCTTCCGTGCCGACGGGCTCACTCGGCTCGACGAGAGCGACTGCGCCCAACTCGCTGATCTCGGCCTTGTCACGGTCATCGACCTCCGCACCAACGGGGAGGTCGAACAACGCGGGCGGTTCCCCCAGGACGCCTTCGAGGTCGAGTACCACCATCTGCCCCTGACCGACGTGTTGCCCCCGACCGAGGACCTCAGTCGCTATGACGAGCCCGCATTCGTAACGGCGCGCTACCAGCAGCTCTTCTCCGAGGGAGCGAGCTCTTTGACGCGAGCCATCGAGCTACTCGCCGAGCCAGGCGCCCTGCCGGCCGTGTTCCACTGCAGCGCCGGGAAAGGACCGTACCGGTGTTCTGGCGGCACTCGTGCTCGGGTTCCTGGGCGTGCCCCGCGAGGTGATCGTCGAGGACTACGCCTTGAGCGCAGAGGCGATGATCGCGCTCTTCGATCGCCTCAAGCAGGAGTACGCCGAGTCGGTCGCAGAGGTCGAGCGCTACGCGCCGGCTGTTATCTCGGTATCCCCCGACACGATGGCTGCGTTCCTGGACTCGCTCGAGGCCGAGCACGGCAGCTTCGACGACCTGGCCCGAACTCTCGGCGTCACCGAGGCGGTGGGCCGGCTGCGCGCCACGCTCCTCGAGGATCGGTAACCGACGCACCGCCTACCTGTCGGGCGGCGCCATGCGGTCGAGCCCGGTTCAGTCCGCGGGCCGCCTGAATACGAGAAGGTCCGATCCGTCGCGTTCTGTGACGGCGTTCACGAGCTCCCATCCGTTTTCGGACCGGGCGCGGAGCACCTCGTCGACCTTGCCCTCGTCGCGCTCGTCGTCGCGACGCGCTGCCCCCGGCAACAGTGTCACCCCATACCGCCACGGCCCCACGGCGCAGACCCTATACAACTCCACGCCCCGGGGCCCAAGGCATTTTCGGGCCTCCGGCAACATCCCCGCCGCAAGACACGGTTCGCCTCCGACAGGTGAACGTTGAGAGAACAGGAGGTAAACGAGGCGCGAACTTCAGGCACGGGACAGCGGCCGACGGGGATCACGACCCGATCACCTCGATGGTCGTCTCCACGGGGACCGTCGGCGCCAGCGTGGCCAACACGGGGCAGTTCTTCTCAGCGAGTTCGAGGGCCCGCCTCGCCGCGGCCGGATCGACCTCGCCACCGACCTCGAACCGCAGCGAGAAACGGACGAACCGCCTGGGCGACGTCGCTTCCTGTTCCGACCACACCGTGACCTCCAGGGTCCGCAGGTCCTGGCGCTTCTTGCGAAGCACCTCCACCACGTCGTAGGAGAGACACGCCGCCAATGACAGGGGCAGGAGGTCCGACGGCTTCGCCCCCTCGGCACCATTCTCACCGCTGATGGCGACTCGGTGGCCCCGGGAATCCTCCCCGACGAACAAGAGACCACCGCGCCACACAAGTCCCTGGGTGGTCACACTGTCGGACACACTGTCTTTTTAGTCGCGGTCTCCACGCAGGTCGGCACGCGGGCGGCGAGGTCGGCACCCGGTAGCTTCACGGCGATGCCCGACGCCGCGCCTGGCCACGTTGCCGACGATCCCTTGCGACCGATGGCGCCGACCGGCCGGGTCACGACGCCTGACGGCGTAGGCGTCGCCTACTACGACCTCGGTGGGGACGGGCCCGCGCTCCTTCTCGTCCACGCCACCGGTTTCTGTGGCCCGGTCCAGGCCCCCTTGGCCGGGCATCTCCGCACCAGAATTCCGTTGCATCGCCCTCGATGCCCGCGCCCACGGCGCCTCTGACCGACCGCCTCGCGAGGACTTCGACTGGCACGGCTTTGCCACCGATGTGCTCGCCGTCATCGACCACCTCGGGCTCGAGCAACCCTACGGGTTCGGACATTCGTGCGGAGGTGCCGCCCTGCTCCTCGCCGAAGAGGCCCGGCCCGGGACGTTTGCCGCTCTGTATTGCTTCGAGCCGGTCATCTACCCCGGAGACGAACCTCTCGCTCCCCTAGTCGAGGGAAACCCCCTTGCCACCGGGGCCCTGCGGCGGCGCGAGGTCTTCGGCTCACGCCGCGAAGCTATGGCCAACTTCGCGGCAAAGGCACCGTTCGACAAGGTGGACCCCGATGCGCTGGCCGCCTATGTCGACAACGGCTTTGCCCAGGTCGATGGCGGTGGCGTCAGGCTGCGTTGCCGGCGCGAGGACGAATCGCAGGTGTTCGCCCACGCGTTCTCCCACGACGCGTTTGCCCACCTCGCCGAAGTGCGGTGCCCGGTCACCCTGGCGTGTGGTGCCGGCACCGATGGGTTCGGTCCCGAGTTCCTGAGTGCGTTCGCCCAGCGTCTGGCGTCACCCTCCACCGTCGTGCTCCCGGGCATGGGGCATTTCGGCCCGCTGGAGGACCCGAGGGCGGTGGCCGCCTCGGTGCGGGGTTCCCTGGTCCGCCTGTATCCCCAATGAATGTCGCACCCCCGGCGTAGCCTTCGACGCGATGGCCTTCTCGCTTCCCCGATCCCTCTCGCCTTCCAAGTTGAGTGCCTTCAAGGACTGCCCACTCGCCTTCCGCTTCTCCGCCATCGACCGGCTTCCGGAGGTGCCAGGACCACACATGGTCAAGGGCACGCTCGTGCACAGCGCCCTCGAGGCGCTGTTCTGGGACCACCCCCGCGGCGAACGCAGTCCCGAAGCGGCCCGTCTCGCCCTCGATCGGGCATGGCTGGAGCTTCAGGAGGATTCGGAATTCGCCGCCCTCGAGTTGACAGAGCCTCGAGCGCGCTGCGTTCGTGGCCGACGCCGCCTCGCTCGTCGAGGGCTACCTCCGACTCGAGGACCCCAATATGGTCAATGCCGTCGGGGTCGAGCTGACCCTCGAGGCCGACGTGGCCGGCCTCCGCCTGCGGGGCATCATCGACCGGCTCGACGTCACCGCCGAGGGCGAGTTCGAAGTCGTCGACTACAAGACCGGGCGTGTCCCGTCGATCAACCAGGAGCAGCAGCGGCTCGGCGGCGTCCAGTTCTACGCGCTGCTGTGCGAGCAGGTTCTGGGCCGTCGGCCGAGCCGGGTCCGGCTCATGTACCTGCGCGAACCGCTCGTCATCGAAGCCGTGCCTTCCGAACAGGCTGTGCGTGGGACCCGGCAACGGACCTCGGCGGTGTGGTCAGCCATCGAACGGGCCTGTGAGAACGAGGACTTCCGTCCCCGGCCCTCGGCGCTGTGCAATTGGTGCAGTTTCCAGTCCCTGTGCCCGATCTACGGCGGCGACCCCGCCCGGGCCTCGGAATTCACCGGGGCGAGCCTCCCCGAGCCGATCGCCCAGGCGGGCTGACCCGCGTTCCTCGGTGTCGTGCTCCCTCGGCTCCTACGCGTCCAGGTGCCGCATGGAATGTCTTGGCCACAACAGACGTTGGACCAATCGTGAGCCGTCGAACCTTCTCAGTGACCTACGACTACCGTTGCCCGTTTGCCCGCAATGGCCACGAACATCTGATCGCTGCGCTTCGGGACGGAGCGCCGTGGGATGTCGATTTCGTGCCCTTCTCGCTCTCGCAGGTCCATGTCGAAGAGGGCGGGACCGCGGTCTGGGACGACCCCGCCAAAGCCGCCGACCTCCGGGCCACGGAGGCAGGCCTGGTCGTACGAGACGCCTTTCCCGACCACTTCTTTGACGTCCATCTGGGCTTTTTCACAGCCCGCCACGATCAGAGCCTCGACCTGCGCGACGAGGTGGTGATCCGGGACGTCCTCGACGGCGCCGGTGTCGACGCCAGCCACGTGCTCGACATCGTGGCCGAGGGCGGACCCTGCGACGTCTACCGCAAAGCGCATGAGGCCGCTGTCACTGCCCACAATGTCTTCGGAGTCCCGACGTTCATCGTCGGCGACGCCGCCGCCTTCGTGCGCATCATGACCCGGCCTCAGGGTGATGCGTCACTGGCTCGCTCGACCATCGACGGGGTCCTGGGGTTGTTCGACGACCAACCGGCACTCAACGAGTTCAAGCACACCAACATCAGCCGCTGATCTGCACGGCCGAGAAGGACGCCTTGCCCGAGGGGCGTCAGTTCGACGCCGCTCTTGCCAGTGCGCCCAACAACGTCTGCGAGCGCTCGACCTCGTCGGGCGTTCCGTATACGGCGCCGGAGAACTCGGTCGCTCCCACCTGCGCGAAGCGCCGGATCTGCGCAGTGACCTCCTCCTCGGTCCCCACTACGGCGACATCAGCGGGCCCGGCCGCGCCTTCGCGGTCCAGCATGGCCCGGTACGAGGGAAGCTGCCCGTACATGGCGAAGATCTTGGAGCAGCGGTCCCGGGCCGCGACTGAATCATTGGTCACGCACACCGGCAAGGTGACGACAACCTGAGGCGGCGGGCGGCCGGCATCGGTAGCCGCTGCGGTGATGGCAGGCACGACGTGTTGCTCCACGGTGTCGGGCCCCACCATCCACGTGACGGTCCCGTCGGCCTGCCTGCCGGCCTGGCGCAGCATGGTGGGGCCGAGCGCGGCAACGAGCACGGCCGGGGGCGGTGTGGCGGGCACGTCCAGGGGCCCGAAAGTGTTGGTGCGGATCACCTCGCCGTTGAACGAGACCTTTTCACCATGCAGGAGAGGAACGAGCACCGACAGGTACTCCCGCATGTATCGGGCCGGCTTGTCGAATGAGTAGCCCCATGCCCCCTCCACCACGACCTGGTGCGACAGGCCGATGCCGAGCACCAGCCGACCGCCACTGGCGGACTGCACGGTGAGCGCCTGCTCGGCCAACATCATGGGGTGGCGAGGGTGCACGGGGATCACCGCCGTGCCCAGATCAACACCCGGTACCTCACGGGCGACAACGGCGAGGACCGTCAAGGTGTCCCACCCGAAGATCTGTGACGACCACAACGACACCACGCCCGTCGACGCCAGGACGCGGGCTCTGGCCACGATCTCGTCCATCGTCCCGTTCAATTCGAGGCCCAAGCCGATGCGCATGCGGTTCCCCTTGCGTCGTGGAGTCGCCGATCGGGCGCCGTTCAGCCTCGGACAGGCGTGCGTCGACCCGATCGCCGTTTGTGACCACCCATGGTGCCAGTACCGTTCTCAGGGTGCCTCTTCGCGGTGACGAGTACGACGCCCGGTTCGCCCGGTTCGAGGCCGAGGGACTCTACCTCCACGGCGAGGCGGACCTGGTGGAAGGGCTCCTCGGCGAACCTCCGGCCAGGGTTCTCGACGCCGGCTGCGGCACGGGTCGCGTCGCCATCGAGCTGGCCCGACGTGGATATGACACCGTCGGCATCGACGTCGAGCAGTCCATGCTCGACGCGGCCCGGGCCAAGGCGCCGGACCTGGAGTGGATCCTCGGGGACCTGTCGAGCGCACAGCTCCCTGATGCGCACTTCGACCTCGTGGTGGCGGCCGGCAACGTGATGATCTTCCTCGATCTGGGCACGGAATCCGCCGTGATCTCGAACCTGGCCCGGACCGTGGTCCCGGGCGGCCTCGTGGTGGCGGGATTCCAGGTCGGGCGCCAACTCACGCTCGAGCGCTTCGACGATCTCAGCGCATCGGGAGGGCTCGCGCTCGTCGACCGCTGGGCAACGTGGGAACGGGCCCCCTATGCGGGTGGTGAGTACGCCGTGTCGGTGCATCGCCGCCAGGTCGGCTCATGAGCGGCCACGTCGCCCCGGTGTCGGCTCCCGTGCATCCTGGCGTGGCGCCCCTCTCGTTTCTCCTCGGACGATGGGCGGGAGAGGGCGAAGGCTCCTACCCCACCATCGAGCCCTTCGGCTACGGCGAGGAGATCACCCTCTCGCACGTGGGCAAGCCGTATCTCGCCTATGCGCAGCGCTCCTGGAGTCTCGACGACGGCCGTCCCCTCCACGCCGAGACGGGCTACTGGCGCTGCCCGTCCCCTACCCATGTGGAGCTCGTCGTCGCCCATCCAACCGGAGTCGTGGAAGTGAGCGAGGGCCCTTTGTCGACGACGTCGCTCGTGCTGTCGTCGACGACCATGGCCCGAACCGGTTCTGCCAAGGAGGTCTCAGCTGTGGTGCGACACATCGCCGTCGACGAAGACCGCCTCGGCTACGACCTCGACATGGCCGCCGTCGGGGTGCCCCTCACCACCCACCTGCGCGCCGTGCTCCATCGCGTGTCGACGGCCTCAGGCTGACCGAGCCCGGTTCTCACTGCCTGGCGGCGGGCGGATGTGAGTGGCGGCAGGTCCGCGGAGCAGAATGACGAGGTTCATCGCACACGGCGATGGGCACGACTCTCCACAGTAGACAGGGGTCCGATGAAATCGGTGGGCGTGGTAATGGGAAGCGGGTCAGATGCGTCAGTGATGGAGGGCGCCATCGAGGCACTACGTGAATTCGGCGTACCCGTCGAAGTCCGCGTGCTCTCGGCCCATCGAACCCCCGACGACGCCCTGCAATTCGCCCGCGATGCCGCCGACAATGGATTCGGGGTCCTGATCGCCGGCGCGGGAATGGCCGCCCATCTCGCTGGGGTGCTGGCCGCGGTCACGTCGCTGCCTGTGATCGGCGTGCCGATCGCGTCGGGGAACCTCGGCGGGCTCGACGCGCTCCTGGCGATGGTGCAGATGCCTCCGGGCGTCCCTGTCGCCACCGTGGCCGTAGACGGAGCTCGGAATGCCGGCCTCCTGGCCGTTCGGATGCTGGCGCTCTCCGACGACAGCCTGTCTACCGCCTACGAGAAGTTCCGCGACGGCATGGCGGCGAAGGTGCGGGCCGCCGACGAAGGGGTGCGGGCGCGCTACGAAGCCGGAGGCGGGGGCTCCTGACCCCACAGGTCCTCGTCGGCTGACGATCCCCCCGAAGGGCTCGGCCCGCCCGACGCCGAACCTGACACGCCCGGTTCGACCGAGCCGCTCGGCGGACTGACCGGCGCCGGGGGCCGGGGCGGGGCGGGAGGGATGACGGCCACGGGGGGTACCGAGTCGCCCGCGGCGCGCCCGTGGGTGAGGTATCCCGACAGCAATTCGATCGGGATGGGGAAAACCAGAGTGGAGTTGTGCTCGCTGGCCACCTCCGCCAGCGTCTGCAATGCGCGGAGCTGCATGGCACCCGGGGACTCGTAGAGCTTGGCGGCAGCTTCGGACAGTTCCTTGCTCGCCTCCAGCTCACCGGTCGCGGCGATGACCTTGGCTCGGCGCTCGCGCTCGGCCTCGGCCTGACGAGCCATGGCCCGGAGAAGCTCAGGCGGCAGCGTGATGTCGCGCAGCTCGACCTGGCGCACCTCGACCCCCCAGTGTCCGGTGGAGGCCGCGATGACGGTGCGCAGTTCGTTGTTCACGTCCTCGCGATGGGCGAGGAGATTGTCGAGCTCATGACGGCCGATGATGGACCGCAGGCTCGTCATGGCGATGCGTTGGCTGGCGAAACGGAAGTTGTCGACCCCGAGAACGGCCTGGACCGGGTCGACGACTTGGAAGTACACCACCGCGTCCACCGAGATGGTGACGTTGTCCTTGGTAATGACCGCCTGCGGGGGGATGTCGACCACCTCGACCCGGAGCGTCACTTTCACGAGTCGGTCGACGACGGGGAACCGGAAGATCACGCCTGGGCCCTTGGCCTCGGGGCGAACGTGACCGAGGCGGAAGAACACCGACCGCTCGTATTCGGTGACGACCTTGATCGCCGACGTCAGGAAGATAAAGGCGAAGACGAGCACCACAACAACCGCCACGATGATGCCGACAGTCGCCCCCGATGCCGCCAGGACCGCTCCCACCAGTGACTCCATGCCCGCAGTCTCGCGCCTCGTGTGGCCAGGCGCTGGACAACGCATAGCCTGACGCTGGCGGGATCGCCGGAGGCCGGAGCTCGACCCATCACGATCGAGAGCGCCGGGAAAGGAGGGCGGATGTGCGCGTCGTGATCTCGGGCTCGAGCGGGCTCATCGGAAGGTCGGTGGCGGCCGCCTTGCGTGCCCGCGGCGACGAGATCACGGCCCTCGTCCGCCGGCGCCCTGCCGCCGGCGAAGCCCAGTGGGATCCCCCCGCGGGGACGATCGACGCCGACGCCCTCGACGGAGCGGACGGGGTCGTCCATCTCGCCGGTGCGGGCATCGGCGACAAACGCTGGTCGGCGCCGCGCCGGCACGAGATCGTGTCGAGCCGGGTCCTGTCGACGTCGCTCTTGGCTCACACCTTGGCGGGTCTGCGCCGCCCCCCGACCGTGCTCGTCAGTGCCTCCGCGGTCGGCTTCTACGGGGACCGGGGCGACGAGGAGCTCACCGAGCAGAGCGGCGGGGGCACGGGATTCCTGGCCGATGTGTGCCGCGCCTGGGAGGACGCCACCTCCACGGCTGCAGAGGCCGGCATCCGGGTCGTCTGCCTGCGCTCCGGCGTCGTCCTCTCGGCTGACGGGGGCGCCCTGGCGCGCCAACTCCCGTTGTTTCGCTACGGGATCGGGGGCAGGTTGGGCAACGGCCGGCAATGGTTGAGCTGGATCGCTCTCACCGACGAGGTTCGCGCCATCCTCTTTGCGCTCGACCAGCCCGCTCTGCACGGGCCGGTCAACGCCACCGCACCCGAACCCGTCACCAACCGCGCCTTCACCGCTGCTTTGGGCCGCGCGCTGCACCGGCCGTCGGTTCTGGCCGTCCCAGGGTTCGCCCTCCGCGTGGCGCTGGGGCCCGAACTCGCTTCGGAGATGGTGCTCGCCGGCCAACGGGTCCTCCCCGCCAAGCTGACGACGACCGACTTCACCTTCGAGGAGCCCCGCCTCGACGCCGCGCTCTCCGCTCTCCTCGCCTGAGGATTCCGGCTGGCGTTCCCGCCGCTGACGACCGGGAATGCGGTTGTCAGAACCGCGCCGGGCGCGAGGTTCTCCACCACTTTGGCGAGGTCGTCTCCCCCGGGGAGCACGGCGAGGACCGGAATGGTGACGCCGTTGTCGACATAGCGCTGGACGTGGGCGCGACACGCATCCGGCGACCCGTGCACCACGAGCGCGTCCACCACGTCATCGGGGATAGCGGCGAGGGCCTCCTTGCGGTCCCCGGCACGCCACGCCGTCCACATCGCCTCGAGTTGTGGGCCCCGACCCAACCACTCGTGGAAGGCGGCGTACACGGCCACGTTGAGATAGGCGGCGATGCCGATACGACCGACGTACCGGGCCCGATCGGCGTCCTCGGTGGGGCACACGAAGATGCGCGCCACGATGGCTTTGTCCGGACCCACTTCAGGGACGACCTTCGAAACATCCTCCGCCGAGAGCCAGTTGAGGATGGCGCCGTCCGCTTCGCGCCCCGCCAGGCGCAGCATGCCGGGCCGTAGGGCTGCGACGTAGATCGGTGGGGGCTGCTCCAGGCGCCGGCCCAGGCGAAATCCGCGCACCGTGAACGTCTCGTACTCGGCGTCGACCTTCTCCCCGGTGAGCGCAGTGCGCAGGAATCTCACGGTGTCGCGCACGCGCTTGTAAGGCTCGGTGAACGGCGTCGCGTTCCACCGCTCCACGATGACGTCGGACGACGATCCGATCCCCAACGCGAACCGTCCGGGCGCGAGCTCGGCCATGGTGGCCGCCTGCATGGCGAGCAGCCCGGGTCCGCGGGTGTAGACGGGCACGACCGCGGTGCCGAGTTGCAGCCGGTCACTGGCCAGCGCCGCCATGGCCAGTGGCGTGAACCCGTCCGCGCTGTTCGCCTCGCCGGTCCACACGTCGGTGTAGCCGAGCTCGTCGAGGCGCTGGTACCACGAGACGTGTTCGGCCAGAGGGACGTCGTCGAAAGGGACGGTGATGCCGTATCGATCCACGGAAGCGAAGTTATCGGTTCCGCGCCCTTCGTCGCGGCGCCCGCACCGTCACGCTCAGAGGAGGGGCCCACACTGGGCTGGTGCCGTCGGCAGCCGTCCTCGGAACGGATCGCAGTACTCCCGAGGGGCGGGCAGCCCCAGGGCCGCGGCGAGCTGATCCCAGAAGGTCGGGCCCGCGGCGCGGGGCGGGCCCATTCCGGTGATGCTCGGGCATCCGGTGGGATCGGCGGTGATGGTCACGATCTCGGCGGTGACCGCTTTGAAGGTGAGTGCGTAGGTGACACCGAAATCGGCGGGACAATTTCGTGACTCCCCGGACGGAACGAGCGGCAACTGACATGCGATGCGGGCCACATTGGCGACAGCGGCGGCGTCGGAAGATGTGACGACGCTTGGAAAGACGAACGCGATCTGGTTCTGGGGAAACTCGTCCGTCCTCGTCACTGTGAGCTCGTGGAGGGTGGCCGGGGCGTCACAAATCGCCGATGAGGACGCCGGTTGGATCGGCGCCGTGCTCGCTGGAACTGAGGAGCCGGTTGGAACCGGCGCTCTGTGAGCCAGGGGGTGAGAGGCGGGCTGGCATCCGGCTCCCAGCATCGCCACCAGCAAGACCACCGATCCCACCGACTTCAGCCGAGAACGCCTCATGATCACCCGCATTCGGATCCTCCCAGCTGTTCGACGGACGTCACGAGTATTCGGTTCCCGCCAGATGTCGAGGACAAGGACCGGCGAGGAGGATCTTCCGAGGGTTCAGAGGCACTCGACGCCTGCACTGAGTGGGTTCGCTCCGTGTGGGTCCTTTCCGTGCTGGTGTAATCGTGCTGGTTCATTCTGAGTACGAGAAACCACTTACGGGCTACGGGGGTTATTGCGGTTGTCGCAAGGCGTCTCGCGTTCAAAGCTTGCCCGGCCAAGGATGTCGTCTGTCCGCGCTCGGCGGTGAACTCGACCGATCGATGCTCGGACAGCCGGGGAACGACGAGTGTGGACCGCAGGAGGCTGAAGGCGATGGAACGGATTTCGTTGCTAACACGACGCCCGCGATTTATTCCGATGCTCACGGTGGTCGCAGTGCTGATGTTGGGAAGTGGGGGCACGCTCGTTGCGCTCAGCTCGGCCACGATTTCCGCGGCCGCGACAACGACACTCCATCTGACGTCGTCATCGCCCGGTGTGACGTGCGACAACTCGAACCCCTCCATGCCGGTCTGCAGTGGCCTCGCCGGGGGCGACACGATCACGTTGGCCGGCACTGGCTTCACGCCGGGCTCGATCGCCTCCGACATCGAGTGCAACTCGGACATGCACCAACCGGTGATCCTGTTCCTAGGCAACTACATCCCCATCAGCTGCACTCCGCTCAAGATCTCAAACATCTCGTCCACGGGGGCCTATAACCCACCACCATTTGCCGTGGTCCAGGGGACGACGGGCCCAGTTCTGAACAACCCGTCGTCCTTCCCACCGGTGTGCACCATCGACACGACCAAGGGCAAGCCGCCCCTGCCCGGCCAGAGCGGGCCCATTCCGGGATGCACGACGTCGGGCAACCCCGCCACTGACGCCGCCAACTTCCCGTGCCCGCCCACCGCCGCCCAGCAGGCGGCCGGAGACGACTGCGCGATTGCGATCGGCGACCAGGCTGGTGACCGCGGCGTCGGTGTCGTGCTCTTCGGCACCGAGACGCTCCCGACGACCACCACGACCGGCGCAGGTGGCTCGACGACGACTACGGGGGCCGCCACTACGACCACCGGGGCCACGACCACCACCACCGGGGCCACGACCACCACCACCGGGGCCACGACCACCACCACCGGGGCTACCACGACCACCACCGGGGCTACCACGACCACCACCGGGGCTACGACGACGACCACCGGGGCCACGACCACGACGACTGAAGCGCCGACTACCACGACCACTTCCCCGACCACCGGACTCACCGGGGCTTATGAGCTCTACTGTCCGGGGACACCGGTGGGCAACATCGTCCTCAACGACGCCATGACCTCGGCGAGCCTTTCGCCGGCGACACCAACCTCCGGGCAGTCGTTCAGCCTCACGGGCTACCAGACGGTGGTGAATATCCCGGCGTCGTTGGCCAGCGCGGCGGCCGCCCTCCAACCGAACTTGGAGGGCTCGGCGACGGCGCAGATCGACGCTGAGGGAGCCAGCCCGGCCAAGACTCCGGTGGGTCCACTCAACTTCAACGTCCCGATCCCAAGCCCGGTCCCGGACGCGGGAGTGATGTTGTCGTTGCCTTCGCCGTCACAGACCGTCAGCGGCTTCACGGCCTCAGGGGGACCGATCACGATCCACGAGGATGCCACCGCAAACCTCACCCTTACCGTGTCAGGCAGCCCGCTTTCGCTCTCTTGTCAGGCATTCCCGAATGACTCGGTCACGCCCTCGGGCATCACCACCACCACTCCGACGGGAGATCCGATTTCTCCCGTCATTGCGGTGGCGGGCGGTACAGGGACCACGACGACCACCACGACGACATCGCCCACTGCGGCCCCTACAACCCTGACGACGTCATTGTCAGGCAACGGGCAATCCGGCGGCGCCATCGTGGTGCCATCGGGGACCTCCGTCGTCGATCAAGCAACACTCAGCGGCGACAACAGTTCCAGCGCCGGCGGAACGGTCACCTACCGCGTGTTGGCGCTCTTCGTGCCCTCGTTCCACTTCTCGAGCCATGAATTCACCGACTGGATCGGGTGGGGCTGGCAGCCTGTCGAGAACGCTGGAACGTTCCCTGTCACCAACGGTGAGGTACCTCCCTCCAACGCGGTGACGCTCGACGTCGGCGTGTACTTCTGGCGAGTGTCGTACTCGGGTGACACGCTCAACGCCCCCTCGAGAAGCCAGCGCTTCTCTGAGGTCGAAATCGTGCTTCCGCCGCCGAATTGTCCGACCGGCCTTGGCTGGATGTCGATCCGATGCTTCAACAACGTTCACACGACTGGACACACCGACGGGAACGGGAACGGCACGGGAACGGGAACGGGAACGGGAACGGGAACGGGAACGGGAACGGGACGGGAACGGGAACGGGAACGGGAACGGGCATGACAACGGGAACGGGAACGGGAACGGCGACGGCGGCTGGAACGGGAACGGGAACGGCGGCGGGAACGGCGGCGGGAACGGCGACGGGAACGGGAACGTCTTCCTGAATTGGCACGGCCAGGGTCATTCCCGGTAGCCCGAGGTCATTCCCGTAACGGCCACACTGCGCCGTCGGGACCGGTGGTGATGGAGTAGGACATCACGTGTCTACCGTTCCCACCACAACGCCGGGCGAGGCCCTGCGAGCAGGGCTTTCGCGACCCCGGGCCACTGTTACACCTCCGTGCGATCCTGTGTCTCGTGGAGAACCAACTGCAGCTTCCCCTGGTTGGCGACATCGCTCGACGGCCGGCGCGGCCCGCCGTCGACAGCGACTGGCGAATCGATGAACCCACCCGTCGGGTCGGTCGCCGCGGCTTGGCGGCCGCCCGTGCCGCGCTGGCACGAGCAGCGGCGCTGGACGACACCCGGGCCGACGCAGCCTGAGCGGCACGATCTTCGACCCGGGTGGGACGGGCGGGGGCGTCGGGGCGCTACCGTCGGGTGCGTGCCATCTCTTGCCGAACGACTCGGCTACGCCGACGACGCCAAGCTTCTGATCCTCAATTGCGACGACCTCGGCTTCTGTCATGCCGCCAATGTGGGCGTCTACCAGGCCCTGCGCGACGGCCTGGCCTCGAGCGCCAGTCTCATGGTCCCCTGCCCGTGGGCGCGCGGGGCGGCGGCGGGGTATCGCGGTGACGATGTCGGCGTGCACCTCACCGTGAACGCCGAGTTCGACCTCTACCGCTGGGGCCCCATCACCCACGCGCCCTCATTGCTCGACGGTGACGGAGGTTTTCCCCGCACCGTCGAGGATGTGTGGGACCACGCCGACCTCGACGAGGTGCGGCGCGAGTGCCGGGCTCAAATCGAACGTGCCATCCTGTGGGGCTTCGACGTGAGCCACCTCGATGCCCACATGGGCACC
The DNA here is from genome assembly GCA_963846125.1 of uncultured Acidimicrobiales bacterium. GTDB lineage: Bacteria > Actinomycetota > Acidimicrobiia > Acidimicrobiales > UBA8190 > Chersky-840. The sequence continues at coordinate 1,022,917 of CAWJUR010000003.1, forward strand.
ATGCAGATCAAGTCCGAATTCTTCGACGTGTACCTCGACCTGGCGGTCGAGTTCAAGCTGCCGCTGCGGCTGTCGGGCGCGGACACCGAGAGCCTGATCGGGTTCCCGTTCCGCACCCTCGCCGCCGAGGAGGGCGTGGTGTTCCCCGACGACTTCGTGTACGTGGCCGGCGTCGGGAGCCGACAGATACTCCTCGACGCGGTGGGCGACCTCGAGCCGGGCGTGACCGAGGCCTATCTCCACCCCGCCGTGGCGAGCCCCGAGCTCGAGGCCATGGCGACGGACTGGAAGGCCCGCGTCGACGACCACCGCCTCCTGGTGCACGACAGCGATCTCCGTGTCGCGCTCGAAGACGCCGGGGTCACGGTGATCGGGTACAGGCCCCTGCGCGACCTCATGCGGTCCGGATCCTGAGCTTCGCTCACTTCACCGGGCGCCGGCACCAAGGCGCTCGGCAGAGTCCTAGAACTCCGTGATGGCCGAGATCTCGGTCTGGAGCTGCTTGTACTCCGGGGAGTTCGTGATGGGCAGCAGAGACATGACTTTGGCCATGTTCCCGGTCACCTTCACCTTGCCCTGCATGAATGCCGCATTGGCGTCGAGCTCGCCCTTCTGGATCTTGAGGGCATCGGCGTAGCCGGTGGTCAGAGTCACTTCGGCGTCGTCGAGGCGGCCGAGCTGACTTTGGCTGATCTTGCCGTTCTCGAGCACCCAGTAGTAATCGATGTCTCCGTCAGGGCCGCCCGTGACCACGTACTGCATGCGGGCAGACGCACCGGCACGCTCGGGTTGGCCCTCGGCCATCTTCCTGGTCTCGTCGAGCCACTCCTGGCTGAGCCACTTCGACATGTCGTCCTCCCTGGATTGTCGGCATCAGATGCGGCTGGGCCGCTCACGGGAATCGCCCGCCGCATCGTGGCGGCATGTTACCGAGCGGCGAGGTCTCGCACACCGGTGAAGAGGTCGTCCTCGACCACGCCGTCTCCGGTGGCGCCGACCAGGCTCCGAGCCAGGATGTACTCGTCGACGGGGTGGATGGTGCGGGCCACCTCGGGGGGGAGCCCGAACCAGAACGGCGATGTCGGGTCGACCTGGGTGGCGTGGGCGAGGAGTGCCTGCCGGCGGACATCGGCGTAGTCCGAGATGTCCACCGCGGTGGTGTAGGTACGGGTCATCTTGCTGGCCCGCTCGCGCCAGGCCTCGTCGAAGGGCGACTCCAGCCCGAGCTCCACGAACTTCTCGTGCATGGCCATCACCCGGGCCGCCGACCAGCCCACGTAGTAGAGCTTCAGAGGTTGGAAGGCCTCGCCCGCGTCGGGGAACGCACCGGGGTCGCCCGCGGCGTCGAAGGCCGCCACGGAGATCTCGTGGTCGCGCAGGTGGTCCGGATGGGGGTACCCCTGCTGGTCGTCCTCGTAGGTCACGATCACCTGGGGGCGGACCCGGCGGATCACCGCCACCAGCTTGCCCACCGCCTCGTCGAGCGGTGCCTGGGCGAAACAGTCCGGCCGGGCATTGGCAGGCGTGTCCTTCATGCCTGAGTCGCGGTAGCCGAGCATGACCAGCTCGTCGTACCCGATCAGCGCCGCGCTGGACTCGAGCTCGCGGAGCCGGACGCCCGCCAGGTCGGCGCGCACCTCAGGGGTGTCCATGGCCGGGTTGAGGATGTCGCCCTCTTCTCCCCCGGTGCAGCACACGAGCACCGTGTGGATGCCTTCGTCGTGGTAGCGGGCGACGGTCGCCGGCCCTTTCGACGCTTCGTCGTCGGGGTGGGCGTGGACGGTCAGCAGACACAAACGCGTGCTCATTTCGTTCACGGTACCCGCCGCCCGTGCCCGTCCGGACCGTCGGCGGCCGGCGGGGGCCGCCCTTCGGGAGGGAGAGCCGCACGACCGGATCGCCGCTCGTGCCGGAGCAGGGGACCTGGTCACAACAGAGCAGCCGGGACGGCTCTACTTCGCCGACACCCGGCCCCAGCAGGGGCTCGGCGCGGCTACGGAGCGACGGCCCTCCCCTATGCTCTTTCGTGCGATGGGCGTATTCCAGCGGTTCCTGAACATCTTCCGGGCCAAGACCAACAAGCTGCTCGACAGGGTCGAGGACCCCCGCGACACCCTCGACCTCTCCTACGAGAAGCAGCTCGAGAACATCCAGAAGATGCGGCGCAGCATCGCCGAGGTGGCCACCGCCAAAAAGCGCGTCGAGATCCAGGCCAGCCAGCTCCAACAACAGGCGGCCAAACTCCAGGACCAGGCACGCCAGGCGCTCGGCCAGAACCGCGAGGACCTGGCCCGGGAAGCGCTCAGCCGGCGGGCCACCATCGCCGCGGAGCTCACCGACCTCGAGAGCCAGCACGCGCAGATCGCCGCCCAGCAGGACAAACTCGTCGAGACCTCGGAGCGGTTGCAGGCCCAGGTCGCCGCCTTCCGCACCCGCAAGGAGACCCTGAAGGCGACCTACACCGCGGCGGAAGCCCAGACCCGGATCGGCGAGGCCGTGGCCGGGATCTCGGGTTCCATGAGCGACGCTGGTGCCACCATGCAGCGCGCCGAGGACAAGATCTCGCAGATGCAGGCCCGGGCCGGCGCCATCGACGAGCTCCTGGCGTCGGGGGCGCTGACCGACCTGGGCTCGAGCACCGACGACATCCAGGCCAAGCTCAACAAGGTCAGCGCCACCTCCGAGGTCGAGCGCGAGCTCGCCGCCTTGAAGTCGGAGCTTGGGGTGGCCCCCGCCGCTGTCCTGCCCTCGGCGGGCGGCCCCGACGCCGCCATGGCCCCGCCCCTCGAGGCGTCCTCGTCCCCGACAACCCACCCAGAGACACAACCCGAGGTGAATCCCTGATGGCGACCAATCGCCGCATCCCCGCCGACCACGGCCTGACGGTCCGGATGTTCATCACCGGCCTGCTGATGGTCATTCTCTATGCCGTCGTCATCGGCATCCTTTTCTCGGTTTTCCACAACATCGGAGTGATCCTCGTCATCGCCGCGGCGTTCTTGTTCTGTCAGTACTGGTTCTCGGACAAGATCGCCCTCTTCGGCATGCACGGGCGCATCGTCACCCCCGAGCAGGAGCCCGAGCTCCACGGCATCATCGACCGGCTCTGTGCCCTCGCCGACATGCCCAAGCCACGCGTGGCGATCGCGGACGTGGACATGCCCAACGCCTTCGCCACGGGGCGCAACCCCTCCAACGCCGTGGTGTGCGCGACCCGGGGCATCATGCGCCGGCTCGACGAGCCCGAGCTCGAAGCCGTCCTGGCGCACGAGCTCTCCCATGTCGCGCACCGGGACGTGGCCATCATGACGATCGCCAGCTTCCTCGGGATGGTGGCCGGCCTCATCACCCGGTTCACGATCTACGCCGGCCTCTTCGGCGGCTTCGGCGGCGGCGGCAACAACCGCGACAGCGGCGGACAGGCCGCCATGATCGAGCTCGCCGTGATCGTCGTCTCCGCCCTCATCTACGCCATCAGCTTCCTCCTCACCATGGCCCTGTCGCGCTATCGCGAGCTGGCCGCCGACCGCTCCGGCGCCATCCTGATCGGCCGGCCGTCACTCCTCGCCTCGGCGCTGGTGAAGGTCACCGGCGAGATGTCCCGCATCCCCACCCGGGACCTGCGCTCGGCGGAGCACTTCAACGCCTTCTACTTCACCCCGGCCCTGGCCCAGGGAACCAGCCTCTCCACGCTCTTCTCGACCCATCCCCCGCTCCAGAAGCGCCTGGACCAGTTGGCCAAGCTCGAGGCCGAGATGAACCAGCCCGGATGAGGTCTCGCCACCGCGACCAGATCCGACGGGCCGCACCGGCCACACCCTGATGGGGTTGTTCGACACCCTGCTGGGGCGGACCAAGCCCGTCCGGGCCAATCTGGACGCGCTCTTCTCGTTGCCCTCCGCCGCCATCACCCTCCAGGTGACCGCGGGCCTGGTGCCGACGGGACGAGCCGGCGTGTGCTTCAAGCCCCCGGCGGGCCAGCCCTTCGCCGAGATGCAGGCCGAGCTGGAGCAGCTCCTGTCGACACCCGACGAATCCACGACCGACGCCGCGCCCCCGGGCGCCACCCCGTCAAGGCCCGGCGCGACCCCTACGGCTGCGCCGGCTCCCGCCCCGGCCGCCGGCCACACCGCAGGTCCGTCACGTGGGCGACAAGTTCGGATACCGGTGGATCATCGTGGAGGCAACTGCGGTCGACGACCTCGTCACCCGCGTGCACATGGTGCATTCCTCGCTCCAGGACGCGGGCTGGAGCACCCAGCTGCTGTGCTCGGTGTTCGGCTTCGCGCCGGGGCCAACCCAGGCAACGGGATCAGACACCGCCACAGGAGCTCCCGAGGCGAGCGGGTCGAGTGCCGACACCATTACGCGGCCGCTGTACCTCGTGTACCTGGCCAAGCAGGGAACGTTCTACCCCTTCGCGCCCACCGGCCAACGAGCAACGCGACAACGAGCTCGAGCTGCGGCTCAAGGGCATGCTCGCCGAGGACCTCCCCATCGAGCCTGACCTGTCGCGATGGTTCCCGATGTGGGACCTCCCCATCGCCTGAACCTCAGCCTCGTCGCGTCGGTGCCGCGTAGGGATCCCACGCCGCCGGGCCGGCGTCGAGGATCTCGAGCCTCTGGCACACCAGGTCCACCACGTCCTCGGGGTCGAGGGTGCTCGCTCCCCCGCCGGCGAGATGCAGGCACCCGTGATGGCACCCGCACCGTCGAAGACCCAGCGGCCCGCACCTTCCTCGCTCCTGGTGAGCTCGGCCGCCACGGCCGCGAGGTCGACGCGACGACGTGGCCGTCGGCTGTGCGAGGCGGACCCACGACTCGTAGCGGTAGCGGACCTCCACAGCACCCCCGGCGATCGTGGCCACCCGCAAGAGGTCGGTGATCGAGTGCACCGCAGCCGGGTGCAGGGGCGCACCTCCCCACGACGCGGCCTGCGCATCGGGAGCGTCGACGTCGACCCGGACGATGGCGAGGTCGTGCTCCGGGCGCTCTTCGATGCTCGCCCCGCCCTCCACCAGGGTTCGAGTCGCGGCGTCGTAGGCGGCGGCCTCCTCCTGCCACAAGGCGCGGAAACGCTCGGGATCCTCGACCAGCGCGGGCAGGAGGTCCAGGGCCTGGGTCGCCGACCAGGCCGTACGGTCCAGCGCGTCGCCGTCCGGGACCGGCACCCCCAACACGGTGGCGGCGCGCTCGACGTCGTGAAGCGCGTTCACGGCGAAGGCGACCAGTGCGGCCTGGTGGTCGGTCACCACATCGAAGTCGCCCACCCGGGCCGCCTCGACCAGCAGCGGTCCGTGTGCATCGGCCAGACCCTCAACACACAACAGCGCCAGGGCGATGACACCGTCGGCGTCGTAGTGGTCGATCGTGACCGACGTCGACACCGCGTGGGAGGGCGCCGGGACGGCGCCAGTGCACGCAGGACGATCCCGGCGGAGAGGTCGTGCCACAGCTCCACCGGGGTGGGCGTGCCCGGGCCAGTGCGACAAGGTGCCCACCGTGCCCGGACGCGGCGCTCCGTCCACGATCACATGGGGCCGACCGTCGAGGAGCCCCGCCGGGACGTAGTGAAACGGTGTCGGTCCGGACCGGCGCTCAGCCACCCGGAGTCGACAGGGCGTCGATGCGCGGGCCAGCTCGAGGTCGAGCTCGGTGAGGCCACCTTCGGAGTGCGTCGTCAGGCGCAGGGTCACGGTATTCCAGCGGATGTCGATGTCGGGATGGTGGTTCATCTCCTGCGGCCAGTGCGCCCACCGCGTTCACGAACAGGAGCGAGTCGGCGAAGTCCTTGCCCCGGTGCGTCTTCACGAGCTCGTCGCCCTCGCGCTCCCAGGCCATGCCGCCGGCCAAGGCGGCGTCCACGGTGGCGGGGTCGAGGACCTCCATGAGCCGAAGCCTACAAGTGCCGACGCGCCGACCGGCCGCCGAGATCAGGGGTGGGTCATGTCCTCGGGCCGCACGGCCCGGTCGAACTCCTCGGGAGTCAGGTACCCGAGCGCGACCGCCGACTCCCGCAGGGTGGTGCCCTCGGTGTGTGCCTTCTTCGCCACCTCGGCGGCCTTGTCGTAGCCGATGAGCGGGTTGAGGGCGGTGACGAGCATGAGCGAGTTCTCGAGGTGTCGACGGATCTGGGCCCGATCGGGCTCGAGGCCCTCGACCGCGAACTCTCGGAACGCCTGGCACGAGTCGGCGAGCAGCGTGATCGAATGCAGGACGTTGTGGATGATGACGGGCTTGCACACGTTGAGCTCGAGGTTGCCCCGGCTTCCCGCCACCGCCACCGCGGTGTCGTTCCCCATGACCTGGATGCAGACCATGATCATGGCCTCGCACTGGGTGGGGTTGACCTTGCCCGGCATGATCGACGAGCCGGGCTCGTTCGGGGGCAGCACCAGCTCGGCGAGCCCACTGCGCGGGCCCGATCCGAGCCACCGGATGTCGTCGGCGATCTTGGTCAGCGACACCGACAAGCGTGCGCAACGTGGCGCTCGCCTGCACGAGGGCGTCGTGGGCGGCCAGGGCCGCGAACTTGTTGGGGGCGGACACGAAGGGGAGCCCGGTCATCTCGGCGATGTGGGCCGCGGCCCGAGCGCCGAATTCGACGTGGGTGTTGAGCCCCGTCCCCACCGCGGTACCGCCCAGCGCCAGCTCGTAGAGGTCGGGCAGGCAGGCTTCGATCCGCTTGAGATCGGCGTCGAGCTGGGCCACGTACCCCGAGAACTCCTGGCCCAGGGTGAGGGGCACGGCGTCCATGAGATGGGTGCGACCGATCTTCACGATGTCGGCGAACGCCTCGACCTTCGCCGCCAGGGCGTCGCGCAGGGCGCCCACCGAGGGCAGCAGGACGTGGACGAGCTGCTCGACGGCGGCGATGTGCATGGCGGTGGGGAAGGTGTCGTTCGACGACTGGGACATGTTGACGTCGTCGTTGGGGTGGACCGGGGTCTTCGACCCCATGACCCCGCCGGCGAGCTCGATGGCCCGGTTGGAGATGACCTCGTTGGCGTTCATGTTGGTCTGGGTGCCGCTGCCCGTCTGCCACACGCGCAGCGGGAAAGTGGTCGTCGAGCGTGCCCGCGGTGACCTCGGCGGCCGCGCCGGACGATGAGCTCGGCCAGCTTCGGGTCGAGCGTGCCCAGCTCGGCGTTGGTGCGCGCCGCCGCGTCCTTCAGGATGCCCGAAGGCGCGGATCATCGAACGCGGCATGACGTCGTCGCCGATGGAGAAATGGACGAGCGATCGCGCCGTCTGGGCACCCCAGTAGCGGTCGGCGGGCACCTCGATGGGGCCCATCGAGTCGGTCTCGGTTCGCGTGGCCGTCACGGGATCACCTCCACCTGCGAAACTACCCCCGCTCCACGTGCGCCCGGATCGATGCGCCGTCCTCGCTCAACCAGCCCTTGGACCGGGCGTAGTCGAGCATGGCCGCGAAGTCGCTCTCCCACGTCTCGTCCACCGAGCCCGCCGCCAGGCGCCGCACCGCGTCGACGACGCACCAGGGCCTCCCCGTCGCCGTCGAGGCTGCCCACCGCACTTGCCCGCAGCGCCTCGTCGAGCGCGCCGGCGTCACCGCCGCCCCGGACCGCGACGTGGAACCGCCCGCAGTCGGCGGGTTCCTCGAGCGCGACCGTCGCCGGCTCGGCGGCGACGTCGACTACGACCTGCATGACCGCTCCTCTCGGACCGTGCTCACCATTGGCCTGCTCACCATTGGCCTGCTCACCATTGGCCTGCTCACCATCGGCCTGCTCACCATGGCATGGCCACGCCGCCGTTGGGACGCAGGATCTGGCCGGTCACGAAACGCGACGCATCCGACGCCAGATACAGCACGGCATGGGCGATGTCCTCGGGCCGTCCCACCGTGCGCAGCGGGGTGGACCGCGCCACCGCGTCGAGCACGGCCTGGCGATGGGCTTCGTCGACGGTGCCGTCGGTCGACGTGAAGCGGCGGCTCGTCATGGCGGTCTCGACGAACCCCGGCGCCACCGCGTTCACCCGCACCCCCAACGGTCCCATCTCGGTGGCGAGCACCCGGGTGAGCTGTACCACCGCCGCCTTGGCCATGCCGTAGCCGGCCAGGCCCGGGGACGGGGTGTCGATGGCGGCCGACGCCATGTTCACGATCGAGCCCGAGCCCTGCGGCGCTCATGACGCGCGCCGCGGCGCGACAGCCGCGGAACACGCCGGTGAGGTTGACGGCCATGATGCGGTCGAAGGCGTCGTCGTCGAAGTCCACCACCGGTGCCTGGACGATGATGCCGGCGACGTTGGCCATGACGTCGAGACGCCCGAGCTCGGACAACGGCCGCGTCGACGACAGCGTCGAGCTCCCCGGCCACCGTCACGTCGACCCGGCGGGCGAGTGCCGCGGGCCCCGGCCGCTTCGAGTTGCGCCGCGGTCGCCTCCGCACCGTCGAGCGTCGAGATCTGCGCACAGCACCGCCGCGCCGGCCGCCCCGAGCAGCACGGCCGAGGCCCGACCGATGCCCGACGCCGCGCCGGTGACCACGGCCACCCGCCCCGTCAGGTCGTAAGCGGCCCACGCTTCGGGGTTCATCGCCGGTGCGCTCCCCTGGATCGACGCCGTGACGCGTCGGGCCGCGCCGAGCAGGGCGTCACCGAAGCGCGGGATCTCCTCCCCGGTCAGTTTCTCGGGCAGCCCCACGACGGTGAGCGCCAGCGCCACGGCGCCGTCGGACCCGAACACGGGCGCCGAGATCTGGCTGAGGCGGTAGGTCGCACCCTCCTCGAGCTCCTGGAGGAGGTACTCCTCGTGGGCGAAGTCCTCGACGGCCACCGCCAGCGCCCGGCGTCGGGCTGTCGCGGCCCGACAGGGCGCGGCTCAGCTTCAGGTTGGCGACGGCTTCGAGGTTGAGGGCGTAGCCGCGTCGGCGGATGACGGCCAGCGCCGAGCGCAGCCGCTCCTTGTCGTCGACGGTGGCGCCGGGCCCCAGCCGGTCCAGCCACTGCTCGACGGCCTCGGGCCCCGCCCAGGCCAGAAAGACCGTCCCCAGGGGCGGGGCCAGGGGGACGCGCTGGCCCACGGTGAAGGTGAGCCACATGGGCCCGGGGCGACCTGCCGTGGCCAAGCAGCACCATCTCGTCGCCGACGGTGCTCGACGCCACCACCTGGGCGCCGAGATGGGCGGCCAGCTCCTCCATCTCGGGCCGGGCGTGGTCGACGAGGTCGAGCTGGCGCGCCCCGGCCGCGTGCCCCGCCGCGATGAGCGCGGGGCCGAGCGTGTAGGTCTTGTCGACGGGGTGGCGCAGCAACCACCCCGACCCCGGTCAAGGTGGTGCACACGCCGTGCGCGGTGGCCTTCGACATGCCCAGGGCCCGGGCCAGCTCGGACAGGCCGAAGGACTCCCCCGGGACGCGACGCCAGGAAGTCGATCACCGTCACCACCCGCTCCACCGACGGCGACCCGGCCACCGCTCAGGCCTCGCGCCCGGTGTGAGCGCACCGACGTCGCCCCCGGCCCGCGCCGCGGCGACACCGGCCACAGCGGCGGCCACCGCAGCGCCGAACACCTCGGCCAGGCGCGCCTGGCCCTCGTCGCCGGGATGGATGCCGTCGGCCAGGTGCGCGGCCGTGAGCACCTCGGCGCCGGGGACGAGCACCATGGCGTCGTCGCCCCCGTCGATGCGGGCCTGCGCCGCCTCTTCCATCGCGGCGCGCAGGTCGGCCAACGTCGCCCCCAGCCGGTTGGGCGTGGTCTCGGCGTCGGGGCGGAGCACCGGGCTCGCCACCACCATCGGTGTGTCGGGGTGGCCTTGGCGCACGATGTCGAGGAAGGCCCGCGTCGTCTCGAGCATCATGCCCGCGCTGTGCGGGGTGCGCGTCCAGCAGTTGGTCCCGTGCGAGATCGAGATGACGTCCGCCGCCAGTCCGGCCACCGCCTCGGCGCAAGGGATCTCGCCGCGCGCCGAGCCCGCGTAGCCCAGGTTGACGAGATCGAGATGGTGCCGTCGGGCCGCCACCACTCCCCACGCCCAGCGCCGGCGCGCTCGCCACCCAGCCCTCGAGCAGCGAGTCGCCGTAGGCGACCCAGCGCGGGCCCACGGGCGCGGGCTCGATCGAGCCTCCCACGGCGCGCAGCGCCAGGACCTCGGGCCGCATGCCCTCGGGGAGATACACCACGGCGGCCGGCTCCGTCGGCCGGACGCACCCGCCGGGGCCGCATGCGACAGCGTCACCGTGCCGGTGCCGAGCACGGCGGGCTGCTCGTCGACCTGGTCGCCAGCCGCGCCACAGCGCGAACGTCGTCCCCGCCCCCGCACCGCGGTAGCCGAGGTCGTCGGTGGCCGTGACGTAGTCGAGTGCGACGGCGGAGGCGTCGCCGACGAGCTCGAGGCGAACGCCCGGCCGGGATCTGGGCGCACTGCCAGGTGTCGGCGGGGATACGGGACGCGTCCCGGGGATCGAAGCGCGGATAGGGAACACCCGGTGCGGCCCGCCACGCGCAGCCCCGCAGGAACGGCTCGACGTCGCTGGACCGACCCCCGGTGGTGGCGGTCACCGGTTGCGCCATCACGACCCGGTCACAGGTGATCGGGCACCGGGTAGGGGAACTTCACCCCCACCCCGCCGTCGACCGACAGGACCTGCCCGTTCACGTAGGCCGAGAGGTCCGAGGCGAGGAACACGATGGCCGCCGCGATGTCCTGGGGCAGAGCCACGCGGTCGAGGGGCGAGTTCGCCGCGTTGACCGCCTTGCCCTTGTCACCGAGATACCCCGACACGCGCGGCGTCCACACGATGCCCGGCGCCACCGCGTTGACGCGGATGCCGATCGGGCCCGAGCTCGACCGCGGCCGAGCGCACCAGGCCGATGAGCCCCGCCTTCGCCGCGCCGTAGGCGGCGTGGCGCGGCGCCGCGGTGAGCCCCGACGCCGAGGCCACGAACACCATGACGCCTCCCCCGGCGTCGCGCAGCGCCCGTCCACCCACCGACACGGCCAGATAGGCGTGGCGCAGAACGATGTCGTGGTGCCAGTCCCACAGCTCGTCGTCGAGCTCCAGCAGGCCCCGGTACTGGGCCATGCCCACGATGTCGACGATGCCGCCCAACCCGGTGGCGCCGATCCCGGCCAGGAGCCCGGGCGCCTCGGCGAAGAGACGCTCGGCGTCGGCGCGGACCGTGGCGTTGCCGACCCAGGCCACCCCGCCGACCTCCGCCGCGATGTCCGCCGCCAGGTCGGGGTCGAGGTCGACGCACAGGACCTTGGCCCCGGCCTGGGCCAGCGCGTGGCTCGCCTGGCGCCCGATCCCCTGGCCGGCGCCGATGACGACCACGCCCCGGCCGTCCATGCGCAGCATCCCGGGGTAGTCGGGGACCGCGGTGTCGTCAGAGCGGGTCATGGGTCCTCGGGCTGCCCGGCGTCGGGGTCAGCCGGTGACGGTGACCGACGCCTCGATGTTGCGCTTCTCGAGCTCGGGGATGACCTTGGTCCCGAGCAGCTCGATGGTGCGCATGATCGACTCGTGGCTCAGGTAGCCGAACTGGACGTAGCAGATGAGCTGGTCCACACCGAGCTCGGCGTACTTCACCATCTTCTCGACGCAGGTGTCGGGGTCGCCGACGATGATCATGTCCGCCTCGGAGAACCACTTGGGGTCGAACTTGCCCTCGATCTGACGCTTGAGCAAGGGGAACATCTTCTCCTTCTCGGCGTCGGAGAGATGGGGCACCTCCCACTCCAAGATGAACTCGGCGAGGTTCTTGTACCACCACCACACCGAGTCCCAGATGCCGTTGGCCTCGGCTTGCTCCATCGAGTCGGCACAGTGCACGAGCGTGTAGGCGGCCACCTTGTTGGTGGTGACCTCGGTGAGCGGCGTGGGGTTCTTGGCCCCCTCGCGGTACTGGCGGATGTGCTCGGCCATCTTGGTGATCGGCTGCATGATCGAGAACGACAGCAGGCCCATCCCCAACTTGCCGGCCACGGCGGCCGATCCGTCGGAGGTCGCCGCCATCCACGCCGGGGGGTGGGGAACCTGCACCGGCTTGGGCGTCACCATGCGACGGGGGAAGTCGAGGTACTTGCCGTGGAACTCGAAGTACTCCTCGCGCCACGCCTGGACGGTGGCCTCGATGGCTTCTTGCCACTCGGCCCGGCTCTCCTCCACCGGCACGTGGAAGGCGGTCTGCTCCATGGGGGTGGACCGGCCCGTCCCCCACTCGACGCGCCCGCCCGACAGGACGTCGGCGGTGGCGACCTTCTCGGCCACGTGCACGGGATGGCAGAACTGGTGCGGCATGAGCACCACGCCGAAGCCGAGACGGAGGTTCTTCGTCGCCTGGGACAGCGCGCCGATGATGACCTCGGGGGCGGGCGAGTGCGAACGGCCCTCGCGGAAGTGGTGCTCGACGTGCCAGACGGTGTGGAAGCCGAGGGTGTCGGCCAACTTGATCTGCTCGAGCGCCTCGGCGTAGGCCTCCTGCTCGGCCTTGCGCTGGCCCCACGGGTGCTCCCCGGGCCACGGCTTGGGCACGTCGATCTCATACAGCAGGTCGAGCTTCAACCCCCACCCCCATGTCACGTTGGTGTTCGATATCTCGAACACTAGATCCGAATACTGAACGCTCTCCCCTCGAAAGATAGGGACGGGGGCCTCGCCCGTCAAGGGACGGTCGGTGGATGTGCCCTCAGGGGGTGGACGCGGCGGTGGACAGTAGGGTCGATTTCGTGATCGTCGGGGTGCCGACCGAGCGTAAGCCGGGAGAGAATCGCGTCGCCCTCACCCCCGACGGGGCTCGCGAGCTCACCACCCACGGGCATCGCGTCCTGGTCGAGACGGGGGCGGGCGCGGGCTCGGCCATCGCCGACGACGACTTCGCCGCCGCCGGAGCCGAGCTCGTCGACAGCACCGAGGCGTGGAGTGCGGATCTCGTGCTCAAGGTGAAAGAGCCCCAGCGCGACGAGTACGGGCGGCTGCGGCCCGATCAGGTGCTGTTCACCTTCTTGCATCTCGCCGCCTATCCCGACGTCGCCGACGCGCTGTTGACGGCGGGGACGACCGCCATCGGATACGAGACGGTGCGCGCCGCGTCGGGGGCCCTGCCGCTGCTGGCGCCCATGAGCGAGGTGGCGGGACGCCTGGCACCACAGATCGGCGCCCACTACTTCGAACGCGGCAACGGGGGACGGGGCGTGCTGCTCGGCGGTGCGCCCGGGGTGCGGCCCGCCCGCGTCGTCGTGATCGGGGCGGGCACGGTGGGGACCAACGCGGCGTGGATCGCCCAGGGCATGGAGGCCGAAGTCATCCTCATCGACCGGGACCTCGACCGGCTGCGCGTCGTCGACCAGATCCACCGGGGCCGCATCATGACCCTGGCGTCGAGCCATGCCGTGGTGGAGCGGTCCATGCGCGACGCCGATCTCGTCATCGGGGCCGTGCTCGTGCCCGGCGGCCGGGCCCCCGTGGTCGCCACCGAGGACATGGTGCGGGGCATGGTGCCGGGGTCGGTCATCGTGGACGTGGCAGTCGACCAGGGCGGCTGCATCGAGACAACGGTCGAGACCACCCACGAGCATCCCGTCGTGGTGCGCCACGGGGTACTGCACTACGGCGTGGGGAACATCCCCGCCGCCGTCCCCCACACCTCGACCTACGCGCTGACCAACGCCACCTTCCCCTATGCGCTCGCCGTCGCCGACGAAGGCGTGCGCGGCGCCGTGCAGTCCGACCCGGGTCTCGCCGAGGGCGTGCTGTGTGTGTCGGGACACCTCACCAACGCCGCTGTCGCCGACGCACTGGGCCGAAGTGCGGTGGCGCCGCTCGACGCCCTTCCCCCCGACCCGGTCTAGCCCCGACGCTCAGCCCGGCGGGCCGGGCTCCTCGAGGCGTTCCCGGAAGGCCCTGACCCCGACGACGGCCACCGCGGCGCGCCGCACCGAGTCGGCCAGTGCGGCGTCGGATGTGACGACGGTGACATCGGCGCCGTCACCGAGCGACGGCAACAGGGCCACGATGGCGTGGTCCGCGGCGTTGGGCCCGCCCGGGGCGAAACGGGCTGTGATGTCCACCGCGGCGGCCTCCTCGATCTCGCCGGGGCCGGGACGACCGTCGAAGACCACGGTGACCTCGACGTCGGGCCCGACCAAGGGGGCGAGCTCGCCGACGAGCCGGCGCCGGGCACCGGCCCGGTCGCGCCACCACCCGTCCGGGCGTGAGCCGATGAGGTTCATGCCGTCGACGACCCAGTGCACAAGCGTCCCCCGCCCCTCCGAACTTCATGTTCCAGCGCCGACACTACGGGGACGAGCGGCCCCCGCCGGCGGGCGCGCCCGGCGTCGGGGCGCGTCGGCTCAGGAGTTGGACCCGATGCCCGACGCCAACACCGACGGCTCGTCGGCCCCGGCGGCCTTCGGGTCCGTGGCCTTCGTCGATGCCGCGATGGCCGAAGCCCGGCTTGTCTCGGCTGCTTCGAGAAGGAAGGACTCGATGGCCTCGGCCTCGATGGGCTTGGAGAAGAGGAAGCCCTGGCCTCGGTCGCAGTGCTCGGCCTGGAGCTTGGCGAGCTGGTCGTTGTCCTCGATCCCCTCGGCCAGGGTCTCGAGCCCGAGCGTGCGGCCCAGTTCCACCAGGGTGTGGATGAGCGCGCCCGACTCCGGGGAGTCGGCCATCGCCGCGATGAACGAGCGGTCGATCTTGAGCGCGTCCACGGGGAACTGGCGCAGGTACGCGAGCGACGAGTACCCGGTGCCGAAGTCGTCGATGGCGACCTGGACACCGAGGTCCTTGATCTCACGCAGCCGCCGGACCGTGGCGTCCGCGTCGCGCATCAGCGTGCTCTCGGTGATCTCGATGACGAGGGTCGTCGGGTCCAGGCCCGTTTCTGCCAAGGCATCTTTGATGTGGTCGACGAAGGCGTGGATCTCGAGTTGGCGCATCGAGACGTTGACCGACATCGAGAGCTTGAAGCCGCGCCGGTGCCACTGGGCGGCCTGACGACACGCCTCGAACAGGACCCAACGCCCCACCTCCACGATGAGGCCGGAGTCTTCGAGCATGGGGATGAACTGATCGGGGGGGACCACGCCTCGGACCGGATGCCGCCACCGCACGAGGGCCTCGACGCCCGACACGCTCACGTGGTCGAGGTCGAACACCGGCTGGTACAGGAGGAAGAACTGCTCCTCGGCCAGGGCGCTGCGCAGGTCGGCGTCGAGCTCGATGCGGTCGAGCACCGCCGTCTGCATCTCGGGCTGGAACAGCGCCGAGCGGTTCTTGCCCAGCGCCTTGGCCCGGTACAGGGCGATGTCCGCGTCGCGGAGCAGCTCGGAAGCCGAGTTGCGTTGCCCGCCCGCGATCCCGATGGAGGCGGTGACCGTCAGCGACACCGAGGCGTAGCCCTCGATGACGAACGGCTCGCGGAGGGTGTCGTGGAGACGCTCGGCCACCATCTCGGGCCCGGCACCCAGTGACGCGCCTTCGGCCAGGACGACGAACTCGTCGCCGCCAAGCCTCCCGACGGTGTCGCTCTCGCGCAGGATCCCGATGAACCGGTGGGCCACCGCCTGGAGCACCTTGTCGCCGGCGTCGTGGCCCAACGAGTCGTTGATGTCCTTGAAGTTGTCCAGGTCGACGAACAGCGCGGCCACGGGCCGGTACTCGCGTCGCGAGCGCACGAGCATCTGGTCGGCCCGGTCGAGGATCAAGGTGCGGTTGGGGAGGCCGGTGAGCGGGTCGTGCAGCGCCACGTGGAGAAGTTGGGACTCGGCTAGCTTGCGCTCGGTGATGTCGCGCAGGTTGCCCACATAGCCGGCCACCGAAGGGTTGTCGCGCAGGTTGCTCACCACGGCCTCGGCGTGGCGGTAGGTGCCGTCGGAATGCTCCACACGGAATTGGATCGGTTCGGTCACCGTCACCATGTTGATGAGCGCCCCGAGCTGGGCCTCGACGCGAAGCCGGTCCTCGGGATGGACCAGGTCGGTGGCCCGCATCCCGAGGACGTCCTCGGGATTGCGACCGAACAACGAGATCGTGGCCGGGCTCGCATACAGGATGCGGCCCTCGGCGCCCATCACGAAAGTGGTGTCGGTGGAGTTCTGGACGAGCGATCGGAACCGCTCCTCACTCACGCGCATGGACGCCTCGGCGTCCTCTTTCTGCTCGATCGTCGCCCCCGCCATGCGGATGACGAACAGAAGGACGAAGGCACCCATGAGCCCGAGGGCCTCGCTCTTGCCGACCGACAGGAACGACGGCGCCCAGTGCTGCCAGATGGCCACCTGGCCCACGACGATGCCGGTGAGGCTCCACAGGGCGGTGCGGCGCCACGTGCGCGACCCGTCGTGGGAGACGTTCTCGAGCGCCACGAAGGCGAACCCGGCGGTCAGTACCGGTCCCCACCCGCTCAGGTAGATCACCACGGTCACGGCGGCCGCGTGCCATGCCACCCTGGCGTTGAGCCACAGCGGGCTGGGGTTGCGGCGGCACAGGGACTCGAGGCCGACGCTCCCCGCCGGGATGATCGCGAAGACCGCCAGCCACAGCCACACCGACACGTGGGCCACGACGCCGAAGTGCCGGAGAAACAGGAGTGTGGCGAGGGCGGCGGGCCCCATGGAGTAGGCGAGGATGGACGGATTCAGCCGGGCTCGCTTCGAGGGCGGACTCTCGGCGGCGGCCTCCGAGGGTTGGCCGCCCCAATTCGGAGCGCTTATCGCCTCAGGCCCCCCCGATTCCCCAGCTGACATTCGTCACCCCCCAGTGCCATGAGCAGCCAGTTCGCGACTATTCGTATCGACGGACCCGCCGAGGTCCTTGAGGGTTTCACCCCTCGCCCGCGAGACCGCGACCGCGCCACGACGAGGGCCCGACACCGGGGCGTCGGTGCCAGGCCCGACTACACGTTTCCCCAGGTCAACGGGCACGACTCGAACCTGTAAGCCTGGCCCGCCCGGGCCGATGACCGCCAGGTCATCACCGCGGCCGGGACCACCAGCCCCGCTCACCGACGGCGAAGCCGGCGTCAGCCAGTTCCTCGAGCGCCAGCGAGACGTCGCCCAAGGGGAGCCCGCTGCGACGGACCACGGCGTCGAGCGTGGCCGGGTCCTGGTCGAGGGCGCGCCGCACCCGCTCCGCGGCGGCCCCGAGGGGGGCCGGCCGAGGCCCGCCCGGGCGTCGGGCGAGCGAGGCCAGCCCGGCGCGGCGGCGTGATGTCGGGGCGGGTCACGATGGCGAGCTCGACCGCGGTCAGGACGTCCTCCACGTCGCGGACGGGCACCGCCCCCTCGACCAGCAGGCGGTTGGTGCCGGCCGACGCCGAGGCTGCGTACCGACCCGGGCACGGCCGCCACGGTGACCCCCCGAGCCAGGGCGGCGGCCACGGTATGGAGGGATCCACCCCGGTGGTGGCACTCCACCACCACCACGACGTGGGCCAGGGCGGCCATGACCCGGTTGCGGACCGCGAACCACCACCGGGCGCTGTGGACACCAGGCGGGATTTCCGAAAGCACCGCTCCGCGTCGGCAGAGCGCGTCGTGCAACGCCGACTGCGCGCGCGTCGTGGGCGCGTCGAGCGCCGTGCCCAGAACGGCAATGGTGGCGGCGCCGTCATCGACGCCGAGCGCACCGGCGTGGGCGGCGGAGTCGATGCCGAGGGCCGCACCCGAGACAACCACCACACCGGAGCGGGCCAGGTCCCGGCCGAGCTCGGCGGCCACACCCACCCCGTACGCGGTGGCCGAACGCGTTCCCACCACCGCCACCCGGGGCCTGCCCTCGAGCACCGCCACATCGCCGGTGCAGAACAGCACCGCGGGAGCCTGGCGATCATCGGCCAGGGCAGGTGGATACCCGGGCTCCCCGAGGACCATGACCGACACCCCGGCGTGGACACAGGCGGCAGCGACGGTATCGAGCATGTGCGGGACCGCCTCGGCCCGGTAGCGGCGGTCGGGGTCGGCGCGGTGGCGGCCGCTGGCGATCGCGTCCCAGGCCTCAGGTGGCTCGTACCCGTCGAGGAACTTCCGCAGCACTCCCGGGGACGCCCCCAACGCCGCGAGCGCCGCCGCGTAGCGCTGGTCTTCGGTGAGGGTCGTGGACGGTCACCGGCTGGGCTCCGCCACGAGCGCGGAGCGCGCGGCGCGAAGCTGCAACGCTTCGGCTACGTGGCGCTCGTCCACACCGGGAACGCCGTCGAGGTCGGCGATGGTCTGCGCCACCCGACGCACCCGATGCAACCCGCGGGCCGAGAGCGCGCCCGAACGCAGCCTGCGCTCGAGGAGACCGGCCGCCTCGGCCGACAAGGTGCAGGCGCCATCGACGGCGTCGAAGCGGAGCTCGGCGTTGCATCGCACGCCCCGCGCACCGGCAAGCACCCTGGCCTGGCTGACACGGGCCGCCACCACCGCCGAGGAGTCGCCCGGAGGGCCACCCAGGAGGTCTTCCACATCGGGACGGCCGAGTGTGATGGCCAGGTCGAAGCGATCGAGGAGCGGGGCGGACAAGCGACGGAGGTAGCGCCGGCGCATCACTTCGGTACATCGACAGGCACCGGGCAGACCCCCTTCGCCGCACGGGCACGGGTTCATGGCGCCCACCAGGAGGAAGCGGGCCGGGAAATCGATTGCACCTCGGGCTCGGCGGACCCGGATGACGTGTTCCTCGAGCGGCTGGCGCAGGGCGTCGAGGACCGTCGCCGGAAACTCGCCGAGCTCGTCGAGGAAGAGCACACCGGCGTGGGCCAGGGAGATCTCGCCCGGCCGCAGCCACGATGTCCCGCCCCCCACGATGGCCACCTCGGTGGCACCGTGGTGCGGGGCACGCAGAGGCGGGCGGGAGGGGCAACATGGCGCCCGCGCCGGACGGCGCCCGCCGCGGAATGGATGCGCAGCACCTCGAGTGCCTCGTCCCGGGTCAGGTCGGGGAGGATCCCGGCCAGGCGCGTGGCGAGCATCGTCTTGCCCGAGCCCGGTGCGCCCACCAACAGCAGGTGGTGCCCACCCGCGGCCGCGATCTCAAGGGCGCGGCGGGCCACCAACTGACCGCGGACGTCGAGGAGGTCGGGCTCGCCAGGACCCGGAGCCGCTGGGGTTGCGCTCTCGACATCGGTCCACCCCCCTCGACCCTGCAACGCGGCGACAACCTGGGCCACGGTCGACGCCGGTCGAACCCGCTCTTCCGCCACCAAGGCCGCTTCGGCCGACGCGGCCGCGGGCACCACGATGTGGTCGCGCGTCGATCGAGGCCACCAAGGACGCTATGCCGGGAACGGGACGGAGCGACCCGTCCAGTCCCAGTTCACCCACGAATCCGGTTTGCTCGACGCATTGGTTTGGCAGCACCTCGGCGGCCACAAGCAACCCGATGGCGATGGGGAGATCAAGCCCGGCGCCTGTCTTGCGCACCCCCGACGGCGCCAAGTTGACCGTGACCCGTCGCGACGGCCACGACAGATGGCTCGACAGCAGCGCAGCTCGCACGCGGTCGCGCGACTCGCGCACCGCCGCGTCGGGCAGCCCGACCAATGTGAAGCCGGGCAATCCCGCCGAGACGTGGACCTCGACCGAGACGGGACGGCCGTCGACCCCGTGCAGGGTGGCGGAAGGGATACGATGCGAGCATGGCGGGGCTCCGGGGTACGGCGACACGAGGTTTCCGTGCCGTTTCGACAGGAGCGGGCCGCCAGAAGCGCACCGGCCACGCGAGGTGCTCTCCGGAGCGTAGGCCTCGGGTGTATCGCCACCCGTTGGGTCAGGAGCTCGGCTGGGTCAGGGGTCGGCTCGAGACAGAGGTGCCGTGGTCGGTGCCGGCCGCGCCCCGGCCGGACTGCGGTTGAGCTCGCAGTCGAGCTCGGCGCCGAGCATGACGACCAACCCGGTCAGGTACAGCCACAGGAGCAGGGCGGCCACACCGGCGAAGGCGCCGTAGGTACGCGACTCGTGGCCGAAGTGGTCGAGATAGAACGAGAACGCCGCCGAGGTGCCCAGCCAACCCACCGCGGCGACCACGGCTCCCGGGCTCACCCATCGCAGTCGGCTCCTTTTCCGGTTCGGCCCGAAGGAGTAGTACGCCGACAAGAGCAGGACGACCAGCGCCAGGGCTCCGGCCCAACGGACGATCGACCAGGCCGCGTCGGAGGTCGACCGGGCCAGGGCGAACGATGACGGCAGCAGGGCGCGGATCGGATCACCCAGGACCAAGAGGCCCGAGGCGGCCCCGCCGAGCACCACCGTCAGGACGAGGAGCGGAACCGCCACCAACCGCCGGCGGACAAATCCTCGGTCCGAGCTGACCTCGAAAGCCACGTCCAATCCGACCTGGAGGGCGGCCATGGCCTCGACCGCGCTCCACAGCGCCACGGCCGAGACCGAGGCGACCTCGACTCCCCCGCCCGCACCTTTGGCGGGGTTGCGCAGGGCGTCGTCGATCGTCTGCGACATCTGCACCGGCAGGACCACGTTCACGCCATGGACCAGGCTCCGCAACTGCGACGCCGACAACCCGACGAGTCCCCACGAGGCGAGCGCGGCCAGCGATGGCGGGGAAGATAGCCAGGAACCCGTGAAAGGCGAGGCTGGCCGCGCTGGTGGTGACGCGGTCCTCGACCGCCTCGCGTGAAGACCTTGCGGACGAGCGCCGGCCACGTGCGCACGGCGACGAACCTCGCCCGCATGCCGGAGCGGGTGGTCACCGTGGCGTCGACCGCGGCCTCGGTGGTCTCGGTCGACTCCGCAGTGGCGGTGGTCTCGGTTCGCTCCACGACGAACGCTCAGTGCACGACGGGTTGACCGGCGGCGCTGACGGCGTACCACAGACCCCCCGAATTGCGGATTCCCTGGCCTGTCGACTGCCCCGAGGCCAGGTGTCCCCGATCCAGCGGTACAGCGGCCATCCGTTGTAGGTGACCTGCAGCTCGGTGCCTCGACGGGTGGTGCCGATCAGCGCCCGGTCCACCCGACCGCCGATCACCGGCGTGGTGACGCCGGCGGGCAAGGTGGCGGGCGGCCACTGGGTGGCGCAGTACGCCGAAGCACGTCGAGCGTCCCGAATCGTGGTCGGGGACGAAGAGATACAGCGTGAGCCCGTAGCCGTCGACGAGAACGGTCCCGAGGCCTTTGACCGTCGCCCGACTGCACCATGTAGCCCGGGCCGTCCAGCTCCGGTGGTCGGAGCGCCGTCGGTGGGAGGGCCGATCAGGTGTCCGCCCGACTGCCCGCACGCGCATGCGAAGACGGGGAGCGACACCAACAGGACCAGTCGCGCCTTCAACGACCCTTGAACCTCGGCTCCCGCTTCTCGGCGAAGGCCCGCATGGCCTCGCCGGTGTCCTCGCTGTAGAAGTTGATCGTCTGACACCGGGCCTCGTCCTCGAGCGCCTGCGCCATCGTCACCGACATGGAGTTGTCGAGCAGCGTCTTGGTCATCGCCAGCGCCAGAGGCGGCCCTTGCGGCCAGTCGCCGCGCCCAATCGTCGACGAAGGCGTCGAGCTCGTCGTCGGCGACGACACGGTTGAGAAGACCGTAGGAAGCCGCCTCTTCGCGCGGACAGGATGTCGGCGAAGTAGGCCAGCTCCTTCGCCTTGTGCAGACCCACGAGCCGGGGCAATAACGAACGAGGACCCTCCGTCGACCGACAGGCCCCGTCGGGCGAAGATCTCGGAGAACCGGGCGTTGTCCGAGGCCACCGTGAGGTCACACCCGAGGGCGAGGCTCATGCCCGCCCCCGCCGCGATCCCGCGGATCTTGGCGATGGTGGGCTTGGGGAGCTTGTGCAGGGCCAGCATCACCTGACCGAAGAACTGCATGCGGACGATGTGGGGATCCTCAGGGTCACCGCTCACGCCGCTCGGGTCGGCGATGTCGGCGCCGGAGCAGAACGCGCCTCCTGCCCCGGTGACCACCACGACGCGGTCCTCACGCCGTCGGGCGACCTCGGCGAAGGTGTCGTACAGCTCCTGCCACATGAGGCCGTTCCCGGCGTTCTTGCGTTCAGGGCGGTTCAGCGTGACGGTCACGACCCCGCCGTCGCGCTCCACGATGATGGTCTCGGTGCTCACGGCGACACCCTACCCATCGCCACTCCCGCGACCCCAGGCCGGACGACGTGGCCGTCGGGACCTCTGGCATCGGCGAGACCTACCGGCACCGTGTCAGAAGGCGTCCTGGAGCACCTCGACCTCGAGGGCCCCGCCGGCCCCCCTCGTCACGGCGGCCACGTCGAACCGGATGTGCTCGTAGCACGCTCGGCCCGCGGCGTGCACTGCGCAGCCACAAGCGTCGCCAGCCTGCGGACCCGGCGCTGCTTGGCCGGGCCGACCGCCTCGAAGGGCGAGCCGAAGCCGCTCCGAGCTTCGGGTCTTCACCTCGCAGAACACGAGGACGGCGCCGTCTGCGCTCTGCGCCACCACGTCGAGCTCGCCCTCGGCACAGCGCCAGTTGCGATCGAGGATCTCGTACGAGGCACTCCGGTACCACGCCACGGCGGCATCCTCGCCCCGCCCGCCCAGTGCGGCGCGGCGGGATGGGCCGGCCATCAGCTGTCGCGGTCGGGAAGCCGTTCCACGTTCACGTCCCGGAACGTGAGGACGCGCACATGGGGAACGAAGCGGGCGGGGCGGTACATGTCCCACACCCAGGCATCGTCCAACTCGAGCTCGACACAGGTCGGTGACGATGCCGTCGCGCACCGTCACCTTCACCTCGTTGGCCAGATAGAAACGGCGCTCACTCTCGACCACGTAATTGAACAGCGGGAGCACCGTCCGGTACTCCTGGACGAGCGCCAACTCGATCTCGGCCTCGTATCGTTCGAGGTCTTCTTCGCTCATCGTTCCTGGGCTACTTCCGGCGTCGACCCGAGTGTCACGAAACGGCGCACTAGGTGCGCGCAGCCCGCTTCTCTTTGATCTTGGCCGCCTTCCCCACGCGGCCCCGCAGGTAGTAGAGCTTGGCCCGGCGCACGTCGCCACGGGTGACGACCTCGATCTTGGCCAGGATCGGCGAGTGCACGGGGAAGGTGCGCTCGACGCCGACACCGAAGCTGAGCTTGCGCACGGTGAAGGTCTCCCGGGCACCGGTGCCCTGGCGGCGGATCACGGCCCCCTGGAACACCTGGGTGCGCTCGCGGTTGCCCTCGACCACCCGGACGTGCACCTTCAAGGTGTCGCCGGGCCGGAAATCGGGGACGTCGTCTCTCAGGTTCTCGCGATCGACGATGTCGGTGGGATTCATGATGCGCGTCCCTTCACAGGTCCAGCTCCGAGCGGCTCGGACAGCGCCCAACGGGGCCACCGCAGCGAGGGGCGGCCGAGCCGTGCAGAGCCTGCCGAGCACGCCACGATAGCCGCGCCCCGGACACCCCCGCACTACGACGAGCTGTGCTCCCGGGCGCCGGGGAGCCGTCGTCCGATAGCTCCTCGAGGAGGCGGAGATCCTCCGCGGCCAGGCCGCCGCGCCATCTCGACGAGGTCGGGGCGCAGGTCCAGCGTGCGGCGCAGCGCCATGGCCCGGCGCCACCGGGCGATGCGGCCGTGGTCGCCGCTCAGGAGGATCTCGGGCACGGCCCAGCCCCGGAACTCCGCCGGGCGGGTGTACTGCGGGTACTCGAGCAGGCCGGAGCTGAAGCTCTCGTCGAGCGCCGAGGCCTCGTTGCCCATGACGCCGGGAACGAGCCGGGCCACGGCCTCGATGATGGCCAGGGCGGGCACCTCGCCTCCACCGAGCACGTAGTCGCCGATCGAAAGCTCGCCGTCGACGAGGTGGTCGGTGACCCGTCTGGTCCACCCCCTCGTAGCGTCCGCACAACAGCGAGAACCCTCCCGAGCCGGCGATGTCTCGCGTGGCGGCCAGCTCCTCGACCACGCGCTGATCGAGCCGGCGCCCCCCGGGCGCGAGCAGGTACAGCGGGCGGGGCGGTGACACCGCCTCGACCGCCGCGAAGATCGGGCCCGGGGCGAGCACCATCCCCGCCCCTCCGCCGAAGGGCGAGTCGTCGACCGACCGTCTCGGGTCCCCGGCCCCGGCGCGCAGGTCGTGGACCCGGACGTCGAGCAGTCCCTGCTCGCGGGCCCGGCCCAGGAGCGAGCCCATCGCAGTAGTGCTCGACGAGGTCGGGGAAGATCGTGAAGACGTCGATGCGCACCGGCCGGCTCTAGCCCTCGGGGAGGTCGAGAAGGCCGGCCGGCACGTCGACCACCACCCGTCCCGCCGAGCGCTCGACCACGAACCGCAGGGGGACGAGGGCTCCCCCGTCGAGCTCGAGGAGGTCACTGGCCGGGTTGGCGAGCACACCGGCGACCGTCCCGAGACGCGCTCCCTGCGGTGTCGAACACCTCCGAGCCGATGAGCTCGTGCACCCACCATGCGTCCTCGTCCTCGAGGGGGTGGCCCCGCAGCACGGTCCCCCGCAGCGCCTCGGCCCGCTCGCGACTGTCGACGCCGGCGAAGGTCATGAGCCAATTGTCGGCGAAGGGACGCGACGCCTCGATGCGCAATTCGCCGTCGTCGGTGAGGAACGTGGACCCCACGACGACGCGCTCGGGGCGGTTGCTCACCAGGGAGACGACGACCTCGCCGGTCAGTCCGTGCGGCTTGCCGACGCGTCCGACCTCGAGCAACCCTTCCGCATCCGCCGGGGAACCGGCGTCGCGTCCGGGATCGTCAGTCGTCGACGAAGTCGACGTTGGTGTCAACCCCTTCGCGTGATCCCGCCACCCGCACCACGGTGCGGATGGCCTGGGCCACGCGGCCGCGCCGTCCGATCATGCGACCCATGTCGCCGGGAGCGACGTGGATGCGGAAGCGCACCCCGCGGCTGGACTCCTCGGTCTCGACCACCACGGCATCGGGCTCGCCCGCCAGCGACCGGGCGATGTAGTCGAGTACGGCGCGGGCGCTGCCGCCTTCGACCCTGTTGCCCACCATGTCGTCGACCCGGTTGCCGGCCATGTCGTCGACGTCGTTGCCGGCCATGTCGTCGACGTCGTTCCCGCCGTCGTTGCCTTCGTCGACGTCGTCATCCGCGTTGACGTTGCCGACGTCGTCGAGGCCTGCCTCGCTCATTTCGAACCCGGCTTGAACTCGTCCCATGCGCCCGAGGTCCGCAGGAGCTTCTCGACCCGCTCGGTGGCCTGGGCACCCTGGCGAAGCCACTTGAGGGCCTTGTCGTTGTCGATGTTCACAATGGCGTCGGGCTCGGCCGTAGAACGGCCCCGGGGCGCGTAGGTCCCCACGATCTCGATGAACCGGCCGTCTCGAGGTGACCGGCTGTCGGCCGCCACGACGCGGTAGGTCGGCTGCTTCTTCTTGCCCATCCGCATGAGGCGGAGCTTCACTGCCACAGTCTGATCCCCTGCCTTCCTGGTCATGCCGGCCTCGACCCGAGGGGCACGGACCTCCTATTGTGGCCCGCCGCCGGCACGGGGGTCGAAACACCCGCCCGTCGGCCCATCCGGCATGGGCTTCGGGCCCACCGGACGGGTGCCCTAGCGACCCGTTCGACCTCCATCGCCCTTGGGGGTCACCCGGCCGCCTTTCTTCTTCTTGGACCCTGGTCGTCCCTTGGCGCCGCCGCCGGGAGGACCGAGGACGGCCCCCGTGCGACGACCCCCGTCGAGCCCTCCGCCGCCGAGACCTCCGCCGCCGAGACCTCCGCCGCCGAGACCTCCGCCGCCGAGACCTCCGGCGCTCAGGGACTCCAGCCCCGCCAAACCGGGATCGCCTGCGTCGCCCATGCGCTCGGCCAGAGCCTGGGCCATCTTGCCCTTCATGCCTCCACCGAGCATCCCACCGAGCATGCCCGGGGAACGCATGAGCTGCTGCGCTTCTTTGAACTGGCGCAGCAGCTGGTTCACCTCCTGGGTGGAGGTGCCACTGCCGCGGGCGATGCGGGACCGGCGCGAGCCGTCGATGAGCACTGGCTCGGCGCGCTCGCGCGGCGTCATGGAACGAATGATCGCCTCGACCTGGGCCACCTGCCCGTCGTCGATGTTGGCGTTCTGCTTGAGCTCCTTGGGAACTCCTGGCATGAGCGACAGCAACCCGCCGAGCGATCCGAGCTTCTTCACCTGTTGGAGCTGGGACAAAAAGTCCTCGAGGGTGAAGCGACCTTCGAGGAGCCGGGTAGCGCCCTCGGTTGCCACATCGTGGTCGAACTCGCGCTCGGCCTGCTCGATGAGCGTGAGCACGTCACCCATGCCCAGGATGCGGCTCGCCATGCGGTCGGGGTGAAAGAGGTCGAAGTCGGCCAGCCGCTCACCGGTGGACGCGAAGGCGATGGGTCGTCCCACCACGTCCTTGACACTCAGGGCGGCACCACCGCGGGCGTCGCCGTCGAGCTTGGTGAGAATGACGCCGTCGAGCTCCAACGCGTCGTGAAAGGCGCGCGCCGTGGCCACGGCGTCCTGGCCCGTCATGGCGTCGATCACGAGAAACGTGTAGTGCGGGGACACCGCGCCCGACACGCGCCGCACCTCGTCCATGAGATCCTCGTCGATGGCAAGGCGGCCGGCGGTGTCAACGATGAGCACGTCGCGGCCCAAGCGCTGCGCTTCGCGCAGACCCGCCGACGGCGACAGCGACGGGATCGGTGGGCTCGCTGAAGACCGTGACCCCGGCCTGCTCACCGAGGATCCGCAGTTGCTCCACCGCGGCGGGTCGCTGGAGGTCGGCGCCCACGAGCAACGGGTTTCGCCCCTGCTGACGGAACCACCGCGCGAGCTTCGCCGCCGTGGTGGTCTTGCCCGAGCCCTGCAAGCCGGCGAGGAGGATGACCGTCGGTGGTGCCGACGCGTAGGCGAGCCGTAAGCGTCTCGCCCCCGAGGACCTCGATGAGCTGATCGTGGACCGCCTTCACGACCTGCTGGCCCGGGCTCAGGCTCTTCGACAGCTCCTCACCCACGACACGGGCACGGATGCCCGCCACGAGGGATCGCGCCACACCGACATCGACGTCGGCCTCGAGCAGCGCCGTGCGGATCTCACGCAGAGCCTCGTCGACATCGGCGTCGCTCAGTCGACCTCGGCTGCGGAGGCGGCCGAGGATCCCCTCGAGGCGGTCAGACAGGGCGTCGAACATGCGGAGCTTCAGGCTACCGGGCACCGAAGCCGGGCCCGGACCTCGACACGACAGGTCAAGGGCGTACCGGCGCAGCTAGTCGAACAGAGCGGCGACGAACTCGTCGGCGTCGAAGGGCACCAGGTCGTCGGGGCCTTCGCCGAGCCCGACCAGTTTCACGGGGAGGCCCAGCTCGCGCTGGATGGCGATGACGATCCCGCCCTTGGCCGAGCCGTCGAGCTTGGTGAGCACGACGCCGGTGACCCCGACGGCATCGAGGAACTGGCGCGCCTGGGTGAGCCCGTTCTGGCCGGTGGTGGCGTCGAGCACGAGCAGCACCTCGGCCACATGGCCGGGCGGTCGATCCGCCACACGCCGGATCTTCTTCAACTCCTCGACCAGGTTGACCTTGGTGTGGAGGCGGCCGGCGGTATCGGCGAGGACGAGGTCGTTGCCACGGGCATGCGCCCGCTGCACGGCGTCGAAGACCACGGCACTGGGGTCGCCTCCCTCGGCGCCGCGCACGATCTCGACGCCGGTGCGTTGCGCCCACAGATCCAGCTGCTCGGCGGCGGCGGCGCGGAAGGTGTCGCCCGCGGCCAGCAGCACGGAATGGCCGGCGGCCTTCTGGCGCCGTGCCACCTTGCCGATGGTGGTGGTCTTGCCGACGCCGTTGACGCCGACGAAGAGCCACACACACGTGCCCTCGCCTCCGAGCGAAAGCCCGGTGCCGGCGGTGGTGTCGAGCGAACGCCGCAGGTCCTCGCGCAACGCCGCGACGACGGCATCGGCGCCCCGAAGCTCGCCGTCGTGCACGCGGGCGCGCAGATCCTCGAGCAGGGCCGTGGTCGTGACGACGCCCACGTCGGCGCGCAGCAGGGCCTCTTCGAGGTCGTCCCACGCCTCGTCGTCGACCGACGACCGGCTCCGCAGCGCCCGCACGTATCCCGTGAACAGGCCCCGGGTCTTGCCCATACGCTCGCGCAGCTCGGGAGCAGCGGCCACTTCGGGCTCGGGCGCTTCGGGTGGTGCGGCAACCGGCGCCGGTGCCGGCTCTGGCGCCGTCTCGGCACGAGGAACAGGACCAGGGGGAGCCTCGATGGTCGCCGTGGCCGCGGTCGCGGAACCCCCGTCGCCGCGCCCCCGGCGCCGGCGGGGGACGGCCACGACCAGGCCGACGACGAGCGTCGCTGCCACCACGGCCAGGACGATCCAGAGGGCGAGCATGGCGTCGCAGCCTAACGGGGTCGCCGGCGCGGCGACGGTGCCCGGGGTGCCGCTACTCACCGGGCCCCTACACAGGAGTTGTGGCCGGCTCCGCGTCGGAGGGCTCGCGCCGCACTTTCTGGCTGACGACCTTGGAGGAACCGCCCGGGGTCATGGTCACGCCGTACAGAGCGTCGGCCGCTTCCATGGTCCGCTTCTGGTGGCTCACGATGATGAGCTGTGCCTCGCCGCGGAATTCGTGCAGGAGGTCGAGGAAACGGTGCAGGTTCACGTCGTCGAGGGCGGCCTCGACCTCGTCGAGCAGATAGAAGGGCGAGGGCCTGCTCCGGAACACGGCGAAGAGAAACGCCAGTGCCACGAGCGAGCGCTCACCACCCGAGAGCAGCGACAGCTTGCGCACGTTCTTGCCGGCCGGACGCGCCTCGACCTCGACACCGGTGTCGAGGAGGTCGGTGGCGTCGGTGAGGGTCAACCGGCCCGTCCCGCCCGGGAACAGCGTGCCCACGAGGACCTGGAAGTGCTCGTTCACGTCCGCGAAGGCCTGGGCGAAGACCCGCATGATCTCGTCGTCGACGGCCCGGATCACCTGGTGCAGCTCACGCCGGGCCCGACGCACGTCCTCGACCTGTTCCTCGAGGAACCGGTGTCGCTCCTCGAGGGCGCCGAGCTCCTCGAGCGCGAGCGGGTTCACCGGGCCGAGCGAGGCGAGCTCGCGCTCCACCACCGCGGCGCGCCGGGCCGGATCCTCGCCTTCGGGAAGCTCGGGGCACGGCGCGCCCATGGCCTCCTCGGGCTCGCACCCGAGCTCGCGCCGCAGCGCCTCGGCGGCGGTGTCGCGACGGACTTTGGCTTCGGCCATCTGCAGCTCGAGATGCTGCGAGCGTTGGCGCATCTCGGCCAAGCGGGTGTCGGCCTCGGCGCGTTGTTTGCGCAGCGCCTCCAGGCGCGCCCCGCCGGCGCGGACGTCATCGAGCTGCCGGCTGCGACGCTCGCGCAGTCCTTCGAGCAATTCTCCCAAGCGCGCCGCGTGCCCCTCGACGGTCGAGCCCAGTCGATCGGTGGCGAGCGCGCCCGCCTCGAGCCGGCGCCGGCGTTCCCCGGCCCGTTCACGCGCCTCGACGTTCCCCGCCAGCCGACGCTCGGTGTCTTCCAAACGCGAGCTCAGCACGGCGCGCCGCTCGACCAAGCCGGCCACCTTGACCTCGAGGTCCCGGCGCAACACCGCCACATGTGACCGGCGCTCCTCGAGCCGCCGACGCGCCTCGTCGGCCGCCCCCAACCGGCCCGCCGCCGCCGCCGCGGTGGCCTCGAGCTCGGGCAGGCTCTCGCTCAACGACGCCAGCTCGGCGCCGTCGCGCTCGAGGCGTTCGGTCAGCCCGGCCCGATGCCGATCGGCTTCGGCGCGCTCCTGGCCCACCGACTCGAGCTCGGACTCCACCCGACGGCGAGTCACCTCGAGCCCCTGGCGCTGGTCCTCGGCCCGCTCCGCCTGGCGCGCCATGTCCGTGGCCTCGGCCGCGGCACCGGCGGCGCGGGCCCGAGCCTGGTCGGCGAAGCTCTCCGCCCGCTCAGCCGCCTCGGCCGCCATCTCGGCCTCGACGGCGGCCTGGCTGGCGAGCGTGGCCAGCGCGTGGGCGCCCGCCCGGACCACCCAGCCCGCCGAGGAGAAGCGGTCGCCGTCGGTGCTCACCACGGTGACGTCAGGTCGTTCCAGGGCCACGTCCACGGCCCGGGCCCAGTCACCGCGCACCGCCACCACGCCTTGGAGAAGCCGGTCGAGGACAACGGTCACCGCCGGCACCCGGGGACGCACGTGCCGACGCAGCAGCTCCGCCCCGTCGGGGGGTGCCGACGAAGTCCCGGTGTCGAGTGGCTCTGCACCCGACGACCATTCACTCACCGACGTGGCGGCGAGCACGGTCCCCACCACCTCATGTTCGTGCAGTGTCGCCAGCACGGCACGCGCCGCGGCGGACCCGTCGACCACGATCGCGCCCAGGGCCGCCCCGACGGCGGCTTCGAAGGCGGGAACCCACCCGTCGTCGATGTCCACAAGGTCCTTCAAGACCCCGAGCACGCCGGCGGACGCACCGAGGACTTCGGCGTCGGGCCCCGCACCCTCGTCGGCGACCTGACGCGCCAACGCCTCGGCGCGGGCCTCGAGCCGGTGACGCTGGCGCTCGGCGGCTCGCAACGCCTCCTCGGCGTCACGGAGACCCCGTTCGGCCTCGTCGGCGACCTGACGTCGTTGCTCGGCCCGGCGCGCCAACCCGGGGAGCTCGCGCCGCCAGGGTCTGCACACGCTGGGCGAGATCAGCGGCTTCAGCCTGCAACGCCTCGCGGCGGACGTCGATGGCGTGGAGGCGCTCGTCGGCGCGCGCCAACGCACCCTGTTCGCGCTCGAGCGCACTGCGCAGAGGATCGATGCGACCGCGCGCCATGGCGAAGGCCTCTTCCGCGGCGCGCTGTCCGGCCAGGTCCGCGAACGATGCCTCGTGCGCGGCGACGTCACTGGCCAACGCGTGCTCGGCGCGTCGGACTTCTTCGGCCTGGGGAGCGAGGGCGTCGTCCTCGGTGGTGGTGGCTTCGAGCTCGGCCGCCAAGCGCGCCGCGTCGGCTTCGAGCGTGGACACCACGTCGGTGTCTGCCGATGCCTCGAGCGCGCGCGCGATGGAGCGACGTCGCTCGGCCACGACACCGAGCAACCCCCGGCAACGTTCGGACAGGCCCTGCACGCGCGTCAGCGCCACCACGAGATCTTCCTCGCGCTGGGTGGCGAGCTCCGCCGCGGTGGCCTCGGCGGCCGCGTCGAGCTCGGTGATCGAAGCCACGAGGGTGGCCTCGGACTCGGTGAGCCGACCGCGCTCGGCCGACGCCGCCTCGCGACGGGCGTCGAGGTCGGTGAGCTCGCGACCCACGAGGTGCAGGCGCAGGGCGCGCAGCTCTTCGGCCAACGAGGCATGGGACCGGGCCGACGCCGCCTGGCGCTCGAGCGGGCGGATCTGGCGTTTCACCTCTCGCAGGAGGTCACCGAGGCGGTCGAGGTTCTCTTCGGTGGCAGCCAACCGGCGCTCGGCCCGTTCACGGCGGCGCCGGTGCTTCAAGACCCCGGCCGCCTCCTCGATGACGGCGCGCCGGTCCTCGGGACGCGAGTCGAGGATGGCCCCCAGCTGGCCCTGGCTCACGATCACGTGCTGCTGACGCCCGACCCCGGAGTCCGACAACATCTCCTGGATGTCGAGCAGCCGGCACGGCTGGCCGTTGATGGCGTACTCACTCTCACCCGACCGGAACAGCGTCCTCGTGATGGTGATCTCCGCCAGCCCACCCGGAAGCCGGCCGGTGCGGTTGTCGATGGTCAGCGACACCTCGGCCCGTCCCAGCTGGGGACGATCGGCGGAGCCCGCGAAGATGACGTCCTCCATCTTCGACGAACGCACGGTGCGCGGCCCCTGGGCGCCGAGCACCCACGCCACCGCGTCGACCACGTTGGACTTGCCGCTGCCGTTCGGGCCCACCACCACCGTGACGCCGGGCTCCAAGAGCAGCGTGGACGGATCCGCGAAGGACTTGAAGCCCTTGAGGGTGAGCGACTTCAGGAACACCGGTCGCCACCCTACCTGTCGGTCTCAGCGAAACGGTGATACCCGCGCCGGGGCGCCGACCCGGTCCCAGCAGCGCTCGAACAACCAGGTCACGGCGACGCGCGCCCGGCAATACGCGGCGGTCGAAGAACGGTCGCTCAGATCTGGCAGTGCTCGCAGAGGAACCCCGAGCGACCGTTGACCTTCACCTTCACCACGGCGTTCCGACAGCGCCGGCACGCCTGGCCATCGCGGTCGTAGACCTGGTGCTGGCCCTGGTAGTCGCCGATGGCGCCGTAGAGGTCCCGGTACTGCTCGTCGGCGAGCGAAGAGCCGCGGTGCTTGACCGCCTCGGTCAGGGTTTCGACCATGGCCCGGTACAGCCGCCGGATCTCCTGGGCGCTCAGCGAGTTCGACAACCGGTCATAGCGCAGCCCGGCCGCGAAGAGGATCTCGTCGGAGTAGATGTTGCCGATACCCGCCACGAACTTCTGGTCCATGAGCAGGGTCTTGAGCGCCGTGGGCCGCTCCGCCAGCAGCTGCCCGAAATGGGACCAGCTCATGACGTCCTCGAGCGGGTCGAACCCGAGGTGCGCGAGCTCGGGCACCTGGGACGTGAGCTCGTCGGCGCTGGTGACGAACATCTCCCCGAAGGTGCGGGGGTCGACGAACCGCAACTGGCCGCCCTGGGTGAAGGTGATGATCACGTGGGTGTGCTTGTCGAGCGGGTCCTTGGGCCCCTTGGCCCGCAGCAGCTGACCACTCATCCCGAGGTGGACCACGAGGACGTCGTCCCCGTCGAGTCCCAACAGGAGGTACTTGCCGGCACGCCGGATCGACGCCACCCGCTTGCCCTCGAGCCGGGTCTTGAACTCCGAGCCGTTCTTGTGCCGACGGATCGAGCGTTTGCCCTTCACCTCGACGGTCTTGATCCGTCGCGTCACGACCTCTTTGTCGAGGTCCCGCCGGATGGTCTCGACCTCGGGGAGCTCAGGCACTGCCCCGCACCCTTCGCTCGACCTTCTCGACCGTCGCAATGTCCGGGCCAGAACCGGCGCCCAGAGGCCCGGCGCTTTCATGATCGGGGTTCTCGGGACCGAGGTTCTCGGGACCGGGGTTGTCGACCAGCACCGCCCAGGCGACGCGCGCCGCGGCCTGCTCGGCGTCCTTCTTGGAGCGCCCCTCCCCCACGCCGCGCTCGGCCCCGGCCACCAGCACCCGCGCCCGGTAGCGGCGGGAGTGGTCGGGCCCGGTGCCCTCGACCTCGTAGCGGGGCAGCTCCCCGATCCGCCGCAACACGACTTCTTGCAGCCTGGTCTTGAAGTCCTCGGAACCGGGACCGGCCGACGCCAGCTCGATCCGGTCGTCGAGGATGTCGAGCACCACGCGCGAGGCGACTTCGAACCCGCCGTCGAGATACACCGCACCGATGACCGCCTCGACGGCGTTGGCGAGGATCGACGCCTTGCTCCGTCCCCCCGACACGTCCTCGCCCCGGCCCAGCAGCAAGGCGTCGCCCAGGCCGAGCGAGTTCGCCACTTCGGCCAGCACGGCGGTGTTCACCACGGCGGCCCGCACCTTGGCGAGGGCCCCCTCGGGCATCTCCGGATAGACCCGGTAGCAGTGCTCGGCCACGACGAGCCCGAGCACGGCATCACCGAGGAACTCGAGACGCTCGTTCGAAGGGATACCGCCCGCCTCCGCGCACCACGACCGGTGCGAAAGCGCCTGGACGAGCAGGCCGGCGTCTTCGAACTCGAAATCGAGGCGCCGCGCCAGTGCCGGCAACGCGCCGGCTCCCGCCGGCTCACCGCGGCGGCGACCACCAGCGTCGATTCGCCCCGGTGCCGTGCCCGAAGGCCCAGGACCGTGGGGGGCGCCGCTGGCGCCCGACGCGCCGACCTCGGCGCCGCCCCGACCGGCGGGTTCTTCGCCCGTCTCAGGCCGTTCCCAATTTGGCGACCACGTAGTCGACGGCGTCACGGACGGTGCGGAGGTCCTCGAGATCCTCGTCCTCGATGCGAAAGCCGACGGTGCGCTCGCTGAGCTCTTCCTCGAGGCCCTCGACGAGCTCGATCAGGGCGAGGGAGTCGGCATCGAGGTCCTCGGCGAACGACGAGGACTCACTGATGGAGCCGGGCTCGATCTCCAAGATGTCGGCGAGTTGGTCCCGGACCAGCTCGAACACCTCGTGGCGTCCGAGGGGACCCTTCTCCACGTGGGTTTCTGCGGGCACGGCGACTCCCCGGGTCGGAATGTGGGCGACAGCTTACCTGGTCGAGCCCACAGGAACGATAAAGTTCCAGGTCAGAGGCGATATTCGCCCCGTGTCAGGCCGGGGCGACGGCCCGTGCCAGGCGGTCCACGAGCCCGGCGACAGCCACGTCGTGGGCCACACCGACGGCCGAGACGATGGCCGTGGCGTTGGACGAGCCGTGACTGATGACACACACGCCGTCCACCCCCAGCAACATCGCCCCTCCGATGCTGTCGGGGTCGAACTCCGCCGCCAGGGGCGCCAGGCGCGGCAGCATGACCTCGGCGGCCTGCTTCGCCTCGTCGTCGGCGCCGAACACCTCGAGCAACGTGTCCATGAAGAACCGCAGTGACCCCTCGAGGGTCTTGAGCGTGACGTTGCCCGTGAAGCCGTCGGTCACGAACACGTCCGCGGGGGCATGCAGGAGGTCGCGGCCCTCGGCGTTGCCGACGAAACGGATGTCGGGTGCCTGCTCGAGCAGCTCGTGGGTCTCCTTGACGAGGGGGGTGCCCTTGGACTTCTCCTCACCGATGGACAACAACGCCACGGTGGGTTGCTCGACCCCGTAGCGCGCCGACACATACGCCGCGCCCATCTGGGCGAACTGCACCAGCATGGCCGGCGTGCACTCGGCGTTCGCCCCGGCGTCGAGCAGCACGGCCGGATGCGAGCCCAATTGCGGGATGGGCGTCACGATGGCGGGCCGGACCACACCTTTGAGCCGACCCATGCGCAACAGCGCGCTCGCCATGGCCGCGCCGGTGTTCCCCGCGCTCACCATGGCCAGGGCCTTGCCGTCGCGCACGGCCTCGGCCGCGCGCACCAGCGACGAGTCCTTCTTCCGACGCACCGACGACCCGGGGTCGTCGTCCATGGCGATGATCTCGGCGGCAGGGATGACATCGAGGCCGCCCGTGTCGCCGATCTGATCGGGGTCGCCGACCAGCACCACCGCGATACCGAGCTCCTCGGCGGCACGGCGGGCGCCGGCGACGATCTCCCCCGGCGCTTTGTCGCCGCCCATGGCGTCCACAGCAACCGGGAGCCCACCGGCGGACGACGCCTCGGGCCGGGGCCGAGGCGGGGTCACTAGTCGATCTCGATGGCCTGACGGCCCTTGTACCACCCGCACGTCGGGCACACCCGGTGAGGGACCTTGGCGTGGCGGCACTGGGGACACTCACTGCGCGCCGGGAGCCCGAGCACCCAGTTCGAGGCCCGCCTGCTGCGGCTCTTCGCCTTGGAGGTCTTCTTCTTGGGGACGGCCATCGGTGCTCACCTCGGGTCAGGAACGGTTCAGGTTACCCGCTCCCGGAGTGGGGGCTAGCCCGGCCCGGGTGAGCTCGACGACTCACTCTCGACTCTGCCCTCGGGCACCCGCAGGACGTCGAGCGCACTCCAGCGGGGGTCGGGGGGCGCCTCGCACCCACAGACATCGTCGTTGCGGTTGACGCCACAGAACGGGCACAGGCCCTGGCAGTCCGGTCGGCACAGTGGCGCCTGCGGCAACTCGAGGAGCACGGCGTCGCGCACGAGCGGCTCGAGGTCCACCTCGTGATCGACGAGCGGGTAGGTCTCCTCGCCGTCGCCCTCGTCGGTGTAGAGCTCACGCACCGCCAGGTTGAGCATCCCCGACGCCGGCGCCAGGCAACGACGGCACGCCCCGGCCCACGGCGCCTCCACGGTCCCGGTCACCGAGACACCGCCCAAGACCGCCTCGAGCACGACGTCGGCCACCGGAGTAGCCCCCTCGGGCACCGAGCTGCCCGAGCAGTCGAGGCCCTCGATGTGACCTTGCCGGCGCTCGTGGTGGCGCGTCCCCACGGCCCGGCGGAGCTGGGCCACGTGCACGACGAAGGGACGACCCGCGCCCATGGCTCAGCCGCCGTCCTGGTCGAAGAACCCCGCCTGGGCGATGTCGGAGACACCGTCGGCCCCCACGCGCAGCGACTCGCCGTCATGAGCCGGGGGCGGGACCGCTTGGAGCTTCTCCCGCCCCGCCTGCACGGTCTTCAGAGTGCGCTCGAGCACGATCTCGAACGACGCCAGGCGCTGGTCGCAGTAGTCCTCGGATTCGTGGCGGAGTCGCCGCGCTTCTTCGCGGGCGTCGTCGAGGATCCGTTGCGCGACCTGGTTGGCCTGGCGGACGATCTCGGTGCGCTGCACCATGCGCTCGGCCTGGGCCCGCACGTCATCGAGGAGCATGTCTGCCTCGCGTTGGCGCGAGGCCAGGAACTCGTCGCGTTCGCGCAGCAACCACCGGGCCCGGCGCAACTCGTCGGGGAGTCGGTCGAGCGCCCCCTGCAAGAGGTCGAGTACGTCCTGGCGATCGACGAGCACCGACGCCGACAGGGGCATGGTGCGCGCCGTCGACACGGTGTCGATCGCCCGCTGCAGGCAGCCCTCGGCGTCGTCGCCGGGGGCGGGCTGCTCCTCCTCGAGCACCTCGTCGTCGAAGGACTCGTCGTTCATGTGTCGAATTTCTTCTCGAGCCGGACCGCCACCGCCTTGGGGACGAAGGCGGAGACGTCGCCGCCGTAGCGGGCGACCTCGCGCAGCAGGCGTGACGCCACGAACGACGTGGTGGAGCTGGTCGGGATGAACAGCGTGTCGATGCCCGAGAGCTGCCGGTTCATCTGCGCCATCTGCAGCTCGTTCTCGAAGTCCGACACCGCCCGCAGACCCCGGATGATGGCCGTGGCCCCGATGTCGCGGGCCACGTTCACGACCAGGGTCGCCACCGACACCATGCGCACGTTGTCGAGATGCTCGAGGACGTCGCGCAGCATGTCCTCGCGCTCTTCCAAGCTGAACAGGGGCTCGGCCTTCTGGGGGTTGCGCAGGGTGGCCACGACGACCTCGTCGAAGAGATGCCCGGCCCGCTCCACCACCTCGAGGTGGCCGTTGTGGAACGGGTCGAACGAGCCGGGGAAGAGGGCGATGGTCACCGGGTGCCTTTCTGATGGGCTCCGAGGGATCGGACCACGGTCACGAGCGTACCGCCGTACCGCTTGTTCCTGATGACCTCCCACTCCCCCGGGACCTCGACGGGATGACGGGACTCGAGGACCGCCAGCGTGGCGTGGAGCCGCGCGAGCAGGATCTCCCACGAGGCGAACTCG
This sequence comes from uncultured Acidimicrobiales bacterium, assembly GCA_963846125.1. GTDB lineage: Bacteria > Actinomycetota > Acidimicrobiia > Acidimicrobiales > UBA8190 > Chersky-840. The sequence continues at coordinate 1,060,128 of CAWJUR010000003.1, forward strand.
TACGGGGGGTCGCACAGCGCGAGGTCGAAGTCATGCGGCCGGTCGAGGAAGCGCAGCACGTCCTCCCGGACCACCTTGGCCCGGTCCTCGATCCCCAGCGTGGAGAGGTTGCGCCGGATGGCACCGACCCCGGCCGAGGCCATCTCGACGAACACCACCGGGCCCGCCCCCCGGGAGATCGCCTCGATCCCCATGGCCCCGCTGCCCGCGAACAGGTCGACGACCGACATCTCCTCGAGGTCGACCAGGCTCCCGAGGACGTCGAAGATCGCCTCCCGCACCCGGTCCGACGTCGGCCGGGTGGCGGTGCCGGCGGGAGCCCGCAGGAGCCGGCCACGGCAGTCGCCGGCGATCACACGCACGGCCGCAGGTTAGCGGCGGCGTCGGCCTCGGATTCCCCGGCGACGCGAGCCGGTCAGCTCTTGAGCAGGAAGGCGGCCTCGGCCTCGCCGACGAAGAGCCGCACCTCGTCGGCGAGATGAGGTGCCGCCTCGAGGGACGGGTCCTCGGCGAGGATGGACTCCGCCACGCGCCGGGCCGCTTCGACCAGAGGGCGGTCCCCGCGCCGCAACGACGCCAGCTTCAGGTCGCTGCGGCCCTTCTGGCGCGTGCCCAGGATGGCACCCTCGCCCCGCAGCTCGAGGTCGACCTCGGCGAGCTCGAAGCCGTCGTTGCTGCGCTCGAGGGCCTCGAGCCGCATCTGCCGCGTCGGGGGTCGAAGCGGCGGAGAACAAGTAGCACCACGACGGTCGATCCGAGCGGCCGACCCGGCCCCGCAACTGGTGGAGCTGGGCGATCCCGAAGCGATCGGCGTCCTCCACCACCATGACGGTGGCCTCGGGCACGTCCACGCCGACCTCGATCACCGTGGTCGCCACCAGGACCTGGATCTCGCCCCGCCGGAAGCTCTCCATGACGCCCTCTTTGTCGGCCGCCTTGAGCTGGCCGTGGAGGAGCCCGATGCGCAGTCCCGACAGGACCGTCGCCTCGAGACGGGCCCGCTCCTCGGTGGCCGACTTGGCCTGGATGCGCTCGGACCCGTCGACGAGCGGGCACACGACATAGACACGGTTCCCGGCCTCCACCTCGGCCCGCACACGCGACCACGCCCCTCCTCGTCGCCCTCGGTACGCGCCCACTCCGTGCGCACCGGGGACCGTCCGGCGGGAAGCTCGTCGAGCTCGGTGACGTCGAGGTCGCCGAAGAAGACCATGGCGGCGGTGCGGGGGATGGGAGTCGCCGTCATCACGAGCAGGTCGGGATCGGCGCCCTCCCCGTCCGACGGCGTCTCTTCCCTTGGCCCGCAGCGTGTTGCGTTGCTCGACTCCGAACCGGTGCTGCTCGTCGATCACGACGACCCCCAGGCTCGCGAACCGCACCTCGTCGGTGAGCAGCGCGTGGGTGCCCACCACCAGGTCGATCGAGCCCGACGCGAAGGCCCTGGTGCAACTTGGCCCGCTCTGCCGCCGGGGTGCGGTTGGTGAGCAGTGCCACCGCCAGCGGGCGTGATCCCCCCAGGCGCTCGGCGTCGGGAACGACGAGGTTGGCGAGCAGCTCCCGCACACCCAGGTAGTGCTGCTCGGCCAACACCTCGGTGGGGGCCATGAGCGCCCCCTGGTGGCCACCTTGGACCGCCACGAGCAACGCGCTCAGCGCCACGACCGTCTTGCCCGACCCGACGTCGCCTTGCAGCAGGCGATGCATGGGCAAAGCCTTGGCCAGGTCGGCGCTGATCTCGTCGACGGCGCGCCGCTGCGCGTCGGTCAACGGGAAGGGAAGCTGACCGATGAAGGTGTCGACGAGGTGCGGGCGCCCCGGCGCCGGGCACCACCACGTGGCGGATGCCGCGCGAGTCGCGTTCGAGCACGTGCCGGCGCATGACCACTTCGAGCTGCAGCCGGAGCAGCTCGTCGAAGGCCAGCCGGCGCCGGGCCCGCTCCTGTTCGGGAAAGGACTGCGGGGCGTGGATGGCGCCGAACGCCGCGGTGCGGTCCATGAGCTCGAGCTCGGCGCGCCACGCGGCCGACAAGGGGTCAAAGAGTGCGCCCGGCGCGGCGCAGCGCCTCCTCGACCCACTCGCCGAACTCCCAACCGGCGATGCCCGACTTCTCCGAGGTCGGGTAGATGGGCACGATGCGCCCCGTCCGGTTCCCGACCAGGTCGACCACGGGGTTGGTGAACTGGCGCTTGCCCCGGTACGAGTCGAGCTTGCCGAAGAACAGTGCCTCGGTGCCCACGGGCAGCTGGCGCGCCCGCCACGCCTGGTTGAAGAACGTCACCCGCAAGGCGCCGGTGCCGTCGTCGACGTCGAGCTCGACCAGGGCCCGACCCTGGCGGGTGCGCCGTGTCCGCACCGCGTCGACGCGCGGCCATCACCAGGGACTCCTCACCCATGCGCATGCCCGCTACGTCGGCTTGCCGGGTCCGGTCGATATAGCGCCGTGGGTAGTGGGTGATGAGATCGAGGACGTTGTAGATGTCGACGGCCGCCAGCGCCTCGGCGCGCTTGTCGCCGATCTTGTTGACCCGCTGGACCGGGATCTCGGCCAGGCTGGTGAGCATCCGCCCGCCGGGCTGATCCTCGGGGGACGCGTCCGGCGGAGTGCTCACTCGATGCTGATGAGGAACGGGTACAGCGGTTGCCCGCCGTGGTGGACCTCCACGGCGACGTCGGGGCGGTGCTCGGCCAGCCATTCCGTGACGCGACGCGTCTCACCCGCGCCCGAGCCCTCTCCCTCGATCAACGTCACGAGCTCGTGATCGTCGTGCAGAAGCTTGCCGAGCAGCCCACAGGTGGCTTCGGCCACCGACTCGCCCACGACCTCGACCCCGTCGCGTGACAGGCCCATCCAGTCACCGGTGTGAATGGGCCCGGCCGGCCCGGTGGCGTCGCGCACGGCCCGGGTGACCTCACCGGCGACGACGCGGCGCGCCGACTCGGCCATCGAGGCGGCATTGTCCGGCGCGCCGGCCTCGGGGTCGTACTCGAGCAGCGCTGCGAAGCCCTCGACGATCCCGCTCGTGGGCACCACCCGCACCGTCTTGGAGGACAATTCGCACACCTGCATGGCCACGGGTCGGATGTTGTCGTTGTTCGGCAGCAACACGACCTCGTCGGAGGGAACCGACTCCACGACCTCGAGGATCTGCGCGGTGGACGGGTTCATCGACTGGCCGCCTGCCACCAGATAGTGCACGCCCAGGGACCGGAAGATGCGGCCGATGCCCTCACCGTTGGCGACGGCCACCACCGCGGTCCGGGGAGGGGGCTCGGTGTCGGCGACCGCACCGGCCGGGACCCCGGCGCCCTCTCGGACCCAGCGCTCTTCTTCGACCTGATCGGCGAGGTCGGTGACCCGGATGTCGCGGGGCCGGCCCGCGTCGAGGGCGGCCTCGATCGACGCTCCCACGTCGTTGGTGTGGATGTGGCAGTTCCACAGGCCCTCGCCGCCGACCACGACGATGGAGTCTCCGATGCCCGCCCACACCTCCTTGAAGGCCCGCATGGTGTGGTCGGGAGCCTCGAGGAAGTACATGACCTCATAACGCAGGTCGTTCCCGGTCCCGGGCTCTTCGGCCTCGAGCCCCGCCTCGGGGAGCGCGTCGGCCACGGCCGAGTAGGCCGGTGCTGTCACCACCGGGACCGGGGGCAGGGCCCGGCCGTCGAGGACCGTCAGCAGGGAGTCGAGCAGCAACAGATAGCCCGACCCGCCGGCGTCGACGACTCCGGCTTGGGCGAGGACGGGAAGCTGTTCGGGGGTGCGCGCCAACGCCTCGGCGGCGCTGCGATGCGACGCGTCGAGCACCTCCACCAGAGAGCCGCCGCCGAGCGCACTCTGCTCAGCCCCCTCGCGCGGCGGCCCGGGCCACCGTGAGGATGGTCCCTTCGACCGGTCGCAGTACGGCCTGGCGCGCCGCGTCACTGGCTGCCGCGAGGCCCCGGGCCAGGGCCGGGCCGTCGGCGTCCTCGTCCCCCTCGGCCAGCACCCCGGTCAGGCCGCGCAGCAACTGGCACAGGATCACCCCCGAGTTGCCCCGTGCCCCCATGAGCGAACCGTGGGCGATGGCCTTGCACACCGCCACCCGCTGGACCGGGCTCCCGGGATGTGCAGTCATCGAGGGAGTGGGCATAGAAGCCTCGAGGCCCTCGAAGCCCTCGAGGCCGGCGAGCTCCCCCACCACCGACTCCAGGGTCAACGCCATGTTCGTGCCCGTGTCGCCGTCGGGCACCGGGTACACGTTCAAAGCGTTGAGAGCCTCCTGGTGGAGTCGAAGGACATGCCCATAGGTCGCCATCGTCGCCGCGAGGTGGGTCGCCCCGAGCCTCCTAACTGACTCCATGGCCGTGGATGCTAACCTTTGTGCCCGTCCGAATTACCGCTTGAGGAGCGTCCGCGTCGTGGCTGCCGTTTGCGAAGTCTGTGGCAAACACCCCTCGTTCGGGATGAACCTCAGCCACTCCCACCGCCGCACCAAGAGGCGCTGGGACCCCAACATCCAGCGGGTCCGGGCGCTCGTGAACGGGTCACCCCGCCGTCTGCACGTCTGCACCTCCTGCATCCGCGCCGGCAAGGTCACGAAGCCCCCCCGGCGCACCACCCGCCAGCCCTCTTAAGGGCTCCGCCCCGTCGGCATAGGAGCACGGCGACCCGATGCGATAGCGGGACCGGCAGTTTGCAGAATTCAGGGAATTGGTCCCTGGAGCAGAACACGGTCGTTCGTATGCTGACGAGATGCTCGGTGCTCTCGTCAACCTGAACCACACGGGCCACTACCTGCACTGGGGATTCATCCAGATCAGCGTGGCCAACATCGTGGTGATCCTGCTCATGGTCGTGGTATTCGTGGCCGCCGTCGCCATCCCCTTCCGATCCGGGGGGCGGCACCGATGAGCGACACGATCACCGGCCGCCCGGCCGGCGTCCCCACACCCTCGGAGGACCCGGTGGACGATGCCCGCCCTGCGCCGGGGGACGAGAAGATGTGGACCGCCCGCCTCCGGGGCGCCGGGGTTCGAGCCCTCCCCCCGAGCAAACTCCTCCCCGACCGCCAGCCGAGCTATGTGGCGTCGTGGGTCTACATCTTCGGGATCCTGAGCTTCGCCTCGTTCATCGTGATCCTGCTCTCGGGGGTCGTGCTCATTTTGCGGGGACCGTCGTGGTGGCACGAGTCTCAGGTCGGGCTCTTCTTCAACAGCATCCATCTTTGGAGCGTCGAGCTCTTCTTCTTCTTCATGGTCCTGCACCTGTGGGGCAAGTTCTTCATGGCGGCCTGGCGCGGCAAGCGGGCGCTCACCTGGATGACCGGCGCGGTGACGTTCGCGATATCGATCGGCGCGGCGTTCACCGGGTACCTCTCCCAGCAGAATTTCGACTCCCAGTGGATCTCGACCCAGGCCAAAGACGGACTCAACTCGGTCGGTATCGGGGCGTTGTTCAACGTGCTGAACTTTGGACAGATGCTGCTGTGGCACGTCCTGCTCCTTCCCGTCGTCGTCGGTGTGCTGATCGGCATCCATCTGCTCCTCGTGCGTCGGCGCGGCGTGGTGCGGCCGCTCCCGCTCCGCACCAGACGTCATGCGAGCACCGCACGGGACAAGACCCCGGCCACTCCCCCCTCCTCGGAAGGAGTCGACCGATGAGCGAGGCGCCTGCGCAGAGCTCACGAACCCGCACCTTGGCCGAGGCGTCGCGCGGCTCCGACGACAGCGCCTGGGACGGCCCCAAGATCCGCTACGACCTGGTCAAGGAGTTCGTGCTGGCGCTGGTAGTGATCGCTCTGGCGAGTGTCGCCCTGGCCGCGATCTTCTCCTCGCCCGACGACCGTCCCGTCACCATCCGCCAGTGGTCCCAGGGTGACCCAGGGGACTTCCTGGCCACGTCTGTCACCGAGCTCGACGGGTCGAGCCCCACCGCCACCTACGGCCCGCCCTACAACTCGTGGACCTCGGGAGAAGGCCAGAAGATAGGGCCCGTCGGACTCCAGCGCTGGGCCGGTGTCCACATCCCCGTGAACTCCCCTAACGACTTCGTCCTGGCGCCCTTGCACCTGGCCGCGGCCAGCGATCCGTCGTTGCGAGGCGCGCTGGCGCAGTACTCCACCGCTTCGACCGACCAGCAGCAGCAATGGACGACGGCATACATCAAGGGCGTCGGGCACGTTTCGTTCCACGACACCGCCGTGGTACTGCCGCCCGGGCGCTACGGCCCCGTGGCGCCCATGCTGAGTGGCCTGCTCAACATGGCGCGCACCGGAAGCCTCGACGCCGACCTGCTGGCGTCCCCGCAGTTCTACGGCACCGACTACACCAAGCCCTTGCTGTTCATCGCCGACGGCTCGTTCTTGGCCACCGAGGCCTCGGCCCAGCACCTGCAGGGCGACCAGTGGGGGATGATGAACGAGACCGGGAACTATCCGGGCCAGGCATGGCTGTGGCTGTACACCATGTGGTACCAGGTCTCGCCCTTCTCGACCTCCTGGTCCGCCAATGCCGACGCCCTGGTGTGGGCGCTCATGATGCTCCTGACGTTGGCCCTGATCCTCGTGCCGTTCATTCCCGGGCTGCGCTCGATCCCCCGGCTGGTCCCGATCTACCGCCTCATCTGGCGCGACCACTACCGTCGGCTGGCCGCCGAGGCCGGCGCCTCGTCCCCCCCACCCGACTCAGGTTGATGCCGTCCTCCCACCGAAGGCGCTTGCTTCGAGGTGGCCGGTCCTCCCCCAGGGCCTTTTGGACGCCACGAAGGTCCTTCGGCTCACCGGCCGCCTCCCGGCGCGGCGGTCAGGTTTTGTGCTTGCGCTCGGCCAGGACCGCGGCGTACACGGCCGCCTCGGTGCGACGGGCGAAGCCCATCTTCGACAGCAGGTTGGACACGTAGTTCTTGACGGTCTTCTCCGCCAGATAGAGCTCGTCGGCGATCTGGCGGTTGGTCTTGCCATCTGCGATCAACTCGAGGATGTTGCGCTCCTGGGTGGTGAGGCGGGCCAGTCGCTCGTCCTCGACGTTCTCTCCCCGCAGTCGCTCCATGACCTGTTTCGTGAGCGACGGGTCGAGCAGCGACTCCCCGCCGCCACGCGCCGCACCGCGGACACGAGATCACTGCCCTTGATCTGCTTGAGCACGTAGCCGCTGGCGCCGGCCAGGATGGCGGAGAACAGCGCCTCGTCGTCGGCGTACGACGTCAGCATCAGGCACTTGAGCTCGGGCATGGCCGAACGCAGGTCCCGGCACACCTCGACACCGTCACCATCGGGAAGGCGAACGTCGAGCACGGCCACGTCGGGCCGGCTCGCCGGCACCCGGGCCAACGCTTCTTGGGCCGTGGCGCCTTCTCCGACCACCGTGAGGTCTTCCTCGGACTCGAAGAGCTCGCGCAGGCCCCGCCGGACCACTTCGTGATCGTCGAGAAGAAACACCCTCGTCGTCACGCCACCGGCCTCATGGTGTCGGTACTCGTCGAGGTGGTGAAGTCGGCGACGAGTCGAGGAAAGAGCACTTCGGCCAGCCTAGGCCTGTCCCACCCGACTCACCGCAGGCTCAGTGTCGCCGCAGGCTCAGTGCCAGGAGTGCTGCCATCCGATCGACGGGGCCGGCTCCCCCGCCAGGGTGCGCTCGGCCGGGTCGGCGGTGCACGAGCCGATGAGGATGGGCGCCGGCAGTCCCGCCTCGGCGAACGCGGCGCCGAGGTGCTCGGAATCGGCGGTCGCCACCACGAGCTCGTAGTCCTCCCCCCCGCCCAGGGCTTCTTCGAGGGTGGCCCCCGGCGCCACGGGGACCTCGTCGAGGCGGAAGCCGACCCCCGAGGCGTCGGCGACGTGGCCGAGATCGGCCAGGAGCCCGTCGGAGACGTCGATCATGGCCGTGGCGCCCGCCCGTCGTGCCGTCTCCCCTTCGGCCAGGCGTGCCACGGGTCGTCGGTGGGCCTCTCGCGAGAACCTCGCCCTCGCCCTCGCCCTCGCCCTCGCCCTCGCCCGCGCTCTGGCGTTTGCCCGATCGGGCCCTGCAGCAACCGGAGCCCCGCCGCGGCGGCGCCGAGCGCACCGGTCACGAAGAGCATGGTCGCCCGGGTCGAGCACCGCTGCGCAGCACCGGGCCCGGCTCCCCTCGACGTGCCCGGTGACAGCCACGGCCAGGGCCAGCTCGGCTCGCGTTGGAGAGGTCCCCGCCCACGACGGGACAGCCGTGGGCCTCGGACGAGGCCGCGATGCCGTCGTAGAGCAGGTCCAGGTCCGTCGTCCGGGCGGCCCGGCCACGGCCACCACCGCACCGAGGGGCCGGCCCCCCATGGCCGCCACGTCGCTGACCGCGGCGGTCGAACGGCCCGCCAGCCCAGGTCGTCGAGGCCGATCAGCGCCAGATCGGCGTGGACACCGGCCACGGACGAGGTCGGTGGTCAGCACGAGCACGCCCCGGCCGGGCCCGAGGACCGCGGCGTCGTCGCCGATCCACACCTCCCCGGCCGGAGGGGCCGGAAGCCGGTCGACGCAGACGGTCGATGGCGTCGAACTCCCCACCATTTCCGCCGCCTGTCTCCGGTCCGCCACGAGGCGTGGCACGAGACTTGGGAGAGCGCATCGCCAATGCCTACCATTGGAGGTACTCGAACAACCGCGGGGCTCCTGCCCGCCGCGCTCGGAGGCCCGACGGGGCCCCGGGCACGGCGTCGACGAGGGCCCCGCCCACCCAGGCAGAGAGGACACCTCCCGACCATGCCGCCCACCGCCAACCGCAAGCTCCTCGCCTGGGTCGAGGAAGTGGCCGCCCTCACCGCGGCCGACCAGGTCGAATGGTGCGACGGCAGCGAGGCCGAGTACGAGCGGCTGTGCCAGCTCCTCGTCGACAACGGCACCTTCACCCGGCTCGTCGGAGGCCAAGCGGCCCAACAGCTTCTGGGCCCGCTCGGACCCCGGCGACGTGGCGCGCGTCGAGGACCGCACCTTCATCTGCTCCAAGAACGAGGACGACGCCGGCCCCACCAACAACTGGCGCGACCCCGACGAGATGCGGGCCACGCTCGACCAGCTGTTCAAAGGCTCGATGCGGGGCCGCACCATGTACGTGGTGCCCTTCTCGATGGGCCCACTGGGCTCGCCCATCGCGCACATCGGTGTCGAGATCACCGACTCCCCCTACGTCGTGGTGTCCATGCGGATCATGACGCGCATGGGAACCGACGCCCTCGAGGTGCTCGGCGATGACGGCGAGTTCGTGCCCTGCCTGCATTCGGTGGGACATCCGCTCGAGCCGGGCCAGGCGGATGTGCCGTGGCCGTGTGACGCCGAGAGCAAGTACATCGTGCATTTCCCCGAGACCCGCGAGATCTGGTCCTACGGATCGGGCTACGGCGGCAACGCCCTGCTGGGGAAGAAATGCTTCGCCCTGCGCATCGCGTCGGTCATGGCCCGCGACGACCACTGGCTCGCCGAGCACATGCTCATCCTCAAGCTCACCTCCCCCGAAGGCGATGTGCGCTACATCACCGGCGCCTTCCCTTCGGCGTGCGGCAAGACCAATCTGGCCATGCTCGTCCCCACCATCCCGGGATGGAAGGTGGAGACCATCGGGGACGACATCTGCTGGATGAAGTTCGGCTCCGACGGACGCCTCTACGCCATCAACCCCGAGGCCGGGTTCTTCGGGGTGGCCCCGGGCACGGGCATGAAGACCAACCCCAACGCCATGGAGACGATGCGCAGCAACGGCATCTTCACCAACACCGCGCTCACCGACGACGGCGACGTGTGGTGGGAGGGCATGACCGACACACCGCCCGCCCACCTGACCGACTGGCGCGGCGAGGACTGGACACCCGAGTCGAAGACTCCGGCCGCGCATCCCAACGCCCGGTTCACGGTCCCGGCCCAACAGAACCCGGCCTGCGCGCCCGGAATGGGAGGACCCCCGGGGCGTGCCCATCTCCGCCATCTTGTTCGGGGGACGGCGCGGCTCGGCGGTGCCACTGGTCACCGAGTCCTTCGACTGGGCCCACGGCGTGTTCCTCGGATCGATCCTGTCGTCGGAGACGACTGCCGCCGCGGCCGGCGCGGTCGGCAACCTGCGGCGCGACCCCTTCGCCATGCTGCCTTTCTGCGGATACAACATGGCCGACTACTTCGCCCACTGGCTGCGCATCGGCAAGTCCACCGACGCCAGCCAATCTCCCCCGTATCTATTACGTCAACTGGTTCCGCAAGGACGCCGACGGCCGTTTCTTGTGGCCGGGCTTCGGCGAGAACTCAAGGGTGCTGGCCTGGATCTGTGAGCGCACCGCCGGCCGGGGCGAGGCGACGGCGACTCCGATCGGCAACGTCCCCGCTCCGGGCGCGCTCGACACCGACGGGCTCGGGGTTCCCGACCAGGACATCGCCGAGCTATTGCGGGTGGACGTCGATGAGTGGCGTGACGAAGCCCCACTCATCCGTGAGCACTACGCCCGTTTCGGCGACCGGCTCCCGGTGGAGCTGGGCGAGCAGCTCGACGCCCTGGAGCGCCGGCTCAGCTGATCGTCGGGCGCGTCACGGCGCCACCCACCGGTGGCGCAGGGCGCGCCGGCTCGTCAGGTACGACAACCCGGTCACCGCCGCCACCGCGGCAGATCACGACGTCACCACCGGGAAGCGGGAGATTGATCACCGTCGGCACCAGGGCGCCGATCACCCACACCAGCTGCAACCTCGTCTCGAAGCGCGCGAACGCCCGGCCCTGCGCCGCGGTCGGGACATAGCGCTGCACCAGCGCGTCGAAGGCCGGCTTGCTGGCCGCGCTCGCCGCCCCGACGAGGAACGCCAACAGGGAATGAATCACGATGCCGCCCACGTACGCCACCAGACCCGCCGCCAGCGCCACCGCCCAGAGCGACACCGCCAGCATGGCGGGCTCGCTCAAGACCTTGCGCACCCGGGGGACGATCACCACTCCGACCAGGGCGCCGACCACCGAGGAGGCCAGCATGAAGCCGTACCAGCCGGCGGTCTTGCCGTTCCCTTTCAGTGCGAAGGCGAGCAGGAAGGTCAAAAATCCCACCAGGCCCCGCAGGATCGACATGGCCGACAGGGCCAGGATGACCTCGGGGTGGGTGTTGGCGCGCGGTCCCAGCGCCCCCATCGGGGTCTCCTCGTTCCACTCGTCCGATCCAGAGACACCCTCCTGCTCCGGCGCGGCGCGGGGTTCATCGCGCCAGGCGGTGGTCGACCGGCTCACCGGCAGCCGCACCGCCACCACGGTGCCGACCACGAACACGACCATGTCCAGGCGCAGGACCCAACCCCCGCCCAGCAGCTCGAGCACCCCGACGGCGGGGATCGAGGCCACCAGGCTGGCGAGCGACGACAACAAGCCCAGCCGGGCGTTGGCGATGGCCAGCTCGTCGCCATCGGGCCGCTCCGAAGGCGCCACGACCAGGGGCACGAGCGAGCCCTTGGTCACGAGATACACCTTCGACAGCACCAGCATGATGAATGCCAGCGGGAACAACAAGGGAGTGCCGAGGTTGCCGGCCAACACCACACAGACCCCGGCGCGCAGGCACTGGACACCACCACCGTCGCCCGTCGGGCCCCGCGGCTGCGGTCGATGATGGGGCCGAGCAGCGGCGCCACCACGGCGAAGGGTGCCATGGTGAGCAGGAGGAAGAGGATCACCTTGCCCGCGCGCCTCGTGGGGCGAGACCCGGAAGAACAACGACCCCGCCAGCGACACCGTGAGCAGGGCGTCCCCGGCGGTGAGCACGACCTGGGTGAGCGCCAACCGGCCGAACGGGGTCCTCTGGTCGAGAAGGACGGCGAAGGCATCGCGCACCTGGCGCGCGATGCGGGCCGACGCGCTCTCGCCCTCGACCTGGCACCGGGCCAGACTACGACCAGGTGGACACGGTCCGGTCACCACTACGATGACGAAAGACCCGGGGCACCCGTCGGGTCGGCTCGAGGGAGGGGACGACGATGGCGGTAACCGCATACGTGCTGATCCAGACCGAGGTCGGCAAGGCCGCACACGTCGCGCAGCAGGTGCGTGGCATCGAGGGTGTGGTCTCGGCCGAGGACGTCACCGGTCCCTACGACGTGATCGTGCGGACCCAAGCGGCATCGGTGGACGACCTCGGTCGCATGGTGGTGAGCCACATCCAGCTCATCGAGGGCATCACGCGCACCGTGACCTGCCCCGTCGTCAACCTCTGAGCGCCCCGCCGAGAATCTGAGGGCCCGCCGCGCGGGCCCCGGAGCGCCGCTCGGTCGACCGCCCCTCGGTCGACCGCCGCTCAGTCGACGGCGCCGCTGGCGCGCAGCGTGGCGATACGACCGTCGTCGATCCCCCACGACCGCAGCGCCTCTTCGGCGTCGGCCCCGGCGACCGACGGCGGGCTTGTGGACCGCGGCCGGCGTCCGGCTGAAACGGGGCACGGGACCGGGCTGGACCACGCCCTCGACTTCGACGAACGTCTGGCGGTGGGCGTTGTGGGGGTCGGTGTGCGCCTCCCAGGGCGAGAGCACTGGGGCGCCACAGGCGTCCTGCCCGGCGAACGCCGTCCGTCCACTCGTCGCGTGTCCGGGTACGGAAGATCGCCGCGAACCGCTCCTTCATGGCGGGCCAGTGCTCGCGGTCGTTCTGGGCGGGGAGCTCCTCGCCCTCGAGCCCGATGACCTTCAACAAGGCGGCGTAGAACTGCGGCTCGATGGCGCCCACCGAGAACCACTTGTCGTCGCTCGTGTCGTACACCTCGTAGAACGGTGCGCCGGTGTCGAGGACGTTGACGCCGCGACCTTCGGTCCACAGGCCCAGTTGGCGGAAGGCGAACGTCATGGTCATGAGCGAGGCCGCCCCGTCGACCATCGCCGCGTCGACGACTTGGCCCTGGCCCGAACGCTGCGCCTCGAGCATGGCTGCACACATGCCGAAGGCGAGCAGCATCCCCCCGCCCCCGAAGTCCCCCACCAGGTTGAGCGGTGGCACAGGTCGTTCCCCCACACGGCCGATGGGCCACAGGGCCCCGGCCACGGCGATGTAGTTGATGTCGTGTCCCGCCGCGGAGGCCAGCGGTCCGTCCTGGCCCCACCCCGTCATGCGGCCGTACACGAGCCGGGGATTGCGTTCCAGGCACGCGCTCGGGCCCGATGCCCAGGCGCTCGGCCACGCCCGGTCGCCAGCCTTCGACCAGGCCGTCGGCCTGGGCGACGAGGTCGAGGACGAGTTGCACCCCCTCGGGGTGCTTGAGGTTGACGGCGACCGATCGCCGACTGCGGTTGAGCAGGTCCCAGTGCGGTCCCGCCGACGGGACCGGCGCGCTCCCCGTGGCCCGGTCGACCCGGAGCACATCCGCCCCGGCGTCGGCCAGGAGCATGCAGGTGTAGGGGCCCGGCCCGATGCCGGCCAGCTCCACGACGCGGATACCCTCGAGCGGGCCGCTCACCGCGGCGGGCCTTCTGCGCCGGGGGCCGATCCTTCCGTCGCCCGCCGGGCATTGGCCCCGATGGCGTCGACCACCATCGGGTTGCACCGCGGGCGGGATCTCATGGCCCATGTCGGGGATCACGAGCAACTCGGCTCCGGGAATGGCGCGCGCCGTGGCCTCTCCGCCCGACAGGGGGACGAGCGCGTCGACGTCTCCGTGGATGACGACGGTGGGCACCGTGACACCGGCCAGCGCGGCGGTGCGGTCGCCCGACGCCACGATGGCCATGATCTGACGCGCCGTCCCGGCGGGGTAGACGCCACGGTCGTAGAAGCGCTCGAAACGTCGACGCCGCCAGGCCTCGTCGACCAACGCGCCACGCGATCCGATCACCGCGCTGTTGGCGAGCTCGGTCGACACATAGGTCTCCCGGTCCGTCGCCGGGCGTTGCATGACGACCCCCATGGCCTCCGAGGTCGGCCGGCCCACGTCGTCGGCACCGGTCGTGGACATGATCGAACACAGGCTGCGCACGCGAGCGGGGTGGTTGATGGCGAGGGTCTGGGCGATCATGCCTCCCATCGACGTGCCGACGATGTGTCCCTGCTCGATGCCGAGCACGTCGAGGAGACCGACGGTGTCGTCGGCCATGTCGTCGAGGGTGTAGGCCACCGCCTCGCGCCCGCCGTGGCGCGCCGCGGCGAGGTCGAAGGGCGGCCCGCCGTCGAGGTGCGTGGACAGGCCTGCGTCTCGATTGTCGAAGCGCAGGACCGAGAAGCCGCCTTTCACGAGCAGCTGGCAGAAGGCGTCGTCCCACCCGATGAGCGGACGCCCGAGGCCGGCGATGAGCACGACGACGGGGTCTTCGGGCGCTCCGCGCAACTCGTAACACAGCTCGATGCCGGTCCCCACCTTCACGTGCTCCATGCCCGGATGCTGGCCGCGGCAGGCCGTAGGGGTCAAACCCGTCGTGCCATGCTGTCGCCACGATGGCCGATCCCACCCCACACCGGCCCGCTTCCTTACGAGCCCACAGCTCCTTACGAGCCCACAGCCCGGGACGGGTCAACCTCATCGGCGACCACACCGACTACAACGAGGGCGTCGCCCTGCCCATGGCGGTCGACCTCGGCACCACGGTCGACCTTCCTGCCGCGGCGAAGGCAGGCGCCTCGTGCTGCGCTCGTCCCAAGATCCCGAGCTGGCCGACGTGGACATCCACACATCCCCTCGACCCCGAGCGTGCTCGAGGCCGTCGAACCGCGTTGGGCCCGCTACGTCGCCGCCATGGCGTCCGTCGTTCGTCCCCCGTCGGGGGGGAGCGGCACCGTGAGCACGACGCTCCCCGTCGGCGCGGGACTGTCCTCCAGCGCCGCTCTCGAGGTGGCCCTGGCCCTGGCGTTCGGGTACGACGCCGATCCGGTGAGCCTGGCGCGCGCCTGCCAGCGAGCCGAGCAGGCCGCCACCGGGCGTCCCCACCGGGATCATGGACCAACTCGTGGTGAGCGCGGCCCGAGAGAACTGTGCACTGCTGATCGACTTCGCCGACCTGTCCATGCAGCCCGTCGAGATGCCCGCCGGCGCCGAGATCGTGGTGGTGCACTCCGGTGAGACCCGCACCCTCGACGCGCTCTGCCTACGCGGCAACGACGGGCGGAGTGCGAGGCCGCCGCCCTCGGCCTGGGCCCGCTCGGTCGGGTCGACGCCCGGGTGGCCGGGCGCGATCCCGGATCCGCTGTTGCGGCGCCGGGCCCGCCACGTCGTCGACGAGTGCGAGCGGGTGCGTTGGTTCGCCGCCGCGCTGCGATGCCGGCGATCTGGCCGCAGCAGGGCGCCTCATGTCGGCCAGCCACGCCAGCCTGGCGCAGGACTTCGAGGTGTCGACGCCCGCGCTCGACTCGCTGGTGGAACGGCTGGTGGCGACAGCCCGGCGTCTTCGGCGCCCGGCTGACCGGGGCCGGATTCGGCGGTTGCGTGGTGGCGCTCACCGAGCCCGGCGCCCTCGACCTCGACGATCCTGGGGACCCCGGCGTGGCGAGTCAGGCCGCCTCGCGCGGCCGCGTCGCACCGTGGTCGCCGACGGGCCTAGCCCGAGATCACAAACGGTCGAGCAACTCGGCTTTCTTGGCGGCGAATTCGCTCGTCGGTGACGATGCCCCGACGCCGAAGTTCGTCGAGTTGCATGAGACGCTCGGCCACTGTCTCCTCGCCGGCGGGCAGGACGCGACACCCGCGCGGTGCCCGACGGCGGCGTGTCGTCGGCCATGGCCGCACCGTTTCCGCGATGGACGGCGGGCGGCCCCGTCCTCGTCCAGGAGCCACTGGCCCCGACGAGCCGGGCCCCGCCGCGACCGGGGCCAGGGACCGGTGGCGCAAGGCGTCGATCTGCTCGGTGATGATGCTCTGCACCGCGGCGGGGCGCGGCACGCGGTCGAAGACCACGACGCCGGTCTCCCCTCCCATCTCGACGTGGAGCTCGCCGGTGCGCAGGAGGCGATCGGAGGATGCGACTGGTGGTACGAGAGTTGGTTGACCCGCTCGAGCCGGAGCTCCAGCCCGGTGCGGCCGAAGACACCCGAGCGCTGCACGATGCGCGTGGTGGTGACCACGAGACTGGTGGCGAACCAGCGCACCAGCCGAGCCACCAACCACAACGCCGAACACGCCACGAGGACGAGCAACAGGTAGAGCACGGCGGGGGGAGCGGTTGAGAAGACCACCATCACCACGATGGAGAGCGATCACGACCCCGACCGCGACCACCAGCGGCCTGCCCAGGAACGCCCAGTGGGGCCGGATCTCGACGACGACTTCTTCGTCCTCGGTGAGCAACCGGCGGGGAAACGGCATGCCCGACAAGCGTATCCCCGCGCCTGTGGCGCCACGGGCATACGCGCCGGGCCCGTGGTCGCCCCGAGCTCAGGCCAACTTGCTGGCGATGCCCCCGGCGCCGCGCAGCACCGTGCCGTCGGCGCCGGCCGCGCTGTAGTGCGCGGCGGGGCGCGCCAGCGCCTCGCCGATGATGGCCGTCGAGCAGGTCGATGAACGGCACGTGCGGGATCCACCCACAGGTAGCGGGCCAGGGACCCCGGGACGGTGTTGACCTCGTTCACGAACAGGACCTCGCCGTCGGAGAGGAAGTCGATGCGGGCCACGCCCCGGACGTCGGCCAGCGCCACCACGGCGCGCGCCGCTTCGTGCAGGGCGGCGACGACGGGCGGCGGCGAGATCGGCCGGGAGTTGGCGCGGCGCGCTGGCCATGCCCTCTCCCCCCACGTACTTGTCGGCGTAGCCGAGGATCTCGGCCGCGGCCGTCGAGCGCAGCGGCCGTTCGATGGCCGACAGCTCGGTGTGCGGCCACGTCCGGACGGCCACGTTGAGGTCGAAGAGATCGTCGCGGTAGGGCTCGACGACAGCCCCGGCACGCAGATGGGCGTTGGCCTCGAGCCGGGCTCGCGCCGTGTCGAGGTCCGCGACGACTTCGACTCCGATGGACGATCCGCCGAAGCGAGGCTTCACGATGTAGGGGCCCGGGAACCCGACGCCGTCGCTCCCGTCGCTCCCGTCGCGACCGTCGTGACCGGGCCCGGTCCCGGCGCGGCGTAACAGCACTCTCGGCAGGACGGGCAGGCCCGCCGCCTGCGCCGCGCCGGCGAAGGCCAGCTTGTCCATCCCCAGTGCGGCGGCCGCTACGCCCCGGCCCGGTGTAGGCGACGCCGACGAGATCGAGGGCGGCCTGCAGCGTGCCGTCCTCCCCGGGGCCGCCGTGACAGCAATTGACCACGGCGTCGATCGGCAACGGCCGGGTGCGGCCGAGGCGGCCCGCGCCGGCCACGAAGCCCGCCCCCTCGACCCCGGAGACGAGCTGCAGCGACGGCGCGCCTCGAGGCACGCCGTCGAGGAAGTCGGCGGCCTCGAGCGACGTGTCGACGCGGAACCACTCCCCCGTCTTGGTCCAGTACAGACCGATCACGTCGCGTCCGGCGCTCGCCAGCTCACGCGCCGCCTGCAGGCCGGTCAGGATGCTCACGTCGTGCTCCGGTGAGGGACCGCCGAAGACGACGGCGACCTTGGCGGTGGTGACGTTCAACAGTCGTACTCCCGAGCTCGGCGGAATCGCCCGACGCAAAGACGACGCGGTCCGGCGGCCGCTCAAGGGTAGTGGTCGGGGAGGTCGTTCTCGTACAGCACGACGTCGCCACTCTCGAGGTGCTCGCGTACCCATGCCGTCGCCTTGGGTCGAGTGGTCACGACCACCATCCGGGGAGCGCCGGCCCCGCGCCGGCGGCGGCGCCGGGCGCCGCGCTAGCAGGGCCCGGCGGTTGGTGCGCCCCACGACCACGAGGTCCGTGGCCACGGCTGTCGCCGCGGACGGCGAACTCGGCGTTCTCCTCGGCCTGGCGCGGTCCGAGCTCGACCATCCCCGGCGTGACCACAACCCGTCGCTTGGCGTCGGCACCGAGCCGCCCGAGGGCCGCCAGGGCGGCGCGCGCCCCGGCCGGGTTGGCGTTGTAGGTGTCGTCGAGCACGACCACACCGCCGGAGCCGAGCGGTCTCCTCGAGGCGGTGCGGCGCACCGGGCAAGGTCGTCAAGCGCCGCGACCACGTCGTCGGCGGGGACACCGAGCTCCAGGGCCACGGCGACGGCCGCGGCCACGTTGCCGGGTCGGCCCTGCGACCGGCACTCGTGGCCGATCTCGACTCCTCGGACGCGGACCGAAAGGAGCCCACCGTTCTCGACCACGCACACGTCCGCGCTCGTGTCGCGCGCCGACACCCGCCACACCCGGGCCCCCGATCGAGCTCGCGCTGTCGGCCAGCGCCGCCAGGCGGTCGTCGTCGACCACGAGCACGGCGCACGCGGCGTCGTCGAGGATCTCGGCCTTGGCCTCGAGGACGCGGTCCTCGGAACCGAAACGCTCCAGGTGCACGGGACCGATGGCCGTGATCACCGCCACGTCGGGCCGGATCCAGCTAGCACAGCTCGGCGATCTCCCCGGGGCCGTAGGTGCCCATCTCGGCCACGAAGACCTCGGTGCCGTCGGCCAGGTGCTCGTTCACGGCCCGGGCCAGCCCGGCGCGGTTGTTGAAGCTGGCCGGGCTGGCGACGACCGATCTGGTGCCCGAGACGAGGTGGGCGACGTATCCCTTGGTGCTCGTCTTTCCGAACGAGCCGGTGATGGCCACCACTGTGGGCGCCACCCGCCGGAGGCGCGCCGCGGCCCGTGCCACGTGGGACCCGGCCAGACGGCGCTCGATGGGCGCCGTGACCGCACAGGCCAGGTCGACCAGGGCGGGCACCGCCAACGCCGCCGCCGCGCCGGCGACGGGCCCTTCCCCGGCGACGATCCCACCCGCCACGGCGGCGGCCTCGAGGCCTGCCCACACCAGAGCCAAGGTGCGCAACCGCCGCGTCCACGCCAGTGGTGATGTGCGGCCCCGCCACGACAGTCCGACGGGCCCGGCCGCGACCACCGCGGCGGTGGCGAAGGCGGCCGCCGGCCAACGCGACGACAGCACGAGGCCCGCCACCGCGACGACGAGGGCGACGAGGTTACCGGGACAGACGTCCACCACCGCAGGGCGAAACGCGTCGTGGCGTCGACCAGATAGTGCTCGCGCTGCGCCACGCGCAACCACCGGGGCCCCGCCACCACGATGGACAACCCGCACGCGGCCTCGACAGCGGCGCGCGAAGGATCACGCGGCCCCGGGTCAATGCTCGCTCGACGGCGGCCCGCAACTCCGCCGGCGCGGTGACGGGCAGGAGGTGGCCGGCACCGGGGCACACCGTGAGGTGCGCCTGGGGTAGGGCCGCCGCCAGAGCGCGCGCGCTGTCCACGGGCACGTCCGCGTCGTCGTCACCCCACACCAGCTCGACCGGGCAGCGCACGGCCGCCAAGGCATCGTCGTAGCGCTCGTTGACGAGGCGCACGAGAACGTCGCGCATGATCCCCTGCGCAGCGCGGTAGTCGGCCGAGCCGTAGCGCTGACGGGCCCGCTCCATGCGCGCCTCTCCGACCAGATGCGACCGGTGCAGGGCCCGCGCCAGCCGGTAGGCCGACGGGCGGACGGCGAGAGCCGGCCGGACCGCGGGACGAGCGGCGCCCCGGTGAGGACGAGGGCCCGCACGAGCTCGGGCCGGGCCGCGGCCAGGCCCACCGCCACCCGGCCCCCCAGCGAGTGGCCGACCACGACGAGCCCGGCCCCGGGCTCGCCGTCCCTCGGCTCCTCGAGCAGGCGGGCCACCGCCGTCGGCGTACTCCGCCGATCCCCAGGGCTCGGAGGGGGCCGGGGTGGCCCCGAAGCCGGGAAGGTCGGGGGCCAGGGTGGACAGCTGGCCGGCCCCGGGGCCGGAGCCGGGGCCGAGGCGAGGCGGCGAAGTCGGCGTGGGTCCGGCCCCAGCCGTGGAGCGCCAGCACGGCCGGGGGCCCCTCACCCCAGGTCTCGCCGAAGAGCGTCCCACCGGCGAGCGACTGCAGCACCTCGGGGAGGCTACCCCCGAGGTGCCTGGCCTCGGCCCATCCCCCGCGGCTGTTACACCTCCCCGATACGGTCGCCTCGGTGCCCAGCCTCCGCCTCGCGTGGCCGATTCACCGAGCTGCTGCGGGGTCTCACCGACCGCCCAGCAGCAGGCCGTGATGGCTCGGACGCCACCGCTGTGCGTCCTGGCCGCGGCGGGGTCGGGCAAGACCACGGTCCTGACCCGACGGGTGGCCCGCCGCATCCTCGACGGCTCGGCCCGGGCCGACCACACCCTGGTCGTGACCTTCACCCGGAAGGCCTCGCGCGAGCTGCGCGACCGGCTCGGGCGACTCGGTGTCCCCGGCGGGGTTTCGGCGGGAACGTTCCACGCCGCTCGCCTTCGCCCAACTCCGCCGCCACTGGGCGGACCGGGACGTGCGCCCTCCCGCCGTCATCGACGATCCCGCCCGAGTGGTGCGGGCGGTGCTCGGCGCCCGGGTTCCGATCAAGCGCGGCGCAGGTCGCCGCCGTGCTCGGCGAGATCCACTGGGCCCAGGTGAGCATGCTCCGCCCCGAGGACTACGCGGCGGCGGCCCGGGCAGCGTGTCGCGACACGGTGCTCGGCCGTTCCCATCTCGACGTCGCCGAGGTCTACGCCGCCTACATCGCGGAGAAGGCGCGGCGCAACGTGCTCGACCTCGACGATCTCGTGACGCGCTGCGCCGGCTCCTCGAAGAGGACCGCGGCCGCGGCGGCCGCCCAGCGGTGGCGGATCCGGCACCTCTTCGTCGACGAGTTCCAAGACGTCAACCCGGCCCAGTGGCGACTGCTCCAGGCATGGCTCGGGGACCACAGCGATCTCTTCGTGGTGGGCGACCCCCGCCAGGCCATCTACGCCTGGAACGGTGCCGACCCCACCCTGCTCGATCGACTTCCCGAGCTCCTGCCCGGCACCACCGTGCTGCGGCTCGACGACAACCACCGGTCCACACCCCAGGTCATCGGAGCGGCGAGGGCGGTGCTCGGAGCCGACCCCGGCCAGGCGTCGCGCCCCGACGGGCCGAGCCCGGTGGTCGACGGCTTCGACGACGACGACGCCGAGGCCGCCGCGGTGGCGCGATGGCTGCGCCGCGCCCACCGACCAGGGCGCCCCTGGTCGCACCTGGCCGTCCTGGCCCGCACCAACGCCCGTCTCGACCCCATTGCCCGCGCCCTGGAACGTGCCGGGATCCCGCACCGGATGGGAGGAGACGCCAAGGAGGCAGCCATCGCTCGGCGCGCCCTGGCCGAGCTCCGCCGTGCGCCGAAGACCCGGCATCTGCGCAGCGCCCTGGCCGAGCTCGTCATGACCGATCAGGCTCGAGCCGATGAGGAGACGCGAGAGTCGGGAGAGTCGGGAGGCGACGACGAACGCGGGTCGGAGCGAGGCCTGCCTCGTGCCCTCGCGCAGCTCGCCGACGAGCACGCCCTCGAGTTCCCCGATGCGACCGTAGGTGAGTTCCTGGACTGGGTCGTCGCCGGCGGCGACGCGAACATGGAGCTCGAGCCCGTGGACGGGGTCGAGCTGTCCACCTTCCACCGCGCCAAGGGACTCGAGTGGCCGGCCGTGGCGGTCGTGGGTCTCGAGGACGGCATGGTGCCCATCATCTACGCCACGACCCGGCAGGCGATCGCCGAAGAGAGACGGCTTCTCTATGTGGCGCTCACCCGGGCCGAAGACGAATTGTGGTGCTCGTGGGCCCGCACGCGCCGCGCTGGGGATCGGACGTGGCGATGTGACCCGTCCCCGCTCCTGGCGGCGGTAGCCGAGGCGAGCCGCGATGGCGCCATGGTCCCCGACGCCGACCGCCTCTCGGCACGGATCGCCTCGCTGCGGACGATGTTGCCCGAGCCCACCGGGCGCGCCAGCTGATCCTCCCTAGGCGGTCGATGTCGATGTCGATGTCGACGAGCACAGGCGCGTGGTCAGAGGGCTGTTTCCCCTTGCGGGCGTTGCGGTCGATGAGGGCGTAGCGGACGGCGTCGGCCAGGGGATGGCTCACCATGACGAGGTCGATGCGCAGGCCCATGTGCTTGTGGAAGTTCCCGGCGCGGTAGTCCCACCACGAGAACAGCTGGTCCTGGGAATAGCACAGGCGGAAGGCGTCGACGAGACCCCACTCCTCCAGAGCGCGGAGACGCTCCCGCTCGGGCCCGGTCACATGTGTGGATCCGACCATGGCGGCCGGGTCCCAGACGTCTCGGTCGTCGGGGGCCACGTTGAAGTCCCCGCACACCGCCACGTTGTCGGACGGCTTGGCCGTGCGCTCCAGGTAGGCAAGCAGCTCGCCGTACCAGGCCAACTTGGCGTCGTAGTGTTCGCTGGGCACCTCGCGGCCGTTGGGCACGTACACGCTGTGGACGCGCACCCCGCCGCACGTGGCCGCCACCAGCCGGGCGCCCTGGTCGTCGGCCGATGAAGCGAATCCCCGCACCACGTCGTCGAGGCCCACACGACTGATGATCGCCACGCCGTTCCACCGCCCGTCGCCGTGCGACGCCGACTCGTATCCCAGGGCCGAGAAGGCCATAGAAGGGAAGGCCGCGTCGGCGAGCTTGGTCTCCTGCATGCACAACACGTCGGGCTGCGCGTAGTCGATCCACTCCTCGACGCGCGCCAGGCGCGCGTTCAGCGAGTTGACGTTCCAGGTGGCAATGCGCACGTCGGTCCTTTCGGCTCAGCTGTCCACGATGACGAAGAGGAGATCGGCCTCGCAGGCCAGCTGCCCGTCCACCGTGGCGCGTCCCCGACCGGTGCCGGCGCGCGCCGACAGTCTCCCCAACGTGACCTCGAGGTCGAGGGTCTCGCCGGGAACCACCTGGCGCCGGAAGCGAGCCTTGTCGATCCCTCCGAACAAGGGGAGCTTGCCCGCGAACCGTTCGTCGGAGAGCACCGCGATGCCGCCCAGCTGGGCGAGCGACTCCACCATCAGCACCCCCGGCAGGGTGGGACGACCCGGGAAGTGCCCGGCGAAGAAGGCCTCGTCACCGGTGAGGTGCCAGCGCCCCCGGGCCCGCTGGCCGGGATCGAGCTCGGTGACCTCGTCCACCAGCAAGAACGGCTCTCGGTGGGGCAGAACGTCCTCGGGTCGCAACACGGGCGCCGAGGTTACAACGTCGGGTTCGGCCCCTGGCCGCCGGCGACGATGCCGGAACGGGCAGCGGAAAACGGCTTACGGGTACCCGGTGCAGGCCGCGGTGTTCGGCGAGCCCGTGGCGAGCTTGCAGGCCCCCGCCGCCACCGTGAACGCCGCGAATCCCCACTGCGAAGTTCCGGGGTTCAGGTAGTACGGCGGCGAAAGATAGATCAGGCGCTGGTCGTACTGGTAGTTCTTGGCGTAGCCGCTCACGATCCCACCGCCGTTGAACGTCCCCACCGGCCCTCGCCAGTCCTGGTCGATGGTGCCGTTGAGGTTGATCGTTCCGAGCGGGCTCCCGGTGTCGTAGTTGTTGACCAGGAAGGAGTGGTTGAGGGCCAGGGCCACTGCGTCGATGTAGGGGCTCGACAGGTCACACGTGGGCGTACCCGCGCCCAACGTCTGCGAGCAGGTGCTCACGTTGTTGCCGTTGTTGTCGACGGGATGATTGACCTCGACATAGTTCTCTGCGACCAGGCCCAGCACGTTGGTCGACGGTGCGGCCGGCGCCGCCGTGCACTTGCCTGCCGAGACGGCGTCGGAGTAGCAGATGTTGCCGTCGATGACGATGTTGTTGGCCGAGCCAACCGTCATGGGCGAGTTCACCGTCCCCTGCACGATGGCGTCACCGGCCGTGACCCCGCCCACGCCCGTCTCCCCCGCGTTGATCAGGGGGTTGTAGGTCTGGCCGTTGCACTTGGTGACACCACCCACCTGGGTGATCGCCTGGCACGTCTCGACGAAGATCACCCCGTTGGCGGGGACGGGCACCGTCGTCGCCGGCGCTACGGGCAGGCAGACGTTGGCGGTGTTGGCGGCGTCGTTGAGCGCATCGTTGGAGGTGGACGTCCCCGGTGCCCCCGTCGGCTTGCCCGTGGGGGTGTCAGGACTGGTGACCGTCATGTTCGATCCATTGATCACGATGGTGGTGGGGCCCTCGTAGAGGCACCCGTTGAGCGACGCCTGGGTGGTGAGCGCCGAGTTATCCGACGGGATGGGCTGGACTCCCACGTTGTCGGCCTGGGTCCCGGAGATGGTCGGTGTCCCCGAGCACCCATTGCCCTCCAGGTACATCTCGGTGGGGTCGGCGGTCTGGATGTTCTGGAACGTCGGGCTCCCGCACACGAAGATCGTGTCGTTCACGAACAGGTTGCCGGTGAGGGAGTCGGCGCTGATGAAGCTGACAATCTGGCAGTTGTTCCCCAGGGCGTTGGGGTTGGGATTCCAGAAGTAGTCACAGGTGGGTGTGCCGTTGTTGCCGTACTGGTTCACCACGGCCGGGTCGGTCTGGTCGTAGTTGATCCACAACACGTTCAGCAGGAAGCCGTTGAGCGGCTGTAGGGTGACCACCGCGCTCTGGTAGTTGTAGTCGTTGGCATAGCCGGCCGCGCCCACGATGTCGATGCTGAGGTTTCCGGTCGCGGTGTTGATGACGGGGTTGTCGACCAGGAACCAACTCGGCGGCCCGTTGGCGGCGCCGCTCCCGGGCACCGGGATCCACGTCCCGAACGTAAGCGCGCTGCAGACGCTCGAGGCTCCGGTGAGCGTCGAGTTGCCGATGGTGGTGCCCGAGCCGTTGACGAACTTGGCGCTGCACGCCGCGAAGTTGGCATTGGCGTTGACGGCGTACTGGTACTCGTCGAGACCCGACACCATGGCCCGGTAGGCCTCGTGCTGGATCACGTCCTTGGTGACGATGGGGAACTGCTCGAAGGTGTTCTGGACGAGCACCACCGTGCCCAGCGTCAGCACCAGGACGATCCCCAGCACCAGGGGCATGGTCTGCCCACCCTCGCCACGGCGAGACCGCATGCGCACTTTGCGAGCTGCATTCACGACTGCCCTCCGGGACTCGAGATTCGCGTGCGCCGTCATCCGACCGACACGTTGTATTCGGGCGAGAACAGATAGGCGAGGGACTGGTACCCCGTGGGCTGGCCACCGGGGTTTTTGGTGGCCTGAAGGTTCAGTGCCACGCCCACGATCTGACTGAGTTGGGTGGCCGAGCACGTGCTGTCATACACGGCGGTTCCCGGTGTCACGCTTCCGGAGAGCGCACTTACCGTCATCGTCGTCGTGCCTACGCTGTAGTTGTTGCCGGCCGTCACGGTCTGCGCCGAGGATCCGGTCCCCACCACGAGGGTGTCCCCGTTCGCCACCGCGCTCTGGAGCGTGTTCACCTTGAGCGTGGTGCCCGAGCTGGTCGTGCTGACCGTCGTAGCCGGACTGTTCGGGACCGTGGTCAGCGAGCTGTCGTACACCGCGGCCGCGTTGGCCGCGGCCGCCGTCAGGGCGGTCACGGTGATGTTCGTGGCATTCGCCGCGGCCGCCGCGGTGGCGGTCACGATCTGGGCGGTGGGGCCAGAGCCGATGAAGATGGTGTCGCCGACCGATATGGCCCCGTGTGGTTGGTTGACCTGCAGCGTCGTCGCTCCGATCACCGCACTGTGCGACAGCGTGGTCGTGGGCGCACCCGGCGTGGGCCCGCCGCACACTTCCCCACCCTGAAGTTGGTAGGTGAACACCGGGCTGCCTCCGGTGCCGTTGGTCAGGTTGTTGATGAGCAGGAACGACTGTGTCGACGCGCCGTACACGCACGCGGAGCCCGCCGAGCCCGTCATCGGGCAGGTGTTCGCGTTTGCGAGATACAGGTTGACTTGGAACGACCGGGCCGCCCCCGCGGTGACCACCTGCATGACCACCTTCTCGGGACCGGTGGCCTTCCCCGTGTTGGCGTAGAACGTCACGTTGTTGGCGTTGGCGGTCAGGAACGGGTTCGTCGAAGACGACGGCGCGACCGCCTCGTGCACGTACCGGGTCACCACCTCGGAGGCGAGCACCAACTGGTCGACTGACTGATAGGTGTTCTGGACGATGTTGCTCTCCCGGAAGAACACCGGGAGGACCGGGAAGGCGGCGGCAAGGACGATCCCCACCACCAGGACGGTGAGGAGGGTCTCGATCAAGGTGAACCCGCCCTGGTCGGATTCGAGATCTGCCGAGACGTGGCGACGTCTGAGCACGTTGAGTTTCATGGTCCGGTGCGTCATGACACGACGACCGGGACCGACGTCCCGTACGCGTAGAGGGTGGCGTTGTAGGTGACCCCGGTCGCCCCCATCACCATGGCGAAGGAGGTATTGGAGTTGTTGGAGGGGTCGTGCACGGTGACCGTGTAGGTCTGGTTCATGATGGCGGTCTGGGTCGTGTAGCTGGTCGTCGAGCCCACCGTCGTCGGTGTGGCACCGGCCAAGGTGTAGACCTCACCTCCGGTCTTGTCGGCCGACGGGCAGCCGTCACCGGGTGCCGCCGCGTCGTTGACCGTGGCCGTCGCCGTCGGCGCCGCCGTGAAGGCCGCGCCGGCCGTGCGAGTGGCCGCGATGGCCAAGGTGTTCAAGCCGGCCACCGAAGCCGTGGCCGCACCCTTGGGCGTCAACGAGAAGGTGGTCGGTGCGGCCGGCTGCTCCTTGGTGACACCGGCCACCGTGGTGCAGTCGCCGTACCACACCGAGTACGCCGTGGTGTAGGGGAACAGCGGGACCACGGTCGTGTTGGCGCCGTACGCCACGATGGTGTTCGTACCCGTCGGTTGCAGGTTGCCTCCGTTGCTCACCGTGATGGGCAGGCCCGAGGCCAGCGGCGCCGCGGCGGAAGGGCTCAACGTGACGGTGCCCGACTCGTCGAAATGGAACGTGGGTGCGAATGCGGGGAGCCCGGCGGTGGCGACGTTGACCGCTGCCGCGCTGGGACTGGCCAGCTCCTGCCAGTCGAGGAAGGCCGGGCCACCGTTGGGACTGGCCAGACTGATGTTGTACTTCCCGAGCGGCTCCTGGAGATAGACGCAACCGTTCTGGTCGGGGTTGTACACGGTCGTTACGCCGGTCGACTGCGGGGTCACGTTCACGATGACGTTGATGAGGTTTGGCGTGTCCGCCGGGGCCTTGGGAGCGTTGGCGCCGTAGATCTGAATCGACAAGAAGCCGTCACCGGGGATGACCGTGCCGTAGGGCGGGTCGATGATCGATGTCTCACCGATCGACTGCCCGTTCCCCCACTTGACCGTCATGGTGGCCCGGATGACCTGAGGCGGGTTGCCGGACGTGCACAGGCTCGGCGTGTTCCCCGTCCCGGCCCACTCCAGGTGCGACCACACGGAGTAGCCGATGCCTCCGACGGTCAACGGGGTGGCGGTCAGCAGGACGTCGCGCGAGATGTTGGCTTGGAGCGACGACAGCGTGGCGTTCGACGTGATCTCGAGGTACTGCTCGGCGAGCTCGGCCGCGGCCACTTTCTCGCGGTTGAACGCGGCCTGCTTGACGACGGTGTCGGCGAGGTACGTGCTCGCCATGAGCACGAGGAGCAAGACGGTGAGCGACAAGATGACTTCGAGGAGACCGAACCCCTCCTCACCTCGCCTGGGCCGTCGCCCCACCCTTGCCATCGTTCGTCCTCCCTGTCCCCTCGCATCGGCTCGGGGGTGCCGCGGCCTCCAGAGGGTCGGGGCTGCTTTGGTCGCGACCGTCGATCTCGGGCGTCCCCGCCGTCGCGACGGTGTTCAGCCAGTCGCAACCGACGCCTGGCCCTGGACTTCCGAGATCCGCTGTCGTGGCCTGTCGCCACCACCCCAAGATCGACACAATCCCCGTCGATCTTGATGACACGTTGCGAAAAAACGTGCCCGATCTCCTCCGTCCAGGGCCTCGGCTCGGTGGCCTTTTACGCCCGGGTGGGCCAGGGGTCGTCGAACCCGGCGTTGCTGTAACGGGCCTGGGAGTTCTTCCAGGACTCACCGCTGCCGGTGCGGGGTGCCTCCATGATCAAGACGCCCTTGGCACTGTGGCGGGGCAGGTGAAGGCCGATGCGGCCAAGCGTGTGCTTCAGTTGCATGGCGGGTTCCTCGTGTCCTCTTTCGAACCGTCCGGAGCCGGGGAATGGTCACTCGACCGTCCCGGCTGGAGGCTCCTCGTCCGCTGCTTTTCCCGCCCGAGATGTCGGCACTATGCGTGGTATCTCTTGAGTAGACGGCCACTTATTGTGGCAATGGTGGGTGGTGGCCGAATCAGCGCGCCAGCCGCTGCGGAGCGATCTCCGGCAACGCCAGCTCCGCCCCTCGGCGTGCCGGGTCGAGGGCCACGAGCACGAATTGGCGCTGTTCGCCGCGCTCGAGGACCTCGCGGGCCCGGCGCGGCGCCGGGACCGCCAGCCCGGCCAACGGCACGTAACACTGCATGCCCCCCACATCGACCATCGCACCGTGGGACACGAAGGACGACACCGCTCCCTCCACCGTCGACCCGATCGGATGCTCGGACACGAACGTCAAGAACGTGAGGGGGTCGTTGACCGCGGGCGGCGGCCCTGAGCGGCGGCGGGGGCTCGGCTCGGGGGCTTGCGCATCGGCATCGGCGTTCGGATCGACGGCCTCGACGGTCGCTACGTCGATGGCGGCCCGCACATCGGGCGCCGTGGCCCGACGACCGCGTCCCCGTCGACCCCGCGATCCCGCCCCGGCGCGAGGTGCACCAGAACCGTCGTCGGCTTCGGGTGAGGGCGTCTTTGGTGCCTTCTCAGCCCTCTGTGCCTTCTTCGCTTTGTCCGTCTTGCGCGCCGGCTCCGTCGCCTTCTTCGCCTTCTTGGCAGCCTTCTCCGCTTTGTTCGCCTTCTCTGCCTTGGTCGTCTTCTCTGCCTTGGTCGTCTTCTCCGACTTGGCGGCTTTCTCGGTCTTCGGGGCTTTCTCGGCCTTGGCGGCCTTCGAGGTCTTCTTGGCGGCGCGCGTCGTTTGGTCGGCGGAGGCGACGTCGACGCCGGCCGACGCCACCGCGGCCTGGATGGTGGACGACTCCGGCGAGGCGCCCCCGCCACCGGCGCTCACACTCTTGGCCGCCTTGGCCGATTTGGCGGCCTTGGCGGTCTTGGACGAGCCCGCTGCCAACGCGGCCCGGCTCCGCACGCCGCGTACGGGACTTCGCGGTGTGAAGATCCACCCCACGCCCGGCACGGGCTTGCCACCGATCAAGCGGTCCTCGTCGAACAACCAGGGGTGCTCGGCGTGGAACTCCTGGAAGGAGTCGTTCGACAGCACCCGTGCGCCCACGCGCTCGGCTACCCGGAGCAAGAAGGCATCGCCGCGACCGACCGCCCCCGCCGGGGGGGACACGAGCTCGGCGTGGGCGACCGCCTCGTCGAACGCCTTGCGCTCGGAGGGGTCGATCCGGTGGCCGAAGGTGGCGTCGACCACCACGATGACCTCGGTTCCCGCGAATTCGGCCTGGAATTGCCTGACGGCGTCGTCGAGCTGGGCCAGGCTCGGGACGGAGCGGCCCTCGGTCGCGATGTTCGATCCGTCCACGACGGCGTAGGAGGGGGCCATGTGGGGTCCAGTCAACCATCCCGCTGCCTTGATCTGTCCGACCCTCACCCGGGGCCACCCCGCCGGACCCGGCACTCACCGTAGGATGCCGCCATGGCCGGCGACCGGGGCGGAGAAGTAGCCGAAGTCCTGCAAGCGATGATCCGCAATGCGTGTGTCAACGACGGCGCGCCCGAGTCCGGACACGAGAAGCGCAACGCCGATCTCCTGCGCGACCTCCTGGAGGGGCGCGGCCTCGACATGGAGCTCTACGAACCCCTGCCCGGCCGGACCTCGCTGGTGGCCAAACTCGAGGGTCGCGACCCGGACGCGCCTGCGCTGGCGCTTCTCGGACACACCGACGTGGTCCCCGCCAACGGCGAGGATTGGCAGCACGACCCCTTCGGGGGGGAGATCATCGACGGCGAGGTGTGGGGCCGCGGTGCGGTGGACATGCTGAACCTCACCTCGTCCATGGCGGTGTCGGTGGCTCATCTGGCCGATGAGGGCTTTCGCCCCGAGGGCGACCTCTTGTTCATCGGCGTCGCCGACGAGGAGGCTCTCGGGACCCACGGCGCGCAGTGGCTGACCGAGCATCTGGCCGAAGAGGTCCACTGCGACTACCTCATCACCGAGGCGGGTGGGTTCCCCATGGCGAGCCCGGGCGGCGTGCGCCTCCCCGTCATCACCGGTGAGAAGGGTGCGTTCTGGTGCACCATGACGGTGCGCGGCACACCCGGTCACGCCTCGCAGCCGCTTCGAACCGACAATGCATTGGTGAAGGCCGCCGAGGTGGTCCGCAGACTGGCCGAGCACGACACTCCCGCCGACATCCACGACGCGTGGCGGCGCTTCGTCGAAGGCCTCGGCCTGCCCGAGGACTTCGCAGGCCCCTTGCTCGACCCGGAGCGCATCGGCGAATTCTGCGAATCCCTGCCCCTGCTCGGCCTCGCCCGCCAGGCGCACGCCTGCACCCACACGACGATGGCACCGACCGTCCTCCAGGCCGGGACGAAGGTGAACGTCATCCCCGACCGCGTCCACCTGCAGGTCGACATCCGAACCTTGCCCGGGTGGGGACTGCCCGAGGTCGAGGCCATGATCAACGACGCCCTCGGCGACTTGGCCGGCGACGTCGAAGTGACCTGGAACAGCATCGACGTCGCCAGTACGTCTCCGACCGACACCCCGTTGTGGGACGCCCTCGAGCGTGTGGCACAGGGCTCCTACCCCGACGCCCGATGCGTGCCGTTCCTCACCGTCGGCGCCACCGATGCCCGTTTCTTCCGGCGCCTGGGCACCGTCGCCTACGGCTTCGGCCTCTTCAGCGAGCAATTGTCGTTCGAGCAGTACGCGGCGATGTTCCACGGCGTGGACGAGCGCGTCGACGTCGCCTCGCTCGGGTTGACCGCCGAGCTGTGGGACGGACTGGCCCGGCAGTCGCTTCGGTGAGCCTGCCGGGGGCTCCCGCGCCCGGGACCATCACGGCCGTGCTCTTCGACTTCGGCGGCGTCATCACCGACAGCCCCTTCGACGCCTTTCAACGCTACGAACACGACCACGGACTGCCCGACGGGTTCATCCGCGGCGTGAATGCGGCCAATCATCTCGACAACGCCTGGGCCCGACTCGAGCGCAGTGAGCTCGGGTTCGACGCGTTCTGTGACGCTTTCGAAGCCGAGGCGCTGGCGGCGGGAGGGCGCATCGACGCACGCGACCTGTTCGCCATGTTCTCGGGACAGCTCCGTCCCGAGATGGTCGAGGCCGTTCGGCGCTGTGGCACGCACTTCAAGACCGGCCTTCTGACGAACAACTTCGTGACGCCGATATCGGAATCGGGCTACTCGTCACTGGCCGAGGTCCTCGCCCTGTTCGACACCGTGGTCGAGTCGTCGGTCGTCGGTGTGCGCAAGCCTGACGAGCGTTTCTATCTCATGGCTTGCGATGCGCTCGACGTATCACCGAGCCAGGCGGTGTTCCTCGACGATCTCGGGGTTAATCTGAAACCGGCTCGGGCCCTGGGCATGGCGACCATCAAGGTCACCGACACGTCGAGCGCGCTGGGCGAGCTCGAAGAAGTCCTCGGCATCAGTTTGCGCTGATCGGCCGCAGCGACCGGGGATCGATCAGGCGAAGGCCCGGCGCAGGAGGTCTTCCTCCTCGAGGTGGTGCAGCGCTGCGCTCCCCGTCGCCGGGCTGGCCGACTCGGCTCGACTGACATGGGTCAACGTGAAGCGGTCCCGCAGTAGACGGTGCAGGCGTCCGTGCGCGAACGACCATGCCCCCATGTTCTCGGGCTCCTCCTGGACCCACACCACCTCATCGGCGTCGGGATACCGGGCGAGCACCGCGGCCAGGGCCTCCTCGGGCCAGGGATAGAGCTGCTCGACACGCACCACCGCCACCGCAGCGGGGTCGACGCCGGGATCGGGGAGCCCTTCCACCGAGGCGAGCAGGGCGTCGCGCCGGGCCATGGCGTCGAAGGCGACCTTGCCCGAGCACAGGAGCACCCGTTGGACCGAGGCGGCGTGGATGGTCGGGGACGGTGCGCCCGTTTGCGTACTGCCGTCGCCCCGCGGGGTGGGGCTGGCGGCAGGATCGTCGAGGACCGCCGCAAAGGAGCCCACGTCGAGCTCGTCGAGCCCCGAGCGGGACTGGCGCGCCCGGAGCAGGGACTTGGGCGTGAACACCACCAGCGGTTGTCGCCCCAACCCTCGTACCTGGGAGCGCAGGAGGTGAAAGTACTGCGCAGCCGTGGTCGGCTGGGCCAGGCGCATGTTGTCGCGCGCCGACAGGGTGAGAAAACGCTCGATGCGTGCCGAGGAGTGTTCGGGGCCCTGTCCCTCGTAGCCGTGCGGGAGCAACAGGACGAGCCCTGAGCGCTGCCCCCATTTGTCGTCGGCGGACACGAAGAAGTTGTCGATGATGATCTGGGCGCCGTTGGCGAAGTCGCCGAACTGCGCCTCCCACGCCACCAGGGCGTCGGGGGCCTCCACCGAGTACCCGTACTCGAATCCCACCGCCGCGTACTCCGAGAGCAACGAGTCGTGGACGCCAAATCGCCCCACGTCGTCGCCGCGCAGATGGGCGAGGGGGATCCACTCCTCCCCCGTCCGGTAGTCCACGAGCACGGCGTGGCGCTGGCTGAAGGTCCCGCGTCGGGTGTCTTGGCCCGAGAGCCGGACGTCGGTGCCCTCGAGCACGATCGATCCGAGGGCGAGCGCCTCTCCGAGCGCCCAGTCCACGTCGCCGCCCGCCACCATCTGGGCCCGCTGTTCGAACTGCCGGAGCAATTTCGGGTGGACGGTGAAACCCTCGGGCACCGTCGTGGCCGCCACCGCCAGTTGCTCGAGCTCGTGGCGCGCCACCCCGGTGGACAACGCCGGGCTCGAGGCCCGACGCGCCGGCGGCGCCGGCAAGGCGCTCGGCCGGGGTGGCGCCGTCTGGCGTGTCTCGTCCAATGCCACCTGCAGGCGCGCCTGGAAATCCTCGAGGGCACGCTCCGCCTCTTCCACGGTGATGTCACCCCGGCGCACCAGGGACTCGGTGTACAGCTTTCGCACCGATCGCTTGCCCTCGATGATGGCGTACATCCGGGGCTGGGTGTAGCTGGGGTCGTCGCCTTCATTGTGGCCGTGGCGCCGGTAGCAGACCAGGTCGATCACCACGTCCTTGTGGAACTTCTGGCGGAAGCCGTAGGCCAGGCGCGCCGCTCGCAGACACGCTTCGGGATCGTCACCATTCACGTGGAAGATCGGGGCCTGGACCATCTTGGCGACATCGGTCGGGTACAACGACGAGCGCGCCGACTCGGGAGCCGTCGTGAACCCCAGCTGGTTGTTCACCACCACGTGGATGGTGCCCCCCGTGCAGTACCCGGTCAGCTGGGACAGCTCGAGGGTCTCCGCCACCACGCCTTGGCCGGCGAAGGCGGCATCGCCATGCACGAGTACCGACAGCACGTCGAGACAACGGTCTCCACCGAGCATGTCCTGCTTGGCCCGCACCATGCCCTCGACCACGGGGTCGACAGCCTCGAGATGTGATGGGTTCGACGCCAAGGTGACGGTGAGCTCGGATCCGGCACGGGCCACGAACTTGCCCGTGGCCCCCTTGTGGTACTTGACGTCGCCCGAGCCCTGCACCGAATCGGGGTCGAGGTCGCCCTCGAACTCGCGGAAGATCTCGCCATAGGACTTGCCCACGATGTTGGCGAGCACATTCAACCGGCCGCGATGCGCCATGCCGAGCACGGCCTCGGTGGTCCCGGCCTGGACGCCCTCCTCGAGCACGGTGTCGAGGAGCACGATGGTCGACTCCGCCCCTTCCAGGCCGAACCGCTTCTGCCCCACGTACCGGGTGTGGAGGAAGCGCTCGAACGCCTCGGCCGCGTTGAGACGGTCCAGGATGTGGCGTTGCTCGACAGGGTCGAGCGCGGTGGGCACGCCTTCGGTGTGCTGCTGGATCCAGCGTTTCTGCTCGGGGTCCTGGATGTGCATGTACTCGATCCCCAGCGTGCGGCAGTACGCGTCGCGCAGGATGTCGAGCGCCTCGCCCAGGGTGAGGGTGTGGCGACCCGCCAGGCCGTCGACCACGAACTCGCGGTCGAGGTCCCACAACGTGAGGCCGTAGGTGGTGGGGTCGAGCTCGGCGTGCAGCGGCCGGGGCTCGGCCGAGAGCGGGTCGAGGTCGGCGATGAGATGGCCGCGCACCCGGTACATGTTGATCAGGCTCTGGACGTGGACCTGCTTGACCAGCCGCATCTGCTCGCTGTCACCGGCATTGACGTCGGACTGCCAGTGCACGGGCTGATAGGGCACGTCCATCGCCGCGTACACCGACTCGTAGAAGCCGTGCTGCCCCGTGAGGCACTCGCTCATGTAGGTGAGGAACAGCCCCGACTCGGCGCCCTGGATGATGCGGTGGTCATAGGTCGACGTGAGCGTGACGACAGGACCGACGCCGATCTCGGCCAGGCTGCGCCGATCGGCGGCCTGGAACTCGGCCGGATAGCCGAGCGCACCCACGCCGATGATGGCGCCCTGGCCGGGCATCAGCCTGGGCACCGACTGCACCGTCCCCAGCGTGCCGGGATTCGTGAGCGTGACCGTGGCGCCCGCGAAGTCGTCGGGCGTGGCCTTGGCCGTGTGGACCTTGCGCACGAGGTCCTCGTAGGCGATGACAAAGGCGCGGAAGTCGAGGCTCTCGGCCGCGCCGATCACGGGGACGAGCAGCGTGCGCGAGCCGTCGGACTTCTCGAGGTCCACCGCCAGGCCCAGTCCCACGTGGTCGTGGCGGATGACCCCGGGCTTGCCCGTGCCTTCGAGATCGGGCACGAAGCTGGAGTTGAGCGCGGGGACAGCCTCGAGCGCCCGGACCACGGCGAAGCCGATCAGGTGGGTGAAGCTCACCTTCCCCCCCGAGGTGCGCGCCAGGTGCTGGTTCAAGATCGACCGGTTCACCTCGAGGAGCTTGGCCGGGACCGTGCGCACGCTCGTGGCGGTGGGAACCGACAACGACGCCGCCATGTTCTGCGCGATGCGCGCCGCCGCGCCCCGAAGCGGTGACGCCGCTTCTGCGGTCGGCGCCGCGGTGGCCGCGGTGACTTGCGCTGTCGCCGCGGGGCCCGACGTCGGCGCGGAAGGAGTGGCCACCGCTCCGTTGGGCCCCGCCCCGTCGGTGGGGATCGCCGCGGGGGCCGTCGGACTTCCGCCCGGGACCGCGGCCGGCGTGGCCGGTGGCGCCGGTGCGGCGACGGTGGTGGGCGCCGGTGCCGGGGCTGGGACTGCGGCGGTGGACACGCCGCCGGGCACGTAGTCGGCGAAGAACTCGCGCCAGCTCTCGCTCACCGACGACGGGTCGCTGCGGTACTCCTCGAACATGTCGTCGACCAGCCAGGCGTTGGGGCCGAAAGCACCACCAAAAGGTGGGCTCGTGACTCTGGCCTGGTCTGGCGGCATCACATCGATCTTACCGGGGCACCTTGTGGGGAAGCCCATGCGCACCAGGCGTTAGGGTGGCGCACCATGTTCGTGGCCATCACGGTGTCCGAGCCGGGCTGGGCACCGGTGACGAGGCGTTGAGCGCGCTCCCTGACGGCCTGCACGTCGTCGACCATCGAGGTGACACCCACGGCCCCACCCCCACCGTGGTCCTCGTCCACGGTTCGCTCGACCGGGGCGCGTCCTTCGCGCGCACGGTCCGGCGCCTGGACGACCTCCACGTCGTCACCTACGACCGGCGCGGCTACCACCACTCCGCGTGCTTTGCCCCTGGCCCGCTCCCTCGACGACCACGTCGCCGACCTCGTGGCGTTGGTGGGCGACGGGCCTGCGGTCGTGGTGGGCCATTCCTACGGCGGTGACGTGGCGCTGGGCGCGGCCATCGAGGCCCCGCACGTCATCGGTGCCGTCGGTGCCTACGAGCCCCCGCTCCCATGGTGCGAGTGGTGGCCGCGCCGCACCGCCTCGAGCATCGCCGATGAGGACCCGGCCACCTTCGCCGAAGGGTTCTTCCGGCGTGTGGTGGGCGACGCAGGGTGGGACCGCCTGACCGACCAGGCGCGCGCCGATCGCCAAGCCGACGGTCCCGCCCTCGTGGCCGAGCTCTCCGACATCCGCCGGCACGGCGCGCCCTTCGACCTGGCGCAGTTGCGCGTGCCGCTGGTCCTCGGACGCGGCGGGGCCTCGATCCCGCACCACCGGCGCGCCATCGACGCGCTGTCCGACCTCGTCCCCGACGCCGAGGTCATCGAGATCCCCGGGTCCGCCCACGGCGCGCCGCTCAGCCATCCCGACGCCTTCGCCGCCTTCGTCCGGCGTGTCGTCGAGCGGGCCATGGGCTCGCCGCGCCTCGAAAAGCCTCAGGCCTGAACGGCGCGGTGCGACTCCGCCCACGACCGGGCGGCCTCGACGTCGACGTCGTGGGGTAGCCCGAGCACACGCTCGGCGATGATGTTGCGCTGCACCTCGGCGGTGCCGCCGCCGATGGTGAGCGCCCTCGAGAAGAGATAGCCCTTGGCCCACACCGGGGACGGCCACTGCGCCACGGCGAGGCCCCCGGCCCCGGCCCCGGCCCCGGCCTGCGACAAGGTCCCCGACACCGAGACCGTCGGCGGGCCCGGCGTCGGCCAACATGCCGAAGGTCCCCGCCATCGCCTGGGCCAGCTCCATGACGCGCTGCCCGTGGTCGTCGGCGAGGGCCTTGCGCACCGACGCCTCGGGGCCCGGCGCCCGCCCCGCCACCACGGCGCTGACGGTGCGCAGCCGGATGAGCCGCAGCACCTCACCTTCGATCCACAGCCGCGCCAGCCGTTGGCGCAGCCGCGCGTCGCGCACTCCGCCACCCCGCCGCACGATGTCGAGCAGGTCGCCGACGGTCGGGCCCTGCCCCCACAACGCCCCCTCCCCCGACAACGACACCCGCTCGTTGCCGAGCGTCACCTTGGCGAGCGCCCAACCCCCGTTGACCTCGCCGACGAGGTTCTGCGCCGGGAGGCGCACCTCGTCGAGGAACACCTCGTTGAAGGCGTGGTCCCCGGTCATGTCGACGATGGGCCGGATGGTGACGCCGGGCGCGTCCATGGGACAGACGAAGTACGAGATACCCTGGTGCTTGGGGGCGTCGGGGTCGGTGCGCGCCAGCAGGATCCCCAACGCGGCGATGTGGGCGAAGCTCGTCCACACCTTCTGGCCCGTCACCACCCATTCGTCGCCGTCGCGCACGGCCCGGGTCGAGAGCCCGGCCAGGTCCGAGCCCGCCCCGGGCTCGGAGAACAACTGGCACCAGATCTCCTCGCCCGCCAGCAGCGGCAGGAGGTAGCGCTCCTTCTGCGCCTCGGTGCCGGCATGGACCAGGGTCGGGCCCGGCCCATCCGATGCCGATCTGGTTGAAGGGACGGCGCACGCCGGCCCGGCGCATCTCGTCGTCGATGACGAGCTGGGCGATGGGATCGGCATCGAGGCCCCACGGACGGGGCCAGTGCGGAGCGACGTAGCCCGGCGTCGGCGAGCTGGCGCGGCGTGGGATCGGGGTTGGCCGTCCAACCAGGCCCGGAACCCGGCGCGCGCCGGATGATCGTCTCCGGGCAGGGCGAGGTCCACAGCGAAGCAGCGTAGGCTGCCCCGGTGACCGATTGGAACTTCGCCGATGTGTGGGAGGTCGTCGCCGAGACCGTGCCCGACGGGCTCAGCGCCATCCACGGCGAGCGCCGCCTCACGCTGGGCCGAGACCGAGCGCCGGGCCAACGGCGTGGCCCAGTTCCTCCTCGACCTCGGGGTCGCCCACCAGGACAAGGTGGCGCACTACCTCTACAACTGCCCCGAGTACATGGAGTCGACCTTCGCCATCTTGAAGGTCGGGCTCGTCCCCGTGAACACCAACTACCGCTACACCGACGACGAGCTCGTCTACCTGTGGGACAACGCCGACGCCGTGGCGGTCATCTTCCACGGCGCGTTCTCCGAGCGCATCGCCGGGCTGCGGGCGCGGGTGCCCCGGGTCCGGGCCTGGCTGTGGGTCGACGACGGCACCGACGAGTGCCCGCCGTGGGCGACGCCCTACGAGGCGCGCGGCCGCAGAGCGGAGCCGACGCGCCCCACCGCCACCGTGGGCCCGCACCGGCGACGACCTCTACTTCCTCTACACCGGGGGAACCACGGGGATGCCCAAGGGCGTCATGTGGCGCCAGGACGACCTGTTCTCCAAGCTCAACGCCGGGAACCTCCTGCGGGTGCCCGAGGACGGGGGCACCGACGGCGTCCGCAAGACCATCGTGGGCGCCGGGCCCCGCCACCTCCCGGCCTGTCCCCTCATGCACGGCACCGGGCGGGTTCACCGCCATGGCGGCCATGACCGTGGGCGGCTGCGTCGTCACCCTCACCAGTCGCCGCTTCGACCCCGTCGAGCTCCTCGACACCGTCGACCGCGACAACGTCAACACCATCGCCATCGTGGGCGACGCCTTCGCCAAGCCCATCCTGCGCGCCCTCGACGAGCATCCCGGCCGGTGGCGGCTGTCGACGCTGCTCGCCTTCGTGTCCTCGGGGGTCATGTGGAGCGAGGAGACCAAGCGGGGCCTGCTGCACCACCACCCCAACCTGATGCTCATCGACGCCTTCTCGTCGTCGGAGGCGCTCGGGATGGGGACGTCGGTGTCGAGCGGCACCGCGGCCGAGCACACGGCGCACTTCACGCTTGGCCCCGACGTGCGGGTCCTCGACCCCGAGTCGAACAAGGACGTGACCCCGGGATCGGGCGAGGTGGGCGTGCTCGCCCTCGGGGGGCGCAACCCCGTCGGCTACTACAAGGACCCCGACAAGTCCGCCAGCCACCTTCAAGGAGATCGACGGCGTGCGGTACTCGGTCCCCGGTGACTTCGCCACCGTGGACGCCGACGGCGCCATCCATCTGCTCGGGCGCGGCTCGGTGGTCATCAACACCGGCGGCGAGAAGGTCTTCCCCGAAGAGGTGGAGGAGGTCCTTGAAGACTCCACCCCGCGGTGCGCCGACGCCGTGGCGGTGGCGATCCCCGACGAGCGCTTCGGCCAGGTGGTGGCCGCCGCGGTCGAGCTGCGCCCCGGGGCCTCCGCCACCGAAGCCGAGCTCGTCGACCACGTCCGCAGCCAGCTGGCCGCCTTCAAGGCCCCCAAGCGCGTGCACTTCGTCGACACCATCGGGCGGTCCCCGGCCGGCAAGGTCGACTACGCCGCGCATGCGGGCCGAGACCACCGAGTGGGCCGCGACCCCGACCTGAACGACACCACGGCGCGCCGACCATGACCGCCCTCGGCGCTCGTGGCGCGAGTGGCCGGTGGGCTCGGCCGCGGCCGGCGTGGTGCGCGCCGCAGCCCGAGCGGCAGGCGTCGAGGTGGCCGAGCACACCGGGCGACATCGACACGCCCTTCGCGTGGGCGTCGGTCACCAAGCTGCTCGTGGCCATGGCCGTGCTGGTGGCGGTCGAGGAGGGGACGCTCGCGCCTCGACGACCCGGCCGGGCCTCCCGGCTCGACGGTGCGCCATCTCCTGGCCCACGCCTCGGGTCTCGGCCCCGACTCCCTCCGACCCCTCACCGCCCCGGGGCGGCGCCGCATCTACTCCAACATCGGCTACGAGATGCTGGCCGACGCCGTGTCGCACATCCTCGGGCATGCCCTTCTCCGACTACCTGCGCACCGGCGTGGTCCTCCCCCTCGACATGACCGGGACCGAGCTCCTGCCCGGGTCCTCCCCGGCGTCGGGCGCGCGGGGGCCTCTGCGCGACCTGCTCGCCCTCGCCGCCGAGCTCCTGGCGCCGCGCCTGGTGGCGCCGGCCACGTTGGCCGGCGCCACCTCGGTCGCCTTCCCCGGCCTGGCCGGCGTGCTGCCCGGCTTCGGCCGCTTCGACCCGTGCGACTGGGGACTCGGCTTCGAGATCCGCGACGCCAAGGCGCCGCACTGGACCGGGACGCACGAACTCCCCGCCACCTTCGGCCATTTCGGGCAGTCGGGAAGCTTCCTGTGGGTCGACCCCGGGGCCGGGGTGGCGTGCGCGTCGCTGTGTGACCGGGACTTCGGCCCGTGGGCGACGATCGGCGTGGCCGGCCCTCGCCGACGCCGTGCTGATCGCTGGACGGGTCGCCCTCTGCGACCGGACACCCGACCGCTCGACCCGGGTGGGGCGGGGAACCTCCATTAGGCTGCCGCGCCGTGAAGGGCGTCATCCTGGCGGGAGGCAGCGGCACCCGGCTCCACCCGCTCACCCGCATCACCAACAAGCACCTCCTGCCCATCTACGACCGGCCCATGATCAGCTACGCCATCGAGGCGCTCGTCCTGGCCGGGATCAACGAGATGATGGTCGTGACCGGGGGCACCCACGCCGGCGAGTTCCTGCGCCTGCTCGGCAACGGCCACGAGCACGGCATCGACCGGCTCAGCTACGCCTACCAGGACCGGCCCGGGGGCATCGCCGAGGCGCTGGGCCTGGCCGAGCGCTTCGTGGCCGGCGACTCGGTGCTCGTGATGCTGGGCGACAACATCGTCGAGCGCACCTTCCGGCCCACCGTCGAGCACTTCGCCCGCCAAGGGGGCGGGGCCCGCATCGTGCTCACCGAGGCCGACGACCCGGCCCACCTCCGCCACCTCGGCGTCCCCGAGTTCGACGCCGAACGCCGCATCACCCATATCGTCGAGAAGCCCGAGGACCCGCCGAGCAACTACGCCGTCACCGGCATCTACTGCTACGACGCCTCGGTGTTCGAGGTCATCGGCACCCTCGAGCCGTCGGGCCGGGGCGAGCTCGAGATCACCGACGTCAACAACTACTTCGTCGAGCAGCGCACCATGGCCTACGACATCCTCGACGGGTTCTGGGGTGACGCCGGCGAGTCGATCGACGCCTACTACGCCGTCAACGACTTCGTCCGCGAGAACGGCGCCAACAAGGGCTGACCGGGCCCGGCCTCGGCCGCAGCAGGGGCCGGGCCGATGCTCAGGCGTCGAGGAAGCGGCGGATCCCGAGGTAGGACCCGAAGGACCCGATCACCACGCCGATCAGCACCACCACCAGGCTGGTGACGATCACCTCGCCCGTCGGCATGCGCATCTGGTACCAGATGTTCCCGGTCTTGGTGTTGGAGAAGCTGTCGAGCAGGAAGTGCAGCGAGAACACCGTCAACGACGCGAACAGCGCGCCGAACAGGCCCTGGGCCACCCCCTCGAACATGAACGGCACCCGGATGAACCAGTTGGTGGCGCCCACGAGCTTCATGACCGACACCTCTCGCCGACGGGCGAAGATGGCCAGGCGGATGGTGTTGATGATGAGCACCGACGCCGACAGCAACAAGATGACGGCCAGCACGAAGAAGACCAACTGCAAGATGCGGCTCACGGTCTGGATGTTGTGGATCGTCTTGGTGGGCACGGCCACGCTCTTCACACCCGGGAACCTGTCGAACTGACGGGCGATGGCCAGGGCCTCGTTGGGGTTGTCGAGCTGGATGCGCAACGAGGCGGGCATGGTGGCCACGCGTCAACACCTGGTACTCCGGCGGCGTGAGCAGGTGTTGGCCTCGTTGAGGTCGTAGGCCTGGGAGCGGTAGGTGAGGAGCGCACATAGGGAAGCTGGCTTGCACCTGCTGCTCGACGGACGTCGCGCTGGGCCACGGCGATGTTGGGTTCAGCCACACGATGGCGTCGACGCCGTGCGCCCACTGGGTGGTGGCATGGGCCACGCCCTGGCGCAGCAGCAGCGACGCCCCCACGAGCGACAACGACACCCCCACGGTGAGCACCGCGGCGATGGTCATGAGCCGGTTGCGCCACAGGTTCGACGCCGTCTCGCGCGCCACGTAGTCGAAGCGAGACCGGCATGTCAGTGCGCGCCCTTCTGGAGCTGGTCCTCGGGGGCCATCCCCGCCGGCGCCATGCCGTAGACGCCCCGGGCCTGGTCGCGCACCAGCGTGCCGTGGTCGAGCTCGATGACCCGCCGGCGCATCTGGTCGACGATGCCGGCGTCGTGGGTGGCGACCACCACCGTGGTGCCGGTGCGGTTGATCCGGTCGAGCAGGCGCATGATCCCCTGGCTGGTGGCGGGGTCGAGGTTCCCGGTGGGCTCGTCGGCCAGGACCACGAGGGGCCGGTTCACGAAGGCCCGGGCCACCGCCACCCGCTGCTGCTCGCCACCGGAGAGCTCGCCGGGCAGGCTGTCGTGCTTCTTCGACAGCCCGACCAGGTCGAGCACCTGCGGGACCTGCTGCGCGATCACGTGCTTGGGTCGCCCGATCACCTCGAGCGCGAAGGCCACGTTCTCGAACACCGACTTGTTGGGAAGCAGCCGGAAGTCCTGGAACACACACCCGATGTTGCGCCGAAGGTAGGGGATCCGCCACTGGCTGAGATGGCAGATGTCGCGTCCCGCCACCCAGATGCGGCCGTCGCCGGGGTCCTCCTCGCGCAGGAGCAGGCGGATGAACGTGGTCTTGCCCGAGCCCGACGGGCCCACGAGGAAGACGAACTCGCCCTTGTCGATGTCGATCGACACGTCGCGCAACGCGACCTGTCCGCTCTTGTATGTCTTGGTGACGTTCTCGAAACGGATCATCGAGTGAGTCCTCGGCGGCATGCCCCAACCGCCATCGGCCGTAGTGGCACATGAGGGCAACAATGACTCGTACCAGTCGCGCTTCACCGCACACAGGTCGGTGCCCGTCGCCACCGAATCGCCCACCGAATCGCCCACCGAATCGCCCACGGGTGGTCCCTCAGCCG
This sequence comes from uncultured Acidimicrobiales bacterium, assembly GCA_963846125.1. GTDB lineage: Bacteria > Actinomycetota > Acidimicrobiia > Acidimicrobiales > UBA8190 > Chersky-840. The sequence continues at coordinate 1,102,757 of CAWJUR010000003.1, forward strand.
CCCACGGGGCGGCGGCGGCGCAGCTCGGCCTCGATGAAGGCGTCGATGTCACCGTCGAGCACGGCGTCGACGTTGCCCGTCTCGTAGCCGGTGCGCAGGTCCTTCACCATCTGGTACGGCGCCATCACGTAGGAGCGGATCTGGCTCCCCCAGGCGTTGTCGGCCTTGGGGCCCGACAGCGCGTCGAGCTCGGCCCGCCGCTCGGCATGCTGGAGCTCGACGAGCTTGGCGGCGAGGATCTGCATGGCACGGGCCTTGTTCTGGTGCTGGCTGCGCTCGTTCTGACACGACACCACGATCCCGGTGGGCAGGTGCGTGAGCCGCACCGCCGAGTCGGTCTTGTTGACGTGCTGTCCCCCCGCTCCCGACGACCGGTAGGTGTCGACGCGCAGGTCCTTGTCGTCGATGGCGATCTCGGTGCCGGCATCCTCGAGGAACGGGATCACGTCCACCGAGGCGAAGCTCGTCTGGCGGCGGTGCTGGGAGTCGAAGGGCGACATGCGCACCAGCCGGTGCACGCCCCGCTCGGCCGACAGCAACCCGTAGGCGAACCGGCCCTTCACGATGAACGTGGCCGACAACAGCCCGGCCTCTTGGCCCTCGGTGGTCTCGTCGACCTCGAAGGCGAACCCGCGGCGTTCGGCCCACCGCAGGTACATGCGCAGCAGCATCTCGCACCAGTCCTGGGCGTCGGTGCCGCCCGCGCCGGCGTGCACCTCGGCGATGGCGTCGCGCTCGTCGTACTCACCGGAGAACAGCGAGCGCAGCTCGAGGTCCGACAGCCGCTTGGTGAGGTCGTCGACGGACTCGGTGAGCTCGCCGGTGAAGGAGTCGTCGGACTCCTCGATGATGAGCTCGTGGAGCTCCTCGGCGTCGGACAACTTGGCGCCGAGGTCCTCGAGCATGGCGATGTCGTCGTTGACGGAGCTGAACTCCGAGGTCACCCGCCGGGCCTGCGTCGGGGTCGTCCCACAGGTCGGGGCGCGACACCTCGGTCTCGAGCTCGGCCCGGCGCGCCCGCAGGCGCTCGAGGCCCAGGTAGCCCTCGGCCTCCTCGAGGCGCTTGCGCAGCGACGCCAGCTCGCCCCGGAGGTCGCGCTGGTCGCCCGCCCCGGCGGGCTCAGGCCGCGCCATGGCAGAGCTTGAACTTCTTGCCGCTCCCGCACCAGCACGGCTCGTTGCGCCCGAGCTTCTCGGTCGGGGCCTTCACCAGCGGTGCCTGGGTCTCCTCGTCGGCCATGTGGCGAGGCGACGACCTGGCCTCCGGCGACGGGCATGCCACCCGCGTCCAGCCCCGGGGGCACGCCGGCACCGGCCGCGGCCACCTCGGCGGGGGCGCGAGACCCGCATGGCCTCGAGGAGGCTCGCCCCCTGGACCGGGTCGTCGGCGGCCTGGTAGCTGGCGTGGGAGAGGTCGGGCTCGGGGGCGGCCTCGGCCACCACCTGCACGTGCATCACGTAGCGCAGGTAGTCGTCGTCGATGGCGTCCATCATCTGGCCGAAGATCGAGAACCCCTCGCGCTGCCACGCCACCAGCGGGTCCTGCTGGCCCATGGCCCGCAGGTTGATCCCCTCGCGCAGGTAGTCCATCTCGGCCAGGTGGTCGCGCCAGCGCTGGTCGATGATCTGCATCATCACCTCGCGCTCGACGCCGCGCGCCTCGTCCTCGCCCCCGGGGAACACCGCGTCGCGGGCGTGATAGGCGTCGAGCGCCTCGGCCAGGAGGCTCTCGGCGATCTGCGATGGCGGTGACCGCCTCGGCCAGGTCCTCGACGGTGAAGCCCGTCGGGTAGTACTGCGTCACCTCGGCCAGCAGGCGCTCGAGCTCCCACGCCTCGGGGAACTCCCCCGGGCACGCCGAGCGCACCAGCTCGTCGATGGTCTCCTCGAGCAGCTCCTCGGTGTGCTCGCGCAGGTCCTCGCCGTCGATGACCTGCAGCCGGCGGGCGTAGATGACCTTGCGCTGCTCGTTGAGGACCTCGTCGTACTTGAGCACGTCCTTGCGGATCTCGGCGTTGCGGCCCTCGACGGTGTGCTGGGCGCGCTCGATGGCCTTGGTCACCATCTTGGCCTCGATGGGGACGTCGTCGGGGAGGGTCCGGCCCATGACCCACTGCATGGCGCCGGTGGCGAACAGGCGCATGAGCTCGTCTTCGAGCGACAAGAAGAACCGGCTCTCGCCGGGGTCGCCCTGGCGGCCCGAACGGCCCCGGAGCTGGTTGTCGATGCGCCGCGACTCGTGGCGCTCGCTGCCGAGGACGTAGACCCCGCCGAGCTCGCGGATCTGGTCGCCTTCTTCGCCGCATTCCTTCTCGAAGCGGGCCAGAAGCTTCTCGTACTCGGCGGCGCCCTCGTCGGTGTCGAGGTCGAACCCCTGCCCGATCGCCTCCTGGCGGGCCAGGCCCTCGGGATTGCCCCCCAGCAGGATGTCGACGCCTCGACCGGCCATGTTGGTGGCCACCGTCACGGCGTGCAGCCGGCCGGCCTGGGTCACGATCTCGGCTTCCCGGGTGTGCTGCTTGGCGTTGAGGACCTGGTGCGGGCATGCCGCGGCGCTCGAGCAGCTTCGACAGCTGCTCGGACTTGGCCACCGACGCCGTGCCCACCAGCACGGGCTGGCCCGTCTCGTAGCGCTCGACGATGTCGTCGACCACGGCCGCGAACTTGGCGTCCTCGGACTTGTAGATGAGGTCGGGCTGGTCGGCGCGCACCATGGGCACGTTGGTCGGGATGGGCACCACGGGGATGTTGTAGGTGGTGGCGAACTCGGCCGCCTCGGTCTCGGCCGTGCCGGTCATGCCCGACAACTTCTCGTAGAGCCGGAAGTAGTTCTGGAGGGTGACCGTGGCCCAGGTGTGGTTCTCCTCTTTGATCTGGACCCGTTCCTTGGCCTCCACCGCCTGGTGCAGGCCGTCGGACCACCGCCGCCCCTCGAGGGTGCGGCCCGTGAACTCGTCGACGATCTTCACCTCTCCCCCCGCCACCAGGTAGTCCTTGTCCCGGTGGTAGAGCTCCTTGGCCCGCAGCGCCTGGGTGAGGTGGTGCACGTAGTTGACCGACACCATCTCGTACATGTTGTCCACGCCCACCTGGGCCTCGACCTTGGCCACGCCCGCCTCGGTGGGATAGGCGATGCGCTTCTCCTCGTCGACCTCGTAGTCCTCGTCGCGCTTGAGCGTGCGCACCAGCCCGGCGAACTGGTAGTAGAGCTTGGCCGACTCCGACGCCGGGCCCGAGATGATGAGCGGCGTCCGGGCCTCGTCGATGAGGATCGAGTCGACCTCGTCGACGATGGCGTACACATGCCCGCGCTGCACCATGTGCTCGCGCGACCGTGCCATGTTGTCGCGCAGGTAGTCGAAGCCGAATTCGGTGTTGGTGCCGTAGGTGACGTCGCACGCGTAGGCGAGACGCTTGTCCTCGAAGTCGGGGAGCTCGGGGCTGACCCGGCCGACGGTGAGCCCGAGGAAGCGGTGCACCTGGCCCATCCAGTCGGCGTCACGCCTGGCCAGGTAGTCGTTCACCGTGATGACGTGCATGCCCGCGCCCGGACAGGGCGTTGAGGTACACCGGCAGCGTCGACACCAGTGTCTTGCCCTCGCCGGTCTTCATCTCGGCGATCCACCCGAAGTGCAGCGCCATGCCCCCCATGAGCTGCACGTCGAAGTGGCGCTGGCCGAGCACCCGCCACGCCGCCTCGCGCACGGTGGCGAAGGCGTCGATGAGGAGGTCGTCGAGGGTCTCGCCGTTGGCGACCCGCTCCTTGAATTCGACGGTCCGATGGGCCAGGTCGTCGTCGGACAGGGCTTCCATCTCGGGCTCGAGCTCGTTGACGAGGGGAACGAGCTCTGCCAGCCGGCGGACCTTCTTCCCCTCGCCGGCCCGCAGGACGCGCGTAAAGACACTCATGACGCTGGGAGTCTACTGCCGGGCACTACCCGCTCAGCGGCGCGATGCGGCCCGCCACGGCAGCCGGGGTCACACCGGCGCCGGTCGGTCGGCCTGCTCAGGAGCCTGTGGTCACTCCTTGGGGAGGGTGTGGGAGCGACGGGGTTGCGAGCGCCCCACGAGCTTTCCCTTCAACCGCTCGACCTGGTGCTCGAGCTTGTCGACGACCTTGTCCACCGCCACCGGCACGTCGGCGGCGGCGGCCTTGGCCCGCAACGTGTGGCCGTGCCCGGTGATGGTGACCTCACACACCTTGCGCCCCGACCCCGGGGCGTCTCGATCCTCGGAGAGGCGAACCTCGGCTCGCTCGAGCACGGGGGTCAACCTCCCCAGCTTGGCTACCTTCGCCTGCGCGAGCGCCCGCATTTCTTCGGGCGCGGTGTGCTTGGCGTCCCTGAACGGCGACGTCCACCGCTGCACCTCCTTCAGGCCGTGGGTCAGGTGATCCCTTCCCGTTCGGCTGACATGTTCGATGCTCGTGGATCGCGTCCGGCTGACCTGGTCTTTGTCCCCACACTCGCCTGCAGAGGATGTGGCGGCCCGGTTGTCGGCGACGGCACGGTTGACCCGCACCGCCCGACGACACCCACGACGGCCTGCTTCGATCCTTCTCCGTCGAACACCGAGAGTCGGTGCCCCGACAGGCAGGGCTTACTTCTAAGTCGCACCATGCTCAGCAACCATGAGTTGCCTTACGTGGGTCGTTTCGCCTGCGACTGGCTTCGACTTGCAACCACAGACCCGGACGCGATCCACAACCACAGCGTACGCCTCGATGCCCCGGTTGTCCCGGGCCGCGACAAACGTGGGTGGTGGGGTGCCCGAACGCGACGCCCGGGGTGTTTGCCGGCGTCAGGTGCGGGCAGGTTCGAGCGTCGAGTGGGTCAGGTGCCGGTCTGCCAGGAGCCGAGGTACTCCTCTTGGGCCGGGGTGAGGCGGTCGATGTCGACGCCCATGGTCTCGAGCTTGAGACGGGCGATCTCGGCGTCGATGGTGCGGGGGACGTCGTAGACACGATTCTCGAGCGTGGCCGCGTTGGCCATGACCCACTCCGCGGCGAGCGCCTGGTTGGCGAAGCTCATGTCCATGACCGCGGCGGGGTGGCCCTCGGCCGCGCTCAGGTTGACGAGCCGGCCTTCGGCGATGACGAGGATGTGCTTGCCCCGCACCGAGAACTCCTCGACCATCGGACGCACGTGGCGCCGCTGGCCTTCGGACATCTCGGCCAAGCTGATGAGGTCGATCTCGATGTCGAAGTGGCCCGAGTTGGCGACGATGGCCCCGTCCTGCATGCGCTCGAAGTGCTCGGCGCGCAACACGTCACGGTTCCCGGTGACGGTGATGAAGATGTCGCCCTCGGCCGCGGCGATCTCCATGGGCTCGACCCGGAACCCGTCCATCACGGCCTCGAGGGCGCGCAGCGGGTTGATCTCGGTCACGATGACCTGCGCTCCGTGACCACGCGCCCGGCTGGCCACGCCCTTGCCGCAGTAGCCGTAGCCGGCGACCACGACACGCTTGCCCGCCAGCAGGACGTTGGTGGCCCGGATGACGCCGTCGAGGGTGGACTGCCCGGTGCCGTAGCGGTTGTCGAACATGTGCTTGGTGTCGGCGTCGTTCACCGCCACGATCGGGTACTTGAGCGCGCCCTCGGCCTCCATGGCCCGCAGCCGGATGACACCGGTCGTCGTCTCCTCGGTGCCGGCCAGGATCTCGGACACCTGGTTGGGACGGGTCGAGTGGATCCGTGACACCGTGTCACAGCCGTCGTCCATCGTCATGGTGGGGTGACGGTCGAGCAACGCGTCGATGTGGGCGTAGTAGAGCTCGGAGTTCTCGCCCTTCACCGCGAAGGTCGGGATGCCCTCGTCGCGCACGAGAGAGGCGGCCACGTCGTCTTGCGTCGACAACGGGTTGGACGCGCAGATCAGGACCTCGGCCCCTCCCGCCTTGAGCGTCCGCAGCAGGTTGGCGGTCTCGGTGGTGACGTGCAGGCACGCCGCGACGACCGCGCCGGCCAGCGGGCGCTCCTTGGCGAAGCGCTCCCGGATCGACGTCAGCACCGGCATGTTGGCGTCGGCCCATGCGATGCGCTGGTGCCCGAGGTCGGCGAGGCCGAGATCGGCGACGTCGTGATCAGTGGCGGACGTGGACATTGTGCTCCTCGTGCTCCTCGTGTGATTGACAGGGTTCTGGGCTCTTGGTTCTGGGGCCTGGCGGCCTTTTCGGACCTCGGCCTTGTTCGGACCTCGGGAGGTGGACTATGGCTCGAGCAGACGCTGCTTCAACTCCTCGAGGACCGGCACCGGCCCCGGGTCGATGCCTTCTCGGGCAGCGAGATGGAGCGACACGAAGTCCCCCACGAGCATCAGGTCGAGCAGCTGTGCCAGGTCCCCCTCCCCCTGGGCGCGCACCTCGATGATGTCAGCTACGACCTCCCGAAGCACATCCGAGACGAAGGCGAAGCGCCGGGCCAGCTGGGGGTGCTCGGCGTCGTGGCGCAGGTTGATCGAGGGTGCAGGACCTGGCGGGTGACGTCCCCGTGCTGGCCCCAGCCGGCGATCTCGTTGTGGCAGAGCTCGGGGTAGACCGCCGCGAAGGCCGGCGCCTTGGCGTTCTCGTTGACCTGTGCCTTCCACCGGATCGCGGCCGCGGCGCCGATGGCCTGGGCGCCGTGGATGAGGGGGATGGTGCGGCCGATACGGCGGGCCACCTCCTCGGCGGTGCTGCCGGGGCTGCACCAACTGGTCCCGGCGGTCCTTGAGCTGGTCGACGGCCAGGGCCACCCAGGTCGCCGCGCCGGGGAAGAGCCCGATGTCCTCGAGGACCACCAGCGGTGGGATGGCCATGGCCCCGAGCCCGGCGCGCGGCTGGGGGATGGTCGTGGGCACCGCCACGACGGGAGCGCCCCACTCATCGGCCAGACGGCCGAGCTCGCCGCCGGCGGTGACGGCCACGAGGCTGGCCCCGGCGTTGGCCGCCTCCCCCGCCGCCTCGACGGTCTCCTCGGTGTTGCCCGAGAACGAGATGGCGAACACGAGCGATCCCCGGCCCACGAAGTCGGGGAGGTCGTAGGACTTCACCACCGTGATGGGCACGGGGACGAAGGGCCCGGCCACTGCCACCATGACGTCGCCGGCCAGTCCGCTGCCCCCCATGCCGAGCACGACGACGTTCTCGACGTACTCGCGCTCGGGAAGGCCGTCGAGACCGTGCGCGGCACCCACCGCCGCGGCCACCTGCTCGGGAAGTCCGGCGGTCACCTCGAACATGCCGAGCGTGTCGAGCACGCCCTCGTCACGGGTCATTTGTCGGTGCCTCGCACTGCAACGTGCTCCGGACGGCGTTGTCCTTGGCCTTCGCCATGAGCCGCTCGTGCTCGGCGTCGTCGACCGCGGTGGCCTCGTCGACGAGCATGACCGGGATCCCGTCGCGCACCGCATAGCTGCGATGCAGCCGGGGGTTGTAGAGCCGGTCCTCGTCCTCGAAGTACAGGAGCGGGCCCTTGTCCTCGGGACAAGCCAGCACCTCCAGTAGCAAGGGGTCCAGTGCCATCGGTCGTCGTGCTCCCAACTTCAGTCGTTTGTGTTTGTTCAGGGTCGTGCTGGTGTCGGTCGTGTGTCTCAGGTATCGGTCATGTGTGTCGTGTGCGGGTTCAGTGGCCGGGGGAAGGCCCTCCGCCGGGCACTTCGGCCACGAGGTCGAGGAGCTCCGCCGTGTGGAGGTCGCACTCGGCGGGGGAAGCCGCTTCGACGTTGAGGCGCAGCAGCGGCTCGGTGTTCGACGGGCGGACGTTGAACCACCAGTCGTCGAAGTCGACGCTCAGCCCGTCGATGCGGTCACCGACGAACCCCTGGGCCCCGAAGTGCTTGGCCAGCGACTCGCACGGCGGTGGCGGGATCGTCCACCTCGGTGTTGATCTCCCCCGAGTCGGCGTACTTGCGGTATGGGGCGAGCATCTCCGACAGGGGCACGTCGGCTTGCGAGAGCTCCTCGAGGACGACCATCGCCGCGATGAGCCCCGAGTCGGCCCGGTAGTTGTCCATGAAGTAGTAGTGCCCCGAGTGCTCGCCCCCGAAGACCGCCCCGGTGTCCACCATCACCTGTTTGATGAACGAGTGCCCGACCCGGGTGCGCACCGCCGTGCCGCCGTAGTTCTCGATGGTCTCGGGAACGATCTTGGAGCAGATGAGGTTGTAGAGCACCGTCGCGCCGGGATGCTTCTCGAGCATGGCGCGGGCCACCAGCGCGGTGGTGAGCGAGCCCGACACGGGCTGGGCCTGTTCGTCGACGAGGAACACGCGATCGGCGTCCCCGTCGAAGGCGAGCCCGATGTCGGCCTGGGAGGCGAGGACGGCCTCCTTCAGGTCCGCGAGGTTCTCCTCCTGGATGGGGTCGGCGGGATGGTTGGGAAACGTGCCGTCGAGCTCGCCGAAGAGGATCTCGAGGTCGACGGGCACGCCCTCGAAGGCCTTCGGGACCACCAGGCCCCCCATGCCGTTGGCGGTGTCGGCCACCACCTTCAAGCGGCGCAGCGCCGAGGGGTCGATGAAGGAACGGACGTGCACGGCGTACTCGTCGAGCAGGTCGTGCTCTTCGTAGCCGCCGGTCTCGGGGCCCTGGTCGGCACCCGAGGCGAGGGCGTCCTGCGCGTCGTCGCGGATGGTGGCCAGGCCGGTGTCCTGTCCCACCGGCTTGGCCCCGGCCAGACACATCTTGATCCCGTTGTAGGCGGCGGGGTTGTGCGAGGCGGTGAACATCGCTCCGGGGGCGTCGAGTCGACCCGAGGCGAAGTACATCATGTCGGTGGAGGCGAGGCCGAGGTCGATGACCGTGGCTCCGGCGCTGCGGGCCCCGCTCGCGAACGCAGCTCGAGAGCTCCACGCCCGACTCGCGCATGTCGCGCGCCACCAAGATGCGACTCGTGCCCACGAACTGCGCGAACGCCCAGCCGATGGCACGACAGCTACGGCCGTCGAGCTGCTCGGGTACCGTCCCGCGCACGTCGTAGGCCTTGAACACGGCATCGAGTGCGGTCATGGCGCCCGAAGCCTACCTGGTCGCCTCCCCGCAGCCCGGTGCCTACGACCGGCCGTGATCGGCCGGCCGCGCTCCGGGCGGACGCTACTGGAGGTCGGTCCGGATGTGCTCGGCGTCGGCGTAGGCCGCGTGCAGGTCGGTGTGTGCGTTGGTGGCGTTGGTGCGTGCCGCCAGGAAGACCGGCCAGTTTCCGGGGTAACCGGTCGGGGTCTGCGCCAGGATCTGGGCCGACTCCCCGTTGGTCTCGCCCTGCGCCGTGGACACCTGGCTCTTCAGGTCGGTGAAGGCGGCCTGCGCCGCGGTCACGTCCTTGCCGGCGGCCTGCGCGTTCTGGATGGCGGTGGCGATCTGGGGCTCGAGGTTGACGAACACGCCCTCGATGTAGGTCTCGTCGTCGAGCACGATGGTCAGATGCGTCTGGGGCGTCATGACGACGTACGACGCGGTAGTTGAAGACCATCGGGTGTGCGACCGCCCGCAGTCCCGTGCACGTCGTCGCCGCCTGCGCCTGGGTCTGCAGCGCCTGGATGCCGGGGAGCTCCACGGTGGTGATGTCGTTCTGCAGCGTCTGCTCGGTCACCGGCGGTCAGGTGGTTCGCGGCGTTGTTGGCCGCGGCGGACAACGTGTTGAGCTTGGTGACGCGGCCCGCCAGGTCGGCCTCGACCAGTGCTTGCGCCTGGCTGAAGGTGCGTGGGGGTGCACCTCGGGCTCGAGGCCTGCGTGGTCGATGTGGTCGACCCGGTGGTGGTCGGCCGTTGTCGACGGAGCCGCGAAGGCCGCGCCCGGGACCAACCCGACGAGCCCGACGACGGCGCCTGCCGACAGCGCGCCGACCACCATGCGACGTGCGAAGGTGTGCTTCATCTCAAGAGTCTCCTTGCGGGTGGTTCAGGTCGGAGTTCGCCGTGTTGAGGCTGTTGTCCAAAGCCCCCAGGTCGGCGGCGACCTGATCGAGTGTCTGTGGGTCAGCGCGTTGGGTGGTGGAGCGGTCGTCGCGGTGCCGACCGGCCGGAGCCGAGCCCGCCGGACCGGCCACGGTGCCGGGCCCGGCCACGGTCGTGGTGGACGTGGCCGGCACCGCCGTCGTGGGCGTGAGCTCGCGCCACGACGTGCGACGAGCTGCCCGCTCCGCAGGCCGCCAGTGTCACGGCCACGCCGCTGAGCAGCGCCGCGGTGACGAGCCTCGGTGTCTTCATGTCCAACCCTCCTCGTGCGCCTCGGTCCAGTGGAAGGCGTTCTCCGTTGCATCGGTCCCGGTGAGGGTCCTCTGAAGCGGCCTTCGCCTGTCTGGGCCTGACCGAATGATCGGCTCCGGGCATGTGGGAGCCGTGTGCGACAAGTTAGGGAATTGTGATCCTCGCCGGCCTCGACGCACGTCGGGGAAGGGCTCTCGACGGTGAGGTGAGCAGAGCGGTCACCTCAGGGACGATCAGACGGTCACGTCAGGGCCGATCAGACTGTGACCTCAGGACGAGCCGACCGGTGACCTCAGGGATAGGCGAAGCGACGCCAGATGAGCACGCCCAGCGCCACGAGGCCGCCCACGCTCAGGAGCATCCCGAGCTTGTCGGGACCGCTCGCCCCGTAGGTGAGGGTGACGTCGTGCGACGTCGGCACGACCACCATGAGGTTGGGCTCCGAGCGCCACGGGCCCTTGGGCCCCGGTGGCGTGCCACGACGGGAAGTACGACACGCGCACCAGCACGGGCACCCCGACGCGACTGACGTGGAAGCTGATCTGGTCATTGGTGGTGCGGATGGACGACACCGTCACGGCCGGGAGCGCGTGGTGCTGCGCGGGCGCCACGCCCTGGGGGGCGCGGGTCCAGCGAGCCAGGCCCCCCGCCACCATCTGCTGTGACCATGTCGACGGGATCCGCGTACCAACGCTGGGACACCGGGAGCCACGTCGCCTGGGCCGCTCCCACCCCGGTGAGCACGTCGGGGGTCTCGGTCAGCGGCGTCACGAGCGACGGAGTTGTGGACCAGGTAGATCTTCCACGTGGTGATGACGGTCTGGCCCTGGTACAGCGTGTGCCACGGTCCCGTGGTGGCGACGAGGGTGAGAGATGGATCGGAGTCGGCCTGGTCCTGGATCGGCGGCGAGGACGCCATGAAGTACTTGACGCCCAGTAGTCTGCAGGTGCTCGATCCCGAGCGGGACGTTGACCGAGCCGTAGACGATGCCGGTGGTGGCCGGCACCATGGCCTCGGATGGCCCCACCGACAGCTCGGCCTGGTTGATGAAGTGGTACGGCGTCGTGGTCGCCGACTCGAACAGCAGGCCCTCCATGGAGTCGACGCAACCGTTGGTGTAGTTGGGCAGGAGCATCAGCGCCATCGGCGTGCCGAAGCGGTTGAGGTTGCTGTTGTACTCCCACATGGCGCGTCCGCACCCGTACTTGGCCGTCACCTTGTCGAAGGCCGGGACGATGCCGTCGTGCATCTCGGCCTATCCGGGCTTGCGCTCGACGCCGGAGTAGTTCCACTGCGCCCAGGCCGCGACGTTGCTGGAGCGGACGAGCACGGGCCCGAGCTGGTACGGGATCCCCGGCGTGACGAGCAGGGGCGGGAGCACGACCAACGCGGAGATGGCCAGGGCCACGAACGGCACCACCAGGGCCCCGGGGGCCCATGCCATGCGTCGAGGGGGCGGAGGCTGGCGCGGGGCAGGAGCGCCGGGGGGCGCCATCCACCTGGACTCGCCCCCGACACCCCCGGCGGGGTAACCGGGCACCGCCGTCTCGGGGTCGGCGATGTCGGTCGGCGCCGTGCGGTGCGAGGTCGGGGTTCCTGACATCGGCCCCTCCGAGACAGGGGCGCCGGCCCGGGGTACGACATGGGGGGCGAACGTCGAGAGTGGGCCCCCGGAGGCAAACGCCGGGGTCGGCCCCCCCGGGACCGCCATGACGGGCAGGTCCGGTGGCGTCCACCGCAAGGCGCTACGCAGGTTCCGCCATCCCCGCGCCCCGGTGATCAACACCTCCGCCACCGCGTAGCCGGCGATCAGGTACACGCACATCCAGAAGATGGGCAGGACGCGGGTGTTGTACAGCGCGCTCTGCGGTGCGTACCGGACGAACAGCGCCGACGCGATGCCCGACACCGCCAGCATGAGCATGGTCCGGTTGAAGCGGACACAGGCGATGATCACGCCGACGATCCCGAGGATCAGGGCCCACCGGTCGGCGACCGGCATCAAGCAGGGCGCGGAACGTCCTGACGTTCTGCCACCCCATGGTGGTGCTGTAGGCCTGCTCCAACACGAACGGGACCGCCCACCACGCCACCAGGAGGAACGAGGTGCCCACCACCGACGCCAGCCACCACAGCCGTCGCCGGGTCGGGCCGAAGAAGATGAGCGCTGCGATCGCTCCCACGAAGCAGAACAGAGTCGGCACCAGGTGGCACAGCACACACGCCGAGAGCAGCACCACGGCGGGGATCCGCGAGCGCCCGGTGCGCATGCCGCGGATCACGACGCCGAGGAAGACGAGCGCCACCGACAGCCCGAGCGAGAAGGCGTACTCGCCCGCCATGGTCGAGTAGAGGTTGCCGCCGTAGATGGTGAAGGTCTGGTCGAACAGGAACGGCAAGGTGAAGACGGCGAGCACGGCGGGACGGGGCCGCTCCATGCCCACCAGGCGCCCGAAGGCCCAGGCCGCGATGGGGAGGGTGATCGAGCCCAGGATGGTGATGAATTTGAAGGCGATGTCGAAGGGGATGACGTATCCGAGGATCGCCGCCAGGGTGTCGGGCAGGGGGAAGTAGAAGGTGTTGAGGGGGAGGCCGTCGTAGGCGCCCGGGAACCAACCCGTCACGTGCCCGTGCAGCAGCAGGTTCGTCTTCAGGAACTGGGCCAGGCCGAAGTGGGCCCCGGTGTCGCCCCCGGTCGTCATGGTGTTGGCCAGCAGCAGGGCGGGGTCGCACTGCCAGATGACGACGACGATGACGGCCGCGACCGCCACGAAGGTGGCGACGGCGGGTGCAGACGGTCGTCGCATCAGATCCATCGTGCCCGAAAAGCGAAGCCAAGCGGCAGCGCCAGGCCTGATTAGGCGCCCGGAGCGGTCCCGCCAGGCAGCGCCGGGGCCCAGCGCCTCGGGGCCGACCTGGGCCCGAGGAGTGGCCGTCCGCTCAGTGGACCGGGCCCGGCAACATGGTCGGCAGGATGCCCGCCACGGACAGGATCGCCAGCAGGTTGAATACGCCGTGGGCGAAGATCCCCGGCCCCAGGCGTCGGAATTTGTACGCCATCAGGGCCAGGATGGCCCCGAAGGCGGCCAGGCCGAGGAGCTGGAGCAGCTCGAAGTGGGCCAGGCCGAAGATGACCCCGTCCGCCACCGCCGCCAGGGCCACTCCCACCACGGGCCCTGCCCCTTTGAAGACCCGGAGTAGGGCGCGCAGGACCAGGCCGCGGAAGAACGTCTCTTCGATCAGCGGCACCACCACCACCGTCAGCACGGCGATGATGGCCAGGTCCGAGCCGGGGAACCCACCGGTGAGGTGCTGGGCGGGCTCTTTCAGGCGTCGGTCGAGATGGGGGACGACGTGCTCCAGGGGGAGATAGAGCACGGGTAACAACAGCAGTTGGCCACCGAGCCCGATGAGGGGCCCGACGACCACGTCCCAGGGGCGCACCTTGAGGCCCATGTCAGCAAACACGTTGCCGGTGCCGCGCAACCGGCTGGTGAGGACGATGGCGCTGACGAAACCGAGCCAGAGCCCGACGAGCGCGGTCACCTCGACCCAGGCCGGCGGCACGGCGCGCGTGGCCAGCTGCGCGATCTGTCCGGAGTGGCCGGTGGCGGCGGCCACCACCACGAGCAGGATGCTGCTCGCCACCTGGCCGACGATGAACCCGAGCCCGGCGAACATGAGCCATGAACCGGCGTCACGCGTGGTGCGGGGTGGCGACTCGTCTGCGTCGTCCCCACCCGCGCTCGTCCCGGCGACCTGGGGGTAGCCGGGGCCGCCGGCCGGGGTGTAGCCGGGGGGTGGGTATCCGGGCGGGGGGTGTTCCCGGCGGTGGGTATTCGGGGGGTGGGTATCCGGGCGCTCCATTGCCCGCCTGGGAGTGACCCGGAGGTGGTGGCGACGCCGTCGGCGCCGCTGCGTGCCTCGGCTCCCCGTTGTTCGAGCCGGGCGCGCTGCTCGCCATCAGGTCAAGGTTACCGATCACCCGTGTCGCGATGATCTCGGCCATGCGTGCATGGCCGGGGGTCAGGGCGCGTACCATGGAGCAATGAGTCCCCCCTCTCTTCCCGACCGCCGTTCGGGACGTCCCACCCCAGGTGGGACGGGTGGTCCCGCCTCGGGCGGGCCGGGCGGACAGCCGTCATCGGGGGGCGACCAGAGCTGGCGCTGGGTGTTCGCCCTGCTCATCGTGGCGGTCATCGCCGTGCTGATCGTCCCGGCGCTGGTCAACCATCCCAAGGTCGAGCAAGATCGCCTACAAGCCCTTCCTGCAGAACTACGTCGAGAAACACAAGGTCCAATCGGCCACCATCGACAACACCACCGGGATCATCACGGGCAAGCTCAAGGACGGTCAGAGCTACTCGGTGAAGGGCCCGGACCCGTCGCTCGACAGCGACGTGACGGTGATGAAGAAGGACATCGCCACCGTCAACTTCAACACCCCCACCCAGAGCGCCCTGGGCCAGTGGCTTCCCACCATCCTCATCCTGGTGGCCTTCGTGGGCATCTTCTTGTGGATCAGTCGGCGGGCCCAGGGGCAGATGTCCGGGATCATGTCGATCGGGCGGTCGCGCGCCAAGCTGTATACGACCGAGCGGCCCCGGACGACGTTCTCCGACGTCGCCGGCTACCAGGGGGTCAAGGTCGAGATCAGCGAGGTGGTCGACTTCTTGAAGTCGCCGCACCGCTTCCGTGACATCGGCGCCAAGATCCCCAAGGGCATCTTGCTGGTCGGCCCGCCCGGCACGGGCAAGACGCTGCTCGCCCGGGCCGTGGCGGGCGAGGCGGGGGTTCCGTTCCTGTCGGTGAGCGGTTCGGACTTCATGGAGATGTTCGTCGGCGTCGGGGCCAGCCGGGTCCGTGACCTATTCCAGACCGCCCGCAAGCAGGCCCCGGCCATCATCTTCGTGGACGAGATCGACTCCATCGGCCGCAAGCGCGGGGCCGGTCTCGGCGGTGGCCACGACGAGCGGGAGCAGACGCTGAACCAGATGCTCTCCGAGATGGACGGCTTCGACCCCGCCGAGGGCGTGGTCATCATGGCGGCGACGAACCGCCCCGACATCCTCGACCCCGCCCTGCTGCGGCCGGGCCGCTTCGACCGCCAGATCGTGGTCCCTCTTCCCGACCTCGAAGAGCGCCTGCCGATCCTGAAGGTCCACTGCAAGGACAAGCGCATCGGCGACAACGTCGACCTCGAGCTCGTGGCGCGGGGCACCCCCGGCATGAGCGGCGCCGATCTCGCCAACCTCGTCAACGAGGCCGCCCTGCACGCCGTGCGCCGGGGCTCGCACCAGGTCGACCAACAGGACTTCGAGGCGGCGCGCGACCGCGTGCTCATGGGTCAGCGACGCGAGAGCCTGGTGCTGTCCGAGCCCGAGAAAGAACGCGTCGCCTTCCACGAGGGCGGTCACGCCGTCCTCGCCTACGTGCTCGAGCACGCCGACCCCGTGCACAAGGTCACGATCCTGCCGACGGGGCTGGCGTTGGGCGTGACCCAGCAGCTCCCGATCGAGGAGCGCCACATCTACCCCCGCGACGTGATCGAGGACTCGCTGGCCGTGCGCATGGGCGGCCGCGCCGCCGAGCTCCTCGTCTACGGCGACCTGTCGACCGGTGCCAGCAACGACCTCGTGGGCAACACCGAGCTGGCCCGCAAGATGGTGCGCGAGTGGGGCATGAGCGAGGAGCTCGGGCCCATGGCGTGGGGCTCACAGGGCATGGTGTTCCTGGGTGAGGACCTGCTCCACTCCCGCGACTACTCCGAGGACACCGCCCGCGTCGTGGACGCGGAGATCGCCCGCATCCTCCGGCTGCAAGAAGAGCGCGCCATCGAATTGCTCAGTCGCCACCGCGGTGGGCTCGACGCGGTGGCGAGGGCACTGCTCGAACGCGAGACGCTCGACGGCGGCGAAGTCAGCAAGCTCGTCGACACCGCCTACGGCCGTCCCGTCCACGAGGCCGCGGTCATGGCATCGCACTTCACGACCTCCAACGGTGCCGGTGCGGCCAGTGCCGAGGCCAGCCCGTCGGGAAACGGTGCCGAGTCCGAGGTCCCGAGCGCGACACCCGAGCCCACCGGCTCGACCACCGCCAAGCCTGACTGAGCTCAACGCCAGCTTGCCGAGATGGCCGGTACCTCGTCCGTTGGCGGCGACGCCTCGGGTGCCACCTGAACGCCGCGGTTCCGTCGTGAGACGATGTATGGGTGCGCAGTGCGCTCCTTATTTCTGGCGTCGTCCTCGTCATCGGCACGGTTGTCGGCGGCTGTTCTCGCGGGTCGAGTCTCTCGGTGCAGATCGACGCCGCGTCCCCGCACGGCGCGAGTGCGTCAGCGGTCACCTGCCGGCCGCGCCTGGGGAGCGTGACCATCACCGGCACGTTGACGGCGAGATCCGGCGCCCTCATCGATGCGAGATTGTCTGCCGCCCTGTTCGACGCCAAGGACCACGGCATCGCACAAGGTGAGGGGCCGCTCAAGACGCTCGAACACCGGCAGTCTCGGGCGTTCCGATTCATCATGGCAACAGCCCGTCCGGCGACACGGTGTGTGGTGGGCTGGACGGACTGGCCCGTGGCCCGAGGAGCTCCGGTGATCTTGCGCAGAGGTTGACGACGCGCTGTGCTCGAGGTCAGGTGTCTATGTCTTTGCCCGAGTCTTGGCCGGGGCGAACGACGGCACGACCACCACGCCGGGCTCAGCCACGGGCAACGCGTCGAGCTCGACGGACACGGGCTGGTCGGCACTGACCTCGAAGGGGGCAGTCCCGAAAGGCGCACCGGGATTGGGCCCGATCACGAGCGGCGACCCCGATGCCACGCGCCGGGGTGCCTGGCCGGGAATGGCACGTCCACTCGGGGTCACGATCTTGATGGTGGCCGGCTTGCTTCCGAGGTCGACGACGGCCAGTGCCCACGCGCCGTTTCCGGGTGCGACCACGGCCGGCAACAGCCAACGTGTGTTCCCTCCCGGCACCCCCGACGCGTCCCCGATCTCGGGCACCGAAGCAGGCGAGCCCGCCGGCGCCAGCACGGTGCGACTTACGACGATCCCGGCTCCCGCGCTCGAGAAGGTGAGTGAGTAGGGAACGCCGGTCGGGAGCCGGGTCTGGCTCTCCCCCGTCAGCGTGACGAGGGACTGCGCCGGGATGTGCATGGCCAACGGCTCGGCCCCCGCCCCTTGCGACAGCCCGATGTCGACCGACACGGTGGCGGGGCTCGTCGTGGGGTTCAGGACGTGGAAGGCGACGGTCCCGCCCGGGATGCCGGTGTTCTGGGGAAAGATCCACCGCGACGCCGTGGCCGGGCTCCCGAGTGTGAGCGAGATCCCTCCGCTGCCCACCGTGCCCGACGACTCCAGCTCCGTGGCCACAACCGCACCGGACAAAGTGGACACTTCCGTGGCGATGGCGTCGTCGTCAGGAGCGTGATCGCCGATGTTCTCTGTCACGAGCGACCCCGGCGGGATGTCGACGCCTTGGTAGGCGGCGGGGGCGAGATAGCCCGCTGTCGAAGACACGAGCGAGATGTTCACCACGGCATCAGTGGCGGCCGGATTGAACAGCGACAGGATGAGCCCACCTCCTTGTGCCGTGGCGCCATGTGCAAAGTACCAATTGGTTCCTGTCGTCGGCGCGCACGGAGCCATGCTCCATCCCAGCGGGCTCTGCACCGACTCCGACACCGCCACGCCACCACCGTCGAGCACGACGGCCGCCGCCACCAAGTCCGTCGAACCCAATTGGTCTGCCCCCACCGTCACCTGACCGTCGGTGGGCACCGTCAACGACACGGTGTGCGCTCCCGCCCACGGCGCAGGCTGCGCGACTCCGGCGCTGGGCGCGGAGACGGCGGTCAACGTGCCGTGCACGGCGCGGTGTCCGGCATTGGTGAGCACGATCGTGGCCGGCGCACCACCTTGCGCGCCGGTGCCGCCGGCGCAGAACCACGCTGATGATTCGGTGTTGGCGGTGGGTGCCAACCGCAGCGTCGACAAGGCACCGGCGATCGGCACACCGATGGGGCCCGTCGTCCGGGCGACGATCCGGTCCGAGATGCCCGTCACGATCAGTATGGCGATGAGCACGGCGATCATGAGGGCGCGTCGCAACGAACCGGTCACGTCACCACCTCGGTGATCGGGCCGGCCGGCTCGGTGCTCCGCTCGGTGCTCCGCTCGGTGCTCGACTCGGTGCTCGGCTCGAGGAGTGACTCGGGAAGACCCGACCGGCCCGACGTCACGGTGTCACCAGGGGCGTGACCTCGACGCCGGCGCCTCGCCCCTCTCCCGCCGATCGGCCCCCACCACCAATCGAGCCACCAACTCCGGCCCGCCAACGCGGCGGCCACCACGATCCAGGCGGCCGTCTCGATGCCGATCTCCACTCCGTGCGCCCATGAGCCGACGAATGCGACGGTGACCGTCCCCGGTCGTCGCACGTGGAAGGTTGCCGCGTACCCGAACGAGCTCGACGCCGGCACGACGGCGCCGTGATTGCCGGTCAGCTTCCAGGCCGAAGCCGGCGCGACCGCGTCGAGGACGGTTCCCGCCTCCACGTTTCCGGTGACACTCGTGGCTCCCGTCGCACCGAGAAGGGCCGGGCGCCATCCCGTCAGCAGCGGATCGACGCCGGTGACCGCCGACGCGGGCGACTGCGGCGCGCCTGCCGCGCTCCGCACCGCCCGCAAGGGCAGCGCGGTCGGGGTCGAGAAAGACGTCGAACCCTCCCTGGGAGATGATCTGGCGCAGGTCGATCTGTGATGACAGCGCCCCGAGGAGGTCGCCTGGGGCCGGATGGGAGATCGGGGTCTGCAACCCCGGGATCGAGGGCGCCAGGGTGTCCACCACCACGACGTAACGCACGGCGTAGGGGGCGAGCAGCCGACCCAGGCGGACCGTGGAGTGGCTGCGGGCGAGGCGGACACCGTTGCCGATGGCGGCGGCCTTCCCCGGCGACGCGCCCGGCCACAGCCCGGTGACGTCGGGCAGCCCGTTCTCGCTCACCGCGTAGGCGAGGCCAGGGGTGAGCTCCCACCCGTTGCCCGGCAGCACGCGGGGATCGCCGAGCCACAGCACGCGGAAGTTGCCCTGGGCCTTGTTGGCAGACATCCACGTCGTGGCCTCGCCGTACCCCGACGGGACCAGGTCCCAGCGCCCGCCCAGGCTGCCGACCAGCACCGGCAGCATGCCCACCACCGCCGCGGCGGCGGCTGTCACCGCCGCGACCTGACGCCAACCGAACCGGTAGCCGGGCAGATCGAGCTGGAAGGCGGCCACCCCGAGGCCGACGGAGAGGGCGATACCGACGCCGGCGGGCACCAGGAGCACCTGGGGAGCGATCGACACCGGACCGAGGCCACCGCGTCCCGCCAGCCACGCCACCGCCCAGGCCACCACCGCGATGGACCAGGCCCGGCCGGCCCAGGCCAGGCGCGTCCGGGCGCCGATGAGCAGTGGCAACGCCGCCGCGGCCAGGAACGCCCATCCCAGCGCGGCGTCCCCGATGGGCCCGACCGCCAGCCGCAACAGCTCGCCCCATCCCGCCCCCGAGGTGGGCGCCACCGGCAGTCCGGCCAACGTCTGCCAGCGCGCCGGGCCGCCGAGCACGGCGAAGGACCACGGTGCCAACAGCAACAAGGCGACGACAGTCGCCCCCGAAGCCGTCACGGCCACGCGCCCGGCGGGGCGCAACCCGGACGCGCCTTGCGACACGACGTTTCCAAGGGCGAGGCCGAGCGCCACCACGAGGGTCACCACCGCGGCCGAAGGAGCCAGCGATGTGACGAACGCGTCCAGCAGCCCGAGCGCGAGGATCGATCCCGCCAGGGAGTGGCGCCACGACGCCGAACGCGAGGCGGCGCGGTGGACGGCGCGCGAGACCACCGGTACCGCCAGCGAGCTCCCGTTGCCTGCGGTCGACGGGCCCGGCACCACCTCGCCGAGGTTCAAAGGCTCGCCCGCGCCGGTGAGGTCGTCGGGAACTGCCTCGCCGAACGGGCCCACGCCCGATGCCTTGCCCAGGAGGAGGACGATCCACGGACATGCCGCGTACAAGATCAATGCGTCCCAGTGCGCCGTCGCCAAGGCGTCGTAGGGAACCGGAATGGCGAGATAGATCACGGTCGAGACGACCCGCGCCCACGCCGTGCCGAGCGGTCGGGTCAGTCGGGCCATGCCGATGGCACCCACCGGGATGCACCCGAGGACGACGATCTTCTCCAACAACCCCATGCTCCCGAACAGGAGCATGCCGGCGAGCCCCAGAATCCCCGTCCCTGGCGTCGCCGGGTCGGTGGTTCCCACCCCGGTGGGCTGCCACCCCGACACGAAGCGGTGAACGAGCGTCGTCCACGAGGGCATCGACAGCAGCTGGCCGACGACGGGAAATCCCGATCCGAACAACTGTCGGCTGCCGAACACCACGACCAGCGCCGCGGCCAACCACACCAGCCACCGTGTCGACGTCGCCGGGCCTTGAGCCGTTCCCGCCGTCGCCTCGGAGGTCCTCGTCCCGCTCGGCTCGGACATCGACGCGCCGTCGAGTGCCGGGTCGGGGAGGGAGTCCCCGAGCTCGCGATGTGCAGCGCCGAGGTTGGCCGCCTGCCAGCCGTGGGTGACAGCCCGGCGGACATAGGCGTTGAGCCGCGCGCTGCCATGCAACTGGAGCCGCCGCACGGTGGTGTCGTCGAGGCGTCGATGCGCTCGCACCGAGGCCCGGCCGGCGCGCAAGGACCGACGGTGGGCGAAGTTCCATCGCCAGGCCTGGGCGACCGCAGAGGCGCGATCGTGGTGGCGCGCCACCACGGCGACGACGAACTCGGCCAAGGCGAGCAGCGCGATCTGCGGGAGCACCCGCACCAGGTGGAAGGGCCCATAGGCCTTTAAGGCGGCGTGTAACTCGTGGCGACGCTGCAGTGCCTGCAGGGTCACGCGGGGCTGGCGGCCATGGGCGCCGTGCCCCGCACCCCGCCGTCGGCGCCAATCCATGGCCCGTGCCGCCACACTCGCGGGCGCGCCGGCCTCGACAGTGTCAACGTCGCCGCCCGCCATCGTCTCCAGGGCGGCGTCTGGCCCCGGGGCGACACCTGGAACCCCGTCGACCCCGCCACTTCCGTCGGCACCCTGCCCCCCGTCGGCACCCTGCCCCCCGTCGGCACCCTGCCCCCCGTCGGCACCCTGCCCCCCGTCGGCACCCTGCCCTTCGTCGGCACCGTGCCCCCCGTCGGCACCGTCGGCACCGACCCAGGTATCGACGAGGAACGACACCGCGGGCGAGGCTGCGGGAGCATCCAAGGGGAGCTCGTCGGGGAGGCTGCGTCGCCCACTGGCCAGCATCTCGAGGTGCCGGACGCGCGCCCCGGGGGCCACGACCACCCTCGCTCCGAAGATCTGGGCGCGCCAGCACAGGTCGAGGTCCTCCCCCATGGCGAAGATCTCGGGATCGAACCCGCCGAGCTCGGCGAAGAGGTCGAAACGCACCAGCGTGCAACCACCAGGGGCAAGAAAGACGTCGCGCACGGCGTCGTGCTGGCCGTGGTCGATCTCGCCGGGCTCCATGCGGTCGACGACGGCACCACCTTTGTCCACCGCCATCCCGACGTGCAGCAACCTCGTCGGGTCGTCCCAACTGACGAGCTTCGGTGCCACCACGCCGGCATTGGAACGGAACGACTCCTCCACCAAGATGTGGATGGCGTCGGGGTCGGGGGCGACGTCGTCGTGACAGAACAACAGCAGCGACGCACCCTCCACCATCGTCAACACTTCGTTGGCCGTCGCGCCGAACCCCTTGTTGGTCGGCAAAAGTCGAACAAAAGCCCCAGGAAGCACACGCGCCACTCGCGGCGTGGGATCGAGGTCGCTGGCCGCGTCCAGCACGAGCACCGACAGTTCGGGGTAGTCCTGCGAGGCGAACGCCCGCAGCGTCTCCTCGAACCACTCGCCGGGATTGCAGGTGACGATGACAGCCACGACCGGCGGAGCGATATGGGTCTCCATCAGGGCCAAGAGGCTACCCGTCACTCCCCTTCGGCCCCCAGGCGATCCTGACTCCGCCAGGGCCCCGGATCGACCCCAGATAGTGCTTGCAACTGTTAGCAGCGCCCTGTACAATAGTTAGCAAGAAGCCCCCCCCAACCCCCCATTCTCGACAGGAAGGACACACCAGATGCCCGAATTCAAAGACGTCACAGACGAGATCACCAAGACCGCCCGGGACGCTGCCTACGTCGTGGTCGGACTGGGCGTTCTCGGGTTCCAGCGCGCCCAGGTCCGCCGTCAGGAGCTGCAGAAGCGCCTCACCGACCGCAGCGTGGTCCAGGGACACCTCGTCGACGTGCGCGGCGAGGTCACCAAGCGGGTGAAGGACGTCGACGAGGCCGTCGAGCAGGTCATCGGGCGCATCGAGGCCTCCCTGGCACCGATCGAGGAGCGTCTCCCCGTCCCGGCGCGCGACTTGGCCAAGCAGGCACACGCCCAGGCCCGCGAGGTACGTCAGCAGCTGCGCAAGCTGATCCACCAGGCCGCCTGAACCCTGTACCCACCGATCGACCCGTCAACGACCGCCTCGCGTCATGTGGGGCGGTCGTTGCGCGTGTGGGATCGTCGCGCCGCACACGACACGACGAGGCGAGAACGAGGCGACGCCTATGCGGCGCGTTCACTCCATTGCTCGAGCACGTCGAGCAACGTTCGCTCGAGGCTCAGGCGAGGTTCCCACCCCGTCGCCTCGTGCAGCTTGGTGAAGTCGCCGCGCACCACCGGGACATCGACCGGACGCGACAGCGCCGGGTCGAGCTCGAACCGCAGCTCGACGCCAGCCAGGCTCTGCAACTGCAGGGCGACATCGGCGATGGCGATGTCCCGGCCGCTGCACACGTTGTAGACCTCTCCCGCCACGCCGCGCTCGGCGAGCAGCCGGTAGGCGCGCACCACGTCGCGCACGTCGGTGAGATCACGCCGGGCGGCCAGGTTGCCCACGATGATGCTCTCCGCGCCGACGCGGCGCGCTTCGACGATGCGCTGGGCCAGCGCGGACACGACGAAGGCCGCCGTCTGGCCCGGCCCCACGTGGTTGAAAGGCCGCATGCGCAGGACCTGTAACCCGTAGGCGAGATGGGCCTGGACCCCCAGGTACTCGGCGGCCACCTTGGACGCCGCGTACGGGGTGACGGGGGCGAGCGGGGCGTCCTCGGTGACCGGTAAGCGGTCGGGGGGAACGGCCCCGTAGACCTCGGCCGAGCTGGTCATGAGCACCCGGGGCGGGTGCGGGCACGATCGGGCCGCCTCGAGCACGAACAGCGTCCCGATGGCGTTGACCCGCAGCACCTCGGACGGGTCGGTCCACGACCGACCCACGTTGGTGAGTGCCGCCAGGTGGTACACGACGTCGGGGGCGGCATCGACCATGGCGTTGCGCACCGCCTCGCCGTCGGTGATCTCGACCTCGTGATCGATCGACACCACCTCGTCCCCGCTCTCGACGAGATGCGCCGTCAACCACGAACCGACGAATCCTCTCGCTCCGGTCACCAGGGCCCGCACGCGCCGAACCTTACCGGGGACGGGCCGACGAACCCGGTGACGAAGGATCGGATCGTCGCGCCGCCCACCGGTAGGCGGACACGTGCTCCGCCGCGCTCGCCGCCCAGGTGTGACCGGCCGCCACCTCCACGCCCAGCCGTCGTCGTCGTTGCACCGCCGTGCCGGCGTCGAGGGCTTCGTCCAGGGCGTCGGCGAGCTCGGACACCGACCCCGGCGTCACCAAGACCGCGGCGCCGGCGGAGACCTCGGCCATGGCGGTACCGGCCGTGGTGACCAGCGGCGTGCCACATGCCAGGGCCTCGAGGGCAGGCAGGCCGAACCCCTCTTCGAGCGCGGGATAGGCGGCGACCGCGGCTCGGCGCAGCAACGCCGGCACGGCCTCATCGGGGACATAGCCGGTCTGCACGACGCGGCTCGCCGAAACGCGCCGCGCCGATGGCCTGGCGTACCGCCTCGATCCCCCACCCGGGTTGCCCGGCGAGGACGAGGGAGAGATCGGCGTGCTTCTCGGCCACGCCGTCGAAGGCGGCCACGAGGTCGGGAACCGCCTTGCGGGGCTCGAGCGTTCCCACGAACAGGACATAGGGCCGACGGACACCGAGTCGGCGCAGGTGCTCGTCGTCGGGCACCGTGTCGTGCTCGGTCGAGCCGCCGGGGGCAGGCGCCTCGGGCGCAAACCGGTCGTGATCGACGCCATGGGGGACGACGAACACCCGGCCCGTCGGAGCACACAGCTCGCCAAGAGCGCGTCTGCGGTGCGACGACTGACACACACGATGGCATCGGCGCGGCGCGGCCGCGGTGCGGATCGCCCGGCGGAACACGACGACCTTGCTCCGCTCGTGCCATTCGGGATGGTCGAGGAAGGTGAGGTCGTGGATCGTGACCACCCTCGGCACGCGGGAGTGCTCGGGCATCGTGTAGTGGGGGCCGTGATGCACGTCGACAGACGCCGCCGCAAGCAGGCTCGGCAGCCGGACCTGCTCCCACACCAGACGGGCAGGACGACCCTCGGGCGCGCTGGCCCGCACCGTCGTGGCGTCGACCGGCCCGCGCCGCGTCTCGCCAGCGCGCCCCGTCGTCTCGACGCGACCACAGCGTCAGGGTGACGTCGTCGCGGGCGAGGAGGGCGGTGACGAGGTCGATCGTGTAGCGGCCGGCGCCGACGGGCTGGGCCGGCACCGCGCTCACGTCGAGGGAGCGCAGCACGTCGACCGACGAGCGAGAGCTCGCCCTCACAACAACGAGCTCCACAACGCCACGTGGGCCCGGGCCGCGGACTCCCACGTGAGACTGCCGGCCCGCGCCCGACCGGCGTCGGCCAGGCGCGCCCGCAACCCGTCGTCGGTGGCGACCTGCACAAGGGCCCGGGCGATGTCGTCGACGCGGGTGGGGTCCACCTCGAGTGCGGCCCCGCCGGTGGTGGGCAGGGGGCTCGACACCACGGGAGTGCCGATAGCGCATGGCCTCGACCGGAGGGAGCCCGAAGCCCTCTTCGAAAGGCACATAGGCGAGCAGCCGCGCCCGTGCGTACAACGACGCCAGCGTGCCATCATCGACCCTGCCAGTGAACACGATGCCCTCCCCGTACTCGAGCTCCGGGCCCCACCCGGGCGGTCCGACGACCACCAACGGCCACGGATCGGGGAGGAGTGCGACGGGCCACGCCGTAGGCCTCGAACAGGCGAGGAAGGTTCTTGCGCGGCTCGAGGGTCCCGACCGAGAGAAGGAATTCGTCACGCACCCCGAGGCGCTCGAGCAGCGCCGTGGCGCCCGCATCGTCGCGGTCGCGCAGGATGTCCGAGCCGAGCGGGATCACCGAGACCGCCCCTGCGGACGCGCCCGCCTTGACGAGGTCGGCGGCCACGACATCGGAGGGGACGACGAAATGCGTGGCATGGCGCAGCGCCCGGCCCGAGCGCGGCCTCGTGCCAGCGCCGGCCCCGGCTGCGGGTAGTCCTCGGGACGGTGCCGCCACGCCACGTCGTGGATGGCGACGACCTCGACACAACGGCGCCCGGGGCGCGACGCCGCCATCGCCGGCACCGGTGGCACCGCCACCGACACCGAGTGCACGAGGTCGAAGCCCGCCGGTGCATGCACGAGGGCGCGGTCCCACATCCGGGTGAGCACCGGACCGGGCAGGCGCGACGCGATGAGCGGGACGGCCGAAGGCCTCGAGCGGGTCCGGCACCCCCCGCCCCAACCTCGACGGGGACCGCGACTCGCGTACAGCGTCACGGATGGCAGCTCGACGTGGGCATTGGTCCAGTGTGCGCAAGCCACCCAGCAGGCCCCGCACGTACGTCCCGATCCCGCCCGGCACCTGGCGCCGCAGCTGCTCGGCGACGAGGAGCACCTCGGCGCGCCTCCATCCCCGACGTCGTCCACGCCCATGGCTCCGTGTACGCCGCCGTGGCCCCGGCCGCGTCGGAGTAAAGCTCGGCCAGGCCGGCGCCACACTCTTCCCACGTGAATGCGCGTCGCCCGGCACCGTCCCTTGTCGACGAGCTCGGCGCGGCCCTCGGCGTCGCCCAGCACCGTGACGAGCGCGTCGGCAGGGCCTCGACGTCTCCCGGCGCCACCAGCAACGGCCCCGTCGCCGACGACTTCGGGCACCGCCCCGACCGCCGCTCGCCACCACGGGCACCCCGGCCGCCATGGCCTCGAGGGGCGGGAACCCGAATCCCTCGTACACCGAAGGGAACGCCAGCACCTCGGCTCCACCCAGCCAGCTCGCCAACGACGTCGTTGTCGACATAGCCGAGCTGCACGACGCGGTCACGACATCGGAGACGCCTCGAGCGCCTCGTGGAAAGCGTGCGCGCCCCACCCGTCGGCGCCGGCGATCACGAGGGCGACGTCGGGATGGGCATCGGCGACGCCGCTGAAAGCGCTTACGAGCCCAGGGTAGTCCTTGCGGGGCTCGATGGTGCCCACGGCCAGGACGTAGCGCGACGTCCCCGGCGGCAACGACCGGTCGAGCCGACGGTCCGAAGACGCCGCGGACGCCGGGGGCACACCGTGGTACACGACGCGCACGCGCGCCCGGGTCGACGTCGAACTCCGCCACCACTTCGTCGGCGACGAACCGCGACGGCGTGTGCACCCAGGCCCCGTCCGGCGACGGCGCGGCGGACCATGCGGGGGAACCCGAGGGTGGAGCGGTCACAGAGCTCGGGATAGCGCACCGTGGTGAGGTCGTGCACGGTGACGACCCGGGCGGCGCGCCGGGTCGGAGGGACGACGAAGTTGGTCCCGTGGACCACGTCGGCAGGCCCCACGAACCACTCCACGGCCGGTACCGGCGCAGATGCGCCCACGCCAGGTGCAGAGGACGGGCGGGCATGGCCCGCTGGCGGACTCGGACCTCGGCGGGCACGAGCGGCGGCAGCCGTCGGCGCCGGCGCCAGGTGACGGCGAAGGCGTCCACGTCGAGCTCGCCGGCCGAGGCGAGCGCGCCCAGGGCGCCCTCGCAGAATCGACCCACCCCCGTTCTCGTGCCGAGCAGTGGCGTGGCGTCGATGGCCACCCGGAGGCGCTCGCTGTAGAGGTCGCGCTCTGGCCGGCACCGGTCGAGCCTTGCACACAGGGAGCCGGAGCGACTGCGTCCGGACCATTAGCCTTGCGCCGTGATCACCGCCCTCGCGGGAGGAGTAGGGTGCCGCCCGCCTGCTGCGCGGCCTCGTGCGCGTGCGTCGCGCCCGCAGACGTGACGGCCGTGGTCAACACCGGTGACGACACCGAGCTCCACGGCCTGCACATCAGCCCCGACCTCGACACCGTGACCTACACCCTGGCCGGGTTGAACGACGACGAGCGCGGCTGGGGCCTCGCCGGGGAGACCTGGGGCGTCATGGACAGCCTCGACCGCCTCGGCGGCGAGACGTGGTTCCGCCTCGGCGACCAGGACCTCGCCACCCATCTCTACCGCACCCAACGCCTGTCGAGCGGGCGCCACGCTGTCCCAGGTGACCGCCGAGATCACCGACGCCCTCGGCGTGTCGGTCCGGCTCCTGCCCATGTCCGACGACCCCGTCCGCACCCGCCTCACCCTCGAGGACGGCCCCGAGGTGTCGTTCCAGGAGTACTTCGTGGGACGTCGCCACGCCGTGGCCGTCGAGTCACTTCGCTTCGTCGGCGCCGACGCGGCGCGGCCCGCGTCCCGACGTGCTGGACGCCATCGCCGACGCCGAGGTGGTGGTGGTGTGCCCGTCCAACCCCATCGTGTCGATCGGGCCCGTGCTGGCGGTGCCGGGCATCGCCGACGCACTGGCGGCGCGTCGGTCCGAGGTGGTGGCGGTCTCCCCCATCGTCGCCGGCGCGGCGCTGAAGGGCCCCGCCGACCGCTTGATGGCCGAGCTCGGCCACGAGCCATCAGTGGTGGGCGTGGCCCGCGTCTACGCGGACTTCGTCGGCACCCTCGTGGTCGACGACGTCGACGCCGCCTCCGCCGACGCCATCGAGGCCTGCGGGGTGCGCTGCGTGGTGGCTCCGACCATCATGCACAGCCCCGACCACGCCGCCGCGCTGGCGTCGCTCCTCCTCGATGCGGGCCGACCCTCGGGCGCCACCCGCGGCTCCGGCCGGTGAGCTCCTCGGATTCGGGCGATCCGTCGACCGCAGCGACTACGCCGGGCACGCCGACCACGCCGGGCACGCTCACCGTTGTCCCGGTGACGGGACTGGGTGAGATTCGACCGGGCGACGACCTCGCCACCCTCATCGCCGGCCTCGTCGCGCTCCTCGACGGCGACGTGGTGGTGGTCACCCAGAAGATCGTGTCCAAGGCCGAAGGTCGCATGGTGCGCATCGACCCCGACGAACCCGACGACCGGATGCGCATCATCGAGTCGGAGTCGGTGCGCGTCCTTCGCCGCCGCGGCGATCTCGTGATCTCCGAGACGCGCCACGGCTTCATCTGCGCCAACGCCGGTGTCGATCTCTCCAACGTCGAGCACGGCTGGGCGGCTCTGCTCCCCGAGGACTCCGATCGTTCGGCGCGGCGGATCCGTGACGGGCTGCGCGCCGCCACGGGCCGCGAGGTGGCGGTCGTGGTGTCCGACACCTTCGGCCGGGCATGGCGAAAAGGTGTCGTCGACGTGGCCATCGGATGCGCGGGCCTGGCGGCGGTCGTCGACCTGCGGGGGACCGCAGACGCGATGGGACGCGATCTCGTGGCGACCGAGGTGTGCGTGGCCGACGAGGTGGCGTCCGCCGCCGAGCTCGTGATGGGAAAAGCGAGCTCGGTGCCCGTGGCGGTCGTGCGGGGCATCGACTCCGCCTGGTTGCGCCGGGGATCGGTGGCCGAGGAGATCCTCCGCCCCCCCGCCGAAGATCTCTTCCGCTGAAGGAAGCTTTCCGCGGTCGTTGTCGGCGCCGCTGTCGGAGAACAGTGCCGGGGCGTGTTGCCCCCGGCTTGCTCAGGAGCCGGCTCGGTCCCTGGTGTGGGCGAGGACGCCGTCCACGCCCGCCTCGAGCTCGGTCCACGCCCGCCAGCCGAGATGGATGCCGGCGCGTTCGGGGTCCAGGACACTGCGCTGGAGCTCACCCGCCCGGGCCGCGGCATGGACCGGTGAGCCCGAGACTCCGGCGCGCTCGCCCATGACGCGGGCCAGCTCGTTCACCGACACCTCGTTGCCGGTCCCGATGTTGAGCACGAGGCCGCCGCCGCGTGTGCCGGCCCGGACGAAAGCGTCCACGACGTCGTCGACGAATACGAAGTCGCGCGTCTGCTCGCCGTCGCCGAAAATCGTCACCGCCTCGCCCCGCAGGAGCTTGTCCGAGAAGATGGCCACCACCCCGGCCTCGCCGTGCGGGTCCTGGCGCGGCCCGTACACGTTGGCGAACGCCAGGGCGCAGAACTCGAGCGCGTGCAGTTCCCGGTACGCCACGAGATAGTCGATGGCCGCCATCTTCGACACGCCGTAGGGCGAGAGAGGCCGGCGGGGATGCGACTCCTTCGTCGGGAGCTCCGAGGGATCGCATTCGCCGTAGAGCGTGCCGCCGCTGGCGGCGAACGCGACGCGGGTCGTGCCCGCCGCCCGGGCGCCTTCGAGGACCCGCAGCGTGCCCAGGATGTTGACATCGGCGTCGAACAAGGGCCGTTCCACCGACACGCGGACATCAGCTTGCGCGGCGAGGTGGAACACCACCTCGGGGCGGCGCCTCGCCATCACTTCGACGAGCTCGTCGGAGCGGATGTCGAGCTGATGGAAGGTGAGGGCGTGCGACGCCGAAGCGCGGGCATCGGCCAGGTTGCCGAGCGAGCCCATGGACAGGTCGTCGACCACGTCGACGGAGTGTCCCTCGGCCAGAAGACGGTCCACGAGGTTCGACCCGATGAACCCGGCGCCACCGGTCACCATCACCTGCATGTCGGCCCTCGCGGAATCAGGCTGGGGCTCGAGACGCCGTCGCCCGGGAAGCCGGGCATCGACGACGTCACGACGCCATCTCCGCCGGCACCCGGGCGTCGGACGAGGCGCGTCCCCTCGGGCACCTCGAAGTCGTCCCCCACCACCGTCACCGGCGACAGCTCACATCCCGCCCCCACCACGCAGTCGTGGCCCAGGATCGATCCCACCACCCGCGCCCCGACTCCCACCCGGGCCCCGGGAAGGAGGACGGAGTTCTCCACGTGGGCGCCGCGTTCCACGACGGCCCGGGCCCCGATGACACTGCCGGTCACGGTGGCGTCGTGGGCGATCTGCGCACCGGCGCCGAGCAGGCTCGGTCCGTGCACCTCGCCCCGGACCAAGGGCGCGCCGAGGGTCCACACCCCGAGCGACACCTGACGGGCCCCCGGGGCGGGAGGGCCCGGCCGGGTGCCGTCGAGCAGATCGGCGTTCGCCTGCAAAAAGGCGGCGGGCGTTCCGGTGTCGAGCCAGTAGGCGTCACTGGCCATGGCGTACACCGCGCCTTCCGCCGCCAAGGTCGGGAAAGGTCTCGCGCTCGACCGACACGCGCCGGCCCGGCCGGTATGCGCGCCAGCACCTCGGGCTCGAGAACGTAGGTCCCGGCGTTGATCAGGTTGGTGGGCACCAGGTCGGCGGGGGGCTTCTCGACGAATTCGATGACACGGCCGTCAGCGGTCGGTGGGAACGACGCCGAACCTGGTGGGGTCGTCGACGGCCTTGAGGTGGATGGTGGCGGTGGCCCCGTGCGAACGGTGGAAGGCGACGAGGGCGGAGGTGTCCACGTCGCTGAGCACGTCGCCGTTCACGACGATGAAGGTCTCGTCGATGCCGGCGTGGCCCGCCGCGAAGGCGATGGCCCCGGCGGTGTCGAGCGGTTCGGGCTCCACCGCGTAGTCGAGGCGGACCCCGACCGCCTCGTGATCGGGGTAGGCGGCGAAGAAGGCGTCGGGCCGGTACCCGAGCGACAACACCACCTCGTCCACGCCGTGCGCCTGCAGATGGGTGAGGACCCGCTCCAGCATGGGCACCTCCACCACCGGCAGCAGCTGCTTGGGGGTGGTGAAGGTGAGGGGACGGAGTCTCGTGCCCTCGCCCCCCAGCAGGACGACGGCCTTCACTTCGTGATTGTCGCCGACGTCACGGTTTCGTCGTGGCCGTGGTCGACGGCTTGGTCGTCGCCGTAGTGCGCGTGGGCGACGGCAGGGTCGAGGCGGTGGTCGCCGTCGAGGCCGGCTTGGTGGTGGCGGTCGTGGCCGTGGGCGAGGTGGTCGCGGTGGTGGACGCCCCGGGCGCGGTGGTCACCGTCGACGGTGCGGAGGTCGACGGGCTGGAGGTGGCCGAGCCGGCCCGGTCGGTGTTCATGGCCGCGATCGAGCGCGGCTTGGCGACCGACGCGCCCGACGGCACGAAGGCGACGGTGATGAGTTGCCCGTCGGCGAGCTTGATGGCGCTCGGGATCATGGAAGACCTGGGGGTTGTTCGAGCCCGGCGGGGTGAAGCTGGGCCATACCTTGATCTGGAGCTGTCCGGCCTTCCCCGCGTCGGGGCTCCCGGCCGGGCACTTGTCGCCGTTGCTGTACTTGGGCGTGCCCGGGATCTGCAGCGTGCTCGACGTGAGTTTCAACTTCGGATAGTTGGCCACGAAGCGGGCGAAGGTGGCGTTGTTGCCGGCATCCTTGTTGGTGGTGGGCGCCACCTGGATGACGCCGTCACCGTCGGTGCGGATCCCGGGGATGGGCGATGCCGACGCGTTGGGGTTGGCGGGCAGGTTGGGCTGGACCTTCCCGCACACGTCGAATCCGAGCGCCTGATACCAGTGGGCGCCGACGGCGGGCGGCACGGCCGGGGCAGGGT
This sequence comes from uncultured Acidimicrobiales bacterium, assembly GCA_963846125.1. Lineage (GTDB taxonomy): Bacteria > Actinomycetota > Acidimicrobiia > Acidimicrobiales > UBA8190 > Chersky-840. The sequence continues at coordinate 1,134,762 of CAWJUR010000003.1, forward strand.
GCTGGCGCTCGTAGCGGCTGTAGACGATGAGGGCCACGCCCAGCAGGCAGATCATGGCCAGGCTGGAGTACCACTTCATGGGCCTCTGCCCGCGGTAGCTCCGCCCTCCGCCGGTGGCGCCGGCGCGCGCCACCCATTTTCCCGAATCTCCCCTGGCCATGATCGGGCGCCAACCCTACTCGGCCCGGCGTGAGGCTCCGTGCCGCGCGCTCAGGGCCTGCCTGGCGCACATCACCCCCAGCCGCAGCGCCAGGAACACCGCCGTGGCTGGCAGCGCCAGTCTCCGCCACCCCCGCTCGGTCCGGGCCGCGAAGCGGAACACCGAACGGTGATGGGCGATGAGCATGCGGTAGGGGTGCCGGGCGGTGGAGATGCCCTGCAGGTGCGTCACCACCGCGCCGGGCACGAAGCTCACTCCCCACCCGGCGCGCCGGGCCCGCCAACACAGGTCGGTGTCCTCGGCGTACATGAAGTACGACTCGTCGAACCCGTGCAGTTCTTCGAGGGCTCGGCGCCGGGCCAGGAAGCACGCGCCCGACACCCAGTCGACGTCGGTGACCTCCTCGGCGTCGACGTATCCCAGGCGGTACCGGCGCGTGAAGCGGTTGGTGGGGACGAGATCGCCGAGCAGGGCGTGGCCGGCCGCGTCGACCAGGGAGGGGAAGCGGCGCGCCGACGGATAGCGCGTGCCGTCGGCCTCGAGGATCCGGGGGCCGACGATGGCGATGGTGGGGTCGGCGCCAAGCACCTCGACGAGCGCCGCCAGCGCGCCGCTGTGCACGGCTACGTCGGGGTTGGACACGAGCACGAGCTCGGAGCCGGTCACGTCGATGCCTCGGTTGGCGGCGGCGCCGTAGCCCAGGTTGGCCCCGGTCTGCACCAACCGGACGGCGTCGTCGGCGGCCACGAGCGACTCGGTGGACCCGTCGGACGAGGCGTTGTCGACGACGATCACATCGCGCGATCCCCTCGAGGCGCAGCGACGCCACGCACTTCACCAAGGCCTCGCCCGCTTCGTGGTTCACCACCACGGCGGAGACCCGATCGGCCCCGGACGGCTGCTTTTCAGGGCCCGCAAGTGAATCCCCGGGGTCCGGGAGCGATACCTCAGGTGCTGGTGCGGCCGGTTCCGGGTCCTCGGTCGCGCCACGAGCCGTCAGATGTGGCGGACGAACCGGTATCGCACCAGTGCGCTCAGGGCACGCACCCCGTCGCGCCATTCGAACTTGGTCCCTTCCGACGCGTCGCGTCCGGTGTAGGAGACCGGCACCTCGTAGATCCGGTAGCCCCGTCGCAGGACCTTGGCGGTGATCTCGGGCTCGAAGTCGAAGCCGTCGGACTCGATGGTGATGGCGTCGAGGACGGCGCGGTCGAAGAGCTTGTAACACGTCTCCATGTCCGACAACGTCGAGCGGTACAGCACGTTGGCGGTCAGGGTGAGGAGTCGGTTCCCGAGCCACTGGGTGGGCCGCATGGCGCGCCCCGCGCCCGTGAAGCGGCTGCCGTAGACGACCTGTGCCTTCCCCTTCATGACCGGCTCCAGCAGCTTGGGCCAGTCATCGGGGTCGTACTCGAGGTCACCGTCCTGGATGAGCACCAGCTGGCCGCGCGCCGTCTGGACCCCGGTCCGCACCGCCGCGCCCTTGCCCTGGTTGGTGCGGTGGGTGACGATGCGCACCGTCGAGTCCTGCAACGCGGAGAGCACCTTGCCCGTCCCGTCGGTCGACCCGTCGTCGACCACGATGACCTCGAGGTGCATCGGCAGGTCCACGGCGCGGATGCGGCGCAGGATCTCGGCGATGGTGTTGCGCTCGTTGAACACCGGCACGATGACCGACAGCGTCCGGTACTTGTCCTCGGCCGCAGCGGCCAGGTCACCGACGGCCCCACCGACAGCCGATCGGCCACGGCCGGGTCGGCAGGCAGATCCGCAACAGCCGGGTCGGCGACGGCGTAGAGGTCCGGCTTGCTCAGTTCGGCACCGTGCACATCGTCCATCATGGCCGACCTGCGGCCCCTTGCGGGGTGCCCGAGGTGAAGAATTCCGCCGTCCGGCGCAGACCCTCCTCCAAGGCGACCACGGGCTCCCATCCCAGCTCACGGCGGGCAAGGGCGATGTCGGGACGCCGGCGTGTGGGGTCGTCGGTGGGCAGCGGCTCGTACACGATCTCCGAGGCCGACCCGGTCAGTGCCAGCACGGCGTGGGCGAGCTCGAGCACTGTCAGCTCGTTGGGGTTCCCGATGTTGACCGGCCCCGTGAGCGTCGAGTCGAGCAGGGCCAGGATCCCCGCCACCTCGTCCTCGACGAAACAGAGGCTTCGGGTCTGGGACCCGTCGCCGTACACCGTGAGGGGACGGCCTTCGATGGCTTGGACAAGAAGTTCGACACCACGCGCCCGTCGCCGGGGCGCAGCCTCGGGCCGTAGGTGTTGAAGATGCGGACGATGCCGACGTCGAGGCCCTTGGCCCGATGCGTCGCCATGGTGAGCGCCTCGGCGAAGCGCTTGGCCTCGTCGTAGACACTGCGCGGCCCGACCGGGTTGACGTTGCCCCAGTACGACTCGGGCTGGGGGTGCACGACGGGATCGCCGTAGACCTCACTGGTCGACGCCAGGATGAAGCGCGCTCCGTGGGCGGCGGCGAGGGCAAGGGCGTGGCGCGTCCCCTCGCTCCCCACCGCCAGGGTCTCGAGCGGTCGGGCCAGGTAGTCGGGAGGTGACGCCGGGCTGGCGAAGTGCATCACGGCGTCGACGGGGCCGTCGACCGGGAGCCCTTGGCTCACGTCCGCCACGACGAGCTCGAAGCCGGCGTTCAGCCAGCAGCGAGCCCACGTTGTCGGCCACGCCGGTGGACAGGTCGTCCACCGCCACGACACGGTCGCCGCGGGCCACGAGGGCTTCACACAGATGCGAGCCGAGGAACCCCGCCCCCCCGGTGACCACCACACCGCCCGGGCGGGCGGGCTCGGTCACGGACGGCCCATGGCCACGTAGCGAGAAGCCGATGCGCCGCATGGCGGCGGGGTCGAGAAGGTTGCGGGCGTCGACGACGTTGGGCTCGGCCAGCAGGTCGCGCACCTTGGTGAAGTCGAGCCAGCGCAGCTCTTCCCACTCGGTGAGCACCACCGCGCAGGCGGCGCCTTCGCACACCGCGTAGGCGTCGGGGAGGATCTCGACGCCGATGGGGAATTCGGGGACGGGCCCGTGCACGGTGGGGTCGAAGGCGCGCACCGTGGCGCCCTCGGCGACGAGACGGCGCACGATCTCCACCGCGGGCGAGTCGCGCCGGTCGTCGGTGAGGGCCTTGAAGGTGAGCCCCCACGCCGCGATCAGCACGCCCTCGAGCGAGCCGCCCACGGCGTGGCGGATCTTGGTCATGACCGACGCCAGCTGGGCCTCGTTGGTCTCGATGGCGCCGCGCAGCAACGAGAAGTCGTAGCCCGACTGCTCCCCGATGTAGATCAGGGCCCGGGTGTCCTTGGGAAGGCACGAGCCCCCCCAGCCCGGGCCGGGGTGCAGGTAGTCGAAGCCGATGCGGTGGTCATAGGCCATGCCGAGCAGGACGTCGCGCACATCGGCGCCGACCGCCTCGCACAGGTTGGACACCGCGTTCACGAAGCTCAGCTTGGTGGCGAGAAAGGCGTTGGACGCGTACTTGATGGTCTCGGCCGTGGCCGCGTCGGTGACGATGAGCGGTGCCTGGGTCGACGCGAACAACGCCCCCACCCGCGCCGCCGCGGCCCGGTCGTCGGCGCCCACCACGATCCGGTCGGGATGCAGGGCGTCGTGGATGGCGGTGCCCTCGCGCAGGAACTCCGGGTTCGACACCACGGCCACGTCGGGGCGGTCGAGGAGCTGTTCGACGAGGAGGGTGGAGCCCACCGGGACCGTGGACTTGTTCACCACGATGGCCCCGTGCTCGAGGTGCGGCGCGATCTCGACGGCGACGGCCTCGAGGAAGCTCACATCGGCGGCCCCGTCGGCCCCCTGGGGGGTGGGCACGCACAGGAACACGAAGTCCGCGCCGCGCACCGCCTCGGTGGCCCCGAGCACGAACTTGAGCCGGCCCGAGTCGAGCCCGCCGATGAGGATGTCGCCGAGGCCTTCTTCGACGATGGTGGGCTCGCCCCGCGACAGCTGCTGCACCTTGGCCGGGTTCGACTCGCCGCACACCACCTGGTACCCGAGGTGGGTGAGGACGACGGCGGTGGTGAGGCCGACGTAGCCGGCCCCGATCACCGCCGTGGTCACCTCGTGCGGCTCGGTCCTCTGCAGGGTCACCGTGCCTCCTTCGCCGACGCCGAGACGGGTTCGATCGCCGCCACCAGGCGCTCGCAGGGCGTCACGCCAGTCGGGCAGCAGCGCCATCCCCATGAGCCGCAGCGCGGCGTTGTCGAGAGCCGAGTTGGCGGGGCGGGGCGCAGGCCGAGGTGGGTCGAGCTCCGCCGTGGCGATGGGCTCGACCCGGGCGGGGTCGTGTCCGGCCGACTCGAGGACGGCCTGGGCGAAGCCGTACCACGAGGTCACCCCGGCGTTGGTCACGTGGAAGGTGCCGGGCAGGCGCTCGGTGCCGAGCACGGCCAGGACCCCGGCGAGATCGGCGGTGAAGGTGGGGCTCCCCCACTGGTCGTCGACGAAGCGCGATGGGCCCGGGCTGGCCCGCCAGGCGCAGCACGGTGCGCACCATGTTGGCGCCGTGGGCGCCGCACACCCACGACGTCCGCACCACCGTGGAGCCGGGGTCGAGCTCGAGCTCACCGCCGAGCTTGCTGCGCGCCGTACACCGACATCGGGTGGGGCGGGTCCCACTCGACGTAGGGGCGCGTCGAGGTGCCGTCGAAGACGTAGTCGGTCGAGACGTAGACCACGTGCGCCCCGACGCGGCGGGCCGCCTCGGCGACATGGCGCGTCCCGAGGGCGTTGACGGCATAGGCCCGGTCGGGGTCGCCCTCACAGGCGTCGACCGCCGTCCACGCCCCGGCGTGGATCACGACATCGGGTCGCACCCCCTCGAAGATCGTCTGCACGGCGTCGCGGTCGGCCACGTCGAGCAGCGCGTGGTCGGCCGCGGTCACCTCGCACGGGGAGCGCAGCCCGAGCCGGCCCGTGGCGACGTCGTTGGCGCGGCCCCCCGTCGGGACCCGCCCCGACAAGGCGTCGACGACGTCGGTGCCGAGCTGGCCGCCCGCGCCCGTCACGAGCACCCTCATGGCGTCATGGCCTTCACGGCCTCATCCCGCGCTCGTCCACTGCGGCGACGGCGCTAGCGGGCGGCGGGACGAGCCCGGGGAACCGTCGCCCCACGACGACTCCACCACCGGGGCGCGGTCCATGAGCGGCTCCCACCAGGCGCGGTTGTCCGCGTACCAGCGCACCGTCTCGGCCAACCCCGTCTCGAACCCGATGGTGGGCGTCCAGCCGAGCTCCTTGGTGATCTTGGTGCAGTCGAGGAGATAGCGCCGGTCATGGCCGGGACGGTCGGGGACGATCTTCTTGAGCGACTGCCGGCTTGCCGAGCGCCTTCAGCACGGCGTCGGCGATCTCCTCGATGCTGGCCTCGATCCCGCTGCCGACGTGGTAGGTCTCGCCGATCCGGCCGCTGTCGAGGACGGCCTCGATGGCTCGGCAGTGGTCGATGACGTGCAGCCACTCGCGCTGGTTGCGGGTGGACTCGTACAGCGGCAGGGGGCGGTCGTCGAGCGCGTGGGCGGCGAACAGCGGGATGACCTTCTCGGGGAATTGGTAGGGCCCGTAGTTGTTCGAGCAGTTGGTGATGGTGGCGGGGAGCCCGTAGGTCTCGACGTAGGCGCGCACGGCGTGATCGGCGCCCGCCTTCGACGCGTTGTACGGGGTGCGGGGCCGGTAGGGGTGATCCTCGGTGAAGGCGTCGTCGGAGTCCAGAGGAAGGTCGCCGTAGACCTCGCACGTCGAGATGTGGTGGAAGCGCGCCACCCCGGCGTGGCGGGCCGCCTCGAGCATGGCCTGGGTCCCGAGCACGTTGGTGCGGAAGAAGCGGCCCGGGTCGAGCACGGCCAGGCTGTTGTGGGACTCGGCCGCGAAATGGACGATGGTGTCGATGTCGTGTTCGCGCAGGGTCTGCAGGGCGAGCTCCCCGTCGCACACGTCGCCGTGGACGAAGCTGATGCGGTCCTCGACGTCGGCCAGGTTGGGACGGTTCCCGGCGTAGGTGAGGGCGTCGTAGGCGACCACGACATCGCCGGGATGGTGTTCCACCCAGTAGCGGACGAAATTGGACCCGATAAAGCCTGCACCGCCGGTGACGAGCACTTTCATGATGGGTCAATCGTAGACCGGGCGCCACACGACACCTGGTGAGCCGGGGCCGTTTTCTCTGCCCAGAACGGGTTTCCCGGTGGTGGGCGGGGGATTTCCGCCGACAGGTCGGCCCCGCCCGACCCGCCTAGCCCTCGTCGCGCAGGTGCACGACGTCGCCCGCCGCCACGGTCCGAAAGCGCGTCCCGACGTCCACGATCAGATGCCCCTCGGCGGTGATGTCGCTCGCCGTGCCGGTGAAGTCCTCACCGGGCAGCGACACGCGCACGTCCGTGCCCACCGTCACACAACGACGGCGGTACTCCGACGCCAACCGACGCCGGCCGGCGCCGTCAGCCAGCTCGACGAGCCGGCGCTCGAGCTCTTCGAGCATGAGCCCGAGAAGCGTCAGCGGCTCGACGGCGACGCCCGCTTCGCGCCGCAGCGACGTCGCCTCCGCCACCAGCCGGGCGCGCTCGGAGGCGAGCGATGCATCGTCGTCGGTGCCCGACGCTGCAGGCGACGAGGGGGGAGCAGTGGGTGCGAAGTCGGGCGTGGTGTTGGCACCAGCGTCGGCCGCAGGTTCGGCAGAACCGTCGGCAGAACCGTCGGCAGAACCGTCGGCAGAACCGTCGGGGGGTGGCCAACCGACGTTGAGCCCGAGCCCCACCACCACCGCCGTGCCGGGGCCGGGCGTGCCGGCCGACACGGCCTCGGCCAGGATCCCCGCGAGCTTGCGCTCCCCCACCATGAGGTCGTTGGGCCACTTGAGGTCGGGCACCACCGACGCGGCGCACCCACACGCCGCCGCCGCCGCCAGCGCCACCGCCACCGTGCACAGGTGGAGCTCGTCGACGGCGAGGGTGGGGCGCAGGAGGACCGACACCAGCAGGTTGGACCCCGGGGGCGCCTCCCAGCGCCGCCCGAGCCGACCCCGCCCCGCGCTCTGGTAGTCGGCGACGGCGACGGTGCCCTCGGGAGCCCCGGCGCGCGCCTCGTCGAGGAGGTAGCGGTTGGTGGAGTCGATCTCGGTGAATCGCCGGATGGCCCCGAAGCGGGTGCCGGGCGGTGCGGCCACCTCGACAAACGGCGGCGCGGCGCACATGGCACCCACCCTACGGGCCGTGCCAGTGTGGTGGTTCCTCATCTGAAAGGTGTTGCGTGTTCCAGAAGGTCCTGATCGCCAACCGCGCCGAGATCGCGGTGCGGGTCATCCGCACCTGCCGCGAGCTGGGCATCGCCACCGTGGCGGTGTACTCCGAGCTCGACCGCGACGCCCTGCATGTCCGCATGGCCGACGAGGCCTACCCCCTGGGCGGGCAGAGCGCGGCGGAGAGCTACCTCAACACCGAGGCCATCCTCGACGCCATCACCCGCAGCGGCGCCGACGCCGTGCACCCCGGCTACGGCTTCTTCTCCGAGAACACCGACTTCGCCCGGGCCATCACCGCCTCGGGAGTGACCTTCATCGGCCCGCCCCCCGAGGCCATCGAGATCATGGGCGACAAGATCAGCTCCCGGCTCGCCGCCGAGGCGGTGGGGGTGTCGGGTGTGCCGGGCCGGACCGAGCCCATCACCGACCCCGCCCAGGTGGCCGAGTTCGGCGCCGCCGTCGGGTGGCCCGTGGCCATCAAAGCCGCCTATGGCGGTGGTGGTCGCGGCATGAAGGTGGTCTCCTCGCCCGACGAGGTGGCCGAGGCCGTCGAGTCGGCTCAGCGCGAGGCCCAGTCCTACTTCGGCCGGCCCGAGATCTACGTCGAGCGCTACCTCGAGTGGCCCCGGCACATCGAGATGCAGGTCCTCGCCGACACCCATGGCAATTGCCTGTGGCTCGGCGAGCGCGACTGCTCGCCGCAGCGTCGCCATCAGAAGCTGGTCGAGGAGAGCCCCGCCGCGCTCTTCCCCGACGAGGTCCGGCGCGCCATGGGCGAGGCGGCGGTCACCGTGGCCAAGGCGTGCGGGTATGTCAACGCGGGGACGGTGGAGTTCCTCTACGAAGGCGGCGAGTTCTTCTTCTTGGAGATGAACACGCGCCTGCAGGTCGAGCACCCCGTCACCGAGATGGTCACCGGGCTCGACCTCGTCGAGTGGCAGCTGCGCGTGGCCGCGGGCGAGGTGCTCGGCTTCACCCAGGACGAGGTGCAACGCAACGGGCACGCCATCGAGGTCCGCATCAACGCCGAGGACCCCGCCGGCGGCCGCTTCGTCCCCTCCCCCGGCACCATCGCCACCTTCCGGGCCCCCGGTGGTCCCGGCGTCCGGCTCGACGCCGGCTACGAAGCGGGCGACACCGTGAGCCAGTTCTACGACAATCTCGTCGCCAAATTGATCGTGTGGGGCTCGGACCGCGAGTCGGCCCGGCGCCGCATGCTGCGGGCCCTCGACGAGACCGTGATCACCGGCGTCGCCACCACCATTCCCGCCGACGTGGTGATCCTGTCGCACCCCGACTTCATCGAGGGCCGCCATTCGACGAGATGGGTGGAAGACACCCTCGACCTCGCCACCCTGGTGCCGGCGGCACCATCGGCGGGGGCGGCGTCTTCGGGTACCGACGACAGCGGGCCCCGGGTCCTGCGGGAGGTGACGGCGGAAGTCGACGGGCGCCGCTACGAGGTGCGCCTGTGGGTGCCCGAGGCCTCCAACGGCAATGGGGGGACGCGCGCTGGCACGCGACCCCACAAGCCGAGAGCGGCTGTGGCGGGGTCGGGGTCGGGATCGGTCACCGCCCCCATGCAGGGCACCATCGTCAAGATCCTGGTGGCCCCGGGCGACATCGTCGAGGTGAACCAGACCGTGTGCCTGCTCGAGGCCATGAAGATGGAGAACGCCATCACCGCCGAGAAGGCGGGCACCGTCGTCGAGGTCAAGGTGGCGGCGGGCGACTCGGTGGGGCCCGGCGACGTGATCGCCGTGATCGAGTGAGCGGCGTGGGCGCCGTGGGCGCGGACGCCGCTGCGGCCAAGCGCGCCGCGCGCCGGGCCGCCGAGGACCTCCAGCCCGCCCTCGTGGGGCTGAGCCGCGCCATCCACCACGAGCCCGAGCTCTGTTTCGAGGAGGTCCGCGCCGCGCAGCGCGTGGGCGACATGCTCGACGAGTCCGGCTTCGCGGTGGAGCGCGGGCCCTACGACCTCCCCACGGCCGTGCGCGGTCGGGTCGGTTCGGGGCCGTTGTCGATCGTGATCTGCGCCGAGTACGACGCCTTGCCGGCGGTGGGACACGCCTGTGGGCACAACCTCATCGCGGCCGCTTCGCTCGGGGCGGGGATGGCACTGGCGGGCGTGGCCAACGACCTCGGGCTCAACGTCACGGTGCTCGGCACGCCCGCCGAGGAGGGTGGGGGCGGCAAGGTGCTGCTTCTGGAACGCGGCGCCTTCGACGGCGCCCACGCGGCCATGATGGTCCACCCCTGGCCCGAGGACCGCCTCGTGGCCACGTGCCTGGCCGTCGACCACCTCGAGGTGCGCTACCGGGGCCGGGCCGCGCACGCCTCGGCGTCACCGGAGCAGGGTGTCAACGCCGCGGACGCCATGGTGGTGGCCCAGGTGGCCATCGGGCTCATCCGCCAGCACCTGCGACGCGGCGACCAGGTGCACGGCATCGTGACCAAAGGGGGCGACGCCCCCAACATCGTCCCCGAGGAGACGACGGGTCGGTTCATGGTGCGGGCCCGCACCCTCGAAGACCTGGCCGTGCTGCGACCGCGCATCGAGCGCTGCTTCGAAGCGGGCGGCCTGGCCACGGGCAGCTCGCTCGAGATCCGCGACCTGGCGCCCACGTACTCGCACATGGTCTCCGACGACCTCCTCCTCGAGGCGTGGCGGCACAATGCCGAGGAGCTCGGCCGGCGCTACACCGCGGACGACAGGATCGAAGCGCGTCCCACCATCTCGACGGACATGGCGAACATCTCGCTGGCGCTGCCGTCGATCCACCCCATGATCGGCATCGAGACGCACGGTGCGGTCAACCACCAGGCTGAGTTCGCAGCCGCGTGTCTCGGGGAGTCGGCCGAACGAGCGGTGTTCGACGGCGCGGTGGGCATGGCGTGGACGGCTATCGACGCCGCCACCGACCCCACCCTGCGCGGCCACCTGCTGAGCCACGCCGGCTGAGCCTCGGATAGGGCGGAATCGCGCCGTCGCGGATTCGCCGGGCACCGAATCTCCCTTGGGGGCTACCCTTCAGGCTCAGAGGGCCAACTTGCGGGAGCGGGCCGATGATCCAGCTGGGGCGGATTCACCTGGGGCGGCGACGGACCGTCAAAAGACCTCGGTCGCGCCTGTACCGCTTGGCAATCGCCTTGGCCATGGGTGTTGGGTTGCTCACAATGACATCTTCGCCTGCGTTCGCCCGCACCGAGGCTTCGGGTTCGGTGCAGTGCTCGTTCTCCGCCAAGCTCAGTTTCTCCCCATCACTCACCGCATCCGGCGGTGGCACCACGCGGTCCTCGATTCGGGCCTCGCTGTCTGGCTGCGCCACAGACGACGTTGCGCACGTCCTGGATCTCGACCTCACCCATGGCGCGTTCACGGGGACCTTTGCACGACCCCCCTTGGCGTGCCGCACCCTTTCTTCGACCAACGCGCCGGTATCCGGGAACATCAGATGGTCGACCCGCCCTCTGGGGCACAGAAGGGTGACCCTCAGGCCGACCACGGTGACGAACAACGTCGCCACCATCTCGTTCCCGGGCTTTGCCACTCTCACCATGAACGTCCCATCCACGCTGGCCTCTGGATGCGCACAGCGACGGGGCGTCAGGTCGACCACGGTGACCGGGACCATCGTCCTGGGTCCCCTGTGTGGCTCGGGTAGTGCTCCGTTCACCATCTACCGGATCAGCGGTGGTCCCTTCTGCGGCACCGACTACCAGCCGTACAGCATTGCCGCTGGATCGGACGGCGCTTTGTGGTTCTCCACCAACACCGGTTCCATCGGACGGATCACGACTTCCGGGGCCGAGACGTTCTACCCCGTGGGCCCGGTGAACGATGTCATCGCCGGCCCCGACGGGGCGCTGTGGTTCACGACGACCAGCAACGGTTTCAACGCCATCGGACGGATCACGACCTCCGGCGCGGTCTCCTACTACACCGCCCCGGGCCTCGCCCCCGGCGACCTCACGGTTGGTCCCGACGGCGCCGTATGGTTCGCCAACGCGGCGGGTGGGGTCTTCGGCGGAGACTTCATCGGCCGGATCACGACCTCGGGGGCGATCACGATCAACACCGGCACGAGGATCTACGAGCCGTTCGACATGACCTTCGGCTCTGACGGGGCCCTGTGGTTCACGATCCTCGCCCGCGACTCCATCGGACGGGTCACGACCTCGGGCGTGGTGAGCTACTACACCGGTCCGACCATCGGCGGCCCGACGGGCATCACGGCCGGCCCCGACGGGGCCCTGTGGTTCACCAACGGCGGCTTCAACGCCTCCACCCCCACCGACCACGGGCGGAACACCATCGGGCGGATCACGACCTCGGGCATGGTGACGAGCTTCGCCAGCCCGCTCATCTCCGGGCCGCATTCCATCACCACCGGTTCCGACGGGGCGCTGTGGTTCACGAACTACAGCAGCGCCAACTCGATCGGGCGGATCACGACCTCGGGAGTGGTGACGAGTTACACGGACCCGAGCATCCTCGACCCGTTTGCCATTACGGCCGGTCCCGGCGGCGCCCTGTGGTTCACCGACATTGGCAACAGCACGATCGGTCGGGTCACCACTCCATAGGCGAGAACCGAAGCCCACGTTGGCTATCGAGCTCGGTCTGGGCTCTCTCACGACGTTCGCCGTCACAAGCCACTGCGGGGCACCATCACCGATGTGATGCGGTAGGGCGGGGCCCCCATCGCCTGACGTGAGCGGTCAGCTCGGCTGGTAGACGCCGAACACCTTGCGCAGGACGTCGGAGACTTCGCCCAGTTCCGCCACGCGGTGCAGCGCCTTGCGCATGGGGACGAGCAGGTTTTGCGTGCCCAGTGCCGCGGCGGCGACATCGGCCGACGGGCGAACACTGACCGCTCGATCTGCTCTTCGACGGCCTTCTCCCAATCGGAGACGCTCCTGGGGCCCGGACGCGCAAGAGGGTGGACCGAAGCCCACCCTCTTGCGATCCGAACGACGCGCTCTTCGCAGTGTGCGGAGAGTGCGTGCGGTTGTGTTACAGCGACCCCGTGCTGTTCGCCCGGTCAATCGAGAGCGACGAGATGCTCCCACTGCACGTTGCGATGGCGCTCGAGCTCGCCGGGGTGAGGAAGACCCCGAGGTGTCCCGTACCGGCGTAGGAACCGGCCACCGGGAAGCTGCCGGTGAAGCCCACCTCGCCCGAACCGTTGATGGACGGGTGCAGACCAACGACGGTGAACTTCGACGGCTTCATGCCGGTCCAGTTGATCTTCACCTTGACCTTGGCCGACCCGGCCGAGGACGTGAAGCTGGAGCACGTTGCGCCGTTCTGTCCCTTGGGAGTCTTGGTCTTGATGGCCTTCACGGCGACGACCGATGCCGGCGGCGCCGGGGTCCCTCCCGTACACGAGCTCAGGCTCGCGGTGACCGTGGTGATCTCCTTCTTCACCCCGGGGGTACCGGCCGACGTCAGCGGCGGGTTGAAGTTGATCGTGCCTCCGAAGTTGCAGGCGGGGTTCCCGGTCCCGGTCACCTTCTTGGCGAAGGCGGTGCCCTCGAGCAATGCCACGCTGGCTACAGGCAGCATCACCGCGGTCAAAATCAACAAGCTCTTCCGAATTCTCATCTTCCCCCTCCGATTTTGGTGGGTTAATCGGTACCGGGCTACGCCCGTGAATCCGAGTGTCATCTTGACAACAGCGGATCAACGGCGAACCCGAGAAAACCACCACACCGGACGCGAGGAACTACCTACGTGGTCCTTCGCTGTGCAGAACATGCGGAATTCGCGACGATGATGGGAGCATTACCCTCAGTATGGTCAAGCAGTAAGAGCCCATGGCTGCCGGAGGGTGTGGGCGTCGCTCATGTGCGCCCACACCCACCCAGCCCGTAGGACGCGCGCCGTCGGGGGACGCGTCTTCCTCTACTCACAAGGTGCAGGCACCATCACCGATGTCATGCGGTGGGGCGGGGCCCCCGTCGCCTCACGTGAGCGGTCAGCTCGGCTGGTAGACGCCGAATACCTCGCGCAGGACGTCGGAGACTTCGCCCAGTGTCGCCATGCGGTGCAGCGCCTCGCGCATGGGGACGAGCAGGTTCTGCGTACCCCGTGCCGCAGCGGCGACATCGGCGAGCGCGGCGTCGACGGCGGATTGGTCGCGCTCGGCCCGCACCCGCCGGGTGCGCTCGATCTGCGCCTGCTGCTGGGCGGGATCGATGGGGAACACCTCGGTGGGCTCCGTCGCCTCGTCGGTGAACCGGTTCACGCCCACCACGATCTTCTCGCCGTCGTCGACGGCTTTGGCGAACTCATAGGCGGCCATCTCGATCTCGCCCTGCATGAAGCGGGCCTCGATCGCCGCGACGGCCCCACCCAGGTTGTCGATGCGCTCGAGGTAGTCCCACGCGGCGCGCTCGACCTCGTCGGTGAGCTGCTCCACGAAATACGACCCCGCCAAGGGGTCGACGGTGTCGGGCACGCCGGACTCGTAGCCGATCACCTGCTGGGTGCGCAGCGCGATCTTCGCCGCGTTGGTGGTGGGGAGCCCGAGGGCCTCGTCGAAGCCGTTGGTGTGAAGGCTCTGGGTCCCGCCCATCACCGCGGCGAGGGCCTGGAGGGTGACCCGCACGATGTTGACCTCGGGCTGCTGGGCGGTGAGCGTCGACCCCCCGGTCTGGGTGTGGAACCGCAGCAGCTTGGACCGCTCGTCCTTGGCCCCGAAGCGCTCGGTCATGATCTTGGCCCACATCCGCCGGGCGGCGCGGTACTTGGCCACCTCTTCGAAGAGGTTGTTGTGCGCGTTCCAGAAGAAGCTGAGGCGAGGTGCGAAATCGTCGATCCCGAGCCCGGCCGCCAGCGCCGCCTCGACATAGGCGATGCCGTCGGCGAGGGTGAAGGCGATCTCCTGCACCGCCGTCGAACCGGCCTCGCGGATGTGGTAGCCCGAGATGGAGATGCTGTTCCAGTTGGGCATCCGCTCGGCGCAGTAGGCGAAAGTGTCGGTGATGAGCCGCATCGAGCTGCGGGGCGGGTAGATGTAGGTCCCGCGCGCCACGTACTCCTTCAAGATGTCGTTCTGGATGGTCCCGCCCAGCGCGTCGGGGGCCACGCCCTGCTCGTCGGCCACCAACTCGTAGAACAACAGCAAAATCGCCGCGGTGGCGTTGATCGTCATCGACGTCGTGACCTTGTCGAGGGGCAGTCCCGCCAGCAGCAGCCGCATGTCGGCGAGCGAGTCGATGGCCACCCCGACCTTGCCCACCTCGCCCTCGGCCCGGGCGTGGTCGGAGTCGAGACCCATCTGGGTGGGGAGGTCGAAGGCGCACGACAGTCCCGTCTGGCCCGCGCCTAAGAGGAACTTGAACCGCTCGTTGGTGTCCTCGGCGGTCCCGAACCCCGCGTACTGGCGCATGGTCCACAGCCGGCCCCGGTACATGCTCGGGTAGATCCCCCGCGTGTACGGGGCCTGGCCGGGCTCGCCCAACTGTGCTCCGGGGTCCCAGCCCTCGAGGTCGGCCGGCGTGTACACCGGCTTGATCTCGATGCCGGAATCGGTCCGCCGTACCTCGTCGCCCACGCGTCCCAGGTTACGGACTGCCGGGGGTCAACGCCCAGTCCCGGACACTTCCGGGCCGGGAAACCGTCAGGCGGGGGTGGACTGCGGCGCCGTGGCGGTGTGGGGCATGCACAGGTCGTCGTACTCGGCGATGACGATGGGCGCGGCGTTCTCTCCGCACGCCGGGCACTGCGGGTCACGGCGCACCTTGAAGGTGCGGAAGGACTCCTCCAGAGCGTCGTAGGCGAGCAGGCGTCCCACGAGGGGGTCGCCGATGTGCAGGAGCATCTTGATGGCTTCGACGGCCTGGATCGACCCGATGATGCCGGGCAGGACGCCGAGCACACCGGCCTCGGCGCACGACGGGGCCAGCTCGGCGGGAGGCGGCTCGGGGATCATGCACCGGTAGCACGGCCCGTTGTAGGGGTCGAAGATCGTGGCCTGGCCTTCGAAGCGGAAGATCGATCCGTGGACGACGGGAATTCGCTTGAGCAGAGAAGCATCGTTGACCAAGTACCGGGTCGGGAAATTGTCGGTGCCGTCGACGATGAGGTCGTACCCGTCGATGATGTCGAGGATGTTGTCGGCGCCGAGCCGCACGTCGTAGGTGACGACGTCGACGTCGGGGTTGAGCGCGGTGAGGGTCTTCTTGGCCGAGTCGACCTTGCGCTCACCGATGCGGTCCATGGAATGCAGGATCTGGCGCTGGAGGTTCGAGGCGTCGACCACGTCCATGTCGATGATGCCGATGGTGCCTACCCCGGCCGCGGCCAGGTAGAGGGCGGCGGGCGAGCCGAGACCCCCCGCACCGAGGAGCAGGACGCGCGAGTCGAGCAGCTTGAGCTGACCCTTCTCCCCCACCTCGGATACGAGGAGGTGGCGCTGATAGCGGTTGCGCTGCTCGGGCGTCAGGGTCTGCGGGGTCTTCCAGGGACGGCCCTCGTCCTTCCAGCGGTTGAACCCGCCCACGAGCGACACCACGTCGCTGTAGCCGAGGTCGGTCATGGTCTTGGCCGCGAACGCGGAACGCACACCGGCCGCGCAGTACACGACGACGGGAGTGGACTTGTCGGGGATCCTCCCCTCGACGGAAAACTCGAGTTGCCCACGCGGGAGGTGGACCGCCCCGGGGATGGCGCCCTGCTCGTACTCGTCGGGCTCCCGTACATCGAGCCACACGACCCCGTCCTCGTCGAGGCGCGGCTGGACCTCGTCGGCCTTGGCCTCGCGGATGGCCGACTTGGCCTGGGTCAACAGCTCTCTCGCACTGGCCACGACGTTTCACGACCTTCCCGGTTGCTTCGGCGACAGGACCTCGCCGCCTACCGTTAAACCCTACCAGTGGGGTCAACATTCCCGGGGTGAGGGCGGGTCGGTAGGTTGCACGTCCATGGAGCTGGCCGACGCCGTGCGCCGGCGCAAGATGGTGCGCAGCTTCTCCGGCGAGCCCGTCCCCACCGAGGTCCTCGACCGGGTGCTCGACCTGGCCTGCCGGGCCCCCTCGGCCGGCAACACCGGGGGGTGGGACGCCGTCGTGCTCGCCGGGCCCGCCGAGTCGGCTGCCTTCTGGGACGCCACCACCACGGCAGAGTGGCGGGCCCGATCCCGGCGGTGGACGGGCCTGCAGCGCGCCCCGGTTGTCGTGGCGCTCTTCGTCGACCCCGACGCCTACCGGGCCCGCTACTTCGAGCCCGACAAACGCGGTCCTGACCGCTCTGACCAACCTGACCATTCGGAGAACGAGGTGGGCGGCCTCGAAGGCGAATGGCCCGTGCCCTACTGGTTCGTCGACGGCGGTTTCGCCGTGATGGTCATGCTGCTCGCCGCCGCCGATGCGGGGCTCGGCGCGTGCTTCCTCGGGAATTTCCGGGGCGAGGCGGCTCTGCGCGACGCGCTCGGTGTTCCCGACGACCGCCGCTATGTCGGGGCGGTGCTCATGGGTGCGCCGGGTGGGGACGATCCCCCATCCGCGTCCCTGTCGCGAGGAAGGCGACAAAGCTCCGAGGTCGTCCACCGGGGTCGATGGTGAGCTCGTCGCGGCCGGTGCCGCGTGTTGCGCGGCCGGTGCTGGGTGTTGCGCGGCCGGTGGACCGCACCGCGGGGTCGTAGGCTGGGCTCGTGGCCCGCATTGCCGTGCCCGCCGGCGAAGGCGGCGACGCCGTTCAGATCTGGAACCTCCGCCCCGAGATGGGCCGGGCCGTGAACCGTCTCGTCGACGCCGCCTACAACAAGAGCATCCTCCCCGTGCGGGTGCGAGAAGCCGCTCGCATCCGCATCGCACAGCTCAACGACTGTCCGGTGTGCCTCGCCTTCCGCGCCGAGTCGGTAAAGGAGCAAGGGGTCACTGAGGACTTCTACCGACACGTCGCCGACCACGACGTCGAGGGCCGCTACAGCGCCCAGGAACGACTGGCCATCGAGTACGCCGAGCGCTTCGCCCTGGACCACCTCGGCATCGACGACGCCTTCTTCGCGCGACTGTCGGAGTGCTTCACCGACGCCGAGATCCTCGACCTGACGATCTGCCTGGCCGCCTTTCTCGGCCTGGGCCGGATGCTGCGCTCCCTCGGGATCGACGAGACGTCACTCCTCGACGTCTGAAGTGGCCGCCGTTCGCTCTGCCGTCTCGGCGCGGGCCGGCTCGCGTCGGAAACGCGGGCCGACGACGTCCGGAAACAAGGGTGATCTGCACGAGCGAGAGAATCCCGATGTACAGCGGGAAGGTCACGACCGGCGCGGACACGTGCTTCACGGTGAGGAGCGTGATCACGGCATTGGCGAAGGAGCCGATGTAGATGCTGCCACTCTCGGAGTCGGGGCGTCGCCACGACTTGATGAGCGTGGGCACTCCCGCCAGCGCGTCGGCGGCCACGGCTGCGCCCAACGCCACCAGGCCCTGTCGGGTCACAACCCAACCGATCGTCCCGCCGATCGACAGGGCTCCGCAGGTGTAGTCGAGAGGGCCCAGCTTCCACACCGAATTCCGGTTGACGAAGGAGGCCGCGAACACGACGAGCGGACCGAAGCCGACCATGAACGTCAGCAGGGACCGCAGTCCTACGCCATCGTTGATCTCGACGGCGAATGCCAGGAGCGGAGCGATCCCCCACAACAGCCACGTCACGCGGTTGGGCTGGTTGCGGCCTCGAACCGTGTCCACCACGTACAGCGCCTGGCCCACGGCGCTGATGGCAGCGCCGAGGAACACGAAGTGGACGTTGATCACGGGCCTTCACTCTGCCCCAGCGCCTCAGGCAGCGGGTGCAACCGCCGGGATGTCAGTCAGCTGGTCAGGGTTCCCGGTGCCCACAGCGACTCGCCGGGTGGCGACGGGGCAGGTGAGGCTTCGACCTCGGCGGCGGGTTGGGCATCGGGCTCGTCGTCTGCTCGGGCTCGTCTGTCTGCTCGGGCGCTCGGGTGCGGTCTGCTCGTCCTCGTCCTCGGGCTCGTCCTCGGGCTCGTCGGTCTGCTCGGGCTCGTCTTCGAGCTTGTCTTGGGGCTTGTCTTCGGGCACATCGTCGGTGACGTCATGGAGGTCGGCGGCGACATCGTGTCCGACGAGGAACGGCCCCTGCGCATACTCACAACCGAGTGCCCGTAACGCGGCCGCCTGGGGCCCGGACTCGACACCTTGCGCCACGACGGTGAGCTCGAGCGCCCGGCCGAGCTCGATAAGGCCGCGCACCAGAGCGGCGGCTTCGCGACTCAAGGTCTGCGCTCGGGAGTCGTTGTCTGTTTCCAGCGCGGCCGGATGGGCGGCTGCGCCCGCGTCGGAGGTGTCGGCGTCTTCACCGAGGGCCGCCACCAGGTCGGGAGCAAGCTTCAACCCGGAGATCGGCAGTCGCTGCAACAGCCCCAGATTCGACTGACCCGCCCCGAAGTCGTCGAGCGCCACCACGACGTCACGCTCGTGGAGCTCGCGCAGGTTGGACTCGGTGGATGCCGAGCGTCGCCGCAGAGGGCTCGCGTATGTCCAGTCCCAGTACCGACGGAGACAGCCCGTGCGTGGCGGTGAGCTCGTCGATCATGGCGACCAACTCCGGATCCGCCACCAGTGACGGCGCCACCTTCACCCATACCCGGAAGTGCGCCGGCAGGCTCGACCCGGCGTGGCGGACACTCATGTCCGACAGCGCCTGGTCCAGCACCCACCGACCGATCGGCACGGCGAGCCCCGCCTCGTCGACGAGATCGAGAGGCGCCTGGGGTTGATCCACCTCTGGCCCCGGTTGGCTCCACACCAGGATCGCGGACTCACTGATCGCCACCCCCGAGCCCAGGTCGACGATGTCCTCGTATTCGAGGACGAGACCGTCCTCCTCCAGTGCGGCACGCAGGTCCTGGCGGTTCTGAGAGCGCACCACGACGTCTTCGCGCATCGAGGGGTCGAACAACTTCCACGACGCCCCGCCCTCGTCCTTGGCCCGTCGCATGGCGAGCGACGCGTCCCCCAGCAGTGTCTCGAGGGTGGGGGCACTCTCCTGCGTGTCCTTCGGCGAGGTGACCACCACGCCGATGCTGGCCGACAGCTGGAATTCGACCTTGTCGACGGTCGTCGGTCGGCTCAGGTCCTCGAGGATCCGACCCGCCATCTGACAGGCGTATTCCGACGACGCCACATACGGGCACACCAGGACGAACTCGTCGCCGGCGAAGCGCGCCACGGTGTCGGACTTCCGTCGCGACGCCGACAAGCGCTCCGCCGCGTCGCGGAGCAGGTTGTCCCCCACGCTGTGGCCGTGCAGCTCGTTCACATCACTGAAGCCGTCCAGGGCGACCACGAGCACCGCCAGCGACGCACGGTCCTCGCGGCACCGGGCCACGGCTTCGTCGAACCGCTCGTCGAGCACCGCCCGGCTGGGGAGGCCGGTGAGGTCGTCCGGTGGGGAGGGCTCCTCGACGCTTTCCGCACCCGGGAGGATGGCGCCGAGCCCCTTGCCGAGCCCGCGCCGACGAGACACGACGGGCCGCTTCGGCTCGTCCTGCCCCCCCGTGACGTCGTCCATCAACTCAGTACTCCGATCCCTGCGAGATCACGTTGACCTCGCTCCACCCACCGGTCGCTCACCACGGCGCGGACCCGGGTGTGGTGCACGGTCGACGTGCAGCCCTTCCCGCAGGCTGACCTGCAGACTCGATGCATGTGCCCCGCTCACCAACGACACAGGCACATCACTTCCGATCCTAGGCGTGGCGCTGCGCTTAGTCGGACGCGCACAGGCAGGACTTCGACTTGCACAGACGACCCCGGTTGTGCCACCCGGAGACGCCGGCACAGCGGGGCGCGACACCGTTTCCGGGTCGTGGGCGCGACCTCGGGGACCCGGTTGGGAGTTCTCGATCGGGCCGTTCGTCGGACCCGCTGCAACCGATCGTGCACCCACCCGGCGTAACCCGACACCGCCGCCCTCCCCCATCGTCGTTGTCCGATCGTGGGTCACGGCGTGCCCGCGGAGCAGGCATCAGGGGTGGTGGGCGACGTTTTCGAGGTGTTGTGGCTGCCCGGGACGGGTGCGGGCCACGGGCGTCACGCAGGGTGAGGTCTTAAGCGGCTCTGAGCCGATGCCGACAACCAAGGTGTGTCGAGCCTCGAGACGCGACCTCGCGTCCTGCTCCGCCGCATGCCCGTCGCGGGCACGTCCGCCCTGGTCGGGGCAGTCACTCTGGTGGCTCTGACCCTGGTGATCCTGACCGCGCTCGCGCCTGCGCCGGCCCGTTCCGCCACCCCGCCCGCGGCGGGGCCAGGTGAAGCCGCGGCCCTGGATCAGCTTCCTGCGCCCCCCGGCGGTCGCGCCCACGACCACGGCTCCCCCGCCGGTCACCACCACGGCGCCGCCACCTCCCGTGGCCCCGACCACGATCGCTCCCCCCACCACGCATCCTCCGGCGCCACGCCCGACGACACCGCGTCCGACGACACCGCCGGTGATCCCGGTGGCGTCGCACGTGATCCTGCCGCCCAACCATCCCGCCGGGGAACATCGCCGAGTCACCGGACTTCGCATCGGCGTGCCGACAGTCGGGCATCAGTCCGCAGCGTGCATCTCCGCCACCATCCAGGCGACGACGGCGGCGCGCGCCGACGAGGGCCTCGGTGCCATGGTGCTGCCGTCGAACTTCGCCGCCCTCACTCCGGGCGAGCAGCTCTTCGTGCTCGCCGACATCGAACGCGTCGACCGGGGCCTGCCCGCCGATCGTCGGGATGGTGGCGCAGCTCAACACCGACGCGCAGAACGCGGCGGCGGCCAACACCGACCCCACCCCGTCGTCGGTGCCGCCCGGGTCCACCGTGATGAGCTGGGCCTCGAACTGGGCCGAGGCGGCGGGCCCACTGGGCTCGAACTACAACTGGATGTACGACGACGGACCGGGGTCCGGGGACATCGACTGCACCGCCGAGCACCCCGAGCGTCGTGCTGGGGACACCGTGACAACATCCTCGGGTTCAACGCGTCGCAGGTCGCCGCCTCGCACGGCATCCTCGTCATGGGCGCGGCCGAGGCGACGGTGGCGTCGGACGCCCGTGGACAAGCGACGCCATGCTCTTCGTGCTCATGACGGGGAGCCCGGCCTACACCTACACCTGGGCCCAGGCCCAGGCGGCCGGAGCGCGCTGAGCGAACTGCGCTTCAGTCGGCGAGCCGGACGCAGGCCAGGAGTTGCGGCCCGCGGCCAGGACATCCGCCGGTCGTCAGCCAGGTCGACGGCGAGGTCGGGGCGCGAGGGTGCGGCCTGTCCCGTCCCGCCAACGTGAGCTGGAGCAGATATGTCCGTCGTTCCCGTCCCTTCCGTTCGTCCCGATGCCCTGCGTCCCGTCCCCGAACCCGTCGTCGAGGCCGTCGTCGAAGCCGCCGCCGACTCAGTGGCCGAGGCCGCCGTCGATTCTGTGTCGAGGCCGCCGTCGATGAGGCGACCCCGGCGACGGAGGTCGAGACCATCCGCATCGTCGGGTGGCCCGACCCGGTCATCGACCACCTCGGCTACGACCCCCGCTCGCTCTACGTCGAGACGTTCTGGTTGGGGATCCTCGGCCCGACGTGCACCTGGTTGATGCGACGGTTCGCGGCCGGGCTCGACGACAACCCCGACGGCTTCGACCTCGAGCCTGGCCGACACCGCCCGCGCCCTGGGACTCGGTGACCGCGCACGGACGCCAATCGCCGTTCCGCCGCGCGCTGGCCCGCTGCGTCGACCTTCGAGATGGCGAAGCCCGAGGGACCCACCACCCTGGCGGTCCGGCGCCGCATTCCTCCCATGCCCCGGCGCCATCTCCAGCGCCTTCCCGACGCACTGCAGCACCGTCATGCGCAATGGATGACCCCGGTGCGATCGTCCCCGGTGCTCGAGACAGCCCGTCGCAACGCCCGGCGCCTGGCGCTCGCCCTGTTGGCCTCGGACAACGCCCGGCCCGAGGTCGAGCTCCAGCTCGTCCGGTGGCAGGTCCACCCCGCCATCGCCCACGAAGCGGCCCAGTGGGCGTGGGCCTACCGGGCCCACGAGGCCGGAGCCGGCCGCCCCGCCTGACACCGCCTAACCGCCTCACTGCCTCACGTCGTCGGAGCTCGCACTCCACGTGGTGCCGTCGCACTCCCCGGTGGTCATTTCGACAACAGGCGAGCAACGGTTCACGGCCGCGAAGCAACGAGGAAATGGAGCGTTCACGTGGCGGTCGTAGTCTGGGAACGTGGCGACCTTTCTGCTCAGGGTGGAGCTGCCCGACAGGCCGGGCGCGCTCGGCGCCGTTGCCAGCCGGATCGGCGCGGTCCGCGGTGACCTGGTCGCGGTCGAGGTCGTCGAGCACCGCGACGGCAAGGCTGTGGACGAGTTCGTCGTCGAGCTGGCCGACGGCGAACACCTCTCCCTCCTCCTCAGCGAGGTGGCAGAGGTCGACGGCGTGGCATTGCAAGACGTCCGGCCCGTGTCCGGACGACGCCATGACCGCCGGCTCGAGGCCTACACCACCGCGCTCATCATCCTGAAGGAGCGCACCCCGCACGGCGTACTCGGCGCGCTGGCATCACGGGTGTGCGCCGAGCTCGACGCCACCTGGAGCGCGGTCCTCGACGTCGAAGGCGCCTCAGTCATCGCTTCGCAGGGTCGACCGCCTGCGACCCAGTGGCTGGCGGCGTCGCTCACCGAGGCGCGCGCGCCGCGGGAGTCGGCGCCGACAACACCGACACCGGCCTTCGCCCCATCGGGCCCGAAGGTGGAGACGTGGGGTTCGTGGACCTCAACGCCTGGGACCTCGTGCTGGCGGCGGGGCGCCCCGGTTGGCGCTTCGGCACCCGCGAGCGCGCCCATCTGGTGGCCCTGGCCCAACTCGCCGACGCCCGCTGGGCCGACATGACCGACCGCGACCCCGGCGTCACCCACCCGGCCGGGCCAGCTGACCCGAAAGCCCGGCTGACCGGCGGGCCGGTTGACCGGAGGCCGGCTGGCCGGGAAGCCCTGCTGGACCGGGAAGCTCAGTCCGAGCCGTAGTTCTCGAGCAGCTCCAGCAGGGTGCGCACCCCGAAGCCGGTGCCGCCCTTGGCGAGGATCCCGTTGTCCTCGTCGGAACGGGCCGGACCGGCGATGTCGAGGTGCACCCACGGCACCTCCTCGACGAACTCGGCGAGCAACAGGGCGGCCGAGATCGCACCGGCCTGGCCACCCTTGCCGACGTTCTTCATGTCGGCGATCTCCGAGTCGATGTGCGACCGGTACTCCTCGGGGAGCGGCAGCGGCCAGGTTCCCTCACCGACCCGGTCCGATGCGGCCCGCACCTTGTCGATGAGGCCTTCGTCGGAGCCGAACAACCCCGCGATCGACATGCCGAGCGCCACCACGCACGCGCCGGTGAGCGTGGCCAGGTCGATGATGGCGTCGGGCTCGAGCTCGGTCGCCAGGGTCAGCCCGTCGGCGAGGACGAGGCGGCCCTCGGCGTCGGTGTTGAGCACCTCGATGGTCCGACCGTTGCGGATGGTGAGCACGTCGCCGGGCTTGGTGGCCCGACCGCCGGGCATGTTCTCGGTCGTGGGCGCGATGGCCGTCACCCGAACCCGCACACCCATGTCGCCGCACGCCGACACCGCGGCGAGCACCGCGGCGGCTCCGCTCATGTCGGTCTTCATGGTGACCATGCCGTCGGCCGTCTTGAGCGAGAGCCCCCCAGAGTCGAAGGTGATGCCCTTGCCCACGAGGACCACGTGCGGCACCCGGCCCTCCACCGTGACCGGGTCGGCGGGCTCGTAGGAGATCTTCAGCAACCGGGGAGGCTCGGCCGACCCCCGGGCCACGCCCAGCAGCCCCCCAACCGCTCGTCGATGATGCGCTGCTCGTCCCAGACCTCGATGCTCATGCCGGGACGACCGGAAACGTGCTCCTGCGCCGCCTCGGCGAAGCGCGTGGGCGTCAAGGAGCTGGGCGGCTCGTTGATCAGGTCGCGGGCCAGACACACGGCGTCGGCGACGGCGACCCCGCGCCGGGTCCCCTCGGCCAGCTCGGCGCTGTCGAAGCCGGCGCCGGCCACCACGAACCGCTCGACCCCGCCCCCGTCGTTGTCGCGCTTGTGCGAGACGAACCGGTACGCGGCGAGCACCGCTCCTTCCACCACGGCCTGCACCGTGGCGCCGGGGGCCCCGGTCGTTTCGACCACCGACGCGGGCAGGATGAGCACAGCGGCTCCGGACTTGCCGCCGGCCCGGACCAGCGCGGCGGCGGCGCGCCGCAAGGCAATAGCGCCGACCGAGCCGTCGGCATCGGTGGACTTGCCACAACCCACGAACACCACCGCGGGCGCCTCGGCACCGAGTGACCCCTGGGCGCTGCGCTCCCCCACCACGACCATGGTCTGGCCGACCTTGCCCTTGAACCCGCGCTGACGGGCCCGGGTCGGGTCGAGGGCGGTGCTGAGCGCGTCGCCTCCGACACTGACGACCACGGTGCCGGGAACACCCGCCGCCACCACCGGTCCGTCGGACGTCTCGAGCACGGGAACGCCCACCACGGCGACGGCCACACCGGGCGCACGGGCGCACCGGGCGTGCTGGGCGAGGCGGGCGTGCTGGGCAAGTCGGGCGAGTCGGGTGCGCTGGGCGCACCGAGGGCGTCGGCCACGGAGGCGGGATCGTCGGCGTCGGCCCAGGCGACCTCGAGCAGCGCGGAGCGGGTGAAGGCCACGTCGGGGCTCACGCCGCGCACCGGCCGGTCGATCGGCGGCGGATCGCCGGGGGCATGGCCGAGCGAGCGCGACCGATGTGCTCGCCCTCCTGCCAGCGCGCCATCGTCCACACCAGGTCCGACAGCCGGTTGAGATAGGGCCCGACGTGCGAGCCCGGCGCCGAGCGACGGCGCCGGTGAAGCCGCGCTCGGCCCGCCGCACCACGGTGCGGGCCACGTCCAAGGCCGCAGACACGCGGTTCTGCCCCGGCACCACGAACTCCTTGGGCATCTCGAAGCGCTCGTTGAGCGTGTCGATGCGCGTCTCGAGCGCGCTCACCATGGCACCGGTCACGAGCGTCGCCCCCTCGACCAACTTGTGGCGGTTCTCCGGCGCCGTGGCCACCTCGGCCATGAGCACCCACAGGTCGCGTTCGAGGTCGAGCAGGAGGCCGTCGAGCTCCGATCCCGGCTCGGCCTCGGCCCGCGCCAGGCCCAACAAGGCCTGGGCCTCGTCGACGTCCCCGTTCACCTCGATGGCGGGCGAGTCCTTGGCGGACGCGCCCCCCGTAATACAGCCCCGTCGTGCCGTCGTCGCCCTTGCGTGTGTAGATCTTCACCACGGCGCCGCATGCTAACCGCCTCCCCCCATCCACCGACGGTCGCGCACCCACCGACCGGTGCGGCACACGCTCCTCCCCCCAAAGCCTTCTGCGACGAGGGCCGGGACGCCGCCACAGGACCGGGACCGGCCCGCCCCACAGCCGGGACGTCCATCTTGGGGAGGGAGAAGGCGACCTCCGGCCGTAGACTGTTCGGATCGTGGCCCCGACCGTGGACCCCCATCCGTCTCCTCCTCCTGTGCTGGCGCACGGCGCCATGGCCATGGACGAGCGCGGCGCCGCCTACCTCGAGGCCACCCGGACCGGGTGGTGATCTTCGACGGCGCCATGGGCACCAGCCTGCAGCTGGCCGACCTGAGCGCGGATGACTACGGCGGGCCCGCCCTCGAGGGCTGCAGCGAGGCCGTGGTCCTGCACCGGCCCGACGTGGTCAAGGCCATCCACCGCTCCTTCCTCGACGTCGGCTGCGACGTGGTCGAGGCCAATGCCTTCGGGGGGTTCGGGGTGGTGCTGGCCGAGTACGGCCTCGAAGACCGGGTCGAGGAGATCAACCTGACCGCGGCCCGCCTGGCCCGCGAAGCCGCCGACGAGGCCGCCGCGGCCGCCGGCGACGGGCGGCCCCGCTGGGTGGCGGGCAACCTCGGGCCCGGCACCAAGTTCCCCACCCTGGGCCAGATCCCCTACCTCGACGCTGCGCGACGCCTACCAGGAGCAGGCCGCCGCCCTGATCGCCGGGGGGGTCGACCTCATCCTCATCGAGACCGTCTACGACCTCCTCCAGGCCAAGGCCGCCATCAACGCGGCCAAGCGCGCCATGGTGGCGGCCGGCCGGCGCGTGCCGCTCCAGGTCCAGGTGACCATCGAGCTCACGGGCCGCATGCTCCCGGGCACCGAGGTCGGCGCCGCGCTCACCGCCCTCGACCCCATGCGGCCCGACATCATCGGGCTCAACTGCGCCACCGGCCCCGCCGAGATGGGCGAGGCCATCCGCTACCTGTGCCAGCACGCCCGCCTGCCCGTCTCCGCGCAGCCCAACGCGGGCCTGCCCTCGGTGGTGGACGGCAAGATGCACTACGACCTGACCCCGGACCAGCTGGCGGACCATCTCGAGCGGTTCATCACCGAGCTCGGTGTCAGCGTCGTGGGCGGCTGCTGCGGCACCACCCCCGAGCATCTCCGCGCCGTGGTGGCGCGCTGCCGGGACCTCGTGCCCGCGCCCCGTCCCGCCGCCTCGATCGAGCACGAGCCCGGCGCGTCGTCGATCTACAGCAACGTCGCCTTCCACCAGGACACGTCGTTCCTCGTCGTGGGCGAGCGCACCAACGCCAACGGGTCCAAGAAGTTCCGCGACGCCATGCTCGGTTCGGACTGGGACACCACCGTGGCCATCGGGCGCGACCAGGTGAAGGAAGGCGCGCACGTCCTCGACGTGTGCGTCGACTACACCGGCGCCGACGGCGTGTCGGACATGACCGAGGTCGCCAGCCGCCTCGCCACCCAGGCCAGTGTCCCGCTCATGGTCGACTCCACCGAGGCGCCCGTGGTCGAGGCCGCCCTCATGTGGATCGGGGGCCGGCCCATCCTCAACTCCGTCAACCTCGAGGAGGGCGACGAGCCCGGCACCCGGCTCGACAAGTTCCTCACCCTGGCCCGCGAGTACGGCGCCGCCGTGGTGTGCACGTGCATCGACACCGAGGGCCAGGCCCGCACGGCCGACTGGAAGGTGCGCGCCGCCACCGCCATCCGCGACATCGCCGTGGAGCGTTACGGGCTCGAGGCCTCGGACCTCATCTTCGACCCGTTGGTGCTGCCGCTGTCGACGGGCATGGAGGAGAGCCGTCGCGACGGCATCGAGACCCTCGAGGGCACCCGCCGCATCAAGGACGAGCTGCCCGGCGTGTTCACCATCGTCGGGCTCTCCAACGTGTCGTTCGGGCTCAACCCCGCCGCCCGTCACGTGCTCAACTCCATGTTCCTCCACGAGCTCGTGGCGGCGGGGCTCGACGCGGCCATCGTCCACGCGGCGCGCATCATCCCGCTGTCGAAGATCGACGACCGTGCCCGCGAGGTGTGCCTCGACCTCATCTACGACCGCCGCACCGAGGGATATGACCCCCTCCAGGAGCTCCTGGGCATCTTCGAGGGTGTCTCCGCCACCGCAGCGGTGGCCGAGGACCGCACGGGATGGACCGTCGAACGCCGCCTCGAGCAGCGCATCATCGACGGTGACCGCAACGGGCTCGACGACGACCTGGCCGAGGCGCTGGCGGGCGGACACGCCGCGCTCACCATCGTGAACGACTTCCTCTTGGCCGGCATGAAGACGGTGGGCGAGCTCTTCGCCACGGGAGAGATGCAACTGCCGTTCGTGCTCCAGTCCGCCGAGACCATGAAGGCGGCCGTGTCGTATCTCGAGCCCTTCATGGAGAAGGCCGACCAGGGCGGCAAGGGCACCGTGGTGCTCGCCACGGTCAAGGGCGACGTGCACGACATCGGCAAGAACCTCGTCGACATCATCCTCACCAACAACGGCTACGAGATCGTGAACCTCGGCATCAAGGTGAACATCAACGAGATGCTCCAGGCCGTCGAGGAGCACAAGGCCGACGCCATCGGCATGAGCGGCCTCCTCGTGAAGTCGACGCTCATCATGCGCGAGAACCTCGAGGAGATGAACACCCGCAACCTGGCCCACATCCCCGTGTTGCTGGGGGGCGCGGCCCTGACGCGCAACTACGTCGAGCGTGACCTGCGCTCGGTCTACGAGGGCCGCCTCTTCTACGGCAAGGACGCCTTCGAGGGACTGCGCACCATGGACCGCCTCGTCGAGATGAAGAAGACGGGCGAGGAAGACGAGAAATTTGGGCGCGAGCAGGGCGGGCGCAAGCTGCCGCCCCGCAAGTCGCAGCTGCCCGTCGACGATTCGGTGGTGGCACCACCCCGTGCCCCTACCGTGGCGGCCGACAACCGCGTCTTCACGCCGCCGTTCCTCGGGTCCCGAGTAGCCAAGGGCATCGCCCTCGACGACATCGCCTCCTACCTGAACCTCACCGCCCTGTTCCGCAACCAGTGGAACTACCGGCCGCTGAAAGCCAAAGACGACGAGCCGGCCGAGACCGACGCCGACTTCAAAGAGCGCATTTCCGCGGTGCTGCGTGAGGAGCTCGACAAAGCCAAGGCGGGAGATCTCCTGGTGCCCCAGGTGGCCTACGGCTACTACCCGGCCAACGCCGATGGCAACGACCTCGTGCTGTGGACCGACGAGACGCGCTCGACCGAGCTCACCCGCTTCGCGTTCCCGCGCCAGAAGAAAGACCCCTGGCTGTGCATCGCCGACTTCTTCCGGTCGATCGAGTCCGGGGAGCCCGACTACGCGGCATTCATGCTCGTGACGATGGGGTCCAAGGTCTCAGAGGAGACCGCCCGGCTTTATGCCGAAAACCACTACGTGGACTACATGAAACTGCACGGTCTCGGGGTGGAGATGGCCGAGGCCCTCGCCGAGTACTGGCACCACCGCATCCGTGAGGAGTGGGGCTTCGCCGACGAGGACGGGCCCACGCTCACGGGCCTCTTCCGCCAGCAGTACCGAGGCGGGCGCTACTCGTGGGGATACCCGGCGTGCCCCGACCTCGAGGACAACGCCAAGGTGGTCGAGCTCCTCGGCGGCGACCGCATCGGCGTGACGGTGAGCGACGGCTTCCAGATGCACCCCGAGCAGACCACCGACGCCATCATCTGCCCCCACCCACAAGCCAAGTACTTCGTGGCCTGAGTACGTCCTTGCCGGGGCGCGGTGCCGTGGCGCAGTGGTGCTCGGGAGTGAGCGCTAGGCGCTAGGCGCTACAACGGTCTCCGAGCCACGGTCGCTCGCCGTCGAGCGCGTAGAGCGCCACCGCCACGGTGTCCTGCTGGGGTTTCGTGGCGCGATTGGGGGGCACGCCGACGAGATACGGAAGGCCGGCGGCCTTGGCCGCGAAGTTCCACGTCGACTGACTGAACTGGAATGCGCCCATGTATGTCCCGCCGGGGGACACCGCGCCGTAGTTCCCGCGCGACTCAGCCTGCACCACGCACTGGAGGAACGGCGGGAGGGCCGGGTCCGGGATGGCCGGTCCCGCCGCGGCACCGGCGCCTGGATTCGCGCCTGCCGCGCCCGCGCCCGCTGCGCCCGCGCCTGCGCCTGCGCCTGCGCCCGGCTTATGGCCGCCACCCGACTTGGAGCCGGCTTTCTGGGCAGCAGCCACGGCCGCCTTGGCCGCCGCGTCCAGCGCGTCGGTCTGCGCAGCCACCGCAGCGGCGAGTTGGCCCGTCACCAGGCTCTGCTCGGCCGCCAGCGCGTGCTCGGTGCTGGTGGCCTGGCTCAGCGCCGTCGCCTGCTGGGTCTCGTCGGCCTGGTCCTTGGCCTGCTGTTGGTGCAGCGTCGTCTGTTGCCTCTGCAGCGTGTCCTGCGCGCTCTGCAGTTGGTTCAAGGCCGTCTCGATGTTGCCGGTGGCGATGGAGTTGTACTCGTTCGCCGACTGCACCTCTTCGGCGTTGCCCTCGAACAGCGCCGCGTCGGCGCCGGTCAACTGACCGCCGTTCATGTAGGAGGTGATGGCCAGCTGCCGGACCTGGGCGGTGTCCGCGGCGAACTGCTGTTGGTCGAGCGCGAGCTGCTGACCGACCTGCGCGATCGCCTGGGTGTCGGCCGCGACCTTGGCCGAGTCCACCGAGTACTGCTGTTGATAGGCGTCGGCCTGCAACTGCTCCTGCACGAGCTTCTGTTCGATCGCCTTCGCCTGCGCCTTGAGACTGCCGACCTGATTCGCGGAGGCGGGGCGAGGTGCGAGAACGATCACGGAGCTCGTCGCCACGAGAGCACAGAGGAGCGCGGCGGCGACGGTGCGTCGGCTTCGTCTTGGCCCCGCTCGTCTCCTCGTCGCTGGAAACCAGGCGCGAGACACCCTGCGAAGGTAGCTGTCAAGCGGGGTATTGACAAACCAAAACCGACGTTACGCAGGTCAGGCACGAACAATCGCCGCAATTTCACCCGGGTGGTTGCGATGTCGTTGGGCGTGAAAGTGCATCACCTCACGTCGGTGAGTGAGATCACGTCTCCCAAAGCGTTCGTATTCGTGTTTCAATTTGAGCACGTATACGTGGTCGTTTGGTGTGCGGATCGTTGTCCGACCCGTGTCTGATTGCCGAGAGTGAAGCCATGGTGACTCACTGTTGGGCGTCTGTCGTGAGGACAACGAACCGGCAATGGGTATGTTCACTAGCAGCGACCGTGTCGGCCATGCCGCGCCCCGAGCATTTGGCGCCGACAGCGTTGCCGATCACCAGCGCGACGACCGGGCCCGTCACCGGGCCGAAATGACCGGGAGGCCACCTGATGACATTCGATCTGCAGCAGCGTCCTTTCAATTGGCGGGAGAAGACGGTGCAGCTCGCGTCCGAGCTCGAGCGCGCCCACGCCACAATGGAAGAGCTCGGTGCCGCTCTCGATCGTGGCGACGAATCATCGGCCCGCACGATGGCGAGATCGGCGCACGACGCCGTCGGCTCCGTCGGATACGCGGTCAAGGCGCTGCACCGCGCCCAACCACCGACAGAACAATTGGACAAGCCCGACGCCATCGGCTCGACATTGGCCATCGGTGGGTCGGGGGTCGCCACCATCGCCCTCGATGTGATGGTCAGCGCCATGGTGGCGTTGGCCGCCACCGACGACGGCGAGGACACCGACTTCCTCATCGGCGCATGCCTCGATGCCGAGAACGCCTACGAGGTCGGGGCCGCGGTCGTGGCCGCGGCGCCGGTCCGGGACGCGCCGGCCATCGCCGATCTCCGTCGGGCCTACGACACCGAAGGCTCGGTCGCACTGAGGAGACGAGTGCTCAGGGCCCGGCCCCGCGTGCACCAGATCCGGGAGCGGGTCACAAGCGAAGCCCGCGCCTCATGACACGCGCCTCGTGACACGCGCCTCTTGAACGGCCCTGCTGAACGGTTCCGCCGCGGGCCGTAACGTGGGAGACGTGACCGATGGCAGGGATCTCGTCACCGCGTTCGCGGCGCGGCTCGAACGTCGGGACTGGGTCGGTCTGGCCGAGTTGCTCGATCCCGACGTCGTCTACGAGATCCCCCAGTCGCGCGAGCGCATCCGCGGCCGCGACCAGTACGTGACCTTCAACGCCGAGTACCCGGGCGATTGGCATCTCGAGCCCCAGGTCGTCCTCGGCGACGATCACAACGGCAGCCTCCTCTTCCGGTGGAGGCTCGGAGACCAACCGTCGTCGCTCGCCGTCGCCTTCTTCGAGCTCCGCGACGGCATCATCACCAAGGTCACCGACTTCTGGCCCGAGCCCTACGATCCGCCCCCCGGGCGCGAGCACCTCGTCGAACGCTGGTAGCGGATCGGGCCCGGTCCCGGGCGCGGTTCGGGGCCCCGTTCGGGACCTGGTTCGAGGATTCGACCAGGGGTACGTGCTACCACGAACCTGCGAGACCGGCTGGCCACCTTGGGCGCGGCGCCCCTGTAGGTGACACTGGGGCCGGGAGGTCACCTTGGGCGGAGTCAGGCTGGTGTTCGGCGCGGAGTTCCGCCGACGTTGGCGTTCCTGGCTGATCCTGGCTGTGCTGATCGCCGTCGTCGGTGGCTTGGCACTGGCCGCCACCGCGGCCGGACGCCGGACCGCCACCGCCTTCCCCCGTTTCGTCGACGACCACGGCTACGACGTCCTCATCTTCAACTTCGACCCTCTGCCGCAACTGGCCAAGCTCCCCTGGGGTCTCGTCGGTCACCACCGGCTTCGTCCTCGGTAGCGGGAATGTCTCGTGCGCCTGCACGCACGACATCAACAACTCGAATTTCACCCTGCAATCGTTGTCGCGCTCCGGGATGCAGCCGGGTGGTGAAGTTGGTGTCGGGGCGGATGCCCCACCCGTCGTCGCCGGACGAGCTGCTGGCGTCCTACAACCTCGAGACCGACTTCGGCGTCCGCGTGGGGACGGTCATCACCTCGCCGTTCTACACGCTCGCCCAGCGACACGCGCTCTTCAACAACGGGGCCTCCCCACGTCCCCTGGGGCCGACCGTCACATTCCACGTCGTGGGGATCGAGCAGGCCGAGTCGGAGTTCCCGATCGGCGACGTCCCTTCCTACGACCTGTACGCGTACCGGGCGCCGGCGTACCCGGCTTTCGCCTACCAGTATCTGGTCAAGCTGCGCAGCACCGCCGATCTGCCCCGCTTTCAAGCCGCACTCGGGGCCCTCCATCCGGCGTTCGTCCAGAACCAGGACTCCATCGCCACCGCGGTGGCGACATCGATCCACCCCCAGGCCGTGGGGTGGTGGGTGCTGGCGCTGCTGGCGGCGCTGGCCGGATTGGCCGTCATCGGCCAGGCCCTCGGTCGCCAGAGCGTGGTGGAGAGCGAGGAGTACCCGACCTTCGCCGCCCTGGGCGTGGAACGACGCCATCTGGTGGCGCTCGGCACGGCCCGCAACGCCGTGATCGCAATCACCGGGGCCCTCGGCGCCATCGTCGTCGCCTTCGCCCTCTCCCCACTCACCCCCGTCGGTGAGGCGCGCCTGGCCGAGCCCTCGACGGGCTTCTCCTTCGATCCCCCCGTGCTCCTCGCCGGTGCGGCGCTGATCGTGGTGGTGGTGCTCGCCCTCGGCATCTGGCCGGCGATGCGCGCCGCGCGCCTGCGCATCGGCGAGGACCGCTTCCGCACGACGCGCCCCTCGACCATCGTCGCCCGCGTGGCCGCCGCGGGCGCCCCTCCGAGCGTCGTGATCGGGGTCCGCCACGCCCTGGAGCGAGGACGCGGTGCCGCCACCGTGCCGGTGGGCACCGCGCTGTTCGGCACGATGCTGGCGGTCATGGCGCTGAGTGCCACCGCCGTCTTCGGGGCCAGCCTGTCGCACCTGACCGCCACTCCCGAGTTGTACGGCGACGCCTATCAATTGCTCATCTCGAACGAAAATGGATCCGGCAACATCTCCGCCCAGTTGAGCAGCCTGGAACACGACCCCGCCGTCACCGGGATCATGCTCGGCACCAGAAGCGAAGTGTCGATCAACGGGACGAGCGTCTTCGCCGTGGAGGGCAAGCGCGTCCGTGGGCCCTTACTGCTGTCGCGGGTATCGGGGCGCCTTCCCGGTGGTGACGGCGAGATCGCGCTGGGCTCGACGACGCTGCACCAGGTGGGTGCCCGCGTCGGGTCCACCGTGCACGTCAAGCTGCAGGTCCCACAGGGCGGCACGCGTGAAGCACCGTTTCGTGTGGTCGGAACAGCGTCGTTCCCCGGACAGTTCGGTCTGGGGGGACTGGGCTCAGGAGCGGCCTTCACCCTGGGCGGCTACGTGGACGCCTTATGCCCTCCCGGCCCGACCCAGACCACGTGCACCAAGGCCTACCAAGCGAGCCAGAGCTTCGCCGTGCTGGCGGGGGTCGTGCCCGGTCCCAAGGGACAGGCCGCCGTCGCCCACTTCGTCCGCGTCTTCCAAGGCGCGAACGCCAAGCGGCCCACGGTGCCCACGTCGTTGGTCAACTTCGGCGAAGCGGTCAACTTCCCCTTGATCCTCGGGTTCGTGTTGGCGCTGTTCGGCGCGGCCACGCTGCTGCACCTTCTCGTGGTAAGCGTGGCGCGCCGCCGGCGCGAGATCGGACTGCTCAAAGGGCTCGGGCTCGTGAACAGCCAAGTCGGCGCGGCGGTGTGCTGGCAGGCGACGACGGTGGCACTGGCTCGGCATCGTCGTGGGGGTGCCGTTGGGCGTGGCCCTGGGCCAGGTGGTGTGGAAGGCATTCGCCGCCAACCTCGGTGCGGTGCCCGTCGCCACCGTGCCCGTCGCGCTGATCGCCGTGTTGGCGGTAGGCGTGTTCGTGGTCGCCAACCTGTTGGCGGTCGTGCCCGCCGTGGTGGCGGCCCGGGGCAAGACGGCCGGCCAGCTGCTGCGCGCGCAATAGCAGCCCGCTCTCCTCACTCACCTCACGTCACCTCTCAACACCTCAACCCACGTCGAAGTGCGAGGTCACATAAGGTTCTTTCGAGGCCACAGAAGGGGCCGTCACGGGCAGGGCCCGGTGACCCGGCAAACGTTGGGCGGGAGGTGTCTCACTTGGATCCCTACATCGTCCTGGGAAGTGCGGTCATCGGGTTCCTGGTCGGGATGACCGGCGCGGGCGGCGGCGCCCTCATGACCCCGATGCTGATCCTGCTCTTCGGGGTGAAGCCCTCGACGGCCATCTCCAGTGACCTGGTCGCCGCCGTGGTGATGCGGCCCATCGGAGCGGCCGTGCACCTGCGCCGGGGGACGGTGAACCTGCGCCTGGTCGCCTTCATGATGGCGGGGTCGGTGCCGATGGCGTTCCTCGGCGCCTATCTCCTTCACCTCATCGGCAACGCCAACGCGGCCGAGCACAACGTGCAGATCGCCCTCGGCGCCGCCCTTCTCGTCGGCGCCACGGCCATGCTCCTGCGCTACGGCCTCGACCGCCGGGCGGGCCACACGCGCCAAGGTGTCGTGCACAACCTCACCCTCCGGCCCCTGCCCACCGTCGCCATCGGGATGATCGGCGGGATCATCGTCGGCATCACCTCTGTCGGCTCGGGATCGTTGATGATCGTCTTCCTGCTGTTCCTGTATCCGATGATCGGGGCCAACCAGCTCGTCGGGACCGACCTGGCCCAAGCGGTCCCCCTGACCGCGGCCGCGGCCCTGGGAGCTCTGGCCTTCGGGCACATCGAGTTGTCGGTGACGACGTCGCTCATCGTGGGCAGCGTTCCCGCCGTCCTCGTCGGTTCGTTCCTCTCGTCGCGGGCACCGGACCGTTACGTCCGTCCCGCCATCACCTTCGTGATCTTCGCCTCCGGGCTCAAGTACGTCGGGGTCGGGACCACCGCCCTCGGTTGGGTGTTGTGCTCGGTCCTGCTCGTGGTGGCGCTCCTCTGGCTCGCGTCGACGCGTCCCTGGCAGAAAGAGGCTGGCTCTTCGAGCTCTTCGCTCGTCGGGCATAGGGGGCGACGATGAGCTGTCGGCCGTCACATCCGCCGGTCCGGACTAAATGTTGGAGGTTTCGATGGCCGGAACGGAACGATGTGCCCGAGCACAGTGATGTGATGAAGGGTCTGGCGCAGCAGGTCAGCACTGCCTTGTCGAGCGCGGACCTGTCCGCCTTCAGGCACCTTCTCGACCCCGATGTGCGGTGGGGTGCGCCCGGGGCCCGCTCTCCGGCCTGCAAGAACCGGGACCAGGTGCTCAAGTGGTACCAGCGCGGCAGGGACTCGGGAACACGAGCTGAGGTCACCGAGACCGTCGTCCACGGTGACAAGATCCTGGTCGGGTTGAAGGTGTTCGACCCCCGGGCCGCTGACGCGCCCGATCGCCCTCACGGCCCCGATGCGTGGGGTGCCTCGTTGGCAGGTCCTGACCGTCACCGGGGGACGGATCGTCGACATCGTCGGGTTCGACGACCGGTCCGAGGCGGGCCCGCGCCGGGCGACTCGGCGTAGCTGCCGTTCGCTCGCTAGTTCCCTCGTTCTTACAGCGCGAGGGTGGCGCCCCCGTCCACCACGATGGTGGCACCGTTCACGAAGCCGGCGTGCACCGAGCACATGAAGGCGACCACCCGGCCGAAGTCGGCGGGATCTCCCATGGGCCCGCCGCTGCTGCCGCCGCCCAGCTGCCGCATCCGCTCGGTGGCGTGAGGACCGGGACAGACCAGATTGAGCGTGATGCCGCTGCCCTCGGCGGCCAGATCGGCCGCGGCGGTCTTGGCCCACGCCCGCAGGCCGCTCCGTGCCGTATTCGACAGGGCGAGCACGGGAATGGGCTGGACGACCGAGTACGACGAGATGCAACACAGCCGCCCCCACCCACCGGCCCGCATGTGCGGCAGCGCAGCGCGCACGAGCCGGACCGCGGAGAGCAGGTTGACCTCCACGGCGGCAAGAATGGCGTCGTCGTCGAGGTCGAGCGCGGCCCCCGGGGGCGGGCCCCCGGCGTTGGCTACCACGATGTCGAGTCGACCGAACCGTGCCACTGCGGCGTCGATGAGCCGGTCGGGGGCGGCCGGATCGCTCATGTCGGCCACGATGGCGAGCACCTCCGCGCCTTGCGCGGCCAGCGCCTGCTCGGTTTCGCGCAACGAGTCCTCGTGGCGTGCGCACACCACGATGCGGGCCCCATCCTCGGCGAGCGCCTCGGCGCTGGCCCGACCCAGCCCGCGAGCTGGCCGTGACCAACGCGACCTTGCCCCTGATGCCGAGGTCCATCGGAGTCCAGCGGGGTCCATCCTGCGGAGGTCCATCAGATGACGACGAGGGAATGGTCGACGGTGTTGAGAGGCACCGCCCCGTCCGCTCCCACGACGACGATGTCCTCGAGCCGCATCCCGAACCGGCCCGGGAAGTAGATGCCGGGCTCGATCGGAGAAGGCGTGGCCCTCGACCAGCTCCGTGTCGTTGCCGGCCACCACATAGGGGTCCTCGTGCTCCTCGATCCCGATCCCGTGCCCGGTGCGGTGGATGAAGTACTGGCCCAGGCCGGCATCGGTGATGACGGCGCGTGCCACCGCGTCGACATGCTCGGCGGTGACCCCGGGCCGTACCGCGTCCACCGCCGCCTGCTGCGCGGCCAGGAGCACGGCGTAGGTGTCCCGCACCTCGGCGCCGGGATCGCCCACGGCGACGGTGCGGGTGATGTCGGAGCAGTACCCGACGTCGTCGTGCAGCACGTACTCACCACCGAAGTCACACACCACGGTGTCACCGGGCTCGATGACGCGCTCGCCGGGCTCATGGTGCGGGCTGGCCCCGTTGGGCCCGCTCCCCACGATGGCGAAGTTGACACGCCTATGCCCCGCCGCCAGCAGTCCCATGCTGAGGGCATCGGACACCTGGGCTTCGCTCCGACCGGCCAAGGGGATCTCTCCGTTTTGGAGCACGGCCGCCACGCTGTCCGCAGCTTGAGCCGCGGCGCGCAGTGCGGCGATCTCACTCGAGTCCTTGACGGCCCGGAGCGGAGAGGTGACTCTCGAAGCCGCCTCGAAGTGCGCTCCGGGCAGGCTGGACTGCAGCGCCAGCAGCGACTGTGCCCAAGCTCGGTCCGAGATCCCATAGGTGGCGTGGCCCGCCGGGGCGAGGAGCGCAGTGGCGAGGGCGACGGGGTCCTCGGTCTCGGCCCACGGGCGCAACACGATCATCCCGGCCGTGTCGGGGACACGGGGAGCCTCCAGTGCGGGGACGATCAGCACCGCCTCGCCGTGGCGGGGCAGTACCAGGAGCGTGAGACGCTCGAGGGGCATGGCCCGATAGCCCGTGAGCCAGGGCAGGTCGGCGCCGTGCGACAGGAGCAGCGCGTCCACGCCGAGCTCGCCCATGCGCGCCCGCACGCGTTCGAGCCGTTCGGCGCGCGCGGCGTGCTGGTCGGTCATGCCGGCACCACCGACCCCGAACCGGCGGCTGCGGCTGCGCTGCTGGCGGCTGCGGCGGTGCTACTGGCGGCTGTGGCTGCGGTGGTGTTGCTGACGGCTGCGGCTGCGGCTGCGCCTCGGGCGTGGTAGCTCGACCGCGTCAAGGGAGACGACTCGACGTGGGCGAAACCCATCTCCGCCCCGACGGACCGGAGTGAGTCGAATTCCTCGGGTGTCCACCACCGCGCCACCGGGAGATGGGCGGCGGTGGGCCGCAGATACTGGCCGAGGGTGACGATGTCGACACCGACGGCACGGAGATCGGCCAGCGCGCCCACCACCTCGTCATGGTTCTCCCCCATGCCGAGGATCATGCCGGACTTGGTCACGAGCCCGGCGTTCTTGGCCCGCGCCAGCACCGACAGACTGCGCGCGTATCCGGCCGAGGGTCGAACGGCGCGCTGCAGGCGCGCCACGGTCTCCAGGTTGTGGTTGAGCACATCGGGACGTGCCGCGAAGATCGCCTCCAGCGATGCGGCGTCGCCCTTGCAGTCCGGGATCAGCACCTCCACCGCGGTGGCCGGGCGTCGCCGCCGGATGGCATGGATGGTGGCCGCGTATCCTGCCGCTCCCCCGTCGGGGAGGTCGTCGCGCGCCACGGCGGTGACCACGGCGTAGGCCAGGTCGAGCCGGTCCACGGCGGCGGCGACCCGGTCGGGCTCCTCGACATCGGGGGGCTCGGGGTGCCGCGTGTCGACCAGGCAGAACCCACACGACCGCGTGCAGCGCTCGCCGTTGATCATGAACGTGGCCGTGCCGTCGGCCCAGCACTCGAAGATGTTGGGGCAGCCCGCCTCTTCACACACCGTGACGAGGCCCAGATCGCGCACCGTCCGCCGCAGGCCGAGGAACTCGTCGCCCATCCGCACCGGGACGCGCAACCACGGCGGCTTGCGGGTGTTGCCCGGCAGCCCGGCTCCGGGGTCGACCCCCGCCTGGCGCATCCGGATGCGAAGTCGCTCCCCGGGGACCCGGTCGCCCAGCGCGTCGGGCGCCAAAGGTGGGGCGGCCGGCGTCGAGGGTTTCGAGTGGATCGATTGGGTCGAGTGCGTCGGCCAGGCCACGTCCTGGCGCTCGAAGAGCCCGTCGGGGGCCCAACGCCGCACGGCGTGGCGCACGAGGATGTCCGCCACCTCGTGCATCGACACCTCGACGCCTTCAGCCGCGAGCGACGTCACCGCCTTGTCTTCGATGCCGCACGGCACAATGCGATCGAACCACGCCATGTCCGGATCGACATTGAGCGCCAACCCGTGCATCGAGCGCCCCCGCGTGACGCGCACGCCGATGGCGCAGATCTTGCGCGGCGCCGGTCCCTCGACGTCCACCCACACCCCGGGATAGCCAGCCAGTCGGCCCGCGCGGACTCCCAGCTCCGTCAGGGTGTCGATGACAACCTGCTCGATGGCGTGCACGTGCGACGGCACCGAGCGCGGTGCGGTGGGCACGTTGACGACGGGATACGCGACGAGCTGGCCCGGCCCGTGATAGGTGACGTCACCACCCCGGTCACTGGCCACGAGGTCCGCGCCGACCGCAGCAGGGTCGACGAGCACGTGGGCCCGATCGGCGTGCGCTCCCAGCGTGAACACGTGCGGGTGTTCGAGCAGCAGCAGATGGTCGTCGTGGCCCCGGTCATGCAGCGCCCGTTGCAGCGCGTGCGCCTCCAGGTAGGGGACCCGGCCCAACCAACGAACCCGAAACATCTCTGGCCTTCGCTCCTGCCGGCTCAGAGCTCGGCGGCCCAGTCGTGCGTGGCGAGAATCTCGGTGACCCGCGCCACGAACGCCGCTGCATAGGCCCCATCCACGGCCCGGTGGTCCCATGCCAGGCACAACAGGCCGAGGGAGTGGATGGCGATGGCCTCAGATCCATCAGGCTGGACCACCACGGTGGGGCGGCGCTTCACGCCGTCAGTGGAGAGGATGGCGACTTGGGGCTGGTTGATGATCGGTGAAGTAAGGAAGGTCCCGAATGGTCCCGCATTGGTGATCGAGAAGGTCCCGCCCGAGATGTCGTCGGCGCTGAGCTTCTTCGTCCGGGCCCGGTCGGCGAGCTCCCGGATCCGACGCGCCATGCCCCGCAACGTGAGCTCTTCGGCGTGCTTCACCACCGGCACGATCAACCCGTGGTGATCGAGGTCCACGGCGAAGCCCATGTTGAATTGATGGTGCACGATGAGCGAGTCGTCTCCCACCGAGGCGTTGAGATGCGGCCACTCGTGCAAAGCCTCGACCGTGGCCCGAGCCACGAAGGGCAGATACGTGAGCGCGAAGCCCTCCTCGGCCCGGAACTGGGCCCCATGGGAACGCCGGACCCGCTCGACCTGCTCGTAGTCGGCTTCGAGAACCACCAGGGTGTGGGGGCTCGTCGCCTTCGACCGGACCATGTGCTCTGCGGTGCGGCGTCGGATATTGGTGAAGGGGATGATCTCGTCGGTGCCGGCCGTCGGCGTCGAGGCCGAAGCGCTCGACGCAGCCGCAGGTGACGGTGCCGGGGTGGCTGCTGCGGCCGGTACGGGCGCGGCGGCGGCAGCGCGGAGGTGAGGCAGGGCCCCGTGCCGCGGGCGCACCGCCGGCACGGCGACTGTCGATGAAGCTGAGCACGTCCGAACGCGTCACCCGACCGCCGAGGCCGGTCCCCGTGATCTCCGCCGGGTCGATGCCATTGTCGTCGAGCAGACGGCGTACCACCGGCGACAGGATCCGGTCACCCCATTTCCCGGGGCCGTCGGTCGCGGGGTCCGTGGCTCCAGCCGGTGGGGGTGCGGATGCGGCCGGTGCGGCGGGCGCGGCCGGCGCGGGCGCGGCCGGCGCGGGCGGGGAGGGAGATGGTGCAGTCGCTGCAGGTGCGACTGGCGCCGGTGCGGGTGCGGGTGGCGGGGGCTGGTGCGGGCGCGGGCGCAGCGGCCGGTGCGGGCGGGGCTGGTGCGGGTGCAGGAGCGGGCTCGGGCGGGTGCGGGCAGCGGGAGCGGGTGCCGCGGCAGCAGCACCGTCGCTGACGACAGCCAGCACCGTTCCGACGTCGACGGTCTCGCCTTCCTGGACCCGGATCTCGGCCAGCGTCCCCGCGGCGGGAGACGGCACTTCGGAGTCGACCTTGTCGGTCGAGACCTCGAAGAGGGGCTCGTCGCGAGCGACGGCCTCCCCCACCGCCTTGAGCCATTTCGTGATCGTGCCCTCGGTGACGGTCTCGCCGAGCTGGGGCATTGTGACATCAGCCAACGTGCAGTCCCCTTCCGGTGAGCGCCAACACTGTCTCACCGAACGCCTCTGACAGCGTGGGATGCGGCTGGATGAACTGCCCGATCTCCTCGGGGGTGGCCTCCCAGTTCACCGCCATGTACCCCTGCCCCAACTGTTCGGTCACCCACGGGCCGACCATGTGCACGCCGAGGATCCGCCCCGCCCGACCGTCGGGGAGGCGCTCGGCGACCACTTTCACCATCCCGTCGGTCTCCCCCACGATCCGCGCCCGGCTGTTGCCGCCGTAGGGGTCCTTCTTCACCACCACGTCGATGCCCGCCTCCTTGGCCTGCGCCTCGGTCAGGCCCGCGAAGGCGACCTCGGGATGGCAGTAGATGGCCCACGGCACCCGCGAGTACTCGACCGGGAAGGCCGGCTCTCCGAGCATCGCCTTGATGGCGAGGATCCCCTCGGCGAAGCCCACATGGGCGAGCTGCGGCGTGTTCACCACGTCACCGACCGCCCATACCCCTTCGGCCGCGGTGCGTTGGTACTCGTCGACGACGACATACCCCCGCTCGTCGAGCGTGACCCCGGTGCCCTCGGCGAGCAACCCGTCGGTGAGCGGTCGCCGGCCGACCGACAACACCACGGCATCGACGGTCACGGACTCCCCGTCGCCGAAGCTGACCGTGGTCCCCGATCCCGTTGGGGGTGTGCCCGCTCACCTTCACCCCGGTGTGGACGTTGATCCCCCGCTTGCGAAACGACCGCGCCACGACACCGACCACATCGCTGTCGCATCCCGTCAGCAACGTCGGCAGAGCCTCGAGCACCGTCACCTGGCTGCCGAGGTCCGAGAACATCGAGGCGAACTCGCACCCGATGGCGCCGCCCCCGATCACGGCAATGGACGCCGGCAGGACGTCGAGCGCCAGGACCTCGTCGGAGGTGAGCACCAACCGACCGTCGATGTCGAAGCCGGGAATGGTGCGCGGCACCGACCCCGTGGCGAGCACGATGTTCCGACCCGTGATCTCGATGATCCGACCCGGCGGACCCGGCGGATCCGGCGGACCCGGCGGATCCGGCGACGGGATCGACCCGGACGCGGTGGTCCGGAAGCAGCGTGCCGACGCCGTCGAAGGTCACGATCCCCCGGCCCTTCATGAGCCCG
This sequence comes from uncultured Acidimicrobiales bacterium, assembly GCA_963846125.1. Lineage (GTDB taxonomy): Bacteria > Actinomycetota > Acidimicrobiia > Acidimicrobiales > UBA8190 > Chersky-840. The sequence goes on from CAWJUR010000003.1 coordinate 1,177,315, forward strand.
GCCAGTCCCTTGAAGAGCTGGTCGACCACCTTCTGCTTGCGCCCCTGGCTGACGGCGAAGTCCACCACGGGCTGGCCCGCCTGGACGCCGAACTCCTTGGCCCCCGCCACGGTGCGCACCACGGAGGCGGTCTCGAGGAATTCCTTGGCCGGGACACAGCCACGGTGCAGACATGTCCCACCGACCTTGTCGCGCTCGACGACAGCGATCTTCAGCCCTGCCGCCGCGCCGTACAGCGCGGTGGCGTACCCGCCCGGACCACCGCCGATCACGACGACGTCGAATTCGGTTCCACTCACTTCAGCCGTCGCCATCACCTCCATGTCGTGGAACGCTCGGGGAGCGGTCTGTGTTCCAGCCGAACAGGGGCCGTGTCCCGGGAAAGGCCGTGCCCGGAGAAGGCCATGCTCAGAGGCAGACCCGTGGTCCTGGGGGCCCGGGTTCCAGCCTAACGGGGTGCATCCCCTGCCCAAAGCGCAGTGAAGGGAGCCGATGCGAGGCAACCGTGGGGTGAGTGGCGTGAGAATTGGGTGAGGGCGGCGAGGCGGGGATCAGAACTCGGGAGGCAACGGCAAGGGGCGGCGGCCGGCGAAGCCGTCCTCGGGAAAGTGCCACCACGCCAGCTCGTCCTCACCGAGCTGCCAACAGAGCAACACCTCACGCCCGTTGTGCAGCGCCGTGAAGTCGATCAGCCCCCGCTCGGGGTCGCGCAGGACGATCCCCTCGTCCTCGAGCTCGGCCAGGGCCTCTTTGGCATCGAACGTCACCGGCGCCTCCGACATCGGAGGGGTGTCGGATGGCGACGGCTCCTGGGCGACGATCCCGAGGGCGGCGGTCTCGGTCGGCGCCGGCGGCGTTCGGTCGGCGATCCGGAGGACAGGTCCGTCGGAGTCGGGCCCGCGGGCAACGGCGCACCGGGAAGCACGGCGTGACCATTCGCCCGCGCCGAGACGACCAGGTTCTTGGCGCGCCGGATCACACCCAGCAAGAGGCGGAGCCGAGGGATGTATGCCTGGGCCTCGTCGACCGTCCAGTACCGCACCGGTTGACCGTGACGACTACGAAGATGCCGAGCCGCTGCCACCGGTCCCGCCGGTCATGCGACCGAGGAACCCGGAGAAGCGCTCTTTGATGAGATCGGGCAGCACGGACGTCGCGCTCAGCGGCTGGAACGCGTCGGACGCCGCCACCAGTGCGGCGTCCTCACCGTCGCTCAGCTCGATGTCGGCGGCCGCCGCGTTGACCTCCACCTGCGCGGCCGAACTCGCCCCGGGGATCACGACCACGTTCGGCCGCCGGATCAACCACGCCAGCGCGATCTGCGACGGTGTGGCGTGATGCGTGTCGGCGACCTGACGCAAGACGTCCAACAGCGGTTCGGCCCGCCGCAGGTTCTCGGGATGGAAGGCGGGCGACGCGGCGCGGACCATCCCGGTCGGACGCTTGTTCTCGTCGTAGCGCGCCGACAACAACCCCTGGGCCAACGGGCTGTAGGCGATGACCAACCGGTCGTGAGCCTGGGCCCAGGGCAACAGGTCCTTTTCGGGCCGCCGGTCCACCAGGCTGTAGCGCACCTGATTCGACAGCACCGGCCGCCCCAATGCCTCCTCGGCCGCCTCCCAACGCGCCAGCGAGTAGTTCGACACACCGACGTGGCGCACGGCCCCCTCGTCGAGCAACTGCGCGAAGGCGGGCATCGTCGACGTCAACGGCACCACCGGGTTGGGCTGGTGCAGCTGGTACAGATCGAGGGTGTCGATCCCCAGACGCCGGAGGCTCCCCCGGGCCCGCTGCAACACCACCGGCCCGACGGGCAGGACGGGGAAGATCTTGGACGCGATGAACGCCTCGTCACGCCGGGCCCCGAGCGCCTTGCCCAGGATCCGTTCGGAGCGGCCGAAGCCGTAGAGCTCGGCGGTGTCGAACAGGGTGATGCCGACGTCGAGGGCCCGCTGCACGATGGCGTCCGCCTCGCGCTCGGCGTAGTCGGCCCCATACCCCCACTCGGTCGAGCCGAACTGCCACGTCCCGAGCCCGATGGCCGACAGCCTGGCTCCGGCGATGTCGACGTACTTCACGGGGGCGGCCTTTCTCCTTGTCTACTTCGGGGGCATCCGGATGCCGCCGTCGAGGCGGATCACTTCGCCGTTGAGGTAGCTGTTCTGCGCGATGTGGGCCACGAGCTCCCCGTACTGGATGGGCTGTCCCAACTTCTTCGGGAACAGCACCGACTGGCCCAGCGCGTTGCGCTGCTCCTCGGGGAGCATCCCGAGCAGCGGCGTGTCGAACAGTCCGGGGGCGATGGTGACGACGCGCACGCCCACCGACGCCAGGTCGCGCGCCGCGGGCAGGGTCATGCCCACGACGGCACCCTTCGAGGCCGAGTAGGCGAGCTGGCCGACCTGGCCGTCGAAGGCGGCGACCGACGCCGTGTTCACGATCACTCCCCGCTCACCGTCGGCGAGAGGCTCGGTCACCGCCATGGCCGACGCGGCCCGCGTCATGACGTTGAAGGTGCCCACGACGTTGAGGTCCTGGATGAACTTGAAGGCACTCAGGTCGTGCGGTGAGTTGTCGCGGTTGATGACCCGACCCACCCAGCCGGTGCCGGCGCAGTTCACGGCGATGCGCAGCCGGCCGCCTTCGGCCGCCTGGTCGACGGCACGCTGGCAGTCGTCGGGGTTGGTGACATCGCCGGCGACGTAATTGGCGCCGAGCTCGTCCGCCACCTTCTTGGCGCCGTCTTCGTTGCGGTCGAAGATCGTGCACCGCACGCCCACCGAGCTCAGCTTGCGCGCCGTGCCTTCGCCCAGCCCGGACGCGCCGCCCGTGATGACTGCGGAGATGCCGTTGAGGTCCATGCGGCGCATGCTACGGGGGCGCCCACGCCGACCGCCAAGGCGAGTCGGTCTTCAGGGTCCTCAGGGAACGAACCGTTCGCCCGACACGCCGTACTGCACGGTGGCGGCCTCGACGGCGAGGAGCGTCGACCCGGTCGTTCATCTCGTCGCCGGAGTGCCCCTTCACCCAGGTGAACCGCACCGGCCGGTCAGGGTCGAGCGCCAACTCGAGCAGCACCTCCCACAGGTCCCGGTTGGCGACGGGCTTGCCCGCCGAGTTGCGCCAGCCCCGTCGCTTCCACCCCTCCTACCACCGGTCGCGGAAGCAATTGACGACGTACGTCGAGTCGCTGTTGACGTGCAGCGGGCCCTCGAGCGCCTCGAGGGCCCGGATCACGGCCACGATCTCCATCCGCTGGTTGGTCGAGCGGGGCTCGGCGCCACTGGCGAAGGGCCCGTCGGGCACGGCCCACGCCCAGCCCCCGGGGCCCGGGTTCCCGAGGCACGAGCCGTCGGTGAACACGACGGTGTCTGTGCCCTCGGCTCCCATTCGGTCCCCAGCATGCACGCCGCGGCCCGGTTGCCAGGGGTGGACGCCCCGTTCGGGCAGCTGGGAGCCGGTTCCGAGGCTCCGAAGGTTACCTAAACGTGAACGAAAAGTGAACTTAAGGTAAACTGCAGGCATGACCACCGTGACCACGACCACATTGGGCTGGTTCCTGGACCCGTACCACGAGCACGAATTCCGGTACTTCTCCGCGGGAAACCCCACCAAGCTCGTCCGGGACGGTGGGCTCGAGTCCTTCGACCCGCCCCCCGACATCCCCATGCCGGAATCGCCCATCCCGGCCGCCTCCGGGGCCAACCCCTTCGCGGGGCCGGCCGACATGCGCCGGGCCGACGACGCCGAACGTGAAGCCCCCTACGACCGGCGCGCCGCCTGCCAGAAGGCGACCAGCTCCATCGTCCGCTTCGGATCCTCGGACTGACGGGGGGATCCTCGGACTGAACGGGGGGATTGAACGCGAGCGAGGCGCCGCGCCGGAACTTCAGCTCGTGTCGTCCGGATATCGAAACGGTGTGCCGGTCTCGAATCTGGCTCCCCCGGGTGGTTCTCGCCACTCCCACGACCCGTCCTCCCACGGGTGAGCTTCCATCCCTCGATAGGTGATGAGGTTGTGGTGCCAACGGCACACCCGGGCCATCCGGCTCAAGCTGGTCGTCTTGATGATGGCGTAGTCCACGGGCCAGTGATGGTTCTGCAGCCCGAGGCCACGTCACACTCGGGCACCACACACACCGGGTCGCGTCTCTTCGAGGGCGCTCTGGACATAGGCGGAGACGTTGCTCCCCGCGTGGCACACGGTGTCACGTCTTTGCCGTCAAGCACGAGGATCTTGACGAAGGCATCGGAGAGCTGGCGGCTGCACGGCGGCCACGGGGACCGGTCCCACCCCGGGGATGGTCGCACATCTCGCCCGCTTTGGCATAGCCCCGCTTGCAGGGCCGTGGCGTCGACCCGGAAGACCACCGTGGCCCGGGAGCGTTGTTCCGGGAAGATCCGGTGGCCCGGGACGAGCCGGTGGCCGGAGGAGCCGGTGGCGGTGCTTTCTTCGGACACGCAGGCGGGCTCGCCCGTGACCAGGGCCACCAGCGCGTCGGCCAGGTAGGCCGGCGGGGTCTCGCTGTGGCCTCGGCCTTGCGGGCCGCGTTGAAGCGGAAGTCGGCTTCGATGCTTCAACGCCGACGAGGAGCTTGGCCCCGGCGTCGGGGGTGAGCTTGGCGTCGAGGCGGAAGGCCCCGTCGGGATCGGCCCAGTGCCGGACATAGCGGGCCGCGTGGATGGCGTTGTAGCGGGCCTTCTCCTGCTCGGCCGAGGACGCCGCGGCCCGGACCTGGGCGGCGCGTTCCTTGAGGCCCTTCAGACTGTGGTTGGCGGCGGCCTCCAGCAGCTCCCGTCTCGGTAGCTCGGGTTGTCCACCGCCGCCGCGGCGATGATCTTGAGCTGCGAGCCCGACAGCTCGCCCCGCCGCAAGGCGTCAGTGGTCTCGGGCAACGACGCCAGCGCCGAGGAGGTCTCGAGCGTGTTGAGGGCGTCACCCATGCCGGTGCCGGTCTTCTCGGCCATCCACGACGCGGCCGAACGGTGTCCCTCGTCGCGCCATCCGTGGACTGGGCGGCCCGCTCGGTGAACAGCACCTTGCCGGCGCCCCGAGCCGTTCGATCTCGGCGAACAACGACACGAGCGTCGGCGGCCTGGCCGACGGTGACCCGGTCGGGATCGGCCGCGGCCAGATGGCCGGCCGATGTCCCGGCGGGCGGCTTGTAGAGCGGTGGTGAGCACAAGATCCAGTGTGACATGAGGGTGTATCAGTCCCGCTGAGATGACACAGATGCATCTGAGGTGGAGTGGGGCGTGATGAGGAGAGCTGCATCCACGTCCGGTCGACGGGCACCATCACCGACTCGCTACCGATCGGTCGAGGCCCCCCGTCGACCTTCGCAGTGTCGGCCTCTAGCGGGGAGGCCACCCGTAGCATGGAGCAGTGCTCTTCGACGGAATGTCGCATCAACTTCCCGACAGTCGACCCCGAGGAGACCGCGGAGTGGATCGACTCCTTCGACGCCGTCGTCGAACGCCGAGGGACGCCCGCGGGCCCGCTTCCTGCTCATGAAGCTGCTCGAGCGGGCCCGGACCATGCAGGTCGACTTCCCCGCCACGGTGTCGACCCCCTACGTGAACACGATCCCCCAGGACCAGGAGCCGTGGTTCCCCGGCGACGAATACGTCGAGCGGCGCATCCGCGCCTACATCCGCTGGAACGCCGCGGCCATGGTGAGCCGCGCCAACTATCGCAGTGAAGGCATCGGGGGCCATCTCGCCACGTACGCCAGCTCGGCGTCGCTCTACGAGGTCGGCTTCAACCACTTCTTCCGGGGCAAGTCCGACGGGGGCTTCGGCGACCTCGTCTACTTCCAGGGCCACGGCTCACCCGGCATCTACGCCCGCGCCTTCGTCGAGGGCCGTCTCACCGAGGACCAGCTCGACCACTTCCGCCAGGAGGTCTCGGGCCAGGGACTCCCCAGCTACCCCCACCCCCGCCTCCTCCCCGACTTCTGGGAGTACCCCACCGTCTCCATGGGCCTGGGCGCGCTGTGCGCCATCTACCAGGCCCACGCCGCTCGCTACCTCCTCCAGCGCGAGATCGTCGACACCTCCGCCAACCGCATCTGGGCCTTCCTCGGCGACGGCGAGCTCGACGAGGTCGAGTCCATCGGCGCCCTCGGGGTGGCGGGGCGCGAGCACCTCGACAACCTGATCTTCGTCGTCAACTGCAACCTCCAGCGCCTCGACGGCCCCGTGCGCGGCAACGGCAAGATCATCCAGGAAGCCGAGGCCATGTTCCGCGGCGCGGGCTGGAACGTGATCAAGGTCATCTGGGGATCGAAGTGGGACGAGCTCCTCGCCCGCGACATCGACGGCGTGCTCCTCGACAAGATGAACACCACCCCCGACGGGGAGTTCCAGAAGTACGCCACCGAGACGGGCGCCTACATCCGGGAGCACTTCTTCGGCCCCGACCCCCGCCTCCGCCGCCTCGTGGAGCACCTCTCCGACGCCGACCTCCAGGCGCTGCCCCGCGGCGGTCACGACTACCGCAAGCTCTACGCGGCATACAAGCTCGCGACGGAGCAGGTGGGACAGCCCACCGTCATTCTCGCCAAGACGGTGAAGGGATGGACGCTCGGGCCCGAGATCGAGGCGCGCAACGCCACCCACCAGATCAAGAAGATGACCAAGGCCCAACTGCTGGCCCTCCGCGACCGCCTTTATCTCCAAGAGGAGATCCCCGACGAGGCTCTCGACGCCGAGCAACCCCCCTACTACCGCCCCCCCGAAGGCTCGCCCGCCCACGAGTACCTGTCGGGACGGCGCAAGGTGCTGGCCGGCCCGCTCCCGACGCGCATCGTGCGCCCCGTCACGCCCCATGCGGTGCCCGACCCCGCCGTCTTCGCCGACATGCTCGCCGGGTCGGGCGCCCAGTCGGCTTCGACGACGATGGCCTTCGCCCGGCTGCTCCGCAGTCTCGGCGCGCGACCCCGCCCTGGGGCGCTATCTCGCACCCATCGTCCCCGACGAGGCCCGCACCTTCGGGCTCGAGCCGCTCATCGCCGAGTCCAAGATCTACGCCCCCGAGGGCCAGCGCTACACGCCCGTGGACTCCGACCTCATCCTCCGCTACGCCGAGGACCGCAAGGGCCAGATCCTCCAGGAGGGCATCACCGAGGCCGGCGCCATGGCCACGTTCATCGCTCTGTCGACGGCCTATGCCACCTGGGGCCGGCCCATGCTCCCCATCTACCTCTTCTATTCGATGTTCGGCTTCCAGCGCATCGGTGACCTGGCCTGGCTGCTGGGAGACATCCGCGGCCGCGGCATCCTGGCCGGCTGCACGGCGGGCCGCACCACCCTGCAGGGCGAGGGCCTCCAACACGACGACGGCCACTCCCCTCTGCTCGCCTCGGTGAACCCGGCCGCCCACATCTACGACCCGGCCTTCGCCTACGAGATCGGCGTCATCATGCAAGACGCCATCACCAAGATCATGGGACCCGAGCCCGAGGACCGCTTCTGGTACCTCACCCTCTACAACGAGAACTACCCCATGCCGCCGCTTCCCGAGGGCGACGCCGGCGATGCGGTGCGGGCGGGCGTGCTGCGCGGCATGTACCGCTTCGCGGAGCCGGCCGAGGTCGCCGATGCGGTGTCGGGGCCGGTGGGTGCGGGGCGGCGGGCGACGCTGCTGTTCTCCGGCCCGATGTGGCAGGTGGCCATGGAGGCCCGCGCCATGCTGGCGGCCGACTGGGGTGTGTCGGCCGACGCGTGGTCGGTGACGTCCTACACCGAGCTCCGCGAGGACGCCCTGTCGATCGAGCGCGCCAACCGTCTTCATCCCCACGGCGAACGCGCCGTCCCCTATGTGTGTCGTTCGCTCGAGGACGGAGCCGGACCGGTGGTGGCGGTGACGGACTATCTGCGGGCGGTCCCCGACCAGGTGTCCCGGTGGGTCCCGCGGCCCTTCGTGTCACTCGGGACCGACGGTTTCGGCCGTTCCGACACCCGGGCCGCATTGCGCCGCTTCTTCGAGGTCGACGCCGCCCATGTCGTCGTGGCGGTGCTCAGCGCGCTGGCCGAGACCGGTGACGCCAAGGCTGACGAGGTGGCCGAGGCCATCAGCCGCTACGAGATCGACACCGACTCCGCCGACCCCTGGTCCGCCTGACCCCGACCGGCTGAGGCAGGCGGGCCGGGTGCTGAGGCAGGCGGACCGGCGAGTGTCGCCTTGTCCCCCTTGAACGACATCGCCGACCATCGCGACCGGGCCGAGAGCACCGACCCCAGGGAACCGGCCGACCCGATCGAGAACGCCGAGCCGATCGAGCCGATGGACCCGATCGAGAACGCCGAGCCGATCGAGCCGATCGACAGGAACGAGCCCTTGCTCCCGATCGACAACACAGAGCTCTCCGACCACAAGGACCAACGTGAGGTGGCGGCGTTCGCTGGATGCATCCGCTTATCTTCTCGCACGGGCGGGCGCGCCAGTGCGTGAGCTGAGATCGAACCGTGGATGACCGACTCGTCCAGGCCGTCGTCCTCGTCACCAACCTCGAGTCGGCCCGCCACCGGATGGAGGCACTGGGCCTGACCGTGCTCGAGGGCGGCCGTCATCCCGGACGGGGGACTGCCAATCTCATCGTGCCCTTACCCCTCGCGACGCAGTACCTCGAGCTCCTGGCCGTGGTCGACGAGGCCGAAGCGCAGTCGTCGCCTCAAGGTCGACCCGTGGCCGCCGCCTTGGCGCGGCGCGGGCCTGGTCTCGCACGCTGGGGTGTCGAGGTGGGCGACATCGAGGCGACGGCGGCGCGGGTCGGGCTCCCGGTGGAACAACGTCAGCGGGTCCTCCTCGACGGCAGCGTGGTGCGCTGGCGCAGCGTCGGTGTCGACGCGGCGTGGGACGAGCCCTGGCGTTGCGCCTTCATGGCCTGGGACGACCCTGGGCTGCACCCGGGGCGTGCCGGCGGTGTCGTCCACGCCAACGGTGCCACGGGATTTGACCGTCTCGAGGTGGACGTGCCCGATCGCCAGTCGCTTGTGCACTGGGTGGGTGGTCCGGTTCCCGAGGGCGTTGCCGTCTCGGTAGGTACAGGCATGGGGCCCACCGGGCTCTTCTTTCGGTGCCCGGCTCAAAACAAACAAATGTGATGTGTCGGGACATCAGCGACTCATGAGCACGACGGCCTGCCCCCTCGAAACGCGCTCCCACCCCGATCTGGCCGAGCTTTCCCTAGTAACGAAGCGTCAACTTCCCACAGGTTTCGACCTTGTCGCGGCTGCGCAGGTGGCTCTGACCCCGTGCAGAGGGATGTGCATTCTCCTTGGCCGACACCCATTGACCTAGCAAGTTATAGGTTATAATGTCCCAGCGGAAGAGACCGTACCGGGCTGGACCTTGATTCGACCCCCCGCAGTGGAATGTGGAAACAGATGACCCAAAGCAACCACGACGGTCGACAGGGTGCTGACTTCCGACCTGACAAGGAGGACCAATGACAGAGCCGCTATTGCGCGATCTCGGCGAGGTGGCCCGTCCCGAGCACTCAGCTCTGATCGTGATTGATCCTCAATACGATTTCTGCTCGGAGAACGGAGCTCTGGCCAAACGCTTCGGGTTCGACATGAAGGAGATCCAGGAAGCCGTCCCAAGGTTAAATGCGCTGATCGAAGAGTGCCGAGCACGGGGAATCCCAGTGATATGGGTCCGTGAGGTTTTCGCCGATGACAAGATGCGTAACAACCAGAAGTCGCTTTGGGGAACCGGTGATGACATCTGGCTCATCAAGGAAGGAACCCACGGCACCGATTGGTATGAGGGAATGATCGAACCCTTACCAGACGAACCCGTGATCACCAAATGGCAATACGATGCTTTTGAGGATACGGATCTAGCGCTTCTCCTGCAGAGTCGTGGCGTGAAAACGCTCTTGATGTCCGGCTTCACCACCAATGTCTGTGTAGAGACAACGGCGCGCCATGGGTACATCAAGGGCTACCACATTGTGTTGTTTCAGGATTGTTGCGCAGCGACAACTCCGGACGAGCACGCATCCGGGGTATTTAATATTGGTACGTATTTCGGGATCGCAACCACCGCTCCAGAAGTGCTTTCCACCTGGGGCGCGAGACAAGAACCCGCTCTTAAGACTGTGGGCTAGCTGTGAGAATCGCTCGCCGAGGGCGTCACGAATGACCGCTCCCCTTGTCGATGTCCATATCCACTACCTGCCCGAATCGCTGATTGCCGCCTATCGAGCTCGGGATCTTCCTCCTTTGATCGAGGACGATGGATCCTCACTCATCCTTCGCTACGGGTCGGGGTACGTGGAGCGAATACCAGCTGAATCCACCGACCCATCGACGCTGATTCGGACGCTCGACCGTAATGGCATTGACGTCGCCGTCCTCAGCATCAACCAGCCTGGCGTATTAGGCCTTCCAAGCGACGACGCCTGTCGCGTGGCACGGGCTGCGAACGACGAGCTCGCCGCTCTTGTGGCTGACTCGAGTGGGAGGCTCGCCGGTCTCGCCACGCTTCCTTGGCAGAGCCCTCCAGAAGCGGCGAAGGAGCTTGCCCGAGTCGTTGGAGCCGGCCTGAAGGGCGCCATGGCCTGCTCGAATGTGTCGGGGCGCTCACTCGATGAGAGCGAGTTCGACGAGGTGTTCGCATTCGCAGCGGCGCTAGATGTGCCGTTTCTGCTCCATCCGACGGTGCCGCTTAGCATGCCGACTCTGGGAGATTACGGTCTGACCTGCTCCGCAGGGTTCTTGTTCGACACGACGACCGCGATCCTTCGCCTCGTCCTGAGTGGTTTGTTCGATCGACACCCTGACCTGAAGATCATCGTGGGACACTCGGGCAGTCTCCTTCCCCAACTGGCAGGCCGTCTGGACCTCGAGCAAGAGCGGGGGGCGATTGGAGGAGGTCGCAAGAAGCGGGACCTCCTCTCGCGGGACTATCTGAGCCTGCTGTATACCGACAGTGTCGGGGGCTCAGTAGCGCCTCTCGTCTCCGCCCTCGATCTGTTCGGAGCCAGCCACGTCATGTTCGGCACCGACTTCCCATTCTGGGATCCGGTCAAGTCGGTGGCTGTGCTTAACGAGTTGGCGCTCGGAGAAAGCGATATGGATCGGATTCGCGGCGGCAATGCTCTGGACATGTTCAAACTTGCGGATCCCCGACTTCCTCACCGCCATTTGACGAACGACTAGGGGGAGTTTCTGACCCGTGGCTGAACCAGGCCGCTTTGGAACCGTGATCACGGCCATGGTCACGCCCTTCGACGACAAAGGCGCTCTCGACGTGACTGGTGCTGCCGTATTGGCTCGCTGGTTAGCCGACCACGGCAGCGAGGCCATCGTCCTCACCGCTACCACCGGCGAAGGTCCAACGCTGAGCGACGAAGAGAAGATCGAACTTTGGCGAGCGGTGCGTCAAGCGGTGACGATTCCCGTCATCGTTGCCCCCGGCAGCAACGACACCCTACATTCCGTGCGAATGACCCGAGAGGCCGAGCGAGCCGCCGCCGACGCGATCCTGGTCGTGGGGCCCTATTACAACCGGCCGTCGCAGTCGGGTATCCGGAACCACTTTCGAGCCGTGGCAGAGGCGACCACGCTCCCTGTCCTTCTCTATGACATCCCCATCCGCACCGGTAGGAAGATTGCGACGGAGTCCATACTGATCCTGGCCCGTGAGACCACGAACATCGTCGGTTTGAAGGACGCAGCAGGCGATGTGGCCGCCACGGCCCATCTCTTGTCAATCGCTCCGCCGTCCTTCGAGGTGTACAGCGGAGACGATTCCTTGACGCTGCCACTTTTGGCGGTCGGTGCCGTCGGTGTCGTTGGCGTAGCCACGCATTGGGCTGGAATGGTATTTGCCCAGATGATCGAACAATTCCGCATTGGCGATGTCGACGGGGCTCGCCGTGCAAATGCCAACCTTATTGAGTCATACCAGTTCGAGAGCGACGAAATTGCGCCCAACCCCGTACCCGTCAAAGCCATGGTCCGAGTCCTGGGCCTCCCGGCCGGCCAATGCCGCCTTCCACTCGGTGAGTCCCCTCCCGGACTTGAAGATCGCGCTCGTGTCGTTCTCGATCGCCTTCATGCCGCCCAAGGAGTTTGACTCGATCGACGCAACTGACCTGATCAGAACCAGGACCCGAAGCGCCCCGGGGATAGCCTCCCGTCGGGATCGAAGGCGTTCTTCACCTGCTTCATGAGGGCCGCTGAACTGGGGGCCGGACCGAGCACGTCCAAGGCGTCCCCTACCCCCGGGGCACGATCGAACACCACAACTCTGCCGCCGATGGCAGTCACGGCTGACCGCCATTGGTCGATGGTGGCGACATGGGCGGCAGCAGCTCCTTCCTCGATCCGCACGGTGTGAAGACCCACGCCGACGTGGCTGGCAAGCGCGAACTTCACTCCGGCGCTTTCGGCAGCAACTCGTATCGCTTCCGCCACGTCGTCGAATCTGTGAGGCAACGAGCTCGCTCGAGCAACCGTCCCAGTTCCTGCCGGCTCCGCGGCCGAGGTGGCTTTGTCGTTCTGGGCCGACCGGTTGCCAGTAGCGATGCCGGCGGCCACGCTGGCGACCCGGGCCCACAGGAGCACCTCGTCTTCACCGATCACGACGTCGGCCCGCAGCGAAGCGCGTCGGACCAACAATCTCATCGCACCGACCTGGGCTTGGACCCCCGATGTGGTGCCTTCGAATCTCACGTGTAGGGCATCGTTCGCCCAAGTCACCGCCCTCGGAACCAGAGGTTCGGCGAGCACCTCCATGGCCAAGCTGGTGGCTGCGCCTGTGCCGGCCAGGACACGAACCGTGGCGCTGGAGGTCGCCCGAGGATGGAGACGAACGGACAACTCAGTCACGAGCCCGAGCGTCCCCCATGACCCGCAGAACAGCTTGACCATGTCGTAGCCGGCAACGTTCTTGATGACTTGTCCACCCGAGCGCGCTGCGGTCCCGTCTGCCAGAATGACCGTCACTCCAATAACGAGGTCGCGCATCGTCCCGTAACGATGACGGCTCGGACCGGCCTCTCCGGACGTCAACAGCCCTCCGACAGTGGCGCCCAACGATTCGGTGGGCGGGTCGATCGCCAACCATTGTCCATAGCCCGAAAGTTGCTCCTGCAGGCTGGCTAGTGGAAGTCCGGCGCCCACCACGGCGGTGAGATCGCCGCTGTTGTGAGTCACCACCCCGCCGAGGTCAGTGGTGTCGATGACGAGGTCAACCCTCTGATCCACGTAGCCAAGTCGAGGGGCAGTCCCTGCGCCAGCGATACGGATCGTGGCACGATCATGCGCGGCGCTCACTAACGCCGACTGCGCCTCGACCAGATTCGAGGGGCGAAGTCGGGGCTCCTGGTGTCCAGGACCCGTTCTCACATCCGTTCGGCCACGCCGGAAGCCTCGAGAGCGCTCGGGCGATAGGGTCCGGGCTTCTCTCCGCACAGTCGAGGCGTAGGGAATATCTTGCCCGGGTTGCACAGACCCTTGGGGTCGAAGGCTCGGCGGAGTCGCTCCATGACCGCCAGATCGTCTCGCGAGAACATCTTTGGCATGGAGCACGCCTTGTCGACTCCGACCCCGTGCTCCCCGGTGATGGATCCCCCAGCGTCTACGCACAATTCCACGATATGCGTGGCCAATCGTTCCGCCTTGCGCTCTTCATCGAGACATTCAGCGTCATAGAGCACGAGGGGATGAAGATTGCCGTCTCCAGCGTGAAACACATTGGCCACCCTGAGGCCGGCTTCTGCGGCGCACACGGCGATCTGCGCGAGGACTTCGGCTAGGGACGTGCGAGGAATCACCCCGTCTTGAATGAAGAATCCCGTGCTCAACCGTCCAACGGCCGCGAAGGCCGCCTTGCGGCCACGCCAGATGAGGGCTCTCTCCGCTTGGTCGGCCGCAACCCTGATGCGAGTAGCCCCCGCCCGTTCGCAGGTGATTCGAGCCTTGACAAAGCTATCGAGGCATTCGGCAGCTGGTCCGTCCACTTCCACCACCAAAACCGCACCGGCCTCCAGCGAGAAGCCAGCGCCGGTCGCGCCCTCGCAGGCCTCGATTGCAAGCTGGTCAAGCATCTCGATCGCGGCGGGCACGATTCCCTGAGCGATGATCCCGCTCACCGCCTCTCCGGCGTCCCTAGGACTTGTGAATTCCGCTACCAGCGTCTCAACCGCCTCCGGACGACGGAGAAGTCGGACCGTGACCTTGGTAGCGATACCGAGCGTCCCCTCCGAGCCGATGAACACACCCCGAAGGTCATAGCCAGGGAGATCGGCTGTTTCGGAGCCGAGTTCCACCACGGACCCGTCGGGGAGTACCACCTCCAGCGCGAGCACATGATGGGTGGTGAACCCGTACTTGAGGCAATGAGCGCCGCCGGAATTCTCGGCTACATTTCCCCCGATGGAGCAGACAACTTGACTGGAGGGGTCCGGAGCAAAATAGAGGTTGTGCGCGGCCACGGCTTCTGACATCTGCAGATTGGTCACACCCGGTTCGACGGTCATCTGCTGGTTGACAGCATCGATGCTGAGAATCCGTCGCATCCGCGACAGAACGATCAGCACTCCCCCTGCCTCGGGTAGGGCACCTCCCGAGAGCCCGGTGCCTGAGCCTCTGGCAACGAACGGCACTCCGTGGCGCCCGCAGGCGCGCACCACGGCGGCCACCTCATCGGTCGTAACCGGGAGCACGGCGACACCTGGCGAGACCCGGTAGCCGGTCAATCCGTCGGACTGATACGTGCGTAGCGCGGTCTCGTCGGTAATCACCGCAGCGACGCCCAGGAGTCGTATAAGGTCCCTTCGAACTTCATCGAGGCCGGTCATTGCCGTCTCCGCACTCCATTTAAAGGTGGCCCTGGATCACGGCGACCCTCCAAAGGGTCGGCCGCAGACATACCTCGGATTGAGGCATCGAGGAGTTCCATCGGATGGAGCACTTTGACTCCGGCGGGGAGGAATCGTCGGAGCTGTAAAGCACAGCCCGGGTTGGCGGCGGCCACGATGGGCGCTCCGGTGGCCACAACGTTGCTGGCCTTGCGCTGTCCTAGCTCGGCCGCGGCCTCGGGGGCCACGACGTTATAGATCCCCGCTGACCCGCAACACATGGCTCCCTCAGGTACTTCGGTCAACTCGAGCCCGGGGATCCCGCGCAGCACACGCCGAGGCTCTTCGGCTATTCCTTGGGCGTGGGCCAGGTGGCACGCGTCGTGATATGCAACGCGGACCTCGAACCGCGAATACGAGAAGTCGGGTTCGATCTCGGCCAGAAATTGACTGATATCACGGATCCGGCCAGAAAGCGATGCAGCACGGTAGGCATAGGCGGGGTCATCCGCCAGGAGACGCCCGTAGTCCTTCAACACTGATCCACACCCCGCCGCATTGACAACGATCACGTCGAGTTGAAGGGGCTCGAAGATGTCAATAAGTGCACGTGCGGCATCAAGACCTGCCTTCTCCCGACCGGAGTGAAACATGAGGGCACCACAACATCCCTGTCGTGACGGCACACACACATTGCACCCCGCGGCGTTTAGCACACGCACAGTCGCTTCGTTGACCGATGAGAAGAAGACTTGCTGGATGCAACCCGTCAACAGTCCGACCTGCGGGGCCGCCTCCCTGTCCGATCGTCGACTGTGGGGGGGCCAGCGCCATAACGATCTGACCGCGATGGTCGGCAAAAGATTGCCTATCGCGCTCAATGCGGGCGCTCTCCGCCGAAGCATGTCGCTACGGGCAAAGAGCCCGGCAATCCCCAGACGCTGGAATGCCCAGGCTACGGTGGCGGCGATCCTCAACCGTCCGGAATGAGGGAAGACAAAGAACATCGCGGCCCGCAGGAAGCGCTCGCCTACAGCGCGGCGGTGATGGCGCTCAACCTGAGCCCGAGTCGCCTCGATCAACTCGTCGTAACGCACCCCCGATGGACAGGCGGGAACACACGCCATACACCCGAGGCAGCTGTCGATGTGGCGCACCACGCTTTCGTCGAGCTCCACCTCACCGTCAGAAACCAAGCGCATCAGTTGGATCCGGCCGCGAGGGAGTCCATCTCCTCGCCCCACAACGCGTAGGTTGGACAGGCCGGGAGGCAGAAGCCGCAGTGCACACATTCGGCAATGCGCTCCTTCGAGGGGGCGCGGTGGTCATCGAAGCCAGTCACGGTTCGATCTTCACGGGGTCAGTTGCGTCCCACAACTTCGTTCCTGAGAACGCCAATGCCACTGATCTCGACCTCGATTGTGTCACCGCTCCTCAGAAACCTCGGCGGGTCACGCTTCCAGCCAACCCCAGACGGTGTTCCCGTGGAGATCACGTCTCCGGGCTCTAGGGTAATGACCGAGCTCACGATAGCCACGGTCTGGGCCACCGAGAAGATCATGGCGGCACAACTCGATTCCTGGACAACCTCGCCGTTCAGTCGAGTGATCAGCCTAAGGGCCTGCGGATCAGGAATCTCGTCTGAGAGCGTGAGAACCGGCCCCATGGGACAGAACGTGTCGATCGCCTTACCAAGGGTCCACTGCGAGGTCCTGAACTGCAAATCACGCGCCGAGACATCATTGAGGGCTGTATAGCCGACCACGTAGTCGAGCGCCTCCGAAGCGTCGATCCTGCTGCACTGCTTACCGATAACGGCGGCGAGCTCTCCCTCGTAGTCGATCTCGATGGAGGCATCGGGCAGGACAATCCTGTCACCGCTTCCGATCAACCCGTTTCGGAACTTGGCGAATATGTTGGGGGCCGTAGGGATTTCGGTGACCATCTCCGCGGCGTGGGCCGGGTAGTTGAACCCGACGCAAAGAATCTTGTCGGGATCAGGCAGTGGTGGACCCACCGCTATCTCGTCGAGTTGCACAATCCCGTCGCCGCTTGCGAAACGACGATCGGCTTCCTCGCGAGCCTGTTGGATCGCGCTCCCCCCGACTCCAATAGGGAGCGCATGGGCGAATGGCCTGCGGTCGCATCGACCTCAAGAGCAGCTACGCCGGCATCGCGGACCGCACCAAGCTGCCACCTACCATCGTGTTCGAAGGTGACGAAGCGCATGACTTCTCCTCTGGTACTGGCCCTACCATTCGTTGGCGTTCATTGTCTTTGACGTGTCAAGAACCCGGATGCTCCGACGCGTCAAGAACTGCCGGCCACCGCCTCAATCTCGATGAGGAATTTCTGGACGTACCAGACGCTGCACCACCAGGAGCGTGTTGGGGGGATAGCCATTCGTCGGGAAGATCGTTTGAAATATCTTCGCTCGACATGCGTAGAACGATTCGATATGCCCGGGATTGACCAGATACGTTGTAAACTTGAGCACGTTCGCGAATTGCATGTCCGCATCTTCGAGAACGTGACCTAGGTTCGCGAACACTTGACGCATCTGCGCCTCGAAATCTCCCGGGCCAACTAAGGCTCCCGCCCGGTCAACGGCGAGCTGTCCCGCAATCTGAAGCAGATTCGCGGGGCGCGAGATCAGCGAACCATGCGAGTACAACCCAAGGGGCTCGGCGAGAGCGTCCGGGTGTAAGAGCCGCATGTTTGCTCCCATAACTATCTCCTTATCCTTTTGCGCCTTGCCACTACGTTGCCGAGAAGCCATCGATGAAGCCACCTCGAGGGGGTCAGACGAGGCACTCGAGATCTTGCCGTTGCGCGGCCGCCGTATCGGATGTTGTGTCCCGCTCGAAGAAGAAATCGAGGAGAAAGCCGTCAGGATCCCGGACAGCGACGCTGGACTTCGTCGAGGTGTCAGTCCCACCCGCCACGGGAATACCAGCTGCTCTGAGTCGCTCGCGTCCCTCATCGACTTCGGTCTCATCGCCCAGTTCAAAACCAAAGTGGTGCAGGCCGGCGGGCTCTCCCCGGGACTTGATTAGCCCCAATGTCAAACCGTTGGCGGACGTCCCCAGGAGTCCGTAGCTTGCCTCCGGATCCCTTGTAATCGCGGTCAAGCCGACCACCTCGGTATAGAAGCGCCACATCAATTCGAAGTTGTAAACCACCAACACGGCTCGAGCCGCTCGCAAGGGCTGGAGCGGCGCTCCGGCTACCGGGGCCAGAACGGGATCCGGATCGTAACGCGCCTCGGAAGCTGGCTCATCTGCGTCGGGGTCCCAGATGCCTGTAATGAGCTGACCCTCCAGTTGTTGATAGGTCGCACGCCAATCTCTCACCTCGTCGGCATAGAACTCGAGTGGATTTCCCTCGGGATCAACCAAGTACACGCTGTGAGAGATCTGATGGTCCGCCAGCCGTTGCAGCGGAAGCCTCGTAGCACGTGCTCTACGGTATGCGGACACGAGATCGGATTCGCTCTCCATCTCAAAGCCGAGGTGGTTGAGGCCTACTTTGCCCCCGCGAGTGGGAGACACCTGCGTCTGGCCGTCCCGGCCGGTAAGTACCCGCCCGGTCACCTCGATCAGAGCGATATCGTGATGAGTGCTCCCGTTTCCAAGGAAGACAGCACCAATCCCACGCTCCCGGAAGAGGAGATGGAACCCACACACCTCAACGTAGAAGCGACTCGAGACCTCCACATCGCTGACGAACAAGTTGAGATGGGCAAGCCTCCTGGGAGCAAATGCGACGGACTCAGGCATTGCCTCACACACCCCAAGGCCCGCGGGCGACGCTGGCTTCAAGTTGGCGTAGCTCACTGGCGACAGACTTCCCCTCGTCGACGCCTCCTGTGAGCGGCGCCACCTGGTCCCGAGTGCCCGTTCCCTCGACGACGGCACGAGTCAAGTCGGTGGATGAGTAGATGATATTTCGCTGGTACGGATGGACGATTAAATTCTGGCTCGCTGAATCTCAGAATGCGTCCGCCCTTCATGACGACGTCGAGATGCTCTGTCCGTTGCAACACGCTGATGTCTCGACTGGGGTCTCCGTCGACGACCAGAACATCGGCAAGGGCACCGGGAGCGATCACCCCTACCTTTCCAGCAAGTCCAACGGTCTGTGCGTTCTGAGACGTGGCGGCAACGATGGCTTCGAGAGGGGAGAGACCTCCGTAAATGCAGAGAAGCTCGAGCTCGCGGGCGTGCCATTCACCGAAGGGCGTGACGGAAAAGCCAGTATCGGTGCCTACTCCGAAGCGGACTCCGGCGTCGTGGGCGCGGTGAAGCGAATCGGCAGTGACCTCCAGCATGCGCCGGCATGCGTCCTGATCTTCCCTGGGAGTTCCCACCAGATGCCCGTAGTCAGCCAGGTTGGCGATGAGGAGCAGGGTCGGCACCAGCAAGATGTGAGACCGGGCGAGTTCTTCGATGACCTCATCCGTCATGATGTTGCCATGCATGATCCAGTCAACGCCGGCGCGCACCGCCGCCCTCACCTCGCCGGGGCCTCGGGCATGGATTGTCACAGACCGGCCCAGCTGATGAGCGAGATCCGTTACCTCGGCAACCTCACTATCGGTGAATGACTGATAGTTGCCAAACGGGCTATCCGCGAGCTTGATGAAGTCCACGCCATTCTTGACCTGGTGACGCACTTCTCGGATCATCTCGTCACGCGTATTGGCCAGAACGCCGATACTCGATGAAGGGACCCCCACGGCGCTCGGGTACCAGTCGGAAATTCCGTTGCTCGTGGTGATGAAACGGCCAGCGGTGGCCATCCGGGGACCCTCGACGATCCCCTCGTTGATTCCTTCCCGTATCCCGACACCTATGAAGTAGCTTCCTCCCGGTTGGGAGATACTCGTGACGCCTGCCTTGAGCATCTGCTTGGCGTTCCACGCGCATCGAAGCGTGCGCAACTCAACACTGGTGTATAGGTCTTGCTCTTCCTGAGTCCGGGCTTGGCCAAAGGCCAGATGGCAATGCGAATCGATAAGGCCAGGCATGACGGTCTTACCCCGAGCGTCGATGACGCGCAGCTCGCCTCCGCGAGGAACTTGCTCAGCAGATACACCCTCGCCTACTTCCTTGATGATATCGTTCTCGATCAGCACAGATGCAGGACGTAGTGCCGTGCCCGTGCCGTCGATCACAGACCCACCGTCGATCAACACCCAGGTGCTCATCCAGGGAGCTCCTTTTCTAGAGGATTCGGAATGCCTGACTCCACCGCATCCGAATGACAGTCGCGACTTTCCGATTCGGTCGGGGCTACGCCGAAGAAGATGTCTGAAAAGTCGGGGCGCTTCAGCAGTTGAGCGGCCGGGCTGCTGTGGCGACAGGTCCCCGATACAAGTACATACGCCCAGTTTGAGACGCCCAAAGCAGCGACTGCCTTCTGTTCGACAAGCAAAATTCCCACATCTCCCGACCTCACAAGATTGGGCATGTGCTCGTTGAGCATGGCGGTGGCCAACCCTTCAGACAAACCGGCGGTGGGCTCGTCCAACACAAGGAGGGATGGCTCGAGCATGAGCGCTCGCGCGATGGCGACCATCTTTCGCTCACCACCCGAAAGCTGGCCCGCGCGGCCGACGGAGTAGCTCCCTGAGCCGGGGAAACATCTCGATGACCCAGTCGCGCCGTTCCGCAAGCCGCGCCGGCGACAGGGAGTAGCCGCCCATGTCAAGGTTTTCGGCCACCGTTAGGGGTTCGAAGACATCGCGGACCTGCGGAACATACCCGAGACCAGCTTCGACAATTCGATTTGTGCTCCAGTTGGTAATCGCGATGCCGCCCAGCTCAACGTGGCCTGCACTAATTGGCACAGCGCCCACGATCGCCTTGAGCATGGTGCTCTTCCCAGCCCCATTGGGTCCGACCACTGCCACGATTTCGCCGCGCCCGACGCTGATTGACATCGAGTGCACGATTGGCTCTCGACCATAACCAGCTGTCATCGATTCCACAGCCAGGTGGGTGGTCGGACGATCGACTTCACCCGGCGACATAGGCGCGGATCACTTCCTCATGCTGCCGAGCGTCGCGCAGATGGCCTTCGTAGATGACAGTTCCCTGCGCCATCACAATCACTGAGTCGCACAATGCTTCGACGCGGTCAAGCTCGTGCTCCACCATAAGCATGGTGAGGCCCTCCTTACGCAGCTCGGCGAGGTATGTGCAGATATCATCGGCCACTCGGGGGTGGACGCCAGCCAAGGGTTCATCGAGCAGCAGAAGATCGGGTTCTGCGATCACGGCGCGAAGGATCTCCATGATCCGTTTTTGTCCTCCACTCAGCTCCCCTGCATAGTCGTCTTCCTTTGCATCGAGGCCGAACCGCGCCAGGAGAGCGCGGGCGCGTTCCAAAGCCTCCCGCTCCTTCGTGCGCCAAGTGCCAGCCCGGCGGGTAAACACACTCCCGAACGTCTCACCGGGGAGTCCCTGGACGGCTACCAGCAGGTTCTCTAGAACCGTAAGGCGCGAGAACTCGCGCGAGAGTTGGAAGGTCCGGATCAGACCATGGCGGGCTCGCAGGTACGCAGGCTGACGGGTCACGTCCACGGTCTGGTATTCAATCGTGCCCGATGACGGTTTGTCCGCCCCTGCGACGATGTTGAGAACTGTTGACTTGCCCGCACCGTTCGGCCCCACCAGTCCATAAATCACTCCCCGAGGAACGGCGAAGCTTGCGTCCTTTACCGCCTGCACTCCACCGAAATCGTGTCCCAGGTTCTTGACGTGAAGGACGGTCTCGTGTGCGTCTGCTCCGAACTTGGCATGTGTAAGCGCCACCGGATAACCCCCCGGGTTTGTCATTATCCAGCTCGCCAGCGCCCGAATGGGCCTGCGAGCGCGTGTGCGGTCCCTGAGGGCCTGGGAGAGGGCACATCCGACTTCGTTTGGGGGTAGGTGCGCTTGCGCTCGGGCAGAATACCTTGGGGTCGGAACCACATGAAGGCAATGATCAGGACGCCAATCAGGCCGAACTCCAAAGCATCGACTAATCCTGGGCGTCCGAACTGCGGGAGATAGCGGACCCCTTCTGAGATGCCGACCGGGAGGACGATTGCCCCGATCAACACTCCGAGTTTGTTCCCGGCGCCCCCGATGATGAGCGCTCCGAAGTACACGAATGTCTCGGGATAAAGCCAGCCGTCGGGGGACCAGGCACTGATGAACTGCACAAGCAGAGCTCCACTGATGGCCGCCAAGGTATTGCCCACGATGAACGCCCCCATTCGAAGCGAGAGCGCGTTCTTTCCGAGGGCGGCCGCGGCCAATTCGCTGTCGCGCACGGCTCGCAAACTCCGGCCGAGCGGCGCATGTGAGATTCGGCTCACCACCCATAGAGAGATGAGAACGAAGACTGTGAGAATGCCTACGTACAGCCATTGGTAAGCAAGGGGAGAAAGGCTGCTCAACGTGCTCTGAAGCGGTTGAGGAATCAAGAACAGTCCTCGACTGCCGTTGACGAGGCCGTAGTCGTTGGTGGCGACTGTGGTGGCGATCAACGACAGCACTAACATGGAGATCGCCTGGTAATCGGCGCGGAGTCGCCGAAGAGCCAGAAAACCTATAGGGACTGACAATACGGCACCGACAGCCCCTGCAGCGAGGACGGGCAACGGGTAGGGCGGGAATTGGCACCCCCGAGATACTGCTCGTAGTGATTCGAGCCCGACGGGCCCAGGGTGAGGACAGCCGCTGTATAGGCGCCGGCGGCCTGGAACACGACGAACCCAAAGTTCAGGACCCCGGTCTGGCCATACTCGAGGTCGAGCCCCCAGCAGGCGATGATGGACACACCCGCGTAGACAAGGAGGGTGATGATGTAATACTGCGCGGCGGCGCTCACACCTGCACCTCGCGCTCAAGCATCGTGCTGGCCAGGATGCCTTGAGGCCGGGCAAGCAACACACCGATCAGGACCACGAACGCCACCGCCGTCTTGTACGACGGATTGATCCAGATGGCCGATACCTCCGTCGCCATACCTACAACGAGTGCTCCGAGCATTGCCCCATAAGCATGGCCAACACCCCCGAGCACCGCGGCGGCAATAATCACCACGAGGAAATCGCTGCTGGTGGAAGCGGTGAACGAAACCGTGTTCAAAAACAGCGTGACGCCCGCCACTCCGCACAGTATCCCGGAAAGAAACCACGCCATGTCGACAATTCTGCCTGTCGGCACCCCCGATGCCCGGGCCAACGACGCATCGGCTGCGGTGGCCCGCATCGCCTTGCCGAGCCGCGTGTGCTTGAGAAGCAGGTGCACGGCGATCATGGACACGACTGCGATACCGATGATCGCCAATTGCTGAACGTTGAAATGCGTATTCAGCACCTTGAAGTTGCGGGAAGTACCCACTCGGTAGCTGAAGAAACTCGGTCCGCTGATCGCCAGCACCGTGTTCTGAATGACCAGATTGAGTCCAAGGCTCACGATCACGATGCCGAAGAGCTTGGTGCCCTTGCGGATGAACGGGGTGTAGATGCCACGGTTAATCAGCACCGACATCACGCCTCCGGCCACGGCGGCAACGACCATCGCCACCCAGATGCTGGCACCGTTGCGGTTAACCACGTAGGCGATGAACGCCGAAGCCGTCATGACTTCGCTGAAGGCCAGGTTCAGGACATTCGTGACTCCGAACTGGAGTGTGAAGCCCACGGCGGCGAGCGAGAGGATCGACGCAGTGACGACTCCAAATCCGATCGCCGGCAGTAAGAGATTCAACTCTTCGTCTCAGCCGTTGACCGCTGCCAGGTCCTGCGGTGTCAGCTTGGCAAACAGTACCCAATTCTTCGATGCGGCATCCCAATGGTCCACTTCGAACACGCCGGTGACATTGTGATACTGGTTCAAGCTCAGGTCTCCTCCTGCACCGACGAATTGGATCGATTCGCCTTTCTTCAGTGCCGCCAGTCCCTGAGCATAGGAAGTGACCACGGTCTTGCCAGGTGCCGACGTTAGCAACCCCGCAATTTTCGCGTTGTACACCGAACCTGTCGTACTCTTCGTCTCGGTCATGGCGAGCGCAGTAGCAATGCACGCGTCGTAGGTAGTGCGGGCATAGATGTCCTGACTGAAATCCGAAGGCTGAGTGCCCTTCCCCTTCTGGGCCACCAGCGCTTTCTGGTACGTCACCCAGCCGGCACCTGTTGCGGGGGTGTACGGCTGTGGCATCTCCATGTACTTGGCCATGGTGTCGTTGCCGATGGCTGAGGCGACGGCGTGTTGCCAATTTGTGTCGGTGGCATATGCCGTGACGATGATGGGCATGAGACCGCCCGCCTGCTTCAGGTTGGAGAAGAAGGTCGCCATGGTCTGGGGATCCCCCTCGTTCAGGATCACTTGAGGATGCTTGGAGAGCATCTGGGCGATCTCGCTACTGTAAGAAGCCTGTCCGGGGGTGATGTTGAATTGAGACACGACGTCCAATCCGAGCTTTTGCGCCGCCGTGAGCAGAGGTGGAACATTGGATTGGGCGCTCCCACCTGAGGTGAAGACGAGTGCGATGCGGGTGAAGCCACGCTTCTTGGCTTCAACGGCGAGGGCGGCGGCGGATAGGTCATCAGAAGGTGTGAGGCGGTAGAAGTAGGGGTCAGTGGTCTTGTCGTACTGAGGGTCCCCGGCCACAGACCACATTGGAAGCTTGGCTTGGGTGATAATTGACACCGTCGATGGCGCCTCGGCAGTACTGGGCCCGAGTACCGCTATCAGCCCTGACGTAGTGGCCAGCATCTTGTGGGCGGCCGGCACGGCATCCACGGCGTCGCCGCGGGTGTCGGTTTCCTGGCAGGTCACCTTGTGGCCCATGATCCCACCGGCTTGGTTGATTTCGAGTTCAGCCGGCAAGCAGCCGTTGGTCACCTGCGACCCTTCAAAGGCACTGGCTCCCGAGTAGGGCATGAGTTCCCCGAAGACGTCGGTGCTCCCTTTGCCACCGGAGCTGCATGCCGCCAGACCCAGCCCCGCAGCCAGTAGCACCGTAACGACACTTGCGGTCGACCTTCTCATCGGATCTCCTCAGATGTGTGTATTGAAGATTTCAAGGCGCTCTCCTTGGAAGTGTGCTTCCACGGCGATGACGCAGATCGTTCTTACTGAGCTAACCATCCTCCATCGACAGCGAGAGTGGCCCCTGTGACATAGCTCGAAGCCGGAGAGGCCAGATACAACACGGCCAGCCCGAGTTCGCGTGTAGTCCCCCAGCGCTGCATAGGTGTTCGGCTCGTCACAAACTTGATCGCGGTGGCATCCTTCTGGAGGGGCTCCACATCCCGTGCGATAAACCCGGGCGCGATCGCATTGACTCGGATGTTGTGCTTGGCCCAGTCCACTGCCAGCGTCTTGGTCATGCCAATCACGCCATGCTTGGCCGCCACATAGGCCATGGTGCCTTCGATGCTGGTGAGTCCCTGGATCGACGAGATCGTGACAATGCTTCCACCATGGCCTTGCTTCAACATTTGACGGCCTGCCGCCATACACGTGAGCATGGCTCCCCGAAGGTTCGTTTCATAGATGTCGTCCCACTCGGCAAGCTCCAGATTCTCCGATGTGTCCCATTTCTGAAAGATGCCGGCGTTCGCCACCATTACGTCGACAGAACCAAAAGCAGTCACGGTTTCTTCGATGAGTCCATCGATGGCCGCCGCGTCCTTAACATCGCACTCCACGGCGAGTGCCTTCGCCCCTGTCGATTCGATCTCGGCTTTCACAGAATCAAGGTCGCTACGCGTCCGGGCACTTACCACCACGTTGGCCCCAGCCTGTGCAAGAGCGATTGCGGACCCTCTGCCGATGCTCCGGCTGCCCCCTGTCACAATGGCAGTCATGCCATCGAGGTTGAATTCGGGGATACGGTCAGTCATGAATCTCCTTCCAATCCTTGAGCGTTGGAGTGGTAGGGCGCACTGGACGTACTAGACCCGTCGCACCGCCGTGCCGTAACCCTTGGGGTCGCTGAGGTAGTCGATCAAGATCTTGTTGAACGTTCCCGGACGTTCGAAGTACGGAGCATGACCAGCCCGCTCCAAGAGAACTAGGGGAGCCTGCGGGATCACCCCGGCGGTGTCGTGACCGACCTCCGCAGACACCCAACGGTCCTCGGCACCCCAGATCAGGATGGTCGGGATGCCGAGCTTGGCGAACTGCTCACCGACCAGGTCCTGGTCGATTGGGCCCTCAAGATAGGCCCGAACCCGGGCCAGGGCCTCGGGAGCGCCAGGCGACGAGTTGATGTGAGACTCCTCGGACACCCACGCATCTGTAACGAGCTCGGTGTCGAAAACGAGGAACTCGAGTTTGCTTCTCACGCCAGTTTCGCTGGTATCGCTGACCTTGCCCGCCGTTTCTGCCAGGTCGCGCTCGATGGGCACCAACCCAACAGCGCCGATCAGCGCCGCCGATTTCACGAGAGCGGGCTCACGAATGGCAATGAGAGCCGCAACATGGGCACCGAGCGAGGTGCCCGCAAGGGTGACGGGCCGGCCCCCGATCTGTCTCAAGAAGTCCATGACAACGTCTGCATAACGCGGGGTTCCGTAGTCGAAGTCGCTTGGCTTGGAGGCGAACCCGTGTCCTGGAAAGTCCAATGCAAAGACGTGGTATCCGGCCTGTGCCAAGCCCGGAAGGTTGCCTCGCCATCGATCGGCACGCGATCCCGCGCCGTGCAGGCAAACGATGACGTTGTCGCCTTGCCCACATTCAAGAGCGCGGCTCATCACACCCGCGACTCCGATTGGATACGAGATCACCACGTGTTCTCGCTCCGTCGGAGATTCGTTCACGGTTGGGCCTTCGGCCGTACTCGCCCGGTGGACGACGCTGGAGATTCGTCGGGCAGCTCATGTCCACTCGACGAAGATTCGCTCAAGAACTTGAGAGCAGCGACAAGTGTCAGATTCATATGTTCGAGAGTGAAGTTCAGAGCGGATTCGACAGAGCGCTTCTTGTAAGCGGCGAGAATGCGGCGGTGCTCACGGTTGGCCCCTCCCCTCTGATTGGTCCGATGAACCATGGAAAGGTCGACGTACAGAGCGGAGGCGTCAGCGAGGCGGCGCATCAGAAGGCTCATCTGCGCATTCCGGGTGGCGCCATCGATCGTATGGTGGAAAGCACGGTTGTGCTCCACCCAGTCTTCCAAATCTTCATCGGCGTCCATCAGATCGACCAGTCGTTCAGCCTCGTTCAGCTCGGCGGGGGTGATGTTCTCGACACCTTTCCTGACTGCCAGGCTCGCGACATGGGCGCGGATCTCGTAGATGTCCTTCAGTTCTTGCGCGCTGGGTTGGTGCACGATTGCCCCTGCAAAGGCGTTGAAATCAACGAGACCTTCGGTGGAGAGATCACGCAGGGCTTCGCGTACCGGCGTCACGCTCACCCGCATCTGTTTGGCAAGATCCGCCTGAAGGAGCCGTGACCCGGCAGGGATCTCGCCACGGAGGATTGCGCGTCGGATCCGATCGCGAACGGTCATATGGACACTGGGAATCTGACCGAGGTCGCCCAGCTCCTGGATGACGGGGATATGGGCGCCCGTCACGGGACTGTCGAACTCAACCACAACGGCTCCGCCGAATGGCGTCGCGTGCTCTTTGCATCGATGTATCTTGTAGCATATATTTTCGAAGATGTCCAGGGAACGGACGGCACCGTCAGCCCTGGTCTTGGCCACCGGAGTCGTCTTCGTGGCCTTCACCATGCGACCCCCCATAGCCGGTGTGGCACCGATCCTCCCTGATCTCCAGCGTCAACTGGCTCTCTCACCCACAAGCACAAGTGTTCTCGCTGCGATCCCCCTACTGAGCTTTGGCGCATTCACGCCGGCCGCCGGACCGTTACGCGGTCGATTCGGGGAAGAGCGACTTTTGTTTCTGATGCTCGTGTGCCTGACGACCGGGCTTGTGCTCCGCGCTCTCTGGCCGAGCGTCTTGTTGTTTCCCGCCACACTGCTCAGCTGCGGCTCCATCGCGATCATGAACGTGCTCGCGACAAGCCTGATCAAACGGCGCTTCCCTGAGAAGGTTGGGCCGATGCTGGGCGCATACAGCGTCAGCGTCATGCTCGGAGCCACCATCGCGGCTGGTTCGACTGCCGCGGTCTACGACGTTTTGCGACGCTCGCCGAGAATCGGGCTCGGACTCTGGGTCATACCCGCACTTGTTGCCATGGTGGCTTGGGCTCCGCACAAACATTGGCCTCACGTTCCCGATGCGGCCGGATCCCGTCCGAGGGCTCGAGTCCTCCTCGACAGTCCGATCGCCTGGACGGTGACGGCGTTCTGGGGGCTCCAGTCCCTCGTCGTGTATGCCACCCTTTCGTGGCTTCCCACCTTCTTTCGCGAGCGCGGTGTTGCCCCGATAAAGGCGGGATTGCTTGTGTCGTTGATGACCATTGTTGGGATCCCGGTTGCCCTCATGTCCCTTCGTGTCGCCCATGGCCACCGCGGCCATCGCGCCTTGACCATATGGATCGTCGGCCTGTCCATCATCGGACTCCTCGGCGCCGCGCTCGCTCCAGTTGCGACAGCTTGGCTGTGGGTCGTCGTCCTCGGAATCGGGCAAGGAGGCACCCTCCCCCTCGGATTGCTTTTCATCGTGGAGCGGGCCTCGGACCCAGCTACCTCCGCGTCGTTGGCGGCAATGGCCATGGGATTCGGCTACCTGTTGGCCGCCTTAGGGGTGTTCCTGGTTGGTCTGCTCCATGGTCTCACTGGGAATTGGATGGCCTCGGGAGGGCTCGTTCTTGCCGCTCTAGTGGCGGAGCTCGCCGCCGGATTCGGCGCCACGCGCAACAAGCTCGTAGGCACTGGCTCCGTCGAGCTCAATGGGAGTGATGATTGCCGGAACCCCGAAAGTGGACCTCACCCGTCGTAGACCGCGAATCCCATCCCGCAGATCCACTCGATAACCGGCTCATAATCAAGAACTCGTGCGGGCACACCGTTCATCGCTCCCATGAGTGCTACCCAATTGAGGATCTCGTGCCCGCCGTGTCCAGCCCCGACCTCAACTTCTTCGTACGTCAGGGATTTCATCCAGTTGACGTCGCCTTGGGCAAGGGCGTCGAGGAACCGCTGGTCCCACTCGGCATTGACAAGCGGACGGTCCGATTTGGCCGCCATTTCGATCTCGTAATTGCCTAGATCCGTTAGCAAGTTGGGATCATCGTCAAGCACCGATCGTCCTTCAGTCTGGAACCGCTTCATGCGCAGCATGAATTCATCCTCGTCGCTGCGCTCATTCCAAATGGGCGGCCAATGCGACAGACCGCCAGTCGCCAGGACGGCTGCCCGTTCAGGTCGGTTGTCGAGCGAGGCGCGAACAGCCTCTCCCAGCGCATAGGCGCGACTAACCGAGCACAACGGAGGAGTGAACACATTGATGAAAATAGGAATCACGGGGATGTCGAGTTGAGGCCGGATCAGGTGCAACGGCACCATCAGGTTGTTGCCATATTCGATCTCTCCCATTCGAGCAAGGTCAAAACCACGCATTAGAACTTCGCGCAGCAGGTGATCAGCAAGGCCGAAAGAACTCGGAACTGGCTCCTTCTTTTCGAGCCGCAGCATCTCTAAGTAGTGCTCCCCGGGGCCGCCGTGCGATTCCGCCACGCCGATGGCGAATGTGGGCATCAGGTTGCGGAAATGGTTGTCGAAGTGATCATCCAGAAATGCGATGATCACATCCGGGCGAGCCTCGTCTAGTTGAGACCTGATCGCACTTACCGCAGCGGAAATCCGGTTACGCACATCGGCCGGGGGGGCGTCCGGCCAACCGAGAAGCCCCGGGGCGTGCGACATGCCAATCCCGGCCACCACCTCGGCCATGGGGCCATCCTTCCGAATATCAGCGCTAGACATCGGACCGTATAACGTATATGTTGCTAGGTCAAGCCCCGGTGGGCGCCCGAACGTCGGCCCAATCTGCGCCACAGCGCCGACCAGAGGACGACCAGGAACCCACGTGAGGAGGAGACATGTCCAAGGTCGTGTGCGTGTTGTATCCCGACCCGGTTGACGGTCAGCCAACACGCTATGCCCGCGACGAGATCCCGGTGCTCGACGGCTATCCCGGGGGCCAGACGCTGCCGACGCCTGGCGCCCTCGACTTCACCCCGGGTCATCTACTCGGAAGTGTCTCTGGGGAGCTCGGCTTGCGCTCCTTCTTGGAGGGATACGGTCACACCCTCCTGGTCACGGCCGACAAGGACGGCGCCAACTCGACATTCGAGCGCGAGCTCGGCGATGCGGAGATCGTTATCTCGCAACCGTTCTGGCCCGCCTACCTCACGGCCGAGCGACTGGCCAAGGCTCACAAGCTGAAGCTCGCCATCACCGCAGGCATCGGGTCCGATCACGTGGACCTCCAAGCCGCAATCGACCGTGGCATCACCGTGGCCGAGGTGACCTACAGCAACAGCATCAGCGTGTCCGAGCACGTCGTCATGATGATCCTGTCCCTGGTCCGCAACTACATCCCTTCCTACAACTGGGTGATCCAAGGCGGATGGAACATCGCGGATTGCGTGGAACGCGCTTACGACGTCGAGGGGATGACCATCGGCACCGTCGGCGCCGGGCGCATCGGGAGTGCGGTGCTCCGACGGCTCAAGCCCTTCGACGTCAAGCTGCACTACACCGACCGGCACCGGCTCCCCCAGGAGGTGGAGATTGAGCTCGGATTGACGTTTCACCCCACGGTCGAATCCCTGGTCTCGGTATGCGACGTCGTCACGATCAACGCTCCCCTACATCCCGAGACCGAATCCATGTTCGACGATGCCTTGTTGGCGACCATGAAGCGTGGCTCGTATATCGTGAACACCGCGCGAGGCAAGATCTGCGACCGAGACGCCATCGTCCGGGCGCTACAGAGCGGACAGCTGGCGGGCTATGCCGGTGACGTCTGGTTCCCCCAACCGGCGCCGCCGGATCACCCCTGGCGCACTATGCAACACCATGGGATGACGCCGCACGTCTCGGGCACCACGCTGTCGGCCCAGGCGCGCTACGCCGCCGGTGTCCGCGAGATCTTGGAGTGCTGGTTCGAAAGGCGCCCAATTCGAGAGAGCTACCTCATCGTCGACGGCGGGCGCTTGGCCGGGTCCGGCGCGCACTCCTACAGCGCCGGTGACGCCACCATGGGCTCCCAATAAGCCAAACGACTCCCGGTAAGGACCAACATAGCCGGGCACCTGGACTTACCCATTTTCACTGCGCCAGCAAGTTAGTTTGGAAACCGGGACCAACGGCGCGGGATGTCGACGCGGGGCAGGACCCGTGTCTCTACTGGATGGGGTTGTGTCGGCAGCCCCCACCGGAGACCTCTCGGTTAGTTGACGACGACTACCGGTTACGAGCCGGTAGTCGTCTCACTCGCCTACTCGGATCGCAGCAGCAGGGCGGTAGGCGTGCGGGCGGCGCTGCGCCCGGGCAAGGCGGCCACGACGTTGGCGAGCACCAGCGCGCCGAGGGCGACGATCACAATCGACAACGCCGGCACGGTGGCGTCAGGCACGGCGTAGATCTGCCGGGCGAAGAGGTCCCACAGCCAACGCCCGAGCGCGATCCCGACCGGCACCCCCACCACGACGCCGATAGCGGCCGCCACCGAGGCCTGCCACGCCAGGGCGGCCGCCAACTGTCGCTCTGTGAAACCGAGCGTCTTCAACAGGGCGAGATCGTGTCGTCGCCGCCGCACCGAGGCCGCCAGGGTGAGACCGAGCGCGATCACGGCGCCCGCGGCCAGTGCGACGGCGAGCAACGCCGGCGTGGAGCCCGTGCTCCGGTAGTTGACGATCTCCGCGGGACGCTGCACTCCGTCGACCGACACGGTGTTTCCCTGGCCTCCACCATTGGGCACCGCGGCGAGATCGCGGTTGGCAGAAGTGGCGATCCGCTTCAGGCCCGTGAGACCGACGGCGTCAGGAACGCCGGCCCGGAGACGCACGAAGATCAGGTCAGGACCGTTCAGCGTGGGGTCGGGACTGAGCTGTGCCCTTTGAAACGCACCGGGCTCGATGCCCCGACTGGCTATGGCGCCGTTCCCCATGGAGGTGTGATCCGAGACGACACTCGAGAACCCGACGGCGGGCATGGTCGCCGTTCCCACCACCTTGACCTTCGTCGGTGGCACGTAGAACGGAGCGTCCTTCGGAAGGCCGAAGCTCACCACCGCGGTGCCGCCCAGGTGCGTATGCAGTTGTTTCAACGTCGCGGCCCCGAGGACGACCTGGTCCGGGCCCGCCACGTTGTGACCGCTCAGGATCGGCGGCGTCACCGGATCCGACGTGTCGGACTGCGTGTCCTCGAACAGAAACGGAACGGTCTGGCCGTCGATCACGGCGTTGTTGTAGTCGTACCCGGCCCAGGCGGCGACGTCGTGATCATGGGCGAGCAAGGTCTCGGCTTGCGTCGGGACGGTGTTGGTCGGATTGAGCATGTAGGTCCAGTTCCACCCGTACAGCGACGGATGCGACACCAACGATTGGAGCCCACTTCCGAAGGTGAGGGTGGCGACGACGAGGGACACGGCCAAGACGGCCCCCAACAAGGCGGAACGCACCGGCACGGCGGTTCGGCCCCGCCCCGACTCGAGCGCAAACCTCACCCCGACGGCAGCCGATGGGGGCAAGCCCGTCGACGCCACCGCGTGCACGACTCTCGAGGCGCGGGGAGAGCTGCGCGCTCGGCGCTGCGCCACCCGGTGCGGTGCACCCCGGTAGGCAAGCGCAAGCGCGATCGCACCGAGCCCGACGATCAGCGTGGCGAGACCGATGCCCAGCACCGTGTAATCGAATGCGATCGCCGATCCGGGATAAACGGACCGAACAGGGCCAAGGGGAGACAGCGGTGACAGGGCAACGGCCACAACGCCGGCCAGCAGCGCTCCCACCGTGATGGCACCCCCGATGCCGATCAGTCCGTCGGCGATGGTGGTGGCGGGGGCGGCGCCGAGGGCCCGCAGCACACTCAGATCCTCGTCGGCGGCCCGAAGCTGGCGGGAGATGATCTGGACCCCGATGAGGAGCGCGGCCAGAGCGGCCACCGCTCCGAAGACGCCCAGGGCGATGGCGAGCGGCTTGACGGTCCGGTCCACTTTGGCCTGGACAGGCGAGATGGCGTGAAAGGCGGCGGTGGTGCGTTTCGGGACCAGGGCGGCGAATTCCTGTTCGACCTTGGCCACGCCCGCGTTCCCGTGATCGACCTGCAACCCATACGTGAGGGCGCCGCCTTCGCCCCGGCCTCCGTCGGCCACGATCTCCTTGCCGAGCGCCGGCGTGAAGAAGATGAACGTCGGGAGCCGGTCGATGTCGTCCTGCACGATGGCGTTGTTCAGTTGGACGAGCCCCACCAATTTGGCATCGATGCGGCGATGGGGTGGGACCTTCGGCGTGCCGAAGCCGGGAAGGCCTTGTTGCTGCTGGGTGTAGATCCCGTAGGGGATGACCTCACCGACGTGGAATCCGAGCAGGTGCGCGGCGACCGCTGTCATCACGATCTCATCGGGTCGATTGGGATCAGCCATCCGCCCCTGGGTCACTGCCAAGCGGTCCAGGTCGAAGAAGAGACCGTCGACGCTGGCCAGCGCGAAGGTATTTTGAAGAACCGCCGCGTCGAGTGTGGGAGCACCGTTTGGAAGCAACGGGGAGGCGGTGAGAATGATCCCGGCCTCGACATGTTTGACGCCGGGCAGAGCGGCGATCTCTTTCGTGGCGGCCGAGGAGTAGCTGGCGCCGGTGCTGTTGTTGAATCCGCCGAAGACCGACACGTTGAAGTTGGACGGGTTGGTGCTGGACAGATACGTGGAGAACGACGACTGGGTGCGCCGGGCGGCGGCCAGAGCGCCCATGGCGACGCCCCCCACCAGACCGACCAACAAGACGATGGCCAGATAGCCGGCGCGGCGGTGGCGGAAGTCGACCCGGAACCGGTACCAGGCGATTCGAAGGTCCTGTCCGGTCACGCCTTCGCACCACCTGACAGTTGCGCCCGCACGCTCCCGCTCTCGTCGTCTACCGGCCGGTCTGATGGTCCCATCGAAGTGTGGCCCACGCTGGGGCGCGAGCCAAGGTGGTCACCCCGTCGATCGGCCTTCGTGCCAGCACTACGGGTACGACCGTCGTTCTATGCGGGGGTGCGGGCCACCAGGATGAGATGTGCGCTCAGGCCGGCCAGGGTGGGCTCGGTCTCGGTGGACCGAGCCGAGCGCAAGATCGATGCTCGGCCCGTCTCGGTTTCGAGGCGTTGCTCCAGTTGGGGAAGCCACCCCGCCAGCCCCTCGACCCCGACCACCTCGACGACCTCGAGACCGGCTTGCTCCGCTTCGTCTCGGAGCTCGTCGGGATGATGGAAATACGCCGTCGTGAACCACTCCGGTCGGTCGGTGGGATTGCGGTGCTGGCCCTCGCGGAGGTCTCGTTCCACGATGTCCGGGAACCCCGGCTCGAAGAGAAAACCCCGGGCCAGGCCGTCGAAGAGGGAGGCGAAGCGCGAGATCGCGGCAACGAAGATCAACCCGCCGGGAGACACCGCTCGGCGCGCCTCGGCCAGGGCCCGCACCCGGTCGGCTCGGTCGGTGAGGTGATACAGCGGTCCGAGCACGAGCGCGGCGCCGAAACTCTGATCTGGTAGTGGCAAGTCGCGGGCGTCACCCACCTCGGCGGTAACCCGGCCGACCCGGCCCACATGGCCATGGGTCTCGACCTCGGCCGGCTCGACGTGCATCGCCCCTTCGACGTGGGTGGGCACGAGATCCACGACGTGCACATCGTGACCATCGGACGCCAACCATTGCGCGTGCACGCCGGTGGCTCCCCCCACATCGAGAATCCGGAGCGGCGCGTCCGGCAAGTGCCGGCGGACGATCTCCTGGGTCCTGAGTAGTTCGAGGCGTCCCAACCCTTGGGTGATCCGACCACCCTCGTCGATGAGCCCGTAGTGCTCGAGCACCTCGGGCGGAACCTCGCGCCCGGTTTGCGGTGAGCCCTCGTCCATGGCGCGATCCTAAAAGCCGGGAGCTCTTCTCGGTGGCGGGAACCCTTCGTGCCAAGCTGACGCCATGCAGGCATTCTCCGCAGCAGGGGCGGGCTTCCTCATGGCCGTCTTGTGGTTCGACCTCATGTTCGACGTGCAGGTGCTCCGCAACCGCGACGAGGTTAACGAGGACGTGATTGCGTCGATCTCGGCCTACTACCGGCGCGTCACGACGGAGGCTCAGCCCATGGGTCGTCTGGTCGCCCTCGTCATGGTGGCGACCATCGCATCGGTGGTGGCAGAGGTCGCCGGCACCCGCGTCTCGTCGTGGGCGGCGTGGTCCTCGCTCGTTCTCGTGATCGGCGCGGTCGCTCTGGCCGGTGCCCGTACGGTGCCGCGGGCGGTCCGGCTCGGTTCGCGTCGAGATCCCGTGGCGCTCCAAGAGACCCTGGCCCGCTCGATCCTGCGTGACCATCTGGCGTGCCTCGTCGCCATCACCACCGTCATCGTCGTCCAGCTTGCATGGGCGAGGTAGCGACAGCTTGGCGTCGACTCGCCCTGCGGTGGCGGTGGCGGTGGCGGTGCCGCGGTGCCGCGGTCCAGGGGGTCAGCGCGGGTCGCGCCACATGGCCCACACCACCGGCCCGCGCGGCACCTGGATCTCCTTGGTGACCGCGAACCCGTGCCGGGCGTAGAAGGGGATGTTGCGTTCCTTCGACGACTCCAGGTACACGCGCTCGCCTTCCCGGTCACAGCGTTCGAGGACCGGGCCCAGGATGGCCGAGCCCAGGCCGCGGCTTTGCGATGCGGGCTCGGTCCCGAGCATCTGGAGATACCAGTGCCGCTCCTTGGGGTGGTGGCTGGCGAAATACATGAGCCCTTGGGCGCACACCACGATGCGGGGCCCGATGAGGCGTGTCGTCGTCAGGCCGAGCCGGGCGTCGGTGGACCACCCCATGGGGAACGTCCCGGGAGGATTCCAGATGGCCGCGCACTGCGCGTCGTCGGTGGTGTAGACCTCGCCGAAGGGAAGCGAGGCGCGCAGCAACGATCGAAAGAACGTCGGGAGCTTGCGGCGCCGACGCTGTACATCGGGAAAGAGCCAGGTCGTCAGGGGGTCGTCATCGAAGGCACCGGACAACGTGGTCGCCAGTGCATCGACATCGGAAACGTTCGCCTTGCGGGTCGTGGGGGCGGGCACGACGGCCACGATACCGTCGGGCTCAGAGCCCCAACGATGCCAGATGCTGCTGGTAGCCGACGCCGTAGGCAGTAGGCGAGCCCGAGTAATTGGTGATGAGCGACGGCTCGCCCCGGCAGCTCCCCGCGAACCAGGCCCAGCCGAGGTATGAGATGCCGTGTTGGTCGGCGAAGTTCAAAAACGGCGGATAGAGGCTGTCGCCGCAGTCGAGCTCCCCGAACTCCCCCACCACGATGGGCACGCGTGAGGACAACGGAGCGAGCACGCTGCTCCAGCATGACGACTGGTAGCACGGTGACCAATTGGGACTCGCCGGGGTGTTCCAATAGACGTGGATGCTGGCCGCAAGCTGCCCGATGGGGTCCACCGGCTCGTACTGGAGCCAGTGGTCGAGATCCCCGGCGTACTGCGGACCACCGACCATGGTCACGTTGGTCGCCCCCGCGGCGCGCACGTCACCCAGGAGCTGCTGCATCCCCGCCGCCCGGAAGCCGAACCCTTTGCAGGTCCCTCCCGCGCTCCCGTCGAGATCGCACTTCCACGACGCGGCAGAGTCGGTGTTGCGGTTCGGGTACGGCTCGTTGTAGAGGTCGAAGATCACCGCGGGATTGCTCGCGAAGGCATGCGCCACCGAGGTCCAGAACGACGGTGCGTAGTGCTCGTCAGGCATCGGGAGCTGGCGGACAGCCTTCTTGGCCGTGCCCTTGGACGACCAGTGCATGTCGATGATCACGTACATTCCCGCCGCATTGAGCGCGCTCACGTACTGCTCGATGGCCTGCTGGTACGGCTTACCCGAGTAGGCCGGCTTGACCCCTTGGATCCCCAGCCAGCACGACTCGTTGAGCTGGACGCGGGCCACGTTGAATCCCCAGGACCGCATCCCCGCGATCGAGGTGGGACTGGCCTCCTGGGCGCCGTCGAAGATGCTGTTCTCTTGGACACACGCGTACTCGGTCCCCGAAGTGTTGGCCCCCCGGAGCACGACGGTGGTCCCGTCCTGGTTGACCAAGTGGTTGCCGCTCACGGCTATCGAGAAGCCGGGCTGAGCCTTCGCTGCCGATCCGGGCATCATCACGACCAGGAGCGATCCCGCCAGGGCCGCCGGCACCCACCTGCGCAGTCTCATCGCCCTCTCCGATCGTCCCCACACGTCGGGCCACGCCTTTTCACCGGCTCGTCTTCGGCCCGTCTCTGGCCCCCTGGTCCCCTGGTCCCCTGGTCCCACCCGGCCCGGCCCGTCGAAGCCGGCCCGAGAGTACCGCTGACCTGATCCCGACGCCGGGGACTTTGCGGATCACCGAGGCGGGAACCGGACACCGTTTCCGGTCGTCTATACCCTCGAACGTCGACGCGAAGGACACGATCATGACGTGTTTGGTTCCCGTACAGGACTGCACTGCCGTGGGGATCACCCCGTGATCCGACGCCTTGGCCTCCTGGCGGCATCGGTGACTCTGCTCACCGTCTCTCTCTCGAGTTGCGACTTCTCGCAGACGGTGGTCGATTGCATCGTCGGTGCACATCACCCATCCGGGCGCGAAGACGCCTGCGTGCCCGACACCGTCCCTCCCGCGACCCGGGCCAAACTCCTGGCGGCGGCCCGGTCAGCGGCCCGAGGTAACCACGGCACGGTCATGCGGGCCGTGGCTGTCGAGGCCAACCGCCCGGAAGCCGTGCATTACACGTCTGGCGCCAACGTCACCGGTGGCGGGTTCGTCTGGGTCGTGGAGGTGGCAGGGCATTTCCAATGCGCCAGCGCCTGCTTCGGTTCACCGTCCACCGCATCTCCTCGGGGAACGGTCCTCACCCTTTTTATCGACATCACGT
The DNA here is from genome assembly GCA_963846125.1 of uncultured Acidimicrobiales bacterium. GTDB lineage: Bacteria > Actinomycetota > Acidimicrobiia > Acidimicrobiales > UBA8190 > Chersky-840. The sequence continues at coordinate 1,215,178 of CAWJUR010000003.1, forward strand.
CATTCCAGGCGTCGGGCCTTACCCTCACCAGAAAATGGCTGGACCTGTCTCATCTCGGGATCGTCGTGGTCTTGCGGCAGTAGGGATTCCGACAGCACGCCAGGGTCACCCGGGCTCTGCTCGCGAGCAGACCTCGGTGAATATCCGCTCGAACGTCTCGCTGTCTGCCGCGTAGGGAGCCTCTGCTCGGGGCCAATGGACGACGAAGTCGGTGACGCCGGCATCCGCGTAGCGTCCGGCCACCTCGTCGAAGGCCTCGAGCGACGTCAGTCCGGCATCGAGACGCGGCCCCGTCAAGACGAGCCGGTCGATCGACCCGGGATCGCGCCCGACGGCGGCACACGTCTGATCAAGGCGATCCATCTGCTCGCCCACGACGCGCACTCCCTCGTCGACGCCCAGGAGCGAACCTTCGGGCCCGAGGTCGCCCGTGGTGACCCAGGTAGCGCCATAGGTAGCGGCAAGCCGCATCCCACGACTACCGGTGGCCGCCACCGCGAACGGGACGCGAGGCGCCTGCACACAACCCGGATAGCTGCGGGCCCCCACCGCCGAATAGAACCGTCCCTCGAACGACACCTCAGGCTCGCGCAGCACCCGGTCGAGCACGTCGAGGAATTCGGCGAAACGATCGGCGCGCTCGGACGGCGACCAGGGGTCCTGCCCGAGCATGACCGCATCCCAACCGTCGGCACCGGCCCCGATGCCCAGCGTCAGTCGACCACCCGACACGTCATCCAGGGTCACGAGCTCACGGGCCAATGGCACCGGATGTCGGAAATTGGGAGAGGCCACAAGGGTGCCCAGCCGGATCCGCTCTGTGACCACCGCTCCTGCGGTCAGGAACGGGACCGCCCCGAACCACGTCGCGTCGCGCAGCGATCGCCAGGCCAAGTGGTCGTAGGTCCAGGCGTGGTCGAAGCCGAGCCCCTCCACGCGGCGCCACAGAGCCCGAGCCGTCGACCAGCGAAACTCCGGAAGAAGAAGCACTCCCAACCGCATGGCAACGAACCCTACGCATCCCGGCGCTCCGACGAGCGTTTGAGCGCGTGGCCGGCGGCTGCCATGCTGCAGCATCGATCGAGAAGCTCGGGGGGATCGGCCACTGGTGGATGCTCAAAGAACCCGGCCCAAGGAGCTCGGGTCATCGAATCGTTCTGGTCATCACTGGGCTGAGACACTGCCCAACGGATAGGAGGCGAGGGTCGTCGTGCATTGGGAAGACTGGACAAAGAGGTTGAAGCTGGCGCTCGGCGCCGATGCGAGCGTGCGCCTGCGGGAGCTGTTCGCGTCAGGAGGTGTCTTCAGCGATCCGGTCACCAAATCCACGACCGACATCAAGTCAGTCGAGGACATCACCGACTCGTCATTCCCCGACTGGCAACAAGAGGTCACGGCATCGCACGGAGACTCGAGCGGGGGTGCGTTCGAGTGGATCGGGCGCGGCACAATCGGGGGGAGCATCCGCATCGAAATGCACGGGTGCACGATGGTCGAGCTCGACGCCGATGGACAGGTCACGAGATGGCGCGACTACTTCGACCTCAAGGAGATCGAGACTCAGATGGGCGCCACCATCGAGGACTACACGGACAAAGCGGGCGCCTGACCGTCACAAGGTCGTCGGCGGGGACGCCGGCGCGCAGTCGCTCTGGTTCTACCCTCGCCAATCGGCGTGCAGGCCTCGTTCTCGGGCGAAGCGCTGGGCAGAGATCGTCGAGCCGTTCAGGGCGGCCCGCTCGTCGGGCGTCACTCCCCCCCGTCCTCCTGCCAACCACGCCACCACCGCGCCCGGAACCGAGGGCGGCGCGCCGGGAAATCGGCCGGCCAGCCCGAGGCGCTCCTGGCCGAGCAGCATCCGCTCGGTGAGGACGTATCCGGGCTCCACATTCACTACGAAGATCCCCCGAGGACCGAGCTCGACCGCCAGGATGCCCGCGACACGGTGGAAAGCGCCCTTGGTGACGGCGTAGCCGAGGCCCCAGCCTCCTTCACCTGTCGGTGCGGGGGGATCGCTGGTCGCCACCGCAGAGGTGATGTCGATGATGGTGCCCCCACCGCGCTCGAGCATGCCGGGGAGGATCGACTTGATCAGGATCAACTGGGCAACCACATTCGCCTCGAGCTTGGCCGCGACCATGTCGATGTCGAGGTCCAGAAATCGTTCCATGCTTCCTGGGCCGGTGTGCACGGCGTTGTTCACGAGCACGTTCACATGTCCCCACTCGCCCAGGACTCGCTCTGCGGCGGCCACCAGTGACGCCCGGTCCAGCAGGTCGGCCCGAATGGGGAGGGCGCGCCCACCCACGGCCTCGATCTGGTGGGCGGTGGTCTCGAGGCTTCCGGGAATGGGCTCACCTCGGGTGGAGCCTGACTCGTCGAACGCATCACCTTCTCGTACCGTCCGGGCCGTGATGGCGACGTCGAGACCTGCCGCGGCCAGAGCGATGGCGGATGCCTTGCCGATGCCGCGGCTGGCGCCGGTCACCAATGCGATGCGTCGAGCCTCAACCATGAGGAGGGAGGGTACCCCTGAGGCGGGTTGCTCGTTATCGAGACGGGGCAACCTCGCTGCGGTTACCCGGGTCGAGATCCGACGACAGTCGAATCAGGCCGACGCCTTCTCGCGACGGCTGGCTGCGCGCAGCTTGCGGCGCTCGCGCTCGTTGGTGCCGGCCCAGTACCCCACGAGGTCAGGAACGGCGAGCGCGTACCTCAGACACTCGGCGCGAACCGTGCAACGCGCGGCACAGCTGCTTGGCGCGAGCGGTGGGACCGCCACGGTCGGGAATGAACATCTCGACGCGTTCACCACGACATGCGCCCACGGTCTGCCACCGGGGGCGGCGCAGCAGTTGGACGACAACCGTGGAGATGTCCTCGGCATCAGTCTCGTCGTCGGTCTCACACCCGGACTGCGCGGACATTGCGAGGCTGGTCATGTCCAGACTTTCGACACTCCCACGCAGGGCCTTTAGCACCCAGGCAGAAGTCGCCACGCTACGTGGGCGCAAATGGGCACGAATTTGTGTCCGACCACGTTCAGCGGTTGCCTCAGAAAATTTGAGACTCTGGGCCCTTGACAGCGCCGGAATGAACCGCCGAATTGTCGTGCGCGGCGGTTAGCCTCGTTTGTATGGCAGCGGATACCGACGAAAGGGTCACGCTCGTTCGGAACGGCATCCTTGCGGCGATCGTGAAGGAAGCGAGCATCACGGGCTTCTACGGCCCCTTCTCACTCGACGACATTCTGCATGCATGGCTCAAACATGACGCCAAAGCCATCGCCAAGCTCCCCGACGCCCCCGGCCGCGCCGGCTCCCCGATGGTCCAGCGACGCAACTACTGGTTCTACGAGGGATGTCAGGCCCTCGAAGAGGGGGCCTGGATGGCCGAGGTCGGTGACAGCAAGTTCGCGATCGCGTCACTCAAGGTCCTGATGGCACAGATGCTCGACTCCGAGCCCACCCGTCCGGACTGAACCCAGCCGTCCGGACTGAGCCCACCCGTCCGGACTGAGTCGAGCCCGGCGGGCTCGCGGCGGCGACGCCCCGGCGCAGACTGGTGACCACGCCAGACGCGGTAGGTACGCTCGCGTTTGTGGAACTTCATCTGAGCCAAGAGCCCGAAGCCGACGCACTGCTCTCGAAGAGCCCCTTCGCCCTGCTCGTGGGGATGGTGCTCGACCAGCAGGTTCCCTTGGAATGGGCGTTCGCGAGCCCCTTGGAGCTCCAGCGACGACTCGGCAAGGCGCTCGACCCCAAGCGCATCGCACAGATGGACCCTGAAGCACTGGCCACCGCGTTCTCGTCGAGGCCCGCACTGCACCGCTACCCGGGATCGATGGCGACGCGCGTCCAGGAGCTGGCCAAGCTCATCGTCGAGCGCTACCACGGCAAGCCGGAAGAGATCTGGAACGGAGCCGTTTCGGGCGACGACCTCTTCCGGCGGGTGAAGGAGCTCCCCGGATTCGGCGAGCACAAGGCGAAGATCTTCGTCGCTCTCCTGGGCAAACAGCTCGGGGTGCATCCCGATGGCTGGGACGCGGTCAGCAGCCCCTTCAGCGATCCCGGCAGCTTCCGCTCCGTGGCAGACATCACCGACGTCGAGTCGCTCAACAGGGTCCGAGAATTCAAACAGGCGATGAAAGCGGCCAACAAGGCCAAGGCAGCTTCCGACAAAGCGGGCGAGCCCAAGAAGAATGCCGGTCGGTCCCCCACCAAGGCCAGCGCCACCACGGCGAGATCGGCCAAGAAGACAGCAGGATCGAAGGCGGCGAACGGGGCGGCCAAGAAAACAGCGAGCCGGACCCGGAGCGCCGCAGCAGCCGGGACGCATTGAACGCTCCCGACTCGGGGGGGTTGGCGCAACGGCGGCTCTACCTGTGCACGGCTGACCGTCCGGACCTCGCCACGTTCCTGGCGTCGTGTATCGCCGGAGGCGTGGACGTCGTGCAGCTTCGGGACAAACACCTCGAGGCTCGCCATGTGGTCGAACGAGGCCGTCTCGCCGCCCGCGTCTGCGCCGAGCTTGATGTTCCGTTCATTCTCAACGACCGCCCCGACCTCGCCCTCGAGATCGGAGCCGACGGTGTGCATGTCGGCCAGGACGACGTCTCCCCCGCACTGGCTCACCGCATCTTGGGCCCGGACGCTATCGTCGGCCTCTCCACCCACGCCAACAAGGAGCTCGAGTCCAGCCGCGACGAGCCCGTCGACTACGTCTCAGCCGGCCCCGTGACTCCCACACCGACCAAGCCGGGACGACCCGGGACGGGCCCGGGTTACATCACCTTCGCCGTGGCCAACGCCCGACGGCCGGTGTTCGTGACCGGCGGAGTCACTCCGCAGACCGTGCCGGCGCTCATGGCGGCAGGCGCACGGCACTTCGTCGTCGTCCGCTACCTCACCGAGTCCGACGATCCGCACCGCTCCGCAGCACTGCTGCGGACTGCCATCGACCAGCACCTGGAGTCCGCCGACACGCCGTGACGGCACGCATCGCGAGGACCTGTGAACGCTCAGGGCCCCTGACGTTCGAGCCAACCCGCCAGCAGGGCCACGGCCCGGGGGTCGGCGCGCAGGCGATGCCCTGCTCCGGCCAGGACCCGTAGCTCGGCGCGCGAGCCGGCCAACTCGGCGAGGCGGCGTCCGTCGGCGATAGGGACCTCCTCGTCGTCAGCACCGTGCACCACGAGCACCGGCCGCGGCGACAACTTGGCCGCCGACTCGTCGGGCCGCAGCACGGCGAAGGCCGCTCCCCATTCGCGCCGGTCCGACGGAAACCCCGCCGAGCGAATAGCACCCACGCGCCGGGCGTACTCGATCATCCCCACGCCCTCGTTCGCCCAGTCGGCGAACGTGGCTGGAGACCCGAAGCAGGCCACCCCCCGCACCCGGGTGTCGTCGCCGGCGACGCATAGGCCGAGCGCACCTCCAGTCCCGAACCCGACGATCCACACGCCGCCCCCGTTGCCGATGTGCGCGGCGTAATCGACGAAAGCCCGGAGGTCGTCGTACCAACCACCGAGTGAGAAGTCACCGGCGGACTCACCCACGCCGCGCAGACATCCCACCACGACCGGGTACCCGTTCTCCGCCGCGATGCGGTCCGCCAACATGGGAAGGGTGTCGGCCACGCGTGCCGCGGAATCGCGCTCGACGGGGAAGCCGTGACAGAGCACGAGCACATTGGCCTGATCCCCCCGGGTCGGTGACCCCGGCGCCATATGCACTGCCAGTGAGCCCGACGGACCGTCGATCGCTTCCCACGTCGTCGCCACCTTGGTTCCTTGCCGCCCGACCGCTCGTCCGTGCTGCCGAGCTCAGGTCCGCCAGAAGCGCCAGGCGTGGCGCTTCTGACCCGGCGGGCTGTGGGGAACGTCGACGGCGGGGAATTCGGGAAGATCCGCACTCAGCGCGTATAGCTCGACCAAGGTGCGCGCCCGCAGAGCGCGGTCCATACGCTCGGAGAACTCCTCTTCGCTGAGCCGGCCATCGGCGAAATGGCGTTCGAGCATGGCGGCGAAACGGTTGCGATCGGCGTCCGAGGCGCGTGGGCCGCTCGATGACGCGGGGGACGATCCGTCGGGTCGCTTGTCCGGCACGTCCTGCACGTCCTCAGTATCCCGCAGGAGGAGCGGCGAGGACTCCCAAGCGCACTGTCGCTCGCAGCCGGCGCCTATGGCGACGCCGGTGGGTCGTCAGATCCCGATCCGCTGTGCCAGGAGCTCGCGGTGGTAGCTGGGGTCTCCGAGCATGAGCTCCGAGGACTTGGCCCGCTTGAAGTAGAGGTGAGCGTCGTGCTCCCAGGTGAAGCCGATGCCGCCGTGGATCTGGATGTTCTCGGCGGCGGCGTGGAAGTAGGCCTCGGAGCAGTACGACTTGGCCAGGCTGGCCACCACGGGAAGCTCCTCGGAATCCTCGGCCGCGGCCCACCCTGCGTAGTACGCGGCCGACTTGGCCGACTCCACCTCGAGGAGCATGTCGGCACACTTGTGCTTGATGGCCTGGAACGACCCGATGGGCCGGCCGAATTGGATACGGGTCTTGGCGTATTCGACCGCCATGTCCAGACACCGCTGCGCGCCCCCGACCTGCTCAGCGGCAAGAGCCACGGCGGCGAGGTCCAGCGTCTTCGACAGCACAGGGGCGGCTCCGCCCTCGTCTCCCACCAGCCGGGCGGGCGTCGACGCGAACTCGATCCTGGCTTGCTTGCGGGTCTGGTCCATCGTGGCCAACGGGGTCGTGGTCATCCCGGCCGCGCCACCCTCGACAGCAAAGAGGCTGACCCCTTTGCCCGTCTTGGCGGCGACGAGGACGAGGTTGGCGTTGTGGCCGTCGATCACGAACATCTTGTGGCCGTCGAGCTTCCACTCGTTGCCCTTGGAGGTGGCGGCCAACGTGATCCCGTCGGTGTCCCAACGGCCGCTGTCCTCGGTGAGCGCCAGCGTGGCGATGGTCTCGCCCGAAGCGATACCGGGGAGCAGGTCTTTCTTGGCGGCTTCGTCACCGCTCGACAAGAGCGCGTTGGCGGCGAGGGCGACGGTTGCGAAGTAGGGGGCACACAGCAGCGCCGCACCCATCTCCTCGAACACGACGGTCAACTCGACGTACCCGAACCCGACGCCCCCGTACTCCTCGGGGATCGCCAATGCCTGCAAGCCGAGCTGGTTGGCCATCTGGTCCCACACGGCCTTGTCGAATCCCTCGGTCGTCTCCATGAGGCGCCGCACCTCGGTGGAGGGCGACTTGTCCTCGAGGAAGCGGCGCACCGATCGACGCAGCTCCTCCTGCTCCTCGCTGAAGGCGAAGTTCATGACTCTGGGTCCCCCTCGTCGGGTCCGCGGAAACGGCCAAGGCGTCCGTACTCGTCGGCCGCTGACGTCCGTTGTCTACCAGACGCCGAGCTTTGTTGACCAATATGTCAATAAGAACCGTGGGGTGACGACATCTCGGTCCGCGCCGTCACCGCGACCCGTCCGCGCGCCACCGTCGGGGTCGTCACTGACCGAGGCGCTGCCAGTTCCTCCCGTCGGTGGTCCGCCACAATCCGGTCCCCGTCTCGCACACCCAGCCGTGCGTGGCGTCGGCGAAAACCACGTTCCCGGTGCCGCCCGCCACCAGGCCGGCTTTGACCAACCCCGCTACGACACCCCAGGTCTTGCCACCGTCCGTCGTGTCGTACACACCCGAGCGGTCGGGATAGAGCCATGCACCGGTCGATGTCAGCACGGCCAGGTTCTCGTGGCCGAGTGAGTACGGCGTGACATATCCACCGGGGGGAAGTCCGCCGTCGGCGGCCAGGACCGTGCCCCCGGTCAACACCGGTGCGTTGGCAGCGGCGGCGAGCCCCCACTGGGCGCCGCCGTTGGTCGACCGGTATAGGGCCTTGGCCTGGGTCCCCGCGCTCGCCTGAGAGGCGCAGATCATCCACACGTCGTTCGTCCCCGACGCCGCGATCTGCTCACCGAAGTCGAAGTACGGCGGACAGGGGTCGGGACGGGACTCCCACGTCTGCCCACCGTCGGCGGTATAGGTGAGCGAGCCCGATGTGACGGGAGAGCCGGCCTGGGCGGCGAAGGTGAGCACGTAGGCGCGCGCCCGGGTGATCCGCGCCAACTCGATGTTCTCGTCACTGACGGTCACCTCGGCGTTCTCCGACAACGGCGGGGCCGATCCGGCGCGCGTCCAGGTCTGTCCGTTGTCGGTGGACACCTCGAGGACCACCGGGCACGACGGTCCCGCCAACGGCCTGATGGGACAGGTCCCGACGACGGCCCACACGTCGGGCCCGATGGCACTGACGTCGGACACAACCGGGCCGAGGCCCGCCCGCGCCCAGCTCCGCCCACCGTTCGACGTCACCCACAGGGCCACGGTGCCCGTGGCCGAGGGCGGCCCGCCCCACAGGTATCCGTGGGCGGTGTCGGAGAATTCGAATTGGGCGGGAAAGCTCACCGGCAGGCTGGGATCGGCGACGGTCCACGTGTCTCCACCGTCGGCCGAGGCCGCCAACAAGGTCTGGGTGCCGTGGACCACCAGCGCGAAGCCGTGCACGTCGCCGACGAACACGACCGAAGCCAGGTCCGACGAGGGAACCGGCGTCCCCGTCGCCAACAGACCGGCCTGGGATTCGAAGGCGGCGAAGGTCTGGGACGGCGTCGGGCCGGAGACGGCCACGCCGATCACCACACCGACGGCGAGGGCACCCACCACGATCCCACCGAGCGAGGACACGGCCCGGCGGCGGCGCAGACGCGCGGCGCGTGCCAGCACCGCCCCCAAAGTTCGAGCCGTCGCCTCCGGCGGCGCCGGGTCATCCAGATGCTCGAACATCGTCTCCTCCTCGAACTCCTTTTTCCTCGAGGTGATGCCGCAACTGGGCAAGACCACGTGACGCATGGCTCTTCACCGTGCCCGGCGTGCAGCCGAGCACATCGGCTACCTCGAGCTCAGGCCAGTCCGCCAGGTACCGCAGCACCACCACCTGGCGTTGGCGCCGTGACAGCCGGCGCAGGGCGCGGGCCAGGTCGATGCGCTCCGACAGGTGCGTCTCCACCAGGGCGACGGCCTCGATCACCGATTCCGATGTGCGACCCCTGCGCCGGAGGCGATCGATGGCCAGATTGGTGGCAACCCGCACGATCCAACCTTCGGGACGGTCACAGAGGCGGGCCCACCGCACATGGGTGCGGGCCAACGCCTCCTGGGCCACGTCCTCGGCGTCACCTCTGTCCCCGAGCACGCGGAACGACACCCGGTAGGCGAGCCGGTACAGGTCGGGGAAGACCTCCTCGAAACGCACCGCCTCGGCCACGGCCCGCTCCCTCCTCGCCTGGTGCACGGGTCTACCAGTTCTCACGTCCGGCGACCCCGGGGGGTTGACACCGGGCTCGGATTGATCCGCTTTCGAATGTCCTGAGACGCGTGCCCTCAGCCCCGGCACGCCGCCGGCGGGGTGATGACCTGCAGCCCATCCCCGTCGGTGGCGAAGACGTGCCCGGACGCCGGGTCGACGGCGAGCAGCTGGACGGTGCCGCCCAATGCATCGGCCAGGTGCTCCTGGGCCCGGGGCACGCCGCGGCGCGGGTCGATGCACGCCACCACCCCGTTCTCGTTGACCAGGAACAGCGTCCCGTCCCCGTAGACGGTCGACGCGTCCATGATCCAGTGAAAGACACCGTCGGGCTGTGCGTCGCCGTTCAGCAGCGAGTTCGGTGGGCCCACCACGGCCAGATCGGACTGTCGCAGGAGGATGGTCTCCCCCAGCATCCCGGTCCGAAACGACATCCACACGCCGCCGGGCACGGCCGTCAGCGCCCCGCCCGCCACCGAGTCGGTCACCGCGCTGGTGGCCGGCGTCCCCGCCAGGAGATGACCGCTGCGGGCATCGAATTCGAGGACAGCGGCGTCGACGGTCTGGCCCGCCACAAAGGGATAGGACAGCGCGACATAGAGAAACTGCAAGGCGGGATCGATCGACACGCTCGTGACCGTGCCCGAGGCCATCGGCACGGTGCGCAGCACCACCCCGTCGCCAGTGGCGATGTGGACCAGGGTCTGGCCGTAGCCGACCCATACGGTGTCGCCGGGTCCGTCGGCCACCCACAACGCGTCCGCACCCGGTCCCGGCGCTCGGGACGGAGGCAATTGGATCTGACGCATCACGGCCAGGGTTCTCGGATCGACCTCGCACAACAACGGCCCCATGGCGTCACCGGTGGAGCTCCGCCCGCACGAGATCCACAGGTACCCCGCGGCGGCGGCCAACGAGCCGACCGAAAAGGTGGGCCCGCTCTCTGTCGTGGCCCGGCCGAGGTCGATGCGCTGGAGAACCCACGGGCCCTCGTCGCCGGAAACGTGAGAGACAAGGGCGAAGCCGGCACCGAGGGCGGGGTCTAAGACCTGCGGACACGTTCCCGCGATGACGGCGTGCTGGTTCCACGACGAGGAGGGGGGCGAGGTGGGGGGTGAGGTGGGCGGTGTCGTGGTAGGCGGTGCACCGGGACCGAGGTAACCGGTCGATGCTCCATCGCAGAGGTCCGACGCAAAGGGCGCGGTGGTCGTCGTCGGCGACGGCGGAGGCGAGGTGGGAGTCGAGATCGACGGTGCGGGGAGCGTCGGAGCGAGGGTGGTCGAAGGGTGGAGCGGCGCCCGGGCGGGCTGCGTGCACCCCGACAGGACCAGGCACGCGATGGTGGCGGCCACGGCCAGTGTGCATCGGGAGGTCAGCGGGCCACTGGAGGAGACGGGGCGCATCGGTTATCTCACGTCCGGGGCGCCGATTCCGTTCACGCGGCCCGGGCTTTAGAGTGCGGACATGCCCCATTACGAAGACAGCCTCGTCGAGGTCCACAAGGTCGTCGTCGGACCGATGGACAACAACGTCTACGTCATCCGCAGCAAGGCCACTGGTGACGCCGTGCTCATCGACGCCGCCAACGAGCACGAGCTGTTGCTGCAGATGTGTCGCGACCTCGGGGTCCGCAAGGTCCTCGAGACCCACGGCCACTGGGACCACATCCAAGCGGTGCCGGCCGTGCGGGAAGCGGGGTTCGAGGTCTCGGTCACCGCCGCGGACGCCAAGATGCTCCCTTCATATGACCTCCTGCTCGAAGACGAGAGCGTCATCGAGGTCGGCGACATGCGGCTGCACACCATCGCCACACCCGGGCACACGCCGGGATCCATGTGCTTCGCGGTGGAGGGGACGCCGCTGCTCTTCAGCGGCGACACGCTGTTCCCGGGCGGCCCCGGCAACACCAAGTTCGAGGGAGGAGACTTTCCTACCATCATCAAATCCATCGAGGACAGGCTGTTCTCCCCCTTCGGGGCCGACACGGTCGTCCTCCCCGGCCACGGTGACGAGACCACGATCGGCGCCGAGCGACCCAAGCTCCAGGAGTGGGTCGACCGGGGCTGGTGATCAGGCGCTGGTGATCAGGGGAACAGCCCCCGGGCCTTGATGGCCGCGGCCAGTCGTTCCACCGCCACCACTCCGGCGGCGCGTCGCATCGTGACTCCCAACGCCTGGGCGCGCGCCCACACATCGGCGAAGGCGTCGTCCATCGTCTTCGCCAGGCGTGTGGCCACGAGCTCCTCGTCCCACGCGTAGCCCTGGCGCGACTGGGCCCACTCGAAGTACGACGCCGTGACCCCACCGGCATTGGCGAGGATGTCGGGCACGACCGTGATCCCCCGCTCGGCGAGCACGCGGTCGGCGTCGGGTGTGGTGGGGCCGTTGGCCGCCTCCACCACGACGCGGGCCCGCATGGCGCGCGCGTCGCCGACGTCGATGGCCCCTTCGAGCGCGGCCGGGACGGCCAGCTCGGCTTGCAGACTCCACAGCTCCGACGACGCGACCTCGTCGCCGCCCGCGAATCCCGCCACCGAGCCCGTGGTGGCGCAATGGTCCGCCAACATGCTCAGGTCGAGGCCGCCGGGGTTGTGGACCGCGCCGGCGACATCGGCGACGGCCACCACCCGCATGCCCGCCGACGACAACAAGAAGGCGAGGGGACTGCCCACCTTCCCGAATCCCTGGACGATGGCCCGGGTGCCGGCCACGGGCATGTCGAGCGCGGCGAAGACGGCCCGGACGCACCGCACGACCCCCGACGCGGTGGCCCCGGTGTGCAGCCGCATCCCCCCGACCGACAGCGGCTTGCCCGTCACGACTTCGGGGAGCAGGTTTCCCTGGAGCATCCCCAGCGTGTCGAGCAGCCACGCCATGACCCGCTCGTCGGTGTTGACGTCGGGGGCGGGGATGTCTCGGTCAGGCCCCAGCATGGGCGCGATCTGGAAGGTGTACCGGCGCGTGAGCCGTTCGAGCTCGCCCACCGACAATTCACGCGGGTCGCAGCGCACACCCCCCTTGCCTCCCCCGAAGGGGAGGTTGACCACCGCCGTCTTGAGCGTCATGTCGGCCGCCAGCGCCGCGACCTCGGCGGCGTGCAGGTCGGGGTGGAACCGGATCCCACCCTTGGCCGGGCCCCGGGCGGTGTTGTGGTGGATCCGCCAGCCCAGGAACACCTCGACGTGGCCGTCGTCCATGCGCACGGGCACCGCCACTTCGAGGACCCGGTCGGGCAACTGCAAGAGCCGATGGACGTCAGGGTCGAGACCGGCCAGCTCCGCCGCGTCGTCGAGACGTTCGAGCACCGCCGCCCACGGGTCGTACTGCACCGCCGGGCCCGCCAAACCGGAGCTCACCGACCCCGGCGGCACCACGGTGCTCACCGTGGAGACATCGGCGCCGACGGGCCGCTTGCTCCGCCGCCGCGCACCTTTCGCCGGCCGCGCCGTCGGCTCGGAGCTCACTGGGGTTCCAACGCCGACCCGGGGCCACCCCGGCGACGGGCGCTGAGCACATGGACGTCGGCTTCGTCCTCGCTCTTCACGTGCACCACGAGGGGGGACCGCGTGAGCGAGAACACGCCGGCCAGCAGGACCAGCATGGCCAGGACCTCGCCCACGAGCCTTCCACCCGCGGTTTGCACGTGGTCGCCGAAGAGGCCGATCCCGATGGCGATCGACACCAGCGGGTCCACAATGACGAGCGCCGACTGCGACGCCGTCACCGGACCGGCGTGGAAGGCGTTCTGGGCCAGGAACACCCCGACCAGTCCGGCACCGGCCACCGCGTAGGGCGGCCAGCTGAGAAAGACGTGGCTCCAACCCCGGGTGATCTCGTCGTTCATGGTCTTGATGAGCGCGGCGGTGAAGGCGAAGGCGATGGCTCCCGACGTGCCGAACCACGCCGCGCGCCACGCCGGCGACCCGGTCCGGGTGAGCAGGACCGAGACCGAACACGCCGCGATCACGGCGAAGGACACGATGCCCCAGTCCTCGAGGTTGGGCGTCACGTTGCCCCCGCTCGGGGCCGACAACGCCAGGAAGGCGGCCAAGCCTCCGGCGGCCATGCTGGCGCCGACCCATTCCCTCCAGGTGAGAGGCAGGCGGAACCAGATCCCGAGAATGGCGATGAGGAAAGGCAGCTCCAACGTCAAGATGGGCTGCACGGTGGTGAGCCGCCCGAAGTGCAGCGCCAGGAACTGCAACAGGAAGGCGGCGATCAAGACCATGAAGCCGGCGATCCACACCGTCCGCCGCATGGCGTAGGCGATCAGGCTCAACTTCAGGTTCGTGTCAGCGGGGGCGGACTCCACCCCCATCCGTTGCAGGACGCTGGTCAAGGCGTTGGCGAATGCCGCCATGACAGCGAGCACGTAGGCCATCAAGGCCTTTCTACCGCACCGGCTGGCCCACCCGTCCGCTTTGGCACCGAACGAGCGACGATTCGACTCCTGTTTCTCGCCCGCATCACTCGGGGCAGCGGTTGGTCTGGCGGTGATTCGGGACCCCTCGGTACGCTGGGAGGCCCACCCCGGTCCGCCACAGCGTCGTGACGCGGCTCCGGAGGGTGGGCAACGACGTGAAAGGTGGAAGAGGGCCCCATGGTCGACACCATCTCCGAAGAGGAGCTCGAGCGGGCCGCGCTGAAGTTCCTCGAGGCCAACGCCGAGCTCCGCGTCGAAGCCGAGCAGGGATGGGGCGAAGGGTCGGACCAGGTGTCGCTGCTTCCCGAGCGCACCCTCGAGGAAGAGCTCGCCGAGCTGAAGGCAGCCCGGGCATGGGCGCAGCTGCGCTTCGACGCCGGCTTCAGCTGGCTCGGCGGTCCCGTCAAGTACGGCGGCGGCGGGCTCACCCGCGACCACCAGCGGTTCTACGACTCGATCGAGGCGCGCTTCGAGACTCCGCCCATGACCCCGTACGGCATCGGCCTCGGCATGGTGGCGCCCACGATCCTGGCCCATGCCACCGACGAGGTGAAGGACCTCTACCTGCGGTCGCTGTGGCGCGGCGACATCGTGGCCTGTCAATTGTTCTCCGAGCCCGGGGCGGGCAGCGACCTGGCCGGCGTGCAGACCAAGGCCATGCGCGACGGCGACGAGTGGTTGGTCACGGGACAGAAGGTGTGGACCTCGGGCGCGCACCTGTCGGACATCGGCGAGATCATCTGCCGCACCGACCCCGACGCGCCCAAGCACAAGGGCCTCACCGGCTTCGTCGTGGACATGCGCGCCCCCGGGGTCGAGATCCGGCCCCTGCGCCAGATGACCGGCGGCGCCTCGTTCAACGAGGTCTTCTTCACCGAGGTGCGCGTCCCCGACAGCCACCGGCTGGGCGACGTCAACGGCGGATGGACCGTCGCCCTCACCACACTCATGAACGAACGGGCCGCCATCGGCGGGGGATCGATGTCGTCGGGCAACGGCAACCTCAGCACACCCCGGCTGATCGAGCTCGTCCGCCACCACGGCAAGGCGGGCGATCCCCTCGTCCGCCAGCAACTGGCCGACATCTTCATCCACGGGCGTGTGGCCAACTACACCAACCTGCGGGCCATGGCCAAGATCGCATCGGGACAGCTCCCCGGGCCCGAGATGTCGATCGCCAAGCTGTCGCTGACGATGAACATGCGTCGCATGACCGACCTGCTGTCCTCGGTCCTCGGTCCCAAGCTCACCGCCGACTCCGGGGAGTGGGGCACCTACGCGTGGTCGCAGTTCCTCCTCGGCCTACCCGGGATGCGCATCGCGGGAGGAACCGACGAGGTCCTCCACAACATCATCGGCGAACGCGTCCTCGGACTCCCCAAGGAGCCCCCCGTCAACAAGGAGCTCCCCGTCCAGGTCTGAGCCCCGGGCCCGGTAGTCACCGGGCCACGTGGTGAGCTCCCAGGGAAGGTTGTCGACGAACGCCCACGACCGTCGATGCACAGCGCTCAACCCGTACCCGCACAGGGCGCGTTGGTGCGCGGGGGACGGATACCCCTTGTTCCGCTCGAAGTCGAAGGCCGGGTAGAAGTCCGCGCTGGCGCGCATCATGCGGTCACGCGTGACCTTGGCGAGCACCGACGCGGCCGCCACCGACGCGCACCGGGCGTCTCCCCCGATCACGGTCTTGACCGGTGGCGCCCACACGGGGCCCGCGCTCTCGCCGGGGGCAGCAGCGCGCGCCTCGGGCTCGACGCCCCCCTCGGCGTCGAAGAGCTGGGGCAGCGCGGGAGGGCTCACGAAATCGAAAGTGCCGTCGAGCACCACGGCGTCGGGGACGACCTCGGGGGACAATTGATCCAGCGCCCGACGGGTGGCGAGACGCAGCGCCGCGGTCATGCCGAGGCGGTCGCACTCTTCGGGCCCGGCGTGGCCCACCGCCCAGCCCGCGCACCACGCGGCGACCCGGTCGAACATGGCCTCGCGCGAGTCCTCGGTGAGCTGCTTGGAGTCACGCAGCCCCCGCGGGATCCGCCGGGGCGACTCGCACAGCACCGCCACCCCCACGCTGAGCGGCCCGGCCCAGGCCCCGCGACCGACCTCGTCGATGCCCGCCACCATGCGATGGCCGGCACCCCACAGATTTCGCTCGTGCGCGAGACCGGGTCGGGCCGGCACGACCCGGCGCCGTGACTTCGCCCCCACGGACGGTCCCGATCCGGCCCTAGGTGTCATCACCTAGGCACGCCCGGGAGCGGGCCCATTGGCCGCTTGTTGTCCAAGGACCCCTTGTAGTGAGCGGCCCCAGCGCCCATCATGGGTGGCGTTGGGGGCATGACAGGAGGAGGTCACCGTATGACCAACGGCCTGATGGACGTCGCCACCGACATGCCCGACACGTACCTTGCCGAGGGAACTCCCGTCGACGTGCGCAACCGCTTCGTCGGCACCTGGAGCCACGGATTCGAAGTGGCCGAGCGCGTCCAAGGTGGGTACCGCGTGCGACGACTCTCCGACGACAGCGTCCTGCCCGACATCTTCCCGAGCGAGGACGTCAGGTCGGAGCGTCGCAAGCAGGGCATGTGGTGGTACTGAGCGAGAGGTTGCCGCAACAACTGGGGTAACCGGGGTTGGAGAGGTCGTCCGCCTGGTCGTGAAGGACCGGGGACAGCTCGCCGACCGCCCATGGACTACGCCGTGCCGACCGTCTCGATGAACTCATCGATGGGCACCGCGATCAAGGTCTTGGTCTTGAGCGTGCCGCGCGCCCCGAGGGCGACCGCCACCCGGGTCATGACCTTCTCGTCGGGCGCCTCGAGCACCGTGGCGAAGTCGTACTGGCCGAGCAGGGCCCACTGGGCCACCACGTGGGCGCCCATGGCCTCGACCTCGGTGTTGACCTCCTTCAGGCGTTGGGGGTTCTGGCGCAGCGTCGCCATCCCCTCGGGCCCGAGGGTCGACAGCATGAGGAACGTCGGCATGCGGGCACGCTACCCCACGGTCTCGTGACCCGCGCGACCCTCGTGACCCGCGCCGGCGGCGCCACCCGCCGGCTGGGACCACCCTCCCCCGGGCGCGGATCGACCGTCAATACAATCGGGCCACATGGCGAACCACTACCAAGTCACCACCACGACCACCGCCAAGGACAAGGCCACCCGCCTGGCCCATCTGGCCGTCGAGCAACGGTTGGCCGCGTGCGCGCAGGTGTCCGGCCCGATCTCCTCGACCTACTGGTGGGAGTTGAAGCTCGAGACCACCGACGAGTGGGTGTGCACGTTCAAGACGTCCGCGCTCGCCCTCGAGCCGCTCAAGACGGTGCTGCGCGAGACGCAGGGCTACATGGGCTTCACCACGCCGGAGATCGTCGCCGTCCCCATCGAGAACGGTGACGCCGACTACCTGGCGTGGATCGATGCCGAGACCACGAGGACCGCGACCCCGTCCAGCTGAGGACGCACCGCCGCGCTGCACCGCTGCGCAACACGGAGGTCAGCGCAACTCGCTGCGGCGAACCTTGCCCAGGGAGTTGCGCGGCAGGGCGTCGACGAAGTGCACCTGGCGCGGCCGTTTGTAGGGTGCCAGGCGCTCCGCCGCATAGGCGAGGAGCGATTCGACGTCGGGCGGCGACACGCCGTCGGGAACGACCCAGGCGCAGACGACCTCACCCCACTCCTCCGACGGCGCGCCGGTGACGGCCACCTCGGTCACCGACGGATGCCCGAGAAGGACGTCCTCGACTTCGGCGGGGTAGACGTTGTAGCCACCGGAGATGATGAGCTCGGTGGAGCGACCGAGGAGACGGACGTACCCGTCCTCGACGACACCGAGGTCACCGGTGCGGAACCACCCGTCGTCGAAGCTCTCCGCTGTCGCCGCGGGTCGCTCCCAGTAGCCGGAGAACACCGTGGGCCCGCGCACGAGCAAGGCGCCGTCGTCCCCCACGTCGGCCTCGACCCCGGGGAACGGGAACCCCACCGTCCCGGGTCGGCGCTCGCCTTCGTAGGGATTCGACAGGGTCATCAGGGTCTCGGTCATGCCGTAGCGCTCGAGCACTTCGGTCCGGGCCGATGCGGCGATGGCGCGGTGCAACTCGGCGCTGAGCGGAGCCGAGCCCGACACCGCCAGTCGCAGACGGCCCAGCTCGCCCACGCGGCTCGACGCCGCCAGCCGGTGATACATGGTGGGGACGCCGAAGAACATCGTGGCGTCATGGGCCGTGGCGGCGTCGAGGACGGCGTCGACGTCGAAGCGCGGCAGCAGGACGACCGAGGAGCCCACCAGCAGCGACGTGTACAGCGCCACGCACAGCCCGTGCCCGTGGAAGATGGGGAGGGCGTGCACGAGGCGGTCCTCGGGGCTCCACCGCCATGTCAGCGCGATCGACTCGCTGTTGGCGAGGAGGTTGCCGTGGGTGAGCACCGCCCCCTTGGGCGCGCCCGTGGTGCCCGAGGTGTAGGCGACGAGGGCGACGTCCTCGGGCGCGGCCGCATCAAGGCCGAAGGCGACGGGCCTCCCGTCACTCCCCGCGTCACCGCCCGCGTCGTGACCCGCCGCACGCTCGGGACCGCCCACGACCTCGAGGTCGGGCGTGACCACGACGAGATCGGCGTCGGCCCTCGCCAGCACCTCGGCCCGGGCCTGGTCGTCGATGATGGCGAGCGCGGGCCGCACGTCGGCGACGACATGGGCGAGCTCGCGCTCGGTGTAGGCCGCGTTCACGGGGACGACCACGAGCCCCGCCCGCAGCGCGGCGATGTTGGCGATCACGGCCGGCAGCGACGACGCCGTGCTCCACAGCACCCGGTCCCCCGGCGCGAGGCCGAGGCGCCCGAGTCCTTCGGCGCAGGACCGGGTCTTCTCGTCCAGCTCCCCGGCGACGCACCACCGCGGCCCGCCGGGAACTCCGGCCGCACTTCCCCCGGGAACTCCGGACGCACCGCCGTCCAGCAGGACCGGCGCCTCGGGGTGGCGCGCCCAGGTCTCCGCCCACGCCCGGGGCAGGCTGCGCCGGGCGGTCAGGTCCCCGACCTCAAAGGTGGACCCGGCGGGCAGATGGTCGCGCCAGGGTCGGGGATGCACGGCGGCACACGGTAGTCCTCAGCTTCGAGCGGTCATCCCGATTTCATGTGCACAGGTGGCCGACGCCCGGCGCCCCACCCCGGCAGGGGGTCAGCCTGTTCCGGTGGACCCGCCGATGAAGGTTTGATTCGCCATAGCGGCTTGGCATCCGGATAACCACTGGCCCTGGTCATCGATGCTTGGAACCGAGCCCAGTCCAGCGAGGGAAGCGCACTCGGCCTGTGGGTTCCCGATCAGCGGGTTGCCCTGCTGAATTTCCCCTTGAGCGAAGGCTTCGCCGTCTCGGTACGAGCTCGAAGTGCCAACCGACGAGCACCCGGCGAGCACGGTCCCCACCGCCAGCGCGATCAAGATCAATCTCCTCACGGAAAAAGGCTAGTTGCGACCGCGTTGCGACCGCGGTGCGAGCGGCGAGAGGAGGGGGGTTGGCGGGACCACTTCTCGAGACCCTCACCCCTGTGATCACCCTTGTGATCACCCTTGTGATCCGCACGAACTCCCCGTGATCCGCAGGAACAACGACGACGTGCGTACGATCGTGACCGCCACTCCGGCGCCAGGGCCGGGGACGTTCTGACGACTGGACAGGGTCATGGTTACCGCCGGAAAATCTGTTTCAGCAGGTCACACGCCACAAAGGCACATCGCCATCGTCCCGCATACGCACTGGGACCGGGAGTGGTACGAGCCCTACCAGAGCTTCCGGTTGCGCCTGGTGAAGATGCTCGACCGGCTCATCCCGCTTCTCGAGGGCGACCCGTCCTACGCCAAGTTCCTCCTCGACGGGCAGATGGCGGTGGTGGACGACTATCTCGAGGTGCGCCCCGAGAACGAGGAGCGCATCCGCGACCTGGCCGCGGCGGGCCGGTTGTCGATGGGCCCGTGGTACATCCTCATGGACGAGTTCCTGGTGTCGGGCGAGACCATCGTGCGGGACCTCCAGAGCGGCATGCGGCGCGGCGCCGCCTTCGGCGGGGCCATGGAGGTCGGGTACCTGCCCGACATGTTCGGCCACATCGCGCAGATGCCCCAGATCCTGAAGGCCGCCGGCTTCGAGCACGCCGTGGTGTGGCGGGGCGTGCCCTCGGCCGTCAACCGCACCGGGTTCGTGTGGGAGGCGCCCGACGGGTCGTCGGTGCGCGCCGAGTACCTTCCCACCGGCTACGGCAACGGCGCCTCGATCCCCGACGACGCCAAGGCGCTGGTGCGCAGGGTCGCCGACCACGAGAAGGAGATCGGGGACTTCCTGCTCGACGGCATGTTGTTCATGAACGGCACCGACCACCAGGAGCCGCAGCCCTGGCTCGGGCGCGTGGTGGCCGAGGCCAACGCGCTCCAGGACGATTACGTCCTCGAGGTGACGACGCTGCCGGACTACCTGGCCGGCGCCCCCACCGAGGGGCTGGAGCGGTGGAAGGGTGAGCTGCGCTCGGGGGCGAGGGCCAATGTCCTCATGGGAGTGGCCTCGAACCGGGTGGACGTGAAGTTCGCGGCGGCGCGCGCCGAGCGGGCCCTGGAGCGCTTCGCCGAGCCGCTGTGTGCCCTGTATATGAAGCCCGAGGAATTCCCGCACCGCCTGCTGGATCTGGCGTGGCGCGAGATGGTGCGCAACGCCGCCCACGACTCTTCGTGTGCATGCTCGGTCGACGAGGTCGTCGACGCGGTGCTGGTGCGCTACGCCGAGGCCTTCCGCATCGCCGACGGCCTGGCCGGCCAGGCACTCAGCGCCTTCACGCGATCGCTGGCCGAGCCGGGCCCCACCGTCGTCAACGTCTCGTCGCGGCCCCGGGGGGGCATGGTCGAGGTCGTGATCGCCGGCGCCGAGGTCCCCGAGGGGGGCCAGGCGCTGCCCGACGAGCCCGGCGCCTTCGGCATCCCCCGTGGCATGGGCCCGCTCACCCTCGACGCGGCGACGGTGCGCACCATCTTGGGCATGCTCCCCAACGGGAGCCAGATCGACACCACCACGTGGATCCAGGACGTCCACGTCGAAGAGGACGAGTCGGGGATCGACATCACCATCGCCTTCGGGAGCGAGGAGCGCTTCGACGTCCCCATCGCCTCGATCAAGCAGGACCTCTACACGCGCCTAGGCGCCCGGCCCGACTCCGTCGTGCGCATCAAGATCGACCAGCCTCCCGTGCGCCGGGTGCTGGCCCGGGTTGGCGAGGTCCCGGGCTTCGGCCACACGCCGCTCGAGGCCGTCATGCCCACCCATCCCGTCACCGTGCAGGAGGCCGCCGGCGGGGGCGAAGGGCCCGTGACCATGGCCAACGGGCTCGTCACCGTGGTCGTCGACCGCACCGACGGGACCTTCTCGGTGGACGGCGTGGCCGGCTACGGCAAGCTCGTCGACGGCGGGGACCACGGCGACTCCTACAACTACTCACCCCCCGCCGGTGACGCCGTGGTCGACACCCCCGACTCCGTGACGGTGACGGTGGGCGACCGCGGCCCGGTGCGGGCCATGGTCACCGTGGTGGCGCACTACACGTGGCCCGACCACGTCGACGGCGTGACGCGGGCGCGCACCGGTGCGGTCGGCGTCGAGGTGAGCACCGACATCGAGGTACGCGCCGACGAGCGCGTGGTGCGGATCACCACGCGTTTCGTGAACCCCGCCTCGGACCACCGCCTGCGCGTCTACCTGCCCCTGCCCGTGCCCGCCGCGGGGTCCGACGCCGAGTGCGCCTTCGCCGTCGTGCACCGGGGCCTCGACGCCGAGGGCCGGGTGGACGAATTCGGGCTCCCCACCTTCCCGTCCCGGCGCTTCGTGTCCGCCGGCGGCCTCACCGTCGCCCACGAAGGACTGCTCGAGTACGAGCTGCTGGACATCGAGGACATCGAGGACATCGAGGACGACAAGGGCATCAAGGGATCGCCGCCGGGTCGCCGGGCCAAGACGTTGGCACTCACGCTGCTGCGCTCGACGGGGATGCTGTCTCGGCTCGGCATGGCCTATCGCCCCCTGCCGGCGGGGCCCCTCACGCCCGTCGAAGGCTTGCAGCTGAGGGGGCGCACCATCGAGGCGCGCTGACGCGCTGTGTGTGGCGTGTGACGACCCCTACGCCATGGTCGACGACGCCTTCGTGCCCCTCGACGTCGTCTATGCGTCGGGCGGGGGGTGGCGTCCCGCCACGGGCCGGGCCCTCGAGATCGAGGGTGCCGAGGTCTCCGCCGTGCGGCGCGAGGCCGGCATGCTCGAGATCCGGGTGTTCAACCCGACCGACCGCGCCAGCACCGTGACGCTGGGGGCGCGCTCGGGGTGGCTCGTCGACCTGCGGGGCCGCACCCTCGAGCCCGTCGACGGCTCATTCGAGCTCCGGCCCTTCGGGATCGCCACCTTCCGCTCCCCCGGCTGAGCGCGCCTCGGCGATGAGGCGCTCGCCCTTGTCGCGCAGCTCGTCGAGATCGTGGAAGACCTCGGCGATGCGCTCGAAGCGCCCGCCCATGCGCCGGTCGAGGGCCACGGGGTCGGCACCGGGGCGATGCAGGACCCAGAGCTGGATGCGACCCACGTCCTTCACCCGACGCGGGCGCAGGGCGAGGAACTCGAGCTCCCTCTCGGGCGTCGCCGAGCGCGTGCCCGCCCGCACCGCAGCGTGGAAGTCGTCGGTGACGATCACCGACCCGGGCGCGGCCATGTTCACCACCCGACTGGCCAGGTTGACAACGGGCCCGTAGAAGTCGCCGTCCTGGACGAGCACGGGCCCCACCGCCAGTGCCACGCGCACGTCGGACAACAGCTCGTCGCCGGCGTAGGCCTCGGCCAGGGCCAGCCCGATGCGCGCCGCGTCGAGGGCCGACTCGGTCACGAACATGGCCTCGTCGCCGATCATCTTCACCACGCGCCCGCCCCCCGCCGTCACCGTGTCGTGGGCGACCTCCTCGAAACGGGCCACCACCGCGGCGAGCTCCTCTTCGGAGAGCTGCTGGCTGAGGGTCGTGAACCCCACCATGTCGGCGAAGCCCACCGCCAGGACCGGCAGCGCCCCGCTGTCGCTCCGGCTGCGCAGGAGCATGGCGCGCCGCACCGCGGCTTGGACGTGGCGGCGCCACACGAACTCGAGCAGGCGCGCCATGGCGGGGAGGGAGTGGTCGGCCAGGGCCGCGAACCGGTCGGCCGCCTCCACCGTGTCGCTCGAGCCCGTGCCCCCGGCGATGGCGAGCCCCCGTACCTGCGGGGACACCTCGGCCTCGGCGATGCGCGCCATGGAGGACCCGATGACGCGGGCGAACTGCAGGGAAGTGTCGACGTCGGCCACGCCGAGGTCCATCATCGACCGCAGGATCACGAGCGCCTCGATGTCGAGGTCGGTGAACATGCGCTCCTCGAGCTCCACGTCGGGGAATCCGAGCGCGCGCCAAAAGCGACGGGCCAGGTCGAGGTCCATGCCCGTCATGTCCGCCACTTCGACCTGGGTGTAACGGCGCTCGGCGGGGACGAGGAGCCGGTCCGCCACGAGCAGGTCGAGGACGTCGCGCTTCTCCGCCTCGGTGATCTCGTCCTCGGGGGTGCCGTGGGCGCGCAGGAACGAGCGCACCCGCTCGAGCGCTTCGGCGCGTGACGACGGCACCGTGTCCGGGCTCATCCCGACAGACCGTCGAACTCCGGCTTGGCCGAGCGCGACATCAAGGTGAGGATGGCCTTCGACGGAGAGGTGACCCCTTCGAGCACCGCCGCCACCTGCTCGCCGATGGGCATCTCCACGCCCCGGGCCGTGGCCAGCTCGAGCAGCGGGCGCGCCGTCTTCACGCCCTCGGCCACCATGCGCATGTCCGCCATGATCTCCTCGAGGCTGCGGCCCCGGCCCAGCTGCTCCCCCACCATCCGGTTCCGGCTCAACGAGCTGGTGCACGTCGCCACGAGATCGCCCACGCCCGCCAGCCCCGCGATGGTGATGCGCTCGCCCCCCATCGCCACGCCGAGCCGTCCCAGCTCGGCCAGGCCGCGGGTGATGAGCGCGGCCAGCGAGGAGTCCCCGAGCCCGAGGCCCTGCAAGATGCCGGCTGCGATGGCGAGGACGTTCTTGGTGGCTCCCGCCATCTCGCACCCCACCACGTCGGGGTTGGTGTACACACGGAACGACGGCGTGCGCAGGACCTCCTGGACCTGGCGGGCCATGGACTGGTCGGTCATGGCCACCACCGTGGCGGCCGGTTGCCCCGCCGCGATCTCGCGTGCCAGGTTCGGCCCTGTGAGCACACCGGCGAGATGGCCCGGCACCACCTCGGCGATGACCTCGGTCATGCGCAGGTGGGTGCCCTGCTCGAGCCCCTTCGCCAGCGACAGCACGGGGGCATGGGGCGGGATCGATCCCGACAGCTCGGTCAGTACGGTGCGAAAGCCGTGCGACGGCACCGCCATGATCACGAGCGCGCTGCCGGCCACGGCCTCGTCGAGCGATGCCGTGGCCCGGAGCGAGGCGGGCAGGGCGACGCCGGGCAGATAGTCGGGGTTCTCGTGGAGGGTGTCGATGCTCTGGGCCAGCGCGGGGCGGCGCGCCCACAACACCGTCGGCGCCGATGCGGCCGCCACCGCGGCCACGGTGGTGCCCCACGAGCCGGCGCCGATCACCGCCACCTTGTCGAGCATGGGCGCAACCCTACGGCCTGGGACCTGGTCGCGAGCCGTGCCCGTACACTGAGGCGGTGACTGCAGCGCCGGTGCGCCTGCCCCCCCTGTCAGGCTGCGTGGTGCTCATCCCCGTGAAGGCGTTCGGCGCCGCCAAGGCGCGCCTCGCCCCCACCCTCGACGCGGCGGGACGCGACGCCTTGGCCCGTGTCATGGCCGAAGGCGTCCTCGCCGCCGCGGGTGCACTGCCGGTGGCGGTGGTGTGCGACGACCCCGAGGTGGCGCGCTGGGCCGTGCTGCACGGGGCCATGGTGCTCCCCGAGCCCGGACGCGGCCTCAACGGGGCGGTGGAGGCCGGGGTGGAGCGACTCGGCCACGCCGGGGCGTCCGAAGTCCTGGTGGCACACGCCGATCTGCCCTTCGCCCATGACGTCACCGCCCTGGCCGGGTTCGGCGGTGTCACCCTCGTCCCCGATCGCCGCGACGACGGCACCAACGTGGTGTGCGTCCCCACCGGCGCGGGGTTCCGCTTCCACTACGGGCCCGGGTCCTTCTCGCGCCACCGCGCCGAGGCGCAGCGCCTGGGCCTGCGCTACCGGGTGGTGCGCGACCCCGAGCTCACGTGGGACGTCGACGTCCCCGCGGACATCCCCGCCGGCCTGGGCCCCCCTGTGGCGCCGTAGCACCCGCCTCGCGCCTTGGATCGCCCCGGACATCTCCAGAGACCGGAGATATAGAGACGCAGAAGAGGGGCCCCGAAGGGCCCCTCTTGCTGTCAATGTCCTGTCCCTGAGTCGGGCCGCAGCCCGCAGAGACCGATCCGACCGCCGGGCGAGCCCGGCCGGACGGTGTTCGTCTACTTGGCTACTTGGCGGTCCGCCGGCGAACCGGGGCCCGACGCGTGACCCGACGAGCAGCGGTCCGCTTGGGAGACGCTGCCGCCTTCTTGGTCCGACGCTTGACTGCCTTGCGAGCCGGAGCGCGCTTCTTGGCAGCCTTCTTGCGTGCCGGTGCCCGCTTCTTGGTCGCCTTGCGCGCCGGAGCCCGCTTCTTGGCGACCCTCTTGACGGCCCGCTTCTTGGTGGTCCGCTTGGCGGCCTTGCGTGCCGGAGCGCGCTTCTTGGCAGCTTTACGAGCCGGGGCCCTCTTCTTCGCAGCCTTCTTGCGTGCCGGTGCCCGCTTCTTGGTCGCCTTGCGCGCCGGAGCCCGCTTGGTGGCCTTCTTGGCGGTCGCCCGTTTCTTGGTGGTCCGCTTGGCTGCCTTCCGTGCCGGAGCCCGCTTGGCGGTCTTCCGAGCCGTGGTGCGCTTGACGGCCTTCCGAGCCGTGGTGCGCTTGGCGGCTTTCCGTGCCGGAGCCCGCTTCGCGGTCTTTCTTGCCCGCTTGACTGCCATGCTTTACGCCCTCCTAACGGCCTTCTTGGCCGATCGCTTTATTGCTTTCCTCGCCGGAGCTCGTCCGGCGGCCTTTCTGGCCGATTTCTTTGCTGCTTTCCTCGCCGGAGCGCGCGTCGTCTTTCTGACCGGGGCGCGCCCGACGACCTTTTTCGATGCCCGTCCAGCGGTGCTCTTGACCGCCTTCCGGGTCGAGTTCTTGGTGGCCTTGGTGGCGACTCTCTTCGTTGTCTTGGTGGTGGCTTTCCTCGGTGCCGTCTTGGCTGCAACCCGGGCCGGCCGTTTCGCCGCCGGCCGCTTCGCCGTCGCCTTGGACGACTTCTTCGCCGGCCCCGTGGACACCTTCAGTGCCGGAGGAGCCGCCTTGCCGTTGAGAATGTCCTTGAGCATCCCGCTGGCCGCAAAGCGCACTCCGCGGGATGCCGAGATGCTCACTGCCGCTCCTGTCCTTGGATTGCGTCCCATGCGAGCACCACGGTGCGTGGGATTGAAGCTTCCGAATCCTGCTACCACCACACGTCGTCCGGACCGAACCTCTTTCGAGACCACGTGGACGAGCGCGTTGACCGCATCTTCGGCATCGCGTTTCGCCAACGACGTCGTCTTGCTGACCGCGTCGATCAGTCCCGACTTATTCACTGCACCTCCTCCGAGAAATGCAATCTCAACAATCAAAGAAGGTTTTCGCGACAAAAGCAAGCATTTGCGTGAGAGCGCGCCACGCGGAGCGCGCACACGCGCGAGGTCGTGTGCGAGGTTCACAGCAAAGAAACAGCGCGTCACACGTCGATGCACGCGCCGCCACCGTGCGGATCACCGACGGAGGATCACGATGCCGGCCGATTGCCTATGGACGGGAAACGCCTTGTTTGCAAGGATTTTTGGCCATGACGCCGCTGCCTGACGACACCTACGACGTCATCGTGGTCGAGGCCGAGATCGACGACGACGGCGAGCTGCGTCTCGAAGTGACGGTCACGCTGGGCCCGCATATCGGGCGGATCGTGGCACTCAGAAACTTGCACGTGGAAACCCGTCGCGGCGTGTTCGACACCACCGATCCGTACTCGCTGCTCGGGATCCCCGGCACGCTGCGGGTGCGAAACGGGGTGCTGAGCTTTCGTCCCGAGACGGTGTGAGAGCGTTGTGAATACGAGTTCGCGTGCCAACGTTTCGCGACGCGAAGCGTTTTTTCCCACATCGGAGCGTGACGATGTCACGCCTACAGGCGCACAGCGCTCCAGGCA
The DNA here is from genome assembly GCA_963846125.1 of uncultured Acidimicrobiales bacterium. Lineage (GTDB taxonomy): Bacteria > Actinomycetota > Acidimicrobiia > Acidimicrobiales > UBA8190 > Chersky-840. The sequence goes on from CAWJUR010000003.1 coordinate 1,242,254, forward strand.
CGACGACGACGCATTCCGACGCGAGAACGGGGCGTTGACGACGATTCGCGCCACTGTCGGTGCTGCACACGCCGGTGTGTACCTGGGCGCGGGATCGCTCGGCCCGGCGTGGGCGGGGACCGAACAGGCCGTGCTCGTGCTCGGACCGCCGCGCTCGGGCAAGACGTCGTCGATCGTGGTCCCCACCGTGCTCGGTGCACCGGGCGCGGTGGTGTCGACGTCGACGAAACCCGACGTGCTGCGGGCCACGGCGCACGCGCGCGCCACGGTGGGACCGTGCCTGCTCTACGACCCGAGTGGCACCGTGGAGGCACCGCCCCATGTGCGTCGCGTGCATTGGTCGCCGGTGGAGAGCTGTCGCACGTGGGACGACGCACTGCTCGTGGCCAGGGGTCTCGTAGGCGCGGCCCGACCCGCCATCGGAGCGCGCGACGGCGCCGCGCCGGGGGGTGGTGACCATTGGAACGAGCGAGCTGAAGCGCTGCTCGCCCCCACTTTGCACGCTGCCGCGCTCGATGGCGCGGATCTCGCCACCGTGCTGTCGTGGGTGGACCGGCGCAACGCGGCGACGGCTCTCGCGGTCCTGGACCGCAACGGCGCCACCCGGCCCGGGGATCTGCTGGCCGGGATCGCCGCCACCGACCCCCGCGAGCAGAGCGGCATCTGGTCGACCGCCTCGGGGGTGCTGGCCGCGTACCGGAGCCAGGCCGCCCTGGACAGCACCGTGGCGCCGGACTTCGATGCCGGGGCGTTCTGTGACTCCTCGGCGACGCTGTATATCTGTGCCACGGGCCGGCACCAGGCGGTGGCGGCGCCGTTGGTGGTGGGCCTGCTCACCGACATCCGCTCCGCCGCCTATGCCCGCTCCGCCACCCCCGCCAGGGCCGGGGTGCTACCGGGGGCCCGGCCCGCCCCGGTCGTCCTGGCCCTCGACGAGGTCGCCAACATCGCCCCCGTCCCCGACCTCCCGGGGATGGTGAGCGAGGGCGCTGGCCAGGGACTTCTTACCCTGGCGTGCCTCCAGGACCTGTCCCAGGCGCGGGGCCGGTGGGGCCAGGCCGCCGACGGATTCCTGTCGTTGTTCGGCACCACGGTGGTGCTGCCGGGGATCGGCGACGTCCGCACCCTCGAGGCGCTCTCCGCCCTCGCCGGCGAGGAGGAGCTGCGCACGCGGTCGGTGAGCGCGCCCGCCGCGAGCCCCGGGGGCATGGGGGCGGTGCTGTCGCGGTTGATGCTCGGGCCCCGGGCCCAGCGCGCCGAGCCGGTGCCGACGGTGACGACCTCCACGGTCATGCGGCGCCGGCTCCCCGTCGACGTCGTGGCGCGCGGGGAGACGGGGATGGCCCTCGTGGTCGACGAGCGCAACCGCATGGCATGGGTGCGGCTCACGCCGTGGTTCGCCTCCGAGCCGTGGCGCTCCGCCGCCCTCGGGCCGACACCTACACCCGCTCCCACACCCGCTCCCACACCCGCTCCCACACCGGCACCCACCCCCGAACCGACCCCCACACCGGCTCCCGGCACGGGGGTGGACCTGGGCCTCGGAGGTCTCTGAACCGGGCCGGATTCGCGGTGGTGGATCGAACGTATGTTCGATAGTGTCCGATCATGGGCCCTCCCAGCTCCGCTCACCCGGCCCCGCTCATGCCACCGGAGCAGGGGAAACGCCGGATCGGTGCCGGCCACATCAGCACCACGCTGGCCGCCCGGGCCCGGCCCACCTCGTCGAGCCGGGACCAGCTCCTGCCCCTGCTCCCCGCCCTCGCTCCCCTCTTTCCCCGCGGAGGCCTGCAGCGGGGAGGCGTCGTGACCGTCGGCGTCGGTGATGGCATCCCCGGCGTCGGGGGCGGCGGGGCCGGCCCCTCGGTGGGCGTCGCCGGGGGTGGCACCACGCTGGGGTTCGCGCTCCTCGCCGCCGCCTCGACCGCCTCGTGGTGTGCGGCGGTGGGCATGGCCGACCCCGGGATGGTGGCCTGTGCCGAGCTCGGGGTGGACCTCGGGCACCTCGTGCTCGTCCCCCGGCCCGGGCCCCAGTGGGCCCAGGCGGCGGCCACCCTCTTCGACGGCATGGACGTCGTGCTCGTGCGACCGCCCGGTCCCGTGCGCCGGGGGGTGGCCCGGCGGCTGGCCGCCCGGGCCCGCGAGCGCCGGGGCGTGCTCGTGGTGCTGGGGACGCGGACCTGGCCCGAGGGTGCCGATGTCCAGCTCACGGTGGAGGCCGGGGCATGGCAGGGGGTCGAAGCCGGCCACGGCCACCTCCAGGGCCGTCACCTGGAGGTTCTCTCCTTCGGCCGGCGGGCCGCGGCCCGGCCCGTGCGGGTCGGCCTGTGGCTCCCGGCCCCCTCGGGGCAAGTGGCGCCAGCCCCAAGAAGCAACCCAGCCCCAAGAAGCAACACAGAGACAAGCAGTAGAGAGGTGGAGGCAGAAGGTGCAGCGGCTGCTCGCGATCTGGTGTCCCGGCATCCTTGAGGAACGGGAGCTCGGCCGCGAGGCACGGGCGTTCGGCGCCGTGGTGGCGGGCCTGGAGGCCTTCGCCACGCGCGTCGACCCCGTGCGTCCCGGGGTGTGCGCCGTCCCCACCCGGGGGCCGTCGCGGTACTTCGGGGGAGACGAGGTCCTGGCCCGCATGGCCACCGAGGCAGTGGCCGGCCTGGGACCAGCCGGCGTGGGGCAGGCCGGGGAACCAGCCGGCGTGGGGGTGGCCGACGGCCTCTTCGCCGCCGTCCTGGCCGCCCGCGCCGCGCTGAACGGGGGCACACCGGTGATCGTCTCCCCGGGCCAGACCCCCGCCTTCCTGGCCCCGTGGCCGGTGGAGAGCCTCGATCGGCCCGAGCTCGCCGACCTGCTCGTCCGGCTGGGGGTGCGCACCCTGGGTGGGTTCGCGGCGTTGCCGGGGCCGGCGGTGCTCGCCCGCTTCGGAGAGGAAGGCGCCTGGTGCCAGCGGGTGGCCGGGGGGATCGAGGGGGAGCTGCCCGGCTTCCGCCTCTTCTTCCCCCCGGCCGGCTTCCCCCCTGTGAGCTTCCCCCCTGCCGGCGAAGGTCCGGCCCCCGCCGTGGTGACGCGCCAGGTGGGGTTCTGGGGGGACTCGGCCGACGCCGATGCCCGCGCCGCGCGGGCCGTGGCCGGTGTCCAGGAGCTGCTCGGTCCCGAGGCCGTGGTCAGGGGCCGGCTCCAAGGAGGCCGGGGGCCGGCACAACGCGCCCGGTTCGTCCCCTGGACCGGGTCGGGCCGAAACAGGGCGCAGGACGGCCCCGGCCCCGACGGCACCGGGGCCACGCCCGGGCCCGGGGGGCCATGGCCGGGGCAGGTCCCCCCACCGGCGCCGGCCGTGGTCCTCGATCGACCCCTGCCCACCCAGCTCACCGACGCCGCCGGCCGGCCCGTGGGCGTCACCGGAGGGGGCATGGCCACCACCGTCCCCGCCCGACTGTCGGTGGCGGGAGGGGCGTGGGTCGAGGTCACGGGGTGGGCGGGGCCGTGGCCGGCGGACGAGCGGTGGTGGTCGGTTCGGGGCCGGCGCCGCCAGGCCCGCATGCAGGTCGTCACCGCCACCACCGCCCACCTGCTCACGCGCGAGCGCGGGGGCTGGTGGCTGGAAGCGACCTACGACTGAGGATGACCGCCCCCTACGCGGAGCTCCACTGCCATTCCAACTTCAGCTTCCTCGACGGTGCGTCACACCCCGAGGAGCTCGTCGCCGAGGCAGCCCGGCTCGGCCTCGAGGCGCTGGCCCTCACCGACCACGACGGCCTGTACGGGGTGGTCCGTTTCGCCGAGACGGCCCGCGCCCTCGGGTTGGCGGCGGTGTTCGGCTCCGAGCTGACCCTGGTGGAGAGCGGACGGTCGACGGGGCGCACCGGCGGCCCCGACCCTCTCGGCACCCACCTGGTGGTCCTGGCCCGCGACCCCGAGGGATACGCCCGCCTGAGCCGGGCCATCACCGAGGCCCACCTCGCCGGCGGGGAGAAGGGCCGGCCCACCTGCACCCTCGAGGACCTAGCCGCTCAGCACCGCGGCCCCGGTCACGGCGGGCACTGGGTGGTGCTGACGGGGTGCCGCAAGGGGGCGGTCCCCACCGCGCTCACCACCACCGGCCCGGCCGGGGCGGCCCGCCAGCTCGACCGGCTCATCGAGGCCTTCAGCCCCGAAGACGTGGCCGTGGAGCTGTGGGACCACGGCGACCCCCTCGACACGGCCCGCAACGACGCCCTCGCCCATCTGGCGGTCACCCGGGGCGTGGACATGGTGGCCACCAACAACGTCCACTACGCCACGCCGGCCCGGCGCCGCCTGGCCACCACCCTGGCCGCGGTGCGGGCCCGCCAACCATTGGCCGAGCTCGACGGCTGGCTCCCCTCCGCCGCCACCGCCCATCTGCGCTCAGGAGCGGAACAGGAGCGTCGCTTCGCCCGCTGGCCGGGCGCGGTGGCCCGGGCCGCCGAGCTCGGGCGGGCGTGCGCCTTCGACCTCCACCTGGTGGCCCCGGGGCTGCCGGACTGCGCGGTGCCGGCCGGGCACGACGAGCACAGCTGGCTGGTGGAGCTGGTGAGGCGGGGCGCGCTCGACCGCTATGGCCCCCTCACCAACGAGCGCGTCCCCGGGGCGTGGGCCCAGATCGACCACGAGCTCGAGGTGATCGGGACGCTCGGGTACGCCGGGTACTTCCTCATCGTGTGGGACATCGTGGAGTTCTGCCGCCGCCAGGACATCTACTGCCAGGGCCGGGGCTCGGCCGCCAACTCCGCGGTCTGCTTCGCGCTCGGCATCACCCGCGCCGATCCCGTGGCCCTGGGGCTTCTGTTCGAGCGGTTCCTCTCCCCCGAGCGCGACGGGCCGCCCGACATCGACATCGACATCGAGTCGGGCCGGCGCGAGGAGGTCATCGCCTACGTCTACGACCGCTACGGCCGGCACTGCGCGGCCCAGGTCGCCAACGTCATCACCTATCGCGCCCGCTCCGCCATCCGCGACGTGGGCAAGGCCCTCGGCCACAGCCCCGAGGAGGTGGACGCCTGGGCCAAGGCCGTCGACCGCGGTGAGCCGCTCGACCGCGGTGGCCCCTTGCCACCACTGGTCGGACAGCTGGCGCGCGACGTCTTGGACTTCCCCCGCCATCTCGGCCTGCATTCGGGAGGGATGGTGCTCTGTGACCGGCCCGTCATCGAGGTGTGCCCGGTGGAATGGGCGCGCCATCCCGGGCGCAGTGCCCTGCAATGGGACAAGGACGACTGCGCCGCGGCCGGGCTCGTCAAGTTCGACCTGCTCGGGCTCGGCATGCTCGAAGCGGTGCACCTCACCGTCGACCTGATCCGCGCCGCGCACGGCGAGCAGGTCGACCTGGCCCTGATCGACCAGGAGGACGCCGTCTACGACATGTTGTGCCGGGCCGACACCGTGGGGGTGTTCCAGGTGGAGAGCCGGGCCCAGATGGCCACGCTGCCCCGCATCCGGCCGCGCTGCTTCGCCGATCTGGTGATCGAGGTGGCGATCATCCGGCCCGGTCCCATCCAGGGAGGGTCGGTGCATCCCTACATCCGCCGGCGACAGGGCCTCGAAGCCCCCGACCCCCCGCACCCGCTGCTCAAACGGGCGCTCGAGAAGACCCTCGGGGTGCCGCTGTTCCAGGAACAGCTCATGCACATCGCCATCGACGCGGCGGGGTTCACCCCCGCCGAGGCCGACGAGCTGCGCCAGGCCATGAGCGCCAAGCGCTCCGGGGCGCGTATGGCCCGGCTGTCGGAACGGCTCTTCGCCGGCATGGCCGAGCGGGGCATCACCGGCGCGGTGGCCAAGGAGATCGTGGACAAGTTGGCCGCCTTCGCCAACTTCGGCTTTCCCGAGAGCCACGCCGTGTCGTTCGCGTACCTCGTGTACTCGAGTGCATGGCTCAAGTTGCACTACCCGGCGGCGTTTTGCGCCGGGCTGCTCAACGCGCAGCCCATGGGATTCTGGTCACCGCAGTCGTTGGTGGCCGACGCCCGGCGCCACGGTGTGACCGTGCAGCGCCCTCATGTCGACGTCTCGGGGGTCGGGGCCACGTTGGAATGGGGACTCGACGAACAACGGCGTCTCGACGGCACCACTCGCCAACCCGCCGTGCGGTTGGGGCTCACCTCCGTGCGCGGGATCGGAGAGGCCGTGGCACAACGCATCGGCGAGAGCGCTCCCTACGCGTCGGTGGAGGACCTGGTGCGCCGGACCGGGACGGGTCGTCGCGAGCTCGAGGCGCTCGCCACCGCCGGCGCCTTCGAGGGCCTCGCCCCGCGCGACGGCGCCGCCGAGATGCACGGAAGGCGCCAGACGCTGTGGGCCGCCGGTGCGCTCGCGTACGGCACCGCCGAGCGACTGCCGGGGCTCGTGTCGGGGAACGCGCCCCTCCGCTTCCCGAGCTCAGCCCCCTCGAGGAGGTGGAGGCCGACATGTGGGCCACCGGCCTCACCGTCGGGATGACCGCGGTGGAGCTGGCGCGCCCCCGCCTCGACGCCATGGGGGCGATCCCCGCCGGCCGGTTGGTGGGTGCCGAGACCGACGGCAAGGTGTTGGTGGGTGGGGTGGTCACCCATCGCCAGCGCCCCGAGAGCGCCAAGGGCACCGTGTTCCTCAACCTCGAGGACGAGACCGGCATGGTCAACGTCATCTGCTCCCCCGGGGCGTGGGAGCGGTGGCGCCCCGTGGCCCGAGGCGCACCGGCCCTCCTGGTCCGGGGACGCCTCGAGCGGGTGGACGGGGTGGTCAGTGTCGTGGCCGAGAAGATCGTCCCCCTCGACCTCGGGCCCGCCCCCGTCGTCCAGGGGTCGCGTGACTTCCGGTAGCGACGCGGCGGCGGCCGTGGCCCCACGACGGCGTCAGGCACCGGAGTTGGGGGGGCGTTGCGAAATCCTCAAGACGCTCACGCAGGAAGCCGATATTCGCGACGAGACGTTCCCGCCGATCGTGGTGCCGGAATTGGGGGTCGCTGAGGCACATGCCGTCTCGAGCGACATGGAGGAGACACGGGATCATGAAGACTTGCCCCGGTCAGTTGGTCGTGCACGGCGACGGGACGGTTGCCTACTGCACCGAGGAGACCGCCGGACGGCGGTGCCGCGGTGAGGACCACCCCCATCGGGGAGGCTTCTTCGCCTGTCGTGTCGTCGACGGCGACAACTGCTCGTACTGCGCCGCCGCTGCTGTGGTGGACCCGGGTTCCCTCACGACCGACGCCACTTCGGTCGTCCCGAGCGCCCTGGCACCGGTCACCACCGCGCCCCGCTGAGCCACTGTCGACCTCGCCTCGAGCGGCGGTGGGTGAGGTCGGTGATCTGGACACGGCCCGGGCACCATCCGAAGTGCACGACGGACCACCACGCCCAGTGGGAATCCGTTGTGCAGCACTTGTTCGACCCGGAGCGTGCACAAGCCGATTCCTTAAGTGCCACAGGCGGTTCGATAGGCGACACGGGGCAAGCGAAACGAGGTGGGGGCGAGGTGTTGATCTGCGACGGTTGCCTCGTGCTGCATCGCGACGGTGAGATCGCCTACTGCTCCGAGGAGCTCGACGGCAAGACGTGCGCCGGCTACGACATGCCCCACCTCGCCGGTGTGATGGCGTGCCGCATCACCCCCCGAGGCACGCGGTGCCGGCACTGCGACGACGTCATGCGTATCAGGCTGATAATGGCACCGGACTTCGTGCCCGACGGCCTGCGCACCGCCATCAACTGACCAAGCACCACCAACTACAGCCAACGCCGGGACCGTCCCACCAGCAAAAGGCCCAGCAAGACCCCGATGGCGACGCTGGTGACCACGGCCCCCTGCCTGATCCCCGCGCCTCGCACCTCCCGACGGGTAGGTCCGTACCAGTCCCGGGGGCTCAGACGCGCCGTGTCAGCCAGGTGCCCGAGGACATGGATCGTCATGGCCCCGAACCACAACACGAAACTCACCTTGTGCAGCGACAGCCACAGGTCACGGGCTCTGTGCGGGACGAACATGAGGACCACACCGGTCCCCAACACCACGATGGTCAATGCCACGACAAAGGGCCCCAGCAACCTCAAGACCAGCGGAGGGGGGCCCTTGTGCCTGTACGCCTCTGACCCCGAGTAGTAGCGCCCAAAGCGGTAGAGCGTGCTCCCGATCTTGAGCAGCGTGGGTGGGATGAGCAGCATTCCGATGAACACATGGGGGACGAGCAACTTGTGGACGGACAAGACGGTGAAACCCTCGGCCGCCAGAAGGACGAGCAGTACCGCCGCCAGCGCACCGGTGAGACGGGCGTTGGCCTCGGGGCCATCGGTCACGGGGCCAGGATCGTCAGACGGCGTCACGCCTCGGCCGTGGGCGATCATCGTCCCAGAACATACGCGCCAGGCATGACGACAACGTGAACAGCGCCCATCCCGCGCCTGATTCCCGGTCCGCGGGACCCTACGCTGCGGTGGACGCAGCGCAGACGCATCAGTCTTGGACACCGCGGCCTGATCGGGGCGAAGGGAGATTCGAGGATGCCCTCGAAGGCACGGACGCGGCTCCCCCGGTTCTTGATTGGAGTTGTCGGGGCACTGGTGATAGCTGCGGCTGTGGACCTGTTCCTCTTGCAGCCAAGCCCTCATCCGCGGGTGCCCACCTCGTTGAGCGTTGTCCATCACCATGTGACGCCACCCGTCGGCACAACGTCGGCCTCGGCGCAGCGCGCGCCGGCGCCACCGGGCCCGCCGTATGCCATCGAGGACCAGACGATCGTGCTCGTGGATCCCGCACGGCCTACGCCGGCTCGGACACCGGTGGCGGCGAAGCCGGGGCGTGTCCTGCGCACGATCATTCGGCGGCCAGCAGGTGTGAGCGGTCCGATTCCCCTCGTAGTGTTCGCTCACGGTTATGACAGCGAGCCCGAGGTTTACGAACCTCTTCTCGACACGTGGGCCGCGGCGGGGTACATGGTGGCAGCGCCGGATAGTCCCGGGTCGGCCCGCGATCTCCCGGGCGCTCCCGTTCCCGACTACGCCGCGCAGGCCCGTGACATCTCCTTTGTCATCTCTTCCCTCCTGGGTGGGTACGCAGGGCTAGTCGACCCCCACGAGATCGCCGTCGCGGGTCACTCCGACGGTGGGACGGCGGTGACGATCATGGCCCTCAACGCCGCCTACGCAGACACCCGCGTGAAGGCGTACATCAACCTGGCGGGTCAGATTCCGCCGGACGTGGGCGGACCATGGGCTGCGACGCCGACGCCGGGCATGTTGCTGGTCGCCGTCGGCGACGACGATCAGTATGGGAACCTCGCCCTTTCGACGGCGATGTTCGACACGGCCAAGATGCCAAAGGCGTTACTCACCGTGCCGGGGGGCGACCACCTCGGAACGTTCGTGGCGTCGACGCCAACCGCCCAAGCCGTGAGAGCCGCCACGACCCGCTTCTTGGGCGTGGCCTTCGCCGGCACATCACAAACCGCCACGCCCGCACAAATTCGAGATTCCCTCGTAGGGTCGGGTGTCTCGTCGCCGTTCTCTGTGAAGGTCGGTGATTGACCGAGAGTCACGAGGTCGACGCGGCACGTACTTCGCAAACGAGCTGCGTGCCCCTGGGCTCCGCGAGACGTCAGGTGACGTACAGCTGTCCGTCGGGCCCCCGTTTGACGGGAATCCGTCCGAGTCCCGTGGGCGCCGGGCCGTTCAACACCGCTCCCGTTCGACCGTTGAACTGTGACCCGTGGCACGGGCAAATGAATCGCTTTACTTGTGTCGAGTATTCGACGACGCAACCCTGGTGGGGACAAACCGTGTCGAAGGCCGCGAACGTTCCGGCCTCGGGCTGCACGACGGCGGCGGGGTCACCGGTCTTCGGATCCTGGAACGTGGCCGCGCCCCCGACGGGGACCGAGGCCGCCGGGCCGATCTTCGTACCGGCCGGTTGAACGACCGGCTTCGTCGTGGGGGATGCCGGGCCGGCGGTCGTGGGCGTCCCCGAAGAGGGAGTCGTCGTGCTCTGAGCCGCAGGAGGCAAGGTCGAGGGTGGACGCCCTGAGGAAGTCGAACGGTTCGAGTTTCCAGCCAGCCTGCCGATACCGGCCGCCAGTGCCGCTCCCACGACCGCCACTCCCGCCAGAGCACCGGCGAAAGCGCTTTGCAGCGTGAAGGTTCTCCGGTCGATGACGCCCGGCGGGAGCGCCGATGATTCCACCGGACCGCGCTGAAGATACGGGCACGGTGCAGGTTCGCACGCTGCCCCCGACATCGCCCGGCATCTGCCGGCGTCATAGGCACCGCAGACCTTCTGGACGACCTCGAAGGGTACGGGGACCATCGTTGCGGGCCCCGCTCCGGCGCGGGTCCGGGCGATGTCACGCGACCAGGCGTCCAGCGAAAGTACACCGCCAGCCCCGGCCACGAGCAGCGGCGTCCAGGCGAAGACGAACACGATGTCGGATCCCGTGTAGTACGGGCTGGCGTGGAAACTCACCGTCAGGAACAAACTGAACGAGAGCAACATCCCGCCCGCCGCCGCAGCGCGCGACCACAGGCCGACGAGTGTGGCCGCTCCGACGGCGAGCTCGCCGAGGGCGATGGCGACACCGAGAGGGACCGCCGCATGCTGGAGATGCCCGATCAACCCATGGATCGGGCTCACGCGGGCCGCCGAGGCCAATTGGGACTGGATCGACGTCGGGTTCGAGGCATCGAAGAACCCTGGGTTCGCGAGTTTCTGCAGGCCGGCGAATGCGAAGGTGCCGCCGAGGAAAGCCCGCAGAGGGAACAGCGCCCATCCCGCCATCGAGGTTGCCCCCGACGGAGGCCCCCAGCGCGCCCAGGCCCGTCGGCCCCCATCTGGGCGCCCCGCTCTCGGTGTGGGCCTTCGTTTGTTGTTGGTCCGTGGCAAGACCCATCATCCTCTCGCGGCGGGACACTCCGAGGGGGGTCGCCCCCGGGCGCGTCACGCCCCACCTTACGAACGGCTCCACTCGGTCTCAGACACCCCGCCGCCATGGGCCCAGGTCCCGTCAGGGGTTCGGCGGCTCGGCGTGGTCGGAACGGGCTCGAGCGTCGGACCCCGCTCGATTCCTGGTCCGGATACGGCTGAGACGGTATTCCTGCTCACGGGTGTAGGGGGGCGGGGCGCAGGACGCCGGCAATTTTGGTTGCCGGCCGCATGAACGCCGTCCCGCGCCCCGCCGTATCCCCTCTGGGCACCCTCGGTTCACACTAGGGATGAGTACCGTTGAGACTGCCCGGGGTAACGGTATTGCGTCAGGCCCGAGGAAGCCACGTCGGGTCGGGACTGGCGTCGTTTGCGCAGGCACCTCGATGCCTCTCCGACCCCCCACGCCCCCGGGCCCGGGCCGATCCTCGGCGGATCATTTGAGGGCGAGCTTCTGAGCGAGGACGCCTTCGAGATAGAGCGTGTAGCCCGTGCTCAGGTGGTCGCCGTCGACGTAGACGTCGTAGTTGGCGATCACCGCACTGCATTTCTTGGCGCACAGCCAGGGAAGGACGTTGATGTAGCGCGCTCCCGCGGCCAGCGCCGCGGTTCTCTCGGCCTGGTGGTACTGCGGTACGAAGGAGTACCGCGCTGACACGGCACACGCTTGGACGTTGGGGAGGCCTCGCGCCAGGCATTCCGAGCCCTGCGAATAGGGGATGTCACCGATCACGACCGACTTCGTCCTCGGTGCCCTGATACTTCTCAGCACGCGCTCCAGACTCTGTTGCCACTGTTTGGGAGTGTCATGAACGCCGAGCCTGACGGGATCGAGCGCCCATTGGGAGATGATCAGCAGATCGGGGTCGAGGCGATTGATTCGCTTGATGGCGTACTGCTGCCATGGGGCACAGGAGCCGGCACTCGAAGGAAGCGGAGCGGCTGGACATGAGCTCTTGGTTAGGGCGATAAACCTCCAATGCGCCCGCGTGGCGATGGCATCGAGGGCTTGAAACCACATTCCCGCGTGGGAGTCCCCGTACAGCACCATGGTGTGGTTGCCGTGGTGATCACCGAACAGGCACGCCGGCACCGAGGTCTGGACCGCGGAGGCGAAACAGCCCGAGCTCGCCGGCGGGAGCCCGACGTCGGTCGACGCCTGGGCGAGCGAGGGTGTCAGGTCCGGCGGTGCGACGTGGATCCGGTTGGATGCCTTCACCACGCGCAGCACGGTTGCAAGAGGGACCAGTGCGCTTGGCCGCGCCCTCGGCGCCGCGCCCGACGAGACATCGGCGCTCTCCACCGACATGACCAGGACCACGACGACCGAAACGCTCAAGGCCGCCACCAACCCACGCCGGGTCCGAACGAGCCGACCAATGCGAGCGGGTTGCAAAAGGACGAGGACCACGACGCTGAGCGCCACGATGAGTCCCAGGAGGGATATGAGAAGCGCTCGGTCGGTGAACAAGGTGGACGAGCATAACGACCGGCCCGATCACGCACGCGCCGAGCTCACACGCTGCGACGGGCAACAGCTTCCCTTCGGGTTGACGAAGGTCTCTCGCCACCGAAGCGACGTCGGGCCGCGTGTGGGGGTAACCCTTGAACCCGCTGTAGGCCAATGCGGAGGCATCCACCGGCGCTGGGCCGGGCGACATTGGAGACGTGGGTGACAGGCGCCCATTTCTGCAAGCGAAGTGTGGCCCAAACAGATCTAGTGCGTGAAGGGCACCATCCGGCCGGATTCCTGCAGGGCTTCGTGGTAGTCAACACGAGCCTTGTCCAGAGTCTCTCGAAGCGCCTTCGCCTGCGCTCGGGATTCCGGGGTGATCGTGGCTCCGCTCTCCAAGAGGTTCGCCGTAAACCCCGTGTAAGCCTTCTCGGCTTCCTCAAACCTGCGCAATGCCACGATGGTCGCGTCCAGTTCCATCCCGGGACTCCTTTCAGTGGACGACGGGGTGCAAGAACCGCGGCCGACGCGAGAGAAGTCCGTCCCGACGCGTTGCCTGCACCCCGCCATGACCCCCGGAGCGGGGGGGACCCTAACCCCGAAGGACGCCCGCTCACGACGGTACGCCCGATGGTGGAGCGCGTCTATAGGGCAAGGGCGGCCGGGACACGGAAGCGCCATCGGCTCGCACCCGATTTCGTCTGGGGTGCTGCCCGTGTCCCGCCACCACCGAGCGCTCCTGATGCCCTGGAGGTGTGCGTCAACCCTCCCGGAGCCACCCGCCCGCCACGGTATGCGGGGGGAAGGGGTCTGCCTATGGACCTTCTGCTCTATTTGGCTGGTCGTCACGGTGCCTCTGGCCCGCATCCGTGGCCGAGCGCTGGAGATCCTTATGCGTCCCGGATCGGCCGTTCGTCGTGAATCGGAAATGACCGTCTCGGCAGGGCCGGCACCCACCGCGACGGCCTTCTCGGTTGGGTCTCTTCCCTGGTCAGACAATTGGCTGGCGGGGGAGGGCTCGAACCTCCAACATCCGGCTCCAAAGGCCGGCGTTCTGCCGATTGAACTACCCGCCAAGGGGCGCTATGGCCGTCCTCCGTAGGATGTCACGCCTCGATCAACTCGATTCGATTCCCGAAAGGGTCCTCCACATAGCAGCGTCGGACCCCGGGATTCTCGTTGTCGAATCGCGTGCTGTGCCCGGCAGACTCGAGCGACGCACACAGGTCGTCGAGGCCTTCGACCACGAGGGCGGGATGCGCTTTGCGGGCGGGCCGGAACTCGTCGTCCACCCCCAGGTGCAGCGTCACCCGGTCATTCGAGAACCAACACCCGCCCCGGGCTGCGAGCACAGGCGGCTTGGGGCGCTCCTCGAGCCCCAGGAGACCTTGGTAGAAGGCACGGGCCTCGGGCTCCTGGCCCCGGGGCATGGCCAGTTGGACGTGGTCGACGGCGACCAGCTGGTACCCCACGTGCCCACCTCCGACGAGCCTTGGTTGGTTCCGGGCGAAAAGGCTACTTGGCGGTTGTCGACAAAAGGCCGCTAACCTGCGCGCAGACATGGGATCGTTGATCAAGAAGCGCCGCAAGCGCATGCGCAAGAAGAAGCACAAGAAGATGCTGAAAGCCACCCGCTGGCAACGACGGGCCGCCGGCAAGTAATCCACAAGCCCTCTCGCATCTACGCAGTTCTTGGCGAGGAGCGAGTATCAGGAGTCTGGCGCCTCGCAACTCGCTCTTCGCATCAGGCTTCGTGATCGTGATCGATCCATGGACCTGACCCTTCGCCCCGCCGGGCCCGGAGACGTCGGGTTCCTCCAAGCCATGTTGGCCGAGGCGATGGCGTGGCGCCCGGGAACGCCCTGTCCCCCCACCTCGACGGTCCTCGAGTCCCGCTATGTGCGCGGATGGCCTCGCGTCGGCGACGCCGGGCTCATCGCAATGGAGGGCGAATCCGACGAACCGGTGGGTGCCACGTGGTACCGGTTGATGTCGCGTGACGAACCTGGCTACGGGTTCGTCGACAGCGAGACGCCCGAGGTCACCATCGGCGTCGCTCGGCCACAGCGAGGGACAGGAGTGGGTCGTCGACTTCTCGTCGCCCTCATCGATCTCGCCCGTGCGAACGGTCACACGGTGATGAGTCTCAGTGTCGAGGAGGAGAATTTCGCGCTCGGACTCTACGAGTCCGTGGGATTCGAACGACTCACGAAGACCGGCAATGCATGGACGTTGGTGTTGCACCTGCGCTAACCATCGTCGTGCCAGCTCCCAGGAAGCCGAGTCCTCAGGAAGCCGAGTCCTCAGGAAGCCGAGTCCTCAGGCAACCCGGCCCTCAGGCAACGGGATATTCCGGCACCGTCCGCACCGCCACGAGCGGAGCGTGCGCACCGTCGACCTCGAGGAATTCCTTCCCCGCCATGCCGAGATCACGGCTGTCGCCCTCCACGAACCACGACGACCCGCTTCCGGCCAGGCGCGGCCGCCGACCGGTCACTTCTTCCAGTCGGTCTCGCCACCGAGCCAGGATCGGGACCACCTCGAGCGCGGCCGCTTCGAGATCGTTTCCGGCCGAGCCCTCATCCCCCGGGTCGCCAGGACCAGCTTTCCGTCGCTCGTCCCACTGTGCGTACACAGCGCCGGTGTCGACCGCCACCGGCGGTAGCAGGAGGACGAAGCGTCGATCCTCGAACGGCAGGGGTTCGAGCGACTCCCCTACTCCCGTGACCCGGGCCCTTCCGCCCCGCACGCAAAACGGGACATCGGCGCCGAGGCCGACCGCCACCGCCACGTCGTCGCATCGCGCCCATCGCAGCACGGCGGCCGCGTCGGCCGAGCCTCCTCCCAGCCCGGCTCCGGCCGGGATGCGTTTCACGAGACGGACCGCGGCACTGCGTCGGACGGCGACGAGCGCCCGTGACACCAGGTTGTCGGGGCCGATAGGGACGCTGGCGACACCGAGCCCCCCACCGACGGCGTCGTGGACCGAGATCCCCGAGCCTGCGTCGAATTCGAGCGTGTCGACGAGATCGATCGACACCATCTCGGCGTCCAGGAGATGGAAGCCGTCGTCTCTGACGCCGGTCACGCGCAGCGACAAGGTGAGCTTGGCCGGTGCGGTGACACTCACCCCCATGACTTGTCCCCGGCGCTCACGGGGCGGGGTTTTCCAGGGCACATGCCGCCAGTCTCCCCCACTCCTCGACCCCCAGGGTCTCGGCGCGTGCCTCGGGGTCGATACCGGCGGCAGTGAACGCGTCGGGAGACACCAAGCCTGTCAGCGATTGGCGCAGCATCTTGCGACGGTGGGCGAAGCCCGCCCGCACCAACTCGAACAGTCGTGACGCAGGGACCACGGCAGGGTCCACCGCTACGCCGTCGCGGCGCTCGATGCGCACCAACACCGATTCGACGGCGGGACGGGGAACGAACACCGACGCGGGAACGCGCCCCACCACTCGGGCCGTGGCGTGGTACGCCACCTTCACCGACACCGCACCGTAGGCCTTGGAATCGGGACGTGCCGCCAGGCGCTCACCGACCTCGCGCTGCACCATCACGAGCATGGCGCGCACGGCGGGGGCCTCGTCGAGGACGCGCACCACGACCGGGACGGCCACGTTGTAGGGGAGGTTCGCCACCATCATCCACGAAGGCGCGAGCGCACCGGGCTCGCTCGTCTCCAGGAGCTCGGCCCAGTCGAGCGTGAGGGCGTCAGCCTCGACCACCGCCACGCCGTGCGACTCGACCTGTGATCGCAGCAACGGCACGAGGCCGCGATCGACCTCCACCGCCGTGACCTGCGCTCCGGTCTCGACCAGCGCCAGGGTCAGCGCGCCGAGCCCGGCGCCGATCTCGACCACGCGAGTCCCCGGGCCCACCCCCGACAGCCGGGCGATGCGGCGGACCGTGTTGGCGTCGACCACGAAGTTCTGACCCAGGGCCCGACTGGGCGCCAGACCGTGCTCGTCAAGAACCTCCCGGACCTGGCGGCGAGAGAGCGTCACACCATGAATGGTGCCGCCGCTGGGGGACGCGGGGCGCTCACCAGCTGAGGCGCACCTCGATCACCCCGACCACGAGCCTCGCCAGCTGGGAGAACGTGGTGGGAGCGAGATCGATGACCCGCCCGGGGTTGTGCGCTTCGCGGTCGTCGACGGTGCAGCGGACCGACGCCCCGGTCGAGACGTCGGTCACCGTCACGACGGTTCCGAACGCCAGGGTCGGGCTCGCACAGGTGCCGGCTCGAGCGCCGTACCACGACGCCAGCCCGGTCGAGGCGTGCGCGGGGGCCGGGGGCGAGGGAGACACCACCGGCTTGGGCGCGGGGACCACCGGGGTCTTCGGCGTGACGACCGCAGACACCGACACCGCCGCCACTGGCTTCGGGGCGGGAGCGGGAGGCGCCGGCGCCGCCGTGGTGGTCGTCGTGGCCAGTGCTTGTCGGAACGAGACGTTGACCATGTGCGTCTGGGGCCCCACGTCCGTCGCCACCGACCCGGTCCCCGGCGACGGCGCGCCCGGTGACGATGTCGAGCGCGCGAGGTCGGTGAAGTCGGCGGGTGTCGTCCACGATGTGGACAGACGCGTGAGCGCCTCGTCGGCGCGCCCGGGAGTGACACCGGCGTGGTGCCTCAGACCGTGCAACGTCGCGCGTTGCGGTGTAGCAAGCAGGAGGAGCGGCACGAGCACCAGGGCCAGACAACACCCCAGCTGAATACCGTGCCGCCACCCCCCGGCGCTGCGGGTCCTCAGATCTCCACCCTTCCTCTGCGGACTCCATGTCAACTGCGTCGGGATCGGACATGACGCTAGGCGACGTCACGCGCACCATCAATTCGACGCGTCGCATACGACCGTCACTATGCGCGACAATGCGCGTCCCCAATTTTCGCTGTGCTGAGAAGAAGCGACAGAGCGTGACAAAAGGACTACCGGGCACGAATAAGTTCGCATTCACCCTTGTGGAAAACCCCTATTTCCCGGCCAAAACTCGTCACAGAGCGCAACAGTGTGGCCACACCGGACTTTGACAAGCGGGCGGAAGTGAGACGTGATTCACGTGAGCGCGAAGGCGGCGCGCGTGGCGGACGTGGAGGTTTGCGCGAGTGAGGTGGCGGTGACGCCCTTGATCTCCGATACCGCTTCACCTACGGCGACGACCCATGCCGGCCGGTTCTGCTTGCCCCGATGCGGGACCGGCGCCAGGAACGGCGCGTCGGTCTCCACCATGAGCCGGTCGAATGGGCATAACGCGGCCGCGTCGCGCACGTCCTGCGCGCCTTTGAAAGTGACGATGCCGCTGAAGGAGAGAAACGCGCCCATGTCGAGGCAGCGTCGCGCCTCGTCGGGTCCTCCCGTGAAGCAATGCAAGACGGTCCGCTGCGGAGGGCCGGCGCCGCGCAACACGTCGAGGGTGTCGTCCCAGGCCGCGCGCGAGTGCACCACGAGCGTGAGGTCGTGACGCCGCGCCAATTCGACTTGCGCTGCGAATGCATCACGTTGCGCCGCTCGAGGGGAGTGTTCGTAGTGGTAGTCGAACCCGCACTCCCCCACCGCCACGACGAGGCCGCGACCGGTGTCGAGCTCCTCTTGGAGCGCGAGCGCGAGCTCCTCCACGCCGTGTGAGGCGTCGTGGGGGTGCAGTCCCATGGTCGCCCATACCCCGAAATCGCCCGGAAGCGCCGGGGCCGCGCCCCTCTGGCCCGGAGCGAGGGCGCCGCGCACACTTCTGACCAGATCCACGGCCTGGCGCGACGTGGCGGCGTCGGTGCCCACGCAGACCACGCCCCCCACCCCGGCGCCCGATGCCTCGGCCAGCACCGAGAACAGCTCGTCCTCCTCGGGCCGGTACCGGTCCTGGATGTGACAGTGGGAGTCGATCCATCGAGCGGTCGGTGCCGACTCGCCGTCCAGCGAGGTCATCAGCTTCGTCGAGGGAACAACGGGCCCGCCTTCTCCACCGGCAGGCCGCCGGGATACCCACCCCACGCCGCGTCGTCGGGAAGGCGGCGGTCGTCGGGGCGTCCCTCGAGGCCCAACCGGCGCCAGATCTCCGCGCTCGTCTCGGGCATAGCCGGCGACACCAGCAGCGCCACGATCCGCAGTGCCTCGAGCGCGCTGCCGAGAACCGCCGACACGGCGGGCCCGGGCTCAGCCTTCCACGGCTCGGCCGTCTCGAGCTCGGCGTTGGTCTCCCGAATGAGCCGCCACGTCGCCTCGAGCGCGAGGTGCGGTTGCCCTTCACCCCACGCCACCGAGGCGTCGGAAACGGCCGTGGCGCTGACCGCGGCGAGCCGGCTGTCGGGATCGGCGGCGGGACCCAACCCGTCGCACTTCGATCCGACCACCGTCACCACACGGGCGAGGAGGTTCCCGAGGTTGTTGGCCAGATCGGCGTTGTAACGGGCAGTGATCCCCTCATAGGAAAAATCGCCGTCGGTCCCGAACGGCGTGTCGCGCAAGAGGAAGTAGCGCACGGCATCGACCCCGAAGTCGGCGGTGAGGTCGGTCGGCGCGATCTGGTTGGCGCCGGACTTCGACATTTTCTCCCCCGACACGAGCAACCACCCGTGCACCCAGAGGTGAGCGGGGGGATCGATGCCCGCCGCCATGCACATCGCCGGCCACCACACGCAGTGGAACCTGATGATGTCCTTGCCCAGGATGTGGTGGACCGCCGGCCACCAGGCATCGAACCGCCCGGGGTCGTCCGCGTACCCGATGGCGGTGAGGTAGTTGACCAGCGCGTCGTACCAGACGTAGAAGACGTGGGCGGAGTCCCACGGCACCTCGACCCCCCACCGGGTGGAGGTGCGGGTGATGGAGATGTCCTCGAGGCCGCCCCTGATGATGCCGAGAGCCTCGTTTCGTTTCGACGCCGGGCGCACGGCGTCGGGGTTGGCGTCGTACCACTCGAGCAGGCGGCCCTCGAAGGCGCTCAGCTTGAAGAAGTAGTTCTCCTCCTCGAGCACCTCCACGGGCCTGCCGTGGATCGGGCAGTTGCCGTCGATGAGCTCGGACTCCTTCTTGTAGTCCTCGCACGAAACGCAGTAGAGCCCGCTGTAGATGCCCAGCTCCGTAAAGCCGTTGTCGTGGATCTTCTGCAGGAATTGCTGGACGGCCCGGTGATGGCGGGGCTCGGTGGTCCGGATGAAGTCGTCGTTGGAGATGCCGAGCCCTTGCCACGCCTCGACGAAGCGTCGGGACGTGGAATCGACCCACTCCTGGGGGGGACTCCGTGCGCCTCGGCGGCGCGGGCGATCTTGTCGCCGTGCTCGTCGGTTCCGGTGAGGAAGAAGACGTCATCACCCTGGAGCCGATGCCACCGCGCCAGCGCGTCAGCAATCACCATCGTGTAGGCGTGCCCGATGTGGGGCACGTCGTTCACGTAATAGATCGGCGTCGTGACGTAGAAGCGAGGCACCGACGTAGCGTACCGACCGCGTGCCGCTCCCCGGTCCAGGCCAAGCGGGGCCGCGGTGTCGTCCGGCCCTCTACCAGTTGGCCACGTGGCACGCCCCGTGCCCGGTGCGCTCCACGTAGCGCTGGTGGTACGCCTCGGCCGGCCAGAATGTCGTCGCCGGCGTTACCTCGGTGACGATCGGCCGCTGGAAACGCTCCTGGAATTGCGCGAGCGACTCCTTGGCGATCCGCTCCTGCTCGGCGTCATGGACAAAGACCGCCGACCGGTACTGCGTGCCGACATCGGGGCCTTGCCGGTTCGGCGTGGTGGGGTCGTGATGACGCCAGAACTCCTCGAGCAGGTGCTCGTACGACACCTTGGCCGGGTCGAAGGTGACGAGAACGGCCTCGGCATGTCCGGTCGCCCCCGAGCACACCTGCTCGTAGGTCGGTTGGGGCCGCGCCCCTCCGGTGTAGCCGGATACGGCATCGACGACCCCGGGCACGGCGAGGAAGAACTCCTCGACGCCCCAGAAGCAGCCCGCGGCGAAGGTCGCCAGCGCCAGGCCTTCAGGGGCGTCCCCGGGCTCGACCGGCGGTGCCTGGGTCTTGTCCATTCCGAATCTCGCCACGTCGCATCCTCTCGTTCATCGTCGCCGTGCCGGCGCCCGCCGTGCTTGTAAATGTCAACCGCCGTTCAGGGCTTCGCATTCCGACGCAGACCGAGCGCCAGGTCGTAGGCGCGCCGCCGGGAGACTCCGAGCTCCCCCGCCACCGCGCCCGCCGCGTCACGCAGGGTGTCGCCGGCCTCGAGCCGCTCTCGCAACGCCCCGGTCACGTCAACGTCGTCCGGAGCCCGACCTGCGGCGGGGTCGCCGGCCAACACCACCACCACCTCGCCGCGCACCTCACGCTCGGTGAACGTGGGGGCCGCGGCGGCCAGGGTCCCTCGCCAGACCTCCTCGTGCAGTTTGGTGAGCTCGCGGGCCACGACCACACGGCGCTCCGGACCGCACGCGCCGAGCAGGTCCTGCAGCGTCGCCCCCACCCGGCCCGGCGCTTCGAAGATGATCACGGTGCGAGCGTCGCGGGCGACGACGTCGATGCGACGACGACGGTCTCCGCCGCGCCGGGGAAGGAATCCCTCGAAACAGAACCGGTCGGTAGGGAGCCCGCTGACCACCAACGCTGCCAACGCCGCGCTCGGCCCCGGGACCGTCGTCACCGTCACCCCGGCCTCGACAGCCGCCGCGACCAGGCGGACACCGGGGTCCGAGACCGCCGGAGTGCCGGCATCGCTCACCACGGCCACGGTTCGCCCTTGGGAGAGATGGGCGAGAATGACCTCGACCCGTGCCATCTCGTTGTGGTCGTGCAGCGACAACAACCTGATGCCCTTCAGCCCCGCGTGGGTCAGCAATCCCCGCGTGCGGCGGGTGTCCTCGCAACACACGATGTCCGCCTGGGCCAAGGTCTCGAGGGCCCGCGGCGAGAGATCGCCCAGATTGCCGATCGGCGTGGACACGAGGACCAGCGTGCCCGCGGCGAGGTCAGGGGTCACCGGGATCATGGAGCTCGAGCTCGTCGCCGATCCGAAGCCCCCAACGTTCGAAGGCGCCGGCCTGGGCCTCGAGCACCATGCGCGCCCGCCAGCGCGGGAGTGCCATGCGCCACGGCGACAAGCTGATGACATCGACGACGCACATCTGACGATCCAGAAATGCCACGTCGATGGCGAATCGCATGCCGAGGCTGTGGACCGAGCGGGTTCGAGGAAGGATGAAGGCCCCTTCGTATTCCTTGCGACCCAACAAGCCGCGCAGTCGCTCGGAATAGGAGCCGGCCACATCGGCGTTCGCCAGCACCGCTCCCTCTCGCAGCAACCACGTCGTCGACGTCACCGTGGATCGGGCTTGCTCACACGTTGAAGCGGATCTCGAGCACGTCGCCGTCGGCGACCTCGTAGTCCTTACCCTCGAGGCGGATGCGCCCCGCCGACTTCGCCTTCGCCCACGAACCGAGCTCCAACAGCTCGTCCCAGTGGATGACCTCGGCGCGAATGAATCCGCGTTGAAGGTCCGAGTGGATCACACCCGCGCACTCCGCGGCGTTGGCCCCGGCTCGAAAGCTCCAAGCCCGCGACTCCTTGTCTCCGGTGGTGAGAAAGACGCGTCGCCCGAGCAACTGGTACGCGCTCTGGGCCACTCGGGCCAATGCGCCGGCGCCGAGGCCCAGCCCTTCGAGGAGTTCGGCCCGTTCCTCGGGTGTCAGCCGGGCTGCTTCGGCCTCGAGCTGCAGACACACCCCGAGCGCCTCACCGTGGCCCTCGAGCGCCGCGGTCACGGCCCCGGCGAGCTCATCGGATCGGTCCAGCTGATCCTCGCCCAGATTGACCACGGCGAGCACGGGCTTGTCGGTGAGGAGGAACAGGCTCTTGAGAGCTCCCCGGTCATCGGCATCAAGGCC
Source organism: uncultured Acidimicrobiales bacterium (assembly GCA_963846125.1). GTDB lineage: Bacteria > Actinomycetota > Acidimicrobiia > Acidimicrobiales > UBA8190 > Chersky-840. Next base: position 1,264,476 of record CAWJUR010000003.1, read on the forward strand.
CGCCCGGTACAGAGGGACGCCGGCGGAAAGATGCTTGGAGGCGATCTCCATGGCGGCGATCTCCCCTGCGAGGCTCTTGTCCGACTTGGCGGCCCGACGCCGCTTGTCGAGCTGCGTCTCGACCGTCGTCATGTCGGCCAGGACCAACTCGAGCTCGAGCGTGGCCAGGGCGTCGATCGGGCTCGTGTCGCCCGGCACCTCGGGGTCCTCGAAGGCCCGCAGGACCACACAGAGGGCGTCGACCTCCCGGATGCCCGCCAGGAAGCGGTTACCCAGTCCCTCCCCGGTCGAAGAGCCCGAGACCAGGCCGGCGATATCGACGACTTCCATGCCGGCCCGCACCACCTTGCGACTGGCACTCATCTTCGCCAGAGCGTCGAGGCGCGCGTCCGGCAACGGCGCCGCGGCCACGGTCGTCTCGGTGGTGGTGAAGGGATGCGACGCCACGGATGCGTCGGCGCCGGTGAGAGCGTTGAACAACGACGTCTTGCCTGAATTGGGCAAACCGACGAGACCCAGCCGTTCCATTGCTCGAGACGCTATCGGCTGGCCGACGGCGCGCTTTCAGGCATGCGCGTCGACGTGCTCTCCGGGCCACTTGGCCCCCGGGGCCACGATGACGGGGATCGGGCGCCGACCCGATAACGTGGGCCGCTATGTCCAAACGCACCGTCAAGCGCAAGATCCGAAGCAAGAAAAAGGCGAACCACGGCAAGCGGCCCAACTGCGGGCGGGGCTGAGCCTCACGCTCAACGGGGCCCGATCGTCCCCGAGCTCAGGGTTGATGGGCGAGCCCCCGTGCCGCCACGAGTGCCACGAGCGGCGTGGGAAGGTCTGAGATGAGGCCGTCGACACCCAAGTCGAGGAGCCGGGCCATCTCGGCCTCGTCGTTGATGGTCCACACGTGAACCGCCATCCCGTACTCGTGGGCGGCGCGCACCAAGAGCTCGTCCACGACGACGAGATCCCCTTGGCTGGCGGGAACCTGCAGCGCCACGTGATCCGAGGGCGGGGGTGCTTCCCCCTCGTGCACAGCACGCCAGAAAAGGGCGGTGGCGAGCGTTCCCGCCGAGATGGCGATGTCGGGCGCGTACTTGGCAAACGAGTCGGTGGCGATGTCGAGGAACGACGCCACGATCACCCGATCGGTCCCCCGGCGGCCGGAGAGCTCTCGGGCCAGGAGCTCTTCGTAGGGCTCGACGCTCGGAGCGGTCTGCTTGATGTCGAGATTGAGCGCGACATGCGGGTGGTCGTCGAGGACGTCGAGCACCTCGGTGAGCGTGGCGACACCGAATTCGGCGCTGCCCGGGGCCCGTCCCCGGTAGGGATACGACCCGGGTTCGAGTCCCTGGGTCTCGTCTCCACCGGGCACGAACCAGTACGCATTGTCGAGGGTGCGCACCTCCGCCAGGGTCATGGAGTGGATCGGCCCGTGGCTGTTGGTGGTCCGGTCCACCGTGCCGTCGTGACAGACCACCAGATGGCGATCGGCGGTGGCATGGACGTCGAGCTCGATCCCGGTCACACCCAGCTCGAGCGCACGGCGAAGAGCGAACAATGTCGACGAGGGTGCCTCCCAGGCGCCGCACTGGTGCGCGTAAGTCAGCACGCGCCGTTCGAGCCAGGGGTTCGCCGCGGCAAGGGCCACAGCCAACGGTAGCCTCTCGTCCGGCATGCTCGACCACATCCTCGTTGACCTCATCACGCAGACCCGCGCCGCGCTCGAGAACGCCCTCCTCCAACGACAAGCGGTCGAAGAGCGATTTCAAGTCGACGTCTTCCTCGGAGACGTGTCGTGGGAGACGTCGTACTCGTTGCCCGGGGAGGAGAAACCGCCGCGGGTCCGCGCCGACCTGTCGTTGGACTGGCCCACGTGGAGCCAGAGCGCATACCGGTCCTGGTCGATCGGTGAGCCTCCCGACGACCTTCCCGAGGTGGTGCTGGAGATCACCCTGCGCGTACAGCGACTGGCCGCGATGCCCGACCTCGAGGCAGTGGTGGCCTGTCTCCCCGAAGAGAGCCCCGCCATCGGCGTCGACACCCTCGTGCGTGCCGCTCCGGTCGTCGAGCAGGTCCATGAGCCCGACGGTGAACCGAGATTCGCCGTGGAGACGACGTACCAGGGGACCCTGCGCCTGGACGAGGCCGCCATGAACGACGCCTCGACGCTGGCCATCCCGGTCGGCGCGCTGGGCCGTTGGGTGGCCTCGGTGCTCGTCCGACTCGGCGACTTGGACCTCGCCTACCTTCCGCCCGAAACGACCATCAGTGGCGAGAGCCACTGACCCCGGCTCGACATCAGCCCAACTCAGAGGAGCCCGGCATCCGAGGCCAGCTGGTGCAGGTCGCCGCGGGGCCGGGCCCCGATGTGCGAGATGACCTCGGCCGCACACAACCCGCCCAACCGGGCGCAGCTCTCGGGGTCCTTGCCGTGGGTGAGCCCGTAGAGGAACCCTGCCGCGAAGAGGTCCCCGGCACCGGTGGTGTCCGCGACGTGCGCCACGGGGTCGGCAGGAACGTGCACCGGGCCTGACGCGGCCACCACCACCGACCCGGCCGGTCCCCGGGTGAGGGCGGCCAGGATCCCCGTTTCCTCTACCGCGCCCAACGCATCGTCGAAGGTGGCTGCACCGAACAGCAGCGTGGTTTCGTCCTCGTTGGCGAACAGGACGTCGACCTCGCCGTGCAACAACTCGAGGAATTCGCGCTGATGACGTTGGACGCAGAACGGGTCGGACAGGCTCAGCGCCACGAGTGAGTCGGCGCCGTGCGCCACCTCCATGGCTCGCCGCAGAGCGGACTTGGCGGGATCCAGATCCCAGAGGTAGCCCTCGAGATAGACGACCTGGGCCCGGGAGACGAACTCCTCGTCGAGGTCCTCGGGCCCGAATGTCGACGCCACGCCGAGGTGCGTCGCCATCGTCCGCTCGCCATCCGCGGTCACATAGACGAGGCAACGCCCTGTGGCCCGGTCGTCGGCGGGGTCCCGAGACGGCTCGGCGCGCTCGGTGCGGCCCAGCACGACTCCTGCGGCGGCGATGTCATGGAGGAATATCTCGCCGAGCTCATCGGCAGCCACCTTGCCCAGATAGCCGACCCGGCCCCCGAGCTGCGCCACACCGACGGCGGTGTTCGCGGCCGACCCGCCCGAGACCTCCGTGGCCGGGCCCATGGCTCCGTACAGCGTCCCCGCCCGGGCCAGGTCGACAAGGGTCATCGACCCCTTGACCAAGTCGAACCGGGCCAGGTCTTCGCTGCTGGCGTCGGTCAGGACGTCGACCAGGGCAGAGCCGATGGCGACAACGTCGAAAGATGCAGGACTCTCGTCTGGACCAGGGGAGGCGTCGTTCACAGGTCGGCAAGCTACTCGGAGACGGGGAGTACCGGAACCAGAGCTCCGAGCACGCCCAGGTAGCCTTCGCCCAATGACCGAGGCGACCGTCGCCGGACACGCCGATCCATCCGCGCAATACCGGCTTCCCTACACCGTCGAGCCGCGGCGCTACGCACTGCGCCTGACTCCCGATCTCGACGCCGCCACCTTCAGCGGCGAAGTGCACATCGAGGTGCTCGTCCACGAGGCCGTAGACACCATCGTGCTGCACGGCGCCGAGTTGACCGTCGACAACGCCTGGATCGAACCAGGCGGAGGGGACCGACAGACCTTGGCGGTCGAGGTGGACACAGCCTCCGAGCGAATCGTCTTCACCCCCGAGGCGTCACTGACGCCGGGCCCGGGGGTGATCTCCCTCGAATTCTCCGGCATCCTCAATGACCAACTGCATGGCTTTTACCGCTCGGCTTTCACCGACGACCAGGGCGTGACCCACACCATCGCGACGACGCAGTTCGAAGCCACCGACGCCAGGCGTGCATTTCCGTGCTTCGACGAGCCCGACCGCAAGGCGGTGTTCTCGGTCACCCTCGACGTCCCCGACGGATTGGCGGCGTTCTCCAACGGCCCCGAGGTCGACGACTCGCCGCTGCCCCAGGGTGGACGGCGCATCCGGTTCGGCGACACCATCCCCATGTCCACCTATCTCGTGGCATTCGTCGTCGGCCCGCTCGTGGCCACGGACCCGGTGGACGTGCTGGGCACACCGGTGCGCATCGTGCACGTGCCGGGCAAGGGCGGTCTGACCGCATTCGCACTCGAGGCGGCCGCCCATTCGCTCGAATTCTTCGTGGACTGGTTCGGCATCGAATACCCGGCGGAGAAGCTCGACCTCGTCGCCATCCCCGACTTCGCCTTCGGGGCCATGGAGAACCTCGGTTGCGTGACGTTTCGCGAGGCCGTGCTGCTCGTCGACCCTGACCGGGCGTCCCGCCTCGAGCTCGAGCGAGTAGCGGATGTCATCTCGCACGAGATCGCGCATATGTGGTTCGGCGACCTCGTCACCATGCGGTGGTGGAACGGCATTTGGCTCAACGAAGCCTTCGCGACGCTGATGGAACTGCTGTGTGTCGATCACTTCCGACCGCAGTGGCAGCGATGGGTGTCCTTCGGAGTCAGCCGTGACGCGGCCATGGCCACCGACAGCCTGCATGCCACGCGGCCGGTCGAATATCCGGTCGGACCACCCGAAGAGGCGCAAGGGATGTTCGACGTCCTGACGTACCAGAAGGGTGCCGGGGTGCTGCGCATGCTCGAGCGCTACCTCGGCACCGAGCGCTTCCGCCAAGGAGTCCGGCAGTATCTCGAGGCTCACCGCTTCGGCAACACCGAGACCGCGGATCTCTGGGACGCCATCGAGGAGGCGAGTGGCGAGCCGGTCCGCGACATCATGGACAGCTGGATCCTCCAGGGCGGCTTCCCGCTCGTGAGCCTCGGCAGCGGCGACGGGACGACACCTCCGGGGGCGACACCTCCGGCAGGCACCGTGGTCCTGAGCCAAGAGCCTTTCCACTACGCGACCACCCAGGGCCCCAGTGCCATCGGCTCGGCATGGAAGGTGCCCGTCATCGCCAGAGCCATCGACGGTGACGAAACCCGGGTTCTGCTGGGCTCGCAACCCGAGCGAGTCGCTTTGGGCGGGAGCGACCCCACCACCGCCGTCGTCGTGAACGCGGGCGGATCAGGTTTCTATCGCGTCCGCTACGCGCCCGAGCACCATCGCCGGTTAGCGAGCCGTCTCGACGCGCTCGACCTGTTGGAACGCTTCAACCTTCTCGGCGACAGTTGGGCCGTCGTGGTCGCCCAACGGTCGGGGCCCGAGGACTTCCTCCTTCTCGCCGAGGCACTCGGCGACGAGGACGACCCCGACATCTGGGCCCAGGTCACCGGGGCGCTCTCACTGCTGCACCGCGCCGTGGACGACGAAGGCCGGCCGGTGGTCGCTTCGTACACCCGCGCCCTGCTGGGCCCGGTGCTGACACGACTGGGATGGGTGGCCCGGCCCGGAGAAGGGCCGCGTACACCGACGCTGCGCGCCCAGGTCGTGGCCGCGCTGGGCACGATCGGCCGCGACCCCGACGTCCAGGCTGAAGCCCACCGACTCCACGACGCCGCGCAGAGCGGCGCGGTGGCGCTCGATCCCGACCTGGCTTCGGCGATCCTCAGCGCGGTCGGCGCCTCGGGAGGGCCCGAGGACTTCGAGAGCTTTCTGGAGCACTACCGCCGGCCCGCCACACCCCAGGAGGAGATGCGGTACCTGTACGCGTTGACCGGATTCGCCGATCCGCAGCTTGCCGCCAGGACGTTCGAGCTCGCCCTCACCGAGGTGCGATCACAAGACTCCCCTTTCGTCATCCAGCTGTTGCTGAACAACCGCGACAACGGCCCGGCCGTGTGGGCGCGTGTCGTGGAGCATTGGGACGAGCTGGTGGCGCGCATCCCCTCCAACATCCTCCCCCGCATGCTCGGTGGGGTGACGTCGCTGTGCCGCGACGCTGCGCTGGCGAACGACGTCACGGCGTTCGTGCGTGCCCATCCCCTGTCCATCGGCCAGCGGACCGTGGATCAGACCCTGGAACGGCTCGAGATCAACGTCTCCTTCGCGGCGTCCCTGCGTGAAACGGCGGTGCCGGTGTTGAGCGCCGGACTGCAACGCCTGGAGAAGCGCTGATCCGCAGCCTGACACGGGTCAGGGACGCGCTCGCGCCGAGCGGCGGGCGCACGAGCACCGGGGTCGACCGGTGAGTCTGTCGGTCCTCGCCCTCACATTCGGCCTCATCTTCGTCGCCGAGCTGCCCGACAAGACGATGATCGCCACCATCGTGATGGCGAGTCGGTACCGACCGCTTCCGGTGTGGATCGGCGCCGCGCTGGCGATGGTCGTCAACTCCGCCGTGGCGGTCCTGGCGGGTCGCCTCCTCGAGCTCCTTCCACACCGTTGGGTCGAGGCCGTGGTGGCTGCATTGTTCGCCGGGGGCGCGGCTTACCTCATCTTCGTCAAGGAATCCGCCGAGACCAGCGAGGGCGAGGCGGAGGCCGACAAGGTTCGCTCGGGCCGTCGGGTCGCGCTCGGTGCATTCACCGTGATCGTCGTGGCCGAGCTCGGGGACCTCACGCAGATCCTCACCGCCAACCTCGTGGCCCGCTACCACCAGGCGTGGTCGGTCTTCGTGGGTTCGGCGGTCGCTCTCGTGAGCGTCATGGGTATCGGCGTCATCGGTGGTCGGGCCCTGCTGCGCGTGCTGCCCCTCGCCACCATCCGAAGGGTGGCGGGCTTCATTCTGGCTGGCTTCGCTATCTTCACGGCTGTCCAGGCGGCGACCGGGTGAGCGCGAGCGAGAAACGAGACGAGATGGAACACCGAACAGAGCAGCTTTTCACCCACGCACGCGCCGCCAAGGGGTTCATGCCCGACGACGAGGGAACGGCGCTGTTCAATGCAGCCCGGCGCGCCGGGAGCGACGGGCCGAGCTCGGCAACGTTCGTCGAGGTCGGGGCGTGGTGCGGGAAGTCGACGGTCTATCTGGGCGCGGCGGCCGAAGCCAGCGGAGCGGTCCTGTTCAGCATCGACCATCACCACGGCTCGGAGGAAAACCAACCTGGATGGGAGCACCACGACGACGAGGTCGTGGACCGGACGACGGGGCGCATTGACACCTTGCCGTTCTGGCGACGCACGATCGACGCGGCCGAGCTGGGAGGCAGCGTCGTCGGCGTCGTGGGTCACTCCGGCGCGATCGCGTCACACTGGCAGACCCCGCTCGACCTGTGCTTCATCGACGGAGGACACGGCCACGAGCCGGCGTGGGCGGACTTCCGGGGTTGGGCGCCGCATGTGGCGGTCGGCCGTTGGCTGGCCATCCACGACGTGTTCCCCGACCCGGCCGACGGCGGTCGTCCCCCCTACGAGCTGTGGTGCGGGGCCCTCGCATCCGGAGAGTTCGTCGAGGACGGCGAATGCGGCTCGTTCCGCGTGCTCAGGCGGGTGGTGCCTCCCACCGAGGCTCGGTGAGGTCCAGCCAGTCCGGCAGTGACTCTCCCCGAAAGAGCCCCGCGGCCGGCGTGGCGTCGGAGAGGGCGTCGGCGGCGAGCACGATGGCGCCGGCGGTGTAAGTGGTGCGTTCGGAGAAGGGGAACGTCTCCATCTCCGGATAGACGATCCCCGTCCAGTACGAGCCGTCGGGGCGCCGGTGCGGCACGTTCCAGGTGAGCAGCGCCAACGCCTCGCTGCGACGTCCGACTGCATCCAGGGCCAGCGCGCATTCCGCCGTCTCGGCTGCGGTGACCCACGGACCCGTCGAGACACAGCGCACGCCACGACCGTCCATGACGAAGGTGTCCCACCACTGGTCGATCCGCGCCGCGGCGGCTTCGCCCGAGAGCGCGCCCGAGAGCACGGGGTAGTACCAGTCCATGGCGAACTCGTGCTTGGGCTCGAACACCTCGGGGGCGTGCGCGATGGTGTGCGCCAAGCGGCCCGCGGCCAACTCCCAATCGGGTCGCTCGTCACCGAGCGTCTCGGCGCACGCCACACCGCAACGCAGCGCGTGGTAGATCGACGACGATCCGGTGAGCAACGGATAGCGCCCCGGGTGGCCGTCGGGATCGACCGACCACAAGATCGCCCCGTCCTCGCGTTGGAACCGCAACACGAACTCGAGAGCCTTGTCGAGCACCGGCCACATCGACGCCAGGACCGAGCCGTCGCCGGTGACCCGGAAGTTGTGCCAGGCACCTGTGGCCACATACGCGCACACGTTGGTGTCGAGGCGGGGGTCCTTCACGCCGCTGGAGGCCAGGTAGTAGTTGAACCACGACCCGTCGGGGAGCTGAGTGTCCGCCAGCCACTGGTAGGCGAGCGTGGCCTCTTTGTGAAACCCGGCGACACTGAGCGCCATCGCCGACTCCACGTGGTTCCAAGGGTCGCAGTGCCCACCCTCGAACCACGGGATCATCCCGTCGTGCCGCTGCACCTCGGCGATGGTGGCCGCCGTCGCCACCACGTCCTGTGCGCTGAGCACCCCGGGGATCTCGGGGATCGCCGCCACAACGGGCCGGTCGGCTAGCTCAGGCTCCACCTCGCGCACACGGCCCGTCATCGGGAACGTTCCTTCGGTCCGTGTCATGCGGGCTTCTCCAGATAGACGACGAGGCTCTTGCCGAGAAGGGGGTTGAGCACGCGCTCGGTGACCCACGTGAGGGGCGGAGCGCGCATGATGTCCCAGACAAGGAGCCGGTGATAGGCGCGCACGGCCGGATGGTCGTCGCGCCGCGGTCCCACCCAGCAACGCAACCACCAGTACGGCGAGTGCAAAGCGTGGGCGTGATGGCTGGCAACGGGACGGAGTCCGGCCCGCCGCAGGCGTTCTACGAGCGTGGACCGGCGGTAGATACGGACGTGGCCACCGGGCACGTCGTGGTAGTCGTTCGACAGCGCCCAATTGACCGCCTCGGGGCCGAAACGCGGCACGGTCACCGCCATGGTGCCGCCGGGGCGCAGCACCCGGGACAACTCGGCCATCGCCGAGCCGTCCTCGGGGATGTGCTCGAGCACCTCCGAGGCGATGACACGGTCGAAGCTCGCGTCGGCGAACGGAAGGCGAAGGGCGTCGCCTTGGACCACACCCGCCTCGTCGTCGTCGCGCACCTCACCGGCGTCGAGCATGGCGCCGATCGTGTCTCTGACCTGAGTGACCTCGGTGGCCTGGGCATCGAGGGCGACCACCCTCGCCCCGAGCCGCACGGCCTGAAAGGCGTGACGTCCCCCGCCGCAGCCGAGGTCGAGCAGTCGCTCGCCGCGACCCACCCCCAGGCGTCCGTAGTCGACGGTCAGCACGGTCGGTCGGCTCCGGTTGCGACCGGGGACTGCTTCGACGCAGTGTTCGCCGCCTGCGAGAGGCGGCGGTGGTCTTCGAGCAACAACCGGTACTGGTCGGCAGTGCCGCGAGCCGTGGCCTCCCACGTGAAGCGCCCCAGCACCCGCTGACGGCCGCCCTCTCCCAGCCGAGACGCCAAGGCGTCGTCGTCGAGGATGCGACGGATACCGGTGGCCAACGCCTCGGGATCGTCGGGAGTCACCAACAACGCCGTCTCACCGTCTTCGCCGACCACCTCCGGGAGCGCACCCCCGGTGGTAGCGACCAGCGGGACGCCGCACGCCATGGCTTCGATGGCAGGTAACGAGAAACCTTCGTACAACGACGGCACCACGGCCACCTGGGCTTCGGCATACATTCCGGCGAGCTCGTCGTCGGAGATCCCGCTCACGCAATGCACGGCGCGGGAGAGCCCGAGCCGGTCGATGGTGCGTGCCACCCGCCCCCCCTCGGTGGGCCGACCGATGACGACCAGCTCGACATCGCGCTCGGTGCGCAACTTGGCCAAGGCCTCGAGCAGCGGGACCAGGCCTTTCATGGGGACGTCGCTCGAGGACGTCACCATGATGCGTCCCGGGATGCGAGGGCGATCGGGACGAGGCCGGAACACGGTGTGGTCCACGCCCACCGGCACCACGGTCATCCGCGACAGGTCCACGCCCATCTGCGCGTTGATGTCGCTCTTCGAAGACTCCGACACCGTCACGACGCGGGGCAGCTGCTTGGCCACCCGCATCTGCATGCCGAGGAACCCGAACCAGCGCCGTTGGGTGAGACGGCGATAGGCGTTCTCGGCATGGGAGAGCGCCAGGACCCGGTCGACGGTGATGGGGTGATGGAGCGTGGTGAGCAACGGCCACCCGTCCTCCATCATTCCCAGGAGACCCGAGCCCAGGCACTGGTTGTCGTGGACGAGGTCGAAATCACCACGCCTGGCCGCCAACAGCCGGCGCGCCCGGAGCGAGAAGGTGCGGGGCTCGGGGAATCCGGCGGTACACATCACGCCGAACTCGAGCAGGTCGACCGACGAGTGGAACTCGCGCGGGTGCGGGACCCGGAAGGGGTCCGGGTCCCGGTACAGGTCCAGACCCGGGACGGGCGTAAAACCGACGCCGTCGTCGAGCACGGGCCAGGGTTGGCCGGCGAACACCTCGACGGAGTGGCCCAGGCCCACGAGCTCGCACGCCAGATGACGCGTGTATACGCCCTGGCCACCGCAACGAGGGTTCCCGCGGTAGACCAGGTAGGCGATGCGCAATCCCCGGGCTGGGGCGGCGCCGCGCCACGAGCGGCGGGGACTTCAATATGGGTGCTGCGCTCCCACGACGCCCGAATCTCCGCCCAGCGCTGCCAGGGACTTTTAGGCACACGCGGGGCCAGCGTGGGAGATCATGGCCGATCAGCCTCCCAAGGATCTCTCCTCGGGCGCAAACGGTGCAGGTCAGCGCCGAGCCGCCCCGTAGCTCCGGGCCGAGGCGCCAAGACGCCGGAGGCGAGGCGCGGCGACCGACACGGGATCCACTAAGTTGGGGCTGGCTTCACGCACTGCGTCGCTCGAGGAGCGCCAAGGATGGCCATCGAGATCCTGCACCTGTCGAGCGTGGTAGGCGGCGCGCTCGTCGATCGGGACGGGGATCGTCTCGGACGGGTCGAGGACCTCATCGCCCAGTTGGGGTTCGCTCCGCACCCCCCCGTGACCGGCGTCGTGGTCCGGATCGCCCGCCGCCAGCTGTTCGTGCCGATCGCTCGCATCCCCGATCTCCAGCCCGGTCGAGTGCAATTCGTCGGCGACACCGTGAGCCTGAAGCGCTTCGAACGCCGGCCCGGAGAGGTGCTGCTGTCGAAGGACCTGCGGGCCCGACACCTGATCAACCTCCAAGGCGCACGCCTGATCCGAGCCAACGAGATCGAGCTGGCGCGCGTCGAAGGTCGGTGGGAGGTCGTGGCGGTCGACCCCAGTCCGCGTGTGGCGTTGCGTCGTCTGTTGCCCCGTGGTCTGGGAAGGCGCATCCCGGCCGGCAAGGTGGTGGACTGGGCCAGCATCGAGCCGTTTGTCGCGCACGTTCCCACGGCACGCCTGCGCATCCCCTATCGCAAGCTCGCCCGGCTTCATCCCGCGCAGATCGCCGACCTGGTGGAAGCCGCCTCGCACGAAGAGGGCGAAGAGATCATCGAGGCGGTGGGCCAGGACCGTGAGCTCGAGGCCGACGTCTTCGAGGAGCTCGATGCCGAGCATCAGATCGAGTTCGTCCGCAGCCGTACCGATGCCGAGGCGGCCCGACTGCTCGCCACCATGGCGCCCGACGACGCCGCCGATCTGATCGTCGAGCTCGACCAGGATCACCGGCTCCCGGTGCTCCAGCTCCTCCCCGGGGCCCAGCAGCGCAAGATCCGGTCACTGTTGAATTACAACCCCGAGACCGCAGGCGGCCTCATGAGCCCGGACTTCCTCTGCCTGGCCGAGTCGACTCCGGTCAACAACGTCCTCGAGGCCGTCCGCAGCAGCACGGCGCCCCCCGAAGCCCTCGCCGTGGTCTTCGCCCGAGGTGACGACGGCCGCGTGAGCGGCTCGGCCTCGGTGGTGAGGCTGATCCAGGCAGCTCCGACCGCGACCCTGGGCTCGGTGGTCCGCCCCAACCCCGCCCACGTCCACCCTGATTGGGATATCCACGCCGTCACCCGCAAGATGACCGACTTCAACCTCACCGTGGCCCCGGTGATGGACGAGCAGCACCGCATGGTGGGCGTCATCACCGTCGACGACGTGCTCGAGATGCTGCTCCCGACCGGTTGGCGGCGTGACTTCGGGATGACGTCGGTCGACGATTGACCTGCGTGTCGGGCCGGCCCAACTCCCGAAGTCGGGGCAGACACGGTAGGATCTCATTCGAAGAAGCCGCACCTCAGCCGGGTTTCCGGCGTGAAAGGGTGCACCGTGAGCAAAGTCGCGGCGAGTCCGGCGCCCTACCGGATGCCACCGCTTTCTCTGGTGCGGCTCCCAGGGCCGACAAAGGAGCAGCGCTGCACGCTGACCCGTCACCTAGACGATTCACGCGCGCACGCCGCCAGGCAGGGTTGACGCCACTGGGCTAACCGGAGGCCGGCCGACGCCATGGCGTGCGCGCGATCCCTGCACGCCCACGACGCCGGCACCGTCGGGAGGTCCTTCATGGCCGCACAGGCCCTGTTCACCGGAAATGCCCGTGCCCTCTGACGAGGAGCACGAGGGCGGCATCCAAGGTGCGCTCGGGACGATTCGCGTCCACGACGAGGGCCCTCGGCGCTCGTGGCGAGGGCGTGTGCTCACGCTCCTGGCCATCATCGGCCCAGGACTCATCGTCATGGTGGGCGACAACGACGCCGGCGGGGTGTCCACCTACTCCCAGGCGGGGCAGAACTTCGGACTCAGCCTGCTGTGGACGCTCCCGCTGCTGATCCCGGTCCTTGTCGTCAACCAGGAGATGGTGGTCCGGCTCGGCGCCGTGTGCGGTGTCGGCCACGCCCGGCTCATCAACGAGCGCTTCGGCAAGTTCTGGGGAGCGTTCTCGGTGGGTGACCTCTTCGTGTTGAACTTCCTCACGATCGTCACCGAGTTCATCGGGGTCAGCCTTGCGCTGGGCTACTTCGGCGTGAGCGCCTACATCTCGGTCCCGTTGGCCGCCCTGGGGCTCGTGGCCATGACCGCAACCGGCAGCTTCCGGCGCTGGGAACGGTTCATGCTCCTGTTCATCACGGCGAACTTCCTCGTGATCCCGCTCGCCATCTACGCCCACCCCCACGCCGGGCCGGTGCTGAAGCATTTCGTGACGCCCGGGGTCCAGGGTGGGTTCAATTCCACCTCCATCCTCCTGATCATCGCCGTGGTCGGCACCACGGTGGCCCCGTGGCAATTGTTCTTCCAGCAGTCCAACATCGTCGACAAGCGCATCACCCCCCGTTGGATCAACTACGAGCGGGTCGACACCGTGCTGGGGTCGTTCATCACCGTGCTGGCGGCCAGCCTCATCATCATCACCGTCGCCTTCGCCTTCGCCCATACCCATGCCGCGGGAAGGTTCACCAACGCCGGCGGTGTCGCTACCGCGCTCGACCACTACCTGGGCAACGCCACGGGCACGCTCTACGCCGTCATCCTGCTCAACGCGTCGATCATCGGTGCCGCCGCGGTGACGCTCTCGACGTCCTACGCCTTCGGGGACATCTTCGGCACCCGCCACTCGCTCAACCGTCGCGTGCGCGACGCCAAGGCCTTCTACGCCACCTTCACCGGGATCGTGGCGGCGGCGGCCACGATCGTCCTGATCCCCGGAGCCCCGCTGGGAGTCATCACCACTGCCGTGCAGGCCTTGGCCGGGATCCTGTTGCCGAGCGCCACGGTCTTCTTGCTCCTGCTGTGCAACGACAAGGCCGTGCTCGGACCCTGGGTCAACCGACCCTGGCTGAACATCCTGTCGACGTTCATCGTCTCTGTCCTGTTCGTGTTGTCCCTCATCTTGATGACGACCACGGTGTTCCCCCACATCGACGTGCCCGCCCTCCTCGCCGGGCTCTCGAGCGCGCTCGGGCTCGTCCTGGTCGTGGCGGGGACGCTGTACCTGCGGGCACTGCGGCGCCGCGTCGCTCCCGACCCCGTCGAGCGCGAACGACGCATGACGTGGCGCATGCCACCACTGGCCCTGATCGAGCGGCCCACGTGGACGCGGGGCCGGACGACGACGATGTACCTGATGTACGCCTACCTGTTCGTGGCGGTGGTCTTGTTGTTCGTGAAGGCGGTCCAGCTCTCGTAGTGCTGTCCCGGTCGAGGTCCACGCCCTTGGCTCGACGCCCCATCCGGGGATACGTTCGGCCCATGGACCTGACCTACCCGCCCGAAGCAGAAGCCCTCCGCAAGGAGGTCCGGGGCTGGTTGGAGGACAACCTCCCCGAGGGGTGGTTCGATCCCGGATTCCAGCTCACGGGACCTGCGCGCGAGGCGTTCAACGCCGATTGGGTCCGAAAGCTCCGCCAAGGAGGATGGATCTGTGCCTCGTGGCCCAAGGAGTACGGCGGGAAGGGCCTGTCGCTGATCGAACAGGTCGTGCTCAACGAGGAATTCGCCCGCGCCGTGGCGCCCATGCGAGCCGACTTCTTCGGCGACACCCTCGTGGGCCCGACCATCTTGCAGTGGGGAACCGAGGAGCAGAAGCGGGAGTTCATCCCCAAGATCCTCGACGGCACCATCTCGTGGTGCCAGGGCTTCTCCGAGCCCGACGCCGGGAGCGACCTGGCCTCGCTCAAAACACGCGCCGATCTCGACGGCGACGAATGGGTGATCCACGGCCAAAAGGTGTGGACGACCCAGGCGCAATTCGCCGACTACATCTTCCTCCTCGCCCGCACCGACCCGGAGGCGCCCAAACATCAGGGCATCTCCTATCTCCTCGTCCCCATGAAGCAGCCCGGGATCGAGGTCCGTCCCATCCGCCAGATCGACGGTTCCTCGGAGTTCAACGAGGTGTTCTTCAGCGGGGCGCGCTGTCCTCGGCAGAACGTGGTGGGAGGCGAGCACAACGGATGGAAGGTGGCCATGACCACCCTCGGCTTCGAACGCGGTGCGTCGTCGACCACCGGGCACCGACGCTTCACCAGAGAGCTCGACCACGTCATCGACGATGCGCGGCGCACGGGGCGCAGTGCCGATCCCGAGGTCCGTCAGGGCCTCGCCCGGGCCTGGTCGAAGGTGAAGATCATGCAGATCAACGGCTACCGGTCACTGACCGACGCCCTCAACGGCACCCACGCCGCCGCCGCGCTGGGTGCCACGCACAAGATGTTCTGGTCCGAATACCACCGCGAGATCATGAACCTCGCCATGGACATCCTCGGCCTCGAGGGGCAGGTCCTCACCGGTCCCGGAGGTGACGAGGGCGAGCTCATGCGGCCCCGGCGCGGTGCGACGGACTACCCCGTGGGCGACCTGCAGGCCTCGTTCTTCTTCAGCCGATCCGAGACCATCTGGGGAGGCACCGCCGAGATCCAGCGCAACATCGTGGGGGAACGGGTCCTCGGGCTCCCCAAAGAACCCAGGCCCACCGCCACCTGACCACCGGCGGGGCTCAGGCGACGCCGAGCTCCGTGCCGGGCTCGGCCTCGTCGATGACCGGCGTCATCGCCGCGATGCGACGGTGCTCGTTGCGGTGCCGCAACCGAGTCAGGGTCGAAGCCACCAGGGTGGCGAACGCGCCGACGAGGAGCGCGACCCGGGGGCTCGAGGTCTGGCAGATCCAACCCACCAGGGGGGCGCCGATCGGGGTCGTCCCCAGGAATCCCATGGCGTACAGGGCCATGACGCGACCGCGCATGGTCGGTTCGACCTGGAGCTGAATGGTGGAGTTGGCGGTGGCAATGAACGCGATGGAAAGCCCTCCCATGAACACCAGCAGCACGCAGGCGGCCGCCAGCGTCGGGGACAGCGCCACGGCGCCGATCATCACGCTGAAGGCGATCCCGACGGCGGTCAGCCGGTGGATGTTGGGCTTGCCCCGGTTCGCCACGATCAGCCCCCCCACCACGGCCCCACCGGCCATGAGCGAGGTGAGCAGGGCGAAGGTCCCGGCCCCGCCGTGAAACGTCTCCTGGGCGAGCAACGGAAGGATCACGGTGAAGTTGTACGCAAGCAGCCCGACCACGAAGACGAGCATGAGGGGGTCGCGCAGGTTCGGGGTGCGCCATGCGTAGCGCACGCCTTCCCGCAGCTGGCCCTTGGCCCGCGCCACGCGTTGGGCGGGGTGAAGATCGGCGCGGCGCATGAGCATCAGCGCCACGATGACCGCCACGTAGCTCGCCGCGTTGGCAAGGAAGCAGGCACCGAGGCCGACCGTGGCGATCAGCACGCCCCCGATGGCGGGGCCGATGACCCGGGCGCCGTTCATGACGATGCTGTTGAGGCTCACCGCGTTCGAGAGGTCGTTCTTGCCCACCATCTCGATGACGAATGTCTGACGGGCGGGGTTGTCGAACATGTTCACCACCCCGACCAGCAACGACAGCAGGTACACCTCCCACAGATGCGCCGATCCCGCCGGGCCGGAGCCGATGAGGACGAGGAGCCCGAGGGCGAGCGCCAGGCACCCGGCCGTCACTTGGGTCGTGACCAACAAGCGCCGCTTGTCGACGCGATCGGCGATGAGCCCACCCCAGGCGCCGAAGAGCAGCATGGGGAGAAACTGCAGGGCCAGCGTGATCCCGATGTCGACGCCGCGTTCGCTTCTCGGGGCGAGATAGTGGACGACCAGCCATGCCAGAGCGACGCTCTGCATCCATGTGCCGCTCACCGAGATGATCTGCCCGGTGAAGTAAAGCCGGTAGTTGCGCGTGTGCAGCGACCGGAAAGTCGTGTCCGCCACGCGCCGGAAGCGCGTCACGGCTGTTCCACCAGGTGTTCGAGCAGGCGCACGGCGTCGGCAAGGTCGGCCCGATCATCGTCCGACAGGGCTCGTAGCCTTCGGACGAGGTACGCGGTGCGCAGCGACCGGCTACGTGCCAACGTGCGACGGCCTTCGGCGGTGAGCTTCACCCGCACGATGCGACGATCCGTTTCGTCCTCGTGGCGCGACAGCAGCCCGGCGGTTTCGAGTCCCACCACGATCTTGGTCATGCTGGGCGGCTGCACCTGCTCCGAAGTGGCGAGCTCGCCGAGCGTGGGTGTGCCCAGACGCTCGACGGTGGCCAGGGCGGAGACCTGCGAAGAGGTCACGCCGCCCGCGACCTGTTGCCGGAGGCGGCGCGACAGGCGCAGGATCGCCAGGCGCAGCCGGGCCGCCATCTCGGCGTCAGAGCCCTCGGGGACGGGCCAGGCCGGGTCGGCGGCCACAGCGTCAGGGGCCGATGCGTTCGGCCCCGAACCGGGGGCGGGCGGGCCCTCGGGCCCAGGGGGGTTGTCGGCGATAGTGGTCATTGTTCACCATTCTAATTAGTTTTCCTAAGTGATCGCGCCGGCCCGCTCGGCGACCCCCGAAGACCCCCCGGGCCGTAGCATCGGAGGATGCTTCCCGACTACGCCGAGTACGAGCAGGCCGCGGGATTGGACTGGTACTCCCTCGATCCCAACCTGAGCGCCCTGCTGGACCGCCACCTTCCCGACCCGGACGACCGCTCGATGGCCGAGGAGCACGTCGGTCGGTTCGGAGCCCTGGTGGGCGGCGTCATCGCTCCACGGGCCGAGGTGACCGACAAGCACGGGCCGGTCCTGCGCCGGTTCGACCGCTGGGGCGAGGAGGTGGACGAGGTCGTCCACCATCCCAACTGGACCGAGAACAAGGCGGACCTGGTCCGCAACGGGTTCGTCAGCCTCGAGACCCTGGCCGGGCGGCCCGTGCCGGGCGTGGTCACGGCGTCGGTCTCCTACCTCGTGTCACAAGCCGAGACCGCCATCTACTGCGGCCTCGGCATGACGTCGGGCGCGGCTGACATCGTGGAGCGCTACGCCCCCGCCGCGGCCCGCGACGACCTGCTGGGCCGGCTCCGGAGCCTCGATCCCGACCAGGCCTGGGAAGGCGGGATGTTCCTGACCGAACGCCAGGGCGGGAGCGACGTCGGTGCGAACACCACCCGCGCCGTCCAAGACGGTGACGAGTGGCTGCTCTCGGGCGAGAAGCATTTCTGTTCAAACGTCGACGCCGAGGTGTTCATCGTCCTGGCCCGGCCCGACGGCGCACCGGCGGGGAGCCGCGGGCTGGCCACGTACATCGTCCCCCGCATCCTCCCCGATGGATCCGCCAACGGATTCAAGATCAAGCGCCTCAAGCCGAAGCTCGGCACCGTCGGTGTGCCGACCGGTGAGGTGTCACTCGACGGCGCCCGGGCGTGGCTGGCAGGCGGGTCCGGCGCCGCGGGTGCCGCCGCGGGCGGTGCCGATGCGGCACGCGACGGGCGGGGCCTCAATCGCATGATGGAGATGGTCAACGGGAGCCGGTTCGGCGTGGCGCTCATGGGCCTCGGCATCCACCGCCGTTCGTTCCTCGAAGCCGCTATCTACGCGGGGCGGCGCTCGCAATTCGGCAACCGCATCGACAGCTACCCGCTCGTGCGCGAGACCCTGGTCGACATGCTCGTGGACCTCGAAGCGGGCATGGCCGCCACCTACGAGTGCGCGGCGGCGGCCCGGGGCGCACAAGACGCCGAGTCCGGTCGGCTGGTGCGGCGCATCCTCGTTCCCCTGGCCAAGATGCGCTGCACGCGCATGGCGTTGTGGGCGGCATCGACGGGACTCGAGGTCCTGGGGGGAAACGGGTACATGGAGGACTGGCCCATGGCCCGCCAACTGCGCGACGCCCAGTGCCACACGATCTGGGAAGGCACCGAGAACATCCTGTGCATCGACGTCCGCCGAGCCATGCGGGGCGAACAGGCCCACATCGCCCTCCTGGCCCGCACCGAGCAGGCGCTCGAGACCGGCTCCGGCCACAAGGTTCTGGCCGGCGCGCTCGACACCGTCGCGGCGTCGCTGCGCGACACGCGCCAGGCGATCTCGTATCTCGAAGGCGCACCCGACGACATGGCGTTGCTGCACAGTCGGAGGTTCGCCGAGCTGCTCGCCGACACCGTCGAAGGAGCCCTGCTCGTCGAGGAAGCGGCCTGGGCCCTCGACCGCAACGGTGACGCCCGCAAGGCGGCGGTGGCACGACGTTTCGTCAGCCGCCGCCTGGCCACCCCGGCGCTGCGGGGGATCACCGACCCTGACCGCTCGGTGCTCGACCTGTTCGAACCGATCGTGCGGTATGGGGCGATCGACGAATCGGACCTCGCCGCGTAACTCAGGACTTGGGGACGTAGCCCCCTCGGCCCATCCCGGCGCTGTCGAAGGGGTCGGCACTCTCGTCGACACCGCCGACGACTTCGGTCACCCAGTCCAGACGGCGCCGGAGGATGCGGTCCACCCCACCCTCGAGCGTCGCCGAGGAGATGGCGCACGAACTGCACGCACCCTGAAGCTGCACCTCGACCCGCCCCGAGTCCACGTCGACCGACACGAGCTCGAGGTCGCCCCCGTCGGCCTGGACGGCGGGCCGCATGAGCTCGATCAGGGCACGGAGATCAGCCTCGCGCTGGGCACGGACCTCGTCGCTCACCCCGACCGGGCCGCCCCCGGGTGGGGGCGTGTCGAACTCTTCCTGGTCAGGAGCACGAAGGTCGGGTCGGCTGAAGTCGGTCACCCCTCCATTGTGCCGTGACGGGGTCCGAACTGTGCCATGGGCCCTCCGCAGGGCCGATGCCGGGATCTGACGGATCGTCACAATTGGCCCCGGATACGATGCGGCGTGCCCTCCGACACGTTGGCAGCGCCAGCACGCCACGTGACCAGGCCGGGCGCGGGGAGCCTCGGGCTCATCCTCCCGACATTTCCCCAGCATCAGGCGGAGCTCCCGAGCGCGGCGACCCTGGCCGAGTTGTGCCGCCGGGCCGAGGCGGGCGGGGCGGGCGCGCTGTGGGTGTGCGACCACGTCTTCTGGCACGGCCCCGCGCTCGAGGCCTTCAGTGCGTTGGGGGTGGCGGCGGCCGCCACCAGCCGGGCTGCCATCGGGACGTGCATCTTGCAATTGCCTCTGCGCCACGCGCCGTCGGTGGCCAAGGAGGCCGCCTCCCTCGACCACCTGTCGGGAGGCCGGCTGATACTCGGCGTCGGCGTGGGCACGCACGCCGGTGAGTACGACGCCGCGGGCGTCGAATTCGCGGGCCGCGGTCGACGCCTCGACGTCGGGATCGACACCCTCCGGCGGTCGTGGGCGGTCTCCCCCGGCCAGCGCTACGCGCAATTGCCGGCGGTCGGCCCGGTGCCGGTGTGGGTCGGGGGATCGAGTGAAGCCGCCCTACGCCGGGCCGCACACCGCGGCGACGGCTGGATCCCGCTGTTCATCCCACCCCATGACTACGCGGCCGCCCTCAGCCGCCTCGACAAGGAGACCGAGCGGGTGGGACGCGATCCCGCCATGGTGGCGCGCGCCACGGTGGCATTCGTGTCGGTGGGAGGCTCGAGGGCCGCCGAGGACGGTCTCTCGTGGATGGCTTCGCTCTACGGCCTCCCGGCACGCTCCTTCGAGAGACACCTGGTGGCCGGAGATGCTCGGAAATGTGCCCAGTCACTGGCCCGTTTCGCCGAAGCCGGGGCGCAACATGTCGCGGTCTTCGTCACCTCCGACGACCCGCTGGTACAGTTCGAGGACCTGGCCGGCGAGTTCGCCGGCCTCATCGCGTCACGTTCCTCCCGGGCCACAGGGCCCGGTGCAACGAACGAGGCTATGCCGGACGAGCTCCACGAGGCGAGCGGTCCCGTCGGGGTCGGCAAGATGGTGTCGACCGCAACCGGGACACAGGTCGAAGACCAGGTTTGGAGGTGAGGTCGTCGTGCGACAGGACGTAAGCATCGTCGGGATCGGGATGACGCCGATGGACCGGCGCGACTTGACCCCCGACGTCATGGCGGGACAAGCGGTCAGGGCCGCGCTCGACGACGCCGGCCTGTCGCCCGGTGACGTCGGTCTCGTGATCGCCGCCAACGCTTTGGGCGGCCGCCTGTGTGACCAGGGCTGCATCCGCGGCCAGAGCTGGCTCCGCGACGTCGACCTCGGTACAACCGGTGTCGTGAACGTGGACAACTCCTGTGCGGGCGGTTCTTCGGCGATGCACCTCGGTGTGCTGGCCGCCCAGGCCGGGCAGTCTCCGGTGCTCGTCGTGGGCGTGGAGAAGATGTGGACCGGCCACCGGGGCGAGACCATCGCCGGGATCGAGGACGGGTTGCCGTCGGACGAGCGGGCCGAGTTGCGGGTGCGCCTCGACAACGACGCCGGCAGCGTGCTCATGGCCCTCAACGCCACTTGGGTGCGTCATCAGATCGAAGAGCGGGGCACGACACCACACCAGATCGCGGCCGCCGCGGCCAAGGCCCGCCGGTCCGGGGCGCGCAACCCCCTGGCCCAGTTCAGGTCCCCGGTGACCGTGGAGGAGGTGCTCGCCTCGCCCGTCGTCGTCGCCCCCCTCACACGACTGATGTGCTCGTCGTTCACCGACGGAGCAGCCGCAGCGGTGCTGTCGGCAGGCACCGCGCCGGGTGCGCCCCGGGTGCGCGCCAGCGTCCTACGATCCGGCAATGGCGAGCTCGACTACCACGACCGGTTGCGCGAGACCGCCGATGAGGCCTGGAAGGCGGCCGGCGTCGGCCCCGAGGACATCGATGTCGTCGAGCTCCACGACGCCACCAGTGCCGAGGAGCTCTACGCCCTGGAATCGCTGGGGTTCTTCCCCACCGGCGAGGCCGGTGTCGCCACCGTGGCCGGCGACACCGACGTGGGCGGGCGCGGCGTCTGTGTCAATCCGAGCGGTGGCCTGGTGGCTCGCGGCCACCCCTTGGGTGCGACCGGCATCTGCCAGATCGCCGAGCTCGTCGCCCAGTTGCGCGGCACCGCTACGGGTCGGCAGGTGCACGAGCCGCGACTGGCGGCCGCAGTGAACACGGGCGGGATCATGTCGGGCAAGGACACCGCCCTCGTCGCCGTGCACGTTCTCGAGAGAACCTGAGCCGTATGCCCGGGGCAGTCGTCACAGGGTGGGGCATCGCCGTCCCCGACAAGGTGGTCACCAACGAGGACCTCTCGGCGCGCCTCGACACCAGCGACCAGTGGATCGTCGAGCGCACGGGGATCCGCGAGCGACGGATCGGGGGGACCACCGCCGAATTGGCCATCGCCGCCGGAGGCGCCGCTCTGGCGCGGGCGGGGCGAACCGGCGATGACGTCGACGTGCTCGTTCTGGCGACGTCGACACCCGACGCCCTCGTGCCGGGGACATCGGCCACGGTCCAAGAAGGCCTGGGGGTCCGCGGTGGTGCCTTCGACGTCAATGCCGCGTGCTCGGGGTTCGTCTATGCGCTCGTCGCCGCTCACGGTCTCGTGCTCGCCGGTGCGCAGCGCGTTCTCGTGATCGGCAGCGAGACCCTGTCGCAGATCACGGACTGGGACGATCGCAGTATCGCTGTCCTCGTGGGTGACGGGGCCGGCGCGGTGTTGCTCGAGGCCACCGACGGGCCGGGCCAGTTGTTGGCGTGGGACCTCGGGGCGGACGGGTCCCTGCGCCACCTTCTCAAGTGCGATCACGGCGGATACCTCTATATGAACGGCAAGGAGATCTTCCGGCACACGGTCCGGGTCATCGTGGAGTCGTCGCACAAGGCACTGGCCAAGGCCGGGCTCCAAACCAGCGACGTCGATCTCTTCGTCCCCCACCAAGCCAATGCCCGCATCATCACCGCGGCGAGCCAACGACTCGGCATTCCCGACGATCGCTGTGTGGTGACCATCGATCGCTACGGCAACACGTCGTCGGCATCGATCCCCCTCGCGCTCGCCGACGCGCTCGAGACCGACCGCCTCCGCCCCGGCGCGGTGGTCCTTCTCTCGGGCTTCGGGGGCGGGATGACATGGGCGAGCGCCGTCCTACGATGGGGAGGATGACGGCTCACGGCTCCGACGACCGGCCCGCGCTGGTGGTACTGGCCGCAGGCATGGCGAAGCGGTACGGCGGGTGCAAGCCGCTGGCACCGTTGGGACTGCACGGAGAAGCCGTCATCGACCTGATCGCCGGGGACGCCACGTCCGCAGGGTTTGGTGCCATCGTCCTGGTCCTGGGCCCCCAGACCGGGCCCGCCATCCGGTATCACGTGGCTCGGTGCTTCCCGGCGCGCATCGATGTCGCCTTCACCGAGCAACGGGTCCCGCTCGGTACCGCCCACGCCGTGCTGTGTGCGCGCAAGCACGTCGGTGACGGCTCATTTGCCGTGGTGAACGCCGATGACGTGTACGGCGCGCCTGCTCTCGCACTCCTTGCAAGCCAATTGCGCAACAGCCACGAACACGCCATCGTGGCGTACCGACTACGCGACACCATCGTCGCCGACGCTCCGGTGACCCGGGGCACGTGTGCAGTGGGGCCCGACGGGAATCTCGAGCGGTTGGTGGAGCGCCGTGGCGTGACACGACGACCCGACGGGGCCTTCGACGTCGGTGACGGTCTCGAGCCCGGCGTGCTCCCCGGCGACACCCCGGTCTCGATGAACCTGTGGGGTTTCCAACCTTCGATCTGGCCCGTGCTCGAGGCGGCCGTGCTCCGCGCCCATCCCTCGGTGGCACCCGACGGCTCGGTGCCCGATCCGTCCGCGCTCGCCAACGACGCCGAGGTCCTGCTCCCCGAGGTCGTGGGCGACATGATCGCCCTCGGGTCCGGGGACGGAGAGCCCGCCGCCGTGCGGGTGCTCGACGGGCCCGGACGCTGCATCGGTGTCACCCACGCCGATGACCTCCCCGTCGTGCGCAACGAGCTCGCCCTCATGGTCGCCCAGGGACTTCGTCCCGAGGGCCCTTGGGATCTCGCCCGCTGAGCCGGACCACACCGATCCCGACGCAGCTCCCCGGCGAAGCACCGTGACACCGACACCGATCCTGCTCCCCCGGCCGCGAACGTTGCAGGTCGCGCCCGACGGCCGTCGAGTCCCCGACCGCGATCCCGAGCAGTCCGTCGACGGAGGGCTTGCGCCGCAGGGGTACCGCATCGAGGTTGCCGAGGAGGTCGTGCGCCTCATCGGTGCCGATGAGGCGGGCCTGCGCCACGGGCGCGCCACGCTGGCCCAGCTCCGCCACCGCGCCAACGCCCCCGATGCAGGGCCCGACGGCACGCTGCCGGCATGCCGGATCGAGGACTGGCCCGACTTCGCGGTGCGCGGCGTCATGTTGGACGTGTCACGCGATCGCGTGCCCACCGTGCCTACCCTCCTCGACCTGGTGGACCGGTTGGCGGGTTGGAAGATCAACCAGCTCCAGTTGTACATGGAGCACACCTTCGCCTATGCGGGCCATGAGGACGTCTGGCGCCGTGCCGATCCCTACACCGCACAGGATGTCCACGCCATCGACGCACACTGCCGGTCGCGCGGCGTCGAGCTCGTCGCCAACCAGAACACGCTCGGCCACTACGAGCGTTGGCTGCGGTTGGAGCGATACCGCCCTCTTGCCATCGCGCCGGACGGCTTCGACTGGATCTTCGGCATCCGCCGTCCCGCGCTCACCCTCGACCCGGCCAATCCCCAGGCGTTCGCGCTCGTGTCGGACCTTCTGGCGCAACTCGTCCCCCAGATGACGAGCATGCGCGTACACGTCGGGTTGGACGAGCCCTGGGAGCTCAGCTCGGACCGCACGGGTGAGTGGGTGCAGTGGCTGCGTGACCTGCGACAGCTCCCGGTCCTGGCCGAGCGGGAGCTGCTTGTGTGGGGCGATGTCCCGGCCGTTCACCCCGAGCTCCTCACCGAGCTTCCCGACGGCGTGACGGTGTGCGAGTGGGGATACGAGGGCAACCATCCCTTCGAGCAGCGCGCCCGACAACTCGAAGATGCCGGGGTGCCGTTCTGGGTGTGCCCGGGCACTTCCAGCTGGATGTCGATCTCGGGACGCGTCGACAACATGATCGAGAACATCGGCGCCGCCGCGACGGCGGGCGTCGCCCATGGAGCGGGCGGGCTCCTCGTCACCGACTGGGGTGACATGGGTCATCACCAACAACCGTGCGCGAGCGATCCCGGTTTCGCCACCGCGGCGGCATTCGGATGGTGCGTCGAGTCCCATGGTGACCTCGACGCCGACGAGCTCGCCACTGTCCTCGACGTGCACTGCTATGACGATCCCACCGCGCAGACCGGGCGCGCCGTGGTGGGCCTTGGGCAGACCTACCGCATGGTGGCGCCCCGGCCCCCCAACATGTCGGCGTTGGCCCTGCCCTTCCTCCTGCCCCAGTGGCCCATGGGAAAGGCGGTGACCGAGGGTCTCACCACGACCGACCTCGAGACCGTGGGCTCGCTCCTCGACGACACCGACGGTGCTCTCGAAGGTGCCCGGCCCGGACGGGCCGATGGCTCGCTCGTCATCGATGAAATCCGCGCCACCTCGGCGCTGCTTCGACTCGCCGGTCACGACCTCTCGCTCCGCCTGGCCGGAGACGGCACCCTGGCGTCGGTGGCCGAGAGCGATCGCGACGCCCTGGGCATCGAGCTCGGCGCCCGCATCGAGGGGTTCCGGCGCCTGTGGCTCGAACGCTTTCGCCCTGGGGGGCTGTCAGACAGCACGGCGTGGTTCGAGCACCTTCTCGACTGTTACCGGACCGGTCAGGCCGAGCGGTCGTGGTTCGGTCCCTTCGGATAGCGCGGGGGTTGCAGAAGGCCCCCCGGTAGGCTGGACACACCGACACCAATCGAGGAGCGCCACCGTCGATGGACCGCGCCACCAGCCGCACACGACGCCTCGTGGTCGCCCTGGGCCTCAACATCGCCCTGGCGGCGGGGCAGCTCGTCGCCGGTCTGGTGGCACACTCCACGGGTCTGCTCTCCGACGCCGGGCACAACGTCACCGATGTGGCGGGGGTGGCCATGTCGCTGCTCGCCGTCCGGTGGGCGACGCGCCCCCGCAGCCCGTCACACTCCTTCGGGTACCACCGGGGGCCGATTCTCGCCGCCCTCGGCAACGCCGCGGTGATCGCGGTGATCACCGTCGCCATCGTGGCCCAGAGTGTCGACCGTCTCATCCATCCCCACGCCGTCCACGGGAGTGTGGTCGTGGCCGTGGCCGCGGCCGCGTTCGTGATCAACGGCCTCGCCGCGCTCATGCTGCGCGAGAGCGGCGGCGACCTCAACATGCGTTCGGCCGCCCTGCACATGGGCGGCGACGCGCTCGGATCGCTGGCCGTCCTGGGCGCCGGGGCCGTGCTCATGGCCAACCCGACGCTGCAGTGGGCCGACCCCACCGCCTCGTTGGTCGTCGCCGTCATCATCGTGGTCGAGGCATACCGCTTGCTGCGGTCGAGTGTGGACGTGCTGTTGGAGTCGTCTCCCGCCGACGTCGATCTCGACGAGCTCACCGCCGTGATGGGCCGAGTCCCGGGCGTGGCCGAGGTCCATGACCTCCACGTGTGGAGCTTGTCGAGCGACGTCCGCGCCCTGTCCGCCCACGTCGTGCTGTCTGGCCACCCCACCCTCGAACAGGCACAGGTCGTCGGGGACAAGGTGAAGTCCGCCATCGGCGCGCCGTTCACGATCGCCCACAGCACCTTGGAGCTCGAGTGCGAACGGTGCATCGACGGCGAAGTCGACCCGTGCCTGATGGACAGCGTGGTCGACAGCAGGAGCGCCTCCTCGCGGTGACAGCGCAAGGCCCGGAGACCAATACCGTCCGGCGCAGGGTACGGGTCCACGGGCACGTCCAGGCGGTGGGTTTCCGGGCGTCGTGTTTCCGTCGTGCCACCGACGCCGGCCTCGGGGGGTGGGTGCGCAACACCGAGCGCGGCGAGGTCGAGGCGGCCTTCGAAGGCCCGGCCCACACCGTGGACGCGTTGGTGCAGTGGTGCCGGAACGGACCGTCGTGGGCGCGCGTGGACGGCGTCGACATCACCGACGAACCGCCGCGCGGGGAAACGTCGTTCACGATCCGATGACGCGCGTCACCTGGCCCCGGACGCGGCGAGACCCCGAGTAGCCGGTTCGACCGAAGTCGCCCGCACTCCTCGGGGCCGCGCCCTCGGCTGACAGCTCGCCCTTTCCATGGGTCGGACGACCCCCGGTCCGGGCGTTGTGGCGGTCGATCCCAGGGAACCTTCCACCACTTCACCATCCGCCTCGCCGGCGAACTCGTCGCCCTCCGTCCCTCCGGCGATCTCGCCTTGCGGCGCTCTCCCCGGCTTTCGGTTGGTCGTTGTCCGTTCGGCTGATGACCACTGTGCGCTTGTGGGAAACGAAGGTCAAGGGCGCCACGCGAAATCCCTATGTTCTCCAGAGAATTTGTGGGCCCATCCCCAATTGTGGTGAAGATTTCCCCAGGACTCTGCAGGGTCTTCCCCAGGTCATCCCCAATTGGTGGACGGAGTGCCCGGGCGCCAGACAGGGTGACGCGGGGTTTCGGGGCCTGGTCCCCCACCGCACGCCGTGGTGGCCGATACTTGTGCGGTGGACCATCTCGAGACCCACCCCGATGGCGGACGGCGCCGCAGCGGCGCGGTCGGTATCGGATTGGCGGTCGAAGACTGGACCGGCGACGCGCGCTTCTACGAGTACAGCGCCGCCGTCGACCCCATCGGGTCGGGGGCGACGAGCCGGATTCCCATCCGACAATTCCCGACCCAGTGGCACGATCCCGGAACGACCCGGGTCGTCGACCTCGACCTGTCCAAAGAGCTCGACACCCCGTATCCCGCGACCGGCCCGTCTCTGCTGGCCCGGTTCCTGTGCATCGCCGAAGGCGACGAGCTGTCCCTGGCCCCCAACGCCACCAGCATGCTCTTCTACTGTCTGCGCGGCCGCGGCTACAGCGAGATCCAGAGCGCGCCGGGGACACGACGGATCCCGTGGCGGGCCGGGGACGTCGTCACCGCCCCCGGCGGCACCGCACCCCGGCACCATGCCGACCAGGCGGCGGTCCTCTACCACGTCGACGACTCACCCCTGCTGAGCTATCTCGGCGTCGACGCCACACAGGCGCGTTTCGCACCCACACGCTTCGACGGCGAGCACGCCCGCGCCCGGCTGGCCGAGGTGGCTGCCGATCCCGACGCCGCCAGGCGCAGCCGGGTGGCCGTGCTGCTCGGCAACGCCCGCAACGACCAGACCCTGACGGCGACACACACGTTGTGGGCCATGCTCGGGGTCCTGCCCGAGGGCCACGTGCAACGGCCCCATCGCCACCAGAGCATCGCGTTGGACCTCATCGTGCATTGCGACCCGGGGTGCTACACGCTGGTCGGCCCCGAGATCCGGCCCGATGGCACCATCGTCGACCCGACGCGGGTGGACTGGGAGCCGGGGGGCGCATTCGTGACGCCCCCGGGGCTCTGGCACAGCCATCACAACGAGTCAGGATCGGCGGCGAATCTTCTACCCGTCCAAGACGCCGGCCTGCACACCTACCTGCGAACCCTCGACATCCGGTTCAGTGGGCCTGACCCCACAGGTCCCTGACCCTCCCGTCCCTGACCCTCCCGTCCCGCGCCGTCGGCCGGGATGGCCTTTGACCCGGGCGCGCTCAGGGAGCGGCGCCGTGATCGGGCCCCTTGCCTCGCTCGCCGGACTCCAGCAGCCGGGCGATCTCGGCAACCTCGCGGGCGACCGAGCGCGCGAACCACGAACGCGCCACGGCGTCGTGGAGCAGGCCGAGGGGGCCGTGGCCGAGGTCGAGCTCTTCGACGTGGCGCACCTGCGTGCCCCCGTCGACGGCCGCGATCTCGAACCAGGCATGGAGGGCCCGGGGCACACCGTGCTCGAGGGTGACGTCGATGCTCGTCGGCCGCACCCACCGGTAGCGGGTCACGACCGAGCCCTTGAACAGGCCGAGGAACTTCCCGTCCTCGCGCGCCAGCATGCCCTCGGGCAGGTCGGCGAGCTTGGTGACCCACACGATCTTGGTGTCGGCCTTGGTGTACTGGGCCGGGTCGAGAACGAAGTCGAAGACCTCGTCAGGGGTCACGCCCTTCACGACGGCGGTCCCTTCCCCACGGATCACGGCGTACCTCCGGCGCTCATGCCCGGCCTCTCGGGCCGAGAATAGCCACGGCCGATCCCCGGCGACTCGGCCCCGATCTCCGGTCCTGGCCGGGAATCTCGGCCCATCCCCGGGAACGCCACCGGGATCTCCGCCGGGGCCCGGCGGACGGGGTGAGGAGCCGGGAGGTGCCGGGTGGCACTCCTCGCCTGCCTCCCGAATTGGAAACCCGGGTTGCTGTTGGGCAAGTGTTGGGAACCGATAGGGCAGGTGGTGAGGCTCGAGGATCACCGTTGCTCTAGGCGACAGGGGGCTGTCCGGTCCGGGCTTGGGGGTCCGGGACGGACGTCGGCGAGGGGGGGAACGGTCCATGGCTCATCGATGCCGCGACTACTGCTTCCGGTGCGACCTGCTCCGATTCCTGAGAGATGTACTGGTCAACACCGCTCCCAAGCCGCCTTCACACGCTTCGCACTCCTGATCGCCCGCACCGCCTGACCTCTTCCGGAGCGGCGAACCGCTCCGCCTGAATGGCAGGGGCCCACGGGCCCACCCGGTGCGTACCCGCTCTCGGGCACAGGACCAAAGTCACAAATACGGTCCGTGGGACCAAGTCTCCTTACTCGGCGTCGTTCCCAGGACGATGAATTCACCAGGAGTCGTCGCCGGTGCCCGTGAACTCGAACACCCGCGCCGCCGAGAAGGGATGCCGTGCCCCAGCTCAAAGTCGCCGAATCGTCGTCGATCGACGCCGACCGCGACGACTCGTCACGCCGGGCCCGCCTCGGTGACTGGCTCGTCTCCCACGGATTTCTCACCGCGTCCGACGTGGAATCCGCCCTCGCCGAACAGCGCGTCACCGGGGACCCGCTGGGCGGGTTGCTCGTCGCCCGGGGCGTCATCGACGAGGACGAGCTGAGCCGTGCCCTGGCCGGCATCTTCGACCTTCCGTATCGAGACCTCGTCGACTTCCCGCCCGACCCCAAGGCGATCGCCCGGCTGCCCGCGAACTTCTGTCGACGCCGCGGCGTCCTCCCCGTCGCCTTTGACGGCACCAGCCTCCTGGTGGCGATCTCGGACCCCGCCGACGTGCTCACCCTGGACGACGCCCAGGTCGTGGCCGGCACCGCGGTGGACGCCGTCATCACCGGGCCGGGCCAGCTGCGCGACGCCATAGACCAGGCCTTCACGCCGGGATCCGCGGTATTCGCCGGCGAGCGGTCGAGCCGCGTCAGCGCCGCCAGCTCGCCGGGCGTGGACGACGCCTCGAAGACCGACGTTCAGGTGGCGGGCTTCGTCGAGAACCTTCTCGACCGGGCCGTCGCAGAACGTGCCTCGGATGTGCACATCGAGCCCAATGACGGCCGTCTGCGCTTCCGCCTGCGTGTCGACGGGGTGATGCACGACGCCCTCGACCTCTCGCCCACGGTCCCGACCGGGGTCGTGAACCGGATCAAGATCCTGGCCGGCCTCGACATCGCCGAGCACCGCCGGCCCCAGGACGGCCGGATGTCGTTCCAATCGAACGGTCGACCCATCGACGCCCGCATCGCCACGCTGCCCACGTCTCACGGTGAGGCGCTGACGTTGCGGCTGCTCGACCGCGATCACGGGCTCCTCAACATCGACACCCTCGGGTTTGAGCCCGACGCCCTCCACCGGCTCCGTGAGTCCTACGGACGGCCCTGGGGCCTCATTTTGGCGGTGGGGCCGACGGGATCGGGCAAGTCGACGACGATCTATTCGATCTTGAGCGAGATCAACTCGCCCAGTCGCAATATCGTGACCGTCGAGGACCCGGTCGAGTACGACATCCCGGGGATCAAGCAGACGCAGGTCCACACCAAGATCGACTACACGTTCGCGGCCGGCCTGCGTGCCATCTTGCGCGCCGACCCCGACGTCATCGTGGTCGGCGAGATCAGAGACACCGAGACCGCGCACACCGCCGCCAAGGCCGCGCTCACCGGCCACCTCGTGTTGTCCACGCTGCATGCCAATGACGCGGCGACGGCCATCGCGCGGCTGCTCGAGATGAACCTCGAGCCCTACCTGGTGGCGTCGTCACTCACCTGCGTCGTGGCCCAGCGGCTGGTTCGACGACTGTGTCCCCACTGCCGGATCGCGTACCAACCGGGCGAGGAGGAGCGGTCGGCGATCCTGGCGATGATGCCGGCCTCGGCCGCCGCTCCCGTCCATGACGACCTGACGGTGTTCGGCCCCGGAGGTTGCCGGCAGTGTGACCAAAACGGATATCGAGGTCGCAGCGCCGTCTACGAGGTCATGGTGGTGACGCCGCGCATCCGCACCCTCATTCTCGAACAAGCCTCGGCTGCCGTGATCGAAGAGGCGGCCGTGGCCGAGGGCACGCAACGGCTACGCGAGAACGGCGTCGGCAGGGTCCTGGACGGAACCACCAGTTTCGCCGAGCTCACCCGCTGCATCGTCTGACGCCTACAACGTCGAGATCGCGGACTCGAGCACGAGCCCGGCGGCGAGAAGCATCTCCTCGCTGTGCATGGGGCCGATGAGCTGAAGACTCCCCGGCAGGGCGCCCGTCGTCGGCATTGGAAGAGCGAGGGCGGGCACCCCGGCCAGGTTGACCGGAAGCGTGCAGCGCGCCATCAGCAGTTCCTCGCCCCCGTCGAGGCCGGGCGGGAACACCATCAGCGTCGGGGTGGCGATGACGTCGACACGTCGGAACATTTCGTCGAGGGTCGCGCCCCACTCCTGCTTCACCACCTGCGCGGAGGCCAACGCTTTGGCATCGAGCGACGCTCCGAGCTTCAGCCGCCCGACGACGTCGCTGCCGATCTCTTCGGGGCGCCGCGCCACCAGCTCGCGATCGGTCTCCCAGGCCTCGGCCACCAGCAACAACCCGCCCGAGGCGGTGGCCTCGTGCCACCCGGGAAGCTCGATGTCGGTGACCTCCCATTCCGAGACGGCCAGAGCACGGTCGACGGCGGCTTCGATGAGCGGGTCGGCGTCGACCCGGAAACGCCCCACGGTGAACCCGGCCCGATCGGCGACGGTGAATCCCGGCTCCAGGAGCTCCATGCCGAGCACGAGGCCGCCGACGTCGCGGGCCATGGGTCCCACCGTGTCGAAATTCGGCGACAGGGGCCACACCCCTTGGAGGGGGACGCGGCCCCACGTCGTCTTGAGCCCGGCCGTGCCGCAGCACGCCGCGGGGATCCGGACCGACCCTCCGGTGTCGCTGCCGTAGGCGACGTCGGCTTCGTGCGTGGCCACCGCGACGGCGGAGCCGCTCGAAGAGCCTCCCGGCACGAGCCGCGGGTCGAGAGGGTTCACCGGAGTCCCGTACCACGGGTTCACGCCCGTCACCCCCAGCGCCAACTCGTGGAGGTTCGTCCTGCCCACGATGCGGGCACCCGCCGACCGGGCGCCGCGTAGACACGCTGCGTCTCGTGCGGCCGGCGCGGCCTCGTTGGCCACCGCTCGGCACCCTGCAGTGGTGGGCACGCCCTCCATGTCGATCAGGTCCTTCACCGCAAGCCGGACACCCGGCCCCGAAGTGTCGAAACGCGTGATGAACGTCGACATCGCCCGTCCCCTCTGCTCGGCGGGTGCTCTGCGGGCTCCACTGTGGCACGCCGGATCCGGCTCAAAGCGCCAACCGCCGAGAAGGGGCTATAAACAGTGGGCCAGCCATCCGGGGGGAAGATGGACCGAGCGTCTCTCCCCGGCATGCGCGCCGACAACTCGTCGTCAAGGAGAGAGACATGGCCATGTTGAGCGCGCTCGAGATCTCGAGACGGGCCACGCTCAAGCCCGTCACCAAGATCGCCACCGAAGCGGGAATTCCCGAGGGCCTGCTCGAGCCCTACGGCGAATACGTGGCCAAGGTGAGCCTCGACGCCATCGAGGCGCTCTCGGATCGACCGCGGGCGCGCTATGTGGTCGTGACCGCCATCACCCCGACCCCGCTCGGCGAGGGCAAGACCACGACGACCCTCGGGCTGGGCCAGGCCATGCGCCACATCGACAAGCGCGCCACCATCGCCATCCGCCAAGCGTCGATGGGCCCCACCTTCGGGATCAAAGGCGGCGCCGCCGGCGGAGGCTACAGCCAGGCGGTGCCCTTCGAGGCGCTCAACCTCCACCTCACCGGCGACATGCACGCGGTGACAGCGGCGCACAACATCCTGTCGGCCATGCTCGACAACCACCTGCACCACGGGAACGAGCTCGGCATCGACCTCCACAACATCACGTGGCGCCGGGTGCTCGACGTCAACGACCGGGCCTTGCGCAATCTCGTCGTCGGCCTCGGCACCGCGGAGGACGGGGTGCCGCGCCAAGCCGGCTTCGACATCACCGCGGCGTCAGAGGTCATGGCGGTGCTGGCCCTGTCGAGCTCGTTGCGGGACATCCGCGATCGGCTCGGGCGCATCGTGATCGGCTATACCCACGGCGGCGAGCCGATCACGGCCGAGGAACTCCGCGCCGCGGGGGCCATGACCGTGATGATGCGCGACGCCATCAAGCCCAACCTCCTCCAGACCCTCGAGAACACGCCGGTGCTCGTGCACGCCGGGCCCTTCGGCAACATCGCCCACGGGAACTCGTCGGTGATCGCCGATCTCATCGGGATCCACACCGGGGACTTCTTGATCACCGAGGCCGGCTTCGGTGCCGATATGGGGGCGGAGCGCTTCTTCAACATCAAGTGCCGGACCTCGGGCCTCGCCCCCGACGCCGCTGTCGTGGTGGCCACCGTCCGGGCGCTGAAGGTGCACGCCGGGGCCCATCACGTCGTGGCGGGACGACCCCTTCCTGCGGCTCTTCTCGAGGAGCACCCCGACGAGGTGCACGCCGGAGGGGTCAATCTACGCAAGCAACTCGAGAACGTGCGCATGCACGGTGCCACGCCCGTGGTCGCCATCAACGCCTTCCCCGAGGACTTCGCCTCCGAGCACGCCGCCATTGCGGAGATCGCCGACTCCATGGGCATCCGGTGCGCGGTGGCCACCCACTTCGTCGACGGCGGCCGGGGCGCGGTCGAGCTCGCCGAAGCGGTGGTTGAGGCGGCCGAGGAACCCTCGGAGTTCCGATTCTTGTACCCGAGCGAGGCGACGCTGCGCGAGAAGATCGAGACCATCGCCACCCGCGTCTACGGCGCCGAAGGAGTCGACTACGCGCCCGCCGCGGCTCGCCAGCTCGACAGCTACGAGCGCAACGGGTTCGGCACCCTGCCGATATGCATCGCCAAGACGCATCTCTCGATCTCCTCGGACCCGAGCCTGCGGGGGGCGCCGACGGGCTGGCGGCTTCCGGTGCGGGAGGTACGCGCCTCGGTGGGAGCGGGGTTCGTCTACCCCATCTGTGGCGACATGCGCACCATGCCCGGCCTGCCCTCGCATCCCGCCGCCGAACGGATCGACATCGACGACAACGGCGACGTGGTCGGCCTGACGTGAGCCGCCATGGGCGCCCGCCTAGGAGGGGTCGCCCCCGCCGTGGTTGAGCCCCCCGAAGACGACATCGGGTCGTATCGGGACATGGGCCTCGATCTGCTTCTCGAGGCGTTCTCCCGGGCCTCACCCACGCCGGGGGGAGGGGGTGCGGCGGCGATCGCGGTGGCGCTCTCGGCGTCGCTGTGCGCCATGACAGCTTCCCTCTCGACGCCACAGCTGAATGGCGCGTCGCAAATGGCGACCGAGGCGCTGGCCATCCGCGACGCCGTGGCCCCCCTCTGCGACCGTGATGCCCGCATCTACCTCGACGTCATCGCCGCCCAACGCCGGCACGACGCATCAAGCCTCGCCGACGCGCTGTCGGCGGCCACAGACGTGCCTATGGAAATCGTCGAGGCGGGGGCCCGGTTGGCGGAGATGGCCGCCGAGCTGGCCGAAGCAGGGAACCCGAGCCTGCGCGGTGACGCCCTCGTCGCCGCCGTGCTGGCCGGCGCCGGTGCCGAGGCGGCCGCCACGCTGGTCAGGATCAACCTCGCCGGTCTTCCCGACGACGAACGGCACGGGGTGGCGCGCTCGCGACTCGACGACACCACTCGATCGGTGCAGCGGGCCCGCCGGGTCGCGACCGGGGCGACGGGGCCGGGTTAGGCCGACACGAACCGCCCCGCGTCGATGACGGTCTCGCCGCGCTGGTTGTCGGTGCGGAACCTCACACCGTCTCCGTCGTTCCACATCGAGACGGTCAGGGTGTCCCCCGGATAGGTGGGTCGCGAGAAGCGCCCTGACATCGAGCGGAACCGGGCCGGGTCCGATCCGCACACGGCATGGAGCAGGGCCCGACCGGTGAACCCGTAGGTGCACAGCCCGTGCAGGATGGGGCGGTCGAAACCGGCCCGCTTGGCGAACACGGGATCGGAGTGCAGCGGATTGCGGTCACCCGAGAGCCGGTACACCAGGGCCTGGTCGGGGCGCACGGCGTAGGTCACGACATCGTCAGGCTCGCGCCCCGGCCATGGTTCCGCGCTCGTGGACGGGCCCCGCTCCCCCCCGAAGCCCCCTTCGCCCCGGATGAACAGTGATGTCGTCGACGCGAAGCGAGGCTCACCGCTGTGCGCGTCCACCGACGTCGACTCCGACACCACCACCGCGCCCGAGCCCTTGTCGTAGATGCCGGTCACGACGCTCGTGGTGCGCACAGTGCCGTCGGGGGGGATGGGCCCCGACAACTCGATGGCCTGCTCGCCGTGGACCAGCATGGCCAGGTCGAACGAGCCCAACGTGGTGCGGGACGGCCCGCCCCCGCCCATCACCGCCGCGAACGTGGGCAGCACCTGCTGGGGTCGATCGGCCGAGTTCTCGGTCGTGAACTCCAGCTCGAAGTCGGTGGCGTCGAGCGAGCCCGCCCCGACGCCCAGGGCGTAGAGAAGGCAGTCGGTCGACGACCACGACCGCTCGACGGGGGCCGAGACTGCGCCGACGGCGTCCAGGTTCATGGGCATGGGGGTCCTCCGTCCTCAGTGGTACCGGGTGCAGCCCGGCAAAGAGATATGTAACACGAATCTATGTTACAATCAACCGTGGCTCGACCGAGGTCCTCGCAGACACCCCTTGCCGGGAACGACCCCGCTCGTCGGCTCACGGTCGACGAGCTCGCCCGGGCGGCCGGGACGACTACACGACAGGTGCGGGCCCTGCAGACCATGGGGCTGCTCCCCCACCCCGATCTCGTCGGACGCACCGGCTACTACGACGATGATCATCTCGATCGCCTGCGCGCCATCGTGCGGCTGCAAGCCGACGGCTTCTCCCTGGCCTCGTTGGCGTCGCTGTTCCGCGCATGGGATGCGAACATGACCCTGGGCGAGGTCCTCGGGCTCGCCGCGCCGGTGCACCCCGGCGCCGAGGACGACGCCGATGTCTTCGGGGCCCTCGACCACAATGTCAATTGGCGCTCGGCGCGTCGCGGCCGGCTGTTGTCGCTCGTGCCGTCCACGATCCTGGACCAGGCCGCCGCGTCGTAACCGCCCCACCCGGGTCACGCGCTGCGACCCGGTCGCGCACTGCGACCCAGACCCGCTGCGACCGGCAAGCACGCCGCGACCTGCAAGCATGACGTGTGGTGCAGACGCATGAGGTTCTCGGACAAGTCGGTCTTCCCGCCCCGGTCTCGGAGCTCGCCGCTCGGCACTGGGACGTCGTCGTCGTCGGCGGAGGCCACAACGGGCTCACCGCGGCTGCGTATCTGGCCCGGGGCGGTCGGAGCGTGCTCGTCCTCGAGCGGCGCAGCCGGCTCGGAGGCGCCTGCACGCTCGAGCAACCGTTCCCCGACCCGGGGTGGATCGTGAGCCCGTGCGCGTATTCCGTCGGCTTGCTGCACCCGCTGGTGGTCGAAGAGCTCGGGCTGCGCAACCGCGGCTATCGCGTCCAGCTCGTGGACCCCCACATGTGGTGCCCGTTCGAGGACGGCACGTCGATCGCGCTGTGGGACGACAGCGAGCGCAGTGCGGCCGCCGTCGCCGAGCTCGCACCGGGCGACGTCGAGGGATATGAGGCCTACGAGGCCCTGTTCGACCGCATCCGCACCGCGCTACGCCATGGTCGACGCGACACCTGGATCGGTGACGCGCCCGAACGTGCCGAGATCGAGGAGCTCCTGGGCGGCGACGCCGAAGCCATCGGCGTCGTCTTCGAAGCGTCCATCGCCGAGGTGGTGGAGCACTACGTGCGCGACGAGCGCCTGCGCACCGCCCTGCACGGTCAGGGGATCATCGGCACCTGGGCCGGGCCGCGCGACCCTGGCACGGCGGGCGTGCACCTCATGCACGCGTCGGGCACGGTCGAAGGCCGGGCCGGAGCATGGGGATACGTTGACGGCGGGATGGGGCGGGTGTCGTTCGCACTGGCCGATGCCGCCATCGAGGCCGGAGCGGTTGTGGCCGCCGGTGTGCCGGTGGCGGCGGTGCTGCCCGGCGAGGGCGTGGTGCTCGGCGGTGGGGAGACGATCCGGGCCCGGGCCGTGATCTCCAACGCCGATCCCAAGCGCACCGTGGCCCTGTGCGAGGACGGCGTCCCCGACGCCTTTCGACGTCGGGTGGCGGCGTGGCGGAGCGAGAGCCCCGTACTGAAGGTCAATTGCGCGCTGAGCCGGCTCCCCCGGTTCCCCTCGGCGCGCCCCGACGTCGAGCCGCACCGGGCCATGGTCACCATCAGCACCGGGGTCGACGCCACGCAGTCGGCCTACGAGTCCAGTCGGCGCGGCGAGCCGGACCCGGCGTGGTGCGAGCTCTACTTCCAGAGCGCCTATGACCCGACCGTGGTCCCCGAAGGCGGCCACGTCATGAGCATCTTCGCCCAGTACGTCCCGTACGACCTCGCCACCGGGACCTGGGAGCAACGACGCGAAGAGATCGGCGATCTCGCCGTCTCCGCCGTCAGCCGCTTCGCGCCCGATGTGGCGGAGGTGATCGTGCACCGCGAAGTGCTGGGCCCACCCGACGTCGAGGAGCGCATCGGGTTGACCGGCGGCCACATCTTCCAAGGCGAATGCCTTCCCGACCAGATGTGGGCGCAGCGCTTCGGGCCTCGCACCCCCATCCCCGGTGTGTATCTGTGCGGAGCGTCGACGCATCCCGGCGGGAGCGTCATGGCCGTCAACGGACGGAACGCCGCCATGGCCGTCGAGCGCGACCTCGCCGGCGCACCATAAAGCCCATGAAGCCCGTGACGCCGTGACGCCGTGACATCGCGCGGGGCGGCGGACGCGGTCACGACCGACCCCGGTGACCGGAGGCGGCGGCGCGCCGGGCTCCCGAACCGGAGCATCCCGACCGTGGCCATGGTCGTGATCTATCTCGCCGCGCTGGGTACCTTCGTCGGGATCGTGGGGCTGCGCGGTGGGCCGTCGGTGGGGGACGCCTACGGCGTGACCCAACCCGCCACCGCCCTCGCCGACGGCCACCTGCACGCCGCGGCCAAGGCCTCGGTGCTCCCCCAGCCTCCGGGCTACGCGGTGCTGAGCTCGCCGTTCGTCCTGGTGTTCCGCCCCCTCATCGGCTCGCCCACGTGGTGCGACGGGCGTGTGCCCCCGGTGACGCGGCTGTTGCTGCCGTGGTGCGCGCCCGACCAGCTCGCCACCCACCGGTGGTACCGGTCCCAGGCCGTCCTCGGCCTCCTGGCGTGGTTGGTCCTGGTCTTCGGGTGCGTGTCTCTCCTACGGGTGTCGGGCGCGGGTGGTGGGTGGGCCGAGGCGCTCCTGGTCATCGTGCTGGCGGCGATCCCCGGCGCCGGCGACGGCATCATCGAGACGTTTCATCCCCAGGATCTCGTGTGCGTCGGGCTCGGGTGCGCGGGGCTGGCGCAGGCCCTGCGTCGACGGTGGGTGGCCACCGGCGTGTTGTTCGGCGTCGCCTTCTTGTGCAAGCAGTTCGCCCTGCTCCCCTTGGTGGCCGTCCTGGTGGCGGTCCCGGGTTGGCGCCCTCGCGCCCGGGTCGGGCTCGCCGCGTTGGCGGTGGTGGGGTGCGGGCTCATCCCGTTCGTGGCGGTGGACCCGTCCGGGACATGGAGCACCTTGAGCGCGGTCAACGTCGGGGTGGTGAAGCTCTCGACGGGGACCGTCCTCGGCATGACCAACCTGAACGAGTCGACCAAACTCCTGCTCGCCCGGGACGGACCGGTCGTCCTGGCCCTGGCCATGTCGTTGTGGGCACGGTGGCGGGTGGGCGTTCGTCTGCTCTCGCCGGTGCCGTTGATCGGGCTGGCGACGGCCTGCCTCGCCGGTCGTCTCGTGGCCGAGGTGTGGTTCGCGAGCTACTACCTGCTGGCCGTGAGCGCCGGACTGCTCCTCCTCGACCTCGCCTCCCGACGGCTTCCGGTGGCCTCCTTTCTCTGGATCGCCATCACCGGCGCCCTGGTCGAGCAGGCCGGTGGCCTCCCTACCACGCACCTGGCCGCCTTCGAGGCCTTCGTCGCGTCGGTCGCCGCGTTGGTCATCGGGTTGCGCGCCGTCCCCGGCGCGGCGCCGCCATCGAGAAAGGCATCGCCGGCGACGGTGGCCCCGACCGCGCGCTGATCACCCAGAGCGGTCCCCCCGCGCCGGTAGCGTGTCGATCGGGATCAGGGGCGAGTGAGGCGGAGTCTGGGGGGTATGGGCGAAGATCGGTACTGGCCGTCGCTCGACGGTGTCCGTGGTGTCGCCATCGCCGCGGTGATCGCCTTCCATCTGGGGTATCTCGGGGGCGGCTGGGTGGGCGTGGACATCTTCTTCGTCCTGTCCGGGTTCCTCATCACGAGCCTGTTGCTCTCCGAGCAGGCGCAGTCGGGGCACATCCGCCTCGGCGCCTTCTGGGCGCGCCGGGCCCGGCGGTTGCTCCCCGCGCTGTTGTTCCTCGTCTTCGCGCTCGGGCTCTACGCGTTGCTCGGCGGCCCGGGCGTGGTGCCGTCGCAGCTGCGCTCGCCGGCCATGGCCGCGCTGCTCTACTTCGCCAATTGGCAGCAGGTGGCGGCCGGCCACAGTTACTTCACCCAGTTCCAGGCGGTCAACCCGCTCCTGCACACGTGGTCGCTGGCGGTCGAGGAGCAGTACTACCTCGTGTGGCCGTTGCTCGTGGTGGGGCTCGTGTCGCTCGGCCGGCGACGCTCCACGCGCCCCTCGTGATTGCCACCGCCGTCCTCGCCGCCGGCTCGGCGCTGTGGATGGGCGTCGCCGCGCACGTGCTCGGGCCCAACCGCGCCTACCTCGGCACCGACACGCGCGTGTGGGAGTTGCTGCTCGGCGGTCTCGGCGCCATGGCGCTGGCGAGGGCGGGCCCGACGCGCCGCCCCGCATTGTGGAGCGCGGCCACGGTGGTGGGCGTGGGTGTCGTCGCCCTCGGCACCGCCCTGGGCGGGGGCCCGCCCGGGTGGATCTGGGACGGTGGGCTCGTCGCCATGGCGCTGGGGGCGCTGGTCGTGGTGGCGGGATCGATCCGCCATCCGGCCGGCCCGGTGGCGCGGTTGCTCGCCACGGGCCCGCTGCGGTGGCTCGGTCGCATCAGCTACTCGCTGTATCTGTGGCACTGGCCCGTCATCGTGCTGCTGAACACGTCGAGCACGGGGTTGCGGGGGGCCGGTCTGCTCAGCGCCCGGCTGGCCACCATGCTCGGCGCCTCGTGCGTCAGCTACTTCGTCGTCGAGCAACCCATGCGGCGTGCCGACTGGAGCCGGTGGTGGCGCCGCCTCCTCGTGCCGGCCCAGATCGTCGCCGTGGCGGGGGTGGTGCTCGTCGCCACCATCCCTCCCGTCGAGGCTTCGGCGGCCCGGGTCCGGTTGGCCCCCGCCACTCGCCCGGCCAGCAGTGTCACCAGTGTCACCCCCGTCACCCCCGTCACGCTCCCGGCCGGGCGCGTCGTCACCGCCGCCGACCCGCTGCGGGCGTGGATCCTCGGGGACAGCGTCATGGCCGACAGCGCACCGGGGGTCACCGCCGCGCTCGAGGCCACCGGGGACGTGAAGGTCGTGGCCGACGGCGCCTTCGGGGGGTGGGGGCTCTCCACCGACAAGACGTGGGCGACGGACATGGCGCGCGTCATCGCCCAGGACCACCCCGAGATCGTCATCGGCACGTGGTCGTGGGACGACGAGCTCGCCCAACAGGACCCGCAGGCGTACCTCGTCGAATTAACCAGCGCGCTCCACACCATCTTGACGCCGGGCGACGGGGTTGACCTCGTGGTGCTCTTGCAGTTCCCACAGGTCGGCCCCGTTCCCTATGTCTTCGACCCCATCACGCAGGCGGCGGCGTGGACGAAGCAGAACGCGCGCCAGATCATCTGGAACGACGTGGCCCGAGAGGCGGTGCAGTTCTTCCCCGGCCAGGCCATGTACCTGCCCACCGATCAGCTCTTCGCCCCCCGGGACCGCTACTTCGCGTGGGACAAGACCTCGAGTGGGGCGTGGATCCGGGCGCGGAAGATCGACAACACCCACATGTGCCCTTACGGCGCCGCCGAGCTCGGCGCCTTGGTCGTCGACGACCTCACCCCGGTGCTCTCGCTCCCCGCCATGGCGCCGGGATGGGAGCTCGGGGCCTGGGTGCACGACGCCAACTTCAACGACCCGGCCGGTTCCTGTCCCGATGACCAACCCCCGCCGGGGTACGCCGGCCTGTCGGTTCCGGGACCGCCCTCGTAGTCGAAATAGGCTCGGCCATGCCCGGCAACTCCTCTGTCTTCGAAGTGCGACCCGTCGGCGTCGTCGTCGGAGGGCGGAACGAGGCCATCGACGACCGGTGGGGGCCGGTGACGGCCACCATCGAGCTCGACGGGGATCTCCTCCGGCCCGACGCCACGGCGGGGCTCGCCGACTTCTCCCACATCGAGGTGGTGTTCGTCTTCGACCGGGTCGCAGACGCCGAGATCACCCGCGGCGCGCGCCGTCCCCGGGGTCGGTCCGACTGGCCCGAGGTCGGGATCCTGGCCCAGCGGGCCAAGGGCCGTCCCAACCGCATCGGCGTGACCGTGTGCGAGCTCGTGTCGGTCGACGGGTTGCGGTTGCAGGTCCGGGGGCTCGACGCCGTCGACGGCACGCCCGTGCTCGACGTCAAGCCCTACATGTCGGACTTCGGGCCCCGGGGGGCGGTGCGCCAGCCGGCGTGGGCGGGCGAGCTGATGCGCGACTACTGGTGATCGCCCGTGATCGCCGTGAACGCTTACGCGCTCACCGGGGGCCGGCGCTGGGCCCAGGGTGCGGCCTCTTCGAGCTGGGCCGCCACCCGAAGAAGGACGTCTTCGCGCCCGTAGGGTGCCACCAGTTGCACGCCGATGGGCAGTCCGTGGTCGTTCCAGTGCAGGGGCAGGGAGATGGCGGGCTGTCCCGACACGTTGAACGGTGGGGTGAAGGGCACGAGCTCGGCGGCGCGCAGCAGGCCGTGCAGCGGGTTGTCGGCTGGTGAGTCGAACTCGCCGATCAGCGGAGGGGGCTGGGCGAGCGTCGGCGTGAGCAGGATGTCGAAGCCCGTCTCGTACCACTGCGCCACCTGACGAGAAATCCCTTGCAGCTTCTGGCGAGCGGCGAGGTAGTCAGACGAGCTCGCGGCGCGGCCCGCTTCGACGAGCGTCCATGTCAAGGGCTCGACGTCGTCCTGGCCCAGGGCCCGGCCGAGTTTCCCCGACCAGTAGTGATCGACGTCGTGGGCGATCCCCGCCGCCCAGACGACGAGGAAGGTCTCGATGAAGGTGGGGTCGTCGAGCGCGGCGACACGGGTGGGCTCGACGACGTGGCCGATCGATTCGAGCAGCGCGCCGGCCGCTTCGGTGGCCGCCACGCAGTCGTGGTCGGTCACCACGCCCTGCCCGAAGGCCGCGCTCTGCATTCCGATGCGGAGTCGACCGGGATCGATGGCGAGCTCGTCGAGGAAGGGTCGCGCCGGGGTCGGTGCCGCGTAGGGATCGCCCACAGCCGGTCCCGCCACCGCGTCGAGCACGGCCGCGGTGTCGCGCACGGTGCGGGTCACGGCCAATTCGCACACCAGGCCCCCCATGATGTCGCCCCAGTCGGGCCCGAGCGGGACGCGCCCCCGCGACGGCTTGAGGCCCACCAGTCCGCATTCGCTGGCGGGGATGCGGATCGACCCTCCCCCGTCACCGGCGTGGCCGACCGGCACCATGCCCGACGCGACCGCGGCGGCCGAGCCACCGCTCGACCCACCCGTCGAGTGCGCCGTGTTCCACGGGTTGCGGGTGGGCCCGTAGGCGAGGGGCTCGGCCGTGGGCACGATGCCGAGCTCGGGCGTGTTGGTGCGCCCCACCACCACGAATCCCGCCGCGCGCAGGCGGCGGGCGAGCTCCTGGTCGTGCGGCGCCACGTAGCGCGCCGCCTTGAGCGCACCCATGCCTTCGTGGATCTCTTCGCCCGCGGTGGAGCACAGCAGGTCCTTCAAGACCATGGGCACACCACGAAACGGCCCGTCGGGGAGCACACCCGAGGACTCCCGGCGGGCCTCGTCGAAACGGGGCCGGATGACCGCGTTGAGCTCGGGGTTGAGCTTCTCGATCCGGTTGATGGCGTCGTCGACGAGCTCCGCCGGCGACGCCGTTCCGTTCCGAACCAAGTCGGCGAGTGCGGTGGCGTCGAGGAAGGGTTGCGGCATGGAGCCAACCTAGTGGTGGCCGGACCGCAACGTCGGGCCCGCTCCCGGTGATCGCGACGTGGGGGGCCCGCTCTTCGACACACGCGTGGTGATGGGACGCCCCGTCGCTGCGCCTAGGGTGAGAGCGTGGTGCCGGCACGTGACGACAAACCGATCGCCACGGTCATGCCCGCCGCGTTCGTGGGCCACGGCAGTCCCGTGAACGCCCTCGAGCGCAACCGCTACACCGAGGCGTGGCGGGGCTTCGGTGAAGGTGTCCCGGGTCCCCGGGCCATCCTCGTGATCTCCGCGCACTGGTACATCAACGCCTCGGCCGTCACCGCCATGACCCGGCCCCGGACCATCCACGACTTCTACGGCTTTCCCCCCGAGTTGTTCGCGGTGTCGTACCCCGCCGCCGGCGACCCCGCCCTGGCGCAGCGCGTCGCCGAGTTGGCCGAGCCCATGTGGGTGGGGCTGGACCACGACAGTTGGGGCATCGATCACGGGTCGTGGTCGGTGTTGGTGCACGCCTTCCCCGGCGCGCCCGTGCCGGTCGTGCAGTTGTCGATCGACGCCACCAAGCCGTTTCGCTACCACTTCGAGCTGGGAGCCCGACTGGCCCCGTTGCGCCACGAAGGTGTGCTCGTCATCGCCAGCGGGAACGTGGTCCACAATCTCGGGCTCATGGACGGCCGCCACCCCGAGAGCGGCACGGACTGGGCGCAGCGCTTCGACGACGATGCCCGCGCCATCGACGACTTCGGCGCCGGCGGCGATCCTCGACATGGCACGCCACGGTGACTTCGCCCTGGCCGTCCCGACGCCTGATCATTTCATCCCCCTGCTCTATCTGGCCGGGCTCGCCGACGCGGCCGGCACCGCCACCGAGGTGCTCATCGACGGCTACGCGTTCGGCTCGCTGTCGATGACGTCGTACACACTCGGCGGCGCGCCCGCCGTCGACGCCGCCGTCTGGGTGAC
Source organism: uncultured Acidimicrobiales bacterium (assembly GCA_963846125.1). Classification (GTDB taxonomy): domain Bacteria; phylum Actinomycetota; class Acidimicrobiia; order Acidimicrobiales; family UBA8190; genus Chersky-840. The sequence goes on from CAWJUR010000003.1 coordinate 1,308,812, forward strand.
GCCGACAAGCACGACCTTCAGGCGGCTGCGCTTCGGAGGCGGGGGTGCGGGGAGCTGGGCGCTGGCGGCGGCGGGCGTCCTCGGCGCGACGCTCGCACTGGCCACCGATGGCGCCGACGCCCGTTCGGCCGCGATCCAGGACTGGCCGCCCTTCGTGCTCGTGTCGGGCCTGCTTCTCGTCGGGCTCGTGGCCGACGACGGTGGCCTGTTTGCGGCGGCGGGACACGCCTTGGCGCGCGCGTCGTCGTCTGGCGTGGTGCTCTTCGCCGGCACCGTCGTCGTGGTGGCCGGTGTCACGAGCGTCTTGAACCTCGACACGTCGGTGGCGTTCCTCACGCCGGTGCTCGTCTACGCGGCCCGGAGCCGCGGCGATGGTGAGGCGCCCCTGCTCTACGGGTGCCTCCTGCTCTCCAATGCCGCTTCGCTGCTCCTGCCCGGCTCGAACCTCACCAACCTGATCGTCCTCGGTCATCTCCATCTTTCCGGCGGACGGTTCCTGTCCCGGGTCGCCCCCGCCTGGCTGGTGTCGGTCCTCGTCACCGCGGCGGTGGTGGCCTTCGCCGAGCGCAAGACGCTCGGCCGGCGTGCTGCCGCGGCAGGGCCCGCCCCCGATCCCGGCCCCGGGCGTGATCGCCTCACACGCGCCGTGGCGGTGGCTTCGGTGACGGCGGTCACGGTGTGCGTCTTGGTCCTGCGGTCCCCGGCGCTTCCCGTCGCCGGGGTCGGCGTCGGCGCGGTCGCGGCCCGGACGGTGTGGGGACGGGTGTCGTCGGCTCGGGCCCTCGACGTCCTCGGGCTCCCCGTGCTGGCCGGGCTGTTCGGCGTGGCCGTCGCCCTCGGGACCCTGGGGCGGAGCTGGTCGGCTCCGAGCAGCGCCCTGTCCCACCTCGACGCATGGGGCACCGCCGCGGTGGCGGCGTTGTCGAGCGTGGTCTTCAACAACCTCCCCGCCGCCTCGCTGCTGGCGGCGCGGGTACCGCACCGGCCCTTCGCGCTGCTCGTCGGGCTCGACATCGGGCCCAACCTGTTCGTGACGGGCTCCCTGGCCTGGATCCTGTGGTGGCGCGCGGCGTGCACCGCCGGTGCCACCCCGTCGATCGCGAAGGCCACCCGTCTGGGCCTGGTGGCGGCACCGCTGGCCATGGCGGGCGCCCTGGGCGTGCTGGCGGTGGCCGGGACGCGCTGAGAATCCCCAAGTTTTCCGCTTGTTGTCCCCAGGCCACAGCGACGAAGGTGGGGGCGGTGGGGGATCGCCTGGTCAGCCAGTGCGAGTGCGTCGAACACCCCACTGCAGGGCTGGAGAAGGCGGGCATAGCCGAAAGACGCGTCCGGGGTCTTCCCGGGACGTGGACGGCGGCGGCATCGTCGGTTCCCGGCTCGGTGGGTTGCCGCTCCGTGTGGCCTTCGGCCCCCCCGGGGTCGCACATGCGGCACCCCCCGTTCCGGTCCCCACGCGCGCTGTGCGGGCGCGTCCTCGGTACCATCGCCGCGTGCTCGACCACGTGTCGATCCAGTGCGCCGACGTCACCGCCAGTTCGAATTTCTACGACACCGTGCTGGCTCCGCTCGGCGGCGGGCGCGTCTTGGACCTCGGTGCGGTCATCGGCTACGGCACCGGGGGCCAGGCGTCGTTCTGGTTGAGCCCGCTCGCCGGCGGCAGCACGAACCGGGAGCTGCACCTCGCCTTTCGAGCGCGCGACCGGGCCACCGTGCGGGCCTTCTTCGACGCTGCGGTGGCGGCGGGCGCCGAGGTCCTGCACGAACCCCGGGTGTGGCCCGAGTACGACCCCGACTACTACGGGTCCTTCGTCCGGGACCCTGACGGCAACAACGTCGAGGCTGTCTGCCGGTCACCGCAGTAGCCCCGGCCCTGCTCGGCGGGGCCCGTGGGCAGCGGCGGACGGTACCGTGAGGGCGTGGACCTGTGTCCGAGGTGCAACACGCCCAACCCCGAGGGCTATCTGTTCTGCGGGCATTGCGGGGCGACGCTTCCCGTGGCGGGGTGCCCGTCGTGCGGGGCCGCGGTCACCGACGGGCAGCGGTTCTGCGGCCAATGCGGCTCGGGCCTCGACGGCACCACCCCCCCGATCGCGCCTCCCGCCGTCGCGGTCGAGGAACGGAAGCTGGCCACGGTCCTGTTCGCCGACGTGGTGGGCTTCACCTCGCTGGCGGAGCGCACCGATCCCGAAGTCGTGGCCCGGCTGGTCGACACGGCGTTTCGCGAGTTGGGCGAGATCGTCACCGACCACGGCGGCACCGTCGACAAGTACATGGGCGACTCGGTCATGGCCGTCTTCGGTGTCCCCCTGGCCCACGACGACGACGCCGAGCGCGCCGTTGCCGCGGCGATGGCCATGCGACACCTCGGTGGGGACCTCGTCTTCTCGATCGGCGTGAACTCCGGCGAGGTGATGGCGACCACGATGGGCGCGGGCGGGGACATGACCGTCATCGGTGACACCGTCAACGTGGCCGCACGCCTGGAGAAGGCAGCCGGGCCCGGTGAGGTGTTGTGCGGTCGCCTCACCACCGAGCTGGCGGGAGGGCGGATCGCATTCCGGGCCCGGCAGGCCATTCTGCTCAAGGGAAAGCAAGAGCCTGTCGAGGTGTGGGAGGCGGTGTCGTTGCAGCCCGCCGGCCTCGAGCCCACCGGCGCGCCTCCCCTGGTGGGTCGCGACGACGAGCTCGCCTTCCTCGAGGCGCAGTGGCGACGCGTGGGGCGCGACCGCCAGCCCCAGGTGGTCGTGGTGTGTGGCGACGCCGGTTCGGGCAAGACCAGGCTGACCGCCGAGCTGGCTCACGCCGCGGAGCTCGACGGCACCGTCGTGCGCTCGACGTACCCCGCCTACGGCGCCCTGGGCGGGTCCCGGGTGGCGGCCGAGGTAATGCGCCAGCTGGGGCCCGTGGCCGACCCCGAGGTGACCGCCCGGGTCATGTCGCTCGCCGGGGAGCTGGACCAGTCGTTGCAGTCCATCGATCCCGCCGGCATGCACCAGGAGCAGTTGTGGGCGCTGGGCCGTCTGCTCCAGGAGAAGGGTGCCACCCGACCCCTGCTGATCCTGATCGACGACATGCACCGCAGCGGCGACCAGATGCTCAAGGTGCTCGGAGAGCTCTCGGGGCGCCTCAACAACGTCCCCCTCCTCACCGTGCTCGTGGGACGCAGCGACCCCGGCGAATGGCTGGCCGCATTCCCCGCCGCCACGACGGTCCGCCTGGGACCGCTCAGCCGGCCCGACGCCGTCGCGCTGGCAGGCAGCTTCACCTGCGACAAGCCCCTCGGCGCCGAAGCGGCGGACTTCCTCGTCGACCGGGCCGGGGGGAACCCCCTGTACCTGCGCGAGCTGGTGTCGATGGCCCGGGCCCAGGGCCTGCTCGTCGATGACGGCGGCTGCTACCGGCTCAGCGCGCCGGGCACCATCCCGGCCACGCTGCAGGCCCTTTTGGCGGCGCGACTCGACGCGCTCGAGCCCGAGCACAAGCTGGCCCTCCAACACGCCGCGGTCATGGGGGGCGCCACCGCCGATGACCTGCGTGCCCTGGGGTCACTGAACGCGCCGGGCGCGTTGCAGGCCCTGGTCGAGAACGGCCTCATGCGCCACGCCGCCGAGGGCCGCTATGACACGGTGGACTCGCTGTTGCGCGAGGTCGCCTACGAGACCCTGCCTCGCAACGCGCGGGGCGAGCTCCATCGCCGGGCCGCCGCCTTCGTCGTGGGATCCGAGGAGCGCGCCCGCCATCTCGACCGTGCCGCCGGATACCTCCCCGAGGACCGGGCCGTCGTCGCCGACGCGGCGCAAGCTCTGGCCCGGGCGGGCCAGGAGCTGTTCGCGGCGGCCCGCCTGCTCGATGCCCTGCGCCTTCTCGAACGGGCCGTGGCGCTGGGGTGCCGGCAGTCAGCGGCGCTCCTCGACCTCGCCAAGGTGCAGTCCCTGTGCCGCAAGCCCGAGGACGTGTTCGAGACCCTGGCCATGGTGATCGACGACCCCGACGACCCGACCGTCGCCATCGAGCGGGACCACACCGCCGCCAACGCCAGGGTGTTCACCGATCCGGCCGTGGCGTTGCCCGAGCTCGAGGCGGTGACGAAGCGTTGGCACGAGCTCGGGATCACCGACAAAGAGGCGTGGGGACACGCCAACATGGGCGTGGCGTACTTCAACCGGAGTCGCATGGACGAGGCCGCCCGCGAGTTGGAGCTCGGCCTGGCGCTCTTCGAGCAGATCGAGGACAAAGTGGGCACCGTCGCCGCGTCCTCGTTCTTGTGCCTGGCCCGACCGACCGACCGCCGGGTGCCGGCGTGGTTGGCCCAAGCCCTCGAATTCGCGGACGCCGCCGGAGACCGGTCGAGGCAGCTGGGAACGCTCACCACCCTGGCGTGGCACCACTTCATCCGCTCGTTGTGGGGCACGGCCCGCGACACCGCCGAAGCCGAGGGCTTCGCCCTGCGGCTCGCCGAGCTCGGCGAAGAGCGCGGCGCCACCGACATGGCCGTCCACGGGCGGAGCCTGCTCGCCATCATGGCCCGCTTCGGCGGGCGACTCCACGACGCCGCCGACCAAGCCGAGGCATTACAGCGCTTCAGTGCCATGGTCGACACCGACAGCTATCCCTGGATCGGGTGGGCCGCCACCTTCTCGGTGGCGGTGGCCCGGGGTGCCCCGGGGCTCGCCCCGCCCATCGCACCGATGTCCTCCCCCGACCCCGTCGTGGGGATGGCGCTGCTCGTCATCGGGACGGAGCTGACCGTGGCCGGACGGGTCGACGAGGCGTTGGTGCGCTTCGACGTCGTCGACCGGCCCGGCCTGGGTCCCTTCGGCGACCTCGCCGGCGTGCTCAACGGTTTGGCCCTGGTGCTGAGAGGGCGCAGCGACGAGGCCCTCCCCTGGGTCGAGCGGGCCGCGCTGTCGGCTCGGGCTCTCGAGGCGCCGCCGGCCATCGCCGCCGCCGCCGCGCTGCGGGCCGAGATCACCGGAGATATGGCCGGTGTGCCCGCCGCCCCGGCTTCGGCCACCAGCCTCAGCGAGGCGCTGGTCCTGCGGGCCCATGCCGCTGCTGGAGACACGACCGCGCTCGACACCCTGGGCCGAAGCGCGGTGGCGCTCGCCATGCCCGGCCTGCTCCTCGGGCTGTAGGAAATCCCTTACGCGCTCCCCACGGGGAAGCGCACGTCAGCTGGCGTTGGACGCCTGGTAGCCGACCAAGTCCTCGGTGTCGCTGTGTCGAATCGGGAACGATCCTCCGCAGTGGGGACACCGGACGTAGACGTGCTGGTCAGTCACCTCGACGTGCTGGGGTTCGAGAACCACGATCCTCCAGCACAGCCTGCATTCGGGCGTCAGCGACGGCGCTTTCGCCCTGAACCGCCGATCACCCGGACCGAAACCGGTCATGAGCCCCCCTGATGTCCACCTGCCAATGTGTGCTCAACTACCTCACCTACCTCAATCATGCCTCCACCAAGGCAAACGGGCATCGTCAAAATTTGGGACTGTCGGCCTTAGGCTCGAGCCGTGGTCTGGGGCAAGCCGTTGGCGAGCGCGCCGACCGGAGAGCCAGAAATGGCCCCTCCCGGGTGGGTGTCACCCACGAGGGTGCTCGCCGGACTGGGCCTCGTGGCCGCCCTGGCCTGGGTCCTCGAGTCGCCGGTCGGCCTCGGCCCCGGTCTCGAGGTGGTGCTGGCCGCCGCCCTCGGGTCAGCCGCCGCGGTGCGCTTCGGCCGCGCCGCCCGTCGGGTGGCGCTGATCACCCTTCTCGTGATCGCCCTCATCGGCGTGGGTTGGATCGAGCTCATCAACAAGGCGCAGTACGGCACCCTGGCGCTGACCGGCGCTCCCCCACTGGTGCGTTGGTGCGGCACCACCTACAAGCCCAGTGGGGTCATCACCTCGACTCTGTCGAGTGGCTCGGGTCCGACATACTCGAAGATCCTCAAGACGCCCTCGGGCTACGACGTGTTCGGCGTGGCTCTGCGCCACCAGCGGTCGTGCGGCCCGAGCGGCCCGCTCTTTGTCGGCGTAGGCACGGCGCGCTACGCCGCCTACGACCCGGTCACGACGTCTCCGGTCGCGCTCGCCCCCTGAGCGAGCGAGACCGTCGGGGTACCGCTACTTCTTAGGCCCGGTCCCGTTGTCGGTGACGTCACGCCGAGAGCGACTGCGTTGACGTCCACGAATGGCTTGATCGAGAACCACCTTGCGAAGCCGGACGGAATGCGGTGACACCTCGACGCATTCGTCCTCACCGATGAATTCCAAGGCCTGTTCCAACGAGAGCTGGAGATGCGGGGTCAGACGCTCGAGCTCGTCGGCGGTCGAGGACCGGACGTTGGTGAGCTTCTTCTCCTTGGCCGGGTTGACGTCCATCTCGTCGGCCCGTGAGTTCTCTCCCACGATCATGCCCTCGTAGACCTCTGTCCCGGGCGGGACGAGGAGCGTGCCGCGTTGTTCGAGCGCCATGAGCGCATAGGTGGTCGTGACACCTCGGCGGTCGGCCACCATGGAACCGTTGCGCTTGACGCGCAGGTCGCCGTGCCACGGCTCCCACCCGTCGAAGACGTGATGCAGGATGCCGGTGCCGCGCGTCTCGATGACGAACTCGGTGCGGAATCCGACGAGTCCCCGCGCCGGCACCCTGTAGTCCATGCGCACCCAACCCGTACCGTGGTTCACCATCTCTTCGAGACGCCCGTAACGGAGGGCGAGCAACTGGGTGACGACCCCTAGGTACTCGGTGGGAACGTCGACGGCCAGACGCTCCATGGGCTCGTGCAGCTTGCCGTCGATGGTGCGGGTGACGACCTGGGGCTTGCCCACGGTGAGCTCGAAGCCTTCGCGCCGCATGGTCTCGACCAGCACGGCGAGCTGAAGCTCACCCCGGCCCTGGACCTCCCACGCGTCGGGACGGTCGGTGGGCAGCACCCGCAACGACACGTTGCCCACGAGCTCCCGGTCGAGCCGGCTCTTGATGAGCCGGGCCGTCACCTTGGTGCCGTCGGAGCCCGACAGCGGTGAGGTGTTGATGCCGATGGTCATGGCCAGGCTGGGTTCGTCCACCAAGATGGCGGGGAGCGGGCGGGGATCGTCGGGATCCGCCAACGTCTCTCCGATTGTCACTTCGGCGAACCCCGCCACCGCCACGATCTCGCCGGGTCCGGCCTCGTCGGTCTCGACGCGCTCGAGGGCCTTGGAGGAGAAAAGCTCGGTGACCTTGCCTCGTTGCACCGAGCCGTCGAGCCGGCACCACGCCACGGTCTCGCCGCGACGCAGCGTGCCGTTGTAGACACGGCAGATGCCGAGTCGACCCAGGTACGGAGAGGCGTCGAGGTTGGTGACAAGGGCCTGCAGGGGCGCCTCGGGGTCGAACTGCGGTGGCGGCACGCTCTCCACGATGGCCTCGAACAACGGGACGAGGTCGGGCCCGACGTCGTCGGGTGAGGTGCCGGCGCGCCCGGCCCGGGCGTTGGCGTAGAGCACGGGGAAGCCGACCTGGTCCTCATCGGCGTCGAGATCGAGGAAGAGCTCTTCGATCTCGTGGACGACCTCGGTGACGCGGGCGTCGGCCCGGTCCACCTTGTTCACCACGACCACCACGGGCAGCCTCGCCTCGAGGGTCTTGCGCAACACGAATCGCGTCTGGGGCAACGGGCCCTCGGACGCGTCGACCAACAGGAGCACCCCGTCGACCATCGCCAGGGCGCGCTCGACCTCGCCTCCGAAGTCGGCGTGCCCCGGAGTGTCGACGATGGTGATCTTTACCGAGCCGTAGGGAACGGCCGTGTGCTTGGCGAGAATCGTGATGCCCTTCTCGCGCTCGAGGTCGCCCGAATCGAGCACCCGGTCGGTCAGCTCCTGGTTGGCCCGGAAGGCCCCGGTCTGGCGGAGCATGGCGTCGACCAACGTCGTTTTGCCGTGATCGACGTGTGCCACGATGGCTACATTGCGAAGGTCATCACGAACAGACATGAGCCGACCAGGCTACTTGGCTGGGTGGACGCCCGAAGTCAGCAGACGCTAGAATGCGATGGATTGGGTTTGCCGCTCGCGCCGACCCTGATCCTCGGTTTCCGATTCGGGCACTTCGGACTCCTGAAGTCATGTGTGCGCGACGCTTTCAGGAGAATCGGACATGCCATCTTCCCGCAAGCAACGGTCCCGGCCGCGACCGACTGACTCGAAGAGCCGGATCCGGCGCGGTCGGCCCAAGGTCTGCATGCTGTGCAAGGACCGGGTCACACACGTCGACTACAAAGACAGCAGCCTCCTGCGCCGCTTCATGAGTGAGCGCGGCAAGATCAAGTCGCGCAGCAGCACCGGGACGTGCACCCAACACCAGGCCGCGGTGGCACTCGCCATCAAGAACGCTCGCGAGATGGCCCTGCTGCCCTATGTGGTCCGGACCCTGGCCGGCGACAAAGGTGGACGGCGCGGACGCGGCGGGCCCGGTGGAGGTCGACCCGACCGACCCGACGGACCGCGGCCTGACGGGCCCCGCCCCGATCGGGCGGCACCCACCGCGGAGAGCGCGGAGGACACCGAAGGCCTGTCCGCGTCCACAGAGGCGTCGACACCCGAGCCCGACGCACCGGGTGTCGAGGACGACGCGGCGGTCGGCGCCGTTGACGCCGCCATCGCCGAACCGGTGTCGTAGCCGATGGCCGCGCAGAGAAGTAGCGCGTCCAAGCGCCAGCGCGACATCGACAAGCGCTCCCGTGCCGCGGAAAAGCGTGACCGCCGGCAACGCAAGGGCGATCCCTCAACCGACGACCCCTTGGCCACCGAAGCCGCCGAGGACGCTCCCACGCCCGTCGACAGCAGCGCCATCTTGGAACAAGTGGAGCAATTGCAGCGCGAATTCGACGCCGAGATCATCGACTTCGAGACCTACGACGCCCGCAAGGCCGAGCTCCTCAGCCACATCCAGATCTGACCTGCGCCCGGCGCTGTTTGCGCCGCCGGCCTCCTGACGGGGCCCGAGGCCCGGACCCCGGGCGGCTACAGGGCGGCCAGTACCGACTCAGCCGAGCTCACGTTCAAGCCGCGCTCGGGCTCGACGAACAGCGCCGTCACGATGCCGTCGTCGATCACCGCCGCGTAGCGCTGCGAACGGGTGCCGAGGCCCGCGCCGGTCATGTCCGTCTCGAGGCCCATGGCGCGCGTGAACTCGCCGTTGCCGTCGGCCAGCATGAGCACCTTGTCCCCCACCTTCTGGTCCCTCCCCCACGCGCCCATCACGAAGGGGTCGTTGACCGAGATGCACGCGATCGTGTCGACGCCTTTGGCGAGCAATTCGTCGGCGCGGTGGACGAAGCCCGGAAGGTGGTAGTCCGAGCACGTCGGTGTGAAGGCGCCGGGGACGGCGAACAAGACCACCTTGCCCTTCCCGAGGACGTCGCCACTTCGAACCGCCTCGGGACTCTTGCGGATCATGTGGCGCAACTCGACGTCGGGGATGCTGTCACCGATGGCGATGGTCATGGTGTTCCTTTCACGTGTTTCAGGATGAGACATCGAGAATCTACAACTGCGTCCGTCGGGATAGACACGCACCGCCGATGTCCGGGCCACATCGTCGGGACAGAAACGGCCTCCCAGATCTGCGTTTCTCTTAGAGGCGGGTACGAAGCACGGCCACACCATCGCCGGAGAGCTCGTCGACGGCGACGGCTCGCCCCGTCATCACCATGACCAGCGACAGTGCCGAACCGCTCACCTCGGGTCCCGCACCGTGGGACCAGTCGACGTCAGAAGCCGACAGCTTCAGCCCGGCGATGCGTTTCTTCGTGCCCACGGGGAAGCTCGCACCCTTGTACATCTCGAGGCACTCCACCACGGCGTCGGTGGCGACCTTGGCGTGCACCCCGAGCGGTCGCCGGATGTCCTCGCCATGGACCACGACTTCTCCGAGCATGGCCGCCACCGGAGCCGGTGGGTGGTTCGTGGTCGTGGTCCTGGCCCTCAGCCTCTCGATGATCTCCTTGGGAGCCAACGCGCCCAGACGCTTCGCATCGCGGTCCACCATCGCATTGAACCTCAGGCCACTTGTGATCAAGCCGGTGGCAAAGGCGAGAGGTGTCTGCTCTGCGCCGGCCAGGACATGACCGGCGGCAAGCTGGATCGACCACCCCGTGCACAACGACGGCTCCCCCCACTGTTCGGGCGCCAGGCTCTCGAGCGTGTTGGCCAGCGCCTCACGTTCTGAGTGAATGAGCTTCCACGTCGTGGCACTGTCAGACATCTCATCGTCTCCCTCGTGAGGGCCAGACCCCTCGTGGCCCCATCCTCCCACGCAGTGCCCCCGGCTTCGAACGGCATGGAAAGATTGGGGACGTGACCAACGATGCCCTGACCGACATTCGAGCGCGTCTCGACGACGTTGACGAGCGACTCGTCGGACTGCTCGCCGAACGCGGCGCTCTGATCCGAGAGGTGATCGATTTCAAGCAGGCGCAGCGCATGGGCGTGGTCGACCGGGGACGCGAAGACGACATGCTGGTGCGGATCGGGGACCTTGCCTCAGCACGGGGGCTCGACCCTCGGATCGCCCGTCAAGTGCTCCGAGCGGTGATCGACGCCTTCACCCTCTTGGAGGTCGAACAGCTCGGACGGGATTGAACCGTCAGTCCGCCGGGACGGTGTCTCCCAAACCGTGGACACGCCTCCACTCCTCGGGCGGCCCGATCGTCGAAGCCTCGGGCCCGAAGCGATCAACGTAAGCGGGATGCACCTGCCTCCAGCGATCCGCCGAGGACCACGGTGCCGCCCGCCCGCTGATTTCGTGGCCGAGCAGGTCGAGACATGCGTGCCACCCTGCGCCGTCGCGCGCTACTTTGCCGAGCTCGTCGAAGGTGGCTGAGAAACGGAGCACGCTGCCGCTCCCGTCCGCCTCGAGCACGAATCGCAGAATTTCGTCCCCCCACCGCAGCTCCATCAACGACGGCGGCTCGTACACCAACATCTCGCCGTCGAAGGGTGGCGCCTCATCGGCGGGAAAGGCGAAACGCAGTCGAGCTCCCGCGGCCCGCTCCCCCTCGACCGTGGTCGGGAACCAGGCGGCGAGGTGAGCCGGCTCGGTGAGCGAACGCCACACGGTGTCCGGAGCCTGAGGAAAGCGGCGTGTGAAGGTGACCCGCACCCGTCCCTCGAGGTCATCCAGTCGGCCGAGATCATCTGCATTGTCCGGGTCCGTGCCCATCGCGGTCACCTCCGCGCTTCGGGGCCGACCGGCGAGGCCGGGGCCGCGTCATCTGTCGTGGCGTCATCTGTCGTGGCGTCATCTGTCGTGCCCAAGTGTTCTTCGAGGGCCGCCAGGCGCGTCGCCCACCTCTCCCGGTACGGCGCCAGCCAGCGCTCCACCTCGCCCAGGGGCTCGGGACGGACCCGGTAGAGCCGGCGCTGGGCGTCGATCCGGAACTCGACCAGGCCGGCTTGGCGCAGGACCCGCAGATGCTTGGACACCGCCGGTTGGCTCATTCCCGTGACGTTGACGAGATCGCCGACGGGACGCTCCCGGGCCCGCAACAGATCGAGGATCAAGCGCCGGTTCGGTTCGGCGAGCACCTCGAACGTGGTGACCACCCATTAAATATGCCTTGATCTGTATATAACTGTCAAGGAATCTTCATCCTCAGGGCCGCCCGTCACGACCCGAGCGGGGCGCGATATCGTCTCTCGCCGAAGCCCATCGTCTGGGGCCTTGGGGGGAAGTTAAGGGAGACGGACTCGGCCCAGTCCCTGCCGAGGACCCCCTTTCCACGTGCATCCGGGTGGGTCGGCGCGCCATGTCTCACCGCCAGCCCCCGCATGGTCGTCGTAGTGTCGGCGCTGTTGCAGTCGTGGCCACATCGTGGCGCCTGTTCTCGCTTCATCGCGGAGTGCCACGGAGACGGAGAACCGGGCCGCCGTGTGTCTTCCTCGCGCCCCATGAACGGCGCCACCGAGCCCAGCTTCCACCAGGACCGTCGGGAAGGACCTGGGGACGAACGGCCAGCTTTTCCCGGGGTTTGGTCAGTCCCCTACGTCTGCCCGGCAAGGTGGCGTCGCCCGAAGACGAACGCCAGGCCGTAGAGCACGGCGACCACGACGAGCAAAAACCGGAACCCGGTGATGAGCGACAGGTATTCGAGCACCCCGCCCACGATGGCGCCGAGAAGACTGGCACCGAATGCGGTCGTCGAAGAGCCCGAGTTCTTGAAGCGCTGTGCGAAGACGAGGTTGGCGAGGAAGACGGGCGCGAAGGCGAGCGCGGTGGCCGCCACGAAGCGCAGGACGACAGGCAGGCTCAGCAGCGAGCCCTGCGGGACCACGTACGACACGGCCAGAGTCACGAGCAAGGCCCCGTAGAGCCAGATCGGTCGCGGCAGCTTCACGTGGCGGGCGGTTTCCACCGCCGCGTACACGCTGAGGAGCACGCCTGCGAAGACGAGCGAGTTGACATACCAGGTGGTGCCGAAGAACAGCGCGAACTGGACGATGTTCTTGGACTCGAGCAGCAAGAAGGCCGCTCCCATCCAGAAGAGATCCGCGAATGCCGCCATCCTCTTGAAGGGCCCTCCGGCGATCCGTACCACGATCACGGACCCCACCAGGATCAGTCCCATCACCAACAGGTACAGATTCGGGATGGAAGGAGTCGGCAAGTAGGGGAACGGGCGATCGTCCGATACCGACGCCAAGGGGCGCCCGCTCCAATACGACGAGCAGTTCGGGGTCTGTCCCGAAGATGCCACCGTGAGCACGGCCTGCTGGCGACCACTCAGCGTGTTCCCCAACTCGACGCACGGGCGTGTGCCGAACACCGACTTCAACGCGGTTGCATAACGATCGAGCAGGAACGGTTGGTAGTAGTTGTACATCACGAACGTGCCACCGGGGGCGAGGTGGTCCCGGGCGACCTGAATGCCTTGGGTGGTGAGCAGATAGTTTTCGAGGCCGACGGGCGCGGACTGTCCGGTCAGAGCGGTCAGCGAGTCCGGGAGCGCGTACAGGATCAGTGAATACCGTTGATCCGTGTTTTGAAGGAACGACCGCCCGTCGTCGATGTGCACCGTGACGCGTGGGCTCTGGTAGGCATGCTCGGGGTTGTGTTCCTTGCCCAGCTTGACGAGGTCAGGGTCGATCTCGACGGCATCGACGTGGCGGGCCCCCTCGGAGAGAGCTACCCCGACATCGTTGCCTGTCCCGGCGCCGATGATGAGAACGTTGCTCAACTGGGCGCGCGTCACATGGCGGTACAGAAAGAAATAGAAGGACTCGATCCTGTGCAAGGTCGAGATGGGATACAGGGTCTGGTGCGGGATGTTGTTGGCGGATACGGACAACGCCCCCGGCTGGCCCGGGGGTTGCATGGCCGTGATCTTGTAGTACGGCGACCAGGTGTCGAACGCCGAGAACGACTCGAACAAGAGCATCACCACGATGGCGGCGATTCCGATCCACTGCCACCAGCGTTGGCGGACGCCGAGGAGGAGCACGAACATCGCCGCCACCACCGCGCCCCAGGCGATCGGTGGCAGCCCGACGAAGGAGAGCCCCGAGAACAAGGCGATCCCGACAACGCTTCCGATGATGTCGAAGCGGTACGCATCCAGCGGCTTGAAGTGTGCGAACGTCCGAGCCGTCGCCTGCCCCAGACCAGCCATCACCAGGACGACCAAAACGAAGATCACCGGCAGGCTGACCCATTGGGACAAGGGGTGATGGCCGGAGATGCCTTCGAATTCGTGAGGTCCGCGCAACGTCACGAGCTTCACGGGGAAGGCAAGGGCGAAGGCCACCAAGACCGCCAGGGACACCGGAGCGACGCGGAACAGGTTTCGGGCTGACCCTGCGAGCAAGAAGCCCACCCCGATGCCGAGGAAGCTCGCCAAGAGCACGAAGTTCGTGATGTTGGCGAGGTGCACGTTGTTGGCGGCCGTCCATCGGATGAGGGCGAGCTCGACGAAGAGCATGGTCATGCTCAAGCTGACGAGGCGCCACGGGCTGTGCTCCGACGTGAAGACCCTGCGTCCGCCGGCCGAATCCGGCCCGAGATCTTCGCTCGTTGCCATCGACGTCGTAGCCATCAGGAGGCGTGGTGAACCAGGGAGGCGGGGCGAGACATCTCGACAAAGATAGGAGACCGGGGGTGACCCCGGGGTAACCGCTTCGCGAATTCGTTGGCGGCTCTGTCAGGAGCACACCCGTTCGACGGATCGAACGAGGTCATTTCGACACGGGTGCGGCCGTCGGCCTCTCGGCAGGCACGTGGCCGCCTCTGACGTCGCATATTCCTGTGAAGGCGTGCGCCCAGAGACACCGATGGGTGGCATAGAGTGCCGATCGGATCGGCCTCGACTCCCTTCGTCCCTCTGCTCCCGGGTCGGTTCGGATCAAGAGCCACCATGGCGACTCCCCTCGGTGACATCACCACCGGTAGGGACCAGCAGCCGGCTCCGGGGCGGTGCAGGGCTCCGAGGCCGTCAGCCGGGTTTCACCTCGCGGCAGGGTTCCGTTGTGCACGTCGTAGACAAATCCCCGAACGCTGGACTTGACGGGGATGAACGGGCTGGCCTCGATACGGGCGATGCTCTGGCGAACATCGGCGTCAAGGTCCTCGAACGTCTCCGCCGCCCAAGGCGGCTTGATCCCGGTGTCGAGCCGGATCTGCTCACCGAACTCGTCGTCGGAGAACTTCAGCATTCCGCAGTCGGTGTGATGGATGAGGACGATCTCTTGGGTGCCGAGAAGGCGCTGGGAGATGGCCAGCGAACGGATCTGGTCATCGGTGATCACCCCGCCGGCGTTGCGGATGATGTGCGCGTCTCCCTCGCTGAGGCCGAGCACGCGGTACGGGTTCAGCCTGGCGTCCATGCAGGCGACGATGGCCAACTTGCGACGGGGAGGAATGGGGAGGTCACCTTGGTTGAAGGTGGCAGCGTGATCCTCCGCATTCTTGAGCAGTTCATCAATGGCTGACATGGGACTCCCAGAGGTCGGAAAGCGTCGGACGCTCGTCGGGCATGGTCGGCGATTCAAGTCGAATGGACCACCGGAGCCAAGTCGGGGCTCAGCGGCCATTCTAATCCACATAAAATCGATTGACAAAGTCGTCTTTTAGCTTCTACGGTACGACCATGACGACCGGAACAGACCCCCGTCTCCGCACCCCCCTGCGGTAAGCCCGGGCCGTCGCTCCCCAGGTGCCGGCACGATGTCGTCTTCGGGACGGCGTCGTGCCGGCACCCCGGGGTGTTCGGAAAACCCCACCGACTGGTTTTCCTCCCGGAGGCCAGACCCGGTCGCTAGTCGGCCGGCTTCCAGGCCTTCAGCCAGTCGGTGTCAGGCCAACCTTCGACCGCCGCCATGAGCTCGTACATCTGGGCGCCGTCGAGGGACTCCCGGATGATGTCGGCGTGGCCAGCGTGGCGCGCCGTCTCCTCGATGAGGTGGAGCAAGACCCACCGGACCGACCATGCCTCGACGTCGGCTGGGAACCACGGGACCCCCTTGGGCACGGGCACGGCCTGGTCGAGGTCCGAGATCCGATCGATGACCGACTCGGTGTCGCGTGCGACCTCCTCGTAGAGCGCGAGCACGTCGGCGAGGGTCTCGCCGGCCTGGAGGCGGAAGTTGTCCCCGTACGCGGACCCACGATCGTCGGCCGAGCCTGCGTCGGGATGCTCGATCATGTCGATCCAGCCCTTCTCGGTGTCGGCAAGATGCTTGATCAGACCCCCGATGCTGAGTGCGCTGGCCAGCGGCGTTTGGCGGCCCTGTTCGTCGGTGAGGCCGTGGGCCGCGTAGCGGACCCCTTGTCGCTGCTGGGCGATATACGCAAGCAGGAGCTTCCGCTCATCGAGCAGTGGAGGGGCAAGTCCGGCCACAGGGATCTCCATTCGGTTCGCGGGTCGTCGTCGCCATCATCATCCCCCTCAAACTGGCCATCTCATGGCCAGTTCTATGGGTGGAGCGGAGATCTCGTGGGACCCCCGCAGGGCGATCGCTAGTTGGGCGACCGCGGGCGGTGATCCGGCGGCGGCGAATCCCCGAGGAGGGTCCGGCCGACCCCAAGCGTGAGATCGAGGGGGGTGACGATCCCCGCCGGCGCGGCGACGACAGCCGGAATGGCGTTCACGAGGCGCATAGCCGTGGCCAACAATCCTTGGCCGTCGTGGTGACGACCTTCCGCATGCAGGCAGAGGTCGAGTGTCAGTGACGGCCGACCTTCGATCACGACTCGATGGACCGACGAGCTTCCCGCGGGCGGCTGCGGCCAATGGGGAGCCATGTCGTGACGCATCCGAGTCACGTGCTCCGCGAACAATCGTTGTCTGCCACCGATCACGCCTGCCACCCCGAAGCGCACCGCCGCCAGCGTGGCCTTCTCGATGCGTCCGATCGGCGCATCGAAGGCCTCGGGCGTGTACCACCGCTCGCAGAACTCCTCGAGACCTTCGAGCTCGACGTGGAGGACGTCGGCCAGCATCGCGATCATGCCGCCCCAGAACAGGGTCGGCACTCCGGGCTCGAGGATCGGTGCCGGTGCGCCTTCGGGCTGTCCGAACCCGTACGGCGTCGCCCACGCGCTGTCGGGATGGGCGCCATAGTCCGACAGCTCCTGGACACGAAGGGTCTCCACCCGCTCACAGATCTGCAGCGCGGCCAAGGGCAGGGCATCGCCGCTGAACCCGGGATCGATGCCGCTGGTGAACAGCGTCGAATTGCCCTGGGCGCACGCTACGGAGAGGGATTCGACCAGTCTCGGGTCGGCGGCCGGCGGGTAGATCAGGTTCATCATCGAGCTGGATACGACGTTCGCACCCGATTCGAGGATCTGGACCAGATCCGCCGTGGCCCGGCGTGGCCGGGTCTCGCCCACGGAAGTGAAGACGACGCAGTCGGGACGAAGTCTCAGCAGCGAGCTCATGTCGGAGGTGGAAATGACGCCCGTCGGGGTCTCGAGCCCGACGAGCTCTCCGGCGTCGCGGCCGACCCGGGAGTCATCGTGGGTGAACACCCCCACGAGCTCGAAGTCAGGGCTGTTCACCAGGGCTCGAAGTGACTGCCGACCCACACCTCCGACCGACCACTGCACCACGCGATATGCCATGCCGCATCCTCGCGCTTCAGTGGCCGGCGCCGAACTGGAGCGCTCTGGGATCGTCAGTCCAATGCCATCTGCGCCTCGCGCGCCTGCTGGGCGGCGGCGTCCCATTTGGCCTCGATACGACCGAATCTCCATATCGACAGGGCGACCGCCCACGTCACGATGAACACACCGACGATGAAGAACCCCGCGGTATTGATGTTGAAGGTCTGGAAGAAGTGCCAGAAGGAGCCACCCAAATTCTCCTCTTGCCCGATGAGGCCCAGGATCTCGATGGTTCCGATGAAGAAGGCGACGAAAACCGACAGACCGGTGATGGTGAGGTTGTAATAGACCTTTCGGATCGGCTTGGCGAAGGCCCAGTCATAGGCGAAGTTCATGAAACAACCATCGATCGTGTCGAACAGGCTCATCCCGGCGGCGAAGATGATCGGGAGCGAGAGGATGGCGTAGAAGGGCAATCCGCCCACCACGGCGCTTCCTGCCAAGACGAGGAGCGCGACCTCGGTGGCGGTATCGAACCCGAGACCGAAGAGGATCCCGATGGGATACATCTTCCACGGAGTGTCGATCCTCCGCGCCAGTGGCCCGAAGAACCTGTTCATGAGGCCCCGACTATTGAGCTGCCGTTCCAGCTCCTCGTCGTCGTACGCTCCCCCGCGCATCTCGCGGAAGACCTTGACGATGGAGATCAACACGACGACGTTGAGCGCGGCAATGAGATAGAGGAATGTGCCCGAGATCGAAGTTCCGATGATCCCCGTCGTCCGGTGTAATGCCGAGCTGTTGTTGCTGACCGCGCTGTCGAGGGATCGGATGCCGAAGTTCAAGATCACGGCGAGAATGAAGACAACCGACGAATGACCGAGACTGAAGAAGAAGCCGACACTCAGCGGCCGTTTGTCCTCGTTGACCAGTTTGCGCGTCGTGTTGTCGATGGCCGCAATGTGATCGGCGTCGAAGGCGTGGCGCATCCCGAGCGTGTAGGCCAGGATGCCCGTCCCCACCCCGAAGACCTCGGTCTTGCTGATCCGATAGTGGTGTCCAAGAGCGAGGGCCAACATCGCCCAGCCCAGGATGTGCAGGCCCACCACGGTGAACGCCATGCCGCTCACCCTCGCCCATTCGCTCGGGGTGAGGCCGTTGCGGATCTTCACGAGCGTGGCCCGGGGGTTGGCCATGGGTTTGCGCACTCCTCGTCCGTCGGGACCCTGGCGCCACCCTAGGAAAGGTGCGACCAGCTCGCAACAGCGTCTTGTTCGCTGTGGAGCCCGGACATACAATGACGCCGTGACCAGGAGTTCTTCGCAGCCCGACTCGGCTCTGGCTGGTATCGATTCGATCGAGGGCGCATTGGCTCTGCTTCGGGAACGGGGCGGACGCGTGACCAGCTCCCGCGTGCTCCTGCTGCGGGCGCTGTTCGACGCCAAAAGCCATCGCACCGCCGAGGAGCTCGGCGCCGAGGTCCAGGCCAAAGCCCCCGAGGTCCACATCTCGACGATCTACCGAAACCTCGACGACCTCGAACGCCTCGGCGTCGTCGTCCACGCCCATCTCGGGCACGGCCCTGCCACCTACCATCTCGCCGCCGGAGCCCATGGGCACTTCGTCTGTGAGGAGTGCGGCGCCATGGTCGAAGCTCCCGACGAGATCTTCGAGGGCTTGTCGCGCGCCGCCAAGGCACGCTTCGCCTTCGACATCAACCCGCACCATTTCGCCGTGCTCGGACGTTGTCGGAGCTGCCGGTAGCCCTCCTGGCACCCGGAGGTCCTGGTCGCCCTTTGCGGGCGCGGACGCACTACGGTCAGATCCCACGACGACGCCCTGGTTCGACGACGCCTGCAGCCTCGTGGAGGCCTTCCGAGCGCGAGAGCTCTCGCCTCTCGAGGCCCTCGACGCCTGCATCGATGCCATCGATCGATCACCGCTGAACGCGTTTTCCCACACCGACTTCGAGCGCGCCCGCGACACCGCTCGATCCGCCGACGTGGCGCTTGCATTCGGCGGTGTCCCGTTCGGCGTCAAGGAGCTCGAACGAGTGGAGCAGTGGCCCCTCACCGAAGCCTCGATGATCTTCCGTGACCGGGTCTCGGAGTATGACCAGACGTCGACCACCAGGCTCCGAGGCGCCGGCGCCGTCCTCGCCGCCCAGACCACCGCCAGCGAATTCGGGGGCATCAATTGCACCTCGACACAGATCCACGGCACGACGCGAAACCCGTGGGACCTCTCGCGCACCCCGGGCGGATCGTCGGGAGGGACCGCCGCCGCGGTGGCAGGCGGCCTGCTTCCCATTGCGACGGGGAGCGACGGAGGGGGCTCGATCCGCATCCCAGCCACCTTCTCCGGATTGTTCGGCCTCAAGGCGACCTATGGGCGCATCCCCAAGGGCCCGGGGGCCAGCGTCACGCCCATGACGAGCGTGCAGGGGTGCCTGAGTCGGTCGGTGAGAGACACGGCTCGTTTTCTCGACGTCTGCGGTGGATTCGACCAGCGTGATCCGCTGAGCCTTCCCGACGTCGGCGGCTGGGAGGCGGGGCTCGGCACCCATGACCTGGCCAGCCGAACCGTCGCCATCGTCCCCGATCTGGGAACCGCGAGAGTGCGGGTTGAGGTCGCCGACCTCGTGGCCGCGTTCGCAGAGAAACTGGCCAAGACGGTGGGGCTGAAGATCGTCATCGTGACGCCGACGCTGCCACCGTTGCGAGGACAATGGGCCATGGCCGGTCAGCCGAGCCTCGTCGCCGACTTCGGTGACGCCTATCCCGACTGCATCGAGGACCTGTCGGCGGAGATGCGTTTCGGCGTGGAAGCAGCGAGGGAGCGTTTCAACCTGGAGAGGGCGGCTGCCATCGAGTCCTACCGTCGCCAGCTCAACGAGTCCATGGCCGACCTGTTCGAGTCCGCCGACTTCGTCATGGCGGCGGTGAGCCCCGACGTCGCCTTTGCGGCCGAGGGCCCACCGCCCTCGACGATCCCGGGCGTAGATCTGATCCAAGAGCTCGGATTCACCCGGGCCATCATGAACACCGCGGCACTCACGGCACCCTCGAACCTCAACGGCAGCCCCGCCATGAGTGTCCCCGCCGGACTCGTCGACGGACTGCCGGTGGGGCTCCAGGTCCTCGCCGCCCACCATCGGGAGCAGCTCCTTCTTGATCTGGCCCTCATCGCCGAGCGGGAATTCCCCTGGCCCATCGTGGCCCCGGGCTCACCCCTCGAAGGACCGCCCACTCGGGGGTGACCGTGGCCGACCGTCGAGACGCTGCTCGGAATGCGCAGCGCACCATTGGCCACAGAGTCGATGACCCCCTTCAGTAGATTTCTGTGATGGACGTGGGGGCCAAACGAAGCGTCGAGCGCCACTCGCGCGAAGGCATCGGGCAGACGCTGCGCGGCGACATCCTGGAGATCGGTCCCGGTCATGCTCCGTTTCCCACCTCCTCGGACGCGCTCGTGACCATCGCCGACCGCTCGGTCGAGGGGGGGCGCGACGCCACATGGCCCGAGCTGGTTGGACAACCAAGAGGGCCCCATGCCGACCTGGATCTCGATCTCGATCTCAACGGCCTTCATGGGGTCTCCGACCACGCCTTCGACGCCGTCATCGCCTGCCACCTCATCGAACACCTGGCCAATCCTGTCGAGGCGCTGTGCGAGTTCGATCGCGTGATGCGGCCCGGTGGGCGTCTTGTGCTCGTCGTACCCGATCGGACGCGCACCTTCGATTCCGTCCGCGAGCCCACACCATTGGCGCACGTGCTCAATGACTTCGACCAGCATGTCAACGAGGTCGATGCCGAGCACATCCGCGAGTTCTGCGACGCAATCTTCGGACAGCCGCCAATCCACCCCGAAGCGGTCCGAGATTGGTACGACCCGTCGAAACTCGACGATGCCCGGCTCGAGCTGCACCGCAAGCGGTCCATCCATGTCCATTGCTGGACTCCCGAGGAGTTCGCGGTGGTCATGGTCGCGATCCTGGCCCGGGGGTTGGTGTCGTGGGACCTGGTCGACCTCTACTTCTTCGACGCTCCCGGCGCCGTCGACAACGAATTCGGTCTCATCCTCGAGCGAACCAATGCACCCGTGGCGCCCGAAGAGCTGTCTGTCGCATTTGTCCGCCGCTGGGCCGGGCTCGTCCTCGAAGGACCCGAGCATGACCAAGGTCGATTGGTCACCCTGTTGGCGGCGTTACTCGCCAACGCTGACAGCGTCGCGGAGATCGCGCCCGCTACCGATGTTCTCGCGCACATGATCGGCGATGTCCTGGCCCGGTCGCGCCACGACGCGGCCGCCGGTCACGAGAGACTCGCGGCTGCCGAAGAGGCGCGGACCGAGCTCGCCGACCAGCTCCGAGCGTCGGACCGCCGGCTCGGCGAGATCGTCGGAAGCCGCTCCTACCGGGCCAGTCGGCTGGCGAGCCGAATTCTCCAGGCGCTGCGGCGTTCCATCCGAAGCAGAGCGATCTGATTCCGGTCTAAGTGCAACCGTCACCTGAGACCTCGCCACGGTGCGGTGCGGCCGTCGGGTTCACAGGGGCTCTCCTTCACCCAGTTCCGACGTGGCTTCCCCGATCGCCTCGGTCTTCGCCTGCGCGCTGAGCACCTGGCCTCCTCCGTCGTCGCGCCAGAGTTCCGGGACGCGCCACAGCAGAACCGCCACGCCGATCACACAAGCCAGCCCACCCGACCACACCGCGAACTGCGGGCCGCCGATGGCGGCCGCCACCCCGGTCTCAGCATCGCCCAAGCGAGGACCGCCGGCCACCACGGCAAAGAACGTGCCCGACAGCCGCCCCTGGAGATGCGGAGGGACAGCGCGCTGTTGCACCGCCTGTCGGAACACTGCGGAGACCACGTCGGCTGCTCCCGCCAGCGCCAACAAGGTCAATCCGACCCACAGCACGGGAATGACACCGAACAAGGCGATGGTCGTCCCCCAGACGACCACGCAGGCCGCGATGGCCCGACCCTGACGATGCACCCGGCTGCACCAGCCGGTGAACAGTGAACCGATCAGCGCTCCGGCCCCAGGGGCCGCGTACAGCAGCCCGACGACACCGGCACCACCCCTGAAGAGCCCGACGCCCAAGGCGGGGAAGACCGCACGCGGCATTCCGAAGATCATGGCGTTGAGGTCGATCCAGTAGGACGCCGAGAGAAGCTTCTCCTGACGAAGATGACGGAACCCTTCGGCCATCGAGCGCAAGCCCATGGGCGTGCCCCCGCCGCTCGGTATCAAGGCCGGCAGGAGCAGGGCCGCCACCAACGCGGCCGCAAACGTGGCGACGTCGATGCCGTACACGGCTCCCAACCCAATGGTCGAGATCAGCACTCCTGCCAGGGCCGGCCCGGCCACCAGGGCCAGTTGCTGGATGGTGGTCTGCAGGGCGATGGCCGCAGTCACGTCCTGATCGTCGACGAGCATGGGCAACGCGGCACGGCGCGCCGGCCAGTCAATCCCCTGAAACCCAGCGCCGGCGGCTGTGCAGACGAATAATGGCCACACCGCAGGGTGGGTGACCGACGCGTTCACGACCAGTCCCCCAACTGCCGTCGCCATGGCGACCTGGGTGAGGACGAGGACCTTCCGCCGATCCATGGCGTCGGCCAGGGTGCCACCCCACAGGGCGCCGGCCATCAACGGCACCAACTGGGCGAGGCCGATTAGGCCGACGACGAGGGTCGAGCGCGTCGAGCGCGTACGCCTGGAAGGAGACGGCGACGAGGGTCAGTTGCGAGCCCATCCCGGACACCACTTGACCCGCCCACAACTGCCTGAAGTGCCGGTACCTCCTCAGTGGGGAGACGTCGACGACGAAGCGAGACACCGGGCCACAGTAATGGTCGTCTGCGAGCCCTCAGCGCCCCCACACCACCGACCTGCGCCGGATGGAGGCACGTACTTTGCTGGACACTTCTGCGTCTCCTCGCGTTCGTACCGCGTCGCAGCTGGTCGTTGGTGGCAGCGCCAAGCTCGCAATCCGAACCCTGAGTTGTCATTATTGCCAGTTCGGAAGGCGGTGGCGGCCTGTCGCCACGGAATCGGGGGACGGCCATGACGGCATCACTTACGTTCTACGCGGTTCTCGGTGTCCTGAGCACGGCGTTCGCGTTCGCGTGCAACCGGCATCTCTTCGCCAGAGGCGACGTCGGACGAGTATCGGCCCTCGAGGGCGTCTACTACTTCGTCGGCGTCGCCTCGCTGTGCCTTGGTTGGTACTTCAATATTCGCTACGTCCACACCTACGGACACCGGGCGAGCTATATCAACTACACGAAAATGCTCTTCACGAACTGGGCGTCGGACTCCGCCGCCCAGGACTACACGATCGTCAACGTCGTCCTCCTACCGTTGTGGACGATCGTCGACGGACGAAGGCGAGGACTGCGCGTGGCGTGGATCTTCTTTGTGATGAGCCTCTTCACCAGTCTGGCGTTTGCCATGGCGATGTACCTGGCGTTCGTCGAACGCCAGGTCCGTTACGCCCGGGAGCGCTCGGCTGCGTCCAGGACGGCGTAGCCACAGTTGTACCCGGGGATGAAGGTCACCCCAGGGCCGCCGTGGCAACCGGCACCGCAGAGGTAAAGGCCGTCTATCGGGATCGGGTTGTCAGGCCATCCGCGCGGCCCGGGACGAAAGGGTCCCATGAACTCCGGCTGCAGGAGCCCGTGGGTGAAGTCGCCGCCGGTGCACCCGAACATGAGCTCGTAGGTGTAGGCGGGATAGTTGAACTGGCGCTCGATGAGGTCCGGGAAGTTCGGCGCCTTCGAAGCCGTCTTGGCGACGATTCGGCTTGCCATCTCGTCGCGGAGTCGGGTCTGGGACTCGTGGGTGGCCCCGATCGGAAAGTAAAAAGCAAAGCTGCTGGCCGCGTGCTTCCCGGGCGGAGCCAGGTCCGGCTCTTCGAGCGTGGGGATTTGAAGATTGAACGACGGTGACTGGGGTACGAGGCCGCGCACGCAGCCCTCGTAGTCGATTTGCATCTGTTCCGCGGTTTCGAAGAACGTGACGTTTCGGCGGAGACCGCCCTCGTTGAGCACTTCGTAGGTCCCTGCGAATTCAGGAAGGCCGCTGAGGGCGAAATGGATCTGGAAGTAAGCCGCTCGGTGATCGATGGCTTCAATGCGTCGGGCGAACGCATCAGGCAGCTCAGCCCGATCGAGCAGGTGCATAAAAGTGGCTGTCGGGTCGAGATTGGAGACGACCACCGGGGCCGTGATCACTTCCCCGTCGTTGACAGCGACGCCCTCGACCCGGCCCCCCGGCGCGACGATCTTGGAGACTTTGACATGGCGGCGGAGCTCGCCACCGTGCTCCTCGAAGAGGCGTCGGACGTGCTCGGACATGGCGCCAATGCCCCCGCGCACCTTGGACATCGTCGCGTCACCCGGAGACGCCAGCGCGAAGGCAAGGCACAGGGCACTCCCGGGGGTGTAGGGACCCAGATAGGTGGAGTTCACCGCGAGAAAACTGAGCATGCTCCGGATCTGAGCATGCTTGTCGCGGTCGGGGAGAAAATGGTCGACGACGTCCATGACGCTGCCGAACATGGCGGTGCGGATCGCCTGGCGCTCGGATTCGTTCGACGCGCATGCCCACATCTCGTCGAGTGATTTGGGCGGCTTTCGCACGTCGAACCGCCCGATTGCCCGGGCTGGTGCTTCTGCCCACGCCGCGACCTCGGCCATGCCCATCACCGCGTCGAGGCCGAGTGCGTCTCCGAGGTGCGCGAGCAGCCGCTCGGGGTCGGAGTAGAGCAGGATCGGCGGCTCCCCGGAAGCACCGATGCTGGCCGACTGCACCTCTGGCTCGTAGATGGGACACGAGTCAAAGCCCAGATCCTCGAAGATCTCATTGGGGAGAGGGAACTGGATCGACCCGGCTAGCTCGAAGTGGTAGCCGCGGACCAGCTCCGTGGACGATGACATCCCGCCGATGAAATGGTTCTTCTCGAGGCACAAGACCCGCAGACCGCCACGCGCCATGACCGCAGCAGCCGTGAGGCCGTTGTGGCCAGCGCCGATGACAATGGCGTCGTAGTCCGACATGTCCACGAAGGTAGCCGACCAGCACCACGTCCTGGGGCACGATGATGAGCGGCTCTCTTACACTCGACCTGTGAGGAATTCAGTGCCGTTCCGGTGGTGGCCATGAGCCGTCGAGCCCTGGTTCTTCACCCCGATCGTCTGTTTCCCCCTGACCCGACGACTCGGCGGCTCGCCACGGAGCTCTACAACGAGGTCAGGTCGTTGCCGCTCATCAGCCCGCACGGCCACACCGATCCACGATGGTTTGCCGACAATGTGGCGTTCACGGACCCAGTTTCGCTCTTGATCACTCCCGACCACTACCTCACCAGAATGCTCTACAGCCAGGGTGTTGCCCTCGAAGCACTGGGCGTCGTCCCCACCGACGGCGTTCCGGTGGCCGAATCACGCACGGCGTGGCGGACGTTCGCGCAGCACTACCAGCTCTTCCGAGCCACCCCTTCGGGCCTGTGGTTCGACCATGTCCTGGCCGAGGTGTTCGGCATCCCAATTCGCCTCGATGCCGACACGGCCGACGAGATCTACGACGCCATCGCTGAAGCTCTGCGGTCGTCCCGAATATCTCCCCCGTGCGCTGCTCGAACGCTTCGGCATCGAGCTCCTGGCCACGACTGACTCGCCGCTGGACGATCTCGACGCTCATTCCCGGCTCGCCCAAGACGGATTCGGCGGCCGGATCATCCCCACCTTCAGACCCGATCCAGTCGTCGATCCAAATTTCGAAGGGTTCTCGGACAACATCGACCGACTGGGAGGTTTGACGGGCGAAGAAACCGGGCGGTGGTCCGGATATCTCGATGCGCTAAACAATCGGCGTGAACTCTTCATCCGACACGGCACCGTGGCTTCTGATCACGGACACCCGACGGCGACCACGGCGAATCTCTCGTCCCGGGACTGTCAGCGGCTCCTGGACGGAGCGAGAGCGGGGACTTTGTCCGCCGAGGACGAAGAGCAGTTTCGTGGCCAACTGTTGGTCGAGATGGCTCGCATGAGCCTCGATGACGGCCTGATCATGCAGCTTCACCCCGGCTCGAGGCGCAATCACAACGCACTGCTCTACGAGCGTTTCGGTCGGGACATCGGCGCGGACATCCCGGGACCGATTGAATACACCGAGAGCCTCAAGGCACTGCTCGACCTCTTCGGCAACGACGCTCGACTACGGCTCATCCTCTTCACGCTCGACGAGACGACGTTCAGCCGCGAGCTCGCACCGCTGGCGGGCCATTATCCCTCGCTGCTCCTCGGGCCACCGTGGTGGTTTCTCGACAGTTACGAGGCCATGCTCCGGTACCGGCGCACCGTGACCGACACGGCAGGCTTTGCGAACACAGCGGGGTTCAACGACGACACCCGCGCCTTGTTTTCCATCCCGGCCCGCCACGACGTGGCCCGGCGCGTTGACTCCGCCTACCTCGCCGACCTCGTCTCCACGCACCGCCTTCACCTCGACGACGCCCGCGAGTTGGCCGTCGACCTCTCTACCCGACTGGCTCGGCGTGCCTACCGACTGGAAGAAGACAGATGAGGGCGATCTGAGCCTCTCGAGGCCCGTCCGGAGTGAGATCAGGCTCTGGCCGCTACCTGCAGGATCTCCGCACTGACAATGGTCACGGGCGCTTCTGGCGCCATGTCCGTGCTCCGCCGGCCCATCTCGGCCTGAGCGTAGGCAAGGCTGTCGAAGAGCTCCACCGATGCTCCTGAGTGGCCGTCCTCGGAGTGCATCCAGTACCCGGCGATGAACCCTGCGTCACAGCGTGCCCAGGCGACCCGCCCGCGAGCCGTGGATACCAGGGGGAGATCGGTCCCCTCACTCACCTCGGGAGTGAGGCCTCGGTGGAGCCTCGGCGGCGAATGACGTTCAAGGCGCTCCCCGCCCTGAACCATTCGATTTGCTCGGAGCTGAATGTGTGGGTGCAGCTGAACTCGAATCCGTCGCCTTCGGCCCTGGCAACCCGGCAGCGCACCAGCTTGTCCGGAGCGAGCGAGCCGAGGTCGAGAACCGAAAGGCGGTCGTCCTGGCCGATCAAGTCATACGTGGTGGGATCGGCGAAGGTGAGAGGAAGCAGACCCTGTTTCTTCAGGTTGGTCTCGTGGATGCGGGCGAAGGACCGGGCCAGGATCACGAGCCCACCGCGGTAGCGCGGCTCCATGGCCGCGTGCTCGCGAGATGAGCCCTCGCCGTAATTCTCGTCACCAACCGCGCACCACCGCGCTCCTGATCGGGACAGGTTCTTGGCTATCTCGGCGAACGATCGGGTCTGGCCATCGGACGGATCCTTCCCCTCGCCGGTGGCGCCGGTGAACGCATTGCTCACTCCGAGGAACAAGTTGCCCGAAATGTTCTCCAAGTGGCCCCGGTAGCGGAGCCACGGGCCCGCGGCCGAGATGTGGTCAGTCGTACATTTACCCTTCGCCTTGAGCAACACGGGGAGGTCCACGTAGTCGTTGCCGTCCCAGACCGGGAACGGGACCAGGAGTTGCAGCCGTTCGGAGGTGGGCGACACCGCGATGGGAGTTCTCGATTTGTCGAGTGAAGGTGCCACGAAGCCGGATTCGCCGGGATCGAAGCCGCGCCCCGGGAGCTTCTCGCCGACGGGTGGGGCGAGCCTCACAGTCTCCCCCGAGTCGGAGGTGATCGAGTCACTGAGGGGGTCGAAGTCGAGCGTCCCCGCCAGGGCGTAGGCGATGACCATCTCGGGCGAGGTGACGAAGGCCTTCGTGTTGGCGTTCCCGTCGTTGCGCTTGGGGAAATTGCGGTTGAAGCTGTTCACGATCGTGTTGACCTTGTCGGGATCGGGGTTGCTCCGGTCCCACTGCCCGATGCAAGGACCACAGGCGTTGGCCAGCACGGTGCCACCGATGGCTACCAGATCGGCGAGTACGCCGTCGCGCTCGATGGTGGCTCGCACCTCCTCGGATCCGGGCGTGACGAGCAGTGGGGTCTTGGCTCGCAAGCCATAGGCCGATGCCTGCCGGGCGATCGAGGCGGCCCGCGTCATATCCTCGTAGGAGGAGTTGGTACACGACCCGACGAGGGCGGCGGAGATTTCGGACGGCACCCCGTTTTCGCGTGCCCACGCGCCAACTTCGTTCACTCGGTGAGCGAGATCAGGGGTGTCGGGCCCATTGATCATGGGAGTCAGTGCATTGAGGTCGATCTCGATCACCTGGTCGAAGTATCGGGTGGGGTCGGCAACGACGGCTTGATCGGCACACAGTTCGTGGGCGATCGCGGATGCGAGTTCGGCCACATCCCCTCGTCCGGTGGCAGCCAGATATTGGGCGATGTTGGCGTCAAACGGAAAGAGCGACGTGGTGGCGCCGACCTCGGCTCCCATGTTGCAAATCGTGGCCTTGCCCGTCGCGCTGATGGTGTCGGCTCCAGGCCCGAAGTACTCGACGATTGCGCCGGTACCACCGGTCACCGTCAGCAGTTCGGCAACCTTCAGAATCACGTCTTTGGGCGATGTCCACCCCGACAGGGACCCCCTGAGATGCACACCGATGAGTGTGGGCCAACGGACGTTGAACGCCTGACCGGTGATCACGTCGATGGCGTCCCCGCCGCCCACGCCGATGGCGACCATGCCCAGCCCTCCCGCGTTGGGGGTATGGCTGTCGGTGCCGATCATCATCCCACCCGGGAAGGCGTAGTTCTCGAGGACGACCTGGTGGATGATCCCGGAGCCGGGCTTCCAGAATCCGATTCCGAATCTGGCACAGACGGTTCGCAGGAAGTCGTAGACCTCGGAATTGAGGTCCAACGCCGAGCGGAGGTCGATCGCAGAGGTCACCTTGGCCTGGATGAGGTGATCGCAGTGGACAGTGGTCGGCACCGCGACCTCATCGATGCCGGCCACCAGGAGCTGAAGGGCCACGATCTGAGCGAGGGCGTCTTGGAGGGCAATGCGGTCGGGATCGAAATCCGCGTAGCTGCGTCCGCGCTGCAGCTCCTGGCTGTGCGGGTGGCGGAGATGGTTGACGAGCACCTTCTCGGCAAATGTGAGCGGCCGCCCGAGGCGCTCGCGACCAACGGCCACTCGCTCGACCCACCGGGCGTAGATCGGTTCGACGAGTGATCGAGGGGTCGAGGACGTCACAGTCGCGTCGGAGAAAGGTTGCGGACTTTCGAGTCGACGTGGGTCCTCTGGAGCGACGGCCATCAGCGCCTCCTACCATTATCTCGATATCGAGAGAATTACAGCAAACTCTCTCGATGTCAAGATATAGTCTGGACGACGTCCCTCTCCTGGAGGATCGGATGGAAGACGAGGTTGACCGTCTGGCGGCGGGCTGGCGTCGGGTGCTCCCGGGAGTCGACGTGTCTCCCCTGGAGGTGCTCTCGCGCGTGGCCCGACTGGCCCGCTACCTGGAGCGCCAACGCACCGTGGTGTTCGCCCGTCACGACCTCGAGACCTGGACCTTCGACGTGCTCTCCGCCCTGCGCCGGTCCGATCCCCCCCATCACCTGTCGCCAGGTCAACTGCTCGCCCAGACGCTGGTCACATCGGGCACGATGACCAACCGCATCGACCGCCTCGAGGAGCGAGGACTCGTTCGTCGACGTCCCGACCCGAACGACGCCCGATCCGTGCGCGTCCAACTCACGGCTGCGGGGCGGCGGCGGGTGGACCTTGCGCTTCAGGATCTGGTCGCCCGCGAGAACGCGATCCTCGGATCCCTCGACGTGGCGCAACGGGCCACGCTCGCCGGCCTGCTGCGCAAGGTCGTCGCCCCATTCGACGCATAGGCATCGAGGACCGATGCAGGGCTCGACGCGTTTCGAGACACTAGCGTCGGGAAGATCGCAACCGTTCTGATCCCACTACCTGACCAAGACTTCGATGTCACCGAGGTGGCGGTGCCGTGGCAGCTGCTGATCCGCCGTGGGCATGTGGTTCGATTCGCGACCGAGCACGGCGACAGCGCGGCCCGAGCTGACCCCCGGTTGCTCGAGGGAGTCATCTTCGGGCAGCTCGGCGCGGCTGCCGAACCCAAGTCTTTCTATGCGCAGATGCAGTCGGATGGAGAGTTTCGGACTCCGATGGCTTGGGAGGACATCAAACCCGACGAGTTCGATGGTCTGATCCTTCCCGGTGGACACGCCCCCGGCATGCGTCAGTACTTGGGAAGCGAGTTGCTCCGCCGCAAAGTCGCCGAGTACTGGGCTCTCGACCGGCCGGTCGGCGCCATCTGTCATGGTGTTCTGGTTCTCGCCCGCACCTGCGATCCGACCACCGGTCGCAGCCTCCTATACGGCCGACGGACCACCTGTCTACCGAAGTACATGGAGCGATCCGCGTTCCTCGCCACTGCATGGCGACTGGGGCGTTACTACCGCACCTACCGCGACTACGTCGAGGACGAAGTCCGGGGTGCGCTGGGAAATCCCGCCGACTTCGTGCGGGGGCCACGTGTGCTCTCCAAGCGTGGGACCGCCACCGACGATGGTCCTGCTTTCGCGGTCGAGGACGGCAACTACATCTCTGCCCGATGGCCGGGCGACGCTTATCTCTTCGCAAAGCGCTTCTCTGATCGGCTAGGGAGCTGATCACCGGACTCGGCGCCGTTTCAGTGCCTAGCATGCACCGCATCCGATCTCAGGAGCGCGCATGCAGGTGATCATTCTGGGTAGTGGCAGCCCGCTTCCCGATCCGGCCCGTGCTGGCCCGTCGACACTGGTGCGCACCGAGGCTGGGGACCTGCTCTTCGACTGCGGCCGAGGTGTCTTGATGCGCGCCGCAGCGGCGGGATCGGGCGCGGGAGTCATTCGGGGGTTGTTCTTGACCCACCTCCACAGCGATCACATCTCCGACCTGAACGACATCTTCACGACCAGGTGGGTCTTGTCCTTCGTACCGAGTCCCTTGACCGTCGTCGGGCCCGTCGGCACCACAGCGCTGCTGCAGGCCACGGAGAAGATGCTCGAGCTGGACATCGGCTACCGCCTCGCCCACCATGACGACCTGAATTGGCCACCTGCAGCCACGGTGACCGAGGTCGATCGAGGTGTCGTCTTCGAAGACGGCACGGTCAGGGTCACAGCCGCTCCCACCGATCATGCGCCGGTGCGCCCGACCGTCGGCTTCCGCGTCGAGGAAGAAGGGCGATCGGTGGTCATCGCCGGCGACACGGTGCCGTGCGAGGGTCTGGACGAATTATGTGCCGGGGCCGATGTGCTCGTGCACACCGTGGTGCGGCGCGACCTGATCGAACAGATCGGATTACCCCGACTCCTCGATGTCCTCGACTATCACTCGTCGGTACCCGACGCCGCCCAGACCGCGGCTCGAAACGGCGTAAACACGCTCGTGCTCACCCATCCCGTACCCGCCCCCGCGCCCGGCACCGAGCAGGAGTGGCTCGACCAGGCCAAAACCCATTTCAACGGCGAAGTGATTCTGGCCATCGACCTGCTCACACTCGAGGTGAACGCTGACCGCAGGTGATGGCCCCCATGGGCCCAGGTCAGCGCCCCCCACCCGCTCGCGGCGCTCGTTGGGCCACATGGGGGGCATCTCAGGGGTGGGCCTCGATCTCGACCTCCGGGAGCGAATTTCATCAGTCCCCGGACTAATCCCTGGTGAGAACGCATGACGGGCCGGTCGGAAGTGCCGAGCCGGCACGGTGGCCTGACACCGCGATCGCCGTGAGGCAGCTAACCGATGCACCAGGATCAAGATCCGGAGCCCATGTGCCGATTTCTCTCCTATGCGCGCAGCGTCGGCATTGAGCACGATCGTGGTCGGCGGCCTCCTACTCGCGTCTTGCGGCGGGGCGACACCCAGTGCTCACCGGGGCATTCCCGTCATGCCCGCGCCATTGATCTCCACGTCCACCACGATCACGATGGTCGATGTGGCATGGACGCCGGTCCGGATCGCCGAGACTCAGGCGGCTCAGTTGGAAGTGGCCGAGGTGCAATACGCCACGTGCTATGCGTACGCCGGTCTCAACCGGGGTTTGATCGAGAGCACCTCCTCCCCCAATGCACCCGTTATGGATACGTGTTCGACGGCCGGCCTCACCAAGGTCGAGGTGCAGCAGATTCAGGACCTAATCGTCCAAGCGACGTAGTTCGGGTAAGACAATCTCGAATCACCAGCGGGTCGGTCATGCGGTCATCAGTGCGTCGAAGGCAACTACGCACACACCGGAACGGGCGTTCGGCGACGAGCGGTCCCTGATACTCCTAGGGCGCGAGGGCGACAGGGTGACCCAGGTGGAACACCGCGCCGAGACCTTCGCCCCAGGACGCAAAGTCGGGGACGGTCGGCAGCCCCAGTGAGCACAATTCGTCGGCCACGAGGCCCTCGCCCAGCTCGATTCCTACTGTCGTGAGGTCGAGCACGATGCCGGAGCCCATGTCCATCTCCAACATGGTGGCGAACGGTACGCCGCCGAGATAGGAGTAGCTCACCGCGGGGACGCGGATTGGTGGGCCGTCGGGGGGGACGCGAGGGATGGTCAGTCGAAAGGTCGGCCGGCCCCCGAAGACCAGATCGAATACGACGACATCGCCGTGGTACTCGGTGGTGATCTGCTCGACCGATTTGGGGAAACCCATCACCTGGTTGCCGGCCTCGCAGGTGAACGCCTGGTCGACCGGCATGCGGTAGATAAAGGATCCGGCCGAATCGTGCCCACCGTTGGCCGGCTTGGCTAGAAAACCGAGGTTGATCTCGCGGTAGTCGCCCCACGGGTTCTCGATGTAGTCGCACGCAGCGATGATCAATTGAGTCGAGCCGGGAGTCGACTCGACGATATCGAAAGCGTTCCCGGGCACGAGCGCGACGGCGACCGCGGTCGGCACGGTGAAAAGCACCGTCGCGATGTTCGCCGACGCCACCACCATCGGGAAGGAAATGGTCTGACCCTGGATCTCGCCCCAAACCGCTTTGTCCATCTTGGCTGCCTCGTCGGCCAGAGCCATTGCGCTCCCATTCGTCCCTCGCGGCGTAAGCCCACGATAGCGCTTCGGACGTCCGGGGCCGCTCACGGCCGCCTCGTGCACGATTCACGGCAATGCTGGTAGGAGAAACCTAAGAGGAGGTCGCCTCGTTCCCACTGCGTCTCGGGGCAGTCCCCCATCGTTTCTCATTGGAATAGGGATTGGACCGAGTGAAATGAAATGCCAATATCGCAATGTGGTTACTCCGCAGGTCCGACGGGAAACTTTTGGTCGCATTGGACAATCGTGGGCGGTCCCTCGGCTCGATATACCCGCCACGTACTACGTTGGAAAACACTCAAGCGATTGCGCTCGGCGAGGCCCAGCCATACCTGCAAATCAAACAACGGCGGCCCGACAACTGTCGATTCAAAGTAACAGGCACGTCGAGCCGAGGGGATGCGGTCGAGATTGACCACAACGCGGGCCGTTCTCACATTTGCCGCCCGGAACGCGCTCCCCTGGGAGATACCGAAATAGGTCGTCTCTGCACACTGGGCAACGACGAGAGCCATCAGAACGCTAAACCCGAGAAACGTTAGCCGCCCGCGCCTTGGGCCGTGATTCCATCTCATATCTCGCCAGTCAGGCAAGTGTCCCCACACATACATGAGGATCCCTACGAGCAAAATGATATTGGGCATCGGGAATCGATCAATTCCCGCGGAAGATAGGCCTTCACCAAGATGGCCCTGCGCGATCATGAGATCGAACAACAAGGCGAACACGATCAGGAGCATTGGCAATGGAACTTTTCGTACATGCCGCTCACGGATTGACTGAATGAGAACAAAGATCGACACAACACAGACCACTGACCCGATTAGCTCACACTCTCGCAGTTGTCCAGGAGAAATCGAAGTCAACGAGGTGGGAACGACGTTGCCAACGAGCACGAGGACATACCGGACCAACAGAACTGGATGTAGCACGCCATATCCAGGCGAACAGACCGCTCGGTTTCCACCTTCGGCCAAGCACGTCGCGTCGGCCGACACGTAACCATGAAAATAGATCGCTACCAAGATCGCTGCCGACGAGATCCAGATGGCCACCTCCCAGAGGGTACGGCGCCCGCGGGGACCAGCCCAGAGAAGACAGACTAAACCGACTGGCCAAAGGAGGAACCCTTGCAGGTATGTGAGCGAGGCAACGATGGCTGCGACGATGCCAAGCGCGAAGAACAGATGTCGTCTGCGACGAGGGATGAAGAGGAAGTACATCATCGCAGCAAAGAGCAATACGACTATATAAGCCGCCAGTTGTGATGCCCAAAGGGCATTCTCCAAGTCGGCGAGACTAAACCACACAAGTCCGAGAGAGAACACTTGCAGGAACGCGAGCCGGCGCCCTATGTAATTGCGGAACGACAGGAGCAGGAGCCCGAAAGCGGTGATGAATGCAGTCGCGCTGAGCAAGGTGATGGACTTCTCGTTCAAATGATCAACAAGACCAAAGGCCAGCAGGACGAGGCGGGGAAAGAAGGGACGGCCGGCTACGTACTGACCCCAGAGGGCGCCAATCGTCAGGTGTCCGTGAAGCGCTGAAGCGACAAAGCCAATCGCGTCCCAATCATCTGCATCCGGCACGTCGACCGAATAGTGAAACACGTAAATCAGATACAAGAGGGCTGGAACACATGCACCTACAATGACGAAGACCGATCCATGCCTCGACAAACGATGAGAGGATCGAGTGCCTCGGTCGACAGCCGATGGTTGGGCGAGATCCCGCCACTTGGAGATCGACTCCAATTCGCCACCGACCAGTTCATCCTTAGCCACAATCCCAGACGATACAAACGTCGCGTTCGACGCGTGAGCATCCGTAGGCCGCAGCGGGAGATCGGACCGACCATCGCCGAGGGCCGCTTGGCGAGGCAGCCCACTGCGTCGCCCTCTTGGTTTCAGGTGACAGTCCATTTCCCTGCGCCCGCAGGCATGACGCCTTTGTCGCGGGGTGGACGACCGCCCGTCGGTGGGTCGCTCGGTTCGGGACGACGTATTGCCGCTAGGGTCCAGTTCACCCAGGTCGCTCACCAAAGGGTATGTCTTGAGATCCCGATCGGCACGGGCGCGTTGCTGGGCGGGTCAGGACAGGCGCGTTTCTTGGCATCTCGCCGATCGTCAGCGGTCCAACAGCCACTTCGCAACGTACGTCGCGCCACCAATGAGCCCATCTCCGATTGCCTTTGAACGAACGGCCAAGGAACTTTCCGAACGCCGGGACTTGAGATGTGCGAGGCGATACATAAGTCGTCGCGGCAGGTCCGCCAGTGCGAAGATCACAAGTCCTAGAACCACCAACATGGTCCCGACGATCGCCATCCATTCCGTGGCCCTATTCGGGCCCGTGAATGCCAAGGAGCCCGAGGCAGCTGTCACCGGACCCGCCGTGATCGACGGTGCTGAGCCCGAAGGAGAAGTGGTAAGGGGGCTCTTGGTGGTCGACGTGGTCGGTCCTGTCGACTGAGCCAAGTCATACATGACCTCGCCGGGCCATGGGGTGACGGGGCAGCCAAAGAAATCAGGGTATGGAGAGATTGCCAGGGATGACACGCAGCCGTCGCCGGTCGTCAGAATCGGGCCCAAAAGCGGTGCCGGCGAAGAAAGATGCCCGTTCCACATGGCGGCATTGACAGCGACGTCGCTCGTGACACCGTTCACGGTCACGTCGAAGAACAAGTTCAACCCGCTCGCACCACTAGCGACCGAGGAGATTGTCCAGGTCAGCAGGGTCCCGGGCACCGTTGCCCCAGCACAGCCACACGTGACCGGGAGAACGAAGCCGCAAGTGCCAGGACCGCACGGGGATTGGAGGGGTGGACAGGTCGTAGTACACGGCGTCACCGTCAGGGTGCAGCCCGGCACCGTGCCGCACGTTGCCGACCCAGGCACATACTGCGTGCCCGTTGTGGGAGGGATACTGTCAACGACGGTAATGGTGCCGCTCGGCGCGTCACCGACGTTCGCCACGCTAAGAGTTGCGTTGACCTCTTGCCCGTTTCCGAGCGTCGTCCCGCCTCCGGGATGAAATGGCTCGGATCGGGGGGGCGGGCTCGCGGACTCGGTGACCTTCACGGTGGCCACGGGATTGCTAACCGTGTTGGTGGGGCAACCTCCGGAGGTGACGCACCCGTCGCCTGTCCACCATGCTTGATCGGTCCACGATCCAACGGGGCCGCCGTTGTTGTCGACGAAAGCGTTGACACTCACGGTTAGGCCACTCGACTCGGCGGCGACCGAATCGATCGTCCACGAAACTCCCACTACCTCGTCCCCTCCAACACAGAGAGTCGGTGGAACGCTACATGCAACCCCGATGTGGTGGAGCTGCACCCTGCAGTTGGGTACGCTCCCACACGTTGCCGAACTCGGGTCGAAACCATCAAAATCGTCGGTGATCGTGACCGGTCCAGAAGCCGTCGAGCCAGTGTTCCCGATTACCACGCTGTAGGTGATCGAGTCCCCGGTTGTCACCGCGCCGGCGGTCGATCCGGCGAGCGCTACTGTCACCATGGGTGGGCTGGCACCAGCCGGAGACGCGTTGAGACCCACCCAAATCAATAGAGCGATTGGAACAATCAGTAGAACGAGGTGACGAGATCTCCGAATCACAGCCGTCGAAAGCGACCGTCTCACCTGAGTTGACATATCGCGCTCCAAATAACGCCTGCCGGCCATTCGCTTATACACAGTTTGGCACAAGTGGAGATTTGTGCTCTGTCGATTCACCTCCGGACCAGGAGCCCATTCTTGACCTGATCTGCCTTTCGGCGCCCATGACAAACGGAGACGGCTCAGGACTGGCTTTGGACCGCGAAAGGTCAGTGGCTCTGCGTCAGGTCTCGGGGATGCCGTCTCCGAGAAAGGTGGATCCAAAACGGACGGAACTCATCGAATCAGTGGAGAAGGTTCCACGTTTCTTGACCCTCTCTCAGATCCAGAAACAAGACTGGATCTCGAACGCCAACACGGCGTTGTCGCTGGTCAAGGTGCATCTTGTCTGGCTGCAAAGGTGATGGGCTGCTCGGCCGTCTTGCTCGCGGAATCGGTCACAATAAATCCAACTGTATAGCCGCCCTCGCCTCCGATTTGGCTGCTGGATACAACGCCCGTGGAAGAGCTAAGGCTCATCCCTTCAGGCAACGGAGCGTATGTCCCGCTCGTGTCGATGGAGAACGCATAAGGCGGCGTCCCTCCGGTCGCGGAAAGCGCGCATCCCGCATACGCAGCGGACTGCGTTCCGCCGGGGCAACTCGATGTGGTGATCGCCAGTTGCGCCCAGGACAACGCCGGTACCAATAGGCATAAGCTCAACGTAAGACTCAGGCTGGTCAGCGTTCGTTTCATGATCCTCACCGGACACTTTCTGCGGTCCGCACAGCCTAGCCGAAGGCTTGCACTTTGTAAGCTGTCCGGATGTTCAGGAAAGGTAAACGCGAGACCAGGGAACGCCAGGCCAGGAGCGCGCTGGCAATTCGCGCTCTACGCAAACGACGCCAACCCGAGGTTCTCAATACAAACCAAGGATCACGATGAGGATAGGCTCAGATGCCAAATGAAATAGC
Organism: uncultured Acidimicrobiales bacterium; assembly: GCA_963846125.1. Classification (GTDB taxonomy): domain Bacteria; phylum Actinomycetota; class Acidimicrobiia; order Acidimicrobiales; family UBA8190; genus Chersky-840. Next base: position 1,346,478 of record CAWJUR010000003.1, read on the forward strand.
AGTTATGCCGCTTCTCCCTCTTCGTCCTCGAAGCCGAGTCAAACCGCGGCGCCTACACCTAAACCAATCGTCTTCCTACACGGATGTGCCGATTGGACATCGTTGATTTCTCACGTAAGTTCGATCAGCGGTAGCCACCGCAGGTGTGGAGGAATCGATGAAAAACTCTAGATCTCTGACGCTCCTTTGTAGTGTTGTAGCCTTCCTGTTGCTCATGGCAAGTCGTCCGGCAGTTTCGCAGGAAAAGCCGAAGCCAGAAACGATCCAGGCTACGGCGCAGGGGACGGACGTCCAATTCGGAACGCAGTTCAATATCACGCTGATCATCGAGAGATACTCGACTCCGGCAGATAGACAGACTTTGGTAACGGCCTTCCAGACGGATCAAAATCAAGGCTTGTACAAGGCACTGTCGAAGATGAAGTCCGTAGGGCACATCGCTATCACCGGCGCCCTGGGCTACGATGTCAGCTACATTCGTTCGATTCAAACACCCACGGGCAGAACCATACGATTCATTACCACGCGCCCCATCTCCATGCGCGAGCAATTCAGGGATTCACCTTCCACCGCGTACAACTTAACGGCGGGGGAAATCCAAATCGACGACTCCGATAAGAGCAAAAGCACGGGTGTCTTGTACCCGAGGGCGATGCTGAGCGTTGACAAAAATAATGAGATCAAATTTGAGCTGGCCACTGATCCGTACAAATTGACGGACATCTTGGTTCGCGGAAAAGATTAGACGCAAGCAGCAATGCAGCGGAGAGGGCTTGCAGGGTTCGCTGTTACCAACTTCGGATTATGAGGCTATCTGAGTGAATAAAAAAAGACCCCAGGATTTCCTGGGGTCTTTCGAAATAAGTATGCGGTCGAGTGGATTCGAACCACCACGGTATTGCTACCGCCAGCCCCTCAAGCTGGTGCGTCTGCCAGTTCCGCCACGACCGCACAGAGGATGGAAACCACCAATCAACGTCCGCCCGCTTTGCCAAACGCCGCAACGGACTTGGCGCCGCGTTATGGTGCCGCAGGCGCCGGCGGCGCTGCGCCGGAGGAGCCGACTGGTAATGCCGGCTGCGTCGGCTGAGCGGGAGGCAGGCCGGCTGCGTGGTGCGCCGGGCTGCCGGAGCGCCGGCTTCGGCGCCGGCTTCGAGAACTGCTCCAGCACGGAGTGGCCGCCGCTCGCCGTGGTCGTCTGCACGTGCACGGTCAGCACCATCGACGTGAACATGAACATCACCGCGCACCAGGTGGTGGCGCGCGAAAGAAACGTCGCCGCGCCGCGCGGCCCGAACGCCGTCTGGCTGCCCGATCCGCCGAACGCGCCGGCCAAATCAGCCGCTTCGCCGCTCTGCAGCAGAATCACGGCGATCAGCACCAGGCAGACCAAGACGTGCAGCGTCACCAGGAAGAAGAAAACCTTCCAGCCGATACAGAGCAGAACCGCGCCGGCCAGAAATGAGATGGCCCATTTAACTTCGCTTGGCATTGCCCTGCTCCCGCGTCCCGCGACGACTGCGTCGAAATTTAGAAATTCACAATCGCCGCAAACTGCTGTGGCATCCAGACTCGCGCCGCCCACCAGCGCCCCGTCAATCTCCGTCTGCGCCATCAACCCTTTCACGTTGTCGGGTTTGACGCTGCCGCCGTAAAGAATCCGCAGCTCCGCGGCGCGTTCCGGCTCCAAAAACTTCCGCCGCAAGTTCCCGCAAGAAACCGGTGCGCTTCGGCCGCAATTTCAGGGGTCGCCGTGCGGCCCGTGCCGATGGCCCACACAGGCTCGTAAGCAACGATGATACGTGAGAACTCCGCAGCGGTCAACGCGGCCAGCGACGCCGCGGAACTGCCGCTCGAGCACCGCGCGCGTTTGGTCGGCCTCGCGCTCGGCCAGCAATTCGCCCACGCAAAGAATCGGCGTGAGACCGGCCGCCAGCGCCGCCTTCACTTTGCGGTTGGCGGTCTCGTCGGTCTCGCCGAAAAATTGCCGGCGCTCGGAGTGCGCGATGATCACCGCGCGGCAGCCCGCCTCCACCAGCATGGGCGGCGAGACTTCGCCGGTGAACGCGCCCTCGGCCGCCCAATACACGTCCTGCGCCGCGATCGAGATCGCCGAACCGCGCGGCCGCTTCCACCGACGCCGCCAGCGCCGTGAACGGCGGCGCGACGATGATTTCGCAGTGCGTGGCGCTCGCCACCAGCGGCTTGAACGCCGCGAAAAACGCGCGCGCCTCCGCCTGCGTCTTGTACATCTTCCAGTTTCCGGCAATCACCGGTCGTCGCACGGTAAGCCTCGCGAACGAATCGATCACTGGCAGTCTACGTACTTATCCGTGAGGGCTTCGACGCCCGGCAGCTTTCTGCCGGCCAGAAATTCCAGCGAAGCGCCGCCGCCCGTGGAGATGTGCGAAATCTTGTCGGCCACGCCGGCTTGATGCACCGCCGCCACCGAATCGCCGCCGCCGACAATCGAAGTCGCGCCGCGCGCCGTCGCCGCAGCAACCGCCTTGGCCATCTCGAGCGTGCCGCGCGCAAACGCCGGCATCTCGAAGACGCCCATCGGCCCGTTCCACACGATCGTCTTCGCGCGCGCGATCTCCGCGCGAAAACTGCGCGATCGTTTCCGGGCCGATGTCCAGCCCCATCCAGCCATCCGGCGTCTCGGCCACCGGCGTGATGCGCGTTTGCGTGTCCGCCTTGAATTCCGCGCCGACCACATGATCGGTGGGCAGCAGCAGGCGAAAATTTTTCGCGCTGGCCTCCTGCCATCACGCGCCGCGCCAGGTCGAGCTTGTCCGCCTCGACCAGCGACTTGCCCACCGCCAGCCCCTGCGATTTCAAAAACGTGTACGCCATGCCGCCGCCGATGAGCATGGCGTCGGCGACCTTCATCAGGTTCTCCACCACTTCGATCTTGTCGGAAACTTTCGCGCCGCCGAGCACCGCGACAAACGGCCGCTGCGGGATTCGTCAGCGCCTTGCCGAGATAGGCCAGTTCGCGCTCCATCAGCAGGCCCGCCGCGGCTTGGCGCACGAACTTGCGTGATGCCCACCACGGAAGCGTGCGCGCGATGCGCCGAGCCGAACGCGTCGCACACGAACAGGCCATCGCAAAGCGCGGCCAGTTGCCGCGAAAACGCCGCGTCGTTGGCCTCTTCTTCGGCGTGATAGCGCACATTCTCCAGCAGCAAGATTCCGCCGTTCGTCGAGCGCGCGGCTCTTGGCTTCCGCCTCCGCGCCCACGCAATCGGCGGCAAAATCGACCGGCGCGTCCGGTGAGTTCCGCCAGTTTCGCCGCGACGGGCCGCAAGCTGTATTTCGGATCGGGTTTGCCTTTGGGCCGGCCCAGGTGCGAAGCCAGCACCAGCCGGGCCCCGCGTTCGCGCGCCAATTTCAGCGTGGGCAGCGTTTCGCGAGATGCGCGTGTCGTCGGTGACGCGCTCGCCATCGAGCGGCACGTTGAAATCCACGCGCACAAAAACGCGCTTGCCGGCGAGGTCCAGATCGCGAATCGAGAGCTTGCTCATGACAGTCCTTGGCGATCGAGAAAGCCGCGCCGATGCGCCGCTTCTCTAGAAGCTGACTCGCCATCAACTTGATGAGGTCGCGGCACCGGCAGGAATAGCCCCACTCGTTGTCGTACCAGGCCAGCACCTTGACGCAGTTCCCGGCGACCACGCGCGTGTAACCGGCGTCCACAATCGACGAGTGCGGATTGCCGATCGGAAATCGACCGAAACCAACTCCTCTTCGGTGTAATCGCAGAATGCCCTTCATCGGACCTTCGGCGGCGGCGCGCATGGCCGCGTTGACGACTCGACCGTCGCCGGTTTTTCGGTGGTCACCGTGAGGTCCACAACGCTCACGTTCGGCGTGGGCACGCGCATCGAGTAGCCGTCCAGCTTGCCTTTCAGCTCCGGAATCACCAGGTTCAGCGCCTTGGCCGCTCCCGTCGACGTGGGAATCATCGAAAGCGCCGCCGCGCGCGACCGGCGCAGATCCTTGTGCGGCAGGTCCAGCAGCTTCTGATCGTTGGTGTAGGAGTGGATCGTGGTCATCGTGCCGTGCACGATCCCGAAGCTCTCGCAGAAGCACCTTGGCGACCGGCGCCAGGCAATTGGTCGTGCAGGAAGCGTTGGAAACCACGTTGTGTTTCGCCGGGATCGTAGGTCTTGTCGTTCACGCCCAGCACCAGCGTGTGGTCCGGGTCGGTAGCCGGCGCGGAGATGATCACCTTCTTCACCGTGCCGCGCATATGCTTGCGCGCTTCCGCGCCCGCGGTGAACAGGCCCGTGGACTCGACCACAATTTCCGCGCCGACCGAGGCCCAGTCCAGCTGCGCCGGGTCTTTCACTTTGAAAACCTTGAAGCTCTTGCCATCCACGGCGATACTGTCCGCGGTGTGCGTGACGCTGATGCGTCAGATTACCCAGCAGCGAATCGTACTTCAGCAGATAGGCCAGCGTCTTCGGGTCGGTGATGTCGTTGACGGCGACGATCTCGATGGCCGGATCGCCCAGCGCGGTGCGAAAAATGTTGCGGCCGATGCGGCCAAATCCGTTGATGCCAACTTTGACGGGCATGCTTCCTCCGAAGAAATTTGTGTCGATTTGGGAACTGCGGGCGGCGCTCACGCCGCGCACAGAAAACTCGACAGATGCTACGTTGCGCCTGGAATTATGTCAAACGTGCCCGCGCGGTGCTTTGCGGTATCGATTAGCAGCTCATTTGGGATACTGATCGACCTGGGTGACCTTGTCGCCCGCGAATCGCACGAAGATCGTCCGTGCGGGCGGGTGGCCGTAAATCCAGTCTTCGGTCTCGGTCCCGTCTTCCTGACGCTCGCGCACCTTGCGGTCCGGGCGCCCCATGGCCGCCAGAATCTCGTCGCGGTCCATGCCCACCTCAGGCCGCTTCTGCGCGATGGCTTCCTGAATCTTTGGCGGCAGCGATCGGAATACAGCACCGCAGCCGACCGCTGCTTCGAGAAATCCAGCACCGGCTGAGATATTGCTTCACTTGCTCGGCCGTCATGTCGGGCAAAGCGTCTGCCAAAGTCGAGAAAAAACGTCGCGCCGGTTTTCTTCGCGGGAGCCGCCGGCCCGCCGGTTGTCGGGCGTCGTCGTGGTGCGTCGTCTGCACGGGCACCGGCATGCCCGATCTGACATCTGCACATGATCGCGCCAGGACCGCCGTCTTTGCTGCCGCCGCCATTGAGGTCGATCCAGATGTCCTGGCCTTGGAAAATCGAGCCTGGTGATCTGCACATTGTCGCCGGGGTTCAGCGCGGCGCCCGATATTTGGAGTGCCTTGTGCAAAGCGTTCTGATCGATCGGCTCGCCCGCCCGGAAATGGAAGCCCTTCTTGCCCCCGGAAGCGTCGTCACCACGCGCGCGAATTCGCCGTCCACATTCCGCAGAATCTCCAGGCGCGACTCTTCCTGTAACGGCGCATCTTTCTTGGCGGCCTGCTGCGGTTGGCTGGACGTCGGGTCAAAACGGAGGCAGAACCGGCACGCTTTGGTCTTGCGGGATACTCGGTTGGCTCTGCTGTGGTGGCTGCAGATGCAGCACGCCGCTCACGTCTGGACCCAACGCCAGAGCAGCGGCCACGGCAAAAGAGGCGAGACGCAGCATCAAGCATGCCTCAGACTGCAATGGCGTATTGTACTCCTAATTCGCCTAATTCGCCCGCAAGACGTCCATGCAAGCACCAGGAAGGGTCGTCAAGGATCGCGCCGAAAACAGGAGAGGGAAAAAACGAAGGGAGAGCGGACCGCGGCCCGCCCTCCCTTCGCATGCAGTTATTCCCGCTTACTGCACTTGAAATGCTTGCTCGTCCCCGCTGAATTGCACCTGCGTGATCTTCGTGCCGTCGGAAATGATCGTGGAGTACTGAGGCTTTTGCGGCAGCTTGACCCACTGCCCCTGGATGGTCGCGACCATTTTGCCATTCTCCAAAACGTTGAGTTCCTTCTTGCTATCGTCGGCCGACAACTGATAAGACCCGGCCTTTAGCAGGTGGTCCCAATCGTCATGTCCTTGTCAGCGAGTCATTTCCTGCTTGAAGGTGCGCGCAAAAGCAGGGACCGTAAAGGCCAGAACCGCTAGGAGTGCAACGTATTGTTTTACACGTAGACGCATTTCTCAAATCCTCCGCTATGATTAAGTTTGAATTCCCCGGAACATCGAGCACTTAGGCCGAATTCCTGTGGGTGAGGCGTCCCGTACCCGCCTGAAGGGCTTCTGAACCGGGCAGTGGCCTCTCAATATAATAGACGTTGGTTTTCGAATTAGGGTTACAAAATTGCGGTACGGTTTCTGAAATGCACACCCCGCATCTGACGTTCCGAAACGGTGCATTCGCCGGAAACGGCGCTAGTTAGCCTTCACGCGCACGCCATGGCGATCGATCCGGAAAGGCAACACCGTACCTCCCGCTGCCGCGACCACCGCTTCCACGCGCTGCTCGTGCGTCTGGCTCGATCAGCAGCGCGACGCAACCCCCGCCGCCCGCGCCACAAACCTTGCCCGCCAGCGCGCCGTGCTTGCGTCCGCCGGCAATGATGCGGTCGATCGACCGGCGTTGAGATCGTGGCCAGGTTGCGCCGGCGAAACTCCCATTCCTGCGCGGACCAGCCGGCCCACCTCGCTCCAGTCGTTGCGCAACAGCGCCTCGCGAACTTGCACGCGCCACCGCCGCGATCTGCTCGCAGATTGCGCCACACGCTCTGTCGCCATCGATATGCCGTGTATAACACTTCCCAGTTGTTGATGGCCGATTGCCGCGGCTTGCCCGTGTAGCACAGAACCAGGCGGCGCTCGAGCTCATCCAGGTCGCAGGCCAGTTCCTCGCGCCGCTCGCCGCCCGGATCGAGATGAATGCGCGCTCAGCTCCGCCGAAGGCCGGCGGGTAATGATCCTGCGTGCCCGTGGGAACGTCGAATCACGATCGCTTCCACGTCCCGGCTGATGTGAATCCAGTTCTGGCGGCCCAGCCCCGCGCCGGTGAAGCCGGTCGAGCGCCGCGCAAATGGCCACGGCCATGGCGCTCGAACCGCCGATCCCTGCGCCGGCGGGCGCTTCGGAATTGGTCGTGAGCGTAAAGCCCGCGCGCGGCCGGAAAAAACGCACCAGCTGCGCCAGCAGCGGCAACTGGTAATCGCGTCGCGCGTTCGAGCGCCGCCAGCGACGCGAAACTCTCGCGGCGCTTGCGTATCCAGCGAAATCAGCGTGATGCGCCGCGACCCGCGCGGCGCCGTCTCCACCGCTGCACGAGGCATACCGGGTGATCGCGCAGTTCACGGTCAGTGCGCCCGGGATGAAACAGATAGAGCGGCCAGATGTCCAGCGTGCCCCCGGCCAAGATCGATGCGCGTCGGCGCCCGCGCTTCGATTCGCAACTTTACTCGCCTCCTCCGGATGCCGCATACGGTAGACGGAGCGCGCATGATAACACCTTGAGAAATGCCGGAGGACACGCGATTGCGTCCTCTGCCACCCAGATCGCATCACTCTCCACCCGAATCTCATCGCTCTCCGTCTGAGACTCACCGTCCCGAAGTGCTCGAGCGATTTTTCCTCGGCTTCGAAGGCACAGCCTGCCGGACGAATTGGCCGCCCTGCTCGAATCCGGCCTGGCCGGCGTGGCGATCTATTCGCGAAATTACACCGACCTCGGCCGGTCTGCGCGCACTCACCGAGTGCGATTCGGCGCGCCGCGAAACGGCCCGTCTTGATCGGCATCGATCAGGAGGGCGGCACGCGCTTCTCGCTGTACAGCCGCCGTTCACCGCGTGGCCCTCTCCCAGCCGAACTCGGCACGCTCGACGACGTCGCCCTCACCGAGCAGGTGGCGCGCGCCATCGCTCGCGAGCTGCGCGCCGTCGGCGTCAATCTCGATTTCGCTCCCATGCTCGATCTGGCGACCAATCCCGACAAGTCCGGTCACCGCCGGCCGCAGCTTTGGCGCCGACCCGCACAAAGTCGCGCGCCTGGGTGTTGCCTTCCTTCGCGGCCTCGCGGCCGAAGGCGTTCTGGCTTGCGCCAAGCATTTCCCCGGCCACGGCGACGCCGCCGTGGACCCGCACGTCGATTTGCCCCGCTTTGACGGCACGCCGGAGCGCCTGGCGCAGCACGAACTGGTGCCCTTCGCCGCGGCCATCGCAGCGGGCGTGCCCTTAGTGATGACGGCGCACATCCTGCTCCCGCAGGTGGACCCCGACCGGCCCGCGTCGATTTCGCAGCGCGTGCTGGACGGTCTGCTCCGTCGTCAATTGCGCTTCGACGGCGTCGTTCTCGCGGACGACTGGGCATGGGCGCCATCGCGCGGCGCTACGGCCCCGGCGAGAGCGTGGTCAAAACACTCGAAGCCGGCACGCGACATCGCCATGCTCTGCCACGACAGCCACCGTGGTTCCCGAAGCCATCGAGGCGCGTCGCCGAATCGCTCAAAGCAGGACGCTTCGATCCGCCGCAGTGGTCGGCGAGCAGGACGCGCATCGCGCGTTTGCGCGAGCAGATTCGGACGGCGTCGCGCAAACTCTGCCGCCGCTGGACGTCGTCGGTTGCGCCGAACATCGCGCACTCGCGGAAGAGGTCCGCGCCCGGCTCGCTCACCTGCCGGAAGTAGCCCGTATAGCGTGCGCATTGAAGAATGGCGCAAACGCGTGAATCACGGCGATGCGAAACGCCTCTTGTCGCGTAATGAGGTTGCGCGTGAGCACGCCCCAGGCCCCTGCGCGTCGCGGATGCCCTGTCCCCCGGCGAAGCTGTCGATGGCCACGGAAAGCTCCGTCGCCGCGATCGAGCACCTCGGCGGCCAGCTTTTCCGGCAGCAGGATGCCGCCCGCTTGCCCATACGCTTCGCGGCCCGTCCCGTCGGCCACCATCGCCCAGCTCTCGAGGAACGTCATTCGCCGGCCGTTCTCGTGCACCACGTCCAGCCCGCCCTCGAGGCCCACAAAATAGCGCCAGGTCTCGCTTCGTTCGCGCGCGAGGCGCAGCAAGGGCCTCGCAGCGCCCGCGCGCCCCGGCCATCAGCTCCGCGCGGCTGCACGGCGTGTGGCTGACGCCGCTCGGCACCGCAACCCCAACGACGGAAAACTCGCGCATCGGGTCGCAGGAAAGCGCCGAAAGCCTCAAGCGCCTGCGACACCGCATTTAGCTTTGGTTGCCGCGTGCTGCCAACGGCGACGAGGACTCTTTCCATCGAGACATATTCGCAAGCGCTATTTGCGAATGGCTTTTAGGAATACGCTGCCGCCCCGAGGGAAATTCAGTGGAAATAAGCTGGCTCGATCGGAGGAAATTCGACGGGAGGAAACTGGAGCGGCCGAGGGGACTCGAACCCCCGCCTGGAGCTTGGCAAGCTCCCGTACTACCCCTATACTACGGCCGCCCTGACACTTGATCTGCGTATTTTATAGCACCCTGCTTGCAACCGACAAGCGACCTCGCGCGAACACACTCCCGAACCGGCGAGTGCCCGCATCGTTCTCGGCTCGCGCGAAGCCGCGCGTATTGCACACTAGCCGACTTGAACCACGCGTGTTGTTTTGACGACGGGAGATCGTTTCTGCCGCTCGGCAAAGCTGGTGGCTTTCGCGCGATCCGTATAGACGCGGGCAAACCTCTCGCCGTCGCGGTAAAATACCGTCACCTGCCAGTGCCGATGCTTCCGCCGCTTGTCCTTACCGAAGACCGTGCTTTTTTTGGTTGCTTCAAGATATGTCCCAATCGAGGGCCCACGCAATATCTCAGGATTGGAGACCATTAACGCAAGTGGAAATTAACTATAATCTGTTCCCAACGGAAAAACCGGCGCCAGCCGACGCCTGCCGCGGGGCCGAGCTGCCGCACAAGTGCCGCCGCACAAGCGCTCGTTACCTCGTTGAAAATGGGCCTGTGTCCTAGCCAGTAAACCACGCCGCTCCGGGGCGTTCTCCCCTCCCACTGTCAACGCAAAGCGATGCATCTTTGGGCCTCAAGATACATCTAATTGGCATCGTGGTTATAGGCGTAAGTATTTCGCCGGAAAGGTGATATGGCTGTTGACGTTAAATCTGAGCTGCACATTGAAAACCTGCGGAATCATCCTGCGGAGAGCGTGGAGAGGCTTGCACATCTGCTGAACTCCGGCTCACCCCTGCGTGATGACCCGCGGCATCCCAATTTCTTCGAAATCGACGATGGCGATCGAGTCTTCTACGTCCACATCTCGCCCGCCAGCGACAAGGTTATCTTTCTTGCAACCTGGGCCCGGGACCGCTTGCCCGAGGCCCAATGCGTTGTCGGCCAACTCGCCTGAACAGTTCCGCCCCCGAGCCACCCGAGTCCGATCCGACCCGCATCCAGCGCGATTCGTGCAGCTGGTAACCGCATTTTCGCGCGCGATGCCGGTATCGTTTCGCCTCCACATCTCGCAACTCGCTAGGCGAACCTCCGCAAAACCCCTACCATGGCGAGTGTGAGCGAAACGACTGTCAGCGAAACCACCGTGGCCCAAGCCAGCGTCAACCGCCGCGTCTTTGCCTCGACGGCCATCGTCATGGGCGGAATCTTGCTCAGCCGCGTTCTGGGCTTTTTTCGCGAGTGGACCGTGGCCCATCAGGTGGGCTCGAACGCCATGACCGACGCCTACTACGCCGCCTTCACGCTGCCCGATTTCCTCAACTATCTGGTCGCCGGCGCCTCGCTCAGCGTCACGTTCATCCCCGTCTTCACCAAATATGCCGCCGAAGACCGCGAAGATGAGGCCTGGTGGGTATTCTCCACGGTCATGACCTTCATGGGCCTGGTGCTGATCGGTCTGGTGGTCGCTCGGCGAAGATCTTCGCGCCGCAGCTCGCTCAAGCCATCGCCCCGGGATTCGGCCCGCAGGAAAAACGGCAGGTCATCTTCCTGACGCGCCTCATGCTGCCGGCCCAGTTCTGCTTCTACCAGGGCAGCATCCTGAGCGCCGTGCAATACGCCAAGGGACAATTCGTCATTCCCTCCCTCGCGCCGGTGGTCTACAACGTGATGATCATTCTCGGCGGCGTGCTGCTGGCCTCGCGCATCGGCATGACCGGCTTTGCCGTCGGCGTGCTCGTCGGCGCGCTCGCCGGCAATTTTCTGCTGCAAGTCTACGGCGCCTATCGCGCGCAAGCCCGCTACACGCCCAATCTCAATCTGCGGCCATCCCGGATTCAGTCTGTTCCTGCGCTGTCGGTTCCCATCATGCTGGCGCTCTCGCTTGTCTTCACCGACGACTGGATCATTCGCTTGTTCGGCTCCTACCTGCAGCCCGCCTCGATCACCTGGCTGAGCTATGCCAAGACGCTGATGCGCGTGCCGCTCGGCGTCGTCGGCCAAGGCGTCGGCGTCGCGTCGTTTCCCTTCCTCGTCGCGGCTGTACTCGGAGGGCAAGTTCGACGAGCTGAATCGCCTGCTCAACTCAACGCTCAAAGGTCTCATCGCCGTGCTGGTGCCCATCTCCGCGCTCACCATCGCCGAAAGCGCGCCCGCTGGTTTACCTGGTCTTTTCCCACACGCGCATGCGCGACTCCGACCTCGACGCCACCGCCGCCACGCTGGTCTTCTTTTCGCTGGGAATGTTTGCCTGGGGCGCGCAGTACATCCTGGCCCGCGGCTTCTACGCCACGCGCAACACCATGGTTCCGGCCATCGTCGGCACGGTGCTGACGTTCGCCAACCTGCCGATCTATTGGTTGCTGGTGCGCCGCGTACCAGCATCTGGGGCTGGCCATCGCCAGCTCGCTGGGCATCACGCGTCTACACCATCATTCTCTTCTTCCTGCTCAATCGCCGCGTGAACAATCCGCGAAGCCGGCGCCATGATGCTCTTTTTCCTGAAGGTTTGCGGCGCGTCCGCCGCGGTGGCCTTGGCCTGCCACGAACTCCAGGATCGCTCCTCGAACCGCACTTCGCCTGGCACCGCTTCACGGGCGCGTTTCTTCTGCTCACGATCGTGACCTCGGTCGGGGCCCTGCTCCTGGTCCTGCTCGGCAAGCTCCTGCGCATCCGCGAACTCGACGCAGCAAATCGACGCGCCTGTGGCTGCTCGCCTCCGGCAACCGCCAGAGCACAGCCAAAGTCCAAGCGCCTGACCGAGCCCAAGTCGAAGAAACCCATCGAGAAGCGTATACTGCCGGTACGCCAATGGCCATGCACACCTCTGCAAGCCGTCGGCATGGCGCTCTTATCGCTCGCTCTTCCCGTGTGGGAACTTCATCACCTTGCCCGCCGTGCCGCCGCATTACGCCTTCGTCCTCGCTTTGTCGTCGCTTCGCTCGTCGTCTTGCTGGTCCACCAACGCACGAACAAAGACTTCGCGGGATGCATGCGACGAACGTGCTACGGAACGAGCGGAACGTTACCCCGCCGTCCCACTCCTGCGAGACGCTCGAGCGCCACGCAGCGCAGGAATCCCTCAGCCGGTAAACGCCTGAGCAGTGACTGACTCTTCCCGCTTTGATTTGTATGTCGGTGGGATTACGCGCTTTGCGGTTTTGCTTTTTCCGCCAACTTCTGGATCCGCGCCCGCACGTGGCCGGTAAATCGCCGACCCGCTCACCGTGCGTGCAGCCCGGCGCGGCAATGTCCACGGTGCGAATGCCCTCGGCCAGCACCTCATCGAGCGCGCGTTCGATCATCGCCGCCGCTTCCGGCACGCCGAAGCGCTCGCGCAGCAGCAAGCTCATGCACAAGATCGTCGCCGATGGATTGGCCACGTCCTTGCCCACCAGTTGCGGCGCGGTGCCGTGAATCGGCTCGACCAGCGGCGGCCCATCTCCGGCGCTCAGCGACGGCACCATGCCAATCGACCCCACCAGCGCCGACGCCTCATCGCTCAGAATGTCGCCAAAAAGATTCGACGTCAGCACCACGTCAAACTGCTCCGGCCGCAAGATAATCTGCATCGACGCGTTGTCCACGTAGAGATGTTCGAGCGTCAAGATCCGGCGCGTCCGCTGCCATGCGCGTAACGGTCCGGCGCCACAAGCGTCGAAGTCGCCAGAACGTTCGCCTTGTCGACCGAAGTCACCTTGCGCGAGCGCCGCCGAGCCCGCTCAAACGCGAAGCGCGTGATCCGCTCGATCTCCGGCACGCTGTAGGTAGCCACGTCCGACGCGCGCTCGTCTCGCGCCCTGCCTTCGTTCGTGTGCTTGCCGAAATAGATGTCGCCGACCAGCTCGCGAATGATCTCGAAATTCACTTTGGTGTTCGGCCCAAGGCGCAACGGTGAAAGCGAACGCAGCGGCTCGCTCAGCCGGATCGGCCGGACGTTGGCGTAGACGCCCAGCGTGCGGCGCAAAGCCAGCAAGCCCGCCTCCGGCCGCTGATCAAGCGGCAGCGAATCCCACTTCAGCCCGCCCACCGCGCCCAACAGCACGGCGTCAGCCTTCAGGCAGCGCATCGACGCGTTTCCTGCGGGAAGGGTTTCCCGAAGCGGTCAATGGCGATGCCGCCAAACGGCAACTCCACGGTTTCACGCGAAAGCCAAACGCGCTGCGCGCAATCCTGCAGAACGGAGAGCCGCTGCGCTGGTAACTTCCGGACCGATCCCATCGCCCGGCAGAACCGCAAGATTCCACTGTTTCCCGCTCATGCCGCGTTCCCGGGTATCGCGCCGCGTCGCCACTGGCGGCGTCCGACGCATCCCGGCCGCCCTCGGCATCTCGCGCCAGCGCGCAGCAAGTCGGCATCGTTGACGTCCTTCTTCACGTCCGCCAGCGCCATCACCATGCGGTAGCAGCGCACCAGTTCGTCGTCCGTAAGCGACACGCCCAGATCGGCCAGCCGCGAACGAAGCGCGTTGCGCCCGGAATGTTTGCCGAGCACCAGCCGGTGCGCCGCAACTCCCACCGCTTCCGGCGAAATCACCTGATAGGTCAGCGGATTCTTCAAGATGCCGTCCTGGTGAATGCCCGCCTCGTGCGCAAAGGCATTCGCGCCCGACCACCGCCTTATTCGGCGGCACAGGCACGCGCGTGATCTCCGTGAGCAGTCGGCTGGTGGCGCAAAGCTCTTTCGAGTTCAGGCTGCGTCTCGGCTTGATAGTGGTCCGGCGAACAGCCAGCGCCACGGCAATCTCTTCCAGCGCCGCATTGCCCGCGCGTTCCCCGATGCCGTTGATGGCGCACTCCACCTGCCGCGCGCCCGCAGCCACCGCGGCCAGCGAATTCGCCACCGCCAGTCCCAGATCGTTGTGGCAATGCGCGCTCCAAACCAGTCCCGGCCGGTCGCCCAGCCTCGCCCGCAGCATGCGGAACAGCCCGCCATACTCTTCCGGCGTGGTATAGCCAACCGTATCGGGCACATTCAGAATCGTCGCACCCGCGTCAGCGGCAATCGCAAACGCCTGCGCCAGAAATTCCGGATCGCTGCGGCTGGAATCTTCCGCCGAAAATTCAATCTCCGGGCAGCGCGAGCGCGCGAACGCCACCATCGACGCCGATCGAGTCCAGCGCCTCTTCCCGCGAAATGCGCAGCTTGTACTTCAGGTGCAAGTCGGAGGTCGCCAGAAACACGTGCACCCGCGGACGCACCGCCGGCTCCAGCGCACCCAGCGCCGCTTCGATATCCTCCCGCCGCGCGCGCGCCAGACCCGCCACCGCGGAGCCGCGAATCTCCGAAGCCACCGCGCGCACCGCCTCGAAATCGCCCTTCGACGCGATCGGGAATCCCGCCTCGATGACGTCCACGCCCAGCTTCTCCAACTGCCGCGCCAGACGAAGCTTCTCGCCCGTGTTCATCGAAAATCCCGGCGCCTGCTCGCCGTCGCGCAGCGTGGTGTCGAAGATGCGTACGTTTCCATAGAAAAGTCCCCCCTCAGCCTCCTATTACAGCGCGAATCGCCCCGCCTGTCCAATTTATACTTCTTGCGACCTGTATAACTCCAGCTTATAGTCCTGGTTGGCCCGGATGGTAGAGTTTGCGTGGCAACGAGGGGGTCGGCGCTTCAGCCCCTGTGTGGCAATTAGGCGGTCGGCGCTTCAGAGTTGGCGCCGCAACTAGGGGGTCGGGGCTTCAGCCCCGACAAAAAGCCCGCATTTCATCGGGCCTTCAGGCCCTGAAGTCACGCTGAACCCGGTTATCGCACAAACTCTCGTAGCCGACATTCCCCTCGGGGTGCTCGGCCATCGGTGAGACGACTCTTAGTGCTGGCGTGAAATCCCCATGGATCTCGCCGAACTCAACGTCTTCCTGACCGTCGCCCGCGAACGCAGCTTCTCCCGCGCCGCCCAAAAACTCTACCGCACCCAGCCCGCCGTGAGCATCGCCGTCCGCCGACTCGAAGAGTGGGTCGGCGAGCCCCTCTTCGCGCGTGGCGCCCGCGCCGGCCAACTCACCGACGCGGGCAAGCTGCTGGCCGGCTATGCCGAGCGCATGCTGAATCTGCGCGAGGAGATCAAGCGCGCCCTCGAGGATCTGCGCTCGGGCGGCCGAGGCGAGCTTTCGCTGGGCGTGAACGAAAGCTCGATCCACGCGCTGCTGCCGGTCCTGGTTCGCTATCGCCGCCTCTATCCCGACGTGCACCTGGCCGTGCGGCGCACCTTCTCGCGCGACATTCCCTCCGAGCTTCTCAATCACCGCCTCGATCTGGGCGTGGTCTCCTTCGTTCCGCAGGAGCAGCAACTCGCCGCCGTCAAAATCTTTCGCGACGAACTAGCCTTCGTCGTTTCGCCCCGCCACCGCCTTGCCAAGCGCGGCCGCGTGGACATCGCCGACCTCGGCGGGGAAGCCTTCGTCGCCCACATCGTCGAATCGCCATTTCGCAATCGCGTCATCCAACTCTTCGCCAAACATCACGTGCCGCTCGAAATGCGCATCGAACTTCCCACCATCGAAAGCATCAAGCGCTTCGTGCAAATGGATATGGGCGTGGCCATCGTCCCGCGCATGTGTGCGCGCTGGGAAATCGAGCAAGGCCTGCTCGTCGAGGTGAAAATCCGCCAGCTGCGCATGCCCCGCGATCTCTACCTGCTCTACCGCAAGAGCGGCCCGCTCTCCCACGCCGCCGCCGCCATGCTGCGCCTGCTGCGCCCACGAACCACCGGCGCCGCCCAACCCTCAGCCGCGCCGAACGCCCCGAAGACTCCCTAGCACGAGCGCGAGCGCGCAACGAATCCCGCCCAGGTGGCCTCCCGTCAGCGCGGCGCACCGGTAGAAGCCTTAGCGCTGATCGCCATCGACCGGCACAGGATCCGTCGCAACGCCCGGTTGAGCATAGTCTCAGGGTGAGGGCTGGCTTGCGCGTGGCGCCACGCCACAAAACCATCCGGGCGAATCAAGACGGCGCCCTTGGTGGAAACCCCCATGCGTTCGCTCCAATGCTGTCCCGCGTCAACCATGTCGGCGCCCGGCCCGATGCGGTAAGGCGCCAACTTGATTCCAAGCGAAGCCCCGACCGAGCAGGCTGCCTTGTACCAAGCGGTTCCTTTACTCCCACAAAGCAAAACGAAGCGGCCGTCGAGCAGGTCCAGCGTTGAGATGTGCCACGAGTCGCAGTCCAGCCACACATGAGGCACCCGCGTCCCCGGAATGCCGGTCAAGTCTTCGCGATCCAGGAGTTCAATCTCGCCCAGAGGCGCAGACGCAGCATCTTCCGCCACGATCGCTTGCGAGTGATATCTGTATCCCACGATCGGATAGAAGATCGGCAACTCCTCCTCCTCTCCAAGGTGTGTGCCGAACGTGTCGCGCGGCAGCCAAGCCGCAGCCGGTCCGGTCAGCGATTGGTGAGCCGCAAAACGTCCCACAGGCAGACGCTCCTCTTCATACGTTTTCAAAAGCTCGCTCGTCGCCCCTTGCCCGAGCACCGCGGCCAGCTTCCACGCCAGATTTTGCGCGCTTTGAATCGCCGTGTTGGGGCCGAGCCCCTTGTACGCCGGCATGGTGTGCGCAGAGTCGCCCACCAGGAACACGCGCCCTTGCTGAAACTGCGTGGCTACCCTCTCCGCGGATTGCCAGTGAGCAATTTCCACGACCTCCACCGGCATCTCCGGTTTCCCGATCGCGTCCACAATCAACTGGCGGCAACGCTCGGCCGTGAAATCCTCGAGGGAATCGCCCGCCGAAGGCCGGTAGGTGATCATGAACATCCCTAGATCGCCTTTGGCCACCAAGAACATGCCCTCCGCCTTCGCGTTTTTGATCACGAACGTGTCCGCTTCGTGCCCAGCCACCAACTCCTGCCAGGGAGCCCGAAAGTAGACGAAGATAAAATACTCGGGAAGCACCCCCAGCCCCGTCGTCTCGATGCCCAGCTCTTCGCGAATCGGGCTTTTCGCTCCGTCGCACGCCGCCAGATAGTCGGCGCGAACCAGATAGGTCCGCCCGCTCGAGCGCTCCTCCACCGTCGCCGTCACGCCAGCCTCATCTTGGGTAAACGAAACCAGGGACGCGCCATATCGGACGTCGGCGCCGCGCTCTAGCGCGGCCGTTCGCAGGATCGGCTCGAGCCGGTTTTGCGGGCAGTACCAAAGGAACGGCTCCGGGGTGAGCGATTCCGAGAGCTTAATATTTGCCGTGGGATCGGCCAGCTCCTCGTTCTTCGAAGCCAGCGTCTCCTTGAGGACCATTTGCGAGACCTGCGATCCAGCCGCGTGAACCTCCGCCGCCAAGCCCAGGCCTCGAAAGATCTCCATCGTGCGGAAATTCAGATTGCGCGCACGCGGGTAGATGGAGATGTCCTCGCGCCGCTCGATGAGCAATGACGCAACTCCCTGCTGCTGGAGTAGCAGCGATAGGCTCAGCCCCGCCGCCCCGGCGCCTACGATCAAAACAGGAACGTTTTCTTCAGTCATGGGAACCTCCCTTCAGTAGGCGTCCACGATCTTCCGTGGAATTCCGGTGGCGAATCGTGTGGGTCGATTCGCCTTTTCCTACCGACGGTCAAACTGAGGGCTGATGCCATCACTTTAGCGGAGGTCGTGGCCGATGTACAAGTTGAAAACAGTTGTTCACAATGCCGGTAACAACTGCGGATTCATATGGTTTACGTCCGTTCGGATGAAGTTACGGCCGGCAAATAATCTTCGACCATCGATCTAACGATTCTTTCATCGTTTTTTAACCGGCCATTAAAACTCCGCTGCCGTCCGGTGTGGGACTGTCCCCTGTCCCCATGGCTCAGGAGGGCCAATCAAACGTGAGAAAATTTGTACCAGCAGCTCTTCTTGTAGCGGTTGCAACTGCATTGACGGTCGGATCCTTCGCAACCAAATTGAAGGCCGACGACAAGGACAAAGACAAGGACGACCAGCAACGTTCCGATCGCCGTGACGACGATCGCTACGATCGCCATCATCATTCGGAATTTAAAGGCTTTGTGCCCGGCAGTCTGGTCGTAAGCGGAACCATTTATCGCGGGAAAGCCGACACCGTCACCGTCGGCGACGTTTTGCCGCCGGGCTGCCTGAACAATGGCACGGCCACCGCGCCATCCTCGAATACCTATGCCGCGACCCTGCTGCCTGCCGACCAGACGACCACGAAAACCACCGTCACCGTGACAGGAATCGTTTGCGGCTACGCCAGCGACAATGGCGAATTCCCCAATCTCAACGACTCGCACAACGTCTGGAACAACGCCGCCAGCGATCCCAACTTTGGCGTTTCTTCACCCATCGTCCTCTGGAACCTCGACTCCGATGGCCATCGCCTCGGCGCGCTGCACGTCCCCAGCGACGAAATCGTCACCAGTTTCAGCTCGAAATCCGAACTCGCCCTGAATCGCTCGATCGACGGCAAGAGCCTCACCTTCATGGGCTACCGCGGCGGTCCCGGTTGCCCCACCCTCACTCTGTCCTCGACCAACGTCATCACCCAGGGAACCAACGTCGGCCCCATCTCACCCACCGCACGCAACCTGATTGACGTCTCGGCCTCCAGCACGCCCGGCCTTTGCGATCCCACCAACCCCGCCGTCTCCAGCTACATTGGCGCGACCGGACCGACCGCCTACTATCGCTCCGTTGCGGAAGTTGACCCACGGGGCCGCATCTCCTACACCGACACGGACAACTACAGCGGAGACAATAGCCGCGCCGTCGTGAAGGGCGACAATTCGCTCTATTACTCCGCCGGAAACGACAACAACGGCAACCTCTCGAAGACGCAAGTCGGTGAGACGGTACTCGGCTACAATCTCTCCCACTCCACCGGCGCTGAACTCATCACCCCTGGCGCAACCCCGCTCGCTCCGCCTGCCAACAACATGCTGGGGTACTTCGTCATTGGAACCGACAAGCCCGGTAAGGACACCAACTTCCGCGGTCTCACTATCTTCAACAGTACCGTCTATGTGGCCAAGGGCAGCGGCAGCAACGGCTACAACACCGTCTTTCAGATCGGCAACATGCCCGGCACGTTGCCAACGGTTTCCAACGCTCCCGGCGGCGCCACCATCAACTTCCCAGTCCCAGTCCTCCCTGGCTTTCCCAATACCGCGGCCAGCGCCGCGAGCCCAGGTGGAGACTATCCCTTCGGCATGTGGTTCGCGAGTTCGACGGTCTTGTACGTTTGCGACGAGGGCGATCTGGTCTACACGCCGAACCAAACCATCAACGGCAAACCAAACGTCGCGGACGCCGGCACCTTGAGCACCGGCAGCTCCGGCGCCGGCTTGCACAAATGGTTCCTCGAGAATGCCGGCACGCCCCAGGCGACCTGGGTGCACCAATACGTCATCCAAAATGGCCTCAACCTTGGCGTGCCCTACAGCGTCCCCAACTATCCAGCGTCCATCGAACCAGCAACAGGCGGCTGCCGTAACATCACCGGCAGCGTCAACTTCGACGGTACAGTCACGATTTACGCCGTCACCTCGACCATCAGCCTGAATGGCGACAATGGCGCCGACCCCAACAAAGTCGTCAAAGTCACCGACCTCCCGGGCGCAACCACGCTCTCGACCGGCAACACCTTCGACAAATTCGTCACCATTCGCAACGCCCGCGCCGGCCAAGCCTTCCGCGGCGTAGCCTTCGCCCCCGAACCCGACTTCTTCAGCTTCGGCTTCGGCTACTAACGCGCGCAGCGCCGTTACCAAGCAGCCAGCGGCGTTACCAGCAGTTGGCGGCGTTACTAAGCACTCACCCAGGGCTCCCCAAACGCGCCACTGTTTGGGGAGCCTAGTTTTTCATTCCATTCCGAGAGCCTGTGATTTTTTAGCCCAGCCCATAGCTCCGTGAAGCAAACAATCGCAGCGTTCTGAAGCCCCGCGTCATTCTGAGTCGGAGTGGCGGCCTGTTTTTCCCCGCATCCCATTCCGCTTTCGAGCGAAAGTCCCCGGCCTATGCAGGCCTCGGCAAGAGGAGCTGCGATCGATTTGGTCGAGCTTTCGCGGTAAGCAAGTTCGCGCCGCCACGCAGTGAAGAATCTCTCTGCCGGTTTTGCTCTCCAACCCATCGCCGCCAATCCCGGCTACAAGCAACCCGCGGTCATTCCGAGAGCCTTTGACTTTTTTGATTGTGTTAGTCACTCGCCCACACAACCGGCCACTATACTCCAGTTGGCATCCCGAGGCCCGCAGGCCGAGGGATCTGCTTTCTCCTTGCCGCGTCCCATCGCCTGCCGCGCATGCTAACAATGTCGCCAACAAGCAACCCGCGGTCATTCCGAGCGAAATGGCGGCGTCCTTTCCACCGTCCCGCTTCTGCGGGACGGGCCGCCATGCAGTCGAGGAATCCCTCAGCCGGTTTGCCATCCGAAACCACTACCGCAACCGATTAGCATCGGCGAGCCTCCGAAAATCTTGCTACGATTCCATCGAGACCAAGCCCGCAATGAAACCGACAAAAGCCGCGCGCACAGCCCTGGCCATCGCCTTAAGCCTCTGGGCCGGCACCATCACCCTGTACGCCCAGACGCAAGACATCGACGCGGCAAAGTCCACCCTAACCATCCGCGTCTTCAAGTCCGGCCTGTTCTCCGCCTTCGCGCACGACCACGAAATCGAAGCCCCCATCGAAAAAGGCCTGATCGACTCTTCCGCCAATCCCGCCGTTCAGCTGCAAATCGACGCCCGAAAACTCAGCGTCCTGGACCCGGAAAGCAGCGCAGACACGCGCGCCGAAATCCAAACCACCATGGAAGGTTCAACCGTTCTCGATACCGGCCACTTCCCGGACATCTCCTACCAATCCACAAGTATCACCAAGACGTCCGACGCCCATTGGCAAGTGCGCGGCACTCTAGCCCTGCACGGAACCACGCACCCGGTCGTCGTCGAAGTGACCCTAAAAGACGGCCACTACGTCGGCGCCGCAACGCTCAAGCAGAGCGACTTCGGCATTAATCCGATCCGCATCGCCGGCGGCACAGTAAAAGTCAAAGACGAAGTAAAAATACAATTCGACATCGTCCCCACCCAATGAAGCGTGCGCACGCCGAGCGTAGGGGAGTGGAGTCAAGGGGTACCCGGTCCTAGGGTTCGTGCTTCCCTACCGCACGGTCATCCGGAGAGCCTGTAATTTTTTAACCCAGCCCATCGCACCGTAACGCAAACGACCGCCGCGTTCTGAAGCCCCGCGTCATTCTGAGTCGGAGTGGCCGGCTCTTCCCCACGTTCCGCCTTGCGGAACGTCCGGCCACGCAGCGAAGAATCTCTCTGCTGGTTTTCGCTCGCGTCGTCCCGCTTACCGTCGAAGGCGACGGTTTGCCGCATGGTTATGGTTGCGCGTCCTTGAACCCGTTTTGTGCCCCGGCACCTTGCCTCGCCCCAGCAACCACCGGTCATTTCGACCGGAGTGGCGGCCGTCCTCTTCCGCGTCCCGTTCTCTTGAGCGCGAGGGTCCCGGCAAGGGGCGCTCGCGCGGTAAGCAAGCACGCGCCGCCACGCAGCGGAGAAATCTCTCAGCCGGTTTTCGTCTGGTCGCTACGGCTTGACGTTTTGGCTGGACGGCCCAAGGTTCGTCGTGACCGATAGGTTCAGGCGTCTAGTCACCTCGACCGCCGTGCCCCAGCAACCAGCGGTCGTTCCCAATCGCCTGTTACTTTTCTTTGGGGCACGCAAATCGCAGCCCCAACTTCAATTGACCGGAGCGACAGGAAGCCCCGCCCGCTTCAGGCCTGCAGCAGAATCTCCGGATGTTTCTTTTGCGATCATCAACAGCCGGAGCGCAGTGCTTCCCGGACGGCGCGCTCCCTGCTCCCAGCTTTGCACTGCCTTCGGGCTGACGCACAGGAATCGAGCGAACATGCTCTGACTGGCGTTCGCCGACTTGCGGACCACTGAATTGCCGGCGGCGCCCAAGGCGATGAAGCCATGGGAAATCCGGCAACTTCGAGCAAGCTCGCCTCATAGATTTTCACCTTGGTCTTCCGGGCCATCCGAGCCTCCTATAATCCCTTCAGTGTCGCGACCATGCGCCAGTGCTCCTCGCCTAGCGAATTAATGAGGGAAGAGCTCCAAACCGAGTCCAGCGCTCACAAGCGACACCGTTAAGGATGGGCCACCCGTCCAATCTCCCGTGCGGATGCGCTTCATCGCAGCTTGTTTAGGTTCCGGCCGCAAGCTTCAACAAGCGTTGTTTCCCTTCGGGAGTAATCCGAAACCAGAGTTCTTCCAGGCGGCTGGGCGAAAATGCAACAGGCTCAGCATATGGCGGATCCGTCGAGAGCAGGTACGCTTGAACGTAGCCCTCGCGGGTGACCACCTGGAGCAAATCGAGCACGTCTCTCGGGGTCGGGGTACGTCCGTCGTCTGCTGCCCACTTAAGGACTTGCTGGGTGATCAAATCGAAGCTCTCGTAGTCGTTCGATACGGCGTCCAGAATGTCTCTCAAAGCGGTTGCGTCGTTTATCATGCTCTCGCTTGGGCTGCTGATCTGTGCCGACGTACCATCTTGCGCTTAAGCCGACATGGAGTGCGCTCAGAAAACGGTTTCTTCCGCTCCTCATTGGGAGGTCCTCTTGCTCATCTTTGTCCAGCAGAAACAGCAGGTGAACATGATTCCCGCGCTCCAAATACAAATGCATGTACTGATAGCCGCTTGCCCTTTCCACAAGTCGGATTGGAGGTGCGCGCTTTGCGGCCCCCCCCGACCCTTTCACGATGGGACCTCGATCCGGATTTTTGAGCAAATCCTCCTGAATCCCATCCACTACGTCGTCCGCCGAATCGCCGGCCATCTCCAAGAGCCGGCGTGTGAAAGAGTGAGATTCAATGAATACCACAGAGTGGGATATACCACACTCGGCGTTGAGCAGCTTCTGTCTCGTGGTCTCGGTGGCAGTAGGACATGTGTCAAGAAAAACGCCTAAAAAATGAAGTCTACTTAATACAGTTCAAAACGGGATACACGAAGAACGACGACGCAAACGGGCATCTGGTGGTGACCGTGCTCCCTGACGGCTCGGCCCTCAAGGACGGCGCCAGACACTCGGATCGGTATAACCTGAATGCTGACCCCGTTGCGGCCTGCCTCGCTTCGTCACAGTCAGCTTGCTACGCCCCGAGGCAGCGCTAACCCTCGGACTGAAACTCCTGCACGTGTATCCTCACCAAAGAAATATAGTTTCAGCCGGGCTATGGACATTCTGCAATTCGAACTCCAGGCGCCGAAACCCATTCGAAACTAGTACCAACAAGTAATATTTGACATTGCTGTATATTTATGCTAACCTTCTCCATGCTTTTCGGTCACAACTCTCGCTTCACCCGCATCGCCCGCGGAAGCCTTGCCGAAGGCGAAACCGATTTCGCGCCCGCCAGCAATGATCGCCAGGCTCCGGCGCTCAACTGCCTGCGCCCCGGTCCTACTAAAAAGTAAGTTGTGCAAAATGAACACTTACGCAAAAGGCGCTGCTAACCCCCGTGGAATGCGCACTTCCAAAATCATTGGACTTAAAGTCTCATGCAATCAACACTTACAAAAAAACCCGGGGGGAGGGTACACCCATATTGTTGCCCATCGGCCAACCGCGCAAAGCCCACGGCCACCCGCTCTTCTCGCGTGCGGCACCGGATGCCCTTTGTTCGGCTCCCAAAATTATGAGAACCTACTTGGCTCCGCGTCTTGATCGCAACGCGCTGGGAGCCTGACGGAAAAACCCGTGGACGCCACTAAAGAAACCCCAACCGACACCGCCCCATCCGCCTCGCCGGATGGCCGGCCGCTGGCCATCGAAACCTTTGGCCTGACGCGCCGATTCGGCGACCTCACCGCGCTCGATCATCTCGATCTTCACATTCCCCACGGAGAGATCTTCGGCCTCTTGGGGCCCAATGGCGCCGGCAAGAGCACCACGATCAAAATGCTCGCCACGCTCCTCGCGCCCACTTCCGGAACCGCTCGCATCGCCGGCTTCGACATCTTGCAATCGCCCGCCGAAGTCCGCCGCAGAATCGGCTACGTTCCGCAACTGGTCTCCGCCGACGGCGGCCTGACCGCCTACGAAAATCTGGACTTCTCCGGCCGCCTCTACGGAATTCACGGCGCCGAGCGCAAACGCCGGATTGCGGAAGCCCTGCAGTTTGTCGACTCTGACCGAGTCCGCGAACAAGTTGGTCAAGACCTACTCCGGCGGCATGATCCGCAGGCTGGAGATCGCGCAGGCCATGCTGCACCGCCCCGCCGTCCTGATCCTCGATGAACCTACGGTCGGCCTCGATCCCGTCGCGCGCCGCGCGGTGTGGGAGCGCCTGTTCGAGCTGCGGCAGGCCTATCAAATGACCATCCTGATCAGCACGCACGGCATGGACGAAGCCGACGAACTCTGCGATTCGCTGGCCATCCTGCACCTGGGCAAAATCGCTGCCGTCGGAAATCCCGCAAAGTTGAAAGGCCAGCGTAGCGCCCGATGCCACGCTCGACGACGTATTCGCCCGCTACAGCGGCGGCTCCATTCAAGAGGGAGGAACCTATCGTGACGTACGCCAAGCCAGACGTTCAGCAAGTCGCCTGGGCTGATTCCCCGGCCGCGCTCGACTTTGTCCAGCAGACCTACGGCGGTCATGCGACGTCGAACTGATAAAGATGTTTCGCGATCCCACCGAGTTGCTGTCGCGCGCCGTACAGCCAATTCTATGGCTGGTGATTTTCGGACAGGTGTTCAGCCGCGTGCGCGGAATCCCCACCGGCAATCTCACCTATCTGGCCTTCATGACGCCGGGAATTCTCGCGCAGAGCGTGCTCTTCGTCGCCATCTTCTACGGAATCGCCATCATCTGGGAGCGCGATCTGGGCATCATCCAGAAGATCCTGGTCAGCCCCGCTCAGCGCGCCTCTTTCGTTTACGGAAAAGCGGCGTCCGCCGGTTTTCGCGCCATGGTGCAGACCGTCATCATTTACGTGGTCGCGCTGGCTCTGCAAATCCAGCTGCAGTGGAACATTTTCTCGATTGTCGGCGTGCTCCTGGCGGCCATGCTGGGCGCGGCCGTCTTCGCCACGTTTTCATTCATCATCGCCTGCCTGGTGAAATCCCGCGAACGCTTCATGGGCATCGGCCAGCTGATGACCATGCCGCTGTTCTTCGCCAGCAACGCCATCTACCCCCTGGTGCTCATGCCCAATTGGCTGAAGGTCGTGGCCCTGGGAATCCGCTGACCTACTTCGTGGATGCGCTGCGCGGAATCATGGTGCCAACGGCCAAAGCCTGCACAGCATGCCCGTCGATTTTGCCGTGATCGGCGGAAGCTTCGTCATCTTGGCGGCCATCGCCGCGAAGCTGTTCCCCACACTCGTTCAATAGAATGTTCAAGAAAATGTGCAATGAGAATATCCACAAAGACGCGCGATGAAAACGCCCTACGAACCCGCAGCGGCGCGCGGCAAACGCGGTCCAGCGACTCGCCGATCACGTCGTGCACGCGGCGCAAATCCGCCTCCGAAATCAGTACGGCGGCAAAATATACACCACGTTCCCCAGCGGCCGCAGCAAAACTCCGCGGCTCAAATAAAACTCATACAGCGCCGGCCGCAGCTGCGAAAAATAACCCGGATCGCTCGCCGCAAGTTCAACCGCCATCATCGTCCCGATGATGCGAATGTCGCCGACCGCCGGATGATTTTTCCAAGCCGCGCGCTCGCTCCCGATGCATCTCTTCGATGCGCGCGATGCGCTCGAAAACAGGCTCGGTCTCGAAAATCTTCAGGCTGGCGATGCCCGCCGCGCAGCCCAGCGGATTCGCCGTGTACGAGTGCCCATGAAAAAAAGTCAGCCCGCGATCGGCGCCGCGAAACGCGTCGTGCACCCGGTCGGTGCAAACCGTGGCGGCCATCGGCAGGAAGCCGCCGGTGAGCCCCTTCGACAAGCACATGATGTCCGGCACAACGCCGGCCAGCTCGCAGGCAAACATGCGCCCGCAGCGCCCGAATCCGGTCAGCACTTCGTCGGCGATGAGCAGCACGTCGTACTTCGCTGCACAGCCGCCGCACGCGCTGCAGAAATTCCACCGGATGCACAATCATTCCGCCCGCGCCTTGCAGCAGCGGCTCGACGATCAGCGCCGCGATTTCGCCGTGACGCTCCTCCAGCAGCCGCTCGAGCGGCTCGACGCAATCGATGTCGCAGGTCGCGCGAATTTTCCCCACCGGGCAACGAAAACAGTACGCCGAAGGCACGCGCAAAACCGGAAACCTCATCTCGCTGAACGCGGCAACAAACGACGAGTCCGCGCCCACCGACATCGCTCCCGCCGTGTCGCCGTGATAGGCGTGTTCGAGCGCAACGATTCGCTTCTTCTCGGGCCTGCCGATGTTCTGCCAGTACTGCAGCGCCATCTTCAGCGCCACTTCCACGGCCGTCGAGCCGTCGTCGGAGAAAAACATGTGCTCGAGCGGTTTCGGCAGCACAGCGCGCAGCCGCTCGGCGAGTTCCTCGGCCGCGCCGTGCGTAAATCCCGCGAAGATGACGTGCTCGAGCTTGCGCGCCTGCTCGGCGATCGCGTCGGCGATCGCCGGATGACTGTGGCCGTGCAGATTCACCCACCAGGACGAGATCGCGTCCAGCAATCTCGCGGCCGTCGCGGGTGTACAGGTAGGCTCCCGCGCCGCGCTCGATCTCGAATCGGCGCGGGATCGAGCGCCTCTTGCGTGAACGGATGCCAGATGGAAAGAGCGGGATCGTTGTCTGGTGCATCACTGGAAATATTGCGCGTCGAAAGTTGCCGCCGAAAGTCGCGCAACAACGCGCTGCGATCAATCGTTTCGAGAACGGGAATGCGCCCGGCGATGGGCACTGCGCCGTAGTGTTCGACGGCGCGCTCATTGTCGCGGTTCTCTTTGCCGATCATGACCACGCCTCTGAATCTCGACTCCCGCGTCGCGCAGCGCTTTACGGTGAGCAAGGTGTGATTGATCGTGCCCAGCGCGCTGCGCGACGCGACCACCACCGGCATGGCCAGATGCCGCATCAGGTCCAGCATGGTCTGCGAATCGTTGATCGGCACGAGCACCCCGCCGGCCCCTTCGGCAATCAGCGCCCGTTCGCCGCGCTTGCAAGCGCTCGGCTTGCGAATTCGTTCCAGGCGAATCGTGACGCCGCTCTGCTTCCGCCGCAAGATGCGGCGAGACCGGCGGCTCGAAACAGTAGCACTCGGGCAGCGTTCGCTCTTCGGGCAGCTCCGCCCAGCGCATCACGGTTTGCCGGTCGGTTCCCTCCGACGAGCCCGTTTGAATCGGCTTCCAGTAGGTCGCGTCGAGCGCGGCAACCAGCAGCGCGGAAAGCACCGTCTTGCCGACGTTGGTGTCGGTTCCGGTGACGAAGAGGTCGGCGCGTCATCGTTTCGCAGCGCTCGGTCCCGAGGCTCGTGGTCGATGCGCGCGCGCGAGTGCGCAGCGTTCCCACCGGCGACGCGCACGTCTTCGCGAATCCGGATGAGCGCGTCCACCAGCGCGTTCGAGCATCTCGCGCGAGTGCCGCACGGTCAGCGAAAGGCGCAGGCGCGCCGAGCCCGCCGGCACCGTCGGCGGGCGAATCGCCCGCACCGCAAAACCCTCCTGCGCAAAGCCGCGCGGCAAATTGCAGCGCGCGCTCATTCGCGCCCAGAATCACGGGAACGATTTGCGAATCGCTCTGCGCCGTGTCGAACCCGGCGTCCTGCAACCGCGCGCGCAGGTGCGCGCGCCAGATCCGCAAGCTGCGCGCGCGCTGCATCCGCATCGGCGGACGATATCGATGGCCGCGCGCATCTGCGCAGCCAGGTAAGGAGGCAACGCCGTGCTGAAAATAAACGTCCGCGCGCGATTGACCAGAAATTGCTTCAGCGTTCGCGAGCCGCTGACGAACGCGCCCATGCCCGCGAGCGCTTTCCCGCAGGTGTGCACGACGGCGAAGACGCGCTCCGTCCGCTTCCGCGACGCCGACCAGGCCGCGCCCCTGCGGACCGAACACGCCGGTCGCGTGCGCTTCATCCACAATCAGTTCCGCGCCGTAGCGCTCCGCAAGAGCGACAAGATCGGCAAGCGGAGCGCGGTCGCCATCCATGCTGAAAACGCTCTCGACGGCGATGAATTTTTGCGCCGGCTACCGTGCGCGAGACTGCTTGGCGCAGTTCGTCCTCGAGAACGTTCGAGATCGAGATGCGGGAAAATGACCTTGCGCGCGCCGGAGAGGCGAATGCCGTCAATGATGCTGGCGTGATTGGCGCTGTCGGAAAAAACGACGTCGTCCGGCCGCAAAACGGAGCTGAACAGGCCGACATTCGCCGCGTAGCCGGAGTTGAAATACAAGAGCGGCCTCGGCGCCCGTAAATTCGGCGAGTTCGCGATTCCAGATCTTCCCAGACGGCGGCGTGGCCGGAGAGCAGCCGCGAACCGGTGGAACCGACGGGACTGCCCGCGGCCAGCGCAGCGGTGACGGCCTCGCGCAATCGCGGATCGACGGAGAGGCCGAGATAATCGTTCGAGGAGAAATTCAGATTCCGGCAGGATTTCCAGATGGCGCAACTGCGATTGCGCTTCGAGCGCGGCGAGTTCCCCCTTCAGGCGCCCGAGCAGCGGCGCTAGCTTCCGGGTTGCGCATGGCCGAGGGCCCGCAGGCCCAGATCGCGAAACAGTTGGTCGTCTTCGTCGCGCTCCGGATTGGGCGTGGTGAGCAGCTTTTCGCCGACGAAGATGGAATTGGCCCCGGCGAGGAAGCAGAGCGCGGCGGCTTCGCGCGTCAGCGAGCGGCGTCCGGCGCTGAGGCGCACCATGGAGGCGGGCATGAGCATGCGCGCGGTGGCCATCGTGCGCACCAGCGTCAGCGGATCGACCGGCGCGGCGTCGCCAAGCGGCGTGCCCGCGACGCGCACCAGCATGTTGATCGGCACGCTTTCCGGGATGCGGATCGAGCGTGGCGAGCTGATGCAGCAAGCCGATGCGGTCCTGGTCGGATTCGCCCATGCCGATGATGCCGCCGCAGCAGACGGTGATGCCCGGCGCGCGCGGACGGACGTCGATGGTGCGCAGGCGATCGTCGTAGCGGCGCGTGGTGATGATCTCGCCGTAAAATTCCGGCGAGGTATCGAGATTGTGGTTGTAGGCCGTCAGGCCGGCGGCGGCCAGGCGGCGAGCCTGATCGTCGGTGAGCATGCCGAGCGTGCAGCAGACTTCCATGCCCAGCGAAGCGACGGCGCGCACCATCTCCAGCACGCTTTCAAATTCCTGGCCGTCGCGCACTTCGCGCCACGCCGCGCCCATGCAAAAGCGCGTGGCGCCCTCGTCGTGGGCTTTGCGGGCCGATTCGTAGACCTCCGCGACGCCGAGCAGGTCCTGCTGCGGTACGCCCGCCTGATAATGCGCGCTCTGCGGGCAATAGGCGCAATCCTCGGGGCAGCCGCCCGTTTTGATGGAGAGCAACTGGCAGAGCTGCACCTCGCTGGGATCGTGAAATTCGCGATGCACTTGCTGCGCGGCAAAAACCAGATCGAGCAGCGGCCGCTGATAGATCTCCTCGACCTCGCGCCGCGTCCAATCATGCCTCAGGCCGGCGTGCGGCGCGCTCTGGCTCAGCGATTTCGTGGCAGACTCAGTCATCCCGATCTCAGCTCCCGTGCAGAATCCGCAATTGTAACCCGATTCGCACGAGCGCACGCGCTGTTTGTGTCGGCGGGTGGCGCGCCGTCTCGGAAAACGCCGGAACCGTCGCGCTTGCGCTTGGGCTTTGCTTTCTCCGTCTCCGCGCGTAACATGCCGCCGTCATGTGGGCAAACCTCTTTCAATGGAGAGTCACCAGGGGCCTGTATTGGTCCGCCTATTTCTGGCTAGCCGCAATCGCTGCGGGATATGCGAAGCTCGTCTGGAACCGGTCACCGCATAGCGGGGCAACGAGTTGGCCCCTCGTGGAAGGCCGCGTCGAGTTGACGGAAGTAGGCGAGAAGAATTGGTGGGACATATCGGCGAATCTTAGTCTGAAAACTCTCTCCGCCCGCTCTGCCAGGAACGTCGCGGCGCTCGGATACTCATATTCCGTTGCGGGAACGGTTTATTCCGGAACGTACAAGCGGGAGTTTGAAAGCGAAGAGGATGCGTGGGAGTTTGCCCGCAGGCTGAAAGGCAGCGCCATAGGGGTTCAATACAATCCCAATAAACCTTCGGTTTCAGTCTTGTCGGAACCATCGATTGAGGCGCCTCCGCAAAGCCATCCCACCGTGCCAGAGGGCGTCGAGCTGGATCGTGGGTGCAAGGATGGCGAATCGCCTCCTGGATTGCCTTGGCAGCGGCTGCGTGGGAAGTGTATCGATTCATACAGATGTCAAAGACCCATCTCAACATTCCTCAGGCTAGAGTGAATCTTGCGGCGGCACTCGCGGCGTTCGCTATTGCGAGACTCTGTAATTGGATCTCCGTGTGGCAGAAACGAAGGGCGACCCAACGAAAAAGAGCCGCCTCACGAAAGAGCCTAAACGGGTCTTCAGGGCCATCTGCGAGAGCGCGTTTATTGGGAGTCTCTAGCGTATTAGCCTGGAATATTCTGGCTCAACGAGCTGTGCCAACTGAATCAGCGACTCTTGCCAGCCGAGATAGCAAGCTTCGGGCGGAATGAGTTCAGGCACGCCTTCCTGCACGATCGTCAGTTCCGTGCCGACCGAGACCTTTTTGAGGTTGACGGTCACTTGCATCTCCCCCGGCAGGTTCGGGTCGTCGAATCGGTCGGCGTAGCGGATGCGCTCGTAGGGCGTGAGTTCGAGGTACGTGCCTCCGAAAGAGTGACTGCGACCCGAGGTGAAATTTGTGAACGACATTTTGTGCTTGCCGCCGACTACGGCCTCCAAGTGGTGAACCTTTCCGGTAAAACCATAGGGCGGAAGCCATTTCACTTTCGCATCCGGATCGATAAACGCCCGATAAACCTTCTCGGGACTTGCCCGGAGCACGCGGTGAAGTCGTATCGTACTTGCCGCCATTGTTCCCCTCCGTTGGATGAGTCGCGATCCGGAGACGATATTCCCGCCCGGTCAGATGCTGCCGCAGCGTCGAAGAGCGCTGGCCAGAATAGCGCTTACTTTCGCGGCAGCGCTACAGACGTTTGCAATTCAGCCGTTGCCTCGAAAAATTGAGCTAGCCAAAGTAAGGGTCAGGCGAATCCCGATGCCGTCCGCGGTGGCGAGTATGCACTCTACGTTGCGGAGTCCAGTAGCCATCCAGACCCGAAGTTTCGCCGAACAATCATCGCGAATCGCGGTGGCCTACTCGGAAACTGGCACGCTGACTGCCTTTCGCGCGGCTGCCTCGACGCGATATTCGCGCCAGGTCAGGTACACCACGGCGGCGTCGAACACCGTCAGCCAAAGGAGCGCGGCGGAGTGCGTGAACGTATAGCGGTAGACCTGATAGACGCAGAACCCGCCGAAGACGAAGATGGCCAGCGGATAGGCCCAAAGTTTATCCATCCACAGAGCGATGGCCAGCACCACTTTGATCAGGCCGTGCGAAAGCAAATAGATCGGACGCGAAAACCGGATCGCCGCCGGCGAGCCGCTCGGAAACGCGCAGCAGATGGAAGGCGATAAAATCGTGCGGGTCGCGCGCGAGTTCCTGCAGCCAGAACGACCTGCAGCCAGCCTAACGACGACGGCTTGACAAACCACAGCAGCAGGCCGCCGACGGTCTCCAGCACGCCATCAAACCCTTTGAGGCTGATGCCAGCGCGAAAGGCGCTGTGCTGAAGCGATTTTATGTTCATCGTTCGGTCGGCAGTCAAGCGAGACTCGAGGCGCCTGGTTGTCGCGGCCCGTAGCCCGGCTCGCGCGTTACGCCTGCCTCCTTTTGCCGGCGTGTGCCCGCCCAGGCGGGCACGCGCCACAAAAGCATACACAAAAACAGAGGAGGCCCGCCAAGGCGGGCCTCCGAAACACGGTACGCAGTAGCAGCATCGCGGGGCGCGAAGCGTCCCGCGACGTCGCTACATATTTTCTTCGATCAGCGTCTCGAAGACGCCCTTATCGATATTCATGCTCTGGTGGACCAGCGGACCGTTCTTAAACGCGGCCACGCTATCCTCGTAGGTAGGCTGCTGCGAGCGGAAGGCAACGCCCAGCGGAATGCGGTCGCCCCACTCGTCGGCCTTTTCCATCGCGGCTTTGGCGTTCGACGGGTCGTAGCCCTTTTCGTCTTCGAGCTTGTAGCAGCGCTTCTTGAAGTAAGCGTAGGTGTTGAGCTTGTTATAGGTGACGCAGGGGCTGAAGATGTCGATCAGCGAAAAGCCCTTGTGCTGGATGCCGCCGGCAATCAGGTCGGCCAAGTGATTGGGCTCGCCCGAAAAGCCGCGCGCGACGTAGGTGGCGCCGGAAACGATGGCTAGCGCCAGCGGATTGAGGGCGCCTCGACGTTGCCGTGCGGCGTGGACTTGGTGCGCTGCGTCCTTCATCGGTGGTGGGCGAGGCCTGGCCGGTGGTGAGGCCGTAAATCTGGTTATCCATGACAATGTAGGTAAGATCGAGGTTGCGGCGCATGGCATGGATGAAGTGGCCGATGCCGATGCCGTAGCCGTCGCCGTCGCCGCCGGTGATCACCACCTTGAGGTCGGTATTGGCCAGCTTGATGCCGGTGGCGACTGCGACGGCGCGGCCATGCAAGCGAGTGCACGCCGTAGGAGTGCACGTAGCCGGGGAGGTTCGACGAGCAGCCGATGCCCGGAGACGACGACAAGGTCCTTGGGCAGCACGCCTGCCTTGCGCGCGCCCATCTTGACGGCCTTCAGGACGCCGAAATCTCCGCAACCGGGGCACCAGTCCGGATCGACCAGCGCCCTCAAAACTCTGAATCGGAAGTTCTACAACTAGTTGCCATTATTTCCTCCCTAAGTTGGTTGGCTGCCAGGAATAGGTCGAACCCGTCTCGACCCCAACGCGCAGCTCGCCCTGTTTTCACCGTTTTCGCGATTCACGATCTCGACCTGCCACACGGGCTCGCCGTGGCCATTTGCCGCGGCCTTGGTGATCTTTCCCGGACGCGACTTCTTCGTTCATGTACACGCGCACGTAGTGATAAGCAATCTCCCGGGCTTCCGCTTCGGTCACGTCGAGCGAGAGCTTTCACCCTTCAGAATGCCCCGCACCTGCGCGGCTACTGCGGCAGGTTCGAACGGCTCGCCGTCGTACTTCAAAATGTGGTCGTTGACGCTGTGGCCCGTTTCCGCGCGCAGATGACGCGCAAACTGGCCGGTGGAATTCATCTCGACGCAGATGGTGCGCTTGCAATTCTTGAGAATCTCGGTGGCCTCGCGCGCGTGGAACGGCAGCAGATATTTGAAATGGAGCGGTTGGCCGTCACGCCGGAGGCATTGAACTGCTCGGCGGCTTCGCGATTAGCACGCCCTCGCTGGCGCCCCAGCCAATCAGGGTGACTTGCGGCGTTGGCCGGACCCACGAGTTTCGGCGCGGGCAGATCTCGCAGGGCCAGGTCCATTTTCTTCATGCGCTTCTCGGCGACTTTACGGCGCACGGCCGGGTTGCAGAAGACGTCGCTGATGAGCACGCCCGTCTTCGTCGTGTTCGTCGGTGGCGCGCAATGTACATGGTGTTGGCGGTGCCCGGCAGGGTTCGCGGGGAAACGCCAGACTTGGTAAACTCGTAGCGCTTGAACGGGCCGTTGCTCGGCCTTCCATTCCGTGACCATCTCGCCGCGGTCGATGGGCACCTTGGCCGTGAAGAACTCTGGGTCGACGGTTTCGGGATGCTCGGAAAGCTGCAGGTCGGAGATGATGATGACCGGGCAGCTGGTATTTGTCCGCCAAGTTAAAGGATTCGACGGCGGAGTCAAAGCAGTCCTTGGTGCTGGTCGGGGCGATGATCATGCGCGGGAAATCGCCCTGCGACGCGCCGTAGACCTGATTCAGATCGGCTTGTTCTGTCTTGGTGGGGATACCGGTGGAAGGGCCGCCGCGCTGCACTTCGACGAAGACGACCGGGGCCTCGATCATGCCGGCCATGCCGATGGCTTCGGTCATCAGGGCAAAGCCGCCGCCGGAGGTCGCGCACATGGCGCGCGTCTCCGGCATAACCGGCGCCGATGGCCACGTTGGCCACGGCCAGTTCGTCTTCCATCTGCTTGACCACCACTCCGCAGCGCTCGGCGTGATCGGCCATCCAGGTGAGGATGCCCGACGCGGGCGTCATGGGATAGGCGGAGTAGAAGCGGCATCCCGCCGCGACCGCGCCGATCGCGAAGGCTTCGTTCCCGGTGAGGTAACGGCCGGCGCTTGCGGGAGAACTTCCACTTGATAGCCGAGCGGCACGAAATGCTCGCGCGCGTAATCGTAGCCAGCCTTGGCCACGCCGACGTTCTGATCGATGACTCCCTCGCCCTTGTGTTTGAAGGTGTCGGCGAGCACGCTCGCGGTCACTTCAAACTCGAGACCCAGGAGGAACACCAGGGCGCCCAGCGCGACGGTGTTTTGCATGACCGGGCGCGACGGGCGGAAAAGGCTTGAGCGAGCTGCGCGACGGGCAGGGGCACGGTGAGAACGTTGTCGCGAATCGGGATATTGATCTTAAGCTTGTCGGCGTTGAACAGGATGGCGCCGCCGGATTCGACTTCCGGGGCGTGCCGCTCGATGGTGTCTTGGTTGAGTGCGATCAGGGCATTAAGATGGTCGCCCTGCGTATAGACCTTCTCCTCGCCTACGCGCAACTTCAGCCAGATGTGGCCGCCGCGGATCACCGACTGGTAGCTGTTGAACGCATAGCCGTGCAGGCCGGAGCGTGAACAGGCTTTCGCTAGGGTGTCGCCGGACTTGTCGATTCCATCTCCCGCGGCGCCACCGATTCCAACTGTAACTTCGTTCATCTTGGACATTCCCCCAGAAAATTCAGGCTACGAGACACTCAGTTCGCTACAAGAGCACGGTCAGCCAAAATTGGTCAGTTGCTCGCGAGGAGACTAAGCGGCTCACTGCGGACCTCAAGTGAACCTCAGGGCTAACTGCCACATGATGATTCCTGCATCGAATCATCGCCCACATCGATTAAACAACCTATCCACGCGGGTGTCAAGGGAGTTCCGGTTTTGCAATACACAGCAATTTCGATTCTGTTAACGCGAATTTCAGATCGGGACATCTCAAGGACTGCCTTCGGCAGGACCGAAACTCCGGCATCTTGCACACATATTTAGACTTCGAGGAACGACGGTGGTTACACCGTGATTCGCGACAGTTCCACGGGCGATTCGGTCAGAATGGCGCGCTTGCGCCCAGAAGCATAGAGCCACCAATTTCGTCCCGATTCGACCAAGATCACAAAGACCAGCGCCGCGAACAGAAACGTCACCGCGGCGTCTAGCCGGTCGTTAAAGATGAGTTTCTGTGTCGCAACCAGCTGCGCTGCCGGGATGGTTCCCGCCGCAATCTGGTCGGCAAGCAAGCGCGCGTGGGCCAGGAATCCTAAGCCCGGGTCAGGGTCCCAGATTTTCTGATAGCTGGCGGTCATCGTCGTCGAGACCAACCAGATCAGCGGAGCCATGGTGACCAGGACGAAGCGGCTCTTGTCCATCTTGATCAGGACCGTGGTGCAAACGCACAGCGCGATCGCCGCCAGAAGCTGATTCGAGACTCCGTACAGCGGCCAAAGGCTATTGATGCCCCCCAACGGGTCCTGAATGCCCTGAAATAGGAAGTAGGCCCAGGCCGACACCATCGCGCCACTGGTCAGCACGACTCCCGGGTACCAGCTGACCCTGCCGAGCGGCTTCCAGAAGTGGCCGAGCAGGTCCTGCAGCAGGAACCGGCCGACGCGCGTGCCGGCATCGAGAATCGTCAGAATGAACAACGCCTCGAACATGATGGCGAAGTGATACCAGATCCCCATCACCGCCGAGCCGCCCAGCGACCCCGAAAAAATATTCGCCATGCCCACCGCCAGCGACGGCGCGCCGCCGGTGCGGTTGAACAAGCGTGAGTTCGCCGACTTTCGACGCGAGGTCGGACATTTCCGCCGCCGTCACCGGGAACCCCCAGCTCGAGATCGTGGCCACGGCCTGCTGCGGCGAGCTTCCGACAACACCGGCCGGGCTGTTCACCGCAAAGTAGACTCCGGGTTTGAGCACGCACGCCGCGATCATGGCCATCACCGCGACGAATGACTCCATCAGCATGCTGCCATAGCCGATCATGCGCGCCTGCGTTTCCTTGGTCAGCATCTTCGGCGTGGTTCCCGAGGAGATCAGCGAGTGAAACCCGGAGAGCGCACCGCAGGCGATGGTGATAAAGCAAAACGGAAAGATTTTGCCGTGAAAAATAGGGCCGTCGCCATCGGTAAACCGCGTGAGAGACGGCATCAACAGCATCGGGCGAACCGCGAGGATCCCCACGGCCAGCGCCAAGATCGTTCCCAGCTTCACGAACGTGCTGAGCGCGTCGCGAGGCGCCAGCAGCAGCCACACCGGAATCACCGAGGCGGCAAACGCATAGGCCACGATCATCCACGCCAGCGCGTTCGCGCCGTAGGTGAAGTGGGGCGCCAA
This sequence comes from uncultured Acidimicrobiales bacterium, assembly GCA_963846125.1. GTDB lineage: Bacteria > Actinomycetota > Acidimicrobiia > Acidimicrobiales > UBA8190 > Chersky-840. Next base: position 1,383,376 of record CAWJUR010000003.1, read on the forward strand.
CGCGGCCGACTCGCCAACGTAGCGGCCGGCGATCACGCCCCCAAGGACCAGGATGAAACCCAGCAGCGCGGCCTCTAGCGCGCGGCCCGGCCTGAAATAGCGCATGTACAAACCCATGAGAAACGCGATGGGGATGGTCGTCGCGATGGTAAAAAATCCCCAGGGACTGGCCTTCAGCGCGTTCACGACCACCAGCGCAATCACGCCGAGCATGATCGTCATGATCGCCAGAACGGCGAACATCGCTGCGAAACCGGCCACGCCGCTGATTTCGTCCTTGGCCATCTGGCCCAGCGATTTGCCATCCCGCCGCACCGAGCAGAACAGCACCACGAAATCCTGCACGGCGCCGCCCAAGCACCGCACCCACCACGATCCACAGCGTTCCGGGAAGATAGCCAAACTGCGCGGCCAGCACCGGCCCGACCAACGGCCCTGGGCCGGCAATCGCCGCGAAGTGATGCCCGAACAGCACCCACTTATTCGTGGGTACGAAGTCGCGGCCGTCTTCCAGGCGCTCGGCCGGGGTGGCGCGCGAGTCGTCTAGCTCCAAGACGCGGTCGGCCACGAACCGGCTGTAAAACCGGTACCCGATCGCATAGAGGCAAGCCGCCGCCGCGATCAGCCACACGGCGTTGATCGGTTCGCCTCGCGCCGTGGCGATCATGGCCATGGCAATAGCGCCCAGCGCCGCGACCGCAAACCACATTATTTTCTTGGCAAAGTTCATGAGGCGTTCATCCGACCGTACTGCCGCCCGCATCACTCACCCGCAGACGTACGGCTTTGCGCCGTATTGTTAGTCGGATCGCTTGTTATTGCAATGGGCGTCTGGCGCGAGGCGCCTGCGTTGCGCCAGACGGTCAAATCGAGACACGGGAATCAGGACACGGGAATTTCGGGGTGTAGCTCCATGCGTTCGCCATCGCACTGAAACGTGAGTTTCCTTCCCGCTCGCTGGTTCAAGATCAGGTACACTCCCGGTTCGCCGGTGGCCAATTCTTGGACCCGCGTCTTGGCTTCTTCCAGGGTTGCCGCCGCCCCGCGCCATAGCACGTCTTCCTCGGTCTCAACTCTGAACACGTCGAATTGCATCTCCATTTTGTTCTCCTGTTCCGTCACTTGCGCGGAGTCCGCGTCGTCTGACTCTTCTCAACGCTGCGTTGGCTCGCCGCTACTTTGTCCCGTTGAATCTGTCTTTCCACAATCGCCTTCACCACTGCGATGGGAACCTGCTCGAAATGCGTTGTTCTTGACAGCACTGAATGCCTCCAACAAAACGCTAACAGGCTCGCAAACGTACGGGTGAACTCTTTAAATAATTCTTTGAGGTCAAACTCCGCCTGTTCTGGGGTAGCGGCTCGCGTGACAACAGGACCAGAGCGATGGCTTTGAACAGTGAATGCGAATCGCACTTGACGATTATGCTAGGAATGCGATACGATTACGGCTCGTTAGTGGAATGCAGCTGGAGGATTGCGTCATGAAGAAGACGGCGAATAAAGTCATTTCGATGCACTTCAAGACCGTGGTGCAAAGCGATCTCCCGCACGGCCGGAACGGGAAGCATAAACAGATCATCTCCATCATCCTGCAAGACCTCAGCCGGCTGACCCCCGGCGCCGCTCTCAAAATCCCATTGGGTGATTTGCCCGACAGCAAAGCCAATGTCCGTTCCGCGTTGAATCGCGCGGCCCGCAAAGAGGGCCGCGCCGTAGCCACCACCAGCGATGAAACTTTCCTCTACATTTGGAACGTGAGTAAGAACGGCTCCAGCGCCGTGAGCAGCTGAGCGGCAAATCGGAACCCGTAACGGCGAGGCCGCACCCTTGCGCTGCTCTCAAGAGTGCGGCCTTGGACGTTTCCTTTCCTGTCAGCGCCGGTCTTCCAATTTTACGGTTTCCCTGCTCTTCTAGTCCGCTCCCATCTATTCCGCAAGGGCTCGATCACCGTCGCTGGATCGCTTCCCTTGCTCCACAATCTCGAACGTCGTCGTAATCGTCGCCGTGTGCTTGAGCATGGCCTCGACCGAACCGTGTTTCTCCTCCGAAATGCGGATCGCTTCGCTCACCGCGGCGGCATCGATGTCCTGTCCGGTCACGGTGTGATGGATGCGCACGGCGACGAAAACTTGCGGCGGACGCTCTGCTTGGTCCGCTTCGACGTGAACCTCGTAGCCGGTCACGCGCTGGCATGCCTTTCCGCGCAAGCACGTAATGACGTCAAGCGCCGTGCACCCGGCGAGCGCCGCGGCCAAAAGCTCGATTGGCTTGGGGCCAAAGCCGCCCGGCACGTCGTCCACCAACAAGTGATGCCCGGTGCCCGTCTCGATGACGAGCTGCCGCGTGTCGCGCAACGGCTCGCTTAGCATTGCCCGCGCCCGAATCCCTGGGCCCGCAGCGCCCGACGCGCGCGGCTTGAGAAATTCCTGCCACAGCTTCTCGGTACCCTGGGCCGAATGCGCAATCTTGGGGAGAACATCCGTCGTGCGTTCAAAATATGCCATGGTAGACACCGTTCCTTCCTGGCGCATTGCACCCGGCACCGGGCTTGCCGGGTGCGGACGTGCCACTCGCTAGCACGCGCATTGGCCCTTTGCCAGCGGCTCAGCCGCGCAACAAGACAACACCGCCTGCACCACCAGCGTGGCGTCGCGCTTGTTCACAACTCCGGAAGCTCCCAGCCCACGATAGAGGCGCGCCGACGCCGGCTTCGGCGCCCCTCCCTTCATCACCACGACCCACGGCTGGAGCGGCAGTTGGCCCAACCGCTCGAGAAAATCCGTGGCGTGCAGGTCGGGCAAGTAATCGTCCATCAAAAGCACGTCGAATTCGCTCGATTGCAGCAATGCCAGAGCCTCGTGGCCGCTCCAGGTCGTGCGCGTCTCAAATCCGGCGTCATCCAATCGCTTTTGAAAAGCGACGAGCACCCTGTCGTTGGTGTCCACGATCAGAACCTTCTTCTTGCTATCACCCGGTGAAATCATTTTTCTCTCCTCGAGGGTGGGCCTTCGAGTTCCGGTGCACCTGCAGCCCCCATCCGCCTGCCGCCCATCCAAAACTGCCGCGGGCCTACGGCCGAATCGCTACCTTCAAGACTCCATCCCGCCGGTGCGCGAACAGCTCATATGCCTCGACGATGTTCTCGAGCAGGAAGCTGTGCGTGAGCAGCGGCCGCAGATCCACGCGGCCGTGCTGCACCAACTCGATCAAGCGTCGCATGCGCTCTTTCCCGCCGGGGCAGAGCGTGGTGACGATTTTGTAATCGCCGAGACCCGCGGCAAACGGTTCCAGCGGTATCGAGAGCTTCCCGGAGTAAACGCCCAGACTCGACAATGTTCCGCCGGGCCGCAACACTTTCAGGGCGTTCTCGAACGTCTCTTGCGTTCCGAGCGCCTCGATGGCCACGTCGACCCCGCGTCCGTCCGTCAGTTCTTTGATCGCCGCGGTGACATCGCCTTCCTTAGGACTCAGCACCACGTCGGCGCCCATGCGCTTGGCTACCGCCATGCGCACCGGGTCGGAGTCGACTCCGATCACCAGCGCGGCGCCCTTCATGCGCGCACCTGCCGTCGCGCACAGACCGATGGGCCCCTGGGCGAAGACGGCCACGGCGTCGCCCATCTGCACGTTGCCCGACTCGGAAGCGGAGAAACCGGTGGAGGCGATGTCGGCGAGCAGCACCACCTGCTCGTCGGTCAATTCGTCGGGAATTTTGGCCAGGTTGGCCTGCGCGTTGGGAACCAGCAGGTATTCGGCTTGCGCGCCGTTGATGGTGTTGCCGAATTTCCAGCCGCCGATCGGCCCTCCGCATTGCGACCAGTCTCCGCCCAGGCAGGCATTGCACTGTCCGCAGGGGGTAATCGCGCCAACCAGCACGCGTTCGCCGACTTTGTAGCCGGTCACGCCCGGGCCAATTTCATGAATCACGCCAACCGATTCATGCCCAATCACCAGCCCGGGCGACCGGGTATTCGCCCTTGAGGATGTGCACGTCGGTGCCGCAAATCGTCGTCAGCGTCACGCGCATGACGACCTCCCCATAGCCGGCCTTGGGGATCGGAACCTTCTGGATGGCGATGTGGTTCGGGCCGCTGGAAAACCAGAGCGCGCATCAAGGCCGTATCCTTGTTCCCGAAAAACCTGGTGTTCTTGGCCTCGCGATTCATGGTTGCGGTGGTCATTTTCCTTCTCCTTCCGGGATCCAGATTAGGAATTGCAGCTTCCGGGGCCGTGAGCGGCATCACCCTTTCGCGTGACGTCGCCGGCGCCGCTGCCGGCCCACCGGCGCGACCGCACCTGCGAAACGGTGCGCCCCGGAAGCTTGCCGAGGGTGCCGGCGATGTTAGCGTTCGACATATGGCGGAAGTTAGAACCCCAGCCGAAACCTTGTTCGCCGGCCATGATGACGAAAAATTCAAGCGCCTGCTCGAGGCCGCTCCCGACGCCATGGTGATTGCCGACCGCCAGGGCCGCATCGTCCTGGTCAACGCGCAGACCGAGCGGCTGTTCGGATACACACCTGGAGAGCTGCTGGGCCAGCCGGTGGAAATGCTGGTGCCGGAGAGCCTGCGCCAGAAGCACGTCGCGACACCGGATCTGAATTCAGCGCCGAGCCGCGCACGCGGCCGATGGGCGAGGGCCTCGAACTTTTCGGGCGCCGCAAGGATGGCAGTACCTTTCCCGTCGAAATCAGCCTGAGCCCGCTGGAGGATGCGGATGGCTTGCTGGTCACCGCGGCCATTCGCGACATTTCCGATCGCAAGAAGGCGCAAGAGGCCCTGCGCCTGAGCGAGGAGCGATTTCGCTTGCTGGTTGCCGAGGTCAAGGACTACGCGATTTTCATGCTGGACCCGACGGGGCGCGTGCAGACCTGGAACGAAGGCGCCGAAAAAATCAAAGGGTATCGAGCGGACGAAATTGTTGGCCAGCATTTTTCCCGCTTCTACACCCGAGAAGACCGCGAGCGCGGCAAGCCGCGAAGAGGAGCTGCGGATCGCCGCGGCGCAAGGGCGCTGGGAAGACGAGGGCTGGCGCGTTCGCAAGGATGGCTCGCGATTCTGGGCCAGCGTGGTGATCACGGCGCTGCGCGATCGGGACGGGAAAGCTTCTGGGTTTCACCAAGGTCACCCGCGACATCACCGAGCGGAAGCGCGCGCACGACGCGTTTCTGCTGGAGATTACCAACGCGCTGGTCTCCAGCCTGAACATTCACCAACTGCTCGCGGCCATCTCTTCCTGCCTGCGGCAGATCAAGAAGTTCGATTTCGCGTCCCTCGCCTTCTACGACCCGGAAACGAAAATGCTAAAACGGGAAGCCGCTGGACAGCGCCTCCGCCGGAGAGTCTCCCGAAGACGAGGTGATCTCGCCCGCCGGCGATTCGCCCGCCGCTTGGGTCTTCAACACGCGCCAGCCGCTGCTGCTGGAGGGAAAGCCCGATGAGAACTGGCCGCACAAGATGCCGCCCGGCCCCGCCGGAGCGGACCGTGCAATCCGGCTGCTGGCTGCCGCTTGGTCGGGCGAGACGGCGCGCTGGGAACGCTGAATCTGCTGAGCCGGTCGGCCGGAACATTCACCGACGAGGATCTGGTTTTGCTCGGCCAGATCGCCGAGTCAAATCGCCATCGCGCTCGATAACGCCATGGCTTACCAGCGCGTCTCGCAACAGAAGGAGAGGCTCGCCGAGGAAAAGCAGTATCTCGAGGACGAGATTCGCACGCGAATACAACTTCGAGGAGATCGTCGGACAGAGCCGCGAAATCCGCCGGGTCCTGAAGCAGGTCGAGACGGTGGCGCCCACCGATTCCACCGTTCTCATTCTGGGCGAAACCGGAACCGGCAAGGAGCTGCTGGCGCGCGCCGTGCACGATCTGAGCCCGCGCCGCGCGAAGACATTTGTGCGCGTCAATTGCGCCTCGATTCCCGCCGGCTTGCTCGAGAGCGAGCTATTCGGCCACGAGAAGGGCGCCTTCACCGGCGCGATCGCCCAGCGCATCGGCCGCTTGGAGCTGGCCAACCAGGGAACGCTCTTTCTCGACGAAGTGGGCGATATCCCGCTGGACATCCAGGCCAAGCTGCTGCGCGCTCTGCAGGAAAAAGAGTTCGAGCGCCTGGGAAGCTCGCGCACGATCACCAGCGATGCCCGCATCGTCGCAGCCACCAATCGCGACCTCAAGAAAATGGTCGCCGCCGGCGAGTTTCGCCGCGATCTCTACTATCGCCTGAACGTCTTTCCCATCTCCGTTCCGCCGCTGCGCGAGCGGCGCGAAGACATTCCGCTGCTCGTTCAGTATTTCCTGTCGAAGTATTCCAAGCGCATGAAGAAGAACATCGACAGCGTTCCTCCCGAATCCATGCAAGCCCTGGTGAACTACGGCTGGCCCGGCAATATCCGCGAGCTCGAACACCTGATCGAGCGCGCCGTGATCCTCTCCCCGGGGGCCACGCTCAAGCTGCCGCCCTTCGAGCTCGAGGAACCCGCCGACGGCAGCCTCCTCCGCGCTCGAGGACATCGAGCGCGAGCACATCCTCCGCGTCCTGCGCCGCGCTGGCGGCAAGATCGCCGGCCCCGGAGGCGCGGCCGAGCAGTTGGGAATGAATCGCACCACGCTGAACTCCCGCATGCAGAAGCTGGGCATCACCCGCAAAGACATCTGACCCGCCGCCGCAGAGCGTGCAGGCGCCGGGCCCTGTGCCGCAGGCCCGACACTTCTGTGATCCACAGCCATCGCCATAGTGACTGGCGATACTTCATCATGTGACGACATGTCGCCACCGAGGGGCGGCCAAGCACGCAGCTTCCCGATGACTCATATGGCTCTAACTCATTTAAATACGCACCGCTACAGCTGTTTCTGGCCGCTTGCGCCAGATGGTGCGGCAATTGCCCTCTAGAGCTGCGAAGGTTGAGACAGAAATGCTAAGAATCACTCAAATCGAAACCGGCGGTTCCCCGATCCTGAAGCTCGAGGGCAAACTCGGGGGGCTTTGGGTCGACGAACTGGAGCACTGCTGGGACGCCGCTGCCTCGCGCCTGCTCGACAGCGCCATCGTGGTCGATCTGCGAGGACTCAGCTACGTGGACGATCGCGGGCGCAACCTGCTGCTCCGCATGGCGCGCGAAGGCGCTTCTCTCGTCGAGTGCTCCGATTTCATCCGTCAACTCTTGCAGGCGAAAGACGCCAGCCAGAAAACCGCGCGAGGCATCACGCACAAAACCACGAAGAGAATGACAAAGCGAGCGAAAAAGGAGAACCACCATGCCAGCACCCTACGGGCTTGAAATCATCGACAATTGCGCGTCCTGTGCGTGGAGAAAAGACGGCTTCTTTTGCCAGCTCTCCGCGCCGGCCCTGAAATCCTTCGAGGAAGTAAAATTCACGAGTTCGTATCCGGCCAACGCGGTTCTCTTTGTCGAAGGCCAGATGCCCCGCGGAGTCTATCTGCTGTGCAAGGGCCGCGTGAAACTGACCATGACCTCGGCGGAAGGTAAAATCATTATTTTGCACATTGCCGAGGCGGGCGAGTTGATCGGCATCAACGGCGCGATGTCCGGCAAACCCTACGAGCTCTCCGCCGAAACCCTCGAGCCTTGCCAAGTCAACTTCATCAAGCGCGAAGCGTTTCAGCGGCTGATGCACGACCACCGGGACATCGGCGTCGCACGTTACCGAGCAGATCAGCAACGACTACCAGGCCGCCTGTTTTCAGATTCGCTCGATGGGACTTTCCCGCACGGCGGAAGAAAAGGTCGCACGTTTCTTGCTGGACCGTGCCACCACCGGGAAGGAAACCAATCAGGGAATCCGTATGAACGTAGCGCTGACGCACGAGGAGATCGCGCAGATCGTCGGCGTCTCGCGCGAGACCGTCACGCGCACCCTCAGCGACCTCAGGCAAAAGTCGCTGATTACCACCAAGGGCCCCAGCGTTTTGATCCGCAACAAGCCGGCCCTCGAAGCCCTCGTCGCCGCATGAGTTGGCCTTATCGGCGGCCCGCAATGGCTCGACAGCCGCCGTACCGGCAGGCTACAGAACGGCGAGGTCTTTGGTCGCCACGAACATCTGAGGATCGCTGGCACGGTCGAGCACAAAACCGGCCTTGACGGCGATCCTCTGCATTCCCAAATTTTCCGCCAGCATGAACGCAATGACGCGAGCGACATTCTCCTCTCGCGCGATGTCCACCAACCGTTGCATTAACGCGCCTCCCAGGCCTCGCCTCTGAAAGTCGTCCTGCACCAGGATCGCGACTTCCGCTTCGTTGCGGCCGTGCAGCTTGCCGGACCTGGCCACGGCCACGATCTCTTCCCTTCCCCCCGTCGTGCGCTCGGCCACCAGCGCCATCTCGCGGTCGTAGTCGATGAAGCAAATCCGCGTCAGCCGCTCGTGGGCCACGCGGCGATCGAGCTTGAGGTTCTGCAGATAGCGCAGGAACACCGTCTCCTCCGAAAGCCTCTCATGAAAACGGACCAGCGCCGGTTCGTCTTCCGGGCGAATCGGCCGGATGCGAATCGACACGCCGTCGCGCGCCGTGAATGAAGACACATACTGCGCGGGATATGGCCGAATCGCCAGCGTGGGCAGGTCGGCGTCGTGAATGGCCGCGTCGTACAAAACCACCCGCGCGTCGAGCGCCAGGCAACCCTCCGGCGAAGCCAGCAGCGGGTTGATATCGATCTCCTTGATGCGCCGCTGCTCAGCCACCATCTGGCTGAACCGCACCAGCAGCAACTCCAACGCGCCGAGGTCCACAGGCTTGCGCCCACGCACGCCCTGAAGCGCGCGGTAGATGAGTGTTCGTTCCATCAACCGTCGCGCCAGCGTGGTCGTCAGAGGAGGCAAGCGCCAGCGATCGGTCCCGATACACCTCGACCAACTGCCCGCCCGTCCCAAACAGCAGCACGGGGCCAAATTGCGGATCGGGGCTCGAGCCCAGGATCAGCTCGTAGCCCGTGCGCCGCACCATGGGCTGAACGGTAACTCCCCCGAACGCCGCGGCGGCGCCGCGCTGCTCGAGTGCCGCTTGGATTTTGGCAAACGCGCCGCGCACGGCCTCCGGAGTGGCCAGGTCGAGTTGCACGCCGCCAACGTCGGTCTTGTGCGTGATCGTTTCCGAATGCAGCTTAAGGACCACGGGATAGCCCATTCGTTCGGCGTGCGCCACGGCTTCGTTCGCGTCGCGCGCAAGTTCCGTCGGAACCACCGGGATGCCGTAGGCCGCCAAAAGCTGCTTCGATTCCCACTCGGTGAGCAGCGTCCGGCCCCCGACGCTCGCCGTGCTCAATACCTGCGCGGCTCGCGAGCGGTCCACTTGCGCATCCGCCGCGGTGGGCAAGGCCGGCGTTTCGCTCAGCGCCCGGAGATTCTCCGCGTACTGCCACAAGTACGTGAACACGCGCGCCGCAAAATCCGGATAGTCAAACGTAGGAATTCCCGCGCGGCTCAGCAGCGCAGCTCCCGGCGCCATGGATTGGCCGCCCATCCAGCTCGCCAGGATTGGAATGGCGGCATGTTGGGCGCGGGCCGCGAGCTGCTCGGCGCTGCGCGTCGGGTCGGTCATGCCCTGCGGCGAGAGTATCGCCAGCAGGCCATCGCATCCCGGATCGCGCAGAATCGTTTCTACCGCGTCACCCAAGCGCACCGGATCCGCGTCACCGAGAATATCCACCGGGTTGCCGTGGCTCCAGTGCGCCGGCAGCCGCGCGTTCAGCGCCTCCATGGTTGCAGGAGCAAGCGCTGCAAGCTCGCCGCCGGCAATCAGCAATGCGTCAGTGGCCAGTACGCCCGGTCCCCCGGCGTTGGTCACAATCGCCAGGCGCTTTCCGTGCGGACGCGGCTGTTTGCCGAGCACATCGGCCATCTCAAACAGCTCCGCGATGCGGTTCACGCGCAACACGCCGCAGCGCCGGAAGGCCGCGTCCAGCACGTCGTCGCTGCCGGTCAGCGCGCCGGTGTGCGATGCGGCGGCTTTGGCCGCGGCCGCCGTTCGTCCCGCCTTGATGACGATGATGGGCTTGGCGCGCGCCACCTCCCGCGCCGCTGAGAGGAACGATCGCGGATCGCCGATCGATTCCATGTACAGCAGGATGCTGCGCGTGTGCGGGTCATCTCCAAAGTAATAGATCAGGTCGCCCCAGCCGACATCGAGCATCGAGCCCGTGGAGACGAACGCGCTGAAGCCCACATTTTCCCGCAAGCTCCAGTCGAGAATCGCGGTGCACAGCGCCCCGCTCTGGCTCAGCAACGCCACCGAGCCGGAGAGCGCCATCGACTGCGCGAACGTCGCATTGAGCTTGGCGGATGGAATGGTCACTCCCAGACAGTTCGGCCCGATCAGCCGGACGTTTCCGCGCCGCGCCTCCGCGAGCGTCTCCTGCTCCAGCCGAATTCCGTCGGGCCCGATTTCCTTGAATCCAGCGGAAATGATCACCGCGCCCGCCACGCCCGCCGCAGCGCACTCGCGGATCACGCCGGGCACGGTGGCCGCCGGCGTCACCACTACCGCCAGATCGAGTTTGCCGGGCGCCTCCGCGAGCGAAGGATACGCGGGCACGCCCAAGACCTCGCGTCGATGCGGATTCACGCCGCAGAGCGTCCCGGCAAACCCGCCCTTCATGAGATTGTCGACCACTGTGCGCCCGACGCTTCCCTCGCGTTCAGTCGCGCCAATCACCGCGACTGACTTCGGCCGGAAAATCGCGTCGAGCGGATTCGGTTCGCCACGAAGAATGTCGAAGGAGGGATCGGCGGCGAAACGGCGTTCTGGTGTCATGCGGGACCGGATTGGGCGGCCAAACCGGCGTCGCCCGCGCGCCGAGGATCGAGGAGGCGGTGCGGGAATGCATGAAAATAAAAGAGCGCCAGCGGATAACCGCGGCGAGCGCAAGCGGAGCGCCGCAACAGGTACGGATCGAACACATGAAGGGGGCCGCGCCAGGACCAGCGGAAGCGGGCTCTCAGGTATGCTCCTCCGAGGACGGATGGGCGGCTACGGCCACGAGCGAATAGAGATAAGTCGCGACGCCAGCCACAAGCAATGCGCCGCCGATAAACATGAACGACAGAAAGGACAGCGGGTGAGTCCGGATCAGGGACAGAGCTTCCACCAGCAGACCCAGGATGATGAGGACTCCAGAGATGCGCAGGTAGCGCGTCATGCGCTGTTCGGTAGCGTTCATTTGGGCTCCTGCCAAAACTTCAGCTCGCTCAGATGCGCCACGTCATGGACCTTGTCGTGGCAGCCGCTGGAGATGCAGGAGATCTGGTTCGAGAGAATATCCGGCATGATGGCCATGTGCGTCGCGCCCTCCACAAACGAACGCGCTCCATCGTGACAGTGCAAACATTCGCGGTTGTTGTAGGGGGTGTACAGGTGAATGGGATTTTCCGGCTTGCCCAGATACTGCACGTATACGTGCCGCAGCCCGCCGATTTTGGTCAGGATCGTGCCGTACATGACGTAGTCGGTGTGGCAGGTGTAACAGGCCTCGTCGCGCGGGATGCGGGCATTCTGAAAATGAGCCGCAGGAACGTGAGCCGGATCATCGATGTAAAGGCTTTGTCCGTACGGCGCCATGATATGGCAGGAGAGGCAAAACTCGGTCTGCTCCGACCGGCGCATGTGTTCGGCGGCGCCCATGGACGCCACGACCACCGGGAGCACGAAAAGAACCACAAAGGCCAATTGCTTCCCCGCGCGGCTGGCCGTCAACGAAGGCCGCGAAATCAGGAAGACAATCAGCAGGATCGAAACAGCGATCAGCAGATAGAGCAGCGTTGTCGGACCGGGTATGAAAGTCATAGCGCTCCGGGTAAAACAGGAAGCTTGCTGCCAACATCGCCGCAGCCTGCGAGGGCAGGCGGGCCTCGCCGATCTAGTCTTTGACGGCCTACTTCTTACTCCGCTACTTTTTACCGCCTAGTTCGTGGACGTAGGCGACCAAGCCCTTGATTTCCTCGGGCTTCAAGGTATTGCCATACGCCGGCATCTTGTTCTTGCCCATCGCGATGATGGTGGTAAGGTCCGCGTCGCTCATCTTTTGCACGTCGGGATCATGGAAATCGGTGACCTTCAGAGCCTTGCCCGCGGGAGTTCCGCCAACGCCATCGGCCCCGTGACAAGCGACGCATTTCATCTGATACAGCTTCATGGAAGCGTCGTCGGCCCGCGCGGCTACGCCTAGAGCAAGCGCGAGCGCGAGCACCGTTACTAATTTGCCGCTGATTCGAAGCGCGAAGTCTGTCATCTCAATTGTCTCCTTCTTCTGAGAACGCCTGCGTTCGTCTAGCCCCTAGAACAAATACCGCAACGAAAATGTGACGTTGCTCCCGTTGAAATCCTCCGACGGCAACGGCGCGAGCCCCACCGGATTCGCGAAGCCGTGCGTATCGTACCCAAAGTAGTTCCAGGCCGTCTTGTAGCTCAGCCCTTTATAGATGTCAAAGGACACGCTCACGAACGGCTTGAGGTAGGTGAAATCGAGGGTGCCGCTCGGCGTGAGGGCATTCAGGAAGGTCGTGCTGCCGCGAACGATGCTGCCCCCATATCCCGCCATGGCGGTCACGCGCTTCTGCGGCTTATACATGGCGTCCACGTATACGTAGTTGTCGCGGCTCTTGTAATACGACAGCGTTCCCAGGGTGTCCCCGGCCACGACCGAGGCCACGATGGGACAGGGCGAGTTGGCCGCGGTGAACACCGTCGAACCGGTGTCCACGAAGCAAATCTCTGTCTGCGTGTAGATGTCGAGATAGTTGTAGCCCAAATTGATCCAGAAGGTGGACTTCGGCGCGAGCATCGCCGCGACGCTGTAGGTGCGGGAGTGCTCGATGTTATCCACCGTGTAGACGTTGTCGCGATTCTCGTCGAGGTTCGCTGCGGCGTCTAGATTGGCCCAGGGGCGCGGGCTGTAGCGTGCGTGCACTTTGTAACTCTGCACCTGGCGCGGGCTGATGCGGGTGAAGGAATTATCGTTGTAGCCGAACACCACATCCCCATTGAGTCGCAGCGAGTCGATCGGACGGGCGGTCACGCCGGCTAGCCCGTCCTGCTCGTGAATCTCGTACGTGTTCCGCACGCTATCGTTGCCTGCTTCGGGCACGAGATTGTTGCTCGTACCTTCCTGGATCGAGCCGTTGGGATTGAGGGTGCAACCCGCGGGCAGCTGACCCGTCGCCAGGATCGCGCAGTCGCCGCGCGCCGCGAAGTAGTAATTGCCCGTCTTGGTGCCGCCTTCCGCGAGACCCGGCGTGCCTCCCGCGCCTCCCGGGAGATAGATTTCGCCGGTGTCCCAGGTGGCGCTGAAGTCTTGGATCGTGCGGGCCGTGAACTCATAGCCAACATAGGCGCTGACGCGGCGCGTGAAATCGTATTTCACTTCGAAGGTATTCGATCTGCGGTTCTGTCCCAGGAACGAGGTAGCCAGTTCATTGGTGACATCGGCGCCGGAGCTCGCGCTGTGCTGCGGGCAGTTCACCCCGGTGTACGGGGCGGGACAGAGCGTCGCAAAGTTGGCCAGGTTATAGGTCGTGGGATAGAACGGCAGGCGCAGCATGCCGGCCAGCGCCGGCGGGTTCGGCTCGTCGAACACGTTGGTGTCGGCCGTAGCCCAATACGACGGTATTCTGAAATCGTCAAAGAAAAATTTGTCGAGGATGCTGAATTTGCTGGTCACGCTGTAGTCGCCCGACCAATTCGCGCTGGTCGACACCCGGTCGGCCCGTGTCGGCCCTGCCGTGCGTGCTGCCTGCCGCCAGCGTTCGGCTCGACCATCCGGCGATGTTTTCGTCAAAGCCCGTGACCGTGTTCCTGCTTTCGCTATAGCTCACCGAGCCGCTGGTCGCAAAATTCTTCACGTACGACGAGGTAAAACCGAAGCGCTCCACGGGAAACTGGGATCGCGGATTCTGCACTTGGCTGTACATCGTATACCCGTTGCACGTCGAGCTCGCAACCGGAGGCGTAATCGAAACGGCCGTGCACGGCGAGGTGCCGTTCGAGACCACGCCCAGGTCCACGGGAGTGCCGTTGGTGAGTTGAAAGAGCAAGTTATTGTCGGTAATGCTGTTGTTGATATCCGTGTAGGTCAGCAACTCATCGAACGACAGCGTGGTCTTCGGAAGGCCGCGGTAGTCCACGCCCATCCGGTACGAATTGGTGACTTCGTTCACGTTCTCGCTGAGCAGCGGTTCGGTCCCGCCCTCCACCGTGGCCGACTCGGGCCCGCTGTTGGTGTTGCGAGAATACCCGAAGCGCACGCGCAAACGAGATTGCGGGAACAGCGTCAGGTCGTAGTCCTGCATGCGGCGGGATAGGTCCATCGCGTGCGGCGAGTTGATGATCGAACCGTACGGTTCCGGAAGCGGACCGGTGGTGGGGTTCAACGGATTCGCCAGCAAGTTGTAGTTCCAGTAGTTCTTGTCTCGCCGGAACATCACACGAAAGTCGTACCACTTGTTCTTATCCAAGTGCAGGCGCGAAATGTCGTTCGGGTCGCCCCCATACCCCGAGTTCACAAACGACAGGTTGTCGAAAAAAATGCCCCGGTGGTCGATCGAATGCATCTCCACCGAGTAATCGAACAGCCGCACTCCCGACGTCAGATTTTCGAACGTGTCGTAGTTGTCGAGGTTCCCGTGGATGATGCTGTCCCGATAACCGAACTCGACCGATTGTTGGATCGAGTAATCGCCCGCCTTCTTGTTGGTGGACTCCTGCGGGTCCTGACCCGGGTCCGCTGCTGGCGACACAGTTAGGGCCTGGCTCGCCGGTTGCTCTTGCGCCCTGGCCGGCGCCGCGGAGCCCGCCACGGCCCCCGCCACGGAGATCGCCAAGCCAAACACCAGCAGCCACGCCGAGTCGCTCCGCCGATGCGCGCTTCCGGTCGACCCGTGCGCCGCAACCACCTCGCCTGAACTGCCCACTCGCTTGCCCTCTTCCCAATCGCATGCTCTCATGGCGGGTCCCCTACTTAAAGAATGTGGGGTCGACGTTCGACCCGTGAACCTGCGTGTGGCATAGCGTGCAGGCCTGATATTGCGCGGCCTGGTTATGGAAGGACGGAGCGCCGGGCGCGTTGGCGAACGACGACGTGTGGCACGACAAGCACAGCAGGTTCACCTGGCTCATCTTCAGCAGGTGCGCATTGGGTGACCCGTGCGGCGTGTGGCAGGACTCGCAACCTTCGATCTTCAGCGGCTCGTGCTCGAACACGAACGGCCCGCGCTTGTCCGCGTGACAGGTGTAACAAACCGCGTCCTGCGCCGCCGAGGTCCGCACCTGCTTGGCCTCGACCGTGCCGTGCGGGTTGTGGCAATCGGTGCACTGGATCAAATGCTCGTTCACGCGGTGGTGAAAGGGCATGTCGAACTCGCGGCTTCTTGTTGAGGTGGCACGAGTAGCAGAGCTCGGGCTGCGCCTTGGTCAACAGGAACTCCCCTTGCCCTGGCGCGGCGTGGTGCGGCGAATGGCACGAAATGCAACTCACGTCGTTTTTCGTGTGCTCGGAATTGATGGCGTCCATGTGCTGCGTGCCGCCGGCGTGGCAGGTCATGCAGCGCTCGTTGACCTCTTTGGTCGACGCCTTCTTGAACGTGAATATCTTGGTGACGTCGCCGCCGCCGGCTACGTGCGCGGCGCCGGGGCCATGGCAGGATTCGCAGCCCTGGCGCGAAGGACCGCCCTTGGTGTCCAGGGTGGTCTTCCAATGGGGCGTTTTTTCCCAGTTGTTATAGATATCTTCGTGGCAGGTCTTGCACGTCTCCGCGCCTACATAATCCGACGAGGGAGCGCTCTGTGAACTGCCCTGGGTGTTCGCGGCGGCCGAAGAACTTTGGCCCGATGCCTTGGGGCTCTGCTGCGCGCGCGTCGCGGTCGCCAGGAAGAAGAAGGCGCCGAAGACCGCTGCGCTACGGAAGACACATCGGGCCCTGCGAAAAGTCATGCTGCCTCCTGCGATCAGGCTCTGGCGAGAGGATTTGCACAAAACGCCGATCATTTTTTAAAGGCTCCCAGTCCCATTTTCTGTCCAATATTGAACACTTTCATTTCCACCGAAAGACACCCATCGGGTGCTCACGCTGTTGAAGGGGTGATCCTGCTTTTTTCGGAAGGGGGGTACAACCTTGACGGCCTGCAAGTTACCTCATGAATGCTCAGCCTGTCTCGGACGACCCATCCGAACCGTGCCGTATGAGTAACAAGTAGTCGCGCCCGGCCGTAGACCGCGGGCCGTAATGCATGACTGCTGTGAAACTTCGGCAGCGCGGTTGCCCCGAGCGGGCTGAGCGGTTCAAACGGATGGCTGCGTGGGGAAGCCGGCGCCGGCGACTTCCCCCTACAGGGAAAACTGTATATCCCGACAAAACCGGGATGACAAGTGGTTAAACTGGAAATTGACGGCAAATTAGTGATGCCCCACAGTTAAATTTTCAATACTCCGCTCGGCTGATCGAGCGCCCGGCTATGCCCGGCGTTCTCGCACCGTCAGTACCGGGCAAGGCGCGCAACGCAGCACGCTATGTGCGGTCGCTGCCAGCGCGTGAGTCGCGGCGCCAACATGGCCCGGCCGCACGCCCAGCACGATCAGGTCGGCGCGTTTTTCCGCAGCGACCTCCAGGATGCCAGCCGCGGGCGCTCCGAATCTCACGTCGCATTCCGGCCGGCACCACATCTCCGCATCCAGTGGAACGATGGCTCGCAGATCCGCCAGGATGCGCTCGCAATCGGGGATCGCCGACCCGTGGATCAGCTCTCCAGCTTCCGCCACCACGTGCACCAGCGTCAGGCGAGCCTGGAACTCCTGCGCCAGCGAAAGCGCGTACGGCGCGGCGGCCAGTGAGTCGAGGCTGAAGTCCGTGGCGAAAACAATCTCCTTAAATTCCGCTTGGGGCACCGCGTGTGCCGCGATCCCCGGCCCGATCGTCAGTACCGGGCAAGCCACCTGGCGGAAAACTTCCTCGGCCACCGAGCCCATCAGCAGCCTGCCAATTCCCGAACGCCCGTGCGTGCCCATGACCAGCAAATCCGCATCCTTCTCCTCGATCAACTCAGAGAGGACATTCCAAATCATTCCGTGCCGCACGACCACCTCATGCGGGATCGCCGCCAGCCGAACGTCCAGGCCGTTCATCTCCTGCCTGGCCCCGTCCTCGATGGCCTGCTGGCAGGCGCCCCACGCCTCTGCCGGAACCAGCCGCGTCTCTTCAGGCGAAATCGCGTGAGCCGCGATCAACTTCGACCCGTAGCGCCTCGCCACGCTCTCGGCAAACGGCAGCGCCGTCTGCGAAACGGGCGAAAAATCCGTAGCGAACAAAACGTTCTTGAATCCGATTTTGGTGGGTGCTTCGCTCAGTCTCATAAACCACCTCCCAATTCGTGCCCACGCCCATTCTCAACGCGCAGCGCATTCCGCGCTGTGACCTGGATCACCACACCGTGTGCGCACCTCCCCGCCGAACTGCGCATGCGGCGGGATACACTAGGTGGGGAGTCCTGCACAACGCGTATGCAGTTCTTGCACAACGGTATGGGGTTCTCGCACAACGGGGAGCGTCCGTGAGACCGCCGCTGCTCCGAGCCATCGGTTACGCGCTCAGGCAGCGCTGCCCAAACTGCCATCAGGGCCCGATCTTCCGCGGCTGGCCCAACCGCGTCTACCCTCGCTGCCCGAATTGCGGCCTCTCATACTTCCGCGAGCCCGGCTACTTCATCGGCGGCATGATCCTGACGTACGTCTTCGCCGTCACGGTGCTGATCGCCGTCTATCTCACGACCCTTCTGCTGCCCGGCGTGCCCCACGCGTCGCTCTCCGAGAACCAGACATTCGCGCTCTGGATGGTCTTCACGCTCTTCCTGAGCTTGCTGTTCGTGCGGCCCGCCTACAGCCTGTGGCTCGCCCTGGACTTCTGGATCGAGCCCTGGACGCCAGACGAAACCAAGTAGAAGCTCAACCGGTTGTCATCCCGGAGGCCCGCAGGCCGAGGGATCTGCTTTTAATCTCGCAATTCGGAAGGAAGGAAGGAAGAAAGAAAGAAAGGCCAAGAAAGGAGCAAGGAAGGAAACCAAAGCACCAAAACCGACCGCGGGGAAGCCCTCTAGCCTTTCTCCTCCAGCGCCGCGCGAACCTCTTCGACCGGCTTGCCCTTCCAGAACCGGTCAAAATTGTCCAGGGAAACGAACGTGCGCACATCCATGCGATCGATATATAGGCGACCGTTGAGGTGATCAATTTCATGTTGCAGGATGCGCGCGTACCAGCCGGACGCCTCGATGGTTTTGTGCCGTGCGTGCTCGTCGAGGCAAGCCACGCGCACGCGCCGCGCTCGGGGCACCAAAGCGGTAAAGCCGGCCAAGCTCAGGCATCCCTCGAAAAATCGCACGTCCTCGCGAGCCTCCTTACCGCGCCCCGCGTTCCCAGCCCGCGCAGAATCTCCCGCCCGCGGAGACTCCCCGCTCCGAGGAGAATCCCCACTCCGGGGAGAATCAATGATGGTAAGGGTCGGATTGATGATCACGTGAAACGGAACAACGCGCCGCTCGCGCTCGGCGAGTTTCTCGTCGTCGATCTCTTCGAGGTAATCCTCGCGGTCTTCAATGACCGCGATTTGCAGCGGCAAACCAATTTGCGGCGCCGCCAGGCCCACGCCCGGAGCGTCGTACATCGTCTGCCGCATCTGCGCGATCAGTTGCCGAATCTCCCGGCTGCGAATCTCCTCCGCCGTCAACGCGCGGGCGCGTTGCCGCAGCACCGGATCCCCCACCTGCACAATCGTGAGTCTCTTCCCGCGCACGCGCGCCACCTCCGACGCCACAGTTTACCTCGTTTGTTCGCACGCGGCCCGTGCCCGGCCGCGCACGCTGCGTGGATAGCGCGACGCGCGCTTCGCACGCCGCAGCCGGGTGCCGGGTGCCCCATGTTTCGCTCCGCGAAACGTGGGTCCTTCCGCCCTCTTAGCGTTATCCGGCGCGTCCAGCGCCGCACTCGCCTGGCATCGTCGCGCCCAGCGCGCCGACGCTACCCCCGGAGGGCCAATCTCGCGATTGGCCCTCCTCCCCGCCGCACGCAGTGCCCGTCCGCCGCAGCTCGCGCCCACGTTTCTAAGCCGCAGCTTTAAGAGCCTCTCGGTCAAATAAAGATCCAATGGTTCGTGGGCAGGAGATAGGGGGTCGGAGCTTCAGCTCCGACATCGACACGGCGGCAACGCACAGGGCTTTAGCCCCTGAAGAAAGCCCCAAGAAAAATGCTCGATTGTTTCTGAACCAACTTCCAGATACTCGTCGGTGACCATCCCGGCCTTAAGTCACCGCACTGCAGGCAGACCTCGCTACTCCAAAGGATTCGCCAGCTTCACCCCGCCCGCCGCCATCGTACGCTCATACTCGGCGCGCGTGAGCGCTACCACCGTCGTCGATCCGCGCGGCCCGGGCTGCTCGGTAATCAGAATCGCCGCACGAGGAGCCTCCCAAAGTTCACGATGCGCCACGTACGGCGCACCATAAGCGTCCTGGACTTGCTTGGTCGTCTCGCTCGTGGGAGGCCCGTAGGCTTGCTTGGTTCCCGACAAAATCTCCGCGAAGGAATGACCGCTATAGTTCGATTCCGCGTTCGGAATCGCATACACCAGCTCCACCTTCACGAGGTAGCCGTCCTCGAAGGTGAAGGTGTCCTGCCTCATCTCGGAAGGCTCGCCGACACTCTGGTAGTTCTCGCGTTTGCCGGCAATGGCCAGCCGCCGCGAGTCGGCGATTTCGCCGCAATGCTTTTTGATCTCGTGTGCGATCGACTTCACCACACCCTTGAAATTGCCCGTCGCGCACGCTTCGAGCGCCACCTTCTCTTGCCCCTCCGAAAAGAACTGCTCGGCCGTTTCCCCCAGCTCATGCCCGCCCTTCACCTTCATAAGCTGCTCTTGCGCGCGCACCCCGCCCGCGAGCGCAAGCGTCGCCAAGGCCAGTCCTGCGATCATCACCTTTTTCATCGTCCCACTCCCAATCCGCAATCCGTCGGGCCCAGCAGAACCCAGCAGCAGAACCCACCCAGCACGGTATTCCCAGCGTTTTCTAAGTGACCAGCATGCACACAACGATTCTGGTGACCAGCGTTCCCAAGCGCAAGCGGAGCTTACGTAGGACGCGCACTCCTGGTTATCGGTAAGATTCAGATGGCGCTAATGGGTTTTTGGGGCACGGATCGATGACCGCTTTGGGTCGCCTACATAGTTGTGGATCGTAGCGCCGAGCCCGGGTGCCCCAGGTTTCGCACTCTGAAACCTGGGTCCTCTCCCACGTTGTGAGCGTGCCCGCCCCTCACGGCGCAACCATCGCAGCGTCGGCATTTCGGTGATGCCCGGCGCGGTGCGGCGCCCGAGGCCCGGTTCCGTCTCACCTCGTACCGACCCGTTACCGGGTGCCCCAGGTTTCGCACTCTGAAACCTGGGTCCTCTCCCACGTTTTGAGAGCATGCCCGCCCCTTACGGCGCAACCAACGCCAGCGTCGGCATTTCGGTGATGCCCGGTGCGGTGCGGCGCCCGAGGCCCGGTTCCGTCTCACCTCGTACCGACCCGTTGCCGGGTGCCCCAGGTTTCGCAATCTGAAACGTGGGTCCTCTCCCACATTGTGACCATGGTGAGCATGCGCGCCCCCCTCACGGCGCAACCAACGCCAGCGTCGGCATCCCGCCGACGCTGATAGTGCCCGTCTGCCGCATCGCCGCGGTGTCAATCACCAAGATGGTGTGCTTCCTCGGAACCATCGCGTAGAGCCACCTGCCATCTCCCCCGGCCACCGCGCTCCAGAAGGGCATCTTGGTGCCAATGCTGCCAATCTTCCGCCAAGTGCGCGTGTCGTACACCCGAAATTCCTTGGGGGTCGATCCAGCGGGACGAGCGTTTGGGGGCCGGCCGTAATCCAGATAAAAGCGGTTATCGCTGGAACGCTCGTAAACATCCCGATAACCCAGATAAAGCTTGCTGCCGTCCGGCGAAGTCGGCCAAGCGGCAGGGTAAATACGTGCCGGAACATCGGGACCCGTCTTGGTAGCGTCAAACTCCAGCTTCGCGATATCCATCGTGACAATGGCCCCATCTCCGCGAACGATCGCTATCGTTTGACCGCCGGAATCCTCCAGAGCCTCGGCAACGCCAACTCGCCGTTCCCACGGGAATACCACCTCAGAGTTTCGGAGCGTGTTGGACTGATCGTCCACCTTAATGAGCCTGACTTTATTGGTCCTCGGACACAGAAAATCGAACTGATCCGCGCTGGGGTACGAGATGAAGCGGCCTGGACCGCAGTTCCCAAGGCGCACGCTTCCAGGCAGAAAGTCTCCGGCCCGCGTGTCGAACGCGGCGAGCAAATACGATTCCGCGTCTCCCGATCCGGGCGTCTGGATCAGGACTCGCAGCGTCGATCCATCTCCGGAAACGGCCATCGTGGAGAATGGCATCGGCGCATCAGCCACCGCACGCTGCGCGATCGTGGCCCTTTCAACAATCATGCCTTGCGCGGTATCGATCACCGCAAGGTCGCTCAAATCGCCGTCGGCATCCGACGCTACATAGAGGGTGCTGCCATCCGGTGAAAGCGCAAAATCCGCATGGCCGCCCGTGCGAATTTTGCCCTTCACTTCGCCACTCCCAGGATCGAGCAACCAGATGCATCCCCCCGGCGCGTTCGCATCAGGTTTGGAGTCGAGCACGTACAGCCAGCCGGACTTGGGCGTGACCCAATTCTCTACGTCGATAGGCGAGCTTCCTGGCGTGGCAGATTCGGCAGGTTCCTGCGACGGATCATTTTGTCCAGCGGAAGCGCCAGCAGCAAGGAAGGCACAGCTAGCGCCAAGCACAAGCAACAACGACAGCAAAAAGAGCAGGGCCGGGAGCAATGCTCTCATCGATAGCCTTCAATCCTAAATTTCCGGCGGAGACGTCGAATCGCCTGATAATACCCACCTTCCACTCCACGACGCAACGATCTTCACTCAGAGCAGCCCCCAGCGGGGAAGACAACGCGTCGGCCGCGCACTCTCAACGCGCCAGATGGGCGCCCCTTCACGAAAAGGAGGATTCCGGGCCGAGCTTCTGCTAGAGCCTCATCATCCCGGTGACATGCCGAGGCCCGCAGGCCGAGGAACTGCTTTTGGGTCTGAAGACAGGCACCGCGCGGCTACTCCGTCACATCGTATTCGTATCGCGACACAAAGTAAGGCCCGACTTGCCTGTCGTCACAATGCCGAAATCCGAAAGACTCATAGACCGCTCGCAAACGCGGCCGCGACTCCTCGCAGTCCAGGCGCAAAAACCTGCGGCCTAGCCCCTGTGTCTGCTGAACAGACCAACGAAGGAGCGCCCCAGATACGCCGGTGCCCGCATACCGTCTCCGCACCGCCAAGCGATGAATGTAGGCCGCTTCCCCGTGGGGCACGTCGGGCCAGAAGATCGAATCTTCCAATTGAAATTTCACGACTCCGGCAGCGTCGCCCGAACACTCCGCAATAAAGAAAAGACCCGCAGCAACGTCGGCAACAATACTCGTCGAATTTAGCTCGCCTTCTCGCCACAAAGGTTTGCCCAATTCCTCGAGCCAGCGAGCCGCCTCGCGAAGAATACCCGACACCACGCCCGCATCTTGAAGCGTTGCCTGGCGGACGCTGACGAGTGATTCCATGCTTCGTTCCCGCCGTCATAATGGGCTTCTCTTAGTAGGTGCACCGTCGAAGATCTTGCTTTGGTATTCTGGCGGCACTCCGGCCAAATCGAAAGCCAAATAGAGGACGTAACCATGGGCATCGCAATCACCCAAGTAAACTCCTTTACGGCGACACCATTGACCGGCAATCCGGCAGCTGTCTGCCTGCTGGCTCATCCTCGCGACGAGCAGTGGATGCAACTCGTGGCCCGCGAGATGAACCTTTCGGAGACCGCTTTTCTGCTTCGGCGCGACGATGACTTTGATCTGCGCTGGTTTACGCCGACGATCGAGGTCGATCTATGCGGCCACGCCACATTGGCAAGCGCCCATGTCCTCTGGGAAGAAGGAAACCTTAGAACCGACCAGGTGGCTCGCTTTCACACTCGCTCCGGCCTGCTCACCGCCGAGAAGAAGGGTGCCTGGATTGAAATGAATTTTCCGTCGACGCCTGCGGAACCGGCCGCTCGCCTTGTAGCCCTCGAATCAGGGTTAGGTGTGCAGGTGAAGTACGTGGGCCGTTCGCGCTTCGACTATTTGGTCGAAGTCGACGCTGAAGAGCAGGTCCGTAACCTTCATCCCGATTTTTCCGTGTTGAGCGGCCTGAACGCACGCGGTGTGATTGTCACCAGCCGCGCCGCCGGCTCAGACTACGATTTCGTCTCGCGCTTTTTCGCACCCGGCGCGGGAATTGACGAAGATCCAGTCACAGGGTCAGCCCACTGTTGTTTGGCCCCATTCTGGAAAGAGCGCCTGGGCCGCGACGGCCTCATCGGATACCAAGCGTCTGTGCGCGGCGGCTACGTCCGCACCCGTTGCGTCGGCGACCGCGTTTTTGTCTCCGGCCAAGCCGTCACCGTACTGCGCTGCGAACTACTCTAGGCCCGCACGAAAGCGTGTCATCCCGGTCCGCATTATTTCCTAGTTGTCATCCCGAGGCCCGCAGGCCGAGGGATCTGCTTTTGTCTGTGCGGTGCACTTTGCTGCGGTGCGGTGCCCGACAACGCGCTCCCTAGGGCCGAGCCCATCTCAAGTCGCACCGCCCGTTTGCCATCCCGAACCCGCATGCGCCAGGTTTCGCACTCTGAAACCTAGGTCCTCTCCGACGTTTTGAGCGCGACTCGAGTGCCGCACAATTGCTCCAGCGGCCAGCCGCGCTACCCACGGAAAGTCCCGCCAGGGACGGCACAAACATAGCCCGGCGCGGAAGCGCCGGGAAAGCAAACCGAAGTAGCGGTAAGCCCTGGAGGGGCGACACAAAGCTGACCCGCTAAAGTTCTCGCGCGCAGACTCTATAACGCAGTTCTATATTACCGTATAGGTATTCTTATGTTTAAGTAATAAAACTTGCAGCGCATGGTATAATGCCTTATGTTTGTAACCGACGACACTCTTGACCCTTCCCCGGCATGGTCCGCCCGAGCCAGCGCTGTCCCGCGCGACCCCGTCCGGCAACCCCGCGACGCACCAAACTGGGAAAGTCCGCAACTATCACATAACAAAGCAGATGAACGTACGAGCAAGTCCTTTAGAATGACATCGATGCGTCACCCCACACCGCAACCCCCATCGAATGATATCGTTGTAGAAACAGGGGGGGTGGGGGTACCCCCGGAAAATCAAGCGGCCTCCCGCAGTTTGGGCTCCTCTGCCTGGGCCTCTTCGGCGCCCTCTGCCTGCCCGCCGAGCCCGCGCGCAAGCCCAAGACGCGCCCGTCTACCGGCTCGACCCTTCCTGGCCCCAGGAGCTGCCTAATCGATGGATCACGGGGAACATCCATGGCCTAGCCGTCGACAAGGACGATCACGTTTGGATCCTCTCATCTCCTCGCACCGTTCCCGCCGAGCAATCTGGCGCCACGCAAAAGCCTCCTCGCTCGGTCTGCTGCGTTCCCGCGCCAAGCGTGATCGAACTCGACGACGCGGGCCGCGTGCTCAAATCCTGGGGCGGCCCGAGCTTTCCCACCGACTCGCCGATCCCCGACTGGCCAACCGACGAACATGGCCTCTGGATCGACAAGCAAGGCAACCTCTGGATCGCGGGAAACTGGTTCGCCCAGTTTTCCTTTACCGCCGGTCAGCCCCCGGACCAGACGCTGCCCTGGGACCGGCAAGTCCTCAAGCTCTCGAATGACGGAAAGCTGCTCCTCGAGATTGGCCATCCCACGCGCGAGCCCGCTAACAATCAAAACACCAGTTACCTCGGCGCGCCCGACACGATGACCGTCGACGATGCCGCTCACGAGGTCTACATCGCCGATGGCGCCATGAACCGGCGCGTGGTCGTGTACGACTCCAACACCGGCGCGTTCAAGCGCGGATGGGGAGCCTACGGAATGCCGCTCAGCGAGATCGAAAACGGGCAGCCCGCTGCCTACGACCAGGCCAATCCCCCAGCAAAGCAGTTTCGCGGCCCGATCAACTGCGTAGCCATTTCCGTCGACGCCCTGGTCTACGTCTGTGACCGCGGCAACGACAGAATTCAGGTGTTTACCAAGAACGGCAAATTCGTAAAGGAATTCATCGTGCGCGCGGAGACCTTGGGCACCGGTTCCGCGTGGTCGGTGGCCTTCTCGCACGATCCCAAGCAGAAATATCTGCTCGTCGGCGACGGCGAGAACGGCGTGATCTGGATCCTCGACCGCGACACAGGCGTCGTCGTCGCTCCCTTTGGCCGCAAGGGCCACAACGCTGGCCAGTTCGACGTGCTGCAATCCCTGGCCATGGACTCCCGCGGGAACCTTTACACCGGCGAGGTCGCTCCAAACTCCCGCGTCCAAAAGTTCGTCCTCACAAAATAGCCGCGACCATGACAGCGATCCGACAACTCGCGCGGAGAAACGTCCTACGGCTTCCCGAAGTCCTAGTTTTGCGCCGCCGCCTGCGCGAAAATTCTTTCTGGAGCCGCTCCATCTCCGCAGGACTTGCTGACTCTGCGGCTCGTGCGCCGCAGCGGGGTCCGTGCCCGTCCCGGTGTACGCAGTTTCGGTATACCCCGTTCCGGTATACAATGTGGTCTTCCTGCCAGGCTCAACCAGGAAGCACGGTTCGAGCTCTTCTCCGTGAATCTACCGTAAAGAAAACCGTCGGCGATATTCCGCCGGCGGCCAGGAGATCCGCGGATGCACCACAAACGCAAACGACCCAAATCCACTCGCGCCGGCTGTCTCATGTGCAAGCCCTACAAACGCGAAGGCTATCGCCGCAAGGTCAAGGTGAAAGGATTGCGTCAGCGCATCGAAATACGCGGCGCGGTCGGTCCACGCGACTTGCAGGAAGATTAGAAGTCTGCGATCGGGAACGTTCTCAAGGCAGCTGCGCCAGCTCTTGCCGGTACAGCCGGTTATCCGGAAAATCCTGCGCCAGACTCTGCAGCAATTCCTTGGCGCGAGGGCGGTCGTTATCTCGCAGCGCGGCCACCGCGAGCAATAGCCGTGCGAAAGGCAGCAAGTAATGTCCCTTTTGCGCGGTCAATTCCAGCGTCCGGATTCCGCGTTCCTTGTCGGACTGCGCTCCGTAAACGTGAAAGAGCCAGCGCTCCGGCGCGGGACTCAAGCTCAGCATATAGTTCTCGACCCCCACAGCGAGATACGCGTCATAGCAGTCGGGAGCCACGGCGAGCAATTTTTCGGCCAGCGCTCCGCCGCTCTTGGTGTAGTGCAGCGCCGCGAGATTTCGCTTTTCGATCAGCGAAAGGTAATCGGCCTCGAGTCCCAGATCGAACACCTTGGCCAGCAACGCATTTCGGTCGTTCGGAGATTGCAGCAAAATAGCGTCGGCGTCACGGTTGCTTTCCGCCAGGTCCCTCTCGAAAGCCTCATGGATCGCGGGATCAGCGTCAGGTCTCTTGCGCTGCTTGAACTGTTGGTCGTCGACGAACAAATCGGTTTGCAGAACGTTCAGGCGGTCGAATTCGTCAAACAGGTAAGCGGCCGCATCCGATGTGGAACCGAACGGGTCGCTCGGATGCGATTGCTGGTAGTCGTGAAGCGTCGCGTGCGCCTTCCGGAATTGCAGGTTATACATTTGCTGATACGCCTGATCCAGCGGATCGGAAGGCGACAGCGACGCAACAGCGGGATGCCAGGCCATTTGCGCCAGCACGAAAAGGAACACCGGGGCCGCTCGAAGGGTCATAGGAGGTTCACGAAATATGCTCTACAACGAATACGATGCGGAACCGAAACGAAACGTTGCGCCCGTTCCCGGTGCACTGTTCTAGGGCAGTCGAGCGAGTCGCGATTTGCGCGCTCAAAAAAACAAACTTGACAGAAGAAAAACAATCCGTATACTAGCGCACTCGTAATGCCTACACAGTCCATCGCGGTTCTGTTTTCCCCCTTCGAGCGCACTTGTTCGTCCTCATCCTGTTGTTGTTGACCCCGTCTGAGTAGTCCGCTGCGTCACCGGCAGATTTCTTTTCTGCCCCAAAACCAAAAATCCAGTTAGCGCCAAGTAAGCAATTTTTCAACCCGCGCCATTCGGCGTGCTGCAACAAAATTTGAACTTCGTGGGGTGAGTTGTGATGAAGTTTCTTGGTCGTCGAATTCCATTGATTGTGCGGAGCCTTGGGCCTTGGGCTCTGGCGTTTCTGCTGTTGCTTGGCCCGGCGGCTCGAGCCGCGCGGGCGCAGGAGCAAGCTTCCATCGCCGGAGTCGTAACGGACGCAACCGGCACCGCAATTCCAGCGGCCGCTGTGCACGTCAAGAACCTCGAAACCGGCGCGGTTCGCAACGTGGTTGCCGGCCAGGACGGCCGGTATGAAGCGCCCTTGCTGCCGATAGGAAACTACGAGGTCAGCGGCGAAAAGACCGGCTTCCAGCCGGTGAAGGCCAACGTCACACTGGTTCTCGGCGAGAGCGCGACGATTAATCTCACTCTTTCCGTGGCGCAATTACAGCAGGTCGTGCAAGTGGAAGAGAGCGCGGTCGCGGTCAGCGCAACGACCACGGATATTTCCGGCTTGGTCGGCGAGCAGGAAGTGAAGGATCTGCCGCTGAACGGCCGCAGCTACGACCAACTGCTCACGCTGAACCCGGGCGTGGTGAACTATTCCTCGCAGCGCGCCGGCGGAGTCGGCCATCGAATTCGGTCGTCGGCAACATGTTCTCGGCTTCCGGCCGCCGCCCGCAGGAGAATCTCTTCCTCCTGAATGGCGTCGAATTCACCAGCGCCTCGGAAATCAACAACACGCCCGGCGGCACCAGCGGCCAACTCCTCGGCGTCGACGCCGTGCGCGAATTTTCCGTCGTCACCGACACCTATGGCGCCGAATACGGCAAGCGTCCCGGCGCGCAGGTGAACATCGTGACCGCGTCCGGCAGCAACCAACTCCACGGCAGCGCCTACGAATTTCATCCGCAACAGCGCGCTGGACGCCCGCAACTATTTCGACGAGGGCCCGATCCCTAATTTCGAGCGCAACGTCTTCGGCGGCGCGCTGGGCGGCCCCATCAAGAAGGACAAGTCCTTCTTCTTCGCCAACTACGAAGGCTTCCGCCAGGCGCTGGACCTGAGCGACGTCACCCTGGTGCCCGACAACGCCACGCGCACCGCCATGATCAACGCCCACAACGTCAACGTCCCGCTACTGGCCCTCTGGCCGCTCCAGAACGGACCGGAACTCGGCGGCGGCATCGCCGAAGCGTTCAGCCATCCGGAGCAACACGTCCGCGAAGACTTTGGCACGGCGCGCTTCGACCAGAACTTCTCGAACAAGGATTCGCTCTCCGGCGTCTACACCGTCGACGACAGCTCCGCCGTCACGCCGACGGCCAACCCGATCACGCTCGACGATATTTACCTGCGCGAGCAGGTGGCCAGCGTGAACGAAACGCACGTGTTTTCGCCGAACCTTTTGAACCTGGCCACGGCCGGCTACTCCCGCGGCGGCTTCTACTTCACCAGCGGCACCACGGTCAGCCTGCCCGGCTGGATCAACGCCGGCGACCCGGTGGGCGCCGTCGTCGTCGGAGGCGGCACCACGCTCAACGGCGCGGCGCAAATCACCAATGGCGGCACGAACGCCGGCAGCAATCTCAACAACGCGCGCAACATCTACACGGTGCGTGATCAGCTCACCTACTCCCGCGGCAAACACACCTTTGCCTTCGGCGCCTGGCTCGAGGACATCCAGTCCAACGACAGCCTGATCCAGGATCAATGGGGACAGATTTCCTTTTCCGCCTTCTCCACGTTCGCCGCGACGACCTCACCTACCGCGGCCACTATCAGCACCTACACCTACGCCCCGAATCCCGCGACGCCGCTCTCCTGGCGCACGTTCGAGGGCGCCTGGTTTGTCGAGGACACCATCAAGCTCAAGTCCAACCTCGAGCTGCGGTTGGGTTTCCGCGGCGAATCCACCAACGGTTGGAACGAATCGCAGGGCCGCGCCTCGAACTTTCGTGTTCAGCAACGGAATCTTTTTGACGCAGCCAACCATCGGCACCTCGGCGCTCGCCGTGAACGAGGCCACGTTCCTGCCGGAGCCGCGCGCAGGCATCGCCTGGTCGCCGTTCAAAAAGACGGTGGTTCGCGCCGGCTTTAGCCTTTCCTACGCGTTGAACGATAGTCTCAGCTATCGCCTGGACCAAGACCCGCCGTACAACACGGTGCTTGCCGTCAAGGGCGTGACCGCTAGCGGCGCGGGCCACACGTTGCTGTTTTCCAACATCGGCCCACGACGAATTACAAGGCGCTCGGCTACAACGACTCGGTGATTCCCAGCGGCGTCCAGCCGAATCTGCTGACGCCCGCCGTCGTCTCTTACACGCTGAAGGTCGAGCAGGAGATTCTGCCGAACACGACGCTCAGCGTCGGCTACATCGGCTCGCACGGATATCACGAGCTGCTTTCCGTCGACGCCAACTTGCCGGCGGCTGCCGTATCCCTATCCGACGCAGGTCATCACCGCAACGAGCACCGGCTTGGCCAATCCCGCGCTCTGGAATTCCACGACGTGGCTTTCCGAAGGCGTGAGCTCCTACAACGCCCTGCAGGTTGACGTGAACCATCGCTTCGCCCACGGCCTGCAGTTCCGCGGCGTCTACACCTTCGCCAAGGCGCTCGACGATGGCGACAGTATGAACACCAGCATCGCCACCAATGCGCCAGCCTTCGTGGAAAATCCGCTCGATCCGCACGCAGGATTACGGCCGCGCTTCGTTCGACATACGAGATTCGGGGGTCATCAACGCCACCTATGACCTGCCGTTCGGGCGAAAAGGCTCATCGGGCGCCACTGGGTGCACACCACCATTGGCGATTGGCAAATCAGCGGAATCGAGGCGCTGCAGACCGGTCTCCCCTTCACGCCGCAGCTCGCTTATAACCCCTCGAACGACGGCGACACTCGCAATCCCGTTCGGCCCTCCTGGAATCCCGCGTTTACGGGACCGGTCATCGAGGGCGGACCCAGCCAGTATTTCAATCCCGCCGCGTTCATCCAGCCGGCCTCGGGCACCTACGGCAATGTCGGCCGCAACGTCCTGCAAGGCCCAGGACTAGCGGAGACGGACTTCTCGCTGGCAAAAAAGTTTGCGCTTTCGGAGCGGCTCAATCTGCAATTCCGGGCAGAGCTGTTCAACCTGTTCAATCGCGCGAACTTCAACACGCCGAACCCGGTGGTATTCGCCGCCGCGGCGCCGGCAACCGCATCGCCGACCGCCGGGGTCATCACCTCGACGGCGACGACTTCGCGGCAAGTGCAGTTTGGCCTGAAGCTGTTGTGGTGAGGCCAAATCACAAGGAATGGAGCCAACCGGTATCCGCCTCGTGAACCAAGGCGCGGTCGCCAAGTGGTAAGGCAAGGGTCTGCAAAACCCTTATCGGCGGTTCGATTCCGCCCCGCGCCTCCAAACCTCATAGGGCTTGCGATACTCAAGATTCTGGGGGCGCGCGGACCAGCGATGCGTTCCGCCATCAGCAGCAGGCTCCTCTGCGAAAGTGGCAGATAGACGAGTACCGCGGCCGCAGCCAGCGCGAGGCCCGGTTGACGAATCAAAACTCCAGCTGCGCGTGCAGCGCGATCATGCGTGGCGAGCTGTCGCCGCCCAAGCCGACTCCCAGCAATCCGGTGGGCGGTGAGGTCGTGTAGGTTAACGCTCCGAATCCAACCTGCGTTGACGGCTTGCCGGGAATGCCGGCGTAAACGTCGCTGGGAAGCGCAAAATTCGGGTGGTTGAAGACGTTGAAGAACTGCGCTTCGAGCCGAAGTTTTACGGCGCTCGCTCAAGGTAAACCATTTCGTAAGGTAAAAATCGCTCCAGAAGAAATCGGGACCGCGAAAGGCGTTCCGGCCCGAGGTTCCGAACTGACAATTCTGCGGATTGTCGCCACCAAGGCAGGCGCCGGTGCCGGGGTCCACGGCGGATACGAAGGCATTCGGATTGAGCCACTGTATGCTGCCCGGCTGCGTCACACCCGGAATGGGATTGTGGTCATACAGCGGCACGCCCGGCACCACGCTCGCGTATTGCGGTCCCCCGCCTTGCACGATTCCGTTTCCATCGGCTGAATAGGGCGAGCTGAGCACCGAGAACGGAAGCCCGCTGTGCCAAACCACAGTTCCCGACACCTGCCAGCCGTTGAGCGCATAGCCGAGATTGCGGCTTTCCACTTTCAGCGGCAACTGATACGCATATTCGCCGGTTAGATTGTGCCGGACATCGTAGTCGCACGGGCCATAATTCCGGGCCAGCTCTCCCGGCAGAGGCGAGAGAATTCCTCCGGCGGAAAATTGCAGGATTCCGCCGTTCGAGACTTCGTCCATGCATTGGCTGAGCGTGTAGTTCACCAGCCCTTGCAGGCCGTGTCCCAGCTTCTTCGTCGCGTTCAGTTGCAGCCCGTTATAGTGGCTGGTCGCGCCGGTGGAGAATTGAGTCACCGCTCCAAACCTGGGATCCGCCGGCGCCATGTAGGGATACGGAGCGAAACAGCCCTGGCACACCGTCTGATAGCCGTTCACTTGCGTCAGATAAGGCTGATTCAGCGCTCGCGTGCCCACGTATTGCGCGCGCACGCTGGCTGTGCTGCCGATCTGATGCTCGACGCCGAAGCTCCATTGCATAAAGTATGGCGACGCAAGTTTGCCGTTTGGCACGGCGGTGATGCTGACGGGCGGGAGGCACTCCGCTTGATTGGCCTGCGGCGATGCGCAGGAAAGCTCGCCTTGCGCAAATCCCGAGGCGAACGCTTGATCCGCCGCTACCGTGGCCGCTACCGCGCTGTTGGACACCCCGGGCGCAATGGCCGTGCCGCCCACCGTGCCCAGCAATCCGCCTTGAAAGCTCTGCACGTACGGCGGATTCATGCCGATGATGTCCGCGACGCTGCCCGGCAAAATATCGCTGAAAATTCCGAAGCCGGTCCGCAAGACGGTATTCGAAGCAAACTGCCAGGCAATCGCGGTTCTCGGCTGCCAAATGGCAACCGGCGTGGACGCGAACAAATTCCCCAGATGCGTTTGAATGACGGCGTCGAGCGGCTGGTTGACGTCGTGCGAGATCGAATCGAACGACCCGGGAAGCCGCGCCACTTCGTCATGTGGGTTGAGTGGATTGGAATTCAGCGAGTCGCGGATTCCGAAAGTCCAGGTAACCTTGGGCGTCAACTTCCACGTGTCTTGCGCATACAGGTCCAGGTTCAGATAGTCGAAAGGCTCGTTGGCCGTAAGCGGGAAAGTCTCGGTTGCGGTCGAGGCGACTCCGTAGATGAACTGAGGCAAGGTCGAGTAGGTGACCGTGGGCACGGTCCCTTCGTCGAAATCATAGTCGTTGAGCAGAAGAATTCTGGTGTTCGTTCCAAACCTCAATTCGTGCGCGCCATGCGTCCACGCCAGATTGTCATTCAGGAAGACCCGCGAGGCGCGCCTTCCTTGCAGCCAGGTGTTGTCCAGCCCCCCGATGGTAGTGAAAGGCGCATTCGCGCCGCTTCCTTGGAGCACGATGGGAAATGCCGCGAGGGTCTTCTGCAAATCGCTCGGCGCGAACAAGCTCGAATACCACGAAAATCCCGGGTTGAAATAGTTCACCAGGTCTTGTGAAAAGACGTGCGTGTAACCCGCCGCGACGGAGTAGAGCGGCTGCGGGGACAGCGCATCGAAGATCGGGTTGATCGGATCCGTCCAGGCCGCTTGCAAGCCAGTATCGGTCTGAAAGCGAAGCCAGCCAGTGTTATTTGCGTTCCTGTTGTAATCGATGCGAACGGTCTGCACCTGTTCGTGATCGTCGCTGGAATGCGAGACACTTTGCCTGTTGGCGCAGCCGTTGCCATCGGGCGGGCTGCCCGCTGCCTGACTGCCGTCCGCATTGAAGGGACAGCCCAGCACGGCGAGCGGCGTCCCGCTGGTGTTTCCGAATAGCTTGAACATCTTGGTATAGAACGGCACCTGACAAGCCGGACCTGGACAGGGCGCCGCCTGGTAGACCGATCCAGTCACCGAGTCCGTCCCTCCCAGCGGAAGTTGCTGCAAGACGTAACTCTCGAAAGCCAGCGTCGGAACGGTCGCGGGCGTCACAATCGGCAGGGAAATACGAACCCACTCTGTGTCGAAAAAAAAGAATAATTTATTGTGCAGGATCGGCCCGCCCACGCTTCCGCCAAAGTGATTCACGTTGGACCCCGGCTTGGTGTTTCCCGCCGTGGCTTTGGTGAAATAGTCCGCCGCATTCAGCGCCGCGCCGTTCCAAATCTCGTAGAGATTCCCGTGGAACTGATTGGTTCCGGATTTGGTGACGTAGTTGACCTGCGACGCGCCATACCTTCCCTGATCGACCGAATAAGACAGCGTATTCACGGTCACTTCCGAGATCGAATTCAGTCCCAGGACCAGGTTGGTCGACAGCCCGCTGTTGAGGTTCGTGAGCGGATCGTTGGTCTCGAGTCCGTCCACGATATAGCCGTTCGAGAGAGCGGGCAGGCCGTTGAATTCCACGTTGCCGTACCCGTTGGTGCCGCCGACGAAATCATTGCCGCTGCCCGCAGTGTTCATCAGCGCCCCTGCCGCAAACTGCAAGGGATAGGTCAGATCGCCGCCCGGATTCGGCAGATCCTCCAGAGCCGGAGCATCCAGGGTCGTGGTGGTGTTTGCGTTTCCCGGATTGATGAGCGGCGCTTCCCCGCTGACTTCGATGGCCTGCTGCGATTGCGCCAGCTTGAGCGTGAAATTGACGGTCTGCTTTTGCCCCAGACTGGAAACCACATTGTCAGTCCGCTGCTTCTCAAAGCCCGGCGCCTCCACTTCGACAGCGTAAGTCCCCGGCGGCAACTGCGGGAAATTGAACCGGCCCTCATCGTCGGACTGGACCGTGCGCCGTAGGCCGGTGTCGCGATTCGTGATGGTCACCGTAGCTCTCGGAATCGGCGGCGTTCGTTGCGTCCGTGACTTGGCCGAGGATGGCGCTGGTGGTCTCTCCTTGACCAAACACACTGGCGGCCACGAAACATGCAAGCAGGCAGGCCAGCAGGATCATCGCCGGAAAGTGATGTCTCATAAAATCGGTTCGCGCGGTCACGGCAGAATTACATCGGCGTGCAGGCTGGATATTAACCTAGGTTAAGTACATATGTGAAACGAAATAAACAACAAAGCAAGCGACCCTGACGATCAGCGGTAAAACCGTGAAAAGGTGATCGCCAGCATGGCCATCGGGACGATGATGGGCCAGAGCGACTCGTCCCAGAGCATTGCGATCCCTTCACCTGCGGACCAGTCGCCGGAGGGCCGGGCGATTTAGTCCAGCGAGCGTGCTTCCGCTGGAGCGGCACCGACCAAGAACCCGCCGGATTGGTGAGCCCAGAGAACCGCGTAGATCCCGTTCTGGGCCAGCAATTG
Organism: uncultured Acidimicrobiales bacterium; assembly: GCA_963846125.1. Classification (GTDB taxonomy): domain Bacteria; phylum Actinomycetota; class Acidimicrobiia; order Acidimicrobiales; family UBA8190; genus Chersky-840. The sequence goes on from CAWJUR010000003.1 coordinate 1,417,899, forward strand.
ATCGTGGGTTCCTCGCTCGGCGATCTTGCCGCTGTCCAGAATGATGAGCTCGTCCATTTTTTTGACGGTCGAGAGACGATGAGCGACCACAATGGCGGTGCGCCCAGCCAAGAGCGTCCAAAGCGCATCCTGTATGAGCGCTTCGCTCTCCGAGTCGAGGGAGCTGGTGGCCTCGTCGAGGATGAGAATCGGCGCGTCCTTGAGAATCGCGCGGGCAATGGCCACACGTTGGCGCTGCCCGCCGGAGAGCTTCACCCCGCGTTCTCCAACCATGGTGGCGTACCCGTTAGGTAAGGCCTCGATAAACTCGGCGGCGTGGGCCAACCGAGCAGCGCGTCGCACGTCGGCGTCGGTGGCGTCGGGCCGTCCGACACGGATATTGTCGGCGATGCTTCGATGAAACATCGATGGGTCCTGCGGAACGTAGGCGACCACGTTTCGTAAGGAGGCCTGGGGAATGCGCTCGATCGATTGACCTCCGACCAGGATTTCGCCCGCGTGCACATCCGAGAAGCGCAACATCAGGCGCGTCAGCGTAGTCTTGCCGCCCCCGGAGCGACCGACGAGACCGATTTTCGCGCCGGGCTCGATTCGAAGTGACAGACCATCGAACAAGAAAGGTTGCGCGGCGGAGTGGCGGAATTGCACGCCGCGCAGCTCGACGCTGAAATCGGCGGGGTGGAAGGTGTCCGCCGGTACGGCGTCGCGGACCAGCGGCGGATCGAGAAGCAGCTCCGCGAATTGGGCGGCTTCGGTCAGCGAGCTTTCGAGGCTGCGGTAGATACGGTTGAACTCCCACATGACACGCGTGGCCATGGCGTAGTAGCTGAACGTGATGAAGACGGCTTCCAAGCCTAATCCCGTGGCGCGGCCGGTCCACAAAGCCACGATCAGCCCCAGGACATTGGTGAGCACCAGCATGGGCGCAGTGACCATGTCCACGCGCATGTTCTGATAGTCCCAGGAACGAAGCGCCTTGGCTCCGTAGTCGGACACGTTGCCGGCGTGAATCAGCGCCTCGTGCGATTCGCGCGCGAAGGCGCGGACGGCCTCGGCATTGGCAATGGAGTCGGCGAGATGGCCGGCGAGCACGTTGGAGGCGGACTCGCGAATATCCACGAGCAAGCGCCCCTCTCGGATCAGCGGGAAAACCATGAAAAAGGTGATCGCCAGCATGGCGATCAGAACGATGATGAGCCAGGGCGAGTAGCCCCAGAGCACGACGGCGACAAAGATCAGCGGCAAAAGAGTGGAGGCCACCTGAAAGCAGAGAACGTCAAAGACGTTCTCGAACCGGCGGGCGTAGGCCAGGGCGCGCTTGGTTAGCGAACCGGCAAAGTTGTCCTGGAAGAACGCCAGGTCCCTGGCCAGGAGTTCGTCCAGAGCTTCGAGATAGAGCGCCTGCATGGAGCGAATCTCGACACGGTTCAAAAATCCCATGGCGATGCGCCAAAGGGCTTGTCCGGCCAACCACATGGAGGCGAAGGCCAGGACGTAAGGGACCAGTTCAGCCGTTGTGAACCGCTGGTTGCGAGCAAAAGCGCCGAGCAGCCTGGCGATCAGAAGCGGCGGACCATAGGAGGACAGCACTTCGCCCAGGGCCGGCAGCAACAGGGCAGCGCCGGCCATAACCGGCATGCGACGGAGTTGCGCGGCATAGCGGCGCAGGACGAAGGACAGCGAGGCGCTAAGGCGATGGGGGTCCCGGGTTAGCTGTGATGTTTCAGTCACGGAAGCCTCCAGATATTTCCAAAATCAAATCGCAGCAAATAAAAAAAGCCGCCCGGTTAAGGGCGGCTTTGGGTTCCTTCAGGAACTTGGAAAGAAGCCGCCCTAGGTCGGGTAATCCTTCGAGTTGTCGGTCAGGATGATGACAACGATGGGACTCATCGAGAGTCCACCCACCGTCAAGACAACGCGGCTGGGCCAAAACGCGGATTGGTGTGAGCGAAACATGGGTTCAACGATTCATTAGCTTGGTTACTGCTGGAATTTTCGCACAGGCCGCCGGGAACCGTCAAGTTGCCGGGCAGGGGCGAGTGGGCCAGGACGCATCGTAAAATGATTCTCTCTGTGGCAGAAACGATCAACTCATCCTGATTTTCCCGCCGGGCTCGATCCGATGGCGGAGAAAGGACCACCGCACAATGTTGCTGAGAGCTTCGCTGCGTTGACCCATTGAGAGCACCCGTCTTACCGGGATGTGGCGTTTGCCGCCAGTCTAGTGCTCGGATACGGCGAGGACGTTACCGTCCGGATCCTGGAACCACGCGACCTTACCTGCAGGACTCTTCCAGATGCCGAGCGCGTCCTGATCCATGTGCGGGTATTTCTCGAAGACGACGCCGCGATCGCGCAGATGGGCCGCGACTTCTTCTATGTTCTTCACTTCCCATCCGAGAACCGTGGACGCTATGGGCACGACCTCCTTTACTCGCTGCGCAATGATCGTGGTACTTCCACTGCGGAAGACAATGACATAAGGGTTCTCGTACTCGAAGCTGAGACCCAGTACCTGTTCGTAGAAATGCCGCGCTCGGCCGGGGTCCGTAATGCGGACAAATCCGTTGATGGGGTAGGTCGTCAACATTTGGCCTCCTCGGGCAACGCCGGGCAATTGTACGAAACACCGTAGCGACTCGCCAGAACCGCCTTCTGGACGCAATGACGTGCTTACGCCACCTTGATCAGAATTTTGCCCTTGGCGAGGCCCGTCTGGCTCGCATCCTCGGCCTCACGCGCCTGCTCCAGCGGAAAAACTTCGCCCATCCGCGGCTTCACGTCGCCGCGTTCCACCAGTCCCGCCAACTCCTTCAGATCTGGTCCGCTAAACTTCACCCCCATGTTGACGCCGCGGATCCCCGCCTTCGACGCTAGCTCCGCGTTCACTCCGCCCACAGTCGAAACCATCACGCCGCCCTTCTTCACCACCGCGACCGAGCGCGTCGCCGTCTCGCCGCCAACCAGGTCGAGCACGGCGTCCACCTGCCCCACGGTCTCAAACCGCTCTTGCTGATAGTCGATGACCTGTACGTGGCCGAGCGAGCGCAGGTACACGACATCTTCGCCCGAGGCCGTCCCGATCACCTGCGCGCCCCAGCGCTTGGCGATCTGGGTGGCAAACGAGCCTACGGCGCCCGCTGCGCCCTGGATCAAAATCCGGGTTCCCGGCTTCGGCTGCACATGGTCGCGAATTGCCTGCAGGGCCGTCAGTCCCGCCGTCGGCAGCGCCGCAGCTACCGCGAAGTCGATTTTCTGCGGAATCGCGGCAATGATCCGCAATCGCCGCGGACGTAAACTGTGCATACGTCCCCTCGCCGAATCCAAACACCCGTTCGCCCATTTGGAAAGGGCCCGCGTCGCCGCCGACCGATATGATTTCTCCGGCAAAATCCTGCCCGAGCGTCAGCGGAAAGTTGGCCGGGGAGGCCGACTTCCTGAAGCCTTCGCGGATTTTCCAGTCAATCGGGTTCACGCTCGAGTAGTGCACCTTCACGAGCACATGGCCAGGCCCGATCTCCGGCAGCGGCGCCTCTTCGTATCTCATTTGGTCGGAGCCGCCATACTGAAAGATGCGAACCGCCTTCATCACGCTCGGAACCGGCGCTTGTTTTGTGGTCGACATCGTCATTCTCCTTAATTGGCTGAGGGCTCCTTAATCAACCGCGATTAACTGCGGGCTTCCCGCTGCGCCTCTATACTCTCTCGTTGCACGGCTCGCCCATCCGCCATTCCCGCGGGTGAGCGTTTTGTCCGCACTCCTTGAGATTCAGACCTCGCCCGCGACGGTGCATGCTTTTTCCACAGCGCGAATACAAGCGGCATGGGTAGACGAGCGCGACTTGTACCGGCCAGCAACTCAGCAAGAGCGCACCGGTTTGAAAATCGCTCGCTTGGAATAGTGTAGTATTCTTGAGGACATTGGATGGATGTTCCGCTGAACTGGAGGAGTTATGAATCGCCTTCCCAGATTGCTGACGTGGTTTTCGTTGGCATTGGTGGCTGCGGTCTGCGTAGCAGCCTTTCACCAAGGGCTGATCCCCATCGTCAGCGCATCCGCGGCGCGCGCTCAGGCGGCTCCCCCGGCTGGCGCCCCGGATCAAGGGCAAGACCCAGCCGCGGTAAACTTGGCTCCGGCGGGGCCTTCCTACACAACAGAGGCGCCGCCTCCCGAGCAGGCAGGCGCGCCCGCAGATGGTCCAGATGACGCAGATTACGCGGAGCAACCCACTGAAACGGCGACGCAGCCACCGCCGGCCCTGCCCGTCTATCAACAGCCCCCAGCGCCTGCCGACGGATACATTTGGCAGCCCGGCTACTGGGCGTGGTCCCCGACCGGCTACTACTGGGTGCCAGGGGCATGGGTCGAGCCTCCCTACGAGGGCGCGCTCTGGACGCCCGGCTATTGGGGATTCTACGGCGGCCGATACAGCTTCTATCCCGGCCACTGGGGCCTGCACATCGGATTCTACGGCGGCATTAATTACGGCTTTGGCTACATCGGCCTGGGCTACGAAGGCGGCTATTGGAACGGCGGCCACTTCTTCTACAACCGCGTGTACAACAATATTAATGTCCGGAACGTTCACAACGTCTACCGCTACAACGCGGGCAATCGCGTCGTGAACGCGCCGCGCACGAGCTACCGTGGCGGACCGGGAGGCGTGCAGACAAGGCCGAGACCGTCGGAAGGGGCAGCGTGGCACGAGCCAACGGCTCCCCGCATGACCAGCCAGGTGCAGCACGCGCAGAGCTTCAGCGCCGTTCGCGGGCAATATGCTGCTCAGAATCACGGCAGGCCTGCCAGCCCGGCCGTCAGCAAGCCGCTGGCGGCGGACCGCAATGTGAAACCCACAGTGCGGGCGCAGAGCGCCCCGAGAGGCGGCGGACGGCGGTGACGGACGCGCTGAAAAAGAAAAGCGATTAATCGCGCGCTCTATTGCGCTCGTCCCGCTGCCGGCGCGGGAATTGTGTTGGCGTCCCAGTGCTCGGTCACCTTGCCGTTCTTCACGCGATAGGCGTCGAACGTAAAGGCTTCGTAGAACGTGCCGGGCGCGGCGGTCGGATCCTGCAAGTTAACTTTGTGGATCACCGCCACGATGTCGCACTGCACCAGAACAATTTCTGCGCGATTCCCTGCCGGCGGCTGTGGAACCGCGGGCCGAGCACCGGCACCGGCGCCCGTATTGGCGCCCGCCGGCGCGGCGGCCTGGCCAAGAAATGTCCTCTTGAATATCTCGTAGTCGCTGATGCCCTCAGCTTGTGCCCGCTTGTGCTGGACAGGTTGGTGCTGAATATAGCTCGGGTCCGCGAGAGCCACCTTCGCCTCACCGGTAAGGAAGGCAAAATCGAGCGCCGCCTTCTTCGTGGCTTCCATCTGCTCCGGCGTGCTCGTGCAGCCAGGCGTCGGATTCATCTGCGGTGGGATTTGCTGTGCAAACGCCGGAACGCCAGCCAGCAGGAAAAACACAAATCCCGCCACCACTGAAATCTTGTCATTGCCAATCCTGCTCATGGAGGATCTCCTCGTCAAAATGTGAGCCGATACACGGCACGGCGGCGGCCAGTGTACCCTCTTTCTTGCCCGGCAAGCACCACAACCGTGGGTGTGGGCCGCAAACATGCGGGGCCCACAGTAAGCAGTGCGTGGGCCGCAACATGCGGGGCCCAAAGTAAGGATGGTGTGGACAGCACGAACCGAAACCAAATCCCTTCACACTTCCGCTTGAGCCGTCATAGAATGCGCTCCATCTTTCGTACCTCTACCGCAGGAGCCTTCCATGGAAACGCCGCAGGAGTACACCAAACGCATGGTGGGGAATGTAGGGAGCCAAAATCCGCTAAGAGTCCAAGCCAGCACGGCGAAAAAACTCGCGCGTCTCACGAAGGGCCATGCGCCGTCGAAATTACGCAAGCGGCCCGCGCCCGACAAGTGGTCTATCGCCGAAATCCTCGCTCACCTCGCGGACAGCGAGGTCGTCACGGGCTGGCGCATGCGCCAAATTCTTGCCGCTCCTGGAACACCGATCCAGGCTTTCGACCAGGACGCCTGGGCCGCCGCCTGCCACTACCTCGAATGCGACCCTCGCAAATCGATCGAGCACTTCCGCGTCATGCGCGAAGCCAACCTCGCCCTCCTCAAGACCCTGACGCCCGAACAATGGAAGCACTACGGCGTTCACGCCGAGCGCGGTAAGGAATCCATCGAACACATCGAGCGCATGAAAGCAGGCCACGATCTCAACCATATCCGGCAAATTGAGCGGATACTCACTGCCGAATCGTAACCGCCAGGGTGATGTGCAGGCCGAGCGCTAACCGTACTTGAGCTCGGTGCTCTGCCCGACCTCGATGATATAACCGTCGGGATCGCGGATGTAGCAGCGTATCTCGCCGTACTTGGGGATCGGCTCAGTGATGAACTCGGCGCCCCGACTTTTCCATAATTTATAGCAGGCTTGAATATCCGCAACGCGGATGTTCATAAAGCCGTTGATCTTGTTCGGGTCGGGAACGCTGAGCGTTACCGTCGGCTTATCCGGGGTCGGCCCACCCCCAACGTTGACCAGGAGCCACGTATTGGCGAACTGAATGTACGCAGGCGCGCCTTCGCTGTCGCCTGTGCTCAGGACACGACCGCCGAAGACCTTCTCATACCAGCGAGCCGATCGGGCGATGTCGGCGACGGTGAGAAAATGTGCGACGGTGAACCCCTCCTTCGGGGGCATCTCATAACTCTTTTGTTCGACTTGTACGGCGCTCATTCATGGCTCCTTTCGATGGTGCTCATGACCAATACGGCGTCTGCTGATTCTAGTTCTTCGGTGTTCATACCTGCTGCCGACTAAGACGAGGTAAGAACAATTGGACAAGGTGTCGAAGTGACACTTCGCCATCGCGATTTCCGGTCCCTTTTCCAACTAGGATGCGCCAGCCCCCTTGCTTCTTCTTCCTTCAAGTGCCGGCAGAAGAAGTTTCAGAAGCGCTTGGTCCGAGAACGGGTTTTGACCTGAGATCAACTCGCGATCGTGAAGCACGTAGCTCTTCCATGGAGCGAGTACGCTCACGTCACCGCCAGCCGTACGCAAGGCGAAGTCCGGGTAGAAGAGAACCTTGCCGCCAATCTCCTGCGGCTCCCGCTGCTGCTCTTCCGCCGTCGAAAAGATGGTCATCTTATATCCAGCATAAATCCACCCTTGAGCCTTTGCCCGCGCTCCAGCGGCATCGCCCGCTGCCAGCGCTGCGACCACTTCCGTCGAATTCGGGAGAGCCGAGAGTAGTGAAATCGGGCCATGGCAGAGCACAGCCGTAGGCTTGGATGTTTCGTGAAAGTGTCTCATCACTATGCCGGCATTGGTGTCATCGAGAAGATCGATCATCGGGCCATGGCCGCCGGGGACGAAAACAGCGTCATATTGATCCAGGCCTGATGCGATGACATCCGCGATGCGGGTTGGATCTCTGAGCCCAGTCAGGCCGTCGCGGAATATCATATAGTCCTGAAGCTTGGCCGCGTCCCCGCCGAAGAAATCGGCGACCTCTGAATGCACATCCACTTGGGGCGCGTTGCCTTTGGGGTTGGCGAAAGTGATTTCGTAGCCTTCCTTCATCAAGGCGCGAACCGGAACCGTCAGTTCGTTGAGATAGTAGCCAGCGCCGGTATAAACCTTGCCATCTTTCAATGGTAAGCCGCGACCGCTCGAGACAAGCACCAATACTTTTCCTTTTGCCGCCATTTTGTTCTCCTCTCTGAAATCGGACCTGTTTCCCGAAATCCTAGCTGGTGCAGAGCAACAAGATTTGCAAGAGCTTTGGCCGCTCGCCGACCGTTATGGCTGCGGAAATCCGAACATCAACCACGATTGATTGGCGACCCAATGCGGGTATAGCTCCGTCATCTGATCGAACAGTTCCTGGTCAGACGTCGCGGTTTTTTGCAGCCGCTCAAAATCTTGCAGGTAACGCTTGGTGTCTTGGATCGCCGAGGGCGAGTCTGGCGCGCCAGGCTTCTTGTGACCGGCGACCACAATCTCGGGGTTCAGTGCCGCTAACCGGTCGAGCGCCACGATCCAATTCTTTCGGCTCTCCGGGGTGGTGTCGCCAACGTACATGTGGCACTGGTTGTACACGACGTCGCCGGCGGCGATCAGGCCGATCGATGGAACGTATAGAGACGTCGAATCGGGACTGTCGGTGCGGCCCTGTTTGATGATGCGCAGTTCGTGGCCCTCGAGAGTAAACGTGTCGTGCTCATAGGGCTCGGGGGGAACCAACTTGGTGGCCACTTGCCCAGGAAAAAGCTGGCGGGCTAGCCGTTCCACGACGGGAGTGAAAGACGTCCGCATGGCGTTCACGGCCTCGGGCGTGGCGATCGCCCGAGCGCCCGGGAAACGGTCGAGCAGAATGCTCAGACCGAAGAAGTGGTCGAAATGGGCATGCGTTATATAGATGGTCTCCAAGTTGCGGTTGTGCAGAGCAATCCAATCCGCGAGGGCCGTAGCCTCAGCCACTGTCCCCATAGCGTCTACCAGCACCGCGTCATACTCGCCGAAGATCAACGTCGACGTGATCGGGTCAAAGCCAAGCGGCTCGCCGAAGGGTTTTGGCCGCTCGCCGACCATGACCTTTCCCGGGGCAGTAAAGACGTTCACACTCAGCGTGTTCGTCACGACAGGCGCGGCTACGCGTGTGGTCTCTTTCAGTGCGCTTGTGCCGTCCATTTGGTATTCCTTTCGATGTCCGGTCGAGTGACTGTGTCACGCAAGACTGCCAGAAGCGCGACGACGAGTGTTTTAGATGAAGGTATCGGTCCGATGGGCACAAGCTAGTGCAGCAGGGATTCCCAATTCGCTGGAACTCTCCCCTCCGGTCCAGGTACCGGTTGATCCTCTGGATGCGAATGCGGCGGAAGCAACTGCGCACCCCGGATCATCTTCTCCGTCTCGTAATCGTAGAACCAATCTTCACCCGGCTCGAAGCTGGCAATGATCGGATGCCCTGTTGCCGCCGCATGCTTGGACGCATGCTGCCCCGGAGAACTGTCGCAGCAACCGATGTGCCCACACTCCGCACACCGGCGGAGATGAAACCACCAATCTTTCGGTGACGCCAGGCATTCGACACACCCGTCGCCACTCGGCTTCGAAGCGAGGTTGATTCCGCGGCGGTCTTTTTTCATTTCCGATTTTCCTTTCGTGTCCTCGGTCACCAAAATAATGTCAAGGCACCAGCAAGATCTTTGCCGACTCCACCCTTCTCTGCCGCTGCTTGAGCCTCGGCCGCTTCTCTGAGAGGCAGTTTCAGGCTAATCGGGATCACCAGCTTGCCGTCTCGCACCGCTTCGGCCATGAACTCGAGCGTTTTCCTGTCGAATTTCGAGAATACCTCCACCACCTTTACAGACGGAGTACTCCGCGGCGTTCTGCGGCGCGCCGACAACCGATGCATAGACTCCTCCCGGCTTGACCTTGGCGATCAGCTTCTCGGCGGTTCTTCCGCCGACCGTATCCGCCACCGCATCGAGCGGCGGAAGATTCGCAATCGCGGTGTCGTCGTCGGTTGCGACGACTTGATCCGCGCCGACCGTCTTCGCGTCATCGATCTGCCTCTTCAAGACCCCCGCGATCACAGTCGCCCCCCGCGCCTTCGCAGTGAATACCGCCGAACGCCCGACATTTCCAGCAGCACCGACGACGAGAACCGTCTGGCCCGCTTTGATTCCCGTAGCTGAGAGGAGCTGGTTGCCGGTCGTCGTCACCAGGGGCAACGCCGCCGCCTGGATCAAATCGAGCCCCTTGGGAACTTTCGCCAGAACCGCGGCTTTCACGACGCAAAGTTCGGCATACGTATTGTCCGCCATGGCGAACACCTGGTCGCCGACGGAAAAACCTTCCACCTCCGGCCCAATCTTGACCACAGTGCCCGCCATATCGATTCCGATAAGCCCTGGAAACTTGATGGGGTAAAAATCTTTCGTTAATCCAGCGCGTCGCTTGTAATCGACCGGATTCACGCTCGCGGCAGCGACCCGCACCAGCACCTCGCCCGGACCCGGAACCGGGTCGGGATATTCTTCGAACTTGAGTACTTCAGGACCGCCATATTGGTGGACAACAATTGCTTTCATCTTTCATCTCCTTCGCTCGCAGTGTATTCTCCTTTTATCCACCTCGAAAACAAAAGCCTCACACAGGGACATCCTTTGCGAGGCATTTGCGGGTCCTCAACGCCCGTCCCGGTTCAACGCTTCTGGTACGGGTGGAAGATGTAGTCCTTCGCCTTCACCGCCACATGGCACAGTGTGTCCGCAGTCTGCAAGGGACATGGGATCGGGGGTGAACTTGTCCGATGCGGCGTCGTAGTTGAACACCGCGTATCCCCAGCCGCCGGTTTTCGGAAATTTCTTGCTGTCCTTCTCCATCACGAAAGCCTGCTTAAAGACATCGGGCACATCCACCGCGAAAGGCGCTTCCGTGCTCTTCTTCGGCTTCCACTGGAGCTTCACGATCATGGAGCCCTGCGGAAAAGGCTGGCCGTTTCCCGGAACGCCGGCCTTGTACGCCTTAATCATCGACCGGATTGGCGACGATTACCTTAAGCACTTCTTCGGTGCGGGCGGAAGAGACCACAGACCAGTCCTCGTATCCCCTGAAGTCGGAGAACGCGATTCCGCCCGGCGATTTCAGCGAGTACTTGTCGTTGTTTTGGCTTTGCGCGTAAAGGGCCGCGCCGCCGAGGATGGCCAGCAGCGCCGTGGCCGCAACGAAGCTGAAGGCGGCGATTTGCTTGACGGCCAAGCGCGTTCTTATCGTTTGTTTTTGTCGCACCTGCCCCAAAAATCTCGTCATACGCTCAGTCATCGTGTGCTCTCCTTTGCGAAACGTTTTCTAGCGGCCCAATCACAGTGGCACCAGACGCACGCACGTTCAGCATCGATTCATGCCCCGCCGGCATGCTACGGCGGCGATCGCTCGGTGAGACAGCCTCTTGAACAGACTTTGATTCCGCCGAAGCCCGAAACGGTAACACCGTTCCTCAGAAAACGTAGTTGACGTCGAATTGCAGCCGCTTGAGCAGGTCGATCGGCGGGGTCGGACTGCCGAAATTCAGCGGCCGGCCGAACAGCGCGATGAAGTCAAAGATCACGTCGTTCCAAGCCGTGTAAAACACGCTGATGCGCTGCTCGCCCACGTTGCTGCCCTGATACATCTGGTTGTAGTTGAGATTCGAGAGAACCGCCTCCCGCTCGATGAACATCCGCGTGTAACCGAACTGCAAATCGTGCTTCTGCAGGATCCGGCCGACCTCCGCTTCCGCCCAATAGGCCCTCCGCTGGTTCGGGTCGCAGGCAAAATTCGTCGTTTGCGAATACAGGGTGGTCTGGTGGTGTTCGCCGGGGCCCGCAGGATATTGCCCACGTTCGCGCAAGCCTCCGTGTTTTGCACGTAGTCGCCGATGAGCGCCACGGGCCAGCGCTCCGACGCCGTCTTTACGTCGAAGCGCCCCAGCGAATCGAACAGGGCAAACTTCGACGCGAATTGCGCATTCGTCACCGACGTGACGCCGGTGGGAACCGCGATGCCATTGACCATCACCACCGACGTGGCCGTGGTTGTGACGATCGAATTTTGCGGCGCGCCTCCGCCTCCGGTCAGCGGCAGCAGACCGATGAGCGGCGTAGCCGGATTCTTCGAGCTCGCCTTGGCCAATGCCAGCGCCATGGGATCGGCATTGTGAAAGTTGTACAGGCCGGAATAGGCCGTGAAGCTCAACCAGTTCGCCAGTTGCCATGCGGCCTGAAACTGCGCGCCATACGTGGCCGTCTGCATGAGGCTTTTGTTCTGCAATGAAACGCCAGCGATCTGCGCAAAAGGCAACTCGAAGCCGACCACGGCGATGCGCTTCAAGACCGGAACGAACGTCAGCTCGAAATCGAGCGTCTGCGCAAAGCCCTCGGGATTGAGGTCCTTGTCCCAGGTCAGTTCGGTGTTGTACCAGGGGTAGCTGAACTTGCCGGCCACCAAATTCAAGGGCTTGAAATCCCTGGGGTGGTAATCGATGAACACTCGATCCAGGGCGATCGGCTTCCGCGCGTAAAACCCAGTCAGCGTCTGATTCGTCGAAGTCGGATCATTGATGTTGCCCGACGCCAGCGTGAAGCCGCCCGAGATGTCGTCGGTGACCTGAATGTCCGTGTTAAACCGCAGCCGGTAATTCTGGAGGTTTTGATCCAGAGAGTGGTCGCCGGGTCCGCCGTAGAAGGCGTCCTCGCGCAAGCGAAAATCGCCGCTGAAGCTGAGCGGGCCCAGCTTTTTGAATCGTTGCTCGAGGTCGCTCAACCGCCGGTCGACGCTCCCCTGAGCCGGAGCTTGCCCTTGGACGACCGGACTCGCCCCGGCACCCGCGGTTTGCAGATTGGCCCCGGCATTCGGCCCGGCATTCGGATTCTCAGGCTCGGGCCACCCTCCGGTGGGCAACAGTGCTGACGTCATCGTCGAAGACAGTGGGGCCGGCGCGACGCGCAACTCCGATTCAAGCTTGGCAATACGATCCAGCTCACCCTCGACAGCAGCGCGCTCCTCTTCGAGCTCGCGAGTATGTTCGGCTAAGAGCTGCGCCTGAGCCTCGACGGACTCCTTCAACTCTTGCAGTTCCAGCAACACAGGGGCGAGCGGCGTGGGCGACGCCGCCTTCGCGCTGCCGTCGGCGGGGGCGAGCGCATCACCGGCCGGCGATTCATCGGCGGCAGCCCCGCTAAGCGGGACCGCCGCGCCGTCGCCGGCCCACAGGGCCGGCGAGGCCGCCATCGCCAAAGCCAAAACAACCAAGATCGCTACGACCGCGCGCATCCGCTTGAAACCTCGGTCTCTCGCCATAGCAAAGCTCCTCCGTCTCGGTTTTGAGTGGCCAAAAACAAAAAACCCGCCGGCCAGACTCCCTAGCGGTGGGTTCGCAACAAACGCTGAATCACGAGTTCAGCCCAAACTCTTCTGGCGTCCGTCCGCCAAGAGACACGCGAGCACCCGCGTGAGAGCGGAAACGGCGCCGCAGGCACGGCGCAGGGTATGCAAAGCCTGAGGGGATTGCAAGTTGCGGATTTCCACAGCAGCGGGGCCGTCTGCCGGGTGTAGACTGTCGCCACACGTTAGGACAAAAGGGGTGTTAGCCAGATGCGATTCGCGACAAACCGGGAGATCCCGGTCGATACTCCCGGGGACCATCCGACTTTCGGATTCACCCGAACGCCGCCCTCAGAACGCCAGTTTGTCGCTCTCGGGCTCATCCTTACGCTTTCGTCTTAAAGCAAGCTACGACAATAGCTTAGCCGATGGACGATTTTCGGCTGGGTGCCACGAAGCGACCCCGGACGGCGTGAAGTAACGCAGAATTAACATTGCCGTCACGGTAGGTTCAACCCGAGCACATAGAGTGCGCCTTCCGCGGAAGCCTGCAACACGCGGAAGCTTCGAGATTCCTCGTTCCGTCAGTGGTCAGTCAGTCGGCAGTCAGTAGTCATTCAGCAAGTAATTTCTAAGGAGGAGTTGAATGCGAGCATTACTGGGGTGGGTCCTGGCACTAGGGTTAGCAGTCGCGTCTCCGGCGTTGGCGGCGAACAATGGGGTGTCCGACAGCACGGGAAGTGCGACAAGCGCCAGCGCAACAAGCACGGCCACGGATAGCGCCGGCGAGGCGGGTCCGACGTTAGTTCAGAAAGTGCGTCTTCGGCTACCGCCGCGGCCGCCGCATCATCGGCGACAGCAGCATCTTCCTCTTCCTCAACGACACCGGCAGCAGCCGAGCCCCAAGGGCAAAACGGCGAGCCGCCCTCTCCGCTCTTTTTCAGGATTGGAGCCGCGACCTTCACGCCCCTCGGCTTCATGGATTTGACGAACGTCTTCCGCTCGCCCGTTATCGGCAGCGGCATCGGCACCAACTTCGGCGCGGTCCCCTACCGGATTGGGGCTAACTTCCCCGGGGCCGGACTCACCGAAGACCGCTTCAGCGCACAGAACTCCCGCCTGGGCATCCGCGTCGATGCCGATGTGGCGGGCGGCCATGCCATTGGCTACCTCGAGACAGACTTCCTGGGTAACGCCGCCGGCACCATCAGCGTGACCAGTAACTCCTATACCCTCCGCATGCGCGTCTACTTTGTCGATTTCACTAGAGGCAAGATCGAAGTCCTCGGTGGGCAAGACTGGAGCATGCTGACACCGAACCGCGTCGGTATAAGCCCGATTCCTGCAAACATCTTCTTCTCCCAGAACATGGACACGAACTACCAATTGGGCCTGGTTTGGGAGCGCACACCTCAGTTCCGGTTCGTCTATCACGCCGCTAAGGACGCAGCGTTCGGTATCTCGCTCGAGAATGCCAACCAATATCTCGGCGGCGGCAACGGCTCGGGAACGGTTACACTTCCTTCGACCTTCGTGAACACGGGCGGAGGGGCCCAGCAGTTTGACAACGGCGGCAGCAGCAACGGCACGAACATCGCAAACGTCATGCCAGATATCATCGTAAAAGCCGCGTTCGATCCAATGGTGAGCGGCCGCGACTTTCACTTCGAGGTATCGGGCCTGCTCAAGGAATTCCAGGCGGAAACTTTCACCAGTAGCACATCGATCACTAGCGGTGGCACCAGCCTAAAAACCCATGCGACTGGGGGCGCAGTTTCGGCAAATGCCAACCTCGAAGTTGTTCAAGAACTTCCACCTGATCGCCAACTCCTACTGGAGCGACGGCGGCGGCCAAAAAATCTTCGGCCAGGCTCCTGACGTTATAATTGGGCCACAAGCCAACGCTGCCTCACCGTTTACGATCTCACCGTTGCATTCCGGCTCCGGGATCGCCGGCGCGGAATGGCAGTTTATGCCCAAGCTGATGGTCTACGGTTACTACGGCGGTGTATATATCAGCCGAGACTATGTCGCGTGCGGAGCCGCCGAGTGCGGCTGGGGAATCCCGACTACAAGCGCGACCACTGCCGAAAGTCAGAACCGCTACGCTCAAGAAGGCACGATCGGCTTCATTCCGGTCTTCTGGCGCAGCCCGAACTACGGCGCTCTCCAGCTCATTACTCAATACTCGTACCTGAGCCGAAATCCGTGGGTTTGGGTCCCCGGCTCGCCCAAGGTGGCCCATGCCTCCATGGCTTGGATCGACCTGCGCTACGTCCTGCCTTAGTCGCGCAGTCAACAGTTTCACCAGTAGCAAAAAAAGTGGCGCTCCCTGACCGGAGCGCCACTTTTATTTTCGAATGCGCGAGCCTTTCGCTCATTAAACCCGCGTGCCGGCGCAAATCCCATTGACGCGGCGACGGGAACAGGATTATCTGTTCGTCCCACATGACACCGGAGAAACTCTTCTCACCACGCGATGCCGCCCAGGTCCTGGGCATCAGCTATCCCACGCTCAAGCAGTGGATCTACAAGGGCAAGATCCGCACGACCAAGACGGCCGGCGGTCACCACCGCATCCCTGAGCGGGAGATCGACAAGTTCCTCTACCGGTCTTCCCAGACCGGCCAAGTCAGCGAGCGTCGCGGCAACTTCCGCCGAGTAAGCGGACGCAACCAGCTCGTCGGCCGCGTAACCGACATCAAGGTCAGCGGGCTAATGGCGCAGGTGTCTCTCTCCATCGGCGGGCAACGCATCACCGCCATCATCACCGCCGACGCGGTGCGCGAAATGCGCCTCAAGAAGGGCCAGACCGTCGCCGCGCTGATCAAATCCACTGAAGTAATGATTCTCCGCGAGTAGCGCGCGTCCTCCTGGCAGTTTGGCTCTTCCATTCCGAAGGCAGGCTACTGCCTAAAGACGACCCGGACGGACATTGGTCTCGGTCCGCGCCAAAGATCTCGAAAAACGGCGCGGCGCATGCGGCTGCCTTCGAACCCACCTAGAACAGCAGCTTTAACCCGAATTGTACCTGCCTCGGTGCCGTCGAGGTGCTGGTGATCTTGCCGGCGATCGGCGAGACCTCGGGAATCGTGGTGTTCGGCGGGGCCTCTAGCGCCGCGACGATGAGGCTCGGCGTGTTAAAGTTGGCTCGATTCAGTATGTTGAAGATCTCGGCTCGAAACTCCAGGTTGAATCGCTCGCTGAGGCGCGTGTCCTTGAGGGTCGAGAAATCCCAGGTGGCCAGTCCCGGTCCTTCGAACGTGTCCCGCCCCAGGTTCCCGTAAAACCCGCTGGTGCTCGTCGGGTAGATGAAGGCGTTAGGGTTGAACCATTGGTTCGGATTGCCTGTCACAACCGGCCCGGTAAACGCCGGGTTCAGGAACGGCCGAACCGGATTCCGCGAGTCGCCGTTGTTGGACGGGTTGTAGCTGAGCTGCGGCGTGAACGGGAAGCCCGACTGAACCTCAACGATGGAGTCGACGCTCCAGCCACTCACAAATCCATTGGCCACTCCCGTGAGCCCGCCGGCGAACTGCTTCCCGTGCCCAACCGGGAGCAGATAGCTCGCGTTGATGGCAGCCGCGTTTCGAACGTCGAAACTGGCGAGGCCCCAATCGACTTTAGGGTTGTAGGGATCGGAGAGCAAAGCCACATTGTTGTTCGATGTGGTGGCGTTGAGCGAATCGCCGTCGTCGAGGATCTTCGACCACGTATACACGCCACGGAAAGACAAGCCATTGTTAAAACGGCGGTTCACGTCCAACTTGCAGCGCATTGTATTGGCTGACCCCTTCCGAGTAGTAGGTCCAGGTCGTCGCCAGATTCGGGTTGGGCTTGGTGCTGGTGGGCCCGAATAGCGTGCCCGCGGGCACCGCCGTTCCCGGCCAAAGCGCCGTAAATTGGCGTCGTGGTCCCAGGGAAATCGGTCGTCGGGAAGTCGGCTGGGCAGGGCGACGCCGGGCAGACGACCGGGGCTGGCGCGTTGCCATCGGCTCCGACGATCTCGTGGTAGCCATGGCTGCCCACATACCCAATGCTGGCCGATAGATTCGGCGTGATCTCCCGCTGGATGGTAAGCGAGTACTCGATCACCGTCGGAGTGTAAAGGTCCTGCTGAACGCCGCCGGGCAGCAGCAAGGCTTTCGGATTGGTCGGTGGCGGAGCGCTGGGCGAGATCGGACCGGTTGGAAAGATGCTTGTGAGACTGGTGGCCGTTCCGATCGTATAGGTTGGGTTAAATGGCCCGTTCTGATCCAGGCGGTAGCCCAAAGCATCCTGCAAGTCATTGAGCATGCTGAAAGCGGCCCGGATCGCGGTCTTGTGGTCGAACGGCGCCCAAGCAATAGCGATTCTGGGCTCGGGCAGGAATTCGGCGCGATTGTTGGTGAATGCGTCGTTGCCGACTTGTGGCAAACAGACATTTGAAGCGGGCATGCTTGCGCACTGCGAGAACGCCATTTAGCGTGGTGTAGGTTGCTGCGCGTCCGTGGGTCTCGCTCCAGCCGGTGCTGGCCTCGACGCGAAGGCCAAGTGTGACGCTGAGGTCCCGGCGTACCCGAATCGAGTCTTCGATATAGCCGGCGCCGAAGAACGACCGCCAGCTCAGTGGCGTCGGTGCCGGATCGTACAAAAATGTGGCCATGCCGGCGACGAAGTTCGGAATTCCG
The DNA here is from genome assembly GCA_963846125.1 of uncultured Acidimicrobiales bacterium. Taxonomy (GTDB): domain Bacteria; phylum Actinomycetota; class Acidimicrobiia; order Acidimicrobiales; family UBA8190; genus Chersky-840. Next base: position 1,435,468 of record CAWJUR010000003.1, read on the forward strand.
GTGAAGGTCAGCTGCCCGTACTGGCTGAGCGCCAGTTCCTCGTTGGACTGAAAGGGCTGCAACCAGACGCCAAACTTGATCTGATGTCGGCCCGTGTTATACGAGACGTCGTCCGCAATCGTGTAGAGATTGCGCGCAACGTGCAGATTGCTGCCGTTATTGCTGCCCGCCAAGCCGAGCTGCGCCTGCGGATTTGAAGCCTGGCTGCCGCCGACGACTACGGCGCCGACCGGAAGCCCGGCGATAAATCCGGGGACGCTGGCCGCCGGAGTGTTTGGCGTGGGGTCGCCTGTGAAGTAATAGCCGGCGCGAGAGAAGCCGACGCGGGCTTGATTGAGGATGTTCGAGGTGATGACATGCGTTTCCTGCAGGCTCAGGACCTGCTCCCTCAGTGCGGTTATGTCGGTGCTGTAAGGATCGGCGATGGTCGCCGTGGTGTTGTAGCTGTCGTCAACCGTGTAGAGGATGGCTCCGTGGTCTTTCGAATTGAAGACGTGATCGAGCCGCACCGTTCCGAAGTCCTCCCGAATGCTTTGCAACGGGCTGCTGGCATATTCGGCCACGCCATCGCAGCCAGTGTGTGGCGCAGGGGTGCATCCTGGGGTTGTGACGCCCAGATCGACGGAGCCAGCCGGCGCCACAGGCCAAAGGCCAAGAGGGGCTGCACGCTGGCGACTGCGTCAGCTCGTGTTGCCGCGTCCGGAACAAACGCCAGCGGAGGTCTGGTGCAGGCTTTGCCGGAAGCCTTCGTAATTCATGAAAAAAAACGTTTTGCCCTTGCTGATCGGGACCGCCGAGCGATGCGCCGAAGTCGTTCCTTTGGAACGGCGGGGCCACATGGCCCACATCGAAATAGTTGCCAGCGTCCAGGGCGTTGTTGCGGAGGAATTCAAACACCGAGCCGTGGAACTGGTTGCTTCCGGATTCAGTGACGATGCTGACCTGGCCTCCGGGCTTCTTGCCGTATTCCGCGCCGTAGGTGTCACGCTCCAGGTTGAATTCGCGGATGGCGTCGACGCCCAGCAGGTCGCCGCTCGCTCCGCCAGGGGTCATGTTGTTTTCGGCAGCGCCAGTGAACTCGATGCCATTGAGCAAAAAGAGGTTCTGCTGCGGGCGGTTCCCCGCAACCGCGAAGTTGTTCGCCGTGGTTGAATTCGAGACGCCGGTGCCACCGGTCTTCTCAAAGGTGAAGTTGACGACCCCAGGATCGAGCAGCATCAATAGGTCGTAGCTGCGGCCATTGAGCGGCAGGTCCTTCACTTGCTGCTCACCGACCAGCCCCGAAATGTCTGTGGTGGTGGCGCTGACGATGGGGGTATTCGCGGTGACCGTGACGTGATCTGCCGTCGCACCTACTTTCAGCGCGAAATTCACTTTGGCCTGCTGGCCGACGACCAGGATAATTCCGCCTTGCACCAGCGTCTCGAAGCCGTCCTTGGAAACCGTCACCTCATACGCGCCCACTTCCAGATCAGGGAGCCCGTAGCGACCCGCGCTGTCGGTCCTCGTGATACGAACGATCTCCGTCTCGACGTCCTTGGCAGACACCATCGCGCCGGAAACCGCGGCGCCAGACGGGTCTGTGACGACTCCGTCCATGCCGGCCTCGGCCACCTGCGCCCAGGCGCTCGGCGCGCTTGGAAGGAGTACAAGGACGAGCACAAGCTGGATGATCACCGCAAAGATTGATCGGAGGCGACGAACAACGCCAACCCCACTGGGCGCATCAGGCGTACCGGAAGCACTGGACACACAATGACTCACTCGCATGATCTGCTATCCCCCCAAAGTCTCGAACTCTCGCCTTCTCTAGGGAAGCGCAGCGGCCAAACCAACAAAACATGGACACCCCGAGGCCGCCCAGACGTCCCCCGGCGGACGATTTAATACGATTTAAAACGTCATGTCAAGGCGTCTATGTTCAGTTAAAGCGACGCTTTCAGTGCGGGTTCTGGCGCGCCTGGGTCGAAACGTCGTTCTTCTCCGGAGCGGAGCAGCTTGAGACTTCGGAAAAGTTCGACGCGTGCAAGCGGAAAAGTAGTATCGTTCGCGAGACGATGTATGGTTCGCGCGGCGGAGGAAAAATCTTAATTCTCGGAGCATCGGACACGCACCGCTTCTCGCTCCGCCCGATTTTCGAGTACCTATGAAACTCACTTCCAGGATCGCCGTTTGGTATGCAATCGCCTGGCTAGGACTGTTTCTGGCGCCAGCAAGACCGGCAGGACAGCCGACGGCGGAACCGGCGGCGCGTCCCACCGCACACCTCACCGTTTCCGCAGCGGCCAGCCTCAAGGACGCAATAACCGCGATCGACCAGGATTTCCAGCGCTCGCATCCCGACATCGAGATCGCCCCGAACTTCGGAGCTTCCGGAACGCTGGAACTTCAGATCGAGCAAGGCGCGCCAGCCGATGTGTTTGTTTCGGCGGCGCAGCAGCAAATGGATGCTTTGGCTGCCAAAAACCTCCTTCTTCCAGATACGCGCGTCAACCTGCTTCAAAACGAACTGGTCCTCATCGCACCGGCGGATTCAAAAACGGTAACCAGCTTCAACGACCTGAAGAGTCCGAACGTACACGTGATCGCCGTGGGCGACCCGCGCAGCGTCCCGGCCGGAACGTACGCGCAGCAGGTGCTGAACGCGCTCGGCATGTACGACACCCTGAAAAGCAAAATGACGCTGGCGACCGACGTCCGCCAGGTACTGGCTGACGTCGAAACCGGGAGCGCCGAGGCCGGATTGGTCTACGCGACCGACGCAGCGATTACCTCGAAGGTCCGCGTGGTGATGGACGCCCCCGCGGGAACGCACATGCCGATCGTCTACCCAGCTGCCGTGCTGCGCGCCTCCATGAATCCGGGCGCCGCCAACGGCCTTCGTGAACTACCTCGCCAGTCCAGCGGCGCGCGCCGTGTTCATGAAGTACGGCTTCCGCCCCGCCGCAAAGTAATGGGCGCACCTGCCTTGACAGGCGCCGAAGCATCGTGATATTTCCTCGCTCATGACTCTCTCCGCGAGAAACCGGCTGGAAGGCAAAGTGACCGAAATTGAATCGGGCGGCGTCATGACCCATGTCGTCATCCGCGTCGGTGAAAACATCGTCGAGAGCGTCATCACCAAGCGCAGCGCCGACGAGATGAAACTCAAAGTTGGCGACACAGTAACAGTCGTAATCAAATCCACAGAAGTAATGCTCGAGAAGAAGTAGCACACTTACGCAAAGCATCGCAGCCCTCTGAAGCCCCGCGTCATTCTGAGACGCAGTGGCGGCCCGTTTTTCCTCGCATCCCGTTCCTCGGGATGCGCCGCCGCGCAGCGAAGAATCTCTCTGCTGGTTTTCGTTTGCGGCGTTAACTGCTCATCGTAGAAGGCGTCGCTTTGCCATAGGGCTCCGTTTTGTGCCTTGACAGCTTGCTCAGCCCCAGAAACCAACGGTCATTCCGACCGAAGTGGCGGCGTCCTTTCTTCCGTCCCGCTCCTGCGGGACGGGCCGCCACGTAGCGGAGGAATCCCTCAGCCGGTTTTCGCCTCGGCAGGTGAGAGTCCGCCTTGATGTGCGGAGCTCGTCGCGTGCGCCACTCGTCGCCTTTACGTATGCATCCCGAAGCCAAGACTGCTTTCTTTTCGAGCCCCATTCGACATATCCTTCTCAGGACGAAACCATGACGCCCCTCGCCATGAGTCTCCCATGACCACCACCCCGAATCCATCGCTCGGCCCGCTTGAAAAGGAAAAGCAGGCCGCGGCTCGCGCCGCACTCACCTGGGTTCGCGCGCGGAATGACGCTCGGTCTCGGTACCGGAACCACCGCACACTACTTCATCGAGTTTCTCGGCGACCGCCTGCGAAGCGAACACGGCACCCTCGAAGCCGTGGCCTCCTCGACCGCCAGCGAGACGCTGGCCAGAAATGCAGGCATCCGCGTGATCTTGCCGCGAAGAGGCCTGCGCCTCGATCTCACCGTCGACGGCGCCGACGAAATCGGTCCCGACCTCGGCCTGATCAAGGGGCACGGCGGCGCACTACTCCGCGAGAAAGTCCTCGCGCAAGCGTCGCAACACTTTCTGGTGATTGCCGATTCCTCAAAGCGCGTCGAGCGCCTGGGCGCCCGCTCATTGCCCGTCGAGGTGATCCCATTCGCCGCGCCGTGGGTTGCCGATGAAATCGAGAGCCTGGGCGGCAAGACGGACCTCATGATGGACCCGCATACGCCGGAGGAAGCCTACCTGACCGACCAGCGGAACTACATTCTCGAGTGCAAATTTCCGGAAATAAAAGATCCGCAAGCGCTCGGCCGACAGCTAGAAAACATACCCGGTGATGGCAGGACACGGATTATTTATGGGGTATGCTCACGCGGCCTTGGTCGCCGAAGGCAGTGACGTCTGGATTCTGCGACCAGGCCAAGCTCCGGAGAAATTTGCCGATTCGGCGCGCCCGTCTGCGTAAAGCGATAGGTGTGCTGCTAGCGCTCGGCGCGCTATCGATAGGCCGCCGCAAACGTGTCCGCCTCTTGGCTGCCCAAGTCTTCGAGAAACTGCCCGCGGATCAGCCCTCCGTAGACCACCAGATCCCGCGCCATCATCTTCAGCCGCTGTTCAACGCGTGCGTTTTGAAGCTTTCCATCCGCGCCGAAGTCGGCCCTGCCGTCAAACGCAACGCCATACGGCAAGCTCCAGCCGTAGCATTGGCGCACCACCGTGCGCATCTGGTCCATCACCGTTAAGCCCTTTTCGTGCGACGAGCAGATGTACGCGAATACTTTCCCGGCCAATTCCTCCCAGTGGTAATCCAGAAAATTCTTGATCGCACCAGACATCGACCCGTGATAATCGGGCGTACCCAGCACGAAAGCGTCCGCCCACTCCACCTCGCCGGCGATCGATTTTTCCGCGTCCGACGGCTCGCCTCGGTCCGGTCGGTACATTGCCAATTCCACCGAGCGCAAGTCCAGCATGCGCACCTCCGCCCCGTCCTGCGCCGCGGAATCCAGGAACAGCCGAATCGCCAGGGCGGTCTTGGATTGCTGGCGCAAGCTTCCGCTAACTCCCAAAACCCGAAGTGGATGATCCATCATCGCTCCTAACTCCCGGCCTCTCGATCGGCTCGTCCCCGCCCTGGCGCCGAGCTTTCTTGCTGGCGCAGCGCGAGCTCCAGAACTTCGGCCAGGTGCATGGCTCGCCGTCCCGTGGCTTGCGCGATCTGCTCGCGGCAACTGAATCCATCCGAAACAATGCAGCGTCTCCGTGGACGCCTGCCGCACGGCAGGCAACAGCACTCGTTCGCCCACCGCCTGCGAAATCGCGTATTTCTCCTTCTCGAATCCAAACGAGCCGGCCATTCCGCAGCAGCCCGAATCCGGCGCCTCGAAATTCACGCCCATCTTCCGCAGCAGCGACTCTTCGTCACTCATCTTCATGAGCGATTTCTGATGGCAGTGGCCGTGCAGCAGCACCTTGCGCGAAAGCGGCGGAGGCTGGTAGCCGGGCGCGTGCTGCTCGAGAAATTCGCTGAGAAGAAACGTCTGGCTGGCGCAGGCGTTGGCGCGCGCAGGTCCTCGGGAAACAGGTTGCGCAGCTCGTCGCGAAAGACCGAAGCGCAACTCGGCTCGAGCACCACCACGGGCAGCCCGCTCGATCGTCGAACTCACGTCCATAATGCGCAAGCAGATATTCCTGGCCTCGGTGAGCATTCCGAAATCGTAGAGCGGCCGCCCGCAGCACAAGCTGCTGGCCGGGGAACGCGATACGCGAAAGCCCGCTTGCCGTAGCACCGTGAGCGCCGCCCGGCTGGTTTCCGGGTGGAAGTAATTGTTGAACGTATCCACCCACAGCATGACCTCGCGGTCGACTGTCCGCCTGTCCGCCACCCGTCTCGTCTTTCTTCCCATTGGACACCGGCACGCGTTCCTTCTCGCGCCCATCGCCTGAAGTTCCGCGCAGCAAGCCGCGGCACTTCCGCTCTGCGGCGCCAGATCCAGAGCCATTCTCGCACAGTTGACGCAGACCCGGCGCATGCGTGCAAAAGTTCGCGATGCCTGGCGCGAGCGACGCCTAGCGCCGCCCAGCGATCGATCCATGCCAAAAGCATAGTCGCGTAAGCGGCCGCCGCTTGCCTTCGTAATAGTGCGACAGAAATTCCGCCTTGTACGTCGCGATGTCCACGTTCGCCGGGCATTCCGATTTGCAAGCCTTGCACGAAAGGCACAGGTCGAGCGACTGCTTGACCTGTTCATTCTTCCAGCCGTCGCGCATCACTTCGCCCTGCAGCAACTCAAACAGCATGTGCGCCCGCCCGCGCGTGCTGTGCTCTTCCTCGAGCGTCACCATGTAGCTCGGGCACATCGAGCCGCCATCTTGTTTGCGGCATGCGCCGAGCCCGATGCAGCGCAGCGCGGCCTTCGCAAACGAGCCGTCATCGTCGGGAAACTGGAAATGGGTCTTCGGCTCGAGCGGCTTGTAGTCCGCGCCCAGCCGCAGATTTTCCGTGGGCAAGTAGGCGTCCACCACTTTGTGGGGATTCAGTGCGATTCTCCGGGATCCCAGGCGCGCTTGAATTCGCCGAACGCCTTCATCAACTCCGGACCAAACATTTTGGGAAGCAGCGCGCCGCGCGACTGCCCGTCGCCATGCTCGCCGGAAAGCGAGCCGCCGTAGCTCACCACCAGATCGGCGGCGCGATCGACGAATTCGCGCGTAGTTGCGGATTCCGTTCTCGCTCTCGAGGTCGAAGCTGATGCGCATGTGAATGCAGCCATGCCCGTAATGTCCGTAAAACGCGCCGCGGTAGCCGTATTCATCCATCAGCCTGCGGATATCGCGCAAGTACGCGCCCAACTTTTCCGGCGCCACCGCCGCGTCGTCCCAACCTTCCCACTCCGCCGGAGCGCCCGGAGCAAACGCGGCCGCGCGCGGGCCGGCCTCGCGCAGGTGCCAGACGTGCGCGCGCCTCGCTCGCGCGTGTAGATCCGCGATGCTCGGCGGGTCGGCCGATCGCTTCAGCCGCGCGACCAGCTGACTCGGCAAGCTTCCTGCGCTTCGGCTCGGGTCGTCCGCGCCGAACTCCACCAGCAGAAGCCGCCGCCTTCCGGCAAAAGATCGAGATGGGGCGCGCCTTTTCTCCTGCAGGCCATCCACGATGCTTCCCTCGAAGCCTTCGAGGCCGATCGGCCCGAACTCCAGAATCTCCAGCACGTGGTCCGCGGCGCCAAAAGCGTCCGCGTAAGCCAGCCCCACCAGCACGCGATGCTGCGGGCTGTGGATCAGACTCAGTTTCGCTTCGAGCACGATCGCGCAGGTGCCTTCGGTCCCGACGAGCGACGCGCGCCACATGGAAGCCCGCCTCCGGCAGCAGTTCATCGAGGTTGTAGCCGGAGACTCGCCGCGGAATTTGCGGAAAGCGCGCCCGAATCAGATCTGTATAGCCGTCGCGGATCGCTCGCAACGCGCCATAGATTTCGCCCCGGCGTCCGCCCTGCTCGACGATGGTGGCGAGTTCGCTTTCCGGCGTCGCGCCGACGGTCATCTGCGTGCCGTCGTAGAGCAGGATGCGCAACTCCTCCACGTTGTCCACCGTCTTGCCGCCGAGCAGCGAATGCGTGCCGCAGGAATTATTGCCGATCATTCCGCCGATGGTGCAGCGGCTGTGCGTCGAAGGGTCGGGCGCGAAGGTCAGTTGGTGTTTCTCCGCACTTGTCGCGCAAGGTATCCAGCACCACGCCGGGCTGCACGCGCGCGAATTTTCGCTGCCGGATCAATTTCCAGAATCCGGTTCATGTATTTGGTGAAATCGAAAACCACCGCGACATTGCAGCATTGGCCGGCCAGGCTGGTGCCCGCGCCTCGCGGCAGCACAGGCGCTTCGTACTTTCGGCAGGCGGCCACGGCGGCAATCACGTCGTCCGCATCGCGCGGCACCACCAGCCCGATCGGGATCTGGCGGTAATTTGAGCCGTCGGTGGCGTAGAGGGCGCGGCTGCCGCGATCGAAACGCACTTCGCCCCGCACGGTCCGCTTGAGCTCGCGTTCCAGCGCCGCGGCCTGCGCGAACGAATCGACCGGTTTCGCGTGGGAACTTAGCGGCAAGGGAGCCAGCGCGTGCAAGGTGTCCGCGGCACGGCCGGATCGAGAAGATGGAGGCAGATCGCTCAAAGGCTCAAATGCCCAATTGCTTCATCAGCTTTTTTCCTAGCCGCCGGTACTGCACGGCCAACTCCGCGTGCGCGTTTGCGCGGATCAACGCTCAGGTTTGAATTGTATCCCAGTCCCCGCCGCGCGCGCCCATCTGCGAAGCGCGCGCCACCGGGCGACACTCGCGCAGGCCTCACGGAAAGTCGAAACGCAAGCCCGCCCGCGCCAGAATCGGCGCACCGTCATTCGTGATGGGAGTTCGAGCCACGATGTAGCGGTCATTAAACAGATTTTGCGCGGCAGCGAAAACACTCGCGTGCGGCAGCACCTGCCGCGACACCTCCGCGTCCACCGTAAAGGCAGTGCCCAGCGGAAACAGGTTTGCCGCGTCGTCGAACTGATTGCCCGAAAACCGCGCCTGGACCCCCGCCGTCCATTTCGGGTTGCTCCAACTGAATTGCACATTGAACCCATTCAGCGGAACCTGCGGAACCCGCAAACCCACCAGCGTAGGCTGGGCGGGCGCGCTCAGCACCGTGCTGTCGGTCAAAATATATTCGCCCGTCAGCTGCAAGCGCTTGGGCAGATGCAATTCGGCGGAAAGCTCCACGCCACGAGCGCGCGCCACTCCCAGATTCTGCCGCTGGTCGGTAATCAACGTGCACGTCGTCGGGTTCGAGACGCAGCCCGCCGGCGCGTAACTAATCGGCACATTACTCACCGGATTGGCGATGTCGCTCCAAAACACATTCCCGCGAATCGTCAGCCGCTCGCCAAATTCCGGCAAGCTCACGCCCGCTTCACCGCCCGTAAGCGTCTCGGCCAGCAAGTTGGCATTCGCATCCGTCACCGTATTGCCAACGCGGTAGTTGCGATACAGCTCGTTTAGCGTCGGCGGACGAAATGCCTGGTAGACCGAAGCGCTGGTGCTGACGCCGTGCCCAAACGTGTGCAGAAGCGACACGCGCGGACTGAAAGCCGTCTGCGTGCGATTCGCGAAATCGGTCACGGTCAGCGGCCCGCTCGGCCGCGGAAAGCTGTTGGCGTAGCCGCGGCTGTTCAGCCACGTGTCCACGCGCCCACCGAACGTCAGCAGCCACGCTTGCGCAATGTGCACCGCGTCCTGACCAAAATACCCGATGATCCGTTGCCGCCCGCCGGCGTCGACGTCGGCCTTGGGCGCGGTCGCGGTAAACGTGGTCTCCGCACTGTGCCCTTGCACGTCGCGACCCTCGATGCCAGCCGTCACCGCGTGCTTTCCGAAAACCCGCCGCCACTGGCCCGCAAAACCTACCTGCTGCGACGGACTTCGCTGCCGATCGGTCAAAAATTCCGAGTCGCGATTCGCCGCCACCGACGAGAAGTTCTGGTTGAACGTTTCCGACGAGCCGTAAACGCGTGCGGAGAATGCTCCCGCGCGCACCTGGCTCCAGTCGAGGCCCACATCGATCGACGGCATCGTGCGTGTTGTTGGTCGTCACCGGCGTGCCGTTCTCCCGGCTCTCGCCCAGCAGATTGCCGCGCACAAAAACGATTCCCTGCTCGCCCAGCTTTCGCGATACCGTCAGCGAACCGGCCAGATCGCTCGTTCCCGCGGGAATATCCACGGTCCCTCGCTGCGACCGTGGCACGAGGATGTAGCCCAGCGTCCGCAGCGCCTGGCCAGCCACGGCAAATCCCCAAGGGCCCAGCAGCAAGCCCGCGTCGAGAGAAACATCCGGCGTGCTTTCGTTCCCGTACGACGTTTCAACGCTGGCAAAGGAGTGGTCGAGCGGCCGGCTCTGAATATTCACCACGCCGCCCAGCGCGCCTCCGCCATACACATCCGAAGCTCCGCCCTCGAGCACCTGCATACTCTCAATGCTCACGCGCGGCACTTGCGTCCAGTACACCCAGCCGCCAAACGGGTCATTGAGCGGAATGCCATCGAGCAGCACAGCCGCGCGGCTCGCGCCGTTCGAGCCCACGCCGCGCAGCGACGCGCCTTGCGTCGTTGGATTCGCAAAGAGGCTTCCCTGCCGCCGGTAGAGCGTGAATCCCGGCGCCTGCCGCAAAATATCGTCCACCGATAGGCTGCCGGAAGCCTGAATCTCCTGCTGGGGAATCACGAATTGGCTGGCAGGCTCGTCGGGCACGCGATCGGTCCCCGTCGCTGACACCACGATTCGTTCGCTCTCCGACGAAGGAGTCATGCGCACATCGAGGTGATCGCCGGCACCCACGTCGAGCGTGACCGTCGCGAAGCCCGGATAGCTCACCTCGAGCGTGCCGTCACTGGAAACGTCCGGAATGGCAAAGTTTCCCTGCGCGTCCGTTGCCGTCAGCCGCGTGTCCGCGGATGGCGAGTCGAACTCGACCCTCGCGCCGTTGATGGGCAAGCCGCCCGAATCGACCACGGTGCCTTGCAGCGTGTGGGTCTCCTGCGCCGCAGCGCCGGCGGCAGTGGCCGCTGCCGTGGCCGCCGCCACCATCACAAGCGCCGAGAAGCCGCAGCCAGCCGCCCAGCCGTCGCCATCGACCCGCAACCGATTCCCCAGCGCCGCGCGCCACGGCGTCGGCTCCGCCCCCCACCCTCATTTCCGCGACGGCCGCTTCTGCGCGTCGATCTCGTCGAAAACTTCCTTGGCAATCCGAAACGCGTCCACCGCCGCCGGCATCCCGGCATAGGCGCCCACCTGCAAAAATATTTCCGCCATTTCCTTGCGCGTGACGCCGTTCTGCAACGCGCCTTTAACGTGCATTTTCACCTCATGTGGGCGATTCAGCGCCGCCAGCATCGCCAGATTCAGCAGGCTTCGCGTCTTGCGCGGCAAGCCGGGCCGCGTCCACACGCCGCCCCACACCCATTCCGTGACAAACTCCTGCAGTTCGCCGGTAAATGAATCGGCGGACGCAATCGCGCGATCGACGTACTCATCGCCGAGAACTGCGCGGCGCACCGCAAGCCCCTTATCGTAGCCTTTGCTGTGCTTCACAATTTTCCCCTTTTAAAGACACCCGAAACTTGTTTCGTCGGTTCCGCATAATACCAAAAAGAACTTCCCGGAATCGCCCGCGCTGGCATGAAATACGCCGTCTTGTGGCGTAAAAATCGCTCGTGTAAGATGGCTCTAGCGCAGGTTCCCGAGCCGCGTCGCTCTCTAATATGCCCGTCGCTCCCATCCAGCGCATCGCTCTCATCGGCTTCGGTGAAGCCGGCGGCATCCTAGGCACAGATCTCGCTAAGGCAGGCGCCGAAGTCACCATGTTCGACGTCCTGCTGCGTGTTGACTCCGCGCGCTCCGCCATGCTCGCGAAGGCAAAAAATGCGAACGTGCGCCCATGCGAGAGCCTCGCTGAGGCCGTGCAAAATGCCGACCTCATGATCTCCGCGGTCACCTGCTCCGCCGCGCCCGCCGTCGCCAATGAATCGGCCGCCGCCCTGCGCCCCCATCAAATTCACCTGGACATTAACTCTGTCTCGCCCGACGGCAAGCGCGAAATGGCCGCGTGCGTCGAGGCTGCCGGTGCGGGCTTTGTCGAGGCCGCCGTGATGGCGCCGGTGCCGCCGCAGCGTCTCCGCGTGCCCATGCTTCTCGGCGGCACGCGCGCCGCCGATCTTGCTCCGCGCCTGCAAGCCCTGGGCATGGATGCCAAATTCGTGAGCGAACGGATTGGCATCGCTTCGGCCATCAAAATGTGCCGCAGCGTCATTATCAAAGGCCTCGAGGCGCTCGTCGTCGAATCCATGTTCGCCGCGCGCCGCTACGGAGCCGAAGAAGCCGTCCTGGCCTCGCTCGCCGCCAGCTATCCCCACATGGGTTGGAACGAAAAACTCCCCGACTACCTCATCAGCCGCGCCGCCGAGCACGGCAAGCGCCGAGCAAACGAGATGCGTGAAGTCGCCGAAACCCTGGCCTCCGCCGGAATCGATCCGCTGATGTCCGTGGCCACAGCCGACCGCGACGATTGGCTCGTAAACGAAATGGCTGAGCGCGGCGTCGCCTACGATCCCACCAAGCCCTTCTCCTGGCGAGCACTCGCCGACGCCCTAGCCAAAGTCCGCGCGTCCTGATCTGCTTTAATACCCCCATGCGAATCGTCACTCTCGAGGAACACTTCACAACGCCGGATCTTCAGAACGCCAGGACGCAGGTCTGGCAGGGCGCTCCCGAGTATATGCGCGCACTTTCCAGCAAACTCCTCGACCTGGGCGACGCTCGCATCGCCGACATGGACGAAGCCGGTATTGCTCTCCAGGTTCTCTCCGCAGCCGCAGGCAGTTTCGAAAAACTCGACTCCACCACCGCGGTCGCTCTGGCACGCGACACCAACGACCGGCTCGCATCGGCGATCACCGCGCATCCCACGCGCTTCGCCGGGTTCGCGACTCTAGCGCTGCAAGAACCCGCACAAAGCGCCGCGGAACTCGAGCGCTGCATCCATAAACTTTCCTTCAAGGGAGCCCTGGTCAACGGAACGGTGAACGGAAAATTCCTAGACGACCCAAGCTTCGCGCCATTCTTTGAAGCTGCGCAGGCGCTCGACGTTCCCATCTACTTGCATCCGGCGCCGCCCCCTCAGCCCGTAGCAGACGCCTACTACAGCGGACTGCCGGGCCCGGCTGGTTTCTTGCTTTCGACGGCTGGCTGGGGATGGCACGTGGAGACCGGGATGCACTGCCTGCGGCTGATCGTCTCCGGCCTGTTCGATCGCTTCCCAAAATTAAAAATGATTATCGGACACATGGGCGAAGATCTGCCCTTTTCGCTAGCGCGCGCGGACACCGTTATGGGATTCGGCGCAAAACATTTGAAGCGCGGCGTTGCCGAATATTTCCACGAGCATTTCTACGTCACCACCAGCGGATATTTCACCCTGCCTCCCTTTCTCTGCGCCTTACAAGTCGTAGGAGCCGACCGCCTCCTCTTTTCCGTGGATTACCCCTTCAGCGCCAACACCACCGGTCGCAATTTCCTAAACGCCCTGCCCGTCAGCCCCGAAGATCTCGACAAAATCAGCCACCGCAACGCCGACACCCTACTGAAGCTCTGACGACGCAGTAACCCAGAGTTTTCGCTCGGCGCGACAGCAAGGAATCTAATCCGCCGGTTTATCGCACCATGTAGCAAACCACCGCAGCGCTCTGAAGCCCCGCGTCATTCCAAGAGCCCGTGACTTTTTTAGCTCAGCCTGTCGCACCGTGACGCAAATCATCGCTGCGTTCTAAAGCCCCGCGTCATTCTGAGACGAAGTGGCGGCCCGCTTTTCCTCGCATCCCGTTCCGCTTTCGAGCGAAAGTCCCCGGTAAGGGGAGCTTTGGCGGTAAGCAAGATCGCGCCGCCACGCAGCGAAGAATCTCTCTGCTGATTTTCGCTCGCGCCGTTCCCGGTCACAGTCGAAGGCGACGGTTTGGCATGGCAGCGAACAGGAACGCCGCTGACAAATCGCAGCCCCTACTGCGGCCAGCTCGCGTCTGGATCCGTGTTAATAATCGTCTGCGCCGCCGCCGTTGGAACCTGCGGACGCAAGTACGGCCGGTTCGCCGCCTTGTGACACGAGTAGCAGTCCTCGAGCAAATGCTTATAGTCTTCCGCAAATGCCTTGCTGTCCTTCTTTTCGATGTCCGCTTTCAGCGTAGTGAGCGAACCCTTGTCAATGCCGTCGAAGGTCGACTTCATGTCCACAGGATTGCCGTCTGTGCCCTTAGGTCCCGGATTGAGGATCGTCTCCCAGCGCATGCGGTTACGCGTTTCGCCAAGAAAATAGTTGGCCAGCGGCCAATTCTTCTTCTCGCCCGCGAACCAAAGATTCGTGGCGTTGAACCCAGCATCGACCATCGGATGGGACATGGGCGGCGCGATGTCTTTGAGATGCTGCACGTCTTGCATGGTCGGCGGCGCCGGCGGTGCCGGAGCTGCGGGCGGCGCTGCATTGTCCCGCTGCGCGAACGCGCTCGAATGCCCCCAAACCGTCACGAACAAACTGCCCAACACAAATCCCACGGCCACCAAGCTCGCACTTCGCATAAATCGCCAGTTCGTCATCGCGCACCTCTCCTCGAAAAGAACTCGCCAAATCGCGCCGATGATACCGCAGTTAACAACCACCTGACACACTCCTCTATTGACTCGTGCGGTAAAATAGACCATGGCTTGCGAAAGACGATCCTTACGAGAGATCCCGGCGCTGATAGGCCCTTTTTCGCTTGCGCGCTCGTCGCTCGGAAGTGATCTCCTTTGTTTACAATGGATTGCGCACACACCGCGCACTCTTGAGCGCCAGAGCGAAAGCCAACTCTATTATTTTCATGCATTTGCGAACTCTTTTGTAAAAAACATAGGGGGTGGGGTATCTAGCGCACTCGCCAAGAAAATGTTACACTGCGCGCCCGTCGCCATCCTACTGACCATGCCACTGAGGATAAAGGAGTTCGCTTGAACGAGAACCCGCGTCTGAACGGCGCAATCCGCGCCTTGGAGCAAGGCACCCCGGCCTTTGTAACCTTTACCAACTCGGAGATCGGGAACGCCATCTCCATCGGCTCCGCCGCCTACGACGGCGTCGTCTTCGAGATGGAGCACAACCCGTTCGACATCCTGACCCTGCGCCACTGCCTCCAGTACTTGCTCAATCGACGCCAGATCGTCCAGTCTGCCAGTCTGGCTCCGGCAGTCACGCCCTTCGTGCGCATCCCGGCGAACGGTGGCGAGATGAACCAGTGGCTCGCCAAGCAGGTTCTGGACCTCGGCGTCTACGGTATCGTCTTCCCACACGTCAGCACCGTTGAGGAAGCGCGCAACGCCGTCGCTGCCTGCCGTTATCCTCGCCCAGCCACCGCGTCGTATCACGAGCCCGCCGGACTGCGCGGCGACGCCCCGGTAAACGCGGCGCGCTATTGGGGAGTGCCCCAGCAGGAGTATTACGCCCGCGCCGACGTGTGGCCGCTCAACCCGGGGGGCGAGATCCTGGTGATCATCATGTGCGAGGAAGTAAAAGCCATCAAGAATCTGCCGCGCATGCTCAAGGAAGTCCCGGGCATCGGCGTCGTTTTGATCGGCGAGGGCGACCTCTCGCAAGATTTGGGCTTCCCGCGCCAATACGAACATCCTGTAGTGGCTTCGGCCATCTCGGAAATTCTATCCATCTGCAAGGAGCACAAAGTTCCCTGCGGCCATCCGCACGTTGATTCCAAAAATGTCGAGACGCTTCTGAACCAGGGCTTTCGCTGGCTGATGCCGGCGCCACTCCCCTCGTTTGCCGGGCTCGAGCTGGGACGTAAGCTCTCAGGCCGCGCCTGACGGCTGATTTCAGGACGGATGATTGGATCGATTTGAGGCCAGAAAGACGAGAATGAAATGATCATCGATTGTCACGGGCACTACACCTCAGAGCCGGCGCCGTTTCTCGAATGGCGCAAGCAGCAAGTGGCCGCCTTGAAGGATCCGTCGAAGGCGCCAGGGCCGTTGCGCGTCAGCGACGACGAGATTCGCGAAAAGTTGGAACCGGCGCAGCTCCGATTGCAGCGCGAACGGAGCACCGACCTCGCGATTTTCTCTCCCCGTGCTTCCGCCATGGGCCATCACGTTGGCAATGAAGCGACCAGCGTGGCCTGGACGCAGCTCTGCAACGACATGATTCATCGCGTCTGCGGCCTGTACCCCAAAAATTTCATCGGCGTCTGCCAATTGCCGCAATCGCCGGGCGTGCCGCCAGCCAACTGCATCCCGGAACTCGAACGCTGCGTCAATCAACTCGGTTTTGTCGGCTGCAATCTGAATCCCGATCCCTCGGGCGGCTACTGGAAAGAGCCTCCGCTCACCGACCGCTGGTGGTATCCGCTCTACGAGAAGATGGTCGAGCTCGAAGTACCCGCGATGGTGCACGTCACCGGCACCTGCAATCCCGCGTTTCACACCACCGGCTCGCACTACCTCAACGCGGATACCACCGCGTTCATGCAATTCCTCACCGCCGACCTGTTCAAGGACTTCCCAACCCTGAAGTTCGTCATCCCGCACGGCGGAGGCGCAGTTCCCTACCACTGGGGTCGCTATCGCGGCTTGGCGCAGGACCTGAAGCGGCCGCCGCTCCGCGAACTATTACTGGGCAACGTCTATTTCGATACCTGCGTGTATCACCAGCCGGGAATCGATCTGCTGGCCAAAGTAATTCCCCCCGAGAACATCCTCTTCGCCTCGGAGATGGTCGGCGCCGTCAAGGGCATCGACCCAGAGACGGGAAACTACTTCGACGATACCAAGCGCTACGTCGACAACGTCCCCTGGTTAAGCGCCGCGGACAAGAAAAATATCTTTGAGGGTAACGCGCTCAAAGTTTATCCGCGACTCGGCAAGCAGATCGCGCGCCAGTCCGGCTCGACTGCCGCTTCCGAGGTCGCCCAGCGGAACTAGGACACACCGAACCGGCGGCTCTTGACGAAGCGGACCGGTTTTCGCACACTCAATAGACGATCGCCTGCAAGGCGCTCTTACGCGAAAGTGAGGCAGGTACCATGGGACAAATTGTCGCAGCGATGGCCACGGTTCACGCACCGCAGCTCTTCTTCCGGCCGCCGAGCGAGGACCCCGCGCAACTCGACGCCGATATCGCCGCCATGCGTCAGTTGGGCAAGGACCTCGAGGAGAGCAAGCCGGACGTAGCCGTCGTGATCGGCAACGACCACCTGGAGACCTTCTTCCTGACCGCGGTTCCTACGTTCGCCATCATGTCCGGGCAGCGCTCGCGCGCCGAGTACGCCGGACGCGAGTACGATCTCTCCATCCACCAGGGCCTGGCCGAAGATCTGCTCGACAAGCTGATGCTTGCCGGCTTCGATATGGCCTATTCGCAAGACGCGGTTCTTGGACACTCTTTTGCGGCCGTCTATGAATGGGTCATCGAGAAGCGCCCAATTCCCGTCGTGCCCATTTTCGTCAACGCCTATCTGCCGCCCCTGCCCACTGCGCGGCGCTGCGAAGCGCTCGGTAAGGGCTTGCCAAAGTGATCGCAGCGCGGCCCGAGCGCGTTGCCATCATTGCCAGCGGCGGAATGTCTCATTTCCCGGGCACTTGGAAGTACGCAAAACCCGATTACGACTTCGATTATTGGGCCATCGCTCAGATGGAAAAGGGCAACCACGATGCGCTCTTGGACTTGACGAACGAACAGCTCGATCAGGTGGGCAATACCGAGTTGTTGCCGTGGATGGTTTTGTTCGGCGCCATCGGCAAACAGCCCGGCGAGTTGATCACCTACCAGCCCACCTGGCATCACGGCCACGCCGTCCTGCGTTTTCTGCCGGACAAGCGAACCGGCAAGCCCTCCAAAGAGGCCACTCAAGCACCGGCCAGCTACCGGTTCAAGGATTCCGGCGGCTACGAATTCTACAAGCACCCTTCGCCTTCCGCGTACAAGCTGAACAAGGTCCTCTACGACCTTCGCTTCAAATACGATTTGCGCATGCGCATCCTGACCGACCTTCCGTCCGTCGTTAAGGAATACGATTTGAACGCGGAGGAAGCGAAGGTCCTCGAAACGCTGCAGAGCGACGACATCGAGCGATTCAAGAGCGGCACCGTTCACCCGCTTGTGAAAATGGGCGCACACCCGCTGGGCATGTGGATGAGCGTGCTCCTGATGCACTCGGAAGTCCGCAAGCTGCGCGCCGCCACCGCCAAATCCGCCAGCGAAAAAGCCGGCGCTACGACCTAGACTGCGCCGCTAGCGCGACGCAGAGCGACAACGCGTTCGCGTGCGAGTCGGGAATGCGCGCCAGCAGACACGCGAAGCGCAAGTCCGCGGCCGGCGCAACGCGCCTTCTTTTCCGCTCCTCACAGAAGTTGCAAATCCGGCCTTTACTGAATACACTCGCGCCCACGGAAATGATCTTTCAGCACGGGTGCCGGTTTGCGGCCATGAATGTCGGACCAAACATTAGGGCCACCATCGGTCCCTGCTGCCGGGAGATGAGGAGTAGTCAATGACCGCAAACGAAAACACCGCTTCGTGGTGGGCGCTCGGCCGGGGTGACATCGACGCTTCCATCGCGCAACTTGGCTTCAACATCGCGCAGCTGATCATTCCCGCTTTTCTGCTGATACCCGTTGGAATACCGCTTGGGTTCAGCGTTGTTCACTTGCTTCCTGGGTATGCGCTGGGCTTTTTTGTAGGTTCGGCAGGTCTGACCAGTCTCGCCGTTGGCCTGAAGCAAGCGCGAGGGACGCAGCGACGTCACCGCCCATCCCTATGGCAGCAACGTCCCTGCGATGATCGCCTACACCTTGACGATCATGCTTCCCGTCTATCTGCAGACCCATGATCAGGTGCTGGCATGGCAGGTGGGAGCCGCCGCGGTCATCTTGACCGGACTCATCAAGCTGGTGGCGGCGCCCTTTGCCGGCGCGATTCGCCGCTGGATTCCGGTGCCCGCGTCGATGACCGTATTTGCCGCGGCCATGTACAGCGTATCTCGCGATGGTCTTGTTGCAAAGAATTTTCGATTCGCCGCTGGTTGGAATCGTGGCCCTGGCGATTTTGTGCTCGACCGTGCTGCCGCGGCTGCCCATCACAAAATGGAGGCTTCCGCCGTTTCTGTTTGTGTGGCTGGTGCCCATGTTCGTAGGCCTGGGCATCGGATACATCCATCCCGTGTGGCTGGGCATCAAACCCACCCTTCCGCTGGCCTACGCGCCAGGGATGTTGCACGCGATGAAGGTTGTACTGCCGTACTTGTCGGTGATCGTGCCGATGAGCGTTTATCAAATTGTGCAAGACATTGCCGCGGCGGAAGGCGCGGCGACGGTCGGTGACAATTACGATGCCAGGGGCATCGTGGCATGGGACGGAATCGGCACGCTGGTCTGCGGACTCGCGGGGAGCGTCGTTTGTCCCATCGTCTACGCGATCCTTCCGCCGTATAAAGCGTTGGGTGCGAAGATCAGCTATGTGTTCTGGACCGGCACGATCTTTCTCGTGGTGGTGATGAGCGGGATCACGATGTTTCGCCACCCAGCTTTTCCCCTGGTCCATCCTGGCATCGATGATCGCCTACATCACCATTGGCGTGGGTCATGCGACGTTCCACCGCGTGGATCGGAAGTACCTCAGCGCGGTACTGCTGGGAATGATGTTGCCGGTCGGCGCGGTGGTCACAGGCGTCGTGGGTTCGGCGTCTGCCCGCGCTCCGGCTGTCCGCCGCGAACCCCGAAGTCCAGGCCGCGCTGAATCGATCCATCTATTGGAACTCGCTGCAAGGACTTGGGAACGGTTTCCTGCTGCTGGTGCTGGTCGTAGCGGCTTTGATCACGGAGATGATCGATCGCAATTTCAATCGTGCGGCGATTCTGGTGCCTGCTGGCGGCCGCGTTTTCGTGGGTTGGTTTGATGCACTCCCCGATCATCAAATGGGGCGCGCAGCCCATGTATGCGATCGGCTGGCTGGCAGCGGCGCTGATTGCCTTTTCGGCGCACTGTGTGGAGAGGCGATTTGGGGCAGCAGATCCGGCGAGTCCGGCTCATGGCGGCCCCAGCCGCAGTCGCCGTTCCGCACCGCTAAGGTCGTCGTTCTGTCTATCGTTGATCCTGTGTTCGATTCTGACCTGGGAGCGTATCGTGGGAAAAATGCGGGCGGTGAGGTCCCGCATGCCAAGGGGCCCTTTGAGCTGGTGGAGCGGGAGATTCCGGAGCCGCCCGCCGGGTCGGTACGAATCAGAGTGCAGGCCTGCGGCATCTGCCACAGCGATGAATACGCTAAAAGAAGGCAGCCGGCCTGGCATTCAGTATCCGCGCATTCCCGGGACACGAGATCGCCGGAGTCATCGATGCGGTCGGCGCGGGCGTTCTGGGGTGGGAGACGGGACAGCGGGCTGGGGTTGGCTGGCACGGCGGTCATTGTGGCTATTGCAATTCCTGCCGGCGCGGCGATTTTGTTACCTGCAGCAAAGGCCGGCAGATCACGGGTCTGACGCGCGACGGCGGCTACGCCGACTACCTGATGCCTCCGCCGGCGGGCTGGTGCGCATTCCCGACGGACTTTCGCCCGAAGAAGCGGCGCCTTACTTTGCGCCGGCGTCACGACATTCAACGCGCTGCGCAACAGCGGGGCGCGTCTCCGGAGATGTGGTCGCCATGCTTGGGCCTTGGGGGCCTGGGCCATCTGGGCGTGCAGTTTGCCGCGAAGATGGGATTCGAGACCGTGGCCATCGCGCGCGGACAAGACAAGGAAAGTTTTGCGCGGCAACTCGGCGCGCAGCACTACATCGACAGCCAGGCGCAGGACGTGTGCCGCTGAACTCGAGAAATTGGGAGGAGCCAAAGTGATCCTCTCGACCGTCACCAGCGGGAAAGCCGTCAATGCGGTGCTCGGCGGAATCGCCATCAACGGCAAGCTGATTCTTGCAGGCAATCCGGACCAGCCGATCGAAGTGGCCGGGCGCCTGCTCATCGGGGGCCGGCGATCGATCAGCGGCTGGCCGTCGGGGAGGCCGATCGATTCGCAGGACACGCTTTCTTTTTGCGTGCTCACCGGCGTGCGGCCGATGATCGAAGTGTACCCGCTCGAACGCGCTGCGGAAGCCTACGAGCGAATGATGAGCGGCAAGCGCGCGGTTTCGCGTGGTGCTGACGACAGGGCTTTAGGCGGCGCACTTCTGCGTTACCGGTTATCGTTTGCGCCTGGAGGATTCATGCTCGGTTTCGGAATTGCTGCAACGGTTGCCTCATGCGGTCTGGCATTGCTCAAGTCCGAGCGGACGAAGCCGTCTCCCCGGCGTGCGTCCGCGACCCGACGCCGACCCGGAGCTGGTGCCCGACCCGGAGCTAGTGAAAGATCTCGCCTATGCCAATCGCATTCTGTACAACCGGGGCGTGCTCGACGCGTACGGCCACGTCAGCGTGCGGCACGATAAAGACCCCAAGCGTTTCTGCTGGCGCGCAACATGGCTCCGGCACTGGTCACGCCAGAAGACATTCTGGAGCACGACCTGGAAGGCGAGCCCATTCAGCCGGGTGCTCGCGTCTACATCGAGCGCTTCATCCACGCCGGCATTTATCGCGCGCGTCCGGACGTGATCGCCATCGTCCACAGCCATTCGCCCTCGGTGATTCCCTTCGGTGTGACCGGCACCGATCTCCGCCCCGTCTGCCACATGGGCGGATTCCTAGGATGGGGCGCGCCCATCTTTGAGATTCGAGAAGTGGGCGGCATGACGGACATGCTGATTCGCGATAATAGGTTGGCGGATGCACTTGCTAAGACGCTGGGCAAGAGTTTTGCCACGATCCTGCGCGGACACGGCTCCGTGGTCACGGGCAAGTCGGTCCAGCAGGCGGTTTGGCGCGCCATTTATGCCGAGGTCAACGCGCGCCTGCAGCTCGAGGCCACCCGGCTTGGCCCGATCAACTTCCTCATGCCAGAAGAGGCAGCCAAAGCCTCAGACGTTAATGACACGCAGATTCCGCGAGCCTGGGATTTGTGGAAAATGCAGGTCGGCAAGCTCAGGTAACGACCGTCATCGACTCTCGATAATCAGACAGTCACGGTCTGAGCTACCGGCTTATTTCACTGGCCGCGAGCCAGCGATGAGGATGTCCACGAGTCTCTTGGCACTTTGCTGCCAGTCGGGGCCCGAGGATACATTTGAGACGCCGACGAGAGCCCGCAGTAGATCGCTCGGCTCGAGATCCTTCCGTATGTCGCCGCTCTTGATCCCGCGCTTCACCAATGCGCCAATTGCTTCATGGATTTGTGCGTAGGAAGTCTCGAAAACCTTTTTGGGATCGCCGACGAGCGTATTCAGCGCGGGTGCGATGAGCTCTTTCGCGGCGATCGCATCTACGAACAATAGCAGCCAGGCCCGCAACGCTTCGACCGGAGGCATGCTGGCCCCAAAGTTATGCGCTGCTGCGGCCAGTTTTTCCAGCTCAGCCCGATAGACCGCCTTTAGAAGTTCTTCGCGCGTAGGAAAATGACGATACAGAGTTCCCGGTCCCACCCCTGACTGTTTCGCGATGTCGTCCAGGCTGGTGTTTGCGCCGGAGCGGGTAAAGGCGTCCTTGGCCACTTCCAGAATGCGCTCGCGATTCCGCTGCGCGTCAGCACGGAGCTTTCGTTGGTTAGGTTTGGGACGTTTCATCACTGTGAGAAATATCTAAAATACTTGTACCCGGAGACAGTCTCCGGTAATCTCATTATACGGAGACGATCTCCACTTTAGTCGAATCGCCGCGGCCTCGTCAATACCGGCTCGGCGGGCTCGGAAGTGGAACGCCAAAATAAGGAGAAAGAATATGCGCGTTTTCGTTACAGGTGCCACGGGATTCATAGGTTCCGCGATCGTTCGAGAATTGATCGAGTCCGGTCATCAGGTGCTCGGATTGACGCGCTCGGATGCAGGCGCCGAGTCGCTCAGCGCCGCTGGCGCTCAGGTGCACCGGGGCGATCTCGACGATCTCGAGAGCCTTCGCAAGGGAGCGGCCCTTTCGGACGGCGTGATTCACACGGCCTTTAACCACGATTTCTCGAAGTACGTCGCTAATTGTGAGGCGGATCGGCAGGTCATCGAGGCGCTTGGCTCCGCGCTCGTCGGCTCTGACCGCCCCTTGATCGTCACCTCCGGGACCGGCATGGCGAACACTGTGCCCGGTCAACTCGCGCTGGAAGAGAACGCGGCCGCAAGCTCCGCCGTCATTCCTCGCGCAGCCTCGGAAGAAGCAGCAGCTTCCGTCGCGGCCCGTGGCGTAAACGTATCAATCGTGCGCCTTCCTCAGGTTCACGACCAAGTCAAAGCGGGCCTCGTCACCTATGCGATCGGTCTGGCCCGCGAGAAGGGTGTCTCCGCATATGTGGGGGACGGACTGAACCGTTGGCCGGCGGCACACGTACTCGATACAGCCCACCTCTACAGGCTAGCGCTGGAGAAGCGGGAAGCAGGCGCCAAGTATCACGCGGTCGCCGAGGAGGGAGTACCGGTCCGCGAGATCGCTGAGGTCATCGGCCGAGGATTGCAGGTGCCGGTGGTCGCTCTGTCTCCGGAGGAGGCGGCAGCGCATTTTGGATGGCTCGGCGCGTTCGCTGGTCGCGACGTTCCGGCTTCGAGCGCGCAAACGCAGGAGCGGCTGAGATGGCATCCGACCGGGCCTGGATTGATTGCCGACCTCGAGAGCACGCGATACTCGCAGGCCCGAAAAGCAGAAGCCTGAGCGCTTTCGCGGAGGTTTGAGGAGATGCGAACATGAATCAACTGGATCTTGTGATGAACAGGGCCGAGCGAGAGCTCGCGGCATTCTTGCGTGCGGTGAAGGAGTTGTTCGGACCGGAACAGGCGGAACTCGCGGTAGAAGACTGGCTGCAGGAGTTCGTGGCAATCAGCGGTCAGCCGGTTGCGACTCGAGAATGGCGACGGGTCACGGTTAACGCTGCGAGAAGACTTGCTGGTCGACTGGGCATGTCCACAGCATCGCATTGAGGCGTCTGCGCGGATGAACCTCTAACTCAAACCGCAGCGCTCGCGGCTGGCAGGGGCGCCGGATCGAGCCGTCTCGGCGCGGCTAATCCTTCGCGTATTTCTTGACGTCTCGCGGACCGACTTCCGCGCCATAGATATTCCCTTGAGCGTCCACCACAATTCCCTCGGCTCCACTGGAGTTGGCGTGGGCGGGGTCCGTGTCCGTATCCGGGATGAAGGCCGTCACCTTGCCATCTTTGGCGCTGCCGATGCGGATGCCGCGCTTCCAGCCGGGATTGCGGGCTGCGTCGGATTCGGAGTCAGCCACGTAGAGGACGTCGCGCTTGTCGATATAAAGCCCACTGGGCCGCCCAAACTGCTTCCACTCGGCAAGAAACTTTCCATCCTGGTCGAAAATCTGAATGCGGCTGTTCCCGCGGTCGGCTACGAATATCCGCCCTTGGGAATCGATGGCGATCGCGTGGGGCTCGTCGAAATCGCCCGGGGCCGTCCCCTTCTTTCCCCAGGTTTTGATGAATTTGCCGTCCTTCGAAAACTTCACAACGCGCGCGTTCGAGTTGCCGCCGTGCCCGTCGGCCACAAAAATGTCGCCGTTGGCAGCCACGACAACGCCGGAGGGCTGGTTAAAGGTGTCCGGGCCATCGCCGACAACACCCGCCTTGCCGAGCTGCATCAGGACTTTACCATCGGGGCTAAGCTTGGTCACCTGCTGGCCCTTACCATTGGCGCCTTGGGCGTCGGTCACCCACACGTTCCGGTCCTTATCGACGAAGATGCAATGAGGGAAGACGAAAAGGCCGGCGCCAAAACTCTTCAAAAGGTTGCCGGAAGGGTCGAACTCAAGAACGGGCGCAAGGCTGGAATCGGTACAACTATTGGCCCCGCAGCGGTCGAAAACCCAAATATTGCCGCCAGGATCGATGCTGATCGTATTCGTCGAGCCCATCGTCCTTCCCGGGGGCAGCTTGGCCCAAACGGTTCCCGGGCTGTAGGGATTGGGCATAGAATTGGTCGGTTCCGGGGCGGATTGACCCTGTACGTTCGCTACGGACATGCCGCCGGCGGCGACGGATGCTAGGAACAGCAAAGATCTCCATAGGGGTTTGGTCATGGCGGCCTCCGGCGAGAGTGTATATCACCTCGCCCCGGTCAGCCAGACGAGGGCGTACCCGCACCGTGGGTTCTGGCATCCCGCGGTGCGAGCGGCTCTGGACTGGGCTCCGGCAAGGGGCGGCAAGGCTGGATCCCCCACACCGGCGGGGGCGTCCTGCTCGAATGTGGGCCAGCCTGAGACGCGGGTCGCCCCTGAGCATCTAAATCAACAGTAGTTAGCAACAAGACCGTTGCGCCGAGCGCATCTTTTGAGGTATCTTGGGCATCCAACAGTTGGAGGGGTTCCTCTGGGCAAAGAGGATCGCTGAACCTCCATGTCTGGAACAAGATAGCGCGGGCTTGGCTCTCCGGCTCTACAAAAGTTACATATCACCGTTTGGAATTTGGCTGCGTCAAACGTAGAGAGGATACAACTGTGGGATTCAATCTATTACCGAGCGAGCTTCTGTCCTCCGAGGACGATGCCGCGGCTGTTCTGACAGGCCCCGAGCCTGGCGATCTTGCGGATGAGCTTGCGGCCGATCCCTTGGAGCCCGCCGAGCCAACCGAGCCCGAGTTGCTTCCTGGACCGGAGGATACGCAGGACCCTATCCGCACGTACCTGCGAGAGATGGGCACCGTTCGCCTGCTGACGCGAGAGGGCGAAGTTGCGCTGGCCAAGCGCATTGAACACGGAGAGATGCAAGCGTGGAAAGCGGTCTCGCGTTCTCCCGTCGTGGTGCGAGCAGTGATCGCCATTGGCGAGGAACTGCGCGACGCGGACGCGCGCCGATCCGGCAGATCGTGCAATTCGAGACGCGAGTCGCCGGCTGCGGCAAAAGCCGCGATCGAACGCACTGTAGAAACGATCGAGGCTATAGCGAAGCTCCAGCCGATCTGGCCGTCAAGCAAGCGGGCAAGATCAAAGGCACGGAGAGCTTCCGGCCGGCGCGCCAGCGGCGTGCGGAAGTGCGCGCCGATTGGCAACTGGCTCGTACGCGCGTGAAGCTTTCCCAGCTGGTGCGTTCGATCGAATTTATCCCGCTCGAAAAGAGAGCGGCTCACCACTCTCTTGATCTCGCACATGGAACAAGAACTGGCTGCGGCCCGAAAGAAACACGAGCCGGCGGGATCAGGCCAGACAGCCAGCGGCCCGCAACCCGTTGGCGTTGCCGAAATGAAGCGCACGCTTCGGCGCATTCGCAAAGGCGAAGCGGCAGCCGAACAGGCCAAGAAGGAACTGACCGAGGCGAACCTGCGCCTGGTGGTGTCCATCGCCAAGCGCTACACGAACCACGGGCTGCCATTCCTCGATCTGATTCAGGAAGGCAACATCGGCCTGATGCGAGCCGTGGAGAAATTCGAGTGGCGGCGCGGATTCAAATTCTCGACGTATGCGACCTGGTGGATTCGCCAGTCGGTTAGCCGAGCCATCGCCGATCACGCTCGGACGATTCGCGTTCCCGTGCACATGATCGAGACGATCAATCGGCTCATGCAGGCGAACCGCGCGTTGGTCCGCACGCTCGGCCGCGATCCTACATCCGAAGAGTTGGCCAAGAAGCCTGGGTATCTCCGTGGCGAAGGTGGGCGAGCTCAAGAAGATCGCGCAGAAGCCAGTCTCGCTGGAGATGCAGATCGGAACCGACGAGGAATCGCATCTCGGCGACCTTATCGAGGACAAGACCGCCGTGTCTCCTGCCGACGCGGTGGTGGACCGCAGCCTGCGGGAGCAGACGCACTCGATTCTGAAGACGCTGACGGCGCGCGAGGAGCAGATTCTCAGGATGCGCTTCGGCTTGGCCGACGGCACCGAGCACACGCTCGAAGAAGTGGGCCAGTCGCTGGGGCTTACGCGCGAGCGTATCCGGCAGATCGAAGCGAACGCGATGCGGAGTTTGCGTAACTCGGGTCGCGCGCGGCATTTGCAGACGTTCTTAAGGCGGGCATCCTAAACCGGATATAGAGCGCGGCGTCGGCACTCGTGGCTACGCCGCCAAACCGCAAAATCCACCCCCAGTAGCAGAGTGCGTGCTGCCTTTAGTTTTGTATTTGTTGTGGAACCTTCGCGGGCGACGCGCCACAATCGAATCCGCTCCAAATCATCGAACGCGACGCGTCATAAACCGCTTCTAGTTCTGATTCTGATTCGCACCCGAAACACCCTCAAGCCCAGGCGTGTCGCGATCCTGGCTGTCGTGCAGCATCTTGCCATCTGGGAAAACGATCTTCGCCAGCCGCCCTACGGTGTTGCCGTTCCGCGCCTGAAATACGGTGACGTCGATGGTGTCTCCAGCCTTCACTGAATTCTTCGTCCAGCCGCGCGGCGTCAGCGCTGATGGGCTACCCGCTTCCACCGCCCAATGCTCGACTTCGCCCTTGTCGTTGGTGACGTCGAACATGATGAAGCTGTGCGGATTCGTCCAGATAAACTTCGTGACCGTCCCGGCTTTCAGATCGATCGGCTTATCCTGATAGGCAACGTTTCCATGGTGCGCGAGTGCGTTACCACAGACTGCCAAAATGCCTATGAGCAGAAATGAGAATGCCAGATTGTGCTTCATGCGACACTCCTTTTGAGTGGGACCGACCTAACACATCTGTACCATAATTCCCCCCGCCCACACAAGGCGTCGCGGAGCGGCCAGGCAAGCCGTGGGTGGTGGCTCGACGCCACTCAACGCCGGCATGAATTCCGACCATCAGCAGACAGAAAGCAATTATGGCCTTCCATACCAGTCTCAGCCTTTACGCGCGGTGGTGCTGAGCCTGCTCATCCGTGAAGACATTAGTGCAAATTAAAGTACAATGAGGTCTCAGAAATGTCGGGGCGTAGCGCAGCCTGGTAGCGCGCCTGCCTTGGGCGCACCGAACTCGACTCCAACCACTCCTTCTCTTACTCTTAACTACTAATGTTTCCAACAAATCGGGGAATCTGCTTTTCGCTCAAAGCTAACCCGAATAGGCTGAAAACATTGGGTTCGTGCACAGTTCGTGCACAGTCGAGTTCCATCAAAAATCCTACAGAGTGAACCCCTCGTTGAGACAAAGATGTGCATCACACCCTCCTTCGAAGGGCATTGCTCTGCTAGATGCCCGCATTAGCCTTCGAAGAACGTCATCATCGCCGCCGCTGACGTTCTCTGGGATTCTCGTTGGGACTCTTTTTCGAAGTCTTCGGGCGAACGATAGCCTAGCGCCGAGTGTAGCCGACACACGTTGTAGTACCCCTCAATGAATTCCTCCATCCGCTCCCGCAGGTCTTCGAAGTCCCGGTAAGTGCTAGCGTGGATCTCTTCACGCTTGAGCGTTTTTAGAAAGCTCTCACACGTGGCGTTGTCATAAGGATTCGAAGGCCTGCTCATACTGGGCAGCATCCCATGCTCCCGGAGCTTTTGCATGTACTCGCTGCATGCATATTGCACGCCCTGATCCGAGTGGTGCACGACTCCTGGCGGTGGCCTTCGATTAGCAATCGCGCGCTCAGAGCACAAATAGGAAGTTGGGCTTTGAGGCTCCGGCCGAGCGCCCACCCAATGACCTTGCGAGAAAACACATCCAGAACGACCGCTAGATACACAAATTCGCAGGCGAGACGGATGTAGGTTATGTCGGCGACCCAGAGTTGGTTGGGGCCCGACAATGTCATTCGCGCGGCGAGATTAAGGTAAACCCGTGCGGCGCGAAGAGTCTGCCCACGAGGTCGGGACCGGTCCTGTCGAACCACGAGAAGATTGTCCTCCCGCATGATTCGCGCGATCCGTTTATGATTGACGATCATCCCGCGGGCGCGCAGCTCTTCGGTGATCCGCCTATATCCGTACCGCCATCGATGTTCAATGACAACATCCTGAACGGTGGATCGAAGCGTGACCTCTTCGTCCCATTGCCACCCGCGTCGTAAGTAGCGGTAAAATCCCGCGCGGCTGACCTCGGCCAACTGACACATCCGCTCGACACCTATGCTGCCTTGCAGCGGCATCCTTACTCTTATTTCGTCGTAGATGCGTTGTCGCCAGGATGAAAGTTCTGTCGACGCCGAGCCCTTACTCTTTGCAAGGCATGTCTGAAAAAATCCACTTCCACAGTCTTATTTGCGAGCAGTCGCTTCAACTTGAGGATCTGTTTGCGCAACATCAGTTCGCGCGTTCGTGTAGGAGGAGCGTTGCTCTCGTCCAATCGATCACGCCAGTTGTAAAGAACTCTGCGACATACGCCCAGCTCTCGCGCGAGCCGGACGATGTTGTTGCCCGCGCGCATTCGCTCAACAGCCTGTCTCCGAAACTCGTTGTTGTACCGTTGTCCTTTCTTTGGGTTCACTTTGCGGCTCCTTTCCCGCAAAGTGTGCGCGATCAAACTGTCCCACTCAAGGGTTCGCTCCACGTTTCTGGATAACTTCCGTGTAGCCGACCATACGCCTGCAATGCGCCGGGCGCGACGAGCGAGGCCACAAATATTCTCAGGTCGTCGTCTGTCAAGCAATCGGGCTTGAGACTAGATCGGCAGCGCAACTTTCTCACCTTGGCGGAAATTGTCGGGCGTATACCACTAACGAACACCTCCAAGTACTTTCCGAACAACCGAACCCAAATGGTGGGAACATCGTTGCATAAGGAGCGCGTATCTATTGTCGCGATCTGCTCATACTTTCGCTGAGGGCGTTGTAGCTTCCCGGTGCTCATCCCGCGCTCACTTCTAGGTTCGGTTTTTGACGCTTACGTGTTTGGAAAAGACTCGGATGAAAACACTTGTTCACGATCCCGAGCTAAAAAAACAGACGGTGATTCCCGCGCTGCGGCCCAAGCTCGCAGATTGAAGACCACTAAGAGTACGGAAGCAATGCTTCGGGCACTGCTGGAGGCAGCACCGGATGCAATGGTCGTGGTAAATCAGAGCGGGGAGATCGTTCTTCTGAATGTTCAGGCTGAGAAACAGTTCGGATACAACCGCGATGAACTGGTAGGGCACAAGGTAAAAGACATCATTCCGGAAGGTTTCGCGGAACGGTTGATCGCAGACGGTACCCGCAGCGCGGCAGATGCGCTGGCGCAAGAGATCGGTATGGGGATTGAGCTCAACGGGCGACGGAAGAATGGGAGTGCGTTTCCCATCGAAATTATGCTGAGCCCGCTGGAAAGTGCCGAGGGAACCCTGGTGACGGCAGCGATTCGGGACATCAGCGTACGAAAGCAAGCTCAAGAGAAGCTACGTGGAAGCGAAGAGCAGTTTCGCCTGCTGGTAAATGGTGTCAAGGACTATGCAATTTTCATGTTGGACCCAACAGGACAGGTCGTTAGCTGGAACACCGGAGCAGAGCGGATTAAGGGTTACTGCTGCCGAGGAAATTCTCGGTCGTCATTTCTCCTGCTTTTATCCAAGTGAAGATATCGAATCCGGGAAACCTGCCATGGAACTGGAGAGCGCCGCTGCGAGTGGTCGGTTCGAAGACGAAGGATGGCGACTAAGAAAGGACGGCTCGCGGTTTTGGGCCAATGTTGTCATTTCGGCTTTGCGCGACGGGTCCGGAAACCTGCGTGGATTTGCAAAGGTTTCGCGCGACGACACGCGACGCAAACGAGCCGAGGACAAGTTTCGAGGGCTGCTGGAGGCCGCGCCGGACGCGATGGTGGTGGTCAACCAACAAGGCAGATCGTTCTGGTGAATGCGCAGACCGAGAAGCTGTTTGGCTATAAGCGAGAGGAGTTGCTACACCAATCCATCGAGATTCTGATTCCCGAACGGTTTCGAGGGAAACACCCGGCCACCGTACTGGTTTCTTTGTCGATCCCCGGGTGCGCCCGATGGGTGCGGCCCTGGAGCTGTTTGGCTTACGCAAGGACGGCACAGAGTTCCAGGTTGAAATCAGTTTGAGCCCGCTAGAGACCGAGGAGGGCGTGCTGGTTTCCAGCGCGATCCGCGATATCACGGAACGCAAGAAAACCGAAGAGGTTAAGAAACTAAACGCGGAGCTGGAACGGCGGGTCACGGAGCGCACCGCCGAACTGGCAGCGGCCAATAAAGAGCTGGAGGCATTTGCCTATTCTGTCGCCCACGATCTTCGTGCTCCTCTCCGCCACATTGATGGCTATTCCAAGCTCCTTGCCGAACAGCTGGGCGCTTCCTTAGACGAAGGCGCGGGGCATTATCTGGAATCCATTCAGGGACAGCGCACGCAACATGGGTGACATGGTGGACGACTTGCTGAATCTTTCGCGCGTGGCCCGCAAGGAACTGAACTTGCAGGTGACTGGGCTGAGCTCGTTGGTCGATGAAGTGTTGAAGGATCTCAAGCCGGAAGTAAAGGACCGGGAGATTGAATGGAAGATAGCCGGTTTGCCGTTTGTCGAGTGCGACCCCGTCCTGGTGAAACAGGTTTTTGTCAACTTGCTCTCGAACGCCGTCAAATTCACCCGCACACGTCCGCACGCCATCATCGAGGTAGATCAGACAAATATCGACGGCCAGACAGTGACCTATGTCCGCGACAATGGCGTCGGCTTCAGCATGAAGTACAGCGACAAGCTATTCGGCGTGTTTCAGCGCCTACACCGTCAGGAAGATTTTGAGGGACCGGGGTAGGACTTGGCCACAGTCCAGCGCATCGTCCAGAAGCACGGAGGACGGATTTGGGCAGAGGCAGAACTTAACACAGGCGCCACGTTTTATTTCACTTTAGGGACGAACACGCCTGCCGCCGGAACCAATGGAGGTTCACTGTGATGTCAGACGAAGCCGAGATTCTGCTGGTCGAAGACAATCCGAAGGACGTGGAGTTGACTCTCCATGCGCTTCGAAAGGAAAACTTGTGCAACCGTATTCACGTCGCTCGCGACGGGGAGGAAGCTCTCGAATTCCTATTCTGCCGGGGAGCTTACAGCCACCGTTCCTTCGATCATCCGCCCAAACTCGTGGTGCTTGATTTGAAACTTCCGAAGATCGACGGACTGGAAGTGTTGCGGACGATTAAGAATGACATCCATACCCAGGCGATTCCGGTGGCCATACTCACATCCTCAAAAGAGGATCGGGACCTTGTGGACAGTTATAAATTGGGTGTCAACAGCTACATTCAAAAGCCGGTGGACTTCAACCAGTTCCGGGACACGGTCAAACAGTTGGGACTCTATTGGTTGGTGGTGAACCAATCGCCGCCCCCCAGCGCATTTGCGACGAAGTAACGCGAGCGAACTCAGATGGATACGGTTACACGAGAACGAACTGCATCCGATTCGGAGGGTACTTCCGTCTCGATGCCTCTCCGTGTTCTCATTCTCGAAGACAATCCTCGGGACGTCGAGCTGTGCATTCAGGAACTGAAGAAAGCAGGGTTCGAGCTTCAAGCAGACGCAGTGGATACCGAGGAAGCCTTCGCTGCGAAGCTCCACTCTAGCGTCTACGATCTGATATTGTCCGACTATCGCATTCCGGCATGGAGCGGGGTAGAGGCCTTCCATCTGTTAAAGCAAAGTGGAAAGGACATTCCTTTCATTTTAGTAACCGGCACACTCGGAGAAGAGGCCGCAGTTGACCTCATCAAAGAAGGAGTAGCTGACTACGTCCTTAAGGATCGCTTAGTCCGCTTGCCGTTAGCCGTTCGTCGGGCTCTGCAAGAAAAAACAACACGCGATGAACGCGAGCGAGCTATTCTGTCGCTTCGCCAGAGCGAGGAGCGAGTCCGGCTGTTGCTCGACTCGACCGCCGAGGCGATTTACGGCATCGACGTTGAGGGCAACTGTACTTTCTGCAACGCTGCTTCAGTACGCCTGCTCGGATATGAAAATCCTGGCGATCTGCTTGGGAAACAAATGCACTGGCTCATGCACCACACGCGAGCCGATGGCACGCGGTATCCGATTGAAGAATGCCAAATCTACATGGGCTTTCGTGAAGGCAAGGGTTCTCACTCCGATAATGAGGTTCTATGGAGGAAGGACGGCTCCAGCTTCCCGGTCGAGTATTGGTCTTATCCCGTGGTCCAGGATGGGAAGCCAATTGGCTCCGTCGTAACATTCATCGATATAACCGACCGCAAACAGGCGGAATGCCACGATTCTGAAGGAACGGGACCGAGCACAACAATACCTCGATATTGCCGACGTGATATTGCTTGCTCTCGACCAGGAAGGGCGGATTAACCTAATTAACCGCAAAGGATGCTCCACCTTAGGATGGAAAGAACAGGACTTAATTGGGCGGGATTGGATAGATACATGCCTCCCTGCCAGGACGAGGGATGAACTCAGAACAGCATTTCGCAGCCTCATCAGTGGGACGCCTTTGCATCTCGAAAACGCGGTTCTCACCAAATCCGGTGAAGAACGGATGATCGCGTGGCGCAATACGGTATTGCGAGATAGCGCAGGACGCATCATCGGTACCCTCAGTTCGGGGGAGGACATTACCGAACGCAAACGAGCCGAAGAGGCCCTCCGAAGAAGCGAAGCAAGGGTTAGGCGTTTGGTTGAGTCCAATATTATTGGTATTGGGATCGGGACCCTTGATGGAAAGCTCCTCGACGGGAATGATTCCTTCCTGAAACTCTTGGGGTACTCACGTGAAGAACTGCTTTCGGGAGCGTTGCGTTGGGACGAGATGACCCCTCCCGAGTATAACGATGTTGACCAGCGAGCAGTTGAGCAGTTGAAGAATACGGGCATTGCGCCCCCTTGGGAGAAAGAGTTCATTCGCAAGGACGGCCGTCGAGTGGCGGTACTGATCGGCGTCGTCACGCTCGCAACGGACCAAGGCGACATAGAAGCGGTGTCCGTTGTCGTTGACATCAGCGAGCGAAAGCTCTTGGAGCAACAGTTGCGCCAGGCACAGAAAATGGAGGCTATTGGCCAGCTCGCTGGCGGTGTCGCCCATGACTTTAACAATCTTCTGAGCGTAATCATTGGCTACAGCGACATTCTTCTAGACCGCGCCGGGCAGGATACCAAGATGCGCAGTCAATGCCAGGAAATTAACAAAGCTGGCAATCGCGCTGCCTCGCTAACGCGTCAACTCCTAGCATTTAGCCGTCAACAAGTGCTCGAACCGAGAGTCTTGAATCTCAACACCGTCGTCGTCGAGATTGAGAAGATGCTCAGACGTCTCATCGGCGAAGATATCGAGTTCCGAACTGCTTTGGACCCTACGCTGGGTTCTGTGAAGGCTGATCCAGGGCAGATCGAGCAGATCATCATGAATCTGGCCGTGAACGCTCGGGACGCAATGCCCGAGGGTGGAAAGCTGGTTATCGAAACCAGTAACGCCGAGCTGGACGATAGATATGCGCTTCAACATCCGCCGTTCAGTCCAGGACGATACGTGCTACTCGCCGTAACAGATACCGGTATTGGAATGAGCGCGGAGACGAAAACCCACATCTTCGAGCCATTTTTTACGACCAAAGAAGTGGGCAAAGGCACTGGTTTGGGCCTTTCGACCGTCTACGGAGTCGTGAAGCAGAGTGGCGGCTACATCTGGGTCTACAGCGAACTCGGACACGGGTCTGTCTTTAAGATCTATCTGCCACGGGTCGATCAGTCTGTTCAGCAGAGTCGGCCGAGTGAGTTGGCACCCGAGCTCTATCATGGGACGGAAACCGTTTTGCTAGTGGAAGACGAGGAATCAGTCCGGACATTGACTCGAAGTCTGCTAGAGGAGGGGGGATATACGGTAATAGAGGCCAGCAATGGTGCGCAGGCCCTCGAAATCGCCGGAAGGCATTCTGGTCCCATTCATCTCCTTTTGACCGACGTAGTGATGCCCGGAATGAATGGGCGGGTGTTGGCGCAAAAGATGATTGAGGCCCAGCCAAAGATGAAGGTGATTTACATATCCGGTTACACGGGCAGCTTTTCCTCTCATGGGGAACTTTTCGATGCGGCGGCAACCCTTATCCAAAAGCCGTTTTCTCGGGCAACGTTGCTACGGAAGTTGCGTGAGGCACTGGACTTCCAGAAAGAATCTGAGCCGACCTACCAGCATTGAGTTCCAGCGCCGATCCTCATGCTGAGAGCTGGTGGCAAAACTATATCCAATCCCGGATTCTGAACATGCAGCAAGGGTATATTCGGCCAGTCGAGAAAATGAATGTGGCCGTCGGCAGTACGAAATTTCCGGATTTTGCCCTGGTTACTCATGACAATTATCTGGACATTCTGGAAATTAAGAAGCCAGACACGGTCATACTGAGAGAGCACAAGAGTCGTGGCAACTA
The DNA here is from genome assembly GCA_963846125.1 of uncultured Acidimicrobiales bacterium. Taxonomy (GTDB): domain Bacteria; phylum Actinomycetota; class Acidimicrobiia; order Acidimicrobiales; family UBA8190; genus Chersky-840. The sequence goes on from CAWJUR010000003.1 coordinate 1,470,343, forward strand.
CCACTGGGACATAGAGATTTCCCGGGCGATCATCCAGGTGGAAAACTACCTAGAGCACATTTCCAATCAGGCGGCCCAAGTGCGTAGCTTCGTCAAAGAGAGGTATGGGCTAGAGCTAAAGATTGTGCGCCCCAGGGGATTATTCTTGCAGGGAACTCTGCTGAGTTTTCTTCACAGAAGCAGCGTGATGACTTCAGGCTCTTATCGCATGGCCTTAAGAATGTAACCGTAATCACTTATGACGAACTGCTCGCGCGCTTGGAAAAACACATCCGCGTTCTGGAGAAATACAGCTCCAAGAAGAGTGACGGGACATCGAGTATTTCATAGTTCGGATACCGCGCAATGCCCGCTTGAGAAAGGCTTCGTGAGTATTCGTCAGCGGAGAGCGAGGTTCGGTCCCCGGCAATCCGTTCTTCCCAAGATGTGCACGACAAAATTGTCTCACTCTAGGGGTTCACTCCACGCATCCACATTTGCTGCGTGACACGATAGTCGTTCATGGTCTTTCCGGGGCGGTGTCGCGCTTCAAGAAGTCGATCGAGATGCTGCGCTTCTGGAAACGCTATCGCTGGATCTCCCCCATAGAGCGAAGAAACGGCTTAATAGTCAAACCCTGCACGAACACGGAAAAAGCTACGACAGCAAAGCTGATGGTAATGATTTCTTCACGCTGTGCGACTTCGCGTGGCAATCCAAGGGCTAGAGCGAGCGCCAATGCTCCTCGTACGCCACCCCAGAACAAGACATGTTGATGTTTAATCGTGACGCGAAGCGAGGAGCGCGAAAAAATGAGACAACAAGGATAGATCGCTACCGCCCGGCCCAGCGTCACCAGCGCAATCGCAATCAGCGCGGGAAGCCATATCGCCACGAAATTCTGATGGGCTTCGTGCATTCCGATCAAGAGAAACACAAGCGAGTTCGCGACGAAGGCTGCGTATTCCCAAAATGCCTGGACGGCTTCCTTGCCCCGCTCTGATATTCCGTTAAGCGATTTGAAATTGCCTATGACGAGTCCTGCCGTGATGGTAGCCAGGACGCCGGACAAACCGAAATAGTCCGCAAGGAGGAACGAACCATAGGCGGCGACGGTCGTGAAGGTAATTTCAACGAGATGATCGTCCGTCCGCCCGGCGAGCAGAAGTGCTCCAAGAGCGACGGCTCCCC
>CAWJUR010000004.1:0-548562 GCA_963846125.1 uncultured Acidimicrobiales bacterium
AAGGTAAGCGGTGTCTTAGCTCCATAATTCTGTCACCCCTTAACAGCAACGTGAAAATGTCACCCCATGAACAGGGAGACAGTCACGTTGAGTCAAAGAGAGTTGCAGCGAGTGCAAGTCATTTCCCGATGCGTCGATGGCCACTTGGCGTGTGCCAGAGCCGCGGAGCTGCTCGACCTATCGCCTCGGCAATCAAACGTCTCAAAGCCCGCTACCGGCAAGGCAGCGCCGCGGCTCTGGCTCACGCCAACCGCGGCCGTCCCAGCCACCGCCGCTTGCCCCAGCGCACCCGTCAGACCATCCTGCGTCTGGCCCGCACCCGCTACGCCGGCTTCAATGATCATCATCTCTGCGAAAAGCTCAGCGAGCAGGAAGGCTTCTCGCTGAGTCGCGAGACCCTTCGCCGCTTGCTCCGCACCGCCGGCATCGGCTCGCCTCGCAAGCGCCGTCCCCCGGCTCATCGCCAAAGACGTTTGCGATCCGCTCGCGAAGGGGAACTCGTGCAGCTGGACGGCTCTCCCCATGATTGGCTCGAAGGTCGCGGCTCCCTCCTCACCGCTCTAGGCATGCAAGATGATGCTTCCGGCAAAATCCTCGCCGCTCAGTTCTTCTCCTCGGAAACTTCCCCAGGTTATTTCCGCCTGCTGCAGAGCCTCTTGCGCCGCTTCGGTGTCCCCCTCGCTTTCTACGGTGATCGTAGCGGCGTCTTTGTGCGCAATGATGAACATTGGTCCGTCGACGAACAACTCGCCGGCCAACGCCAGCCCACTCAATTCGGACGCGCTCTCGAACAACTCGGCATCACCTTCATCGCCGCGCAGAGCCCGCAGGCCAAGGGCCGTATCGAGCGCCTCTGGGGCGTGCTGCAGGATCGTCTCACCAGCGAACTACGCTTGGCGGGCTCTTGGGATCTCGACTCAGCCGACCGCGTGCTGCGCCGCTTCGTGACCGATTACAACCGCCGTTTCGCTCGCCCTCCCCGCGACGACGCGAAAGCCTGGCGCCCGGCTCCGAAAAATCTAGAGCGGATCTGTTGCCTCACCCACGATCGCGTCGTCAGCAATGACAACGTCGTCCAATGGAACGGCCACTACCTGCAGATCCATCCGCAGCCGCGACGATACAGTTTTGCGGGAGCCAAAGTGCAGCTCCATCACGCACTCGACGGCCGGATCGCTCTCTACTATGGCAGCTGTGGCCCCAGGTGGCGGCGCGCGCCACGGGGCTTTTGACCGGGCTGCACACCTCGTACTGCCTCTTCGACTCCATCCCCGCCTATCAGGCGCTCAAGGCTCGCAACCTCACCGACGCGCAGTTGCTCCAAGCCCTGTGCGACCCGTCGGTGCGCGAGTCCATCGTGTCGTTCGAGCCCGATCCCGATCACCGCGCCGCGCTGGAGCGGGCCTATGGGGTCAACTTCGTTCTCGGCACGCCGCCGGACTACGAGCCGGGCCCGGAGAACTCCCTGGCGTCGATCGCAGCGGCGGCGGGGCGCCATCCCCTCGAGGTCGCCTACGAGGTCATGCTCGAGTCCGACGGGCACGGGCTGCTGTACTTCCCCATCCTCAACTACGCCTCGATGAGCCTGGAGCCGGTACGGGAGATGCTCCTGCACCCCCGTGCGGTGGCCGGCCTCGGTGACGGCGGGGCCCACTGCGGTGTCATCTGCGACTCGCCGCAGCCCACATTCATGCTGTCGCACTGGACCCGGGACCGCACCCGCGGCGAGCTGCTGCCCCTCGAGTGGATTGTGAAGAAGCAGACTCTCGACACCGCCCGTCTCTACGGCCTCGGCGACAGGGGCACGCTCGAGCCCGGCATGCTGGCCGACATCAACGTGATCGACTACGAGCACCTCCAGTTGGGAACCCCCACGGTCGTCACCGACCTGCCCACGGGGGGACGGCGGCTCGTACAGGACGCCGTGGGCTATCTGGCCACGATCAAGTCGGGCCAGACCACCTTCGACAACGGGAAGGACACCGGAGCGCGCCCCGGAGCGCTCGTGCGCGGCGCCCGCTGAGGCCCAGCCCGTCCTTGCGACCGGCCATCCCCAACGGCTCCGCCACCCGCGGCGGCCTACGGTGGGGGCGATGACCGCGCCCGCCGACGCCACGCTCGTCCGGATGTTCGAGACCATGGCGCTCGTCGCCGCCACCGACGACGCGCTGCGCGGTGCGATCTCGGCGGGCAGCGCCACGCTCGCCTACTACTCACCGCGTGGACAAGAGGCGGTGGCGGCCGGCTTCGCCGCCGCGCTGGCACCCGACGACTATCTCGTCACCACCTACCGCGGCCTGCACGACCAGATCGCCAAGGGCGTCCCCCTCCGTCTATTGCTGGCCGAGATGCTGGGCAAGGCGGAGGGAACGGGCAAGGGCAAGGGCGGCCCCATGCACGTGTCGTGGCCCGACGTCGGGCTCATGCTGACCACGGGTGTGGTGGGCTCGGGCCTTCCCATCGCGGCCGGCCTGGCCTGGGCGGCCGCTCGCCAGGGATCAGGGCGCGTCACCGTGGCCTCCTTCGGCGACGGCGCCACCAACATCGGCGCCTTCCACGAGGCCGCCAACCTCGCCGCGGTATGGGGGCTCCCGGTGGTCTTCCTGTGCCAGAACAACGGATACGGCGAGCACACCGCCTTCGCCGACCACCTGCGCGTCGAGCACGTGGCGCAACGGGCCGCCGCCTACGGCATGCCCGGCGTGACGGTGGACGGCAACGACCCCGTGGCTGTTCACGACGCGGTGTCGGAGGCGGCGGCGCGCGCCCGGGCGGGGGACGGACCGACCCTCGTCGAAGCCGTGACCTACCGGCTCTTCGGGCACGTCTTCGGCGACCGCATGACGTACGTCGATCCCGCCGAGCTCGAAGAGGCGTGGAAGCGTGAGCCCGTGGCCCGCTTCCGCCACGTCCTGGTCAAGCGGGGGCTGCTCGCCGACGCCGACGCGGCGGCGATCGAGTCGCGCTGCGCGACCACGGCCGCCACCACCCTGGCGGAGGTGCTCGAGCTCCCCGAGCTCGGCGCCGGCGAGGTGCTCACCGACGTGGTGGCGCCCGTAGCGCCGTCGGGCGGCGCATCGGGCGGTGCCGCGGGCGGTGCATCGAAGGGCACGGCAAAAGGCGCAAAGAAGGAGGCGGTGTCCGACGGGCCGGTGGAGTTGAGTGTGCGCTCCGCCATCACCTTGGCGCTCGACGAGGCTCTGACGGCCGACGATCGAGTGGTGCTGCTCGGTGAGGACATCTCCGACAACGGGGTGTTCGGCGTGACCAAGGGGCTCGCCGCCAAGCACGGCGCCGACCGGGTGCGCGACACGCCCATCTCCGAGCAGGCCATCGTGGGCGCGGCGGTGGGGGCGGCGCTCGGCGGGCTCCGGCCCGTGGCCGAGATCATGTTCATGGACTTCTTGGGGCTGTGTCTGGACCAGCTCGCCAACCACGCCGCCAAGCTGCGCTACATGTCGGGGGGCCTGACTCCCGTCCCCATGGTGCTGCGCACCGCCGTGGGCGGAGGCCTGCAGGTCGGCGCCCAGCACTCCCAGATGCTCGAAGCGTGGCTCACCCATGTCCCGGGGCTCAAGGTGGTGGTGCCGAGCACGCCCTCCGATGCCCGGGGGCTGTTGGCGGCGTGCATCGCCGACGAGGACCCCTGTGTGTTCATCGAGCAGGTGCTGCTGCTCTCGCGCAAGGGCGTCATCGACGACATGCCCATCGCGCTCGGGGTGGCCGACATCAAGCGACCGGGTGCCGACGTCACCGTGGTGACCTACGGCCGACAGGTCCACGACGCGCTGGCCGTCGCCGACACGCTGGCGTCGAAAGGCATCGAAGTCGAGGTGCTCGACCTTCGCTCTCTCGTCCCTCTCGACGAAGCGGCCGTGCTCGAGTCGGTGGGGCGGACGCGCCGGGCCGTGATCCTCCACGAGGCGGTGGTGACGGGCGGCTTCGGTGCCGAGTTGGCGGCGGGGATCTCCGAAGCGCTGTTCGGCCGGTTGGTCGCGCCCGTGCTCCGCGTGGGTGCACTGCCGGCACCGCTGCCCTACGCCTCCGGACTGGAACGCCTGGCGTTGCCCGGGCCCGAACGACTGCTCGAAGCGCTCGAGTGGGTCATGGCCTACGAGGGCTGAGGTCCACCCGCCCCGTGCTGTTGCGACTCCCGAAGATCGGCATGGAGATGACCGAGGCCGTCCTGGCCGGTTGGTTGGTCGACGACGGGGCCACGGTCGAAAAGGGCCAGCCCTTGTACGAGATGGAAACCGACAAGGTCACCAACGAGATCGAGTCCCCGGCCGCGGGCCGACTGCGACAGATCGCGCAAGAGGGTGTGACGTATCAGGTCGGTGACCCGGTGGCCGAGATCGACGAAGGCTGACACGGCGCTCGAGGCACGCGTCGGTACACGATGGCGCGCCGGAACTTCAGCTCGTGTCGTCCGGATATCGAAACGGTGTGCCGGTCTCGAATCTGGCTCCCCCGGTTGGTTCTCGCCATTCCCACGATCCGTCCTCCCGACGGGTGAGCTTCCATTTCTCGATGGTGATGAGGTTGTGGTGCCAATGGCACACCCGGCCCAACTGACTCAAGCCGGTCTTCTTGGTGATGGCGTAGTCAGCGGGCCAGTGATGGTTCTCCAGCCCGAAGGCCACGTCGCACTGGGGGACCACGCACACCGGGTCGCGCTCCTCGAGCGCACTCTGGACATAGGCAGAGACGTTTCTCCCCGCGTGGCACACGGTGACGATGTCTTGGCCGTCGCGCACGAGGATCTTCACAAAGGCATCCGGGAGCTGGCGGCGCACGGCGGCGACGGGGACCGAGCCCACCCCGGGGATCACACACATCTCGCCCGCCTTGGCATATCCCCGGCGGAAGGCGGTGGCATCGACCCGGAAGACCACCGTGGCCCGGGGACTGTTGGTCCGGGAAGAGGCGGTAGCCCGGGACGAGCCGGTGGCCCGGGACGAGCCGGCGGCGGTGCTTTCTTCGGAGGACACCCAGGCGGGTTCGCCGGTGACCAGGGCCACCAGCGCGTCAGCGACGTAGGCGGCGGGGTTCTCGTGGGCCTCGGCCTTGCGGGCCGCGTCGAAGCGGAAGTCGGCCTCCTGTTTGAGCGCGCTGAGGAGCCTGGCCCCGGCGTCGGGGGTGAGCTTGGCGTCGAGGCGGAAGGCGCCGTCGGGATCGGCCCAGTGCCGGACGTAGCGCGCGGCGTGGACCGCTTTGTAACGCGCCTTCTCCTGCTCGGCCGAGGATGCCGCGGCCCGGACCTGGGCGGCCCGTTCCTTGAGGCCTTTGAGACTGTGATGAGCGGCGGCTTTCAGTAACTCGGTTTCGGTCCGCGGGTTGTCCGCCGCCGCGGCGGCGATGATCTTGAGCTGTGAGCCCGAAAGCTCGCCCCGCCGCAATGCGTCGGAAGTCTCGGGCAACGACGCCAGCGCCGAGGACGTCTCCAGCACGCTGAGGGCGTCACCCACGCCGGTGCCGGACTTCTCCGCCATCCACGAGGCGGCGGAACGGTGGCCTTCGTCGCGCCATGTCATCGACTGGGCAGCACGATCGGCGAACAAGACCTTGCCCGCAGAGCAGAGCCGTTCCAGCCGGGCGAACATCAACACGAGCTCGGCGGCCTGCGCCGCGGTGATCAAGTCGGGATCAGCCGCGGCCAGATCCCGGCCGATGTCCCGGTGGGCGGCCTCGAGGGCGGTGGTGAGCACATTGGCAGTGTGTCATGAGGGTGTATCAGTCTCGCTGAGATGACACAGTTGTATCTGTGGCCCCCGGGGCTGGTGGGTATGTTGGTGTCGTGGGCGATGACACCTGGGCCGGATTGGCTGACATATTCGCCGATGAGGCCTATGCCTCGGTGAAGGGGCGCGTGCGCACGTACGTGTTGCATCACCAACTGCTCGAGCATCTTCCCGAGCCACCAGCCACGGTCCTGGATGTCGGCGGCGGTGCGGGCCATCAATCGTTTCCGCTGGCCCAGATCGGCTACCAGGTGACACTGCTCGATCCGTCACCGGCGATGTTGGACAAAGCTCAACAGCGACTCCAGGGGCTGCCCGGTGAGGTCCAGGGGCGGGTGACGCTCTTGGAGGCCGACGGTCTGAACGCCGTCGAGGCGGTGGATGGCCGGCGCTTCGCGGCGGTGTTGTGCCATGGCGTGCTCGGGTACCTCGAGCAGCCCGAGCCGTTGGTCAACCAACTGTGCACGTGCGCCGCCGCCGGTGGCGTGGTGTCGATCATGGCCGGGAACGCCAAGACGATGGCGGTGCGCCCCGCCTTGGAACGCCGGTGGGACGACGCCCTGGCGGCGTTCGACGTCACCACCGAGGTCGGGGTGCTTGGAGTGCCGACCCGCGCCGACACGGTGGAGCACCTCAGCGGGCTCATGCAGAGCCACGGCGTGGAGCCACTGCGCTGGTACGGGGTGTGGCTGTTCACCGACTGGCTCGAATTCAGTGGAGCCGAGTTGGACGTCAGCGATTCGAAGCAGTTAGCGGCGATGGCTGCCGTCGAGCTCGAAGCCAGCCGACGAGACCCCTACCGCCAACTCAGTCGCCCCTTTCATCTCGTGGGCCGCAAAGAGTCGAGATGAAGGCACCATCACCGACTTGCTTCTGATCACCGAGGCCCCCGGAGTAGCGCGGCCGGGAACTACTCCGTGGCGCGTGCAGGCGCGCCCGGCAACGACGGAGTGAAAAGCACGGGCCGCCCCGCCCCCCGGCGTTTGGACTCGTGCATGGCGGTGTCGGCCCGGGCCACCAACGCGCCGGCGTCGACGCCGGCCCCGCTCGCCCACGCCACCCCGATGCTGGCGCGCGAGCTCACCCTGAGGTCCTTGAGCTGGATCTCGTGGCCGAGCGTCTCGGCCACCCTGATGGCGGTGCGGACCGCCTCCGCCGAGGTGGCGATGCCGGGGCAGAGGACGAGGAACTGGTCCCCGCCGATGCGCCCCACCACGTCGTCCTCGCGGACCGCCCCGTGCAGCCGTCTCGCCACCACGCCCAGGAACTCGTCCCCGGCGTCATGGCCGTGGCCCTCGTTGAGCTCCTTGAACCGGTAGAGGTCGACGAGGATGGCCGCCGGGCTCGACCCGTCGACGGCCCCGGCCAGCATGGCCTCGAGGGCGGTCATGGTCGAATCCCGGTTGTGACACCGCGTGAGCACGTCGAAGGTGGCGCGCAGGTGCAGCCCGTCGCGCCGACCCGTGCTCTCGGTGATGTCCGACACGCACGCGATGACACCGGTGACGTCGCCGTCGTCGTCGGTGAGGGCGCGCAGGCTGAGCGTGCACTGCCGGACCACCGGCTCACCGGCGTCGTCAAACACACCGGCGTCGGCCCATACGGGTCGAATGACGACGTCGATGTCGTCGTCGACGCCGTCGCGCAGCACCGCCCCGAACGTCGTCCGGGCCAGGTCCCGGTCGCGGTCCAACAGCGTCGTCAATTGTTCGTCGAGCGTCGTGGCGCGCGGACAACCAAGGATGTCGTGGAGCCGGGCGTTGGTGTCCACCACGCGCTCCATGGCGTCGATCTGGAGCACGCCGACCGGAACCGTCTCGGCCAGTCGGGCCAGCACGTGCTCGCGGGCGCGCACCACCTCCGCCGTCACCTCGAGCACGCTCTTGCCGTTGCGGGCGAAGCGCGGGGTCGACGACGGCGTGTGCGGATCGAACACGGTGGCGTCGTCCCCCACGGCGTCGACCACCACGCCCAGGTACACGCCGTGGCTCCGGCGCGCGTCGATCAGGTGCACCACCACCGGGCGGCCGGGATCGGAGGCGAGCCGGACCGGCGCCCGCGACGCTCCGACGGCCCGAGCCCGCTCCCAGGCGTTGATCAACCCCACCCGGTCGGCGGCGATGACGAGGTTCAGCGTCGACCGGGCCCGGACCACCCGGTGACCGCCCACGGGGACGGTCCCGGGCATGGCCACCATGAGCCCGTCGGGCCCGAGGGCGCACACCGAGGCCTCGGGGTGGCGGTCGAGAAGAGTCGAGACGGCCGAGTCGACGATCTTGGGGTCGAGAAGGCCGTCGCTGCGCACACAGGTGGTATCGACGCTTCGTGCCTCGTCGTTGAGGGTCCTCGTCCCAGGCACCCGCCGGGGCCCCCCACCGGCCCCACCGCCTCCGAAACCGACCCGAATTGGAGAAGAAAGTCCTGGTCGTGTCCGCCGCGGTCAAGTTTGGGGTCAAAAATTCCGAAATTCTGGTCTGTGACGTCTCCTGCGCCCCGGGCGCGCTCCTTGGCGCGGCTCTTCATCACCTATGCGGCGATCACGGCGCTCCCCGTCATGCTCCTCGGCTTCGTCCTGGCCGCCAACTACCGCTCCGACGCCACCCAGCGCGGCATCGCCGAAGGCCGCTCCGAGGCCCTGCTCGTGGCCGAGTCCGCCGTCGACCCCATCCTCGACGGGCGTCCCCTCAACCAGGGCCTGACCCCGGCCCAGACCGCCGCACTCAACCACCTCGTGGAGCGCGCCGTGGGCGAGCACCACGTGCTCCGCATGCGCCTCCGGGACGCGCAGGGCCACGTCGTCTACTCCGACGACGGCTCGGGGTTCAAGGAGAAGCCCGAGGACCAGGCCATCGACGCCGCCCACGGCGTCATCTTCGCCGATCTCACCCGGCTGAACTCCGACAGCAACGACACGGGCCCCGTCGGCCCCCGCGCGGTCGAGGTCTACCTGCCGCTCACGGCGGGATCGCCCGAGCACATCGTCGGGGTTCTCGAGGTGTACCTCCCTTACGCGCCCATCGCCCTCGACGTCAACGCCGGACTCCACACGCTGTACCGCGACCTGCTCGTCGGGCTCGGCGCGTTGTACGTGGCCCTGTTCGTCATCTCGGTGTCGGTGAGCCGCCGGCTGCGCCAGCAGGTGAAGGAGAACAAGTTCCTGGCCGAGCACGACCCCCTCACCGAATTGCCCAACCGCTCCCTGTTCCACCAACGTGCCGAGGAAGCCGTCGTCCACGCCGTGCGCAGTGACACGCGCGCCGCGATCGCCATCGTCGACCTGGACCGGTTCAAAGAGGTCAATGACACCCTCGGACACGACAGCGGCGACCAGCTGCTCACCCTGTTGGCCCAGCGCCTCGCCGACCACACCCGGCCCCAGGACGCCGTGGCCCGCCTGGGCGGCGACGAATTCGGCGTGATCCTCTCCGAGGTCGGTGACGCCGAGGACGTGCTCCGCCGCCTGCGCGACATCATCGAGCACGAAGTCGAGGTGAGCGGGCTCCCGCTCTCGGTCGAGTCGAGCATCGGGTACGTCCTGTCTCCCGACGACGGCATCGACGTGGACGACCTCCTTCAACACGCGGATGTGGCCATGTACGTCGCCAAGGCCCAGCACTCCGGCGTGGTGCGCTACGACGCCGAGCACGACCACTACGACGCCGCCAACCTCGGGCTCATCGCCGATCTGCGCCGCGCCATCGACGCCGACGAGCTCGTCATGCACTACCAGCCCAAGGCCACCCTGCAGGACGGCCACGTGGGCGCCGTCGAGGCCCTGGTGCGCTGGCAGCACCCCACCCTGGGCCTCCTCTACCCCGACCGCTTCATCCCCATGTGCGAGCAGACCGACCTCATCGACAGGCTGACGACGTGGGTGATGCGCACCGCGCTCACCGACATCCGCGACCTCGGCGACGTGGCGGTGTCGGTGAACGTGTCGGCCCGCACCCTGGGCCGGGCCCGGTTCGCGGGCCAGGTCATCGACGTCCTCGCCGAGGTGGGCGTGCCGCCCGAGCGCCTGATCATCGAGATCACCGAGACGGCCCTGCTCACCGACCCACCCCGCGCCGCGGCGGTGCTGGCGCAACTCGACGCCATCGGAGTCCGGGTGAGCCTCGACGACTTCGGCATCGGCCAGACGTCGCTCGGATATCTGTCGTCCCTGCCCGTCCACGAGCTCAAGATCGACAAGAGCTTCGTCATGGACATGCTCGCCAACCCGGCCCACGCCGCGATCGTCCGGTCCATCGTGGACCTGGGCCACAACCTGTCGCTGCAGGTGGTGGGCGAGGGTGTCGAGACCGATGCCGTCTTCGCCACCTTGCGAGAGGCCGGCTGTGACCTGGCCCAGGGCTTCCTCCTGGCACGGCCCATGCCCGCCGACCAGCTGCGGATATGGCTGGCGAACGTTCCCGAGGTGGCCCGGAACGCAGTCTGACCTCCGGACGCGTGCCCGGGCCCGCGCCATGGCGGCGTGGGGCGGCGTGGGGCGGCGTGGGGCGGCGTGTGGCGGCGTGTGGCGGCGTGTGGCGGCGCACCTGATCAACGGCATGCCATCCTGGGCGGCGCGCTCGACAACGGGCTCGCGGTGAACGGGCCTGCCGTGAGCGGGCTCGACGTCCGACGGGAGATGCAGGGTGCCGCTGCCATGGAGTGGACAGCTGTCAGGTCGGATCGACGAACACGTGATCACGTCGGCCGCGCTGCGCGACAACCATCTCGGGGACCCCGCCGAACGGCCTCTGTGGGTGTACGTGCCGCCCGGCTACGACGAGGGCACCGACCGGCTGCCGTCGATCTACGTCATCCAGGGCTACACCGGGTACGTGACCATGTGGGCCAATCGCGACGCGTACCACCAGCCGTTCCCCGAGAGCGCCGATGCCGTGTTCGCCTCGGGTCAGGCGCCGCCATGCATCGTGGTGTGGGTGGACGCCTGGACCGCATACGGGGGCTCGCAGTTCGTGGACTCACCGGGCACGGGTCGGTACCACTCCTATCTCTGTGACGACATCGTGCCGTTCGTCGACGCCCGCTACCGCACCCTCGACGCACCCGGCCACCGGGGCATCCAGGGGAAATCGAGCGGCGGCTTCGGGGCCATGATCACGCCCATGCTGCGCCCTGATCTCTTCGGCGGCCTCGCCACCCACGCCGGGGACGCGCTCTACGAATGCTGTTACATCCCCGAGTTCCCGAAGATGGTGCGGGCGCTGCGCGCCTTCGACGGCGACATCGGGGCGTGGTGGGAGGACTTCGGGACCAGGCCGGCTTTCACGCGACCTGAGGACCATCTCCTGCTCATGGGTCTCGGGGTCTCGGCCTGCTTCTCCGCCCAGGACGACGGGACACCGGTCTTGCCCTTCGACCCCCACACCGGGCGCCTACGCGACGACGTGTGGGAACGCTGGTTGGCCTGGGACCCGGTCCGCATGGTGCCGGACCACGCCGACGCGCTGCGATCGCTGCGGGCGGTGTGGATCGACGGCGGGACGCGCGACGAGTGGTTCCTCGATCTCGGCGCCGTCGCCTTCCGTGACGCGCTGGCGGAGATCGGTGTGACCGATGTCGCCTTCGAGCTCTTCGACGCCACCCACGGCGGCATCGGGTGGCGCTACCCGCTGGCGCTCGCCTACCTGGCGCAGCGCCTGTCGGTCACAAGCTGAAGATCTGCTCCACCAGGTTGGCCACGAGCCCTCCCACCAGAGCATCGGAAAGGTCTCCGGCGATCGTCGTGCCCACGTGCTCGGACACATCCCCACCCATTCTCGTCGGGCCGACAGCCATCTTCACCCGCACGAAGTCGCATCCCTCGGTGGCGGTGATGGTGAGCTTGCCCGGTCCCCGGTCACCAAAGCGGTCGATCCAAAACGTGAGGTCGAAGCTGCGGGGCACACGCGCCGGCTCGTCGCGCAGGGTCTCGGTCACACGGGCCGACAAGCCCCACTCAGCCAGCATCTCGACACTGCACTCGAGCACCGGCCGCAGCTCGTCCTGACACAGGGCGCGCACGGCGTCGAACGAGGCCTCGGAATTGGCCCGGAAGGCGTCTTCGTGCGACTTGCGAGCGGCGTCCCCCGACAAGCCCGACGACACCACGAGGTCGATGCGCGCCTGCCACATCTGGTCTCCGGCACCGGCGCCGGCGCGGGTGAAGACATCTGCGGACCGGCCGTTGGAGGGATGCGCGGCCTTGGCGCTGCTCGGTGCGGCACTCACCGGCGTCTGGGCGGCGGAGCTCGACACGACCGGGGTCTGGTCCGTGGTCCAGAGCCGTTCGTGGCGCGGCTGGTCTGGCACGACGTGCAAGCGGTCGTCGACGATGGACATTGGCCCCCCGGCAGTGAAGCGGCCCCCCATGACAGGCCGCCCTCGTTGGGTTCAACCCTCACATGTCCTGCTCACCGGATGCCCTATCCAGCCTCAACAATCGGTCAACCGACCGCCCAGGCGAGCCTGGAGGAGCCTTGGATGGCCCGGATTCCGGGGAGTCGGGGGTGTCCCGGCGACCCTGCTCGATAGCCCGACGCAGCCGACGGAGCCGACGAGGCCGAGGGGGCCCGACGGGGCGCCGACGAGGACCCGGCTAGGCCTGGCAGGTCAGAGGACGGCCACCGTTGAAGGCGACCATGTCGAAGAGCGCGGCGGCGACGTCGATGGGATCGCCGGGACGAGCTCCCTCGCTCTCGGCGAAGGCGCGATGCAGGTTGCCGGCGATGCGCTCGGGATGAGACAGCGTCGCGAAGGCTCCCAGGTCGGTCTGCCGGGCGGCTTCGAGGGGGGTGAGCCCCGCCTCCCGCGCCTCGACGGTGATCTGCTGGAGGAAACGCAGGTACTCCCCGGCCATGTCGATGACCTCGGGACCGCACACGTCTCCGTGCCCGGGGACGACCACGGCGGGGTCGAGCTCCATCAGGCAGTCGAGTGCCACGAAGGAACCGGCCACCGATCCCATGAGCACGAAGGGTGTGCCCCCGTTGAAGACGAGGTCACCGGTGAACAGCACGCGATGTTCGGGGATCCACGCCACCACATCGTTGGTGGTGTGCGCGGCGGTGCCGAAATGGTGGAGCTCGATCAGCAGGTCGTCCACGTACAGATCGAGACGGTGCTCGAAGGTGACGAACGGGGGAGCGGGCTCGAGCTCGCCCCACTCCACCGGCTCCCACAGGCCGTCGGGCCGGATGATACCCGTGGCCTGGATTGCCTCGCGACAACGGTGGTGGCCGATGACCGTCGCCTCGGGCAGGAGGCAGTTGCCGTTGGTGTGGTCGCCGTGGTGATGCGTGTTCACGAGCAGGCGCGCCCCCTCGCCGGGGCGTTGCCCGCGCTGGCGTTGCAATGCGTCGACGGCGTTGAGAAAGCCGCGGGTGCGCCGTTCGGTGGCGCAGCTGTCGATGCACAGCACGGTGCGATCGCCGAGCACGATGCCGGTGTTGTTGATCCACCAGCCACCGTCGGGCTGGATGTAGGCGTAGACCCGGTCGGCCACCTCCTCGGTGCGCGGCGGAGGGAGCTCGTCGGCGCGGGGATGGTCGTGGTTCGTCGAGGTCATCGCATCGTCATACCACCCTAGGATCACACCGTGCGCAGGGTCGCCGACGGCGTCATGGGGGGACTGGCCCGGATCCTCGTCCACATTTTCTTCCGTCGGATTGAGGTGGAGCACGGCGAGGCCCTCGCCCCCGGCGTGCCCACGGTGCTGGTGGCGAACCACACCAACGGCCTCGTGGACGCCCTGTTGCTCATGGCCGCGCTGCGTCGCTATCCACGCTTTCTGGGGAAGTCCACCTTGTTCAAGATCCTTCCCCTGTGGCCCTTTCTCATGCTGGCCGGCGTGGTCCCGGTGTACCGGTCCAAAGACGGCGAGTCGACGGCGAAGAACGCCGGGGCCTTCGCAATGTGCCGGCGCCTGCTGTCACACCGCGGGATGGTGGCGTTGTTCCCCGAGGGCATCAGCCACGACGAGCCCAGCCTCCAACCCCTGAAGACCGGCGCGGCCCGGATCGCGCTCGGGGCCGCGCTCGACGACGGCGTCGACGGTGTGGTCACGGTGGCGGTGGGCCTCGCCTATGACAGAAAAGCGCGCTTTCGGTCCCGCGCCCTGGTGCGCGTGGACACGCCGCAGGCCGTGTCGTCGTGGGCCGACGCGTACCGGCGCGACGACCACGAGGCGACGCGCGCCCTCACCGAGGACATGGCGGCTCGGCTGCGCCGGGTCAGCCCGGACTACGACTCGTGGATGGCGGCCGAGACCTTCGCTGAGCTCGCCGAGGTGGTGCACCGTCCCATGGGACCGATCCCCGCCGAGGTCGACCTGGTGAGGCGGGACCGGTTGGCGCGGCTGCTGGCCGAGGGCTCGGGCTCGACCGAAGCCCTGCACGAGGCGTTCGGCCGGTACCAGCGCGACCTCGACCTCCTGGGCCTGAGTGACGCCCAGGTGTGTGCCAGCTACCGCTCGGGACATCTGCGGTTCGTCCTCGCCTGGGCGCTCGCCAAGGTCGTGGCGGCCGCGCCCTTCGCAACTGTCGGGGCCGTCGTGCACGCCGTGCCGTATCAGATCATGAAGAAGCTGGGCACCCTCCCCACCAACGAAGGGGTCAAGGCCACGGTCAAGCTGCTGGGCTGTTTCGCGTTATTCACCTTGCTCTACATCGCCCTGGGGGTCGTGTTCGGTACCCAGTTCGGGCCCGCTGCGGGGGTGGCGGCTTTCGTGGCGGCGCCCGTGTGCGGGTACGTGACGGTGTTGTTCTCCGAGCGCGTCAAGCGCGTGGGCGGCGCGCTGGCCGGGGCGCGCGCCGTGCGGAGCAGGAGCGCGGTCATCGAGACCGTGCTCGCCAACCGCCGCGCCGTGGTGGAACTGGCTCAACGTGTGGCGGACACGTCGAAGCTGTAGAAGGACGAGGACCGCGACAACTCGGGTGATTAGGCTCTCAGCTCGTGGAGTGGCCCAAGTACAGGCGGGGCTACATGGGTCGCGATTACCACGTCACCGGTGATCACGAAACCCAAGCCGAAGCTGCGCAGCGGGCCAAGAGGCCGAATCGTTTCGGACTGTTTGTGCTGAGGCGCTTGGGTTTCCGGGGTGTGGCGCCGCAACCAGGACCGGGCCAGGCTCATTCACCACGTCACGAGAAGCCGCACCGCCCCTGAGCGCAACGGCCTTCCCAGAGCGCCGTTGTTCGGCAGCCTCGGCAAACGTGCCCGTCCGTTATTGATCACCCCGGCCCGGTGCCGTAGTCGTCGCGATGGGCTCGACGGGCCGCGTCGACCGCCTCGTCACCGGGCCCGCCGCTCGACGCGTGCTCGGGACGGAACTCCACGTCGAGCACCGCAGCCAGGCTGGCGCCCACCGACATGCGCAGGGCGTCGAGGTCGTAACCACCCTCGAGAAGTAACGCCAGGCGCCCGGTGGCCGGGGCGAACGCCTTCACCCGCTTGGCGATGTCGGCGAAATCGCCCGACGTGAGCAGCAGCCCGGCCATTGGGTCGGCCCGATGGGCGTCGTACCCCGCCGACGCCAGCACCCAGGTCGGTGCGAATCGCTCCACGACAGGTGCCACCACGTCGTCGAGGGCCTGGAGGAGTACGTCGCCGGTGGCGCGCGGCGGGAGGGGCACGTTGACGGTGAGACCGGGTGCGCCCGGTCCGCCCGTCTCTGAGACGCGTCCGGTGCCGGGATAGAGCGGCCACTGGTGGGTGGAGACGTACAGCACCCTGGGGTCGTCCCAGAAGATCGCCTGGGTCCCGTTGCCGTGGTGGACGTCCCAGTCCACGATGAGGACGCGCTCACCTCGCGCTGCCAACGACGCGGCGGCCACGGCCACGTTGTTGAGCAGACAGAAGCCCATGGGCTGGTTCGCCAGGGCGTGGTGCCCGGGCGGACGGGCCGCTACGAAGGCCACGTCGCCGTCGCCGCGCGCCAGGGCGTCCACGACTTCGAGTGCGGCGCCGGCCGCCAGCAAGGCCGTGTCCCACGAACCTGGTGTGGCGATGGTGTCGGGGTCGATCGCCCCCCCGCCGGCGTCACAGAAGGCGTGCAGCGATTCGAGATACGACAACGGGTGGACGAGGGTCAGCTCATCCTCGGTGGCCCGGCGCGGCTCCAGGTTGATGACCGCGTCACGCAAGCCGGCCTCCTCGATGCCGGCCAGGGCAGCGGGCACGCGGGCGGGGCGCTCGGGGTGTCGGGGGCCGACGTCGTGGTGATCGAGCCCAGGGGAGGCCGCCACGAGGAGCATGGCCTCACTGTATGTCTGTGGCTCCGGGATGTCTGTGTGACTCCGGGATGTCCGTGTGACTCCGGGATGTCTGTGTGACTCCGGGATGTCTGTGTGACTCCGGGATGTCTGTGTGACTCCGGGATGTCTGTGTGACTACGGGCAGCAGCGCCGGCACGCGGCGGGCTCGCCGGTTCCCCGCGCCATGCTCCAGGTCCGGAGCGCGACTACGTCCGGTCCGCACACCCGGACCGTGTTCGAGGGTTGTGCCTCGGTCCCCCCGCGCGTCGACAGGGCACCACAAGCGGCCCGGTGCAGGGTGGGCGCCTTGGTACGCGCCGAGCGGGGCTGGTTCAAGACGAATCCCTGGGGGTGGGCCTCCACCCAGGTGACGTAGCCGGTGTCGTCGGCGAAGAACTCGTGACACAACGGCGTCACTGCGGCGGAGCCGGACAGAGAGGCCGACTCGGCCGCGGGTTCACCAGACGAAGGGTCGGACACCTTCTCGAGCCTCCAGCGTGATCCGCTCGACGGCCACGGATCCGCCGCGGTGCGGCTCGTGTTCACCGATCCACCGGGACGATTGGGTGCGCCGGACATGGCGCGCCGGGCGCGGCGCACGATCACGGGCGGCTTGGGCAAGGGGTCTGCCGAAGGCATCGGCTTCAGGTCCCGCACCGCGCCGTTCATGGCGGGGTGGTCGCCCGGGTTTCCCGACACGTGGTCTGTGGGGTCTGCCGACCCGTGACTCGAGGATCGTCTCGCCGTGTACCGCGACGGATGTCGGGCCATCGCACTCGCCTCCTCTTCGATCGAAGTGACCAACCGAACATGGGCCTCGGCCGCAGGCACCGGCACCAATCGCCCGGCGCGCGCCGTCAGGGGCCGCAGGGTCAGAGGGGGTGAGGGCACCGGGCGCAACGCCACGGCGCGGGTGGCGACGAGCTTGACGTGGGTCTCGGGAGCGACGGCGCGTCGGGGGTCTGCGGGCAGTGACGAAAGCGGCGACGAAAGCGGGGAGAGCGGGGAGAGCGGGGAGAGCGGGGACGAGAGCGCGACCGGAGACGGCAAGGCGAGCGCACCGATGGCTTCGACCATGGCCCACATGTACTCGGCAGAGCGGCCTGTGGGCTCTTCGCCGAAACGGTGCCAACGGCGTTGTTCGTAGAAAAGGCATCCGCGCAGCTCGTCGAGGGTGGGGGGAAGCGACCGACGTCGCGTCCACCGCTGCAGCACGCGGCCGGCCAGAGTGGAGAGGTCGTCCCAGTACGCGTAGCCGTCGTAGGAGAGGGCGAGGTCCGACACCGCGTCCCACGATTCGCCCCGCCGGGGGACGAGAGTGATGTCGAGCTCGGCGTTGGGGATGGCGGAGGCCGCATAGTCGCCGGCCGGAGCGGTGTGCGGGTCGGTCCACCGCAGTGCCGGCTCGGGCCGATCGGACTGAGCAATACCGGCGTGGGACGTGACGACCGAGAGGGCGGGCGCTGCGAAGGGCTTCGCGGGTACGAACACCCGCTTGCAGAAGTTCCAGAGGCCGAGCAAGCCAACGATGCCGAGGAGGGGGCGGACTGGAGTTCCCATCGCCGGGGGGCGGTCGCTGCGAAGCGCACTCGGGAACAACGTCATCCCAATTCATATCGGCACTCTTGAGCTGGGGTTGAGCCAGCTCACGCTGCGTGCCCGAGATGTGCCCGAGATGTGCCCGAGATCCCCGCGGCCCGGGCACGAAGCGGGCCCGTTGACCGCGCGGAGCGGCCACTACGTAGGGCCCCGGCAGGGGCCCGGAAGGCGTCCGGTCGCCCAGCAGGGCCGGGGAGATCGGTAGCCTGCCCGGGCAATGCCGAGCGTGGTCGTCGCCACCTTCAACGTGCACGGCGGCGTGGACGGCTGGGGTCGGCCCTTCGATGTCGTCGACGCCTGTCGCCGGATCGGCGCCGATGTCCTGGTGCTCCAAGAAAGCTGGTTTCCCGACGGCGGGGTCTCGATGGCCGCGCACGTGGCATCCGAATTGGGTTACGTCTCGGTCGAGCTCCAATTCGCCCGGGGGCGGATCACCGCCCCTCCTGACCGTCCTCTCGAGACGTGGGGCCCCCGCCTGCTCACCTGGAGCGTGCACGGGCTACGCCTCGACCGCCGCCGGTCGGGGACCGCCGAACAACGGCGGCGGTCGCGTCCTCGACCCGAAATTCCAGCGGGGTAGCTGGGCCATCGCGGTGTTGTCGAAGTTTCCGATCACCGACAGCCAGACCATCGATCTGGGCCAGCTTCCCACCGACCACGCGCGCGGGCGCGATCGTGGCCGACATCGACCTCCCTGGCGCCGCCGGTCCGTTGCGCGTGGTGGGGACCCATCTGGCGCATCTGAGCCAGGGGTCACCGCGTCACATCGCCGCCCTGCGTCGAACGCTCAACGCCATGACGCCCGTACCTTCCGTGCTGGCCGGCGACATGAACCTGTGGGGACCACCACTGGTTCTCCTTCTGCCGGGTTGGTCACGCGCGGTGCGAGGTCGTACATGGCCGACGTGGTCACGTTGGCCGCTGGCGCAGCCCGACCACATTCTGGTCCGGGGGCCGGCACGGGCCGAGAGCGGCGAGGTCCTACCCATCACCGAATCCGACCATCTCCCCGTTCGGGCGACGCTTGTGATCGACTGAACGAACTCAACAACGAGACCAGCAACGAGACCGACAACAAGAAGCCAACAAGAAGACCAACAACAAGACAAGCAATGAGCCGGGTCCGAGAGATTGCAAGCGCGTGACGAAGTGAGGCGCTAGGTTCGGACCCGGTGATCGGGGGTGGGCACCCGAGAGGGAGGGTGTCGCCGTCTGATCATCGGCATCACCAGGGGGTTTTAGCCCTGTTGTCCTGCAGTCGGCGGACACATGCTGCGGGGCGAGAAGGACATAGGAAAGAGAAGAAGTGCTACGGACAGGTTTCGCCGCCTGCCGTGGTGTGAGCACGGGTTCGACGAGCGTAGTCACGCAGGCTGCCAACTATGGAGGTCACAGAAGATGCACACGATTCACAGAGTCAGCGGCATGAGGCGGTTGGGGGTCGTCGTCGCCGTCCTTTCCATAGCGGGGACGATGGCGGCGTGTAGCAGCACTCCCAAGGCGACGACCACGACGACAGGCGCGGCGGCGGCTGCCAGCGTGCCGGCCGGCTTGAGCGTGAAGTCGTTCGACGTCAACTTCACGGTGATGCCGAAGTTCAAGCCGCTGACGGCCGCGGGACACGGTCTGGTGGGGGTCATCCTTCCCGACACCACGTCGTCGACGCGCTACGTCAGCTTCGACCTCCCCTACCTGACCAAGGCGTTCCAGATGGCCGGGTACAGCTCGTCTGACTTCAAGATCGACAACGCCGGGGGCGTGGACGCCACGGAGTTGGCCGACGCGCAGGCAGATGTGTCGCTCGGTGCCAAGGTCCTCGTCTTCGATCCGCTCGACAGCACGGTCGGCGCCGAGGTCCAGTCCTACGCTTCGTCGCACGGCGTGGCCGTGATCAGCTACGACCGGGCCACGTTCCAGGGCACCAACACCTACTACGTGAGCTTCGACAACAACCAGGTTGGCAAGCTCATCGGCGGGGGCTTCGAGCAGTGCGTCTCGGACTGGAACATCTCGAGCCCGAAGGTCTTCGAGCTCGACGGCGGTGAGGACACCGACCCGAACGCGGTCTCGTTCGCCCAGGGCTACAACTCGGTGATCTGGAACTCGACCACGACACCGTTGAAGGCGGGCCTGACCAACTCCAAGGGCTACACTCTCATCGGCGACCAGATCACCCCGGGATGGACCAACGCCACCGGTGCGACGATCTTCACGCAGCAGTTCACCGCCCACCCGACGATCAACGCCACGGTCGAGGCCAATGACGGCCTGGCCCAAGCGGTGATCACGGTCCTGAAGAACAAGGGTGTGGGCGCCAAGAAGATCCCCACGACGGGACAGGACGCCACGCTGCAGGGGATGGAGAACATCCTCCAGGGCTACCAGTGCGGATCGGTCTACAAGGCCGTGTACCAAGAGGCCCAGGACGCCGTCTCGCTGGCCACGATCCTTCGTGCCGGCAAGACCCCGCCCACGGCCCTGGTGAACTCGACCACCACGCCCCCCCATGGTGTGACAGGGACCGCACAGCCTGCGTCACTGCTCACCCCGGTGTGGGTGAACGGCGCCAACATGGCGTCGACGGTGATCGCCGACAAGTTCATCTCGGCATCCACGCTGTGCACAGCCGTGGGAGCGAGTGTCTGCAGCGCCGCCCACATCACTCCGTAATCTGCATGGACCAGACGTGAGGTGTGAGACCGTCGCCGCCTGAGTGCGGCGGCGGTCTCGCGTCTGGTCGGACCATGGCGTAATCTGGGCGACGACGAAAGTGACGACATGGCCGAAGCGAGGGTGGACGAGCCCCTTCTGAGGGTGCAGGGCCTCTACAAGAGCTTCGGTGCCGTCCAAGCGCTCACCGACGTGAACCTCGAGGTGCCCGCCGGACAGATCACCTCGTTGGCGGGCGACAACGGCGCGGGCAAGTCGGTCCTCATCAAGACCATCTCGGGCATCCACGAGCCCGACCGGGGGCAGATCTTCTGGGACGGGCGGCCGGTCCGGATCCGCACGCCGCACGATTCGGCCGCGCTCGGGATCGAGACCGTCTACCAGGACCTCGCCCTGGCCGACAATCTCGACATCGTCCAGAACATGTTCCTGGGACGCGAGCGGCTTCGCCATCGGATCCTCGACGAGGACGAAATGGAACGGGCCGCGGCCGAGACCCTGGCCGGCCTCAAGGTGACGACGGTGCGTTCCATCCGCCAGCCGGTGGGCTCGTTGTCCGGTGGACAGCGACAGTCCGTGGCGGTGGCCAAAGCCGTGATGTGGAATTCCAAGCTCGTCATCATGGACGAGCCCACCGCGGCTCTGGGCGTGACCCAGACCGCACAGGTCCTCGCCCTCGTCGAGCGCCTGCGAGACCGCGGGCTGGCGGTGTTGATGATCTCGCACAACCTCAACGACGTCTTCGCCGTATCCGATCGCATTGCCGTGCTGTATCTGGGCCAACTGGTGGTACAGGACAAGACGTCGACCTTCGACCGACAGAGCGTCGTCGAGTACATGACCACGGGGGGCCTGGGTGTGACGACGACTTCACTCGCCGACGGAAACAAGAGCCGGCCATGACGCCCGGCGACCCGGGAGCGGGCTCCGTCGGCTCGCCTCTCGCCCCGGATCGCGATGATGCGGTCGAGCCGGGTTCCGACATGACCGCCGCGGATCCCACCGCCGCCCCCCTCGTCCCCCCCGAGCTCGTCGCCCAGTCGATGCGCGAGTACCTCCACGGCGCCGTGCTGCGGGTGAGAGGGGGAGAGAGCGGGATGCTCCCCGTCATCATGGGGCTGATCATCACCGCCGTCGTCTTCCAGGTGATCAGCCCGCATCACATCTTCCTCTCCGCCGGCAACATCGTGAACCTCTTCCAGCAGAGTGCGGTGTTCATGGTGCTGGCTATGGCCGAGACCTTCGCCCTGCTGCTCGGCGAGATCGACCTGTCGATCGGCTACGTCGGCGTGGTGGGGGCGGCCATCTCCGTGCAGCTCGTGCAGCCCGTGACGACCAACTGGCCGTGGTGGGCGGCCATCGTCGTCGGACTGCTGGCGTGCGGGCTCATCGGGGCGGCCCAGGGATCGTTGATAACCCGGCTCCGGCTCCCCTCGTTCATCGTGACCCTGGCCGGACTGCTCATCTTCAACGGCGTCCTGCTCATCGTGCTCGGCTTCGGGCCCTTCTCCGGATACCCCACCCTGACCGGCCCCCAGCCCAATCTGCGCGCCCTCAACAACCTCATGGCTGGCCACGTCAGCGCCTCCGAAGGCTGGATCGTCATGGTCGTGATCGTGGGCGCGCTGGGGCTGAACCTCTGGCTTCGGGACTCGCGTCGACGCCGCAGCGGGCTGGTGGCGCCCCCGGTCGGCCTCACCGTCGCCAAGATCGTCCTCTTCGCGGTGGTCGGCAGCGCCGTCGTTGCGGTGTGCAACGTCAACCGCGCCGCCGTCGGGGGGAAGGCGATCGAAGGGGTTCCCTGGGACATCTTCATCGTCCTGGGGGTACTCGGCGCGTGGACGTTCCTGCTGCAGCGCACCCGGTACGGGCGTTACGTCTACGCCATCGGCGGCAACCCCGAGGCGGCGCGCCGGGCCGGGATCAAGGTCACCTCCATCCGCACGTGGGCCTTCGTCTTGTGCTCGGTCACGGCCGGGATCGCCGGGCTCCTCTACGCTTCGTACCTGGGCGGGTTGTCCAACAACGTCAACGGCGGCCAGCTCGTGCTGTATGCGGTGGCGGCCGCGGTCATCGGGGGCACCTCGTTGTTCGGGGGCCGGGGCAAGGCCGTCCACGGCGTGCTCGGCGGCTTGGTCATCGGCGGCATCTACAACGGCATGTACCTCCTCAGTCTCGACGTGAAGTGGCAGTTCATCGTCACCGGGGCCGTGCTCATCGGGGCGGTGACCATCGACGCCCTGTCGCGGCGAGGCAACGCCAACGCCACCGGCTCCATCGCCGGGCGCTGACACCGCCGTTGGGGCGGGGCTCGGCGGGCCGGTGTCGGTGATCCGGGTCGGCTTGGTCGGCTACGGCCTCGCCGGCCGGGTCTTCCACGCCCCGCTCATCACCACGACGGCGGGCCTCGAGCTCGTGAGCGTCGTCACTGCCGATCCGAACCGGCGCCGCCAAGCCGAGGCCGAGCTGCCCGGCGTGGGGGTCTTGGCGTCACCCGAGGCCTTGTGGGCCCGGGCCTCGGACCACGACCTCGTGGTGGTGGCGAGCACGACGGGGACCCACGCCTCTGTGGCGTCCGCGGCGGTCGACGCCGGCCTGGCCGTGGTGGTCGAGAAGCCCCTGGCGCCCCGGGTGGCAGAGGCCCGCGCCCTGGCCGAGCGCGCCGCAGCGGCAGGGGTGATGTTGACCGTGTTCCACAACCGACGCTGGGATGCGGAGTACCTCACGTTGCGACGACTCGTCGGTGATGGTGCCCTCGGTGAGGTGACGCGCTACGAGTCGCGCTTTGAGCGGTGGCGTCCCGAACGCAACCGGGGCGCGTGGCGTGAGGAGCTCCCGGCTGCCGACGGGGGAGGGGTGCTCCTCGATCTGGGCGTGCACCTCGTCGACCAGGCGCGGCAATTGCTCGGGCCCGTCACCCAGGTGTACGGCGAGGTGGCGGCGCGCCGGGGAGGCGCCGACGACGACGTGTTCGTGGCCTTGCATCACCGCTCGGGGGCGCGGTCGCACCTGTGGGCGAGCGCGGTCAGCGCTGCGCCCGGGCCGCGTCTGCGTGTGCTCGGGAGCGCGGCGGGATATGTCGTGGAGCAGCTCGATCCCCAAGAGGACATGCTGAGCGCCGGCGGGCGCCCCGACGAGCCGGGCTTCGGTGTGGTGCCGCCCGAGCGATGGGGGCGGCTCGTGCGCGGCGACGCCGGGGAGCCGGTGCCGAGCGAGCCGGGACGGTGGTCGGCGTTCTACGAGGGCGTGGTGCGGTCCGTGCGCGACGGCGATCCACCCCCGGTCGACCCCGCCGATGCCCTCGTGACCCTCGAGATCCTCGAGGCCGCGCGCCGCAGCGCCACCGAGAATGCGGTCGTCACGCTGGATGGCGCCGTTGTGCCTCCCCGACCCTGAGAGGGGTGCAGGCGGTATTGCGCCTGCACCCCTCGTCGGCGCGTCGTAGGGCCGGTTTCAGCCGAGCGCGTCCATCAGGTGCGGAACGGCCTCGTCGACGGTCAGCATCACGCTCGATTCGTACTCGACCCACTGGGTGTAGTTGAGGATGTTGCGGTATCCCCCCGCGACATCGTCGGTTTCGGAGATCACGACGCCGTGGCTGCCGTCGGCTGCGATGTAGTGCGCCTTGGTGCCGGGTCCCTCTCCCTCCTTGGCGAACACACCCATCAACTCCTTGACCTCTGCGTTGGAGATGTACGGCTTGACCTTGTAAGTGGTGATGAGGATCATCGTTTCCCGCCTTTTTGATCGGGCCGAGTGTCGACCCGGGTGACGACGTTATGACACGTAACCGGCGCGCGCTGGGCCGTTCGTGTCATGCGTCGTCGATTCCCGAGCGATTGAAAACCTTGTCGAGAGCCACTCAGGAAACAGGCGCGGTTTCTGGGAACGCGATGAGAAGTTGTATGCACCATGAACTTGTATGGACCATCGACATCGTGAAGACCCTCGGCTCGACGACCGGCGACGGCGTCGGGCCCTGACGCGATGACGACTGTGCGGAGCCGTCGTGCCAGTCCTGCCGTGCCCTGTCGTGGCAGCGGACGAGATGGGCTTGCCCTCCGAGCCCTGTTTCGTGGGAGGCGACGCTGCTGACGGGACAGGGGTTCCCGGCGAGGCGACGCCCGGTGACCTGGGCCTCGGCTCCTACCCCCGACAGGCGCTTGTCCGGTTCCGCTGTGAGGCACCCCGGCCCTGGTCGGGACGGTGCCGGGAGGCCCGTAAGCTCATGAGCCTCACAGCTAGAGGCCGCCGGAACCGCTCGATGACGCCACGGCCCGGTCCGAGCACAGACCCCCCGAACCAAAGAGCCCAAAGAGCCCAAAGAGAGAGCCTTCCTCATGACCAACGCCATCGAGGCCCACGATCTGAGAAAGACCTTCGGCGGAGAGGTGGTCGCCCTCGATGGCGTGAGCTTCGCCGTCGAGGAGGGGACCATCTTCGGCCTGCTCGGGCCCAACGGCGCCGGCAAGACGACGGCGGTGCGCATCCTCACCACGATCCTCTCGCCCGACGGGGGCACCGGCTGTGTCCTCGGGTACGACGTGGTCGCCCAAGCCGAACAGGTCCGGACCCTGATCGGGCTGGCCGGCCAGTACGCGGCGGTGGACGAGAACCTCACCGGCCGCGAGAACCTCACCATGGTGGGGCGCCTCAACCATCTCGAGCGCCCCGTCGTCACCCGGCGCTCGGTCGAGCTGCTCGAGCAGTTCGGGCTGACCGACGCCGGCGACCGGCCCCTCAAGACCTACTCCGGTGGCATGCGCCGTCGCCTGGACGTCGCGGCCGCGTTGGTGGCGAGGCCCAAGGTGTTGTTCCTCGACGAGCCCACCACGGGGCTCGACCCCCAGAGTCGGGTCGACCTGTGGGCCATGATCGAGCACCTCGTGGAGGAAGGCACGAGCGTGTTGCTCACCACGCAGTACCTCGAGGAGGCTGACACCCTGGCCCATCAGATCGCCGTGGTCGATCACGGCCGGGTGATCGCCGAGGGCACACCCACCCAGCTGAAGTCGGACCTCGGCGCCACCGTGCTCGATGTCGGCCTCGCTGACGCGCAGCTGGCCGGCCAGGCCGCCGCCATCCTGGACTCCGTGGGAGCCAAGAGCCCGACCGTGTCGGGAACCGTCGTCGAGCTCCCCGTGGACGACGGGCCCCGGGTGGCCATGGAGGTGCTGCGCCTGCTCGACCAGCACGCGCTCGTGCCCACCACGTTCCGAATCCGCGAGCCGAGCCTCGACGACGTGTTCCTGGCCCTCACGGGAAAACGGGCCGAAGCCGAAGGCGACGACGCGACGAACAACCCGGCCGACGGGCAACGCCGCGGCCGGAAGCGGGCGCCTGCCGGCGCCGGCGCGACCAGTGACGGAGGTCAACGATGAGCACGACGACCACGGCCATCACCCCGGGGATCGATCTGGCCCCGACCGTCAACCCGGCACTTCCCCGCGGAGCAAACCGTCTGCGCTGGGTCGTCGCCGACACCCTGACGATCACCAAGCGCAACCTCATCGCCTACACGCGTACGCCCGAGGCCCTCTTCTTCTCGACATTGCAGCCCATCATGTTCGTGCTGCTGTTCCGCTACGTCTTCGGGGGTGCGATCCACGCCGGCAACGGCCTCACCTACATCGACTTCCTGATGGCCGGGATCTTCGTCCAGAGCGTGGGGTTCGGTGGGATCGGCACTGCCGTCGGGCTGGCCGACGACCTGCAGAAGGGGCTCATCGAGCGGTTCCGCGCCCTGCCCATGGCCCGCTCCGCCGTTCTCGCCGGCCGGACCACCGCCGATCTCGTGCGCAACGTGTTCGTGCTCTTGCTCATGACCGGCGTGGGGGCGTTGGTGGGGTTCAACTTCCCCAACGGCGCCCTCGGGTTCATCGCCGCCTGCGCGTTGGTGCTGCTCTTCGCCTACGCACTGCTGTGGGGGTTCGCCATCATCGGCCTCACCGCGTCCAACAGTGAGACGGCCCAGGTCATGGCGTTCCCGATCCTGTTCCCCCTGATCTTCGCGTCACCGGCCTTCGTGCCCATCTCGCAGATGCCCGGCTGGCTCCAGAGCTTCGCCAGCAATCAGCCCATCGGGGTGCTGATCACGGCGCAACGATCGCTCATGCTCGGGGGGTCGCACGTGCCGGGGAGCACCGCCGGCCACGTCCTCACCGCGCTGGCGTGGAGCGTCGGTTTGCTCGTGGTCCTGGCGCCGGTGGCGGTGTGGCGCTACCGGCGCAGCACCTGACCTGAGCGCCGCCGCCAGCTCCGGCCTTCGCCCCGCTCAACCCGGCGCGGCGGTCAGGACAGGCGGCTCGGTTGTCGGTGTCGTGCCGTTGCCCACCCCCAACGACGCGTAGCTAACCGCCCCGTGGGGAGCGCTCACGGTGAGGCGCTCTCCCCAGCGGCTGAACGTCATGGCTAGCGTGCTGGACACGTTGTCGATCTTGCCCTTCTCGGTGTACTCCACGGGGAGGTGCGGACGCGACTTCGTGATGTAGAGATTCGCCGTGCCTTTGGCCCGTTGCAGCTGGCCGCTCACGACCTCGTTCTTCATCGGCCCTGTGACCCCGAGCACCCGGTACCCGGCTCTCTTCGAAGTTCCCGTCTCCTGATGAGGTGTGAAGGAGATGTTGGCTTGGAGCGCGGAGCGGGCCGTCACCGCCACGTACACGGTTTGGTACGGGGCGTCACCGGGGGCGAGCGAGATCCATTGCCCGGCGTGACTCGACGCGATGGAGATCGGAAGCCCCAGCTGCTCCGCCATCTGACGTTCGTTGCCCTCGAAGTAACAGGCCGCTCCGACCACGATCACCGTGAAGGAGTCAGAGCCGATCGTGATGACCTGCTTCCCCGAAAAGACCCCGGCGTCGCCGACCGTGGTCTGGGATTGGCCCTGGGACGTGAATCGTGACACGTAGTGGAACGAGCCGCCGTCGATCGTCGACTTCACTGCCGCGCGCGACCAGGCGTTGTGCCGCGGGGGAGGCCGTGGTCGTGCTGGGCATCAACGTCGAGACGGAGGTGGCGATCAGGACCACCCCGGCGCCCACGAGGACGATGACGGCCAGGACCACCGCTACGGCGATGCGCTTGGTCCGTCGTCGGCGTCGCTGCTCATCGGTCATGGGGGCCTCTGGCGGTCCCACGGCCTCCCCGGGCTGCACCCCCGAGGGAAAGCCCGGATGGCCAGGAGCTGCCCACGACGGGGGAGCGCCGGGCGGCGGTGCGTATCCCGGAACCGGCGGGTATCCCGGGTATCCCGGGCCGGGGGGGTAGGGAGGCGGAGGTGGGGGTGGGGCCGGCGCCGGGTCCGGCGGCGTCAGGGCGGCGGTGGGAGGCGCCTCAGGAGCCCCCTCGGGAGCCGCCTCGGGCGGCGCCGGTGCGGCGTCCCCCGGGGCCGGCGCGTGCTCGTCGGGAGCCCCGTTCGTGTCCTGCGGCACGCGCTCACACTACGCCTCGCCTGCCCGATCTCCCGGGCAGGGTGAGGTGTCAGTCAGTCGATGGTCGGGCGGTGGGGGCTCGGGCCACGACGAGGCGCGACGAGGCCTGGACCCGAAGCACCCCGTCGTGTTCGAAGGGTCGCAACAGCTCGGTGGCCCGAGCCAGGAACTGGATGCGCGCCTGCTGGCTGCAGTCACGCCATGCCCGCGACAACGGTGGCAACGACGGGTACACCCGGACCCACTGGGCGACCCCGGGTAGCGCAGCCAGCATCCGGACGGTTCGACACGACACGTCGGTGAATCCCGCTCGCTGCACCAGGGCGCGGAGATCCTCGATGCGGTGATATGCGAAGGCGTCGAGAAGCACTTCGACAACGCCCGACTGATCGAGGCCGGACTTGATGATGGCGTCGAGCTCAGCGGCGAACGCAGGGTTCTCCTCGATCGGGCCCCACGTCATGATGCCCACGCGGCCGCCGGGGGCGAGGACGCGCCGGATGTCCTCGAGAACCGCCTCGGGGTCGTTGAAGCGGTGCAACGCGTGCTGACACACGACGACGTCGAAGGTTTCGTCCGCGAAGGGGAGTGCCGAGCCTTCCCAGTTGCGCCATTCGACGGTACTCGTCACATCGATGCGCCGGGCCGCTTCGATGGCGGCGCGCGAGGGGTCGATGCCTATGACCTTTCCGACCGGGCCGACCACGTGGGCGGCCATGCGGGCGAAGATGCCGGTTCCGCAGGCCACGTCGAGCACCCGCGCACCACGAACGACGACGAGAGAGTCGAGGGACCGCTCTGCGAAGCGCCGGCCGAAGATGGGGTCGAAGTGTTGCGCGTAGATCGACGTCGACGCCTCATCGTTCGAGATACCCGGTCGCAGGAGCGGGCGCGTTGCGAGCGCGCCGGACGGCGACGACGAGCGTCGGGTTTCGTTTGGGCGTGACGGTAAGGCGGACTCGTGATTAGTCACGTCCCCCTCGGGCCCGCCGGCGTGCACCTCGCGGCCGGTCACCACAAACAGGACGCTACCTGGCAATTCATGAAGATTGGTGGACCACGATGGGAGCAATTGACCTCTGCGGGGGAAGGTGGCACCGAGTGTGGTCGCTCGCCGCAAGAGGCGGCTAGCTCATTGCTGCATCAAAATGCGGTGCTCCATCAAGGGTCTGCCAGACAGAGTGCGGCGCGAAGATGTTCGCCCAGCGCGTCGAGGCGGGCGTGCGCGTTGGCGCCGCTCGTCGAAGGCATGACGTATACGGGTCGATCGCCGATCTGTCCTGGCTGGGGTCCCGCGGTGGCGCGTCGATCGACGGCGACCCGCCAACCCGTCAGGCCGACGAAGCACACCGCGCCCGGCTCGAGCCACCGCACCAGGCGATCGACGCGTGCCATCCCGGTGCGGTACTCCTCGGGTTGCAGGCCCGACGCGTTCGATGTCGCCCGCTTGACGAGGTCGGTCATGCCCACGCCGTGGACGCGCAGCGCATGGGACGGGTCGCGGTCGCGTGTCACCAGGCCGGCATGGCACGCCGCCGGCCAGAAGCGGTTCCCGGGCCGGGCATAGCCCACGCCCACATCGGCGGAATACAGGCTGGGGTTGAGACCGACGGCGAGCAGCCGCATCCCGGGGCCGACGATGTCGGGCAGTGTCCGGGCTCGCACCGCGCCGGCGCGCACGTAGTCGCCGTCGACGTCGACGGCACCGACATCGAAGCCAGCACCGACGAGAACGTCAGCCAGCCTCTCCGGCGTCCACGACGCGAAGAACCGACTCCCGAGGCGATCGGCGGCGAGGGCGTCGCCCTCGTAGTCGCCCGCCAGCACCTGGATCTCCACGGGTGCGCCGACGACGAGGGTGCGGTGGAGGTCGGCCAGGGCGAGCGGGAACCGCACACTGGGCACATGCAGGTAGCTCATGTGCGCCCAACCGCCGTGCAACGTGTTGGGCCCGAACGGAAGGGCTTCGAGGTCGCCTTGGACGAGCAGGGCACCGGGGTCCGCGCCCGCGCAACCCTCGAGCATCGACCGGGCCGCGTCGAGGCCGATGACCGGAGCGCCGAGGTCCGAGGTGTAACGCCCGGCACCACATCCCAGGTCGATGCGCAGCACACCCTCGGGGACTCGACGGGCGAACGCTTGTGCATGGGAGCGCTGGATCGGTGGGTGATGCGCTACCCATTCACCCCCGCGCTGCTCGTAGATGTCGATCGTGGCCCGATCCATGGCCTATTCGGCCAGGCCCACCGGTGACCCGTCGACGATCTGGTCGAGGTACTCCGACAGCCCGTAGCCCACCCGCCCGTCGTCGAGGGTCCACTGCGTGAGGCCCTCGGAGATGCGCGTGACGAGCTCGTCGCCGTGGGGGTCGGTGCGGCGGTTGCGCAGCGGGATGAGCCGGAGCACCGATCCCCGCACGACCCAGGTCCGGTCGGCGGTGACGAGCTCCGCCTCGAGACTGCCGTGGTACCGGGCGTCGCCCTCCCACGTGGTGCGGATCCGGAAGTCGTGACACAGATGCATGGTGGTGCCGTCCCACACGAAGCCGCCGCGGGTGCCCGGGCCGTCGCGCCGGGCGATGCGCGAGCCCATGAACCCGAAGTCCTGTCCGACGTTGCCCGTGAGCCACCGGTAGTACCACGGCGCTTGCCAGTAGCGCGGCCCCCAGCTGTGGTCGCGGAGCCCGAATCCGTGCAGCTCCCACCGATCGTCCCCGACCTGCACCGTGCCCGTCGCTCGACCCAGCTGCTCGTAGTGGCCCCGGGCGAATTCCTCACCCGGTCGTTCGACAGGCTGATCGGGCTCGCCCCCGAACATGGCCGAACATCCCCGGTACACGAGGTCCACCGCGCACGGGGCGTGGGGGTTCGACATGAACGCCTGGCGCGGGTCGGCCATCTGCAACGGATCGTCCAGCAGGACGGCGGTGCCCTCGTAGGAGATCCGAAGCTCGACGAACGGTTCCACCACGTCGAAGCGCATGCCGGCGGCGTCGAAGGCGTCGTTGGTCGTGACATGGGGACGGCGGAACATGAAGGCCACCCGGCCGTCGGGGAGGTAGAGGCACATCGTCATCTCGCCGCTGCCCTCGTTGGCCCGGTTGCCCAGCCGGAAGAACCCGCCCAGGTTGGAGCCGGGGTCATAGGCGTTGAAGTACATGGACTCGTTGAAGTTGGGTTCCGGGCCCAACTCGTGCATGTACTCGTCTTCGGGATCGAGGCGGACGGCGATGAGGACCACCCTAGCGGCGGGGTGTCGGAGGGGTCGTTAGTGTCCGCTCGTGGACGCGACCGATCTCGCCCGGCAACTGGCCGCCGTCGTGGGTGTCGCGCTCGGGACGCCGGTGGAGGTCGAAGGCTTGACCCGACTGCCCGGGGGCGCTTCGCGGGAGACGTGGAGCTTCTCCGTGCGCAGCGCTGACGGCGCCCATGACGCTGACAACACGAGACTGGTGCTAAGACGCGATCCTCCCGGGGCACCCGTGTCGGGACTACGGCTCGAGGCTGCCCTTCTGCGCGCCGCGGCGCGTGTCGGGGTTCCCGTGCCTCGGGTCGTGGTGGCGGGCGACGAGTCCGCCGGTCTCAGCGCCACCTTCATGATCATGGAATTCGTCGAGGGGGAGACCATTCCGCGCCGTATCCTGCGCGACGAGCACCTCGCCGGGGCGCGGCCCCTGCTGGCCAAGCAGTGCGGCCGGGCGCTCGCTGCCATCCATCGCATCGCTCCGGACGAGATCCCCGGCTTGACTGGGGGTGACCCCGTGGAGCAACTGCGCGGCCTGCTCGACCGGTTGGGACAGCCGCATCCGGCCTTCGAGCTCGGGCTCCGGTGGTTGGCCGAAACCCGGCCACCACGCTCGGCCGAGACGGTGGTGCACGGCGACTTCCGCAACGGCAACCTCATCGTCGGCGCCGAGGGCATCCGGGCCGTACTCGACTGGGAGCTCGCCCATCGGGGCGACCCCCTCGAGGACCTGGGCTGGTTGTGCGTGAAGGCGTGGCGATTCGGCTCGTCGTTGCCCGTCGGCGGATTCGGCACCGTCGAAGAGCTGGTCGACGCCTACGAAGGTGCGGGTGGGAGGAGCGTCGACAGGCGCGCCCTGCATTGGTGGCAGACCCTGGGCACCTTGCGGTGGGGGATCATCTGCATCGTGCAAGCCCTGACCCACACCACCGGGGTGGTCCGGTCCGTCGAGCTTGCCGCCATCGGCCGCCGCGTGTGCGAGGTCGAATGGGACCTGCTGGAGCTTCTTCCGTGAGCCGTGGTGGTGGGCTGCCCGAGCCACTCGAAGGTCTAGGTAAGAGTCACGACGCCTCCGACGAGGCCGCGGCGGACCGGTGGGCACCGCACGACATCCCGTCGGCCGTCGAGTTGCTCGACGCCGTGCGGGAGTTCCTGCAGTCCGACGTCCTTCCCGCCACCGAAGGAAGGGTGCGCTTCCACACCAGGGTGGCTGCCAACGTGGTCGCCATGGTGGCCCGAGAGGTCGCGCTCGGGCCCGAACAACGGGCGGCCCACGCAGCCCGGCTGGAAGGGCTCGGGGTGCACAGCGATGCCGAGCTGGCCGACGCCATCCGGTCGGGTGCCTTCGACGACCGCGCCGACGAGGTGCGCGCCGTGGTGCGGGCCGCGGTGGCGGACAAATTGGCGGTCGCCAACCCCGGGTACCTTCGAGACCCGGCCGACGGCGGCGTGTCCGAGTAGCGCCTGAAGAACCGGCAGAGCGGCTACCAGGGTGACCCGGCTGGTCAGTCCTAAGACAGAGCTCGCGCCATGTCGTCGCGAGCCCGGGATTATGGAAGGGCGCAGGTGCCCGTAAAGCGTCCATCACCTGATGTTGGGTGATCGGATCCTTGTCCTGGCTCATTTTGATCTTGCAGACGAAGCGCGTGATCGGCAGCCGGATGCCTACGGTGCCCTGCGCGACGGGACGACCCCATTCCGGGTCCAGCAGCATCGGATGGTCAACATGACGTTCGAAATGCGCAACGAGTCTGGCGAGCACGGCGAGGTTCTCTTCTTCGTCGAGGATTTGCGGAACGCCACAGCAGTGCGCCGCGCTGAAGTTCCAAGTCGGCGCCCGGATTGCCCCCGGCGTTTACCAACTAGGCGAGACGTACCGGTTGCGCCCCTGGATGATCAGTAGGATCTCCCGATCTCCGAATCCTTGGATCAACTCGTCGGGCCGACCGACATGAGTGAGGACCACTAGTCCCTCAGCCTCGTCGTCAAGCAGAATCGGATAATGCGACGCGACCAACGTGTCGTCGTTATTGCTGACCAAGGTTCCCCACGGGTTCTCGCGGATCAGCCCACGGACGACCTCAGGATCCTCCGCGGCGTGGAGAGGGTTGGGGCGCACGAACACTCATCTTGGCATGACGTGCGCAAATGCCGCTTTCGATCACCCGCCGGGCCGCTCCGGCGATCCACGCTACGGGGGAGTGATTCGTCCGATGGTGTCGCTTTGATAGTTCGTGAACCACATGGAGCCGTCAGGGCCCGTTGCTACTCCGTAGGGGCCTCTAATGCCCGGATTCGAATAGCTCGTGTAGACCCCTGACATCGTCATCCGCCCAATAGACCCCGGGTTGCCATAGTTGGCCATCCAAAGCGCTCCGTCAGGACCAAACGTCATAGCGACTGGACCCGTCAAGGGCCCGAAGCTGCCTCCCGGTGGTCTATACGTTGTGAGCGTCCCTGAGGTCGTGATCCGACCGATGAAGTTGTCACTTCCATAGTTTGCGAACCACAGGGCGCCGTCAGGTGCGGTGGTGATGGCCACGGGTCCCTCGGCGCCGCCGGTTGTGCCAGTGGAATACGTCGTGATTGCACCAGAGGTGGTGATGCGCCCAATCGACTGGTCGATCAAGTTGCTGCCCACCCAGTGACCGCCATTGGTGTACCACAGGGCACCATCGGGTCCGAGTGTGATGCCAGTTGGGAAATCGATCCCGGGGCGACCGGTGAAGAAGGTGAGCACTCCCGATGTCGTGATCCTACCGATCGACCCTCCGCCCAAGTCGTTGGTGACATCGAGTACGAACCACAACGCGCCGTCTGGACCGACGACGATGTTGTCGGGGCTGCCGGAACTGATCGGGTAGATGGTGACCGCACCAGAGGTGGTGATCCGCCCCACTGCGCCTCCGAACACCGACGTGTTCGAAATGTTGGTCGCTGCCGACGTGAACCACAGGGCTCCGTCAGGACCAACCGCGATGCTGTTCGGTCCGAAGTGTCCCCCTGTTGGGTCGAATCTCACCGTGCCGGAGGTGGTGATGCGACCGATGGTCCCTTGGCGGTAGTCCGTAAACCAAAGGGCGCCGTCTGGGCCAGCCGTGATACCCATCGGGCCGTAGTTGAGTGAGCCACACTCCGCACCGGCATAGAGAGGATAGATCGTTGGGTTACCTTGCTCGCTGCACACGGTTGACCCCCCGCCCACCGATTGCAAGGTGATGGCCCCAGTCACTCTGGCGCTTCGGAGCCCCTGTCGACTTGCGCAACCTTTTGCCAGCGTCGTGGGGACATTCAAGGAGAGGCTCGCTGCCCCGGAATACGAGCCCAGAGCGACCGTACCGTGCAAGGCGGTCGGAGCCGTTCTGCGCCACTTGATTGTCCCATTCATCGACGCGCTCGTCGTCGACCGTGTGCGGCACGCAAACGGACTGAACGTATATGTACCCTTCATGTTCCCGATGCCCATGGCCACGCCGTTGCGAGTACAGCCGCTTAGCGTGCCCCGCACACTGCTGGGATTGGTACCACCACTCGCATTTGTAAGAGGAGGCGAGAACTTGACTGACGCCGACAGGGCGCAGGACACACTACCGGTAGCCGTCGGTTCGGAGGCCGACGCCGACAACGATGTCAGCAACAAGATATTGGTACCGACTATGAAAGCCATCGCCGCACGGCACATCGGGATGCGAAGTACGGTCATGATGCTCCCCCGCCAACGCTGCATGGGCATCACCCTCGCCGTGACGGTAACACAGTTCGGTGATGGGCGTGCGAGGACAGAACGGCCCCGGCTCGGATCAGCAATCACTCTGGGCCGATAGTCCCGGGGCGACCGGATAAGGGGATACCGAGCACGTCGTTTGTCCACGGACTGAGACATTTTCCCGAGCGTGCGGGGCATTCGGGAGGGCGATCGTCGGCCCCGTGCGACCGTCCCCATCGCAGCCGGTCACGATGCAGATATCGTCGCGGCATGCGATTCGGAATCGATGTGGCCCAACAGCGGGCGGAGTTCGGCGAGATCGTGGAACGGGTGCGGTTCGGCGAGGCCCTCGGCTTCGACGGCGCATGGGGATTCGACCATTTTGTCCCGATGTACGGCGAAGGCCCGGGCAATTGCTTCGAGGGGATGACGACGCTGGCGGCGCTGGCCTCGGCCACGAGGACCATCCGTCTCGGACTGCTCGTGACGGGAGTGACCTATCGCCATCCCTCGGTGCTCGCCGCCCAGGCGGTGACAGTTGACCATGCCAGCGGGGGGCGGCTCGAGCTGGCCCTCGGAGCCGCGTGGTACGACGCCGAGCACCGCCAGCTCGGGGTGGAGTTTCCTCCGACGGGCCGCCGCTTCGACCGGTTGGAGGACGCGCTCGAGATGCTCACGCGGCTTTTCACGGGAGAGGTCGTGTCCTACGACGGCGCGCAATTCAGTCTCGACAAGGCCCAGATGCGCCCGGTGCCCGTACAGCGACCGCACCCACCCATCTGGATCGGCGGCTCTGGTCGGCGCCGGACACTCCCAATCGCGGCCAAGTGGGCCGACGTGTGGCACACCTATGGCAGTGCCGAGCAGCTCGCCACGTTGTCGGCCGAGCTCGATGGCCTGGCCCAGGCCGCGGGCCACGATCCGGCTTCGATCCTGCGGGCGTCGTCGTTGTCGCTGTCCGAGCCCTGGGACGAGGTCCGACGCGAGGTGGCGTCGATGCGAGATGTCGGCATCGGCTACCTGGTGTGTGGATGGCCCGGCGAAGGAAACGCCCGGGTCGAGGAGTTTGCGTCCACAGTGATGCCGGAGTTCGCCGGCCCCTGAGGCGAACTTCGACAGGCGATAGACGTCGGTTGGAGCGGCTAGCGACAGGGTGGTACGCCGGGAGGAATGGGACCCGACACACTCATCACCACGCCAGTGTGACCCCGGGCGTCTGTATAGAGGACGAGGTCTCTGACCTCTGCACGGCCTTTCTGCCAACGCCACACCTCTCCCGAAGAAGTCCCCGACGGCATGGGCGAGGGACACGCGACCCAATCGCGCCACGGATGACCAGAGACGATGTGCCGTTCGTACCATCCGTTCAGTTGGCTGATGTTTTTCGCGTCGGGAACGTAGTAGTGGGCGGAGTACGTCGCAGCATTGCCCTTGACCAGTGTCGCCCCGTCTGGGATTGGCAATCCCTGCACGATTGACGGCCTTGGAGCGCCGAGGAGTGATTCAGAAGGTGGCCCACTGCAGCCTGCACAGGCGACTAGTGCAACGACAGAACTGATTGCGAGCGAGCGCCAACCAACCACCCGACCAGTGTTGCACGGAACCGTGTTGCCATGGCCTCAAGGTGCCAGCCAGAACGGGACGCTTGTGCGCGATGCTGGGTCGTCGTAGTCGTTGGCGAACGAGACTCACGAGGGTGTGGAGCGGTACTCCTCCACGGCATCGATCGGGAGGTGAGCAATGCCGTCCACCGTGACAAAGCGGATCTTTCGCTCATAGACGAGGCGGAGGAGCTCCTTCGTAGGTATCTCCAACATCTGAGCTGCCTGCGCCGCCCGGAGCGGCTGCTCTTCAACCATCGTCGCCTCCCGGTTCGTCGAAGCCCAGTCTCCGGCTGAGAAGCCGGATTTGATGCTCCACCTGCGCACCCTCAGCGCTGCGTTTATGGAGGCGTGATCCGACCGATGGTGTCACTGCCGTAATTGACGAACCACACGTCGCCGTCAGGCCCGGCGGTGATATCGAAGGGATTGAGGATGCTGGGATCGGAGTAATACGCGGTCACGATCCCCGATGACGTGATGCGTCCGATCGCAGGGGATCCGGCGTAGTTCGAGAACCACACGTCGCCGTCAGGACCGGTGGTGATCGACCAGGGACTGATAATGCTCGGGCTGAAGTACCTCGTGACGGTGCCCGAGGTGGTGATCCGCCCGATGGAGTTCGAGTTCGTGAACCACAGGGCGCCGTCTGAACCTTCGGTGATGTCGACGGGGCCGCCGATCAACGGGCTCGAGAACGCGGTGACGATGCCCGCGGTGCTAATGCGCCCTATCGTGTTGTTCAAGGCGTTGGCAAACCACAGGGCCCCGTCGGGACCGCCGGTGATACCCGCGGGCCCGTCGATCAACGGGCTTGTGAACCTTGTGATGGTGCCCGAAGTAGTGATGCGATCGATCCAGGCGAACCCGGTGTTGTTACCCGGCGGGTAATTGACGAACCACAGAGCACCGTCGGGCCCGGGGGTGATCGGACCAGCTGAGCCCGAGGGGATGTCGTACGTTGTGACCACACCCGAGGTAGTGATCCTCCCGATCATCGCTTGGTTGCTGTTGCCCCCTGTGAACCACAGAGCGCCGTCGGGGCCGGCGGTGATGCCGCTCGCCCCGACGCCGTCGGGGAGGTTGTAGAAGGACACCGCACCCGAGGTGGTGATCCGTCCGATGCTCGTGTTCTTGTTCTCGCCACCATTCGTGAACCACAGAGCCCCGTCGGATCCGGCCGTGATGATCGCCGGATAGTAGATCCCTCCGCACATGAGGTTGGAAGGAGCGATGGGATAGATGGTGAGCGCTCCGTGGCCAGGGCCGCAGGCTGGGCCCAGGGTGAAGGTTCCGGTCACGCTGGCCGATTTGATGCTCCTGCCGGAGGAGCACAGCGAGACGAGCGATTCGGAAAAGTTGAGCACCACTCTCGTCGTGCCCACGAATGACCCCTGGGGAATGTCGTTGTTCCGTATGGGACTGTTCTCGAACCGTACGCGCCGACCGTTTTCGCTACCGTTGGCCCATCGGGTCGACCCGGTTACCGGCGCGCCCGTCGGCGCGAGGCTGACGCAACTGATTGGACTCTCGGCGAAGTGTCCCTGGAACCATCCTCGGGGAACCGCTGCCTGTCCCCCGTAGGTCGTGCAACTCGAGAGCTTGGTCGTCAGCTTGGTCGGCCTCGAGCCTCCTCCTGTCCTGGTGAGCGGCGGCGAGAATCGAAGCGTCGCCGACAGCGAACAACTCACCGAGCCGGCTCCCGGCACTTGCCCGGCTGTCTTCGCCGACGCGGACACAGGCATGAGCGTGAGCACAACGGCGCCGAGGGCCAAGGCGACCACGAGGCGTTGACCACTTCGAGACACGACCGCACCCACCCGCCGGGGCATGCGCATCTGGGCACCTCCAACCTGTTCCATCGCACTGTACCGCCCGGGGAAGTGCGGCGCTCGCCCCCTACTACCCTGGCCCGAACGGAGGGGATCGGAGCGCGTGGACAGCAACGCACAACATCGAAGCCAACGGAGGGGCCCTGCCTGGTGCAGATCTCCGCGATTGGCTGGCACCACGTATGTAGCCATCGCAATGCTGCTGTGCGGCGCGCTCGTCGGGGCATGTTCGGGGGCAACGAGCACAACGAACCGCTCGTCACCCGCAGCGCCGCGACGCCCGTCCGGGCCCTCGGCCCGCATGGCGCGACTTACCGGGGGCAACGGCGTCTTCCTCGGTGAGCCCATCGCCGTTGACCTGAAGCACTTCGGTTACGTCCAGCACGAATACGCGGCGTCAGGGACTGCCGCGTCATATCGACCAAATGGCCAACTCGGATTCAACGGTCGCTGGTCGTTCCTCCCCGCCAGTCATGCGACATACCGGACTCGGGTCGTGGTGCGGTACCCCGCTGATCCGTCGCGTTTCAGCGGCACCGTGGTCGTTGAATGGCTGAATGTGAGCGGCGGTGTTGACGCAGACCCTGAATGGGCGAGCGTCTATCAAGAGATCCTCCGTCGGGGTGATGCCTGGGTCGGAGTCTCCGCCCAGCGAATCGGCGTGATGGGCGGCCCCGTGCTCGTGCCGGTGCCAGGGCCCGGCGCCAATTTGGTCGGCAAGGGTCTCAGGGGAATCGACCCCAAGCGTTACGGCTCTCTGGAACTTCCTGGCGACGGTTACTCCTATGACATCTTCACGCAGGTGGCCCGTGCCGTCCGTACCGGTGCCGGCATGAGCGGACTGGCGCCAAAGCGTCTGATCGCCGCTGGTGAGTCACAATCCGCTTTTGCGCTTGTGACTTACTACGACGGCGTGCAGCCCCTGACCCATGAGTTCGATGGCTTCTACGTGCACAGCCGGGGGGCGTCGGGACTTCCCCTTGGCAGTCCCGGCAAGGACGCGGGCATCGCCAACGCCATCTCGGGCACTCCGGTGATCTTCCGAACCGACCAGGACGTTCCGGTCATCGATCTCCAGGCCGAGTCAGACGTGACGGGTCTCCTCGACTCCTATGCGGCGCGTCAGCCCGACAATGACCATTTACGCCTGTGGGAAGTGACCGGAACCGCCCATGCCGACGCCCATCTCCTGGGCGCCAACGCCAAATATATCAACTGCAGCGTCCCGATCAACAACGGTCCTATGCACCTTGTGGCCAAGGCGGCGTTGCGCGCGCTCACGAACTGGATGGAAACCGGCAAGGCCCCGGTGCACGCCCCGCGCCTCGAGGTGGCACCGGGTGCGACGCCGAAGGTCGTTCGAGACTCCGACGGCATCGCGGTGGGAGGAATACGAACGCCGCCCGTCGACGTGCCCGTGGCGATGCTGTCGGGTGTGCCGGGGCCGAATCCGTCGGTCATCTGCCTGCTCCTCGGTTCGACCAAGCCATTCACGTCGACTCGGCTCGCACAGCTGTATCCCTCACCGGCGGCATATCTCAGGAGCTATGACGCCGACGCGGACGCAACCATCAAAGCGGGTTTCGTCCTCCCCCAGGATCGAGCGGCACTGCTCGGGTTTGCCGATCCATCCGCCATCACCAACGCCGGCGCCCCCTCCTGACCCTCTTCTAGTGGCCCTCGAAGCGCGGATCACGGCCTTCGAGCATGGCGCTCACGCCCTCGATGGCGTCCGACGTTCCCGCCAGGGCCGCTTGTTCCTCCAACTCGTGGTGCATGGCCAGGCGGGCCGCATCGGCGAGGCCGTGGCGGAGGGTCGCCCGTGTCGATGCCACCGCCAGGGGCGCACCGCCGGCGACGAGCGTCGCCATCTCGAGAGCCACAGCCACCTCGTCCCCGCTCGGGACCACCCGCTGGGCGATGCCGATCCTCCCCGCTTCGGCTGCGACCACGCGTCGTCCCGTGAGCAGCAGCTCCGAAGCGCGTCCCGGCCCCACGACGCGCGGCAACGTGGCGCTCAAGGCGAAGCCGGGATGGATGCCGAGGCGGACGAAGTTGGCCTGAAACCAACCGAGCTCGCCCACGACGCAGAAGTCACACGCCAGCGCCAGGCCGAACCCGGCACCGATGGCCGCGCCCTGCACGGCGGCTACGAGCGGCAGGGGAGAATCGAAGATGCGGACCGCCTGTTTGTAGAAGGCTCCCGTTCGTTCCTCGAAGTTGCCTTGCTCGGTAGGGTCCGGAGCATCTCCGGAACGGAAGTCCGCACCGGCACAGAAGGATCGCCCCTCGGAGCACACCACCGCCGCCCTGGCCACTGCGTGGAGTCCCGCCAACGCGTCGGCCAGGGCTCGCAGCACGGGCTCGGTGAGTAGGTTGTGGGGTGGTCGTCGCAAGGTGACGACGGCGACGTCGCCGTCCTGGTCCACCGTGACGTCGTTCTCGGCCTTGGCATTCTCGTCGTCACCTGTTTCGGACGGTGGCGTGGAGCTGTCGCGAGATCGGCGCGCCACCACAGGGTGTCGGGGACTACCCTCGGCCGCGCCGGCGGGACCGGCGGCCTTTCAGCATGGCGGTCTCAGCCGCGGCGATGAGGTCGTCGAGTGTGTCGTGTTCGTGGAGGTCGCCGAAGCCCACGCTGGCGGTCGAGCCCGGTGCCTCCTCGGACAGGATGACGGCGAACTCCTTGAAGCGCAGCTCCGCGGTGGCCATGTCCGATCCAGGCAGGGAGAAGAGGAACTCATCGCCTCCGAGCCGGGCGATGACGTCGTAGGACCGCAACGTGGCGCGCAGGGCGGCCGTGACCTTGCGCAGGATCTCGTCCCCGGCGCGCGAGCCCCGGGTGTCGTTGACGACCTTCATCCTGTCGACGTTGAGGTAGCCGAGGACGAACCGCTCACCGCTGCGCCGGCACCGGTCGATCTCGCGCCCCAGCGCGGCGAAGCCTGCTTGGCGGTTGAGGACACCGGTGAGCTCGTCGCGGGTGAGGCGGTCCGAGTCACGCCCGAAGTCCGTAGGGAGATGTCGGAGGGTCGTTGTTGGTGCCGGAGCGGACGCGGGCGCAGCGGCGGGCTCGGGGGAGGCGCGCCCGGGCTCGGGAACGGCCTGGGGCGCGGGCGCAGCGGCGGGCTCGGCCGTCGTCACCCGGGCGGGATGGTCACCACCGCCACGCTGCTGACGCTGGGCGTCGAACGGCGTCGGGCCCCGGGAGCCCTGCGTGTCGGCCCCCGCGGACGTTGCCGAGGATGACGGGGCACCGGCCGACGCGTCGTCACCGGAGACGACGCTGCGCACCAGGTCCGCCCACAACGTCACGATCTCGGTGACCTGTTCCGCCACCAGGTCCAAGATGGCGTCGCGCTCGGCGGGCTCGAGGTGGCGTAACTGCGCGTGCAGCTTGGTGGCGCCGTCCGACAGTGCCGCGGCCACCTTCAAGAGCCGCTGCGCGGAGACCACCGATTCGTCGCCCGTAGTCACGGTGGGAGTTCCTCGCTCACCCTGGACGGCAGAGAGTCGCCTGCGACCGATGCGTGGATCGTCATCCAGCTCCTGCATCGCACTTCCCCCGTTTAGTCGTCACCGGCAGTGAACGCCAAACTACATTACTGTGACTTCGAAGGCCCGGATCCCGGAACTGAATCGGTCCGGGCGGACGGGCGCGCCGGCCGGCCTCAGCACGCCTTGGCCCGCTCGAGGCTGGGGTCGAGGGCCTCGAAAGCGGCCGGGACGTCTTCGGCGGACATGGCGAAGAGCAGCGCCGAGACCGCGTCGGCGCCGGCCTCGGCGTATTGCTCGGTGATGTCCGCGTCGAGGGGCTTGAAGTACGGGCACACCGTCACCGTGAGCTCGGCGCGCGCGTCCGCCCCTGCTCGGCGAGCAATGCGTCGAGGGTGGCGAGCGCGTCGGGCAGGTCAGCCGGGGCGCGGTTGAAGGTGTGCCAACCCTGACCGGAGCGGGCCGTGCGTCGCATGGCGGCCTGGCTCTCACCGCCGATGTGGATGGGGGGATGCGGATTCTGCACCGGCTTGGGATGGAGGTTGCACGGGGGGAGGGTGTAGTGGGTGCCGGTGAACGACGACGGGTCTTCGCACCACAACGCGTGCAGCACCTGGAGATACTCGTCGGTGCGGTCGCCCCGTCGTTCCCACGGCACCGCCACCGCCTCGAACTCCTCGCGCAGCCATCCCACGCCCACGCCCAGGTCGACGCGTCCTCCTGACAGCCAGTCGACAGTGGCGACTTCCTTGGCGGTGTACACGGGATTGCGTTGGGGCAAGAGGCACATGGCGGTCCCGAGGCGCGTCGTGGTGGTGAGCGCGGCCAGGAAGGCCAGGGTGTTGAAGGGCTCGAGCAGCCCCGATCCGGGCGGGATGGGGGCCTGCCCGTTCTCGGCGTAGGGGTACTTGGAGCTGTAGTGCTCGAAGGTGACCACGTGCTCTCCGACCCAGATGGCGTGCACGCCTCGCGCCTCGGACTCGCGTGCCACCGCGGCGAGGAACTCCGGCGTGGCGAACGGATTGGCCGTGGGCAACCAGATGTCGAAGTCCATCGCTGTTACTTGGCGGCGGGCGTGGTGATCCGGAACACGGGGTGCTCGGGTGCGATGCGACGCAGCTCGTCGTCGGACGAGTCGGCCGAGACGCCGTCGAAGAATTTCCCGACTTCGAATTTCCAGCGGCGGAGGTAGGCGCGCAGCACCGGAACCTTGTCGTCGTCGCCGAGCTCGTCGGCGCGAAACGTCTCGACCCGTCTGCCCACCACGAGCTCGCCTTCACCGGCGACGCGGAAGTTGCGGACCCATTCCGTCTCGCCCCGTGGGGCGACCAGGTACCGCCGATCGTCGAGGGTGAGGACGTTCACGGGATTGCTGCGCCACAGTCCCGACTTCCGGCCCCGGACCCGCAGCACCCGCGAGCCCCACACGCTCACCCCCAGGCGCGTCAACCCGGCCACGGTGGCGTTGAAGGCTCGGTCCATCGTCGTGGGCTTCTGATAGTGCGGCACCTCGCCATCATGACAAGGGCCGCGCCGCCCGGCCACCCCTGGCGGCCGGCCGGGCGGGGCCCGCCCGGCGGCTCAACGCAGATGGAGCCCGCCGTCGACCATGACGATCTGGCCCGTCACGTAGCTCGCGCCCACCAGTCCGAGGATCACGTCCGCGATGTCCTCGGGCGTGCCCGAGCGTTGCATGGGGGCCATGGCCCGGACGAATTCCCGTACCACGTCCCAATCTGCGGTCCAGGGGGTGTCCACGAGCCCCGGCGCCACCGCGTTGACCCGGATCTCGGGCCCGAGCACGTTGGCGAGGAGCTCGGTCATGTGGCTCACGGCCGCCTTGGACGTGGCGTAGGGGATGGAGCTTCCCCGGGTGCTGTGGCCCGCCACCGACGACACGTTCACGACCACCCCGTCACCACCGGCGCGCAGGTGGGGAACGGCCGCCACCGTCACCTGCCACGTGCCGATCACGTTCACGTCGAAGAT
Source organism: uncultured Acidimicrobiales bacterium (assembly GCA_963846125.1). Taxonomy (GTDB): domain Bacteria; phylum Actinomycetota; class Acidimicrobiia; order Acidimicrobiales; family UBA8190; genus Chersky-840. The sequence goes on from CAWJUR010000004.1 coordinate 43,551, forward strand.
GCGCCGCCACACCTCGGGGGACGCCGCCTCGAGGTCGGGATGCGCGATGACCTGGGTGGTGCCGGCGTTGTTGACGAGGATGTCGAGCCGTCCGTGGTTCTCGACCGCCCGGGCCACGAGGTCCCGGGCCTGCTGGGCATCGGCGATGTCGGCCTGGACGTAGCTGGCGCCGGGGAGCTCGGCGGCGAGCGCCTGGCCCGCTTCGACCGACGAGGACGAGTTCACGACCACGGCGGCTCCCTCCGCCGCGAACGCCCGGGCCGTCGCCGCCCCGATGCCGCTCGACGATCCGGTCACGAGGGCGACTTTGCCTTGCAGGCTTGCGGGCATCAGCGATCTCCGTCTCTGTCGTCGGGTCGTCCCGACCGCCTCGGTGGTGTTCGCTGTTCTCTTACCAGGTTGTCGGTACGGTGGCGGCATGCGCCTCGTGAGCTTCGTGGAACCCGACGCACCCTCGGTGGTCCGGACGGGCGTCGTCCTCGACGACGAGGTGGTGGACCTCACCGATTCCTCGGTGGCGCTCCCGGGCGACATGACCGACTTTCTCGTGGCCGGCCCCGCCGCGATGGAGCGCGCCGACGACGCCACGCGCTCGGGGCGCGTCGACTGCCCCTCGACCAGGTGCACCTGCGCCCCCCGGTGCCGCATCCCGCCAAGGTGCTCGGCATCGGGCTCAACTACGCGGCCCACGTCGCCGAGACCGGGGCGACACGCCCCGAGCACCAGGTGTGGTTCAACAAGCAACGCACCTGTGTGATCGGGCCCGGCGACGCCATCGGGATCCCGCCCGTCTCCGCCCAGGTCGACTACGAGGGCGAGCTCGCCATGGTCATCGGGCGTCGCTGTCGGCACGTGCCCGCCGCCGACGCCGCTTCGGTGGTGGCCGGCTTCACCGTCCTCAACGACGTGACCGTGCGTGACTGGCAGTGGCGGACTCCCACGTGGACACTGGGCAAGTCCTTCGACACCCACGGACCGACCGGGCCGTGGCTCGTGACGGGGGACGACGTCGGAGACCCCCATCGCCTCCGGCTGCGCACGTGGGTGAACGACGACCTGCGTCAGGACGCCTCGACCGACGACATGATCTTCTCGTGCTGGGAGCAGGTCGAGTACCTGTCGACGGTGTTCACCCTCGAGCCCGGTGACATCATCTCGACGGGAACCCCGGCCGGAGTCGGGATGAGCTTCGATCCCCCCCGGTGGCTCGTCGACGGTGACGTCGTCCGCATCGAGATCGAGCGTGTCGGGATCCTCGAGAACCCCGTTGTCGTCGAGCCCACCCCCTGAGGGTCCGCCCGCCCACGTCGGATCGCTGCGCGTCACGCGGAGCCTGGTCATCCCCGCCGACGAGCTCGAGTGGCGCTTTTCGACCAGCGGTGGCCCTGGTGGTCAGCACGCCAACAAGGCGAGCACCCGGGCCGAGGTGTCGTTCTCCGTGGTCGAGTCGAGGTCGCTGGGACCGCGCCAGCGGGCCCGGCTTCTCGAGCGCCTGGGGCCGACGGTGCGCGCCGCCGCGGGTGACGAGCGCTCGCAGATGCGCAACCGGGAGCTCGCGCTGGAGAGGCTCCGGATGAGGCTCGCCGACGGCTTGCGGGTGGAGCGCCCCCGCGTCGCCACCAGACCGTCGGCGTCGGCCCGGGCCAGGCGACTCACCGACAAGCGCCGCCAATCGGCACGCAAGCGCGACCGGTCCCGCCCGAGCACCGACGACGATTGAGACAGTGAATCACGGGCCGATGGCGGCCGCGTCGAGTCTCAGAGATTGTCGGGCCGGAGGAGCGCGTCGCTCCCGCCGTCGACAAAGAGCACAGAACCGTGGATGTAGCTGTTGGCGGGATCGAGGAGGAACCCGATAGCGGCCGCGATCTCGACGGCAGTGGCCCGGCGTCCCATGGGCACCGGGAGCGCCTCGATGAGCGGTCCGAGCACAGGGTCTTCGAGCCCGCCCGCCAAAAGCGGCGTGTCCACGGGGCCCGGAGCCACCGCGTTCAGCCTGACCCCGGCCTTCCCCCATGCGCTGGCGCGTCGGCGCAGGGCGCGGGTCAGGGCGAGCTTGCTCATGCCATAGACCGTCGCACCGTCGACGCCGGCCGCGCAGGCGCACGTCTTCTCCTCGTCGCCGTCGAGAAAGAGGCCGAGCAGTTCCTCGTGCGCAGGCGTCAGGCTGGCCGAATTGGACGACACGACCACCGCCGCGGACGCCTCGCCTTCGGTGAGCAGAGGGAGCAGGCCGTCGAGCACGTCGACCGCCCCGAAGAAATTGACGCGGGCGATCATCTCGGTGGGTTGGACCTGGGGCCCGAGCCCGGCACACACCACCAGCCCGTCGAGTCGGGAGCCCGACAGCTCCGCCACCGCGGCCAGCGCCTGAGCCCGGCCGGCCGGCCCCGACAGGTCGGCGATGACCTGGGCATCGTGCACGTCGATGCCGATGACCCGCAGGCCGCTGCGCTCGAAGCGCCGGCTTACGGCGGCGCCGATCCCCGATCCTGACCCGGTGATGGCGATCGTGCGCCGATGGCGTGGGGCGGTGCTCACCTCAGGGCGGTCCGTGGTGTCCATGGCGGCACGTTGTAGCCGACGCGGGCCCGGTGGCGCCTCTCTCGGGACTTTGGACGGGACGCTCGGTCAGCTCGAGCAGTCGTGACAGGCCATGGCCGCGGCGTCGGCCAGTTGGCTGCGCGTGCGCACCAAGAAGCACGACCGGCACACGAACTCAGTGGAACGACGGGGGGCGACTGCCACGAGGTCGATGGTGTCGTGCCGCACGGTCGACAACACGCGGTGGAGGACCCCGTCCCCGTCCCCGTCCTCATCTTCTGCGTCGCCGTCGCCGCGCAGCGCCAGGCGGTCGAGAAGGACCAGGTCGAGGCTCTCCTCGTGATCCTCGTCGTCGGAGTCGGCCTCGATGCCGTCGTCGGAGTCCTCGGTCGTGCTCGTGACGGCAGCCGACGCAGGGGCCAGCGATGTGGCCAGCACCAGGTCCGGGTCCAGCTCGGCCTCGCCGTCACTGTCGTCTTCGTCGCCCCCGTGGATGAGGACCTCCAGGGAATCCTCGAGGGTGTCCTCGTCCACGTCCTGCTCGAGCACGTCCTCGTTGTCGAGCTCGAGCTCCAAGATGGCCTCGTCGTCGAGCTCGGCGATGGCCAGTTCCTCAGGAGGTTCGAGGTCGAGCTCCCCCTCGGTGAAGTGGGCCTCCACGGGCTCTCGGTGCCTCTCAGCCAGTCTCATGGCCAGAAAGCCCTCCTTGCCGGTGCCGCCGAGGCCAGGACCAGGGGTCCGGGCCGGGTCGATCGTCCTCTGGCATCAGCATCGGACTGTCGAAGCACCTGTGCAAGGCCTTTCTGTCCCGGACTGGCGCCGAATTGAGCCGATCGTGGGCTCCGACCCCGCCACGCCCGAGCTCGGGGGCGGGCTCTGCCGCCGGCGTGCCCCGCTTGACACCTATTCCTATCAAATCTAGAAATACAGGCGATTTACTCGCTATGGTCACCGAGTGTGAGCCTGTCGCCCGACAGAGCCACGGTGACAGGAGGAACCGCCGGTGCCCGAGAACAGTCCTGAGGAGACGCAAGAGTCGCACCATCGGCGCTTGCGGTCGGTGCGTCGGTGGTTGGCCGGGGTCGCCGTCCTGGCGGCGTCGGCGTTGGTCACCGGCGTCGCCGCCCTGCCCGCGTCGGCCACCACCTCCGGCGCGACGGGCTACTACGAGGTCGGGTCGAACGGGGGAGTGTTCGCCTTCGGCGGTGCCACGCTGTACGGGTCTCCCGCCGCGTCACAGGTGACCCTCAGCGCATCGATCGTGGGGATGGCCGAGACATCGACGGGCAAGGGCTACTGGTTGGTCGGGGCCGACGGGGGCGTGTTCACCTATGGCGACGCCGGCTACTTCGGCTCGGTCCCCGGCGTCACGACCAAGAAACTCGCCGCCCCCATCGTCGGGATGGCGGCCACCTCGGACGGCAGGGGCTACTGGCTCGTCGGCGCCGACGGCGGGGTGTTCGCCTTCGGCGACGCCGGATACAACGGATCGCTCCAGGCTCTCCACGTCACGCCGGCCGCGCCCATCCTGGGCATCGCCCCCAGCGCCACGGGCAAGGGCTATCTGCTCGTGGGCGTGGACGGCGGGGTGTTCGCCTTCGGCGACGCCGGATATTTCGGCAACGTCGCCTCCCTTCTCGGCGCCCCGGCCCCGACCGCCGTCGTCGGGATCGCCATCACCCCCGACAGCGGGGGCTACTGGGTCGTCCAGGAGGACGGGGCCGTATCACGCTTCGGTGACGCCGGCTTCTTCGGGTCAACGCTGACCACGGGCATCGTGCCGGCCGCCCCGGTGGTGGGCATCGTGGCCACCTCCGACGCCAAGGGCTACTGGCTGGTCGGCGCGGACGGCGGGGTGTTCACCTTCGGCGACGCCGGGTACTTCGGCTCGGTCCCGGCCGAGCTCGCCACAGGCGGCGTGACCCCGTCCTCGCCGCTCGCCATCGTGGGCCTGGCGATCACCCACTGACCATCACGCATCTACGATCACCCACTGACCATCACGCACCGACGATCACCCGTGGAGTCGCCGACCGGCGCGGAACCGTCCCCGTCTCGCGCCGGTGGGCGTCCCGATCCGAACGACACGCACGAGCTCCGAGCGTCAAGCGCTTGTCCGCCCAGTGTATGGAGATCGTGCGGACCCAGACACCGGCACCCTACAATTCGAGAGCTAATTCAACGACGATCAGTCCGAGTGCATCTTCCTCGAGCGCTACCGGGACTCAGATGCGCTCATCGAGCACGCTGTGCACATTGGCGACTTGATGGAGCCAATCATGGCGACGGGATGCGAGTATGGTCCGGAGTGCTCCCGCCTCAGCGGCGACGAGCCAAGTCCGGCTCCACCGTCGATCAGCCCGCAACCATTCGCAGATGTCAAGCAGGGGTGGTGCCAACCACTCCACCGACGGCGCCATTCTTTGCAGGCGCCTCCTTGCCTTTGACCATGATCGTCGTTGTCATGATGCGCTTCGTCGTGATCCCGTTGATCTTCCTTTGCTCTTCGTCTTCATGTCCTTGTTCCTGCACCTCTTCTTGACCACCTTGTTCTTGACCACCTTGCCCGCTTCCATTTCACGTTCACCGACGCTTCCATCCCTGGGAGTGCCGGGGCCGACCACCACCACGGCGACAACAACAACCACCACCACCCACCACCACGGCGGCGACCACCACGGCGGCGACCACCACGGCGGCGACGACCACCACCACCACGGCGACCGCCGCCACCCGACGACGCCTTGGGCGTGATCGGCGTATCTGTGGGCGACGATCCTGCACTGAGTTCACTCGCGAAACCTTGACCACTCCAGGTCTGGATGCGCGAAATCTTGACCGATAACGGGCTTAGAGGTGCAGAATATTGACTAATTGGGTATACTCCAATCAAAACCTTGACCAACCACTGCCATTGCGGTCAAGTAAATGATGGGAGGAGGCGACATGGCTAGAAGCACGGAATGGCCCGAGATCCTCTTCGCCGGCGAAGCCGACCCAGCGGTCCTATCCCGGGCCGTCCAGCGCAACACGCTCCGGCGCCTCTCCCGCGGTATCTACACGGGCGATACCCAGAGCCAACCCGAAACAGTCGTTCGCCAGCACTTGCGGACGATCGTGGGACACGAGTTCCCGGGAGCGGTCATCGCCGAGCGGTCAGTTCTAGATGGCGGCCTTGCCAGGGACGGCACGCTCTTCATCGTTCATCCTCGTCAGCGCCCGATAGCGCTACCCGGCGTCACCATCTACCCCCGTCCCGGGCCCGGCCCGGTCCTGGGCGACATGGAGTACCCGGAGGGGCTGTACATCAGCTCCACCGAGCGCGCGCTTCTCGAGAACCTTGTCTCGTCGCGCGCTCGGGTCCCTAGAACTCTTGATCGAGCTGAACTCGAGGCTTGGATCGAGCGTCTCCTCCAGCAGCGTGGTGAGGACGGCCTGAACAGGCTGCGCGACAGGGCGCAAGACATTGCCGCCGAGCTCGACCGCACCAAGGAGATGATCCAGCTTGATCAGCTCATCTCCGCCGTTCTCACCACGAATGATGCAGTCGAGCCCACATCTCCCGCCATGGCTGCACGTATGGCCGGAACTCCGTACGACAGCGATCGGCTGGAGCGTTTTTCTGGGCTGGTGAAGCATCTCGATACATTGGCGCCTGAGAGCATCCCGGCTTTAGAGGCAGACGCTGAGCGGCGTCGGCTCCTCCCTTTTTATGAGAGCTATTTCTCGAACTTTATCGAGGGGACCGAGTTCACTCTCGACGAGGCTGCCGAAATTGTCTTCGATCGAGTCGTCCTCGGCGAAAGGCCCGCCGATGCTCACGACATTCTCGGGGCCTACGAGATCGTGTCCGATCTCAAGGAGATGCACCGGGTTCCGGCTGACCCGGACGAGCTGGAGACGCTTCTCCTCGCTCGACATGCTGTTCTGATGGGAAGCAGACCCGAGAAACACCCAGGCGAGTACAAGACCCGAAACAATCGAGCCGGCTCCACCCTCTTCGTGCCTTGGGAGCTCGTACGCGGCACTCTTCGCGAGGGCTTCGAGCTCGCGACTCATCTCACCAGCCCAATGGCTCGGGCGATCTTCATGATGTTCCTTACCGCTGAGGTCCATCCTTTTGCCGATGGGAATGGTCGGATCGCGCGAGTCATGATGAACGCGGAGCTTGAGTCGGCTGGAGAGGTTCCGATCGTGATCCCCACCGTATATCGAGGCAATTATCTCGCAGCCCTAAAGGGAGCAACTAATACGGGCCATTTCCAGGCGTTGGGCGCCATGCTGACATTCGCATGGCGGTGGACGGCGAGAGTGGATTTCTCGGATCGTCAGAGAGCCGAGAATGACCTCGTCCGTACCAATGCTTTGCGAGACTCCCACGAGGCTGAGGATGCGGGCGTCCGTCTTATTCTTCCATAGCCTTGCTCCCGACAAAACCTAGGCTCGCCACCTATTGCAATGGGTGAGGCCAGACCGAGGAATGCCGATCTGGCGCCGGCGCCTTAAAGCGCTGCTTCGAGTAGGTAACGTACGACGTTGAAAAGGGCGGCTTTGCGGTATGAGCGTCTCAGAACACGTCAAGCACTGACGTCGAGCTCAACCTGCCAAGTGTCACGGCACGGGTTATCCTCTCCGCACACAGTTCTAGTCGCCGTAACGATTGCGTGACCGGCAGAGAGGCCCTCTATCTGGACACTCACCGAGCCGCAGTATCCCCAGATTCGGGTGCAACTCGACGGAGGAATTGTCACAACATCTTCGGCGGTCTGACTAGCCACGTGCAAATCGCTGACTGGCTGGAACGTCCACTCGGACCCATCAAGATTCACCGTAACGTGCTGGCCAACCCCGATATTGAATGTCTTACCCTTATCTGAGTCGTGCACTTGGACGCCTTGAACGATTGCCGCGGTAGTCGGAGCGCTAGACAGTGGGCGTAACGAAGTCGTCGAGCTTGATGAAGGAGGAGTTGCTTGCCCAGGGGAGCTCGCGCAGCCGATGCAGAGTAGGCCGACCGCAGCAATCGCCGGAATGAGAGATGCCCGCCTCCGCTGCTCACGACTCGGCAGCAACTCTTGGTCTGTCTTCATTGGAACTCACTTTTGGGGAGCAGCACCTAATGGCACTCCATAGCCAGGAAGCACCAGCTATTTTACGTCGCAACTTGGCTGTGGGGTGGGCAAACACCCTTCCGTGTACTTCCTGATAACGCCTGTAATCGAATGCATCCCCTCGTGGGCCTCAAGAACCTCACGTGAGTCGTTTGCTCAACGAGCACACAACTCTTGCTTGACACTCAGCTCGAGCGGCGCTAGAAGAACCGAATCGTGTGAGCGAGATGCTCCATGTGGCGGGTGACACGAGCGTAGTCCCGTGTCAGATGGAGGGAACAATGCACCGGCTCAACAATCTCGTTCGCACCCGGATGTTCGCGCTCATCTCCGGAGTACTTTCCTTAGTAGTCGTCGCGGGCTTAGGCGTGGTACGGCCAGCATTGGCAGCAACTCGATCCACGAGTTCTTCATCATTGGGCTCAAAGCCCGCTCCGCACCCAGTTCCAAAGCCAAGTCCCCGGCACTGGGGAGGGCCCAGAGTGTCTTTGGGTGGTCATGCTCAGCTCGCCGACCCACTCGCTTCCAATCCGGCAAACGGGTCATCCTCGCTTGCATCGACCGCCACTAGCGCTACCTGCATAGGGACCCTCACCAACTGCAGCAACAACCCAGTGATGTCGAACGTCGTTCTCTATGCGATCTTCTGGGATCCGAGCAACACTCTGAGCGCCAGCTACAAGTCTTTGATCGGACAGTCGCTCGAGGACATAGGTGGCCCGTATTACGGCACATTGACGCAATACGGTGTCAACAACGCCGTGAACTACGGTGGAATGTGGGTCGACTCAAATGCGTATCAACATGCCGCAACGACGACGGATCCCCTTCAGGACAGTAACATGCAACAAGCCGTCACTGATGCGCTTAATGCCAATCCGACTTGGCAACAGCCTTCGCTCAGCACGATCTATCTTGTGTTTCTCGGTTCAAATACGCAGCTGTGCGCGAACATTACGGGCGTCAACTCTTGCACCTTCTTCCCATCGAGTCTGAGTCCCAGCGATGCCTTTTGCGCCTACCACTCGAGCTTCACGATGAACGGCTCCGACGTCATCTATGGGGCCATGCCTTATGACGGAGATCGCCTCGAGATAGACGCGCATCATGGCTGTGGCCTGACGTTACGATCCGGTTCACCGGGGCCCAACAGCAATGAAAGTGCTGACTCAGAGATCTCGACCATGACTCATGAGGTCTTCGAGGCCGCCACAGATCCGTTGAATAACGCGTGGAAAGGGACTGGCGGTGAGATTGGAGACCTTTGTCAACAGAGCTACGGGACCATCGATGGTGATAAGGGCAATATCACGCTCAACGGTGACCGATACCTGGTTCAGGGTGAGTGGTCTAACAGCGCAGGCGCTTGTGTTGAGCCTAGTGGAGCGGTTCTTCCCATTCCGAGCAACTCGGGTTGTACCGCCAACACTCTACCTGCGAATGACGACGGCTCCACCGCCCAGGTCACTCTTCCCTTCACCGTGGACTTCTTTGGTCAGTCTTTTAGCTCCCTTTGGGTAAATAACAACGGCAATGTGACGTTCGATGCGCCGCTTGCAACTTACACGCCGTTCGATCTTCTCTCGACACAGCACTCAATCATTGCCCCCTTCTTCGGAGACGTCGATACTCGTGGCACCACGCCTGTGGCATCGGGATTGGTTACATATGGGACGACGACGTATGGCGGACAGCAGGCGTTCTGCGTCAACTGGCTCAGGGTCGGTTACTACGGCGACGAGACAAACAAGCTGAACAGCTTCCAGCTTCTGTTGGTCAACCGTCCTGATGTTGCCGCCGGAGATTTCGACATAATCTTCAACACCGACAAGATCCAATGGGAGACTGGTGACGCGAGCGGCGGGTTAAACGGCCTAGGCGGCTCATCCGCGCGCGTCGGGTTTTCGAATGGAACAACTAGCGCGTTGGAACTCTCCGGCTCAGCCGTAAACGGGGCGTTGCTCGACTACGGACCTCAGGCGCTCATCGGAAGCGATGAGGGATCCACACAGCTTGGTCGCTACATCTTCCCGATCCGAAACGGATCCAACGGTGGTGGAGCAACAATCGAGGGAACGGTTACGGATACCGCCTCGCCGCCAGATCCAGTTGTTGGAGCGACCGTCGAGGTCTGTACGTTTATCACACTGAGCACGCAATTCTGCGAGATCAGCGTCACTAATGCGACGGGCAACTACTCGGTGACGTCGCTCCCCGGCGGCATCTACTCAGTCATTGTTTCACCACCGAGTGGCTCAGCGCTTTTGGAAAGCTTCCAGCCTGCGATCCTGCTACCCAACGCGACGCTTCAGGTTAACTTCGCGTTAGCTGGGCCGTTACCTCCGCCGAACGGAACTACGATAACCAGAAGCTTCACCAACCCAGATGGGACTCCCGTTCTCAACTGGGAGGACACGAACACGTTGACCACCCATGGGTGTCCAGGGGGTACAGCGTCGTTCACTGTGTCCGCCGTCAATAGCCAAACTGGTGCCCAAGGAACAGTGTCAGGTCCTATGACAGAATCTCCTGGGGGCAGTGGTGACTACTCCGGAACCATCCCGGTTCTATATCCGCTGCACGGCGCTGCCACAGTTACGATTGCCATCACGTGTTCGGATTCGACACAGGACGCAAACTTTTCCTTTGCGATCTACATCGATCCAAGCGGTACTGTGGTCGATACCAGCAATCATGCAATCAGTGGAGCAACTGTGACGCTATTGCGATCGGACGCAGCAACGGGGCCGTTCACGACTGTGCCGGCTGGATCTTCGATCATGTCTCCGGGTAATCGGAACAACCCAGATACCACGTCGAGCACCGGGACATTTGGCTGGGACGTGCTCTCGGGCTTTTATGAGGTTGAAGCCTCGAAGGCTGGTTGCGTATCACCCACTAACCCCAGTCAGCCGTTTGTCACTAGCCCTGTGTTTGCTGTGCCGCCACCCATGACCTCTCTTACGCTCGCGCTGAATTGCTCAAGTCCGCCCGCCTTCACGAATGCCGCGAGCGACACTGTTCCGAGCGGTACCGCGTTCACTTATGCGGTGATGACCAGTGGCGGTCCGACACCCGCCATTTCATTGGCGTCTGGTTCAGCAGTTCCGAGTGGCGTGATGCTGACCGATAATGGGAACGGAACTGCGACGCTCAGTGGATCCTCGTCGGTTGCTCCGGGCGTCTACACATTTACAATTTCAGGCTGCCAACGGGGTAAGTCCTAACGCGACGCAACTATTCACACTGACCGTTACGAGCCCACCCGCTTTCACCAGCACTCCTTCCGACAGCGTCCCAAGCGGAGTCCCTTTCACATATCCAGTGGCAGCAGCTGGAACGCCAACTCCGAATATCGCATTGGCGTCTGGTTCCGCAGTTCCGAGTGGCGTGACGCTGACCGATAATGGGAACGGAACTGCGACGCTCAGCGGATCCTCGTCGGTTGCTCCGGGCGTCTATACATTTACAATTCAGGCTGCCAACGGGGTAGGGCCTAACGCTACGCAACTATTCACACTGACCGTTGGGCTGACTCAGGCCGCCGTTTCGTTGAAGTTCAAGGGATTCATCAACTATGCGAATGCGGGGTCCCTCGCCTCGGGCGGCTTTACGATTACCAATACGAAAGGTGTGATCACTTCTGTAACGGGGACTGGGTCGATTCCCGGAGCAAAGTCGGGGACTGCGACGATCACTGTCAAGATTCAGAGGGTTTCATTTGGACCGCTCTCCGCGTACATAGGGACGATTCATGTCGTTGACCCAGCTTCCCATCTCGACACTAGAGCGATCGTATTTGCCGGGTCGCTGACGCCGGTAGGGAGTACCGGCATCTCGGGCACCGCGTTCGGACTCTTCTACACGTTGGCGTGGACGGTGTAGTCCTGATCCTGCGAGGGCCCCGGGACCGAGCGCCCAGCGAGCGATCGTCTCAGGAGAAAAATGGTTGGTGGCATCTGAAGGGTCCCCGGGGAGAGTGAAGAAGCCGAGCCGACCCTGCCTCCTGATGCCCTCTGGGGCGTGCTGGAGCGGATCAGTTCTTCGGACTTCGTCTCCGGCCGGCGGCGGCGCAGCTGTCGTCGAACCATGACCCTGGAGGCGGCCGATCCCAACCCACCAGGGACCAAGGTGTCGAGCACCTCGCCGAGGGAAAGGATGAATCCACTCACCTGAGAGCACTGACGGTCGACCCCGATCTCCAACGGTCCCGCCGCCGGCGTGCTTTGGCCCTCTCAAGCTCGCTGATCCCTGGTAAAGGCTGCTTCGGACGAACCCTTAGGGGCGGCGATCATTCTCGGAATGGCGACTAACCGCAGAGCTCCGAGCGACTATGGCCGGCAGCGAGGTCCGGCTCTTCACGCCCTTCCAGTTGATGTAACTCAGCCCACCTCGCCCGAGACGTACGCCCTGGTGCGCGGGTCATGGGGTGACTCGAAGATCATCTTGGTGTCGCCGTACTCGACGAGCTCACCGGTGGCACGGTCCTCGCCCAAAAGGAAGAAAGCCGTGTAGTCCGACACCCGGGTGGCCTGGAACATGTTGTGGGTGACGAGGCCGATGGTGACGTCAGTGGCGAGGTGGGTGATGAGCTCCTCGATCTTGGCCGTGGCGATGGGGTCGAGCGACGAGCACGGCTCGTCCATGAGCAGCACCTCGGGCTCGACGGCCAGGGCGCGGGCGATGCACAGCCGTTGCTGCTGGCCTCCTGACAGCTTCACCGCCGGAGAGTGCAACCGGTCCTTGACGAGATCCCACAGCGCGGCGTGGTGCAGCGCCGCCTCGGCGGCTTCGCGGAGCACCGACTTCGAACGCACGCCGTTGAGGCGGAGCCCGGCCACCACGTTGTCGAAGATGCTCATGGTGGGGAACGGGTTGGGGCGCTGGAAGACCATGCCGACCCGGCTGCGGACGAGCTCGGCCTGGGTGTCGCGGGCGTAGACGTCGAGGTCCCCGACGTACACCTTCCCGGTCACCTTGCCGCCGGTGTCGTCGTGGAGCCGGTTGATGGTCCGGAGGATGGTCGTCTTGCCGCACCCGGACGGGCCCACCAGGGCGGTGACGCGGTTGCGGACGAGATCGAGAGTGACGTCGCGCACCACGGTGTGCTTGCCGAAGGCGACGTTCACGCCGCGCAGCGACACCGCCGCGTTCTTGCTCGACGCGGCATCCGGTCGCTCGAGATCGGGGTGCGGGCTCGTCTCCGACGAGGATCCGACCGATGAGGTGAGTTCGATCGTCATCTCCAGGCTCCGATGGGCCCAACCATTCTACGCGGTCTCCTTCTCATCGGGCCTGGCGATTGAGGCGGCCCGACACGAGCCGGGCCACGATGCTCAGCACCAGCACCAGCACGAGCAGGACGAAGGCCGTTCCCCAGGCGATGCGCTGAGCGTCGGGAAAGGGCTGGTTGGCGTTGTTGAAGATCGTGAGCGACAGCGCCCCCATGGGCTGGAGGGGGTTGGTGACAAACGCCGAGGCCCCCAGGATGGTGACGAACAACGGGGCCGTCTCGCCCACGGCCCGGGCCACCGCCAGCAGGTTGCCCGTGACGAGCCCCGGCAGAGCCCCTCGCAGGACGACGGACCGCACCACGCGCGAACGGCGCACCCCGAGGGCGAGGCCGGCCTCCCACAGGTCGCGCGGCACCGCCCGCATGGCGGCCTCGCTGGCGCGGATGACGATAGGCAGCATGAGCACCGCCAAGGCGAAGCTCCCGGCCAGCCCCGAGAAGTGGCCGATGAGCGAGCCGGGCCCGATGAGCACGGCATAGGCGAAGATCCCGAGGGCGATCGACGGCACCCCGGTGAGCACGTCGGCCGCGAACCGCAGGCCACCGGCCAGCCGGCCGCGGCGCTCGACCAGGAACAGCGCGCACATCGTCCCCACCGGCACGGCGATGGCCGCGGCCAGGCCGACGATGATCACCGAGCCCACGATGGCGCTCAAGATGCCGCCGCCGGGTATGCCCGGAGGTGTCGGGACGTGGGTGAGGAAGCCCCACGAGATGGCGCGGATGCCCCTGCTCGTCGTGTAGGCCACCAGCGCGATCAACGGGGCCAGCGAGATCGCCACCGCCACGACGCACAACCCGATGGCGATGCGCCCCATGACCCGGCGCCGCACCAGGGAGCGTCGCGCCGACTCGCGCACCAGGGCCCGGCGCGTCCCGATGGCGTCGGTGACCGTGTTGGGATCGGTGGGGAACACCGTGGTGCTCATGCAACCGCCCCTTCGGCCCGTTGGCGTCGGCGCAACAGGAGTTGACCTCCGACGTTGACCAGTGCGGTGATGGCGAGCAATACCACCACCAGGCCGATGATGGAGCTCCTATCGAGCCCGGGATTGGCCTCCCCGAAATAGTTGATGATGGCGGACCCGAGGGTGGCGCCGGGTGCGAGCAGCGAGTGGGGAAGGGCGTTGTTGTTCCCTATGACCAGTGCCACGGCAATGGTCTCACCCAGGGCGCGTCCCATGGCCAGGATCACCGCCGCCTCGATCCCGGTGCGGGCCCCGGGCACCACCGCGGTGCGCACCACCTGCCAGCGCGTGGCCCCCAGGGCGCGCGCCGCCTCGCGGTCCTCGACAGAGACGCTCGACAGCGCGGTGCGCGACAACGCCACGATGGTGGGAAGGATCATCACCGCCAGCACCGTGCCGGCCAGCAGCATGCTCGGCCCGTAGGCGGGGCCGTGGAAGAACCATTCGAGTACGGGGATCTTCTTCAGAAACGGCTCGACGTGATGGGCGAAGGCCGGCGACAGCACGAGCAGCCCCCACAGTCCGACGACGATGCTCGGCACCGCCGCGATGAGGTCGATGAGGATCGACAGCGGCCCCGCCAACCACTTCGGGGCCAGTTCGGAGAGAAAAGCGGCCGTCCCCACGCCGATGGGCACGGCCAGGATGATCGCCACCGCCGTGGTGATGATCGTCCCGATGATGTAGATGCCCGTCGGGTAGATGTCGTTGGTGGCGTTGTAGGTCCCCGACCACAGAAAGCTCAGCCCCGAGTGCCCGAACGCCTGGCTCGCCGACGCCAGGAGGCTGACCACGAGGCCGAGGACGATGGCGGCGAAGACCGTGGCCCCGGTCCACCGCAACACGGCGTAGGCGCGGCCTCCGGGCCGGGCCCACCGTCGCCGCAGTCCCTCCTTGACCCCGTCGACCGGGGTGAGCCTGGGAGGCGGGACCTCCTCGAGCAGCGTCGAACTCATGGGGCCGAAGTCCGGGGGGCGATCAGGAGCTGAACAGCGCCTTGCCGGCGGAGTTCTGCAGGGTCAGCAGCGTCTGGTGCGCGAGCGCCACCACGTTGGTGGGCAACGGCGAGTATCCGAGCGCGGCCGCCTGTTGCTGGCCGGTGGTGGTCACCCAGTCGAAGAGCTTGCCGAGGACGACGCCGAGGGTGGTGTTGGACTGCTTCTGGTAGAGGAGCGTCCAGCTGAAGTTGGCGAGCGGGTACGTGCCGGCGCCGGGCCCGTTGACGATGTTGAAGTTGGCCGCGCTCAGGTTCGCGGCCTGGGCGCCCGCGGCGCCGATGGCGGACTGCGAGGGTTTCACAAAACTCCCGGCAGCGTTCTTGAGCGCGGCGTTGGTGAAGCTCGCCTGAAGCGAGTACGCATACTCGACGTACCCGATGGCGCCCGCGGTCTGCTGGATGAAGCCGGCCACGCCCGTGTTGAGCTGCTCGCCGATGCCGATGTTGGTGATCGGCCACTTCGTCGACGCCGAGGTCCCCGCGGCCGAGCCCGTCCACTGCGAACCACCGGTGTCGATGAGGTACTGGTCGAGGTCATAGCCCGGCCCCGACGAGTCGGCCCGGCGCACCGGCACGATGGTCGTGCCCGGAAGGTTCGTGCCCGGGTTGAGCGCGGCGATGGCGGCGTCGTTCCACTTGGTGATCTTGCCGAGGTAGATCCCCGCCAGGGTGGGGCCGTCGAGCTTGAGGCCCCCACCCACGCCGGGCAGGTTGTAGCTGACGGCGACGCCGCCGAGGTCGACAGGCACCTGGAGGATGTTCCCCGCCGTTCCCGTGGCCGGCGTCTTGATGGGGATCTCGGAGTCACCGAAGTTGACGGTGTTCTGCTCGATGTCGGTGACACCCACGCTGCTGCCGGCGGGCGAGTAGTTGACGCTCACGGCCTTGTCGGCCTGGCTGTAGTAGTAGAAGACGCGCGTGAAGAAGGGCTGGATGGAGTTCGCTCCCGCTCCGGCCAGCTTGAACGAAGGTGACTGGGTGTCGCACGCCGAGCTCAGTGCTCCTCCGGTGCTCGAGCACGTCGTGCTGGCCTTAGGCGCCACCGTGGTGGCGGTGTGCTTCGCGGGCGGGGCCGTCGTGGCCGGCGCCGCGCTCGTGGTCGTGGCACCGGCGGGCGCGACGGTGGTCGACGTGGTGGTCGAGGCGACGGTGGTCGTGGTGCTCTTCTTCTTGGCCGCCGTCGGCGACGAACCACACGCCGCGGCGACGAGGGAGACGGCGCCGAGCGCGAGCATCAGTGCCGAGAGCCGGGGCGCGCGCCGGCGCAACGGGCGGCCGCCGTCGTGGGCCGGTCGGGCTCGACGTGGACCAGTACCTCGGGGCACGGGCTCTCCTCTCGCGCGGGGAGAGCCGGTCCCCCCGCCCCATGCAAGTTAATGCATCGGTTTCATAGGAATACTAGAAGGAGGGGACGAGCTCGTCCAGCCCGGTTCCGATCGGCCGGCCCCCCGATCGGCCTCGATCGGCCCTGCTCGGGCTCGATCGGTTCCCGGATCGGTTCGGGCCGGGGTCCCAGCTGGGCGGGAGGCCCTGCGGACGGGCAGAATCCGGTCCGTGCACATTCCGGCCAAGGTTGACTACGGCATGCGGGCCCTGCTCGCCCTCGCCGATCGCAAAGAGCCGACCACGGCCGAGGCGCTGGCCCAGGTCCAGGGGCTCCCGGCGCGGTTTCTGGGGGCGATCCTCATCGAGCTGCGCCGGGCGGGCATCGTCTCGAGCCAACGTGGCTCGGAGGGGGGCTACCGCCTGGCCCGACCGGCCAAGGAGATCAGCGTCGCCGATGTCATGCGCGCCCTGGACGGCCCGCTGGCCGAAGTGCGGGGACTGCGCCCCGAAGCCGCCCACTACGACGGCGCCGCCGAGCATCTCCAGGACGTCTGGGTGGCGGTCCGGGCCAGCCTGCGCAACGTTCTCGAGAGGGTCAACCTCGAAGACGTCGTCGCCGGGCATCTCCCCCGCGCCGTCGCCAAACTGACCGAAGACCCCGACGCCTGGGAGCCGCGCCGCTGAACCGGCGTGGGGGCCATCAGGTGGGCGATCGGTCCAACCCTCGTGGTGGTCGCCGACAGGTTCTCCGATGGATCCGTGGGAGGGAAAAGCTGAAGAGGCGGTCGCTCCTGGCGCTCAGACACTCGGCCTTCGGGAAAGGCCGCACCCTCGGCGCGCTGTTTTTCGCCGGTGGGACATTTGCGCTCATCGTGCTGGCCGTACCGCACGGCAACAAGCTGAGCGAGCTCCCCATCGCGCTTTTGGCGGTCACCGCGTGTGTGACAGGAGCGTTGTTGTGGCTGGTCGGCCCGCGCTGCTCCGACAGGATGCTGCACTTTCTCCTGGTCTCCGGCACCGCCGAAATCACCCTGGCTGTCTGCTTCTCGCACGGCGGTGGCCCCTCGGTCGCCTTCGCCTTCCTCTACACCTGGGTCGGGCTCTATGCCTCTCTCTTCTTCAGCCCCAACCAGGCCCGTGCTCACCTGCTTGTCTGCGCGATCGCCTTTGCCGCCGCCCTCGCCGCAGATTCCGAGTCGGGCGGGCCCGCCGACTGGGTGCTTGCGATCGGCACGACGACGATGGTCGTGCTCGTGGTCGGAGCCATGATGGCGGAGCTCTCCGAGGCCCAAGCCTCTCTCGTAAAGAAAGAGCGCCTCTCTGCACTGGGCGAGATGGCGACGGTAGTAGGACACGAGCTCAGGAATCCGCTGAGCGTGGTTGTGAGCGCGCTGTTTCTGCTGCGAAAGAAACTGGGCGAGGGCATCGATTCCGAGATCGAGAACTACCTCACGGGGGCCGAACGCGCCATGAACCGCGCCGCCGCGCTTTCCGAGAACCTGACCTCCTATTCACACGTTCCCCGACCCGTACCGGTCGAGCTCGACGTGCGAGGCGTGCTAGACGAAGTCCTCGAGTCCGTTCCGGCGCCTTCCGGCATAGCGGTTTCGGTCCCTGAGCCTGGTATTCGCCTTCGTGCTGACCATGGTCAGATAACCCAGGTCCTCGTCAACGTGCTGACCAACTCCTACCAGGCCATGCCGGAAGGTGGGTCGATTGCCATTCTGGCTTCTGAGGTCGACGGGAACACCGAGATCACGCTGGAGGACTCCGGTTCGGGGATCGAGCCGGCTTTGGTCGAGCGCCTATTCATTCCGTTCTCCTCGACGAAGCCTGGCGGGACCGGCCTCGGGCTCGCGATCGTGAAGCGGATCATCGATGCACACAACGGCACCGTCGCCCTCGAGAATGCTCCTAGCGGCGGGGCGCGCGCGACCCTCCGCTTACCACGCGAGGAAAGCAGAACGGCGCCCTGAACGAGAGGCGCCCGGTTTCGGTGCCCGTCGCCGTCGACAACGAGGGTTCAGGCCGACTCGCCCAGCGCCCGGGGCTCGGCGTCGTCGCCCCACGTGTCGTCGAGGAACTCGGCGATCTCGGCGGTGAGCCGGTCGGGGGCGAGCCGGAGCTCGAAGATCGATCGAGCTTCGATGAGCCGGGCGTGCTGGAGCTGGCGCGTGAGGTGATCGGCGTCGGTGAAGGGGTGGATGAAGTCGATCTTGTGCCCGATCACGAGCGCGGGCGCCTCGATGGCGTGGCGCGCTTCGTAGGTCGGGGTGATGGGACCGACCAGCATGCCGTGCAGCACGGCCGCGATCTCCTCGGGCTCGGCGCTGATCATCCTTACGACGCTGTCGAGCGGCGCCACGGTGGTGCGCGGCAGGTGGCGCGCCAGCGACGCCACCAGTCGGACCAGCGGCGCCGCATAGTGGACGCCGAGGAGCATGGGCAAGAACACGACCGCCGCGCCGGGCACGGCCCATTCGAGGACAGGCATCTCGACGAGGAGCCCCCGCACCCGTTGCGGCGCCTGGACCGCCACCTGGAGGGCGACGTTGGCCCCGAGCGACACCCCGCCGACGACGGCCTGGTCGATCCCGAGCTCGTCGAGCAGGGCGATGACATGACGGGCGTAGGAGTCCATGCGGTGCGCCGAGGCGTGGCGGGGCTTGTCGGACTGGCCGTGGCCGGGCAGCTCCAGCAGCACGACCTGGAACCCCCGGTCGGCGAGGTCGGCGGCCAAGCGCCGGCTGAGCTGGTTGTCGAGCAACAGGCCGTGGAGGAAGACGAGCACCCGGGACCCCTCCCCGTGGCGCTCGTAGTGGAGGCGCAGGCCCTCGACCTGGAAGCTGCCCTCCTCGAAGGGACGCCGCTCGAAGAGCCCGCTCACCCACGAGACCGGTGCCAAGGCCCACAGGCCCCGGGGCGCTGACTCCGTCTCGACCCCGTCCTCGGGCCCCTCTTCGGGACCCTCCCCGTCTGGATCGGGCTCGCGCTCGAGGTTCGGCGCGCCCAGCGCTACGGGAAGAAGTCGAAGTGCCGAGCCCGGCCCCCACGGTCGCCACGCCCGCGACGTTACCGGTGGACCCTCCGGCCCGCACCTCTTTCCCTCTCTTTAGTTCTGTGTCCTTTGTCGCCCTCGCTCGTCTCAGGTCAGACCGAGGCGCCGGGAGCAGGCGGGCCACTGGCCCCAGCCACTGCGGGCCTGGAGCTTCTGGGCGGCCTGGTCCTGCACCGCGGGCGGGGCGCTCGAGGGCAGACCGGAGTAGCCCAGTCCGTGCCACGTCCCCGCCGCGAATTGGTAGGCGCCGTAGTAGCCGTTGCCGGTGTTGTCGGCATAGTTGCCGCCGGACTCGCACTTGCGCAGGCCGGCCCACACGCCACTGCTGGCCGCACCGCCGGCCGCGGCTGTGGCGGGTGCAACCGGAGTGCTGGGCGCGGCGACATGATGCGCGACCACGACCACCGGGATCGCCTTCACGACCGGAGCGGGTGGCGGGGGTGGCGGGGCGTGGTCGTGGAGGTACTGCATCCAGACGCCCAGAAGTTTGACGTAGCGCGTCCCGGCCGGGCGCAGGAGGCCGGCGTGCGTGTCGTCACCGCCGGCCGTCGAGGCCGGGGACAGCGACAGGGGAACCTCGGTCGAGGCCAGGTGGATGGCGCCCAGCGTCGACTGCGTCTCGGGTTGCAACAGGCCGACAGGGGACTCCTCGCCCAGGGCGAGGGGGGTCGGCGCAGCCACGGCGGACACGTCGCCCACGGCGGACACACGCGCCGACGTGAGTTGAATACCGGTACCCCCGAAGTGGGTTCCGGCGATCTGATGATGATGGTGAGGAGAACCCGGCGGCAGGTGGAGAAAGCTGCCGCCGAGCAGCACGGCGATGACAACGCCAAAGAGTCGGGTAATTCCGCATCTTGTGCCTCCTTGAAGTTCACGGGATCCCCGTAGGGCTCCAGGTGGGCTTGGGAATGCGGGCGGCCCGTCGTCTGGTGCATTCGTCTCGCGGAGCCGGCGCCGGAAGGGCGGGCGGCCCTGGACTGACTGCAGGTCCGAACGAGGTGCTGACGTGGCGACCCGGGGTTCTGGCGTTAGGCGCTTCCTCCTCTGAGCGGTTGTCGGTTGGACGGGACGTGGGGGACGGGACGTGGGGACAGGGGGTGGGGGACAGGGCGTGTGGCGTGCCGAGCAGCGCGAAGACCGGGGCCCCAGGCGCGCGGCGGCGCAAGGGGACAATGCGATCCGGGGGCGGTCCACATGAGCAGGGCCTCTGGGGCCCGGGCGACAGCCTCCGCTGCTGTCGCATGGACTCTGCCGATGGCTTGAGTGGGAACGAATGTAAGCGCTTGCGCGTCGGCGCACAAGCTCATCCGGTCTCCGAGGGCCTTCCCGAGCCCCGCCGTCACCTGGGACGACGCGCCGATGTTCGCCCTGACCAGGGAGTTCACCAGGACCGAGCACCCCGGGTGGGGATTTCGGCACCGGGCCGGATATCGGCCCGAAACCGGGTCCACGACGTCGCCAGGACGCGTCGGTAGCGTTGCGGCACCATGACGCCGACCACCCCCAGCGCGCCGTCGAGACCCTCGGTGAACGACCCCCAGGAGCCCGCCGACCTGTCGACGTGCTGCATGGCGTGCGGCGCGCCCATGCGCCCCGAGCACGCCCACTATCGGTGCCCGAGTTGTGGTTGGCGCGACTCCTGCTGCGACGGGCCCTACTGATCGCGAGCGCGAGCGCGAGCGCGCGCACGCGCACGCGCCGGAACCGCAGCCGAAGCGTCAGGCCGTGGCGCTCTCCCCGTCTGACGCGCCGGCGATGCCCTCGTCGTCGGGGTCCTGTCCGGGCGTGACCCCAGACAGGGCGTAGAGGGCTTCGAGCGCGTCGTCGATCACGTCATCGGCCTCGGCGCCGGCTTCGCGCACCCCGACCAGGGCCGTCAGCGAGGCGTAGTTGCGAGCCAGCAGGCCGGCGTCGGTGTCGGGTTGCACTCGGATGCTGGTCCCCGGGGTCGTGAGGTCCAAGCGCAGCGTGCCGGTCTGCCCGGGCGGGAGCGCCACGTGGGGGAGCGGGGTGTCGTGATCGCCGGTCATGTGCACGGCGGAGCGGATGGTGCCGCCCCGTCCCAGCCGTCCGTGGCGCAGGCCCCGCAGGTCGCCCAGGGCGACGTTGGGCACGTTCAAGTTGAGGGTTGTCCCCGCCGGAGCCTGTTCGAGCACGGGGACCAGGGCGGCGGCCATGGCCGAGGGTGTCTCCCAAGGGACGGGGTCGTCGCCCCAGCGGATCGACACCGCCAGGCAGCGCAGGCCGAAGTGCGCGGCGGTGAGGGCGGCGCCGACCGTGCCCGAGTGCATGGCGGAGCGGCCCACGTTGACGCCGTGGTTGATGCCCGAGAGCACGATGTCGGGGCGGGGCCCGAAGCCGCCCACACAGGCGAGGATCACCGCCAGGGCGGGAGGCCCGTCGATGCCGTAGGTGGGCATGTCGCCGAGACCCTCGATGGCATGGGCCTCGTAGTCCACGCCGGAACGGGAATGGACGGGCCCGACCGCGGCGCCGGCGCCGCTGTAGTCGATGAGCGGGGCCACCACGACGACGTCATGGCCGGTGGCAGCGGCCACCTGCGCCAGCGCGGCGATGCCCGGGGCGCGCACGCCGTCGTCGTTGGTGACCAGTATCCGCACAGAACCTCAGAACCTCCGCTGTGGCCCACCACGCCGTGTCGCGGTGCATCACGCCACGTCGACACCGACCTCGCGGCGTCGAGGTGGACCCCATGCGCCGAGGTGGGCTCGTGCGTCTACCATACGACTCCGCCATAGACCCGTACGCCCGTGCACGGCGCCGACGACCGGACAACGAGCCCCCACTTGCCTGTCACCGCAACCGGAATCCAGGCACCCTCCGGGGTGCAGTACGACATCGGGCACGGACGGCACCAGGTGGTCGTCACCGAGGTGGGCGCCACCCTCCGCTCCTACACCGTGGGAGGCCGGGCCGTGCTCGACGGGTTCGGGGTCGACGACGTGTGCGACTCGGGGCGGGGCCAGGTCCTCGCGCCGTGGCCCAACCGGCTGGGCGACGGCACCTACCGCTACGAAGGGACCGAAGGTCGGGCCGCGCTCGACGAGCCGGCCCGGCACAACGCCATCCACGGGCTGGTGCGCTGGCTGCCGTGGCAGCTCGTGTCGCGCGCCCAGAACGTGTTGTGCCTGGGCTGCACCCTGTATCCGCAACCGGGCTACCCGTGGCGGCTGTCGTTCTTGATCGAGTACCGCCTGGGCCGCGACGGTTTGAGCGTCACTACCACCGTCACCAACCTCGACCGCACCCCGGCGCCCTTCGGCATCGGGTTCCATCCTTACCTGACCCTGTCGACACCGATCGACTCCACGTCGCTCGCCATCCCGGCCCGACGGCGCCTCGTCGCCGACGAACGGGGACTGCCCACGTCCACGAGCGCGGTGGCCGGCTCCGAGCTCGACTTCACGGCGCCGCGCTGGATCGGCGACACCGTGCTCGACACCGCCTTCACCGACTTCCGCCGTGACACCGACGGCATGGCACGCGTCGAGCTCGACGACACGGCCGGGGGCGGGGGAGTCACGGTGTGGATGGACGAGCGCTTCGGCTACGTCATGGTCTTCACCGGCGACACCCTGGAGCCGACGACGCGGCGGCGCACGTCGATCGCGGTGGAGCCCATGTCGTGTCCGCCCGACGCGCTGCGCTCGGGGGTGGACCTGGTGCGGCTCGAGCCGGGCGCGTCGTGGAGCGGGCGCTGGGGGATCAACCCCCGCTAGCGCTCACGAAGGGCTCAGGCGCTTCCCGGCGCCGGCGCACCCAGGCCCGCGGCCGTGGGCGCGGGCACGAAGAGATGGGCCAGCTCCTCGGGCGCGGCGGGCTTGCCGAACAGGTATCCCTGGGCATAGGGGCAACCGAGGTCGATGAGCCGGTCGCGCTGCTCCTCGCGCTCGATGCCTTCGGCTACCACGGTCAGGTCGAAGGCCTCGGCCACCTCTACGACCGCCCCGATGACGGCGTCGTAGCGGGTGCCCAGTGCGTCGATGAAGGACTTGTCGATCTTGACGACGTCGATGGGGAGCCGGGCGAGGGAGTTCAGCGACGAGAACCCCGTGCCGAAGTCGTCGATGGCGATGCGCAGCCCCAACCGTCGCAACGCCTGGAGGCGTCGCACCGCGGCCTGGAGGTCGCGGATGAAGAAGCTCTCGGTGATCTCGAGCACCAGGCACTGGGGCGGGAGCCCGCTGTCGTCGAGCGCGGCGGCGACCTCGGCGATCATGCGGTCGTGCTCGAGCTGGCGGCTCGAGACGTTGACGCTGACCGAGAAGCCCGACGGGTCGCCGATGGTGTTGACCCACTGCGCGGCCTGAGCACAGGCATGGGCGAGCACCCAGCGCCCGATCTGCAGGATCAGCCCTGACTCCTCGGCGATGGGGATGAATTCCAAGGGCGGGACCAAGCCGCGCTCGGGATGCTGCCACCGCACGAGAGCCTCGACCCCGACCGTCTTGCCGGTGTCGATCGCCACCACAGGTTGGTAGGCCACCGCCAACTGGTCACCGAGCAGCGCCTGGTGCAGGGCCGACTCGACCTCGAGTCGCTCGGCGGCTCGGGCGGTGAGGGTCTCGTCGAACACCTCCACCCGGGCCCGCCCGCTCTGCTTGGCGTGGTACATGGCCGCGTCGGCCTGGCGCAGCACGTCGTTGGGATCGTCGCCGCGCATCCCGAAGGCCACGCCCACGCTGGCCGAGACGAAGCACTCCACGCCGTCGAGCATGAAGGGCCGGTCGAAGGCGGTGAGCAGACGCCAGGCGTAGGCGACCGCGCTCTTGCGATCGGTGATCCCCTCCACGAGGACGGCGAACTCGTCGCCGCCGAAGCGCGCCACGAGGTCACCGCCGCGCGCCGCCGACTCGATGCGCCGGGCCACCTCGATCACGAGCTCGTCGCCGGTGATGTGGCCGCGGCTGTCGTTCACGTACTTGAAGTGGTCGACGTCCAAGAAGCACACCGCGATGGGTGGCCCCGGGAGCGGGGCGCGGTTGAGGGTGGTGGCCAGTTGCTCCACGAACAGGGCCCGGTTGGGCAGGCCGGTCAGATGGTCGTGGGTGGCCTGGTGCTCCAGGCGACGCTCGAACTCGCGGCGCTCGGTGACGTTGCGGGCCGTGGCGGTGATGACCAGTCCCTCGGGTGTCTCGATGGGGCCGAGGACGATCTCCATGGGGAACTCCATGCCGTCGTTGCGTACCCCCGAGACGTCGGCCACGTCGCCGATCACGAGCGTGCGGGGGTTGCGGATGAAGTCCTCGTAGTAGTCGCGCAGCACGCTCTGGACCCTCGGCGTCGTCAGGCACTCCACGCTCTGGCCCGCCAATTCGTCGGGCTCGTAGCCGAAGAGCCGGCGCACCTGGTTGTTGGCCTCCAGGATGACGCCGTCGGTGCTCATCACGATCATGGCGTCGGGCGCGGACTCGATGAGCGACCGGAAGTGCGCGGCGTCGCGCCGCTGGTGCTCGAGGCGCCGGGCGCCTTCGAGCCCGTGGCCGGCGTGGGCGGCGAGGAGCTCGAAGGCCGCCACCTCGTGGTCCTCGACGGTGCGCTGCACGCGGCTCCCGCCCACCAGCGTGGCCGCCAGCTCGCCGTCCACCCACACCGGGGTGGCGATCACGGTGCGGAATCCGTCGGCGCGCAGCTCCGGATGCCCGCCCGTGCGTTCGAGGTAGTCGTCGACGACGACGGTCCGGCGTTGGTCCGAGACGAGCGCCACCATGCCCCGGTCCGAGCTGTGGACCCCCTCCACGTAGGAGTCGGGGAGCCCCCGGGCGTGCACGACCCGGTAGGTGCGGCGGTCCTCGAGCAGCTCGCACACGTTGGCGGCCTCGAACCCGAGCTCGAGGACGGCGTCGACCGCCCAGGCCAGGATGGAGTCCTCGTCGAGGGAGTCGAGCTCCCGACCCAGGCCCGCCACCCGGCTCCACAGGCTGGCCCGGTGCTGGTGCTCGGCGGTGGCGCGCTCGCGGAACACGAGCTGTCCCGTGAGCTGCACCGAGATCAGGTCGGCGGCCCCGGCCGTGGCCAGGATCATGCCCACCCGCAGGACCAGGGAGGCGGGCCCGATGCCCCACCCCGCCCCCGCCAGCGCCAGCACGTAGGCGCCCACCGTCATCACCGTCAGGGTGATGCGTCCCCGGCGCGGGTACGACACGTTCGCCATGAACACGCACTGCAGGAGATAGACGAGATAGAGATCCGAGTGGCTCCCGCCCGTGAGGTCGATGCCGTAGGACACGAGCGCAATGTCGAAGAGTGACCACAGGTAGAGCACGGGCAGCACGAGGCCGCGCTGGGTGAGCGCCTGCCACGGCAGCATCGCGATGGGGATGGTCCCGGCGATGGCGACGCCGATGAGGATGAAGAAAGGAGCGCGCGACAGGGGATAGTGCCCGGGGAGAAGCGCGTAGAGGAGAAGGACGAGGAGCACGGCCATCGTCGACGCCACTCCGATGCGCGTCGACTGCAGACGCACCTCCTCGAGCGCCCCCAACGGCCGTGGTGCCACCACCACCCTGTTGTCGGCCGTGTCTGCCGTGTCACCCGTGCCGCTCGTGTCGATTGCGTCTCCGGTGTCGATGGCGTCTTTGAACAGCTTGACCATGACGCGCAGCTGTGTCATCGCCGCCCCGATGGAATCTCGCCGCCGCACCGGCTCGACGGGGGTCCCGAGCGCGGGCGCGACGATGGTCGAGGCGACATTCGGTCCGTTGCCGGCAGAGCCCGGGCGTTCTTCACGGGTCGACGACGACGGCCGCGCGATGCGACCTGGTGCTCCCACCGTCAAAAATCGTAACCCTGGGTGTGCGATTACCCCCGGGTGTTGGGTGGCGGGGCAGCCGTGTTGTGGTGGCGTTGTGTCGACGCCGTGAACGGGGTGCGCCCCGGTGTCGCCGTCTTGCGAGCGGGGCCCGGGAATGTGTTGGGAAATTGTGTTGACATCCAGCTGGTTCGACGGGATCGCCGGTCAGATGATGTCTTTGAACACCGCCGTGCTCGTGGGAGTTTCCGCCGCCATGGGAAAGTTGAAACCGCATTTCGGACAGGGTTCGGCCAGGACCTTCTGCTCAGCAGACAGCTCGTACGGTTTGTCCTGAAGCGTTCCACACGTCGGGCAGATCCGGAGGAGCCTCGTTCCCACGAGTTCGAAGTTGGTGATGATGTCCTCCATGATGGCCCCGTTGGCAGCCCACTCTTTGGCGTGCTTGTGATACGTGTCCATGTGCCAGTCGTTGAGCGCATCCTTGCTCGCCCACATGCTGACCTCGTTGTACCAGCCCGGTTCATCGGGATGCTCCCACCATGTGAGGTGGAGAAAGCCCGGCTTGGTCATGAGGTGATGGCGGACGTCGGTGAAGACCGTGCGAAACTTGTCGTAGGCGTCGGTACTCGAAAAACGGACGCGTTGCATGCTCAAATAGACGGCCATAGTCTTTTTCTGCTTCCTCTCAACTTGAAGTCAACACTCGGCGAGGTCCGGATCGGCTGCCCAGCAACAAATGGGAGACGCGCCTTCAGACCGTGATTCCTTCCACCACCATGTCCTTGCCGATGCGGCGCCTGACGTCACGGGCCACATCCCCTTCGATCAGCTGTCTCCACCGGGGTACCTCCGCTGCGACGACCAGTACATGGCGCACCCCTCGGGCTCGGGCCGCCTCGGCGATCGCCCTGGCATACCGTCGGGTCGTGGCCACCTGGCCCCAGGCTTCGACGCCGGATCGCTCCAGACGGTCGATGGCGTTGGTCACGACGGCCCGTTGCTCGTCCATCTCCTTTCTGGTGGGCAGAAGCCCTGGGTTAGGCAGTCCAAACGACGATCCGTAGATGCGGGCGATGGTGACGACGGCCACGGCTCGCCCGTCGCCGAGCGCCACCGCACGGTCGATCACTTCGGGCGGGATGGCTATACCCACGGCGGCGATCAGAACGGCCGAGGACTGCGTCGGTTGCTTGTCCCACTTCTTGCCCCTTCCGAGCCGCGCCCCTGCCAGCCTCGGGATTGGTTCTTTCACCGCGCTCGCCGTTCGAGTGCTCATCTCCGTCTCAGCCTGCTGTGGGCGCATTGCCCGGGACCGGGCCGATCCCGGCCGCCTCCATGTCGATGGCGTCCATGTGGGCGGGATCCAGGACATGGGGCTCTCTCATATCCCCGAGGTCGATGCCGCCGGGCGACCCCACCACGATGGGCAAGCGGCCTAGGGGCGCCACGCCGTCACGCCGATCGGTCATCCTCCGCCACAGGTGGAGCGGTATGTAGGCGGCCACGACGACGAAGCCGAGAAGGTAGAGGGTGTGACCTTGCCCCGGGCCCACCACGATGTCCGGCGATCCCCACCCGCCCGCGAAGTAGATGAAGGTGAGCCCCACCCCCATGGCCAGGGCGATCCACCGGAAGAATCCCGGCAGACGGAACGGGCTGATCTGGTCCTTGCGGAACTGGCGTACGAAGAAGTACCCGAAGAGCGCAGCGATGATTGCAATGAGGTATCCCACGTTGGAGAAGATGTAAATGCGCACCGGCGACCCGAACAGGGCCACGACCATGGCGCACACCAAGTTGAAGATCATGGCCCGATCCGGAGCATGGTGTTTGTTCTTGTGGGCGAAGAACTTGGGTATCAGGCGGTCTTCTGACGCTTGGAACAGCGATCGGGCCACTCCCATGATGGCGTTCATCACCGATAGCAGGAGGGCGAAGATGAGCGGGATGCCGATCAGGTACTTGACCCAGCCGGCGGAGCCGAAGATGTGATCGGCGAAGCTCGTGTAAAGAGTCAACGGGTCGGAGGTCTTGAGCGACGCCCCCAATACCGCCACGAACACGATGGCGGTGGCGGCATAGATGAACAGCCCGTAGAGACCCTCGGCAGTGAGGGCGATCTTGGCGTCTCGATGGGGGTCGCGGCACTCGGCCACGTAACAGGCGGCGGCTTCCACCCCGATGCCGTTCCAGGAGATGACGAAGAGCCAACTCAGGAAGAAGGCGACGCTGGCCGCCTTCGGATTTGCATAGTGCAGGCCCGCCACGTTGGACCAGTGGAACGTGCTGGGCTTGAACACGGGCAAGATGACCAGCAGGGTGAGCGGCACCATTGAGACCACGCCCAGGAGCGTGGCGAAGCCGGCACCCAGGCGAATCCCCAGATAGCACGGGATGAACAAGACAAGCAGTCCGATCATGGTGATGGCCAACACCCCGATCCCCTCTGCCGTGCCGAGGCTCCCGAGGGGGTCCACCAACTTGCCCAGGGGCACATGGAACAGCACGGCGATGTAACTGGCCGCCAGGATCATGTTGATCGGGGCCACCGGGAACCATCCCAGCCAGTAGCTCCACCCCGACACACCCCCGATGTGGCGCGCCGTGGATTCGCCCAACGGCCTGAAACTCTCATAGGCGTAGGAGGGCGTGCCACCGGTGCGGTGCGGCCACAGGGCGGCCAGCTCACCCATGCACAGGCACACGACGAGTCCGATCACCGACACCAGAATGATCGCCGGAATGGCGGCAGCCCCCATGGCCTGGACGGCAAAGGGCACGATGCCGGTCACGAGGATCACGCCCGCGAGGCCCATGACGAAGGCACCCCGCCAGTTGATACTTCGCTGGAGTGACGTGGCGATCTCCCCAGGCGCCCCGTCGGCGCTGATTGTCTCTGTACTCATGGGCTCATCTCCTTAGGGCCGTTGCACATTGGTCAGATAGCGCTGAGATAGCGTTCGAGCTCCCACGGGGTGACTTGGCGATGCGCGGACTGGAACTCGTCGCGCTTGGTCGCGACGTAGTAGTCCACGTAGTCCCCCTCGGGCGTCTTGCCGAGGCCTTCACGAAGCACTGGATCTCCCTCCAAGTGCTCCAAGGCGTGCCACAGCGTCGCCGGCATGGCCACCAGCCCCAATTGTGTCGCCTCATCGGGCGTCACTTCGAGAAGGTTCAGCTCGCAGGGCTCTCCGGGGCTGACGTCGCGCTCGATGCCGTCGAGCCCGGTGGCGATCAGCGCGCTCAGAGCCAGGTACGGGTTCGCGGCGCCGTCGACGCACCGGTTCTCCACACGGCCGATGTCGGGGATCCGCAGCATGTGGGTCCGGTCGTTGCCGCCGTAGGTGGCGTACACCGGTGACCACGCCGCTCCCGAATTCGGGGCCGGACTGGCCAGGCGCTTGAAGGAATTCACCGTCGGGCACGTGATTGCCGTCAACGCCCGAGCGTGGTCCAAGAGCCCGCCGATGAACGAGTACCCCAGCGGGGACACCCCCAGGCCCCGCGGATCGGACTTCTCGGCGAAGACCTCCGATCCATCCCCGTCCCACAAGCTCAGGTGCAGGTGCAACCCGTTGCCGGTCAAGTTGGAGAAGGGCTTGGGCATGAACGTCGCCAACATTCCCGCCTGGGCGGCCAGGGTGTGGACCATGTAGCGAAAGACGATGACCCTGTCGGCCGTCGTCATGGGGTCGGCGTGACGAAAGTTCTGCTCGAATTGGCCGTTGGCGTCCTCGTGGTCGTTGGCGTAATTCGCCCAGCCCAGTGCGTTCATATGGCGCGACACCGTGGTCAGGTGGTCGTACATCCGGGTCAGGGCCCGGGCGTCGTAACAGGGCATGGGTGACCGGTCCAAGGGGTCGGCCACTTCGATGGACCCATCGGGGCCGCGGCGGACGAGGAAGTACTCGGCCTCGGCCCCCACCATCATCTCGAGCCCGCCAACCGCGAGTCGTTCGATCTGGCGACGCAGGATCACGCGCGGTGCGAAGGGCCAGGGCTCGCCCTGGCAGTAAGGGTCGCATTGGACGATGGCCAGGCCGGGTTGCCACGGGGCGGGCGCATAGGAGGCCAGGTCGGGCATGGCCACAATGTCGGGCGAGGACGGTACCTGCCCCATTGCCCCTGCCGCGAACCCCGCGAATCCAGCGCCGTCCTCCAGGAGCTGGTCGACGGCGCTCGAAGGAACGAGCTTGGCACAGGGCTTGCCGTGCAGGTCCACGAACATGGCGAAGATGAACTCGATCCCGTCGCGCTCGATGGCATCGAGGAGCTCCGCCCGGTTGACGGGCGCGGCGGTTTCACCGCCATCCCTCACCGGTGACCTTGATCGCACCGACTGCTCCACCCGCCTGGCCCTCCCGCTGGTGTGACTCGTCTACGTAAGGCAACAGTGTTGCTCCATGGGAAACTCGGTGGGTTTCTGCATCGTGGCGAAGTGTTGCCGCTCGGTTAAAAGCCGCGGCGCGGCGTGTCGCCGGCGTCAGGCCCTTGACGGCCCGGACACCCACGAGTGCACGTCCGGCACCGACCCCACGACCGTGGCAATGTTTCCCAACAGGAAACATTGTAGAAACACAGTGGGGGTACAATCCCACCAGGGACCGGCCGACAATGGCACGAATCGGGATGGTGACTCGATGGTCACGACACAACCGCGAGAGCTGGTCGAAGCGACCGGTGAGGCATTCTCGCTGCGTCAGTTGCTGGCCGTGCGGATCCGGACGAGAACGGCGCTGCGGAAGATCGCCGGCCGGATCTCCCCCGGGATGACCGAGGAGGAGGGAAGTGTGGTGGCCAAGCAGGTCCTCCGCCACGCCAGTCTGCGCAGGGGCTGGCACAAGGTTGTCATTCGCTTCGGGCCGAATACCACGAAGAATTTCGACGACCCTTCGGAGCCCGGCGTGGTGCTGGGGGAGCACGACATCTTCTTCGTCGACATCGGGCCGATCTTCGACGGCTGCGAGGGCGACGCCGGGGACACGATCGCCGTCGGCGACGACCCCGACATGGTGCGTGCGGCCCGCGACGCCAAGGTCCTGTGGCAGCGCGTCCGGGCCCGCTGGCTGGCCGACGGACTAACGGGCGAAGGCCTGTACGCCTTCGCCACCGAAAAAGCGCACGAGATGGGTTGGAAGCTGAACTTGGATCTCGCCGGGCACCGCTTGTCGGAATTCCCCCACCACGCCCACTATGACGGCACCCTCCGCGACGCCCGCTTCTGCCCCACCCAGGCACTCTGGGTCCTCGAGATCCAGATCAGGCATCCGGAACGGGAGTTCGGGGCCTTCTTCGAAGACCTCCTGCTCGAGGAGGATGAGTTGCAGGCCCTCTCCTACTCGAGCTCGACGTAGGAGCGGGCTGATGTGTGGCGTGATCGGGTTGCTCCTGAAGGATCCTGGCCTCGAGCCTGCGCTGGGGTCCCTGCTCGTCCCCATGCTCGGAGCCCTCGGCGATCGCGGGCCCGACTCCTCGGGGATCGCCGTCTTCGGCGACGGTGACCCCTTCCAAACACCGGCTGGGCGCCGTGTGTCGCCGACGGTGCTCAACCCGGGCGGCCCGTTGACCCGGCTCTCACTCGGGAGCGACCGGAGCCTCGACTGGGGCGCGCTCGGAGCAGAGTCTCGAGTCCGGGGCTGGCGCGCCGGACATGAGCGTCACCTCGTTCGCGACGGGCGCGGTGGTGCGGTCCCCCTCGGGGATCGACGCCGCGCTCGAGATCCTCCGGACCTCGTGGCCCGACGTGCGGGTGCTCGGCGTGGGCCACGCCGTTTCGGTGGTGAAGGACACGGGCCGGCCCGAGCAGACCTGTGACCGATACGGCATCGGGGCTTGGCAGGGGTACATGGCGGTGGCCCACACCCGTATGGCGACCGAGTCGGCCGTCACTGTCTTGCACTCCCATCCCTTCGTTCCCGCTCCTGACCTGTGCGTGGTCCACAACGGGTCCTTCTCGAATTACGCCAGCGTCCGGCGTCGGATGGTGGCCGAAGGTGTGGTCTTCGACTCGGACAACGACTCCGAGGTGGCAGCCAGGTTCCTTGCCGGTCGCCTGGCGGTGGGTGACGACCTCGAGGAGGCGACGCGCTGGGTGATGAAGGAGATGGATGGCTTCTTCACCTTGGTGATCGCCACGGGCAGCGCCATGTCCGTGGTCCGCGACGCTTTCGCCTGCAAGCCGGCCGTCGTGGCCGAGACGGGCGCCTATGTGGCGGTTGCTTCGGAGTACAGGGCACTGGCCGAGCTCCCCGGCATCACGGACGCCGAGGTTTTCGAGCCTCAACCCGGAGAGGTCTACACATGGACACGATGAGCTGCGCCGAGCTTGGGACCCGCGGTGTGAATCTGCACCTGGCGTCGTTGGTACCCCCGGCCGCGGGCAGGCTGACCGAACCTGGAGGGCGCCACAACTTGGCCGTCGGCATCACGTCGGAGATCTCGATCAGCGTGGAGGGCAACGCCGGCTATTTCCTCGGCGGCCTGTGCGGTGACCGCCAGGGTCGGGGTCCCCAAATCGTCGTCGACGGGTTCGTGGGATGGTCGGTGGGCGAGAACCTCATGGGTGGCGAGATCCGGGTGCGGGGGAGCGCTTCGCAGAGCGCGGGGTCCAGTGCCCGTGGCGGGCTCATCATGATCGAGGGAAACGCCTCGCTCCGGGCCGGGATCTCCCTCAAAGGAGGGACCATCGCCATCGCTGGGGACGCCGGGGCCATGTCGGGGTTCATGGCCCAGGCCGGCACCATCCTCATCGGGGGGAACGCCGGGCACGGCCTGGGCGACTCTCTGTATGAGGCCGTCATCTACGTGGGCGGCACCATCGCCTCACTCGGTGCCGATGCCAAGGTAGAGGACATGACCGACGACGACGTGTTGGAGGTGAAGCGGCTGGTGGAACGGACCGGCTTCGACCACATCGAACCGGACCGCGTCACCAAGGTGGCCTCGGCCCGCCAGCTCTATCACTTCTCCACTCACAATCACGGCGCCTACTGATGTCCGACCCGACGTCGGTTCCCACCAACCAGACCTTTCCCCCCGACGTAATCGCCCGGATCCACGAGATGGCCGACACCGGGCGCTACCCGATCCGGGGGCTGGGGGCGCGACGGCGTGTCCCGACGTTCGACGACCTCGTCTTCCTGACAGCATCGGTGTCGCGCTACCCACTCGAGGGGTATCGCGAGCGGTGCGAAACCTCGACGATGCTCGGGGGCCGCCACGGCGCCCGGCCGCTCGAGCTCGACATTCCCATCACCATCGCCGGGATGAGCTTCGGTTCGCTGTCGGCTTCGGCCAAAGAAGCTCTGGGAAGAGCAGCGACCGCGGTCGGGACCTCCACCACCACGGGGGACGGCGGGATGACATCGGAGGAGCGCAAGGCGTCGACGCTTCTCGTCTACCAAGTTCTGCCCTCGCGCTACGGGTTCGATCCCGGCGACCTTCGTCAGGCCGACGCCATCGAGATCGTCGTGGGGCAAGGGGCTAAACCCGGAGGCGGAGGGATGCTCCTCGGTCAGAAGGTGAACGAGCGGGTCGCCGCCATGCGGACACTTCCCGCCGGTATCGACCAGCGATCGGCGAGCCGCCACCCCGACTGGGTCGGTCCCGACGACCTCCGGATCAAGATCGAGGAGCTCAGGGAGGCCACGAACTGGGCCGTGCCCGTCTACGTGAAAGTCGGGGCCACCCGGGTCCGCCATGACGTGAAGCTGGCCGTCGCAGCGGGGGCCGACGTCGTCGTAGTTGACGGGATGCAGGGCGGCACCGCCGCAACCCAGGACGTCTTCATCGAGCACACCGGGATCCCAACCATGCCCGCAGTGCGCCAGGCGGCTGAGGCGTTGGCCGAGTCGGGCATGGATCGCCAGGTGCAGCTCATCGCCTCAGGAGGGATCCGTTCCGGTGCCGACGTGGCGAAGGCGCTCGCCCTCGGTGCCGATGCGGTGTCGATCGGGGTGGCGGCGTTGCTGGCCCTCGGCTGCAACCGCAGCTCGTTCACCGACGGTGACGGACGGAGGGTCGACGTGACCGGGGACTACCTCACGCTCGGTGCCAGTCCCGGGAATTGCGCGCACTGCCACACCGGTCGGTGCCCAGTTGGCATCACCACCCAGGACGCCGACCTCGAGCGCCGGCTGGACACTGCGGCCGCCGCCGAGGCGGTCGCCAACTTCCTCCGGGCCACCACCATGGAAGTCACCGCGCTGGCGCGGGCCTGTGGGAAGTCCGATGTGCACCACCTCGAACCCGAGGATCTCGTGGCGCTGACCGTGGAATCTGCGGCCATGGCCAAAGTGCCCTTGGCCGGCACCGACTGGATCCCGGGGTGGCCGGGCTGAGCGGGACATGACCGGGAGCGAGTCAGCTGAGGTCGTCGTGATCGGAGGCGGGGTCGCCGGGTTGAGCACGGCGCGCGCCCTCGTAGAGCTTGGCGTGACCGATGTGTTGGTCCTCGAGCGGGACGCCGTTGCCTCCGGTGGGACAGGCAAGACGAGCGGCGTGGTCCGCTGTCACTACGGCGTCCGGTCGCTGGCGGCCATGGCATGGCACTCGCTGCCCGTCCTCGCTGACGCCGTCGAGATCCTCGGTTCGGAGTCGGGCTATCGCCGGACCGGCTACCTGGTGGGCGTGGGCGCCCCCAACCGGGGTGCACTCCGGGCCAACGTCGCCATGCACCGGGAGCTCGGCATCGAGGTCGAGCTCGTCGCCCACGACGTGGCCGCAGAGCTGTGGCCATGGGCTCGGGTCGACGACTTCGCCGAGTTCGCCTACGAGCCGCGGGGCGGCTATGGCGATGGGCACCTCACGGCCCAGGCTTTTGCCACCGCCGCTCGCCGGGGCGGGGCCCGGATACGTCCGCACTGTCGAGTGGAAGCACTCGAAATGGATGGGGACCGAGTGGTGGCGGTACGAGTGGGTGATGGGCGACGCATCGGTGCCCACCACGTGGTCGTGGCCGCGGGTCCGTGGTCGAGCCCCCTTGTGTCGGCCGTCGGCGTCGACGTGCCCATCCGAGCACAGCGGGCCCAGGTCTTGGTCGTCGACCCCGGCCGGGTCATCGCCGACGTGCCCGTCTTCTCGGACCTGGTCTCACTGCAGTACGTACGCCGGGAGGGCCCGGGGTCGCTGCTGGTGGGAGACAGTGACCATTCCGATCCCGAGTGGGCCAACCCGGACTCCCATCGCGAGCGGGCTGTCGACGTCGACCTCATCCGGTCGATTCCGAAATTCCAGCACCGGTTCCCGGGCCTGGAGGCGGCCACGCTGTCGTCATCGTACGCCGGTTGCTACGACGTCACGCCGGACTACAACCCGGTGATCTCGAAGTGTTCCGTGCAGGGCCTGTGGCTGTGCGCGGGCTTCAGCGGGCACGGGTACAAGATCTCTCCGGCCGTGGGTGAGCTCATGGCCGATCTGATCTGTCACGGCTCCAGCCGCCACGCGGACATCGACCATCGGGATTTCCGCTTGGATCGATTCGCTCGCGCCGAGCCCCTCGTCAGTCCGTATCCCTATGCAGGAGCGGGTCAGATGCGATGACCGGCGACACCCACGCCGGAAGGGGCACGGGACATATATTGGGCGATCGTGGTCAGCCGCAAAAGCGTCAGTGGTACTCGGCTGCGGGTCGTGAAGGGTGCCAAAGACACCCGGTCCCCGGCGCTCGTGACCGCCAAGGGGGTGGGCAAACGGACATCGGCTCGAAAGGCGACTACGAGGGCGAAACCTCAGGCCAAGTCGAGAAGGGCCACCTCGGGGACGACGAAGTCTCCCCGCCCCGACGACGGTACCTCCGGGGTTCCCACCGTCGACAAGGGGGACAGCGCCAGCGTCCAGATCGGATGGGTCATCGCCAATCACGTCCGAACCCGTCGCCAAGAGATCGGGCTGAACGTTGCCCAACTGGCCGAACGAACCGGCATCTCCAAAGGGATGCTGTCGAAGATCGAGAATGCGCAGACGTCACCCAGCCTGTCCACGATCGAGCGACTGGCGTCAGCGCTCGACATGCCGCTGACGTCGTTGTTCCGCGGCTTGGCCGAGGAACGCGACGCCGTGTTTGTGAAGGCGGGCGCCGGGCCCGAGATCATTCGGAAAGGAACCCGAGCCGGTCACACTTACGAGTTGCTGGGCAGCCTCCGGGGTCCCTATAAGCGGGTCGAGCCGCTTCTCGTCTCCCTCGACGAGAGCAGTGAGGTGTTCCCCCTCTTTCAGCACGGGGGCATCGAGATCCTCTACATGCTCAAAGGCGTTATGGAGTACAGCTACGGGCGCCAGCTGTACAGGATGGAGCCCGGAGACACGCTCCAGTTCGAGGGGGACATCCCCCACGGACCGACGATGTTGGTCAAGATCCCGATCCGCTTCCTCTCGATCACCATCTACGCCAGCGAACGGTCCTGATCCCGATCAGCGACCTCAAAGACCTCAGTGCGACACGGCTGTGCGTGTCGATGCCTGGGGGATCACCCGCTTCTTCAGGCCCAGAAGCCCGCGCCGACCAACCTGCAGCGGCGCCGGGGCGGTCACGACTGGCAAGGTGGTGAACCCAGTGATCCGGGCTCGCATGCCGGCGCCCCGTAAGCCCGCCCAGCGGGCCCGTCGGCGCGAGCCGACCACGATCACGTCGGACCCCTCCTGCTGGGCCACGTCGGCGATGTGTCGCGGAGTGTTGAAGCAGTTGGAGGTGAACACCACGCCCGTAGCCTCCACTCCGGCGGCCCGGAATTCGGAAATCGCCTCGTCGAGCACCGTGGCCGCCTCCCGAGAGGTCTCCACTGTGTGTCCCCGACCACCCACGAGAAATTCGTTGGCATGGACCACGTGGACCGAAGCGTCGGCGTCGTTGGCCATGGCAACGACGAAGCTGACGGCCGCCGGGCCCGAAGGCGAGTCGTCGATGGAAAGAAGTATGCGGTTGAACATCTCAATTGCCTCACATTCCGAAGCCCTAAGGTGGAAACTTTTGTTTCCTGTAGGTTAACACCCTGGTCAGAGTAAGTATTGCGATACCAGCGAAAAACTTGCAGGCTCTTGGTGCCCGGGAATTCATCCTGACGCTCCCGCCCCGGGGGCCCGGCGCCGTTGGTTTGCCTGATGCAAGGGACTGCGCGCCGGTCCGGGCTCACCTGTCCCAAAGCCCCGGTGGCGGCGGGGATATGGCGCCGGCGACGCTGCGGCGTTGTCACCACCCAGCGTGATTCATGGACACGGCTGGTGGTCGGGCCTACGGTGGGCGGCCTCGTGACAGAGCCGGGCGGCAGCGGAGTGCGCAGTCCCATAGGGGAATGGAACTTCCTCACCAATCACGCGCGCGCCCTGGTCTGTATTGCGCACGACCCCGGGGTGCGCCTGCGTGACATCGCCACCTTGCTGTGCATCACCGAGCGCAGCGCCTTCGGCATCGTCACCGACCTGACCACAACCGGGTACGTGGTCAAGCACAAGCACGGACGTCGCAACCGCTATCGGATCCAGGGCCATCTCGCGCTGCCCGACGACATCGGACGGCCGAGGACCATTGGTGAGGTGCTCGAGCTTCTGGTCGACATCGGTGATGAGAAGCAGGTGAGGAGAAGGGCTTAGCGAAGCGTCGCCGCGGTGGGGACTCCCGCGCCGAGCCGTAAGCTCGCTCGCCGTGGCCCCTCGGCACCGCGTCTTGACCGGGGTCGCCCTCTCCGTGGCGTGGGCCGTCGTCGGCGTCTTGTGGTTGGTGGCCATCGCCCGCGCCGTGGCTTGGGACACCTGGGAGGTCTTCGCCGCCATCAACGCCTTCACGATGGTGGTGTTCCTGCCGGCCTGGCCCATCGCCATCCTGGCGTTGTGGCGCCGCCGTCGGGTGCTGGCCGTGGCCGGCGCGCTCATGGCCGTCGTGCAGATCGCGCTGGTCCTCCCCGAGCTGACCGCCGCGACCCCCGTCCCCGGCGACGCGCGGGGTGCGTTGTCGGTGCGCGTGTTCGACGCCAACGTGTACGTGGGCAACCCGAGCATGGCCGGCTACGCCCGTGAGATCCGGCGGGATCGTCCCGACCTCGTCACCCTCGAGGAAGCGTCGCGGCGCGACGTCCGTCAGCTGTCGGCGGGCGGCGCGCTCCAGCATCTGCGCTATCAGTACTGGAACGGCGCCGGGGGCTCCCGCTCGCTCGTCATCCTCAGCCGCTACCGGCTCGGTCCGAGCTCGGCGTGGTCGGTCGACCGCCTGCCCTACCTGGCCCGAACCACCGTGGACGTCCCCCGCCATCCGCTCACGCTGTGGGTCGTCCACACCACGGCCCCCGTCGCGCCCGGCGTCGGGCCGTGGAACGACGAATTGGACGGCATCGCCCGCCATCTGCACGCCGCACCCGCACGGCGTGAGCTCGTGGTGGGGGACTTCAACGCCACGTGGGGCAACCGGGGGTTCCGGGCCATCTTGTCGACCGGGCTCGTCGACGGCGCCGCGGCGCGTGGCGATGCCCTGGACATGACGTGGTCGGAGCTCACCTCCCCGCTCCCGCCCCTGATCCGGATCGACCACGTCCTCACCGGGCCCGGTGCCGTGGTGACCACCATCCACAGCCGGCCCGGGCCAGGGAGCGACCACCGGGCGCTTCTCGCCACCGTGGCGCTGCCCACCCGCTCGTCCTGAACAGGCTGTATCTGGTGAGGCGACCGGTGACTCCGAGAATGTAGGAATCACGGTCCGCCAGAGCGCACTGCCCGAGGCCTTCGTTGGGCTCGGAGCTCGCCTCGAGGTTTTCTCGGCCTGGCGCCAGGAAGAGAGCAGAGAGCGAAAGCGTGGGCAAACGTCGCCGGCCGGCCCACGGGGCCGTGCCCGCCAAGACCCGTATGCGTCGGGGTGGGGTGTGGGCCAAGGTCGCCGCGGTGGCGGCGCTGGTGGTGGCTGCCGCGGTCATCACCGCGTTCGCGCTGCCGGGAGCGAGTAGTCCTGTGGCTCGACACGCGGCGGGCGCTCGAATGTGCTGACCGGTCCGCCCCCCGGCACCCAGCTGTGCAACTCGGGGCCCGACTCGTCTCTGCTCACCAACCCGCTGTCGGTGCCCCCGGCCGGGGCGGTCACGGTCCCGGCCGGGGACGACTCCACCCTGGCCATGTCCAACGGCAAGATCATCGCCCAGAACTTCGGCATCGACCCCGCCACCGTCTACTTCTTCGCGGCCGGGACCCACACCCTGGGGTCGTCGAACTTCGGGCAGATCGACCCCAAGGCCGGGGACGTCTTCGAGGGGGCCCCCGGGGCCGTCCTCAACGGGGAGGGCATCAACCAGTCGGCCTTCGACGGGACCGCCTCGGGGGTCACCATCGAGTACCTCACCATCGAGAACTTCGTGCCCGGCACCGACGCCATCGCCGTGAACCACGACTCGGGCCCGAACTGGACCATCCGGGACAACACCATCCGGTTCAACACCGGGGCCGGGGTGGGGCTCGGCACCGGCGACGTCGTGACCGAGAACTGCCTGGGGGCGAATGACCAGTACGGCTTCAACGCCGTGAGCTCGAGCCCGGTGTCGAACATCTCGATCACCGACAACGAGATCGCCAACAACGACACCAACGGCACCTATGACCAGAACTCCTCCGTGGTCAGCTACGCCGTGGCCAGCAACGTGGCCACCATCGTGACCCGGGGTCCCCTGAACCTGGTGGCGGGGCACACCATCCTCATCGGGGCCGCCTCGGCGTGCGGGTTCTCGTGGTGCACCAACCTCTCGCGACCCCGCCCTCAACGGGCCCCGCACCATCGCGTCGGTGCTCGGGCCCAACTCCTTCACCTTCGACGTGACCACGGCCAACGTCGGAACCACCGCCGATCCCACCGCCACCGTGGCCGACAGTCTGGTCAACGAGGGGGCCGCAGGCGGGGGCAAGTTCTGGGACATCACGGGCGGGGCCACCGTCACGGGCAACTGGGTGCACGGCAACGGCTATGCCGGGCTGTGGCCCGACACCGACAACGCCGGGTTCAACATCTCGGGCAACTACATCGACCACAACTGGGCCGAGGGCATCATCTACGAGGCCAGCTACAACGGTGCCATCACGGGCAACACCTTCGTGGACAACGCCTGGGGAGGCGGACCCAGCCCCGCCCTCGGGGGCTTCCCCGACGCCGCGCTCTACCTGTCGGAGTCCGGCAGCGACCCCCGGGTGCCCGGCGCCTACGGGAGCGCCTTCAACGTCACCAACAACGTCTTCACCGACAACTGGGGCGGGGTCGTCATCTACGAGAACTCCAACCGGGCCTGCGGGGTGTCCAACGACGCCCTGTGCACCTTGGTGGCCCCGGGCACCTACACCCTGGCGAGCTGTGCGGCGCACATCCCCGGCGGGCTCAGCGAGCTCCACCCCCGACTACGTGGACAACTGCCGGTGGAAGTCGGAGAACATCACCGTGGCCGACAACACCTTCAACTTCACCGCCGCGAACATCGGGTCGGACTGCACCACGGCCAACACCTGTGGCTACAACGGCCTCTTCAGCGAGGGCGGGACCATACCGTCGGCCACGCACACCGGGCCGTGGCCCCGGGGTGCCAAGTATCCCTATGCCGACGACGTCGTCCCCGCCGACATCTCGAACCACCAGCACGACAAATTCAGCGACAACCGGTACTGCTCGAGCGGGGCGGTGCCGTGGCGATTCGTGGCCTTCTCCCAGGGGAACACGATGACCGAGTCACAGTGGACCGCGGGGGCAGGTCGCGTCGCCCGTTCCCACGACCCCTTCGGCGCGCAGGACGTCGGAAGCTCCTTCACATCAGGCCGGTGTCGTGGCTAGCCGCCACGCCGGCGCGGCCCGCAGCGGTCGTCCCACCGACTCCCGGGTCGCGGTCGACGCGCTAGCGTTCGCATCCACCGCTCACGGACAAGGTAGGTGATTGTGCGCGACGAGACGATCGCCATCCACGGCCACTACCAAGCCGATTCCACCCGGGCCGTGGCGGTGCCCATCTACCAGACCGTCGCCCACGATTTCGTCGACGCCGATCACGCCGCGGCGGTCTTCGACCTGCAGACGCCGGGCTTTCACTACAACCGGATCAACAACCCCACCGTCGACGTGCTGGAGAAGCGCATGGCCGCCCTCGAAGGCGGCGTGGGTGCCCTGGCGCTGGCCTCGGGCATGGCGGCGGTGCGGTACGCGGTGCGCAACATCACCACGGCCGGCTCGACCATCGTGGCCGCCCCCCAGCTCTACGGCGCCACCTACACGTTGTTCGCCCATGTCCTGCCCGAGGAGGGCGTGACGGTCCGTTTCGGCGTGGACGATCGACCCGAGTCGCTCGAGGCGCTGATCGACGACACCACTGCGGCGGTCTTCTGCGAGTCCATCGGCAATCCGGCGGGGAACATCGTCGACCTGCCCGCGGTGTGCGCCATGGCGCATGCCCGAGGTGTCCCGGTCATAGTGGACAACACCGTGGCCACGCCGATGGTGCTCAAACCTTTCGAGCATGGTGCGGATGTCGTGATCCACTCCCTCACCAAGTTCGTGGGGGGCCACGGCACCACCTTGGGGGGCTTGATCGTTGACGGGGGCCGCTTCCCCTGGGCCGAGCACGCGCAGCGCTTTCCCGATGTTCTCGCGTCCCGAGCCCGCCTTCCATGACGTCGTCTACGCCCGGGACTTCCCCGACAACGCCTACATCGTCCGTTGTCGCACCGTCGGCATGCGCAACAGTGGCGCCACGCTGTCTCCGTTCAACGCCTTCCTCCTCCTGCAGGGCCTCGAGACCCTGGCGCGTGCGCATCGAGCGGCAACGGTCCAACGCCGAGGCCGTGGCCCGGTGGCTCGAGGCCGACCCCCGAGTGGCGTGGGTCAGCTGGTCGGGCCTGGCCGACCATCCCCATCACCATCTGGCCGAGCGCCTGTGCGCGGGCCGGTACCCGTCGATCCTCACCTTCGGCGTCGTGGGTGGGTACGAAGCGGGCATCGGCTTCTTCAACAACGTGGAGCTGTTCCTGCGACTGGTGAACATGGGAGACGCCAAGTCTCTGGTGAGCCATCCCGCCTCGACCACCCATCGGCAGCTGACCCCGGCCGAGCTCGACGCGGTGGGGATCACGCCCGACATGATCAGGCTGTCGATCGGCATCGAGCACATCGACGATCTGATCGAGGATCTCGATCAAGCACTCGGCGCGGCGCCGCCTCCTGACGCCGCCTCCTGACGCCGCCTCCTGACGCCGTGCCCGGCTCGAGCCCTCGGGCCAGCGACGTA
Organism: uncultured Acidimicrobiales bacterium; assembly: GCA_963846125.1. Taxonomy (GTDB): domain Bacteria; phylum Actinomycetota; class Acidimicrobiia; order Acidimicrobiales; family UBA8190; genus Chersky-840. The sequence continues at coordinate 85,852 of CAWJUR010000004.1, forward strand.
TCTGGCGGGCCGCCACTAATCTCCTAGAGCCGTGGCCGCAGTGTGTGGGGCCCGGATGAAGTGTCCGTCACCGGGCTCGGCGCGCGGGTTTGGTGGGCGCAGGGGCCTGACCATGTGCGGCATCGCCGGCACCTACCAGCAGGCGACGGTGAGCCCGCGGCCCGGGTGATGAGCAAGACGCTCGCCCACCGGGGGCCCGACGACGAGGGGCTGTATCTCCTTTACCGACGACCGGGCGATGCTGCATCTCGCCCACCGGCGCCTGTCCATCATCGACCTCGCCCCGGGCACCAGCCCCTCTCGAAACACGGCCTCACGCTTTGCTACAACGGCGAGCTCTACAACTACCGGGAGCTCCGGGAGACCCTGCCCGTACTGGGCGTGTCCTTCATCACGTCGTCGGACACCGAGGTGGTGCTGGAGTCGTGGCGTCGCTGGGGGCCGGCCTGCCTCGACAAGTTCCGGGGAATGTTCGCCTTCGCCCTCTTCGACGAGTCGAGCGGATCGCTGTTCCTGGCACGCGACCAGCTCGGGATCAAGCCCTTGCACTACTTCATGCGCCAGAGCGGGGTGGTCTTCGCGTCGGAGATGAAGGCACTGGTGGCGGCGTTCGGCCACGAGATGCACATCGAGCCCGGGGCCCTGGTGGCCTCGATCCTCTACTCCTGGGTGCCCGACAGCAGGAGCTCGATCCGTGAGGTGGAGAAGCTCCGAGCCCGGGACGTGGGCCGAGTTCCGGCCCGACGGGAGCCCGCCGGGTCGAGGCCTACTGGGAGGCGGCCGAGGTCGCCGCGGCTGCGGCCGCGGGGCCACCGGTCGACCTGGGCGAGGTCATCGAGACCTCGGTGGCTGCGCATCTGGTGGCGGACGTGCCCGTCGCGACCTTCCTGTCGGGCGGGCTCGACTCGAGCATCATCTCCGTCCTGGCCAAGCGGGACAACCCCGATCTCGAGGCCTACACGATCACGTTCCGTCCGGAGGACCACCGCCTGGAGGCGACGCCCGACGACGCCGTGTACGCACGGAAGGTGGCGCGCCTGCACGACATCCCCCTCCACGAGATCCAGATAGCCCCCGACGTCGTCAACCTTCTGCCGCGCATCGTCGACATTCTCGACGAGCCCATCGGGGATCCCGCCGCGATCAACACACTCCTCATGTGCGAGGCGGCACGCGACGCCGGTGTCAAGGTCCTGCTGTCGGGAATGGGAGCGGACGAGCTCTTCGGTGGGTACCGCAAGCACCTGGCCTGCATCGTGGCGGCCCGGTACCAGCGCCTGCCCGATGTCGCCCTCCACGCCGTCGATGCCGTGGTGGACCGCATCCCGGTGACCGCCGCGGGGCGGGGACTGCGCTACGCGCGCTGGGCCAAGCGGTTCCTCACCTTCTCGCGGCTGCCCGAAGAGGCCGCCTTCCGCCGCAGCTACACGCTGTACGACCCCGGCGAGCTGGCGGCCCTGGTGAGCCCGGACCTCGACGCCCAGGTGGGACGCGGTGATGGGGGAGCACCTGGCGGTCTACAACGACAACGGGCTCGCCGATCACGCCAACCGGATGTGCCTGGCCGACTCCCGGCTCTTTCTCCCCGGCCTCAACCTGGCCTACACGGACCGGGCCAGCATGGCCGCCTCCACCGAGGTCCGGGTGCCGTTCGTGGATCCCGTGGTGTTCGGGGCCGCCTTCTCGCTTCCCGGCGACCAGAAGGTCCACGGCCGGACCCAGAAGTTCGCCCTCAAGGAAGCCGCCCGGCGGTGGCTTCCCAAAGAGGTCGTCGAACGCCCCAAGGCCTCGTTCTCAGCGCCGCTTCGAGCCTGGGTCGCCCATGACCTGCGCGAGCTCATCGACGACGTCCTGGTGCGCGGCGAGCTCGTCGAGACGGGCTTCCTCCGCCGCCAGGCCGTGGACACGCTCATCGAAGAGGAACGCAGCGGTCGCGAGGACCGGTCGAAGCACATCTGGCAATTGCTGACGCTCGAGCTCTGGTACCGCCAGACTCGCCTGGCCGGCGTGCAGCCTCTAGGAGAACGATCTCCTCGAGGAAGCCGCGTCGACTCGAGGAAGCCGCGTCAGTTCGAGACGGTGCGGATCAGTGCTCCGGAGTCGGTGTCCATCTCGGTCAGGGAATTGCCACCCTCGTTGACGATCCAGAGGTTGGTGCCGTTGGCCACCGCCGCCTGCGGGTTGTTGAAGTTGTAGGGCCCGTTGGTGTTGCACATCATCCACGGTATCGACGGCGACGGGCCCACGGTGACCTGGCTCACCATGGGCGACGACCCCGGCGGGCTGAGGGTGAAGATGTACTCGTCGCCGAAGATGATGGGGCCGACGCTGGGCAGGTTGGCGGTGTCAACGAGGACGTTCAACTCCGACAAGCTCGACGCCGAGAGCTCGGTCACCGAGTCGGCGTTCTGGTTGGTCACCCAGATGTTTGCACCGTCGAAGGCGACACCGGTCGGCGCATTGAACGAGTACGGCGAGCCCGACAGGATGGAGACGAGCGTCCTCGTGGCTGCGTTGATCACCGTGACCGTGTTGGCGCCCCGGTTGGCGACGAAGACCCTCCCGTCGGCGGCGGCGATGCCCGTCGGCTGGTGGAACCCGAATGCCGGTCCCGAGACCGTGCCCACCAACGCCCCGGTCCCCGTGGCGATCTCGGTGAGCGATCCCGTGGCATTGAGCACGAAGAGGTTGGCGCCGGAGAGGGCGAAGGCGATGGGGTCGGAGAAGTGGTAGCTCGGACCGCTGATGATGCGGAGCCGCTTACGCTCCGCCGCCCTGATCTCGGTCACGGAATTGCCCGCACCGTTGGCCACAAAGAGGTCGGGGCCGACCGCGGTCGATGGCTGTCGGATGGTTGAACTTGAAGCGCTTGCTATGGATCCTGGCCACGTAGGACCCGTCGACGGTCTTGAGCTCGGTCACCGAGTTGGCCAGGCCGTTGGTCACGAACAGGTCGGCACCCACCACGGCCGCCGATGTGGGTGCGTCGAAGTCGTAAGTGCTTCTGCGCCCTGGCCGGATGACCCTTCGCCGCCGCCGGCCCCGCGGCGATGAGCCCGGTGCCCAGCACCACAGCGCCGAGCAGCGAAATGACGAAGGCGTGACGAAGGGGCCGAAATGTCTTGCTCATGGCGTGCATGCGTGACTCCTGGGCTCCCGCCACCCGCCCGGATCGGCTCCAACCGCGGTGGCCAATTCCTCTGGCACGGTACCACGCCGTCATGTTCCCGACCCGGGTGATTGCACGCGCCGTGGCACGGTGTCGACGGATGGCGAAGTCCCAACGTCGAGCGGGATTGTCACCGAAATACGGTGACAACCGCATGGGATTGCCGACTCCAGCACGACACGGGGCCCAGCCGCCATCCGGCGCCGAGCCGACGATCGTCACGCGTTCGTCACGCACCGTTCATGGCCTGCCCTGATGTATCTGGGCGGGCTTGCCAAGGCTCTTGCCAGGGACGAAGCAGTGAGGCGAGTAACCCGGTCCGGGAGACGCTGACGAGCGAAAAGAGGTGAGTGCGCTCTGTGACGCTCGGAGACTCCCAAGCCTCCGTTTCTGGGCCGTACTCGTTGTGAACTCCGGATCGGAGAGTCAGTTGGGCACCATGGTGGCGCGACGAGATGGGCCGACATCGGTGGCCCATGACCCGAGGCCGGGGATCCTCCTCGATCGCGACGGGACGATCATCGTCGACCACGGATATGTCGGCTCGGTCGAGCGTGTCGAGTTCATCGAAGGCGCCGCCGGTGCGATCGCGCAGATCAATCGCGCTCGCATTCCCGTGGTGGTGGTCACCAATCAGTCCGGAGTCGCCCGGGGGCTCTACGGGATCGACGATGTCGCTCGCGTCCATCGCCACATCGCCGAGAAGCTCGCCGAACACGGGGCGCACATCGACCTCTTCCTCTACTGCCCGTATCACCCCGACGGGGTGGTCGAGGCCTTTGCCCGCGCCAGTGACGACCGGAAGCCCGGCCCCGGAATGGCCAAGGCGGCGGCGCAGGCCCTCAATCTGGACCTCTCGGCGTCGTGGGTGGTCGGCGACCGTCCCGAAGACGTCGGACTGGCCCGAGCCGTGAACGCCTCGGCGATCTACCTGGGACCGGACGGCTCGGCACCTCCCGACGTCCGGTGCTGCGATGACCTGGCGTCGGCGACGACATTCATCCTGGAACAGGTCGCGGCATGAGCTCCATCTACCAACTCGACCTCCTCACCACCGATGCTCCCGCGCCAACGGTCAAATTCCCCACCGAGCCACACCAGCTGGCCGCCTCGTACTGCGGGGCCTACCTCGAGGAGTCGGTCCGCGCCGCGAACTCGATCGACCTGGAGACGGTGGAGTGTGCCGCCGCCATCCTTCTGGCCGCCTATTCGAGCGGGGCTCTCGTGTTCTCCTGCGGCAACGGGGGATCTGCTGCGGTGGCGAACCATCTGCAATGCGATCACGTGAAGGGCGTGCGCAACGGGACCGACCTGTCACCACGCGTCGTCAGCCTGAGTGCGAACGTGGAGCTCCTCACCGCCATCGCCAACGATTTGGCGTACGAGGAGGTGTTCACGTACCAGCTGGAGTCCCAGGCCCGACCGGGAGACGTGCTCATCGCCATCTCGTCGTCGGGCTGTTCACCCAACATCGTCAATGCGCTTGCCTTCGCCCGCGAACACGGCCTCCACACCATTGCCCTGACCGGTTTCAGCGGCGGCGACGTGAAGTCGATGGCCGACGTCGCCATCCACGTGGACTGCACCAACTACGGCGTGGTCGAGGACCTCCACCAGGCGGTCATGCACGCCATCGCCCAGTACGTCCGCCAGTCCCGCATGACCCCCGGCGCCATCGCCACGAGCACCTTCTGACTCATGAATGTCCGTATGAAGGCCCAACCCAGGCCGGCTCTGGGTGACCGTGGTCCCGAGCCGTCACGGCAACCCCGGCACCACGCCATGCGGGTGGGAATCAACCTCCTGACCGAGGACCCCCGCAACCCGTCGGGGGCCCATTGGTTCTGGACCCGGGTGATCCCGGAAATGGCGAAACGGCTGGAGGGAGGCGAGGAGCTTCACCTGCTCGTCAGTCCCGACCTCGCGGCGCGTGCACCAGGACTACGGGCCGGGCGTCCACTACATCACCTTTCCGTGGTCGAACGAGCGGCGCACACTTCGCACCCTGAGCGAACACCTCTATGCACCGGTGCGCCTGCCGTTGGGCCGCATCAACGTCCTCAACACGCTGATGGCGCCCATCGCCAACCCCACGTGGTCACTGGTCATCCACATGAAGACCATGCACGCCTACACCGCGCCCGAAGCGCTGGCGCCCGCGGCGCGCGCCTACCGGCGGATGAACTACCCCCGATCGGCGCGGCTCGCGGATGCGATCGTCATCAACTCCGAAAGCCTGCGCGGCGAGATCGAGCGCTACCTCGATGTCGATCCCCGCAAGCTCAAGCTCATCTACGAGGCGGTCGACCACGACCTGTTCAAGCCCGCCGACGGCGCCCGGGCGCGGCCCACGGTGGCGAAGTACGGCGTCACCAAGCCCTTCGTGCTCTTCGTCTCTTCGCTGTGGCGGTACAAGAACTGTGACGGCTTGCTCCGGGCCTGGGTGACCGCTCGACAGCAGTTGCGGGGCCGACAGTTGGCCATCGTCGGCCACGGCCGCGACGAGAAGTACACCGCCGAGCTCCGTGCCCTGGCCGAAGAGCTCGGCATCGCCGAGGATGTCGTGTTCGTGGGCGGCGTCCCCCTCGAAGAGACGCCGCTCTTCTACCAAGCCGCCGAAGTGCTCGTGTACCCGTCGTTCAACGAGACCTTCGGGCTTCCCATCCTGGAGGCCATGGCCTGTGGTTGTCCTGTCGTGACCTCCAACGTGAGCGCCATGCCGGAGATCGCCGGGGGTGCCGCCCTGCTGTGCGATCCCAAGGATCCCGCCTCGATCGCCCGGGCCATCGTCGACGCGGCGGGGCCGCACACGGATCGTCTGCGCCACCTGGGCCTGCAACGGGCCGCTCTGTTCACGTGGGGGGCCACGGCGTCCGCCACGCTCGACGTCTACCGTGAGGTCGCCGACCGCCGCCGGCGGGGAAGCCGATGAAGGTCCTCGTCACGGGAGGTGCAGGATTCATCGGCACCCACACCTGTGAACGGCTCTTGTCCATCGGCCACGACGTGGTGGTGCTCGACGCGCTGACGCCGCCGGTCCACCAGGGCCCCCCCACGCAGCTGAGCCCGGATGTCGAGTTCTACGAGGGCGACGTCCGCAACCGGGATCTGCTCACGAACCTTCTGCGCCGTGTCGACGCCGTGTACCACCTTGCCGCGTACCAGGACTACCTCACCGACTTCGCGCGCTTTTCGGACGTGAACGTGGTCTCGACGGCGCTGCTCTTCGAGATCATCGTGGCCGAGCGCCTCGACATGGCCCGGGTCATCGTGGCCTCGTCGCAATCCGCCATGGGCGAGGGCCTCTACGAGTGTGCGGTGCACGGTGAGCAGCTCCCGGGGATGCGGCCGGAGTCCGACCTCGCCGCCGCGCAATGGGACATCTGTTGCGCCGAGTGCGGTGGGCCCCTGCAGCTACGGACCACGCCCGAGCGGGTGTCCAACCCCCAGAACGCCTACGGAATGTCGAAGTTGGGCCAGGAGATGGTGGCGGTCAACCTGGGACGGCGATACGGCGTCCCCACCGTCGCCCTGCGCTACAGCATCGTGCAGGGTCCGGGCCAGTCCGTCTACAACGCCTACTCCGGGGCGTGCCGCATCTTCTGCCTCCACTACATGCAGGGCGCGGAGCCGACCCTCTACGAAGATGGCGAGGCCATTCGCGACTACGTGAACATCGAGGACGTCGTCGACGCCAACGTCCTGGTGCTCGACGACGACCGGGCCTCGGGGCGGGTGTTCAACGTCGGAGGCGGCAGGCCGGTCACGACCCGGGAGTTCGCCGACGTCGTGCGGCGCCAGTACGGATCGGATCGGCCCGGTCAGGTCACCGGCGAGTACCGCTTCGGCGACACGCGCCACATCGTGTCCGACATCACCGCGCTCCAGTCCTTGGGGTGGGCGCCCCGTCGCGGCCCCGCCCACTCCGTCGCCGCCTATGCGGCCTGGCTCGAGGGCATGCCCGGGCTTGACGGCATCCTGGCCGCCGCCAACGCCCGCATGCGAGCCCTCGGCGTGGTGCGGAGGGCGGGCGGATGAAGGCCTTTCTGTTGGCGGCGGGCCTCGGAACCCGCATGCGGCCGCTCACCGACGTCACGCCGAAGTGCATGTTGCCCATCGACGGGCGCCCCATGCTCGACATCTGGCTGGACGAGTTTCACCGGGCCGGCGTCGAAGAGGTTCTGGTCAACGTCCACTTTCTCGCCGACGTGGTGCGCCGCCACATCGAGGGACGCGACGGGCCTCCCGACGTCCACACGTTCTTCGAGCCCGAGCTCCTGGGGAGCGCGGGGACCCTCGTCGCCAACCGGGACTGGATCGCCGACGAGGAGTTCTTCCTGGCCTGCAACGCCGACAACCTCACGGACTTCGAGCTCCGCACCCTGATCGAGTCCCATCGCAGCCGCGACACGGTCGCGACCCTCACCTTGTTCCATGCCCCGGACCCCACCGCCTGTGGCATCGTCGAGCTCGACGACGGTGGCCGGGTGGTCGGCTTCACCGAGAAGCCGAGCCGGCCAACGGGCGATCTGGCCAACGCCGGTATCTACGCCTTTGATCCCAGCGTGCTCGACGACGTCGGCGGCGATCCTCCCCTGGACATCGGCTTCGACATGCTCCCCAGCCTGGTGGGCCGGGCGGGGACGGTCGAGATCACCGGGTATTTCCGCGACATCGGCACGAACGAGGCCTACCGTCTCGCCCAAGAGGAGTGGCGTCCGAGGGTGGCGCCATGATCGTCGCCCAGACACCACTGCGCATCGGCCTGGTGGGTGGGGGGACCGACCTCCCCGGGTACTACCTCGAGCACGGGGGCAGGGTTCTCAACTGCGCCATCGACAAATACGTCTACGTCATCGTGAAGCAGCGCTTCGACGGCGACATCTACGTCAACTACTCGAAGAAAGAGATCGTGTCGCGGGTGGAGGACCTCGAGCACGAGCTCGTCCGGGAAGCGATGAAGATGACCGGCGTCACCAGCGGCGTCGAGATCACCACCTTGGCCGACATCCCCTCCACCGGTTCGGGTCTGGGGTCCTCGTCGTCGGTGACCGTCGGGTTGCTGCACGCGCTGTTCGCCTACCAGGGCCGTCACGTGACGGGCGAGGACCTGGCCGAACGGGCGTGCCGGATCGAGATCGATCTGTGCGGGAAGCGGATCGGGAAGCAGGACCAGTACATCGCCGCGCTGGGCGGGATCCGTGACATCCGGTTCGGTCCCGGCGACCAGGTTGTGGCCGAGGAACTGAAGCTCTCCGCCGTCGAACGGCGCGCCCTGCAGGAGCAGGTCATGCTGTTCTACACCGGCGTGACCCGGAGCGCGGATGCCATCCTGCGGGAGCAGAACGACAACATCGAGTTCACCCTCGACCAGCTCCATCTCCTGCGCGACCTGGCCGGGACGGCGGTCCACCGCCTCAACCACGGCGATCTGGACGCTCTGGGGGACGCGCTCCGGGAAGGCTGGTTCCTGAAGCGCAAACTGGCCGCGGGGGTGTCCAACGACCTGATCGACGTGGTGGTCGACCGAGCCATGGATGCCGGGGCGTCGGGAGCCAAGGTCACCGGGGCCGGAGGTGGCGGTTTCCTGCTCGTGATCTGTCCCGTCGAACGTCAAGGCGCGGTCCGACGCAGCTTGGGCGACATGTTGGAGTTGCCGGTGAGGCTCGATCCCTTCGGCTCACGGGTGATGCTCAACATGGTGCACGACATCTGGAACTGACGCGCCACGCCATGACCGACGACGCCACCGTTCCCGGGGAACGAGTCCCCCCGCCGGCGTTCCCCCACCGGTTGGTGCCGAAACCGCTGCTTCCCATGGCACGAGCGGTGCGGCGCTACCAGGCGCGCGGTCCACGCGTGGGCTCGTACGCTCCAGTGTCGACACTCGAGGTGGCGTCCCACGCTCCCAGTCGTGCTCGTGTCCGCGCCATCGACTTTCACACCCACCTCGGGCGCTGGCTGTCTGACAACGGGGAGTGGATGCAGCCCGACGTGGGGCGCGTCCTGGACCTCATGGACTCGTGCAACGTGAGCGCGATGGTGAACCTCGATGGGCGCTGGGGCCGAGAGCTCGAGGAGAACCTCGACCGCTATGACCGGGCCCATCCCGGGCGGTTCTTCTCGTTCTGCCACCTCGACTGGCGTCTGCTGGACCGGCCCGACGGGCCCGAGCGCCTGGTCGACTCGCTGCGCCGGTCGGTGGCGGCGGGAGCACGGGGCCTCAAGGTCTGGAAGGACCTCGGCCTCACCGTCGAAGCCCGAGGTCGCCGGATCCTGCCCGACGACCCCATGCTCGACCCCGTGTGGGAGGAAGCCGGTGTGCTGGGCATCCCGGTGCTCATCCACGTGGGGGACCCCTTGGCGTTCTTCCAGCCTGTCGATTGCCACAACGAACGGCTCGAAGAGCTGCTCCGTCATCCCGGGAACTCTCGTGAGCGGGACGGGGTCGCAGCGTTCCACCGGTTGATCGAATCCCTCGAGCACGTCGTGGCGTCGCATCCCCGGACGTCCATCGTCGCCGCGCATGGGCTCTATGCCGAGAACCTGGGGCGCGTGGCGGAGATGTTCGACCGCTACCCCAACCTCTCCATCGACATCGCCTGGGTGGCGTTGCAACTCGGACGCCAGCCTCGAGCGGCCCGGAGGCTGCTCATGGAGCACGCTGACCGGGTCCTGTTCGGCACGGACGTCTTCCCCCTGCGCGCCGGCATCTTCCACGTGAATTTCCGGCTTCTGGAGACCGCCGACGAGTCCTTCTCGTACACCGACGAGCCCGTGCCCGGATCGGGTCGGTGGTCGATCTACGGGCTCGAGCTCCCGCTCCGCGTGCTCGAGAGCGTGTATCGGGACAACGCCAGCAGGCTCCTGGGACTGACGTCGCCCGATGTCTCGGCGCCGCCCCGACCCGTCGGCGCCTCCCTCCTCCCGCGTTGAGCCCTGGTCCCGGCGAGATGGAGGGACGCATCCGGGCTGACTCCTTATCGTGGTGGCTCGGCCACGAAGTGCGCACGGAGGGCGAGGCTCGGGCGTGGCCACGTATCAATGGCCCCCGGACACCGCTCTCATATTTGATCCCTCTATCCGCAGCGAGGGATGCAGTGGGAGCGCGTGCGGTGAGGTGTGTGGCGTGGCATCGACAAGGCGCATGCTGCCCGGACGACCGGGGATGAGCACATGACCGCGCTGTCCAACGGGACCGCCCCCACGTCCGTTGAAGGTCGGCTTCGCCACGAAGTTCGAATTCCTGACCCCTCGGGCCTTGTGGGCGCGCCGGTCCGCGCCCCGGCGAGAACGCCGCGTCGGTACCTCTTCATCGGCGACGTGCTGTCCCTGGGTGTCGCCTGGACGTCACCGGTGCTCATCTCCCATGGCGCGGACTGGGAACGACGCGTCCTGTGTGCCGCGCTGGCCGTCGTCGTCACCCTCCTCACCATGCACCGGGCCGGCCTGTACCGGGCCCGGGTGTGCGCGCTGCGGTCCACCGAAGTGGCGCGGACGATCGCCGCCTCGGCCCTCGGAGCGTCAGTGTTCGCTTCGGGGGAGTGGCTGGCCGGATCGAGCGCGGCCTGGCCGGCAATCGTTGGGGCGGGGATGGCATCGGTGGCGGTGCTCGTCGTCCGTTGGCGCTTTGGTCGGTGGTTGAAGGCAAAACGTGCCCAAGGCGAGTTCCTGCGCACCGTCGTTCTGGTCGGCAACAACGAGGACGGCGCCGCCTTGTGGAGCATGCTCCGCGACGAGCCCGAATTGGGATACCGCGTCGGCGCCGTGCTGGGCCCGCACGCCCGCACCGGCCCATGGCAAGCCGTGGACGGCTGTACCCAGATCGGCGATCTGGAAGCTGTGGCGAGGCGGACCGGTGCCACCGGGGTCATCGTGGTCGCCAGCGCATGGGGAGCTCCCGCCAGCGCCGAGGTCGTGAGTCGAGCCCTACGGGCCGGCCTCCACGTGCAGATCTGGCCCGGCTTCAGCGGGGTGTCGGGCAACCGCATCCGCATGGCCCCGGTGTCAGGTGTCCCCATGCTCTATGTCGAACCCCAGGACGGGGCCCGGTGGCGATTGACGGTCAAGCGGGCCATGGACGTGGCGCTCACCGTCGCCCTGTGCCCCTTTGCAGCGCCGGTGCTGATCGTGGCGGCGATCTGGATCAAACTCGAGGACGGTGGTCCCATCATCCACCGGCACTCGGTCATCGGCCGCTTCGGCGTCCCCATCACCGTCCTCAAGCTGCGCACCATGGTCCCCAACGCCGAGCAGATGATCGGGCACGTCGCCGCGCTCAACGAGAGGACGGGCGGCCCGCTGTTCAAGGCCACCCATGACCCCCGGGTGACGCGCATCGGCCGGCTCCTGCGCGCCACCAGCATCGACGAGCTCCCGCAACTGTGGAACGTCGTCAACGGCACCATGAGCCTGGTGGGGCCCCGGTTCGCGCTGCCCTACGAGGTGGAGCAGTTCGACGAGGAGCTCCGTCGCCGTCACGAGATGCGGCCCGGCATCACCGGCCTGTGGCAGAGCGAGGCGCGCGACAACCCCTCGTTCAGCGTCTATCGCCGTCTCGACCTTTTCTACGTCGACAACTGGACCCTGTCGATGGACATGGGAATCCTCGTCAACACCGCGCACGCCACCGCGGTGCGGTTCGTGCGGACCGTCCTGGCGCGGCCCTCGGCCGCCTCGCCATCGCCGGACATGTCGCCGGAGCAGGGACCCGTGGGGCCGGCCGGTGAGCTGTCGGCGCCGGAGCTGGCGACGAGCGATCAGGTGTGACGCACCGCCCGGGTCACCCGGGCGGTGCGGGTCCCGGGTGGCCTCCAACCGCTGGTGAGGGTGTATCTCCCCGGCATCGGGCGCGCTCCTCAAAGGGGATGGGCGCCAGCCCCAACATCGACGCGAGGCGGGCATGACACAAGGACATCGAGGGCGGGTCCTGATCATCGTGCAGAACCTCCCGGTGCCCTTCGACCGTCGCGTCTGGTTGGAGTGCGGCACCTTGACCGGCGCCGGATACCAGGTGGCGGTGGTGTGCCCCAAGGGCCCCGGCGACCCGTCGTTCGCCGTGGTCGACGGTGTCGAGCTGTACAAGTACCGGCCCTATGCGCCGGGTGGCTCGAAGCTGTCATTCGTGGGGGAGTACCTGTACTCGTTCGTGGCCACCTTGTGGCTCGCCATCAAGGCGGCGCAGAACGGCCGGTTCGACGCCATCCAGACCTGCAACCCACCCGACATCTTCTGGCCCATCGGCGTGGTGTTTCGCCTCGTGCACGGCTCGCGCTTCGTCTTCGACCAACACGACCTGTGCCCCGAGACCTACAAGGTTCGCTTTCCCCGTGGCCCGCGGTTCATCCACAAGGCACTGCTCTTCCTGGAACGCCGCACCACCCGATGCGCCGATCACATCGTCGCCACCAACGACTCGTACCGGGCCATTGCCATCGAACGCAACGGGGCCGCCCCCGAGCGCGTCACCGTGGTCCGCACCGGGCCTGACCCCGAGCGCCTCAAACCGATACGGCCCGACCCCTGCCTCCGCAACGGTCGAGAGCACCTGGTGGCGTACATCGGGGTGATGGGACCGCAGGACGGGGTGGACATCGTCCTCGAGGTGGCGAACGTGATCGTGCACGAGCGGGGCCGACGCGACATCGGCTTCGTGCTGATCGGTTCGGGTGACTCCTTCTCCGAGCTCGTCGAGATGCGCGACCGGCTGGGGCTCGCCCCGTACGTGGAGTTCACGGGCCGCATTCCCGACCAGTCCGTGGCGGCCATCCTGTCCAGCGCGGACATCGGGATCTCCCCCGACCCGGAGAACTCGCTCAACGAACTGTGCACGATGAACAAGACCATGGAGTACATGGCCTTCGGCCTGCCCGTCGTCGCCTTCGACCTCCGAGAGACGCGCGTCTCGGCCGGCGACGCCGCCGCGTACGCGACCCCGAACGACGTGCACGAGCTCACCGGCGTCCTCGTCGACCTCATCGAGGACGAGCCCCGGCGTCGCTCCATGGGGGCGGCGGGGCGCGCCCGGGTGGAGCGAGAGCTCGCCTGGGGCTATCAAGCGGCGCGCTACCTGGGCGTGTACGAAAACCTCGTGGAGTACGATTCCGCCCGCGGGTTCGTGGCCGCCCCGGGTGCCTGAGGACTGGTGGATGGCATGAAGCAAGTGGCGCAGAACTACCGCTCCGGCGAGTTGGCGGTGCTCGACGTGCCCCCTCCCGCGTGTGCGCCGGGCGGGGTCCTGGTGCGCTCGTTGTACTCGCTCATCTCGACCGGTACGGAGCTGATGAAGGTCGGCGAGTCCAAGATGTCGTTGGTCAGCAAGGCGAGAGCGCGCCCCGACCAGCTCAAGAAGGTGCTCGACACCGCCTACCAGCAAGGTCCCCTCACCGCCTACAAGAAGGCGATGAACCGCCTGGACTCCTACACTCCCCTCGGCTACTCGTTGGCGGGAGTCGTGGTCGAAGTGGGAGCGGGAGCGGAGGAGTTCTCCCCGGGCCAGGTCGTGGCGTGTGCCGGCAACGAGTACGCCTTTCACGCCGAGCTCAACTGGGTGCCGACGAACCTGTGTGTGGCCGTGCCCGACGCCGTGGATCCTCGCTTCGCCGCTTTCGCCACCGTCGGGGCCATCGCCATGCAAGGGGTGCGGCAGGCCGAGGCCCAGATCGGTGACACCGCCTGTGTCATCGGGCTCGGGCTGGTGGGCCAGTTGGTGGTGCGCCTGCTCGTCGCATCGGGTGTGCAGGTGGTCGGGCTCGACGTCGTAGCCGAGCGCTGCGCGTTGGCCGAGAAGGCCGGGGCGGTGTTGTGCGCCGCCCCCGACGACGACGGGTTGGCTGCCGTCGAGAGCGCACTCGGGCGGGTGTCGGGGGGGTTGGGCGCGGACCGGGTGTTCCTGGTCGCCAGTGGGTCCTCCAACGCACCGGCCGAGGTGGCGGCCCGGGTGGCGCGTGATCGGGCCACCGTCGTGGACATCGGCAAGTGCAAGCTCGATCTGCCCTGGACCGCCTACTACGAGAAGGAGCTCGATCTTCGGTTCTCGCGCTCCTACGGGCCCGGGCGCTACGACCCGCAATACGAGGTCCAAGGGGTCGACTATCCCGCCGGGTACGTCCGCTGGACCGAACGACGCAACCTGGCCTGCTTCGTGGACCTGATCGCGAGAGGTGAGGTCGACCTCGAGCCGCTCGTGGCCGCCACTTTTCCCGTGTCCGACGCCGTCGAGGTCTATGAGCGTCTCAGTGCCGGGGCCTTGCCCGGCGTCGGCTTCCTGTTCGAGTACCCCGAGCCCGACGGTTCGGCTCCGGCTGAGGCGGCCATGGTCGACCGCACCACGACCCCACGGGTCGGAGCGGGGGTGGCGCGCCCGACGCCCGGAGCGGGGCGGGGCCATCCGGTCATACCGGGTGCGCTGCGGCTCGGGTTCATCGGTGCCGGGAACTACGCGAAGTCGATGCTGCTTCCCCACCTGGCCGGACGGACCGACGTCGAGCTCGCTCGCGTGGCGACCCTCGGGTCGCTCTCCGCCGTCAACGCCCAACGCAAGTTCGGGTTCACGACGATGGGCACCGACGCCGAGGCGGTGCTGGCCGACGACTCCATCGACGCCGTGTTCATCGTGACGCGACACAGCTCGCACGCCGCGTTCGCGTCCCGGGCCCTGCAGGCGGGCAAGGCGGTGTTCGTCGAGAAGCCGCTGGCGCTCGACGTGGCGCAGCTCGACCAGCTGTTGGCGACCGTCGACGCCACGGGCAACGACCGGCTCATGGTCGGGTTCAACCGCCGGTTCGCACCGATGTTCGTGGAGATGCGGGCGCGCTTTGGCCGGCGCACCGAGCCCACCGTGGCTCGCTACCTCGTCAACGCCGGTCCTGTTTCGCCCGGCAGCTGGTACGGGAACGAGGAGACCGAAGGTTCGCGCTTCACCGGCGAGGGCGGGCACTTCGTGGACACGTTGAGCTGGTGGATCGGGTCAGAGCCGGTCGAGGTGAGCGCCGAGTGTGCGGGCGGGCGCGACGACCTCCAGGTGACCCTGCGTTACGAAGACGGATCGCTGGGCACGATCACCTACCTCGTCAACGGCCATTCTCGTTTTCCCAAGGAGACCTTCGAGGCCTTCAGCGGCGGACGATCGGCCCGGCTCGACAACTTCCGGCGGGCGTCGGTGTGGGCGGGTCGGCGGCGGATGACGAGCCGGTCCTGGAGCTCTCCGGACAAAGGGCAGCAAAGTGAGGTGCGGGCGTTCTTGGATGCGGTCCGCAGCGGGGCGCCCATGCCCATCTCTCTCGGCTCGCTGGTGGCCACCACCCGCGCCACGCTCGGAGCCGGCGCCAGCCTCACCACCGGGACGGCCCGTCGGATGTCGGAGATGAGCGTCCCGCTCCCGGAACGGGTCGAGACCATCGACGACCGGTGAACACCTCGAGGCTCGAGTGGTATCTCCGACGGCTGCAGAAGATGTCCGCCTCGGAGGTGGCGTGGCGGCTCACCGACTATTCGAAGAAGTTGGCCTGGGCTCGGCACCAGGTCCCCGTGCCCGCCTCGGACCCCGCCACGCGCCGGCGCCGGCGCGGTGCCGGCAAATCGGTGCCGCGGGTTTCGACCGCCCCTCCCAGGTTTGAGGCCACCCTCGCCCCCGGCGTCCTGGCCGGCATCCCGGTCGAGGCCCGTCGGCGCATCTTGAGCGCGGGGGACCAGATCCTCGCCGGACGCTTCGAGGTCCTGGGCGTCATGCGCAAGGACATGGAGGACCCGGACTGGTTCTTCGACCCCGTGACCGGTCGGAGGGCTCCCCAGGGTGACTACTGCTTCAGGGTCGACTACCGGTCCGAGGACGTCACGGGCAACGTGAAGCAGGTGTGGGAGCTGTCCCGCATGCACCACCTCACGGTCCTGGCCGCCGCCTATGCCGTGTCGGGCGACGAGCGCTACGCCGAGCGCGTGCAGCGCCACCTCCGCTCGTGGTGGGCCCAGAATCCCTTTTTGTCCGGCATTCACTGGACGAGCGGGATCGAGATAGGCGAGCGCCTGATGGCGTGGGTCTGGATCCGAAGGCTCTTGGACGGTTGGCCACATGCCCCGGGGCTGTTCGAGCAGAACGAGGAGGCACTCGCCCAGATCTGGTGGCACCAACGCTTCCTGGCCGGCTTTCGCAGCCGGGGGTCGTCCGCGAACAACCACGTGATCGCCGAGTCGGCCGGACAACTGGTGGCGTCACTCGCCTTCGACTGGTTTCCCGAAAGCAGGAGATGGGCGGATCAGGCCGCCGCTGTTCTCGAGGACGAGCTGGCGAAGAACACGTTCCCGAGCGGAGTGAACCGGGAGATGGCGAGCGACTACCACGGCTTCGTGGCCGAGCTCGGTCTGGTGGCCGCCGTCGAGGCCGACCGAGCCGCCCGTCCCCTGAGCGAGGACACCTGGCAGCTCCTGGGCCGGATGCTCGACGTGGTGGCGGCGACCGTCGACGTGCGCCTGCGAGCTCCTCGCCAGGGCGATGGCGACGACGGCCGAGCCCTCGTGCTCGATCCCCCTGAGGTGAACCGGTGGGAGAGCCTTCTCGCTGTCGGAGAGTCGCTGTTCGGAGCCCCCGGCTGGTGGCCGGCGCGCCATCCTGACGCTTCGAGCACCTTCCTGGCTTCATTGGCGCACCCGCACCCCCAGACGGCTCGTCCCGGGCGCCGGCCCGCGCACTTCCACGACGCCGGCTTGACCGTCATGCGAAGTTCGCCGCACCACGGCCCGGAGATCTGGTGCCGGTGCGACTCCGGCCCGCACGGATTCCTGTCGATAGCCGCCCACGCCCACGCCGATGCCCTCGCCGTCGAGGTCCGTCACGACGGGGTCGAGATCCTGGCCGACCCCGGCACGTACTGCTACCAGGGCGAGGCCAAGTGGCGGAGTTATTTCCGTTCGACGGTGGGCCACAACACTGTCGAGCTGGCCCATCAGAACCAGTCCGAGTCAGCGGGCTCGACGTTGTGGCGGCGCCACGCCAGTTCGCGCCTTGTCGAGCTCGCCGAGGACGACGGCGAGGTCACGAGCTGGTCCGCCGAACATGACGGGTACGCGACGTTGGAGCCACCCGCCGCGCACCGTCGCTCCGTCGGGCTCTCGTCGACCGGTCGGCGGATCACGATCGTCGACCACATCGAGACGAGCGGCCGCCACGCCCTTCGCATGGCGTTCCATCTGGGGCCCGACGTCGGCGCGGAGATCGAGGGCCGGCGCGTCAGCCTGTCGTGGCTCTCGGGCGCCGGTATCCCGGTGACGGCGGAGCTCAGCCTGCCCGAACTGGCCAGCTGGCGCCTCGTCCGCGGGGAGACGGCCCCGGTAGGGGGTTGGTACTCCGCCCGGTTCGGTGAGAAACAGCCCACTACGACGATCCTGGGCGAAGGCTCCTGCAGCGGGCTCGACGAGCTCGAGACCGTGGTGCAGTTCCACTCCTAGGTTCGTCGCGCTGGTCAGCGGGCCAGCTCCGTCAGCGGTGGAATGAAGTAGCCAAAAGGTAGAGGTCCAGAACTGCGAACGCGCTGGTAGCCACCGTCACGATTTGCACGATCCACTGCGATGCTCGAGTGGAGGCGATCGGGACGCGGCGGCGGTTCACGGCCACGCCGTTGGCGGTCAGAATCGTGACGGAGGGGAGCTCTCCCTTTTGCGTCTTGGCACCGTGCGGATACCCAGAGATGATTTGGGGCTGGGCCATCTCAGCGCCCCGACAGCACGGGGTCGGCCTCAGGCTCCGTCACCGGGATCGACTCGTCGAATTTGTCGCCGTCGGTTGCGGCCAGCCGCACGAGCGAGGCCCGTTCCCACAGGCTCAGCACGTGACGACCGAGGACGAGAAGGGCCAGGGCGAACACCATGATCCAATCGACACTTCCCAAACGATGGCCGCGCAGCAACTCGACCGCTGTCACCGCCAACACGGCGAGAACCGGAACGTACGGAGCCACCAGTGACAACGTCGTCACCCGCGGCTCCGCCGCCTCGGTGGACGGCGCATAGACGGCCCGCAGCGCTCCGAGACCGACCAAGAGGTAGCCAGCCACCCACCCCGTGTCCAGGACCGTCCCGTTGGCGTAGTTGTTCAGCTCGGTCATGTAGGCAAAGGCACTGTCGGCGATTGCGAAGGCGACGATGCCCGCCATGACCAGGCCCAGGCTGGCCCGACCCCGACGCCCGGCGCGGGAAACGAGGATGACGACCAGTGTCACCATGACCACGTCGCTCGCCGGGTAGGCGAGGGACAACGCCTGCTTGAGTAATGCGCCCTGGTGTTGGTTGTAGAGAGGACCGAGGACCGTCGCCCAACTGGCAAAAAGCATCGACCCGGCGATGATGCACCCTTCGAGGACCCCCTGGACTCGGTCGGCCGCCCGTCGCGGGGAGCTTGGAAAGCGCAAGAGACCCGCCACAGCCAAGGGAACGGCGCACAGAAACCCGACATCGGCCAGTGACGGAAAAGGCACCGAGACACCGCGGATGAGGTCGTAGTACGCCCACACCGCTTCTCCGGCCGCCCAGGCGCAACTCGATGCCCCGAGGAGCACCCATCGTGACCGGCGTGATGACGTGTGGACAGCCGCCACGCCGCAGGCCACCGTGGCGGCCAAAGCAGCAGCCAGCTCACCGAGAACGTCCACCGCGTCGGTGACACGAGGGCCACCGATGCCGACGATCATCCATACGAGGAACGCCACGGTGACCAGCCCGGCAGCCAGCGCTGAGGCCAGAAAGTGTCGTGAGCTTCTATCGAGCGAAGACATTCAGGATGGAGCCCGCACATGCCAATGCCCGCCAGAGACCGGCATCAAATGTGAGACGACCTCAAATGGTGACGCCGTTGCTTTTCTGAAGCAGACGAGTTCGTGGCAAGGCGTCTGAACCATAGGCTCGCTATCGACAGTGCCGCCCGCCTGGCGCAGTGCCGAAGGACTCTTTCCCGTTTGGCGTGCGGTACGGAGTTCGACTGTGGCTGACAAATGGGGCCCTCAGTATCTGTCAGGGCGAAAGCCTCGTTGAACACCCGTTTTCTTCCAGCGCGTCCGCCCGGTAGCGGGCTTGAGTTCAACCAGTCGACGCAACAGCCTCGGCGAACGCCTCAGATGGTGACATACCGCCCAGAGTGCGTCGAGGACGTCGTTGACCTCTCTGGCGACGGCGTTCAGATGCGCCTGGGAGTAGCCCGAGAGCTCGGTGTTCTTGGGGAAGTACTGGCGCAACAGACCATTGGTGTTTCGTTGGATGCCAGTTGCCAGGGACTATTCGGATAGCAGAAGTAGATGTGGACACCCGTGTCGACAGTGAAGCGGGCGTGCTGTTCATCTCGCGACCCTGATCCAGGTGATGGAGCGCAGAAGCTCAGTTGGGAGCTCACGATAGTGTTGGCCAGCTCTTGCGCACGGCCTCGCGCGTTGCCGTCGGGGAGGCGCATGAGCATGACGTAGCGAGTGGACCGCTCGACCAAGGTGCCGATAGCCCACCAGGCGGGTGCACACGATGAGGTCCCCTTCCCAGTGGCCGGGCACGGCGCGGTCTGGATCTCAGCGGGACGTTAGGAGATCATCACATGTAGCAGGATCTTGCTCTGACCGGTCGCTTGGCGCTTTCCCTGGGGGCGGCGCATGGCCCGACCTGGCGCAGACAGCGAAAGAGCTCCTGGCGCAGGGCTCCTCGACCTGGACGAACAGCGACATGTAGATGGTCTAGTGAGACACGCATATCCGGGTTGTGGGGGAACGCCTCGGGTAACGAGTCGGCGATCTGCTGAGGCGACCAACGTTTCTCCAGTTTGGCCTCCACCACGCGGCGAAGCTTCGGGCACCGAGCGAGCTTGGCCGGTCTCGGTCGTCGGGCTCGACGCAGAGCCGACGCTTCGGCATCGCATGCGCGGTAGTAATGCCGGCCGCCGTTGGCGGCCACTTCTAGGGAGATAGTCGACGGTGACCATCCAAATCCGGCCGCCACGTGGCGCATCGACAACGCGGTGGCGAGTCCGCGGGAGATCTCCTCGCGTTCGGCCAGTGCCATCAGAGCGTAGGACCACACCGTGGGCGCCACGGGACGGATGCCGCCAGTGCTTCAGATCTGTTCTAGGACCGCACCTGGGAACGGCCGATGGAACGGGCGATAGACCGCATGGACTGGCCAGCCTCAAACCGATCCCACACTTCGGACTGCTCGGCGAGAGAGAGAACCGCACTTGCATTGCACACCTCCAGGTCAGCGTCAGCTTCCACTGTTCGCGACACTGCGTGCGTAGATGACTTGAGAGCCGCAGGTGATCCCGATCGGGTGCTGTGTCGGCGAAATGGGTCAACCAGGGCGTCCCAGCTTCGGCAATGGCCGCGTGGGTAGGCAAGACTCAACGTTCGCTTTGGGCGGGATTATGGAGCGGTCCATATCGAAACGTCTGTGAGCCTGGATCAGAAAACCGCCAGGGCCTTAAGCTCGCTCAGTGCATCATGGCCTCGCAGCCACCCTGGCCGCAGCTACTCAACACAGCACCCTCGATGACGGACATGATCCGTCATCCGGGAGCGGCGACACCTATTCTCTAGTCCTGTGAAGGAACTGGTCGTGCTGCGGGCCGGGCATGTATTCGACGGTGAACACTCGCTCGGTCCGGCCAACGTGCTCATCGAAGACGGTGAGATCAGAGGACGTCGATACAAGCGGGGCTCAGCCTCCCGACGGGTCGACGCTTGTCGACTTCGGTGCAGAGGCCTGCCTGCTCCCTGGCCTTATCGACGCGCATGTACATCTGGCCTTCAACGCCGCCACCGATTTGGTGGAACCCTTGGCACACGCTGACGACGACACGCTCTTGGCGCATATGCGCTCCGCCGCCGCCCAGGCCCTCCGGGCCGGTGTAACCACCGTGCGCGACCTGGGAGACCGGGGATATCTGTCACTGGCGCTGTGCGATCGGACTCAGGTGCCCGCCCTCCCGCACATCGTTGCCGCCGGCCCTCCGATTACGACCAACGGTGGTCACTGCCATTTCCTCGGTGGTGAAGCGGAGGGCGAAGCCGCTCTGCGGACGGCGGTCCGGGAGCGGGCCGAGCGTGGTTGCAATGTGGTCAAGGTAATGGTGAGCGGAGGCAACATCACACCCGGGAGCCAGCCTTATGAGTCCCAGTACGATCTGGGCTCCCTGCGAGCCGTGGTCGATGAAGCCCACCGTGTGGGTCTACCCACCGCCGCTCACGTCCACGGAGCTCAAGCCGTGGCCGACGCGGTCGAGGCCGGCTTCGACACTTTGGAGCACGTCACGTTCATGACCGCTAGCGGAGTCGATGCCGACCCCTCGGTCGTCGATCGAATCGCCACCTGGGGCGTGGTGGTCAGTGTCACCGCTGGCGCGATCCCAGGCGCCTCCGCCCCGCCCCCTGCTATTGCCCAGCGCCTGGCCGCCATCCTCGACAACCACGGCCAGATGTGGCGGGCGGGTGCCAGGATGATCCCCGGAAGCGACGCCGGCGTGTCCCCGGGCAAGCCGCATGACGTGTTGCCTTATTCGCTCGAAGCCCTGGTGGAAGGGATCGGGATGACACCCGAGGAAGCACTACGAGCCGCCACATCCGTATCTGCAAGCGGCCCTCGGACTCGGGGCGTCGAAGGGTCGGATAGCGGCCCGTGCCGACGCCGATCTCGTCGTTGTCCAGGGCAACCCCCTGGTTGACATCCGAGTGCTCAGAAGGGTCGAAGCAGTATTCCGAGCGGGGGTTCGGGTTTCCTAGCACCGGCGTGTGACGGTTGCCCAGCCTTGCCTTCGGGGCCAACCGGCTCTGTGTCACATACTCGGCGCAACATCCGATGGGACGGCTGGAGTACCGCCGGAGACCGACCACCCCCGATCGATGCCTCGGAACATCGTCCGGGTGACGCGAGGAGCAACAATCGCAATTTCCGTTAGCAATGTGTACTCAGATGTCGCGCGAGACGTGCCGATGACGGTAGCCGGGCTCCGAGGCGCGACCACACGCGAAATCGCGGACCGGAGCGATCCAGAGGGTTCGGCATAATCACGCCCCGGGGCGACCCATGCAATCCAGGAAATCCCGAACGGTCAGGACATGCGGGACGTGGCCGAGGTCCGGCTAGGCATCTGCGCGACATCGCCGTCAAAATGCTCCTTACCGCACCGAACTAGTTTCCCTGAAGGGTCACGATTCGTAGGTCTTGACCACCCTGGTGATCCGACACGAATATGGTCCTGCGGACGGAGTCGCCACGCCCGCCTGTGTCGTCCATCCGAGGGGAGCGTTCAGGGGTACGCCCGTCTGAGACACACTGGTTCTCGTTACAAGCATCGATCCCAGATACCACTCGATCGTAAAGCTGTAGTCCGCAGGCTTTGACGAGTGGTTAGTAATCGAGCCCGAAGCTAGGACCTGAGTGGTGTCAGTTGGATCTTGTTCACACTTTGAGACCGTGATGTCTAACGCCGGACCAGTGGGTGCAACTGAGGTTAATGACGGGGATGGCAGCGGGTGGTTCGGGCTTGAGCAAGCTGCAAGCAGTACGCATGTTCCGACAGCAAGCGCCGTTGCCACAGGTACCCGACTAAGACCACGCATTTCCAGACGGTAGCGGACACCCATTTCCAGACGGTAGCGGACTAGGCGTTTCAGCACGAGGGAGCAGCATCCTTGCTTTCACGAGCCGAATCAGTTGACGCCCCGTCCGATACGTGATGCCGCGACGCGCCACTTCGCTCGGTACCTAGCTCGCAATCCCGAGCCGGAGTGACTCCGAACATTTTGGCTTGGAGGTACCTCGCCCTGACTCGAGAAGGGCGCGGCAGATTCGGTCGTCCGATCATAAGGGGCTTAACGTCTGAGGCATGTCGTGATCGTGTGGTCAAATGCGAGCTATTCGGTCCGCAGTACGGCGGCGGGAAGGTCCCGGAAAATCCGACGGGCCGGCCAGGCCGCCACGAGAAGAGCGGCAACAAGAAACGCCGGCACGGTAATTGCGATGACCTCGTTCGAGGCAGGCGAAACGTAGACGAGGGGGACGCGGTTCGACACCTCGCGCCAGACGATCCGAGCCACCACCAACCCGAGGGGAACGCCGACCGCCAATCCAGCGACCGCGATCACCGTGGCCTGGGCGAAGACGACGAATCGCGACCCCGCGGTGTCCAAACCAATGGCCCTCAGAACTGCGAAGTCGCGCCGTCGGGCTCGGCCGGTGGCGACGAGCACGTAACTGAGGGCGGCGAGGGCAAGGACTCCCAGGCTGATTCCGAGGATGGTGGGCAGAAGCTCCACGTTCTGGAGGTTGGTCAACTCGAGTGGAATCGACGGCGGCATTACGTTGGAGCCAAGCGAGGAGTTGGGCCCGCCCGAGCGCGGCGATGAGCCGGGCATCGGGGTTGGGCCCAGGGGGAAGGCTCTGGATGGCCTGAGCCATCACCGCCACCCGGAGGGCCGACTGCTCCTGGCCCCGTCGGTCGGGGAACCGCACCACCACCGCCGTGCCCGGTGCGGCGTCGGCCGTCGACGGCGAGATGATGGCGTCGAGGCCTGCGGGCGTCAGCCACAGCCCCTCGTCGAACTCCGAATGGACGTCGGTTGGGAAGAGGGCCTCGCCCACCAGGTGCACCCGGTGGGCCCCAGCGACCGTCACCCACTGCCCCACGTGGACGTGTAACTGGCGGGCCGTCGCCGGGCCGATGTCGGCCTCACCCGCCCGGTTCGGTGGTCTGCCGCTGAAACTAGCCAGTACGATCTTTCCGGCTGGCGCAGCGGCGCCGCGCAATGCGTAGGCGGGCACGCCCACCCCACCGACATCGATCACCTCGCGGCGAGCAATCGCAACCGTTGCGCCCGGAGCCGCCCGCTGCACCTGCGCCACCAGTTCGGGGCTCACCGACGGGAGCGCGATCTCAACCGCCCAGGTCACGCCGACGCGTTGGGGATTGACCAGCGCATCGGTGATGGCGTTGTCGATCGTCAACGCCGCCACCACACCGAGCACACCTAAGGCCGTGCCTACCAGCGCGGGCCGACCAGAAACAGCGCGCACGCCGGCACCCTGCTCAAGAGCCAAGTGGGCTCCGAGGCCCACAGTGAGCGGTGCGCGACGACGCAACCACACCGCGATGGCCGACGGGCGCAACCGGGTCCGCTTCGCGGCGTCGGCCCCGGCACGATGTCCCACCAACGCGGCCACGGGCACGAGGACGAGGATGAGGACAAGGAGGCCGATGGCGACGACAACCCAGTCGGCGTGGACGCCGACATCGGGGTCGACTCGCCGGCCCTCGCCGATGGGGAATACCGGTGACAGGGCGACGGCGACAGCCGGGCCGAGGGCGGCGGCGAGGCCCACGGCCGGAAGATGAGCGAGGACTGTGCCGGCTGCGATGTCGCGCCGTGTCATGCCAATGGCCCGCAGGGCCGGGACGTCCTCGGTCATGACCGAAATGGAGCGGAACAGCACCTGGAGAACGATCAAACTGCCAGCAGCGGCGATGGCCAGGGCCAGCATGGCGAGCGCGAATCGCTCCACGGCCAGTGTGGTGGTCACCCGCCGGCTGGCGTTGTCGAGATCGAGGACGGGAACCCCGGGGGCGACCAAGGCGTTGACGTCCCTCCGCAGAGCCGCCACGTCCGCCTCGCCGTGGGTGAGGCGGACCACGGCGTTGGGGTGAAGCAAGATCCGATCGCCGTAGTGAGTCACCACGCCGGGTGAGACAAGCCCGGCCGACGCGAACAAGAACTGGTCGACGTCCCTGACGATGCCGACCACTCGGATGCGGAAGCTCGGCCCTGTCGGCGTCGCGGTCGGATCGGTCTGAGACGGCGCAAAAGCCTCAAAGGGAACGACGCTCCCCACGTGGACGTGGTTGGCGGCCGCCGTCTGCTCGTCGACGACCATTTCGTCGGCGCGGGAGTCGAACATGCGGCCCTGGATCACCACCGGCCGGTCGATGTTTCCCAGCCAATTGCCGTCGTGGGACACGAACAGGAGGCCGCCCGGCTGGCCAGCGATGTTGCCGAACATGAGGTCCCAGACCGCGAGCTGCGCCACTTCCGGCCTCTGCTCGAGGGCCCGCCAGTCAGGGTGGTAGTCGCCCACCTGGCTTGTGAAGACCATTGCATCCTGCGCTCGGGTGACCATCTCGAGGCGGGAAAGAGCGGTGTCTGTACGCCGGGCCCCTGCCGCCGCCGCCATCGCGATGCCGGAGGTAAGGCCGGACAGGACGGCTAGGACGACGAGCGACCGCCACGCGGCGCGGTGCGTAATGTCGTGCCCACAGCATCGCCGCTCCGAAGCCGCCCATGAGGCACGGTATGACGGGCACCAGGGGTGGGACAAGGGTGCATTCTTATGGAATGGGTGGGTGGCACCACCACCGCCAGCGGGCGCGCAGGCTACCCATGAGCGCCGTTCGAGATACCGATCGGATCGTGTATCGATGTGAACGGGGGCCAGAAGTGTCGGAGTCGGATTGGGTCCGACGCCCTGGCATGCGGGTCTGACTGCACTCGGTATTCGGGGCTATGCGTGGCCCATATCGTCATCTGCTTCTGACGGGTTACACCGGATTCGGGTGGCCCGGTCGGACGGTGACCCGCGGAGAATTCGCGTCGCTGAGGGATAGGGATGGGTCAGGGCGGAGCCGAGTCCGTCACCTTCGGACTGACTCAGCACCCGGATACGGAGCGTTACCCGCCCGGGTCCGGGTGATCTGCGCTCCCGACGGCCCAACACTGATGGCCCGTAGGGTGGCCCTGTACCCGGCGGTTGCGAGCGGTCACGCCATGGGTTCGGCACTGCTGCGAGGGGCAGCACAAGCGCTTATCCGACGGTAGATGATGACAACCGAACCGGCGATAGGGGACACCCGCCGATGAGTCTTCGCCTGGTGGCCGTGGGAGCGAGGCCTGCAAGAGCGCAGGCAAGCACCTGCTTCCACGACGGCGCACCTCCTGCCGGACCGTCGGGAAGCCGACACACCCGTTCGGCCGTGCTCGTACTGTGGATCCGAAAAAATTCGGTGATCGATGTCGAAGAATGGCATCCCCGTTCGACTCATTGGCGAGAAGTTCACCAACCACAAACCAAAAGGAGTGATCGACATGCCCCGATTCATGGGATTCGTGAGGATGGAAGAGGGTGTCGGGACACCGCCACAGGCGTTGTTCGACGCGATGGACGAGTACATCGGTGAGCGGGCCAGCAAGGGGATCTTCCTCGACGGTGGCGGTCTCTACGGGACGGAGGACGCGGTGAACTACGTCGTCCGCCAGGGCGAGGTCACCCGTGTCGACGGGCCATACTCCGAGGCCAAGGAGGTCGTCGGCGGTTGGGCCATCATGGAATACCCGAGTCTCGAGGAAGCCGCCGAGGACCAGCGGTCCTTCGCCGAGCTCCATGCCAAGCATTGGCCCGAGGTTACGGTGATCTCCACGCTGCGCCAGATCTCGACCGGCCCGGAGGCGCCCGACGCCTGACGCCGGATTCGTCCGTGCTCAGCCTGCCAGCGGCGGCAGTGGGCGGAAGGGCGGGAGGTCTGAGCCGGTATCACTACGCTGGCGTGGTGCCGGCTCGGACCCGTCCCGACGACCCCAACGGGGCCGTCTATGCCGTCTGGCGGACCGAGTCCGCCCGGCTCGTAGCAGCCCTCACACGGATGACTCGCGACGTGAGCCTCGCCGAGGACCTGGCCCAGGACGCCCTTGTCGCCGCGCTCGAGCAGTGGCCGGAGACGGGCGTGCCGGGCAACCCGATCGCATGGCTCATGACCGTGGCGAAGCGCCGAGCCATCGACCACTTCCGGCGCACGGAGACCATGCGCCGCAAGGTCGTCGAGCTGGGAGATGCCAGCGACAGGCAAGCGGCGGCGGTGCCCGACGTCGAAAGTCAGGTCGACTACATCGAGGACGACGTCCTCCGCCTCGTATTCCTGTCCTGCAATCCGGTGCTGACGCCCGAGTCACGGGCGGCGCTGACCCTGCGGCTCGTCGGCGGCCTCACCACGGCCGAGATCGCCCGAGGATTCCTTGTCACCGAGTCCACCATGGGGCAACGGATCTCCCGGGCGAAGAAGACGCTGTCGGAGGCCCATGCCGAGTTCGAGCTGCCGGTGGGAGCGGAACGGACCGAGCGGCTCGACGACGTGATGGCGGTCATCTACCTGATCTTCAACGAGGGGTACACGGCCACCACGGGTGAGGACTGGATGCGCCAAGACCTCGTGGACGAGGCAATCCGGCTGGCGCGGATGCTGGTCGACCTCACTCCCGACGAACCCGAAGTGTTCGCTCTGGAGGCCCTCCTCGAGATCCAGGGCTCGCGGATGCCGGCCCGCCTCGACGAGCACGGGATCCCGGTCCTGCTGGAGGAGCAGGACCGTAGCCTCTGGGATCAGGTGCGCGTCCGGCGGGGCCTGGCGGCCCTGGGGCGAGCGGAGGAGTTGGCCGCGACCGGGGCCTCGGTCGGGCGTTACTTCCTGCAGGCCCTGATCGCGGCACAGCACGGGCGCGCTGAGCGCGGAGAGGAGACGGACTGGCACCGGATCGCGGCTCTCTACGACGTCCTGTCCCGCACCGCGCCGGGGCCGGTCGTTGAGGTCAACCGGGCCGTCGCCCACGGTCGGGCATTCGGTGCCGACGCCGGTCTTGCCGTCCTGGAAGAGGTACGCGACGACGCGCTCGGCGAGTCACCGTTGGTGCCGAGCGTGCGTGGAGACCTGCTCGAGCGGGCTGGTCGGCACGATCAGGCGATGGCCGCGTTCACCGAGGCGGCGGCACGTTCGGCGAATGCAGGTGAACGCGCCGTACTGGTGCGCCGGGCGGACCAGAACCGGCCGCCTTCCTAGTACTGCGCCTCCGCGTGGGGTGGAGGCTGGGATCGATGCCCGTGCGCGATGCCTACCCGGCGATCAGGGAGACGGCGACCCGATCTGATCGCAGGCGAGTGCCCTGTGGGGAGTGATCCAAGTCCTCCACAGGGCCGACCAGGGTGCCAACGCTTGGATAGCTACCTCATCGGATTCGGCAAGGTCTATGTCGAGCGGTAGGCTCCTCGTCGAGTCCACCCCGGCCCGAATCGTATGGTGACCTGGCTCGGCTTCGATGCGAGTGCTCCGACCCCGACCCAGTCTCGCCACGACGGAACCGTCTACACGGACGGTAAACCTTCGTAGGAAGAAGACGCCACTCCGAGGTCGGGAAACGGCGATGGACGCCTCATTAGTCACCGGTCCATCGTCTCACCATTGATCGAGTGAGCGCCATCATCCGGTTTTCCACACGCCCGGATGTGCCGGTCGGGGGCGCTCGCGACCGCAAGCACGACCGGGCATAGTGGAGTCGCTCGCCGTGAACGAGGCTGCGCGCAACGTGCTGGGTATCGGTCGGGTGCGAGGCGGACTTCGGGTGGCGTCCGGGTAACCGGTACTCGGGGCTATGCGCTCCCGGTGTCTTCCTGTGCGTCCGACAGTTTGCACGCATTCGGATAACCGGGCCGATTGGCGACCCGCGCAGTATTTCGTGTCGCTACGCGATAGCGGTTGGGTCAGGTCGGAGGCGAGTCCGTCACTTTCGGAGTGACTCGGCCCTGGCAGACGGATCGTTACCCGCCCGGGTCCGGGTGATCTGCGCTCCCTAATGCCAACAGTGATGGCCCCTCCTCGGGTGCACGAAACCGGCAGCACCGGACGGCCCAGAGATTGACCCGCAGGTGTCTGGGAGTGCTCGCGACAGCCAGCGAGTCGGGTCCCGACGAACCCCGCCGTCCTTCAATCGTCCAGCAGTCGCAAAGCGTCGGCGGCTCGCCGTTCGATGGTCCCATAACCGTTGGCCGCTGCGACGGAGTGTGCCTTGGTGAGATGGTCCCGAGCCTTCTCGATGTCGCCCGGAGCCTGGCGTTCCGCGAACATCGTTCCCCACAGGTGGTCGGTCCGGGCAGCGATGAACTTGGCACCTACTCGGCTGCTATAGGCGGAGGATTGGGCAAAGTAGGTGTCCGCCTCGTCGTAGCGCCCGAGGACGGTGGCAAGGCCACCAAGGTAAAGGCTGACCGGTCCTTCAAACGCAACGGGGGCTAGGCACGACTGCGAGTCCCACGGCGCTAGTCGGTCCAACAACGGACCGGCGCACTCTCGGTGCCGACATACGATGGCAACGTCTGCCCATTCAGCCATTGTGAGGAGCCAAACCGGATCGAGGGGAAGTTCGAATCCGCCAGCAACGAAATCTTCGAGCAGCTGATTCGCCTCTTCTCTTCCGTCGGCCTCCGCGTAGGCCAGAGCCAGCGCCGCGGTGAGCACCCCCGCCAAATCGGGAGCATCTGCGACCATCTGCTCCAGCACCGGGACCAGTTCGCCCAGGGTTCCGCGTTGGTGATTGACGATTATGAGTTGTGAGCCGAACATGAAGGTCGCGTCTGGCTGACCGCCATCGGTGCCTACCTGCAGAGCCTCTGTGGCTAGCTGTTCGGCTCGGTTCCAATCCCCGGCGATCTGGGCTCTGGTGGAGCGCAACCAAACATGCGTCCAACTGAAGAACGGCTGGTCCAGCTGCTCGGCCAGGGATCCCAAGGCGAGGAGACCCCGATCGAACTCGTCAATATCACCGTTCTGGGCAGCGACGTCGACACGAATCAGGTAGGCGAGGAAGTGAAGTGATGGGTCGCCGACTCGCTCGGCCCGAATCAATGCGTCAGCGGACAACGTCAGCGCTTGTTCGAGGAGCGACGGTACTAAGAGTGAATACGAAACTGCGTTCAGAACCCGAACGGTGCTGACGTCGTCACCGGAGGACTCGGCGATGGCCAGGGCCTCGTCGGCCAGGGACTGGCGGTGCTCTAGCGCGCTGCCAAGGGCGAGTTCAGAACACAGCGTGGCGAGCACGAGCGCCCGGTCGGGCTGGTTGGCGGAGAGCCGATCGAGGGCCATCTCCAGGACCTCGACCCTCTCGGTGTCAATGACACCGGCTGCACTGAAGAAGCCCCGGTTGTTGGCCAGGGCCGAGGCAACGAGGCGGCCGGTGTCATCGAGATCTGCGGCTCGACGAGCGGCGTCGAGAAGGGTCTCACGAAACGCCGGGTCCCCCGTTTGACGCTGTGCCGTGCCGAGGCCGATGGCCAGGTCTAGTGCCAAGATCGGATCGGGATCGCTGGCCTGGGGATAGAGGTCAAGGGCCTGGGCGTAGTACGACAAGGCATCGGCGGGGGCGAGGGCGGCCAGGGCGGCGTCGCCCGCTTGGCGGGCGTAGGCGATGGCTTTGGAGATATCGATGGGCTGGGTCGCGCTCAACCAGTGTCGGGCCAGTTCTCCCACCCTCGCCCCTGGACGGTCACCGCAGAGGTCCTCCAGCGCCTCGGCCACCTTGCGGTGGGCTCGTGCCCGTCGGTTGGGACCGAGGTCCTCGGACAGGGTGTGCTGGATAAGGGCGTGGGAAAAGCTGTAGCGACCCGAAAGTTCGCGCACCAGGGCGACTGCCGCCGCCGCCTCCAAGATGTCGAGCAGGTCGTCCTCGGAGATTTGCGTGGACCGGGCCAGGACATCGAGGTCGAAGTCCCGGCCGATCACCGCCGCCATCGACAGCACCTTCCCCGCATCGGGCCCCAGTCGCCCCACCCGAGCACCGATCACCTCACGGACGCTGTCGGGCAGGGTGACCTCGTCGATGGAGAGATCGGAAACCCATCGCCCCGACGAGTCCTGGTACAGCGCGCCGGTCTCGACGAGGTGGCGGAGCACCTCGCTCACGAAGAAGGGGTTGCCGTCGGTCTCGCGGTAGACGGCATGGGCCAGGCCCACCCCGTCGTCGTCGAGGGTCTGACCGGCGGCCGCCTCCATGAAGGCCACCACCCCGGTGTCGTCGAGCCCGGCCAGGTCGATGCGGGTCACGCCGTCCAGTCGCCGCAGGGCGGCCAGGGCGTCGAGCAGCGGGTGCCCTTGAGACAGCTCGGTGTCCCGATAGGTCCCCATCACAAGCACCCGCATGGTCTGATCGGAGGCCGCAATGTGTCGCAGCAGCAGCAGGCTGGCTTTGTCGGCCCACTGGAGGTCGTCGAGGACCACGACGACGGGCTGGTCCTGCGATACCTGTGCGAGCAGACCGACCACGGCGGCGAAGAGCAGGAAACGCTCGGTGTCGGCGTCGGTGGCCTTGGAGGGTGGCAGGTCCGGGATGCGACTGCCGAGGGCTGGTGTCAGCTTCGACAGCTCCGAGCCGTGGGCGGCGATGTGGTCCAGGAGTCGATCTTCGGGAGCGTGGGTGACGAAATATCCGAGCGCCTCGGCGAAGAGCTGGTAGGGGGTGGCCAGGCCCTCCTCGCAGTGACCAAATACCACTACGGCTCCGTTGTCGAAGGCGGCGCGGGCCGCCTCGGCGACCAGGGTGGTCTTGCCCAGCCCGGCCTCGCCCGAGATGAGGAGAACCTCACGCCCCTCACTCTCGGCCACCCGCTTCGTCGCATCGGCGATTGCCTGGGTCTCGGACTCACGCCCAACGACCCCCACGGCGGGGCGCACGGCTAAGCGGGCGGGAAGCGGGATGGTGGCGACCTCGGCACCGCCGAGGGGTTCCCAGATCACCTCGACGCTCTCGACGGGGTCGGGGAGTCCTTTCAGGGTGAGTCCACCGACCGAACGGCACTCGTGACGGTTGCGGCGACCGGCCATGGCCCGCACTACGTCCGTGGCGAGAATCTGGCCGCTCTCGCAGGTGGCACACAGCCGTGCCGCCTCCACCACGGCGTCCCCGAAGTAGTCGTCGTCATCCCTGGCGACCTCTCCCATGCTCAAGCCGACCCGCAGGCCCACCCAGTGCTCCCGGCTCCGGTTATCGAGTTCGACGCCCTGTTGCATCGCCACCCCACAGGCCAGGGCAGAAGAGGGAGATGAGAAGGACACCATCAGGCCGTCACCGAGGTTCTTCACCTCGATGCCTCCCGCCTCGGCGATGGCCTGGCGCAGGATAGAGAAGTGCCCCCTACGCACCTCTTCGGCCACCTCGGGCGAGAGGCGCTGGGATAGCTCGGTCGAGCCCACTACGTCTGTGAACAGGATCGCCGCGTTCTCGATCGTCAACAGTCACCTCCCCCCGGCGACGCCAGGGTAGGTGCCGATGGGAGCGCCTGCCGAGTCAGCCTCGGGACCTAAGCCAACGGTGCCGAGGCGACCCA
Source organism: uncultured Acidimicrobiales bacterium (assembly GCA_963846125.1). Classification (GTDB taxonomy): domain Bacteria; phylum Actinomycetota; class Acidimicrobiia; order Acidimicrobiales; family UBA8190; genus Chersky-840. The sequence continues at coordinate 118,172 of CAWJUR010000004.1, forward strand.
GCATGATCGCGATCGCGATCGGCGCCGATCTGACTTCGGATCTGACGGCCGTGTGTATTCAGATGGACCGGGCGGAATGTGCTGCGGGCTCAACCAGTCTCGCAACAGCCTCGGCGAGGGCCGTAGGGCGACCGGTAGTCGGGGTTATGTGGGTGATCCGCTCCGACTGGTCTTCGATTATTGCTCAGGTCGACGCCCCTCCACCTCCTCGATCCCTGCGAGCAGGCCGCTGTAGAGCTTCTGGCGGCCGGTCTGTCCCTTGCGAGCGGCGTCTTTGAGCTGACGCCGAAGCGTGGGGCGAAACTCGACGGCCGTGGCGAAGTACGTGCAGCCCTCGCAGATCGTCTCGAAAGCGCAGTCGAGCTCAACCGGTCGTGTGCAGTAGCCGTTTCCGAGCATGCGATGGTGCTCTCGGCGCAGGCGGCGCATGTTCGGTCCTTCTGCTTCGGCCGGAAGTGGCGCCTTGTCGTAGAGAGCTTCGACCTTCTCGCTCACGGCGAAGTACTCGTCGGCCACGGTCCGATCGGCGATGCGGGCGTAGGTCATCGTCATCGACATCGAACGATGACCGAGAAGTGCAGCGATGGCTTCGAGACTCATGCCTCGGTTCACGGCCTGAGTGGCGACGGTGTGACGAAGACGGTGGGGATGCACGTGGCCGATGCCGGCCTTCTTGGCGCAGCGGATGCACATTCGGGTCACGGCGTGGCGATTCAACGGTCTGCCGTCGTTGGTGAGTAGGAGCCCGCCGACGCCGCAGTCGGGTCGCCTCGACCACTCCTCGAGCATGGCCACGAGCTGGGGGTGCAGCGGGATGTAGCGGTCGTTGTGGAGCTTGCCGACCGGGATCCGCAGCCAGTGGGTCTCGCCGATCTGCACCTCGGCGTCGGCCTCGAGCGCACAGAGCTCTCCCACCCGCATGCCGGTCCGGCCCAGCAGCTCGATCACGAGCCGCACCAGAGGCCGGGGTTCGCTGCGGGCTGCCCGCATGAAGGCGGCGAAGCTGGCGTCGTCTAAGAACTTGGGAAGCGCCTCGTCTTTTCTGGGCAGGTCGCCGGCGAAGACGATCACCCGGGGAGGTGCGTCGTCCCATCCCCACTCGGTGATGCGTTCGAAGAACATCCGGAGCGTGGACAGCCGCCGGCGAACGGTGTTGGTCGAGAGCCTCGGGCGCTTGGCGCCCGGTGTGTGCGCCATGTGCACCTTGTAGCTCTCGATGTGGCGCCGCTCGAGCTCGGCCGCATGGGTCACCTCGGGGTGGTGTCGGGCCAGGAACCCAACGAAGTCGCGCAGGTCGGTTCCGAGGCTCCGGACGCTTTGAGGCCGCAATGACAGGGCAATCTGGCTCAGATAGTGCTCCGCCGTCTCTTGGAGCGAGCTGCGACCGACGACGGCCGGGAGAGCGCTCACCTCTGTCCCACCGATGCCTGGGCGTCGATCGCTTCGGAGGCTCGGCGGTACTCACCGGCCAGCCAGTCGTCAGCCAGGTGGAGATAGAGACGGGTGGTCTCGACCGAGGTGTGGCCGGCTTGGGCTTGGACGGCCTCGAGGGCCATGCCCGCCTCGCGCAGTCTCGTGAAGCACGTGTGGCGCAGCTCATGGCAGGTGCCTTTGGTCAGGCCGGCGCGCTCTCGTGCGAGGTCGAGGATCTCGTCGAGCCCATAGGCCGACAGCGGGCTTCCTCGGCGCGGTCCCTTCAACACGACGAACACGAACTCGCTGGCGCTGTCGGCCGGCCTCTCGGTGTCCAGATAGGCGGCCACCGAGGTGAAGAAGCGAGACGAGATGGGCACCATCCGTTGATGTCCACCCTTGCCCTCGGCGATGAACACCTTTCGCTCACCCGGGCGCAGATCGGCCAGGCGAAGCCCGAGCACCTCGCAGCGCCGCAGCCCCCCGAAGACCATGGCCTCGACCATGGCCCTGTCGCGCCTAGTACGAAGGGCGGCCATCAACGCGTCCACCTCACCGGGCTCCAAGATGCGGGGCAGGAGCCGCGGACTCCGCAGCAGCGGAGCCGCCCGTCCTCCGTTGCGTCTGGCTCGACGGGTGATGAGCCCCCTCGGCACGGGCGACCCATGCACACCGGTGTCGCCCTTCACGATCAGATAGGCGTAGAGGCCCGAGATCGAAGACAACCGTCGGGCCACCGTCCGAGCCGACAGGCCCGAACCACCGTCGGAGATCCGCACCACCTTTGAACTGACTCGAGGAGCGCGCTGCGAAGTGATGAAGTCGATCACGTCTGCGCTCGTGACCTCCGCCGGCTCCTTGTGCACGACGGAGAAGAACACCTTCAGATCGAACGCGGCGGCCAGCAAGGAGTTCGGTCTGACCCGACCGGCTAGGAAAACCAGATAGTCGTCGAGCAGGTGGTGTCCGAGCCTCACCGATAGCTCGCCCGAGGGTGCAACGGAGCGCTCGACGGAAAGTACGAGGGGCATGTGGGTGATCTCCTTCCATCGGGAAGGCCCCACCCTGCCGGGGAGGTCATCCCGCCTGGCGGATCACCCACATATCAAGGGATACCGGACACGTCGTGGATCGGTGTGGTGTGGACCGAACGATTACGCCCTATAGGCCCGGCGTATCTGTCAGATCGACCCCGGCTGGGCGTTTGCCCCGAGTTGGATGAAAGGACGTGACGTCAGGCGGGGCCGGGTGGAGGGGAAGACGAGCAGGGAGGCGGCCACGGTGAGGTCGAGGAGGTACGTCGAGGCCTCGCCCATGCCGGTCTCGGTGAACGACGCGAACAAGCAGTAGAGGATCAGGAAGAGGGCCATGGCTCGCGCCGGGCCCCGGGGTCGAGTCAGAGCCGCCCCCAACAGCACGAGGAACATCACGCCTTCGAGCACGTCGCCCACGATGCCCTGGTCCTGATAGGTCGCCACCCAGCTGCTGTCGATGGGCAGGCCGTTCACGGCCGGGCTCTGCCCGATGACACTGCCGTTGGACAATCCGGATCCGAGGATCTTGTTGGTCACAGGACGCGGCTCGGACAGGACCAGAGGCCACACCGTGGTACGCCCCGACAGGTTGCTGAACTGCGCCGTCGTCTGCCCCCGGATCAGCCAGCCGCTGATGACCGGCGCCAGTGGCAGGACCACCACCACGAGCACGACGGCGGTCGCGGCCAGCACCCGGCGGACTCGCCGGCTGGCGGTGAACAGGCTCAGGCCGGCGACCACGAGGCCGATCACCATGCCGATCAGCGCCGTGCGGGTGTGGGTGGCCAGGAGGGCGGCGGCACCCGGGATGATCACCAGCAGGGCCCGGCGGCGGGCCATGAGCCCGCACATCCAGAGCAAGATCGTCAACCCCGTCAACTCGGCCATGTAGTGCGCCACCTGGGTGGCGGGGATCGGCCAGATGGCGTCACCGAGTCTGTTGCTCCCGAAGTTCACCGAGAAGGCCTTGTGCGGGGCGAGCACCACGCCCAAGCCCACCGACACCAGGATCACCACCAGGAAGCGGAGCTGGCTGCGCAACAGCACGAAATCGCGTCGGCCCCACCACGGGGTCAGCAGCCAGAGCACGGTGACGAATCCGACCAGTCGGAACGCTCGATAGGTGGTGCCGAGTCCGATGAAACGCACGCTCATGGCCAACGACACGATGGCGAGCACGGTGTAGAGGAACAGGAACAGGTTGGGACGGATTCTCACCTTGGGGTTGATCGTCAGCGCCAGGACCAAGGCGCCGGCCAGTGCCCCTTGGGTGAAGACCTGCCCGATCTTGTGAGGAATGGGCACGACCGTCGGCAACTTGGCGTAGGAAATTACGTTGAAGAACAGCAGGGCCCACACGACCCACACCCGGCCGAGGAGCTTGTCCTCGGGAGACTTCTTGGTCCGTCTGAAGGCGACGGAAAGAGATGTCACCGGCGCGTTGACTGGAGCACGCCGAGCGAACGCTGGTCCCCGTCGTTCGACTGATGTGCCCCGAGCCACGCCGGCGGAGTCGTCATCCTCGGGAGCCACGCCGATGAGGATGGCGGACCTGATCGCCACCCTGGCGTGGCGCAGCAACTCGCCGGTCGCGGTGATTCGCCCGGAGCTCACCTGTCTCGGGTCGATGATCACGACGGCCCGCCCCGCCCAGTGCCGCGAGTTGGTCCGAGCCGAAGGTGGGGTCGATGCTCGTGAGGACGAGCACGGCATCGGCGCCCTTTGGATTCCACTCCCGCCCCATCTCCGCCGGGTCGTCGGGCCCGATCATCAAGACCGCGGAACGATTCTCGAGGGTGACGGTGTGGAGCCGTTTCTCGCTTCCCGTCACACCCAAGAGTGTCGCCATTGGACGCCCATGGGCCATGTCGACCATCACGACCCTCAGCCCTTCAGACGCCAGTGAGAAGGCGAGCATGGCGGTCGCCAGCGCGCTCGGCTCCGCGGCCTCGAGCTCCACCACCGCCAGAGACGATCCACCGGCGGACTCGAGTGCGTCCCTGAGTCGTCGCTCCATCATCTGCAACGCCGGCGTGGGATGAAGCAGGAGCTGACCCCGGTTCTTCTTTCGCATGGCGCGACGTGGTGCGTAGCGCCGCAGGCTCAGGTCGATCGGAGCCCCGAGAGCAGACGCCACCTGGGCCCGGGTCCGGAGTCGATCCGAGAGAAGGACCGCCATGACCAGGACGACGAGCGCCAGGCCCAAGGCGCCGATCAATCCCGACAGGGCATCGATGATCGTGACCTTCTTCGCGGACACCTTGACGACGGCGGCCCGGTCCAGTACCTGGCTGCCCTGGGTGACCGACGTCTCATTGAGTTGCACCTGCTGGATCTGTGACTCCAACTGCGCGACCTGGGACGAGTCTTCGCTTCTCTCGTCGACGAGATTGGCGAGCTCGGTGCCGGACGTGCTCGCGGTCGGATTGGACGACAGCACGTCGATCGAGCTGCTCAGATTGGTGATCTGGGAGTCGAGCGAAGCCACCTGGGACCTCAGGCCGCCGACCTCCACTTGTGTCTGCAGCCGCACCAGGTCGGTGCGCACGGCGAGGAAGCTTCGCGCCACCGCGTCGGCTCTGGACACCGCGTCGGCGGGGGAGTGGGAACTGACCGTGATCCCGAGAATCGCGTTGCTCAGAGCCAGCCCCTGGTACGAGGCCAAGAAACTCTCGGTCGTGAGATGGAGGTGCAGTGCGGTGACGGCCCGCTCGGCGACCGCACGCGTCTGCAGGAGGCTCACGTCGTTGGCCATGGACTGAGCCGGGTCCGCGGCCGCCGGCTCGGCGAGGTACAGATAGGTCGCCGCCGCGTACTTGCGGGGGACCACGAGGTGTAGCCCTGCTCCCAGCAGCAGTCCTAGTAGGGCCACGCCCACCAAGGGCCGCCAACGCCGCCTGGCCGCGGTCATCACGACGTGCAGGCTCACGAAGGGCCCCACATCATCTTGGGACCCCTCTCGCCTGGCCCCGGTGCCATCGCCGTTGCCGGCGCCGTTGCCATGTGCGTTGCCGTTGCCGTTCACACCGGCCGATGTGGCTGCGATCTCGGCGGTCACCGAGGGCCCGAAGCTGCCCGAGAATCGCGGCACGGACATCGACTCGTGCGCCGGCATGGGAGCTATGGCGCCGGCGTCAGAGAGGACGCCCGTCGTCTCGTCGCTCGGGTCGGGATTGATGACCAGGATCCCGTCGATGGCGCGGCCGGCGTCTACCGCGGCAAGCGCCAAACGGGCCAGGACGCTGGCCGACGCGAAACCCGAGGACACCGCTAGGAGAACCGCACCGGGCCACGGGTCGAGCTGAGGGTGGTGGTCATCGACTGGCTCCATCGACACCAACAGTGGTCCGCTCGATTGGTCCCAACCGATGCCGCGGGGTCTCCTGGCGACGGCCTCGCGATGCGAAGCTCCAGGGCGCGCCGCAGATGCCGCTCGCATGGGCGCAAGGGCCTCGTGGTCGCAAGGGACCAAGGTGGTGGGTATGCCCAACTCTTCGGCGAACATGGCAATGGCGGGACCTGCCATCGCTGCCGGCCTGTCTCCGGCAAACGAAAGGACCCTGATATTTGATCCCGCGCCGAAATTGCCGGGCGCAAACCGGTGCAGCACGCGGCGGAGGTTCCACTCGTCGACCCCGGACGGTTCGTAATTCTCGAAGAATGCGATCCAATCCGCCGGAGTCCGGAGGGACAGAGCGTCGGCCGAGCCGAGCACGGGCACTTCGATGGAGGCGGCGATGTCGTCACGCCGCCACAACGGGCGAGCGCGCCGGGAACGCACCAGGACCACGGGAATGCTGACCAAGAGCCCGAGCACGAGCCCCAGGAGACCGCCGGTGATCAGGTTGGACGTCGTGGGGACGCTGGTGGCGTTTTGCAGGATGCGGGTGCTCTGGGCGGCCGCGGCACCCGAAAGCTGGTCGGTGACGACCTGGTTGTTCACGTTGTCGAGTTGGAGTGACACCTGCTGTTGCTCGTTTTGCAGTGACCCGAGGAGCGAGGAGTCCTGCTGGCCGAGGCGCGAGCTGGACCCCTCCGCGGTGATCCGCGCCGACACCGTATTGATCTGGGCCTGAAGACCCTGGATCTGTTGGGTCAGCTGAGAGGACTCATGTTCCAGCCCGGCCAGGGCACTCTTCGTCGAGGTCGAACTGGAGGTCGCGACGAACTGGATGTAGTCGTTGGCAACGGCGTTGGCGAGCCGCTCCGCGTCTCGGTCCTTGGAGGCTCGGACCCTGACCTGCAAGACGTCTTGGCTGAGGGCGGTAGACGTCCACCTGGTGCTTGAGCTTGGTCGCGCTGATCGGCGGGGAGACGGACTTGCCCGCCGCCGCGAGGACCGGGGTGCTGGTGGCGATGACGATTTCGGTATTCGCATCGCGCGTCGGCGTGCCCGAGGAGCTGAGGCTGGTGGGGGGCAAGAGCACCAGGGCCACCGCACTCGGCATGGGGGGCAGCGCGATCCCGTACGCAAGCCCTCCCACGAGGCCGATCGCGGCCCACACGGCGACGAGTCGCCGGCGCCACCACAGCGCCTTGACCGATGCCCTGAGGTCGAGAGGCTGTTCGTTCAAGGGACTTCTACCGTGTTCGGATTGGCGGCGTGAGCCGCCCACCGGCTGGTGTCACCGGCGTCGTCGGAATGGAACGCGTACGCGGCAATCTGGGCTCGGTTGTGCACCGCGAGCTTGCGGTAGACGCGGCTCACGTAGTTGCGCACCGTCTTCTCTCCGAGTTGGAGCCGCTCGGCGATCTCCTTGTTGCCGACGCCCTGGGCGATCATGTCCAACACCTCGGCTTCCCGCCGCGTCAAGCGGCGGACCGACGCTTTGCCGTTGACCCAGTTGATGGCCTCGCGACAGAGCACCTGCTCACCGAGGTGGACCGCTACTACCGCCGACATGATCGCCTCGGGTTGTGCGTCTTTGAGCAAGAAGCCAGCAGCGCCGGAGTTGATGGCGGGGACCACACCCCAGTCCGCGGCCGAGGCCACGACCAAGATCTTTGTCCTCGGCGAGACCACGCCGAGCATCCGGATCAGCTCGATGCCGTCCATCTTCGGCAACCGGAGGTCGGTGACGACGACGTCGACCGACATCGCCGCACAGAGCTCGGGTACGTCAGGGCCACCCTCCGAGACCGCCACCACCTCGAGGCGGTCGTCCTCCCCGAGGAGTCGGGCCAGTCCGGAACGAAACACCGCCTGGCCGTCCACGACCATCACCGATATCCGGGGTCTCGGGTCCAAGAGCCAGGGCTTCGGAGTCGCCCAGCTTCCGGTCCGTCCCACAGCCGCCTCGGCCGTGGTCGGAGGTGTCGAGATGATGTTTTGACTAGCCATTGGTCTCCCGGGCGCCCCGCCGAGTCCGCATGAACAGTTCGGCCTGCGAACACGTGCGGCGCAGGAACCCCCCTGTCCTACAAGAGGCGCTGGTGCCTAGGCAGATACGTCGCCGGTGGGACTTTGCCGGTCCCAGTTCGGTGATTGTCCCACTGCGGTTCGCACCGGCAGCTGGACGTCATCGGGGGCCGGGGTCAAGTGCCACAAGGGGTCCGTCGCCACGGATGGCGCGTCGGTCCCTGGGGCCGCGATCGAGCGGCGCACTCGGTGCTGCACCCACGCCGATCCGGTGGAGCTGACGAAGAAGGTGACGATGGTCGCGGCCGCCGCCCCGTTCACCCCGTAGGCCAGCGACAGTGCCGTCACGCTGACTAGTGACACCCCGAGGCTCACGAGCTGGATGTGGAAGAGCCATCTCGTGTTCCGAGTGGCCTTGAGCACGAGAATCGGACCGAGGTTGAAGGAGATGACGACGTAGGCGATCGCCAAGAGGACGGCGGCCAACTCGAGATGACCGAATGCCGGTCCGTAGATCGTCGACAGCAGGGTCCGTCCGAAGAGCGCCACGACCACGGCCCCGGCCAGGAAGCTCGAGAACCCGGCCACCGTCACCACCCGGGCCACCCGGGTGAGCCCGGACCACCCCTTCTCTTTGTAGGCCTTCGTCGCCTCCGGCAACCCGATGCTTCCTCCGGCCATGATCAGGACGCCTGAGGGTCCCACCACCATGGTCTGGGCTGCTTTCAGGCCGCCCAGACCGGCGGGGCCGAGTATGGCTCCCATGATGAACACCGTCGCCTGGGTGCCCCCCGAGACCGAGAGCGACGAGCCGAACAGCCACTTGCTCACCGACCAGTGGGCGCGGAGCATGGGCACGCCGCCCGAGAACGACGGGAGGACGCGGTATTGCCGCAAGCCCGTAGATGGCCCCGGCCGCGCTGCCGAGCCCCCAGCACGCGATGAGCGCCACGATCGAATGCGTGTGGACCACGAACACCATGGCGAAGGCGCCGCCCTGGACGCAGTTGAACACCGTGTCGTTGGCCAAGGCGCATCCGGGCCGCCGGGTCATGAAGCCGATCCAGCGCCAGTAGTCCTGTACCAACAACACCGGCAGCCACGGAGCCATCGCCAACATGGCGATGCCGAATGTTCGCTGTCCGGCGAAGGTCAACGCCCCACCGGCGAGAGCGAAGAAGCATGCCCCCCCCACTCCGAGCAGAACCTCGGCTGCGAAGCCCTTTTCGATGCCGCGGCGCGTCCTGGGGTTGAAGACGTCACCATCGGAGCTGTACACGTCACCCTCGATCGCCATCGGATCGGTGATGAGCGACCGGTGCATGGCCGCGAGCACCTGCCATCCCGCGTAGGCCAAGGAGAAGCCTCCGAGACCTGCGGCTCCGGCCACCCTGGCCACCGCCACGCCGACGGCGAAATTCGACACCGAGGAGAAGCTCTGGTCGATCAGGGTCGTAGCCGCCCTCCGCCCTCCGGAGCTCGCCGCCGCCATCGGACGGTGCGCTACCTCGGAGTCACTGTCCGAGCGGACGTCGCTACGACCCCGAGGCCACATCAGGGCAAACGCAGATCAGGGCAGCCGATCCGCCCACAGCGGAGGGCCCCGCGCCGAAGTAGCCAGATATCACCCTTGTTAGGAGGCTCCGAGTCCCGCCGAGATACTGAGAGACGACCCTTGCGGGCCTGCGGGGACGGGCTCTCTCGTTGGTCGAGAGCCCGGGCCAGATCAGCATGTTCGGTAGACGAGCAGGGCTTTGGCGAGCGCACCCCACTCGTAGACCACGTCGTAGGGAATCTGCGTGAGCTTGACCGGTGCCGCCACCACGGCGACGTGCCCGGAGAAGCAGCGGTGCATGAGGATGCGAGCCCGTGTCACCTGAGCTCGACCCGGCACGATCATCAAGCTGTGCCACCCATGGCTTCGGGCGTAGCGGGCGGCGAACCTGACCTCACCGACGGTCCGGCCCGGATTGGCGGCGAAACACACGACCGAGATACGAGGCACGGTGGGGCAGGGGGTGGTGTGGGAGTTTCCCTGCGAGAACAGCAGCACAGGCGCGTCGCCCTGCTCGGCCAGGGAGATCGCTCGAGCCTCGCGGGCTGGCTCGTTCCCGCCGTCCAGGCTCAGAATGCCGTCGACATGCTGGGGTTGGTCGGTCGCCGGCCACACGAACAGGAGCGAGCTCGCCGTCACGAAGGCCACGATGGCCAGGACCGATGGAATCAGGATCCGGCGACGAAGTCGGGCCCGGGGACTCCGCTCTGTTGTTTTTGTGCGCAATCCGGTTATCGCCCCAAGCACAGCAAGGCGCCTTCGGCGCCGTCTGTGAATAAGAGCGCCGACTGCTCGTGGCGATACAGCTCGATCAGGCATGTATTACAGGAGCGGGGCCAATCCTCTTGGCCGTGATGGCCGAAGAGGAGCTCGAGGGGTGCCATCCGGGCACAGGGGGCACCGCCGATGATGCCCCGGCTCTGCTGATCGCCACGATTCTGCGCACGGAGGGCAGCACCGGGGTCCACACCCATGTCCGCGAGCTGCGCCGGTTCCTCGACGACCGCGGCATCCCCAGCACGCTCGTGACGCCGTTTTCCTGGCGGCGCAAGCTCAGCGAGCCCGTGTTCGGCCTGCGCCTCCTGCTCGTCCGGGCCAGCGGGGCTGCCAGCGTTGCCTGGTACCGCCATTGGCACGAGGTGTTTCTCCGCCGGGCCTTACGGCAGGAACTGGCCAAGCTCGATCACGCCGTCGTCTACGCCCAGGGCCCCTTGGAGGCGCGGGCTGCGCTTCGGGCGCGCCGGGTCGCGCGACCAGCGCGTCGTGATGGCGGTCCACTTCCACGTGTCGCAGGCCGACGAATGGGTGCACAAGAGGTACATCCGGCCCACCGGAGCGGTGTTCCGGGCCATTCGTCAGCTCGAGAGGGACGTCATCCCTCGGCTCGACGGGATCGTCTATGTGTCCAAGGCGGCGCGTGAAGGCCTTTTGAGTTGGCTCCCGGAGGCCGAAGCGGTGTGCTCTTCGGTGATCCCCAACTTCGTCGAGGCGCCCAAGACGCAGACCCACCCGCAGTCTCTCGGCGACCTGGTCGTCTGTGGGCGGTCTCGAACGCGTGAAGAACCAGCGCTTCTTGATCGAGGTCCTGGCGGAGCTGAAGAAGGGCGGACGGGAGCTCACCCTCGATCTGTTCGGGGACGGACCGTGTCGGAGGGAGCTCACTCGGCTCGTCCGATCCCTCGACTTGGACCGGCAGGTGCGATTCCAAGGCTTTCGCTCCGACGTGCGCGACCTGCTCCCCGGTTACCGGGCGTACGTCCACGCCTCGTTGAAAGACACGGGACCGCTGGCGATCATCGAGGCCATGGCCGCCGGGCTCCCCATCGTCGCCGGTCAGGTCGGAGGTATTCCCGAGCTCTACGAGGCAGGTGTCGAGGGATGGTTCTGGCCGCTGGATGACCCGGTCAAGGCAGCCACCATATTGATCGACGTCCTCGATGCAGAGCAGGAGCGAGCCCGAGCCGTTGTCGCCTCCACCGGTCGACACCGCCGAAACTTCGACTCCGACATCGTGGCTCCCCGGCTGTGGTCGTTCCTCGTCGCGGCCAGGACGTCGCACCCCGCGGGTGTCGCCGGCTTCGGGTCACCATCGACGAACTTTCAAGAGACGTTCTACAACTCCGAGATCAACTACCGACAAGGCAGTCCACATCTCTCCCATCCGATTCTCTATGAACGCCTGGTCCGCGTCCTTCGCGAACAGGTCGCATCGGTGGCCGCTGAAAAGCTCCCGCTGGAGGTCATCGAGATCGGCGCCGGGCATGGCGGGTTCACCGAGCCGATGCTGGCCGCCGGGTGCCGGGTCACAGCCTTGGAGATGTCTCAGGCCTCGGTGTCGAGGCTCAATGCGCTCTTCGCCGAGAATCCCTTGTTCTCGTGCCTCTACAACCCGGACGGGAGCTTGGCTGGCCTGACCGATGACTACTCGCTGGCGGCGTGCGTCTCGGTGCTTCACCACATCCCCGACTACATGGCGGCCCTTGTCGACTTGACCGATCACATTCGTGTCGGAGGCTCTCTCGTCGTTCTGCAGGAGCCTTTGTGGTACCCGCGGACGAGGAGCGCGGCACTCCGCCTGAACCGATTCGGATACCTATCGTGGCGCGTGCGTCAGGGAAGCCTTCGGCGGGGGTTGGCGACGGAGCTCCGACGTGTCCGTGGCTACTACGACGAATCCAACCCCTCGGACATGGTCGAATATCACATCGTTCGCCAGGGCGTCGACGAACAAGCGATCTCTGACCTGCTGCGCAGTCGTTTCAAGGAGGTGCGCGTCATCTCCTACTGGTCGAACCAGAGTCAGCTGGTGCAACGGCTCGGACAACGATTTGCGCTGGACAACACCTTCGGAGTCGTCGCCAGCGGACGGCTGGAGTGAGCTCGATGTATCTCCGGTGGGCGAGCCCGCCTCTTTCTGGTGGGCACCATCGCCCCTGACGGGCGGACGGTGGCCGGCTCCGAGAGGTACACGATGGTCATCGAATCGCAGGTCGCACGGGGGGTCGGCGTCTCCGACACCAACCCGACGCGCCGCGCCGCCGCCCGGAGGGTGCTCACCGTCGGCTTCGTGAACAACATGCCCGACGCCGCCTTCGAGGACACCTATCAGCAGTTTGCGGGACTGCTCGGGGCCGGCGACCATGACTTCACCATCGAGCTCCGTGGCTATCGGCTGCCTCGCGTCCCCCGCGGTGAGGCCACATTCGCGCGCCGCCTCGCTCCGCTATGAGGACGCGGCGTGCCTCTACGCCGATCCGCCCGACGCGCTCATCATCACGGGGTTGGAGCCGAAGTCAGCGCACCTGGCCGCTGAGCCGTACTGGGAAGACCTGGCACACCTCCTGCGATGGGCCGAGGCGACGGTCCCGTCGACGATCCTGTCGTGTCTGGCCTCACACGCAGCCGCCCTCGCCCTTGACGGCATCGAGCGCCGACCGCTGCCGACCAAGCAGAGTGGTGTCTTCGCGCAGGACGTCGATGCGGAGCATCCCCTGGGCGAGGGTCTCGAGCGGAGGGTCTCTCTCCCACATTCCCGCTACAACGACATCCCGGCTTCGAGCCTGAACGCCCACTACCGACTCGTGATCTCGTCGCCGCGCTCAGGCTGGTCGGTGGCCACCCGCCAGAGCGAGGAACGAGTGCTCGTGCTCCTCCAAGGACACCCCGAGTACGGTCGGCTCACCCTCCTCAAGGAATACCGGCGCGACGTCAGGCGCTTCCTCGAAGGCCAGTACACGGCTCACCCCGCCATTCCGCTGGACTACCTGGACCGCACCGGGATCGAGCTCCTGGAGTCCTACCGGGCGAGATGCGAGGGTGACGGGGGCGCTCCGATCGACGAGTTTCCCTATCAGGAAGCCGCGACACACGTCTCCTTCCGGTGGGAGGCGACCTCGAATCGACTGTTCACGAATTGGATCACCGACGCCGCCGCCCGCTCCGCCCCGGCCGCCTGTTGAGCAACGGCACGATTGGCCGAGCGGAAGACGTCATGACCAGCGGAGAATACGAGGGGTACCGCGATCCCCTCGCACTGACACTCCTGCGTCACGTCGTCGACCGTCCCGATGCTCTGGCGGCGAAGGACGACGCCGAAGGACTCACCTACGCCCAGCTCTACGAACGGGTGGCGGCAATCGCCGCCGGTCTGTCGTCTCTCGGGGTGGGTCCGGGTGACCGCGTGGCGGTCCGCTTGCCGAACTCGGTGCAGTTCCTGTCGGTAGCGATGGCGTGCCTGTGGTTGGGCGTGCCGTTCGTACCGATCTCGGTCGACGATCCGGCCCGCCGGGTCCAGCAGATACTGACCGACAGCGAGCCAGCGCTCGTCGTCACTCTCGAAGGCGACGGGGCCGCGCCCGCTGTGTCGGGCCGGGCCGTGGTCACCCCCGATCAGCTCCTACGCCGAGGGGGCGTGGTCCCGAAACGGGCACAGGATCCCGAAACCGACGCCTACATGATCTACACGTCCGGCACGACAGGGTCACCGAAGGGTGTCCGGATACCGGTTCAGTCCTTCGGTTGGTCTATCTCGGCCACGGCCGAACGCCTGGGCCTCGACTCATCAACCCGGTCGTTGTGCGTGTCGCCGTTTCATTTCGACGGGTCCTACGCAAACCTGTTCCCAACGCTCGTCGCAGGTGGACGCGTCGTGATCCCGAGGCGCGAGCAGTTGCTCATGGTGCGCAGGTTCTTCAGCTCCGTCCTCCAAGACGGCATCACCCACACCAGCTTCTCCCCGAGCTACCTACGACTTGTGCTGACATCCCCCAAGCTGCGCGACCTCGCCGGGAGCGCGCTCCGGACCATGGGGCTCGGTGGAGAGGAGATCCTGGCCGAGGATCTGGTGGCTTTGTGGGAAGCGTTGCCCGATCTGCGCGTGTACAACTACTACGGACCGACCGAGGCAACGATCGAGGTGACGACGTTCGAGCTTGATCGGTCGACCTTCGGATCCGGTGTCGTCCCGATCGGGGTGCCGCATGCGGGGGTGCGCTTCTATCTCGTTGATTCGGGTGGCGGGCTCATCGAGGACTCGAATCAGATCGGCGAGCTCCATATCGCCGGAAACCAGCTCATGAGGGGCTACTGGGGAGACCAGGCGCTCACCGACGAGGTCCTGCGCACCGACGTCGTTGCGGGGGAGCTCGTGTACAAGACAGGGGATCTGGTCCGTCGAGACGAGCAGGGCCGCTACATCTACGTGGGGCGCGCCGACGATGTGGTCAAGCGGCGCGGCGTCCGCATCTCGCTCGCCGAGGTCGGACGGGTAATGCGCAAAGGCGACGGTGTCTCGGGAGCGGTCTGTGTTGCCGTGGAGATCGATGGCCGACTCGGGATCGCCGCTTTCGTGCACGTCGCAGGCGATGCCCCAGCAGATATCACGGCCTCGCGGCTCCTCGAGAGCGCAGGGTCGCAGCTCCCCAACAACATGCTGCCCGACCGGGTGTTTGTGGTCCGGCAATTCCCCACGACGTCGGCAGGCAAGATCGACCAACGAGCCCTGACCGCTGCTGTCGGATGCCAGGACTGGCGTGACCATTCGCCCGAGCATGCCGTGGGGGCTGTCGAGCGGTCCGAGGTCTGACCGGTGGACGGTACCGAGCTGGCGGAACGGGCCCATCACAACCTGATGGACTTCTGGCGGGAGAGCCCGGGCTGGAGCTCGACGGGACAGGTCTTCGAGACGGGATCGGTGCTGCTGTACGCGACGGGCACACCTTCGTCGTCGTACCGGGGGGCTTTCCGGCTGTCATGTGATGTGGCGGCCCAGGACTTGCTGGACGAAGCCGATGACTTCTTCTTGAGCCGGAGCCTGAGCTACGCCCTGAGGGTCCGAGACACGGGACAGGACGACGACCTGCGTGCCGCGTGCCGGCAACGGGGGATGAGGTCGCTGGGGCGCCCCACGCCGGAAATGACGCAGTGCGCCGGTTTCGAGCCGGCCCGAGTACCGGCAGGGCTGGATCTCCGTGAGGCCACGACCGTCGAGGAGGTCTTCGACCTGTCTCGGGTGTGCGCGTCGGCCTACGGCCTGCCCGTCGAGGAGGCCGACGCCATCTTCAGCACACCCGACCGGCTCCTGGGGCGGCCCCACGTGCACAGTGTGGTCGCCTACCTGGACGGAAGGGCGGTGGCGGCAGGGCAGACGCTCATGGGCCACGGCGTCGGCGGTGTCTACTGGATCGGTGTGGTGGACGGAGTCCGCGGCCGTGGCATCGGCGAATGGGTGACCCGAACGCTGACCAATGTGGCCTTCGAACGCGGGGCCGCGGCGTGCACGTTGCAGGCCTCGGCCTTGGGTGAGTCCGTGTACCGCCGCGCCGGATATCGCGCCCTGTACAGCTACCAGGCCTATTGGCGCATCCCCCGCACCAAGGCCCGCGCCGCGGTGAGTCAGCCCGAAGACAGCAGCGTGTCGTAGAAGGCCGCAGGCTGAGGCTGGCTCGTCGCAGACGCGTCATTGAGGATGTGCTCGGCACAGGCCTCGGCGTCGACGAAGGCGCGGACCCGGCTTTTCGGAGACGGGACGTACTGCGTGAAGTAACGGATGCCCTCGGTCAGTGACCCGAAGACCCAGAGCCGATCCTGGACTTCGCAGTCGCGGCCCACGGGATGCCAATCGTCGGTCAAGGCGATGCTGCCCACTTCCACGTCGCCATAGCGCAGAGGCTGGATGCGCCCCCGGCTCGACAGCCTCTTGAGCAGTGGAGACCGGCTCCGGGAGATCGTCGGTTCGCTCAGGTGTCCCCGTACCAGGTGGTCCACCCGCAACGCGAAGGGCTCGGCCAATTGGGTGGAAGTGATCTGAAAGCCATCGCCGTCGGCTGGCTCCACCAGTGGTGACGGACCCCAGGGGATCCGTACGATCCCCGCGTCCATCAAGGCCAGCAGCTCGAGGACCCGGCGGACGGGAGGGCCGGCGACCAGCGCCTTGAACCGGTTCGACAGCAGCGACTGGAAGTCGAGATAGGACGCCAGGTCGAGTCCCTGGAACTCGATGACCGACCGCATGGTGTCACGCAGGACGCGCACCGCCTCGTAGGCGGCCTTTACCGGGCTGGCCTCCTTACTCAGGGCTTCGGCGGCGTCATCTTCGATCGTGGCGTAGACCTGCTTCTCGTAGTCGACGGCTGTCGAGTACTGCGAGGCATCGGTCGCACCGAGGAGATGAAACGCGACGTCAAAGGGGCCGTAGCGCGACGCGTAGTGCTCGACAGCCGCGTCGAAACGCCCTACCGACCAGGCTTCGGCCAGCGTGCGCGTGACGGCGTCGGCTGCCTCCTCATCCAACTCGTCGAGCAGTGCCTTCTGCCGGTAGAAGCGGACCTGCATCTCGGCGAAGATCAGCGGAAGGAAGTCCCGCCTGAAGTCGACCAGCCCCTTGCTCGGCGCGCCGTCCGGGGAGGTGCGCAGCCGGGCGGCCGCCTCCGGCGTGCAGATCACCGGCACGTACTGTCCGGTGGGATCCGTGGCGCCCACCGCCTTCGCGGCGTAGGGCTGCCCGCTCCTCGAGAACAGGTGGATCATTGGCTCACGACCGCTCGGCTTGTACCGGAGCCGACCCTCGGACCCCCGGAACGCCCCGCCCCGGCCGACGGTCAGCGCCGCCACGACGTCGAAGGCAACCAGGCCGAGCCCGGCAACGGCGACCGACTCCCCCGGCGCGATGCAGTCGTGGAGCTTCGTCACGGGATAGGGGGGCAACTCGTGGGCGCCGCGATTGCATTCGGGCTCGTCGGGGGTGTGGCCGGTGGTCAACACCACGTGGTCGACGGAGAGCGTCTCGCCCGTGGCCAGCCGCAGAAGTTCGCGATTGTCGGCGGTCGGCTCGACGTCGGTGGCGCATGTCTTGTGGTGGTGCACCGACACCCCAGGCGGCAGGCTTTCGACCAGTCGGTTGTACGACCAGTGCAACCACTCGCCCATGAGCCGCTGGGGCAGGAAATCATCCGGGGTGATGGCCTTCCCGAGTCGGGTCTTGCGGCACTGATCCCCGAACCAGCGGTAACCCTGCTCACGCGCCCAGGTGTAGAGGTTCTTCGCGTAGCGCGGTACCTCGCCGTCGTCCATGCTCGGGAACATCACGTGTTGGCCGCAAGGCGTGTTGAGAGGCAGGTAGTCGGGACCGTCGACGGAGAAGATCCCGGCGCCGGGAACACCCGGTTCGATCACGTGGATCACGAGGGGCGTCTGCCGGCGGCCCGCCACCGTGACCAACCGCTCGACCGTGGCCAGGCCCCAGGGGCCCAACCCCACCACCGCCACCTCGGTCTGGGTCACGCTGTCCGCCGTTGGTCCACGAGCCCCGAGATCGCGTTTTCGATCGACGAAAAGGACTCGAAGATCGGGCCTTCGAGCAGTTCCTCGGGGAACTCGATGTCGAAGGCCTCCTCGAGCGCCAGCATCACGTTGAGCGTGGCGTGAGACGTCATCCCGAGCCGGAAGAGGTTGTCCTGGGCCCCCACGCCGGCCACGTCAACGGAAAGCCGCCCATGCGAGGCGACGACCCGGCGGACCTCCTCGTCGATCCCATCGATCACCTGGCACCCCTCCCCAAGAAGGAGCCGGGGGCAGCCCGGGCTGATACGCGAAGCGGGGGTATTGGGGCAGCCCGCCGGGGTCGTTCCCCGAGGCCCGGCGGGCCCGGGCGCCGGGTCGATCGTCACATTTCGCGGGTCCGCCCCGCGGGCGCCACGCCCGGGTTGGGAGCCGCCGCCTGGGCGACGATGTCCGGCATCGACGGCGTGTCTCCGGTGTGCCCGAATCGGTCAGGGCGCGGTGCGAAGTGCTCGAGCACGTGGTCGTTGACCATGTCGACCACTGCGGTCCGCTGGCTGGCGATGAGGAGCCCGTGCTGCAGCTCGGGGTGGTACTCGAAGCGGAACCGGCCCGTCCGTCGGAGCCGCTTCAGCGTCCCCGGTGAAGTACCCAGGCGAATGGCTCGGCCCTCCCATTCGCCGCAGATCAAGAAGAGGTCGACACCTCCCTGACTGAGCTTGCGCAGCCATGCGCCCGGCCGGCGGCGCGGTGCCGCCCAGAGCCGTATGCGCCATCCCAGATCGGGGAACCTCCGGCGCAGACCCGAAAGAGGTCCATCCCCGTGGAACGCCTCAACGAGCGTGTTCCGGGGTAACGCGATGCGCCGGCGCGAGTCCATGGGACGACCCATTGCCATCTCGGGAGGCTGAAAGGACAGAACCGGTTGCACGGCCACGACCCCTCGCGGTTTGCAGTCGAGCGCGCTCTCCAGTGCTTGATAGGCGGACGAGCAAAGACCCACGAGGACGACGTTGGAAGGATCATCGGCGCACAGGAACCGCATGGCGTCGGTGACGTCGTCGAAGGCCTCCGCGCCGCGTGCTCGGAAGCGAGGTTGATCGGGATGGCGCAGAGGACTGTCGCCCAGGCTGCTCAAGTCGATCCGAAAGCAACGCAAGCCCGCTGCCGCCCACCGCCGAGAGAAGTCGACCCAAAGCCGGGCGGGGCCCATGCGATGTTCGTTGGCGACGCTCAGGAACAGGATCGAAGGGCCCGGTCCGGTATCGCCGGCCTCGCAAAGAATCCCGAAGAGCCCCATCGGCGCCACGAAGGCAGGGGTCTCGGTGATCGCCTTCCCCGACGACGTGTGGGCGACGACGGCCGAGCCGGCGTGAGCGGGCCTTTGGATCGGCTGAGCCTGTGGCGGCGCGTCGTCTGCGATCCAAGTCGCGACCCGGGCGATGGTGTCCAACGGGAGTGCCTGTTGCGGAGGTCCGTAGTCCATCAAGTCGGCCTGGCCGACGGCCTCGGCCCACTCGACATGGGACATGGCCAGCCGGCCCGCCAGCCGACTTGCGGAACGGTCCGGTCTGGTGAGGACGAGTACCCGGCGAGCGAGGGGGCCCGTGGTGCGGGCCAGGTCGATTGATCGGAGCTCCCGGGCCGTGGCGGCAGAGAAGATCATTCCCGGCGCCTCGACCGAGCCGTCCTTCTTGGCGCCGCGAATCGTCGACGAGAAGAGGCTCAGGGCGCGCTGCTCGGCGAGATAGGCCCCGCCCGACACCACGGGATCCCACAACACCAGGCCATCGATCCCTACCTCTTGGGCGACCATCCCGGCGAGCGTGGCGCCGAACCGCATTCCCACCGCGGTGATCGATGTCGGACCGGCCTCTCGCACGACCTCGAGAGCCGACCTGACCGATGCCAACCACGACGCCACCCGGTCGGGGTCGGTGTCGTCGCCGGCGGAATCACCCGTCCCGTCGTAATCGAACCGCAAGACGCACAGGCCGAGCTCGACCAGATGCTCGGCGAGCATGCGGAGCGCGTAGTGCGCTTGGATGTAGTCGCGTCCGATGGGTGGACAAATGATGACGCCGGCTCGGGCCCGACCCTCCTGCGGGCTATGGAACCACCCCAGTAGGGGCCTGTTTTCAGGTCCGAACCAGATAGGGGTGGCGTCCATCGAACCTCCAGGAGCATGCATGCAGGAGCACGCACACAATTATCGAGAGTCGAAACGGTGAGGAAATACGTTTGGCGAAGCCCTTGGGCAGACCCCCAGGGGCCCGCGGGTGCCTGATCCCGAGCCTGAGGTCCTCAGCCGGTCGTCGCCACCACCACCACGGCGATGGCGAGGTCGCCTTCGTGGCTGAGACTGACGGCGAGTTGGTTGATACCGCGGGTTTTCGCCAGCCGGGCTGCCTTGCCCGAGAGGTGCATCTCGCACCACCCCGACTGATGGCGCCGCACTTCCATCGATGTCCACGGTGGTTGGGCACCGTCGACACGCAAAGCTTTGATGGTGGCCTCTTTGGCCGCGAACCGGGCGGCCAGGTGGGGTGCGAGGTCTTGGGAAACAGAACAGTCAGCAATCTCTGTCTTCGTGAAGACGCGGTGTAGATAACGGTCTCCGAAGTCGCGCAACGAATCGCGCACCTGCGACACGCTCGTCAGGTCGATCCCGACACCTACGAAGGTGCGGGGTATGAGGTCCACGGGCACTTGGGGAGTCACCGGCGGGCCCGTCACCAAAGCCCCACCATCCGTGGGGAAGTTCGCGCTACGAACGGTTGGCCACTGCCTTGTCCGCTATTGCGCACTGCAAGAACCCCGCGGGAATCGCTGTCGGTGTGTTAGAGAAGTCCCGATACGGGTAATCGACGTATCAAGGATGGGGTCCAAAGTGGTCATGTATGTAGAGGGCGAGGCCGTGCCTATTGATACTTGGCCCCGCTCTTCGAAAGGCTGGCAGTCGCGGTGATCTGTTGCTGGTGTGAGTGGCTCGAGGCCATTTTGCCAATCGTGTACGAGGAAGAAGCGTTTGTCGTGCTCGGGCCCGGGTCCGAGCGTTGCAGGCGCAACAATCTCACGCTGGTTCCCAAGACCCACGCCTCGCTCCTCACCGACCTTCCGGCCCGTGCCATGGCCGACGTGTTGGCGGGCCTTTCCAAGCTCTCGCTCGCGGTCAGAACGACGTGTGGTTTGGACGATGTCGAGATCACGACACATCCCGCCGACATCTCCGGTCAAGGCGGACACGTCCACTTCCATCCCGTCCTCACGGCCTATCCCCAAACCGTGCCGAATGGAAATCAACGAGAGCAGGAGGTGGGGGAGGAGGTCGTTCTGGCTATCGCCGACGCCATCTCGCATCCTCGCGCCCGGCTGAGGCTGCAAGAGCCCATCTGAGCCTCGGGCCCAAGGTGCCTTGGGCCCCGAGAACCCCCTCGCCCTAGACCTCAAATTTTGTGATGCCCTCTTCCGCGATGAGGCGCCGCAGGTGCTCGAGGCAGCGGGCCCGTGTCGGACCGATACTGCCGATCGGCATGTCCAACAGCTGTGACAACTCCTTGTACCCCACGGCATCGTCGGCTACGAGCAGGGTGATTAGCTCGCGGCAACGTGGTTTCAGCCGAGCCCATCCGCGCAGAAGTGCTTTGCGCTCTTCCCCTGGAGGGAGCGCGTCGAGCTCGAAGGTGTGGTCGTCAGGAAGATTGGCGAGCATCTGGTCGGCACCAAGGGTGTAGCGCGACGCCTTCTTGAGCAGTTGCAGACTCTGGCGGGAGGCAGTTGTGGCGAGCCAGCCTCCCACTCGCTCGGGCTGCTCGATGCGATGAAGATTCTCGACGAGCCGCAGCCAGGTGGTCTGCTGAAGCTCTCCGATATCCGCTGATGAGAGGCCATATCGACGACCCACCGAGGCGATCATTCCCCCGAATCGGTGGACAAGCTCCCGCCAGGCGTGTTGGTCACCTTGGGCCGCTCCTTCAACCAAAGACGCCACGGAAGCCGATTCGATGCCGCGCCCGGGGCGCTTTTTCCCAATGGCGGCCGGGTCTTTTCGCTCCGACGCACGGCGAAGGACAACGGGTACGACATCATCCGTCGTCAAACTATTGGGAACAGCACCGCCCGCCATACGTCAGGATATTGCCTGATATTTGAGGGACAATCATCATCGATATTGATGATTGTCGGAGGAAAACTCAAAGACAAAGATCGTTCCAGCACGGGTTTTGGGGACAATCAAGCGAAATGCATGGGACGAACGCGATGGCAAAGGGCGATGAACGTGGGACGCGTGTAGTCAAAATATGCAAACCCAAGCGATCGGTCTACCTCGTAACACAACGTTCAATGTCGTTCGCCTTCTTTCGAGCGCCCTTGCCCTGAATGGCGTCGATCACTGTTCTCATCATCTGCCCCACGGGCAACCTTGGCCCCACGCCTACATATCGGCCCTCCCCGAGCGGTGTCTGCCGGTGTTGGGGGACAGCCTGACGGCTTGGGTCCGGAGAAATGGCAACCGGCGGCCACCCACGATGCCCCGCGGGGCGGGGCTCGACGGGCCGCTGCTTGGCGACACACCGGAGGGTCTCGACACGGCCAAAAGCCGGATCTGATGCGATTCGCCCTGCCTCAGCCGCCGAATGCCGGGTCAGCCCCGTCGAAGGTGACCGTACGCGCCGTGCGGTGACCGATCCACCTCATGGGGCCAGACATGGGGCGGTCACTGGTTTGTCGGCACTGCCCCCACGATGTTGGTGATGTGGACGTTGACGCCTGGGACCGACCCTACGAAGCCGGCGTCCCCGAAGTTGAAGATCCCACCGTCCCCGCCCACGAGCCAGTACCCGCCGCTGTCCGATGTCGGCACCAGGCCCACGATCGGATTGAAAGGGACCACCCCGATGGTGGAAAGGGACGAGAAGAAGCCGGCATCCCCAAACGTGTACACATGCCCATCCACGGTGACGATCCAGTACCCGCCGCCGTCACGGGTCGAGGAGATCCCCGAGACCGTCGAGGGCGTGCCCGCGGCGGAGCCCAGTTGTTGGGCGTTCCCGAAGGCAAACACGGTGCCATCCGCTCCCACCAGCCAGTAGCCGTGGCCGGACCGTGAGGCGGCGATGCCGATGACATCGTTGACCTGGACCCCCCTCTCGGGCAACGACCCTTGGTAGGTGGCGTCTCCGAAGGCGAACACCCCACCGTGCTGGTCGATGAGGTAGTAGCCCCGGTTGTCGTTGGTGGCGAGGATGGCCGTGATGTCATTGACCGAGATCCCGAGCCCGGGAAGCGAGCCCAGGAATGGAGCGTCTCCGAAGGCGAAGACTCCTCCGTCCTGGCCCACGAGGAAATATCCCCGGTGATCGGGGGACGGCACCATGCCCACGATGTTGTTGACCGTGATCCCGAGCCCGGGCAGTGATCCGTAGAACCCGCTGAATCTGTCCCGTCGGGAATACGAACACTCCTCCGTCTTGACCGACGAGGTCATAACCCGGAGTTGGGGCCGGCAGCGGCGAACCACCAGGCCCCGGAGGCGTCGTGGTGGTGGTCGTCGGTGGGGGAGGCGAAGGGCGGCTTGTGGTGGTGGTCGGCGACGTCGTGGTCGTTGCCGGAGGCCCGGTCGTCGTGGTCGGTGGGGGTGATGTCGTGGTCGTTGCCGGAGGCCCCGTCGTCGTCGTGGTCGCCGACGTGGTCGTCGATCCCGAGGACGTCGTGGTGGTGGTCGCCGATGTGGTGGTGGATGCAGGAGCCGATGTGGTCGTTGTCGTCGTGGCACCCGTCGTGCTGGTGGTCGTCGAGGTGCACGAACCTGTCGTGAACGAGCTGCCGGCATCCTGCCCGTGGAAGGAGTCACCCGAAGCGGCGGCATTACCTTCCCCCGCCGTCCACTGTGACGGGGTCATGGAGTTGCCTTGGGCAAACCCGACAAAGTTCCAAGATCCGCAGTACGCGTTGCTCGCGAAACTGTTGTTCTGGTTATTGCTGACGTTGTTCGGGACCGTGTACCCCGCATAGGGATAGAGCGCACCCAACGGCCAGAGCCCGCTGATGATGCTCGACGGTATGGTCCCGCCCTCGCTGAAGAGGCCGTTGTAGCCACAGGTGTTGGCCGTGGTGCAGTCCGACCCGATGTCGCGCGGCGGTGAAGTTGAAGGTGTTGTCGGCCACGGTGATGTTCTCCGACT
The DNA here is from genome assembly GCA_963846125.1 of uncultured Acidimicrobiales bacterium. Lineage (GTDB taxonomy): Bacteria > Actinomycetota > Acidimicrobiia > Acidimicrobiales > UBA8190 > Chersky-840. The sequence continues at coordinate 141,995 of CAWJUR010000004.1, forward strand.
TCCACCGGCAGTTGTCCACGTAGTCGGGGGTGGAGCTGCGTGAGCCCGCCGGGGATGTGCGCCGCACAGCTCGCCAGGGTGTAGGTGCCCGGGGCCACCAAGGTGCACAGGGCGTCGTTGGACACCCCGCAGGCCCGGTTGGAGTTCTCGTAGATGACGACCCCGCCCCAGTTGTCGGTGAAGACGTTGTTGGTGACGTTGAAGGCGCTCCCGTAGGCGCCGGGCACCCGGGGGTCGCTGCCGGACTCCGACAGGTAGAGCGCGGCGTCGGGGAAGCCCCCGAGGGCGGGGCTGGGTCCGCCTCCCCAGGCGTTGTCCACGAAGGTGTTGCCCGTGATGGCACCGTTGTAGCTGGCCTCGTAGATGATGCCCTCGGCCCAGTTGTGGTCGATGTAGTTGCCCGAGATGTTGAACCCGGCGTTGTCGGTGTCGGGCCACAGCCCGGCATAGCCGTTGCCGTGCACCCAGTTGCCCGTGACCGCCGCCCCGCCCGTGATGTCCCAGAACTTGCCCCCGCCCGCCGCTCCCTCGTTGACCAGACTGTCGGCCACCGTGGCGGTGGGATCCGCCGTGGTGCGGACGTTGGCCGTGGTCACGTCGAAGGTGAAGGAGTTGGGCCCGAGCACCGACGCGATGGTGCGGGGCCCGTTGAGGGCGGGGTCCGAGAGGTTGGTGCACCACGAGAACCCGCACGCCGAGGCGGCCCCGATGAGGATGGTGTGCCCCGCCACCAGGTTCAGGGGACCCCGGGTCACGATGGTGGCCACGTTGCTGGCCACGGCGTAGCTGACCACGGAGGAGTTCTGGTCATAGGTGCCGTTGGTGTCGTTGTTGGCGATCTCGTTGTCGGTGATCGAGATGTTCGACACCGGGCTCGAGCTCACGGCGTTGAAGCCGTACTGGTCATTCGCACCCAGGCAGTTCTCGGTCACGACGTCACCGGTGCCGAGCCCCACCCCGGCCCCGGTGTTGAACCGGATGGTGTTGTCCCGGATGGTCCAGTTCGGGCCCGAGTCGTGGTTCACGGCGATGGCGTCGGTGCCGGGCACGAAGTTCTCGATGGTGAGGTACTCGATGGTGACCCCCGAGGCGGTCCCGTCGAAGGCCGACTGGTTGATGCCCTCCCCGTTGAGGACGGCCCCGGGGGCCCCCTCGAAGACGTCCCCGGCCTTGGGGTCGATCTGCCCGAAGTTCGACGACCCCAGGGTGTGGGTCCCGGCCGCGAAGAAGTAGACGGTGGCGGGGTCGATGCCGAAGTTCTGGGCGATGATCTTGCCGTTGGACATGGCCAGGGTGGAGTCGTCCCCGGCCGGGACCGTGACCGCCCCGGCCGGGGGCACCGACAGCGGGTTGGTGAGCAGCGACGAGTCGGGCCCCGAGTTGCACAGCTGGGTGCCGGGGGGCGGGCCGGTCAATCCCTGATCGGCAGCCTCCGCAGAGCGCGGGAGTACCGCCAGGAGAGAGATAAGGAGAGAGCCCACAATGACGAGGAGTCCGACTGTGCGCCGGCGGTTCTTGAACAGCCTCGACATTCGGGTGTTGCTCCCATCGACTCGCGAAAGTGCGGCCACACGTTTCTCTACCCCGTGTTTCGGCCTCAAACCCAAAACTCCTGAACAAAAGTCGACAAACTCTGAGACCGCGTTGGCCTCAGCGGGCCGATGACTCGGAAAACGCACGGATTCCGACGTTAAGAGCGCCAATAGGGGCAGTCAAGAAACTCGTGGTGTGTCGTTGGTGAACACCTGGTGACAAGACATTGAAGTTCGTGAAAACTCGCTAGTCGTTACCGGAAACAGATGTCATGACTCAGTGTGAGCCGAACGCCCGGTGTGGTTGTCTAGCGACGAGACTTGTGGGTCACGAATCAAACGGGTGATTCGGTCATCGAAATCGCCACGGACACCGATCGGGTGGTGCGGGTGATCGTCGTTTACACGAGCGTCCCGACTCCCGGACCCATTGCATCTGGCGACGGATACATCTTCACCCTCAGCCCGTCTGGGTGGTGAGCAAGGGAAGCCGCTCCTTGACGGAGATGGATGCGGACTCCGAGGCCTTGATTCGCACGATCTCGTAGGCTCATGTCACCGCGCCACTGACTCTAACCCTCCTGCGTCTCAGCGGTGGTGTGGCGCTACGGTTCATTGCCGATCGGATCTCTAAATGAGGTGTTGGGACCACCGCCAAGGGAGCAAGAGATTGCCCATGGAGTATGGCAATGCGACACTCGAGCGGTGAAAGAGTGGGGGAGGCGGCTCGAGACGGGATCTTGGCGCTACCGAGGCACACTCGCACTGATCCCGGTGCTCGTTGTCATGATCGCCGGATGCTCGAGGTCGACGAGCAACTCGACCAACCACACCGCCTCGACCAATCACAACGAGTCGACTAATCACAACAGTGAGCCCGTCCCGACCGTCACGAGAATCGCACCACCAACAGGTTCGACGGCGGGGGGGACCACCGTCACCATCACCGGTATCGGTTTCACCGGCGCTACCAAGGTGACCTTTGGCGCCGTGGCCGCCACCAGCTACATCGTGGTCTCCGACACCCAGATCACAGCAGTTTCACCAGCCCAGGCCGCCGGCATCCAGAACATCCATGTCACTACAGCCGGAGGGACCAGCGAGCCAGTGGTAGCGGTCGACCCGTTTATCTACGTGAGACCCGTCCCGACCGTCACCGGAGTTGCGCCATCAACGGGTACGACGGCGGGGGGGACCACCATCACCATCGCCGGTACCGGTTTCACCGGCGCCACCAAGGTGACCTTTGGCGCCGTGGCCGCCACCAGCTACATCGTGGTCTCCGACACCCTGATCACAGCAGTTTCACCAGCCCAGGCCGCGGGCACCCGCGACATCGTCGTGACCACAGCCGGGGGGACCAACACGGCGGTGGCCGCAGTCGACCTGTTCTCTTACGTCGTACCCGTCCCGACCGTCACCGGAGTTGCGCCACCAACGGGCACGACGGCGGGGGGGACCACCGTGACCATCACCGGTACCGGTTTCACCGGCGCGACCAAAGTGACCTTTGGCGCCGCGGCCGCCACCAGCTACACCGTGGTCTCTGACTCCGAGATCACCGCTGTTTCACCGCCCCAGAGCATCGGCACCCGCAACATCGTGGTGACCACGGCGAGGGGGACCAACACGGCGGTGGGCGCGGTCGACCGGTTCACCTACAAGCCATAAAGGTCAGGAGGGCCGAGGGGTCCTCCCAGGATCAGTAGGCGCCAGATCCGCCCGCAATAGCTCGCACGGTGCGTAGCAAGATACGGATGTCGAGACCGGCGGACCAGCAGCTGACATACAGGCTGTCGAGGCGGCACATTTCCGCAAAGGTGAGGTTGTTGCGTCCTGATACCTGCCAAAGTCCGGTGATCCCGGGGCGAACCGAGTATCGCCGCTGCGCCCAATCAGTGATCCACACGTCGTCGTCGGGGACGAAGGGGCGCGGACCCACAAGGGACATCTCGCCGATTACGACGTTCCATAGCTGAGGTAGCTCGTCGAGACTGGTGCGCCGCAGCATTCGACCGACAGACGTCACCCGAGGGTCGTCCTTTAACTTTGGGAATGGACCCGTGGCGGCTTCTCTGCCAGCCGACGACGGATGGGGGACCGCTTCCTCGATGATCATCGATCGGAACTTGAGCATCGAAAATCCTTGACTCTTCTTCCCGACACGCATCTGGCGGAACAGCACAGGCCCCTTGGACGTTGTCTTGATGGCGAGCGCCAGGGTCAACAGAAGGGGTGAGAGCAGGATTAGGGCGGAAACGGCGCCCACGAGGTCCATCGTGCGCTTAGCCACTCGAGATCCCCACCCAAAGCTCACCGGCGCCACGCTGATGCCGGTCAGACCCGAGCCGAGGTCGTGGAGGTTGGCAGTTGCAGGGAGCACATCGAAAAGCCTGGGCACGACCGTGATGGCCACCCGACCCTGCAATGGGCGAATTGCGTCGATGATGTCCTCTGGTTGGGACCGGGAAAAGGCGACAAGTACGTGATCCACACCCTCGCGCTCGCAGACCAGCGAGAGGTCGCCCAGCTTGCCGAGGCATCCCGCGGGGTCCATAGGGTCGTCATCGACGAAACCAATGACATCAACGTCGCCGCTGGCTTTGAACTGTTCAGTGACCCGGTCGGCAACCAGGCCGCTACCGACGATGAGCACGCGGCGCGATCGCCGCCCCCCGCGGAGCGGAGCGGCGTGGTTGGCCATTCGGATGATGGACACGGCGAGGATCCCGAATCCGCACATGATCATCACCGCGTCAGATGCCGGGGGTTGCACCCAGCCGGCGCTACCAGCCAGACGCCATCCTCCCAACGAGATCAAACCTCCGACCGCCACCGCGGGCGCGGTGACGGACAATTGTCCGCCTACTGTGGTTCGCAGTCGCCACCGAGCTCGTGAGCCGGCCAGGAGCAGAGCCATAAGTGGCACCGAAACGAAAAGTCGGACCAGGGTCGTCGAGAAGGCAAAGCTCTGGGCGTGCGTTGGAGCGTGGACACGGAGCAGTGTCTCCGCGGCCGCGGCCCCAACAGCGGCCACAGCCAGTGCCATCGAATCGGCGGCGAGCGCTGCCAGCCCGGCCCCTCGGTGCTCAATAGCGAACTCACTGGCGGCATCGAGCGCTCGAGTCGGCATGGCCGCGACGGGCTTCGAGGTCGCTGACCCTCCAGGGGCGGCTCCATAAGTCAGGGTGCCATCCAGGGGCGAAATATCGCCTTCGATGGCGACGACGGCCTTTGACCTCAGTCGATCGGGAGGTGAAAACCTAGAAGCCACCGGGGGGCTCTCGCGTGTTGGCGAAGCACGCCCCGATGTCATCACGATTCGGTGCTCGTCCTCCACTACCGCCCCCGCCTTGTGGTGCAAATCCTCTAGAGGATCCAAGCCGACCGATCGCCCTCTCATCGGGCTCGCACCTAGCTTGCCATTCGCCGGAGGGGAAATTCGGAGTCTGATGCTGGTGAGTCCAATGAGGCATATGGTCCTTACGGAGGTGGCGCCAGTCCTCGACGGCGAACTCGCACCCCACCGGGTCCGGAGGTCTCGCCGGCCGGGCTCCGGGGTGATCTTGTCGAGCGACGCGTCGAGTCCGGGGGGTGGCGCCTAGACAGCAAACGTGGATCCCCGGGAGCAGCCGAATGGTTGGCGTCACCGGCCTCGATGCCGTCAACCAACGGCAATCGGCCCGCTAGTTGTTGGGCGAATGGCGACCCCGGCGCCCCTCGCCGCGGTCATCTCGGATTGCCGGAGATCGACGTGGCCATTCGACGCTCCCGACGTAGAAGGGGCGTTTTTTGCCTGATAGGAGTACGAATAGTCGTACCCATAGGCGTCGTCCCCCCCACGCGTGACCTCGTTCAGCACGATCCCGACACGTCGGGCCCCGACCTGGGCGAGTTGTTCGACGGCTCGCCGGAGCTGTCCCTTCGTCGTCGTTCCCGAGGCCACAATCAGCAGAGTGGTATCGGTCAATCGGGACAGAAGAACAGGATCAGTGACCGGCAGAAGCGGTGAGCTGTCGACAAGAACCAAGTCGAAGCGCCTGGTCAACTCGTCGAAGATCTCGGCGAACTTGGGACTGCTCAACAGCTCAGCGGGGTTCGGAGGGACAGGCCCGCACCCCAAGACGGTTAGTCCAGGGACGTCGGGAACCGGCTGCAGTGCGTCATCGAGGGTCAGCTCGCCGATCATGACCGACGTCAGTCCAATGCCCTCCTCGAGTCCGAAGAAGGCCGCCAGTCGAGGTCGCCGCAGGTCGGCGGAGACCGAGCGACGACGCGTTTGCCCACCGTGGCCAGGACGACACCCAAGTTCGAGACCGTGGAGGTCTTGCCTTCGGTGGCGGTGGGGCTCGTGACGAGCACCGATCCGATCGCATTCTCGTAGGCGGTGAACTGCAACGACGTGCGCAGTGACCGGTAGGCCTCGGCCGCCGGAGAAGTGGGTTCAGACCTCATGGCGAGGAAGGGCTCGGCACGATCTCGCCAGGATCCGATCATGGGTACGAGGCCCATCACCGGGATACTTGGTGCGGCATGCTCGAGGTCGTCGTGGGAACGGATGGCGTCGTCCAGGTTCTCGACGGTGAATGCGACCCCCAGTCCGACGAGGAGGCCAACGGCGAGCCCGATCAAAGTGATCTCGGTCTTCTTCGGCGAGCTGGGAGCCTTCGGTACGGCCGCGGGCGAGACGACCGTCGACGCCCCCAGTGGTCTGGGTACCGACCACCTGGTACTGGGCGTACTGTTCCTTGAGCACGGCTTCCTGGTTGGCGAGGGCGACTCCCTGGGGCGTCCCCGCCGTGGATACAAGCTCCTGCTCGATCACATTGATCTGCGTCTGGAGCTGGACCTCGGCGGTCGTGAGACTCTTCAGGGCCACATAGGTTTCGTAGTTCACGAACTCCGTGGCCAAGGCATTGGCCACACGGGCAGCCAGCGCGGGATCGCGGTTCGTGGCCGTGACTGAGATCACGTTGGTCTGATCCTTGCTCTGTGTCCTTTCACGTTCAGTTGAGAGAGATGAAGGCGGCTCTTGACGGCATCGACGACAGGCGCGCTCGTCAGAAGCTGGAGCTCGGTGGCCACGTCTGTCGCCGTGATGGGCTGGGCCGGGGCGGTCAATGCAAGAGTTCCGCTCTGGGGCTGGACGAGAAGCTGTGCCGTGGCCGAGTACTCCTTGGCGGCGTTGAAGGAGTATGCGATCGCCCCCGCCAGGGCCAACCCGGTGCAGAGGATCACCCACCACTTCCGGCGGCGAAGGACGCGCAGGTAGCTTCGGAGATCAATGTCCGAATCGGGCATGGTCGTCGACATCAAGCGTTCCTCGCTCGAGGCGGAAGGTCGTGTGGCGGATTTGGAGCTAAAGGTGTGGCAGGTTCGCGGGCGTCCTGGTCATGCATCGACCTATGGCCTTCCGCTGCCTCGGACTCGATTCACGAGTGTCCGTCCAAAACCCCCCCGATCAGCTCAAAAAAGCATAGCGTGACCAGCTGGGTTACAGCCACCGGGCACGAGAAGATAACACCCGTCCGCCGGGCAGATTCTCGCCGACTGCGTCAGGCAATCACCCTGGTCCTGAAGGCGAGGATGAAGGCCGAACCGGGCCAGCACCGAGACTGCGACGCCGAGGTTGCCCTTAGGAAGTCCGATGAAAGTTCCCGACGGGCTCTGACCCGAAGACTCGTCGGTGCTATCGCGGAGCACACGCCGATGATGTTCGTGCTGACGATCGTGATCGAACGTGCATGCAAGAAGGCCGTCTCATTACACTGCCGCACGTTGCGGAACGAACTGGACGTGACCGACACCAATGGGCACAGCGCCAGGGCGAGGCGCAGGGGACGATCGTCGCGACAGCGGAAAGTGTCCGCCTCTATTGTGCTGGCACTGGCGGGAGCTGCCGGAATTGCTGCAGCGGCGGCCGGTTGCCGGCCGACGGGGACGTCGATTGTGGATCCAGTCTATGCGGCGATCTTCGCCGCCCTCGTCACCTACGTCTGTAGCCGGGCCAGCCGCCAGACCTTGCTCGTATTTTCTGTCGTCGCCGTGGCCATGAGTCGCACGTGGCTCGAAATCCCAGCAGCAGCTGCACTACTGATTACTATCGGTTCGCTGTTTCCTAAGCACTCGAGGCGGCGCGTGGGCGCACTCATCGGAGCGCTCGGCGTGGAAACAATGTTGCGGTGGCCGACCGTCGAGTTCCACGGTTCCACGGCGGCGGTTGCAGGCGCCGTTATGGCTCCGTTGTTCATTTCGGCCTACAGACGCTCCTCGACCGTGGCACGGCGGCGAGCCAGGAGGATAGTGGCCCTGACAGGGGTGCTCGCGGTGGGCTTCTCTGTCCCGTTGCTGCTCGCGACATTTTTGGCCAAGACGGACATCTCGGTCGGACAACGCGCTGCCGAATCCGCCTTCGCAGATGTCGGCGGAGGGAATGCCGCAGGGGCGACTCCAATGCTTCGAACTGCCACGACCGAATTCGGAAGTGCCTCCTCGAAGCTCGAGAGCTGGTGGACATCAGTCGCGAGGTTGGTTCCTGTCATCGCCCAGCAGAGGCAGGCATTGGCAGCGGGGGCAACAACGGCCCGAGACGTGGTCGCTGTCGCGGCGCGCGAAGCACCGAGCTTCGACTATCAGAACGTCAACTACCACAAGGGCCAGGTCGATCTCGGACGCATCAGCGCCATGCTTGGTCCGGCGAAGGCGCTGGACAGGTCCCTGGCAGGGGCTACGGCTCATCTCGCCGGCCTGCAAGGCCCATGGCTGGTCGGGCCGATCCGGGCCCGCTTACGGACTTTCGACTCGGATCTGCGGCGTGCCAAGTCGAGCACCGCCCTCGCGGTGAAAGCGATCCCCCTGGTCCCTGACATGCTCGGCGAGCGGGGACCCCAGCACTACTTCCTCGCCTTTGTATCGCCGTCGGAAAGTCGGGGACTCGACGGCATCGTGGCCGCCTACGGCGAACTCACCGCCGCAAATGGTCACCTCAGCCTCTCTGTCTCAGGCCCCGTCGAGTCGCTCGACGCTGTGCTTCCGAACGGTGGCGGTCGCCTCACGGGCCTATCGGACTTCTTGGCCCGCTACGGGCAGTTCGACCCGGGTCAGCACTTCCAGGACACGACCTACTCGCCGGATCTCCCCACCGTGGGCGACGTCATCTCGCAGCTTTACCCTCAGGCCGGTGGCGATCAGCTCGACGGTGTTCTCATGGTCGATCCCTATGGGCTCGCCCCGCTACTCTCGATCACCGGCCCTGTCGCCGTACCGGGGCTTGCGCAGCCACTGACCAGTCACAACGCACCCGAGGTCTTGTTGAAGAGCGAGTACCTCACGGGGCTGGCACAAAACACCCGGCATGATCTCCTGCAATTTGCATTGCACGCAACGTTCCAAAGACTGGTGAACGGATCGCTACCCGGTCCCCGAGCGCTATCACGGGAGCTCGAGCCTGCGGTCCTGGGTGGGCGCATTGCTTTCTGGAGCGCACATCCCGACGATGAGCCACTGGTGCAGGCGCTTCATCTCGAAGACGCATTCCCCAAGGCCAACGGCGGGGATCTCGTGGCCGTCACGACGCAGAACGCAGGGGCGAACAAGATCGACGCCTATCTCCACACCTCGATCGCGGATCACGTCACCTTCGACCCGAGCACGGGGGCGGAGCGCTCGGCCCTGCGGGTCACCTTGACCAATGACGCCCCGGCCACGGGGCTCCCGCCCCTCGTGATCGGCAGTCCAGCCGAGCCGGGCCTGGCACCGGGCACCAACAAGACCTGGCTCTCTGTGTACAGTCCTCTGTCCTTTGACCAGGTCACCATCGACGGAGCCCCCGGCACGATGTCGGCGACGCGTGAGCTCGGTGTGTGGGCCTACAGCACCTACGTGGCAATTCCGCCCCGAGCCTCGGTCACGGTTCGGGTCAGCCTGGTCGGACGATTGGCTGCCGGATCTACCCTCCCGCTTTCAGTACGGCTCCAACCCTCGGCCAATCCAGTGCAGGCTCAGGTCGTGGTGACGCCTGCCGGCCCGTGGACTCTGGCTGCTCGTAGCGACGCGCCCGCTTGGAACCTTGGACCCGCCGTGCGTCCAGGAAAGGGTCTTTCATTTCGTGGCGAAATGAGCCTGAGCTGCTCAATGGGGTGGGCTCGATCATCCTTGACGGCGGATCCCCATGAGCCTTACCGTGAATTCGTGTTATCGGCCACGGTGAGTGGGGTAGGTAGGTCGGGATGTGGCCATGAAGCGTAGGTTGATCGTGGCATCTGCCACTGCCGGTTTGGTCTTGGGGTTGGGTTGGCAGGTCGCCGCCCTCGCCAGTCCACTCGAAGGACCTCGTGGCGCGGTGATCGCCACGAGTTCTTCGATCTCGACTCCTGGTGGACTCTTGACCGTGACCGGCCAGAACTTCGTGCCCGACGAGTCGATCACCCTCACGCTCTTCAGCCACGGCGTGACCCTGGGCTCGACGGCCTCGAACAGGGGTGGTTCCTTCTCCACACAAGTGACACTTCCCACAGACACGACACCGGGTGGACACACGATCGTCGCCAACGGCGCAACCGGTGACTCCGCCCGCACGGGGATCACCGTCGTGATCACGCAGACGCCGGCTGCCCCCAGCACCGCCGGCCTGACGCCACCCGCCCCCAGCACAGCCGGGTCGAGCACGGGGCCCCCTGCCACGCTCCAGCTCAGTCGCGTCACACTCGTGCCAGGGCAACCGACGGTCATGAGCGGCCGTGGGTGCGCCCCAGGGGCCGCGGTACTGGTTTCCATCAACGGTAAAAGAGTTGGTCAGTTGACCGCCGATAGCCAAGGAGCGTTCTCCACCTCGCTCACTCCGTTCGTTCAGGGAGTGGGACAGGTGAGGGTGACCGCTACGTGCGGGTCGAAGAGCTTCGTTGCGGTCGCGACGTTGGTGACCACAGCCAAAGTCTCGGCGCCCGAGGGCAGCGTCGCAGTGGGTGGAGCTTTCGTGTTGCTCGGAGGTGTGTTGGTGCGGGGTCAATTCGGTAGCACCGCCCGCCGCCGCCGGCGGCGCCGAGGAGCACCAACCATCCCGGGGGTGGAGTAGGCAGGATCTCAGATCCCCGCCTGTTAGGCCAGGACGGAGACCTAGAGGGCGGAGACGCCGTAGATGGTCTCGATGCCGACCCGCCCCTTGACTGTCACCGTCTCCGGCTCACCGAATACGAACTGGCCATCCGCCGCCTGCCGAACCGACTCGGTGGCGAGGATGTTCGGGCGATCCTCCCGTCCGGCAATGCTCGAGATCCTGAAGCCCAGATTGACGGCGTCACCGAGCACCATGACGACGGAGCCGGGCATGAGTTGCATCACGACCGGGCCCATGACTGCCCCCCAACCCATCCTCAGGGGCGTTCCGTCGGCGTAGCGGAGCTCGAAATCAGCCGTGCATTCGTTGACCAGCACGTCCGCTGCCAGCGCGAACCTCAGGGCGTTCGCGGCTGATGCCGGGTCGACTTCGAGCTCCCAGCTGGCAAAGAAGGCGTCGCCGACGTAGTCGACCAGAGTCCCTCGGTACTGGGTGAGGAGCTCTCGAAGCTTGGTGTAGAGGTGGTGAACGTCTCGCATGAGGACCTGCTGATCGGCCTGCTCCGAGACCGTCGAAAAATTCGATGAGGTCACCCACGATCATGGCCATGGTCATGGGAGTGGCGACCGAGACGGTTGACCGCTGCACGGTACTCTCGGGCCTCTGGGTCGTCACCGTCTCGGCATGAAACTCGAGCACGTGGCTTCCCACCTGAATCTGATCGCCGTCGTTGAGTGGGACGCCCACGGCACGCTCGATTCGTATGCCATTGACCCGGACGCCGTTGCTCGACGTGTCGACCACGACGGCGCGGGACTGCTCGGGGTCCACGCGGATCTCGAGGTGGTTCCGCGACACGGCCATGTCGTCGCCCAGCAGGATCCGATGAACGTCGTCCACCCCGGCGCACTCGCGACCGACGAAGACCCTGTCTACGAGGGGCCGACTGACCTCGCCCGGGCTCCCAGGGTCCACAACGATGCGGCCGAACGGCCGGCTTTCATCCATCGCGGCGCTCATCTTGTCGGTCAGGGTGTCCAGTCCAGTGCTCGATGGGGGTGTCCAGTGGGAAGCTTGGCACCGGTTGGCGAATGACTTTGACAGCCGAGAATCTCCCTGCGGGGTCGTCGGCTCGGCGGGCGCGATGACCGTGAGCTATCGTTTTTCCCGAGGTCCCGACCCGACGTCGGGGGCTGGCGAGATGTCTTGCAATGGCGGGGCGTTGACAGATCCGCCAACCGAGGAGCCTGGTGGAAACAGAGAGCACCCTGGGCGTGGCTCTGCCGGGGTACGAGATTGGGCTGGAACTGGGACGCGGGGCGTTTGGCGTCGTGATCGCCGGACGCCACCGCCAGCTCGGGCGCGAGGTGGCCATCAAACAGCTTTCACCCGGCTTGGTGAGCGATGGGTCCGTGCGCTCCCGGTTCCTCTCCGAAGCCAAGGTCCTTGCGGCAATCGACCACCCGCACATAGTTCCAGTGTACGACTACGTCGAGCATGATGACGCCTGCATCCTGGTCATGGAGCGACTGGCGGGCGGCACCGTCTGGGGTCGGTTCGTCGACCGCGGGTTCAACCAGCAAACGGCCTGCGCCATCGCGCTGGTGGTGTGCTCGGGTCTGAGCGGCGCCCATCAGCGTGGCGTGCTGCACCGTGACATGAAGCCCGAGAACGTGCTCTTTGGCGAGGACAGGGTGCTGAAGGTGACCGACTTCGGCATCGCCCGGGTCCTGGGAGAGGACGACACACTGGCGACTCGTGAAGGAGGAATTCTCGGAACCCCGGCATATATGGCACCCGAACAGGCCAGCGGCGCCGATCTAGGCCCCACCACTGATGTGTATGCCACAAGCGTCATGCTCTACGAGCTGCTGTCAGGTCGCCTTCCCTATTCCGAGGAGGGAGGGTCACTGGCTATCGTCATGCGCCACATCAACGAGGATGCCACCCCACTCGCCGACGTTGCTCCCGGAGTCCCGTCGCGCGTGGCCGAAGTCGTCATGCAAGCGCTGGCACGCAATCCCGGGGATCGATTCGAGACCGCCGAGGCGTTCGGGGTTGCCATCGGGCACGCCGCCACTGCTTCGTGGGGTCCGGACTGGCTGGAGCGGTCGGGCATCGCCCTCCGCGAACCCGGGCCCATTCTCGCCAGCGCGCAAAGTGCACCGCTCACGTCAGCGCCGGGGGCCGGCAGACCCGATGGGGCTGTGGTGCGCCCCGTCGTCGAGCTCCACGCTGGCGGCGCGGCGGCCACAGGGCTCGAGTTAGGCGACCTCATGCCTCTGCGCCAGGCACCCGTTGCAGTGCCCGAATTCCCCACTCGTCCGGCGTGGGCCGCCGTGCTCGTCGCAGTCGTCGCTGTCGTACTCGGACTGCTCGGAGTCGGCTCCTCGAGCCCGGCTCCTGTCCTCGGGCCAGGAGCAGTGACCGTGGCGGGCCATGACCCCGCTGTCGGCGGACGAGTTCCGCTAAACCTCGACCAGCCGATCCCGATCACGGTCCGCAACGTTCCGTCCGGTGGGGGAGCGCCCGAAACGGCCCAGATCGTGCTTTCGCTCGGCGGCGTCTCGGTGGTTCGGTCGACGCCCGTGCCCTTGGTGCGAGGGACCACGGGATTGCACACGACCGTGGACGCCAGCTCGGGGCGCTACGTCGTGGGCGGAAAGCTGGCCGCAACTCTCAAACTCGCGGGGCCTCAGGGCACCGACAACGACCACTTCGGTGTGCAATTGTCCCGATCCGCATTCTCCACCTTTGGTGGGGTCCTCGGCATCGTCCTCTTGCTTTTTGTCGTCGCCTACACAGAGTCGCTCCTGCGCAGCCTCCGACGCGGACGCCGACGAGATAACCGCAATGCCGCAGTGGCTGGGTTGATCATCGTGGGGGTCGTTGGCGGAGTGGCTGCCACCTTGTGGGGATGGATGCTGGGGATTTCGGGGCCCACGTTCGTCGCCTTCATCGTGAGTGCGGTCCTGGGCGCGGTGGCTGGTCTCCTCGCGGGTCTGGCCGGTCGGCAAGTGGGGGAGCGGACCCGTGCCCGGCGCCAGGCCAATCGGCTCGTCCTGGTGGCCCGACGCACCGCTTTGCCCCCAGCCGGGTCCTCGACTGTCTCGGTTGGTCGCTGAGATGCGCATGCGACCGAGAATGGGCATCAGCGCGCCGCGAGGAGCTCTCGCTGCCGCGGCAGTTCGCTGGGTTGCCTTGGTGGGTCTCACGGTGTTGGTGACTGTGGGGTTGGGAGCGTCTGTGGCAGAAGCAGCGGGGAGCGGAGTGTCGTTCACGGCCACTGTGAACGGTCAACCCGTCGTCACGTCTTCGGACGCCCATCCGGCTCAGCTCTATCCGGCCCGGTTCGCCGAGGTGCAGATCACCCTCTCCAACAACAGTGCCTCCACCGTGAGCGTCTCTTCAGTGCGCATCGACGGACAGGTGGTGAGTCTTCCGCTCTTCTCCTATGACACCGCGGTGGAGTTGGTCGTGCCTCCTGGCGCGACGAAGTCACTCGGGTTTCCCATCAGCATGAGCGGTATCGGGAGCCAGGCGACAGGACTGATCGTCGGCACCATTGCCTTGCTCGCATCCAATGGCGCAACGATTGCATCACAGCCTCTCGTGGCCAAGGTCCACGGTTCTCTGAACTCGATCTACGGTCTTTTTGGTTTGGCCGTTCTCGTCCTCACTGCGTCGTCACTCGGCCTGGCCTTGTTGGCGATGGCGCGTCACGCATTGCCACAAAACCGTTGGTTGCGGGGTGTGCGATTCCTGATTCCTGGATTCGGGATTGGGCTCATCTTGACCTTCACCTTGGCCGCTTTCGGCATCTTCACCGCCGGACCGGGCCATTGGCTGCCCTTGCTCATTATCACGAGTGCCGTCGGGTTCGCCGTTGGTTACCTGACGCCGGCACCCAACGAGGAGGAGTTCGACGACTATGACGACGATGTGCTCCTGGCGCAGATCGTGGTGGTCGACGAAGACCCTCTCGAAAGTGAGAACGGGAGCGGCGTCCTCGTGACGGCGGCAGCGCCGGGAACGCCCGATAGCAGAGCGACGACTGCGCCGGGAACGCCCGATAGCAGAGCGACGACCGCGCCCTAGGTGCCGGACAGGATCGGCTTTGGCGGTGAATCTCGCAGAGACATCACATCTGTGGACCACGGCGAACGGAATATCCGCACGCAATGACCGTCATTAGGACGATTTCGGGCGATTCGCGATCAAGGGTGCAGTCGCTGCGATCCGCTGCACAGTCTTCGTCTCAACGCAGGCTAAGGCCAAGACTAAGTCGGTGTATGGGCTTACGACCCCAAAGTTTCGCTGCGCGTAATCGCCTCCCCCGGACAGGAGCGGAACACAGGCGTGCGTGAAACCGACCGAAGCGACGCCGATCGGAGGATTTCCAGCCCAGCGGCGCAGCTGTCGGAGGCGCCGATCACCGTCTTGTTTATCGGAGGGGAGGGCCGTAGTGGAAGCACGATCCTGTCGGCGATCCTCGGCAACCACGAGGGGTACTTCCCCGTCGGCGAGTTGCCTGACGTCTGGCAGGCTCTACGAACAAACGAACTCTGTGGATGCGGAAAGCCGTTCGCGAGCTGTCCGTTTTGGTGTGCAGTTGGCGACGAAGCCTTTGGAGGCTGGGAAACGGTCGATGTTCAAGAGGTCCTTTATGAGCAGGCGCGCTACACACGTCACCGTCGAATCCCGCAGCTCCTTTTGGGGTCACGCGATCATTCGTACGATGGAAATTTCCGCGCCTACTGCCAACGATTGGGCCAGCTCTATCGCGCAATTAGGGAGGTCTCAGGCTGTCAAGTGATCGTCGACTCCACCAAGAGCCCCCCCTTTGCGATGTTATTGCGCAATGTGCCCGGCATTGAACTTCGCGTCGCTCACCTTGTTCGTGATAGCCGTGGTGTGGCGTTCTCGTGGACCAAACGTGACATCAAGAATGTGCAGTATCGGGGGCATCCAACGCTGAAGGACCGGTCTATGGCAACAATGAGCCCCTGGAAAAGTGCACTGTGGTGGGATTTTAAGAACCTTCTCTTGAATTCGTTTATTCCCGCTGACCAGCGGATCCTGGTTCGATACGAGCGCTTCACCGCTGCGCCAGACCAAGAGCTACTGCGGATCTTTCAGTTTGCCGAAGGAAGGTCAGGTTCAGAAAGAACAAGAGTCATACCTCATTCGACCTTCACCTCACAGCCATTCCATGCACTTGGCGGGAACCGCGTACGTTTCGCGCGAGGCAGTATCAATGTGCGAACAGATACTACGTGGCGCGCCGAGATGCCCCTCGTGCAAAAGGTGATCGTCGGAGGTCTCACTCTCCCTTTGCTTATCGCATACGGCTACGCTGACCCGCCGTGGTCCAGGAGGACGGGGTCCGTCGATCTTGCGGGGAAGCGCGACAGGACAGGTGGCGCTTGACCAGGAATACCGTGAATTTCGACTCCACGCATTGCGCTCTTGACCAACGCCCCAGCTCCATATAGAACAGCGTTCTTCAACGAACTCGCGAAGCGTTGTCACCTCTTGATCGTGTTTGACACCAATCGTGAACCAGATCGCGACTGGCTCGTGGATGAGAGTGAGTTCAACTTCGACTGGCTCGTGACGCGGGGCTTCATGATTTCACCGCCGCACATCCCTGGCCGGTTTGTAGACCGCAGAGTGCTCCAGGTCCCGTTGAACACGGTCTCGATCCTCGAGCGATTCCTGCCCGATGTCGTCGTGTCCAGCGGTCTTGGAGTGCGGACAATCTGGGCCGCACTATTCTGCCGCGTGCGTCGTCGCCCCCTTATCGTGTGGTGGGAAGGGGTTCCTCAGTCCGACGGAATCGGTCATGTCCGCACGTTGCGGCGCACCCTGCTCCTCCGATGCACAACAAGAGTGTGGGGCAATGGGGTTGAGTCCGCTAAGTCGCTCGAACACTACGGTGTGCCGCGCGAGCGTATCGACCTCGGGATGACGGCCATGGACACTGTCTCCTGGCGGACAGCTGTGGATCACCAGCGCGTCTCGACTCGGGACGAAGTGCGAGCCGAACTTGCACTGCACGGTGCGGTCTTGTTGTTTGTAGGGCGGCTTACACCGCTCAAGGGTGTGCCTGAGATGCTTGAGGCGCTCACGGCCCTCCTCGAGATCCCTGATGTACCACCGTGGAGCGTGCTCATTGTCGGGGAAGGCCCGTCGGGAGCGGACGTGGACGACTGGGCCACCGCACATCCGAAGGTTCCTGTGGCGCGGACTGGTTTTGTCCAGCCAGACGGTCTGCCGAAGTTCTACGCTGCAGCGGACGTCTTCGTCATGCCGTCGCTCCAGGACGTGTGGGGCTTTGTGTGCTTAGAATCTCTAATTGCGGGCCTGCCTCAGGTCACATCATCGATGGTGGGTGCGGTTCCTGATCTGGTTGCGGAGAGCGATATCGGAGACATCGTTGATCCTCGGGCCCCAGCGGTGTTCGCAGAATGCCTCGCCAGCCGAATTCGTCAAGCACCAACGCTTGTACCCGACCGCTGGCGCGCCGACGCAGTGACGACATGGTCGCCGACTGCAGCCGCAACTCGGGGGATCGAGGCGATCAGCCGCTGTCTTTGAGGATGTGCTCGGGATGAATGTCCTCGCGGCCGCTCGCCGTTGGTATTCCTGCCTATGCAACGTTGGATGTTAACAGCTCGCGGATGTTTGCTACCCCCGAACGATTGGAAGGTCGCCTACGAGGAAGCCCTTGCCGGCGCGACACGGAAGTGCCGGGGGTCAATGTAGCCATGGGAAGCCACTCCGCTCCTGCTGACGCCTTAGCATGAAAGACGACGCGTCGGCTCGTTGGATCTTCGTCTTACTCATGCAATGTGCTGTGTAAGAAGCCGGGCGGGACCTCGTTCGGACAAGCTCGCCGAAGGAGCGAAGTGCGAGGGTACTACGAGCAGTGAACATGAGGAGGACGTAGGCTAAGGTTCCTGCGGACAGCAAGAGTGTTGCCGTCAGTGCCCCATCTCCGAATACAGTGCGTCCGATAATGCCAAGGATTCCATAGCAACTACACGCGGAAAGAGCGACGTATGTGAATGCGCGTCCGAACGGATGCATTCGAAACCGAACCCAAAGTACGACGCATGTCGAGCCGTTGTTGATCATGATTGCCACTGCCCATGAAACTGCAGCTCCGGTGAGGCCAAAGCGAGGAATCAATATCACATTCCCAAGGACATTCAATGACAGTGAGATGGCCGATATGATCAGGTTTGCCGCGCTCCCCCCTGCCATAAGTAGCATGATTGCATTCGCACCGGTACCCAGGCCGATGAGCATCGCGATAGCGATGATTGTAAGAGCGGTGGCCCCCATCTGATAGTGGCTTCCGAAGAGCGAGAGGAATAGGGGCGAGTAGGCAGCCAGGGAAAGCATTATCGGGAACCCAAGGATCATGATCCAACAAGTGGACACTCGATAGAGACTGATCGCCTCAGAATGTCGATTCGAATGCAGCAGGCTGCTGGCTTGTGGGGCGATCGCGAAGGCTACGGCCCCGGCGGGAAACATGCCGAGGAAGATGTATCGACTGACGATTGCGTAGATTGCGGCGGACGACACTCCGGCGAACGCTCCAACTAACAGAACGTCGGACCACTGGAGAAGTATCTCAAAAACACTTGCCACACTTCTTGGGAAACTAAAACGCCAAAATGGAACAGCGATCTCATGTTGACGGGAGAAGCCTTGCCGCCACGAATGCGCGGTAGTGGCGCGTGGAGCTTGCCTTAGAAAGCTCCTACAAGACAACAGAAGAGCCAGGACAAGGGGAGTAGTCCAAGCCAAAGCGCTTCGGAACAGGGTTGAGCCGACGATCGCAACGATTCCAAGAAGCGCGATCCTGGCGAGTGGTAAGAGCATGTAGCCGATTCCCACGTATGAGCGGATAGACCACGCCCGCGTTGCCGCAAGCACAACGGTCGTGCAACCGACGACAGGAAGAAAGGCAGCGAACACTCTCAGGATGTGGCTCGTGCCCGGGGCCTGTGATCTTAGGAATACGTGAGTCAAAGGAGCGGCGAACTCGTAGAGCAACGCTCCGGCTATGAGGGAGATCACCAGGGAGGGGAGGAGTGCGACGACCAAAAGTCGGCGCATATCTTCAGGGCGCGTCTGAGAATAGATGGGCATGAAGCGGAGCAGTCCTACGTCCGAGCCGAGAATTGCTATCGAACTTGCGATCGTGAAGATCGCAATCGCCTCAAAAAGCGCTCCGGCATCGCTAGCTTCGAGTTGATGTGTTGCGATTAGGGTGAAACCGAATGCGAGGCCGGCATTGATCACGAGACCGACGAGGGCGGCAGAGCCACGTCTGGCGAGCGTCGCCAAGGGCTCGTTGGTCGTCGGATCAGTCATGAGAGGTGAGGTCTGAGTGTGTCTCCGAGTTCCTCATTGGCGTGGGAGACTATGCCCTATTCCCTAAATGTATGCCTCAACTGGATTGCGTCGTGCCTAGGACCGCGCTCCGCAATCCGCGACCAATGCCGCGGATCCCAACTTCTCCAACGGGAATAGGCGTCAGTGGCGAATCAACCCCTGTGCCCTCTGCATGAGCAGGTTGACAAACCGGTCCAAGACGGCCGGCCTCGGAGTGAATGGAGTTGAACGCCCGAATCGAGTTGGAGAGGGTAGATCCGTCAGCGAAGTAAGCTTAATCAGTCTCCCTTCCCGTTCGAGCACGCTATCGACTGCTGCAGGCTTGCCTTGGAAGATCGAAAACGTGGGAGTCCCGAGGACGGCGGCCTCGCGTGTCATCGAGCCTCCAGCACCAATCACAACGTCAGCGTGGTAGAGGAGGTCAGGGCCAGAGACAGCATCCGTCAAAACCCGTACCCCGGCAATCTCTTTGTATCTCTCGCCTTGAGACGTTGTTCGCGGCGAGATCAGCACCGTGAAACCTTCACTGGCGAGATGAACTACAACTTGTTCGCAGAGCGAGTTTTGGTGGCGGTGATAAAGGGCACCTTCGGCAGCAGGTCGGATGACAGCAACCACCTCTTCATCGAGCAGTCCAAGGTGTTGGCGGAAGCTGGGGTCGGGAGTGAAGGTGGACAGTGCAATATCCTCCTTGAGGCCCGGGTACGGCACCAAGCGTTTGGGAGACAACCCAAACTTGCGGACCGATGAGATCGGAACGACGGCAGGCATGAAAACCAGGTTGGCAAAACGGAAGCCGACATGGTTAGCGGGATGATGTTCGTAATCCATCATATTGATCGAAGGGATACCCAGAACACGAGACGCAATGACTTGTGCATTCGACGCGTGGCCAAGTGCCATGTCGGGCGCCTCAGGGCGCATTGTTTGTGCTAGGCGACCTGCCCGCTCCAAGATCGCAGTTCCTTTCGCCAGCGCAGGAATGCGGAAACCCTGGCTCCCGATCAAAATCGTTTCGGGCCACGTCGTTAGAGAAAGCTGCTTTGCCTGCCCACGGTCCCACGCAGTAATTATGACCTCATGGCCGTTCTGACGGAGGCACTCAACAATAGGACGGAACACCGTGACATTCGGGGAATTCGCGATATCTACCCACCATTTCATGGTTCGCAGCCCCCCGGCAGGTATTCAGACAAGGGTGCTGCTCGATGCGCCCGAAAGAGACGGATACCCAGGAAGAGCCGCTGAACAGTCCGGAGAGTGCCACGCACATCGGGACATCCCCACTGTCGAACGTGGGGACAGATGTTCCACTGCAATGTGCCCGGCCATCGACAAACGCTCCTTGATTCGATCGCCATGATGTCCAGCAGGTTAGCGGTGATGTTGCCAGTGAATCTGGCGTGCTTACCTCGAGCTCAAAGGCTCCGGAGAACCCGGCAACCATGCGGCTACCGACTCGACGAAACGTCCATGGGGCCGCGTACGTCAGCGCGGTCCGTGGCTAAATCTGCTCAAGCGTGTTTCGAGCTGAATCTGGTCAAGCGTGTTTCGAACTGAGTATCGGCGCCAATAGGGGCTCAAGCGCCTAGCCCTCGATCCATCGCTTCTGCCAGCGAGCAAAGTTGCGTATGGGCCACCGAGTGCGAATCCAGCCCTGTGGTTTCAGCACGGGTCGAGAGATCTATCGCGCGAATGATTCCGCTTCCAAAACATCCACTATGCGCTCGGCCGTGTGGCCATCCCAGAGCGGTGGTCGGAAAGGCATTCCCCGCCATTCTGGGGGATGTGTGAGTTTCGCTAATGCCGCTTTCACAATTGCATCGGGCTTAGTGCCAACAATCTCGTTTCGACCATTTGTCAGCGTGATTGGCCGCTCGGTTTCCTCCCTCAAGGTCAAGCAGGGGACTCCGAGAACGACCGATTCTTCTTGAATTCCTCCGGAATCGGTGAGAACGATCGCGGCAGCAGACATGAGCGCTACGAAATCTGGATACGCGACCGGTGGGAGCAGGCGGAGGTTGTCGGGCAAGAACAGGTCGGAGTCTTCTAGCCGCTGGCGGGTGCGCGGGTGTACCGCAAAGAGGAGAGTCAGATACTGCGAGACTTCCGAGAGCGCTCGAATCAGCCCTGAAAGCACAAACAGATCATCGACGTTGCTAGCGCGATGGAGTGTGACAAGTCCGAAGTCCGTTGCCTCGACATGATACCGTCGGCACACATCGGGGATGTCGAGTCGAGGAAGGATCCAATCCAGCGAGTCGATCATCACGTTGCCGACCAAGTGAATTCGATCCTTCGTCGTGCCCTCGTGGCGTAGGTTGTCGACGGCATCAGCCGATGGAGCAAAGAGCAAGTGGGACAGCTTGTCGGTGAGTATCCGGTTGCGTTCCTCGGGCATCGTCGAATCAAAGCTCCGAAGACCGGCCTCTACATGGGCGACGGGTACTCCCAACATGTCGGAAACGAGCGCTGCAGCCAAAGTCGAGTTCACGTCGCCAACGACCACGGTGTTATCGGGATGAACGTCTTCGTATACGGCTTCGAGGCGCGTGACGATCTTCGCCAACTGCCGCGGTTGGGATCCTGGCCCAACGTCGAGATGGACGTCTGCAATGGGCAATTCGAGCGCCGCAATGACCTCCGTGGACATCGACGAGTCAAAGTGTTGGCCGGTGTGCACCAGGATCGGATCCACATCGTCCCGTCGCCGCATTTCCCGATAGATCGGAGCGATCTTGACAAAATTCGGGCGTGCTCCATAAACAAGCATCGGCCTCATGGCAGCAGTGCGCGCCCGAGTCGGTGCGTGGGCCTGCGGTCACACGGTAGATCGGCAAACACCACTATCAGTCTCAGTGACTCGGTGGGAGCGGCACAGGGGTTCGTTTAAGGAGTCTCGTCGACCACGGCACGACCGCGACATGAAGGCCGACTCGCTTGAGCCTCATCTGCATCAGTCGGCCGCGCTGGCCACCTGTGGGGGAGGCGACTCGGGTCGTCGATCCGCGAACTGACACATCCATACTTCGAGTGTAAAGAGGCCCCAGAGGAGCGTCGAGTAGTCCCTCCGTTCCTCGAGCGTGTCGCGGCGCATACGGTCGATCTCGGCGTGGTGAAAAAGGCCGCGCCCCTCGACGACCTCTGGTGAGAGCCGCTCATTGACGAGTGGGTCGTGGGTCATCCAATATCGGATCGGCGCTCCGAGCCCACCCTTCTTCTTCGTCAAGACTGCGTCGGGCAAGTGGCCGCGCCAGGCCTGGCGCATGGCGTACTTCATCCGCATCCCCCTCACCTTGTCGCGCGGAGGGATCGTCATCGCGAAATCCACGAAATCGGCGTCGAGGTACGGATGGTAAACGTCCATCCCGTGTGCTCGGCCAAGCGCCTCCACGTCACGCGCGAGACTGTCCGGCGCGAGCATTCGCAGATCAAGGTAGAGGAGCGCCGTCAGATTGTCGAGGCCCTTCACGTCGGCGAGGCACGCATTGATCTCGTCGAGTGGCGTGCGCTGAAGCGTCTCCAACACTTCAGGTCGAAGGAGTCTTTCGATCACTCCATCTCCGTGCAAGCGCCGTGCGTAGAAATCTCCGAGAGGAAGCGTGCGAATGCTGGCCGCACGCTGTAGATCGAAGCGAATCCGAGTAAGTCGCTCCGACCATCCCGTGGGGATATCGGCCAGTCTTTGTGCTCCACGCCACACCGGAAGGTGTCTCGTGCGTTCGAGGAGGGAGATGAGTAGATGCCGCCGCTCTCCCCCGAAGAGAAAGTCCCCCCCGACTCCCGTCATGATCCCGGTCGCGTCCGCTTTGGCTGCCCGCATCACGTGGTCGATCACGACGGGGCCGCCGTCGCTTAAGGGTTCCTCAATCGCCCGCACAAGCGCCGGCACACACTCGAGGGTTTCCTGTCCAATCGTCACGATGTGGTGCTCTGTGCCAAAAGCGACAGCTACCACCTCCGCAACGCGGCCCTCGTCTGGCAGCACCATGTATCGAGTAAGGTCGCCAAAAGTGCCGTAATATGTAGGAAACGGTTCGTCGGTGCAGGTGCCGAGCGAGTATACGACCCCGCTGGAATCAAGCCCTCCGGACAGGAATGCTGACCATGAGTCGCTCCAGGGCACACCCCGCCGCACCGACGTATGCAAGTGCTCGCGAATGTCTGAGGAGAGTTCGGGAATCGCTCGTTCGGTGAAAGGCGGTGTGTGACTGGGCCGGTAGTAGACCGACGATGTGAGGCTATTGCCATCCCATGTGACGTACGAGCCGGGTTCAAGCTTGGAGACGCCCACGAACATCGAGTGTGGGGCGGGCACCCAGCCAAGTGCTAGGAAGTCATGGATGCTTGAGAGATCGACGTTCAGTTGTTGACCGGCATTTGTGATCACTTCAGTGAGTGACGTTGCGAAGACAAAACGATCGGCGAAATCGGCGACGAACGCTTGCGACTTCCCGATCTTGTCGATCCCTGCATATACGCGTCCGCGACCTTCGGTCGACCAGTACGAAGACAAACGCGCCATCGACCATTGAAAACGCCTGTTCGCCGCGTTCGAGGTAAAGTTCGCCCAGCAACCGCGCCTCCTGGGAGCGCACTATGGGCAAGGCACCAGCCGTAGAGAGATGGCCCTCCACTACGACGTCGACAAGTGCTTTGTCCCGGCCGATGGGCAGGGATGCCCTCGACGACTTTGGTGCCACGAGATTCGCTGCGCCATCGGGAGGCAGCACCTTTGAGATGACCGCGTACATGACTTGGTTAGAGTTGCTCGACTGGTGGCGCGTGCAGATAGTTCCGCAAGCGCAAAAGACCGGCGAATACGTCGAGGTTGGCGAGATCGAAGGCGCGAAGTGTGTGCACCGCAGCAACGTCGAGGTCGGTGTCGTTGTCGAACGTCGATTCTACCCGCGCAAGATGAATATCGGTAAGGAAATCGGTGGCGGTGGAAGCGACTATTGGGATGTCAGCTCCGACACTGATGAGCTCGCCACTGACCCGGTGCAGGTCCGCTTTCATCACTCCTTCTTGGGAGCGTCTTGGGTCCAGGTCGTATTCTTGCTCACTCCGAGCCGTCCGTTGAGCTGGATCGACGATCGTGGCTTGGACCTCCACCTTGCAGTGAACCTTCCCGGAGCGAGTCATGAACCAACCATGCTGGTTCGGAATAGTGTAGGCGAACCGCGTGTCGGACCGATAAATGAAGTTGGGCAATGGGAGTCGAGAGAGCGGACCTGAAGTAGGCCACCGTCTCGATAGCAGGGAGGATCGTTCCTGGTGGCCGATAGGGGTTATGTCGTTGCATATAGGCATCCAAGCGAGTTTGGCGGAATGGGTGTTGCCGCTGACACGTTTATCCCATGGCTTCGAGAGATCTGGTCTGATGTCGAGGAGGTGAACCTCAGTGCACCTGGGCGCCCACTTTCGAACATGGGAAAATGGGCGCTGTCTTCGTTTCCCCATGCCATCAAGCTGCTTTTGAGGGCTTGCGGCACCGTGATAACGATGCGTCCCTCGATGTGCTACTTCGCCATATCCCAATCTGGGCCGGCCTTGATCCGAGACATCGCGATATTGCTCGTTTACCGAATCGGACGCGTGCCATGTGTGATCCACCTACACGGATCGCTTCTTCCGGGTCGCCTTCAGCGCCCACTTGCCGGGTATCTGCTTCGCCATCTTCTTCCTCGACGCATCTGGATCGTGCTGGCATCCGACATTGCCGAGCTGTTTCCATCGGGGTGGTCAACGTCGGTAGTCCCAAACCCGTTGCCTGCGGGCGTGAAGGCAAGGCCAATTGGGAGGCGCGGGAAGGGGTCCACGCTCAAGATTGGATCGTTGGGTTTGATCTGCCAGGAAAAGGGCGTCGATCTACTGCTGTCGGCTTGCAGGGACGTTTCTGGAGTTGAGCTCACTTTGGCTGGGACCTGGGGCGCCCTACCGACTGAGACCTGGACAGCCACATACGTGGGCCAACTCGACCGGGTCCTAGCCCTTGAATTCTGGTCCGACAAGGACGTCTGCCTTCTGCCGTCCCGAGTAAGAGAGGGTCTTCCGATGACGCTCCTTGAAGCGCTTGAGGCAGGCGTCATCGTTGGCGTGACCAACAGTCTTGGGGTGAGGAGGTTGATCGAATGTGGCGTTGCCCGTGAGATCGACGCGTCGGTTTATTCGATCCGTAGTCTTCTGGACTCCCTCCTGCCGGACGATGCGATGGCACGAGAATCCGAGACTCAACAGGCTGCCTGGCGCGTCATGAGGCAGCAGTACGACCCAGGCAAGATCAAACTGGAATTCCAGCGGATTGCCCAGTCAGTATTGGCTCCACGGATTCCCACGAAGCCTTAGACGCGTTCCGCCATAGGTAATTGCGCTGTGCTCAGACCGGCGCTCAAATGGGCTCGGAAAAGGGCACATAGCGGTGGGCAAAGGCCCGGGCCATGTCTTGGCTCACCCGACATCCCTCGTAGAGGATGGTCCGAAAAATGGGGTTCAGGTCAACCTCAGGTAGTGCGCCCCCGGGATTCGAACCCGGAACCTGCGGATTAAGAGTCCGTTGCTCTGCCATTGAGCTAGAGGCGCGTCGGCGAAGTGTAGGCGACTCCTCCCCGGAATCGGGGAGGGCGAACCGCCGTCGGGGTGACCGAGGGGACTTGAACCCCCGACCTCCAGGGCCACAACCTGGCGCTCTAACCTGCTGAGCTACGGCCACCATGCAGGTCCGGCTGATGCGCCGGACAACGCAGGATTGCAACGATACACGGAGTACGCTGGCCTTTAGGGGCGAGCCCCGAACTCAGCTGAACTGAGCCTTCGCCTCCGTAGCTCAACTGGATAGAGCGGGTGGCTTCTACCCACCAGGTTGCGGGTTCGACTCCTGCCGGGGGCACCAATCACCAGGTCACGCCGTGCTTCTCCGCCGGCCGCATGTCCGGCGTACGCGATTCTGCGCGATGGGGTGACGCCGGCGTGGTCGATAGGCACGACGTCGGCCTCCGCACGAGCTGGCTCAGGGCCTTGGCGATGGCGCGGTCGCGGTCCGCGGTTGCTTGCTGGTAGCGCAAGGCGGCCACCGCCGAGCGTGCCCAGCGCGGTCATGGCGACGCAGCCCCATCACCTCGCCCGCTGCGCAGCGCCCCCCACTGCCAGGGTCCGGCGAGTTGGAGGCCCGCGGCATTGCCTCGGTGAGGGCTTGCACTTCGGCCACCCTGATGTGGGGCGCTCGACGGCGCGGTCGGCCCCGCCTTTGGGGACACGATACGGGGAGCGCAGCAGCAGCTAGTCGCCCACGGCTGAGGCGAAGATGGCGCGCAGGAGGCGGTCGGCGCTTGCCGCGGCTCCCGCTTGGTGGCGACGGGCCGAGTGCCACCTGCTCACGGACGAGGGGGACCTGCAGGCGTGTCCCCCAAGGTGGGAGCAGATGCAGGTCGAGCAGCGGGTAGTAGCGGTGCGCAGAGCGTGGGCGGAGGTCGGAGAGATCGCGCGAGCGGTCTCCCGACCTTCCGGAAGGTTTCCTCTGCATCGGGTCGATCGACGCCGCGATGGATGTCGAGACTGGACTGCGAGCCAGGCGTTCGCGTCGCCCCTTCATGCGAAGGTCCGCTCGGCGACATGCCGGCGGCCCTCGTGCCAGTAGCTCTCGTGCCATAGGCCCGAGGGCAGCTTCACGCCGATCGAAGGTGCGTCGACTCATGCTGCGTTGCTCTCTGAAAGGGCTATTTACCCACGGTCGTGGGATACCGCCGGCCTCCGCCCAGAGCTGTCGGGACACAGTGACAGCAGCCAGCATGAGGCCGGTGGCGTCGTGCACGGATCGGGTAAGCCGGTTGAGTTTGGCCACCGTGAGGACTGTGCCTGCGCCGGAGTTGAGAGCAGCCTGGGCCGCCGTCAGCGTGGCCGAGTGAAAGTCTTGCCGCTCACGCCAGCGTCGTATGAATCGCCATCTGGGGTGGCCCGCGGGTTGTTTTAGGCCGTGATGGCCCTCTCCTGAGCCGCCAGGCCGAGGCTGCAAACGGCCTGCTCCTCGGTGCTCACGCGGAGTAGGCGACAATTTCCGCTGGTCCGGACGCTCTTTCGGGGGGCATTGGCATAGGTCACTATGGCAAACGGTCCTATGCTTCAAGTAGTCGTCCACCGGATGACGATCGGCCCTAATAGGGACATCGGCGTCGAGATCGCGGAAAATGGGGTGAACGATGGGCAGAAGGCTGAAAATGAAGTCGTGCCCTCTAAGGCCAAGATGGGGGATCGCGCCATGACCTCCGAGGGGCGGAGCAATGGCTCCTGATGCACACGGCAACAAAACATGATGATCGAAACGATGATTCCGACCTTGAACAACGGCGCCGACCTAAGGCGCGCGGTGGGCAGTGCTTTGGACCAAGGAGATGTGGATTCAATCGATCACGGTGGTGGATAACGGCTCGATTGACCATTATGTCGAAGACATGCTCCGCTCTATAAAGGTCGCGTGCGAGTAATCCAGTGCCGAGAACGCGGAGAGGCGGCCGCTCGCAACGCTGCGCTCGACATCGCAAATGCGCCATTCATCGCGTTTCTCGACGCTGACGATGCGTGGCATCCGGACCACCTGTCCTCAGCGATCTCGGCCCTTCAGACCAAGGCGGGTCCGACGATCTACTCTGCACCCGCACCAATGATCGACCAGGAAGGCCACATGCTATCAGTGTCACCGCGCCCCAGGACAGGCAAGAATTGGGGAACAAAGCTGCTCGGAAGGAACCGGATCGTCGCCCCCGGAGTCTGATAAGTGGTGCCCCCTTTTGACCGCCTTTCCGAGAATGCCAGCCGTGCGCAGATGTGGGCCTCTGGCTTCGCCTCTTCTTGGAAGGCTTTGAGCTCATTTGCGGTACGAAGCCGACTCTCGACTACACAGTGACACCCGCCGATACCCTGCTCGTACTCATAGAAGAAACGAATGGGTGCTCTACAGGGAACTCGTTGCTTCACATTCCATAGCCCGTAGCGACGAATTATCGATGTTGCTCATTCTGTTCTTGGAGCATCTTCGCAGCCGTGTCAAATAATGGTGCCGCGCCTCGCGCGAAGTCTGAAGGCAGACTCAGCCATGCCTAGCTAATAATGAAAGTCACGACTACGATCGTGCTGCCCATCGGGGTCTAGGTCCCGTTGCACTTGGTCCTGTTGACGTCCCCGGTCTAGGCAAAATCCGCTTGTGCATTGTGCCATTTTCTGGGAATCTGACTTCCAGATGGTGCGGGGGGGAAGCGTAATGAGTGCCAGGCGGATGGTTTCTCTAGTGCGAGCTGAGCCAACCACTGCCAGAACTGCTCACGCAGCCAAGAACGAAGGATTTCGGCTCGACATCCAAGGATTGCGAGCGGTAGCCGTTCTTCTCGTTGCACTCCAGCACACGAATGTCCCGTATCTTACGGGGGGCTATATCGGAGTTGACGTCTTCTTCGTTATCTCCGGCTTCTTGATCACACAGTGGCTTCTAAAGAATCGATCTGGCCGGACCGGACGCGTGGGCTTTCGTCGGTTCTATGCGGCCCGAGCCCGGCGAATTCTCCCTGCGGCCATATTGACGCTTATCGCTACGGATATCGCTTCTGAACTCCTATTGAATCCTGTCCGAGCCCTTTCTGCGATCCATGATTCGATCTCGGCAGCTTTCTTTGCTGCCAACGTGCATTTTTCTTCAATAGCGACAAACTATTTCGCAGGCACTGCCCCGCCATCACCTTTACAGCACTTTTGGTCGCTCGCAGTCGAAGGGCAATTCTATGTGGTGTGGCCTGCTCTCGTGATGGTCGCTGGTTATTTCGTTTGGAAGCCAATCCTCATCTCAACTCGGCGGCGAGGGCCGAGACGAGTCCGTTGGCAGGTGGCTGACAACCCTCGGATCAACCGTATCGGGCTGATCCTGGTGTTGTGCATCTTGTTGTCTCTGGCTTGGTCAATCATCGACACGACGAATAATCCGACAGCGGCCTATTTTTCAACATTGACGAGGGCATGGGAACTGGGTGTGGGCGCCCTTCTCGCAGTCTGTTCACCTTGGATCTCCCGAAATTCCGGTGCGCTTGCACTCAATCGCTAGCTGGGTTGGTCTAGGCGCAATATTCACGGGCGCCCTTGGTACGGAGCAAATACCTCGTTTCCTGGTTTTGCTGCGCTCGTTCCCGTCCTGGGCGCCGCAACGGTCATCGCTGGCGGAATGGGGCAGCGCGACGGACTGCAAGCACACTGCTTGCTCGACAACCGCTCATCTTCATCGGTGATGTTTCGTATTCGTTCTACTTGTGGCACTGGCCAGTACTGATCCTGGCAAGAGAACATGTTGGACATACCTTGTCGGCACTGACCTCCGTTCTCCTTCTTTGTTTCGCCTTCTTGCTCAGCGTGGTCACCTATACTCTTTTCGAGAATCCCCTTCGGCACGCACGCGTCCTTCGCAAACCCCGCTGGAGCTTTATTTGGCTATGGTTGATTAGCCTCGTATCGGTCATCCTCGTGGCTTCCGTTTTGGGTGCCGCAACCACCGATGCTTTGGCGAGTTCCTCTCTACCCGACTTTGGAGTAGGCAGTACCAGCACAACAGCCGGTGCCATCCCGCCAGGGCCTGCTTTTGCTACGTCGAGTTCCTCCGGGGCGAGCACCACAACGGCGGTTGTCCGGCCGTCCGCAACTACCGCCCCTTCCGACACCAGCACCACAACGGCCCCCATCACCGATCCGTATGTCTCTGCGGTTGCAGCAAGCGTTTCGCGGGCTGCACAGCACAGTCTAATCCCCAGTGGACTGTCGCCTTCGTTTCAGAATCTTGCGACTGATTTTCCGGTGATCAATGGTTGTTCAGTCAGCACCAACGGTACAACGGGTCCGATCTGCCACTTCGGAAAGGTAGATAGCGCTCGAACACTGGTGGTCTTTGGGGACTCACACACGTTGATGTGGATGACGCCATTGATCAGCTTCGCAAGCACGCGTGCGTTGGGACCTGGTTCCTATTATCAAAGTGGCGTGTTCGGCGGCGGCCGCGGCTGGTACGGAGCCCTCGGGGTCTTGTGCTCACTGGTATCCCTGGGCGATATCTGAGATCAAGCAGCTCAAACCCGCTGCGATCGTATTCTCTGAAAGCTACTACGCGACAGAGGCTCCGGGCCTCACCGCAGAGATCGAGGCATTGCGCGCGATGTCATCAAAGGTAGTGGTCTTCGAGAACACTCCGGCGATGAGTTTCAACACCACCGACTGTCTTTTGGCACCGAACGCAACACTTGGCCAATGTACTACGTCAGTCACCCCGGACTTGACGGATCCGGAGACCGTTGTCCAATCGATAGCGAAAGCTGATGATGCAGAGTTTTTACCCACTTGGCAATGGTTTTGCTACGACAACCTTTGCCCAAGTGTCATACGCAACATGATCGCATATATCGATACGAGTCACGTATCCAATACCTACGCAACCTATCTCGCTAACCCGCTTGCACAGGTGTTGGACCAAGTGTTGCCTTGAGTTGCGAGGCCAGAAACCTTAAGTAGCCGTGACGAACTAGGTCCGTCCAGTATTAAGCTCTTGGTTGCCTCCAGGGAGCAATGCTAAACTCGCGCCTGTCAACGATATTCCAACAAGGATCGCTAAAGGCAGCATGACGTCGACTTCGATCATGGGATTGTCGACGAACATCTCAATTGCCACACCGACCATTGCCAAGAGCGCAGCCAGATGCCAGTGGGCCAGAGGTGTTCGGTCCTTGATCCGGCGATGCGATCTGCGCAAGAGCCCCAAGTATCCGAAGATCCAGAGTCCTAAGGCGACGGGGCCGAAATCGTGGATGAGACGGAGATAATCGTTATGGACATTTCCGGCGCCGGCTCCGAACACGCTAGCTGCGAGGTCGTCACCGGACCCGGCACCCCGACCAATCCAGGGTGATTGCTTATAGTCATCCCAAATCTCGCTCCAAAGCGGTGCGCGACCTGTCGTGTTGATTGAAACCCCGGCGATCGTCGTTATTGCACCGTGAGCAAAGCGCTGGTGAAACGGTCCAACGTCCTGCACGGCAAGGATGAATACGGCGACCGTAATAGCTGCAACCAATCCTGTCTTCAACCATGAACCAAGCCGCATTGGGAAGAACCACGTCAGGCCAACCATGACGCACTCAGCAGCGAACGCCCCACGCGACAGACTCAGGAGAGTCATTGCGAGAATAGCGATGATCAAGAGGCCACATTGTCGCTCAAGGCGAAACCGTCCTAATGCATACCCAAGGATTGGCAGAACGAGTAGGGCGTACGACCGCGATCCGATCACCTTTCCAGTTCCCAATCCGAACAGGACAACACTCACGCCGTAAAGCCCAGTTGCAAGCCAACCTGCTCGGCGGAACGCCCAATCCATTCGCTGAGTAAACGCTGGACTAATTCTCGTGAGATAGCTGCTTAGGGCGATTGCCGAAACGAATGAGACGTAGACGAGGATATTCTGCACACCAATCTTGCTTGGAAAAAAGATGCAGCTAACAAAGGTGACCCAGAGCAGAAATGCTAGAAAGGGCCGCGGCACAGCGCGGAATGCGGTTGGATTGGCGGTCCAGAATGGAATCGTCGCAACGAGGAAGAGGATCGTAAGGAGTCCAAGTCCTGTAATGGGGCCAAAGGTCACTTTCCGCGGAATATCGGCAGTCGCCGCCACCAAGATCACGGCGCCAAGCAGTTTCGTCTCAAAGCGACCTCGGCCCGCGAAGAGCAGGACACAAACCAGAAAAACGATTGAACCCGTTATCGCTATCTTCGCATCGGCGCCTGCAAGGACACCGATCCCGAGCCCAACGACGGCTGCCCCGGCGAGGCCCAGCGTTCTCACGAGCGTCGTCCGCCGTCCGCCGGCGATTTCGCGACCGGAAGACGGCCGGTGTATCAAACTCCCCAGCATCGTCGCGGAGCGTACGGCTGGACTGGACCGTGCTGCAACTGGAGTCTCAGATCGACTCCCCTTGGGGGCCGTCAGCTTCGCCCCGGTCCAGTGTCGCCGCCGTTGTTTGGATGTTTCCTTTAGCGGACATTGAAGCCACGACCACGATGGCAGTCACGAGTTGGCAGGCGGGGCTCATCTTGGACGCGTCGGTAAAATCGACACCGTTCCGTTCGGTCGACGAGGGAGACATGAGTACGCACGTGGCGTTGCACTCTTCGCTCCGACCGTTCTCTTGGGCCGCTCCGGTGAGGTTCGGTTGGTCAAAGACAAGGGGAGGCGGTAGGCGACAGAGCATGGCAGCCCCATGTTCCCGGGCCACGCGTGCGGCGATCTCGCGCGACTAGCGCAAGTCGTGGTCTTGTGCTCGACGCACCCCACCAGGTTGTCGGTTCGACTCCTGCCGCGGGCACGTTTTGGTATGCGGCCGGTCTCCGATCGGTGGCGCCCGACATCCCGACAACCTCGGCTGTTGCCACTCAGGCGACGGCGGCCTCGGGTTCGACGCTGGCATTCTCGTTCGCCACCGCCGTCGGCATGCGGTTGGGGCTCCTGATGACGGTGACGGCGAGGACGAAGGCCACCAGGGCGATGAGCGATCCGAGCCGGAAGGCCGCGTCGTAGCCAGTGGTGGTGGCCAAGGAATGCTGGGCATGAGTGACGGCGCGGCCGGCCGAGGCCAGGTGGCTTCTCGTCACGCTCGTGGCCACGGTCACCAGCGCGGCCAATCCGAGTGATCCGCCGATCTGCTGACCGGTGTTGAGCAGGGCCGAGGCCAATCCAGCCTCGTTCCGGGGTACCCGGGACATGACGGTCAGGGTGAGGGGCACGAAGGTCGACCCCATCCCGATGGCGAGCAGGAGCAACGGTCCCATGACCGACAGGTAGGCGGCATGCACTCCCACGAACGAGAGCCACAGCAATCCACCTGTGACCAACAACGGGCCCACGGTCATGGGTTTGCGCGTGCCGATCCTGCCGACGAGGCGCGAGACGATGTTGGCGGTGCCGCCGATGCCGATGGTCATCGGGAGGAAGGCGAACCCGGCCTTGAGCGGGCTGTAGCCGAGGACGTTCTGGACGAACTGCGTGATGAAGAAGAAGGTGGCGAACATCGCTGCGGCCAGGCACAGCATGATGACGTAGGAGCCGGCCCGGTTGCGATCCGAGAAGATGTGCAGGGGCATCAGCGCGTGTGGGCTCTTGGTCTCGATGGTCACGAACGTGATGAGCAACACCACGGCCGCGGCCAACGCCACCATCGTGTACTCATCGGACCATCCCGCCGTGGCGGCACGCGACAGCCCGTACACGAGCGATGCCATGCCCAAGGTGACCGACAGGGCACCCGGGAGGTCGAGGCGACCGCGTCGTGTCGGCGTGGTCCCGAGTATGCGTGGCGCCGCGATGGCGACGGTCAGGCCGATGGGCACGTTCACGAACAGCACCCACCGCCACGAGGCGACGTCGGTCAGGATCCCGCCGAGCAACAGGCCGAGCGAGCCGCCCGCGCCCGACATGGCCGCGTATACGCCCATGGCGCGCGAGCGCTTCGGCCCTTCGGGGTAGGTGTTCTGGATCAGGGCCAAAGCCGTGGGTGAGGCGATGGCGCCGCCGACGCCCTGGGCCACGCGGGCCGCGATCAGCCACAGCTGGTCGGTGGCGAAGCCGCCCAGCAGCGAGGCCGCGGTGAAGATGATGACGCCGATGGTGAACATCCGGCGCCGGCCGAAGAGGTCCCCGCTGCGACCCCCGAGGAGAAGAAGCCCGCCGAAAGTCGAGCGCGTAGGCGGTGATGACCCACTCGAGGCCGGGAGCCGAGAAGTGGAGCTCGTGTTGAATCGACGGCAGGGCGATGTTCACGATGGTGCCGTCAAGGATCACCATCATCTGGACGGCACAGATCAGCACCAGGGCCAGCCCCGCGTGTCTGTGTTCGGTCAGCGCCTGTTCCGCCCCATCCTGACCCATCAGTTATAGACTCCCATCAAAGGTTGATAGTTGTGGCCGAGATGATTAAGGTTACTAAAAGGTCGAAAGATGTCAAGTGACGGGGTACCCGATCAGGGGAGAGAGCGTGAGGTCGCCGCCGGCGAAGCGTGGCAGGCGCTCTACGCCCTCGTCTTCGAACGCGAAGGCCAGCAGCGCTTCCACGAGGCCTGCGACGCCACCGGCCTGGCTCCGGGCGGTCTGAAGACTCTTCTCCGTCTCTCACCTGACCAGCCCATTCCCATGCGGGAACTGGCCGAGTACTTCCGCTGCGACCCCTCTTACGTGACATCGCTCGTGGACGGGCTCGAGTCCGCCGGGCTGGCCGAGCGGCGGTCCCACCCCACCGATCGCAGGGTCAAGATGGTGGCCCTCTCCCATACCGGCGTGGACGCGCTGGCGCAGGCGCGCAAGATCCTCGGGCAACCGCCGACCTCGTTCTCCGCGTTGACCACACCGGAACTGCTCCGACTCAAGGCTCTCCTCGCCAAGTTGGACCGAAGCGAGCAACCACCCGCCGACTAGCGGTCAACGCTCTCGGCGTTCTTCTCGACGTCCCCCGGACAACGAAAACTGCCTCTGCCCGGGGTGACGGGGGTGCTTTAGACTCCGGCCGTGGCGCGCATCGTGGCGGTAGCCAACCAAAAGGGGGGCGTCGCCAAGACGACCACTGTCCACACGCTCGGTTTCGCGTTGGCGCAGCTGGGCCGCCGGGTGCTGCTGGTCGACCTCGACCCCCAGGCGTGCCTGACCTACTCGGTGGGGATCGACCCCGAGAACCTCCACCAATCACTGCACGACGTGTTCGTGCGCAAGATGAAGGCAGCCGACGCGCGCGTCGCGTCGTGGCCAACGTCGACGGCCTCGACATCCTCCCCGCCACCATCGACCTCGCCGGCTCCGAGGTCCATCTCCTCACGCGCACCGGACGCGAGCACGTGCTCGCCCACGCCCTGGCCACCGTGGCCGACGACTACGACATGATCCTCATCGACTGCCCGCCGTCGCTGGGCGTGCTCACCATCAATGGCCTCACGGCGGCCAACGAGGTCCTCATCCCGTTGCAGTGTGAGGCCCTGAGCCATCGCGGCGTCGGGCAGCTCCTCGAGACCATCGACGACGTGCGCATGTTCGCCAACGCCGATCTCGAGGTGCGCGGCGTGATCGCCACCATGTACGACGAACGCACCCGCCACGGCAAGGCCGTGCTCGACGACGTCCGCGCCCGTTACGGTCTGAGCGTCCTGGAGCCGCCCGTGCGCAAATCGATCCGGTTCGCCGAGGCTCCGGCCCAGGGCCGATGCATCTTGCAGCACGCCCCGACGTCGCCGGGTGCGGAGGCCTACCGCACCATCGCTCGCGAGCTCGACGCCGATCTGCGTCCGGCCCACTGAGCGGTCCGGGCACAGCGAGAGCGACGATATGACCGATTCGCCAGACCCGCTGGGCAAGCGGGCCCTGTTCTGGGCACCCGCGGAGCGCGACGAGGGTGGCCCCCGCCGCGCCTCGGAACGCGACGTGCCCGGGAAGCATGCGCTGTTCTCCGACGAAGCGCGCGCCTCGGTCACGGCACGAGTCGTCTCCTCGATCGATGCGCACGCGCCGCACGCGTCTCGCCCCCAGGCGCCGCGCGACATGCGACCCGGTGCGAGTCGCGGGATCCTGAGCTCGATCACCGTCGAATGCAGCACTTGCGGTGGTCGGTCGGAGATCCACCTGACCGAGTTCGTGATGCTCCATCTGCCGATCTGGCTGTGGCGGCCGGGCCGCGGGTATACGCGCTTCATGACGTGCCCGGCGTGTCGGCGTCGAACCTGGGTGAGCGCCTCATGGGCTCCCTGGGCCCGCTGACAGCAGCTCACCTGTCTCCGGGGGCCCAACCCTGATCGCAAGCCTGGGATCGTGGTTGGAGCATTTCCACGGGCCGGTGGCCTATGTGGTGTGCGGCCTGCTCGTCTTCGGCGAGGCGGCGGTGCTGCTCGGCTTCGTCATCCCCGGTGAGACGGCCGCGCTCATCGGCGGGGTGCTCGCTTCGTTGCACCACGTAGACCTCATCCTCATGCTGGTGGTGATCGTGGTGTGCGCCATCGTGGGTGACTCGGTGGGGTACGAGGTCGGCAAGGTGCTCGGTCCTTGGCTCCTCGAGCACCGGCCCCTGCGGGGCCAACCCGGGGTGCACCGCGGCCAGGACCTCCTGGCCCGTCGCGGGGGACCAGCGGTGTTCTTGGGCCGGTGGTTGGCGCTGGCTCGGGCCCTGGTGCCCGGTCTCGCCGGCATGAGCGGAATGAGGTATCGCACCTTCCTCACGTACAACGCCGCCGGCGGGATCGCGTGGGGGACGACGTTCGTGCTGATCGGCTACGGCGCCGGGACGTCCTACGCGGCAGTGGCCAAGACCGTGGGTGTGTACTCCCTGGCCATCTTGGCAACCGTCGTGGTCGTCGTGGTCATTGCCGTCGTCATCCGGCACCGTCGCGCCCGGCGCCGGTGGGGCGAGGCGCCCGAGCCCGGTGGCGACGACACGCCCTGAACCGTCTGCGGAGCTCCCGAGCTCAGCGCTGGTCGGGCAGGTAGAAGCGCGACGGGAAGCCACCCTCACGTCGCACCCGCCCGTGGTTCTCGAGCAGGACGATGTGCGCCAACGTCTCGCCCACTGCGGCGCGTTGCATGAAGTCGGCGATCTCGTGCCACGGCCGCGACCACTTGAGGGCTACCGAGATGTCCCACGCCGTGGAGCCCGGATGCTCGTCGATGAGCTTCTCGATCTCGGCCAGGCGGTCGGCGTGGTGGGTGATGATCTCGTCGAGCCGTCCCCGCAGATCCGCGAACCGGTATTCGTGAGCGGGGAGCACCTCGTCCACGCCCAGGTTCTGGCACTTGAGCAATGACTCGAGGTATTCGCCCAGTGGGTTCGGGAATTGCTGGGTGTGCACCCCGATGTTGGGCGTGATGCGCGGGAGCACGTGGTCCCCCGACAGCAGGAGGCGGTGTTCCTCGCTGTAGAAGCAGACGTGACCCGGCGAGTGTCCCGGCGTCCATACCGTGGTGAGGTCCCAGCCCGGCACGTCGACGCGCTTGCCGTCCTCGAACAACACGTCGGGGACCGCCATGGTCACCTGGCCCCGGATCATCATCGAGGCGAAGTTGAGATCGGGGAGTTTCGTGGCGGGCACACCGGCGTCGGCGAGGAACTCACGCATCCGGGCCAGGAGATCGTCGGTCTTGATATAGCGCGACTCGAGCATCTCGGCGTCGTCGGGATGCAGGCCAATCCACGCCCCGGACTCCTCGCGCACCCGGCCGGCCAGGCCGTAGTGGTCGGGGTGGATGTGGGTGACGAGCACCGCCTGGACATCTTTGATCGACCCGCCCGCCTCGATGAGGCCGTTGTTCAGCGCCATCCAGGCGTCGTCGGTGTTCCAGCCGGCGTCGACGATGGCCACTCCGTTGTCGAGCTCGAAGGCATAGACCAGGACGTAGCGCAGAGGGTTGTCCGGGATCGGCACCGGGATCGACCACAGCCCGGGCCGCACCCGCTCCACGGGGGGCATGACATCGCGATCCCAGGCCTCTTTCTGGAGCACCCCCGTGACGACGACCATGACGGCAACCTAGGCGGGAACCCCAACGGCGACCAACCCATCCCATGCCTCACGTCCGCCCCGCGAGCTGCGCCGGGCTGCCGCTCATACGGGTGAGACGGCAACTCAGAGTGAGGTGAGGTCCAGTATCCGTGAATAGGACCTCGGTCTTCACTATTTTCACACCCGCTCCATTGACCACAAAAAACACAGATGCAAACATGGCGTGCTCGGCCCTGCAGCCTCCTTTCCGGTAGGCCGGCGCCCGCCACGAAGCCTTGCCATTGGGCGCGAGTGCGCACGAGTCCGCACCACAGACGACACCACGGGGGGTTCAGGTGACTGAGCGGATGGTGGACTTCTCCACCGGTGCCGGGACCGGTCGCGATGTCCGGCATGTGGCGAGTGGCCTGCGGTCACGGATCGAGCACGTGCTCGACATGTCGCGCGATGCGTTCGTCGAAACCGATGCGCAGGGAAAGCTCACCGAGTGGAATCGTCAATCCGAGGTGCTCTTCGGGTGGTCGCGCGACGAGGTGCTCGGCCGGTACATCACCGAGTTCCTGATCCCCGACCGCCATCGAGGGGCGGTGCTGCACGAGCTGGAGTCGGTGGGCAGCTCTCTGCACGCCATGAAGCGGACGCGTCCGCGCCAGCTCGACCTTCTCCATCGCGAGGGCTACGAGGTACAGGTCCTCGGCTCGGCCTACATCGTCGGGTCGGGAGCCGACCTGCGCATCGGAGGGTTCCTCTACGACCAGGACGAGGACAAGGCGGCCGAGGAGGCGTTGGCCCATGCCTACCTGCACGACTCGCTGACCGGCCTTCCCAACCGGACATTGTTCACCTACCGCCTCGCCTACGCACTTGCCAAGGGCAAGAGCGCGCCCGGCTCGATCGCCGTGCTCGTGCTCGACCTCGACCGCTTCAAAGCCATCAACGACGGGCTCGGCCACGAAGTGGGCGACGAGGTCCTCG
The DNA here is from genome assembly GCA_963846125.1 of uncultured Acidimicrobiales bacterium. Classification (GTDB taxonomy): domain Bacteria; phylum Actinomycetota; class Acidimicrobiia; order Acidimicrobiales; family UBA8190; genus Chersky-840. The sequence continues at coordinate 180,509 of CAWJUR010000004.1, forward strand.
TGGCGGTGGCGGCTCGCCTCGAGGCGGCCGACGGCACGGCTGAGGTCATCGCCCGGTTGGGTGGTGACGAGTTCCTTGTCCTCTTCGACTCTGATGACGCCGAGGAAGACGCCGTCGCCTATGCCCGGCGGGTGCTCGATGCGTTGTCGACGCCGATCGCGGCAGGCGACAACGAGGTGTTCATCACCGCCAGCATCGGCGTGGCCTGTACCAGCGGGCGTGTCAACGAGGCCACACCCTTGCTCTCGAATGCCGACGCGGCGATGTACCAGGCGAAACGGCGTGGGGGAGGGAGCGTCGAGGTCTTCGGCGAGGTCATGCGGATGCGGGTGCTGGACCGCATGAACACCGAGCATTCGCTGCACCGCGCCCTGGAACGTCGCGAGCTCCGGCTCTTCTACCAGCCGGTGGTGGAGATCAAGGGGTCGAAGGCGGTGGGGGTCGAGGCCCTGTTGCGGTGGGAGCATCCCGAGCAGGGGCTCGTGGCCCCGAGCAAATTCATCCCCGTCGCCGAGGAGAGTGGGCTCATCATCCCCATCGGGGCCTGGGTGCTGCACGAGGCCTGCCGCCAACTGTGCATGTGGCGCGCCGATCGCCTGGGCGGGCCCCGAGGTGCCGTCGAAGTGAACCTGTCGGCCCGACAGATCGACCATCCCGAGATCATCTCGACGGTCGAGCGGATCCTCGACGACACCGGGCTGCCGCCCGCCCACCTGACCCTGGAGATCACCGAGAGCGCCCTCATGAACGATGCCGCCTCCGCCCTGCGGGTCCTCCAGGCGCTGAAGGACCTCGGCGTGACCCTGGCCATCGACGACTTCGGGACGGGCTACTCGTCGCTCAGCCACCTCCAGCGTTTCCCGCTCGACATCTTGAAGATCGACAAGAGCTTCGTCGACGAGCTGGGCGTCGACCAGGGTGGTGCGGAGATCGTCGCGGCGGTGGTCAAGCTGGCCCATGCCCTGGGCCTGCAGGTCATCGCCGAGGGCGTGGAGACCGAACGCCAGCTCGATGCCCTGCTCCGACTCGACTGCGACTTCGCCCAGGGTTACCTCTTCTCGCGGCCCGTGCCCGCCCACGAGCTCGTCGAGAAGTTCCCCCTTCCCCTCGGCGCCTGACCGTCGCCGGGGGAGCCCGGCCGCTGTCCACGCCCCTCAGGGCCCTGACCTGCACCTCTCCTGGCCCTGGCCCCACGCCGTACCCGCTCGGCCCACCCGGTCAGAAAACTGCTTGACACCGCAAGCATCTGGAGTAAGATGATTGCGTACTCAACAGTATGAGTCGCAAATATCTCAGGAGGGCACTATGACCACAACCACCACCAACCCGCAGGCCACCTCGACCCGGTCTTACGAAGGCACCTTCGTCCCGGCAGCCGGCGTGTACGACCTCGACCAGGCCCACACGACGGTCGAGTTCGTAGCCCGTCACCTCATGATCACCAAGGTCCGGGGCCGTTTTGCCACATTCTCGGGATCGATCAACGTGGCCGAAATCCCCGAGGAGTCCTCGGTCGAGGTGACCATCGACGCCGCCAGCGTCCAGACCAGTCAAGAGCAGCGCGACGCTCACCTGCGCAGTGCCGACTTCTTCGACGCCGACAAGTACCCGACCCTCGCCTTCAAGAGCACGTCGGTCGCGCTCGACGGTGACATCTGGAAGGTGACCGGCGACCTGACCTTGCGCGACGTCACGCGGCCGGTGGTGCTCGACGTGGAGTTCGATGGCGCCAACACCACACCGTGGGGCACCCAGGCCGTGGCGTTCTCGGCGTCCACCGAGATCGACCGCGAAGACTGGGGACTGACCTACAACCAGACCCTCGAGACCGGCGGCGTGGTCGTAGGCAAGAAGGTCCGCATCGAGCTCAACGTGGAGGCGACCTTGCGCCAGGAGAGCCAGGGCCAAGAGGCCGGCGCCGCCTGACCAAGCCACCCACCGGGTGCGCAATGCACGACCGGTGACCAAAGCAAACCAGATGTATGAGTCGGGCGCCGTTCCCTGTGCGGGGACGGCGCCCGATATCGTTTCGCGACAGCCACTTCGGTGAAAGGGCGCCGTTCCAATGCCTGAGACCGGGAGGGACCGGGAGCGCCGCATCGGCCGCCGTCGCCGAACGGTGGTGCCGCGCACGAGCCACGGTGCGTGGGAGCCACCTGCCGATCGCCCTGATCCCATTGCCTTGCTCGACGCCGAGAATGCCGGCCGGCTCGTGCACCTCGTGCCGGTGCGGTGGGGCAGGATGCTCGAGTCGCCGTTCGCCTTCCTGCGCGGCGCGGCGGGCCTGATGGCGTCCGACCTCGTCCGGACCCCCTCGACCGGCTTGCATGTCCAGTTGTGCGGAGATGCCCACATGGCGAACTTCGGCGTGTTCGCATCGCCCGAGCGGCGCCTGTTGTTCGACGTGAACGACTTCGACGAGACGACACCCGGCCCCTGGGAGTGGGACCTCAAACGGTTGGCGGCGAGCGCGGTCGTGATCGGACGCGTCTCGGGCATCGGGGCCGAGGACCAGGCCGAGGCGGCGCACGCCGCGGCCCGCTCCTATCGCCGCCACATGGCGAGGTTCGCGGGGATGGGAACGCTCGATGTCTGGTACGAGCGGGTGGACGCCAAGGCGGCGTTGCGAACGATCGGGCGACGGTCCGTGGCGCCAGTCCGATCAGCGGTGGCCGGAGCCCACCGCCAGACGTCTCGAGCCGAGCTCCCCAAGTTGACGGTGCGGACCGACGGGGGCAAGCGGCGCATCGTCGACCATCCTCCCCTCGTGTCCCACGAGGGTGTCGACAAGCATTCCGAGGGAGTGCGGAGCGTGCTGGCGAAGTACCCGACCACCTTGGAGAGCGATCGTCGCGCCCTGCTGGAGCGCTTCGAGCTCGTCGACCTGGCGTGGAAGGTGGTGGGAGTGGGCAGCGTGGGGACGCGCTGTTTCGTCGCCCTGTTCATGAGCGACCTCGGCGACCCGCTGTTCCTGCAGGTGAAAGAGGCGGGCCGATCCCTCGTCGCCGTTTCGGTGCCGCGTCGTCCGCCTCGCACGGCGGCGGCGCGCGGGGCGCATCCCCCCACCCCGGAACCACCCAAGGCCGGGGGTCGGCGGGTCGTGGGCGGACAGCGCCTGATGCAGGCCGCCAGCGACATCTTCCTGGGCTGGGCCGCCGACGGGGAGACGGACTTCTACATCCGCCAGTTGCGTGACATGAAGGGGAGTGTCAACACCACGTCGCTCGCGGCGCGGGGGCTCGTGAGCTACGCCAAGCTGTGCGGATGGGCACTGGCGCGCGCCCATGCCCGCTCGGGCGCGGCCGCACAGATCGCCGGCTATGCCGGCAACGGGGGAGTGCTCGACGACGCCATCACCCAATTCGCCGTCGGCTACGCCGATCAGACCGAACGGGACTATGCGCTACTCGTCGACGCGGTGCAATCGGGTCGAATTGTCGCCACGCCCGGCCTGTGACGGGTCGTTTTCGTGAGGCGCGCCGGGGGCGCGGCTCGGCCGCTACGGCGACGGCGCCTCGAGGATGGCCGCGATCTCCGCGAGGTCGTCTTCACCGAGAACCCAATCTTCGGCAGCGGCATTGGCATGAACCTGTTCGGCCGACGTGGCGCCCGAGATCACCGACGCCACGGGCTTGTGCGCCGCGATCCAGGCGATAGCGAGCTCCACGGTGGTGCGGTTCCGCGACTTCGCGAACTCGGTGAGGCGCTCCACCACGGCGAGGATGTCGTCGGACAGCGGGCCCTCGTTCTGCTTCACCCCGGACAGCCTGGTGCCGGCCGGAGGCGCGTAGCCACGCTGGTACTTGCCGGTCAGGACGCCTGAGGCCAGGGGAAAGTAGGGAAGAAACGACAGCCCGGCCCGCTCGCACTCGGGCAGGACGTCGCGTTCGGCCCGGCGTCGCAACATGCTGAACTCGTTCTGGACGCTCACGAAGCGAGCCGAGCCCTCCGCCACCGCGCTCTCGGCTTCGCGCAACTGCTCGACGGAGAAGTTCGAGCAGCCAATCTCTCTCACCTTGCCGGCCCGGACGCACTCGTCGAGAGCTCCGAGGGTTTCGGCGATGGGTGTGTCGGGGTCAGGGGCGTGCAACTGGTAGAGATCGACGTGGTCGGTCTGCAGGCGACGGAGGCTGGCCTCGAGCGCGCTGTGCACGTAGCCGGGCTTGGCCCCCTTGTGCTCGGCGTCGATCTGCATGCCGAACTTGGTGGCGAGCACGATGTCGTTGCGCCGCGAGCCCAGGGCGCGACCCAGGAACTCCTCACTGCGGGTGCCGCCGTAGATGTCGGCAGTGTCGAAGAACGTGATGCCGGCGTCGAGCGCGCTGGAGACGACCGCGGCGGACGCGTCATAGTCGATTCGTCCGCCGAAGTTGTTACAACCCAGACCGACGACAGAGACCTCCAGTGAGCCGATCTTGCGTGTCCGCATCGTTTTGTCCTTACAGGTGGGGAACGGTCTTCACGGGTTGGGAACGGACTTCGAGAGCGCTGCTCCCGACACCACGGCGTTGTCTCCGGGCCATCGCCGCACGCTGATGGACTGGCTGGCCGTTGCGAGCAGGGTACCGTCCTGTGCCCACAGGTGGGCGAGGCCCTGCCCGAAACCGTGGGCCAGAGCGTGCATCTGGATGTCGCACAACACCCATTCCGTCGGAACCAGCTGGGCCATGCGGAGCGTGTTGTCGAGGCTCCGGCCCATGGTGCGCACCCCCAGGGGTTGCGACACGCCTCCGGACACGAAGTCGCCGATCACCGCCAAGGTGGCCGCCGACGGCTCGAGATGGCCCGGGACGCGCGCCCAGAACGCCGAGTGCGCGTCCCCGGGTCGGCCGTCGAGCTCCACCATCAGCCGGCCCCGGGCCAGGCGTTGCTCGACGCGTACGAGCACCGAGTCGGCGAACATGGGCGGGATCTGCTGCACAGGGCAGTCCTCGGGGCCCGGCACGTCGGGGAACTGCACCCACGTCCCCGACAGGTCGGAGTCGTGGCGGCCCAGAGCGCCATTGACGGTGAGCACCTCTTCCTCGCCGAGTCGGCCGATGGCCCTGCCCTGGGTGGTGTTGCGGCCGATGGCGGGGAGGACCACCTCCCAGTCGAGGACGGTGCCCGTGGGCGCGTAGGCGAGGTACTGGGCGGTGGCCCACACCATGGGGCGCCCCGACGCCTCTTCGAGGGCGACGATCCCCGCCGCCAGGCCGCATCCCCCGTAGAGGAACTTCCCGGGCGTGCACACCGCGGGGGTCACCGGGAGCCGCCACCGCAGCGGGTCGTCGGTCGGCTCCAGTCCCAGGAAGTGACGTGCGTCCATCCGGCGAAACTATCGGGGCGTCAGGTGCGGACCGGCAACGGGGCGGGGCGGATGGCCCTATCTGTAACGGACGTGTTACCGTAACTCAAGTGTTACCAATGCGCCTCGGGAACGTCGTGAAGGGCCGCTGAGTCGGTGGTCGATGTGCACGCCTCGGGAGGCCCGTTCGAGGCGCTGGGGGATCCGAACCGGCGCGAGATCCTCCGTCTCCTGAGCCATGGAGACAAGCCGGTGCAGGAGATCGCCGCCGCCATGCCCATCAGCCGCCCTGCGGTGTCGCGCCACCTCCGCCTGTTGAAGGACGCCGGCATGGTGGCGGAACAGGCCGACGGCACCCGTCGCATCTATCACCTCCAAGAGCAGGGACTCCACGCCGTGCAGGCGTACCTCGAAGGCATCTGGGGGGAAGCAGCGGCGCGGTTCCGGATGCTCGCCGAGAACACCGACCGCAAGGCGGGGAGATGAGCGCTCCGCTCACGCTGTCGTTCGACGTGGCATGCTCGGTCGAGCACGCCTTCGAGGTGTGGACGTCGGAGATCGGGTCGTGGTGGCCGTCCGATCACACCGTCACGGGGCGAGGCGATCTCGACGTCGTCTTGCAGAGCGGCGTCGGAGGCCGGATCTACGAGCGCACCCCCGACGGCGTGGAACACGACTGGGGCGAGGTCACGGTGTGGGAGCCTCCGACCCAGGTGAGTTACCTCTGGCACCTCCGGCGCGACCGGGCCGACGCCACCGAGGTGGAGATCCGATTCCTCGCCCAGGGCGACGGCGCCACCCGGGTCCAGATCGAGCACCGCGGCTGGGAGCGACTCGGTGAGGTCGGAGCCGAGCGGCGCGAACAGAACCTCGCCGGATGGCAGACGTTGTTACCGCACTACCAGGGCGCGATCGCGAAAGGGGAACACTGATGGCGGCAGGGACGAAAGAGGATCCGTGGGTGCTCAAGACACCGCCGGGGAGCTCGGAGTACACGATGTACAAAGATGAGAAGGCCGATCCCCCCGCTCTGGTCTGCCAAGTGGGGTCCACGACCCTGAAGTACCACCTCCGGGCCATCGACGACCTGCATGCGTGGCTGGTCGCGCAGGGCGACTGGGTGGTGCTGGGGGCCGCCGACGAGAAGAAGCCCGCCGCCCCCGACACCGTCGAGGCGTGGGGACGGGCCTCGGACAACCCCGTCGGAGGATGGTACGGGCTGCGCAACGGGTACCGGGGCCGCTTCGGCATGTACCTGCCGCCCCTGCTCGAGGAGCTCGGGCTCGCCGAGGTCACCCACGATCCCCGCAACAACAAGATGCGGGCCACCTGAAGACATGAGGAGATGACGATGAGCGTGACCAAGGTGATCAGGTACAAGACGACGCCCGAGACGGCCGACGAAAACGAGCGACTGGTCCGCGCCGTGTACGCGGAGCTCGCGGCGAAGAGCCCCGAGGGGTTCCGCTACGCCACCTTCCGACTCGACGACGGCGTCAGCTTCGTGCACGTGGCCGTGCTCGACGGCGAGAACCCGTTGAACACTTCGGCCGCCTTCGGCGAATTCCAGTCCGGGCTCAAGGATCGTTGTGTGGACGGACCCACTCCGGCCGATGCCACGGTGGTCGGCTCCTACCGGCTGCTCCCGGAGTGATCGTGTTCTGAGGAGGCTTCAGTTGACCTGTCGGTCGTGGCCTTCCCAGTAGGGCTGGCGCAGCTTGTACTTCTGGAGCTTCCCTGTCGCGGTCCGGGTGAGCCCGTCGCGTAGCTCCACCGAGGTAGGCGCCTTGAAGTGGGCCAGCCGGGCCCGGCAGAACTCGATGAGCTCCTCCTCGGTGGCGACGGCACCCGGGCGCAGCACCACCAGTGCCTTCACCGTCTCGCCCCATTTGTCGTCGGGGACGCCGATGACCGCCGCCTCGGCCACCGCGGCGTGCTGGTAGAGACAGTCCTCCACCTCGATCGACGACACGTTCTCGCCGCCGGTGATGATCACGTCCTTCTTCCGATCGGCGATCACCGTGTAGGGACCGTCGAGGTACCCGCCGTCGCCGGTGTGGAACCAGCCGCCCTCGAGGGCCTTGGCCGTCTCGACGGGTTGCTCCCAGTAGCCGTCGAAGACGTGGTTCGTCTTGGCCAGGATCTCGCCGTCCACGTCGACACGCATACGCACCCCGACGGCGGGCACGCCGGCACGCGACAGCATCGAGGCGCGCACGGAACTGTCGAGGTCGTCCCATTCCGAGGGCGCCCGGTTGATGGTGAGGAGGGGAGTGGTCTCGGTGAGGCCGTAGATCTGGATGAATTCCCAACCCAGCTCAATCTCGACCGCCTCGATGGTCTTCGAGGGTGGTGGCGCACCGGCCACCACGATGCGCACCGTCCCTCGTCCGGGGATCTCTTCCCCCCGCTCGCGGCGGGTGGCCGCCGCGGCCAGGATGGCGGACACCACGGCGGGGGCCCCGCACAGCAAGGTCACCCCTTCGCGCTCGACGCGCCTCAGGATCTCCTCGCCGTCGATCTTGCGGATCACGACATGACGCCCCCCCATGGCGGTGACCGCGTAGGGCATGCCCCAGCCGTTGCAGTGGAACATGGGCAACGTGTGCAGCAGCGTGTCCCGGTCACCCACGGCGGTGTGCCACCCGAAGACCGCGGCGTTGAGCCAGCAATTGCGATGGGTGAGCTGGACCCCCTTGGGGCGGGCCGTGGTCCCCGAGGTGTAGTTGATCGAGCACGTCGCGCTTTCGTCGCCCTCCCAGCGCGCCGGCTGCGCGTCGCGAGGGGCCGGCGCGAACAGCTCCGCATCCTCGTTGCCGTCGAGCAGCATCCGCACCTTGGCCGACACGCCGGCCAGTGACTCCTCGATCTCGGGGTCGACGAGGAGCACCGACGCGCCCGAATGCTCCACGATGTAGGCGACCTCGTCGGCGTTGAGGCGGAAGTTCACCGGGACGAGGACCCGCCCGAAGCCGCTGACGCCGAAGTACGAGATGAGGAAGCGGGCCGAGTTCGGGCTCACGATGGCGACCCGCTCTCCGTGTGCGACGCCCATGGCGTCGAAGGCCAACGCCATGCCCCGGGCCCGGTCGTGCATCTCGGCGTAGGTGATGGCGCCGAGCGAGCCCGCCACACCCGGCTCGTCGACCACCGCCACGCGGTCCGCGCCGTGGACGAGCGCGGCCCGTTCCAAGAAGTCGCCGACCGTGAGCGGGACGTGCATAGGGAGTTCCTCCGGTTCCGGGCCCCTCGACCCGGTGCCGCGTTCGATCATCCCAGATGGGCACGCTCGTCGCTCGGGGAGTAGCTTCCGGACGTCGGAGTGGTCCGCGTTTTGTGGCGGCGACGAACCGAGGTGGATATGGCTCAGATCGTGGTCACCGGCGGGGGAGTGGCGGGACTGGCGGCATCGATGCTCCTGGCCGAGGACGGCCATGAGGTCACGCTGCTCGAACGTGACGCCGCGGAGCCGCCCGCACCGACCGAGGCCTGGGAGGCCTGGGAGCGACGCGGCGTCAACCAGTTCAGGCTGCTGCATTTCTTCATGCCCAGGTTCCGGATCCTGCTCGAGCAGGAGCTACCCCAGGTATCCAAGGCGCTCGAGGCGGCTGGGGCCATGCGTTTCAACCCCATCGAAGGCGCGCCGGTCGAGATGACGGGCGGGGCCCGTGCCGGCGACGAGGACTTCACCTCAATCACGGCGCGCCGTCCCGTGCTCGAGGCGGTATTGGCCGCCGCGGCGAGGGCGACCCCTGGGTTGACGGTGCGCCGCGGCGTGGCGGTCGGCGGCCTCGTGGCGGGGGCGCAGGCCATTCGGGGGGTGCCGCATGTCACCGGGGTGCGCACCGCGGCGGGAGAAGAGATCCCCGCCGACCTGGTGGTCGACGCCACCGGCCGCAGGTCCCCCCTGCCCCAGTGGCTCGAGTCCGCCGGGGCCCGGCGCCCCGTCGAGGAGCTCGAGGACTCGGGCTTCGTGTACTACGGCCGTCATTTCCGGTCCGCTGACGGCACCACCCCGCCCCCCTTGGGGCCACTGCTCCAGTCCTACGGCAGCGTGTCGGTCCTCACCCTGCCCGCCGACAACGGCACCTGGGGGGTGGGGGTGATCTCGAGCGGGGCTGACACGGCCATGCGGGGCCTGCGCGACATCGAGCGCTGGACGGCGGTCGTCCAAAGCCTGCCTTTGGCGGCGCATTGGCTCGACGGCGAGCCGATCGAGGATCGCATCGTCACCATGGCCAAGATCGAGGACCGCCACCGCAGCTTCACCGTGGACGGCGCCCCGGTGGCGACGGGAGTGGTGGCGGTGGCGGACTCGTGGGCGTGCACCAACCCGTCGCTCGGACGGGGCGCCTCGATCGGCATGATGCACTGCGTGGCACTGCGCGACACGCTTGCGCAGTGCCGGTGTCGGCGACCCCGCCGCCTTCAGCACGGCGTGGGCGCAGGCCACCGAGTCGATCGTCGAGCCTTGGTATCGCTCCACCTTGTCGTTCGACCGTCATCGCCTGGGGGAGATCGACGCCGAGATCCGCGGCGAGCCGTACCGGCCCGACGGGGACGACTGGGACATCGTCCAGTCCATCTTCTTCTCGGCCGGACAGGACCCCGACTGCTTCCGGGCCGCGCTTGGCCATCCAGTCGTTGCTCGGCACACCCGAGGACGTCTTCGCCGACGCCTCGCTTTTCGAGAAGGCCCTCACCCTCGGAGCGGGGTGGCGCGACGCTCCCACGTTCGGCCCGAGCCGTAGCGACCTCCTGTCGACCGTGGCAGGCTGACGCCGACCGAGTCATCGGGGCATACCGGAAAGAGAGACGCACATGCGTGTCGACGTAGGCGGAGTGGGCATCGAGTACGAGGTCACCGGGGAAGGACCCCCCGTGGTCTTGCTGCACGGGTTTCCCGACACCGGACGGCTGTGGCGCAATCAGGTGACCGCACTGGTCGACGCCGGTTTCTCCACCATCGTTCCCGACCTGCGCGGCTACGGCGCCTCGGACCAGCCCGCCGAGGTCGAGGCGTACTCCATTCCATTCCTGGCGGGGGACATCGTGGCCATCCTCGATGCGCAGGGCGTCGAGCGCGCCCATGTGGTGGGCCACGACTGGGGGGCTGCCCTGGCGTGGGTCTTCGGGTCGCTCGTGCCCGACCGGGTCGACCACCTGGCCGCGCTGTCGGTGGGGCACCCGTCCGCGTTCAGGTCGGCGGGCACCATCCAGCGCGAGAAGTCGTGGTACATGCTGCTGTTCCAATTCGAGGGCGTGGCCGAGCAATGGCTCTCGAACGATGACTGGGCGAACTTCCGGTCGTGGGGGAGCCACCCCGACGTCGACCGTGTCATCGCCGATATCGAGGCCACCAAGTCGCTCACGCCCGCGCTCAACTACTACCGCGCCAACGTGCCGCCCGAATCCTTCGTGCAACCACCCCTGGAGCTCCCGCCCGTGCAGGCCAACTCCATGGGCGTGTGGAGCAGCGGCGACTTCGCCCTCACCGAGGAGCAGATGCTCGGCTCCGGCGATCACGTCTCGGGTGCGTGGCGCTACGAGCGCATCGAAGGTCCCGGGCACTGGATGCAGCTCGAGGCGCCCGATGCGGTCAACGAGCTCCTGATCGACTTTTTCCCTCGGTAGGCACCCCGGTGCCGTAGAGCCCGGTCGATAGGGTGGACGGCGTGGTTCTAGGCAATTACCGAGATCTCTTCGCGGTCATTGCCACCTCGGCGGCCACGCTCACCGGCTTGTTGTTCGTGGCCATAACCGTGTCCGAGAGCGGTTCCAAGGCGCGTCCGCCCATCATCCGCGAGTTCCGGATCGCTGCCGCGCTCGTGGCGTTCACCAACGCCCTGGCCGTCTCACTGTTCGGTCTCGTGCCCGGCACCAACGTCGGCTATCCCGCCGCCATCCTCGGCGTGATCGGGGTCTTCTTCACCGCGGCGGGCATTCGCACCACCGTGGTGCACCCGGCACTGCTCGAGCACCGTCGCTCGCAGCTCTACCTGATCGTCATCCTTCTGCTGGCCTTCGGTTGGGAGCTGGCCGCCGGCATCGAGCTCCTCCGCAGCCCGCACCGGACCTGGGCCCTCGACACGGTCGGAAACGTGCTGGTGGCGTCCCTGCTCATCGGGATCGCTCGTGCGTGGGAAATCGTCGGTGAGTGGAACACCGGGATCGTCTCGTCGGTGGCGCTGCTGATCGGCCGCAAGTCGAGGATGCAAGACGCTTTTGACCGGGGACTGCCCAACGACCCGGACTCCGGAATTCCCGGTCCGCGGGCATAGGTCGAAGGACCCAATTCCCGCCCCCCGAGGGTGCCGATACGTCACCATGGCACCAGCGGGGGGTGGCGCGCGGTGCAGGACCAGCTGGTAGTCGACGCGACGACACACGAGGGTCACCGGTCCCGGACCTGGAGGACCTTCGTCGCGCCGATTCTCGCCGTCTACCTGCTGAGTCGGTTGGTGGTGTTCGGCGCTCTCCTCGACGCCTATGGGGGCCACTGGACGATCACCAAGTTCGCCGGCATCTGGGACGGCCGCTACTACCTCCGGGTTGCCGAGCACGGCTATCCGACGACCCTGGCGCCAAAGCCCCCACTCGCTGCGTTCTTCCCGCTCTACCCCCTTCTGGTCCGGGCCGCCTCGCCGTTGCTCGGAGGGAACTGGGCGCTGACAGGGGTCGCGGTGTCACTCGTGACCGGCGCCGCCGCGTGTGTCGCCGTCGGTGCCCTGGCCCGTGAGAGGGCCGGTGACGAGACCGGCGTGCGAGCGGGCTGGCTCATGGCCGTTGCTCCCGGTGCGGCTTTTCTGAGCCCCGCCTACGCCGAGGGCCTGGCGATCACGTTGTGCGCGCTCGTGCTCATCATGCTGGACCGTCGCCGTTGGCTGGCGGCCGGAGCCATCGGCGCCCTGGCCACGGCCGCATCGCCCCTGGCCCTTCCGATCGTGGCGGTGGCGGCGTGGTCGGCGTGGCGCTCCCGACAAGCGCACGCGTGGAAGGCGCCGGTGCTGGCGTCACTGGGCTTCGTCTCTTTTTGCCTCTACCTGTGGGCTCACATGGGGACGCCCTTCGGGTGGTTCGACGCCGAACGCGCCGGCTGGGCGGGGCACCACGTCGATCTCCTCGCTCCCGTGTCGTGGTTCGCCAAATCACCGGGCATCACGCTCGTCGAGATCTTCTGTGCCGTGATCGCCGTCGCCGGTCTGTGGGCGATGCGTCGGGCCCGGGTTCCCGGCACCTGGTGGGTGTTCACCGTGGCGTTTCTGGCGTCGATCGTCTTCGACGGAGGGCTGTGGCTGACGCCGCGTCTCCTGTTGAGTGCTTTTCCGATCGTCCCTGCCGCGGCCATGGTGGTGCGCGGCGAGCGCTACCGGACGTTGTTGGCGGTGAGTGCGGTGGTGATGCTGCTGGCCCTCGTGGCCTACACCCAGAAGACGACGGGCTTCGTCTACCAGCCCTGATGCGCGGGGTCAGTCTCGGAAGTCCGGGGCACGTCGTTCGCGCCGAGCCCGGACAGCCTCCTCGAAGTTCTCAGTGGTGAGCCGGACGTAGAGCTGCGTGGTGCCTTCGTGGTCCATGTGGCCGTGCAGGCTCCCGGCGTCGAGGCTCGCCCACAGCATGCGCTTGGTCAGCTCGATGCCCACCCGGGAGAAGCCGATGATGCGCTCGCCGACCTCGTAGGCGGCGTGGAGGAGATCGTCGGCCGGGACCACACGCGACACCAGCCCGATGCGCTCGGCCTCGGTGGCATCCACGTCGCGGCCGGTGAGCATGATGTCGAAGGCACGCGACGAGCCGATGGCCCGGGGCAGCAGATAGCTCAGGCCCAGTTCGCTGGAGGTCAGGCCGTTGTTGATCCCCGCCGCCCGGAAGTAGGCCGCCTCCGAGGCGATGCGGATGTCGGTGGCCACGCTGAGGCAGAACCCGCCTCCGATGGCCGGACCGCTGATGGCACCGATGACCGGTTGGTGCATCTTGCGGATGGCGCGGATGACGTCATCGAGCAGCTCCATGGAGCGCTGGGCGATGGTCGTGCGGGTGAGGCCGGCGATGTTGGGGATGATGCCGGCGTCCTCGAGATCCGCCCCCGAGCAAAACGCCCCACCCGCGCCCGTGAGGACCACGACACGCGTGTCGTTGTCGGCACTGGCGGATTCGAGGGCCTCTCGGAAGGGGATCATGACGTCGAAGGCCATGGCGTTCATGCGCTCGGGCCGGTTCAGTGTGATCAACGTCACATGCGGACGCGGCTTGTCCACCAGGACGTAGGACATCGCGATCAGCCTTCCGAGCCCAGTTTGTGCAGATGCAGAGGCGAGCTGCCCAGGAGACGGAAGGTGTTGCAGTAGATGACCTGTCCTCCCGCGGCCTTCCAGTCGGCCCACACCGTGAAGGCCTCGGTGCGCGACCCCTCGAAGTACTTGGCCATGTGTCGGGCCATCCCCATGTAGGCGGACTCGGGGTCCTCGGCGTCGAGCTCGTAGAAGTGCATGAAGCGCGGATCGTCGCCGCCAGTGTTCTCGTAGGGAGTGACGTGGATGAAGCCGGGGACGGCGGCCGCGGCGATGTGCCGGATGTGGACGAAGTCGCCCCAGTCGCGCAGCGCCTGGGTGTGGTCGGGGCGACTGCGGGCTGATCCACACGATGAGCAGCCCCGTGGTGGGCATGCCCGACAGGATGCCCTGGCTCGGACGGGCGAAGCGGCGGAAGTGGCGCGCCGTGGTCCCCGGCAGCAGGTCCGGAGCGATGAAGGACTCGTCGACCTCGGCCACGCCGAGGAGCGTGCCGTCCTCGACGGCCATGGGAAGCTCGGTGCGCCCCGGGACGTTGTTCGCCCACCACGTCACCCGGTCCACACCCGGTCGTGCCAACAGCTCCGGCGCCCGGTGCGCGGCGTAGTGCCCGGGGTCGAGGTTGCCGAGCTCGAGATACAAGCCGGTGGTGATGCGGTCTTCCACTCAGGCCTCGAGGGCGCGCTCCCGGGCCCAGCGGTAGTCGGCCTTGCCCGCCGGCGAGCGCACGATGTGGGGAAGAAAGGCGATGGCCTTGGGAAGCTTGAAGCGGGCGATGTGCTTGCCGGCTTCCTCGATCAGCTCCTCGGCCGTGACCGTGTGCCCGTCGGCCACCTGCACCAGCGCCACGACCTCCTGGCCCCAGCGCTCGCTCGGTCGCGGCGCCACCACGACGTCGGCGACGGCCGGGTGCCCGATGATGGCCTGCTCCACCTCCTCGGCGAAGATCTTCTCGCCACCGGAGTTGATGGTCACCGAGTCCCGGCCGAGCAGCTCGATCTCGCCGTTGGCGAGGATGCGGGCCCGGTCCCCGGGAACCGAGTAGTGCTGGCCGTCGATGACCGGGAAGGTACGCGCCGTCTTGTCCGGGTCGCCGAGGTACCCCAGAGGAACCGAGCCGCGCTGAGCCAACCATCCCGGGTCCTCGTCACCGGGCTCGAGCACCCGCGTCATGTCCGAGCTCACCACCACCGTGCCGGGCCCGGCGACGAAGGTCCCCGTCGACACCGATCCCGGGGTCGACGCCACCCCCATCTGCACCCCGGTCTCCGAGGCGCCGGCCACGTCGGAGATCATGACGTTGGGGAGCACCGCCAAGAGGCGCTCTTTGATGCCGACGCTCAGGGTCGCACCGCCACTGCCGAAGGCCATCAGCGTGCTGGCGTCGTGACCGCCGCGCTCGAGCTCCTCCACCACGGGACGGGCCATGGCGTCGCCCACCACCGAGATGCCGATGACCCTCTCCCGGGCCACGGTGTCCCACACGTCGACGGGGTCGACCGTCCGCGTGTTGGTGGGGAACACCATGGTGGCTCCCATCGCCATGTAGTAAAAGCACGCCCACTGGGCGGCGCCGTGCATGAGCGGCGGGATCGACATGACGCGGATGTCGGCGGTGGGAAGTACCCGGGCCGCCAGGTGCTCGTAGCTCTCCACCAGCTCCCATGTGCCGTAGGTGCGGCCCCCCATGGCGGCGCGGAAGATGTCGTGCTGGCGCCACAGCACCCCCTTGGGCATGCCGGTGGTGCCGCCGGTGTAGAGGATGTAGAGGTCGTCGGGTGTGAGCTCCACCGGGGGCAGCTCGGGGGCGGACGACGCCAGGGCGGCTTCGTAGTCGACGGCTCCGGGCAGCAGTTCGTTGCCCGACTCGTCCGCCACCTGCAGGAGAACCTCGAGCTTCGGGAGCGACGGCAGCACCCGGGCGAGCACGGGCGCGAAGGTGGCGTGGTAGATCACGGCGCGGGCACCGGAGTCGGTGAGGAGGTACTGCAGCTCCTCCTCGACATAGCGGTAGTTGACGTTGAACGGCGCCACCCGGGCCAGGTACGACCCGATCATCCCCTCCACGTACTGATTGGAATTGTGGAGATAGAGCCCGAGGTGGTCCTGGGCCGACTCGTGGCCGGCGAGCCCGTCGCGCCCGCCGTGCGCGCCCAGGCCGTGGGTGTGCAGGAACATCGCCAGGCGCCGGGAGCGATCGCGCAGCTCGGCGTAGCTCAAGCGCCGGTCCCCCCACACGATGGCCTCGCGCTCGGGGATCGTGGCCGCCACCGTTTCGAACACCAGCCCCAGATTGAACTGCTCGTCGCTCACGGACCCCCCTTGCGGTCGACGGCCCTGGTCGGCCGGTCGACGATGACGACGGCACCCCGTCGCAGGACGGGCGCATGTTATCGGGGCAAGATGTGCTCATGGACCTCGACAAGCCCGTGCCGGAAGCCGACGCGCTCGAGCAGCAGCAGCCGGTTGTGCCGGAGAGAACCGTCCAGGCGACCCACCATCAGAGACGACGTGCCCGAGGCCGACTGGCTCGAGCAGTCGGTGGCGGAGCCCTTCGACGACGAAGACCGCTGAGCATCGCCGAGGCCCGCTGAGGGCCGAGCCGTCGGCGGCTACTGCTGGTAGTTCTCCACCACCGGGGCGGGGCGGGCGGCGGCCTCGTCGGGGTCCTGCCCGGCGTTGCGACGGGCCCGCCGCTGGCGCAACAGGTCCCAGCACTGGTCGAGGGAGACCTCGATGGTCCGGAGCTTCTCGGACTCCTCGGGGGTGAGCCCCTCTCCGACGTGCGCCTCCTCGAGGCGGTGCTCCTCCTCGGAGAGACGGTTGATCTCGTTGACGATCTCCTTGTCGTTCACGAACACTCCTTTGCTCGGGTGGAACTCGGACGGTGTTACCGCAACAGCTTCGACAGGCGCCGGTCGGCGAGCGGCTTGCCCCCGGTCTGACACGTGGCGCAGTACTGCAGGGACTTGGTGGCGAACGAAACCTCGCGCACGACGTCGCCGCATTCCGGACAAGGCTCGCCGGTGCGGCCGTGCACGCGCATGGCCCGCTTCTTGTCCCCCTTGAGCTCCGACGCCTCCTGGCCGACGGCGCGGGCCACGGCATCGCCGAGCACGCCGACGACGGCGGCATGCAGCCGCTCGACCTCGTCGGTGTCGAGGTTGCGAGCCGGTTTGAACGGCGACAGCCGGGCGACGTGGAGGATCTCGTCGGAGTAGGCGTTGCCGATGCCGGCGATGATCGACTGCGCGGCGAGCACCGTCTTGACGTTCCCCGCCGCCGCCCCGAGCAACGCGCCGAGCGTGGCGGTGTCGAAGGACGCGTCGAGGGGGTCGACCCCGAGTGTGGCAACCTGCTCGACCTCGTCGGGGTCGCCGACGACCCACAACGCCAGGCGCTTCTCGGTCCCCATCTCGGTGACGTCGAACCCCGACCCTCCCTCGAATCCCATGCGCAGGGCGAGCGGGCTGCGACTGGGCCGGGCCTTGTCGGGAGGAAGCTTGTCCTTCCACCTGACCCAGCCCCCCCGGGCCAGATGCATGACCAGCCACTGCCCGTCGAGATCCATGCACAGATATTTCCCGCGCCGGGTGACCGACACGACCTGTCGCCCCACGAGCGACGACAGGGGAGGGTCGAACGTCTTCAGCGCGGCGATGGCACCGAGCTCGCACCGTGCGACGCGCCGGCCGGCGGTGCGCTCGGTGAGGAAACGGGTGAGAGCCTCGACTTCGGGCAACTCGGGCACGCCTCGATCCTCTCACGCCGGGGGTGAGCCCCGGTACGGCCGGCCGTCGTGTCACAGTGAAGACGTGGCACTGGTCGGTGGGGGAGGAGGTCGCAGACCCCGCCGGGCCACGGCGCTGATCGTGCTGGGTGCCCTGTCGTTGGCGGCGTGCGCTCCCACCGCGCGGTCGCCATGACGGCCCCGCCGCCATCGGCGCTTCGTCGAGCACTACGACGAGCACGGCCCCGCCGCCGACCACGTCGAGCACGACGACCACGACCGCCGTCGTCGAACCCCCGGTCACCGCGGTGCAGTGGGCGCCGTGTGGCGCGTTGCAGTGCGGGACCGTGGCGGTCCCACTCGACTACGCCCAACCCCAGCTGGGCACGATCCAGATCGCGCTGGCGATGCACCGCGCCTCGGATCCCGCGCAGCGCATCGGCTCCCTCGTCATCGACCCCGGCGGGCCCGGGGGGTCGGGGGTGAACGACCTCCCCGCCGAGCTCGGCGTCCTCACCGCCGCGCTGCTGGCCCGTTTCGACATCGTCGAGTTCGATCCCCGGGGCGTGGAGCGCAGCAGCCCGGTGCTGTGCAGTTCCGGGTCCTCGGGCTCTACGAGCTCGGCACCGGGACCGATCCCCGACCCGGTGCCGAGCACCACCGGCGCGCAGCTGGCGCTCCTCACCAACGACGGTGCGTATGCGAGCCAGTGTGAGGCGATGAGCGGCAAGCTGCTTCCCTTCGTCGGGACCGTCGACGCGGCCCGCGACCTCGACCGGATCCGCGAGGCGCTGGGGGACGCGCAGCTCACGTACTTCGGGCACTCTTACGGCACCCTGCTCGGGGCCACCTACGCCCAGATGTTCCCCACCCATGTCCGGGCCATGGTGCTCGACGGGGCCATCGACCCCGCCATGACGACGCAACAGATGGTCGACGAACAGAGCCAGGGATTCGAGTCCGTGCTCGACGACTTCTTCGCGTGGTGCACGTCGTCGGGGTGTCCGTGGCGACCGGCAGGAGGCGCCTCGGCCACCACGCTGTTGGCGCTGATCGCCCAGAGCCGGAGCCAGGCCCTTCCCGCCGGTGCCGGCCGTAGCGCGGGGCCCGGCGACATCTACTACGCCGTGCTCTCGGCGCTCTACGCCCGGAGCTACTGGCCCAACCTGGCCGGCGCCCTGGCCCAGGCGGCGGCGGGCAACGGCGCCGGGGTGCTGTCGATGGCCGACAGCTACGTCACCCAAGGCTCGACCAACGCGGCCGATGCCGAGACCTCGATCGACTGCCTCGACCATCCCGTGGCGACGGGGCTCGTCTGCGGTCCCCGCCCTGGCCGCCGCAGGCCGCGCTGCGCGCCCCGTTCTTCGGGCCCCTCCTGGCGTGGAGTGAGGCCACGTGCGCGGTGTGGCCGGTGCCGGCCACCCGGACCCCGGAGGCGACCACGGCGGTGGGGTCGCCGCCCATCTTGGTGGTGGGAGCGACGAAGGACCCCGCCACGCCCTACGAGTGGGCGCAGCGTCTGGCCGCCGAGCTCCAGCACGGGGAGCTCGTGACCTGGCAGGGCGAGAACCACGTGGCCTACTACTACAGCGGGTGTGTCCGGGCCCTCGACCAGGCCTACTTCGTGGCGGGCACGCTGCCGGCCCCGGGCACGGTGTGTAGCGACTGAGGGTCGTGGACCGCGCCGACGAGGCAGCCGCGGATGCGCGGTTCGGCCCCTTCGACACGCGAACATGGTCGGCGTGGCCGAGGTGACGTCGTCCCCGGACATCTCCTCGAGCGCTTTAGCGGCGACACCGTCGGGAACCGAGCTGATCGGCGTCGACCCCGTTGCGGCCGAGGTGGCACCGCCCCCCGCCCGACGCCGCCGCGTGCGGGCCAGCCCGTGGCGACGCGCCGCGCTGCCCGTCGGTGTCGTCGGCCTGGTGGTGGGCTGTCTCATCCCGTGGCGCGCCGCGCTCTGCACCGCGGGGTGTTCGACGACACCTTCTGGCATCGGGCCGCGGGGGTGTGGATGCTCGACCACCACCGCGTCATGCGCAGCGACGTCTTCTCCTACACCGTCCTCGGCAAGAGGTGGATCACGCCGGAGTGGGGCTACGACGTCGTGCTGGCCCAGTCGGTGCGGACCATGGGCCCCGTGGCCTTCTGGCTCTTGTCGGCGGGCTTGGCGACGCTCACGGTCCTCGCCGTGGCCGTCCGGAGCCGCATGGTCGGGGCCGGATGGACCTGGACGGGCCTGCTGTGCGTGGAGACCGGTGCGGCCGTGACGCTCTTTCTCGACGACCGTCCCCAGATGGTCAGCTACTTCTTCCTTGCTCTGCTCCTACTGCTGCTGAGCCTGGCCCGGCGCCGGCGGGCGTGGTTGTTGGCCGTACCGGTCCTGTTCGCGTTGTGGGCCAACCTCCACGGGAGCTTCCTCCTGGGCCTCGCCATCCTCCTCTTGGAGGTGATCGCGGCGTTGGTGCGCCGAGGCTGGGGCCGGGTGACCATTCCTTCCCCGCTGGCGCGCAGGCCCATCGATCGCCACCTTCGTGGTGTCGGGGGCGGCCACGCTCGTCAACCCGTTCGGGCTCGGCGTCTACTCGAGCGCATGGGGCATCACGTTCAACCAGGACGTGCGCAGGCTGATCGCGGAATGGCAGTCACCGGACTTCCACGACCCTGCCACCCTGGCGGTCCTCGTCCTCCCCCTGGCCGTCACCGTGGCGTACCTGGCCTTCTCGAAGCGAGACGTCCCCGCCCTGGAGTTGGCCCTGGCGGCCTTCCTCTTGGTGTCGAGCCTCGACGCGGCGCGGTTCATCCCGTACTTCGCCATCGCGTGGTGCGCCCTGGCGGCGAGCTGTCCCCCCATCGAGCAGGAGCGTCTGCGCCCGAGCCTGGTCGTGTGGCCGCTCGTGGCCGTGCTGGGGGTGTCGCTCTTGCACGGTCCGTTCTACCCGGCCGCTCAGCCCGCCACGAGCGTCCCCGTCAAGGCCGTGGCGTACCTCGAGCACCACCCGGGCCGGATCTTCTCGACCTATCTCTGGAACGACTACCTCGACTGGGTGGGCCGGCCCGTCTTCGTCGACGGCCGCACCGAGCTCTACACCGACAACGGCGTGCTGTCGCAGTACCTGCAGGTCGCCAACCTCACCGCCGACCCCGACCCGGTGCTGCGCGCCCACGACGTGGCCTACGTGCTGTGGGAGCCGGGCACGCCGTTGGCCCTGTACCTCGAGCACGACGCCCATTGGCGCGTGGTGTGGCGCTCGAGCCAGGCGGTGGTGTTCCGAGCGGCCGGCGCGCAAACGGCTCAGCCCGAAACCTCGGGCTGAGCCGCTGCTGAATCCGATTCGCCTGTCGGCGATCAGTTACGGGTTGTTGATGGACTGGCCAACGCTGCTGAGCGTGTTGGCGACAGACCCACCCAGGAAGTGCAGAGCCACCAGTGCGACCACGGCGATGAGGGCGAGAAGCAGTGCGTACTCCACCAGGCTGGCTCCGACCTCGTCCCTGCGGTTCCAGGTGGCGCGGATCGGGTTGATCACGTGCATCACGAGCGAGACGATATTCACGGTTTCCCTCCCTTCGTCGTGTCTAGAGAACGAACAGCGGTGTGTCGCAGACGTTCGGCGATCAGTTCGGGCTGTTGATGGACTGGCCGACGCTGCTGAGCGTGTTGGCGACGGACCCACCCAGGAAGTGCAGGGCCACGAGCGCCACGACAGCGATGAGAGCGAGGAGCAGCGCGTACTCGACCAGACTGGCGCCCAGCTCGTTCCTGCGGTTCCATGTGGTGCGGATCGGGTCGATCACGCGTAGCACCAGAGTGAAGATGTTCACGGTGTCCCCCTCTATTCGATTCCAACCGTGATCCCACTATCGGGGAATTACCCCTGGATCGCCATAGGTCAGGAGGCCCAAAACTCACGTTGTGCAGCCAAAACGTGGGTCGCTGGGCCTATTGCGACCACGGGGGTCAGGGTGCGGCGGCCCTCGTCGGCGAGCCTCAGTCCATGCGGATGAGGCCCATGCGCATCGCCTTCAAGACGGCCTGGGCCCGGTCATGGGAGTCGAGCTTCTGGTAGATCGACGACAGGTGGTTCTTCACCGTCTTGACGCTGATGAACAGCCGCCGCGCCGCCTCGGGGATCGACACCCCCGTGGCCATGAGGCGCAGCACCTCCTCCTCACGCTTGGAGATGAGCGGGCGCGTGGAGCTGAGCGTGGGCCTCGACGGCTGGGCGCCGGGGCGAGCGGCCGCACTGGCCGGGCCTTCCACCGAAGGGGCGATGACCCGCTCTCCGCGCGCCACGCGGTTGACGGCGTCGACGATCTCCGACGTGGTGCAGTCCTTCACCAGGTACCCGCCCGCGCCGGCATCGAGGGCGGAGCTCACGGCGGTGTCGTCGGAGAGCATCGACAGCACGAGCACCGACGTGCCCGGGACGAGCGACCGGATCCGCTTGGTGGCGGCCGCGCCGGACAACACCGGGAGCGAGAGGTCCATGAGCACCACGTCGGGATGGTGCTGCTCGGCCATATCGACGGCCTCCTCGCCGTCGGCGGCCTCGCCCACGACGTCCAGCCCGGCGTGCTCGAGGGCCCAACGCAGCCCTTCGCGCACCATGGTGTGATCGTCTGCAATCAGTACTCGTACCATTACGCCGCCTTCATTCGCATTCGGACCAACGTGCCCTTGCCCGGGCCCGAGGTGATCTCCAGTTGGGCGCCGATCGAGTCGGCCCGCTCGCGCATGCCGACCAGGCCGTAGCCCGAGTCGCCCGACGTCTTGCCGGCGGGGAGCCCCACGCCGTCGTCGGCCACCTCGAGCAAGGCGCCCTCGCCGTTGCACAGCCACAGGATCGACACGTGCGAGGCCCGGGCGTGACGCTCGGCGTTCATGACGGCCTCGCGCGCCACGCGCCAGCACCTCGCGCTCGACGGGCAGGGGCATGCGGTTGTCGGTGTCGGCCACCAGGGTGACCTCGACCCGGTGGCGCTTGTTGACCCGTTCGAGGAACGACCGGAGGACACCTTCGACGTCCTGGGCCTCGGTGACGTCGCTGCGCAGGTCGACGAGCATGTCGCGCAGCTCCTCGACGAGGTCGCGTAGGTCACTGCGCAGCGCCAGGAGATCGGCCTGCACGGCGCGCCCGTGGTTGAGCTCCACCAGGCGGTCGATCTCGAAGCCCAGGTACACCACCGACTGGCCGATGTGGTCGTGCAGCTCGCGCGCCAGGCGGGTCCGTTCCTGCTCCATGCCCAGGGTGTGGATCCGTTCCAGCCACCGGGCGTTGTCGATGGCCAATCCCGCTGCCCGGGCGAGGTCGCCGATCCGACGACGCTCGTTCAAGCCCGGTGCCCGCGTGGCCCTTCCTTCCACCACCAGCACGCCGACGATCTCGTCGCGGGCATGCATGGGGGCGTACAGGCCCCAGCGCGACCTGTAGTGCAGCCCCTGGTGCAGGTCCTCGAGGACGACCGGATCGGTCCCGTGGGCGGCGCCGTAGATGGCGCGGGGGAGCTGCACCGGATGCTCGGGAGTGCCGGTGCGCACCCCGGTGCCCGCGGCCACGTGCCAGGAACGGGTGGTGGGATCGAGGAGCACGACCGCGGCGATGTCGGGCGCGAACATCTCGTCGAGGCGCTCGAGGGCCCAGCCGCGCCGCGCCCTCGATGTGCATGGGGGTGACCTCGCGTTCGGTGGCCCGGTGCAGGTCGAGGAGCAGCTCGTTGACCTCGGAGAGATGCTCGACGCGAGCGGTCAGTCCCTTCCGGGCCTGGTGCGACTCCTCGACGACGTAGCGGCTGAATCCTCCGGCCACACCCACGAGGACGAGCTCGATGGCGAACTGCACACTGGTGTTGGCGTCACCCCGGTGGGCGGCGAGCAACACGCTCGGGAGCACCACGGCCAACCCGGCGATGATGGCCAACCCCGACACCACGCGCAGACCACCGGCGAACCCGGCAATGACCGTGGCGACACCCAGGGTGATGAGGAACGGCGAGCGGGCGAACCCGGTGGCCTCGACCACGGCCACGCCCACGGCCACTTCGAGGAGCAGCGCCATGCTCGTCTGCCACCGGCCCTGCTCGCCCCCGATGGGCCACACCGTCCGCCACAAGGTGTAGGCGACGAGCACACCGCCGGCGATCGCGGCGCGCGGCCCGAGGTGCTCGATGAGCCCCAGGGCGAGCGCCAGGGAGAGCGCGACCCAGCGCAGGGCGCTGAGCAAGGGCCCGAACTGCGCCACGTGCTCGGTCGAGGCGGGTCGCAAGTTGCGCCACCCGAACCAGGCACGCCAAGGTCGCGCCGCGGCGGGCGCCATCTTGTCGGTAAGCGGCTCGAGCACCACGGTGGCTGTTCTCCCCCTTATCCGGACGGCAGTGTCTACCGAACGGCGCTGTCTGGGCGATTCGGAGTTCAATCCACCTATCGTGATTTCCACACCCGATCCTGAGGGGAAGCCGACAATTTCCCCGCGAAATTTCACCGTCGGTGGTGGCTCAACGGTTGCGGACGGCGACAACCCAGTGCCGGTCGGTTATCCGCACGGTCCAGCCCGGGTCCTCGGAGATGAGTGAGGCCAGAGCCTCGGACCGGGGCCACAGCACGACGTCGAACCGGTAACGGGCCAGCACCTTCTGCCACCCCGCCGAGCCACTCAGGAGGACGCCGTAGTCCTTCTCGACCGCGGGCGGGAACACGTCGGCCCGGTCGTCGACGAAGGCCTCGGCGTGGGTGCCGAAGCGGAACTCGAGGTAATTCCCGACGTAGTCGGTCGTCGCCACCCGGCCCGGCATGAGGTGGTGCTGGGAGAGCCACGACACCTCCTGCACCGGGTAGACCGACAGGTTGTAGGCGGGCCGGCCGAGCGCCCCCGCCGTGAGGGCGACACCCAGCGCGACGAGCGCCAGCAGGCCGAAGGCGGGGACCACGCCGCGCCGGGCGCCGTCGAGGGTTCCCATGCCGGCCAGGCCGCGGGCCAGGACGGGTGTGACGAGGAGGGCGGCCACCGGGACGTTGCGCGACGCCAGGAGGGCCGCCGCGCCGAAGAACGCCACCACGAGGACGTCCTCGACGGTGCCGCGCCGGGCCACGAGCAAGATGACCGCCAGCAGCACCTCGACGAGAAAGGCCACGTTCACGGGGTCGGAGAAGCTCGGCGTCTGCCACTCGACGATGTGGGCGAAGGCCTGGTGATGGGTGAGCACGGTCAACGGATAGGCGACCAGACGCAGCCCCATGGGGTTGAAGACGCCCAGCGCGGCACCGACGGCGCCGAACCCCAACAGGCGGGGCAGCCGGCCCAGCTCGGTACCGTCGACGCGCCGCCCGATCATGCGCAGCACCAGGTACCCGAGGCCCAGCGGCCAGCTGCCGTGCACGTTGAGCCACACCCACATGAGCGGCACGAGCGCCCACGGGGGGCCCTTGTCGGTCTCGACCATGACGACGAGCACCGCGAACAGCACCAGCGCGATGAGCAGCGGGCGCGACGACCAGTACCCCGTGCCCACCGCCAGCAGCGCGCAGGCGGCCAGGATCCTCCCCCCAACTGGCGGGCGGGACGCGTGAGCATCCACCCCAGCGCGCCCAACAACGCGCACAACACGGCGTGCATCACCTGCAGGCCGTGGCCTCCGGCCAGGTTCTCGAGCCCGCGGTACGCCACCGAGGCCAACCACGACTCCACCACCCAGGGACGGCCCAGGGCGGTGAAGGTGTAGGGATCGGTGGTGGGGACACCGTGGGCGAGGATCAGCCGGCCCGTGGCGACATGGGTGAGAAACGAGTTGTCGTGGAGGCGCTCGAGGCCGACGACGGTTCCCCAGATGACGAAGCAGGCGCCAACGACGGTCGAGACCCGTGGCGTACGCACGGCCCGGAGTGCGGCCGTCAGTGACCGCGGAAGGCTGAGAAGATGCCGAGCACGGCAGGGCCGGCGATGATGACGAACAGCGCCGGCATGATGCAGAACACCATCGGGAAGAGCATCTTCACGGGTGCCTTCTGCGCCAGCTCCTGCGCCAACTGGTGCCGCTTGACGCGCATCTCGGCAGCCTGGCTGCGCAGGATGGAGCCGATCGAGACGCCGAAGGTGTCGGCCTGGATGAGGGCGAGGATGAACGACCGTAGCTCGGGGAGCTCGGCGCGGGCGTCCAGCGCGTACAGGGCGTCGGCCCGGCTCGATCCCGCCCGCATCTCGCCGAGCATGCGGGAGAACTCCTCGGACAGGGGCCCGGGCACCATGGTGACGGTGCGGGCCAGGGCCTGCTCGAAGCCCAGTCCGGCTTCGACGCTGATGGTCAGCAGGTCCAAGATGTCGGGCAGCTTGCGGCGCATCGTCAGTTGGCGTTCGGCCACCACGCGGTTGAGCCAGGCGTCGGGGCCGATGGCCCCGGCGATGCCGATGAAGACGATCACCGCCAGCAGCGTCTTGCCCGTCAGGTTCGTCATCGTCCCCACCACCAGCCACAGCACGGGGATGGCCACCACCGACAGGAGGCGGACGACGAGGAACTGGTCGATCTGCTCGGCCGACCCGCGACCCGCGATCACGAGCTTGTGCCGCAGCTTGTCGACGTACTCGGTGGGCAGGAAGCGCTTCAGGAGCCCGACGAAGAACGCCGCGGCCGGGGCCATGACGCGCTCGATGAAGGGGTCCTTCAGGTCCTGCTCGCGCTTGATGACCGAGTCGTAGTCACCGAGGCGTACCCGCGCGGTGCGCACGCTGAGGCGAGCTTCGGCCTTGACGAACACCGCGTAGGCGAGCGCCGTGGCGGTGATGAAGATGGAGATGATGGCCAAGGGCAACATGTCAGACCTCGATGTCGACGAGCTTGCGGGTCCAGTAGATGCCGATCACGCCCAGCCCGATGGAGCCGTAGAAGAGGATCTCGCCGAAGGCCTGGTGGAAGAGCGGGCTGATGTAGCTCGGGTTGACGGCGTAGACGAAGAAGCCGATGGCAATGGGCAGGATCGAGATGACGGCGGCACCGATGCGCCCCTCGGCGGTGAGCGTCCGGGCCTCGCCGCGGATCCGGGCCCGGGCGATCATGGTGTCCGCCACGATGTCGAGCAGCTCGGCCAGGTTCCCCCCGACCTCGCGCTGGATGCCGATGGCGGTGACGACCCATTCGAAGTCGTCGCTGCGGACCCGCTGGGCCACCTCGGAGAGGGCATCGACGAGCGAACGTCCCAACCGGGCCTCGGCCACCACGTGGCGCATGTCCTTGCCGATGGGGTCCGAAAGCTGCTGGGAGACGGTGGTGAGCCCTTGGAGGATCGAGAACCCCGAGCGCAGCGTCGTGCCGAGGAGCTGCAGCATGTCGGGGAGCTGGCCTGTGAACTTGGCGGTGCGACGCTTCGCCACCGACATGAGCGCCATCCAGGGGACGACGGCCAGCACGACGAGGGCGACGAGGCCCCAGATGGGGTTCCCGAGAAGCAGCCCGAGGGCGCCGCCGACCACGACGCCGACGAGGTAGACGAACAGGGCCTCGGCGGGGCGGAGGGGAAGGTCGGCCTGGTCGAGGAGGCGCTTCAGGTATTGGAGGACGCCCCGGCGAGTGGCCAGCTCGGCGACGGCGGCCACGGCGCGCTGGAGGAACGGGGTCTCCAGGAGCTCTGACGAGCCCCCGCCGGTGGTGGCGGTGGCCGCATCCGAGTCGCGCATGGTCCCCACCGAGTAGGGCGCCAGTGTCTCGTGCAGGTGCCGCTGGCGCTCGCGCAGGACGAGGCTGATCAGCCCCCAGGCCAGCAGGCCGGCGGCGGGGAGCACCAGGAAAGCGATCAGGAATTTCATCGCCGGGCCACCCGCATGCGGGACATCTCCTCGACCTGGAACAGATCAGCGTCGAGCTTCACCCCGGCGTCTTCGAGCTTGTCGGCGAAGTGGGGGCGGATCCCCATCGACTTGAGCGTGCCGCGGTATTTGCCGTCCTCGTCGACGCCCATGGAGTAGTCGAACATGAACAGGTCCTGGGTGATGACGACCTCGCCCTCCATGTGCTGGACCTCGGCTACGTGCGTGACGCGACGGGTGCCGTCCCGCATGCGGGTGAGGTGCACGATGAGGTCGATGGCGGACGCCATCTGCTCCCGGATGACGCGGATGGGCAGGTCGAAGCCGGCCATCAGGGTCATGGTCTCGACACGGGACAGCGTGTCTCTCGGGCTGTTGGAGTGGATCGTGGTGAGCGAGCCGTCGTGGCCGGTGTTCATGGCCTGGAGCATGTCGAGGGCCTCGCCGCCACGACACTCACCGACGATGATCCGGTCCGGCCGCATACGCAGGGAGTTGCGCATGAGGTCCCGGATGGTGATCTCGCCCCGTCCCTCGATGTTGGGAGGCCGCGACTCCAGCGATGCCACGTGCTCCTGACGAAGCTGGAGCTCCTTGGAGTCCTCGATGGTGACGATGCGCTCGTCGTCGGGGACGAACCCCGACAGCACGTTGAGCAGTGTCGTCTTCCCGGTGTCGGTCCCTCCCGACACGATGATGTTGAGCTTGCCGACCACGCACGCTTCCACGAACCGGGCCAGCGCCGAGGTGATGGTCAGGTTGGCGATGAGGTCCTCGACCTGCAAGGGGTCCTTGGAGAACTTCCGGACAGTGAGGAACGGGCCCCCGTAGGCGAGAGGGTGGATGACGGCGTTGACACGTGAGCCGTCAGGCAGACGGGCATCGACCATCGGTGACGCTTCGTCGACGCGCCGGGACACCTCGCCCACGATCTTGTCGATCACGCGACGCAGGTGCGTCTCGTCGATGAAGCTGGTCGGCGTGCGCTCGATCTTGCCGTTGCGCTCGATGTAGACCTTGTCGGGCCCGTTGACCATGACCTCGGACACTTCGGGGTCCTCCAGGTATCCCTGGATGGGCCCGTAGCCGAGGATGTCGTTGGCGATGTCCTCGCCGAGGCGGGCCTTGTCGGCCAGGCTCAGGGGCGTGGTCTCGTCGGCCAGGGCAGCCTGGAGATGCGCGTTGACGCGCGGCCGCAGGTCCTTGGCGGTGAGCCTGCCCTGGGACAGCTCGGGTCCGAGCTCCTCGATGAGGCGCTGGTGCACGCGGAGGTGGACTTCCTCGAGCAGCCGGGCCCGGGCCTCTTCGGACGAGAGGAAGCCGCCGGCTTGACGCAAGTGGTCAGAAAGGGTCATGGCAATCCCCTCACACGGTTTGTCGGGTCTGCGCCGGAGCCGACGCAGAGGTCATGAGCGTGTCCGCCAGGCTGTCGATGCTCTTGGCGAACTTCGAACGCGGCGCGCTGGTCACCACGGGCACGCCGCGGTTGACCGACTCCGCCACCAAGATGTCACTGGGCAGGGCGGCGTCGATCTTCAGCTGCAAAGCCCGTTCGGCGTCGGCTTCGGTCAGGCCCACGCGGGTGTTGGCCCGGTTGAGCACGAACTTGACGCGTGAGAACGGGATGCCGAGAACGCGCATGGTCTGGAGCCCGATCCGGGCGCTCTTGAGGCTCATGACGTCGAGACCCGCCATCACGAGGATGTCGTCGGACGACTCGATGGCGGCCAGGGTGACTTCGGCGAAGTTGGCGGAGGTGTCGACGACGACATAGGCACACCGCTCTCGCAGGATGTCGAGGATCCGGGCGATGTCGGCCCGCCCGATCTGGTCCGCCGAGCTGGGCTCGGTCGGTGCCGCCAGCACGAGCAGGCCGCTGGGCTGGTGGCGCAAAAGCAGGTTCTCGAGCATGGTCCCGTCCAACCGGTCTCCCGCCTGGACGGCTTCGGCGATGGTGTGGGTGGGCTGGAGCTGGAGCATGAGCGCCACGTCGCCGAACTGCAGGTCGGCGTCGACGAGCACGACGGGCTGGATGGTCCGCTTGGCCAGCGCCACCGCCAGGTTGATGGCGACGACCGACTTCCCGGTTCCCCCCTTGGTGCAGAACACCGACACGACCCGACCCGGCGTCTGCGCCGCGGTGGGCGGAGCCAACGGGCCCGTGCTCTGGCCGCGGGCGAGGACCCGCGACGAGGCGCGCGAGATGGCGTCGAGCAGCTCGGCGTCATCGGCCGAGACCGCCACGACATCGTCGACGCCGGCCCGGATCGCCTGCTGCAGGACCCCGGCGGTCAATTCGTAGACGACCATGATGGCGCTGCAGGCGGGTCGGAAGGCCATGAGGCCGGCGACCTGGGTGATGATGGCGTCTGGCGACTCCGACGGCCCGAAGACGACGACGCCGGGACGAGATGCGTCGATGTTCTCGGTGAAGGCGGCCAGGTTCTCGTACCCGACGACGGTGGCGTCGAGCTCGCGCACGTGGTCGGTCAGGACGCCGCGGACGACCTCGTCCGGGTCGACGACGCCGATGATCGCTTCTGCATCATTGCGGGGGTCGCTCATTGCTCAGCCTCCGGCCGTCGTGCTGGCAGGGATCAGGTTGGCGCTCGTGATGTTGGTGGGCGCCGCGGCCGGGTTCCCGGCGGCTTCGAGGGCGAGGTAGATGCCCCCGGTCACGCCACCGCCGTTGCTGTCGGCCAGGGCGATGCGCGCCGCGGCCTCGGGCGTGACGGCGAAGGTGATCACGTTGCTCGTGGTGGTGGAGGTGGTCTGGGCCGACGAAGCCGTGCCCGGGGTCCGCACCAGGGTGGTGCCTACGGCCAGGACCGGCACCTGCTGGTACAGGGTGGTCTCCTGGTTGCCATTGATGTCCACCAGGATGTCGACCTTGTCACCGGGCTGGACCAGGCCGGCCACGGCGTGGACCTGGTCGACCGACACCGAGATGGCGACGTCGCCCTGGGGCACGGTCTCTGCGGCCACACTGGCGATGGACTCGGGCGACACGAACATCCCGGCGACGACGACCTCGCCCACCGGCAGGTTGGTGTTGGCCGCCTCGTCACGAATCGAAGACAGACGCGTCACCGCCGAGGCGGGCCGGAACTCGGCCGGAATCTTCTTCTGCTGGAGATATCCACCGTTCGCCGCGTCGACGCCCGACAGCGTCCGGGGTATCGGCTTGGCGATCACGTACGCGTTCACCAGCTTGGCGTTGTGATAGGCGTTGTTCTGAGCGTTGTTCAGAAAGACGTAGCTCAGCACCGAGGCCACCACCCCGACCGCGACGGCGACGGCGACCACAACCGTCCGCTTGGAAGTCATCCGTGTCCCCCTCTAGGCGAGCCAGTGCCGATCCGGCGCTCGAATTTCGTACTCGGAGCTCTCTGTATCGGCGCTCCGCGACGTCAACCAAAGTGTCGTTTGCAGGCCAGTGTGCGCGACCCCGAGGGGCTTGACAATGACCTGGGAGACAAATGAGTCGCAGGTCCTACCCCCTTTTTGGCCTTGCCGAGAGGCGCCGAAATGTGTCGGAAGTCCTATTCAGATCCGGGGGGTCTCCTGGGTCGCGCCGGGGCGCGCCGGGCCGTCTCAGGGGCCGTCGCCGCCGCGCCGATGGGTAGTGGGTCAGTTTGAATCCGCTAGGTGATCTGCTCGGCCCGCTGGCAACGAACCTCAGGCATCAGATCGGGCCACAGCGGTCCGGTGGGGACAAGGGGGTCAGCCTGTGCCAGTCGTGATGAACATGCGGTGGAAGGGCGTCACGAAGGAGCAGTACGAGGCAGCCCTCAAAGAGGTCAGATGGGAGACCGACATTCCGAAGGGAGCAAAGTTCCACGTATCCGCCTTCGATGACCAGGGGCTTCTCGTGACCGATGTGTGGGACAGCGCCGAGGACTTCAACAACTTCGTGGAGCAACGGCTTGGGCCCGGAGTCCAGAAGGTCGGCATCAAGGGCGACCCCGACGTGACAATCTCCCCGGCACATCGGATCTTCGCGCCGAACCCCGCATAGTGCGGGGGGGGGCTTAGTCCAACAATCCGGCGATCTCCCAGACCGCTTGATCACCAGCCTACGGATCAGGCCCCCGGCGTCAACGCTCCGTGGATTCCAACTGACCCACTACCCGCCGATGGACCGGAAAGGTCCCAACAAAACGGTCGGTGGGGCGCGACGGAAGACGAGGCCTGGCCCGATCCGGAAAGTGGACGGCAGCCGGGCCCGGGCTGACCTCGCCGTGCCCCGCGCCCCTCGGTAGGCCGGCTCGTGCTCCCGGCCCTAGTCATCGGACGGCGCGAGGGGCTCGATACCGTCGTCATCCTCGGGGCCATCGCGCTCTTCCTGCATCATCGGGGCCGTCGCGACCAGTTGCGGTCGGTGTGGATCGCCTCGGGCGCAGCCGCGGCTTGGCCGCCACGGCCTTCTTCGCCGTGCTTCGAGAGGCCTCGAGGTCGGCTCGTACTCCACCCGCACCGACGTCATCGACATGCGGACCGGGACGGCGCTGTTCGTCCTCGACCAGGTCGCGGTCACCCGCGCCGGGCTCTGTCCTCGAAGCCCCCGACTTCAACTTCCGGGGGGTGACGTTCTCCGACGACGGCCGGCACTTCTACGCCACCCTGGGGACGGCCGGGCGGACCTATCTGATCCGGGGCGACCACGCGACACGTCGCGAGTCGGTTATCGCGTCAACGTGGTGTGACCGTCGCTGTCCCCCGACAACCTGCTGGGCGCGTTCAACAGCGGGTTCCGGGCTCGGCTACGACATGGCGTCTCTCGTGCTCGACCTCTCCACCGGGAACGTGCGCCACCTGGCGGAGACCCGCACCGGGGGACGACCAGGTGAAGTGGCGCAACGGCCCCACCATCATCTACTGCGTCCTCGCCGACCCGTCGATCGCGGCGCTCGACCCGCTCGAGCGCGCCGACCCCGAGCACGGCCAACGGGGCACCCAGGTGACGAACACCGGGAGCGTTCTCGCCGACGGGGGCGGCACAGCTCTGGTCTTCAACCGCGGCACGTGGTCGGAGCTCGTCACCAACAGATGAGTCAGGGGAGCGCGGCGGACCCCTCGGTCACATGTCCGCGGCAGGTGTGCGGGTCTGTCCGGCAAGGCCAAAAAGGGGGTAGGACCTGCGACTCATTTGTCTCCCAGGTCATTGTCAAGCCCCTCGGGGTCGCGCACACTGGCCTGCAAACGACACTTTGGTTGACGTCGCGGAGCGCCGATACAGAGAGCTCCGAGTACGAAATTCGAGCGCCGGATCGGCACTGGCTCGCCTAGAGGGGGACACGGATGACTTCCAAGCGGACGGTTGTGGTCGCCGTCGCCGTCGCGGTCGGGGTGGTGGCCTCGGTGCTGAGCTACGTCTTTCTGAACAACGCTCAGAACAACGCCTATCACAACGCCAAGCTGGTGAACGCGTACGTGATCGCCAAGCCGATACCCCGGACGCTGTCGGGCGTCGACGCGGCGAACGGTGGATATCTCCAGCAGAAGAAGATTCCGGCCGAGTTCCGGCCCGCCTCGGCGGTGACGCGTCTGTCTTCGATTCGTGACGAGGCGGCCAACACCAACCTGCCGGTGGGCGAGGTCGTCGTCGCCGGGATGTTCGTGTCGCCCGAGTCCATCGCCAGTGTGGCCGCAGAGACCGTGCCCCAGGGCGACGTCGCCATCTCGGTGTCGGTCGACCAGGTCCACGCCGTGGCCGGCCTGGTCCAGCCCGGTGACAAGGTCGACATCCTGGTGGACATCAATGGCAACCAGGAGACCACCCTGTACCAGCAGGTGCCGGTCCTGGCCGTAGGCACCACCCTGGTGCGGACCCCGGGCACGGCTTCGTCGGCCCAGACCACCTCCACCACCACGAGCAACGTGATCACCTTCGCCGTCACGCCCGAGGCCGCGGCGCGCATCGCCCTGGCCGACAGCAACGGCGGTGGCGTGACCGGGGGCATCTACCTCGCCCTCGAAGCCGCCGGGAACCCGGCCGCGGCGCCCACCAACATCACGAGCGCCAACCTGATTCCGGGCGGCACTCCGAGTGGCGCCTCGACGCCGACGACCACGACCACCACCGTCAAGGGCTCGAAGTCCGCTACCGCCGGCCCGAAAGGCGGAGGGGTGAATGCCAACACGCCTTGACCGTGGGAGCAGTCGTCGCCGGCGTCATGACGAATCCGGAACCGCTCTGGTCGAGCTTGCCCTTGTCATCCCCTTGGTCATTCTCCTTCTGGGGGCGGCGTTCAACGGCTGGAACGGCATGCAGGAGTCGATCCGACTCACCAGCGCGGCGCGCGCCGGGGCCATCGTCGCCGCCAGTGACCTGACGTCGAACCCATTGGCCACCGGCCAAGCCGCGATCGACGCCACGACTGCCATCAACGCGGAAGAAGGCACACCCGGCCTCTACCAGAGCACGAGCTCGGGAGCCAACAACTACGTCAGCATCGCCACGCAGACCGACACCATCTCAGCTCACATCACGATCAACGTCGTCACAGTCACCATCTCGCATGCGTCGGTGAGCTTCGTGCCCTTTGTCGGGAGCTTTCCCGTGACCACCCACGCCACTGCGAGGTACTCATGAAGTCGATCGGCCGGGCACGCAGGGACGACGAAAGCGGCGTCGTGCTGATCATCTTCGCCCTCGCCATGGTGATCCTCCTCGGCATGATCGCCGTCGCCATCGACGGCGGCTATGGGTTCGTCCAGAACCGCCGGGCGCAGAACGCGGCGGACTTCGCAGCCTTCGCCGCTGCTCAGCAACTGAGCAGCTCGACGTACTGCAGCGGGACGAATTCCCCACCACCCAGCAGATCGCCATGATCGTCCAGAAGCTCGTCGACGACAACGGCTCGGGGATCGGCACGGGTTGGAAGGCGCAGTTCCTCAACTCCTCGGGGCACTCCATCGGGACCTTCACTGCCAACAGCGGCCCCGCCACTCCGCCCCCCGGCGCGTGCGGAGTCAGTGTGAACGCCACCCCGCAATGGAAGCCGTTCTTCGCGGGGATCTTCGGTATCCACAAGCTCCAAGGCTTCGCATCGGGCTCGGTCGGCAACGTGGGCAAGGGCCCACCTATCGGCATCATTGCCCTCAACAAGGTCGGGCCCCACGCCATCCTCGGGGGAGGGACCGGGAAGTTCGTCGTGGCGGGGACGATCTTTCTCAACACCAACGTGACCCAACAACCGTGGACCAGCTCGTCGGGAGGGTTGCAGTGGGATGACGGCATCGACGCCAAGACCGACAGCAACCTCTTCGTCTACGGCACCATCGACACCGTCAACACCACGTACGGCGGTCAATCCCTGTGGCCGCTGGACTGGTGCTTCCAGGCCCAAGGGGTGCAGCACGGCAATGCGACAGGGCCGTCCGCTCCGGGCGCCACGTTGCCCAACGTGCAGGACTTCTGCGGGCCCCCGACCACGCGCGGGACGGTCACCGTCGACTACAACGCCATCGACAACTCCTTCGCGCAGATCACCGACCCACTCGGCGCCATGAACGCGCCGGCGAGCCCGTTGAACACGAACACCGACATCTCCTGCCCGGGCCTGAGCATGCAGACCAACCCGTCGACCCAGATCGTCGGCGGCGTCACCGAGATGCTCCCCGGGGAGTACACGACCCCGGTGGAGATCACCGGCAACACCAATTTCCAGGACTGCTCGGGATTCGGCGGGGGAGAGGCTGCCTATCCGGGCGTCTACCGCTTCGACCAGGGCGTGTGGATCAACCCCGGCCCGGGTGCCAGCGTGACGGGGAGCAATGTGGTCCTGTCCACCCTGCACCCGTATCCCTTGGCCGGAAACGTCCCGGGCTCAGGCGCGGGGGCGGCCTTCGTCGCCAGTGGTTCCGGCAACGGCGCACCGTGCCTGCCGTCCTCCACCTTGAGCAGCGCGGCGAGCGGGGCCAACGGCGTCCCGGAAACCGAGACATCGGCAAATGCCTGTGGAGGGACCAACCCGACGACGTACGGGGTCCGCGCCTTCCACGACACACCGGTCTCGGACACGACCGACTCCTCGATGTCGGGGACGGGCAACAACTTCTCGGCGATCATCGGCGGCGGCGCCGGCTCTCAGGTGAACGTGAGCGGGCCGACCACGGGCCCCTATGCGGGTGTCGACGGCTCACCGGGCATCGTGCTCTACCAGGACGCCGGCACCCAGGCCAACTATGGGTTCAACGCCGAAGCGGGTGACGCGGCCTCCATCACCCTCACCGGCGTGGTGTACAACGCCTCGCTGGCGAACTACGGGGCCAGCTCTCCCCAGGACTACTGGGACGGTGAAGGCGGCGGCATCCCCTTCTACGCGGGCGGCACCCTCCAGACCGGCTTCGGGGCGGGATGGACGTCCGCCACCGGGCCGACGCCGTCGGCCGGTTCGGTCACGATCAACGGCACCGCCATCGTCGACGACTTCAATACCGACGGGAACACCAACATCACGATCCTCGGCCAGCCCTACAACGTGCCCGGCAGCGGCAGCCTGTCGTTCATCGGATGACGGCGGTCGGCGAGAGCCTCCGGGCCAGTCGTGGTGACGAGACGGGAGCGACGCTCGTCGAGTTCGCGCTCGTGGCGCCCCTCGTCTTCTTGCTGATCTTCGCCCTGATCGGCGGCTCATATCTCGCCTTTCAGAACGCGTCTCTCCATGACGGCGCGACCGCGGGAGCGCGCATGGCGTCGATCGAGACGTCGCTCGTCACCCAGGACGCCCCCAACCTGTACTGCGAGTCGGGTACGCCCTCATCGATCGAGAGGGCCGTGTCCGGTGCCGCTCCGCTCGTCAAGGTCAACCCGGCTCCACTGTGTGGGACGAGCTCGACGGCGACACAGCTCACCCAGACACCGGTCGCCGGTGACGTCAACATCACCGTCACCTGCGGAGGCACATGCGCGGCTCCGACGTCGACGACGGTGTCGCTGGGATACAACGCCAAAGGCATCGTGGCCCCGTTCGGCCTCACCTACAACATGACCGCCACCAGCCAGGACCCGGTCCTCAGCCCCTGACGCACACTGGTGCCCCTGACGCACACTGGTACGACCGTCAGGCCGTCAGCACCGCGCCGGCGTGTTCGGGTGTGGGCTCTGTCGAGATGAGCACGCTGCGGAGCAATGCGATGGTGCCCGCCGCGATGAGGACGTCCCGGGCGAAGAAGGTGAGTGTCAGGCTGACGGCGAAGGCATGACCAGGCAGATATCCGAGCCCTTCCGCCGACGCCGCGTACGGGAAGATCGCCAGGTTTGCCGCCGCGGCGAGCAGCCAGGTGACCCGGAGCCGGTAAAGCGCCCACATTGGCATCAGCCACATGAGGTACTGCACCGAGAGCACCTTCGAACCGAGCATTACGAACGTCAGCGTCGCCAGGCAGGCCGCCTCGAGGGGCAGGCGCCCCCGCACCTGTTGCCTCCACACCCACAGGCAGGCTCCGACGGCCACCAGCTCGAACCCGACCGAGAGTCCACCGGTGATCCCACTCACGACGTTGAGGCTGTGAAACGTGCCGACCCAAATTGGCGCCGTGCCAGTCGAGGAGCACTGACAGGCCAGAAGCAAGGCTTCCGTCCTCGGCGGGGCGGTGCAGGTAGTAGTGCAGGACGTTGAACGCGGCGGCGTGATTGAGAAGCGCCGGGAGTCCGGCGAGCACGGCCACCGAGCCCGCCATCCACCACAGCCTGCGGACCGGGATGCGACCGTGGCGCCGCCACTCGGCGATGAGGAACACGGGCCAGAACGCGGCGGGGAAGAGCTTGAGGACGAAGCCGATGCTGCTCCATGTCCATGCCGTCGACCAGCGGTCGCGCGTGGCCGCCCGGAGCGCCAAGAAGGCGGCCAGGGTGGCGAAGATGTCGTAGCGGCCGGCCAACACCATGACCGACCCCAAGGCCAGGTAGATGATCAAGCGTCCGACGGCGCGGGTGTCCCAACCGGGCAAGCCGGTCCCCTCGTAGCTCGTCACCAGCACCACCAGGGCGATGCCCACCAACACCGCGAACGCCCATGGGTACGTCAGCGGGAGGAGCAGGGGGAGGAGGAACAGCACGAGCGCGGGTGCGGGGTACTCGAGCGGGAATCGGTGGAACAAAGGGGTGTGCAACGCGGCGTGGGCGTACTTTTGGTACTCGAGGACGTCGAAGGGGCGCAGCAGCGTCGTCGAGACAGCCGCGGCCATGACCCACAGGGCCAATGTCGGCATCACCACGGGGCGCCACTGCTCGACGAGTGTCGTCCGGGCGTTGCGAGCCACCAGCCGGACGCTTCCCATCAGGCCATTCTCACCTGCCGACAGCGCGAGGCGTTGGACCGTTGTGGCGCTAGTCCCTCCTCAGGAGACACACCCTGATCGGGGGCGGTAGAAGTCGGCCACCGGCATCTGTCGTAGCCCGGATGTGCTCAAGGAGTTGCGATCGGGCGCGCCGGGCTGGCCGGGCTCGCACAGGTCGGCCACCTCGCCCTCGAAGGCCGGTGCCGTGCTCAACAACGACGTCGGGCCGTGCGACAAGAAATAGCGCGCCGCCCAGCGCAGGGGAACGTCCGCGAACCAGCCGTGGCCGAAGGGATTGGTGACGGTCTCGACGAGCTCGTGGGAAAGGGCGTAGGTGGGTGACGCGAAGTCGGGGACCGATCGACAGGACGGACTCGCGCGCGCACGATGGCTCGTCCCAGTGCGAGAACCCGCCGGTCAGCCCCATCGCCACCAACCCGTCGGGCCGACCCGGCCACGGGACCGAGCCGTGGGCGGACACGCCGCCGAGCTCGTAGGCGACACCGGGGTCGAGCCACATGGCCACCACCGCATCGGGAGGCAGCGTCTTCGGGGCTTCGGTGGCGGTGAAGCCCGGGCACGGCACCAGTTGTGTGTGCTTGTCGAAGACGCGACGGAGCTCGTCGGGAAACGCCCCCGACGATGTGCTCGACGCGGCCGACGACGGCGGAACGTTCGGGTCGATCCAGCAACCGCCAGAGCTGATCGACCCCACGCCGAACCCCGAGCCCACGACCGCCGCCGTCCACCGCGAGGTGGGGAGGGCGAGTTGGAACGAAGTCGCCTGTGCGAAGGCCGGAGTGGCGCCGCGACCGTCCCACGAGGGTCCCCAGAACACCTGGTAGAGCACGGGATGGGCGAGCACCTGGTGGTCATGGGGCACCGGCACGGGCTTGCCGCCCACCAGTGCGGCTCCGTCGATCACCGCAGAGGTGGCCCCGAGCATGACGAGCGCGGAGCCGAGCACCACCGAGATCATGGCGATCCCGATCGCGCCCCAGCTGGCGGGGGACGTCCGACGTTCCAAAGCCCGAACCAGGACATGGAACCCGAGCAACGCCCCAACCACGGCGGCGGCGATCACGACGTCCCAGTACCAGGGGCGCAGGAACGCCACCGTGGCGAGGACGACGAGGGCGCTCACCGAGGTGGTGATGCGCAGGGCCCGGGCGGTCGAGGGGCGACTGCGGCCGCGTTCGTCTCGGACCAACAGCCAGACGGTGCCCCCGGCGGCCACCACCGCGAGCAGTCCCAGCGCGCTCAGGATGTGCCCAGTCACCGCAATTCGGTCCTGTCTCGTTCGACGGACGTGGCCCCCACCATGACGGCGCCACTGTCGCCGGATTCAGCACGCTTGTCCAGCTGAGGGCCCTGTTTTGCCTGGTGCGAGGGGCGGGACCATTGACGAAGGGATCGGCTGGACGTATTCTCCCAGGAATCGGACACAGTGTCTGATTCACTGGAGGTATCGTCCGAATGGCTCCGACTCCGATCGACCTGACCGACTCCCGCAACTTCGTCGCCGGCGTCCCCTACGAATGGTTCGCCTATCTGCGTGCCCACGCGCCGGCGTACTGGCACGAGGAGACCGACGGGCCGGGCTTCTGGGCCATCACCCGGCACGAGGACTGCGTCAACGTGAACCGCGACGCCCAGCGCTTCTCGTCGTACCGCAAGGGCACCTTCTTGTGGGAGACACCCGAGGACCAACTCGAGCAACAGCGCCTCTTGATGGTGACGATGGACCCCCCAGTACATACCCGCTACCGGCGCCTCGTAAACAAGGGGTTCACCCCCCGGATGATCGGGGAGCTGCAGCACAGCATCCACGGTGTCGCCGACGAGA
This sequence comes from uncultured Acidimicrobiales bacterium, assembly GCA_963846125.1. GTDB lineage: Bacteria > Actinomycetota > Acidimicrobiia > Acidimicrobiales > UBA8190 > Chersky-840. Next base: position 219,747 of record CAWJUR010000004.1, read on the forward strand.
TCATCGACCGGATCTGCGAGTCGGGCTCGGCCGACTTCGTCATCGACGTCGCGGCCGAACTGCCGCTCGTGGTCCTGGCCGAGCTGCTCGGCGTCCCCGCCGAGGACCGGTCGAAGATGTTCGACTGGTCCAACCGGATGATCGGCCGCGAGGACGCCGAGTACCAGGGGGGCGAGGCCGTGGCCGAGGAGAACGCGGCGTTGGCCGCCACGGAGCTGTTCGGTTACGCGGCGGAGCTCTACGAGCAGAAGCGCGGCAATCCCGGCTCCGACCTGATGAGCGTGCTGACCCAGGTGAAATTGGACGGGGAGGAGCTGTCGGAGCTCGAGCTCGACCTCTTCTTCTTGCTGCTGGCCGTGGCGGGCAACGAGACCACCCGCAACCTGATGTCGGGCGCCATGGTGGCGTTCTCACAGTTCCCCGACCAGTGGGAGCGGCTGCGCAACGACCGCTCGCTCCTGCCGTCCGCGGTGGAGGAGATGCTCCGCTTCGTCACGCCCGTCATGAACTTCCGCCGTCAGGCGACTGAGGACGTCGAGATCGGCGGTGAGACGATCAAAGAGGGTGACAAGGTCGTGTTCTTCCACGCCTCCGCCAATCGGGACGAGACCGTGTTCGAGGACCCCGACACCTTCGACGTGGGCCGAAAACCCAATCCCCATATGGCATTCGGCGGTGGGGGCCCGCACTTCTGCCTGGGCGCCAACCTGGCCCGGATGGAGATCATCGTGATGTTCGAGCACCTCCTCGACCGGCTGCCCGACATCCACGTCGACGGCGAGGTGGAACGCCTGCAGTCGAACTTCATCAACGGGGTCAAGCACCTGCCCGTGGCGTTCTCGCCCACGGTCCCGACCGGGGCCCACTGAATGCCCCGTTCCTCACCGGCGGAGCTCAAGGCGCTCATCCGTGACTTCCGCCGCGACCAGATCATCGACGTGGCTCGAAGGCTGTTCGGCGAGCGCGGCACCATCGAGGTCCCGATGGACGAGATCGCCACCGAAGCCGGTGTGGCGCGCTCGACGCTCTACGTCTACTTCGCCAACCGCGACGAGTTGCTGCGGGCGTGCCTGCAGCGCATGCACACGCTGCTCCTCGACACCGTGGTGGCGGCGTGGGAGCGTGACAGCTCTCCCGTGGAACGGCTGCGGACCCTCGCCCTCGGCATGCTCGAACGCATCGACGACAACCCTGCCTTCTTCCGGCTGACCTTGGCGACCCAGGGTGTCCCGAGCCCGGCCGCCACCACGGTGGGCGCCGAGTTGGACCTCATCGGGCTCGACATCGCCGGTCTCATCCGCGACGTCATCGAACAGGGCACCCACTCCGGTGCCTTCAGGCTGCTCGACCCCGACAAGGCCATGACCTTCGTCGGCCAGCAGCTCTACGGCGCCATGTCGGTCCGAGCCGGTGACCCGCGACCAGCACCTCGCGACGAGGCGGCCGACGAGCTGTGCTCGTTCCTGCTCTACGGCCTGGCCGGGCCGGCCCGGCCCGAGGAGCACACTCCGGCCGCCGGTTGAGGCCCCGAGCCGAGGCCCCGCCGCCGGTAGGGGTCGACGGGCGTGGGCCCCTGCACGCACAATGGTCGCCATGCGTCGTCGCCGTGGCCGCTCGAGCGGGTCCGCCAAAACCGCCCCGGGCACGTCACCGGCATCGGGGGCGGCGGGGACCGAGCCCGGGCGCGACCTGACGGTCATCGCCGTTCCCTTCTACTTCGCCACCATGGCGGGTGAGTACTTCTGGCTGCGCCGCCGCGCCGCACGAGAGGGCCCGACCGCAGGAGACTACGAACGGCGCGACACGCTGGCGAGCCTGGCCATGGGTGTGGGCAGCCTGTTGGCGCCGCTGGTCGGCCCGAAGCTGCTGGCGCCGTTCACGCCCGGTCGGGGACGGTACGGCAAGGCGGTCGTCGTCGGTGCCCTGGGAGCCGCGGCGGCGACGACGGTCGCCGACGTCGTCACGAGGCGGATGGCGGACCAGGACGCGGACCAGGACGCGGGCTCGAGCCGGTGGCGGTCAACGGCGCCTCGCGCCCCGCCGGTGACAGCGCACGGTACGACACGCGCCGTGACGCACGAGCCGACCGGCGCCGGGCCGCTCGCATCGCACGGCGGGTGTCGTCGGTGGGCGGGGTGACCGCAGTGGTGGCGGGGGGCGTGGCCATCACCACCACGTGGGCGACGCGTACCACCCCGCAACGCCTGTGGCGTCGGCGCATCCTGCCCGATCTGGGTACCGGAGCCGTGGCCGTGGCAGCGGCGGTGGCGGCGTGGGACTTCCTGTACTACTGGGACCACCGCTTCATGCACACCAGCCGGTACATGTGGGCCATCCACGTGGTGCACCACTCGAGCGAGCACTACAACCTGTCGACAGCGTTGCGTCAACCGGTCGCCGAGGCATTCGGGACCTTCGTACCCTTCGGATCGCTGTGCCTGTTCGGCATCCGCCCCGGCCTGGTCGAGACGGCGCGCGGTGTGAACCTCCTCTACCAGTACTGGATCCACACCGAGACGGTCCGAGCCCTGGGCCCGGCCGAGGAGGTCCTCAACTCCCCCTCGCACCATCGCGTGCACCACGGGTCGAACCGTCCGTACCTCGACCGCAACCACGGCAGCATCCTCATCCTGTGGGACAGGCTCTTCGGCACCTTCGAGCCCGAAGGTGAGCGGGTCGTCTACGGGCTGACCAAGAACATCAACACCTTCCAGCCCGCTCGGATCGCCACGCACGAGTACGCGGCGATGTTGCGCGACGTGGCCGACTCCACCAGCTGGAACGAGCGCCTGTCCTACATCGTGCGCGGCCCGGGCTGGGCCAACGAGCACCGGGCCCAACAGGCCGAAGCCGCCACGGCGCGCGCGGCGGTGTCGGAGCCAAAGCCCGCCGGCCTCGACATCCCCGTCAGCGCTTGAAGGTCCCGAGCGCATCGGCGACGGGCGTCGTCGTTTCCATCGGCATGCCGGCAGTGATCGCACTCGAGTGGCGTATCGAGAACGGGGGCTCGACATCGCACCGATGAACGTGCTGCTCGTCACGCTCGACCAATTCCGCGGCGACTGCCTGTCCTCGGCCGGACACCCGGTCGTGCAGACCCCCAATCTCGACCGGCTGGCGGGTGAGGGGATCCGTCTCGCCCGGCACTACAGCCAGGCGGCTCCGTGCGGACCGGGCCGGGCGTGTCTCTATACCGGCACGTACCAACTCAACAACCGCGTGGTCGGCAACGGGACCCCGCTCGACTTCCGTTTCGACAACGTGGCCAGGGCGGCCCGGCGGGCCGGCTATGCCCCGACCGTCTTCGGTTACGCGGACCAGGCCATCGATCCCCGGACCGCGGCCGGGCCGGACGACCCCCGGCTGTCGACGTACCAGGGCTTTCCGCCCGGTTTCGACGTGGGGCTCGACCTGCCCGACGAGCAGGACGCCTGGATCGCCTGGCTCGGACGGCTCGGGTACGACATCCCCCCCGACGGTGAAGCCGCCTTGGCCACCGAGCCCGACCGACCCGCCGAGCACGGCGTGTCCGCCTTCGTGAGCGACGCCGTCATCGCCTGGCTCGAGCGCCAGGACGGTCCGTGGTTCGCGCACGCCAGCTATTGGCGCCCACACCCGCCCTATGCGGCAGCCGGACACTGGTCCACGGCGTACGACCCCGACTCGGTGCCGGCGCCCCTGACCCGGACCGAGCGCGTCATGCCGTTCTGCGGGCGGCTGGCCGCCCAACCGGCGCCGGACGACGAGGGCGCCCGCCGCGCCCTGCAGGCGCAGTACCTCGGCATGGTCTCCGCCGTCGACGAGCAACTCGGGCGTGTCCTCGACACCCTGCGCGCCCTCGACATGTGGGACGACACCCTCGTCATCGTGACCTCCGACCACGGCGAGCAACTCGGTGACCAGTCCATCCTGGGCAAAGGCGGCCCCTTCGAGTCGAGTTACCACGTGCTCGGGATCGTGCGCGACCCGCGCCATCCCGAGGTGCACGGAGGTGTCGTCACCGACTTCACCGAGAACGTCGACCTCTTCCCCACGATCTGCGACGCCATCGGTGTCGAGGTCCCGGCCCAGTGTGACGGCATGCCGCTCACGCCCTTCCTGGAAGGCGGCCGGCCGCCGTGGTGGCGTGACGCGGCCCACTGGGAGTACGACTGGCGTTGGGAGTACATCTTCCGGGGGCCTTACCCGTGGCCGTGGGACCGCCGTCTCGAGGCCAAACACCTCACGGTCCTGCGTTCGGAGTCCGTGGCCTACGTCCAGTACGGGGACGGCCAGTGGCGGTGTTTCGACCTCGGAAGCGACCCGGGGTGGGGTACCGAGGTCACCGATCCCGGTGTCGTCCTCCACTACGCCCAGTCCATGCTCACGTGGCGATCGGTCCATGCCGACCGTACGCTCAGCGACATGTTGCTGTACGACGGGGGGGTCGGTCGTGTCCCCGACATCGTGACATGACGGTGCCCGAACTGCTGGAGCTGCTGAGGTCGATGGGATCAGATCCGTCGGAGGAGACGGCGGGGCTGAGCGAGCTCGACCACGGCCTGCAGTGCGCCTTCGAATTGGCTGAAGCGCATCCCGAGGACCGGGAGCTGCAGGTGGCCGGGTTGGTGCACGACATCGGCCATCGCTTCGGGCCCGACGACCGGCACGGTGTCCTCGGCGCCGAGCAAGTGCGGGCTCTGCTCGGCGAGCGGGTCGCCGGCCTCGTCGAGGCGCATGTGCCCGCCAAGCGTTATCTCGTCACCACCGACGCCTCGTACGCGGCGCTGCTCTCGGTCGAGAGCACGCGCACCCTCGGTGTCCAAGGTGGAGCGCTCACCCCCGACGAGCAGAGCAGGTTCGAGTCCGGTCCGTACGCGGCCGACGCCCTCGAGCTGCGGCGCGCCGACGACGCCGCCAAGGTGCCGGGCCGGGTCGTGCCGCCCCTGCGACACTGGGTTCCCATCCTCGAGGCCCTGGCGCCGATACTGGGCGGGGCCGTGTCGAGCCCGGTGGTCGGGTCCCCGGAGGTGTCGCCGTGACGGTGGTCTCGCCCGTCCGGCGCTCGGTCGTCGCCGCCCACGATCTCGACGCGCTGCGGGCCTGGACCACCGAGGTCGAAGCGTGGCCGGTCGGGAGTCACCGCTGGGGTCAGTACGCCGAGCGCACGGCCACGGGAGAGGCCGTCTGCCGCACCGAGAACGTGTCCGCCTGCCATGGAGGGATCGCCGGGCTCGCCCGGGGCGCACTCGAGGACGTGGCCGCGTCCGCCCTCGGGGTCGAGGTGGTGGGCTTCAAGGACAAGATCAACTACAAGCAGCCCGGCGGCGCCGGGTTCAGCCCCCATCAGGACCTCGCCGCCTACCCGGGCGCGACGCGCGTCATGTCGGTCCTCGTGGCCATCGACGAGTGCACGACCGCGTCGGGATGCATCTGGTTCGCGTCCGGAGTCGACGAGCTCCTCCCCACCGACGACCGCGGGGTCGTGCTCCCCGACGTCGTGGTGTCGCTGTCGTGGTCGCCGGCGGAGCTGGCGCCCGGCGACGCCGTCTGCATCGCCGGGCTCACCCCTCACTACAGCGAGGCGAACAAGAGCACGGCGGCGCGTCGTGTCCTCGTGGCGAGCTATGCGGCGCGCGGCGACGGCTACGACCGGGAGAGCTACTACTCGGCCCGCGAGCACGAGATGGCGCGAGCCAATGCACGTGACGCCCAGTTCCGGATCAGCACGCTCGCCGACTTCGAGGGGATCGAAGTCTCGAGTGACGTCAGCGGGGCCGGCGACGCCTGCTGGCATCGCTGAGGGGCGCGACCGGTCAGCTACTGGCGGAGGTGAAACGGTCCCGGATCGCCCGGGCTGTCTTCTTCGCCTCGTACATGGCCTCGTCGGCCTGGCGCACGAGCAACATCGGGTCCGTGTCGGCGTCGCACTGGGTCAGGGCCACGCCCACGCTCGCCTCCAAGGGGACCAAGATGTCCTGAACGGGGATCCTGCACTGCGCGACGGTGTCGCGGATCCGCTCCACCACCGAGTCACCCGCGCAGCTATGCGCGTGACACAGCACGACCAGGAACTCGTCCCCGCCGAGGCGTCCCACCACATCGCACTCGTCGGTGGCCTGCATGAGCGCCATGCCCGTGGCGGCGATGGCCGTGTCGCCGACCTCGTGGCCGTAGGTGTCGTTCAGGGGCTTGAGCCCGTCGAGGTCGATGAACAGCACGGCCACGGTCTCGCCCGCTTCCCGACGTCGACTCACGTCGTGGGTGAGAAACTCGAACACCGCGGCGCGATTCTTCAGACCGGTGAGCGAGTCGTGGGTGGCGGCCTCGTGCAGCAGCTGGCGCTGGACCTCGCGCTCGCGGATCCGGATGGAGAGCGTGTCCACCGATGCCTGCAACGCGTGGCCGGTGCGGCCCGGCAACGGTATGAGCAGCTCGGGGTCCGAGAGGTCTTCGGCGGCGAGCGCGACGGCCTTGGCTTCGACCGCCTTGAGCGTCGAGGCCATGTCGTTGAATGCCGCCGTCGTCGTGACGACCTCGCGGGGGCCCGAGTCGGGCAGACGTTCGAGGTCGAAGTCACCGCTGTGGACCTGCAGGGCCGCCGCGGCCAGCTTCTTGAGCGGTCGGGTGAGCACGCGGCCCCCCACGATGACACCTCCGAAACCGACCAGGGCCAGCAAGGCCAAGAAGAGCATCTCGCCCACGAGGCGGTCCGAGGCCGACGAAGCCTGGGCCAACGCCGTGTCGTGGAGGTCTTGTGAGGCCGCCGTCACGAGCTTGTTCAGGTCCCCGAGATAGTGGACCCCCGGCGTCATGGATGAGCCCGCAAATTTGGCGTTCCCGATGAACGGTGGCTTGGAGCCGGTCAGGGCCACGGTGAGCCCTTGTTGGATGGTGGCCGCGAAGCGCTGGTCCGAAGGATCGGCCTGCAGATGCCGCCACGCCTGCTGGGCATTGGGGCTGAGCTCGCCAGTGAACTCACTGGTGGCGGTCTGGTACTCACCGGCCGCCTGGATCAGCTCCTGCTTGGAGTCGGCCGGGCCGATGCCCTCGAGCACGAAGATCGCACCTTCGATCTCGTGGCCTCCGGCCAGGAAGGCCTGATAGGTCTGGCGCAGGGCCGACACGTGCACCTCGAACGTTCCCGCGGGTTGCCAGGAGGACACGTCGGCCTGCAGGCGGTTGTAGGCCTGGTACCAGACGTGGTCGATGTCGCTCGCCATCCTCGTGAGAAAGATATGGACGTCGTCGAACGACACCGCTTGGGCGGTGACCTTGGGGATCATGGCCTGGAGCTCGGCGACGTCGGCGCGCAGAATCGGAGTCGAGGAGAACGTCGGGAAGCCGGCGATGGTGGCGGTTCCCTGGGCCAGCTGCTTGCTGAAGGGGACGGCCGGGGTCAGCAGCGTGTCGAGGACCGGCTCGCTGATCCCGATCTGCGCCGCGTACGACACCGCGGAGAGCGGCACTTCCAACGAGTTCATCTGGGCGCGGGCGTTGGCAACGACCTGAAGCTGGGTGGCGTCCCTGGCCACGACCTGCGCGCTCTGGCGGAAAGTCCACGCCGAGTTGGCCGACGACAGGATGAGGATCCCAGTGGCGAGCATGGGCAGCAGGACCACGAGAGTCAGGACGAGCCGGACCCCGGGGTGCCGGTGGGTGCTGGCCGTGGAGGCGCGGTCGGCTGGGTCGAGATCAGTACCGGATCTCGAGGTTTCTTCGGCTGACCGGGCTCCGCCGCCGCGCTGGATTCTGAGTGCGTTCGCCATGGGGCTCCAGAAAGGTTTCGACAGGGGAGGCCCCGTCCTTGACCCGCGACACATATGGGCAGGTCACGGGGTTGATCCGGCCTTGTCCCACCGCTCGGAAAACACTCGGGAATCTCTGATGGGCGCGGGTGCGCTCTCAGCATGGGTCGAGCGGCCCACGAGCCTTGTGCCACCGAGGCCCGGGAGGCGGCTTCGACCTGCAGATCGACGACCCCGTGGGCGACGTGTCGGCGCTGTCTCCCCGACGGCATGGTTCAGGTGTTCAGCGCCTCGAATTCGGCGCCGATGGTGGCGATGATCTCGGCGGCCGGCCGCTCCTGGGCCAGCCGGAAACCCTGGCCGGCCCAGAGATTGGTGGCCTGTGGGTCGCGTCGGGCCAGCGCCGCTTGGCGTAGGGCGCGTGTGGCGTTGTTGATATAGGGGTATGCCGACGGTGCATCAGGGTGGGCATGCATGAAATCGTTTACGAGCCCCCGGGCTCGCCTCCCGCTGAAGGCGCGCGTGATCGACGTCGAGGTGAACCGAGGGTCGGCGAGGGCGGCCTTGTGCATCTCGGAGGCGCCACTCTCGGGACACCGCAGAAGGGCTGTCCCCAACTGCGCTGCCACCGCGCCGGCACGCACGACGGCGGCTACCGCCGCTCCGGTCATCAGGCCCCCAGCCGCGATGACCGGGAGGGACATCTCGTCGCGTATCGCCGTGACGAGGGCGAGAAGACCCCATCCCGAGTCCGGGGCCGTGTCGTCGTCGAAGTTGCTCTGATGCCCTCCGGCCTCGATGCCTTGGGCGCAGACGGCATCCGCCCCCACCTCGGTGGCGGCGCGGGCCTCGGCCGGCGTCGTGACCGTGATCACGACACGGGTGCCGACGTCGTGAAAGTGCGCCACGACATCGCGCGGGGGACATCCGAATGTGAAGCTCACCACGGGCACGTGGTGACGAACGAGGAGCTCGACCTTCTCCGGGAAATGATCGTCGTCCCAACCGGGAGTCATCTCGACACCGAATTTCTCAGCCTCGGGGCGCAGACTTTCGAGGTAGGCGCCGAGGGCGACCTCGTCGACCGCGAAGCCACCCGGAACGAAGAGGTTCACGCCGAACGACGACACTCCCAGGGCCCTGACCGCGGCGATCTGTTGTTCCACGGCCTCGGCGGTCAGGTAGGCCCCGGCCAGCAACCCCAGACCACCGGCCCGGCTCACCGCCGCGGTGAGCGCGGGTGTGGAGGGCCCCCCGGCCATGGGCGCACCCATGATGGGCCAACGCACAGAGAGTCCCAGGAGGTCCATCGAAGCCGCGTCCGTCCTCGTCGAGCGTCCCGTCCAGACAGTAGTGGCCGGAATTCAACGCGTTCCGGCTGGCAGGGTAGAGGGCAACGGGCGAGAACAGGTGCGGGACGACTTCTCTAGAGTTGGCGAAGTACGGTCCCAGACCCGTACCGACCAGGAGCTGCCATGACCACCACGCCAGGTGCCCCCCGTCCCGACGTCTCCGACATGTTCGCCGTACACCAAGCCTTGCGGGGCTCGCTTGGTGCCGCTCCCCAACTCGTCCGCAGTGTCGAGGCGTCCGACACGGGGCGCGTCGAGATGATCTCCAACCTGTTCGACAACATTCTCGCCTTCCTCCATGCGCACCACGACGGAGAAGAGAAGCTGGTGTTCCCGTTGTTGCGCGACCGGTGCCCGGGCCAGTCCGACTTGCTGGACCAGATGGCGGCTCAACACGCCGACGTCGTCGGGCTCATCGACGACTCAGGAGACGCGCTGTCGGCCTGGAGCGGTGGGAACGCCCAAGCGCAGGAGCTCTCCGCCGCTGCGCTGGGGGAGTTGGCCGCCAGGCTCGAGGAGCATCTCGGCGATGAGGAGCGCATGGTGCTGCCTCTTTGTGGCGAGAACCTGTCTCCCGAGGAGTGGGGGGCGCTCCCGGGCCACGCCCTGGGCACCTTTACCGGCGACAAGGTCTGGCTCATCCTCGGGCTCATCCGTGAGCAGATGAGTCAAGCGCAACGCGACCAGATGCTCGCCCACATGCCCCCTCCCGCCGTCGACATGTGGACGTCGATGGGGGAGCAGGCCTACAAGAACCTCGTGGCCGAGGTGGGCCCTCCCCTGGGGTAGCGCCGCTTTCGGCGTAGCGCTAACCCGCCCCGGAGGATTGGGCGAGGAAGCGCAACATCTCGCCGGACACCGTCTCGGCGTGCGTGAACACCCCGAGATGGCTGGCGCCCGCCACCTCGACAAAGCGTGCGCCGGGGATCTGGCCGGCGGCTTGCCGTGCCCGCGCCGGGGGAGAGTCGACGTCGTGCTCGAACGAGAGCACCAGGCACGGTCGTGTCAACTCGGGCCAGCGCAGGGTCCGCTCGACGTCGAGAGACCAGGACAGGGCGGCCTCGTATTGCCCGAGTCGACCGGGGTTCGCCCATGGCTCGAGGTCCCCGATCAGTGAGAGCCACAGGTCCACGACCTCGTCTTGCTGGAGCTCGTGGTTGGGCAGGTATCGCATCGTCTCGACGGCGTTGAACCATCGGGGAAGCTCGTTGTCGAGCCGGGCCAGGTCGCGCTCCACCGTGGTGATGGCCTTCTCCCACGACGTCCCGACGTTGCAACTCCCGATGAAGACCGCGGAGCGCACCCGTTCGGGACACCGGTAGGTGAGTGTCTCGGCGATCCAACCACCCATGGAGTAGCCCGCGATGTGGACGGCCTCGAGGCTGAGATGATCGAGCAGGCCGACGGTGTCGTCGACCATCTCGTCGATCGTGTACGGAGCCGGAGGAGACGACGACGGTGCCACGCCCCGATTGTCGAACGTGACGACCCGGTACCCCGCCGCGGTGAGGGCCGGCACCGTGGCAAAGTGCCAACCCACGGCGGGTTGGCTGAGCCCGCACACGAGCACGACAGGCTCACCGGTGTCAGGGCCGAACACGTCGTAGGCGATCGTTACGCCACCCAGATTCGCTTCTGGCATCGGAGCATCTTCGCTCACCCGGCGGCGTCGTGCCGAGCGAGCCCGCTGGAGTCGATGGTGTCAGCCGGTGGGCGGTGGTCGGAGCCCGTCGCACACGATCTTTACCATGCGCTGCACGGTGGCGTCGTCGTACCCCGAATGACCTCCGCCCTGGCAGACCCCGACGACAAGGGCGATCATCTCATCGGTCGAGATGTCGCTCCGAGCCGACTTCGCTACCACCGCCCGTTGCAGGAGCAGGTCGATGCTCCGCTTCATCTCGTCCATCATCTCCGCGCAGCTCGACTTGATGTCGATGCCGGCCGAACTGAGGGCGTCGAACAGGTCGTGCTTGGCCGAGGCCTGCTGGGCGAACTCGCCAAGAAACGAGAACAGGGCGTCTCCGGGATCAGATGCGGTGGCGCGGCCCTGGGCCATCTCCAGGAGGTACTCGAGCCGGGCGGTCACGATCGCCTCGAACAACGCTTCTTTGGTGGGGAAGTGTCGATACAGCGTCCCGACCCCGACCCCGGCCCGCTCGGCCACGGTGTCGATCGGTACCGACAGGCCCTCGGTGGCGAAGATCGCTTCGGCCGCCTCGAGGATCCGCTGACGGTTCTTCACGGCATCGGCTCGCATGGGCCGTGCCCCGGTGCTCGCCAGCTCCGACTCGTCGACCTCGACCTCTGCCGGCGTCGCGCCGGGGTCTGAGGCGGTCTGTGTCCTGGCGGTCATGACGTTGGGCCCCCAACATCTGATTGACAAACGGAACGCACGTTCCGTATAGTACCAAAGGAAACGGAACCTTCGCTCCGATTGTAGACCTCCCGGCTCCTCAAAGGCCAGGACTACGGGGCGACGAGGAGCGGATCTCCGCCCCACCGGCCAATCGAAGCCCAGAAGAACCAGAAGAGCCCAGCAGAGAGGTACTCCCCAGTGACCACGACCCAGATGGAGCCCACCAAGGCAGCGCAGTCCGAAGCCCCCGATCCGAAGCGGTACTGGTCCCTGGCGGTCATCGCCGTGGCCCAACTGATCGTGGTGCTCGACGCATCAGTGGTCATCGTGGCGCTTCCCTCGGCACAACGTGCCCTGCACATCTCGGTCGCCAACCGCCAGTGGGTGATGAGTGCTTACACGCTCGCCTTCGGCAGCCTCCTGCTGTTGGGGGGTCGGATCGCCGACTATCTGGGGCGACGCCGCATGTTCATCATGGGCCTGCTCGGTTTCGGCGTCGCGTCGGCGCTCGCCGGCCTGGCGCAGGACCAGGCGATGCTCTTCGGGGCCCGTGCGCTCCAAGGCGCTTTCGCCGCGGTGATGGCTCCGGCGGCGCTTTCGCTCCTCACGGTGACGTTCACCGAGCCCCGTGAACGGGCCCGCGCCTTCGGTGTGTACGGCGCCATCGCAGGGGGAGGGGCCGCCATCGGCCTCGTTCTGGGGGGGACGTTGACACAGTTGGCGTCATGGCGTTGGACCTTGCTCATCAACGTGCCCATCGCGTTGCTGGCCGCCGTGGCCGCCAGCCGGGTGGTCCGGGAGAGCCGGGGCGAGACCAAGGCTGGATACGACCTCCCGGGCGCGGTGACCGTGACCGGAGCGCTCTTCCTGCTTGTCTACGGCTTCACCGTGGCCGGCACCCACGGATGGAGTGCACCCATGACGATCGCGCTCCTGGTGGGCTCGGCGGTTCTGATGGCGGTGTTCACCGCCATCGAAGTGCGCTCGAAGCACCCGCTGCTCCCGATGCGCGTGATCCTCGACCGCAACCGGGGCGGCTCGTACCTGGCGTCGCTCCTCGTCGGGAGCGGGATGCTCGGCACCTTCTTGTTCCTCACGTACTTCTTCCAGGGAACGCTGCACTACTCGGCACTCAAGACGGGGTTCGCCTTCCTGCCGTTCTCGGGGGGGATCATCATCGGAGCGGGCCTGTCCAGCCGCCTCCTGCCCCGTATCGGCCCCCGGGCCCTGATGGTCGCCGGACTGACGCTGGCGGCCGGTGGGCTCGTGTGGTTCACGGGACTGACCGTGCACAGCTCCTACCTCGTGCACGTCCTCCCGCCCGAGATCCTCGTCAGCCTCGGCATGGGGATGTCGTTCGTTCCCTTGAGCAGCACGGCACTCGTCGGCGTCGAGCCAAAAGACGCCGGGGTGGCGAGCGCTCTGGTCAACACCACCCAACAGGTGGGTGGATCGCTCGGGACCGCCCTCCTCAACACCGTGGCTGCCTCGGCCGCGACGACCTACCTCGCCGGGCACGTCAAGAGCGTCGCTGGCGTGCAGAGTGCCGCCGTCCACGGGTACACCACGGCGTTCACCGTCAGCGCCGTCCTCCTGGCCGGCGCGGCTGTGGTCGCCGGTGTGCTCGTCCGCGCCTCGCGCCACCAGGTGGGAACCGATGCCGGGATCGACGGGGGAACTGAGGCCGGACCTGATGCTGCGCCTGTCGAGGAGCTGGCTCGCCTGGAGCCCGTCCGCGTCGAGGAGTCGGTGGCCTGACGCCCGTCCCCCGGCGCTGACGTCGCTACCGGGCGACCACGGTCCCCGCCGGGCCCGCCCCGCCGGTCTCAGCGCTCGGGACCCGGACGTCCGCGTACCAGGCCAACGCGAGCGCGACGGCGGCGCCGAAGATCAAGACCTTGGTGATGCCGACTGAAGACACCACGGGCCCGACGAGCAGGTTGCCCAGAGCCACGGTGCCACCGAATCCCATGATCCACAGGGCCATGACGCGGCCGCGCACGGCATCGCCCAACCGGGTCTGCAGGGACGTGTTCAGAGCGGTGATGAAGGCGAAGTAGAAGGCCCCAACCACCGCCACCACGAAATAGGCGGGGAGCGCGGCTCGCAAGAGGGCGAACGCAGTGAGCGCCACGGCGTAGCAGACGAGGCACACCCGCACGATCATCGCCTTGGACGTCCGGGCGAACACGGTACCGATCGAGATGGCCCCGATGAGGGCGCCGGTGCCGAAACAGGCGTACAGGATCCCGTAGTTCGCCGACTTGGGATCGATTCCCAGGTTGTGCGCGGCCACGACGGGCATCTGACCGATGAAGGCCAGGGCGAGCAGAGAGAACACGAACACCGTCACCAGGCATCGCCCCACCACCCGGTCCTGTCTTGCAGTGGTGATCCCGGCCGTCAGCTCGCGCCACCGGCTGGCGTGGCGCGTCGTCCGCGGCGTGGCAGGCAAGGACACGACCATGAGGGCCGCCACGACGAAGAGGTACGTGGCGGCGTTCCCGGCGAACACCCACGCCGGCCCGACGAAGTGGTAGCCCACTCCACCGATGATCGGTCCGATGACCCGTGACGCGTTCATCTGGGCCGAGTTCAACGAGATCGCACCGGGCAGATCGGCGCGGCGGACCAGGCCGGGGAGGATGGCCGAATAGGCGGGGCCGAACATCGCACTTCCCACGCCCACCATCACCACCATCAGGACGAGCACGAAGTGAGACGGCGATGCGGATCGCACCACCCAGGCCAGGGCGAGCGAGAAGATCAACTGTTCGAACGACAGGACGATCAAGAATTTCTTGCGGTCCACCTTGTCGGCGATGAGGCCGCCCACCATGGCGAGGAGGAGGGCGGGGCCGAGCTGGGCGAAGATGATGACCCCGACGAAGGTGCTCGAATGGGTGATGTTGTACGCATAGGCACCGAGGACGACGTTTTGCATCCAGGTGCCGATGTTCGAGGCGAAGGCACCGAAGAAGACGATGCGAAAGGTGCGGTGCCGCAGAGCCGAGATGGCGGTCCCGGACGCCAAAGGACGATCGCCCTCGATGATCGCATCCTCGATCTCTTCGATCGAGGGGCTCGCGAGCTCCGAGTCCCTCCCAGATTCCGCGGCCACCCCCGCATAGTAGAGCCGCCCTCTCGTCGTCGGTCCCGGCGCGGGCGGGGGAGTGGGGAGCTGTTCTCAGGGGCTCTCTTCGACCTCCGCGCAGCGCTCGCGCAGTGTGGCCAGGCTGTGGGCCAAGAGCCGCGACACGTGCATCTGACTCATTCCCATCTGTGACGCGATCTCCGACTGCGTCAGGCCGTCGATGAATCGGAGGCGGAGGATCGTCTGCTCCCTTACGGGAAGCGCCTGCACATGGGGCTCGAGGGTGGCGCGCCACTCCACGGTGCTCATGCCCTCCGCCTCCGCACCCAGACGCGAGCTCAGTCCCTCGTCGTCAGGGCCCGGACTGTCGAGCGAGGTGGACCGATACGAGCGGCCCGCCTCGAGTGCCTCCAACACCTGTTCTTCGGGGGCGCCGGTATCGGCGGCGAGCTCGGCGATCGTCGGCGACCTCCCGAGCTCCTGGGACAGTGTCGCCACCGAGTGATTGAGCTGGAGATAGAGCTCCTGCAAGCGGCGAGGGGCGCGGATCGCCCATCCCTTGTCGCGAAAGTGCCGCTTGAGCTCGCCGAGAATCGTCTGGCTGGCGAAGGTCGTGAATTCGACACCCCGATCGGGGTCGAAGCGGTCGACCGCCTTGATCAGGGCCAGGGAGCCGACCTGCACGAGATCGTCGTACGGCTCTCCCCGGTAGACGAACCGGCGCGCCAGGTGGTGCGCCAGCCCGATATGGGCTTCGACGAGTTCGGTGCGCAGCCCCCGGTCGCCACCGCGAGCGAACTCGGAGAACATCTCCTTGAGGTCCTCGCGGGGACGAGCATGGGCCGACATCACACTGAGAGCTCCTGGCGCCGGACGCGCAGCCATGCCCGGTGCACGCCACCGATGGCCTCGACGCCGTGCTCGTCCACCAACGCGTCGAGGATCCGCTGCGAAAGCTCCAAGGTGAGCAGAGCTCCTGATTGCTCGGGATCGTGCCCGTTGTTCGCGGGATCACCATCGGGCACGAGTGTGGCGACGACGTCCATTGTTCCTTCGGAGTCCCATTGGAACAGCAGCGTGATCTGGCCGGGCCGTGCGTCGGCGGTGAGGAGCGCGATGCACAATTCGTCGATGGCGAGGCGAAGATCCTCGACTTGCTCGTAGTTCAGCGACGCACGAGTCGCCACCGCCGCCGCGGTCATGCGGGCCAGGAAGAGCATGTGGGCGTCGGCCGGGATCGACAACTCCACGCGCTGCAGGTCACCAGTGTTCATGGGCTCCTGGCTCGACAGGGCGTTCATCATGATCCGACCGCGTCGCTCGTGGTGGGCAGGACACTGAACACTTCGTCGAGACCGGTCAACTCGAGGAGTTTGATGATGTGCGGTTGCGTCACCACCAGTCGGAGGTCGCCTCCGCCGGCTCGAACGTCTCGAACTGCGCCCACCAGCACCCCGAGACCGGTCGAGTCGATGAACGAGACATCGGTCAGGTTCACGATGAGCAGCTCGGGACGGCTCTCGATCAACCCCGTGAGAATCTCATGGAGCTCCGGCGACGTGGCGACGTCGATCTCGCCGCCCACCTCCAGCACCGCCACGCCCGGCTGCTCAGAGTCGTTGAGTTCGAAATACGCGTCGCTGGTCATGACGGGACTCCCCTTCTCGATGTTGCGCTGCTCCTATGCCCGGAAAGGCACAGGGCGAACCCTGGCTTGATCAGAAAAGTTTGAAATCGAAAAATCTCCTGAGCGCAGTCGGGACCAGGAATCCGAGGCGAGTGGCGAGATCCCCGATCCTTGGGCCCGATCAGCTCGGCTCCTGACGGCGAAAGTGCATGCGTACCGTGCTTCCCGTGGACGTCGATCTCACCTGGACGAGCTCGCACAGCTGGTTGACCATCCACAGCCCTCGGCCCGTGGCCGCGCCCACCGCCGGGCGTCTCCGACCGACCAGGGGCTCGTCGATGCGGCCGTCATCAGAAACCTCGCAGACGAAGTTGTCGCCGGTCTGCCACACCCGAAGCACACCCCAGCCTCCGGCGTGCCGCAGGCTGTTCGACGCCACCTCGTTGACTGCCGTCACCATGTCCCGGACCTGGGTGTCGCTGACGCCTGCCTGGGACGCCTCGCGCACCACGTGATCGCGAAGACCTCCCAAGGATCCGGCTTGGAAGACCAGGTCGACCGAGGTACGGGGAGGCTCCGGAAGAGGCGCGGTGAACGGGCCGGCCATCTCGGCGACCCCCGGGTACTCCGGTGACTCCCACCGGGCGCCATCTCGGCACAGGAAGGGGTGACTGTGACGTGCCTCGTCGAGCACGTCCGGGCCGAGTGCGGTGGTGTCGTACGGGCACATCAGGTTGAAGCCCTCACTGCCGGCGAAGGCCACGTTGAGGAGAGCCTCGTGGCGCTGGCACTCCGCGAGCTCGGCCGAGGTCCGTTCCGCCCAGATCGGCTCCCCGATGCCTCGGACGGGACGCTCCCCGTGCTCGAGGACGAAGTCGGCCCAGGCCGGGATGATCCGGGCGGGGTTCAGACCCACACCGTCCATATCGGCGAACTGCACGCGGGAAGCATCCGATTGGAGGCGTTGTCGAAGCAGGTCGATCTTCCTGGCGCTGACGACGACGAGAATGGGCTCTCGGGCTCGCACCCCCTCGCCTATGAAGGCCGAAGTGCCTTCGAGGAATTCGTGCTCGTCGGCGTAAAAGAAGGCTTCGTGATGGAAGGCTTCCGGGGAGGGGGCCAAGCTCGATGAGCTCATAGGGTGATCCCGCGACGCCACTCGAATCCCGGTCGGCCCTCGGGTGCCTTCATCAGTTCACCCATCCTCGACGATCGCCCGGAGCAGATCATCGCAGGTCAATGGTACTGCGGTTGCTTCAATCGTTCGGGGAACGCGTTGACGGGTCGCGAACCGGATCGTCGTTTCGCCTGTGAGAGGGCGGGTGGTGGTAGTCGATAGGCGCAAGGTTTCGTGGCATTTCCCGGGCTGATATGCGGACTATTCCCCGGAGCCCGGGAACCCAAACCCGAATTGCCGGCGGCGTCGCGGCTTCAGGGAATCCGACCTTCCCCGACTTCCTCCGCGCCCAATTCCGTCATTTCCTGGTAGTGGGCGCGCACATCAGGGCCCACCGACCGGTCCTCGCTCGACTTCTCTTCTTCGTCTGTTGCCAGCCGGTCGGCCTCGTGACGGGCTTGTGCCTCTTCCGTCTCAGCCTTCCGCGTGGCTTCCGAAACCTCGGTTCGCTCCATGCTCATGACCTCGCCTCGAGTGCTCTGGATGGGCCTAGGCCCTCGGAGAGGATCTACCCGAAGGGGCGGCGGTTAATCCGACGCAGCGTCTCGATCGGCGGGCCCCACCTGGAAAGCGTCGGTCAGCCCCGTGATCTCGAGCACTCGCCGCACGTTGGGTCGGAGGGACATCAGCCGTACCGTTCCTCCCACGCTCTGGCAACGCTTCAAGGCGGCCACGAGCACGCTCAGTCCCGTCGAGTCCAGAAACGTCACGCCGGCGAGGTCGATGACGATGGATGTGGCCCCCTCGCCCAAGACGCTGCGGACCTGCTCGTCGAGGATGGGAGAGGACTGGATGTCGATCTCCCCGGAGACCTTCATCACCGGTCCTGAGTCGTCGGATCCGGGAGCGAACTCCACTATGACTCTCATCTCCGGCTCGACCACCGATGTCGCCCCCTGTCCCTGGTCCGCGCAACCGGCTGGTGTGCGGTGGCCTGCCAAGCCGCCGGTGCTCCAGCGTCCTCGAGCACCATCCTGCCATTCAACCTCGAAATGGCCCGGATTCATCCCTGCAGGTCACGTTCGACCGAGACTTTCCCAGGTGAAGGCCTGTCTTCGGGAAAGCACCCTGGTTTTGTGATGGCGGCACACGACCTGGGTAGGTTTTGAGCATCGAGACCAGTATCCAACTGCAGGCGTTACCGTCCAGTGCCGCCGAAGCTCGTCGCTTCGCCCTGGCCACATTGGCCGGTTGGGGCCTGACTCGGCTCAATGACACGATCATGCTCCTGGTGACCGAGCTCGTCAGCAACGGTGTTCGTCACGCACAGACATCGCTGGAGTTGAATCTGTCTTTTGACGGAACGTGCTTGCGCATCGCCGTCGCTGATGGTGATCCACGACCGCCGGTTACCCGCACCCGAGAAGAGTTGACGGTGGGGGGGTGGGGACTCACTCTGATCGATGCGCTCGCAACGGAGTGGGGCACCGAAATCGAGGAGACGCGAGGCAAGAAGGTGTGGTTCGAGATCGACACCACCGCAGGAGCTTCAGCCGGCGCCACGTCCGACGAGCTGCCTGCAAATTAAGCCCCGCGTGACACCGGCACGGCTCGGCCGTCGTAGCCACGCCCACCATCGTCGATCCTGGCCCGGTACCTTTCAAGCCGAGCATGGGGAGCCCGGTGCCGGCGACAAGCCGTTTGACATGCCCGCATCTAGGCTGGAAAATCCAAATCAGTACCTTGAGATCTGGATCCGATTCTGTTGACCCCCCAAGGGCTCGGGAGGCCACGGCGATGAGTCAGATGGAGTGGCCCGATCAGGCGGCATCCGATCTCCCTTGGTCGCCTGTAAACGCCGCTGCGGCCATCAGCGCCTTTGTCGATCGGGGACCATTCGGCGTCGCCGTCGTCGACACCGAACTGCGTTTCCTCCTGGTGAGCCAAGGGCTCGCCGCGCTTCACGGCCATGAGGCTTCGAGCACCGTGGGGAAGCGGATCGACGAAGTCATCCCTCCTCCTCAAAGTGACATGGTCGGGCAGCGCCTGCGGCAGGTCTTGGACTCGGGCGTCCCCATGGTGGACGCCGAGACCTGGGGAACCTTCGCAGACCCGAAGGCTGAAAGGTCCTTCCGGTCGTCGTTCTACCGGCTCGACGATGCGTCTGGCTCGCCTCTGGGTGTCGTCGTTCTCGTCACGGAAACCACCGAGCTCCGCAGTGCCGTGACTTCGGCCTCGTCGGCCGAAGCCCAGCTCGAACTCCTGCAACGGATCACCGAGGCGCTGTCCGTGGGCCGATCCGTCGACGATGTCACCGAGGCGACGTTGTCCGGCGCGGTTCAGGTCGTGGGTGCCTCGGGCGGTGCGTTCGCGTGGCTCGAAACAACCAGCAACCGGCTGGTGATGGGCGCCTCGACTGGTCTGAGCGACGGGTTTTTGGCGCGGCTCCAAGAGCCAGTTGACTTCGACGCCGGGCTTCCGCAATGCGATGCGTTGCGATCCGGCACGATCTCGTTGTGGGGATCGAGGGCTGGACGCGACATCGACTATCCTGGGCCGGCGCGAGATACGGCTGAACACGAAGCATGGGCATTCGTCCCGATGTCGATTCAGGCCGAGGAAGTCGGCGTGCTGGCGCTCGAGTGGCGAAGGGCTCGGCGCTTCGGGGAAACGGATATGGCGTTGCTCGCCGCCGTCGGACGTCAGTGTGCGGCAGCGCTGGCGCAAGCCCGTGTTCTCGACGCCGAACGAGAAGCGCGACGAGCCATGGAGTTCCTGGTCGAGGTGACCAAATTTGTGGTTGAGAGCTCGGATGAAGGCGTCTATGCAATGTCGAGGCGGAATCGGATCCTGACCTTCAACCGCCGTTTCTGTGAACTGATGGGCATTCCCGAAAGCGCCATCGAACTCGGCGCGGACGCCGGTAAGGTGCTCTCGCACTGGCGGACGATGGCAGCTGACCCCGGCCGTGTTGACGAACATCTTCTCGCTGGCAGAGAGCGGCCCTTTGACCAGCTTCCGGTCGAATTCGAGCTGACGGACGGCAGGGTGTTGACGTGTAGCTCCTCGCCGATCGTCGATCGCCGCAACGTCGCCCTGGGGCGAGTGTGGTACTTCAGAGACGAGACGCACAGGCGCATCCAAGAGGCAGAACAGCGGCTTGCTCTTGAAGAGCTTCGAGTGAGCCACGAGCATCAGACGTTCTTGCTCGATGCGGCGGAGATCGTCTCCCAGGCTGACGGGTATGGCGAGACGCTTCAGCGATTGGCCGCAGTCTCTGTCCCCACCTTGGCGGACCTCTGCCTGGTGGACACGTTGACGTGGGACGGACGCATCATGCGGATGGCGGCGAAACACGCGGATCCACACCTTCAACCACTGGTCGACGAGCTCGAGTCGAATTATGCGCCGGATCCGGCCGGAGCTCACCCCAGTATCGAAGTAATGCACACCGGGCGTGTGCGGTGGTCTGCGACGATGTCCGACGAGTTCCTGCGACAGACCAGCCGAGACGAGCATCATTTCGAGCTCTTGAAGCGCCTCAGCTTTACCAGCTACATGACCCTCCCCCTAGTTTCGGACAATCGAATCCTCGGTTCCATCACCCTGGTGTCGGCCGGATCGGGACGGCGCTTCGGGCCCAAGGATCTTGCCCTGGCTGATGATTTCACTTCGTGCGTGGCACAAGTGGTGGCCGCGGCTCACCGCCACGACGCTGCACGGCATGCCGCTCAGACGCTGCAGGCCAGCTTGTTACCCGATGACATGCCGGACGTCCCTGGGCTCGAGATCGCGGTGCGGTACCTCCCTGCCACCCTTGACAGCGATGTGGGTGGCGATTTCTACGACGTCATTCGAGCTTCGTCGGGCGTCGTGACGGTCGTGATCGGAGACGTCGCCGGCCACGATATGCAGGCAGCGGCTGTCATGGGGAAGGTCCGAACCGCCGTCCGTGTCCTGGCCAGCCAGGCGACCGGACCCAGACACTTCATTGAGATGCTGCGCCACGGTTTGGAGAACCTCGAATTGGAACGGATGGCGACGCTGCTCATCGCCCATGCCGATCCACGCAGCGGGGAACTCAGGATCGTGTCTGCGGGTCACCCACCACCGCTGCTCATAGCAAACGGGTACACGAAGTTCTTGGATGTCAAACCCACCACACCCCTCGGAGCGCCACGCTCTCCGATCCACGAATGGCGCGGGAAACTGGCCAAGGGCTCCGCCCTGCTCCTGTTCACCGACGGCTTGGTCGAAGACCACCAACGGAGCTATGAGGACGGCGCCGCCGAGTTGCAACGAGCTGCGAGTGGGCGCATCGAACCGAACGAGTTATGCGATCACGTCCTCAAACACATGGTTCGCGACGAGCTGCATCACGATGACGACATCGCCCTGGTGGCGTTGGCCCGGTCCACGACAGATCCATAGCCTCCCCGCGTCTCTTGTTGGTCCCCTGCCATCGACACGGGGCGACGGTTCCGGTCAGTGCGTATGGGAGTGGGCGGCCTCCTTGGCGGCGGCCACGGCACTGCCACCTGTTTCGACGGCGCGCTGGGCGGCGTCTGACTCCTTCACTCGACGAGCGGCGTCTCGAACATGGTCGGGCACCTCGGCATCGTGGATCCAGTCGCCGGCCTTGTCGGTCAAGGATTGGACCAGGCGACCCGCTTCGGGAGCCTTGTCCCGGACCTGGCTCCCGATTTGTGCCGCCTTCTTCGAAGCGCGGGTGATCGAATCGAGGACGACACCGGCAGTGACTCCGGTCAACCCGCCCACGACGAGGCCCTTCCATACATTGCGCATATCTCCTGCCTCCTGTGCGATGTTGTGCACTTTGTGTCCGGCCTTGGCGGGTTAGTCCCGCAACGATGTCGCGGGCTACCAGCGGTACCAGCGAGCCCGTCCGCCCGATCCCTCGCCCCGTGCCACACCGAATCCGATCAGCCAGGCAATAAAGACCACGACGGCCACAAACCACAGGGCGTGGACTGCGAACCCGAGGCCGCCAAAGAGCAGTGCCAGAAGAAGAACCAACAAGATGACGCCCATTGTGAAGTCTCCGATCGTTTTGATTGTGTTGTGTCGTGTCGTGTGCGTGCGACGCTGCTCTACCCGGTGGTCGTTGACCTGAAACCGTTTTGTCTAACGAGCAAAAGCCACACACGGTCGACGTTTCGACTTCCCGATTCATGGGTAAAACCCAAAGCACTCCATGGTGGAGTGAAGGACAAGTGCATCGGAGGTGTCTCGTGGCCAGCGGACTCGTCGCCAGCCTTTTGGTCATTGCCGTTGGGGCGATTCTTGACTTCGCCGTCACGGTCAGCCCCAATCAACACGGTTTCAACCTCAATACGGTGGGTGTCATTCTTCTGATCGTGGGGATCGTCGGAGCTATCGCATCCGTGGCCTTCTTCGGTTGGGGTCCGGCGGGGACGCGACGCCACCGTACGGTGATCGACGACAGCAACGGAAACGTCGTCCGTCGGGAGGACACCTTCCAGTAACTCCTTCGCACCGGGGGCCCCCGTGTCCGTCCCATCAGCTCCTCGTCCTCGAGCGCGCTGATGGGAAGGACGCGCGTTTGGGGACCGGCGCCTTAGGGTCCCTGGTCTGGCACCGACCCCAGATTGATTATGGGTCCTGGGGCGTGGCAGGGAGATCTGGAGGTGTGGCAGGGAAGTGGACGTGGACTCTCTGCTCGGGTCGCCGCTCGCCCTGTTCGGCAATAGCGCTGAGGACGGCACGGTCGGCGGCCGTGAGCGGCGGTGGCGCGATGCTGCGGGGGTACAACCTCCTCATCCTGACGACGTTCACCTCCGCCCCATAAACGGTGAGCTCGGCGGCCAGATACAAGAACGAGATCAGCCCCAGGACGCTGCCGAAGTACCCGTAGACCTGGCTGGCATGCCGCAGCGTGTGGCCGACGAGGAGAGTCCCGGCGTACTGGAGCACGGTCCAGCCCACGCCGGCGAGCACCGCCCCCGGGATCAGGTTCCTTGTCTTGATCATCTTCGGGGTCAGGACCCGGAAGCCGAGGACGTAGAGCACCATGCTCACCGCCAGGCCCACCGCCCCGGCGAGGAACTGGGACCACCATGCACCGTGGCCGAGCGTGACCTTCCCGGCCAGGAAAGTCGTCACCACGACATCCAGGGCCAGGATGGCGAGGAACTCCACGTTGCGCCCCATTCTCGGCAGAAATCCGGGTCGGACGACGCCGGGGATGTTCCACACCTCGGCCATGGCCCGTTGTGCCGCTTGACTCACCCCCAATGACCCCCACAGCAGCCCGATCAGGCCGACGCCGAGGCCGACCCCGCTCCCCGCATGCAGCGAGCTCACGCCATGGTGACCGGAGAGCTGGGCGCCGACGATCGGGAACTGACTGACCGCAGAATCCAGAATCCGATGCTGGAGGGCCGCGTCGTGGGAGAAGAACAGCCCCAAGACTGTCGTGAGCACGAGGAGCAAGGGAAACAGCGACAGAAACCCGTAGTAGGCGATCAGGGCCGCCAGAGTGCCCGCCGAATCGTCGCCGAACTTCTTGAAGACGCCGAACACGAATGCGGATACGACGTGTCGTTGCTGGAACCCGTCAATACGACGAATGACCTTCTCAATCGGGTTCACCGTCCGGTTCTACCCAATCGATGCGCTCGGGACAACAGACTCCGGGCCAGGGTGGCTCCGGGGTCGATCATGTTGGACCCTGGGTCGAGCGGGGTATCTGAATGTTGGTTTCATTCGTTGTCCGAGGGAGCCGGTCAAGTCTGGTGTCCTTCGTGCCCGGAAGGAGAGAGATGATGCCGCAGCGAGCGTGGAGCGCAAAGCGAGAGCGCCAGTACGACCACATCAAGGCGGGGCTTCTCGAGCGAGGAGACTCTGAGGCTCTGGCAGAGGAGGTCGCGGCTCGCACCGTGAACAAGGAAAGGGCTCGGGCGGGGGAGTCCCAGCAGTCGAGCCGAACCTCGACCGATGACATCTCTTCGGGACGACGCGGTGGCCTGCGATCGCACCGGGGGCCAGGCGGACGCACCCGGGATCAGTTGTACGAGGAGGCCCGCCGTCGGGGTGTGAAGGGCCGGTCCACGATGTCCAAGGCTGAGCTCGAGAAGGCCGTCGGCCGCTAAACCTCGTGCCCGACGACCAGGCGGTTTTGGCCCGAGACGATCCCGGCCGCAATGAGTCTGAGGCCCAGCGCGATGACCGGGGCCTCGCCGAGTTGCTCCAGGAACTCCGGGTCGCGGGGCTCGGGGTGCAGGTGCTCTTCGGATTCCTTCTATCACTGCCCTTCAGTGTTCGCTTCGTGAGGTTGAGCGGCGCTCAACGCGATCTGTATGTCACCAGCCTGGTGCTGTCGGCTCTCTCGACGGCATTGCTCTGTGGCCCAGTCGCCTATCACCGGCTTGTCTTCCGTCGCCACCAGAAGGCTCGATTGCTCCGAACCGCGAACGTCATGGCCCTCGCCGGCCTGGGTGCCGTTGGTCTCGCCATCTCCAGCCGCGGTCCTGCTTGTCATCAGCGTTGTCGAGAGGGGTCCGCCCGTGCCGATCATCGCCGCCGCCACCCTTGTCTGCTTCGTCGGATTGTGGTTCGCTCTCCCGATGGCACGACGACGGGAGTCCTAGCCGGTTCGGCACTCCCGCGAGTCGCGGCTTGTCTGCCCGGGCCGGCGCCGCGGGGGTCGCCGGTGTCGCACGAGAGCGAGAGGTTGATGGGTACGGACATGGCCGATGCAAGGGGGGCGAGTGCCGACGGGATCATCACAAAGGACAGTCCGCGATCCGTCGTCGATACGGTGGCCCGTCTGGTCGACATCGTGGCCGCGAGGGGACTGAAGCTCTTCGCCGTGATCGATCACAGCGACGAAGCAAGGAACGTCGGGCTCGAGCTACGGGACACCAAGGTGGTCATCTTCGGCAGCCCCCAAGCGGGGACACCGGTCATGGCGACGACGCCCCTCGCGGCCCTCGATCTGCCCCTCAAGGTGCTGGTATGGGCCGACGGGGATCAGACCAAGGTCAGCTATACGTCCCCGCCGCGCTGGCCGATCGCTATGGCCTCAGCGACGATCTGGCTGGCAAGCTTGCCGGAATCGATGCGGTTACCGACGCGACGGTCGAGCGGTAACTCGGGACAGCCGGACGCAGATCCGGCGACTTGGAACTCAGGAGGGATGATGGACGAAGCGCGGGCGAGTGCATTGCTAGGAGCCGAAAGGCAGCGCGTGGAGGGCCTCCTCCGCGACACCACCGGTGCCGGCCAGGAGGACAGAGCCGCGGCCAACGAGCCCGGCGACCTCGCTGATCCGGCCGAGCGCCAGACGGCCGAGGAGGCCGACGACGCCATTGCTGCGGGCCTGCGCCAGCGGCTGGACGCCATCGATCGGGCCGAGGCTCGCATCCGGGAGGGAACCTTCGGTCTGTCGGTTCGCAGCGGGCTGCCCATCCCCGACGCCCGTCTCGAAGCCGATCCGGCGGCCGAGTTGACCGTGGAAGAGGCCGGGCAACCCTGATCCCTGAGCTCCCGAGGCCCTGGACCCGGGCCTTGTCCACGGTCATGGCGTTGGCTACTGTGCCGGAATCGAACATACGTTTGCCAAGGAGGCATTGGCCATGCCCGTGAATCCCATACCGGTGGACTATCCCCGACTCTGCCCGTACCTGTCGGTCAGTGGGGCGGCGGACGCCATCGACTTCTACCGCAACGTGTTCGGAGCCCAGGAGCGGATGCGCTTGGATGGGCCCGACGGCAAGTTGGGTCACGCCGAGCTGCAGTTCGGAGACTCGGTGTTGATGCTGGCCGACGAGTACCCCGGCATGGGCGGCATGAGCCCGAAGACCCTCGGGGGCACTCCCGTCACCCTGTCGATCTATGTCGAGGACGTGGACCTGGTCTTCGCCCGCGCCCTCAAAGGAGGCGCCACCGAGGTGCGTGCCGTGCAGGACCAGTTCTACGGCGACCGGTCGGGCATGTTCGACGACCCCTTCGGACATCGCTGGAACGTGGCGACACACGTCGAGGACGTGTCGCCAGAGGAGATGGAGAAGCGAGCCGCGCAGGCCGCAGCGGGATGAGCCTGGTCCGAAGGGTCCTGACACCGTGAACGTGCGTCTCAACCACACCATCGTCTGGTGCCGCGACCAAAGCGTCTCGGCGACTTTCCTGGCCGAGATTCTCGGCCTGCCCACTCCTGTTCGCTTCGGCCCGTTTCTGGTCGTGGAGGCCGCCAACGACGTTTCGCTCGACTTTCATGAGATCGACGGCTCTATCGCCTCGCAGCACTACGCGTTTCTCGTCGCCGAGGAGGATTTCGACGCACATCTTCGGCCGTATGACACGGCGAGGCTTGGGCTACTGGGCCGATCCGGCACGGAGCCGACCCGGCGAGATTAATCACAACGACGGCGGACGCGGCGTCTACTTCCCCGACCCCGATGGGCATCTCCTCGAGATCCTGACCCGACGGTACGGGAGCGGCTCGCCGTAGCGGGATGTCTCAGAGCCGGGGCCCTACGACTGGGCTTGGCGTGGGCGCAATGCAGGTGTCGATCGGTACGTCTGGAACCGACCCCGTCCGTCTGCCTTGGCCTGGTACATGGCGCTGTCGGCCCGGGATATGACCGAGTCATAGGTGTCGCCCCGATCCGGGAACAGCGTGACCCCGACACTCGCTCCGATGCAGAGGGTCAGATCTCGAACGGCGAAGGGCTTGCCCAGGGCAGCGACGATCTCACCGGCGACGAGTTCGGCGTCGCGGGTGTGCGCAACCTGTTGGAGCAGGATCCCGAACTCGTCGCCGCCGATCCGGGCCACGGTGTCCTCGTCACGTACCGACACGAGCAGGCGCTTTGCCACGGCACGCAGCAATTCGTCGCCCACCTTGTGGCCGTGATTGTCGTTGACGAATTTGAATCGGTCGAGGTCCACGAAGAGCAGGGCGAGATTGGATCCGCTGCGCCGTGAGATGGACAAGGACTGGGTCACCCTGTCCTCGAACAGTCGGGAGTTGGCAAGGTCGGTCACCGGGTCGTGGAGAGCCTGGTGACGCACCTCCTCGAGCAGGGCCACGCCATCGAGGGCCGTCGCAGCCAGACTGGCCGCGCCGCTCAGGCGCTCCCACAGTGCGCCGTCGGACCTGAGCTCGCGACCTGTCGGAGCCGACCACGAGGGCTCCGAAGAGGGTGTCGCGGGCGGTGATGGGGACGACGATTCCTGATGCGAGCCCGGTGATGGTCAAGATGGAGGACAGGATCGGGTCAGACGTCGCCGTCACCACCGCCGGCGTGGCCATTCCGAGGAGGCGACTCTCCACGGCACTGTTGCGCACGGCCGCTGGTCCCGGCTCGGGGCGGTCCGGGAGCTCAGGTGATGTCGAGGCGACTCGGGCCAGGAGCGGCGTCGCCCGGATCCCAGAGGAGCACGTGGGCCTCGTCATGGCCGGCGATGACGGGTATGGCATCGGCCAGGCGTTCCGCCACTTCTGTCCGGGTCGCTCTTTCCGCCAGTGCCTTTCCGAGCGCCAGCAGCGCGCTGAGGGTGGTGTTGCGGTCCCGTGATTCGTCGAGCGCGGCGGCTGTCTCCAATGCGGCGGCGGCGTGTCCGGCATACGCCATCAACAGCGAACGTTCCTGGGGCAAGAAGTGGTAGTGCTCGGGGAAGAAAGCGGCAAGGCGTCCGAAGTTGCCCGAGTCGACTCGATGTCGACGACGAGGCGCGACGGGTCGCCTGTCAGAGAGTTCGATCGCAGGACCTCGTGGGCTGCCAGCCTCGGCCTCGTCGGCGGCGAAGCCCACGTGATGGATCCGAGGGGCGATGTCACCGGGGAGTTGGGCGACGAGGAGGTATCGAGGGGCTCGGACAGCGACACCAGCTCTGCGGGTGATGGTCTCGAGCATCGAGTTGACGTCGCGCGTCGATGCGAGCTCCTTGGCCACCGACTCCAGTGACTCGAAGCGTTTCGTGAGCACGAGCGCTTGCTCTCTCAGCACCACGACCTCACGTTCGAGGCTGGCCTCGACCGAAGAGGTCGGATCCCAGCCCACCCGGATCAGACAGCGAGAGTCGCCCCGCGTCTGGCACTCGATCTCCTCGACCTCGGCGGGCTCCATCCCGAACAAGACCGGGAACTGCGACAAGGCGCCGAGCGTGTAGCTCACAGAAGAGTGCGTCTCTGATGTGCTCCGGGGTCACGACGCTGATGAGACCGTGGGTTTCCTCGACCTCGACGACCTCGGCGCGGGTGATGGTCGATTGCTTGGCCGAGATGGCGGGATAGGCCCGCAGCATCTCGGCCGGGGATCCGATGGATCGCAGGAGGGCGAGAACCTCGGTGCCGGCGTATTGGCGGAACACCTCCATCCCGGCCTTCCGCCCGATGTCGGGATCGGAAAGGACCTGGGCCGCCGCCCGGAAGAGGGCCAGGCCTTGCTGATACGAGCTCCATCCGTCGGGGCGTTGGAGGTCCGCCGCCGAGCGTTGCTCGCCGGCTTGCGCTCAGTACCTCGGAGACCAGAGGAGTCACCCCCGGCCTGGTGCACCACGGCCAGCAAGGCCCCGAACATGGAATTGGCCAGTTCTTGTGTGGAATCGGAGTCGCCCACTCCGTAAAGGTCGACCATGTGCCCCTATATCTTGACCATTGGCAGCGTTGGCATCATCAATTGTTGCTGTTGTCAAGGAACGACCAGATAGCGGGTCAGGGTCGAGGGTGCGTGCGAAGCCCATCCGACGGTGCAGCCCGTGCCTCAGCGTGGAGATCCCCCGCGGGCCGACGGGACCAGATCGAGTATGGCCCCTCGGGCCCGGCGAGCTCGGAGTCGGGCCTGCCGACGAGCGAGAACGGAGAGCGGGATCGACGATGTCGAGAGCTGAAGGGCGTGCAACTCACCGCGTGAGCGGTTCGAGGTACCGGTGGTCGGAGGCGGCGGACAGTCGATCGCTGCCTGGCCTACTGTGCGCAACGGTGCGGGTGCCCGACGCAGTGCTCGACGAGGTCCGCGAACTCGGGTTCGCACTCATGGAGGGCTTCCTCACGCCGGAAGAACTCCGGGCCGCGCGGGAGGCGCTCTGGCTGCATTTCCCGCGGCCCGAGGAGTACTTCGCCGACCCCGCCGGCCACTGCCAATATGCGGCGAGTCAGTTTGCCGGCGTGGAGGAGTTTCCGTACCGGTCCTGGGACCTGAACCGGTTGGCGTTTCACCCGGACCTGGTCGACGCCGCCGAGCGCTACCTCGGGACGCCGGAAATGCACCTCTACAAGGTCGAGTTGTGGGCCAAATACGCAGGAGCGAGCAACTACGACCAGCCCCTGCACCGCGACTACGGCAGTCACAGCCTCGTGGTCCCTCGTCTTGACAACCGCTACCAGCAGTTGACGACGTTCATCTTTCTGTCTGACGTCACTTCGGACGACGGCCCGACGCGCATCGTTCCCTACGAAGTGGGAAGAGACGTGCCCTTCACACCGCTGTACCTCGAGTTCGGTGCCCTCTCCGATGTGGAGGTATCGGCCGTGGGACCGGCCGGAAGCCTGCTCGTGTACCGCACCGACATCCTGCATCGGGGCTCGGACCTGACGGGCGCCGGGCGGTCGCGCTTCTCCTTGCTCGTCGACTACCAGGCACGGGGGACCACGTGGGCAGGGAAGATGACATGGCCCAAACAGTCACCTCACCGATGGGCCAAGCTCATGCCACGCTGCACGGTGCGCGAGCGCGACCTGTTCGGCTTCCCGAGGCCCGGTGACGACTATTGGAACGAACAGACCCTCGCCGATGTCGGCCTGCGCTATCCCGGCATGGACATGACCCCGTACCGAGGGACCGCTCCTCTCCATCGATAGTGTGCGCCGGCCCACGCGTGATCACCGCAGAGTCCTCGGCCCGGTCCTGATCGGGCTGGTCGTGTGCGGTGGCGTGGCGTTGGGCCTCGTGACGATCCCCGGCTCGTCACAGGTGGCGCTCCCCGAATCTCCGGCCCGGCAAGCGGGGATTGCCGAAGCCCGTTACATCGACCAGACGTCGCTCGACGAGGTGCCCGGCCAGCTCGCGACTCCCGTCGCCGCCGACGACGCCTCTGGCCGGCCCCTCCGCGACTCGGCCGCGATCGTCGCAGCATTGCGGTCCCAGGACGGCAAGAAAGTCACACTGGCGAGCCCGGCCGTCGTGGACTTCGGCCACGTGGTGGCCGGTGTCTACACCCGACCGGGGGCGACGCGAGACCCGGTCAGTGACTTCTCCGGGCTTCTTTCGCACGCTGAGCCCGGGAGAGACCGGAGGGCTCACGCTGTCCGATGGACAGTGGTACGCGGCGAGGTACGTGGAACTACCCGCCCACGTGCCCATCGACGTCGCCGGGTTTCGATTCCAGTCGGATCCGAGTCGTCCTCCCGCCACCTTGGCCGTTGCCCGGGGATCGATGCCAGGAGCATTCCTCTCCTCGGACCCGCAGCTCACGCGCATCTGGTACTCGGCGGCGTCGACGATGCAACTGTCGATGATGACGACCTCTTCCGATACCGGGTACGAGTTCTTCGACGGGCCGGAAAGGGATCGCTCGCTGTGGCTCTGGTACGACTCCTCGGCCGACGACACCGCGTACTACGCCTTCGGGCAGCTCGCCCTTCCCGTGGCGATGCGCTCCTACGAAGCCGCGCAGAGGGCTCCGGGAAGCTTCGTCGTCTCTTCCTCTGACGATGTCCCTGACCAAAACGGGTTCACCGAGCGCGACCTCGGGGCCCTGTACACGTTCTACGCGGACCCCTCGATCTTGAAGCAGTTCTATCCGGGACTCATCAGGCACGAGGCCACCGTCGTCTCGGCGCAAGCCCAAGCCAACGGGTTGTACCGCACGGGAGTTCTTCCCGTGCCTCCGAGCCCGCAGAATCCGGCCAAGTCCGATGACGACTCCCTGGCGGGCCAACTGTGGGACTACGCGGGCTTCTTGGGCATGGCCGAGCTCGCCGACGCCCGACAGCAGCCCGCCACGGCGGCGACGTTTCGCAGCAAGGCCACCAAGCTCCAAGAGGCAGTCGACCGCTCCCTCTGGAATCCCGGCAAGGGGGCCTTTGTCGATTTCGTGGGCTCCACGCACGTCGACGAGGCGGGCAACTCGATGGCCGTGATGTACGGCCTCGCCTCGCCCCGACAGTCACAGCGCATCCTGGCCTACCTCCACGGCCACAACGACCGGACGTACAACTGGACCACCACGGGGACATGGGGAGCGACGAACCCGGCCGGGTCGACAGACTTCGACCGTCCCTTCCTGCCCGGGGACGCGGACCTCGACGTGGCGGACTGGAGTGCCCCGTACACACAATGGGGATGGGCCTGGGGCATGGGCGCCAATCCGAACGACTTCTCCAAGCAGTACAACTACAACTACAGCCTGGTGCCATGGGCCGAGGCCTTCGAGGTGCAGGCGGATTTCACCGCCGGTGAGGACGCAGCCGGCATCGACCTGATCGACCGCGCCTGGGGCACGATGTTGGGTCTCGGCCCCTCGACGTTCTACGAAGCCTCCCGCGACGACGGCACGCCGGCCTACGAGCTGGGCTCGCAGCACGACACGGTGATGCACCGATGGGCGTCAGGTGTCGGGGCGCTGCTCCAGGAGTACGTCCTGGGCGTCGAGCCGGTCACCCCCGGGTTCCGGTCCTGGCGGATCGAGCCGCACGGCGGCTCCCTGAGCTGGGTGCAGGGACG
The DNA here is from genome assembly GCA_963846125.1 of uncultured Acidimicrobiales bacterium. Taxonomy (GTDB): domain Bacteria; phylum Actinomycetota; class Acidimicrobiia; order Acidimicrobiales; family UBA8190; genus Chersky-840. Next base: position 251,734 of record CAWJUR010000004.1, read on the forward strand.
GGTGCCCACTCCCGACGGGGCCCTGACTGCGTGGTGGCGGTGGAAGGGCCCGGTTCGGACACGCCGCGGCTACACCCTGGCGGTGTCAGCTCCGAGCGGGACGAACGGGTCGGCGGCCCTACCCGTCCCCGATCGTGGGAACGTGACCGTCGACGGCCACCGGGTGTGGAGGAGCGGGGTCCCCAGCGCCGACGTGCACTGGGACACCCGGAGCCAACGTGTCGTCGTCACCGGGCTCGGCGCCGGCAGTCACGTGATCAGGTGGACACGGTGAAGGCTGGTTAGGCTCCCGACCCGCGTAACCCCGGAATCGACGACGCCAGATCGGAGCACCAGAGCCATGAGTGACGCGTTGGCCGATTTCACCAAGGAGCAGTTCACCGCGTTGGGCAAGACCAGGGACACCTACCGCCTGGGATCGGGCCCCGCCGTGATCGTGATCGCCGAGATCCCCGGGATCACTCCGCACGTGGCCGGATTTGCCCGCAAGGTCGCCGCCATCGGTTGCACGGCCGTCCTTCCACACCTCTTCGGCGTGCCCGGTGCCGATCCCTCGGTCTCGACCATGCTCACGTCGATCGGCCCCGCCTGTGTGTCCCGGGAGTTCTCGGTGTGGGCCCTCAAGAAGACCAGCCCTGTGACGGTGTGGCTTCGCGCCCTCGCGGCTCACGAGCACGAACGATGTGGCGGACCGGGGGTGGGGGCGGTCGGCATGTGCTTCACGGGGGGATTCGCGCTGGCGATGATGGTCGACGACACCGTGGTGGCGCCCGTCCTGAGCCAGCCCTCGTTGCCGTTCCCCATCTCGAGGCGGCACAAGGCGGACATCGGCATCTCGGACTCCGACCTGGCCAAGGTGAAGGCCCGAGTGGCGTCAGGAGCGTGTTTGATCGGACTTCGCTTTACCCACGACCCCTTCTGCTTCGAGGCGCGCTTCGACACACTGCGTCGGGAGCTGGGCGACGGCTTCATCGCGGTGGAGCTCGATTCTTCGGCAGGCAATCCCCACGGGCACCCCAAGAACGCCCATTCCGTGCTGACCGAACACCTCGACGACCGGGAGGGCACGCCGACCCGGGCTGCGCTGGATCAGGTGCTCGATTTCTTCAAACAGCGGTTGGAAGTTTCCTGATCGGAGCTCCCGACGTGCCGATGGCGGAGGCTTGCGCCTCCGCCATCGACTCCGTCGTTTGGGACGGTCAGCCCCGTCGCAAGCGGGCTACGACGTCGACACCAAGCTGTGGGGCGGTGTCGACGTCGGTCCCGTGTACTTCGTGACCGGGCCCGATCCCACGTCGGTCACCTCGACCGGGGAGGCCGGGGCGCTGCCGATCCAGCTTCCCGTGGGAGTGACGGCCGGAGGCGCGGTGCTGCTGAGCTTGATGACCTGTGAGCCCTCGAAGCCGAAGTGCACCGTGTTCGAATACGACAGGGGTACGAAGCCCGGAGTGACGAAGTTCTTCCCCGAGCTGGCGATGGCGGCCAGCAGACCCGCACGCGTCAGGTTCTTCCCGGCCGCCTGCAGGGATTGGACGAAGGTGTAAGCCAGCGCGATGCCGTACTGCGTATTCCCGTCAAGCCCGGACTTGGCGTACAAGCTCGGCGCGTAGTCCTGCAGCAGCTTCTTCTCGACCTGCACCCAGGGATTGGACACGTCCGCTTCAGGGGCGAAGTACGCATCGGTGATGACCCCGTTCAAGAGACCAGTCGCCGCCTTGGCCTGCGCTGCGCTTCCCCCACCCTTCTGGGTGAACGAGGCCAGGAGTGGTCCGACGGTCGGGGAGTCGGCGCCGACGTTGGAGAGGACGTACTGCGGCAGGTAGCCGATAGCCGCGGCAGGGAGCATGGCCAGGGCCGTTGCCGCCGGGATGGTGGCCATGGCGATGACCTGGGCTCCCGCTGCCTTGAGCGCGGCCATCTGGTTGGACAGGGGACCAGCCAGTGTGGCGGCGTCATAGCTCTGCCGGGACACGACCGACGCCGAAGGGATCTCCATGTCGAGGCCCTTCACGAAGTCGTTGCCGAACTCGTCGCCCTGGTAGAGGTAGCCGATCTTCTTGCCTGCGAAGTTGGCTTTGATGTAGCTACCGAGGATCTTGCCTTCGATCGTGTACGGCGGCTGCCAACCGGAGCTGTAGGGGTACTTGGGATCGCTCCAGCAGTTGCAGCCTGACTCGATGAAGAGCTGGGGGACTTTCTGGGTGTTCAAGAACGCTTGGACCGCCGTTTGCGTGGGGGTTCCGAGCGACCCTACGTCGGCGAAGACGTTGTCCTGGAGGACGAGCTTCCGAGTTAGCGTGGCGGTGTTGGCGGGGTTGTACCCGTCGTCGACATAGGTGTAGTGGATCTTGCGGCCGTTAACCCCTCCATGGGCATTGACCCAGCCGAACACGGCGTTCATGGCGGGAGCGATCTCGTCGTATCCCGGGGCGGCCGGGCCCGGTGAGGGGCACCGTGGCACCGATGGTGATGCTGTTGGAGGTCACACCCGGCACGTTCGCCGTCGCCGGCCCGGCCTTCGGCGACGAGCTGCAGGCAGCCAGGAGCGTCGCTCCCAGCGTGACCCCCAGAGCGCCGGTCACGAGCACCCGCCCGTACCTGGCTATGGAAGTGTGATTGCTATGTCTCATCGCTGCTCCCTTTCTCATGGCTTCTCATGGGGTGCTTCACAACCATCGCTGTCTCACCTGATCGAGAAGTGCGCATGCCTCAGGCCGGGTGCTGTGACACCGTCGGGGTGCCGTCACCTGGTCCGGGTCTGAGGCTCCAGGCCCGTCGCCACGCCCACCGTAGGCCTCCTTGGATGCCGGTGGGTGCCCCGATCATGACGACGATCAGGACGACGCCAAAGATGATGGTGGCGAGGTAGGCGCTCGCCCCGCTCCCGAGGCTGAAATCGCCCGAGAGCGACGTCGACCACTGCGGCAGGTACACCAGGAGGACCGCTCCCCACCACATGCCCATCAGCGTCCCCGTCCCCCCGAGCACCATGGCGGCCAGCAACTGAATGGACAGGGTCAGGGGGAATTCGCCGGTGTTCACCACCCCGGTGGACAATCCCAGGAACGCGCCCGCCAGCCCGGCACAGGCCGCACTGATGACGAACGCGATCACCTTCGTCCGCGCCACGCGGATCCCGGCCAGCGATGCCGCGATCTCGTCGTCCCGAACGGCCCGGAACGAGCGTCCGTAACGGCTGCGAAGGAGATTGGCCAACAGGACGAGGGTGACCAGAGCGCCGATGATCTGGATCCACGCCAGCCACTCTTCGGGATTGATGGTTCCGGGGGGGCCCGGCACTGTCATGGACAGTCCCTGATCACCACCGAAGGTCGTGCTCCATTTGTCGGCGATGGGTGGAAGCGCAAGGGCCAGGAGCAGGGTCATGCCGGCCAGATAGGGCCCTTTCAATCGGGTGGCCGGTATGCCGATCACGAGGCCCAGAAGTCCTGCCGCCCCGATCGCCGCCACCAATTCCAGGACGAAATTGAGGTGGGTATGGGTCATGAGGAGGGCGGTGCTGTATGCGCCGACGGCCATGAAGGCCCCATGGCCGAGAGAGATCTGGCCATTCAGGCCGGTCAAGAGACTGAGGCCGGCCAGAGCGATGACGTAGAGAGCGATCTCACCGACTTGGAAGTCGTTGTAGGGACTGAGCGACGACGTGACGGCGTACAGGATGGCTGCGCCACAAAGTGCCAGGAGGAGGTGTCGTGCCAATGGCTGGGTCGGCAGCCGGAGCCGGCCGCACCCACGCGGCCCGGCTCCGTAACGATCTCGAAGAGACCGGCGGGGTCACCTCACACCCGCCGGGCCGGAGGTCGGGCGAATATCCCCTCGGGGCGGGCCATGAGGGCGACCATGAGGAGGACCAACGCCCCCAGGGGTTGTAGTCCCGAGCCCGAGGTATCCACCGACGTAGGAGATGCTCAGTCCGGTGATCAGACCTCCGATCAGCGCACCGACGGGACTCTCGAGGCCTCCGATCACCGCCGCGGTGAAGGCGTAGACCAGGACGAGGTCCATGAAATAGGGGCCGAACGAGCTCGTCGGTGCGACGAGGAGGCCCGACAACGATCCCGCCACCCCCGCCAATGCCCACCCGAGGGTGAGCAACAACCCGACGCGGACGCCCAGCAGTCTCGAGATCTCCCCGGCAAAGGCGGACGCCCGCATGCGCAGACCGAGACTGGTGGCGCGGAACAGCACCAGAGTGGCGGTCATGAGCACGAGCACAGCCACCAGGATGAAGACGTCAAAGTGGGAGAACGCGATCTTGGTGTGGCCCACCGTGAGCCCGCTCTGGGAGTACGCGGCCGGAAAACCGCGACTGGAGTTGCCGTAGATGGTTCCGGCGAGGCCCTCGAGGACGACGAGGAGGCCGATGGTGACGATGACGGGGTTGAGCTCGGACTTCCCCAGCAGGGGCCGAATCAGCACCCGCTCGACGAGTGCCCCCAACACGAATCCGATCACCAGGACCGCCAGGAACGCCCACCAGTACCCGACGCCTCGGTCCAAGAGGCTCGACGCGATGAATGTCGTCATCATGCCCATGGCCCCCTGGGCGAAGTTGACGATCCGCGTCGCTCGGAAGATGAGGACAAGCGCCAGAGCCAAGGCCGCAAAGATCATTCCGTTGGCGATGCCGTTCAGTGTGATATTCACAAAGAGGCTCACGCCGACCCCCTAGAACCCGAGATAGTGATGTCGGAGCCCGCTGTCGGCGGCGATCACCGCAGCTTCGTCGCTCACCACCACCTCACCGAGATTGAGCACCACGGCGTCTTGGGAGACCGACAGTGCGCTGCGAGCGTTCTGCTCCACCAGCACGACGGTCAGCTCCGTGCCTTGGGTGTAGTCCCGCAACAGGGCCATGAGCTGTGCCGTCACGAGCGGTGCCAACCCCAGGGACGGTTCATCGAGCAAGAGTAGCTTTGGGCGCGAGATCGAGGGCGCGGCCGATGACCAACATCTGGCGTTCGCCGCCCGACAGCGTCGACGCATGCCGTCGGCGAGAGCCACTCAGTCGGGGAAAGAGCTCGAACATCGCCTCGATCGCCTTGTGGCGTTCGCGGCGGCCCATGCACCACAAGGTCGCCAGCCGGAGATTGTCCTCCACGGTCAACTCGGCGATGACACCACGACCTTCCGGGACATGGGCGACGCCACGTCGAGCGATCTCCTCCACTGCTCTGCCCAGGAGCTCTTCTCCGTCGAAGCGGACGGCGCCGGCCCGGGGCTTCACCAATCCGCTGATGGTGCGAAGCAACGTCGTCTTCCCAGCTCCGTTCGCCCCGAGAATCGCCGTGATCGCTCCGGGCCGGGCCGAGATTGTCACCGACTTCAGCGCCTCGACGGCCCCGTAGGACACCGAGAGGTCTCGGATCTCAAGCACGATCGGAGATCCCTGGCGTCATGTCGGACCGGTGGACCACGTCTCCCAGATACGCGGTGGCAACTTCGGGGTTCGACCGGACCGATTCCGGAGTCCCATCGGCGATCACCTGGCCGAAATTCAGCACGACCAGCCTGTCGCAGACCGACATCACCAGGTCCATGTGGTGTTCCACGAGGAGCACGCCCGTGCGAGGACTCAGGGCCCGGATCAAGGTGCCCAACTCGTTCATCTCGTCGTTCGACAGCCCACTGGCGGGCTCGTCGAGTAGGAGGAGGCTGGGTCGGGCCATGAGCGCACGAGCGAGTGCCGTCCGCTTCTGAATGGAATACGGCAGCGTGGCGGGGAGCTGTCGGGCGTAAGCGGATATGCCGAGCTCCTCGAGATGCTCGCTGGCACGCGCCGTCAGCTGTCGTTCTTCCCTGCTCGACCGCCAAATACCCAGGATCGCGGAGCCGATGTCGCAGTGCAGCCCGCTGCTGCGCCCCGATCATCACGTTCTCGAGGACGCTCAGGCCGGGAAAGAGCCCCACGCCCTGGAGGGTCCGGGCGATCCCGAGCTTCGCCAGTTCGTGGGTGTGGTGGTGCTCGACCAAGGAAGCCCCGTCATAGGTGATAACTCCCGAGTCGGCGCGCACGAACCCGCAGATGACGTTGAACAGGGTGGTTTTCCCGGCACCATTGGGCCCGATGACGCCCACGATCTCTCCCTGCGCCGCAGACATGGAGACGTGGTCGAGGGCCACGACCCCCCCGAATCCCACGCGGAGCTCGTCGACGCGCAGTGTCTTTCTGTCACTTGGCAAGATGGTGGAGGGCGCGCTCGCCACGAGCTAGCGAGCTCTCATTGACCGGATCGGAGGAACGGCTCGCACCCGAGTGCGTTCTCGCGACGTCCCACCGCAGCCCCCTGCATCAACTGGAATAGTACCGACGACGCCAAACGTGCACGGGAATGGGTCGTGCCGGACCTGGGCACCCGGCCTGGGCCGCGCCAATCAGTTTGGAGACGTGGGTTCGGGGCGGTCGATCGGTTTGCTCCCCGTGGCCACCACGGTGATCTCCCGAGACGTGGGTAGCGGCGGCGTCGTGACCACCACGGTGGCGGTGTCCGCCTGGTAGTACCAGCCCGGGGCCGGCGACGCCGCTGTCAGAGGGCTGAGGAGGTGTCCATCCAACGTGACCTGGGACGGCGCGGTCAGGTCGACCATCTCCAGCCGGTAGTCCACTGCGGTCGGCTCACCGGGATAATGACCACGGGCGGCGCCGATCGTCACGCGACACGCTGTGGTGTCACTCGTCGAGTCCATGGGCCCGACACTGTCGGTGATCGGCGTCTCGGTGTATTGACCCTTGGTGTACCCGAGCCCCGCGCCGCTGTCGGAATAGAGACTGAACTTCCCACTTGAACCGGGGAACACGTCGAGGATCCGCTGTGACATCGCCGAAGAGGGCTGCGTCGAAGATGACTGTTCAGGGATGATCCCGCCGGCGCGCACGAAGACGGGCATACGACTCAGGGGAACCGACAGGGTGGTGGTCTCCGGTCCGGTGAACGTGGCGCCGGTGAAGTAGTCGGTCCAACGCCCCGGCGGGATCCATACGGTGGCTGGCGCCACGCTGCCCGGCGACGTCACTGGCGCCACCAACATGTCGGACCCGAACAGGTATTCCTGGGGATGGGCATACGCCGCGTCCTGCTCGGGGAAGTCGAGATAGAGGGGCTGCGCCATGGGCAGGCCATCGGTGTGGGCCTGGGCGGCAAGCGTGTAGGTGTAAGGGATGAGCGCTTCGCGCAGACGGAGGAAAGCCTCGGTTATGGCGCGAACCGGCTGGGGGTACTGCCAGGGCAGTCGATCGTCGTTGTTGGAGTGCAGCCGCAAGATGGGCTGGAACGTCCCGAGCTGCACCCAGCGGTCATACAGATCCGCGTCATCGAGGGCCTGACCTGGCGGCGCTCCCAGGAAGCTGCCGATGTCATCGCTCACGTACGGCTCGCCGATGGTCGCCTCGTCGGGGGTGAGCGCGGCCTCCTGCGCCAGGGTGCTCCACGTTCCCCATGCATCCCCGGTGAACGCGATGGCCGAGGTGTGCTCGGACCACGGTCCGGCGGGGTACTCCCTCTGGGGATTGCCGTTGGACGAGCCCACCCTGGCCAGGACGAAGCCTCGCTGGCCCTGGTTCACCATCTCCTGGGCGTAGAGATGGCCGATCCACGCGTCGGGCGTCAAACCCCGCATCGACACCGTGGACGCATCGCAGCACCAGTCCAGCCACCAGAACGCCACTCCTTGTTTTTGAAAGCTCTGCTGAAGTGCGAAGTTGGATTCGGCCTGGGGGACTGAGCTCCAGTCCCAAACCTTGCAGATGCCGGCCTGGCAGCTCGTCTTGGGCAGTGTCATCCCGGCGATGTGCTGGGCGGTGGGTACCTTCGGGTCATCGACGGCGATGCTGGAGTGAATGTTCAAGGTGACGGCGATGCCTCGGGAACGAGCCCACTGCAAGAACGCTGTCGGGTGAGGGAACAGCGAGCTGTTCCACTCCCATCCGTCCCAATTGTTGGGCGCTTTCCAATCGGTGTCGAGCGAAAGCGTGTTGAGCGGAACTTCGTTGTCCTGAAAGGCGGGAACGAGCGCGCCTTCGATGTACGCGCTCGTATAGGGGGTGTAGTCCGAGTACCAGACTCCGAAGAGGTTGCGAGGGAGAAGAGGAGCCGAGCCCGTCAACAGGGCAAAGGTGCGCAGCGCGCCGCTGTAGTTGTGGCCGTAGGCGAAGAGGTATCCGTCTTCGACGTCACCACCTCTTGGCCGCGGTTGGACCCATCCTTGTCGCGTCCATATCGAGCTTTGACTGTCGTCCAGGAGAGCCCAGCCGGCACGGTCGAGCAATCCGTCGCTGTGCAAGGGCTCGAACGAGTTCTGACACGTGGCGCCGCTGGTCCCCGATGCACAGGGCTGGACCGGTTCGTAGGTGAAGGTGTCGAAGCCCCGAACCCAGCCGCCCAACGGACCGGCCGGCCCGGCACCAAATGAAGACGTATCCGCGGGGCGGACCGAGAGCGCGTCGAGCTCCACGTGGCAGGTGTCGGCTGAGCTACACAGGACCCCAACCGAGTTGGAGCCTGCCTTTAGCTTCACCGTGGCCGTGACGGTGGACCACGGATGGATGGGCGTGGTCGCTGCCGCCACCAGCGTGGTGTCCCGTCGTCCATTGATCATCAGACCCACCGTGCGCATGCCGGCGCCTGAATCGGGGCTGACGACGTTGGAGAAACGGAGCGAGATCGTCGCGGCTCCTTCTGGTGCACCCAGGACGTCCCACGCCGCGCTGGCCCCCGTGTGGACGAGGCCTCCGATGTAGCCGGCACTGCTTTGATACCCACTCTGGTTGTAGCTGAGCGTCGCACCGCGCTCGAGCGCAGCCGCGCCTGCCTGGCAGGTTTGGTCGAAAGGGCACTCCCATTCCCATGTGGGATGTGCGGTGACCACCCCTGTGCCGTCGTTGACGCGCACGGAGGTGTTGGCCGTCGTGAAGGGCCCCGATCCCACCTTGTAGCGGAGCTCGGTCCGGCTGGTCCTGAGCGTGAGCCAGCCTTTGGAGACGCTCTTGGTGTATCTCGGCACCGACATCCGGCGGTCGATGACGTTGACGGTGGGGCTGTTCTCGAAGTGGCCCGCATTCGAGTACTCGAGGCGCAGGAGCGTCGGGGTCAGGACCTCGATACGGGCGTCGCCGACGCGAACGATGGCGGACTGGTGTGCCATGCCGTTGGACATGGCGACTGGTGTGGAGAGATTCACAGGAGCGGTGTCGCTCCCGGACGACCCCGATGACCCCGAAGACCCCGAAGCCGTTGCCATCAGCACGACAGCAGTGGTGGCCACCCCCGCCGCCAACATGAAGAGCACACGTCGATTCCTCACTGCGTGCCCCGAGCGCCTCGGTCCGGCGGCGTGCTCACACGGCAGCACACTATCGGCACGCTGATTCTGTAGTTGAATGATCCACCGGACAGAAGGAGCACGCATGCCTACTCGTGACAGGGCCCCGATCGGATCGCCGTGTTGGACAGATCTGTGGACCTCCGATGTCGAAGGCAGCCGCAGGTTCTACAGCGAGCTCTTCGGCTGGGAGGCCGACGCGCCCAACCCGGAATTCGGCGGTTACTTCATGTTCACCCGCAACGGCGTCCCCACGGCGGGCGCCATGGGTGACATGGGTGATATGGCGGCCGACAACACCTGGAAGATCTACCTGACCTCTGACGACATCACCAAGACCGTCGTCTTGGCCGAGGCCGAAGGCGCCCAGGTCATCGCGCCGGCGATGGCGGTCGCCGACCTCGGCACCCAGGCCGTGCTCATCGACCCGACGGGAGCCCACCTCGGTACATGGCAACCCGGGACATTCCAGGGGTTCTCCGTTCTCAACGAGCATGGCGCGCCCAGCTGGTTCGAGTTGCATACGAGTCAACACGCCACCGCTGTGGCTTTCTACCGCTCGGTGTTCCGCTGGGAGACCAACACCGTCGGTGACAGCGACGAGTTCCGCTATACGACCATGCGCGACCCCGATGGTGAGGGCGAGTTGGCGGGGATCATGGACGCGGCCAGCTTTCTCCCCGAGGGCGTGCTCTCCCATTGGTCGATCTATTGGGAGGTCGACGATGCCGATGCCACCGTGGCGAAAGTCAACGCCCTGGGTGGCTCGGTCGTGCTCGATGCTCAGGACACTCCCTACGGCCGTCTTGCCACGGTCGCCGACCCTGCGGGAGCCCAATTCAAGCTGCGCACACCGAACGCATAGTCCGAACGCACGCCGCTGCTGGTCGGCGGGCGTGTCATAAGAGGAGGCTCGTCGTGGAATGGAAGCTCCAACTCATCGTGGTCCCCGTGGCGGATGTCGATCGCGCCAAGGCCTTCTACCTCGAGGGCGTCGGGTTCGACCTCGTCGTCGACCACAGTGCGGGGGACGACTTCCGAGTCGTACAGCTGACGCCGCCAGGATCGGCCTGCTCGATCGCCATCATGAAGAACCTCGAGGCGCCGGGTTCGGTCAAGGGCTTGCATCTCGTCGTTGAAGACATCGACGCCGCCCGGGCAGAGCTCGTCGGACGGGGGACCGACGCCAGCGAGATCTTCCATTTTGAGGCTGGCAATCAGGTGCCCGGCCCTGATCCCGAACGGGGTGACTACAACTCGTTCTTCGATTTCAGCGACCCTGACGGCAACGGCTGGCTCGTCCAAGAAGTCCGCCACGCCGGAACGTCCCACTGACCGAACCGAGGCCAGCGCCCGAGGCCAGGATCGGCGCGTGGGGCCTCAGTTTCGGCTGATGAGTCGTTCGTACTCCTGTCGCACGTCCTCGTCGATCGTGACGGGCCCTGTTCCAGCCCAAGGCCGCTTCGCCCGGTTCCGCTTGACACCCGAGACCCAGTACTCCTCGCCGGTCTCGACGTCTTCGTGGTTGCCCCGGATTCCTCCTCCAGGGATTCGCCGGAGCGTCTTGTCGCGGTAGTACAAGGTCCGGCCCGTCTTAGAGATCTGGACCCGGCCGATCCATGCCGGCCCGTCATCGGCGAAGCCGGTCTTCAATTCGACGTACATGATGCGGGTCTTCATCGGAGCAAGCTTGCCAGGAGCGAGCGCCTGGGAAGCCCGATCGCTCGCCGGGACTCGGCCAGCCTCGACCATGGGGTTTCCCATAATGTCTGTGACGGCCCCACGAGCACTGTGGGCCGGGCACGACGGGGGAAGATGCGACGCTCTTATGTATTGGCGACAACGGTGATCGTGGCGCTCGCCGTTCTGGCGACGAGTTGCTCTACGACCGCGAAGGCGTCTGCGCCGAACTTTGCCCATGCCGGGCCCTATTCGGTGGGAGCCACGACCCTCGATCTCGGCAGCGCCGGATCAGCTCTCGGTGAGCGACTGGCAACGGTCTTTTACCCCGTCGACGCGTCCAAGCTCTCCGGCCACGCCCGATTCAGCTACGACCTCGAAGCGCCGCTCCCGCAAGCGTTGCGGGCCATCGTCCCGGCCAAGTATGACAGCACCGTTGTCGTGGACGCGCATGTGGATGCACCGGCGTCTTCGCACGGACCGTTCCCCATCGTGCTCTTCAGTCATGGGTTCGGTGCTTCTCGCCTGTACTACTCCAACCTGCTCACCGGGATTGCGTCGTGGGGATTCGTCGTGGTCTCGGCCGACTATCTCGAGCGTGGGCTCCTGGCCCAGGCCACCCACCCCGATGTGCCGAGCACGCCGGCCCGCGACCTCGAGACGATGTTCTCGTCGCTGACCGCCACCGAGGCTGCTTCGGCCAGTCGTACCTCCTCTCTCTACGGCGTCGCCGACGCGCACAAGGTAGCTGCAGTGGGCCACTCGGCCGGGGGACAGACCGCATTCGACGCCTTGAAGGACGGTCGAGTCGACGTCGCCGTCGGGTGGGCGCCCGTGGGGCCAACCGGCACTCCCTCGAAGAAGCCGTCGATGATCATCGGCGCCCTGGGTGACATCGCCCTCACGCCGGCAACGCTGACCCACGAGTTCAAGACCTTTCCAGGACCCACGAACTTCGTGGAGATCTCGGGCGAGGGCCACGACACGTACACCGATATCTGCACGTCGATCCGCAGCGGTGTTGGTGGGCTCGTGGGCTTCGCCCAGTCGGTCCATCTCATCAGTCCCCAGCTCGCCAAGCTCGCCAACAGCGGCTGCGCGGCCACGGACATCGCCCCGCAGCGGTTCTGGCCGATCGTGCAGTACTACACCGTGGCCGAGTTGCGCAGTGGGCTCGGCATCGATCAGAGCGGCGCCGGCCTTGCCCCTGCGCCGGCCGGGCAGTTCAAAGGCTTTGTGATCACGTACCGTCAGCATCAGTGACTCGAAGTCGCGTAAGTAGCGTCCCGACGCCTGAGAACGACAGCACGTCGGAAACAGGCTCATGACCAGACCGACGTCCGTCTTCCCCGGTCCCATTCGGCAGAACGCCTACCTGGTCCCCGATCTTGACGAAGGGATCGGGAGGTGGCTGAGGATCGGGATCGGTCCCTGGATCATCCTGCCGTCATTCGCCCAGGTCGACAGCGTCTACCGAGGCCAGGCGACAGCCCCCGTTGTGTCGATCGCCTTCGCCAATTCCGGCCCGTTGCAGATCGAGTTGATTCGACAAGAGGACGACTCGCCGAGCATCTACAAGGAGTTCACCGATGGCGGTGGGATGGGGTTCCACCACGTCGCCTTCTGGAGTGAGGACTTCGACGCCACGATCGCCGCCGCCGCAGCTGCCGGTTGGCCTGTGGTGCACCACGGAAGTGGGGGAGGCATCGCCAAATTCGCCTATCTCGACGTCGGAGGCACGACGAGCACCGTCGTGGAGGTGATGGAGCTCAACGCCACAACGACGTGGATGACGACGATGGTTCGCGAGGCGGCACAGGACTGGGACGGCCGCGATCCCATCCGGTCACTGGGCTGAGGGCACCGACCTGCACGACCGCCTGAAAGTTGGATCCCACCCGGCGCCCTGTGGTTGAGCGGTGTTCGATCCTTGGGTTACCGTCGGCCGCTGTGGCGCACAAGCAGAGACTTCGGCTGGGGCTGGTCGGATGTGGTGCCATCGCCCGTTGGCATCTCGAGGCGATCGCCAAGGCTGCACATCGAATCGATGTCACGGCGGTCGTCGACGTACGAAGCGAGCGCGCCGATGGAATGGCGGCGATGACGGACGCGAAGCCGTACACCGACTTGGAGGAGGCGCTCCGGATCGACGCCTTCGATGCCGCCTTGGTGATGGTGCCTCACGATCGTCACGAGAGCGTGGCCACAGCGATACTGAAGGCGGGTCGGCACCTGCTCCTGGAGAAGCCCATGGCGACGACGCTCGACGCTTCGCGCGGATCCTGGCGGCAGCGAAAGAGGCCGGAACGATCTTCATGGTGGCCGAGAACGCGCAGTACTGGCCGGAGGTGGTCACGGCCAAGAACCTCGTGGAAGCCGGTGCCATTGGTGAGGTGATCACCGCCCGCTCCTGGCACTGTGCGCCCCCCATGGACGAGTTCTACCGAGGCGACGACCCTTGGCGTCTCTCGGCGGGTGCCACCGGCGGTGGCATCGCCATCGATACTGGCTCTCACTGGCTGCGCCCCCTGCGGATGTGGCTCGGCGAGATCGACGAGGTGGTGGCCGTCACGGCCCGGGTGATGGACGACATGGAGGGGGAGTCGTTGTGCCGGGCGCTGTGTCGGTTCGACGGCGGCGTCGTGGCGAGCTTCGACGCTCTTCTCTCTCGGGGTCCGGCCGCGCCCGTCGCCCCGTTCCAACTCACCGGGACCAAGGGCGAGATCGTCGTCGAACACGGCCGAGTCCTGGTGTACGACGGCACCGAGGCTCGAGGATCGGTTCACGGGGGTGGCAACTACTTCATGAGCTACCAAGCCCAGATCGCGGACTTCGAGGCGGCCGTCCTCGATGGAACGGCGCCGGCCGCACCTGCGGAGTTTGCCCTCGGAGAGCTCCGGGCTGCCCTGGCCATGTATCGATCGGCGCAGTCTGGCCGCTGGGAGTCGGTGTGGTAGCCGCGACCTTCGACTTCTCCGGGGCGCGCGTGCTGGTGACCGGAGGATCCAACGGCATCGGCCTGGGCGTGGCTCGGGCCTTCTCGGCGGCGGGGGCGCACGTCACCATCACCGGCACTCGCACATCGGCGACGGACTACGACCACGACCTGTCGCCCTATGAGTACCGGACCCTCGTCATGACCGACGACGCGGGCATCGCGCAGCTCGCTGAGGGTCTGGATCGTCTCGACGTCCTGGTCAACAATGCCGGGCAAAACCTGCCCGGCGGCAAGAGCGAGTGGGACCCCGCGGTGTTCGAGGCCGTAGTCGCGACCAACCTGTTCGGGGCCTTCCGCCTGACTTCCGCCTGCAAGGACCTCCTGGTGGCCAGCGCCACCGAGGGCGGCGGCAGCGTGGTCAACGTTGGTTCCATGACGAGCTTCTTCGGCCTGGAGATCGTGCCCGCCTATGGCGCCGCCAAGGCGGCGGTGGTGCAGCTGACGAAGGGTCTGGCCGTGGCGTGGGCGAAGGACGGCGTGCGCGTCAACGCCGTCGCGCCCGGAATCATCGAGTCAAACATGACAGCCCCGCTCCTCGCGTTCGACGAGCTCACGAAACCGTTGCTCGATCGCACCCCCATGCAGCGGTTCGGGACACCTGATGACGTGGCGCCCGTCGTGCTCTTCCTCGCCAGCCCCGCGGCCCGGTACGTCACGGGTCAGACACTCCCGGTGGACGGCGGCTTCTCGGTGCAGGGCTGAATCCGTGGGGGACCGCATCCGTATCGATGACCTGGCGCACCCTCGGTACAGCGAGATCCAGAGTGCCGCGCTCGCCTACGGGGAGCGAAACCCCGTCGATCTGAAGGTAGACGCTGTCCTCGACGCGTCGGTCGCCCGGACGGGACTCGATGACTTCGGCCCCGCTGACTTCGCCCCGCGCCTCGAGCTGTGGCTGTCCGAGATGGACGGTGACCCGGAGCGCACGGGCCTGGGGCGCCTCGGGTTCTTCAACGACTGCGTCCGGTACGCCTCCAACCGCTTGCGGATCCGGGACGTGTTGCAGCGGCATCCGGAGATCCTCGAGATCCAGATCGAACGTCCCATCGTCGTGGTGGGGCTCCCACGCTCGGGCACGACCCATCTGGTGAATCTCATCGCCGCCGATCAACGCCTGCGGTCGATGCCGTTGTGGGAAGGCTACGAGCCGGTACCCGATCGCCGCGAGGCGACTGGCCCCGACGGTGCTGATCCACGGTGGCGGCGGTGCCAGCAGGCGTGGGAGGGGATGGAGTTGACCCTCCCGCATCTCTCGGCGATGCATCCCATGCATCCCGACCACGTCCACGAGGAGCTCGAGCTCGAGCTCCCGGATTTCTCGAGCTACACGGTCGAATGGGTGGCGCGCTGTCCCCGATGGCGTGACTACTACCTTGCCCACGACCAGACCCCTCACTACACCTACCTCCGGACGGTGCTGCAGATCCTCCAGTGGATCCGGCCGCGGCATCGTTGGGTGCTCAAGTCGCCCCAGCACCTCGAGCAGTTGGGCCCCCTTCTTGCCACCTTCCCCGACGCCACCGTGGTCGTGACCCATCGCGACCCCGTCTCGGTCGTCCAGTCGGCGGCCACGATGATGACCTACGCCGCCCGCATGGGGTACCGACGCTCCCGGCCGGACTTCTACATCGGCTATTGGACCGATCGGATCCGGCGATTGCTGGAAGCCTCGGTACGAGATCGCCATCTCGTCCCTGGGGAGCGGTCGACGGACGTGCTCTTCCACGAGTTCATGGGTGACGACCTCGCGACGGTGAACCGCATCTACGAAGTGGCAGGGCTCGCCATGACCGATGAAGCGCGTAGCCAGATCGTGGCATACCGCGACGCCCATCCCCGGGGGCTCGTAGGTCAGGTGGTCTATGACCTCCGGGGTGACTTCGACGTCACCCCGGAGGAGGTCCGCGAGCAGTTCGGCTTCTACTTCGACCGCTTCCCCGTGTTGGCCGAAGTGTCATGACGATCGACGACGAGGTCAACCGCCTGATCGACGAGCGCCCCGGCAAGGAGCTCCTCGTTCCCCGCTACGACGATCCTGCGCACCGGGTCACCGAATTCCTGTACCGCTCCGGCGGCACGACCGCGGCCTACTGTCTGCTCACCGATCGATCGCGGATCATCGTCAATACCGGGATGGGCTATGAGGCACCGCATCACCGGCGCGTGTTCGACGCTGTGCGCCCCGGGCCAACTCCCTACGTCATGACCACGCAGGCCCATGTCGATCACGTGGGTGGGGTCCGACTGTTCCGCGAGCCCGACACGGTGTACGTGGCGCAAGAGCACAACCTCGCCTGCCAGGCCGACGACGCTCGGATCAGCCGGTTCAGGTTCCGCACCGCCGGCATCTGGTTCGACATGACCGGACGCGACGCCATCCGCATCGCCGGCGAGAACCCCGGTGTTTCCATGGGTCAGGACACGCCCACGCCCGATCTCACCTTCGACGACCACCTGGACTTGGACGTGGACGGCATGCGGCTGCAGCTGATCGCGGCGGTGGGGGAGACCATCGACAGCATGGTGGTGTGGCTCCCCGAGCACAAGGTCGCTCTGATCAGCAACCTCCTGGGCCCGTTGTTTCCTCACTTCCCCAATCTCAACACCTTGCGGGGGGACCGCTACCGGTTCGTGGAGCCCTACCTGCAGTCGGTGCGCCGACTCCGGGAGCTGCGGCCCGAGATGCTCGTGACCGGGCGCCACGAACCGATCGTGGGAGCCGACCTCATCGATGCGTCGCTGGCCCGCCTTCACGACGCCGTTGACTGGGTGCACCGCGAAACGCTCGATGGGATCAACGCCGGAGCTGACCTCTGGCACCTGATGCGCGAAATCCAATTGCCGACGCGTCTTCGGGTGGGCCAGGGCTACGGCAAGGTGCCGTGGGCCGTGCGGACGATCTGGGAGAGCCACGTGGGGTGGTTCAAGCTCCGGTCGACATCGGAGTTGTATCCGGACCAGCAGCTCGACGCACGCGCCCTGTTGGCGCAGGCGCTCGGTCTCGACACGGCACTCGACCATGCCCGGCGAGCCCTGGGCCGCGGCGACGTCGTGGTGGCGGTTCTCCTCGCCGAGAGCGTGCTTGCGGTCGACCCGGACCATCGGGACGCGGCCCACCTCATGGCCCTCGCTCACCGGGAGATGCTCGACTCTGGTGGCGACGTCAACTTCTGGGAGAGCGGCTGGATCGAGTCAGAGATGAAGGAGTGGGTCACCCGCGCCGAGCAACGTCCGGAGTGATCATCAGCGATCCCCCGTCCCAGGGAACTGGGAGTTGCGCCTCTGTGGCGGTCCTCAACTGGTGGTACAGGCCGGAGCATAGATGGCGCTCGGGACGAGATGATTCGAACAGGCCGTGGCGCGATCGGCCACCACCCAAGTCCCGCCGTTGACCTGGAGCACGATGACGGCATCGACGGAAGTGGAGATGGAGGTTCCCACTGCGACGCCGGCGTAGGCCCAGGATCCGGAGCAGGCGAAACCGCTGACGGCCAACACCGGACCGATGCTCGTTGCATGCATCGCCGCCGTGGAGATCGCTTCTTGGGTGCACGGAGCGGTGGTACCGCCGGTGGTGGACGAGGAAGCGGGGGAATCGGCGTTGGTTGACGACGTCGTCGCATTCGGCGGGGCGCCGCCGGTCGTCGTGGTCGTCGGCGCCGCCGCGGGTGTGCTCGAGCAACCCCCGAGGATCATGGCGGCCAAAACGAATCCGAGGAGCACCCCGACGGCGAGACGTGGCATGCCGATCCTCGCCGTGTCTGTTCCGGTCCACATGGCACCGAGCAATGTACTGCGCCCTCCGAGCCCGACAGTGATTCCCGTGAGATGGAGATCGGTAGGCGAACGATCGCATCCCATCCACTGAGCTCCCTCACCGAGAGGATGGCGCCTGGCCTTCCTCCGGGCCAATGAGCCGGTGGCGCAGCTCGACATAGACCTCCGTGCCGACGATGGCCTCCAACTCCGGTCCGAGTGAGTCGACCACAGCCCGGTCGCCCTGGTAGGCCAATGAACCTTCGGTGCAGCACCACGCCATCGTGTCGCCTTCCTTGCCCCAGTCCTGGCGAGTCCAGCGGTGGACCGTCGCCACCTCAGTGTCATCGGGACCGTCCTCCCAATCCACCCTGATGGGCAGCTGCCAGCACACCGACGGCTTCCATTCGATGGGCGACTCGCCTGCCGCGATGGCCTCCAGATGCAGCGCGCAGCCCGCGCCGCCCGCGAATCCGGGACGGTTGAGAAAGATGCATGCGCCGTCGACGACGCGGGTGTGGGTTCGGGCAGCGTCGCTGAAGATGCCACCCTCGGCGGCTTCGGCGTGACGCTCGAAGCGGACCGGCGCCAGCGTGGGCGCCAGGGCGGAGATCAGGCGACCTTCATCTTCGTCGCCGAGGTCGGCACCGATCGAACAGCACCCCAGGCCGAGGTGCTCGGCGGGTTCGGGGCGGATGCCCAGGCACCCGCGACCCCACAGGCAAGCCCACCTCGACGTCAGAAAGGTCCGGTCGAAGCGCCAGACCGTGGCGCCGTCGTGGATCTCTTCCATCTCCTCATTCATTGGAGGCGACCCTACGCATCGGGTTCTGCCAAGGAAAGGCCGTCGATAGCCACGCTCAGAATTGAAGTCGCTACGGAGTGAGGATCGAAAGTGGCCGGAGCGTCAGGTCCGCTCCAGGGAGTGGCACGTGACCGATCTCCGATCACGGAATCCCGGCGCTGAGCGACCGCTAGAAGTTCTCTTCCTTGACGCTACTGATCGTCGTCGACAAGCCAAGACCGGGAGCGGGAACATAGACGGCCACACTCTGCGCGGTGTGGGTGAGCTGTCCGCCACTCGGCTTGCCGAGTGTGATCGTCAGGGTGTTCCGCCCATCCCAGTGGATCGTGGAACAACCGGCGGTCTTGCCGTTCTGGCAACCGAGCACGGCGCCGCCGAATGTGGTGGTGTCGGTGAAGTATCCCCGTTGGCCCAAGTCGATGGTGCCGAACTCGAGGCTTCCGGAGCAGTCCGCCGAGTCGGTCACGGTGACGGTGTCGTGTCCCGACGATGGTTGAGTCCCCACGATGTCGACGTTGGAATCGACGAGATCCGGATACGACGTATCGGTCCAGGCTGCGCAGAGGGCGCTCGGCGAAGGTGCCGGTGAGAAGGTCACGATGATCTGGTCGCCCGCTTGAGCGCGTCCCGCCATGGTCCCAGCGTTGATGATGCTCAGAGAGGGTGCCAGGGGTATCACCGGCGGGGAGAGCGCGGACGGGACACCAGAACCCACGGTGTTGGCGCCGGCAACGGTAAAGGAATAGGTGGTGCCATCGCTCAGCCCCACGACCACTTCGGACGTGGCCGATGAGCTGAACGTGTCGGCTGGTTGGGCCACGCCGCTGACATACGGGGTCACGATGTAGGCGGTGATGGGACTCCCTCCGTCGCCGGGCGCGGACCACGACACGGTGGCGTTCCCATCGCCGGCCGTCGCGGTGATATCAGTGGGTGTCGAGGGCACCGTGGCCTTTGGCCCGGTGGAGGCCCCGCCTCCAGACCCACCGGGAGCGCCGACCGTCGAGGTCGTCGAGGTCGCGGTCGAGCCCGGACCGATCCCCAGTGCGTCCGCGGGCGTCGCGGTTCCTCCGCTCAGCAAGGTTTGGGTGGCGTTCCCCGAAGCATCTGCCCCTGGCGCAGGCGATCCGACAACGGCAGGGGGCGCGGCCTGCACCGAAGAGGGCCCGGGCGGCACTGCAGGTGCGGCCGCCTGCAAGGCGCCCGTCGTCACCGCTCCGGAGACGACGAGGGACGCGGCTCCTACTCGCCCGAGCACGGCCACGGTTTGACCGATCTGGGGGATACTGCCGACAAAGGGGAGTGATCCGAGCCACGCCAAAGGCCCGGTTACCGGTCGGAGTCGGGGGATCGAGACGTCGAGAAAGGCGCGGACGACCCTCGGGTCGAATTGCGAGCCGGCACAGGCGGCCAGTTCCGCTCGAGCTGCTTTGGGGCTCATCGCGGTCTTGTAGCTGCGGACGGTTGTCATGGTGTCGTAGCAGTCGGCGACGGCAACGATGCGGCCTCCGAGCGAGATCTCGTCGCCCTTGAGCCCATAGGGGTATCCCGTGCCGTCGTACTGCTCGTGGTGCTCGGCAATGGTGTTGGCCCATTCCCCGAGCCAACCCGCCAATGGCGCGGTCAATCTGGCGCCTTCGAGTGGGTGGTTCTTGACGAGCTCCCACTCGTAGTGGTCGAGCTTGCCGGGCTTGTTCAAGGTGAGCGGGTGCACAGCCAGCTTGCCGATGTCGTGGAGCAGTGCCGACCATCGCAGGCGGTCCCGATCATGGGTGGAGAGCTCGAGCTCTTCCGCGATGAGGTCGGTCAACACGCGCACCCGCTCGCCGTGGCCACGCGTGTGACGATCGTGCGCGTTGAGCGCCCCTGCCAAAGCGAGGATCTTCTCGGCGGCTACGACGGGCTCGTCTTCGATGCCATGTGTCCGGGCTTCCTCGACGCGCCGAGCGAGGTTCCGGGTGCTTCCCGACTTGCGGACCACGGCCAAGCGCTTGGGCGCCCGGTCGGGGAAGACCATCGTCATCTTCAGCAACACCACGAGCGGCAACGCTCGGCGGGCAACCCGATCCGTGGCGAAGAGCACGACGGTGGGCACCACCAGCACGGCGATCCACCAACCCGCCAACGACACAGTCGTCCGTGGCCTCGGAAGGAGGTGGGCGGTGATCGTGGCCGCCACAATCGAGAGGGTGATCGGGACGACGATGATCGCCCCGCTCAAGAGCGCGGACAGAACCGGTCGACCGTGCCACCGGTCGCCGGGGGTCTCCTCCTTGGGACTCTTGCGCAACGTGACCATCGGGCTCATCGCATTCGGTCTGTTCGGACCCGGCGACTACGACGACGCAGGCGGCATGAGGGAGCTCAGTTCGTCCTGGGCATCGAGGCGTCGGGCCCGCAGGTCCCTCATCGCATCGTCGATCTGCTTGAGGGCGAGTTGGAGCTCCGCCACCCTCCTGGTCTCCGAGCGCGACAAAGGCCTGGTCATGGCCACGTCCCCCCTCGTCGATGGCTCAGCGGGCCCATGGAGATGAGGTATCGGCACATGCTCAGGCCAGCCTGAGTACCAGGAGGGGAAGGCACCGAGCCGTCCCGTGCGGCCACCCGACGAGTATCCGCCGATCAGCCGCCTGGGAGCGACCTTCTCAGCCTGCCGGGGTGGACTCGTCCGGTGAGCGAACTCAGGTGCGGTGGCCCGACGAGGTGCGGTGGCTCAACGAATTGCGCCGACGCCGGGGATCAAAGGAAGATCGAGCGCGGTGACCCAGCCCGGCGGGCGGTCGTTCACGGCCGGGACCGCATTCAGCGCTCGAAGCCCGGTGGCGAGGCAGCCGGCCGCAGCCGCATCGCGGCCGCTCCCGTCGGTGAAGCGGAACGCCGTCTCCTGTGTGATCGAAGGCGATCCGTCGATTACCACCCGGTAGACGTCGTCCTGGGTGCCGCGGGGCCAATCGGGGGCGGCGTCGGTGCCCACCCGGTTGATGTGTTCGAGGCCGATACGGGTCTCACCGCGGAAGATGCCGTTGATGGTGAAGCGGATCGCGGCCACAGTTCCGGGCTCGATGATGCCCTTGGCGGTCGTGATCGGTGTGTCGGTGACCCATTTCTCCCATGTGGTGGTGATCTGGTCGAGCTCGATGCCGACGGCATGGGCGATCATCGGCACGGTTGCGCCCCACGACATGACCAGGATGTCGGTGTGCTCGAGCAGCGGGACGTGAAGTCGGGCGACCGGCCGATGCCCATTTCGTCCTCGTAGTCGCCCTCGTAGTTGATGTAGTCGAGGATCTCGAGCGCCTTGACGGAGCGGACCTCGCCGCAGAGCCCCATGAGGGTCATCGGGAAGAGGTCGTTGGCGAAGCCCGGGTCGATGCCGGTGGTGAAGCACGACGCCTGACCCTCTTCGCATGCCTCGGTGATGGGGTCGATCCACGACGGCGGGTTCTGGGCCATGGCGGGCCAGACCCACGGCGTCATGGCCGTCGAGCAGACGTCGATTCCGGCTCGGAGGAACGTGCCCATGAGCGCGATGTTGTCGGTGGCGTGGGCGGCGGTCGGCCCGTAGTGCACGAGGGCGTCGGGTCTGAGCGAGATCAGGGCGGCCGACATCGTCGGTGGCGGTGATCCCGACGGTGTCGATACCGCAGATCTCGCCGACGTCACGGCCGACCTTCTCGGGGGCGCTGACGCCCACACCGACCAGCTCGAACGCTGGGTGGCGGACGATCTCGGGGATCACCATCCGGCCCACGAAGCCGGTGCCCCAGACGACGACTCGCTTGGTGCGTGCCGGTCATCGGAACAGCTCGCCGGCGTTCACGAGCAGGTACTGCCCCGTCACCGCTTTGGCGTGGTCGGAGGCGAAGAACGCCGCCACATCGGCGACCTCTCCGTCCTCGGTCATCCGCCGGAGCGGGAAGTCAGCGACCAGGTCTCGGAGGACCTCTTCTTCGCTCCGACCCTGGTGTCGAGCGGTCCCCGAAACATAGAGCTCGACGTTCGGGCCCCACATCCACGACGGGATCACCATGTTGCAGCGGATGTTGTCGGGCCCGAGCTCGTCGGCCAGGTAGTAGATCGGCTGTCAGCAGGGCGCTCTTCGAGGCGGCGTACCCGGCCTGGGGCATGGCCGGTTTGAACATGGACTGCGAGCCGATGAAGACGACCGATCCGCCGCCGCCCTCCTTCATGGCCTTGGCCACCGGTCGCAGGATCGTCAGCGCTCCGAGCACATTGGTGTCGAACGCCGCCCGCCAGTCGTCGAGGTTCAGGTCGTACAAGCCGCCCCAGGCGTGCTCGAACGCCGCCACCTGGATGAGGGCGTCGACCGAGCCGAACCGCTCCTGGGCGAGCTGTACGAGGGAAGCACAGGAGTCCGGATCGGTGATATCGGTGGCCAGGTGGGCGGTGCGCTCGCCGCCGGGGTCGAGCTCGGCGGCCGCCTTGGCCAGCTCGTCCTTGCGGCGGGCGGCCATAACCACGTTGGCCCCGTCGCGCAGCGCGCTGATGGCGCACTCCTTTCCGAGCCCGACGCCGACACCAGTCACGAGCACGGTCTTTCCGTCGAGAAGCACGCCCCTTCTTCTACTTGTTCACGGGGCGATGTGCATCTCCGGGAAGCTCCGGCCCCCCTTCCGCGGCCCTGACGGGCACCGACGCTGCAGATCAGAACCACACCCGGACGACATCCTTGGAAGCGAAGGGGCTTGCGTCAGTCTCCTGGTCTTGGCACGCCGTTGACCACAACGGTCGAGACGACTCAGGGGTGTGACAGTCGGCGACCGACTGTGGTTGAGGCCCAGGTTCGCACCCGTAGGGACCGAGCCCGCTCCAGGCCGCGGAGACGAACAGGCATACCTGTCCGGTGGACAGTTGCATCGCCCAGGGAATCACGGACGGCGACGGCGGCTCGTCGGAGGTGACCGACGTGACCGTCAATGCCACGACGTCGCTCGAAGTGGGACTGCTCGGACAGACCAGCGGCGCGTTGGTGTCTCGGGGGCCGGCAAAGCAGGGGTCGTAGATACCCCCCCCGGTGGCGAAACATCGAAAGTAGACATGCCCCGTCGTGCCTCTGCCGTACCGGATGCACGTACCCGTCACTTGGCTTGTCACGTGCAGGCTCGGATTGATGCCGGACGCCGTAAAAGGTTCGTAGGTGATCTCTTGGGTACCGCTGGTGACCGAGGTTGCCGACGTGGATGCCGGCGTCGGCTGTGTGGCGGGCGCGGGATGCGGGCCGGCCGGTGAGCTGCGCGGACCATAGGCAACGATCGCAGCGACGGCCGCTGCCACGACCAAAGCCGAGAAGACCACGGCAAGCGTTCCTACCCCCTGTCGGCGAGATCGACGACGTGTGCGCTTTGGTTCTCCTGTGAATACGGGGATCTCAACTTGCCTACTCACGTGGCGGACGAAGTCACCGAGCAGGCGACTTGTCGGATCGGGTCGTGGGTCGTCATCCATGAGGAGCCTCCTCCACGCCAAGAGAGCGTTGTAGGGTCTCTCGTCCTCTGAAGAGCCACGACTTCACCGTGCCTTCGGGGACTCCCATCTCTTGCGCCACGTCGGCCACGGGCAGACCCACGACGTGGTGTAGCAGTAGGGCATGACGGTGTTTCACGGGGATGGCCCGGAGCGCCCTTTGGACGTCGGGGCCGGTCACCGCATCGTCTTCCCGGGCCGTCCTCGCCGCTTCGACCAGAGGTCGGAGCCGTCGCACACGCCGCCAACGACTGATGGCCACGTTGATCGCCACGCGCCGCACCCAGGCTTCGGGTTGGTCGTACGTCCGGACGGACTCCCATCGCTTCCACAGTCGACCGAACGCTTCCTGGACCGCATCCTCCGCCGCTTCACGGTCGGCCGTCACGACGGTGACCTGCCCGACAAGTCGAGCGAACGACGAGGCGTAGAGGTCGGTGAAGTCTGTCGTAGCCACGCAAGGATCCTCGCTCCGGCAACCCAGCGGCCATACCGCATGGATCACACACGCCCGGGCGGGCCATCCGGTTGCACCCATCCCGAAGATCTGGATCTCCACCCCGGCCAGGGCAATTATGGAATGCGGCTCAAATTTCCACCTACCTACCGTGGTCGCAAGGGGCGGAAGCGGGGTACTCGACGGAGCCCTCTCCCGGCCCTGGGGATGCTTCGGAGAGTTTCTCTAACTAATTCCCGGGGAGTTGTCGATCCGGCTGTCTTCCGTTCGACGCAAGGAGTGAAAGGCTGGGAAAGCCCCCGCCGAGCCGACCGAGGAGTCACCATGCCCCGTTACCTTTCGATGATCCGCGTCGACGAGCAGAATCTCCCCGCGGAGGGCCCCAGCCCCGAATTCGCGGAGCGCATGGGCGCCCTGTTCGAGGAGGTCACCAAGGCCGGCGTCATGCTGGACACCGCCGGGCTCACTCCCACCTCCGAGGGCACCCGGGTCACCTGGTCCGGAGGAAAGCTCAGGTACACAGACGGGCCTTTCACCGAGACCAAGGAGGTCGTGGGCGGTTATGCCATCCTCCAGGCCAAGGACAAGGCCGAGGCGCTCGAGTGGACCAAGCGGTTTCTGCAGATCCACGAGGAGACCTGGACGGTCACTGCCGAGATCCGCGAAATCGTCGACGGCTGACGTGCCGGGCTCGCCCGACGGGTGCCCGGATCGGGTTGTTCGATAGGCCGGCAGCCGACGCCGTCGGAATCGGCGGGGCGGCAGGGTTCAGCCGATCAACCCGAGGCCCTTCTGGCAGTGTGGGCCACCCCAGTGCTCGACGATCTGCCCGTCTCGGATCCGCAGGATCGCCGTGCCGTTGATCGTGACAGGATCTCCCGAGGGCGCCACATCGTAAAACGGCGTTCCGGTGTGCGTGCCCTTGACCGTCCAATTCGACACCACCAGATCGTCTGACTCGATGAGCAGGTCGACGGTGAAGGTCATGTCAGGGAACGCCGATCGCACCTGTTGCCACCACTGCTGCTCTTCACCACGGATGTCGGTGCCAACGCGGTCGGGAGTCACGCGCTCGGCCACATGACTGTGGAAGTCCTCCGAGAAGAACTCAAAGACGGCTTCACCGTCACCGGACTCCATGGCGGCGCTGTACTTCCCCAGGACCCGCAGGTTCTCCGACATATCATTCCCTTCAGTTCGGTGACGACCTGACGTTTCTCGACTGGCGTCCAAAGAGGCTCGCGCCGGTGAATCATAATCGGGAAGGCGGTCGCCATCCTCGTGCTGTGGTGGTTTGCCCTACCTCGATCAGATGGCGACCGGGATCGCTGATGGTTGTGCGACTTCATCGTCGCGTGCCAGGCGGCTCGTCGCGCCCACGTGAGCCTGATCAGTCCACCGGTCTATCCGGGGCTTGTGGACACGAGAAGCGAATACACAGGACCTTCGTATCTCGGTCGCAGGTGAGCCTGATCTTGACCATCCAAGGTGGAAGTGCCCCGGGAAGGACTCGGGCGCAACCATCACGAGGAGCTCACCATGTCCACCAAACCAGGAAGGGTCCGCCGGGTTCTTGTCACCGGTGCAGTCGTTGCCGGTGCAAGTCTGGGCGTGGCCGGTATCGCATCAGCCGCGACCACTTCGACGACGAGCACGTCCAATTCGACGACGAGCACGCCATCGGGATCGCAGACGACAGCCCCGCCGTCGGCCGGCACCCCCGGTACGCCCCCTGCGGGAGCCGCCGGCAACCCGGCGACGATGACCCACGGCCCGAACGAGACACTGTTGACCGGCGCCGATCTCCAGAGCGCCACGGCGGCCGCGACTGCCGCCGTCCCCGGGGCGACGATTATCAGGGCCGAGACGGACTCATCGGGAGCCTCTCGTTATGAGGTTCACATGAAGAAGACGGACGGCACGTTCGTCACCGTGGAGCTCGATTCGAACTTCAAGGTGATCACCACGGAAACCGGTTTCGGAGCCGGGCCCCCGGGCGGTCACGCCCCCGGCGCCTCGATGGCGCCCCCGACCTCCACGAACGGGAGCGCTTGATCGGTCCACGGCGGGACCTCCGCACCTGCACCCCGTTGCGAGTGCGGAGGTCCCGAGGCGTATGGAGGCGCGTCGCCGCCGGCGGTCAATAGGTCGAGATGGCGGACTTGGCAGAGGATTTGGCGTCCGATGCACATCTGACCCGGCCTTCGCCGCCTGGTGTCCACGGCGCTTGCGAGCCAACCCGGTAGCGGTATTTTCCTTGCCTGCAGGCCGAACTCGTAGGCTCACGCGGGTTCCAAACGGGCGACCACCGGAAGGGGAGTGTCGATGAGCATCGCCACCGGACACGACCGCGATCTGCTCAGCCCAGACGTCTTCCGGGACCTGCGTCACCATGAGATCTTCGAGACCTTGCGGGCGACTGATCCCGTGCACTGGCATGTCGACAGTGCCGGAGTCGGATTCTGGTGTCTGACGAAGCTGGCCGACGTGCAGATGGCAAGTCGGGACCCCGAGACCTTCGTAAGCGGCAAGGGCTTCACACTCGTCGACATCGACCCCGAAGACTTCCAGGGGGCGATGATGCAGCAAATGCTCCCGGGAATGGACCGCCCGGAGCACACTCGCTATCGACGCATCGTCAGCAAGGGTTTCTCGCCCCGCACCCTGCGTTTGGTCGAAGACCATCTTGCGCTTAAAGCGAGGACGATCGTCGACGCCATCGCCGATCGCGGATCATGCGACTTCGTCGGGGACGTCGCCGCCGAACTCCCTTTGCAGGCCATCGCCGAGTTGGTGGGAGTGCCCGAGCAGGACAGGCGAAAGATCTTCGAGTGGGGGAACACGATGACCGGCATGGACGACCCCGAGTTCGGAGGGGACACGGAAGCCGCCTACGTTGCCTCGGCCGAGATGCTTGCTTTTGCCGACGAACTTCGCCGGAAACGGGCCGCCGATCCCCGCGACGACATCATCACCATGCTCACGGGGGCGACGAGCGAGGCGGAGGGTCTCACAGATGCTGAGCTTGCGGTGTTCTTCCTCTTGCTCATGGTGGCAGGCAACGAGACGACACGAAACGCCACCTCACACGGTATGCGTGCCCTGATCGAGCACCCGGCAGAGCTGGAGAAGTTGTGCCGGGACCCGAGCCACGAGCGGATGACCCGTGCCGTGGAGGAGATCCTGCGCTGGGCGTCGCCGATCTTGTATTTCCGACGCACGGCCAGTCGCGACATCGAATTGCGGGGCAAGACAATCAGAGCGGGGGACCGCGTCGTCATGTGGTACGCGTCGGCCAACCGGGACGCGGATGCCTTTCCCGACCCGTACCGCTTCGATGTCGATCGCTGGCCCAACGAGCATGTGACCTTCGGTGGGGGAGGCCCACATTTCTGCCTCGGAGCCAGCCTGGCCCGGATGGAGCTTCGCCTGATCTTCACCGAACTGGTCACCCGAATGCCGGGAATGGAACTCGATGGCCGGGTGCAGATGCTGCGCTCGAATTTCATCGGGGGGATCAAGCACATGCCCGTCCGTTGGGACACGCAAAGACCCGTCGCTCAGGCTGAGAGTTCGTAGGGTACGGCACCCGAACGTGGCGATGTCCACCCTTGTCGGGCGCGCACAGGGTGCCAAAGATGAAGTGGGCGTGCTGTGCGAGTTCTCGCAGCGGGAAGTGCCCTACTCTGGCGGTATGAGTGTTGAGGCGACAACGGCAGCGTCGCCGCCTCGCAACCGTGGTCGCCTTCAGACAATTGCACCGATCGCGATCTTCGACGTCATCGGGCCACTCGTCGCCTATTACTCATTGCGCTCTGCCGGATTGTCCGCGGTGACGGCTCTGGTGCTGAGCGGCGTACTTCCAGCCTTTGGGATAGCCCTCAAGGTGGTTCGCCGCCGGAGTGTGGACGCCATCGGGATCCTCGTCCTGATCGGGATCGCCGTGGGCACCGCCCTCGGACTCGTGAGCGGCAATGCTCATCTTGTGCTCCTCGATGGCACCGTTCCCACCGCCGTCTTTGGTGCGGTATGCCTGGGCTCACTTTGGTCGAGACGACCGCTGATGCTTCGCTTCGCCCTTGAGGCCATCGGGACCGACACCCCGAACGGACGTCATTTCGCCGACAAGTGGCGTTATCCCGGCTTCCGACACACGTTCAGGGTGACGACGGTGGTGTGGGGTGTGGCTTTCCTCGCTGAGGCCGCCGCTCAAGCCGTCATCATCGAGACGAGCTCGGTAGGTGTCGCCAAAGCCACATCCAACGTCATGCCCCTCGGCTTTATGGCCATCGTGATTGCATGGAACGTCAGCTACGCCAAACGGGGCCGGCGCCAGGGTGAACTTGCCGCCGAAGCTGCCCTCGCCCGGGGCGACACGCCCCCGCCGATGCCTACCTAGTAGCTCAAGTCAGGTGCTGGCTGATTTCTCAGTTCCAGCTCGGTGTCTGTTGACGCTCGTGTCGGCGGGATCGGCGAGGACGAGACCAAACCGACCAGTACAAGAGGGCGAACAGCCCGAGGCCCAAGATGCCCACCATGAACAGCATCCAGGCCAGCGGATGGATTGCGAAGCCGGCGATCCCGTTCCCCACGAACGTCCGTCCCGGCGGCCCGGGGACTCGGCTCGAACCGGGTGCGAAGAGGTGGATTGGCGCGGGAACGGCGACGATGTGGCGAGTGGCGAAAGCGATGGAGCTACTGCCGCGACCGACCAGAAGGGCCAATCCGGCGCCCGCGGTCAGCACGCCCAAGAGGGCTGCCAACGCGATCGTGATCGGTGTTCGCCACGGCGGCGGACGGTCGGGGATCGGAGCGCCGGTCACGCCGCGAGCCGCGGCCCACGCTGCCGCAAATCGCCGAGGGTCGAACGCACTGTTCCCAAGCACGTCCTCGGGCGAACCGCCTTCGGCCTCGGCCTCATCGAGGTCGGCCGTCAGATCGGCGGCCATCTCATTGGCGACAGGATCCGGGACTCCGAGCCGCTTCCACTCCCGGCGGCATTCATCGACGAATTCACTCACGGCATTACCTCCGCTTTGACCAGACCGAGTGCACCATCGATGGCGTCTCGGGCCGCTTGCCATTCGCTGACACCGGACTCGAGTGCCCGCTCACCCTCGGGCGAGAGGTTGTAGTACTTGCGGGGCGGGCCGCCGTTGCTCGCGGCTCGATGGGTCTCAACGAGGCCATACCGCTCCAGCCTGCCCAGAAGGGGGTAGATCGAGCCCTCCCCGACAGTGGAGAGGCCGCGCGCCCGCAGCCGCTTGGTCATCTCGTAGCCGTATGCCGGTCCATCTCCCATGACCGCAAGAAGGCAAAGGTCGAGAACGCCCCGGAGGAGTTGGCTTCGGCGGCCCTCCGCATTTCCCATGCACCACAAGGTACCGTCTGCTAACGTGCACCGCAAGGCACCCAGTTCGGGTCCGGAAGGGTGCCCAGTTTCAGGGTTCGGGGGAGTGATCGAATGGCCCACGGACCGCTCCCACGGACCCGCCCGGAGCACGGAGCCAATCCGGCGTATGCGGCCACCTGAGACCACCGTCAAAGGAGCAATGACCAGCGGATGACCACCACTACATTGCCCACTGCCTCCCACGAGCAGGCCGCCGAGAGCCATTGGGCTGTCGAGACCCACGGACTGACGAAAAGGTTCGGAGAGAACGTCGCCGTGAACGGCGTGGAGCTCCTGATCCCGCGGGGATGCGCCTTCGGGTACCTCGGCCCCAACGGTGCCGGCAAGACCACGCTCATCCGGGTGCTCCTGGGACTGACCCACGCCGACGCGGGAACGATGTCATTGCTGGGTTACCCGGTCCCGAAGCAACGCGCCGCCGCGCTGGCGCGAGTGGGGGCCATCGTCGACGAGCCTCGCTTCCACGGTCATCTGACCGGGCGCCAGAACCTCCGGCTGCTCGCCGCGGCGCGCGAGCCGGCGGCGCGAGACCGCATCGAGCCATCACTGGAGCGGGTCGGCATTCTGCATCGCGCCGATGACCGGGTGTCGAAGTACTCCATGGGCATGCGCCAGCGTCTCGGAGTCGCGGCATGCCTGCTCGGCGATCCCCAACTCCTGATCCTCGACGAGCCGATGAACGGGCTCGATCCGGCCGGTATGCACGAGATGCGCGACATGATTCTCTCCCTCGTGGCCGAGGGCCGCACCGTCGTACTGTCCTCGCATCTTCTCGACGAGGTCGAGCGGACGTGCGATGCCGTCGCCATCGTTGACCGGGGCAACGTCATCCGACAAGGGCCAATTTCGGAGCTCTTGGCGGGGGCATCGGTCGAGCTCCAAGTCGACTGTTCCGACCCCGATCGGGCCGGTTCCCTCCTTGCGACCACCACCATCGGGGCCCCCGTGATCATCGGCGGCGCCGGCCTGACGATCACGTTGCCGACGGGGACCGGGCGCGACGTCGTTGCCGAGATCAACCGCGTGCTCGTAGAAGGGGGCATATCGGTGTACCGACTCCAGGAGATCCAAGCATCACTCGAATCGTGGTTCTTGCAGGTCACGAGTCGCCTCGGAGCCCCGGAATGACGACGATGTCCGACGTCGGCACGGCCGGTTCCACTCCGGGGCGGGCCGGGCCGGTTGGCGTGTCGCGTGACCGGCGAGGATCGTGGATCCCAACGGGGGGAATGATCGCCACTCGGATCATGGAGCTGCGGAAACGTCGCGGCCTCATGGTCGCCCTGATCCTCGTGACGGTCGGTATTCCTACCGTCTTCCTGGTTATCCGACTGCTGCTCCACGCGTTTGCGCCCCATTCCTACGGCCCGGCGGGCGGCTACGACATCTTCACGGGCTTGGTGGCCGGAGTGCTGTACATCTTCGGATTCATCGTCGCCGCCACCCTGGGTGCGACGGCGGGATCCGTCGACCTCACCGAGGGAATGTTCAGGCACCTGGTGGTCACCGGACGCTCGCGCTTGGCGATCTATGTGGCTCGGATCCCTGCCGGACTGGCCATCATCGTGCCCCTGGTGGCGGTTGGTTTCACCATCGTCTGCGCGGTGTGCGTGTTCGCGGCGCCCACACGGCTCAGCTTCGACGGTGTGAACGTGCCCGTCGGTCTGTCGCGCGCCGGCCTTGAGAGCTGGGCCGCCGACCACTCCAACGAGGTCATCTGCGACTTCAGCTTCAGAATCGGACCCTCGTCTCCGATTGCCCCTGTGGCCAACGCCGTCCCGTGTGGCAATGGCCCCGGCGGCCCCAACGGTGGCGCGACGAACGTCAAACAACCCCCAGGGTCCGCGGTCCAACCGCAACCCTCCCAGTCACAGATCCGGGACGCAGCCAGCCTGATCGCCCGAATGGACTACTCGGACTACGCGCGTCAGTTCCTGTATCCATCAACCTCGCTGATGGTCAGAAGCGGTTTGTGGATCGAACTCGAAGCTGCCATCGGGTTCATCATCGGGTTGGGGCTCGGATCGTTGATCGGCCAGAGGACGGTGGCGGTAATCATCATGATCGTTCTCGAGGTCGTGCTGACACCCATCCTCTCCCGGGCGCGAATCCCTCACTTCATTAACCTGCAACGTGCGGTGGTCGGCCTGGCCACGGCGCACCTGACGCCGGGTGGGCTCCCCGTCCTCGGCGGCGGCGGTGGGGGACCGGGGGGCGGAGCAGGGAATCCCCGACTTCTGCCGGAGTCGACGACCGTGGCCGTGTGCGTCATCATCGCCTGGCTGGTCGGCTGGACGATCCTCGGCGCGTGGCGAATGATGACCAGAGACGCGTGACGGACGGTCCCTGCTGACTCAGCGACGCCCTCAACCGATTCCCCCCCCGACGTGAGTGGGTGGTGCGGGTGGTCGAAATCACGGAAGTAATAAGATTCCTCCGTGCTCGCACGGGTCATGACGTTCTATGCAACAGGCCGCGACCTATCGGACCTCGCGGAGTCGTTGGGATCGGAACTTCCGCCGGTCTACGAGCCGTTCCCCGGGTTCAAGGGCTGTTGGTTCTTGAGAAGCCGGGCGCTCGCAGCCATGTCATCGCCCTGACGCTTTGGGAGGATGAGGAGAGCCTGCGGGCCAGCGAGAAGGTCGCCGACGCGTTCGCCGATCGGATCACCCACGCTGCCGGCAATGCGGTGGCCCGCAACTCCTACAACGTATTGGGATCGATTGGCATTGCCGAGTGAGGTCTACGTGATGGACCTCACTTTCCGATCGGACCATCCTGGCGACGTGCGCTCCTGCCTGCCTCGTCGGACCAGAGGCGCGTCGGGTTCCCCATCCTGCGGGCGACAGCGTCACCCGTGGTTCGCTATGGCACCGGATCCAATGAGACCTCGCCCCGGCGTCGGTCGGTCGCGGTTTTCAATGGAGCACCCGCCCTGCGATCATCGTGGTCATGACAGACGGGCCCACGCCTACCATCCTTCCGGGTGATTCCCCCATAGCGGTCGAGTTGCTCATCGCAGTACACGGCGGGGACGTTGACCTGGTGAGACGCCTCCTGTCAGAAAACCCTGAACTCGCCCGAGTGAGATTCGAAGCCAGAGGCGGGACCAGCACCGCACTCCATTTCGTTACCGATTGGCCTGGCTACTTCCCCAACGGACCCGACATCGTGCACCTGTTGATCGACGCCGGAGCCGACCCGAATGCGCTCACCACGGGAGGTGGATCGAAGACCCCGGGGCCGGGATCTGAGACCCCGTTGCACTACGCCGCGAGCAGCGACGACGTGGACGTCGCCGTGGCTCTGATCGATGGGGGCGCCGATCTTGAAACGCCTGATGGCTCGATCGGGACACCGCTCGACAATGCGGTGGGGTACGCCTGCTGGCACGTCGCTCGTCTGCTCGTTGAGCGGGGAGCCAAGGTGGACAAGCTCTGGCATGCGTCGGCACTTGGCATGTTGGCTCGTGTCGAGGAGCTTCTTCGTGAGCGGCCCAGGACCGAAGACCTATCGCAAGGCTTCTGGCATGCATGCGCCGCCGGACAGCGCCGTGCCGCCGAGCGCCTGTTAGGCGCGGGAGCTGATCTCAATTGGGAGCCAGACTATGCACAGGGCACGGCACTGGATGCCGCTACTGGTCTCGGGACTCGACAAGAAAACGTGATTGAGTGGTTGCGCTCTGTTGGTGCTCGCTCGACCCAGGAAGCGGAGTAACCCCTTGTCGACTCTCTCCCGAGAATGCCGCTAGGTGTAGTGCCCACAGGCCTTGCTGACAGGGTCCACCAATAGCTGAAGCCTCCGAGGCGAGTGTGTAGCTACCACAGCCCACGCTCTCCAAGGAGGCTTCAGATGCACCGTAACGCTCCGCTCACTCCTGAAGGTCGACTCCGGCTCTGCGAGCGCATCGAGGGTGGATGGCCCGTGGCCCATGCGGCTGAGTCGATGGGTATCTCGAGGGACCGGGCCTATGTCTGGTGGCGCCGCTACCAGGAAGAAGGCGTCGCCGGACTGGAGGACCGCCCGTGTCGGCCGCATCGCTGTCCCCGCCAGACCAAAGCGAGCATCGAGCGCCGGATCGTGACATTGCGGCAACGCCGGGGACTCGGCCCCGCCCGCATCGCCGGCATCGTGGAGATGCACCCCTCGACCGTGCACCGGGTGCTCGTTCGTCACGGAGTCAACCGTCTGTGCGATCTCGACCGGACGACGAGGGAGCCGATTCGCCGCTACGAGATGACCCGGCCCGGCGAGCTCGTCCACGTCGACATCAAGAAGCTGGGCAGGATCCCGAAGGGTGGCGGCTGGCGAGCGCACGGCCGGGCGCCGGTCACCGACCACAGGCAGAACATGGTCGGCTACGCCTATGTGCACTCGGCGATCGACGGCTACTCCCGGCTCGCCTACTCCGAGGTGCTCGACAACGAGCTCGGGGCAACCGCCGCCGACTTCTGGCGACGAGCACGACGGTTCTTCGCCAACAACGGCATTCAGGTCGAAAGGATCCTCACGGACAATGGCGCGTGCTACCGGTCGAATGAGTTCGGCCACGCTCTTCAAGTGGCCCGACACAGCTTCACCCGGCCCTATCGGCCCCAGACCAATGGCAAAGCCGAGCGGTTCAACCGGACCCTCCTGGCGGAGTGGGCCTACGTCCAGACCTGGACATCTGAGGGTCAACGCAACCGACGACTTGCCCACTGGCTCCACGTCTACAACCATCACCGGCATCACACCGCCATCGGAGGCCCACCGGCGAGCCGTGTCCGCAAGCTCTCAGGGCACTACAGCTAGGGGCTGCTCGACCGAGTCGAACGGTAAGTGCGGCAGCGACGTGACCCCGGGGCAATTCTGCGCAGACTCGGTATTAGGTTCAGCGGGGTATGCCGAAACAACAGAATCACGGTGATGGAGGTTCAATGAGCAGTTTCTCCGATGCAGAATTGAATTACCTTGCCCAGGGCAAGCTGGGCCGCCTCGCAACCGTCGACGTGAACGGGCTGCCCCACGTTGTACCCCTGGGCTGGAGTTACAACGCAGAGCTGGACACCATCGACGTGAGTGGCCGGGACTTCGCTCACACTCGCAAATTCCAAAATGTTCGACAGAACCCCAACGTCGCCCTCGTCGTAGATGACGTTCTACCGCCGTGGCAACCCCGCTGCGTGTTGATTCGGGGCCAAGCCGAGGCACTCGACGAAGCCAACGGGCCCGACGGGAAGGCACTAGGCCCGATCATCAGGATCACGCCTTCCCAAGTCGTCAGTTGGGGTATGGACGTTGAGGAACAGATGTAGCGGACTTCACGGTTCGTTCCGACTCTTCTCTGCCGTCGTGCAGATCCACGATGCGCCCTACGGCTCAGGCCTGAGCTTCCTGGACCCGGACAATTCGCTCTGGAAGTCTTCGCCCCTCCTGGGTAGGTGCGTGGGAGCTGGACGCTGACGACACCTTGTGGCTGTTCTCGCGTGCGGCTCACACGCGAACTCACATCGTGACTCTCAGGACCGCTTGCGGGCACGGACCACGTCCAGGGTCGCTAGCACATCCGGGTCGGCGATGAGCTCGATCTCGCGTATCAGGCCACCCTCGACTTGGAACACGAAGGCCACCTTGACCTCCCCGGCGAGGATCCAGGCGGCGCCGCGTTCGCCGTCAATGGCGACGGGTGCCGCCCCCTGGGCCCCATTGAAGCGCGCCGCCACGGCGGGCGCGCCCTCGAACACCGGTTCTGTGCCCATTTGCTGTCCGACCAGGTCGGCACGCATCACGACTTCGGGCGCGAGCAGTGACAGCAGGGTGGCGAGATCCCCGCCCCGGGCTGCTGCAAGGAAAGCGTCGACGACGCGCTGACTCTCGGCGCGCGCGGCCTGCACCGCAACCGGCTCCGGCGTGCCCTGCACCTTGCGCCGTGCTCGGCTCGCCAGTTGACGTACGGCGGTACCGGAGCGCCCCATCACCGCGCTTACCTCGTCGAACGGATATCCGAAGACATCGTGCAGAACAAACGCCGCTCTCTCGGGAGGCGCCAGGGCGTCGAGGACGACTTGCATCGCCCCGCCCATCCGCTCGGCGAGCAGCGCATCAGCCTCCGGGTCGACCGGCGCGGTGTCAGCGGGTGCCTCGGCCTCCGCATCGGACCTGGTGCGTCGCTTGCGGAGATGGTCCAGGCACAACCGCGTCACGACGGTAGTCAACCAGGCGGGCAGGTTGTCGACGTCTTCGATGTGAGAGAGCCGCAGCCAGGCCTCCTGCACCACGTCGTCCGCATCGGCCTCCGACCCGAGTATCCGGCTGGCGATCGCGGTCAGCCGGGGTCGTTCCGCATCGAAGCCGGTCAAATCCATGGTGGCACTTCTACGGTGATCACGTTCTACTGACGTCCGCCGACCCCGGGATGTGACGCAGGCCGACACCTACGAACATCGAGATGCTCCCAAGGCGCCAGATGGACCCGACGACGATCCGTCACATTCTGCTGCCCTGGCTCGTCATAGAGGTAGATGTATCCTAACCGCCGCATTGAGGAGGCTGATGTGGGTTTGCAAGTGACTGCCATCATGCTGGGTGTCAAGGACCTGGCTCGGTCCAAGACGTTCTATGGGGAGGGTCTCGGCTGTGAAGTCGACCAGGACTATCCGAACTTCGTCCGCTTGTCGCTGGGTGACGATTCGTCGCGGCTGGCGCTCTACGAATGGGAGGCGGCCGCACAGGACGCCGGCGTCCCTTCGGAGGGATCAGGTTTCCGGGGCTTCTCACTTCACTACATCGTCGAGTCGAGCGAGGCTGTCGACGAGACCATCACCAAGGCTGTCGCGGCGGGGGGAAGCATCGTGAGGGAACCCGAGGCGGCACAGTGGGGTGGCTATTTCGGTTACTTCAGCGACCCGGACGGCTACCTGTGGAAAGTCGCCGCGAGTTGATGAGCGACGAAGGCCCGACCTCCAGAGATGTTGTGGAGCGACCAAAGACGACTTCGATGCAAGGAATGCGACTCATGAAAGCCATGACGTGTAAGCAAATGGGCGGAGCCTGTGATCTTCCGATCCAGGGAAGCACGGCTGATGAAGTGATCAAGGCTCAAGGTCGTCACTTAAAGGAAATGGTCGCAAGTGGTGATGACACGCACCAAGACGCCTTGAAGAGCATGAAAGGGAGGTGGAAAAATCCAATATCAGGAATGGGGTGGTACAGGAAGATGAAGCGTGAGTTTGCGGCTCTCCCCGAAAGCTGACGGGCGGTCGCGTGCACCACACATCCCCCATGGTCTGAGTCTGAACGACCCCGCCACGTTAAGGTCGGGATATGGGGCGCGAGGTGGTTACCGGGTACTGCTGGCCGCAGTCGGTGAGTCCGGGTGGGCAGGTTGGTTTGCACATGTCGTCGTCTGGTGGTCGGCCTGTGAGAGTCGAGGTGGCGCGGGTCGGGGTGCGACGGGAGGTCGTGCTCAGGTCTGACGCCGTCGCAGCGGGGGAGTATGGCACGCCGAAGGACGCTTCCTCGAGGGGGTGCGGCTGGCCTGCTTCCATGACGATAGACGTCGACCCGACGTGGCGCTCCGGCTACTACGAGGTTGTCATGGAGATCGACGTGGACGAAAAGGTGCGGCGCGACTACGCATTCTTCGTCTTGCGACCATCTTCAGGCGCACGCATCGTCGTCGCGCTGACGACGAATACATGGCACGCCTACAACGATTTCGGTGGACCGAACTTGTACACGGGTGGCACCCACGTTGCCATGCAGCGACCGATGTCGCCGGGCTACCTCCACAAGCCGCCGGGCAAAGGCCGTCGAGTGACTGGGACGGGAGCGCCCGATCCGCAAAATGCCGCCCATGTCGGATATATCCAGATCAACCACCTGTCGGGATATGCCGGGTCGGCGGGTTGGCCTGACTGGGAGTTGCCGTTCATCGAGTGGGCCGAACGCGAAGGGTTCGAGATCGGCGTGTGCACAAATGCCGATCTCGAACAACACCCCGAGGTGTTGGACGACGCAAGTCTCTATCTGTCCGTAGGCCACGACGAGTACTGGTCTCGTGGCATGCGAGACACGGTCGAAGCTTTTATCGCGAGCGGCGGGAATGCCGCATTCTTCTCGGGCAATACGTCGTTGTGGCAGGTGCGCATCGAGGGCGACGATCACGACGTCATAGTCGGGTACAAAGGCTTCTTCAAGAGAGATCCGCTGATGGGAACCGACCGCGAAGCAGAGGTAACGACCTTCTGGTCCGACGTGGCCGTTGGTCGTCCGGAAAACTCTATGACGGGCGTCACATTCACCCGCGGGGGCTATCATCGCATTGGCCGAAATGTGACCGGCGGTCTCGGCGGCTACACCGTGCACCGCGCCGGCCACTGGATATTCGACGACACTGGACTCGGATACGGCGACGTGCTCGGTGCCGGCGCGACCGTCGTCGGCTACGAGTGCGACGGGTGCGCTTTCAACTACCACGACGGGCTGCCATATCCGACCGGCGAGGACGGTACGCCGTCGACGTTCGAGATCCTCGGTACGTGTCCGACGCAGCACTTCACGCGCGAGACCGCGCCTCGTCCGCCCAAGCCGGGCGAGCCGAGCGAGTTGGAGTACATCGCGTCACGCGTGTTCGGGACTCGCCAGCCCGAAGCGATGGAGCGCATCCGTCACGGCCATGCTGTGTTGGGCGCGTACACCAACGAGGCGGGGGCAACAGTCGTGACGTCGGGGTCGACGGACTGGGCTCACGGGCTGTCGGGGCGAGACCCACAGATTGAACAGGTAACCCGGAACGTGCTGACGAAGTTGGGGTAGAACAGCTGGCACCGTGAAACCACTTGTACGGACCTAAGTGGTTTCTCGTTCTTGCCGCTTGACCCGTGTCGCCCCAACAATCTCGTGGTCTGTCGAACCACTCGGGGGTGCGATGACCGGTCCTATCGTTCGCTATGGCCGTCGAGAGTTCCTGGTGCGAGCCGGCCTGGTGAGCGCCGCCCTCACGATGGTTGACGTGACGAGATTCCTCGATGCCGCGCCCGGGGACGCGGCGACACTGTCACAGCTCGCCCCCATCCTGGACGCCTTGTCGACAGACACCATCAACGGCCTGGTTGCCTTTGTGGTGCCGGGGCATGACGCGTACTCCGTGGCCCAGGGGGTGTTCGATGCCGAGTCCGGCGGCATCGATGCCGACGGAACCGGGTTCTTGGTGGCGGCCCTCGACTTTTTCTATCCGGTGCCCCAGGAGCCGCTCCGCCTCCTCGTCCAGTCACTGGAAACGGGGTTGTCGGACAATCTGCCCCCATCGTCGGGCCTGTCACTGCTATCAGGTCAACCGGCGCTGATCCAGCAGCTCGACCTGGCATTGGGCGCCCTGCTCGACCAGCAAGGCACGGTGCCACTGTCGCTGGTGGTGGCCCTCCTGCTCAACTTCTTGGCCAGCTTGGTCGATCCCACAGCCCACAACGGCACATTCCTTTCGCCGTTCAGTCGATTGAGCTTTGCGGAAAAGGCAAAAGCGTTCGCCCTTGTCGAGCAAGAGGCGACCACCGTGGCGGCGATGCTCGACTCCAACCTTTCCGAGCCTCTCAGGGATTCCCTGTCAGGATTCCTCGAATTCCTGAGCGGGGCGTTGCTGGAGTTCGCCGCATTCGGCAGTTTCAGTGAGTTCGGCGTGTTCAACGCGACTACCCGAAGCCTCACCGCAACACCGGTGGGTTGGCGGTTGTCGCAGTACCAGGCGAACTCGGGGTACCAACCTGTGGAGGGCTGGAACGAGTTCAAGGGGTACCTCGGCGGTGTGACCCAGGCGACCGAGTGATGCCAGTTCCCGCCGG
Source organism: uncultured Acidimicrobiales bacterium (assembly GCA_963846125.1). Lineage (GTDB taxonomy): Bacteria > Actinomycetota > Acidimicrobiia > Acidimicrobiales > UBA8190 > Chersky-840. The sequence continues at coordinate 291,487 of CAWJUR010000004.1, forward strand.
ACATGCTCCGGCCCTAGGAAAGAAGATGGCGCATGGCTCGTGACGTGATCGTGGTGGGCGCGGGCGGAGGCGGGCCCGTGGTCGCCAAGGAGCTGGCGGCGCAGGGACTTGATGTATTGCTGCTCGAGGCTGGACCTTTTTACACGCAGCCCGAGCAGGATTGGACGCACTTCGAGAACGATGCCAACAATCCACTTAGCGGGTTCTTCCGATTCGGCCCGGCGGACCGCTCTCAACCGGCGTGGTACCGAGAAACTCCCCAAAACTCGTTCCTGTGGCAGCTCTCGGGTGTGGGAGGCACCACCCTGCACTATTACGGCAACTGTCCGAGAGCGATGCCGGGGGTCTTCATGGGGTATGCGGGAGCGGACGCGTCGGCGTACGACACCGCGCACGTCTTTCCCTTCACCTACGACGAACTCATCCCCTACTACCAGTGGGTCGAGGCCACACTGCCGGTGCAGACCGCAGCCATGGGCACCAAGGAGGAGGTCTTCTTCGCGGGTGCGGCGACTTTGGGCATTCCCCACAACACCCGCAAGAACGTGACCACGGCGTCGTACCGGCCCCAGGAGAACGCCATCCTGCAGCCCCGTGGCAACGCCGGCCTGTTCACCGAAACCCAGGGCAACGTACACAACCTGGCATACCCCGCAGCTCAGGGCTGCACCTTCTGCGGTTACTGCTTCCAAGGGTGCAAGGAGCCCATCGGGGCGCCCTTCAACTTAAAGGCCAAGCGCACCACGCTGGTCTCCTACGTTCCGATGGCCCTGACAGCGGGTTCGTCGTGGTCACCGCATGGCAAGGCGGTGACCCTCGTGCCCAATGCGTTCGCCACTCAGGTGCACACCGTCACAGTGGGCGGCATGCCGAGGGCGAATGCCATTACCTGGCGCGACACCGTCACGGGCGAGTTCTCCACCGAAGAGGCCAAGGTGGTGGTACTGGCCGGGGGGACGACAGAGAACCCGCGGCTGTGGCTCAACAGCGGCTTGCCCAATCCCAACGGCTGGGTCGGCCAAGGCTACACAGACCATTGCTTCGATTGGATGGTCGGCGTGTTCGACAACGACGTGTCCAACGAATCCACGTTCGGGTCGACCGAGACCTTTAGCTCCCGCGGCGTGGGATCATCGGCCCGAGTGGACTTCCCCGGATACGGGGGACTGGAACAGGTGGGGATCCCGCCCGCCCTGCAAGCATTCAGCCTCATGTTCTCGAACAGCGGTATCCGCGGGTACTACACCAACGGCGGTGGCGCCACCAGTCCTGCATGGGACGGTCCTGCCGGGCGCCTGCCGGGGCCGGAGTTGAAGAAGGCCTTGGCCAACGTGGACCGGCTCATCAACGTGCTCGTGCTCACCGACGACGACGTGCAGCCTGTCAACAGGGTCACTCTCTCCACGCTCGACTCCGACGAGCACGGACCGGTCGCGAAGGTCGAATTTCCCCGTGGCGCACGTGCGGCCCGCACCATCTCCAATCGCGAGTACCTGGCTCGCAAGGCTGGGGAGCTTCTGCGCGGAGCAGGTGCTACTTCGGTCTTCCGCTTGGACTGGCCTCCGCTCATCCTCCACGTGCAGTCGACCATGCGAATGGGCACAAGCGATTCCGACTCGGTGCTCGACGCCAACGCCAAGGCTCGCTTCGTGGACGGGCTCTATATCGCCGATAACTCGGCATTAGCCAACGCCCTCGGTGGACCCAACCCGACCCTTACCTCGCAGGCCTTAGCCACCCGCACGGCCGAGAAGATCTTCGCCAACGAGTTCGGAGGTACCCCGTGGGTGACGAGCAGCGTCCCGGTACCCTCGACGGACGCCCGCGTCTCCGCTGCTCTGCCGCCGTCACTCCTCTGAGTCGCGGCTCGGATCGCACAAGCTGGCATTCGATGAGTACATGCTTCTCGGTGCCGTGCGGGAGTGGGGGGTCGAGAGACTTGTGTGGGGAAGGTGTTGTCGTTCTCGAGGAACTCGCGAAGCACCTGAGGCAAGCCCTGTCGTAAGCGACACCCACGAAAGTCCAGCGTGGAGTGATCGAGTCACGCATTGCTACCCGTTTTCCCGAATCCGGGAGGAGCGCTGATGCCATCCGCTCCGATCGGCGGTAGATTCATACGACCGATATCGGCAAGGATCGGGGGAGTCCCGCCATGGTCGAAGACGGGAGGTCGGGATGCGTGTTCGAACGCTCTTGACGGACCGAATTGGTCCTCGCTCCCTGTGGCGGCTTGGAAGACGTGGGTAGGTCGCAACGCGGCCGATTGGGAAGCCGATATTTGATGTTCGAGGTCGGGGCGAACTCCTTGCATTGACGTACTCACTCGGTGGAGTGGCGGTCTTGATGGCGTGGATCATCGACCCGCGCGATGTGAGTAACCGGGCAGGGATGGCGGGTCTCTTGACCGTTGTATTCGTCGCAGCCGCGACCATTTACGCACTGAGGAGCCATCTACCGCGCTATGCCGGAGACCTTGCGATCGTGGGTAGCTTGGTGCTCATCGACTTCGGTCTATTTTTCACACGGCTCGAAATCCACCCAGGTCTGCTGAGCCCTTTCTTCGTTTGGGTCGGCTTTGCATCGCCACTCTGGTTTCCCCGGCGCCGAGCCACCCTGTATGTCGGGCTGGCGGGAGTGGCTTCAGGTGTTGTGGTCATCGTGGCCGGCACTGCTGAAGCGGCGGCAGGTTGGGTGATCACGATAGCCACCGTGATCGTGGCATTTGTCATCACTTCATTCCTCACGGATGTGATCGTGAAGCGGGAGCGGCTGGCCGTGGTCGGCGAAATGGCGTCCGTTGTTGGACACGACCTTCGCAATCCGCTCGCGGCCGTACTTAACTCGCTCTATCTGCTTCGAGTCAGCCTCAATGAAGACTTGACAGAAGAGCAGGAACGACACATTCAAGTGGCCGAGCGTGAGATTGCCAAGGCAACCTCCATCGTCGAGCACATCACGGAGTATGTGAGGCCCCGCAAACCGACCTTCGCTCCGTTTGAGCTTGGTCAACTCATCGAGGAGATCGTTGAGGTCACTCCCGCTCGGGGTGGTGTCACAGTGCTTGTCGAAGTTCCCCCGATCAGCCTGGTTGGAGACCGAATCCAAATTGGCCAGGTCCTCACCAATCTTGTCACCAACGCACTCGACGCCGTAGGCGAACGAGGGCATCTGCGAATCGCAGCGTCGATCGAAGGCCGACGCGTGGTGCTCACCGTCGAAGACAATGGACCTGGCATTGAACCGTCTTTGGAGAATCGCATTTTCGAGCCCTTTTACACGACCAAACACCAGGGCACGGGTCTAGGACTTGCGATCGTGCGCCGCTTGGTCGAGGCAAATGGAGGATCGATCACCCTCGACCACGACACTTCGAGGGGAACTCGATTTCTCTTGTCCTTCCCTTATCGCCAATTGTCGACGCTGAATACGGCGATCGAAGAAGTGGGTAGCGGCGCGCCCCCAAGGCCTGCAACGACGCCGGGCTCCGACGCAGGCACGAAGCCGAACGACGGTCGAGAGGGTGAGGCGGCACCTCGCTCGGTATCGATCCCTTCTCCGAATTAACCCTCGGGCATCGCTAGATGGATTGGGGTCGGTCGTCCCGGTCGAGGTGTGGATCCATGTGTCGCCACGGGAACGGGCGACCGATCACGAACCTTCGGCGACTGCCTTGACTCGTTCGAGGGTGCGGGCCATGTCACGCCGGTTGCGGCTTTCCCGCAGGAACCCGCCGAGCGGGCGCCAGATCTTGGTGAAGACGTTGTCACCGAGGTCGAACGACTCGGTGACGTCAGTGCCGCCGTCGTCCGAGGAGCGAAACTCGTAACGCCAGGTATTCACCGGTCGATCGCGCATGATGACCGCGAACTCGAAGACTTCACCCGGCACGCATTCGGTGATCTTGCATATGGTCCAGTAGAGGACGGGCCAGTTCTCGTTTCGCTTTACGTGGCCCCGGTACCGGACACCGACTGCCGGACCGGTGGCGCCGTCGAGCCATTCGGCTTCTATTACCTCGGGGCTGTACTCGCCCATTTTCGTGATGTCGCTGACGAGACCCCAGACCCTGTCCGGCGGCGCGTCGATGTGCAGATTGACCGAAGCGTGCATGCCGGCAGACCTTAGATCGCTGTACGACCACTGTCATACCGCACCGAAGGGTGGCCACCGGTGATGGGGTCATCGGCCTGACCCTGTGTCGGATTTAGGGTCCGGGGCACCATGACTCCCCAACGTCCGTGGGGTACACGGGTCCGCCAGTCGGGTACATCCGTGACTGAAGCTCAGCAAGGGTGATCGTGTGTGGAATGCCCACGACGCGCCCGGGGAGTGGAAGCTGGGGGGCGTCCGGTTCGGCGTCACTTCCAACGAGCGTCGCGATCTGTCTCGCCGCATCGTAAGAGAACAGAGCAGACAGGCAGTCCCCACCGCGGTTGAAGGATACGAATGCCAGGTAGCTCGTGCCGACGACAAGCGCCCGATCCAAAGACCATCGGTTCACCATCACGCACGACTGGCGACATCCCCCCGGTTATGGCTGTCATTACCTGCAAGACCGTGTCTGTCTTGTAGACGGCCGTGGCGGACCCGCTTGAAGCGGATCGGTGTATGTCTTGCACAGTGATGATGACAACCAGGCTCGCCGACGAAGCAAGCACCGTGATGGCATCGTGGTCCGCAGGGAGACTGCACCCTGGGGGACAAGCCTTCGGTGTCGGGGGAGCCAACGTCGTTGTAGTCGTTGGGGGAGATGTTGTCGCCGGCGCTGCCGTGGTCGTGAAGGCTTCGGGCTGATGTGGTGCTGAAGCGGTCTTCGACGCTCCACACGCTGATGTCCCCATGGCTATCAGGCTCACGATCGCCGTCAGACCGATGCGCCGGAGAACCGTAACCATCAACTCCCAGTGTCTCAGAGACCGATCCGGGTGAACACCTGGTCAGCTGCGACCTCACACGGTTGCCAGGGATGATCAGCGCTGGTGGTGCCGAAGTCGTCAGAGCGTCCCGCATCGAGTCGTGACCACGAGGTGGTGAGGCGCTCGTCCGGCCGACGGGGACGTCGGCCGCCGCATTTCAGCGCGGGTAGTTCACAGCCCTGATTCCTGGCCTGGGTTCAGCGCGGGCACGCTGGCCACCCAATCACGATCTTCGACACGAGGTCGTCAGGGTTACGAAATCACCTGATGCCCGCAGGAGTCCTGTGAATGTGGATCTCGGCATTCCTTCTGGGCGGGGGGGTGGACAGGGTGAAATCACGGGGCCGGTCATAGGTGCTATCACCGTTCTCGCCCGGAGACTCCCTGGATACCCTCGCAACGGGTACCGCCATCTTGGATCGGTGAACTCAGGGACCAACACACGCGCACGGCGCGAAGCGGTTCAACAACGTAGTGATTGCCGGGAAGAGCGAGGGAGTCGAGGCGATGCGACGCTGGGTGATGGCCTTTGGCGCAGCCGCGACCAGTGTCGCCGCACTCGCCGGCATGGGGATGATCGAAGGTTCTGCGTCCGCTGCCGCAGCATCATCGCTTCCCGTTGTCTACAACGGCGTTTTGGGCTACAGCCACGCCAGCAGCTCGGCAAGCCCACCAGGAGCCAACAATTGGACGTGTCAACCGAGCGCCGTTCACCCGCGTCCGGTGGTTCTCGTTCATGGCACCCTCGGCGACATGTCCGATAGCTGGCAGGCACTGTCTCCCCTCCTGGTCGACAACGGCTACTGCGTGTTCGCCTTGAACTACGGCGCGGCCAACGGAAGTGGTGCCCTGGGCGTATATGGAATCGGCGACATCACTCAATCCGCGCAGCAGCTGGCAACATTTGTGGATCGGGTGCTGACCGCCACGGGAGCTACTCAGGTCGACATTGTCGGGCATTCGCAAGGCGGCATGATGCCTCGGTACTACCTCAAATATCTCGGCGGATCATCGCGTGTCCATACCCTCGTGGGATTAGCTCCGTCCAACCACGGGACAACGATCGACGGGCTCGCGGCGGTGGCAGCAGACTTTCCCAATGGCAACGAATTTGTCGGCGCAGCCTGCACGGCATGCGTCCAACAGCAGGCGGGCTCATCCTTCCTTGCCAATCTGAATGCCGGGGGAGACACTGTTGCGGGGGTGAGCTACACCGTCATCGAGAGCCGATACGACGAGGTGGTTACTCCGTATTCATCGGCGTTTCTCACGGGTCCGGGCGTGACAAACATTACATTGCAGGATCAATGCTCCTTAGATTTCGGTGAGCACTTGTCCATGCCATACGACCATATTGCCGACATCGACGTGCTCAACGCTCTTGACCCAACCCATCAACAGGCACCGCTGTGCTATCCCGTCGCTCCGGTCAGCGGCGGATGAGGTCTGGGCCATTCATCTTTGTCGCCACCAACAGACTCAAGGCGGGCAGATTCGAGGGCGAGAAGCGGCGGGTACCTGAGTTGTGCGAATTCCTAGAGGTCAACCAGCCCGCATTCTCGCAGTCAATCGTGGCTCAGGACGATACCGCTTACGCAAACAACGATCACAGCCCCTCTTCAGCGTCCTTCTTGATCGCGGCCAGGGTCGCCGGGATTCCCTTCTGAGCAAGCTCGAGCCGGTCGGCAATCTGAGCGTCGGCATCGACACCGAAGCGCTCCTCGAACATCGTTATGCCACCGGGCAGGAACTCCCACGACTCGGTCAGCTCCGTTCCTCCACTGACCGGTGTGAAAACGTACCCCCACCGAGTCCAGGAACCATTCACAATAAAGGCGAACTCGCGACCTCGGTCGGCGGCGACGATCTCTGATCGCGTTTCCCAGGTCCGTTCGGGAAGTTCGTTTCGCCCGGTGAACCAGGCCCCCACTTCCGGGCCGGCACCTTCGTCCCACCAGCAAGCCTTACAGACAGGACTCCATGTCCCCATGCGAGTGATGTCGGCGACCAGGTCGTAGAGATCCTCCGGAGAGCGAGCAATCACGATCGATTCAGAGTGCGTGAGATCTGTCATCCGCTCAGTTTGCCCATCTGGGGGCCTCGTTTCCAGGGCTCAGGGCTTGTCAGTCGTTCCATGCTCGACGATCACGGCCTCGAAGGACGTCTCGCAGTCGTTGCGAGGTCATAGAAATCTGACCAGCGTCCGTGCGGCGACCAGCGAGGAATTGCTTAGGGCGCAGTCCTGACCGTAAACGACTCGGCGCGGCCGCGATTTTCATACCCGGATCTCCCGACGCTAGAAACTGACCCCATGGCCGACGAGGCGAAGGCATTTCGAGAACAAATCGATGCACTCGTTGGCAAGCCAATGGGCTCGAGAAACGGCTCAGTTGCTCCTGACCCTGTGAACCAACCGATGATCCGCCACTGGGTCGCCGCATTCGAAGATCACAACCCGGTGTACACAGACTCCGAATTCGCCGCGGGTACGCGCTTCGGCCGCATCGTCGCCCCACCACTCATGCTCCAGACCTGGACGATGGCGACTCCGAAGATCACGGGCATTGCCGAAAGGGGCGGTTCACCGGTGGAGCTGGACGATTCGAGCCCGATGTCGATATTCGATGAAGCTGGCTTCGTGGGAACCTTGGCGTCGAACTCGGAGTTTGAGATCGAGAGGTATCTCCACCTCGGCGAGGTGATCTCCGCATCGACCGTGATCGAGTCAATCTCCGACATGAAGCAAACGCGTCTCGGCCGGGGCTACTTCGTGACGTGGGTGACGACCTATGTCGACGAGGACAGTGCCGTTGTGGCTCGGCAGCGATTCCGCATCCTGAAGTTCAGACCCGAGGACCCCTCGACATGAGAGCGTTCCCTGTGCCTCGGCGATGACCGAATCTTCTGGCCCGCAGACCCTCGACTGGGGTGATATTCGTGTCGGTGACACGCTCCCGGCGCTCGTGATCGATGTGACGGCGTCGGTGATCGTCGCGGGAGCGATCGCTACCCGGGACTTCATGCCGGTCCACCATGATCGCGACTATGCCAACGCCCAAGGTGCGCCGGACATATTCATGAACATCCTTTCCGACACTGCGTATTGCAGCCGCTTCCTGACGGACTGGGCCGGACCCGAAGCGATGGTCAAGAAGCTCGCCATTCGTCTCGGGGTGCCGGTGTTCCCAGGCTCGACCCTCACCTATGCCGGAACGGTGACGGGTTCGTGGAAGACAGATGATGAAGGGATGGTCGAGGTCGAGCTGCGGGCCAGCAACAACCTCGGCGATCACGTATCGGGCACGGCCGTGCTCAGCGTGCCATGCCGATGACCCGGATCCGGACGCCGCTCACCTCTTCCCGGCGGTCAGCTGAGAACTACCTATCCCTCGATCGATACCGGCAGGCGCGTTAGACCTCGTATCGGCCCTGAATGGAGGCGCTCGGGGGGACCTGTGACCGTCCATCGCGGTGAACGTGCCAGGAGTTCGGAGTACGCAATCTGCGCCTCCAAACGGGCAAGTGGTGCGCCCAGACAGAAATGAATGCCGTGGCCGAATGCGAGTTGTCGATCGACGGTTCGTCGGATGTCGAAGACGTCCGGGTCGGAGAACTCCCGATCGTCTCGATTGGCCGACCCGTAAACCAACAACACCTTGTCCCCCTGGCTCATGGTCTGGCCATGGATCTCGACGTCACGAGTGAGCGTCCTCGCCAGTGCCTGGACCGGAGAGTCGAAACGCAGGCACTCCTCGATGGCGCCCGGCAGCAGAGAGGGATCGGACACGATGGCCCACCACTGGTCGGGATGTTCTGTGAATTGGACGGCGCTGTTGCTCAAGAGATTGGTCGTCGTCTCGTTCCCGGCGACGAGCAAGAGGACGCACATCGCCAAGAGTTCATCCTCGCTCATGTGTTCCCCGTCGATTTCCGCTGTGACTAGGGCCGTGAGCAGATCGTCCTGAGGCGAACGGCGCCGTTGGGCGATGAGATCGGCGAAATAGGCAAGCAGATTGGCCGCACCCTCCATGGCCGTCGCAGCCGCCGCCGGGTCGTCGGGGTTGTCCTGAATGAGTTGATCTGACCAGTGGCGAAACGCCTTGCGGTCTTCTCGGGGCACGCCGAGCAGGTCGGCGATCACGATGGTGGGCAGAGGCTTGGCCAGGTCTTCGACGAGGTCGCCTCCACTGGCATCGGCCAAGGCCTCCACCAGGTCTCGGGCGATCACTCGGATCGACTCCTCCCAGTCAGCGATCCGCCGCCGGGTGAAGGCCCGATTGACAAGGCTCCGTAGCTGGGTGTGGCGGGGAGGATCCATCATGATCATGACTGGCAACGTCTGATCGGGGTTGTACTCGCCCAACCCCGGAAAGATCCCTTGGCCTGAGCAGAAGGTCGCCGGATCATGAACCGCTTCCCATACGTCGTTGAAGCGACTGAGAACCCAGGTTCCACGGGCTTCGCAGAAGTAGAGCGGGTGCTCGTCCCGGAGTTGTCGGTAGACGGGGTATGGGTCGTCGTGCAATTCGTGCGAGAACGGGTCATACAACTCGGTCATCGCAGACCCCCTCATTCTCCTTCTCGGGGGGGTTCGATCCCACCCCGCCGTCCGACGACAAGACACTATACTCGAATTGTATGGTCAATTCCCGGGCACCCACCAGGCGCTTCGGAGGTCGCCGCCCATCAGGCCGGTTGCCCCAGCCGATTGACTGAAAATGCGAACCCATGGATGGGGGGGTGATCCCCCAGCAAGCGACGAGGAGGCCATCGATCGAATCCTTGCCGCCGCGAGACGTTGCATCGATGTGAAGGGGTCGGCGACCAGTATCACGGACGTCGCCGTCCATTTGAACGTGACCCGCCAGACGGTCTACCGATATTTTGCCAGCACCGAAGATCTGCTCAGGGCCACGGCATTCGACGCAGCGGGTGAGTTCATGGACCGTCTCGCGTCCAAAGTTGCCCACATCCAGGACCCGGGCAGTCTCGTCGTGGAGATCGTGGCTTCTGCCCTTGAGCGCCTTCCCACTGAGCCGTATCTCGGACTTCTGCTCACCTCGGAGCGAGCGGGCACCTTTGCTCAAGGGGTGACCTCGGCGACGGCGATGGCGTTCGGCCATTCGCTGCTTCAGCGGGTCAATGTCGACTGGGAAGCGGCTGGCATGACGGGTGAGTTGTTTGATGAGTTCGTCGAGCATGTTCTCAGGACAGTCCAGTCCCTGATATTGGATCCCGGCGATCCACCTCGGAGAGGCAAAGCATTGCGGCAGTACCTTTCTCGGTGGCTGTGGTCGCCAGTAGGCGACGCCAGAGCAACCTTGGTGAAGTGATGGAAGTCATGGGATCTAGCTAAGCCTCCCGACGGTTTGGCGCTAAGCCATCAGGGTGGTGCTGGCACCAGGGCGGATCGAGAGGCTCGCAACCTTGGCGTGCTTCTCCCGCTGCGACACACTGCACCGCAGACGGGTGGCGCCCGGCGCCCTGGAGGTGAGAGTTGCGGGAGGGGATAGCGCAGCCGCGGGGCGGAGAACGGCTATGAACACCAGCGTGCTGCGGGCGGCGGCCTATCGCTTCCGTACCCAGTTCAGCCGCCGTCGAGGCGCGTACTTGGGCCTCGTCCTGCTTATCGGCCTCATGGGTGGGGTCGCCATGGGGGCGGTAGCCGGTGCTCGGCGCACCCAGTCGTCGTTCCCCGTCTACCTCGCGAGCACGAACCCCTCGGACCTCCAGCTCTTCACCGAGTTCGACCCGATCACGAACGTGGGGTACTCCCCGAAGCTCGACCACGCCATCGCCCGGATGCCGGGCGTGCAACGGGCCGTGGATTTCATCGGCTTCGATGGCACCGAGCAGGTACTCGGGGGGACAAAGGGGGGAGGCCTCTCCGGCCAGGCACCGCCGTCGGTCGAGGGGAGCCTGAACGGGGCCTACCTTACGCAGGACCGGGTGAACTTGATCGCAGGACGGATGGCCCACCCTGCCAGCGACGACGAGTTCGTCATGACGGCAGGAGGTGCTCGCCAGCTGGGCCTACACATCGGGTCGGTCCTGCCCATGGCGTTCTTCACCGACGCGCAGGTGAACTCTCCCTCGTTCTCGGGATTTCCCGTGGACAAGCCTTACCTGTCGATCAGGCTGAAGCTGGTCGGCCTCGTACGCACCAGCGGCCAGGTCGTGCAGGACGATTACTCCGCGTTGCAGAACCAGGTCGCCGTCCTCACGCCGGCACTCACCGGTCGCCTGGCGACGTGCTGCGCCTACTACTCATACGTCGGCCTGCAGCTCCGGGGTGGTGCCCGTCATGAAGCGTCGGTGCTCTCGGAGGCCAAGAGCGTCCTTCCGAATCTCGGTATGGCCGGAGGAGGGCAGACGAGCGCTCCGCTCGTCGCCAAAGCAGAGCGCGCCATCCGACCTGAGTCGATTGCCTTCGGCGTGTTCGGGCTCATAGCCGCTCTCGCCGCCCTGCTCATCTGCGGCCAGGTCGTCAGCCGCTTGCTGCGCCGCAACGCCGAGGACGGGGCCGTCCTTCGGGCCCTCGGCGCCGGGCCCACCGTGATCATGGCCGACGGCCTGGTCGGCATCGTCGGCGCCATTTTGGCGGGGTCGGCGGTGGCGGTGGCGGTGGCGGTCGGACTTTCCCCCCTGGCGCCAATTGGTGCTGTCCGGCCGGTCTATCCGGATCCCGGCGTCGCCTTTGACTGGACGGTCCTAGGCGCGGGCTTCGCCCTCCTCGCCGTGGTCCTGAGCACAACGGCTTTCCTGATCGCGTACCGCGCCGCACCTCACCGCGTAGCCCAGAACACCTCCCGTGCGCGGCACCCTTCGAGCCTTGGCAGTGTGGCAGCAGCCTCGGGACTGCCGCCCGCCGCGGTCACAGGGATCCGCGCCGCCCTCGGTTCCGGTTCCCGGCGCGACGCGGTGCCTGTCCGTTCGGCGGTACTCGGCGCGGTCCTCGCTGTCGCGGTGGTCGTTACCTCGATCACCTTCGGTGCCAGCCTCAACGCCTTGGTGTCCCGTCCGTCTCTGTACGGGTGGAACTGGGACTTCGCGTTGTTGTCGGGCTTCTCGGGCCAGGAGAATCTCCCAGCGGCACAAACGGCATCGCTGCTCGGGCACGACCCGGTGGTGGCGCATTTCACCGGTGTGTACATCCTCGAGGTACGGCTCGACGGCCAGAATGTTCCCGCCCTCGTGGGTCCGACAAACGCTGCCGTGGGTCCGGCGCTGCTGTCCGGAAGCGGTCTGCAGTCGGCACACGAGGTCGTGCTCGGGACCGCCACGCTGGCCGCCCTGCACAAGCACGTAGGTGACACCGTTACGGCCGCGAGCAAGGGCTCGCACCCGACGAGCCTTCGCATCGTGGGGACGGCGACGCTGCCCACCATCAAAGGATCGGGGGAGCCGCTGCAGATGGGGACCGGCGCCGTCGTCTCCCCAGTGTTGTTCTCGGCCGCCGATCTCAACATCCAAGGGAGTCCGGTTCCAGGCCCGAATGCCGAACTGATCACGATCCGCCCCGGGGTAAGCCGGTCGGTGGCGCTGCGATCGCTCGACCGAGTCACGCGGATCCTCAACCGGCCATCTGACCAGGACGGTCCAATCGGGGGGGTCGTGCCGCTGCTCCGCCCAGCCGAGATCGCCGATTACCGCTCAGTCGGTTCGACGCCGTCGCTCCTCGCCGGCATCCTGGCCACAGGCGCGCTGGGCGCGTTGGGACTCACCCTCGTGGCCTCGGTCCGCCGCCGCCGCCGGGAATTCGCCCTGCTCAAGGGCCTCGGCTTCACCGGACGGCAGCTGGCGGCCACCGTGGCCTGGCAATCCTCGGTGTCCGCCGTCATCGGCGTCATCTTCGGCGTACCCCTCGGCATCGCGCTGGGACGATGGCTGTGGACCCTATTCGCCCGAGGGATTTCGGCGGTCCCCGACCCAACGGTCCCGGCCCTTTCGATCATTCTCGTCGCCGTTGGTGCGTTGGTTTTCGCCAATCTCGTGGCCAGCGTTCCGGGTCGTGTCGCAGCTCGGACGCCCACAGCTGTGCTTTTGCGAACTGATTAGGCGCGTCGCCAGAGTCTGCGCGTAACCGGCGCTACCGAAGCGAAGAGTCAATGCGGTAGCGGATGTGTGTGGCCTCCGGGGTGTCGATCACTCGAATGACCTCTAACTCGACCCTCGTCGATAACACTTCGAATAGTCGGCGCCCACCACCAAACAGCACGGGGACTTGGTGAATCTGCAACTCATCGAGTTCACCCGCCTCAATCGCCTTCTGTGCCGTATACGCGCCATGGACAAGCACGTTGCGGTCACCTGCGGCGGCTTTGGCCTGTGCCATCGCGCTAGCGATCCCATCGGTGACATAGGACACCAATGGATACTTTGCCACCGACGGTCCCGGCGGCCGATGACTGGGCACAAAGATTGGGACACCGTCGTGGTGGTCACCGCCCCAGTGATCGGCCTGCTCGACGGTATTGCGGCCGGATAGGACAGCGCCGGTCTCATTGATTTCATTCTGAAAGTAACTGCCCATACCCGACGAATCCGCGGTCTCCGCTGTAGGCGCAGCGTCAGAAGCAAACCCATACCACTCGTGAAGTCGCATGAAGTCGTCGCCGCCGGGGTTACCCGGTTGGTCGTTGGGGCCGGCGATGTACCCGTCAAGTGACATCGACATGTAGAGCACAGATCTAGACATATATCCAACCCGATTGTCGGACGTTGAGCTCGCTCATGTGAACCCCTCCAACGTTGTCGTCAGTAGCTAGAGATTACCTGGGGCAACGAAAGCAATCCGGTTGTTCAGTGGTGATGCGGCCTGTCGTGGCCGAGCTGGCCAAGCACGCGGTTGATCTAGAAGTCGGCCTGGTCTCCATCCATGGAACGAGGACGGAAACGACCAGAGGGATAGAGATGACCTCGTCGCTGATCCCCAACTTCGTCACAGTCGGCCCCGAGGAAGGTCACAGGAACGGTGCGTACCGTTCGGCATAGCTACCCGTATCAGGAGGGCCATCATGAGCGATTTCACACAAACAGACGTCCACGAAGCACCCACCGGTCGCCCCGCGTCGCGCGCGACCTCGGAGTCGTTGGTCGCTGGAGACCCAGACGGCATCGCCGAGGGGCCGCCTCTTCGGCCAGGCTCGACGGACTCGGTGCCCACATCCGCGCCAGTCCGCCGGCCAAGCGCACGTCGATTGCTGACGAGCAAGAGGCGTCGATGGATAGCGGCGGTTGCCGCACTGACCTGTGGAGTGATCGGACTCTCCATCGGCATAGCGACTTCCGGCTCCTCGAAATCAGCGCCCCCCGTGGCCAGCGGATCCGCCGGCGGTATTCGATCCGGCGGCGGGGGATCCAACGCTCGGTCTGGACCGACCGCAGGTGGAGCATCGGGCACGGTGGCCAGCGTTTCCGCGTCGAGCTTCACGATGAACACAGCAGTGGGTCAGAAGGTGACGGTCGACGAGGCGTCCTCCACGACATACCAGAACGGCACCAACCCGACCCCAGCCAATGCGATCACGACAGGATCAAGCGTTCTGGTACTGGGGACGACCAGCGGTACGACCATCAAGGCAACGCAAGTCATCGTGCAACCGACGGCCGGCAGCGGATCTGCCGCCTCCTCGGCGGCAGGGGTGATCCCCTTCCAGCGCGGCGCACCCACGACGTCAAAGCCGGTAGGTCAAATCCCGGCGGACTACAGCCAGGGATCGGGCACGATCGTCAGGGGCACGACAGCGAATAAGGCAACAGAAGCGGCACTGGCCGCCTACCCAGGAGGCGTCGTCGACCGTGTTGTTCAGTTGGGTAACGGCGATTTCGAGGTGCACTACATCGGCGTCAACTGGCCGCACCACATCTTCGTCAACCACGACTTCAACGTCATCGGCGCCAACTGACACAGCCTGCAGGGGCACCCAGATCCCCGACCGCCTGCGCGTCATCGCCCTTCAGAGCGCAGGTCTCCACCCCGATATTCATGAGTTGAGGATCGACCATTGGTCTGGTCGGCCGTCAGACCACAATGTCAATCCGATGCCTTCATGAGGACCGCTGGCATGTTCCAGCGGTCTGGCTTCGACGAAAGAGTCCCTCTAGCTCGCTGCGGCCAATAGCGCCACGCCGCAACAGGGTGTTGGAAACGAACGCCGCTGGCCGTCCTGGACGCGGTAGGCGTTGACCAAACCTGCCCCCGAGGCGAAGACCACCCACGAGCTTTCGGGGAGCCAGGCCACCCGGGAGTACGGGTAGGGCGGGGAGGAGTCCGGTACCAAGGTCGTGGCCCCGGAAGAGACATTGACGACATAGACGTCACTGGGACTGGCCTGGCCGGCGCCGTGGGCGGCCCGAACGGCGAGGTACTTGCCGTCAGAAGAAAAGGCGTCACGAGACCCTTCTCCTCCGGTTGACACCCACCCGACCGTCCCGTGGGGCGCGAGGTAATCGCGGACGAGGCCGGTCCTCACATCGATAAGGCGGAGTGACGTGCAAATGCTGTTCGACGAACACCCCACACCCCAGGCCACCATGGACCCTCGGACGTCAACCAAGTTGCCGACATTGGGTCCGGGGAACCGGGTGCCAAATCGCTCCGTCACCGGGTCCCACACGACACTGCCGCCTGCGACGGCATCGACGAGCACAAGTCCCCCAGCGACGCCGCTGATAGGGCCGAATCCTGCGGGAACGCGGTACAGAGGACTCTTGTAAGGACCATCGACCTGAACCTCTCGGACCGTGACAGTTGCCGGTTGACCACGATCGGAGGCAGTCGTCACGAGCCACACTCGGCCGGCTGTGACAGATGGCACCACATAGCTGGAGGGCCCGAGCAACCGGGGCGATCCCGACAGGTCGAGGGGGATCACCCAGGTCCCACCATCGCCCGCGTAGACGAAGAACCCGCCCGCGACGAGCAGGGCATCGGGGGAATCCCCGCCCCCCTTGTGGGGCAACGTCGCTGTCTTGCTCGTGCCGGTCGAGAAATCGATCAGTGTCATCATCGCGTCGTTGTCGATCACCACAACACCGTGGCCAGACGATCCCGCCACTGATGATCCCTGGGGCGATCGTGTCCCTTCGTGCCCGCCGCTTCCTCCCCCGACGTCCAGCCCAAGCACGGGGACGAGGATGGCCGCAACAACGACGAGGGCGCCGATCACCGCCCAGCGGCGACGCCTGCGACGGCGCGCTTCCTCGAAGAGGTTCTGGGCATCTGGGCTCTCGGCTCGGCGCGGGGGGTGGTCGACGACGGTCATGCCGCGCCACCTCTCGCGCGCGCCGGTGGGGGCGACAAATTCTCGATCATCTCGATGACTTCCTCGGGGCGGTACCCGTGGTGTCGAGCAAAGGCGACCATCTCCCGGACCTTGCCGAGGACCGCGCTGCGTTCAAGAGTGCCCGCCACGGTGATTCCCCGTCCGCGGCGGAACTCGAGGAGCCCCTCGTCTCGAAGGATGTGCATGGACCGCAGAACGGTGTTCTTGTTCACCCCCAGGACGGCCGCGATGTCCTTGGCCAGGGGTAACCGCTCTCCGGGGCCCGCCTCGCCCTCGGCGATGGCTCTCCTGATCTCGGATGCAACCTGGTTGTGGAGGGCGACGGGCGCGGAGCGGTCGATATTGACAGGGAACATGGTACTAGCCATAGTAGGTCTATGTTCGGCGTTTGGCCAGGTCCGTTGTGACAGTTGTCGCCTCCCCGCCGAAGCGGCCCGAGGTTGATGCGGCGCAGGCCCTATTCGAGGAGGCCAGGCTCCGACGTCGACGCCGGTGGCTCGTGTTCAGCCTCGTCGTGCTTGTGCTCGGCGGAATCAGCGTCGGAGTGGCGGGCACGTGGGGCGGTGACCGGGGTACGACCACCTCGGCGCCACCCTCGGGTCCTACGCCGTCCGTCTACTCCGCCAGCGGAGCCACGCCAGGCGCAACCGAGCTCGTGTGGTTTGCCTCGGGAGGACTCTGGCTCGGTGATCCGAGCCATGGAACCGATCGCCTCGTTGCGCAGCCCGACGGAGCCGCCTCGACTCGCTTGGTCCACATCGGGAGTCGCGTGTATTTCTTCGAGCGAGGGGGCAACGGGCAAAACGGCGGGGACTACCTCGCCGAACTCGACATGCCCAGCGGCCGCGTGCATGTGCTCGGTGCCGGCATCAATGTCGCCATCACCGCGGACGGGCGTGACCTTCTCGTGGCCCTCGACTCCATCCATCTCGTCGAGCTCTCCCCGACAGGCGCTCGACTCTCACGTGTTTGGACCGTCCCATCTGGCTACACCCTTGATACCTACGCTCCCCAGCGTCCACTTGTTTCGGTCGCCGGCGGAATCGTCATTCAGTCCGCACACCCTTCCCCTCCGGACTCGGGCGTCTATAGCCTCGCGATATGGGATCCGACCGGAGGCTCTGTCCGCATCCTTGGCAGCGACGTCTTTGTGCTCGGGTCGTACACCCGGCCGGGGGCAAACCACAGCCTGATCGCGTGGATCGACGGCAGCGGTGCCGGGGTGAACTCGTGGCGGTTGGCGATCGCCGACACCGCAACGCGGAGGATCCGCCTTATCTCCAGTCCGCTGCAAGGTGCGATCCCGTCCGTGGGCAGCATGGACTTCGGAAGCAACTTCCTGGGCGGCGGCGGCTTCTCTCCTGATGGCCGGCAGCTCGCCGCATTCGTCTCGGCGTTCCGACCACATGATTGGCCAGATGCCCAACTCGTGTTGGTGAACCCGAGCACCGGGTCGATCCAGCTCATCGGCAACACGGTCGTCCAGATCGGGGAGCCGCAGGGCTGGGCGGCGTGGTCACCTACAGGAAGTGTGCTCTTCGGCGGCAGCTACCGCGAAGGAGCAGTGATACAAGCGTTCGAGCTAAAGGCAGGTCTGACTCAAGCAACGCCACTGAGCCTTGACAAGAACGCCAACGATGACATCACCGGCTCAGCGGTGTCCATCCAAGGAATGAAGGGTTAGACGAGTCCTCGGGCGTGATCGAGATTCGCGGACTCCCTATGGTCCGGTGGTCCGCAATGGCCGCGGTGTTCCGATGGCCGGCACTCTCGGACGGCTCGAACCTAGTTCCGCTCTCCCCAGATTTGCGATCCATGTGGCCGCCAGGGAGGTGTATCAACTTTGCAAGAAGTGGCAGCAACCCGGCTAGCGCCGGGCACCCTTGCAAAGGCCTAGCAGCCTTGAGAGGCTGCGAACATGTTGACGAACGCCACCGGTCGGACCAGCGACGGACAGGTTGGCACCCAGGAGGGTCATCGCGCCACGGTGTTGCGCCCACGTCAGCTGGTAGGGAGGGCCAGCGAGATCGCCGAGGTGATCGAGCGCCTTGCGTTAACGCCATTGACCACAGTGACCGGTCCGGGTGGCGTCGGAAAGACGGCGTTGGCGCTGGCCGTAGCGGCAGAGGCGGCGCCCCAGTTTCCCGATGGTGTGTTCGTCGTCTGGCTGGCCTCGTTGCGGTCGGCAGAGCACATCGCAGGAGAAGTGGCCGCACAGGTCGGGATGCCGAGGTCAGGCGGTCAAACCTACGAAGACTCGCTCACCGAATGGCTGGCTGAACGTGACGTCTTGCTCGTGCTCGACAACTGCGAGCACGTGGTGTCCGCTGTGGCCGACCTCGTCGACGGCCTCACCACCCGGCTTCCTCGCCTTCGTGTGCTCGCGACGAGTCGAGAACCGCTGTGGGCCCTGGACGAGTTGAGCTACCGACTCGAGCCACTGGCGGTGGTGGGCCGAGATGCGAGCCGTGCGGAGATCGACGCGAGCCCGGCCGTACGCCTGTTCCGAGAGCGTGCCGGCACCAGGACACAGGCATCGCTCGACACCGATCGTGCCGAGTACCTCCTGGCCGAGATCTGCCGCCGTGTCGACGGCCTCCCGCTCGCCATCGAGCTCGCGGCGGCACGAGTTGTCGGGCTCGACTTGGAGGACATATCTCTTCACCTCGACGATCTGTTCGACCTGCTCCCACAAGCGGCGCGGAGGGCCGACGGTGCGCAGCGGTCGCTTCGCGCCACGGTGGAGTGGAGCGACGCCCTCCTGGCCGAGGAGGAGCGGTGCCTTCTACGCCGGATGGCAGTGTTCGCGGGTGGGTTCGACCTGGCGGCGATCAAGGAGATCTGCGCGTCCCATGGCCAGACGTCGGCGCAGATCACAGACCTCACGGCCCGGCTCGTCGAGAAGTCACTCCTCCTGAAGCAAAGTGACAGCGGCCTGTATCAGTTGCTCGAGACGATCCGCCAGTACGCCGCCGAGCAGCTCGTCATAGTCGGCGAGCTTGACGCCGTCCGTGAACGCCACGCCCGCTACTACCTCGGTTTCGCCTTGCACGAATCCGCGGCGACGACCGCCGGGCCGGAGCGGCCACACCTCGAGGCGCTCCGTCGCATCGAAGACAACACCCGCATCGCGCTGGAGTGCCTCCTCGCACTCGATCCTCAGGCGGCGCTCGAGCTAGCCGCAAGCCTCAACTTCTTCTGGTGGACCCAGGGCAGGCTTCGAGAAGGCATCGGGTGGCTCGAGCGGGCACGCCACGCAGCGGTGGATGCGCCGGCCGAGCTCCGGGCGAAGGGCCTTTTCTGTGAGGGTTACCTTGTCGCCCACGACACTGACGACTGGCGTGCCGCGGTCACGCTCATCGACGTCGGATTGGATGTCCTCATCGGCGTCAACGAACCTTCGCTGATCCTCGCCATGCTGCACTGCCTACGTGGAGAGTTCGACGTCTTCAACGGCGACCTGGAGTCCGCCATCATTCGCACGGAGACCGGGCTCGAGATCTCATCTTCGTACCCAGGGACGTGGGGCCGGGGCTACTGCTTGTGGAACGCGGCCTATGCACGGCTGGCGGCCGGGGACGAGGACGCCGGCATCGCGCTCATGACGGAGGAGATCGATATGGCGAGCGCAGGCGGCTACGGCATCGGGGAAATGGTCGGATGCAACGTGATGGGTGAGATCTACGAGGCGCGGGGCGAACTCGACACGGCGCGCGCCTACTGGGAGCGGGCGCTACAGCTCCGGCGGGAGGTCGGTGCGGTCGCAGCCCCGACCTTGATGACGGCTCTGCGCGACGGCAATGTGCATGGGACGATGCCGACGGCGCTCCTCGCAGTGGCGCGCGTGGCCGAGATGCAGGGGGACCTGGCCACGGCGTCGAAGCTCTTGCGCGAGGGCCTCCCTCTGGCGGAGGAGATGCACGAGGTCGCCACGGCACAGCAGATGGTCGAGCTCCTGAGGAAGACGTCGCAGGTTGAGCCCACGCAGAGCGCCACGCTTCGGCCCGAGGGCGGCGTCTGGCTCATCGACTTCAAGGGCACGACCGCGCATGTGCCGGACCGCAAGGGGCTCTGGCATCTCCGCGAGCTGGTCTCTCGGCCGCATGAGTTTGTACCCGCCTTGGCGCTCATCGGAGCATCGAGTGAGGAGCCGATTCCATCCGGCGACACTGGGCCACTGCTCGATCGCGAAGCGCTCAGACAGTATCGGCGGCGTCTCGCTGAGCTGGACGAGGACTTGGACGACGCCGTGGTCCACGCAGATGCGGAGAGGCAGGCGAAGCGAAGCGCCGAGCGGGATGCTCTGATCGCAGAGCTCAAGCGGGCCTCGGGATTGGGCGGCAGGACGCGGCGGTCAGGCTCGCCGGCCGAGAAGGCACGCCTCAACGTGACCAGGACGATCCGCCACGCCATCGCCGACCTCTCGACCAAGGCTCCGGAGCTCGCCGAGCACCTGGAGGAGTCGATCGTGACAGGTGTCTCGTGCTGCTACGAGCCGCTGACCAACATCGTCTGGACGACGTGACCTAAGGCCCGGTTCGTTCCGAACGAACCAGGCAGGAGTCGGGAACGAACGCATCTTCTTTGGGTGGCAAACGGCTACCCCTAGGAGAAGGGACGGTTAGCCCATGTTTGTGACAGTCATCCACCGAATTCACGATCCAGAAGGCTTTCAGGCCGCCGAGGCCAAGGCGCTCGAAGGTGGGCTTCCTCCCCACGTCGCGTTGCCGATTCATGCAGCTACCAACGATCACGGACTCGGCATCTGCATCTGGGAAGGCGAATCAGTCGATGCTGTGCGTGAGGTAGTCGAAGGCGCGGTCGGACCATGGGCAAAGAACGAGTACTACGAGATGCACGTGGATGGACTTACCCCGCAGCTCGGAGGGTAACCGCGTCTACCGGCGAGCCAAATCTGAATTCAGCCGCGGATCGCCGACTGGGGACCTCGTTCCGAGACGGGTGCCTGGTCGGCGATCTGCTAATCGCGATCCCGGACCGATACTGCTTGGACGGGCTCCGCGGAGCCTTTCGCCTTCTCGAGCAACCTCCCGCAGGTGAGAGCGGTTCGCCAGAATGAATCGCAACTGAGAGATTGCATCACCACTGACTGGTAGTACCCACGTTACCCACGTGGCGATCGTCAATTATGAGGGTGCTGCTACCCTCGGCATTCTGATTGGCTACCACCGAAGCCAACGGTCGTGGGTGGAGGGGCTGTCTTCTCTGAAGGGAGGCTGGACATGCGTTCAGGACTGCTGCGGGGCCACGGGCGTTTCGCGGTGGCCGGCTTCACTGGAGCATTGCTATGTGCGATGTTGGCCGGCACCGGTGCACCCACCGCTTCCGCCAAGGCGCACATTCCCGAAGCTCTCTATGTGGGTTCGTTCCACGGCATCGTCACCCCGCCGTCGGTGACCTTCGCGACGATCCAGGCAGCCGTCAACGCCGCCCAAAAGGGTGACTGGATCCTGATCGCACCCGGCGACTACCACGAGACCGGTGACATGGGTGCCAACGCACCAAGCCCGTCCGACCTCTCCACTGGCTGGTACGGGGGCGTCGACATCGAGACGCCGGGGATCCACCTTCGCGGTATGGACCGCAATGCGGTGATCGTCGACGGCACGGTTGCATCGGCCACACCATGCAGCTCAGCGTCTGCTGACCAGAACTTCCTCAACGGTGACGGGCGCAACGGCATCCTCATATGGAAGACCAAAGGCGTCAGTGTTGACAACCTCACCGTATGCAACTTCCTCGCCGGCTCGGGGGACTCCGGCAATGAGATCTGGTGGAACGGCCAGGCCAACCCCAAAGGCAAAATGGGAGTTAAGGGCTACTCGGGCAGCTACCTGACGGCGACGTCCACCTACTTCGCCGGCAGTTCGTTGAGCAACCCCAGCGTATGCGACACGTGCGCCCTCTATGGGATCTTCTCGTCGGCGTCGCAGGGACCCGCGACCCTGAGCCAGGTCTACGCCAACAACTTCTCAGACTCGGGAATCTACGTGGGAGCGTGCAAGCGAGTGTGCGACGTGACCATCGACCACGCCACGATGGAGAACAACGCCCTCGGCTACTCGGGGACGAACTCCGGCGGACAGATCATCATCAGAAACTCGGTCTTCGACAATAACAAGGACGGTTTTGACACCAACACCGCCCTCACCGGCGACCCGCCCCCACCCCAGGACGGCCGCTGCCAGGGCAAGTCCGCGACACCGTTCCCAGGGACCAAATCGTGCTGGATCTTTGAGAACAACGTCGTCGAGAGCAACAACAACCCGAATGTTCCTGTCGCCGGCACCGCTGGCCTTGGTCCGACGGGCACTGGCATGACGATCTCGGGCGGTCGCAACGACGTCATCGCCAACAACAAATTTCTCGACAACGGCGCCTGGGGCATCCTCTTCCTCCCCTATCCGGATGGCAACACCACATCTGACGGGAAGACCTGCGCGCAGGCCAAGGGCGTCGTGGCCACTGCACTGGGTATCCCGGGCATCTCCTGTCTCTTCGATCCCCAAGGTGACGTTCTGTCGAACAACAAGTTCTCCGGCAATGGCACTTTCGCCAACCCGAGCAACGCCGACTTCGGCAACCTCCTGATCGCTGGCCACGAACCAGTTGACTGCTTCTCGGGGAACACCGAATGGGACTCCACGTTCACGAGTCTGCTGGGACCAGCGACGAACGCCAACGTCGCGGACTCGCACCAGGGACAGACCCCCTCTTCGTGTGGGACCCGCACGGCCAAGACGGGGCTGCTGGGGAGTAACACGGATCTGACCATGCTTGTCCAAGTGGAGTGCGATGCCGGCGTACTGAGCGGGGCCGGTTGTGCGTCGGCGCACTACCCACAACCGACGGCCGTCGTCATGCACTCTCTCCCGAGCCTGCCCTCGATGCCCAACCCTTGTGTCAACGTGCCAGCGAATCTGTGGTGCCGAGGCGGGGTCCCAGCGCCCTAGCTGGCACGTTTGGAAAAGCAAGCGAAGAATGCGATCCCAGGTGGGTTGTTCACAGCTAAAAGACCTAAGTCTCCACAAATGACCTGTCCGAGCGGCTCGAGGGACTTCGAGAGCTTTGGCGTCTGAGGGCGTGCTGAAGGCGCCATTGAGGATGAATCTGGCGATAGTCCAAGTTTGGGCCCCGTGTGGGCCGAAGCTCTGTTGAGGATCGGCCTCAACGAATGGATTCGAGTCGTCCAGTCCCCGCATGAAGCCGACATTGTCGCCTGGGCACCCGAATTCTGAAGGTGCGGAATCGGGATATTTCTGAGCGCGTCAGAGCAGCGCCAGGGTCACTGCCAGAAGGATGTTCGCCCTGGGTGATGACGAGCACGGTCGCGGGGGTTCGAGAGGCGATGGAGTGAGTGAACGAGAGCTGGTCCGCTATCGGAACCTGGTCTACGACAGCGTTCGCTGGCGGGGGTTCGTGTTCCGCCCCGGGGACATCGTGATCAGCACTCCGCCCAAGTGCGGAACAACCTGGACCCAGATGATATGTGCGCTGCTTGTCCTGCAAGAACCCGTGCTCACGGAGCCATTGTCGGTCCTGTCACCGTGGCTCGACATGGTGACACGAGCTCGGAGTGATGTGGTCTCCGATCTCGAGGCCCAGAGACACCGACGGTTCATCAAGACGCACACGCCGCTAGACGGGTTGCTGCTCGACACGTCGGTCACGTACATCTGCGTGGGGCGCGATCCGCGCGATGCGGCTTTGTCGATGGACAATCACCGTGAGAACATGGACATCGCCTCCTTCATGGCAGCAAGAGATGCTGCTGCCGCGATCGATGGAATAGTTCTCGAACCCTCGGCACCGCCACCTCCCCGCCCGATCAGCGAAGGGGAGCGCTTTTGGCTTTGGGTCGATGACGACACGCGGCCCACGGAGGCGGCATCTAGCTTGTTGCGAACGCTGCGCCATCTCGAGGCATTCTGGAACGCCCCGCCGGATCTCGATGTCGTGATGCTGCACTTTGACGACTTGCGGAACGATCTTGAGGGTCAGATGCGGGGACTGGCTAATCGCCTTGCCATCACCATTCCTGAAGACCGGTGGCCCGAACTGGTACGTGCCGCGACCTTTTCCGAAATGCGGGCCCGGGCTGCGGTCACCGCACCCAACGCCCACACAGGGTTATGGCATGACACCGAGCGGTTCTTCCATCGGGGCACGAGTGGCCAATGGCAGGACCTCCTTGACGACGGCGACTTGAACCGGTACCGAGCGAGAGTCCGCGACATCGCTCCCGCCGATGTGATCGACTGGGTGCATCACGGTTCGTTCTAGTGGTCAGGTGTTCGTTTGGTCTTGGACTCCTAAGGGCGTCAGCGCTTAAGCTGGGTGCCTCGTACGCTTCATGCGGGGAGCTCGACGCTTTGGGGTGGAAAGGACTGGGGATGGCGGCAGGGCGCGTCCTTCGGACGATTCTGACCGGTTCACTGTTGTGCGGTGCCGTGGTCGCCGCATCGGTACTGGGCGCAACTGGGGCCGCGTGGGCCAAAGGAACTCCACCACCCCCACGACCGTCGATCACGACGTATCCCATCCAGGTAGTGCAGACGGCTGACGGTGCGGTCAGCTACCGCAGTGACGGAAGCGGATCGCCCTTGGTCATGATCACGGGCTTCGGAGCCGGTCAGGATAGCTGGCCCCCCTCCCTCGTGAACGCGCTTGCGGCCGATCACCGGGTAATCATCTTCGACAACGCCGGGATCGGTCAGACGACGATGCCCCCGGGGACCCTCACCATCTCGGCCATGGCGGCACAGACCAATGCGTTCATCCAGGCCCTCGGTCTCGGAAAGCCGGACGTGCTCGGCTGGTCCATGGGTGGACTAATTGCCCAGGCCCTAGCGCACCTGTATCCCAATGACGTGGGTCGCCTGGTGCTTTGCGCCACCCTGCCTGGCAACGGCACAGCCGTGGGGCCGTCGACATCGCTCCTCAACGACCTCCTCAACGCGGTATCGACGGACAACCTCGGCGAGCTCATGCCACTGCTCTTCCCCTCCGACCAGGTTTCGACCCAGGGGCCGGCGTATGTGGCGGCCCTCCTCAAGTACCCGGGCTTCTACGGCGCCTCGACTCCGGTCGCTGATGCCCAGCTCTCGGCGGTCGAGAGCTGGATCGCCGGCATGGATTCCGGCGGTAACGGCATCATCACCGCACCGACGCTGATCGGGGACGGTGCCGATGATGTGTTGACCGCGCCGGTCAACTCCAAGGAGCTGCATAAGTCCATCTCCGGTTCAAAGCTCACGATCTACCGGGACGCCGGTCACGGCTTCGTCTTCGAGGACGCAGTCAAGTGGGCAAAACATGTCAACAAGTTCCTGCGATAAGCGTCACTGAACCTGAACTGTCGGGTCCACCCTTGCCGCTTAGGCCGAAGACGAGTCGAAGCCACACCGGCGTGGCAAGCGGCGTCAGGGAAACGTGGGGCGACTGCATCTCGCGGGATGTCGCTTCTGTCCTGGCCACGGCGATCGGTAACCGTGAGCGCGCGGCGCGCCCTTCAGCGACATTGTCGAGCGGAGATCACGGCGAGCGTCCATCGACTCTCTGCAATGTGCGATGCGTAGTGGTGAACATCGTCGCTTTGTTGGGGTTAGTCGCGACCAGGACTCGCCGCGCACCGGGTAATGTCGAGGCGGTCGCAGCCCTGTCACTTGAGGGCCACAAACCTACTGGGAGCCCTCGTCGTCATGCCTGCCCTCGCCACCTGGTGTTATCGCCACAGACGGCTGATCCTCGTATTCTGGGCCTTCGCCCTCGTCGGGATGACTGTTGCGTCACGCACCGTAGGCACCGCCTACTCGAACAGCTTCACACTGCCCAACACCGAGTCGACCAGAGCGATCACCCTCCTTGAGAGCGTGTCACCGAACGTGTCGGGTGACACCGAGCAGATCGTCTTTCAGGCCCATGGCGGGGCACAAGTCTCCGATCCCAAGGTCCGGAATCGAGTCGAGTCCATGCTGCACGAGGTGAGCCAACTGCACAGCGTGAGCGCCATCGTCTCGCCTTACGATCCAGCAGGGGTCCAGCAGATCTCGAAGAACCGCGACATTGCCTTTGCCACGGTCACCTTTGATGAGCAGTTTCAGAACATCTCTAACGCAGAAGCGATCAAGCTCGTTGACACGGCCCAATCCGCCGGCGATGCCAATCTCAAGGTCGCCGTGGCAGGACAGCTAGCCGAGCAGGCTAATCGCCCCTCCTTTGGCGGCACGGGTGTGGGTGTGCTGCTTGCCGGGATTGTGCTTCTGCTTGTCTTTGGATCGCTCTTTGCTATGGCGCTCCCCATTGTCTCCGCGCTGGCGTCGCTTGGCACGGCCATCGGGCTCATCGGACTGTTGAGCAACGTCATGAAGATGCCCCAGTTTTCCGCGGAGCTCGTGCTTCTCATCGGGCTCGGCGTCGGCGTCGATTATGCACTGTTTATCGTGACGCGACATCGCCAGGGGCTTATCGCCGGACACGACCCTGAGTCATCTGTCGTGAACGCGATCAATACGTCGGGACGAGCCGTGCTTTTCGCAGGCATCATTGTGTGCATCGCGTTATTGGGAATGTTTGCCCTAGGCGTTACGTTCCTTTATGGCCTAGCGGTGGCCGCCGCGATCGGCGTGGCCTTCACCATGATCGCAGCACTGACCCTTCTCCCGGCGATGCTCGGGTTCATCGGTCCGCGTGTTCTGAGCCGCCGGCAAAAGCGCAACCTGGCGGCCAATGGACCCCGTGTCGTGGGCTCGGGAACGAAAGGGTTCTGGCCGCGCTGGGCAGCGTTCGTGGCCCGTCGTCCCGGCGTGCCCGCTTTGGTGGCATTGGCCTTGATCGCCCTTCTCGCGATCCCATTCTTTTCCTTGCGGCTGGGCTCCGCCGACCAGGGCAACGACGCGGCCGGAACGACAACTCGACAGGCCTACGACATGTTGGCCGCTGGATTCGGGCCGGGGTTTAACGGCCCGCTGTTGCTCGTGTCCGTGAACCACGGCGGAGCGGACCCCACTGCCATCGATCGACTTGTGTCGGCCGTCAAGTTGCAGCCCAATGTGGCCAAAGTCACTCCACCCACGATGCCCCCGGCCAAAGACGGCACCACGGTGGCGCTAATCAATGTCTACCCGGACTCCGCGCCCCAGGACGCGGCGACCACCACTCTCATCAACCACCTGCGCAGCGCGACGATCCCGGCCGCAGTGGCGGGCACCGGGCTCACCGTCTACGTCGGAGGGACTACGGCGATATTCGTCGATTTCGCCCACGTACTCGGTCAGAAGCTGCCACTGTTCATCGGCCTCGTGGTGGGTCTCTCGTTCCTCCTCTTGGCAGTTGTCTTCCGAAGCTTCGTCATCCCGGTTACTGCGGCGATCATGAATATGTTGTCGATCGCCGCCGCCTTTGGGATTCTCGTGGCCGTGTTCCAGCACGGCACCCTGGGCTCGCTGTTCGGCGTGAACCGGCCGGGACCGATCGAGGCCTTCCTGCCTGTGATGTTGTTCGCCATCCTGTTTGGCCTGTCCATGGACTATGAGGTTTTTCTGATCAGCCGCATCCACGAGGAGTGGCTCAAGTCGGGCGACAACAAGACGGCTGTGCGCAACGGCCTTGCTGCCACTGGTAAGACAATCACCGCTGCCGCGCTCATCATGATCCTGGTGTTTGGGTCGTTCATGCTCGGAGGAGAGCGGGTGATCAAGGAGTTCGGCCTGGGGCTGGCGGCGGGAATCCTGGTGGACGCCGTCATCATCCGCATGGCTGTCGTCCCGGCACTCATGTTCCTCCTCGGCCGGTCCAACTGGTCGTTCCCGAGGGTCCTCGACCGCGTATTGCCACGGCTCGGCGTCGACCCCGACACAGTGCGCAGCGACTACGCCCACGCGGACGGTTCCGAAGCGCGAGATAGCGAGTCAGCCTCGGTCTGAGCCGTTGTTGTCTGAGGGCCGCTTGGGAAAGAGGGTTTCGTCGATAGCGGGTCTGAGCTGTTTGGTCTGGCGGTAGTGCGCGTGAGGTTGTCAGGGGTGCCAGGTGCACCACCGGGCACATCTTCTGAACGACACCGAGCACGCGTGGAGCGTGGCGGCCCGGTAACCAGGACGAACGGCAGTCGTCAAAGATGATCAGGCAGAGGCGGCCCCACTCTTACCCGGTCAGGTGTTGGCGTGCTTAGCGTCTAGGCGTCCTATCTTGAAAGTATGCAGATCAATGCTGAGTACCACGGTGGTCTGACGTTCGCACCACAACCGGGTAAGGGCATGCTCGACGTCTCCGAGGAGTCCTTCGAGTTGGGGCGCCCTTTTGGGAAGCCGCCGATCGTCTCGGTCGCGGTGAATGCGATCGAGTCGATCGAGATCACGAGCGAACAGGCCGCCAAATCGAGGGTCAAGTTCGTTGTGGCCTTCGGAGTCGTGGGGCTTGGTGCAAGGGGGACCGAGGACAGGGGCACCCTATTTGTTCACATGAAGGGCGGCGAAACTGGTTACTTCACAGTCAAGGGTTATTCCGAGGCGAAACTACTCAGCAGGCTTGCGCCGTGGTGTCGCAAGGTGGGTATCCCAGTAGGTCCCTCCACACCGGATGCAGATAATGGTGTAGCCGACGAACTGGCAAAGCTGGCTACTCTCCGGGACCAGGGGGTGTTGACTTCAAAGGAGTTCGACGCCCAGAAAGCTCGGTTGCTAAACCCCTGAACGCATCGAAGGGATCGACACTTCCCGGCTGACATTCTCGGGTAGGGCTTTCCCTGCCCTGGCCGAGGCCCTGACCATTAAAGCTGGAGCCCGGCATTACAGGCGGGGCAGTGGCAACGTGTTCCGATGAGTCGGCAGCGAGTGGTCGTCACAACGTCACTTCGCCTGGTCGTTGGGTCAGCGTGTTTGGTGAATGCGCCCTGCTGGCGAGGTACTTCGAAGACGTTGAGGTGGGCTACGTCGAAGAGACGCCATCGCTCGTGCTGGATCGTGATGAGATGGTGGAGGGATCCGCGCGGTACTTTCTGGGTGGCGCATCGCCCATTACGGCCCGGAGGAGAGGATGTTTGATCCACTGACTGCCGAGTTCGACTCTGACGAGTTGCGCCGTCTCCGGCACGAGGAGCCGGTTAGTCGCACGCCGTCCGGGTCCTGGTTCCTGGCCCGCTTCGATGACGTGCTGGCAGCGACCAAAGATCCCGACACCTTTATCGCCAGCTTTCGAGAGCCCGGAATAGTCGTCCCCGAAGAAGAGCAGCTGGTGAACGAGATCCCGAGGCCCCGTCACGGCCAGATCCGTCGGATCATCAATTCGGCCATCGCCGCCCATCGCGTGGGCCGGATCGAGCCCTTCTGCCGCGATTTGTGCCAGCGGTTGCTCGGCGACATCCTGGCCAAGGGGGGGCCATCAGATCTCGTGACTGAATACGTGATGCCGGTGCCCAACAACGTGATCGCACAATTGTTGGGTGCGCCGCCAGAGGACTTCCTGCTTTGGGCAGGCTGGTCTGACGATGTCGTTCGGGGCACCTACCCGACAAAGAACTGCAACGAGCGGGGAGTAGGGCTCGCGGGTGCTCACCCCGAATTCGTGGCGTATGTCGATGCCCTCATCTCTTCGCGACGAGATACGCCGTGTGACGACTTCATCACGCGCCTGATCACCACCGAAGTTGAGGGGCGTCGCCTGACCGACGTCGAGGCGCGCACCCAGCTCGTGTTCCTCTTCATCTCGGGGAATGAGACGACCCGCCACCTCATCGCTAATGTCTTGTGGTCCCTGGCCAATGATCCCGATCTCTTTGCCCAGGTGCGTGCCGACCGGCAGCTTGTCCCAACCGCCGTAGAAGAGTCCTTGCGCCACGACCCACCTATCCGGTTCCTCATGCGAAACTGCACCGTCAACGCCGAGCTGCATGGTCAGCAACTCTGTCCTCACGACAAGGTTGCTTTCGGAGTGGCGTCTGCGAACCGAGACGAATCACATTTCGATGAACCTGGCCGTTTTCGGGTCGATCGCCCCGATCCACGCGGGCATCTGGCCTTCGGGGGCGGTCCCCACGTATGCCCCGGGGCCAGCCTGGCGCGACTCGAGGCTCGGGTCGCCGTAGAGGTATTCCTCGACAACGTGGCCTCGGTCACCCCTCTCCAGTCCGGCCGGTACGACCCGGTCGTTGTGACTTGGGCTCACGGGCCTCAAGCCCTCGAAGTGGAGTTGGTTCCCCACGGTGCCGGTGTGACCTGAAGACACGCTCGACCTACGTCGCTTCAATGACGAACGCCGGTCGAGCCCCGAGCCGCCCGTCCGCGCTGTATACAATCGCGCTTTAAGTCCTATGACTGAATCGCTCGTTAACGCATGACTTCAATTGCTCTTGGAATGGCTAGCGGTGACGAATCTCGGTACCTCCGGTCAGACGTGGCAGACGTCCCGCGACTCGACCGATGACAGACACCAACCACGTGCGCACTACCCGTGTCGCCTACGACGCTGGAGCCGAGCGATACGCGGGATGGGTGGGAACGGAAATCAACGCGGCCATGGAGGGTCCGATCGATCGGGCGCTCCTGGCGGCGTTTGCGGAGATGATTCACGACCACCCGGGTGGGATGGTCGCGGACTTGGGTTGCGGTCCTGGGCGGGTCGCTGCCTTCTTGGCCTCCCGAGGCATCGAGGTGGTCGGGATCGATGTGTCCAGAGAGATGCTCACTGCCGCGTCGACAGCTCACCCCGGTCTCCCGTTGGCGCAGGCGACACTCGCTGCGCTCCCGTTCCGCGACGGATCACTGAGGGCAGCCGTGTCGTGGTACTCGATCATCCACACGCCGCCTGAACTGCTTGATCGCGTGTGGGCCGAGCTTCAGCGGGTGGTGGCGCAGACCGGTCACTTACTGATCGCGTTCCAGGCCGGGGGAGGCGAGGCGCTGCACCGGGACGAGATCTTCGGCCGGCCGGCATCGCTCACCAGTTACCGGCACGCCCCCACGTACGTCGAGCAGTCGCTTGTCGAAGCCGGCTTCCGGGTTCACGCTCGCGTCGTGCGGGCCCCGTCCTTAGCGCACGAGACGACACCGCAGGCATTCTTCATCGCCTCCCTCGACGGACCGAAGTAGCTGAGGGTCGGCGTTGGGGTCGGTGCATCGCAGCCGACCCCAGAACGGGCGGACTGGCTCCGACGGTCGGTCAGACGGCCGTTCGACCGCCGTCGATGGTGAATACGCTTCCAGTGATGGAACGTGCTTCGTCGGTCATGAGGTACACGGCCAGGGCAGCCACATCACGCGCCTGCACGAGATGACCGAGAGGTACCCCTTGGAGTTGGCGTTCGATGTGGCCAGCGAGGCCACGGATCATCGGTGTCTCAGCGAGTCCGGGTGCGATCACGTTTACGCGAATGCGTTTCGGCGCAAGCTCGAGTGCCAGACTCCGAGCGATGGCGTGCACGCCGGCCTTTGCCGCGACGTAGGGCAGAAGCCCGATTCCCGGGCGCACGGCGAGTGACGATCCGGTCGCCAGCAGCAGGCCGCCTTCCGCTCCGAAATGTGGAATAGCGGCACGGAAGGTGAGCATGACGCCGGTGAGGTCGACCGCCAAAACGCGATTCCACTCGCCGAGATCGAGGTCGGTGATGGAATTCGCCTGGACCAGAACGCCGGCGTTCGCGTGCGCGACATGGAGTGGCCCAAGGTCGTGTACGAGGTCGTCGATGGCAGCCGTGATCGCGTCGGCATCGGAGACGTCGGCCGACCTGGCTGCCGCTTGCCGACCGATCCCGCGCACATCATCGACCAGCGAAGCAAGCCCGCTGTCGTCGAGACCGATGGCCGCGACATCGGCTCCTTCGCTCGCCGCTCGAAGCGCGGTTTCGCGTCCGATGCCGCTCTCCGCGCCAGTGATAAGCACGACCTGACCGGCAAGGCGGGAGGACGTCAGGTCAGCCATGATCCGCCATCATTCATCTCGCAAAGGGTACTGATGCGGGCTCGAGTTTACGGAAGGTGGCCGAGCACCGGATCATCTGGCGGCGGAAGGGTTCTGCCCGTACTCGGGGCTACCCGTTACGCCTCATTCAGGGGGTCCCGTCGACCAGTACGTCGGGGAGGGCGGGCTTTCGGGTGGAGCAACCCAGGTTGACGCCAGTCAGGTCCTTGATTTGGCCACGAAACCAGACGAGAACTCGTCGCCGATACCGCGCGTCTGGACAGGCGAATCTGATCTGTCCCCAATAGAAACCGCCGGCCCGAAGGCCGGCGGTTTCTTCATTTCGAGGGGTGGCGGAGAGTCAAAGACTCATCGCCACCTCCAGCGGTACTCACGGTCTGTCGTAAGTATCCCTGGAGGTGATGCGAGGACTTTCCAACCCCCTGAATCCCGCATCATCCCTGATCAGAGGTGGTGTAGGCGAAAAGGAAAAGTGACTTGGCTTGCCAGTTCCCTTGCCTAGCGCTGAGTTCGGTTGTGTTGTTTAGTAGTTCACATAGGGGGATCCCGAGGTCCCGCTTGGGCGACGGCATCGCTTAGGGATTCGATCGACGTCAGGGGTCCACGTTGGTTAGGCGGGAGGTGGTGCCGCTCAGACAGATACTCGGACGCGTTGTAGCTGAGCCACGTCACACCGTGGCTGTCATCCCACACCAGAAGCTTCAACGGCAGGTCGAGCGCGATCAGCGGCGAGGCCAGCATCATCGGGGTGCCGGCGCTGGGATCCCCGAAGATGAGCAGCTTGGTGTTCGGCATCTCCAGACCGACGCTCTGGGCCTCACCGCTGTGATCGACGATCGAAAAGACTGTGACCCCTCGCTCGTCGAGGAGATGCAGCAGCATCCGGATGGTCTCGTCGACGTTGTAGGCGCTGACCTTGGTGATCACTCCGTCGGATGTTTGGCTCATAGATCCGCGATCCAATTGCCGTGGAAGCCGAGCGGGATCCGGCTGGGGAGCTGGATCCGGGCGACGGGCTCGCCTAGGGAGGCGGCCACCGACTGAGGGCGCACCCAGCGGTTCCGGGACGACTCGGCACGTCCGGCCTGGAGGAGCACGCCTTGTCTCGTTCCGGCCCTGAGGAACCAGTGGTCGTTGGGATCGTCGGGGGCCATCGGGTTGGGCCCGTTGCGCAGGTACCGCCCGTAGAGTTCGGTCGGGATCTGCCTGACGACGGAGAGGTCGATGCCTCTGAGCTCCCGCGCGACTGAGGTAAACGGTCCTTGGAGGAAACGGTTGGTCATGCGCCCATGGTGGGTTCAGCGGGGCCGGCTCGAATCCCCCGGGCCGCGTAGTCGCACAAAATCAAGCCCCCGGGTACCGTGGCAACCTTCGCTGCAGACCGACCAACCCCCTGGATCGATGCCCCGCCCCGAGCTCCTCGACCGAGCTGATGAACGAGCCGTCCTCGACGGCTTGCTGGCTGCAGCCGGCCAGGGTCAGAGCGGAGCATTGGTCATCCACGGCGACGCGGGAATGGGCAAGACGGCGCTGCTCGACTATGCGGCGAACTCCTCCGTATCGCTCCCTCTCGTTCGCATCTCGGGCGTCGAGGCCGAGCGGGAGTTCGGATTCGCCGGCCTCCACCGCCTCCTCCTGCCCCTCCTGGGTCACTTGGAGGAGCTGCCTCAGCGGCAGCGGAACGCACTGCTCTCGGCCTTCGGCCTGTCGGAGCTTTCGCCCGCGGATCCGTTCCTGGTCGGTCTGGCCACCCTCACCCTGCTGGCCCAAACTGCCTCGACGCAGGGTCTGTTGTGCATCATCGACGACAGTCAGTGGATCGACTCGGCATCGCTACAGGCCATCGCCTTCGTCGGTCGGCGGCTAGGCGCCGAGAGCATCATCTTGCTGCTCGGCTTCCGGACCTCGGCCGATCTCCAGACCAGGCTGGCTGGCCTCCCCGCCCTGGAGATCGGCGGTCTGCCCTTACAAGCGGCCGCCCAACTCCTGTCCGAAGTCGTGCCAGGCCCTCTGGATCCCAGGGTGACGACACGCGTCGTCAAGGAGACCAGCGGGTGCCCCCTGGCACTCATCGAGCTGGCTTCGGAGCTCACGGAGGGCCAGTGGGTGGGAGCGGACCTGTTGGCCGCGCCCATTCCGATCAGCCGGCGGCTGGAAGTGCACTTTCGCCAGCAGGTCGATGCCCTTTCCGTGGACACACAGACATTCCTGCTGGTCGCCGCTGCCGAGACCTCGGGTGACCTAGTCCTGATCCGCCGGGCGGCTTCGGCGCTCGGCTGTGACCCCGACGCCGAGTTCACGGCCGTCCGCGAGCACCTGTTGAGAACCGAGCCGACGATCGAGTTCCGCCACCCACTGATCCGCTCTGCCATCTACGCCGGAGCCGATCCCCAAGAGAAGAGAAGGGTCCATGGAGCCCTCGCCGACCTGATCGACCCCTCGGTCGATCCCGACCGGCGGGCACAGCATCTGGCGGCCACGACAACCGGGGCCGACGCGGGTCTGGCGGCCGAGCTCGAAGCATCGGCTGGGAGGGCGCGCGATCGGGGTGGGTATGCCGCCGAAGCCGAGTTGCTTGCACAAGCCGCAGAGTTCAGTCAGGCAGGCCCGGACCGGTCCAGACGCCTCCTCGACGCGTCGATGGCGGCGGTCAATGCCGGAGCGCCGGAGCGGGCCGCGATGCTCCTGACCGAGGCCCGGAAGGACCTGGTAGAGCCCCTGATGCTGGCCGAAGCACAGCGCATCGACGCCCTGTCTCGGTTGCTCCAGGCCCGGGCAACCGAGGCGCCGGCCCTCCACCTCGCCGCGGCACGTCAATTCCTGCTCGTCGACAGAGGTCGAGCCCGCCAGTCGCTGCTCGAGGCCTTCGATGCGTATCTGATGGCTCAGCAGTTCACCGAGGACTGCGACGGAGTGGAGATTGCCGAAGTGGCTCTGGCGACCAGCCCCGGAGAGATGGGCTCGAGCCTGAGGGACCTGCTGCTGGACGGGACAGCGCTGCTCCTCGCCGTCGGGTATCCGGAGGCCGTGACCACGCTGACACGAGCCGCCCAAGTGCTCCGAGACGGTCCCAATTCCACAGATGATTTCGCCAGGTGGTTCAACTATGGCCTGGTCATCGCCAATGAGTTGTGGGACGACCGGGCCTACCTCGCATGGTTGGAGAAGGCCGAGGTGTCGTCCCGAAAGCACGGTGCCCTCAATGCTCTCCACGTCGTGCTACTCGGGAGGGCGGCTAACGAGCTCCGTGCCGGGCAGTTCTCGGAGGCCGAGGCCCACTATGCCGAATCCCTCGAGGTCGCAACGGCGATCGGTTTGCCGGCCGAGCTCTTCGAGCCGCTGAACGTGGAGCTCCTTGCCTGGCGCGGGGACGAGAGGGGCACCCGCACGGCGGCCAGAATGTTGATCGAAGGTGGGGACGCCGTGGGCATGGCCGTAGTGCTATGCCAGGCCTATCACGCACTGGCCATCCTCGAGCTCGGCGCGGGAAGGTACGAGGCCGCGCTGGACGCCGCCGAGGAGATCACCAACCGGAACGCCATCGGCTGGAGCTGCCAGACCCTGGCCTTCGTCGTGGAGGCTGGGGTCCGCTGCGGAAAGCGGGAACCGGCGGAACGGGCCCTCGCGGAACTGACGATGCGGGCCGAGGCCAGCCGGACGTCCTGGGGCCTCGGTCTGCTGGCCCGGTCACAGGGCCTCATGACGGACGGCGAAGCGGCCGGGGATCACTTCGAGGACGCCATCGGCCATCTGCAACAGACCCAGGTGCGGACCGACCTCATGATCACCCACCTCGTCTATGGAGAGTGGCTGAGGCGCCGGAAGCGTCGCCTCGATGCCCGGGTTCATCTGCGGACCGCCCACGAGGAGTTTGCCGCGATGGGTGCCGAAGGTTTCGCCGAGCGCGCCCGTACCGAACTCCTGGCCACCGGGGAGCGCACCCGGCGCCGCACCGTCGAGGCGGCCAACGACCTCACCCCCCAGGAGGTCCGCGTCGCTCGTCTGGCATCACAAGGAGCCACCAACCCCGAGATCGCGGCTCAGATGTTCATCAGCGCCAACACGGTCGACTACCACCTGCGCAAGGTCTACCGGAAGCTGGGCGTCGAATCGCGCCGGCAACTGGGTCGAGTCCTCGACGTGTAGCCCCCAGGTCGGTGCAAATCGACTACGCGGTCCACGGGATGCGACCGCGTGCGCTCCCGGGCGACGATCACCGCATGGTTCGTCAATCGAGAACGGAAGTGGGGTTGCCATGAGCGGTGGCAAGAGAGGCCTAGTCCTGGCGGCGATGATCTTTGCGGTCGCGATGACCTTCATCGACCAGACCATCGTTTCCGTCTCCGCCCAAAACATCCAACACAAGCTCGGTCTGTCGAGTAGCGGCACTCTGTGGGCAATCAACGCTTACCTCCTTGCGTTGGCTGCCTTCTTCGCCTTTGGTGGGAGGCTGGCCGACACGGTGGGCCACCGCAAGATGGTTGTCATCGGAGTGATCGTGTTCGCCGGCGCGTCAGCCATGTGTGGCCTGACCCCCAAGGGAGATCTGGCCGAGATATGGATCGTGACGTTCCGAGCTGTACAGGGAGTCGGGGGTGCGATCATGTTCCCGGCTGCATTGGCGATTGTCGTGCAGACCTTCGATCTCCACCAGCGCGGGAGGGCCTTGGCTCTCTTCTTCGGAATTGCCGGAGGACTTACCGCTATTGGCCCGGTGGCAGGCGGATACCTCACCGAATGGACCTGGAGAGCGATCTTCTGGATCAACATTCCCGTAGCTCTCATCTCCTTGTCGTTGATCGCGATCTCGAAGCCGGTCACAGTCCACCGTCCAGCACCGCTCGACTACGGCGGTCTGGGTCTTATCGCAGGCGGAGTGGGCCTTAGCGTCTTCGGCTTCGAGCAGTCTTCACTGTGGGGCTGGTCGAACCCGGTCATCTGGGCGTCGATCGCCTTGGGGGTGGTGCTCATTGCTCTGTTCTTCGCCCACGAGCGGCGTAGCAATTCACCGCTCATCGAGGTCCACATCTTCGCTAACCGGGCGTTCTCGGTCGAAAACGTCATCCTTGGGATAGCGAATCTTGCGTTCATTCCCGTGTTCTTCTTTGCCAGCGAGTACGCCCAGATCAGCCTGGGCGAGCCGACGCTCAAGGCAAGCCTGGTCCTCTTGTACTTCTTCGCCGGCTTCGTCGTAGCTGCCCAGATCGGCGGGCGAATGCTCGACCGCCGCGGCGCCAAGCGCCCTGTGTTTCTCGGTTCGGCGCTCGCCGCAGTCGGGTTCGCCCTGTGGGCCTCGAAAATGCCCGACCTCAACCTCTCCTCCCAGGTGTGGTTCGTGGTCCTCGCTGGAGCTGGGATGGGGCTCATGTTGGGCCAGGCCAACACCGACGCCGTGAACAGGGCTTCGCAGCTCACCTACGGTGAGGCCACCGGCATAACCCAAACCGTGCGAAACTTTGCGGCAAGTCTGGGCTTTGCAATTCTCGGCACGATCACCGTATCTGTGTTTCGATCCAGAATCACGACTTCGCTCACCTCAAGAGGTGTGCCCTCCGGGCAGGCGACCACCGAGGCCCAGAGGATCTCGCTGTCCCAAGGTGGGCACGGAAGCGTCGCCACGATTCCGCATTTCGTACGCCTCGACTTCGCCTATGCCTCGCGCACCGTCTTCTTCATCATGGCGGGAGTCATGGCCGTTGCAACGATCGTTGCGAGGCGCGGCCTCGAGGCTGGAGCTCAGGAAAGTGCGGCAGAGCCGACACCCACTGTGTCAGGCCACCTATGGGAAAGGGTTCCAGCCGAATCCAGTGGTTAGCAGGCCATCGGCAAACGAAAGCCATTTGCCTTCCCACACCATCTCAAGGTCGTGGCCGGGCACTTGGCAGCGCTCCAAAGGCCTTAGTCGACAGACCGCTATTGACGTCAGCACAAGCTCACATCGCAAGACAACTAGATGTCCTCGACAAAGAGGAAACATGAAAGGAGATACAAATGAGCACGATCACCACGAAAGACGGGACCGAGATTTATTACAAGGACTGGGGATCTGGTCCTGTTGTTACATTCTCCCACGGCTGGCCGCTGAATGCGGATGCTTGGGACGCTCAGCTGCTGTTCTTGGTCCAGAACGGCTACCGAGTCGTGGCCCACGACCGACGCGGTCATGGTCGATCCAGTCAGCCCTCGAACGGCAACGACATGAACGGCTATGCCGATGACTTGGCAGCGGTGATCGAGGCGCTCGATCTGCACGATGCCACGTTGGTTGGGCATTCGACCGGCGGAGGAGAAGTTGCCCGCTACATCGGTCGTCATGGGACGAGCCGGGTCTCGAAGGCCTTGCTCTTGTCCGCGGTGCCACCGATCATGGTGCAGAGCGACGCCAATCCCGAGGGCCTGCCGATGAAGGTCTTCGATGACCTGCGTACAGGCGTGATGGCCGATCGCTCCCAGTTCTACAAGGACTTGGCGCTGCCCTTCTACGGCGCGAATCTCCCCGGTGCCAAAGTCTCGCAGGGAGCACTTGACCAGTTCTGGCTGTGGAGCATGCAGGCTGGCATCAAGGGCTCGTACGAAAGCATCAAGGCCTTCTCCGAAACGGATTTCACCGAAGACCTCAAGAAGTTCGATGTTCCAACGCTTGTAGCGCACGGCGAGGACGACCAGATCGTCCCTGTGAAGGACTCGGCGCGGAAGTCGGCACAGCTCATCCCCGGTGCGCAGGAGATCTACTACCCGGGCGCACCGCACGGCCTTACAGCAACCCACGCGGAAATGTTCAACGCGGACCTGTTGGCTTTCCTCCGGAGCTAGCACAAGCTGAGAGCGGCTGAGCCGGCCTCGTCATCTTGCGGATGAGGTCGGATCAGCCGTTGGGTCTGAGACACGAACACACTCGGGCAGCGCATAACGCACGGACCAGGTGATCTCATTGCCCGACCGGGACGTGCCGGTTGCGCGCGGGCGCCTGCACGGCGGCTCCGTAACGGCAGACCGTCCGATATTCACGCGTTACGCCGATTCCTTTAGATCAGGACGGTTCAGCGAGCAGATCGGAACGGCTCATTGAGACGACAATCAGCATTGTGTCGAATCCGTAGGCCGGGTTTGAACGAGCCCCAAAACGTGACCGGGCGATCGGACACGAAAAGTGGACTGTGACGTGGGGAAATGATGTGATTCTGACAACGAGTGGAGGTGGCGGGAATCGAACCCGCGTCCTTCGGCTTCTCATCGGGCCTTCTCCGAGCGCAGCCGGCAGCTAGATCTCGGGGCCCTCGCCGCCGCCGGCGAATTCGAGGGCCCCCAACCGACCTTTGGTGTCCCCGGCGGCCAATCGGTGGAACCGCCCGGGTAAGCCCCGCTGAATGACGCCCGCTACCGGCCTGCAGGGCTGAGACCGGACGGACGGGCTACTTATTAAGCAGCCAGCGCGAGCTGAGGCTCGGCATTTGTTTTTTGTTCCGGCTCTTTAACGTGGTTCCGGAGACCACGGCTCGCTTCTCCCGAATTTGACGACCAAAGTCGAAACCGATCACCCCCGTGTTGTTGTGTGAAAGCCCATTCTACCCCGGGGGAGTGTCTAGGTCGTCGGGGGGAGGATTCAGTCGTATTCCTTGCGGGCCCCTCGTCCCACGCTCTTGCCCGCCGCGAAGCGCGCTTCGCGCTCGGCGTCGCGCTCGGCGTCGCGGGTGGCGATGGCGTGGCGCTTGTCGTAGAGGCGCCGGCCCCTGGCCAGGGCCAGTTCCACCTTGGCCCGTCCGTCTTTGAAATAGATGGAGAGCGGCACGAGGGTGAGGGCCTGCTGCTGGGTCTGGCCCATGAGCTCGTCGATCTGGTCGCGGTGCAGGAGCAGCTTGCGCCGTCCGTTCGGGATCGTGGGCGCCGAAGCCGGCGGCGTGCTCGTAGGGGGGGATGTGGACCCCGAGGAGCCAGGCCTCGCCCTCTTCCACCCGGGCGTAGGCGTCGGCCAGGGTGACCCGCCCGGCCCGGAGGGACTTCACCTCGCTGCCCTGGAGGGCCAGGCCGCATTCGTAGGTCTCGAGGATGTCGTAGTCGTGACGGGCGCGACGGTTCCGGGCCACCGTCTTGATGCGGTCGGTGCCGTCGTCGGGCACGCGGCGCGACGCCCGACGACCCGGTCCCTTCGCCGCTGCCACGCGCGGAACGGTACCCGGCGCCGCCCCCGGTCCGTCCGTGCCGGTCGGGGGAGACCCCCGGTACCCTCGGAGGATGCTGCGGTTGCCCGCCCCCGTGTACGCCGAGATCGTCGGGCACTGCCTGAGCGGGCTGCCCGACGAGGCCTGCGGGCTGCTCGGTGGCGACCTGGCCACGGGGGACGTGGTCGCGCTGCTACCCGACCCGCAACCTGGCCGCCTCGGCCAAGCTCTACACCGTCGACCCCAGCGAGCACCTGCGGGCCGACCGCGACGCCGAGGCGCGGGGCATCGAGATCATGGGCGTGTTCCACTCCCACACCCACACCGACGCCTACCCGTCGCCCACCGACGTGGCCCAGGCCCCCGATCCGGGCTGGCACTACGTGCTCGTGTCGCTGCGCGACACCCATCCCATGTCCGGTCGTACCGGATCCACGGGGAGGTGGTCGACGAGGAGCCGGTCGTGGTCGAGCCCC
The DNA here is from genome assembly GCA_963846125.1 of uncultured Acidimicrobiales bacterium. Classification (GTDB taxonomy): domain Bacteria; phylum Actinomycetota; class Acidimicrobiia; order Acidimicrobiales; family UBA8190; genus Chersky-840. The sequence continues at coordinate 332,259 of CAWJUR010000004.1, forward strand.
GGTGACACCGGCCCGGTAGAATGCTGACCGAAGTCGTCGACATTCGTCGGGCCGGTCCGTCGTCCCTCGGGGCGCGGCGGCCTCCGACCCGGGAGGGCATCGTGCCCGTCGAAGTGCGGCTCCCCACCGTCCTGCGGCCCCACGCCGGCGGGCCAGTCCACGGTGATCGCCAAGGGTGCGACCATCGGCGAGGTGCTGAACGATCTGGTGCGCAGCTATCCCGGGCATGACGGGCCAGGTCCTCACCGAGGACGGGACCCTGCACCGGTTCGTGAACGTCTACGTCGACGACGACGACGTCCGCTACCTGGAGCAGCTCGACACCAAGGTGGCCGACGGCGCCACGGTGTCGATCCTGCCCGCCGTGGCCGGTGGCTGCGGGCGCTGAGGCGCCGACGCGACCGCGAAGCCATGGCGCAGGTCTCGAGCGTCCTCGACCTGATCGGGAACACACCGCTGGTCGACGTGAGCGCGCTCAGCCCGAATCCCGCGGTGCGGATCCTGGTCAAGCTCGAGGGGCAGAACCCGGGCGGGTCGGTGAAGGACCGGATCGCGCTGTCGATGGTGGAGGAGGCCGAGAAGGACGGGCGGCTCACGCCCGGGGCCACCCTGCTCGAGCCGTCCTCGGGGAACACCGGCATCGGCCTCGCCCTGGTGGCGCGGCTGAAGGGGTACCACCTCAAGGTGGTGCTGCCCTCCAACGTCTCGGTCGAGCGGCGGCAGCTGCTGGCCGTGTGGGGGGCCGAGATCATCGAGTCCCCGGGCTCCGAGGGATCGAACGGGGCGGTGCGCATGGCCGAGCGGATCCACGCCGAGCACCCCGAATGGGTCTTCCTCTACCAGTACGGCAACGCCGCCAATCCCCGGGCCCACTACGAGGGGACCGGGCCCGAGATCTGGCGGGACTGTCCCGAGGTCACCCACTTCGTGGCCGGGCTCGGGACGTCGGGCACGCTGCTCGGGGTGGGCCGGTTCCTGAAGGAGCGGAACCCGGCCATCGAGGTGTGGGCCGTCGAGCCGCCGGCCGGGGAGATGGTGGACGGGCTGCGCAATCTGGACGACGGCTACATCCCGCCCATCTTCACCGAGCTCGGCGGCGCCGGAGCTGCTCGACCGCAAGACCATCGTCGGGCCCCGAGCAGTCGATCGTCTGGACCCGGCGGTTGGCCGAGGTGGGGGTCTTCGCCGGGATCTCCACCGGGGCGGCCATGGCCGGCGCGGCCAAGTGCGCCGGCGTCATCGACGCGGGGGTCATCGTGGTGGTGTCGGCCGACGGCGGTTGGAAGTACCTGTCCACCGGAGCCTGGACCGACGACATCGACGTCGTCACCGAGCGGGCCCGCACACCATCTACTTCTGAGCGGGGCTACTGCTGATTGGGCTACTGCTGATCGGTGCTACTTCTTGGCCTTGGTACGCAGCTGCACGGCCGCGTCGGGCTCGAGGACACGGAAGCTGAAGCTCTCTTCGAGGTAGAGCGCCACGACCTCGGCGTCGTGCGAGGCGTAGCCGATGGAGATGTCCTGGCCCGACTCGAGGACGAAGTCCCCGCCCCGCAGGCTGAGGACGATGCCGCACTCGACCCCGGGCGCCCACACCAGGGGGCCACCCAGGATCTGGCGGAGGTGGTCGAGGAGGAGGTGGCCGCCGTGCTCGGCGGTGTGGACGATCTCGGTGTAGATCCCCGGCGACAGGGCCAGGCCGTAGGGGCCGCCGATGCCCGCCCCCGGAGCACGTCGACGGCCTCGGCCACGGCGGTGGGGTAGTGCTCGGCGTCGGCGGAGAGCGTGAGCGCCGCTGTGCGATGTGTTCTCGGTGATGCCCTTGATCTGCCGGCGCCCGTAGCCGTGGAAGACGGCGGTGTTCTCGGCCAGGGCGATGCGCCGACCCGCCTCCTCGAGGCCGGGCAGGTCGAGGTCGGTGGCGCCCCGCTCGGCCGCGTCGACCTCGGAGCGGCTGACCACGAAGGGGGCGCGCAGCTCCACCAGCGGGAGGACCTGGCGTTGGGCGCCGGTGACGTCGGGGAGCGGTCCCGCGATCGGCGCCGTGCGGCCCAGGGTGGTGGCCGAATGGGTCCAGCCCAGGGGCCCCTCGAAGTCGACGAGCTTGCGGGCCGCCAGGTAGGTCTCGAGGCGGGGCTTGATCTCCTCTTCGATGGCCTGCCATCCGGCGTCGGCGATGGGGGCGAGGTGGCGGTGGAGGTGGTTCATGATTGGCGTCCCTTCAGGCTCCCGATCCCGAGTGATCCCGAGCTCCCGCCCGCCTCCCTGTCCGGTTCCTGCGGCCCCGGGCCCGATTCGGCCTCGGCTTCGGTCTCGAGGATCGACCCCGTCGTGAAGAGGTAGGTGCGGAGGTGGCTGGTCGAGGGGCGGGGTCGCTGGCGCCGGAGCCACTCGAGGGTCATCGAGGCGTGCTCCTTCTCCTCGTCGCGGTTGTGGGCGAGGACATCGGCCAGGCTGGAGTCGGAGGTGGCCTTCACCCGCTGGTCGTACCAGTCGACGGCCTCGAGCTCTTCGCACAGCGAGGTGACGGCCCGGTGGTGGTCGATGGTCTCCTCGTCGAGGAGGTCAGCGGACTCGTGCAGCCCTTCGCTCGCCATGTCGTGCTCCTGTCGCCGGTGCGTGGTAGTGGCATACCCTAAGGGCATACCCGCAAGCCGCCCCGGTAGTCCTCGGGTCCGGATGACACGGTATAGGTTTCGATCATGGCCGACCTCCGCCCCGCCGTCGTGGCTCGCACCCGGCCCGGCCCGGCGGCCGCCGCGGTGACCCAGAGGCGGCGAAGGCCAAGAGGAAGGTGCAGGCGCTGCCCGAGCACCTCCACCGCACGCGAGGAGTGGAACGGGCTGCGACCGGGGGACCCGGTCGAGATCGAGGGACCGGTGCTGCGGGGGGCGGCGTGGAGGTTCCTCGGCTACGTCCGGAACGAGCGCAACGGGGCCGAGTCGGTCGAGGTGCTCGGGGGCCGGCCCGGGGAGCACCGGGTGCGGTCGTTCCTCCCCGGGCAGGTCTTCCCGGCGGGGGGCGGCAAGACGGGCAAGCCCTCGCTGGCCGACGCGCCCCAGCTCCCGCTCGTCTGAGCGCCTCCGGCCGTGAGGCCGGCGATGGCCCTCGGCGCCCGGTCGGGTGCCGTAGCCTTCGGGCGATGGACGACCGTCCCATCGGGATGTTCGACAGCGGGTTCGGTGGGCTGACCGTGGCCCGGGCGCTGATCGACCTCGCCCCCCACGAGGACCTCGTCTACGTGGGCGACACCGGCCGCTACCCCTACGGGCCGCGCCCGCTCGCCGAGGTGCGGTCGTTCGCGGTGCAGATCGGGCGCTGGCTCGTCGACGAGCACGACGTGAAGCTGGTGGTGGTGGCGTGCAACACCGCCTCGGCCGCCGCGCTCGACACCCTGCGCGCCCTGCTGCCGCGTGCCGGTCATCGGGGTCATCGACCCCGGGGTGCGGCCGCTGGCCAAGGCCACCCGCAACCGCCGGGTGGGGGTGATCGGCACGGTGGGCACCATCCCGTCGGGCGCCTACCAGCGGGCCATGGGCGCTGCCCGTCCCGCTCGAGCTCGTGCCCGCCTGTGCCCGGGGTTCGTGGAGTTCGTGGAACGGGGCGAGACGCGCTCGGACCAGGTGGTGGTGCTGGCCGAGCGCCTGCTGGCCCCGGTGCGCGAGGCCGGGGTCGACACGCTGCTGCTCGGGTGCACCCACTACCCGTTCCTGGCCCGGACCATCGCCGACGTCATGGGCCGCGAGGTGGTGCTCGTGTCCTCGGCCGACGAGACCGCCTTCGAGGTGCGGGCCATCCTCGGCGGCGCCGAGCCGGCCGGCGGACGGCGCGGCGGGGCGGGGACGAGAGCCGGGCACGCTGCGGTGTTCTCGTCGGGCGACGTGGAGTGGTTCCGCGCCGTGGGGGGCCGGCTCTTCGGCGCCGAGCTCGGCGAGGTGGGGCGGTGTCGTGGCCCGACCCGCCGCCCGTGCGCCGACGCCGCGGCCCCGGGCCGTCGCGGCGCCGGCGAGCGCGGCGCCGGCTGAGCGGGTGCTGACCCTGACCGTCCTCGGCTGTGACGGCAGCCTCAGGCCGCCGGCGGCGCCGCCAGCGGCTACCTGGTGCGGTCGTGGGGATCGGGGACGTCGGTGTGGCTCGACGCCGGTCCCGGGACCTTCGCCAACCTGCAGCGCTTCAGCGACCCGCTCGAGCTCTCGGCCATCGTGCTCACCCACGAGCACCCCGACCACTTCAGCGACATCGAGGGCTTCGTCACCGCGGCGCGCTGGGTGTACGGCTTCGACCGCGACCCCGATCCCGGTCTACGCCGCCCCCGGCGTGCTGGAGCGTCTGACCCAGGAGGTCGAGGGGATCCTCGACTGGCACGAGGTGGGCGACGGTGAGGGGTGGACGTCGGTGAGCTGCGGCTCGCCTTCAGCCGCACCGACCACCGCCCGGTCACCCTGGCCGTGCGGCTCGAAGGGCGACGGGCGCGCTCGGCTACTCTGCGGACTCCGGGCCCGAGTGGTCGCTCGTCGCCCTCGGCCCCGGGCTCGACCTCGCCCTGTGCGAGGCCACCTACACCACCGAATACGAAGGGCCCGCCAGCACATGAGCGGGCAGACAAGCCGGTTCGCAACGCCCGGCGGCGCCGGTGCCCGGCGGCTGGTGGTCACCCATCGCTGGCCCACGGTCCGCCGCGGCCGAGGTCCTGGCCGAGGCGACCGACGGCCTTCGGGGGCCGCGTCGAGCAGGCCGCCGTGGGCCGGGGGTACTCGCTGTGACCGACCGCCCGGGCCCTGCGGGCCGACGGCCGGGACGTGGCCGAGCCTGCGCCCGGTGACCTTCGTGCGCGACTTCACCGAGTTCGCCCCCGGGTCGGTCCTGGTGTCCATGGGCAAGACCAAGGTCCTGTGCACGGCGTCGGTCGAAGAGCGCGTCCCGCCCTGGATGCGCGGCGGCGGCAAGGGCTGGGTCACCGCCGAGTACTCGCTGCTGCCGGGGTCGTCGGCCGAGCGGATCGGGCCGCGAGGCGGCCAAGGGCAAGCAGTCGGGCCGGACCCAGGAGATCCAGCGCCTCATCGGCCGGTCGCTGCGGGCCGTGACCGACCTGGTGGCCATGGGCGAGCTGCCGGTGACGGTGGACTGCGACGTGCTGCAGGCCGACGGCGGGACGCGCACGGCCTCGATCTGCGGCGCCTACGTGGCGCTGCACGACTGCTTCACGCCGGCTGGTGCAGACAGGGGTGCTGTCGGCGCACCCCCTCACCGACGCCTGCGCCGCGGTGTCGGTGGGCGTCGTCGACGGCGCCTGTCTGCTCGACCTCGACTACTCCGAGGACTCGCGGGCCGAGGTGGACATGAACGTGGTGATGACGGGGTCGGGACGGTTCATCGAGGTGCAGGGCACCGCCGAGGGGATGGCCTTCTCCCGCGGCGAGCTCGACGAGCTGCTGGGCCTGGCCGAGCACGGCATCGCCGTGCTGCTCGACGAGCACACGCGCCGTCCTGGCCGAGCCGCCCCCGCCGCGGTGACGACGGCGCGGCGACGGCGACGGCAACGGCGTCGGGCGCCACCGGGAGGCTCCGCATGGTGCTGGCCACGGCCAACCCCGACAAGGCGGCCGAGATCGTGGCGCTCGTGGCCGACACGGTGGGGGACCGGGTCGAGCTCGTGGCCCGGCCCTCGTCGGTCGCCGAGGTGGAGGAGACCGGCGACACCCTCGAGGACAACGCCCGGCTCAAGGCGGTGGCGCTGGTGAAGGCCACGGGGTTGCCCGCCATCGCCGATGACACCGGGCTCGAGGTCGAGGCGCTCGGAGGCGGCCCCGGTGTGTACTCGTCCCGCTACTCGGGCGAGCACGCCACCTACGACGACAACGTGGCCAAGCTCCTGGCCGAGCTCGACGCGGCCGGCGCCCACGCTCCCGAGGCCCGCCGGGCCCGGTTCCGGACCGTGGCCATGGCCTGCTTCCCGGACGGGCGCGAGGTGGTGGCCCACGGCGTGGTGGAGGGGACGATCTCGCCCGAGCGGCGGGGGACGCGGCGGCTTCGGCTACGACCCCGTGTTCATCCCCGACGGCGGCGACGGGCGGACCTACGCCGAGATGCCGAGCGCCGAGAAGAACACCCGCTCGCACCGGGCCCGGGCCTTCCGGGCCCTGGCCATCGGCCTGCTGTCGGGCTGAGGGCGCCGGGTCAGCGCAGGCGCCACTTCACCCGTTCCCCCGAGGCGAAACGGGCCTGGCCCTCGGCCAGGGCGGTGGGGTCGTTGCCGAGGCCCACGAACGCCCACCCCAGCCCGAGCGCCTGGCTGCGAGAGAGCTCGCGCCCCGCCCACAGGGCCCGCAGGGTTCCCTGGACCGCCACCGGATGGGCCTTGGCGATCTCCGCCGCCGCCCACTGGGCCCGGTCCCGGAGCTCGTCGGCCGGCACCACCTCGGTGACGAGGCCGGTCTGGAGGGCCCGCTGGGCGCTCATGCGCTCCTCGCTCCCGAGGAGGGTGAGGCGGACGAGGTCACCGAAGGGCATGCGATCGGTCATCTGGAGGGGCTCGAAGGCGGCCGCCATGTTGAAGGTGAGATGGGGGTCGAAGAAGGTGGCGTGGTCGGCCGCGATCATGAAGTCGACCTCGCCCAGCATGTAGAAGGCACCCCCGCAGGCGATGCCGTTGATCGCCGCGATGACCGGCTTCCACAGGTCGTTGGCCTTGGGGCCGAGGTTCTCCCCGGGGTCGTCGAACATGAACGGCGTCGAGCCCGACCCGATGTGCACGGGCTCGTCCTCGGCGGGGCCCGAGGTGGGGCCGCCCGATCCAGAAGCGCCCGACCCGGTGCGCCCGACCGTCCCGGCCGGGGCCCGTCGGCCAGCGCCTCGGAGCGGTCGATGCCGGTGCAGAAGGCCTTGTCCCCGGCCCCGGTGAGCACCACCACCCGGACGTCGTCGTGGCGCCGGAGCCAGCGCCACACGCTGCGCAGCTCGCGCTGCATGGTGGTGTTGAAGGCGTTCATGACGTCGGGCCGGTTCAGGGTGACCCACGCCACGCCCTCGGACTCCTCGTAGCCGAGCGTCTCGAACTCGGGCATCGCTTCCTCACCGTGGTCGTCGGGACCGCCGGAGACGTCTCGGCGTCTCGGGCGGGCCGCGGCACGGTAGCAGGGGCGAGAAGCGGTGGGCACGCCGGGGCCCGTCCGATCACTCTGGGGGCTGCTCGATCGGACGGGCCCGGCGGTCCGTACAGCTCCGGGTGGTGGCCGGGGGCATGTTCGGCACCGGCCCGGTGCTCGCCTCCGACCGGGAAAAGCAGCGGGCGACGAAGCTCCCGACATCTTGGGCCATGGCCGCTCCCCCCACTAGGGACCAAAGTCCCTATTGCGCCCCGGGCGGCGTGGCCCGCATTGGCGGTGTGGCCCCCATTGGCGGCACAGTGTCACGGCGCCAATGGGGCTCGGCGCCTATGGGGAAGACCGGTCACACCGGTCACGGCCAGGGGAGGAGCACGATGTCGGACGACGAGCTGAGCAAGATCATCGGCAAGCCCATGAGCAAGTCCCGGGTCGTCGTCGAACGGGGACCGGTCGCCAACTTCGCCACCGCCGTGTGCGACGCCAACCCCGTCTACCGCGACCCCCGGGCCGCCGCGGAGGCCGGCTTCGACGCCATCCCGGTGCCACCCACGTTCCCCTTCGTCATGCAGACCTGGGGCGAGTTCCCCGAGGCGCAGCCCACCGACAAGCCCAAGGGCAATCCCATGGGGGAGGTCATCGGCCCGCTCATGGCCAAGGGCGGCATCATCCTCCACGGCGAGCAGGAGTTCATCTACCACCGGCCCGTGGTGGTGGGGGACGTGCTCGTGGGGGAGGGCCACGTCACCGACGCCTACGCCAAGGAGTCCAAGGGCAAGACCATGACCTTCCTCGTGACCGAGACGGTGTGGCGGGACGAGGCGACGTCGGAGCCCGTGGTCACGTCGCGCTTCAACCTCATCCACCGCGGCTGAGACCCCCGGCGTGAAGACGTCTCTGCTCACCGGGGCCGAGTGGGCGGCTGTCCTGCGCATCGGGCTCGGGCTGTGGTGGCTCGAGAGCTTCCGGCACAAGAACCTCGAGGCCTGGATCAAGCGCCAGGCGGGGATCAACTGGGCCGCCGACATCGCCGCCAAGCACCGGTGGAAATTCGTCGGCACCGGCTTCGACGCCGTGGTGAAGCCCCATCCCAAGGCCATGACCTGGGTCATCCTCATGAGCGAGCTGTCGCTCGGGATCGGGCTGACCTTCGGGATCCTCACCCCCGTGGCCGCTTTCGCCAGCATCGCCCTCAACCTCTTGTACTTCGTGCTCATGATCCATGACTGGGCGGAGCAAGGGCAGAACGCCATGATGGTCCTGGCTGCGGCGGTGATCCTGGGGACCCACGGCTGGCAGGTGTGGTCCATCGACCACCTCATCGGTTGGTTCTGACGGACCGCCGGACACAGCAACACCGGGCAACACGGACAGTGGACAGGGAGTAGGGCATGCCCATCGGCATCGGGGAGGACCACGAGGAGCTGCGCCGCACCGTGCGTCGCTGGCTCGAGGCGCGCTGTCCGCCCGAGGTGGCCCGCGCCCTGCTCGACGCCGAGACCGAGACCATGCCGCCGTTCTGGGACGAATTGGCCGCCCAGGGGTGGCTCGGCATCCACGTGGCCGAGGAGTACGGGGGCCAGGGCTTCGGCATGCTCGAGCTCGCCGTGGTCGTGGAGGAGATGGCGCGGGCGGTGATGCCCGGACCGGCGCTCGCCACCATGCTCGGGGCCGCCGTGGTGGCGGCCGGGGCGGACGATCCCCAGCGCAAGGCGCTCCTGCCGGCCATGGCCGACGGCACCGTCCCCACCGCCGTGGTCCTCCCCGGAGCCGGGACCCTCACCGCCCGGCGCGCCGGCGACGGCTCGCTCGACGTCGCTGGTGAGGTGGGGCCCGTGTTGAGCGCCACCCTGGCCCGGCGGCTGCTCGCCCCCGTGGCCGTCGAGGGTGGCGGCGTCGAGGGTGGCAGCGTCGAGGGTGGGGCAGTCGTCGTGGTGCGTCATCGACCTCGACGCCCCCGGGGTCAGCGCCGGTCCGCTCGGCAGCCTCGACCCCACCCGCCGGGTGGGAACGGTGCGCGTCGAGGGCCTCGTGGTCGAGCCCGAACGCCAGCTGCCGGCGGTGTCGAGCACCACGGTGCGCGACCTCGCCCTCGTGCTCGCCGCCGCCGAGTGCGCCGGCGGGGCGCGCTGGTGTCTCGACGTCGGCACGGCCTACGCCATCGAACGGCGCCAATTCGGCCGGCCCATCGGACAGTTCCAGGCCATCAAGCACCGCCTCGCCGACATGCTGGTGGCCGTCGAGCAGGTCACCGCGCTGGCGTGGGACACCGCCCAGGCCGCCGACGCTGGCGACGCCGCCCAGGCCCAGCTGTCGGCCGTGCTGGCCGGGGCCTTCGCCCTCGACGCCTCGGTCGAGTGCGCCAAGGCCTGCATCCAGATCCTGGGGGGGATGGGCTTCACCTGGGAGCACGACGCCCACCTGTACCTGCGCCGGGCGTTGTCGCTGCGTCAGCTGGTGGGCCCGAGCTCGGCGCTGCGGGTCGAAGCGACGCGCGCCGCCCTGGACGGCAGCCGGCGCCGGCTCGTGCTGGATCTCCCCGAGGAAGCCGAGCGCATCCGGGAGCAGGTCCGGCCCGTGGTCGCCGAGGTGGCCGCCGCGCCCGACCACGACGAACGTCGTCGGCGGCTCGTCGACGCCGGGCTCCTCACGCCCCACTGGCCGGTGCCGTGGGGACGGGGTGCCGGCCCGGTCGAGCAGCTCGTGATCGACGAGGAGCTCGCCGCGGCCGCGTGCACCGGCCCCATCTCGCCGTGGGCGCGTGGGCGCTGCCCACCATCATCGCCCACGGGACCCTCGAGCAGCAGGAGCGCTGGGTCGGTCCCACCATGCGTGGCGAGCTCGTGTGGTGTCAGTTGTTCAGCGAGCCCGGGGCCGGGAGCGATCTCGCCGCCCTGGCGATGCGCGCCACCCGCCACGACGGTGGCTGGGTGCTCAACGGCCAGAAGGTGTGGACCTCCATCGCCATGCGCGCCGACTGGGGGATCTGCCTGGCCCGGAGCGACCCCGACGCCGCCAAGCACGAGGGCATCACCTATTTCATCGTCGACATGCACACCGAGGGCATCGAGGTGCGACCGCTGCGCGAGATCACGGGGGCGGCCATGTTCAACGAGGTGTTCTTCACCGACGTCTTCGTGCCCGACGACTGCGTGGTGGGACAGGTCAACGGGGGATGGCGCCTGGCCCGCACCACCCTGGCCAACGAGCGCGTGTCCATGGCCTCGGGGGCCACGTGGGGCTTCGGCATCGAGGGGATCCTCAAGGGCATCCACGCCGGCTCCGAAGACACCGCGGTCTCAGAAGACACCGTCGTCCTCGACGGTGTCGGGAGCCTGCTGGCCGAGGCCCAGTCGTTGGCGCTGCTCGGTGCCCGGACGACGCTGCGGTCGGTGTCGGGCGTCGAGCCCGGTCCCGAGGCGAGCGTGCGCAAGCTGCTCGGTGCCGAGCACGAGCAACGCCTCCAGGAGTTCGGCCTCGTCCAGCTCGGTGCCCGCAGCGCCACCACCGAGGGCGACGCGGGCCGGTGGAGCCAGGGCTTTCTCTCGGCCCGGTGCCTGACCATCGCCGGGGGGACGAGCGAGGTGCAGCGCAACGTCATCGGGGAGCGCATCCTGGGCCTGCCCCGCGACCCCGAGCCCGGGAGCTGAGCGTCACCGGGGTGTGAGCAACGAAGGTTTTGACACGGTACGGACACCACGCCCAAGCTGCGGCGATCGGGCGAGAAGGGGACGGACGGACATGGCTGGGGCGACGCGGTACTACGAGGACGTCAAAGAAGGCGACGAGGCGCCGGCCTCGAGCCACACCCTGACCCGGACCGATCTGGTGCGCTATGCCGGCGCCTCGGGGGACTACAACCCCATGCACCACGACGAGATCCTCGCCACCGCGGCGGGCCAGCCCAGCGTGTTCGGCCACGGGATGTTCTCCATGGGCCTGCTCGGCACGGCCCTCACCGACTACGTCGGGCCCGGCCACCTCACCCACTACAAGGTGCGCTTCTCCCGCCAGACCTGGCCCGGTGAGGAGCTCACCACCAAGATCGTGGTGACCGGCAAGCGGGTCGAAGACGGCCGCAACCTCGTCGACCTCGAGTGCAGCCTGGCCAACGGCGACGGCGAGGTGAAGGTCGTGGGCGAGGCCACGGCGGTGCTGCCCAGCAAGTCCTGAAGCGGCGCCCCCGGCGGCGCTCGCTCAGGACCTCGTGCTGGGTTCGAGATGGGTCAGGCGCGCTGGCCCGGCCCGAGGGCCGGCGCCGTGTGCGGCTCAGCAGCCCGCCGGGCTCCCGGTCTTGCCCTCGGCCGAGTAGAAGAGCCCGAGCAGCGTGCAGATCGTCATCTTGGCCACGAGCCAGTGGCCGTCGGTGAACACGGCGTAGCCGTTGTTGTTGGGGAGGATGGCCGTTCCCCCCGTGCCGAGGATGTCGTAGACGACCTTGGCGCACTGCGACCCCAGGTGCTGGGCCGTGCACTGACTCGCGGTCAGGATGCTGACACTGTCGATCTTCGAGCCTTGCGACGCGCTCGCCTCGGACGACGACAGCGCCTGCTGCATCGCCGCGGACACCGACTGCCCGTCCTGGATGACGGCCACCTTGCTGGCCAGGTCCGGGTTCGCCAGGTTGAACAGCGTGTCGTAGGTGGTCGAGATGTCGGCCTGGGCCGTGGTGGGGTCGATGGCGACGGTGGTGGTGGTCGCCTTGGTGGTGGTCGTCGCCGAGGGTGTGCTGCTGCAGGCGGCCGCACCGAGGGTGAGCCCCGCCATGACAGCGACCGCTACGACACGCGGTGTCCGGCGTCGGACCCGGTGCCTCGTGCCGTCCGCCGTAGTGGTGCTGAGTAGTCCGAGCATGGTGTGAGCCTCCCCTGAATTGGTGCGCCGCTTCCCCTTGGGCTGCCAGAGGATAACCCGATCCCCGGCGCCGTACCTGACATTCTCGTCAGGGACCGTGCCGACCCCCCTCGAGGGCCCTCCGGCCCCGAGCCGACCCCCCTGAAGGCCGAAGCAGGGGAGCGGATCAGAAGGTGAACGGAGGCAGGCCCGAGGCCCGGGTGGCGAAGAGCGTGGCCTTGTTGTCGGCCAGCTCCTTCGGTGTCCACCCCGTGTCCCGCTTGAGCTGGCCGGCGGGCTGCCACCCCTGCATGACCCAGACCGACCCCCCGTACACCACGAAGTTCTGCCCGTTCACGTCGGCGGCCTCGTCCGAAGCCAGGAACACCACCAGGGGGGCCACGTTCTCGGGGGCGAAGGCGTCGAACTTGCCCTCCTCGGCCTTGGCCATGTCGCCGAAGAGGTCCTCGGTCATCCGGGTACGGGCCCGCGGGGAGATGGCGTTGACGGTCACGCCATAGCGCTCCAGCTCGCGCCCGAGGATGATGGTCATGGCCGCGATGCCGGCCTTGGCGGCGCCGTAGTTGGCCTGCCCGGCATTGCCGAAGAGCCCGGCCTCCGACGCCGTGTTGATGATGCGGCCCGAGACGTCGTCGCCCGCCTTGGCGCGGTTGCGCCACTGGACCGCCGCGAAGTGCGACAGCGCGAAGTGGCCCTTCAGGTGGACGCGGATGACGTCGTCCCAGTCGGACTCGTCCATGTTGAAGCTCATCTTGTCCCTGAGGATGCCGGCGTTGTTCACGAGGATGTCGAGCTGCCCCCAGGTGTCCACCGCCTGGGCCACCAGCGCCTCGGCCCCGGCCCACGAGCTCACGTCGGCGCTGTTGAGCAGTGCTTCGCCTCCGGCCGACTTGATGTCCTGCACGGTCTGCTCGGCGGGGTGCACGTCGCTGCCTTCGCCCGCACGCGAGGCGCCGACGTCGTTGACGATGACCTTGGCACCTTCGGCCGCCAGCAGGAGGGCCTCGGCGCGCCCGATCCCGCGCCCGGCGCCGCTGACGATGGCGGTCTTTCCCTCGAGCATGCCCATCAGGTGTCCTCCTACTTCTGCTTCACAGCCTCGGGCCCGACGCCCGCCGCCGGGTCCCGCGCCACGTTGACGTCGGATCTGGAACCCGGGCAGCATGGCCGATGGTGCGAGCCAGGGTCAACATGGCCGCAGCCCGGAAGCGGCCCCTGCGGGGACCGGCGACGACGACATTCCTGAGCGTGAACGAGGCAGACACCCATGGCGAGGACCCGGTTCGATCTCCCCACCCCTGACGATTTCACGCAGGCGTGGTGGGACGCGGTCAACGATGGTCGTCTCTTGCTCATGCGCTGCTCCACCTGCGGCCGGGCGCACTACTACCCGCGGCCCTTCTGCCCCCGTTGCGGGGCCGACACCGTGTCGTGGGAGGAGGCGAGCGGAGACGCCACGCTCTATACGTGGTCGGTCGTGTACCAGAACGACCTTCCGCCCTTCAACGAGCGGGTGCCCTACGTCGCGGCGGTGGTCGACCTGGCCGAAGGCCCCCGGATGATGACCAACGTCGTCGGGTGCGAGATCGACGACCTCGCCGTGGGCATGGCGCTGCGCGTGGCGTTCACCGACATCGGCGACGGCTACCACGTCCCCATGTTCCGCCCCGCGGCGTAGCGGGCCCGGCGATGCAGCGTTCGGGGGGCAGGCTGGCGCTCGTCACCGGGGGGAGCCGGGGCATCGGGCGGGCGTGCGCACTGGCCCTGGCCGGTGACGGCTTCGACGTGGCGATCAACTACCGGCGAGACGCCGAGGCCGCCGCCGACACGGTGGCGGCCATCGAGGCGCTGGGCGCTTCGGCCAAGAGCTACCCGGCCTCGGTCGAGTCCGCCGCCGAGGACGAGGCGATGGTGGAGGCGGTACTCGAGGACTTCGGCGCCATCGACGCCCTCGTGCACTCGGCGGGCATCGCCAGCCGCGGCCACACCGTGGCCGACACCGACCCGGCCGAGCTCGAGCGCGTCGTGGCCATCCACGCCTTCGGGGCGCACCACCTGTGCCGGCTCGTGCTCCCCTCGATGCGGACGCGGCCCGCGCGGCGACGTCGTCTTCGTCTCGAGCGTCGCGGCCCGGATGCTCGCCCCCAACAGCGCCCCGTACAACATGGGCAAGGCCGCGCTGGAGGCCCTGGCGGTCACGCTCGCCAAGGAGGAGCGCCGTCATGGGATCCACGTGAACGTGGTCGCTCCCGGCCTGGTCGTCACGGAGATGGGTCGGCGCCTGGTTCGGGCCATGGGGGTCGAGGACATCGCCACCATGGATGCCGGCGCCGCCTTCGGGCGGGTGTGTCGGCCCGAAGACGTGGCCGGCGTCGTGCGGTTCCTGTGCTCGGACGAGGCCGGCTACGTGACCGGCCAGGTGATCGCCGTGGACGGGGGAGGCTGACGGCGAGCCGGTCGGGGACCGACAGGGCCGATGCGCCCGACACGTCCTAACCAACGGACAGGTCGTAGACCGTCACGCCGTTGATCGTCTCGGCGGTGAAGTGGCTCTCGACCCACTGGGTGATCTGCGCAGCGGTGGTGTCCGAGCTCCCGGTGCCGGGCCCCCTCCCACCCGCGATGAAGTAGTGGATCTTCTTGTCGGCCACGTCATGCTCGAATTGCGCCAGGCTCGGGGCGGGATCGGTGCCGTTGAACCCCCCGATCGCCATGACGGGGTCGCCGGTGGCCAATTGGTAGCCCGCCGCCGAGTTCGAGTTCACCGTGGCGGCCACCCACGTGTAGTGACCGGCGTCGGCGTCGAGTGCCTTCACGAGCTTGCTCCCCGGTGTGCTGATCGACAAGAACCCGCCCGCTCCTCCCACGCCGGCACGACCGCCGAACCGGGCTGCCCCGGGGCCGGTGCCCGGCGCGGCGCCGGGGCCGAACCTCCCCGCCGGGAGCGATCCGGTGGCGGCGCCCGGTCCGATGCCCGATCCGCTCGCCCCGCCCCGGCCGGCGGGGAGCCCGGAGCCGGGGCCCGTCCCTGCACCGGTCGCACCACCGAGGCCGGGCCGGCCGGCACCACCACGGGGGAAGCCCCCGACAGTGGCGCCCGGCCCACCGGGCCCGCCGCCGGGGCCCGTGGTCGACGACGGTCCCGCCGACGGGATGGCACCGGTGTGGGCGGTGGCGGCCGTGTCGAGCGCGTAGGCCGATGGTCCGGCCAGCGCCGCGCAGACGCCGACGGTTCCGAGGGCGAACGCCGCCTTGCCCCGCACGGTGGGCGCCAGGACGAGGAGGAGGGCGGCGCCGAGCCCGACCCCGAGCACGAGCGGCGCCAGCCACGGCATCCACTGCGGGGCCCGCTCCAGCAGGACGTAGGACCACACGGCCGTCGCCGCCAATGCCACCGCCAAGGCGAGGCGGGCGCCGACGGTGGTGCGCCGCGCCCACAGCGCCGACGCGCCGATCCCCACCAAGGCGCCGACGGCCGGGGCCGCCGCCACCGAGTAGTAGGGGTGGATGATCCCCTTGGCCAGGCTGATCACGAGCACGGTCACCACCAGCCAGCCACTCCACAGCAGCACGGCGCTGCGAGGTGCGTCGGTGCGGGGCCGACGGCGCCAGAGCCACAACGACGCCAGGGCGAGGATCACCGCCGCGGGGATGAGCCACGAGATCTGTGTCCCGAATTCTGCGTTGAAGAAGCGGAGGAACCCGGTGGGGCCCCACTGCGACCCCCCCGTGCCCGCACCGCCCACGCTGCCCGTCTCGCTGCCGGAGATCCGGCCCAGCCCGTTGTAGCCGAAGATCAGGTTCAACAGGTTGTTGTCCTGCGATCCCCCGATGTAGGGGCGATCGGCGGCCGGGGTGAGCTGCACGATCGCCACCCACCACCCCGAGGACGCCACCAGCGCCAGCGCACCCGCTCCCAGTTGCACGATGCGACGGCGCAGCGGGGTCGGTGCTGCGATGAGGTACACGAGGACGAGGGCGGGGACGACGAGGAAGGCTTGCAACATCTTCGTGATGAATCCCGTGCCCACCGCGCTCATGGCGAGCACCAACCACCACGTGTTGGCGCGTTCGAGGGCCCGGACGGTGGCGTAGGCCGCCACCGTGAGCAAGAGCACCAGGAGCGCGTCGGGGTTGTTGTAGCGGAACATGAGCGCCGCCACCGGCGTGGTGGCGAGCACGAGGCCGGCCAGCAGCGCCGCCCCGGGGCGGAACGAGCGCCGCACGGCGGCATAGAGCACGGCCACCGACGCCACGCCCTCGAGTGCCTGGGGCACGAGGATGCTCCACGAGTTGAGGCCGAAGATGCGGGCCGAGATCTCCATGACCCACAGCGAGGCCGGCGGCTTGTCCACCGTGATGAAATTGGCAGCGTCCGATGATCCGAAGAAGAACGCCTTCCAGCTCTTGGTCCCGGCTTGGACCGCGGCGGAGTAGAAGGAGTTGGCCCACCCCGAAGCGCCCAGGCCCCACAGGTAGAGCACGGCCGTCCCGACCAACAGCGACAGCAGGGCCGGCCTCACCCAGGCCGGGTCGTCGGGCCGTCCCCGCCACAACCGGTGGACGACCCCGAGGCGTCGAACGCCATGGCCGCCGTCGCGTACGGTCGGCGCGTCGGGCGGTAAGTCGACGGCGGGCTCGATGGGCAGGACATCGGTCGTCATCGTGAGCTCCTCGGGTCTGGTGACGGCGGGGTTGGGGACGGCGAGGTCGGGGACGCGACGGTCGGGGTCCGGCGTCGTCGGGCCGCCCCGGGGAAGACCCAGGAGCGGAAGAGCGCGAAACGCACCACGGTGGCGACCGCGCCGGCGGTGACGAGGACGGCCACCTCCAGGCCGCGGCCGGCCCGGGGCGCCACGTCGTGCAGCACGACCAAGGCGCCGGTGGTGAGACCGAGGCCCACTGCGAACACGGCCATGCCCTGGAGCTGGTGACGGAGACGGGACGCGCGGCTGCGGACGCCGAAGGTCACCCGGCGGTTCACCGCCGTGTTGGCCACGGCCGTGATGAGCAGCGCAAGGGCATTGGCACCGAGCGACGGCAGGCCGGCGCGCAGCACGACGTAGAGCAGGACGTACGCGACCGTGCTCACCACGCCGATGGCGGAGAAGCGGGCCAGCTGCGCGAAGAGCCCCGGGCTGGCCTCGACGGCGCCCTCGGCCGATATCGAAGCCCGCAGCGTCGCCAGGGGAAGGCTGCCGGTGACGAGCCCCCGGAGGAGCCGGGCGACGCCTTTCAGGTCGTCGATGGCGGTCGCCACGAGATCGACGCGCGAGTCGGGATCGTCGACCCAGTCGACGGGTACCTCGTGGATGCGCATCCCGGCCCGCTCGGCGAGGAAGAGGAGCTCGGTGTCGAAGAACCACCCGCTGTCCTCGACCAGAGGCAGGAGGGCGCGGGCCCGGTCGGCTCGAATCGCCTTGAAGCCGCACTGGGCGTCGGAGAACCCGGCCGACAAGGTGGCCCGCAGCAGGAGGTTGTAGCAACGCGAGATGCATTCACGTTTGGTGCCGCGTACCACCCGGGCCCCGTGGGCCAGGCGGGTGCCGATGGCCATGTCGCTGTGGCCCGACACCACCGGCGCCACCAGCGGGAGCACCGCGGCGAGGTCGGTAGAAAGGTCGACGTCCATGTAGGCCAGGACAGCGGCGTCGCTGGCGGTCCATACCTGGCGCAGGGCGCGACCGCGGCCCTTCACGTCGAGATGGACGGCGACGACGTCGGGGAGCTCTTGCTCGAGGGCGCGTGCGATGCTCCACGTGTCGTCGGTGCTGGCGTTGTCGGCCACCGTGATCCGGAAACGGAAGGGCAGCTGCGCGCCCAGGTAGGCATGCAGCCTCCGGACGCTCGCCTCGAGGTCCGCCTCCTCGTTGTAGACGGGGATGGTGATGTCCACCTGGGGCCCCCGGGCCGTGACGAGGCTCAGGGGGGCGCCGGTCGTCTGCGGCGACGGCGGCATGTCGAGCCGTTGCCCGCCGGGTGGGAGCGTCGCCTGGTGGACCATGGCGACAGTGTCGAGGCCCGACCGGTGGGCCCCCGCAACGCCACCTGTGGACTTCCTGACAATCTGGGGACGCGGCCGAGGGGGCAGCCCCGGGGCCGACGTGCTCAGCCCGCCAGGCGCGCCAGCGTCGTCACGGTCTTGAGGGTGCGTGTGGTCGCGGTCACGCCCAAGCGACGCTCGAAGAAGGCGTTGTTGATCTTCGTGGTGCCATAGCCCCGGGGGCAGTGCACGAAGACCTCGCTGCGAACCACCCGGAATTCGTCGGGGAGGAAGGCCTGGGTGTCGAGGGGCGTGACGCGCGAGGACGGCGGTCGAGAAGCCAAGAAGGTCACGTGCAGCTTGGCGGGGTCGCGCCCCCCACCGGCCAGGGGGTTGCCATCGATGACGTCGGCGAGCTGCGAGCCGGTGCGCAGGACGACGTTGATGCCGAGGCCGAAGCGGGTCTCGAGCCCTTTTTCGACGACCGATCGAAGGTGGGTGGCCGACCCCGACGCGGTGAACACCACGTTGCCACTGTTGATGTAGGTGCGGGCGTCGTCGAAGCCCATGGTGACGAAGCTGTCGCGCAGCTCCGTCATGGCCACCTTGGCGTGGCCACCGAGGTTGATCCCCCTGAGCATGGCTGCGTACGCCGTCACGGCGGGCTGATCACGGCCTTCGTCCCGTGAAGTCCAACAACCGCTGTTGCAGAGGGGAGTCCTCGGCGACGTCCCCGCTCGGGCCCGTCCCGAACACGCCGATCTGACCGATGAACGGGGCCATGGGCTGCATGGCGTTCCAGGTGGTGACGACCAGGTCGGGGTCCAGTCGTTCGTCACCGCCGGTGGACCGGGCCACGTCCCAACTGTGGAGGAGATAGTCCCCGGTCCGGAATCCGAACAAGGTCGCCCCCGGGACGTCACCGGCGGCGGGGTGATGGACGATCTTCTCGAACGCGTCGGGCTCCCCGAAGGCGGCGAACTCCTCGGCCATCGCCGCGTCGAGCTCGGCCGGGAGGTCCGTTCCGTGCTCGACACCGAACGCAGCGCGGCTCTCGTCCGCTGATGACCCGCCGAGCAACAGGACCGTCATGTGGCTTCCCTCGATCAGGTGCACCACCAGGTCTGTGACGGTCCAGCCCGCGCACGGCGTCACGAGGGCCCACTGCCCGGGCGCGATGGCCGCCACCCGGCGTCGGATCTCGGCCTGCGACGTGGCGAGATCGGCTACGTCGGCCACGGTGTCTCCTTTCGGTCGGATGATCCCAGGGCTGGGGTCACCGCATCTCCACGTCCTCGAGGTATTCCTCGCGCCACAATTCGTAGCGCTCCTCGGGCAGGTGCAGCGCATGGGTCGGACGCAGGGCGTCGACGAAGGGCCGATCGTGGCTCACGGCCACGACGGTGCCGGGCCAGGTGCTGAGCATCTCACCGACGGCCTCGACCGAGGCCGGGTCCAGGTTGTTGGTGGGCTCGTCGAGCACCAGGAGGTTGGCGCGGCCCGCCGACAGCATGGCCAGGCTGAGCTTGGCCCGCTCACCCCCCGAGAGCGACGCCGGCAGCTGCTCGGCCGTGCCTCCGGTGAGCCCGAACGAGCCCAGGAGCGCCCGACGCTCGGACACCGTCCGCAGCACGCTGTCGTCGATCTGCTCCAGCGCACAGAGGGCGGGGTCGAGCTGTTCGTGCTCCTGTGCGAAGTAGCCGAGCGAGACGTTGTGCCCGACCTCCACCGCGCCCTGGGTCGGTTCCTGGACCGCGGCCAGGCACCGGAGCAGGCTGCTCTTGCCCGCCCCGTTCCGGCCGATCACCACCACCCGGTCACCGCGCCCGACCACGAAGTCGATGTTGAGGAGCACCTTCTTCGCCCCGTAGGAGACTTGGACGCCCTGGACGGCCAGGGGCAAGGCACCCGAGCGTGCCGGCGTCGGGAGGCGGAACCGTGTCTTGCGGTCCCGCTTCACCAGTTCGGTGCGGTTGCCCTTCATGCGCTCGACCCGGCGGTCGAGGACCTTGGCCTTGCGGGCCCGGTCCTCGGTGCTGGCCCGCATGGAGTCGGCCAGGGTGCTGAGCTTGCGGATCTGGCGGTCTTCGAGCGACCGTCGCTTCTCGCGCTGCTCGATGTCGGCGGTGAGCTGGGTGCGGTAAGAGGTGTAGTTCCCCTTGAACTCCCGCAGCCCTCCTTCGGCCAGGCTCAGCACCTTGGTGATGACCTTGTCGAGCAGCTTCAGGTCGTGGCTGATGACGAGCATGGCCCCGGTGAAGCGCGACAGCTCGGCCGTGAGCCACCGCTTGGCGGCGAGGTCGAGATGGTTGGTGGGCTCGTCGAGCACGAGCGTGTCGGGCCGCCCGAACAGGACCCGGACGATGTCGACGCGCCGGCGCTGCCCACCCGAGAGGGAGTCGATGTCGTCGAACAACGTTTCCTGGCGCAGCCCGATCCCCTCGGCCAGACGGGCGATGTCGGCCTCGAGGTTGTACCCGCCGGCGGCGCCGAACCGCTCTTCGAGGTCGGTGAAGCGGGTGATGGCCTCGGTGGTGGGATCGGCGGCCACCGCCCGGCGAGCCGTGTGCATCTCCTCGTCGAGGACGTCGAGTCCCCGGGCGGAGAGCACGTGGGAGAAGCCGGTGGGCTCGAGGCCGAGACCGCCTGCGGTCGGCACCTGGGGCAGGAAGCCGATGGTCCCCTGGATGTCCACGTCCCCCGCCACCCGCAGATGCGGGGGGACCTGGCGGCAGATGACCGAGACCAGCGACGACTTGCCCGTCCCGTTCCGGCCCACCAGGCCCACCTTGTCCTCGGGCCCGACCATGAACGACGCGTCGCGCAGCAACGTCCTCCCACCGATCTCGATGGTGAGGTCGCGGCCCGTGATCATCCCTCTATTGCATCAGGTCGGTGACCTGGTGCTGAACACACGGGCGATCGGTCGCGGCACGGTGCCCGGTGCGGGCGAGAGGAGTCGAACCTCCACCCCCCGAAAGGGACGGGGACCTAAACCCCGCGCGTCTACCGTTCCGCCACGCCCGCATCGCCCCACGCCGGCATCTCGCCGCCTTCCGGGACCCGCCGAGCCTATCGGCCGCCCTGCGCACCCTCGCCGACCCTCGCCGGCATCCCAGGTAGCCTCGTGCGCATGGCATCGCACCCCACGCACGCATCGCCCCTGGTCACAGCGCCGCCCCCCTCGATGCGGACGGGCAACCTGCCCGACCTGGCCTCGGCGGACGTCTTTCAGCGCCTGCTCAAGGAGCGCATCATCTTCCTGGGAAGCGCCATCGATGACACCGTGGCGAACCAGGTCTGCGCCCAGCTCCTCCTGCTCGCCGCCGAGAACGCCGAGCGGGACGTGGCGCTGTACATCAACTCCCCGGGGGGCTCGGTCACCGACGGCATGGCCATCTACGACACCATGCAATACGTCAGCTGCGACGTGAGCACGATCTGCGTCGGGCTGGCCGCGTCGATGGGCCAGTTCCTGCTCTGCGCCGGGGCGCCGGGGAAGAGGTTCGCGCTGCCCCACAGCCGGATCCTCATGCACCAGCCGTCCGGGCAGATGCAGGGCCAGGCGACCGACATCGCCATCCAGGCCGAGCAAATCGTCTACATGAAGCGGATGATGGCCGAACGCATCGCGCTTCCACACCGGCCAGCCCATCGAGCGCATCGAGGCGGACTCGGACCGTGACCGGTGGTTCACCGCCGAGGAGGCGAACGACTACGGGTTCATCGACCGGGTGATCGAACACTCCACCCCGCAGGCGGCGGCCCGCTGAGCACGAGGCCCAGGGGTTCGAACGGAGCGATCCGATGACCGACGTCCAGTCTGACGTCGAGGCCGCCACCGAGGCGACGGCCTCCCCGGTTGGTGGTGACCCGGCGTCGACGGACCCGCTCGCCGACCAGAGCGGGGCGCGGCGGGCCGAGCGCATCGCCCGACGCTCGAAGCCGACCCGGGTCGTCGCCGCCCGGGTCAGCATCTGGCTGCGCCTCGGCGAGCTGTGGCGCGCCCGGGAGCTGTTCTTCTTCCTGGTCCGCAAGGAGATCAAGGTCAAGTACAAGAACTCGGCCCTCGGCTTCTTGTGGTCGATGCTCAACCCGGCGCTGACCCTGGCCGTCTTCTACGTCCTGTTCACCTTCTTCCTCCCCAACGGGATCCCCAACTTCGTCATCTACATGTTCTCGGCCATGCTGGTCTGGAACCTCTTCCAGACCGCCGTGCTCACCGGGACCAGCACCATCGTGTCCAACGCGGCCATCGTGAAGAAGGTCGCCTTCCCCCGCGAGATCCTCTCCCTCGCCGCGGTCGGCTCCGCCTTCATGTTCTTCTTGTTCCAGTCCATCGTCCTGCTCGCCTTCATGATCGCCTTCTGGCACCGGCCCGACTGGAGCGCGCTCTGGCTCGTCGATCCCGGCGCTGGCCGCCATCGTGGTGTTCTCCGCCGCGCTGGCCGTCTTCCTCTCCGCGGTGAACGTCTACCTGCGCGACACCCAGCATCTGGTCGAGGTCATCTTGATGGCGTGGTTCTGGGCCATCCCCGGCATCTACGCCTACTCGGGTCGGGTGCACGACGGCCTGGTGAAGCACTCCATCTTCGGCATCCCCGGCACCCATCTGATCTGGCTGTACTTCGCCAACCCGGTGAGCCCGGTCGTGATGACGTTCCAACGGGTCTTCTACAACGTGGTCCACCCCCGCTCGACGCTGCTCACGAGCGCCGTCAGGGGGCTCCGATCACGCAAAGATCCAGGGGTCATGGCGTCGTACGGGATCCACTGGTACGTGGCGACGGACCTCATCGTCCTGGGGGTGTCGCTCGTGCTCCTGGTCGGCGCCATGGTCGTGTTCGGGCGGCTCGAAGGCAACTTCGCCGAGGAGCTCTGAGCTCGACGTGGCGGTGAACATCGCAGTCGACGTGGTGGACGTGACCAAGCGGTTCCGGCTCTACACCGAGAAGTACCAGTCGCTCAAGGAGCGGGTCCTCCACGCGGGACGCAATCCGTACCAGGACTTCTTCGCCCTCCGCGACATCAGCTTCGAGATCCCCGAGGGCCAGACGGTGGGGATCCTGGGACGCAACGGCTCGGGGAAGTCCACCCTGCTCAAGTGCGTCTCGGGCATCCTCCAACCCACCAAGGGCAAGGTGGTCGTGCGGGGCAGCCTGGCCGCCCTGTTGGAGCTGGGGGCCGGGTTCCAGCCCGAGCTGTCGGGCCGGGAGAACATCTACCTGAACGCGTCGCTGCTCGGCTTGTCGACAAAGGAGGTCGACAAGCGCTTCGACGAGATCGTCGCCTTCGCCGAGCTCGAGCAGTTCATCGACAACCAGGTGAAGTACTACTCGTCGGGCATGTACGTCCGCCTGGGATTCGCGGTGGCAGTCAACGTCGACCCCGACATCCTGGTGGTGGACGAGGTGCTGGCCGTCGGTGACGAGGCGTTCTCGCGCAAGTGCATGGCCAGGATCAAGGAATTCCAGGACGACGGGCGGACCATCCTCTTCGTCACCCACTCGTCCGACCTCGTCCGCCAGATCTGTGACTTCGCCGTGGTCTTGAGCTCGGGGGACATGATCGGCTCGGGCCCCGCTGCCGACGCCGTGCGCATCTACCACGAGCACCTCAACACCATGGGCCCGGGGATCGGGGCCGCACCGCCGAGCTGGAGGACCGCCCGCCCCGGCGCCGCTGCACCGGGCCATCGAGATCTCGTCGGTCGAGGTCGAGCACCCCGGGGTGGGATCCCGGCCCTATCTGCTGCCCTGGGAGCCCCTCACCGTGCACGTGGCCTTCGAGGCGACAGAGCCGGTGCCGGGCGTGGTGTTCGCCCTGGAGATCTTCGACCAGGAGGGCAAATTGATCTTCGGGTCCGACACCGAGATCCTGGACCGGCCCTTCGACGCGCCAGTGGGCGCGGGACGTGCCGATCTGAGCTTCGAACGGGTGCCGTTGCTCGACGGGGCCTACAGCATGAAGGTCGAGGTCAAGGACCGCCTCGGCATCCTGTACGACAGCCGCGAGCAAGCGGCGTTCGAGGTGATGAACCCGGACCGGTCGCGAGGCAGCGTGGCGTTGGAGCTCCACGCCGACATCCGAGCCGCCAGCCTCAGCTGAACCGGGTCGGTCCGATGTTCCGCGCCGCGGCCCGCCGGCGCCCGTCGCCGTCGCCTGGTCCCAGCGCGGTCGTGCTGCTGGGTCGTGGGTCGTCGCCGGTCGCTGGTCGGCGCGTCGGCGCACCGAGGCGGTGCGACGCCGCCGCGCGCAGCCCGCAGGTGTCACCCACCTTCACCTTGACGTGGTCGACCGGCCCTCTCGCCGACCAGGGGAGCCCGATCGCGGAGTCCTCTCCGGGGGTGGCGACCCTCGACGCCGGTGGCCCGGCCGTCGTCGTCGGCGACCGCAGCGGATCGGTGTACGCGTACCACCTCGCCGACGGATCACCGGTGCCGGGATGGCCCGCCACCGACGGTGGCATCCCCATCGACTCGTCGCCCGTCGGTGCCGGCCACGGCGGGCGGACTGGACTCGGTCTTCGTCGGTACCGGCAATGCGGCTGACCCCGGCCAGGGTGGGTACGACGCCTTCGCGGCCGTCGGGAGCGCCGCTGTGGTTCACCCCGGTCACCGATCCTCCCAGCGACGCCGAGCCCGCCGCCGGTGTCCAGGCGTCGATGACGGTGGCCGACCTCCAGGGCACGGCGAGCGTCGTGGCCGGTTCGCTCGACCAGGAGGAGTACGCGCTCGACGCGTCCACGGGGGCGACGCTGCCGGGCTGGCCCTTGTTCACCTCCGACAGCGTGTTCTCGACCGCCGCGGTGGGCGACCTCTACGGCACCGGCAGCCGACGAGATCGTCGAGGGAGGGGACCAGACCGCCGGCTTCGCCGTCGGCCGCCACTACCAGCAGGGCGGCCACCTCCGCATCGTCAACCAGAGCGGCGGCGTCATCTGCGACTACGCCGACCACCCAGACCGTGGACTCTTCGCCCGCGGTCGGGCCCTTCCTGTCGGGTGGCGCCACGGGCATCGCGGTGGGAACCGGGCGCGTTCTTCGCCGGTGCCACCGACACCGACGCCGTGAAGGCCTTCGACACCGACTGCGACCAGGTCTGGTCCCGGACCCTCGACGGCGCCACCACCAGCAGCCCCGCCCTCGCCGATGTGACCGGGACCGGGCGGCTCGCAGGTGGTCGAGGGCACCGACACGCCGGCACGGGCGGCTCGGTGTGGGTCCTCGACGGGGCGACGGGGGCCACGGTGTGGCAGGCGCCGGTGGTGGGGCGGGTCATCGGGTCGGTGGTGGTCGCCGACCTGGCCGGGACGAGCAGCCAGGACGTCCTCGTTCCCACCACGGCCGGGGTCGAGATCCTGGACGGGGCGTCGGGGACCGAATTGACCGTGCTCAGCCCCGACCTCGGATTCCAGAACTCGCCGCTCGTCACCGACGATCCCAACGGGGACGTCGGGATCACGGTGGCGGGATACGACGGCACCAACCAGGGAGAGATCCGGCACTACGAGATCCTCGGGTCCGACGGCGCGGTCGGCCATCGGCGCCGACGTCGTGGCCGATGTTCCACCACGACCCCCAGCGCAGCCGGCGTCACCGGCACCGCGCCGCACCGCGCCGTCGTGCCGGTGCCCTCGGGCGCCTTGCCGGGATACACCCTGGCCGCCGGCCGACGGCGGGGCGTTCGCCTTCGGGCAGCCCCGTTCTGCGGGTCGGCCGGTGGGTTGCGCTGCACGCACCCGGTGGTGGGCATGGCCACGGCACCCGGCAGCCGGGGGCTACTGGCTCGTGGGGGCGGACGGCGGGGTCTTCGCCTACGGCGGCGCCCCGTACTACGGCTCGATGGGCGGCACGGCGCTGGCCCAACCGATGGTCGGCATGGCGGCCACCCGCGACGGCCATGGCTACTGGCTGGTCGGCGGCCGACGGCGGGGTGTTCGCCTTCGGCGACGCCGGCTACTTCGGCTCGGTGTCGGACCTGCATCTGGCCGCCCCCGTGGTGGGCATCGCCGCCGTCCGTGGACGGCGCAGGGCTACTGGCTGGTCGGCGGCCGACGGCGGCGTGTTCGCCTTCGGCGACGCCCAGTACTTCGGCTCGATGGCCAAGCACCGACTGCAAGCGCCGGTGGTGGGCATCGCCGTCGACGTCACCACGGCCGGGCTACTGGCTGGTCGCCGCCGACGGCGGGGTGTTCGGCTTCGGCGCGCACGTTCTACGGCTCGCTGGGCGCGCTACACCCTGGCGCGGCCGATCGTCGGCATGGCGGCGACCGACGACGGGTACGGCTACTGGCTTGGTGGGCGCCGACGGTGGGGTCTTCGCCTTCGGCGACGCGCCTTTCGACGGCTCGATGGCCCAGACCCGTCTCGCCGCGCCCGTTCGAGCCGATCGCATCCTGAGCGGACGGCCGGCATGGGTCGGTGAGTACAATGCCGCCGGTGCGCGTCGACCAGGTGATCCCGTCGCTCGCCAGTCGCGACGCGATCGGTGTGCACACCGTGGCCATCACCGAGGCGCTGCGCGCGGTCGGGATCGAGTCGGACATCTTCTACGGCGAGTGCACGCGCGACCTGGCTGACCGGGCCCGGCCCATGAGCAGCCTGGGCCGGCCGGCCAAGGATCGGTGGTTGATGTACCAGGCGTCCATCGGTAGCCCCGTCTTCGACATCTTCGCCAGCCGGTCCGAGCCGAAGCTCCTGAACTACCACAACATCACGCCCGGCGGTGCTCCTCGACGGGTGGGAGCCCGCCGTCGGCCACGAGGTGAGCCTCGGTCGGTCCCAGGTCAGCCGGGTGGCGGCGGAGTGCCGCCTCGCCATCGCCGACTCCGCCTTCAACGAGGAGGAGCTCATCGACGTCGGCTTCGCAGCACACCGCCGTGGCGCCGCTGCTCATCGACATGACCGCGGCGGCCGAGCCCGATCCCGTGTTGTCGCGCCGGCTGGCGGCCGCCAAGGCCGACGGCGGTCCCGACTTCCTGTTCGTCGGGCAAGGTGTCGCCCCACAAGGCCCAACACGACCTCGTCAAGATGCTGGCCGTGTACCGCCGCCTCTACAACGACCGGGCCCGGCTCCATCTCGTCGGCACCCCGCTCGGCAAGACCTACGGGCCGGCGCTCGTCGGCCTTCATCGCCGAGCTGGGCCTGAGCGACGCCGTGTCGATCACCGGCACGGTGACCCCGAGGAGCTCGAGTCCTACTACCGCGCTGCCGACGTGTTCGTCTGCGCCTCGGAGCACGAGGGGTTCTGCGTCCCCCTCGTCGAGGCCATGGGCCACGGGCTTCCCGTCGTGGCCTATGCCGACCTCGGCGGTCCCCGAGACCGTGGCCGATGCCGGGCTGCTGCTGTCGTCGAAGGAGCCCCTGCCGTTCGCGGCGTCGGTGCACAAGGTGGTCGAGGACGCCCGCCTGCGCAAGCAGTTCGTCGAGGCGGGCGCGCCGGCGGGCCGAGGACGTTCTCGCTCCCGAACTCGCGCCGGCGCTTCGTCGACCTCGTCGTCGATGCGGTCGGTGAACGGCGCCGTGACCGAGGCGGGCGTCAGCCGGTGAGCGCCGGTCGAGTCGATCACGGGCGCGTCGGCGGGGCTGTGTCCCATGTCGTGTCGGCGCCGGCCCAGCGGTCCCACACGCGCGCGCGGCGTCGTCGTCCAGAGCCGCCGCATGCGCAGCCGCGACGCCAGCGCCCAGGGAAGCTTGGTCGAGCACCGCCCGGCGGAGCTCGGGGCCCGGGGTCCTCGCGCATGGCGCCGCCAGAGGAAGTGGCGGGCCACGTCGGCGGGGGCGTTGCGCACCAGGCACAGCAGGGCGTTGCGCTGGGCCAGGAAGCGGACCATCGGGGAGCGTCGGCCCGCCGCTCGTCGCCGACAGGCGGTGGCGCACCGTGGCGGCCGGGTCGTAGAGGATGCGCAGCCCGGCCAGCCGGGCCCGCAGGCACCAGTCGGTGTCCTCGTTGTAGGCGAAGAACTGGCGGGGCGAGACCGCCCAGCCGGCGCAGGGTCTCGGCCCGGAACACCGGGGCCGTGCCGCTGAAGCCGAAGCGCTCGGCCGGCTGGTCGAAGCGCCCGTCGTCGGGGGCGCCGAGGCCGTACTCGCCGGCCACCCCGTGACGCTCGAGGATAGGAGCCGGCGTGGTTGACGAGCCGGCACGTGGCCCGCACCGGCACCGGCTCGCCGTTGACCCGGACGACTGCGTCGGCGTGTCGGCGTCGGCCAGGGGGACGTAGAAGGGGCGGCGCCCCGAGGTCCAGCGCCACCGCGTCGGCTCGCCGTCGACCGACGGCCCGCTCGAGTGTCGTGGACGCCGGCCCCGACCAGCCGCTCGAGGACGTCGATGCCGTCCGACGGTGACCGACCGGAGCTGGCGGCCGAGCGGCCGGGCGTCGCCGGGGGCGTACCAGGGCTCGTCGTCGAGGAGGACCTCGGCGAACTCCCCGTCCAGGACGACCTTGGGGGTGACGGCGGCCACCGTCGGGATCGGCCAGGACGGCCGGGCCGCCGCCTCGATCCAGCCCGGCCCGGCCACGGCGTCGTCGTTGAGCAGCGCCGATGAGCTCGCCCCGGGCGTGGCGCAGCCCGAGGTTCGACGCCGCCGGCGAAGCCGAGGTTGACGGCGGAGCGCACCACCTCGGGCGCCCAGGCGGCGGGCGACGGCCGACGCCTCTTCGTCCGGGCGACCCGTTGTCGACCACGACGACCTCGTCGGCCTGGGCGCAGGGCCGAGGCCAGGCACGGCGCCAACCAGTCGCCCGGGGCGGTACGAG
This sequence comes from uncultured Acidimicrobiales bacterium, assembly GCA_963846125.1. Lineage (GTDB taxonomy): Bacteria > Actinomycetota > Acidimicrobiia > Acidimicrobiales > UBA8190 > Chersky-840. The sequence goes on from CAWJUR010000004.1 coordinate 360,964, forward strand.
ACGACGACCACCGATGAGGATCCGGTGGCATCAGCGGGTGGCGACGACGTTGCCGTAGGGCAGGTCGAGGAGCCGGCTGCGTTCGATGGGGGCGAGGTCGTCCTCGAGCAGCCGGAAGCGAAGTCCGTGGCCCGTCAGAAGATCGAGGAGCGCCTCGGCCTTGTCGCCGACCGCCTCCGATCTGTGCGGGCGCCCACTCGAACATGACGGTGATCGTCGCGGTTGGCCTCGAGGGTCCGGGCCAGCCCGGTGAAGGCCTGGACCTCGGCGCCTTCGACGTCCACCTTCAGCACGTCGACGGGCGGGAGCCCGTCGAGCAGATCGTCGACGGGCGACGGCCTCGACCTCGACCATCTCTTCGGTGTCGCCCAGGCGGTCGAGCGGCCTCGCGGCCGATGGACCCGACGCTCGAGTTGCCGGCGAAGTTGCAGGCGCTGGTGCAAGCTGCAGCGTGGTCGGCTCGACCAGGCGGCCCGGTGCCAGGTGGTGACGTAGCCGTGGAGCCCGTTCATGACCACGTTGCGCCGCAGCAGCTCGGCCAGGCCGGGGTGGGCCTCGACGGCCACCACCCGTCCTCGCGGGCCGACCAGGCTGGCCGCCGAGGAGGGTGAAGTAGCCGACGTTGGCGCCCACGTCGACGAACACCTGGCCGGGCCGCAGCGTCTGCTGGAGCCAGCCGGTGACATGGGTCTCCCACAGGCCGTCGAGCACGAGCCAGGGCGAGATGGCGCGTCGCGGGTGTCCACCAGCATCTTGGCGCCCCAGCGGGTGGCCACCAGCGCCGGTGTGGTCGCCGAAGTACACCGGCCCGTTGGGGTAGCGCGTCCGACCGAGGCCGGCCAGCGCCGGCCTCGATGGCGTCGAGCCGCTGGGCCAGCTCGTCGATACCGAGCGAACGGCGCAGCGCGGGCCGCGCCCGAGACAGCAGCGGGTGACGACCACGGCCGGTCATCCTAACGGTGCCGTCAGTGGATCGGCGCCGGCGGGACGGCTGGCGGGCCCGACGCCGCGGCCAGGATGCGGTCGGCCAGGCGTTGCGTAGCGGTCGACGATGGCCGGCCAGTTGAAGACGCGCCGGGCGTAGGCCTCGGCCGTTGGCGGCGAGACGGTCCCGCAGATGCGTCGTCGGCCAGCAGCGGTCGGCCACCACCTCGAAATCGCGCGTAGTCGAAGAACGACAGGCCTCCCCCGCTGCGGACGCAGTGTTCCACGGTCGGCCTCGCAGCGGCCGTTGACCACGACGGGCGCGCCGGCCAGCCACGCCTCGAGGACGACCAGGCTGAAGGACTCCCACGCCGAAGGGCGTCACGGGGAACTCGCACGCCCGCCAGCGCCCCCCATTTGACCTCTTCGGGTTGCCGGCCGGCCACGACGACGTCGTCGTCGCGCGCCGAGGGCTTCGTGGACCGGGCCCGAGGAAGACCAGCCGCGGGGCGCGCGGGTCGGCGGCGGCGGTACAGCCGCCACAGCTCGGCCAGGACGTGCGATCCCTTGGCCCGCTCGACCCGGCCCGACGCACAGCACGAAGCGCTCATCGGGCGCGAGGCCGAGCGCGGCGCGGGCCGCGGCGGGGTCACCCGATCCTTCGACGACGGTGGCGCCGATGACGCTGGCCGGGAGATGGGCGACCTGGAAGGTGCGCTCGCACCAGGGCCTGCTCGGCGTACGAGTTGTAGGCGAACCCGCCCACGGCCCGGAAGACGTCGCCGCATGATCGGGAGGTGGAGCTCGGGCTCGTCGTGGGCGGCGCCGTGGAAGATCACCCGTCGCCCGAGGCGGGGCACGCCGTGGACGGCCGGCCAGAACAGGTACGGGCGTGACCGCGACGAGGTCGCAGTCGGACGGCGGCGGCGTCGTCGAGCACGTCGGGGCACACCGGTCCGACGAGCTCGACGAAGCGGTGGGCGACCTCGTCGGGCACCGACTGCCGGGTCTGCGTCGGATAGCCACGTTGAGCGTCGCCCGAGCGGGGTCGCGTCCCGAGACCGAGCGACGGCGGTGGACGGTGACGCCGTCGAGCTCGGTGACGCCGGGTGGCAGCTCGTCGGCCCAGGTGGCCGCGGACACCGCGCAGGTGGTGAAGACCTCGACGTCCCAACCCTTCAGGGCGACACGAGGTGCTCGCACGAGCAGTGCGCAGCCAGTGCTCGATCCCGCCGACCACGTCGGTCCCGTAGCGGGGGACCACCAGCCCGAGCTTCATTCCTGGGCCCGGACCACCACCCGGTAGCTCTGTCCCGGTCGGGTCGTACTCGAGCCGATCCGTCCATGCCGACCCCGTGGAAGGCGTGCAGCCACGTGTCGGGGTCGAGGGGCCGAGCCCGGGGCCAGATCGGCGTCCACGGCGCCGAGCGCGAAGTCGCCACCACCACGGGGCTTCGGAGATGACCACGACGCTCGTGGCGGCGCGGCGCCAGCTGCGGCGACCAACGGCCCGACGCCTGCGGGCGGTCATCACCTCGGGCACGCCGGCCAGCACCACCGCGCCGAGGGCGCCGGCCGCGACGGCCCGCAGGTGGGTGAGCGACGTCGGCGAAGCGGACATCGGGACCGGGGCGATGGCTGCGGGCCGGCGTCGGTGATGCCGTAGGCGTCGATGCCGGCGGCGCGCAGCTGGGCCACGACCTCGTCGGCGCGCGCACTGCGCGTAGAGAACCCGCTCGCCCGGCGTCAGGGTGTCGGCCAACCGCTCCTGCCACGCCGTCAGCGTGTCGGACCGTCGTGCGGGCCGACGGTGGTGCGTCGCGGTCGGGCCGGCGGCTCGAGGTTCCGACGATGCGCTCCTCGAGGTGCTCGAGCCGATCGGCCACGGCGTGCCAGCGCGCCGGCCACGGCGAGCCCGGTGGCGTCGACCTTCGCGCGTCGAGTCGTCGAACCTGGTGCGCCAGCCTCGTGGCCCTGGTGGCGCCGCGACCGCCCGACGCTCGGGCGGTCGACGGTGGCCGTCCGCGTCGGCCACGGCATCGTCGATCTGCGCGATGACGTCGCGCACGGCGTTGTGACCGGCCGGGTTCGGGGCCTGGCGGGCGAGCTCGAAATGCAGCCGGGCGTCGGCGTCATGGGGGTAGCCGGGTTCGGCGCGCCGACGGGCCGCTTCGGTCTCGAGCTCACCGATCAGACGGTCGAGATCCATCGGGTCCGAGGAGCCGGGGCATGCCGTTGTCGTTCGTCGCCATCGGCGTCAGCTGGTCACGAGCGACATTAGCGTCTGGGCCAGGTCACCGAACTGGTGGTCGGCGGCGAAGCGCATCCCGGCATCGGCGAGCGCGCGTCGCAACTCGGGACGGGCCAGGAGTTCTTGCAGACGCGGCGCGAGGACGTCGGGATCGGCACGGAGGAGATACGAGACGGTCCCGTCCGGGTACTCGGCCGCCGTGGCCAGGTTGGTGACCACCGGCACGCCGGCGGCCAGGGCTTCGAGGATCGCCGCCGAGGACTCGCCGCTCGTCCCTTCACGCAATTGCACGGCCAGGGCCGCTCGCCCCAGCCAACGTCGCCATCCCGGTTCGTCGACGGCTCCCGTGACCTCGACACGTTCGAGGTTGCCGCGCACGCGGGCGCGGTCTTCGATGACCTGGGTGAGAAACGGCGGGCAGGGCCCGACGAAGGCCAGGCGGCACCCGGCGCGCGCCGCCGCGTCGACGAGGAGGTCGGGCCGCTTGGCCATGGACACGATGCCGAAGGCGACGACCACGGGATCGCTCTCGGCTTCCGTCCGGTCCATGACGGTGACGGGCGGACAGGCCGGGGGCAGCACATGGATAGGCGGGTGGTGACGAGAGGGGGGCGAGGTCGAGCAGCACCAGGCGGCGGGCCACCTCCGAGTTGACCAGGAAGCCCACGGCACCGTTCGGCCAGCAGCGGCACGAGGCCGACCCCGGCCGCCATCGAGGTCGCGGACCGAACGGCCCGCCCGGAGCGCGCCGTGGCGGGGGGCGCGGCCCGGATAGGAACGATCGAGGAGCCAGGACAGTGAGGCAGGCGAAGGCGTCGTCGTCGAGGCCCTCGAGCGCCGTCACGGCGATGGCGGCCAGCCGGACCTCGTGCAACCAGATCCACCCCGGGTACCGGAGCGCGGTCTCCACCGTCGACAGGTGCCCGTCGGAGTTGCCCAGGGTGTAGACCACCGCGTCGTACGACGCCGGTCGGGTGTCGACGCCGAAGGTGTCGATCGGGAAATGGCCGACGCCGGGCGGCACAGGAGGTGACGCGTTCATGGGTGTGACGGCGTCGACACTGACCCCGGCTCCGACGGCGCCGAGCAGTCGCTCGTTGTAGACGGCGATGCCGCCCGACAGGGGCGGGAGCGGTCCCACCAGCGCGACGCGGCTCGGTGGTGGCGGCGGTGTCCACGCCGACGGGCTCAGTCGCGTCGCCATGCCGTCGATGGCGGCGACGGCCCGGCGCGCCACGGCGTCCCAGGTCGAGCCGCGATGCCAGGGCCCGCTGGGCGTCGAGCACGGTGGTCCGGCGTCGCCTCGTCCGAGAGCAGATCGGCGATGGCCCGGGACACGGCACCGGTGTCGGCGGGATCGAACGTGGCGAGCGGGGTGGCGGCCGCCTCGGCCAGCGCGGTCGTGGCCGAGGCGAGGGCCGGGGTGCCGCAGGCGGCGGACTCGAGGACGGGGAGACCGAAGCCCTCGGCGAGTGACGGCATCACCGTGACCGCGGCGCGCGCGGTAGCACGCCCGCAGGAGCTCGTCCCCGACGGCGCCGGCCAGGACGAGCCGTCCCGTCATCCCCGCCGCCGCGGCGGCGTCGGACAGTCGGGACTGCCAGGCGGCGGTCAGTTCGCCGACGACGAGGAGATCCAGGTCGAATCCGGCCCGGACCAACTGGCCCACCGCCGAGATCAGCCGCTCGGTGCCCTTGCGGATGTCGCTCCCGCCCACGGTCAGCACGAAGGGACGATCCTCGAGTGCGCCCAGGTACCACCGGAAGTGCTCGCCGTCGGTGCCGTCGGGGGGCGTGAAGAACGGGGACACGCCGCACCCGATGGTCACGACCCGGTCGGGATCGCAGCCGAGCAGCTCGATGGCCTCCGACCGCGTGTACTCGGAATCGGTCAGCACCAGGTCGGCGGCCGCCACCCACGAGGCGCGCGCCCGGTACCGGTCGAGATGGGCCTGGGTGGGGAGGTAGCGATGCGGGGCGCGCAGCGGGATGAGGTCGTGCAGGGTCACGACGCGGGGCAAACCCAGGCTCTCCCAGTGCGGGGCGACGACGAGGCCCGAGGGGTCGACCGCGGCCCGCAGTGGAGGAACGGCGCCGGGATGTGGTGCACGATCGGCCCGGCCTCGGCCACGAGGGCCCGCATCGACGGGGCCGAGTCCCAATGCACGAGGCCCGCTCACGGCCAGTTCGGGCGGGAGGCCGAGCGGGGGCGGCAGCTCGGGTGCGAGCAGGCCCGCCGCCAATCGATCCGATGCGGGCCAGACGCCGCGCTCAGCGCCGCCACGTAGCGGCCGATGCCCCGATCGGCGATGCCGTCGGTCTGCAGCGCCTGCAGGTCGACGGCGAGGCGGATCGTCGCCGTCAAGCGTCGCTCTGTGCTGTCGCCCCGAGCAGGTGCTCGATCGCCTCGATCCGTCGCGTCGACCCTCGCCTCGGACTCGGCCGCCCGGCACGCGAGTACTCGATCGACGCTCCCGAGCGCGCCGCCATCGTCTCCACCGTGGCCTGGACCTCACCCAGGTGTCGCTCCAGTGCGGCCATCGTGGCCAACTGGGCGTCGATGACATCGAGACGGGCGTGCAGCTGCGCGAAGGCCCTTCGTTCGATCCAGCCCTGCGCACGTCGGAGGAAGCGTTTCACGGTCCGTAGGATTGCCAGTGCAGCCCGCGAGCGTCAAGGGACCGAACGCAAGGGCCCGGTGCTGGGCCTCGAGGCGGGATCATCGCAGCTGGAGGGCGGGCGCATCAGGGGCCCGTCGCGCCCCGTCGATCCAGCGCCGCAGCGGCTCGGCCACGGCCGGCCATTGGAACTGCTCGATCGTGGGTCCGAAGTCGGCTGCCGTCGGGGTCTGGCCGAGCAGGTGGATCAGGCCCTCGACGATCCCGTCGACGTCGCCCGGGGCCACGGTGACCCCCAGACGGCGCGCCGCGACGAGGTCGCCCAGCGCATCACCACCGGTGAGGATCATGGGTCGACGCGCCCACAGGTAGTCGAGCACACGGGTGCGGAACGAGAAGCGCGTCTCGACGGTGTCGAGGTGGATGCTCACGGCGATGTCGGCGTCGAGGAGATAGCTGCCCCAGGCGTGGTACGGCACCCACGCCTCGTTGAAGAACACGGTGGACCCCGTGAGGCCGAGCTCCTCACTGACGGCGCGCAGCTCGGAGGCCCGGGCCATCTCGGCGATGTCGGGGTTGGGATTGTTCATGCCGAGGAAGACGAGGCGCAGGCCCGGGATCACGCTCCGGGCGCGATCGACGGCGCGCACCAGCGAGACGGGGTCGAACCAGTCGTAGACGCCTCCGCCCCACACGACCACGGGGTCGTCGGCGCCGATGGCCGGGAAGTGCCGCCGCAGCACGGGCCCGGCGGCCACGGGGGGCTGGGAGGGCAGGCCGAAGGGGACGACGTCGATCAGGCGACGGAGCATCGGGTCGTCGTCGTAGGTGGCCGGATTCACCCGTCCCGCCTGGGAGAGCGACCCAGCCAGAAGTCGCGCTGTCGTTCGCTGGCACACAGGAAGAAGTCACCTCGGCCGAGGTCCTCGTTGATGACCGACACCTGATGCGAGACGGCTTGTCGGTACTCCACGGCGCCGCGCCCCCGCGCTCGAGGTTCTCGAGATGGGTGGGGATGTACATGTCGATGACGACCGGGGCGTCACCGTTCGCCACCTCGGGATGACGACGCACGACACTGGTGGGCGCCACCACCACGTCGGCCTGTCGCACCAACGCGGCGAGCTCGGGCGACCCCGGCGTCACCGCTCGCACCTCCATCCGGTCGTGGTGGCGTGATGCTCCCACCGTGCTGGCCAGGGTCACGCTCGATTGCGAAGCGAGGACCTGGGCGAGATGCCAGGCCCGGATGGCCGGACCGGCCATGGCGTCGGTGAGGGGATCGAAGGTGAGGACGAGTACGCGCTTCGGCATCACGAAGGGGATGGGATCGGCGCCGTCGGACACCGTCGCCGACGGGTCCGGAACCGGGGGATGCGCTCAGTAGGCTCAGCCCATGGCGAGCACCCGGACGCGCGCGACACCCGGGCGTTCATGGCGCCGATGATAGTCGGCTCCGCTGCGGCCACGGCTGGAGAACGCGGGCGTGGCGGGCGCGTCCTGGTCATCACCGAGGACGTCCTCACCACCAAGATGGCCGGGCCCGCCATCCGCGCCTGGCACATCGCCGACGCACTCGCGGCCGAGCACGACGTGGTCCTCGCCACGACCTCGGCGCTGTGCGACGTGACCTCGCCGGACTTCTCGGTGGAGTCCGCCGACCGGTCGCGCCTTTCGGATCTCGAGCGATGGTGTGACGTCGCCGTCGTGCAGGGCTATCTCCTCCATACCGTCCCCGAGCTGCGCACGTCGCGGAAGGTGATGGTCTTCGATCTCTACGACCCTCTGCACCTCGAGGCGCTCGAGCTCACGCGCCGAGACGAGGAACCGGAGCGTTCGGTCAACGTCGCCAACACCGTGCGCACGCTCGAGGAGCAATTGGTGCGAGGCGACTTCTTCATCTGTGCCAGCGACAAGCAGCGCGACCTCTGGCTCGGGTTCCTGGCCGCACTGGGAAGGATCAACCCCAGCACCTATGACGACGATCCCACCCTTCGCCGTCTGATCGAGGTGGTGCCCTTCGGTCTCCCCGACGCCCCGCCGGTGCACGAGCGGGCGGCCCTCCGGGGGGTGGTGCCGGGCATCGGGCCCGATGACGACGTCGTCATCTGGGGAGGAGGCCTCTACGACTGGTTCGACCCCCTGACCCTCATCCTCGCCATCGACAAGGTCCGTCTGGCCCGGCCCTGGGTGCGGCTCTTCTTTCTGGGCACGCGCCATCCCAAACCCGACATCCTCGAGTCCGCCGTCGCCACCGAAGCCCGTCGCCTGGCGCAGCAGCTGGGACTGACCGGCACCCACGTGTTCTTCAACGACGGCTGGGTGCCGTACCACGACCGTCAGAACTACCTGATGGAAGCCGACGTCGCCGTGAGCCTCCACGTCGAGCACGTCGAGACCATGTACTCGTTCCGCACCCGCATCCTCGACTATCTGTGGACGGGGCTTCCCATCGTCGCCACCGCCGGTGACGGCTTCGCCGAGATCATCGCCACCCAGGGGATAGGCACCGTGGTCCCGGGTGGCGATGTCGACGCCGTCGCCGACGCGCTCGTCGACCTGCTCGCGCGACAGCGGTGCCCGCCAGGCAGCTCGAGCGCGCGCCGCGGCCGTGGCGGCCGGCTTTCGCTGGTCGGCGGTGCTCGAGCCGCTGGTGTCGTTCTGTCGAGAGCCCCGCCACGCCCCCGACGCGCCACGGTGGCCCGGTGAACCGCGGCCCGGGGAACCGCCGCTCGGTGGACCGCAGCCCGGCGAGACGCAACCCGGCGAGACGCAACCCGGTCAGGCGGGCCGGCGCGGCCTCGTCCCCGACCTCACCCGGGTGGCCGATCTTTACCGCCGGGGCGGCGCCCGAGCCGTGCTCAGCGGGCTCGGACGGCGCCTGAGCCCTTTGCGGCACCGTCGGTAAAGGTTCCAGACGGCCCTGTCGATGATGAAGGGTCCGACATTGAGGGGTGGCATCTGTGGAAACTGCCTGCGAGAGGCGCCGAGACGCCCTGGCGTCCGGCTCGAGTGAGCGCCCCGGTGCCCGGCACGACCCGAAGACCTCTCCGAGCGCGCCGCGCTTGCGCCGTCGCGCCCGCGTCCTCCTCGGCGTGGGCGTCGTGGCCGGCGCCCTCCTCGGCACAGCATCCACGGGGGCGCAAGCGGCCGTGCCCCATGTCTCGCTCACCCTCATGTGGACGCAGACGCTCAACGACGCCGGCGGTCCCATCGCGTTGTCGTCACCCAACGTCGCCACCCTGGCCGGCGGCCCCGCCGTGGTCGTGGGTGACCGGGCCGGCGATGTGTACGCGTTCGGGCTCGCATCGGGGACAGGCGTGCCGGGATGGCCCGTGAGCACCGGGGTTCCCATCGACTCCACCCCGTCGGTCGCCTCCGTCACCGGGAACGGTCTCGACTCGGTGTTCGTGGGTGAAGGCAATGCCGCCACCCCCACCTCGGGTGGGTACCTCGGGATCACCCCCCAGGGCACCACGATGTGGTTCACGAACGTGCAGAACCCCGCCACCGACACCGCACCGGCGAAGGCCGTGCAGGCGTCGATGGCGGTCGGCAACCTCAACGGCGCCACCGACGTCGTGGCCGGGTCGCTCGGTGAGGTCGGCCAGGCCATGAACGCGGGCAGCGGCGCCATGCTCCCGGGCTTCCCGTGGTTCCAGGCCGACAGCAACTTCACGACCCCGGCGCTCGGCGACGTGTACGGCAACGGCCGGACCGACATCGTCGAGGGCGGTGACTCCTCGGCCGGTTTCGCCTACGGCACGACCTACACGAACGGGGGGCACCTCCGCGTGCTCAGCCCCACCGGCAACGCCGGCACGGGGAACCCCGGGGGCGGCCTCGTCTGCCAGTACAACACCGACCAGACGGTGCAGTCCTCACCGGCCGTGGGCGTGCTCGGCGGGAGCCGTGGGGATCGTCTTCGGCACCGGCGCCACCTACAACGGCGCCAGCCACGACCAACGACCTCATCGAGATCGACGCCCACTGCAATCCCCGTTGGATCGACAAGCTCGACGGCACCACCACGAGCAGCCCGGCCCTGGCCGACGTCCTCGGCAACGGTCAGCTCCAGGTGATCGAGGGCACCCGGGTCGGCTCGGGCGGAACGATCTGGGCCCTCAACGCCAGCTCGGGCGCCACCATCTGGCACACCGCCGCGGGCGGCCAGGTCATCGGCTCCGTGGTCACCGCCGATCTGACCGGGGGCGGGTACCAGGACGTCATCGTGCCCACGACGGTGGGCGTGCAGATCTTCGACGGCAAGTCGGGCGTGTTGGTGGCGACGCTAGGCCAGAGCGCGGGGCTGGCGTTCCAGAACTCGCCGCTCGTCACCGATGACGCCAACGGCTCCATCGGCATCACCATCGCCGGGTACAACTCCAGCAACCAGGGCGTCATCGAGCACTACGAGGTGGCCGGGAGCAACGGCGTCGACCGCCACCGAGACCGGGGCGTGGCCGATGTTCCACCACGACCCCCAGCTGACCGGCAACGCCGGCCTGCCGTCGCCGGTCGTCGCAGGTGCCCTGCAACGCGCCGTCGGGTGGCCCGGTGGGCTACGACATGACGGCGTCCGACGGCGGCGTGTTCAACTACGGGAACCTGCCGTTCTGCGGGTCGACCGGCAATCTCCTCCTCACCAGGCCGGTGGTCGGCATCGCCGTCACCCCTGACGGCGGGGGGTACTGGCTCGGTGGCCTCGGACGGCGGCGTGTTCGCCTTCGGCGACGCCGCCTTCCACGGCTCGGCCGGGAACATCGCGCTCGACCAAGCCGGTGGTCGGCATGGCGGTCACGCCCGACGGCGGCGGCTACTGGCTGGTGGCGTCCGACGGCGGGGTCTTCGCCTACGGCGACGCCGGCTTCCACGGCTCGGCGGGAAACCTTCACCTGACCAAGCCGGTGGTGGGCATGGCGGTCACCCCCGACGGCGGCGGGTACTGGCTGGTGGCGTCCGACGGCGGGGTCTTCGCCTACGGCGACGCCGACTTCCACGGCTCGACGGGCAACATCCGTCTCACCAAGCCGATGGTGGGCATGGCCGTGGACGCCCGCACGGGCGGGTACTGGCTGGTGGCGTCCGACGGCGGGGTCTTCGCCTACGACGCGCCCTTCCTCGGTTCGGCCGGCAACCTGCCGTCTGGTCAAGCCGGTCGTCGGCATGATGGCGACCAAGAGCGGCACCGGCTACCGGCTGGCGGCCGCCGACGGGGGCATCTTCTCCTACGGGACGGCCCCGTTCTACGGCTCCACCGGCGGGATCGCGCTCGACCAGCCCGTGGTGGGCATGGCCGGGTTCTGATCCTTCAGGCGCAGGCCATCTCGGAGCGCCGGCGCACGGTGGTAAGGAAGGCCGGCGTAGCGGCGGATGAGCTCCGGCCACTGGTAGTAGCGCTCCACGTAGGCGTGGCCCCGGGCGCCGAGGAGCGCCCGCAGCCCGGCATCGGCGCGACAGGCGCTCGAGGACGGCCTCGAACTCGCGGTACGAGCCGAACCACAGGCCTCCGCCCGACCGTTCGCAGTGCTCGCGGGTGGGATCGCAGGTGGCGTTCACCATCACGGGCACCGACTGCTCCCAGGCTTCGAGGACGACGAGTGAGAACGACTCGAGGGCGGACGGGGAGATCGAGACCATGGCGTCGCGCACGATGTCGCACTTGTCGGCCTCGCTCACCGCGCCGGTGAGGACGATGTCCTCGTCGTCGGGGATCGACGCCGCCCTCGGTCCGACCAGGGCCAGGGCCAGAGGGCCGGGGTGCCTCTTCTTGTAGCGTCCGGAAGAAGGCGGCGAGCATCGACGACCCTTTGTGCTCGTCGACGCGGCCGACGCTCACGACGTAGGGGCGGTCCCCGATGCCGAGGACCTCCCCGCCCGCCCGCCCGCCTTCGACGACGGGGGCGACGCCCAGGCCGAGCTCGATCTGCGGGAATCTGGGCCACCCGGTGGCGACGCTGGACGAGCCGGCGCTCGGCGGCGGTGTGGTAGCAGATGGCGTCGGCGTCGGCGAAGGTGGCGTCGAAGACCTTGAGGTAGAGCGCGGGCTCGTCGTGGGCGGCCGGATGCAGCACCCGCGGTGCGGTGGACGCCTCCATGCCCACGACGGTCGGGTAGTAGAGATACGGGTAGAAGGCGATCACCTCGGCGTCGCTGTCGTGCACGGCGTCGACGAGGTCAGGGGTGACCGGACCGTTGAGCTCGAGCCAGCGACGGGACTCCTCGAGCGTCGCCTCCGACGGCGCCATGCGGAGTCGGCCGTCGAGGTCGTAGAACTCCGGCACACGGCCCGACGCCGACGCGAACCGGTGGACGGTGACTCCGTTGAGCACGCTGTCGCCCGGGCTCAGGACGTCGTCCCACGTGATGTGGTCGAGGGCGCCGGTGGTGAACACCTCCACCTGCCAGCCGCACTCGGTGACCAGGTGCTCGGCGAGCTGCCGGGCGGCGGACTCGGCCCCTCCCATCACCTCGAGCGCCGTAGCGCGGCGTGACGAAGGCGACCTTCATCGACTCGGGGCGGCCGGGGGCGGCGTGGTCAAGGGGTGCCACGGAGGCGGCCGGTGACGAGGTAGTCGCGTCCGTCGGCTGCCTTCGGTGACCGTGGCGTCGATGCCGAGGTCACCGAGGACCCGCGGCCATGTCCGGGCCCGGTAGGGCCGGGCCGGGGCCATGTCGGCCTCGACCGGCGCGTCGTCGGCCGTCCCAACTCGCCGGGGACAGCGAGTGCACGAACAACACGCCGCCGGGTGCCAGACGGCCGCGCCGCACCCTGGAGGAGGTTCCGGCGTTCGACGAGACCCGAGCCCTCGACGACCCCCGACAGCACGACGCCGCCGAGCGCCCCCGACGCCACCGCACCGATGTGGGCGCCGACGTCCTCGACGCGCAGGTCCAGCGGGTCGAGCTCCGGGTCGGGCACCTGGCGGTCCGGGGGTCGACGCCGTAGGCGTCGACGCCGCGCCCCGCCAGCGCGCCCACGAGCCATCCGTCGCCGCACGCGGCGTGCAGGGCTCGGCCGCCGCCCGAGGCCAGGGTGGAGGTCACCGTCTCCACCCACCAGGCGGCGGGGTTGTGGGCCCAGGCGACATCGACGACGGCCGCCGGCGGCACCGCCAACGCGTCGACCTTGCGACGGATGTCGGTCACCTGGGCGTCGAGGACGTGCAGGGCGCGGCTGACGGCGGTGGCGAACTCGCTGACCTGGTGGGTGACGTACCGGAGGTACCACAGGCTGAGCGATCGCAGACCACGTCTTGACCGTCGTCCCGCCCGGACGGCGGGACTCGACGGGCACGACGGGGTCGATGAAGACCGAGGCGTCGACGAGCCGGAGCATGTCGCGGAGCGCCGCCCCGTGCCGCCCAGCGGGGAGTGCGCCAGGAAGAGCTGATCGAGCTCGCGCTCGACGTCGGGTGGCAGGTCACCCGAGGCGCGGCGCCGCCGTACCTCGTCGTCGATGTCGCGGCGGACCTCCTCGAGGTACCTCCGGGCCGCGTCGTGGTCGTCGGGGTCGGCTCCGTGCATCGGCGACGGCCCCGGATCGTCAGTCAACAATGGTCCTCCTCGCGGACCGGAAGCCTACGTCTGGGGACCACGGGCACTCACCGGGCGGGTCTGCGACACAGGTAGCTGAGGAGATAGCAGTCCTCGATCTCGGCGAACAGTCCCCGTCGGGTGGCCACCTCCCGGATCGAGAACGTTCCTTCGGCCACCGAGCGCCGACGCCAGGTTGAGGCCCTTCGCCTCGAGGATCTCGAAGCCCGCCCCGTGCAGCTTCTCGGTCATCTCCCCGTGGGTGTACTCGTGGTCGTGGTCGGGGTCGATGTAGCCCGGTTGCTGGATGCGGCACACCCGGGCGTTGGGGGTGTCGAGGGCGAGGTAGCCGCCCGGGCGCAGGATCCGGGCCGCGCCGGCCAGGACGCGCTCGGCTTCCTCCACCGGCACGTGCTCGATGCTCTGTCCCGCAGTAGACGAGGTCGAACGACCCGTCCGGGTACGGGGTGAGGTCCGACATGGAGTGGTACCGGTACCGCACCGGCCCGAGCTCGGTGTGGGTGACGTCGCGCGCCACTGTCTCCTTGTAGAGGTCGTTGCGGTCGTCGGGGGGAAGGTCGACGACGACGAGCTCGTCGAAGGCGTAGGGGTAGCCCATGAGGACCATGGCACCCTTGTCCGATCCCAGGGCGGTACCACCGAGGTCGAGGATGCGGCGCGGCCTTGGGGAGGGACCGGACGAACAGGCTGCGGCTGAAGTGCAGCGACGGGGCGAGCTCGGTGAAGGGGGCCACGGTCCACCACTCGCTCGACGCGTAGATCCATTCGGCCAGCTGCGACGGCGACATGGAGCCGTCGCGCAGTCCGGGGAGGTACGAGGCCGCTCCTGCCGGGTCAGGCGGCCGGCCCAGCAGGACCTCGTAGAGGACGCGCAGCTGCAGCTCGGGGGCGAGCGCGCCAGCCCCCTGTCGGTACCGAGCGCCTTCGCCTGCACCCGTCGGGCCAGGGCTTTCGCCGTGGATCGGGGGGAGCGCGGCCGCTCCATCAGGCGTCGTCGACCATGGTTGCGCCACCGTAGCCGCCGTCGTTGGGACTCAGGTGGTGCTGGGACCCCGAATGGCGCCGAGGCCGCGCCCGACTGAGACCCCCGCCACGGCGGTGACGACCACCACCACGACGACGGATCCGGCCGAGAAGACGAGGTCGCGTGGCCCCACGCCCCCCACATCGCGGGCGTGCAGCAGTGTCGCCATGCACACGACGCTCGCCGCCGCCTGGGCGGCGATCCCGACGGTGGCGAGGCCGGCCACGAAGGTCGACACTCGGAGGCGGGGGATCTCGACGTCGGCCCGGCGCAGGGCGACCGCGGCGGTCGCAGCGCAACCGGCCACGCACACCACGGTGACAGCGCCCCAGGCGAGGAACACGATCAGGGTGAACGCTCCCCGGGGCCAGCTCAACGCGATGCTCCGGTGACGCACGATGTGCTGGGCGAACAGCGCCACGAGGCCCGTGATGCCCAACCAGACCCCGACGATGAGCGCGGGCGCCAGCGCCGGCCCCGCCACATCGCGCCGACGGGCGCGCAGGGCGGGGACGATCACCGTCAGCCAGAAGGCGAAGCCGGCCAGGAGCACGGCCGCGGCGGTGGCCTCGATGACGACAGTGCCGACGTCGTAGGCGGTCAGGGCCGCGCCGTGCAACCCCGGCAGGGGAGGATCGTCGACCGCCTTGGAGAATGCGCCCGCGGCGAGCAGGCTCGCGCACCACGCGGCGAGCACCGTGGTCGTGGTCGTCTGCAACCGCGACCGTCGCTGCTCGAGCGCGGTGCCACCGAAGACCGGTGCCACCCAGGCCCGGGCCACACCGAGGGCGAGGTCGACGCTGTCGCGCCACGGGGCGTCGTTGTCCCCCACGAGTGTCGCCAGCTCGGCGCCGTAGCGGTGGCGGAAGGTGGGGGGGTACGACGCCACCAGCACACGCTGGAGGCGTTGCCCGGCCTTCACGACGCGCCCCCCAGGACGGGGGAGAGTCGCGTCAGGCGTCGCCGCCCGAGGCCGGCGAACCGTTGCATCCCGGCGAGCTGCTGCTCGAGGACTTCGACGCCCCGCATCGTCAACTTGTAGGGCCGCCGCCGTGAGTCCCCGCCGTCGACGGCTTCGATGAGGCCGCGGGACTCGAGCCGGGCGATCGCCCCGTACAGGGTCCCCGGCCCCAAGCGCACCCCTGTCGTCTCGGCCACGTCCTGGACCATGGCGTAGCCGTGCTTGGGCCCCTCGGCCAGGCTCCCCATGACGAGGAGCCCGGGGTCGGTCCATTTCGGGTCGTCGGCCACTCTGGGCACGGATCTCCTTCCGAAGGGGTCGTCGTGCGTCGTACTACGTACAACGATATACCGGCCCTGACCCGTGCGCCACCCCCGGCGACGTCCTCCTCGGTGGGTGCCGTCGTGGCTACCATCGGCGTTATCCGCATCGCATCGCCCCGACGGCGCCGCGTCCTCGCCCGCCTCGTTCCCCTCGCCTTGGTCCTCACGGGGTTCTCGGGTCTGGCCGTCCTGGCGCCGGCCGCGCCGGCCGCCGCCTATCCGGGGCCGAACGTGTGTGCTCACCGGCCACGGCTTCGGCGGGGGAGCCGGCATGGGCCAGTGGGGGGCGCTCGGCTACGCGCTCGGTGGTTCGACGTACCCGCAGATCCTGTCGACGTACTACGGGTCGCTCAGTGCCGGGGGCACCACGACCGATGGGCGCGTTGCCGAACGGGTGGAACGACACGAGCACACTGGTGACCGTCGCGATCACCTCCAACGCCGGCAACGACGTCATCGTCACCTCCAACTCGGCCTTCTCCGTTGACGGCGCCGCCCTTGGCGGCGGGGTGGGGTGCCCGCTTCCAGTTGATCGGCCCGGGGAGTTGGGACGTGTACACCAGCTCGGGGGGGTGCGGCGGCAACGGCAACTGGGGTGCGCCTGTGGCCACCGGCGTCGCCACCCCCACGGCGACACCGGGCGGTCGAGCCGTTCCCCTCCGACGGGAACCTGGCCAACGAGGCGCTGCAGCTGTGTGAGCTTCCGTCCAACATCACCGTGCGCGGCGACGTTGGAGGGACGGTCAACTCCGACGCGACCAGGCCGGACCGTCAACGTGGTCCCCCTCGGGCAGTACGTGGCCGACGTGACGCCGTCGGAGTCCCCGGCGTCGTGGGGCGCGCTGGGTGCCGGCGCCGGGCTCCAGGAGCTCGAGGCCCAGGCCGTGGCGGTCCGCTCCTACGTGATGAGCACCTACGGCTCGCTCCAGGGCTACTTCGGCTACGCCGACATCTGCGACTCCACCGCCTGCCAGGACTATCCCGGCATCGCCAACGAGAACGCCGTCACCGACACGGCGGTGACCACCACGGCCAACTCGGCCGTGCTCATGCCCGGCGGGGCCGACCGTGGCCCGGACCCAGTACTCGTCGTCGACGGGCGGCTACAGCGCGGGCGGCACCTTCGCGGCGGTGCCCGACCTCGGGGACTCGGTGTGCGTCCCCGGCGCCTGCAACTCGCACCACACGCTGGCAGGCGCAGGTGCCGGTGTCGGCCATCGACAGCGCCTACCCCCAGATCGGCACGCTGCAGTCGGTCGGGGTGTCCCAGCGCAACAACCTCGGTGACCTCGGAGGCCGCGTCCTGCAGATGACCCTGCAGGGGAACGCCGGCAGCGTCGACCATCAGCGGCGACACCTTCGCCGCCGCAATTCGCCCGGCTACGGGCTCCAGTCGAACTGGTTCGCGGTCACGAGCCAGGCGAGCGGCGGCGTCGGCGGGTACTGGCTGGTGGCGTCCGACGGCGGCATGTTCTCGTTCGGCAACGCCGGCTTCCACGGCTCGGCCGGCAACATCAAGCTCGTCAAGCCGGTGGTGGGCATGGCCGCCACCCCCGACGGCGGCGGCTACTGGCTGGTGGCCAGCCGACGGCGGGCGTGTTCTCCTACGGCGACGCCGCCTTCCACGGCTCGGCCGGCAACATCAAGCTCGTCAAGCCGGTGGTGGGCATGGCGTCCACCCCCGACGGCGGCGGCTACTGGCTGGTGGCCTCGCGACGGGGGCGTGTTCTCCTACGGCGACGCCGTCTTCCACGGCTCGGCCGGCAACATCAAGCTCGTCAAGCCGGTGGTGGGCATGGCGTCCACCCCCGACGGCGGCGGCTACTGGCTGGTGGCGTCGGACGGGGGCGTGTTCTCCTACGGCGACGCCGGCTTCCACGGCTCGACGGGCGCGCTGCGTCTGGCCCAGCCCGTCACGGCCATGGCGTCCACCCCCGACGGCGGCGGCTACTGGCTGGTGGCGAGCGACGGGGGCGTCTTCTGCCTTCGGCGACGCCGCCTTCGAGGGATCGCTGCCCGGCGCGGGCGTGGGCGCGACGGGAGTGGCGATCCTCCCCACCCGCACCGGTGCCGGCTACCTGATCGTGACCGCCGACGGCCGGGCCGTCGCCTTCGGCGACGCGCCCCAGTTCGGCGACGTGGCCGACGTGGTGTGCGGCTATACCGGGCACCTGGTCGGGGGAGCTGCGGTAGCGGGATAGAGGAACCGGAGGAGTCGACCATGCTGACGCGGCGGCTTGGGACGCACCGAGCACCACTCGTCGGTGGCGGTGCTGGGCGGCGCCGCCTTCTGGGGCACCGATCCCGAGCGTGACGGCGTCGGCTTTCGCCGCCGCCCTCGACGCCGGGCGTCAACCATCTCGACGTCGCCCCCCGCTACGGCCGGGCCCAGGAGCTGCTCGGGCCCGCTCATGGCCCCGGTGCGCGACCGGCTGTTCGTGGCGTGCAAGACGATGCGCCACGACCCCGCCGGGGTGCGGGCCCAGCTCGAGGAGTCGCTCGACGCTGCTTGCGCTGCGACTCCTTCGACCTGTACCAGATGCACGCCGTCACCGACCTCGACGAGCTCGACGCCCGGGCCGGCGCCGTGGCCGCCATCCTGGCGGCGCGCGACGAGGGCCTGTGCCGGTTCGTCGGGATCACCGGCCACAACCTCACCACGCCCGGCGCCCAGCTCGAGGCGCTGCGGCGCTACGACCTCGACACGGTGATGTTCCCCGTCGAACCCGCGCCTGTGGGCCGACCCGCCTACCGCCACGACGCCGAGGCGTTGCTGGCCGAGGCCGAGCGGACGCGACGTGGGGGTGATGGCCATCAAGGCCGTGGCGGCGCGGCCGTGGGGCGAGCGGCCCCACAGCACCGAGCCACGTGGTACGAGGCCTACACGAGCGACGACGAGATCGACCGCGGCGTGCGCTTCGTGTTGAGCGTCCCCGGCGTCGACCGCCCTGTGCACGCCGAGCGACCCCGTGCTCACCCTGGCCACCGTCGCAGGCGGCGGGCCGCTTCGAGCCCATGGACGACGACGAGCGCTCGCCGCGATGCGCGCCACGGCGGCGGAGGAGCACATCTTCCCCATGCCGACCGGATGATCCTCGTGCCCACGGGACGGCGGCCGGTCAGGGCGCGGCGGGCCGGGGTCGAGCCACACGCCCACCACCGATCGACATGAACTCGGGTTGGGGCGGAAGCCGAGCGACGCGTAGAAGGCCTGGGCGTCGTCGGTCTGCAACCCGACGTGCTGGCCCGGGACCTGCGGCCAGGAGGGTCCGCACCATCGAGGTGGCGATGCCGCGGCGGCGGTGGTCCGACGCCGTCCACACGTCGAGCAGGTAGGCGTTGCACACGCCGTCGGACAGCAGCCGGGCCATGCCGACGACCCGGCCGGTCGTCACCGTCGTCGTCGTCGCGGGCGAACACCACGTGCTGCGGACTGCTGCGAAGGAACGGCGCAGGGCTTCGGCGGAGCGCCCGTTGTCGAAGTCGTCGGCGGCGAGGTCGGCCTTGGCCCGGGCCCAGTCGACGGCCTCGAGCGAGCGCGTCGAGGCGGACGCGCACGGCTCCAGCATGGCACCGGTCGGCGGCGGCGTCGGCGGCATGGTCCATGCTGTCGGGCGTGGAGATCCGGCCCGCCGCCCTCGGACCTCGAGCCGCTGCTCGAGATGGCGCAGCTGGTCAAGCAACTCGACGGGTACCCGGTCCGCGGGCCCATCGACGTCGACCGGTTCCTGGCCCCGCCCGCAGGAGCTGGCGGCCTGGGTGGCCGAGGTGGACGCCGTGCGTGGTGGGCCACGTGGCGCTGCACGCACCGGGCGCGCGCGACACCATGGCCCTGGCGGCGCGCCACACCGACCGGGAGCCCGACGCGCTGGCCGTGGTGGCCCGGGTGCTCGTGCAGCCCGACGGCACGCGCCGGGCCGGTGTGGCCCACGCCCTGCTCGACACGGCGGTGCCGACGCCCACCGAGCGGCATCGCGCAGCCCGTCCTCGAGGTGGCCATCCAGCTCGACGCGGCGCCATCGGCCTGTACGAGTCGTGCGGGTGGGAACGGGTCGGCGAGGTGACGATCGAGCTGCCCGGCGAGCCCGGCCTGCAGTCGCTACGTCTACGTCGGGCCCGCGCCGTGACGGCGCAGGGGCCCGACCCGCTCGCCGTCACCAGGCGGTGAGCACGTCTCCCAGCCGGCGGAACCGGCGCAGCTGCGCCGAAGCGGCCCAGCCGCCCGGCGTCGACCCCGATGTCGGCGGCCTCGAGCATCTCGAGGTCGCCGGCGCTGTTGCCGTAGGCCCACAGATAGGGGTGTCGGTCGACACGTGCGCCGTCGGGGCGTCGCCGTGACCCAGCCGAGGCCTCCATCCAGTCGCTGGAGCCGCCGCGAGCTTCTCCGGCCCCCGGCAGTTGCCGCCCGTCGAAGCGCCCGGTGAGCTTCCCGTCCCGGTCCGACCTCGAGCCGGGTGGCCACCACGCCGTCGACCCCGAGCTCGGCGGCCACCGCGGCGCACGTAGAACTCGGGCGAGGCCGAGACCATGACGACGCGATGGCCCTGGCGCCGGTGCCAGTCGAGCCGGGCCCGGACCTCGGTGCGGTGGCGCCGCCGGTAGTGGGCGACGCCGAAGGCGGCGGCCCGCTCGGCGACGTCGTCGGCGCGAGCGCCCCGCCAGGGTGCGCACGAAGAGGGCCTCCTTGGCCTCGTCGGCGGCCTCGGCCCCCGAAGAGGGCGGCCCGCACCAGCTTGGGCAGGAGTGCGATCCCGGCCGAGAGCACGGCGTCGCGCCCGCACAGGGCGGTCAGGAACTTCCACACGCTCCCGCCCCGGGTGAGGGTCCCGTCGAAGTCGAAGGCGGCGACCACGTCGTGGCCCGGCATCCGCTCGTCGACCGGCGACTGCGTCGTCGTCCCGGGCGACGCTCACCGGCCCGGCTCCGCGGGGGCGTCGTCGACGGGCGTGCCGTGGCGACCCGCCCCCGACGCGAATCGGGCCGCGCCCTGCGGTCTCGCCGCTGTCGATGGTGTGGAGGCCGAAGCGGGCCTCGAGGACGAGGGCGTCGGGCTCGGTCAGGCCCCACTGCCACAGCACCGAGCGGCGGTCGTTGCGCAGGCAGGTCTGGGGGAACGCCGGCGAGGTCGAGGGCGAGCGCGAGGGCCGCCTCGAGGGCCGCCCCGGCGGGGCCAGCCGGTTGACCAGTCCCATGCCCAGGGCCTCGGGGCCACCCACGCCCCGCCCGGTGAGCACGAGGTCGAGGGCGTGGCTCTGGCCGATCAGGCGGGGGAGCCGGACCGTGCCCCCGTCGACGAGGGGGACGCCGAAGCGCCGGCAGTAGACGCCGAGCACGGCGTCGGTGGCGGCCACCCGCAGGTCGCACCACAGCGCCAGCTCGAGGCCGCCGGCCACGGCGTGGCCCTCGATGGCGGCGATCACGGGCTTGGACAGGTCGAGGCGGGTGGGGCCCATGGGCCCGGGCCCGTCCTCGGTCACGGGCCGGCGGTCGCCCTCGGACAGGGCCTTGAGGTCGGCCCCGGCGCAGAACGTGCCCCCCGCCCCGGTGAGGACGGCCACCGAGGCGGTGTCGTCCTCCTCGAAGGCGCTCGAACGCCGCCAGCAGGGCGGCGGCGGTGGCCGAGTCCACGGCGTTGCGCCGCTCGGGCCGGAAGATGGTGACCACGATGACCGGGCCCTGGCGCGGAGATGTCGACGGTCTTCCAGACGGCCTCACCCACGGGCGGGCCCCCCGGGGCGCGGCGACGTCCGAGGGCACGGTGCATGGCTCCATTCTCCCAGAGCCACCGGCCCTTCACCAGGCTTCCCCGAATGTCGACTCACCGGGTCGACAATAGCCGGGGCGGCCCGGTACACTCCCGATCACCGGCACCAACCCCCGCCACCGAGAGACAGATCAGGAGGAGACATGGCAGTCCGCCTGGGCGACATCGCCCCCGACTTCACCGCCGACACGACCGAGGGAACGATCAATTTCCACGAGTGGCTGGGCGACTCGTGGGGGATCCTGTTCTCCCACCCCAAGGACTTCACCCCGGTGTGCACCACCGAGCTCGGTGCCTTCTCCAAGGCCAAGTCCGAGTTCGACAAGCGCAACACCAAGCTCATCGGCCTGTCGGTCGACTCGGTGGAGTCCCACCGCTCCTGGGACAAGGACATCGAGGAGACCCAGGGCCAGGCCGTCAACTTCCCGGTCATCGGCGACCCCGACCGCAAGGTGGCCGACCTCTACGACATGATCCACCCCAACGCCAACGACACCTTGACGGTGCGCTCGGTCTTCATCATCGGGCCCGACAAGAAGGTGAAGCTGATCATCACCTACCCGGCGTCGACGGGCCGCAACGTCGACGAGGTCCTGCGGGTCCTCGACTCGCTCCAGCTCACCGCCGACTACCAGGTGGCCACCCCGGTGAACTGGAAGGACGGCGAGGACGTCATCATCGTGCCGGCCGTCTCCGACGAGGACGCCAAGGAGAAGTTCCCCAAGGGCTTCAAGCGCCTCAAGCCGTATCTGCGGGTGACCCCGCAGCCCAACAAGTAGTCGCGCCCGCTCGCCGTCACCACGGCCGGGCGCGTCCATCGCACCGTTCGAGGCCGGCCCTCCCGGGCCGGCCTCGGCGCGTGACGGTGTCGGGGGTGGAGACCTCGCCGTCGCGCCGCTACGCCTTCGGCGACACCGCCGCGGCCTCGCGGCGCCTCGACGTGCTGGCCTCGGTCTTCGCACCCACCGAGCCGGTCCTCCTGGGGAGCTCGGTGCCCGCCGCGACCAGGGCGGCGGGCCCCGGGTCGTCCTCGACCTCGGCTGCGGGCCGGGCCACACCACGGCCATGCTGGCCGAGGCCTTCCCGCGGCGGCGGTCGATCGGCATCGACGCCTCGCCGCCTTCGTGGCCGAGGCCAACGCGGTCGGCCCCGGCGCGCTGTCGCTTCGTGGTGGCCGACGTCACCCGCACCCCGCTGCCCGGCGCCCCGGCCGATGTCATCTACGCCCGCTTCCTGCTCGTCCATCTCCCCGACCCCCGCGCCACCGTGGCGGCCTGGGCGTCCGAGCTGGCGCCGGGAGGGATGCTGGTGGTGGAGGAGCCCGAGCGCATCGACACCGACGACCCCGACTTCCGCCGCTACCTCGAGCTGGCCGGCGCCGTGGTGGCGGCCCGCGGCGGCGACCTCTACGCCGGCCACGAACTGGTCGGGCTTGAGGCCGCCCCGGGAACGTCGATCGACGGTCCACCGCGACGCCCCCCTCGAGGTGGCGGCGGGGGCCGCCGCGAGCATCTTCTCGCTCAACCTGGGCATCTGGGGCGACGACCCCGTGCTCGAGGGTGTCGCCGACCCCGCTGCCATCGCGGCCTTGCTGGCCCGCCTGCGAGCCCGCCGCGCCGACACCACGACCGGAGTGATCAGGTGGCACATGCGCCAGGTCGTCATGGTGCGCGACGGCTCCGAGCGCAGCCCATGAGACGCCGGATCCTGGGTGGGACCGGCATGTCGGTGAGCGAGGTCGCGCTCGGGACGATGATGTTCGGGGCCAGGGGAACCCCGATCATGACGAGTCGGTCGCGCATGATCCACACGGCGTTGGAGGCGGGGATCAACTTCGTCGACACCGCCGACGTGTACTCGGGGGGAGAGTCCGAGGAGATCGTCGGCAAGGCGCTCAAGGGACGTCGAGACGCCGTGGTGCTGGCCACCAAGTTCGGACTGCCGATGGGGCCCGACGCCAACGAGGCCGGGGGATCTCCGCGTTGGATCGCCCGCGCCGTCGAGGCCAGCCTGCGTCGGCTCGACACCGACTACATCGACCTCTACCAGATGCACCGCCCCGACCACCGCACCGCCCTCGACGAGACACTGGCGGCGCTCTCCGACCTGGTCCGCTCGGGCAAGGTGCGCGCCATCGGCTCCTCGACGTTCCCGGCCGAACTCATCGTCGAGGCGCAGTGGGTCGCGGAACGCCGCGCCCAGCACCGCTTCCGCACCGAGCAACCGCGCTACTCGATCCTGTCGAGGACGGTCGAAGCCGCCGTGCTCCCCACCGCCCGACGCCACGACATGGGGGTGTTGACCTACGGGCCGCTGAGCAGCGGCTGGTTGTCGGGACGGGCCGACCCGACGACGGGACACCGGGCGGCGGGGTTCGGGGCCCGCAACTTCGACCTGGCCGTCCCGGCCAACCAGGCCAAGCTGGAGGCCGTCGGCAAGCTCACGGAGCTTGCCGCCGGAGCGGGCCTCCCGCTCACGCATCTGGCCATGGCGTTCGTGCGGGCGCATCCGGCGGTGACGGCGGTCATCATCGGCCCCCGGACGCCCGACCAACTCGAGCGACCTGCTGGCCGGCACGGATGTGGAGCTGTCCGAGGACGTCCTCGACCGCATCGACGAGATCGTGGCGCCGGGCACCGAGCTCAACCCGGCGGACAACTACTTCGCCACGCCTCCCGGCCGTCGAGGACAAGCGTCTGCGCCGCCGCTGAGCCCCCCGGCGCGGCCGCGCCGTCCCGGTCGTGGTGGTGGTCAGCCCCGGACGACCTGCACCTTGCCCACCCCGGTCTGGGCGTCGAGCACGAGCCGGGGCGTGTTGGCGCTGATCCCCGTCTCGGTCACGCCCGCAGTGCCCTGGGGCCCGGCCGCCCGGGTGACCCGGCTCGTCGAGAACCCGGTTTCGTCCTGCCCGAAGACCTGCACCATCGCCCATGCCCGAGTGGGCCGCGACGCTCACGGTCGTCCCGGCCGGGATCTCCACCACGAGGTTGCCGATGCCCACCTGGCGGTGACGTGCGGTGGTGCCGGGGCGGAAGGCGACGTCGCTCAGGTCGACGCGCATGTTGCCGATGGCCAGCCGGTAGCGCGGCGAGCACCTGGGAGGCGGCGGTCGGGCGCCACTGGGTGTTGCCGACGCCGCCCCGCAGCGGCACCCCGCTCAGCGCCTCGACCGAGAACACGGTGGCGAGGGCGACGACGACCACGGCCACCACGGCGATGAACGTCGTGAGCAGCATCCACCGCAGGGGAGATCCGACCCGCCGCCCGCTCGTGACCAGCAGCACCACGGCCAGGGCCAGGGCGCACAGACCCGAGGAAGAACCCGAAGCCGCCGTTGCCCGCCGTCCCAGTGCGGCCACCACGGGCCGCTCGAGAAGAGGTTCGACAGGGCGATGATCGCCCACGACGGTGCCGAGCACGATGGCGACGAGGCTGCGCCGGCGGGGCCGGCGCTCGACGAAGTCCTGCACCACGGCCCGGCCCGAGTCGTCGGCCGGGATGAGCAGCCAACCGGCCAGCGTAGAGCAGGAGCCCCGAGCCGCCGAGGAAGGCCAGCACCACGAAGCCGATCCGGACGATGACGGCGTCGATGTCGAGGTAGTCGGCCAGCCCGGCGGCCACGCCGCCGAGGATGCTGGCCGTGCGACCGACCGCCGCAGGGCGCGGCGGCGGCTCGTCACCGGGGTGCGGAGGAGTAGGACGCCGGCCCACCCCCCGGGCGGAGGTCCGGGGGGGTCGGGCGGGCATCCAGGGGGGATCCGGCGGCAGGGGCGGCTGGGGCGGCGGGGGCGCCGACGGCGGGGCCTCCCGTCCGGTCCATGACGGCTCGGGGGAGCCGGCCGGCTCGGACGGGGCCTCGGGGGGTCGTGCTCCGCCGTCGGGCTCGTCGGCGGGCTCGTCGGTGGGGCTGATCGGGTGTGATGTCGTCCATGGGTCGATCATCAGGGAATACGGCCCCGGGCGAAATCGGGAATGACCCCGAGGAATACCCCGAGCACACCGGTCCCGTCAGGGACGTCCCCCGTGGTCGACGCGCCGCCCGCATGGGATCATCGACTTATCCCCGAACACGCCGAACCGGTCGAGCCCACCGTGTCCTTCCCGCCGCCGGCCCCGCCGCCCCCGGTCTCGCCTGGATCCCCGACGCCCGTCTCCCGCACGCCGTCGCCTCCGGGCCGCCCCCGCCACCGCCGCCACCTCCGCCGCCCGCCTCCGCCCGGCCTGTCGCCACCGCCGCCGTCCCCGCCTCCCCCCACCGCGGGCGGCGACGGGCCCGGCCGCCGGGCACCGGCGGCGCCGGGCGTGGTGGCGCGGCGCCGCGCACCCGGGGCCCGCTGCGGCGCAGCCGACCGACCGCATGGGCGGCGGCGTGGCGGGGGGGCTGTCGGCCCGGTTCGGCATCGACGCCAACCTCATCCGGTTCGCCTTCGTCCTCGTGGCCATCGGGGCCGGGACGGGCCTGGCCGCCTACGTCGTGGCGTGGCTCGTCATCCCCGCCGAAGGGTCGACGACGTCGATCGGGCGCCGGGCCCTGGCGGACCGACGGACCATGGGCCTGGCGCTCGCCTTCGTCACCGCGCTGGTGGCCGTCCTGCTCGTGCTCGGCGCCCTCGGCCTCAGCTTCGCCGCCAACCTGGTGTGGCCGGTGTCGATCGCCGTGGGCGGTCTGGTCCTCGTGTGGCGGGGCGCCGACGACGAGGAACGGGCCCACCTGAGCGAGCTCATGGGCCGGGCGCCGCTCATCGGGTCGCCCGAGCGCCGCACCCGGCGGTCCACGGTCGGGTCGCGTCGTGGTGGGTGCGGCCCTCGTGGTCGTCGGCCTCGGCGACCTGGTGGCGTCGAGCCATCCCGCCGCGGCCACCCTCAAGGCCGTCCTCGCCGCCAACGTCGTCATCGTCGGGTTCCTGGTCGTCTTCGGCCCGTGGTGGCTGCGCCTGGCCCGCGACCTGGCGGTCGAGCGGCGCGAGCGGGTGCGCAACGAGGAGCGCGCCAACATGGCCGCCACCGTGCACGACTCGGTGCTCCAGACCCTGGCGCTCATCCAGCGCGCCGCCGGGGACCAGGGCGAGGTGACGCGCCTGGCCCGGGCCCAGGAGCGCGAGCTGCGGGCCTGGCTGTTCGAGGGCCGGTCCCCGGGGTCGTTCAACCGTGAGGTGTCGACGGTGTCCCAGGCCGTGACGGTGATCGAAGGCGATGTCGAGGCGAGCCACCGTGTGGCGGTGGACTCGGTGACGGTGGGCGACTGCGAGCTGACCACGGAGCTGCGGGCGCTGCTGGGCGGCGGGGCGCGAGGCGACGGTCAACGCGGCCAAGTGGTCGGGGGCGTCGAGCGTGTCGCTCTTCGTCGAGGTCGAGCCGACGCAGGTGTCGGTCTTCGTGCGCGACCGGGGCCAGGGCTTCGACCCCGAGGCCGTCGACGGGGATCGCAAGGGGATCGCCGAGTCCATCCGGGCCCGGATGACCCGCCACGGGGGACGGCGGTCATCCGCAGCGCGCCGGGACAGGGGACCGAGGTCGAGCTGGTCATGCCCAGGACGGGAGCAGGTCGTGAGTGACATCGCGGAGCCGGCGCCCGACGCCAGCGCCACGGGGCCAAGGTGCGCGTGTTCCTGGTCGACGACCACCATCTCTTCCTGTCCGGGGTGCGGGCCGAGCTCGGGGACGCGGTCGAGGTGGTCGGGGACGCCGACGAGGTGGGCGCGGCCATCGAGCTCATCGGCGAGCGGCTCCCCGACGTCGTCCTCGTCGACGTCCACATGCCCGACGGCGGTGGCCAGGCCGTCATCGAGGCCATCGGGCGCACCCATCCCGAGGTCCGCTTCCTCGCCCTGTCGGTGTCCGACGCGGCCGAGGACGTCATCGGGGTCATCCGGGCCGGGCGCGCGGCTACGTCACGAAGACCATCTCGGGGCCCGAGCTCACCGACGCCGTCGAGCGGGTGGCCGACGGGGACGCCGTGTTCTCACCGCGCCTGGCCGGGTTCGTGCTCGACGCCTTCGCCGCCGACCCCGGTGCCGCCGGCGGGGCCGTCCCCTCCTTCGACCCCGAGCTCGACCAGCTCACGCCGCGCGAGCGCGAGGTCTCGCGCCTCATCGCCCGCGGCTACGCCTACAAGGAGGTGGCGCGCGAGCTGTCGATCTCGGTCAAGACGGTGGAGAGCCACGTCTCGGCCGTCCTGCGCAAGCTGCAGCTGTCGAGCCGCCACCAGCTCACCCGCTGGGCGTCGGAGCGCCGCCTGCTCTGAGTGCGCCGTATCGCCGGCGCGCGCCATCAGGGGTCGCGCCGCACCATGAGCACACCGCCGATGACGAGCGCGCCGACCGCGTAGGCGCACATGAGCGCGAAGCCGTGCCAGAACGGGAAGGCGGGCAGGAATCGGCGTGCGCGCCCTGCAGACGTCGTGCTCGTCATGGCCGAGCCGATGGTGGCGGGCAGGTAGCGGCCGATGGGCCAGCCGATCTTGGCGGGGAAGGCCGAAACCACCAGGGGCAGGATCAGCAGGATGGCCACGAAGGTGGTGATGGCCCCGGCGGTGTGGCGGATGATGGCGGCCAGGCCGAGCGCGAAGAGGCCGAGCACGGTCAGGAAGAGCCCGCCCCCGACCACGGCCCGCAGCACCTCGTGGCTGCGACAGGGTGGCCGTGGGCGTGGAGCCCGACAGGATGGCCTGGCCCACGAAGAACGACGTGAACGACACCGCCTCGCACACGACGAAGGCCAGCGTCCCGAACACGACCGCCTTGGCGCCGAGCACCACGGGCCGGCGCGGCACCGCGGCCAAGGTGGCGCGGATGGACCCCGACCCGTACTCGGCGCTCACGGTGAGCCCCCCGAGCACGCCCATGGCGAGCTGCCCGAAGAGCGAGCCCGGTCAGGCTGACGCTGGTGGGGTCGAACAGCGCGCTTGTCGACGACCCCGCCGTGGCGCCAGTGCGACGCCTCGCTGGCGCGTGGCCAGGATGCCGATGCCGAGGCCGGCCACGACGGTGGCGAGCACGCACCACGCGGTGGAACGCACCGTGCGGAGCTTCGTCCACTCCGAGCGCAACGCGCCGGAGAAGCGGTAGTGACCGGGCGGAAGCGCCCGCAGCGCCGGGGCGGCGGCGACCATCAGGGCCTGCCCCTCGGCGACCGCCGGCGTGGCGCACGCCGTCCTCGGCGCGGAACTCGACGCTCTCGTGGGTGAGCTCCATGAACGCCTCTTCGAGCGAGGCGGCATGCGGGGCCAGCTCGTGCAGGGCGATGCCGAGGCCGGCCGCCAGGTCGCCGATGGCGGCGGCGGCGAGCCCGTCCACGACGAGGGCACCGTCGGGCTCGGTGTGGACGCGGCCCCCCGCCTCGTGAGCGCGGCGATGAGCGGCTCGGGCGTCGGGGTGCGCACCCGCACCGAGGCCCGCGAGCTCTGGGCCACGAACTCGGCCACGGGCTGGTCGGCGATGAGCTTGCCCCGCCCGATGACCACGAGGTGGTCGGCGGTGAGCGCCATCTCGCTCATGAGGTGGCTGGAGACGAACACGGCCCGACCCTCCGCCGCCAGGCGCTTGAGCAGCGTCCGCACCCACAAGATGCCCTCGGGGTCGAGCCCGTTGATGGGCTCGTCGAAGAGGAGCACGCCGGGGTCACCGAGCAGGGCGGCGGCGATGCCGAGTCGCTGGGTCATGCCCAGGGAGAACTTCCCGGCCCGTTTGCGCGCCACGGCGGCCAGGCCCACGAGCTCGAGCAGCTCGTCGACGCGCGCCGCGGGCGATGTCGTTGGTCTGGGCCAGGGCCCACAGGTGGTTGTAGGCGCTGCGCCCGGGGTGCACCGCCTTGGACTCGAGCAGCGCCCCGACCTCGCGCAGGGGCCACGGCAGGTCGTGGTAGCGGCGGCCGTCGATGGTGACGCTTCCGCCGTCGGGGCGGTCGAGGCCCATGACCATGCGCATGGTGGTGGACTTCCCCGACCCGTTGGGGCCGAGGAAGCCCGTGACCTGGCCGGGCCGGACGTCGAAGGACAGGTCGTCGACGGCCAGCGTGTCGCCGTAGCGCTTGGTCAAGCCCCTGGCCTCGATCACGCGATGGCACCTGGTCCCCGGTCGAAACCGTGCCGCGCCGGCCCAGCGCCGGGGCGGTGTGGTCGCGCGCAGGATGGCGATGGGCGCGGGCCCTCGGACGCGGACGGTGCTGCGGCTCCCCTGACCGCGCCGAGCGCGGCGTCGGACTCAGCGTTGATGGGGGTGGCCGCCGCGGAAGAACCGGTCGAAGAGGCCGTCGACCCCGGCGCCGTGCAGGGTCATGCCCCCGTCGACCACGATCGTCTGGCCGGTGATGAAGCGGGCCAGGTCCGAGCACAGGAACAGCACGACGTCGGCCACGTCCTCGGGCTCGCCGACCCGGCCGACCGGGGTCATGCGCTGGTAGCGCTCGACGTCGTCGGGCAGACCTCGAGCAGCGGGCGCGGTCAGGTTGGTGCGGATCATGCCCGGGGCCACGGCGTTGACCCGGATGACGGGCCCGTACTCGAGCGCGGCCGACGCGGTGAGCGCGATGACCCCCGCCTTGGCCGCCGAGTACGGGGTCTCGCCGGCCGACGGGCCGGGTGGCGCTGATCGACGACGTGTTGACCACGGCCCCGCCGCCGCCGGCCAGCAGATGGGGGACCCCGGCGCGCATGCCGTTGAAGACCCCGGTCAGGTTGAGCCGGACGATGCGGTCCCACTCGTCGGGGTCCCAGTCCGGCCAGGCGGCGCCATGGTGCTGCCCCCGGCGTTGTTGACGAGGATCGACACGCCGCCGAGCTGCGGCGGCGGCGGCGTCGACGGCGCACGCGCAGGGCCTCGGCGTCGGTCACGTCCACGGCGAAGGCCGATGCCGTCGACCTCCTCGGCCGTGGCCTGGGCGCCGTCGCCGTCGATGTCGAGGACGGCCACCGCGGCCCCCTCGGCGGCGAAGCGCTGGCAGGCGGCCCGGCCGATGCCCGAGCCGCCGCCGGTGACCACGGCCCGGCGTCCTGTCGAGCAGACCCATGTCAGCGCGCTCCTCGTTCGATGCGTGCTGCGTCGTCGGCCGGCGTCGCCCACGAGGGCGTCGCGCAGCTCTCGTTTGAGCACCTTGCCCTGGGGGTTGCGGGGGAGGGGCTCGGACACGGAACCAGATGTGGGTGGGCACCTTGAACGCCGCCAGGCGCTCCCGGACGTGGCGGGCGAGCTCCTCGGCCGTGACCTTGGTCCCGGGCGCAGGACGACGGCCGCGCCCACCTCCTCGCCGAGGACGGCGTGGGGCACGCCGATCACGGCGACGTCGGCCACCGGCGGGATGCTCGAACAGGGCCGCCTCGACCTCGACCGAGTAGACGTTCTCGCCGCCCCGGATCACCATGTCCTTGGCCCGGTCGACGATGTAGACGAAGCCGTCCTCGTCGATGCGGGCGATGTCACCGGAGTGGAGCCAGCCCCGGGTGAACGATGGCCGCGGTGGCCTCGGGCTTGTTCCAGTAGCCGCGCACGACGTTGGGCCCTTTGATCCACAGCTCGCCCGATGACGTCGGGGCCCGGCGGGCAGATCGGCCGATGGGCTCGGCGCCGTCGAACCCGTCGGGCACGACGGCCACGTCGCACACCGGGCACGGGCGGGCCCACGCTGTCGGGCTTGCGGACGTAGTCGTCGCCGCATGTTCATGGTGGTGACCGACGACGTCTCGGTCAGCCCGTAGCCGTTGGAGGGCGCGCCGACCGGGAAGTGCTCCTTGATGCGCCGCACCAGGTCGGGCGGGGCGGGCGCCCCGCCGTAGGCCACGGAGCGCACCGAGGAGGTGTCGCGGCGTGGCGAAGTCGGGTGAGTCGATGACCTGCATGACCATGGCGGGGACGCCCCCGAAGGTGGTGATGCGCTCGCGCTCGATGAGCTCGAGGGCCCGCTCGGGGTCCCAGTGGTGCATCATCACGAGCTTGTTGCCCGGCCGCCGTGTTGGCCACCAGGATCGAGTGGCATCCCGTGGCGTGGAAGAGCGGCACCGAGAGCAGGTAGGCGTTGCGGTCGACCGCCGGCGTCGTCCCCGGGTCCGCTGGCGCCGGCGAGCGCAGCCCGGCCCGGGCGTTGAGGAAGAACAGGCTCATCAGGTTGGTGCCCATGTTGCGGTGGGTGCCCACCGCACCCTTGGGCTTCCCCGTCGTGCCCGAGGTGTAGAAGATGGTGGCGTCGTCCTCGGGCTCGATGGTCGACGTCGGGCAGGGTCGACGTCGCGCCGGTCGGGCGTCGCCGACCAGCTCGGCGAAGGGGACCACCGGCACCGGCGACGCCGGGCAGGGTCGGCACCGGCCGTCCGGTCCTCGTGGGTGACGACCACGGCCCGCAGGTCGGGGAGCTCGGCGAGGTGGGGGCGCAGGCGGTCGAGGCGCGCGGCGTCGACGAAGGCCACGGTCGTTCCCGAGTCGTGCAGCCCGTAGTGGAGCTCGGGGCCGGTCCACCAGGCGTTGAGGGGCACGACCACCCCGCCGGCCGCCGCCGCGCCCCAGAAGGCCATGGCCCACTCGGGCAGGTTGCGCATGGCGATGGCCACCCGGTCGCCCTTCTCGACGCCGAAGCGGTCGCTGCAGCGCCCGGGCGATGGCGGCGGCGATGCGGAAGTGCTCCTCGAAGGTGGTGCGCTCGTCCTCGTAGACGAGGTAGTCGGTGTCGCCGTGGCCTCGCGAGAGCTCGAGGACGGCGCGCAGGCTGGCCGGGGCAGTTCTTCCACACCCGGGTCGGCACGCCCCGGATCTCGACCTCCTCCATCTCGAACATCTGCCCGGGGGCGGTGAGCGGCGCGGTCGCCTCCTCGATGGACATCGATGCGGTCTCGGCATGGTCGGCGTCCTCGGGCTCGGCGGTGGCTCGGTCGGCGGGACGGCTCAGCGCGCGCCGGCCGGGTGGCGACGGGACGGCGTCGGCGCCAGGCGTCGGCCACCGAGCGGCGGCGTCCACCCGGCGTCGGTCGGGGTCGAGGGTGGTGCCCGGGGCCACGACGGCGTCGATGCGGTCGAGGGTCTCGTCGGACAGCGCCACGTCGACGGCGCCCAGGGTGCCGGTCATCTGCTCCATGGTGCGGGGGCCGATGATGGCCGAGGTCACCGCCGGATGGGTGAGGACGAAGGCCAGGGCCAGATGGGTGAGCGGCACCCCGGCCTCGTCGGCCACGTCGACGAGGGCCTCGATGGCCTCGAGCTTGGCCGCCACCTGCGGGCGCGACGGTCGAGAACCGGTCGGGCACCCGGCTGGCCCGGCCCCCCTCGGGCAGGGGGGCGTCCTTGCGGTAGCGGCCGGTGAGCCACCCGCCGTTGAGCGGGCTCCACACGATGACGCCCATGCCGTAGCGCTGGCAGGTCGGGCAGGACGGCGGACTCGACGCCCCGGGCCAGGATCGAGTACGGGGGCTGCTCGCACTCGAAGCGCTCGCGCCCGCGCCGTTCGGCCACCCACTGGGCCTCGACGATGAGGTCGGCCGGGAACGTCGAGCAGCCGATGGCCCGGACCTTGCCCTGGTGCACGAGGTCGGACAGCGCGCCCAGGGTGTCGTCGATGTCGCAGGTGGGGTCGGGCCGGTGGATCTGGTAGAGGTCGATCCAGTCGGTCCGCAGCCGGCGCAGGCTCGATCTCGACCTCCCGCATGATCCAGCGGCGCGAGTTCCCGGTCATGTTGGGGTCGGCCCCCATGGGGGCGTGGACCTTGGTGGCCAGGACCACGTTGTCGCGCCGACCGCCGGCCAGGGCCTTGGCCACGATCTCCTCGGACTCGCCGCCCGAGTAGACATCGGCGGTGTCGATGAAGTTGATGCCGGCGTCGAGCGCGGCGTGGACGATGCGGACGCAGTCGTCGTGGTCGGGGTTGCCCCAGGCGCCGAACATCATGGCCCCGAGACACAGCGGGGACACGCGCATGCCGGTGTGACCGAGGGTGCGAAGGTCCATGCGTCTTCCTTTCGTGTCGCGGTCGTCGGTCAGTGGTCACGGTCGTCGGTCCGTCGACGGTGTGGCGGGGCGGGGACGAAGATGGCGTCCGCGGTAGTAGGCGAGCTCGGCCACCGACTCGCGGATGTCGTCGAGGGCCCGGTGGGCGGTCTTCTTGTCGGGCGCCTTGGCGAGGACGCCGGGATACCAGCGCCGGCACAGCTCCTTCACGGTGGAGACGTCGACGGACCGGTAGTGCAGCCAGTTCTCGATGTCGGGGAGCTGGGCGGCCAGGAAGCGACGGTCGGTGCCGATGGAGTTGCCGCACAGCGGCACCGTGCCCTTGTCGGGCACGTGGTCTTCAGGAACTCGAGCGTCTGGCGTCCGGCCTCGTCGAGGGTCAGCGTGGAGGCCTCGATGGCGGCCAAGCAGCCCCGACTGCGTGTGCATTCGCGCACGACGGGCTCCATGGCCGCGAGCTGCCTCGGGCTCGGCGTGGACCACCAGGTCGGGGCCCTCGGCGATCACGCCAGGTCGTCGTCGGTGACCAGGGTGGCGATCTCCACGATGACGTGGCGAGCGGGTCGAGCCCGGTCATCTCGAGGTCCATCCATACGAGCACCCGGGCGATGCTACCGGCGCACCGGGCGACGCCCCGGGCCGCTCGGGCGCCGCCCGGCGCCGGGGCGGTAGGGTCGTGCGGTGCTCGAGGTGCCCCTCGTCCTCCTCGATCCCGACCTGCCCGTGCCCTCGTACGCGCACCAGGGCGACGCCGGGGCCGACCTCTACGCCCGCGAGGACGTCGATGCTCGCCGCCGGCGGGGGACGGGCGCTCGTGCCGACCGGCGTCGCCCTCGCCCTGCCGCCGGGCTACGCCGGCTTCGTCCAGCCCCGCAGCGGCCTGGCCCTGCGCCACGGCGTCACCTGTCTCAACACCCCGGGCTCATCGACGCCGGCTACCGCGACGAGCTGCGGGTCCTGCTCGTCAACACCGATCCCTCGACGCCCTACGAGGTCCGCCGGGGCGACCGCATCGCCCAGCTCGTCATCCAGGCCGTCGAGGAGGCCAAGTTCGTCGAGGTCGACCGAGGGCGAGCTCCCCGACTCAGCTCGGGGGCTGGGCGGCTTCGGCCACACGGGCCGATGACGGGAAGCACGGCGCGCCGGCGGCAGGCGAGGCTGATGGAACGCCTCGAGCGGTCGTCGACGCCGCCTTCCTGGCCCTCGAGACCGACACCATGCACATGCACGTGGGCGCCGTCATGGTCTTCGAACCCTCGCGTCGACTCGGCGGCGACGACGGCTCGACGCGCTACTTCGACCGGCTGCGCGCCGGTCGTCGACGAGCGCATCCACCTCGTCCCGCCCTTGCGCCGGCGCGTGGTGCGGGTGCCCTTCGGGCTCCACCACCCCGTGTGGGTGGAGGACCCCGACTTCGAGCTCGACTACCACCTGCGCCGGGCCAGCCTGCCCGCCCCGGGCGGGCCCGACCGAGCTGGCCGCCTTCGTCGCCGACCTCGCCGGCCGCCCCCTCGACCCGAACAGCCCGTTGTGGGAGATGCACGTCGTCGAGGGGCTCGAGTCGGGCCACGTCGCCGTGGTGCCCAAGGTCCACCACGCCGCTCTTCGACGGGGCGTCGGGGGTCGAGGTGCGTGGCGTCGTTCCTCGACACCGGCCCGGTGCCGCGCGTCGGTGCCGCCGCCGTCGCGGCCGTGGCGACCCGAGCCGATCCCGACCGAGGCGGAGCTGGTCGGCGCGGCCGTGTCGTCGCTCGTCCGCCAGCCGGAACGGACCGCCGGCGTGCTGCGCCGCACCTTCGGCGCCGTGCCACGACCTGGCCGAGCGCAACCGCCGGCTGCGCGAGGAGGACGGCGTCGACGCCGCCGCCCGCGCCGTTCCGGGCGCCGCGCACGTCGCTCAACGGTGCCATCTCACCCCACCGGCGCTTCGCCTTCGCCCAGGTTCCCCTCGACGAGATCCGGACCGTGCGCAGGTGTTCGGCGGCACGGTCAACGACGTGGTGCTCGCCGCCGTGGCCGGCGCGCTGCGCCGGCTCCTGGCCGAGCGAGGCGAACGACTCGACGAGCCCGCTGGTCGCCATGGTGCCGATGTCGCGGCGGGCCGAGGCCGACGCGGCACGCTCGGCAACAAGGTCTCGGCCATGCTCGTCTCGCTGGCCACCCAGATCGCCGACCCCGTGGAGCGCTACACGACCATCGCGGCGGGCACCCGGCTGGCCAAGGACCAGGCCCGGGTGCTGTCGGAGGAGCTGATCCAGGGCTGGGCGCAGCTGGCGTTCCCGGCCCTGTCGTCACGGATCGCCCGCCTGGCCGGCAATCTGCGCCTCTTCGATCACGTCCCGCCGCTGTTCAACGTGCTCGTCTCGAACATCGCCGGGCCCCGACTTCGGGCTGTGGTGCGCAGGGGCGCGGCTGGTGGCGCTCTACCCGGTGGGCCCCATCATCGAAGGGGTCGGCCTCAACGTCACCGTGGCGAGCTACGAGGGCACCCTGTATGTCGGGATCCTCGGGTGCCGGGAGCTCGTTCCCGAGGTCGCCCACTTCGGCGACCTGCTTGTCCGACGCCTTCGCCGAGCTCGTCAAGGCGGCCGAACGCAACGGGGGACACTGGGCCTGACCGGCTGGGCCCGACGCCGGGAGGCCCGGCGACGGCGTCGACCAGGATCGGGGCCAGTCCGACGTTGCTAGAATCGGCGCTGAACAAGCGGACGTGGCTCAGCTGGTAGAGCATCACCTTGCCAAGGTGAGGGTCGCGGGTTCGAATCCCGTCGTCCGCTCCAGATGCGGTTGACCCCATTCGGGTGGACCGCATTTACGAGAATGCGGCCTGGGTTTTGTGAGTGTAAGGCTTCGTATTCGTTCGGTGTGAGGTAGCCGAGGGAGCTGTGGCGTCGGATCGGGTTGTAGAAGTCCTCGATCCAGTCCGCCATGGCGGCCGAGAGCTCGGCGACGGTCCTCCAGCTCTGGCGGTTCAGGAGCTCGATCTGCATCGAGCCCCAGAACGACTCCATGGGAGCATTGTCGTAGCAGTCGCCGACGGTGCCCATCGAGCCCAGGAGCCCGTGGCGCCGGACGTTCTCGGTGAAGGCCCAGGACGTGAACTGGCTGCCGTGGTCGGAGTGGATCACGGTCGCCGCCGAGGTGATCCGCGTGCCCGCCGCCATGGACAAGGCGTCGTTGACGAGCGCGGATTCGCAACGTCGGCCGATGGCCCAGCCGACTGCCTTGCGCGAGAAGATGTCCAAGACGACACAGCAATAGACCTTGGCCTCGCGGGTCGGGTGTTCGGTGATGTCGGTGAGCCACAGTTCGTTGGGGGCGTCGGCACGGAAGTTCCGTTCCACGAGGTCCTCTTCGGTGGCCTCGTTGGCGGGGTTCCACGAGCGCTTCTTGGGCCCCGGAAGGCCCTTGAGGCCCAGCTGGCGCATGATTTTCCACACCAGCTTCTTGTTGACGATGAGCCCTTGTTCGATCTCTAAGGCGGCCCGGATCCGCAACATGCCATAGGTGCCTCTCGAGCGGGTGTGGATATCGGCGATGAGGTCGCAGAGGAGCAGATGGCGGATCTCGCGATAACCGGGCTGGTGGAACTTGATGTCGTAATAGGTGGAGCGGCTCAGCCCCACCAGCGCACATGAAGGGTGCCATTCGTGAATCGGCGGCCGTTCGGGCTACCGGTGTGGCGCAAATGAGGTCTGAAGAGGTTGCCGCAAGGCGCCAAAGAGCCCCAGGGCGTTACCGACTAATGGTCGTCCAACGAGCGCCGATGATGTCGAAGCTGCCGCTCGACACGTGAGCAACCTATAAGGCTCAGGCAGCCTCTCGGTAGTACTCATGGATGAGCCCCCGAGACGGTCGCGGCGCGCGACCCCACCCGGATCCGGGCTCAGTGGTTTGACGGGGGGGTCGCCCTCCGGCGTCTGCAGGTCCAGCCCACGGTGGGGGCGTTCGTGGTTGTAGTGCTCGACGTACGTAGAGAGCAGGTGGTGAAGATGCCGGGCGCCGAGCACCATGACGCGGTCGATACATTCCGTCCGCGCCGTACGGATCCAGCGCTCAGCGTAAGCGTTGGCTCGTGGCGCTCGCCACGGGGTGCGGATGATCTCGATTCCTTCGGCCTTGAAGACCTCATCGAAGGAGGGCCCGAAGCGGTGGTCGCGGTCATGGACGATGAATCGCGCCGGTTCGGTGCGAGTTCTCTGGCCTCCGACAGATTGCGGGCGATCTGGGTGGTCCAGGCGAGGTTGGCCGGGCCGTCGGTGACCCCGCCAATCGAGCACCCGGCGGGTGTGCAGATCGATGAAGAACAGGACGTGCAAGGTCTTGAGCCCAATGGACTCCACGGTGAAGAGGTCACAGGCGATGATGGAGGAAGCCTGGGCGCGCATGAACTGGCGCCAGGTGTCTCGCTTGGGTCCGGGACGGCGCCTGGGGGCGGTGATCCGGCGGATACTCGAGGCTGAGATCACGATGCCGAGCTTTTGGAGTTCGCCCTGGATGCGCCGGTAACCCCAGGTTGGGTTCTCCTTGGCCAGCCGCCAGACGAGAAGCTGGGTTTGAAGCGGGGATGGCCCGTTTGGGGTTGATCCGATGAGGTCGGTCCCACTTGCGTCTCACCAGTTCACGATGCCACCGACGCAAGGTATCGGGAGTGAAGAGGTTCGAAAGGCGTTCACGAGCCGGCCGGAGGTACTGGAGGACGGTAAGCACGAGTCGCTCTTCGCGTCTCGGTTTTCGGGTGGGGGACCTGGCGCCGGAGGACGGCAAGTTCCTGGCGCAGGACCAGCAGTTCGAGATTCTTCGAACGAGAGGATCGACATGAGAGCAAGAGCAAGCGCAGCACATGGCGAAGGGCAATCAGGACAAGACGGGCGGTCATGCGCGCAGTCTTACGGCCATGACGACCTTCGGGTCCTGGGGCAATGGAATGGCAGGTCAGATGGCGCCGATCGTTGCCTGGCACCCTTCATGTATCTTTGTGACAATCGCCAGGCAGTCGAAGTCGTTGGGGCGAACAACAACCTTCCGATCCCGGGGTGGATGAGGCATGTCGAGCGCATTTCCTTCACGGGCATCGATAAAAGAAAGCGGGCCGATGAATCCGAACAAGGAACTTTGGGAAAAGGGCGACTTCACCCGCATCGCTGTGAGCATGAGGGAGAGCGGTGAGGCGCTCGTCGAGAACTTGGGTATCGCCTATGGCCTCGACGTCTTGGATCTTGGTTGTGGTGACGGAACCACCGCGTCGCCCGCGGCGAGGCTCGGGGCAAACGTCCTGGGTGTCGACATCGCTAGCAACCTCGTCAAGGCTGGTAATGCACGGGCACAGAGCCTGGGCCTCGCCAACTGCAGGTTCCAAGAGGGCGATGCGTCAGATCTTCAGGAGATCAAGGACGATAGCTTCGACCTCGTCATCAGCGTCTTTGGTGCGATGTTTGCTCCCAAGCCGTTCGAAGTGGCCAAGGAGGTCGTCCGGGTGACGCGGCCCGGCGGTCGGATCGTCATGGGGAACTGGATCCCCAACGACCCGACCCTGGTCGCCCAGATCTTGAAGATCTGCGCCTCCTATTCGCCGCCACCAGCCGAAGGGTTCATCAGCCCCATGACCTGGGGGGTGGAGGACAACGTGATCGAGCGTTTTGGAGCCGCGGGAGTGCCCGAAGACAAGATCCGGTTCCAAAGGGACACCTATACGTTCAACTTCCCGATTAGCACCTTCGGAGCTTCTGGCTGAGTTCAGGGCATGCTACGGGCCGACTATGAATGCCTTCGAGGCTGCCACAGCCAACGGCCGCGAGCACGATCTACAAGCTGAACTGCAGGCGCTGTTCAACGAACAGAACACCAGGCGCGAGCAAGGATGCCACTTCGATTCCGGCCACCTTCCTACCAGTGACGGTTGGTCTTTAGTGCTTCCAACGACCATGCCAGTGTTGAGGGCGGCGACCCTACACAAAACATCCGCTCGTACCTCACGGTGTCCGATATCACCTGCGAATATGCGCTATTTGGGCCGACTCTCGCCGTTCAGCCCAGTCTCGATCTCGAACACTTTCGGTGGATCGGGAGACGTGCTATCTGTATCGCCAGGCGATGTCTGTGGAAACCGACTTCAGCCAAGAAGGGTCGTCATCGGGCGAGCCCGCGGGCGGCCCAGGCCCGTGCGTTCAACGTGAACGGTGCCGAAGGCAAAATGTCGCGACACCGATCGCGGAGCTGGATTTGGCCGGTGGCGTCAAGGCCGGCCACGTAGCTACCCGCTGGGCCCACTCCGAACGTAAAGGGTTCCCACCAGTCTTCGAAGCTCGGATGCGTGACAGTGATCGAGAGAGAGGTGTCATCGATCGAAGCCAACCCAGCTTCTCTGAAAAGCTGCGGCCAGGTGACCTCACGCGCTCCCGCCAGCTGGGCCTCGCCCTCGACGCCAGGATCGAGGTCACGTACGGCATCCCAGAAGAGGCTGAGGGGACCCCCACCACCATCGTGATCCCACACGCAGGCAGCCACGACCCCTCCTCGGCGGGTGACCCGGGCCATCTCCCGTAGGCCGACGATGGGGTCCTTCATAAAGTGAACGACGAGCTGGGCCAAGGTGGCGTCGAAGGTGCTGTCCTCGAAGGGGAGCTGTTCCGCGGTTGCTTGTTGCACATCGATTGTCGGGTTCCGCTCTTGCGCCGCTCTCACGAAGGTCTCAGAGGGATCAACGGCGGCGACGGTGCCTGGTCCCACGCGTGTGACAAGCTCATCGGTCAAGGCGCCCGGGCCGCAACCCACGTCGAGCACACGGAGTCCCTCGACAACCGATGCGAAGTCTGCGAACGCTGGAGCGAGCGGCGCGGAATAGCGACCCATGAATCGGTCGTAGGCATTGGCCCCGACGGCGAAGCTCACGACCAAGAGTCTACGTTCGAAATCCAGGCACGTCTTCGGGAGCGCTCAAAGTCCGGTCGGGGAGACTAAAGAACATTCCAGATGCTCGTACAACGAGGTGGGTGGGCGGTCGACAACACCTGGTCCGGTGTCGGTAAGGAGTCGCGTCAGACCGGTCAGGAGTGCCGGGTTCTAATCGCGGTCTCGAAGTAGGCTACCAAGCCGGGCCGAGCAGTAATGCTCCGGTCACGGGTTACCGAACTGGTCGCCCGCGAGATGAGTTTTCGGACAGTCGGAATAGCTCCCATTCGCCGGGGACCCC
The DNA here is from genome assembly GCA_963846125.1 of uncultured Acidimicrobiales bacterium. Lineage (GTDB taxonomy): Bacteria > Actinomycetota > Acidimicrobiia > Acidimicrobiales > UBA8190 > Chersky-840. The sequence continues at coordinate 401,502 of CAWJUR010000004.1, forward strand.
TTTGAGGTGGTGTGTTCCAAGTGTCTCGAACGCCGCGACTTGGCCCGTTAGGGCGACGGGAATAGACGCCGTCACCGCGATCTCACCAGAATCGGCTGCCGCCATCACCCTGGCAGTGATATTGACACCGATTCCCGAGATATCTTCACCCCGACGGTCGATGTCGCTGACGTGAATGCCGATGCGCACCGCAAGCCCGTCAGCCCCAAGTTGATCTCGGATTCGCTCGGCGGCCCGGACAGCGGCACCGGCAGATGGCAGGAACGCAAGAACGCCGTCCCCAGTCGTCTTGACGACTGTGCCACCACAGTTTCCGACCGCTGCACGTACCACTGCGTCGTGGCGGTCGAGGACGGACTTCCATTGAGTATCCCCAAGTGATGCGGCACGTTCGGTGGAGGCGACGAGGTCCGTGAACATGAGCGCTGCGAGTAGACGCTGTGGGGGTGGCAACCGCCTCTGACCCACCACAAAGTCCGCTATCTCCGCCACGACGCTGTCGACGTCGCCGATGAACGGAAAATGGTCGGCTCCAGCAAGCTCGACGACGGTCGCGCCCCTGATTTGGGACGCCGCAATCCTTACCGCATCCGCAGGTAAATAGACATTGTCGCGACGATAAAGCACCAATGTGGGCGTCTCGACCGCCCCGAGTAGCTGATCGCCGGGCCGCGAACGCGAACACAGACTCCCAGATCTTGGCGGCAGTGGCCGGGCTGGCGCCGGCACGTCCCGCATGTCGATACCAATCGCGAAACGACGCTTCGTCGGCGCGAGAAGGTGCGATTTGCTCAAGGAGAGTGTCCTGGCCGAGGTTCTCGCGCAAGAGGAAGAGCCGGTTGGCAACCCACTCGTCCCAACGGTCTTCGGCAATCGCCAACGGTTGGTGGAGCACCAGCAACCGCAGTCGCCCGAAGTGCCGGGCGGCGAATCGAGTGGCTACCCCGTAGCCGTCCCATGCAAACACCACGCCGTCTTGTGCACCCGACGCCTCCACCACAGCCGACAAGTCGTCGGCCCATTGGTCGAGGATCGGCCTCTCCCAATCGACAATAGGGTCGGACTGACCGATGCCTCGACGGTCGAACACGACCGTCCGGCCAACGGAGCGAAGTCCTTGTAGGAGCCGAACGAACCCGGGGTCGTCCTCGAATACCTCCATCGGAAAGAGACCACCGGTGACCATGACGATGTCGTTCTTGGAGTGACCTTCGGCCTCGGCCCCGAGCACCCGGTACGCAATGTGAGTGCCGTCCTCCGTTCGTGCGTATTCGATCTCACTCACGGAAGCAGCTTTGCACGCAATCGTGGTCGCGTCCTCCCAAGCCAACGTTAGGAGCTGCCTGGCCACCAGCGGCGCGGGACCGTTACCGCTACGGCGCAGGGTGCCGGTTCTGTGCGCCCCTAGAAGGGCCAGCCTGACCGCCTGCAAGCCGGTCGGAATCATCCGGACCAGTGCGGGTCTCGCACGGGTCTGCTAATGCCGAGTCAGCCCGAAGGTGACTGACCCGCCTCCGACCTGCCCCATCCGCTATCGCTCAGCGCCGCGAAGTACGACACGGGTTGTCCCCGGCCCGGTTACCCGACCCCGACGGCAGTGCTCATGCCACAGATGGCTTTGGCTTGATGGTGTTACCGCGATTCCCGAGTATCGGGCTCCCCGTCGTCGTCGCCCGTCCAACCCAGATCCTGATCCGCACTGGCACGTTGCGGTCGGTCAGGCTCCGCTCCCACGCGAACGATGAAGCATCGGTTCTAGTGTTCGGAACAGTGGACACGCGCTTCACCCACCTCGTCGGCTGCCGGCTGCCCTTCCAGCTCGCGGTGCTCGGCGGCGTCGGGACAACCGAACTCGCCGCCGCGGTATCCACCGAAGGCGGCCTCGGCATGGTTCCCTACGGCGTCGACCCGCCCCCAACCGAGCTCGGCCCCTCGGGGGTCGGCTTCCTGATCCCGTATCTGCCCTCGCTCGAAGTCATTGAGGAAGCTGCCGGCCGGGTGAGAGTCGTCGAGTTCTTCGAAGGCGATCCCGACGAGAGCCTTGTCAGGGCTGGGCATAGCGGCGGCGCTCTCGTTTCGTGGCAGGTTGGCTCGGCCGAGGAGGGTAGGGCCGCAGAAGCAGCGGGATGCGACCTCGTTGTCGCTCAGGGCGTGGAGGCGGGTGGCCATGTGCGGGGGAAGGTGTCCCTCGACGAACTGCTACCCGCCACGCTCGCGGCCGTTGGCGTGCCGGTGGTCGCGACGGGCGGGGTCGGGACTGCGGAGAGGGTGGCGCGCGCTCATAGCCGCCGGTGCTGACGCCATTCGAGTGGGCACTCGGTTCCTCGCATGCCCTGAATGCAACACGCACCCTGCGTATGTCGATGCCTTGCTGGCGGCAGGGGCCTCCGACACCGTCCTCTCCGACGATTTCGACGACGACGGCCACTGGCCGGCCGCCGTGAGGGTACTCGCGAGCTCGCTCGCCCGGGCCCGTCAAGCCGGGAACCGCAGCACGATGCCGCCTACGCGAGAGGTTGAAGATCCGCTCGCGATGGCCTGCTACGCCGGCACATCGGTAACCGACCTCACTCGGATCCAGCCAGCGGCCGAGGTCCTACGCGACCTCGTCAGCCGGCTGTAGCAAGACGGGGACAGACAGCCCGGGTTCGTCGGGACACAGGGTGCCCTGGCAGGGCCGAATGCCACTTCCTGCGGGAGCGCATACACCCGTGTTGGTATGGCCAGGGAAGGGTGAGACGCGACCAGTTCCTCGTCCCCCGACAGACTGCCCAAGGCAACCTCAGGCCATCCGATATCGCCATGGTGACCGGGCCGAAAGTCGCCACCGTCACCGATTGGTACTGCCGGCTTGGGTAACTCCGTCGCAAGGTCGCTCAGACCCGGAACTGCGCGCAATGGCTCTGGCTTCGCGAATACCGAGCACGTCATCGCCACCCGGATGCGAGCGGGATCGGCAGGCGTCGCGCACTATCTGCCGAGGTGTACACATTTAGGTACACTGGTGCCATGAGCAAGACGGTTCCCGTTCGAGAGCTTCGTAGCGAGCTGAGCCAGGTCATCGATCAGGTTGCCGACCTCCGAGAGCACGTGATCGTCACCCGGCGGGGTCGGCCCGCGGCCGTGCTTGTCCCTGTCGACGAATACGAGGCCTTGGAGGAGACCGCCGAGCTCCTCTCCGATACCGAAGCGCTCACTGCCATCGAAGAAGGTCGTCAAGAGGTCGAGCGTGGAGAAACTGTGACGCTCGATGAGCTGCGCAGAGAGCTCGACCAGCGACACCGGTAGGTGAGCCGGGTCGAGCTCGCCCGGCGGGCCCGTAATGAGATCATCGATCTTGACTGGCCGCTGTCCGATGCCGTCGTCGAGGCACTGGGCCTCCTCGAACGCGAACCCGATGCAGGTCACGCGCTTCGAGGGCGTCTTCGCGGGCTCCGGTCGCTTCGCGTCGGTGCTTACCGGATCATCTACCAAGTCGATGGCGATGAGCGCGTCGTCCGTGTCCTCACCGTCAGGCACCGTTCTGTGGCCTACGCCACGGATCCACGCTGATTCCAAAATGGAGAGGAAGAGCGCCAGCCTGAGCCGTTCGCGCCCGTCAGCGAGTTTCGAATACGAGTGCCTACTGCCCGCCTGAGCAGGACGCAACCGTGTGTGTCTCCGCCATCGTGTTCGAGATGGAGGTGATCTCCGTGGCCATGCCGTGGTGCAAGTGGTACGTGATTCCGTTGCACGCGCTCCACGGAAATGCCTGAAGGGTGCCACTCGTGGATCGGCGGTCGTTCGGGCTACCGGTTTCGCGCAAATGAGGTCCTGAAGAGGTTGTCGCAAGGCGCCAAAGCGCCGCCGGGCGTTACCGACCACTGATTGTGCAACGAGCGCCGATGGTGTCGAAGCTCCCGCTCGACATGTGAGCAACCTATAAGGCTCAGGCAGCCTCTCGGTAGTCCTCATGGATAAGCCCACCTAGGCGGTCGCGGCGAGCGACCCGAGTCGGATCCGGGCTCAGTGGTTTGAGGAGAGGACCGCCGTCTGGCGTCTGCAGATCCAACCCACGGTGAGGGCGCTCGTGGTTGCAGTGCTCGACGTAGGTGGAGAGCAGGTGGTGAAGGTGCCCGGCGCCGAGCACCATGACACGTTCGGTACATTCGGAGCGGACCGTGCGGATCCAGCGCTCGGCGTAGGCGTTGGCTCGTGGCGCTCGCCACGGGGTGCGGATGATCTCGATTCCCTCGGCTCTGAAGACCTCATCGAAGGATGGGCCGAAGCGGTGGTCGCGATCATGGACGATGAATCGCGCCGGTTCGGCGCGCCCATCTCTGGTTTCCGACAGGTTACGGGCGATCTGGGTGGTCCAGGCGAGGTTGGCCGGTCCATCGGTGACCCCGCCGATGAGCACCCGGCGGGTGTGCAGCTCGATGAAGAACAAGACGTGCAGGGTCCTGAGCCCAATGGACTGCACGGTGAAGAGGTCACAGGCGATGATGGAGGACGCTTGCGTCCGCATGAACTGGCGCCAGGTGTCTCGCTTGGGTCCGGGCCGGCGCTTGGGGGCGGTGATCCTGCGGATGCTCGAGGCCGAGATCACAATGCCGAGCTTTTGGAGCTCACCCTGGATGCGCCGGTAACCCCAGGTTGGGTTCTCCTTGGCCAGACGCCAGACGAGAAGTTGAGTTTGAAGCGGGATCGCCCGTTTGGGGTTGACGCGATGGGGCCTGTTCCATTTCCGTGTCACCAGTTCGCGATGCCACCGACGCAAGGTATCTGGAGTGAAGAGGTTCGAAAGGCGTTCACCAGCCGGCCGAAGGTATTGGAGGACTGTGAGTACAAGTCGCTCTTCGCGTGTCGTTTTCGGGTGGGGAACCTGGCGTCGAAGGACGGCAAGTTCCTGGCGTAGGACCAGCAGCTCGAGATCCTTCGAACGAGAGGATCGACATGAAAGCAAGAGCAAGCGCAGCACTTGGCGAAGGGCGATCAGGACAAGACGAGCGGTCATGTACGCAGTCTTGCGGCCATGACCACGTCGGACCTTGGGGCCACGGAATGGCAGGTCAGGGGTCCGACCGTCCCATGACACCCTTCAGGGCGACACCCCATCCGCGCCGGGCGAGCCCGATGGTTCTTGGCTGTGGACGACCACGTCCGCGACCAAGGAGGGACCCGTCGTGCTGGTGGAGCTGGGGCTCGTGGAACAGCGCTATAAGGCCGTGCTCGAGGTGCTCGAAGGTGCGGCGAGCGTGACCGATGTCGCACGGCGCTATGGCGTCGGCCGTCAGACCGTGCACAAGTGGCTGCGTCATTACGCGACATCAGGGCTGGCGGGACTGGTCGACAAGAGCTCCAAGCCCGATACCTGCCCGCATCAGATGCCGCCGCACATCGAAGCCAGGGTGCTCGAGATGCGACGGCTCCATCCCGAGTGGGGACCGCGCACCATCTTGAGCAGGTGCCTTTGCCCTCGCATTCCTGGCTCAAGATGCGATCAATATCGTCGAGGCGATATCCTCGCTCTCCGAGGTCTGCGGGAAGGTCGGGAATCGAAATGACTGGCGACGTCTGGGATTTTAGTGGCCTACGGGCTTTGTTCATCAACTGCACCTTGAAGCGTTCACCCGAAGTATCGAATACCCAAGCACTGGTTGACGCCAGTCAAACGATCATGGAACGTCACGGGGTCTCAACAGAATCGATACGCCTGATCGACCACGACGTGGCCACTGGGACCTACCCCAACATGATGGAACATGGGTGGACCAGCGACGAGTGGCCTGAGCTGCAGATCAAGGTTTTTGGAGCCCAGATCTTGGTGTTGGCCGGCCCCATATGGCTCGGTGATAACAGCTCAGTCATGAAGCGCTGCATCGAGAGGCTCTACGCCACTTCGCATATCTTAAACGCCGATGGACAGTACGCCTACTACGGCCGCTGTCGCGGGCTGTCTCATCACCGGCAATGAGGATGGCATCAAGCACTGCGCTATGAACGTTCTGTATAGCCTGCAACATCTGGGTTACACAATCCCGCCCCAGGCCGACGCCGGCTGGATCGGCGAGGCTGGACCCGGACCGTCCTACCTCGATCTAGGCTCGGGAGGACCCGAAAACGACTTCACGAACCGCAACACCACGTTCATGACGTGGAATCTCATGCACCTGGCCAAACTCTTGCACGACGCGGGCGGTATGCCTGCCTACGGCAACGTGCGTACCGCCTGGGACGAGGGTCAACGATTCGATTGGGCGAACCCCGAATATCGCCGCTGACACTCCCTGGCATGGCGATGATGCGAACGCGTCGTGCCGTCCATCTCTGGGAGTGGGCCGCCGAAGGCATGGGAACGGGCTTTGTGTTGTTCTGCACACTGACGGCCATCTACTGGACAGAGCGTCTCGGATCACCCTTCATTCGAGGGGCTCAGTCGACCGGCCTACGGCTCCTCGTGATCGGTGTGGTCGCGGCGTCGAGCGCCGCTGCCGTGGCGTACTCGCCCATTGGTCGGCTCTCGGGTGCCCATCTGAACCCTGCTGTGACGGTGGCCTTCTGGCTTCAGCGCCACGTTCACCCGGTCGATCTCGTGGGATATGTCATGGCCCAGGTGGCGGGTGCCATTGGGGGCATTGCTGCCGCCCGTCTTGTCTGGGGCCGCGTGGTCGCGGCGCCGACCATCCACTGGGGGGTGGTCCGCTCAGATCGAGGATGGAGCACCCTGGCAGCAGGAGGCGTTGAGGTGCTGGTGTCGACCGTGTTCATCGGCACCGTGCTCGCAATGCTGAGCCACCGCCGGGCGGCGCGCTTCACTCCACCGGTAGTTGCCGCAGTGGTGGCGATCATGGTGTGGTTGGTTGCCCCATACACCGGCGTTGCGTTCAATCCCGCCCGGGGGCTCGGCCCCGCGCTTCTCAGTGGGGACTTCGGGTTCGCCAACGTCTATGTAATAGCGCCCGTCGTCGGCGCCGCCGTGGCGGTGGGACTGTGGACACTATCCGGCCGTCGGGCCCTTACGGCTTCGATGTTCCACGATCCGAAGTACCCCTCGACGATGCGATGCGAGCTCTGCGATCGCACCGGTAAGGAAGATGTCACGACTAGCAAGCAGACTTCTGTCGTTGTTGTCTGACCTGAAAGCTGTTGTCGTTTGGGTTGCATTGTTCACACGAGGTCAGGATCTGCCATGATCTCGACGAGGGCAGGACCGGGGAATGCGAGTGCGTCGGCAATGGTTTCGTCCAGTTGCTCACCTGTCGTCACTCGACGGCCATACGCCCCACAGATGCGGGCGTACTCGGCAAAGTCGGGATTGTGCAGTGATGTTTGCCACACCGCCATCTCGACGGCGCGCTGCTCCTTGGTGATCTTGCCCAGCTGGTTGTTGTTCAGCAGCAGATGGGCGATGTTCATTTGGTACTTCACTGCTGTGGTCAGTTCTCCCATGTACTGGCCGAAGCCCCCGTCACCGGTGACGGCCACGATGGGCCGGTCGGGGCACGCGGCCCACGCCCCCATGGCCGCCGGGTAACCGAAGCCGATCGAGCCGAGATATCCAGACATGAGCACCGATTGTCGCCGGCACTCAAAATAGCGACCGAAGGAATAGGCGTTGTTTCCCACGTCGACGGCAATGACCGCATCTTCGGGCACAAGCCGAGTCATGGCGTCGAACACAGCCGCCGAGCTCACACCATGGCCAGTGTCGTCAGCGACACGGCGCGCCTTTTCCGCTCGCCAGATCGCCCACCGGTCGGCGATATCGGAGCGTTGGTCGGTCCGATCACCAGCTGACGTCAAACCTTCGAGCAATGCTCGGGCCGTCACGCCTACATGTCCGAGCACGGGTACGGTCACCGCATGGAAGCGGCCCAGAGCCATGGGGTCGTAATCGACTTGCACAATCGGCTTGTAGTCGGCGATGCCGGTGTGATTCGAGAACGACGCCCCAAAGACCAGGAGCAGGTCGGACTCGTTCATGAGCCAGCTGGCCACTGGAGTGCCGCTTCGCCCGAGTACCCCGGCGCCAAGAGGATGATGGTCGCTCACCAACCCTTTGGCTTTGAAGGTGGTGAGCACCGGAGCGTCCAGCGCGTCGGCGACGGCCAGGACGTCGTCCATGTCATATCGAGCGCCATGGCCCACGATGATGACGGGACGACGAGCCCGTGACAGGAGTTCACGAGCCTGAGCGACGACGGCGGGCGGCGGGGCGATGTGCTGGTCTGGAGTCCGACCCGAAGGCCCCGACGCCCGCGTATCGGGCGCCGGCTTCACCTGGACCTCGTCGGGAATGACCAGATGGGCAACGCCTCTCTCAATGACTGCGTGTTTGAGGGCCAGAGTCGTCAGTTCGGCATGGTCGGAGTCAGGCAGAACCGTCTTCGAATACGCCGCCACATCGGCGAAAGCGGCGGCCAGGTCGACATCCTGGAAGGCGCCACGTCCCAGTGTCTTGGACGGCACTTGGCCCGAGATGGCCAGCACCGGAGCACGATCGACCTTGGCGTCGTAGAGGCCGGTGAGAAGGTTGGTCGACCCTGGTCCGGCGATCCCGAAGCATGCGGCAGGACGACCGGTGAGCTTTCCGTAGGCAGAGGCCGCGAACGATGCTGCTCCCTCGTGACGGATACCGATAAAGGTTAAGTTTCCGTTGCTCTCGGCCCGATGCATGGCATCGGCAAAGCCGAGATTCGAGTGCCCGACCATCCCGAAGACGTACGTGACCCCCCAAGCCACCATGGTCTCGACCATGACGTCTGAGACTGTGCGTTCGTGCGGCAACGGCGCTTCGATCTCGACATACACCCCGTCATTGCGCACTTCGACTGGAAAACACGCGGGCCCGTCACTGAAGCCTGGGGGTGGCTTCCCGTCGAGCGGGTTGTAGTCGTAGCCGTGCCAGGGGCAACGCAGCCACCCTTTCTCGATCGATCCTTCACCCAGGGGGCCGCCTTGGTGGGGGCAGTGATTGTCGAGCGCTCCGTAGCGGCCGCCACAGTGAGTGAGCGCCAGGCTGCGATGGCCAGCTACCACGGTCTTCACTCGACCGTCTGGTAGTTCGTCGAGCTCGGCCGCTTTGTGCCAGGCGGCCCCCTGCTCCACGGATCGTTGGTTTTGATTCTGAGTCACCGCCATATCCTGCCCTGCCCGGTGGTGGGAGGACGATTCAGGACCTGACCGATCACGCGCCCTCAGTCGCTCCCAACGTGGCCGAGCGAACCGCGCCCGGTCCCTGCGGGGATGAGTGCGACCCACGGGTGGCCTTCAGTGAGCGAGGCGCTCGGTTTTGATCCCGGCCGCGGACAGTGAGCGCACAGGTCGCCCAGGCGCGCAGTCGACGTCTCGAATGTTGATGAGCAGTGTGCATTCTCCACGAGAAGGTGTTTCTTGACAGGAGCCTAAGGTCATCATCAAATGGTCGTCGGACAGACCCATCATCGAACCAACGGAGCAAGGATGACCGAGCTGTTGACAATGTGGCGACAGGTGGTGGACCGCTTCTCGGAACGCTTGGACGCTGTCGGCGAGCACGACTGGTCAAAGCCGACCTGCTGTGAGAAGTGGAATGTGGCTGAGCTGGCGGAACACGCCATTGGGGCTCAACGCATGGTTCCAAAAGCACTCGGAGCATCCGGTGCCATCGACGCGACCGGTGACAACCTCGTCCTTGTGTGGAGGACGGTCAGAAGTGGCGCCGACGCTGCCCTCGCAGCCCCGGGAGTGTTGGACCAACAGGTCAAGCTCCCATTCGGAGAGATGAAAGCTCGGGACGGTCTTGCCTTCCCAATGAGTGACATGTTGGTGCACACCTGGGACCTGGCCCGAGCGATCGGCGCCAACGACCGATTGAATGTTGAAGCGTGTGAGAAGGCGCTCGCTGATCTCGAGCCGATTGACGCGCTGTTGCGTGGTGCCGGCTTCTACGGGCCGAAGCTTGAGCCGGGTACCGACGCCGACGTCCAGGACAGGCTCTTGGCCTTCTTGGGGCGAGAGGTGTAGAGCCAGCAGCTCATGAGGTCGCACGGCGTTCCGTGGGCAACCGTGTGGTTCAGGTCGAATCCTCAAGACCAACCGACGTTTACGCCATGTGAAGGTTTAGGATTGATTAAGGATCAGATGGTGCCCTCCACAGTTGCGGCTGACTGCGGGAGAGGTCTGACGGCTAAGATAGGAGGGCCTGATGAGGCTCCTACGGCCCCGCCTTGCCTGTAAGCAGGTGGTCGAACTGGTCACGGAATACATCGAAGGCTCCCTGGGACGTGCTAGTCGACATCGATTTCGGCGACATCTTGCGGCATGCCGGGATTGCACCGAGTACCTCGAACAGGTGGAGACGACGATACGAATTACAAGCCTCGTTGCCCAGGAGGACCTCATCCCCGAGGTGCGAGAGGAGGTCGTTGCCCGGTACCGACGATTGGGGCTCGGTTCCGACTGAGTGGACCGCGTCGTGACGCCCGGGATGTGACTTCATGTACCGCAAAGGCTCAGCGTGCTTGCAGCGGGACGGCTTGTCCCAGAAGCCACCCCAAGGAGGTCAATGCGTCCGCTGGTGTCCACCCTGTCTTTTGGGGGTGGGCGAGGTGATCGAGTCCCTCGTCGTCCAAGAAAGCACGGAGCTTCGGGTTGAGACTTCCGCGGAAGTTCGGCGCAGCACCGGTTGAGTACCGTTCGGTGCCTTGTGGGTCGATCAGGACATAGCCGTCGGAGTGGTCGATGCCGTAGGTGAGAGGCTTGCCGGTCAGCCAGTCGACCGACGGTGGGTTGTCTTCCGCGACTTTTTGGTAAACGAACCCGAAAAACTGGGCGATGATGTGGAGCACGGCGGGTGTCTCGGTAACAAGCTCCCACCTAGCCATGGTGAGCTGGGCATACGCGGCCAACCGAGCGGGGGTGTCTCGTTCGGGGTCCACGCTCACTTCGACAATCTCTACTTTGTTGGCTAAGCGCGCCGCACGCAGGGACTGCTCGACCTGGAGGAGATTCCCGGTGGTCAACGGGCAGATTTCGGTGCACAAAGTGAGGAAAGGCACAACCATGACCGTCCTACCCTGGAACGAGGCCAGCGTCACAGTTTTCCCGTGTTGATTCATGAGCGGCTCGTGACTGATTGCCGCCGAAATGGCCCGGGCTTCAGTCGTTCCGGCCGAAGCCGGAGGCGGGCCGGGGAGACCTGAGGAACATGCCGACGTCATCAGGAGCAGAATGCCTACCGTGCAGATCCGGCGTCGGCCCTTCAGCCCTCGGACCGAAGCGCGCAGGACGTTCATTACGAAAAGTGTCGCTCGGACGGAACGGGGGCACCAATCGCGAGATCGCGTTGGCGGATGTCGTACGTCTGTTGGTGCGCTCTCGGTCAGTCTTGGCCCGCTTGCTCGCGTGGTTGGGCACCAATCGTACTGAACTGTGTCATATCCGCGGGTTGTTGCGCTATCTAGAGTCCTTGCAAGGATGCTGACCCAAGTCCTCGTGTGCATCGCTCAAATCGTCGCGCTGAACTAGCCAAACCGGTGGACCACACCCGGCGCTTGAACACGACTCAGCCGCGACATGAGCGAGCTCATGAGAACCGAGAAGACTCCAGTACTGTCGCGGATCCGCTCGAGCAGGGCCTCTACGGGTTCGGCTTCGTCGCTGACGCCGTTGGCGTAGTCGGTGGCGTAACCGACGAGTGCCATGGGAAGCCCAGCCTCTCCCGCGAGCACAACCTCCGGACCTGCTGTCTGGCTGACCGCGGTGACACCGAACGTGGCCAGGGCGGCGATCTCGGTTCGGGTGTTGAAGCGTGGGCCATCAACGTGCCCATAACAGCCGGCCGACTGGACGACTCCGATATCCTCTGCCGCCTCTATCAGGGCCTGACGTAGTTCCGTGCTGAATGGCGTATCGAAGATCCAGTGCCCCCGACCCTTTCCGCCCGCTTCAGAATGCCACGTGCACAGGCTGCCGTCGGGCAGTCGGTTGCTCGGAAAATAGAGATCGTCGAAGATGACAATCGAACCCAGCTCCACTCCGCGATCGACAGCTCCACAGACGGTGGTCGAGACCAGGCAATTCACCCCGGCATCGAGCAATGCTGCGATGTTGGCCTTGTGATCGACGTGGTTCGATAGGTGCCGGTGGTCCTTTGCATGGCGGGCAAGGTGCACCACCTCGACGCCCGCGACGCGCCCTGTGGTGAGCATCACGTCACCGTGGGGGGTATGACTGAGCGCCTGAGTGGGCTTATCCACGACGGGCCACTCGTACGTGCCCGACCCCGAGATGATGCCGACTCGCACGCTCCACCTCCCAACTCTCTAGAGTCACCAGCGTCTGATCGATGCCGGTGTACTTCGCGCAGCATGACTCGAGAACGTGCTCGAGCACCAGTTGCTCACACGCCGGCGCCCGGGTCAGACCTATCGGTTGGACGGCTCGTAACGAGCTCGATGCGCGTCATTCGTCCTCGGAGATCAAGGAAAGCATCCGTACATTCTTGATCTCACGATTATGGTCCATCCCCAACTACTGGCTCGGACTCGTTGAATCGTCGCGAAGGCCACCAGTTCCAGCGTCCCACCAAGACGACGGCAGACGGGACTAAGAGAGTTCGCACCACAAAGGTGTCGAGGACGATTCCGAAAGCCAGACCAGTACCGATTTGGCGGATCTGGCCCGACGTGGTGATGGCGAGCACACCAAAAGTCCCGGCCAACACGAGGCCAGCTGAGGTCACGGTGGTTCCCGTGCTGCCGACGGCGGTGGCCACGGCAGCTGACAAGGGTGCGCGCGTGGCCTCTTCTCGAATCCGCGTCATCACGAGGATGTTGTAGTCCTCTCCCAGCGCCATGATGAACACGAACATGAAGAAGGGAAGCGTGAAATTGATGCCGAGCTGGTGACCGGCGACGACAAAGACCAAGACGGCGAATCCCAGTGAGGCGAGATACGACAGCAACACGCTGGCCACGAGGTAGATCGGCGCGATCAGGGACCGCAGCACCGACGCGAGCAGCAGGGTGAGGACGACGAGGACCACGGGCACGATGCGCACGATGTCCGAGCCCGAGATCGCACTCACGTCCGCGGCCCCTGCGGCTTGACCGACAACCCCATTTGCGGTTGCTCCGATCTCTGTGGCCACGTTGGCGACGGCAGCACGAACGGCGGGAATGGCCTGGAGTGCGGCAGTACTCCCAGGGGATCCGGCTCGCAACGACACCCGGTACAGGATGCTTCGCCCATCAGGACTGATGAATTGCGCGGTGGCACGGTACGCGTTGTAGAAGGGAGTCGGGACCCTGGACCCCTGGGGTGGGAGCGGAGCGAGATCGGCCGGTGGGCCGAGATGTCGATACGCGTAGGCAAGCCCGTCGGGTCTGATGCGTAATCCACTCGCCGACAACGCGTCAGAGAGCGACGTGAACAGACCGGTCGATTCGAGCCCGTCTTCGCCCTGGGCGATAGCTGATGGGTCGTCCCACGCCGGGGTGCGCATTCGGAAGACGACGTCGGTGCTGGCGAGCACCGCCGCTCCGAAGTGGGCCTCGAGGGCCGCCTCGCCGAGCTGGGAGTCCGAACCCGTGATGTACCCACCGGGATTGAATCCCGAGGGTGCGTAGGAGACGAGGCAGGTAGCCAGGCCCGACAACGCGGCCGTGCCGATGACGAGAGCGACGACCGGGTGGCGGATGACGCGGACCGCGACCCTTCCCCAACGTCCGCCGGCAGGCCCGTCAGGTCGAAGTACCGAGGGGAAGAACACAGACCGACCGAGAATGGCGAGTAGCGCGGGGAAAAACGTGAGGTCAATCATGAGGACGACGGTGATGCCGATGGCCAGTCCTGGACCGACGCTGCGGTACAACCCGAAGCTGGCCAACACCAGGCTCAGGAGAGCGGCGATGACGGTCGCGGCCGAGAACGTGATGGACTCGCCGACGCGCTCGACAGCGGTCTCGAGGGCCTGGCGCGGTTCGAGACCGCTCCTGAGGTTCTCTCGATAGCGGAAGATGAGAAAGAGCGAGTAGTCGGTCCCCGCCCCGAGGACGAGTGCGGTCAAGAGCAGTTGCATCAACGACGAGATCTGAGTGCCCAGTTTCGCCGACTCGGCGATGAGCGGACTCGCCAAGGCAAGGGCTAAGCCAGCGGGCGCCAGGGTCACCAACGGAGCGAGGAGCGAGCGAAACGCGATCCCCAAGAGCGCCAGGATGAAGATGATCGAGATGATCTCGACCTGCGTGGCCGTCTGGTTGGCCGCATGTTGCTGGTCGACCAACTCCGGTAAGGGGCCGGTCAGATAGACCGAAAGATCGGTCGGGGCGGCTCGAAAGGTAGACCGGATGTGTGCCACGGCTGCCGCTCCCGCCCGCCCGCCTCCTTGAGTGCGAGATGAGAACACCACCACGGCGGTGCGGACCTCTCCATCGATCGACACCGCCGCGTCGCGCACCGACGTCACGTCGGGTGTCTGACGAGCTTGGATCTCGATGCGCCCAAACACCTGCTGATCGGATGCGGTGAGGGGCCCGCCGCCTTGGTGAGCCGCCACGATGGTCCCCGAGAGCTGCCCTCCAAGGAGGAAGGGCGCCGCCAGGTCGGCCGCCTCGACGCTGGGTGCGGTGCGGGGGAGAAACGCCGTGTTGTCGTTGCGGATGACGCTGCTGAGCGAGGGGAGGGCGATGACCGCCGCGGCCGTGACCACCAACCAGCCCAACACGACCGCCCACCGATATCGGACGGCGAAGCGACCGATGGAGGCGAACATCAACGCAACGGTCTCAACGACGGGGGTCGAAGGTCACGTCAGTCGATGGCTGAGGACAGACCCGCCAGTTCGGCCATGCCTTCTTCGAACGGGACTCGAGCCACGAATCCGAGCTCTCGAGCTGCCTTGTCCGCAGTGGCGACGACGTGGCGAACATCACCCAACCGCCATTCGCCCGTCACCACCGGTCTCGGTCCAGAGGGGACGATGGCGCGGGAGAGTGCTTGGGCCAGGTCGGCGATGGTGTGGGGGTGCCCGCTGGCGATGTTGAACGGGCCCGTCACACCCGGCGCCGCCTCGAGTGCCACCAGGTTGGCCCGGGCGACATCTCGTACGTGGACAAAGTCCCTGCGTTGACCCCCGTCCTCGAAGACCCGTGGCGGCTGTCCGCGTTGTAACGCGCTTACGAAGAGGCTGGCAACACCCGAGTATGGGGTGTCGGTCGGACAACGGGGGCCGAACACGTTGTGATATCGCAACGAGATCACAGCCGCACCCGAGGCGCGCCCATAGGCCGCGCACAGGTGCTCTTGATGAACCTTTGTCGCCGCGTAGACGTTGCGCGGATCGGCGGGGGCATCTTCACTCACCGCTTCGGAGACGAGATCGCTGCCGCACGCCGGACACGGCGGCTCGAACATTCCTGCGGCTAGTCCGTCCACCGATCTCGGGCCGGGGCGGACGGGGCCGCACCGTGGACAGCGGTAGGCCCCTTCCCCATAGACGACCATGCTTCCCGCCAAGACCAATCGGCCCCCAAATCCGACCTGGTCCAGCGCCCGAAGCATGACCGCCGTGCCCACATCGTTGTTCTGCACGTAATCGGTGACGTCGGAGAAGTGCCGGCCAAGACCCACCCTCGCTGCCTGGTGGCTGATGGCGTCGACTCCGGGAAGCACTCGTCTCCAACATTCGGGGTCCCGGACATCACCGAGGACATAGGTCGCCCCGTGGTTCTCGTACATGGCTGGGCGACGGTCGAGCACGACCACGTGGTGACCGGCTTCTATGAGCACGTCGACCACGTGCGATCCGATGAAGCCCGAGCCCCCGGTCACGAGGACCCTCACGACGGCGTGCTCATCGGGGACACTCCAACGTTGCGGTCAGCGGCGGGACCCCGGAGACCGCGCACGCTTGAGGTTATCGCCGGCTCAGCCCGGTGCCCGGGCACCGGGCTGGTCGGGGAGCGGAAAGTTAGTGATTTGTAAGCGATTCAAACGACATGACCTCGGCCCTCCTCGATACCTTGCCTCCATGCCTGAGGTGATCGTGCCGGTTTTGGACGAGGCGGCGGCGCTGCCTTGGGTCCTGAGTCGCATGCCGACCGGTTTCCGCCCCATCGTTGTGGACAACGGCTCGACCGACGGCTCGGGGGCGATCGCCACCCGCCTGGGCGCCCGGGTCATCACGGAACTGGTTCGAGGGTTCGGTTCGGCCTGTTGGGCCGGACTCACGGCGGCCGAGGACGACGTGGTGTGTTTCATGGACGGCGACGGCTCACTCGACCCTCTCGACCTCCCTGAGGTCTCCGGACCGGTGGCTCGCGGGGAGGCCGACCTCATGCTGGGCGCCCGGCAGGCCGACAGGGGAGCGTGGCCGGCCCACGCCCGTCTGGCCAACCGAGTCCTCATGGCCGAGGTCCGGCGCCGGACCACCCTGTCACTTTCGGACCTCGGGCCGATGCGAGCGGCCGGCCGGACGGCGCTCCTCGCGCTAGGCATGACCGACCGACGCTCGGGCTGGCCGCTCGAGATGGTTCTCCGAGCTCATCGGATGGGCTGGCGGGTCGATGAGGTCCCTGTCCCGTACCGGCCGCGGACGGGGCGTTCCAAGGTCACCGGGACGGTCAAAGGGACACTGCAGGCGGTAGGCGACATGGCGGCTCTCTTGCGATGACGACCCGGCTCGTTGATGTGCAGGACCGGCGTGGCTTCCAGATTGTGGTCATGGCGAAGGAACCGGTCGCGGGCGCGGTCAAGACACGGCTGTGCCCACCACTGACCTACCGGCAAGCCGCCGCACTGGCACGAGCCGCCCTCCTCGACACCATGGACGCCGTGAGCGCCAGCAGTGCTCGCCACCGGGTGCTGGCGCTCGAGGGTCACCCCGGAGATTGGTGCCGCCCCGGGTTCGACGTGATCGCCCAACGCGATGGCGATTTCGGGGTGCGCCTCGCCGGGGCCATAGACGATGCGTGGGCCCGCGCTCCGCTCCCGGTCCTGGTGATCGGAATGGACACACCGCAGATCCAG
Organism: uncultured Acidimicrobiales bacterium; assembly: GCA_963846125.1. GTDB lineage: Bacteria > Actinomycetota > Acidimicrobiia > Acidimicrobiales > UBA8190 > Chersky-840. The sequence goes on from CAWJUR010000004.1 coordinate 418,494, forward strand.
GGTCCCAATCTCGATCGGGCGGTCGAGCCGATGCTGAGGGGCCCAGGCAGCGGGGGCGATCCTCCCGTCGCCGTTCTCGGACCGGCCGAAGACGGTGGGTACTGGGCCATCGGTGTCCGGTATCCGGTTCCGGGACTGTTCGACGGAGTGCCGATGAGTACGAGCCGCACCTGTGCCGCACAGCGTGCGCGCCTTCGGGCTCTGGGTGTCTCGTGTAAGTTGATCGAGGGTCTTCGGGACTTCGACGAGATCGACGACGCTCTCGTCGTCGCCGAGTTGGCGCCAGCGACACGATTTGCTGCCTTCCTAACGCCCATGGCGATCGCCTTACGGCTCGCAGGAACGACCACGGCCGATGAGATCGACCATACCCTCGTGGGTCGGCGTGGCTGAGACTCTTGTCGCCACATCGAGGCTCCGGGTTGATGACGGGCGCGTCCTCGAGATCAACGTTCGACGGTGGATGACCGCAGCCGATGAGGTGGACCAGGCACTCCTTAGCCGGGCGGCGGGACCGGTCCTCGATGTCGGCTGTGGTCCGGGACGCTTGGTCCGGGCCCTGCGAGATCGGGGCGTCGACGCGCTCGGGGTGGAGATCTCCCCCACCGCGGTGGCTCTGGCGAGGGGATGGGGAGCCCCGGTCCTGCAGCGCTCGGTCTTCGATCACCTTCCAAGACGCGGGTTGTGGCGTTCGGTGCTCCTGCTCGACGGGAGCGTGGGGATCGGGGGAGACCCGGTCGCCCTCTTGCACCGGGTCGCAGAGTTGCTCAGACGTGACGGTCGACTCCTCGTGGAGACCGAGGCGCCAGGCGTGCCGAGCGAATCGCTCAAGGTGCGCATCGAGACCTCGGGGGGAGTTGGACCGTGGTTTTCGTGGTCTGTCGTCTCGATCGACGACGCCTCCCGGCTGGCGGCGGCAACCGGATTTCGGATCAACGAGTCCTGGGCGGCCGGAGGGCGCTGGTTCGCTTGTATCGACCGTTCCACACGTCAACGCCGCACGTAGCGCAAGTAGGGGCGAAACGCCACGTCGGTGACGGGGAAGAAGCATTGGTAGCAGGAGAAGACCGGCCGGGCGCTCAGACGGAAGTAACGGTCGAGCGAATTGCCGATGGCAGGATCGATGCTGTTGCTGTCCGTGTAGACGACGGTCACTTGCGGTGATGCGAGCGTCTGGCCGATGCTCCTGAGTAGGTCAGTCCTCGCCCGGCTCGGACCGGCGCGCAGCACGTCGTGGATTGCTTCGTCTTGGGCCCACGATGGTTTCCCGGCCAGCGTGTCGTACCACGGATGGTCTAGGAGGATGACCTGGCCGGGAGTGGACGCCACCATGGCGACGAAGCGTTGGCCGGCCCGCTGATCGGCTGGCATGGGTACGAGGTGAGTGGGGTGCCCGCCGATCCAGGCCAACTGGACGACGAGGACAGCCAAAAGGAGAATTCCGATAGCTGTGGTGTGGGTTGCGAATCGTCGTCGCACCGCGCCATACCCGAGACCGCCCAGAAGCGAAAGTGCGGCGAAGGCAGGGATGAGGACGTCCTGCCCGCCACCTACATGAGCGCGCGAGACCCACGACACCCCTACGAAGCCCGCCACCACCGCCAACCAGAAGCCCCGAGCTGTGGACATCTGCGTTCGGTGCCGTGACACAAGAAGGCCCACGACCCCTAAGCCGAGCATCCATCCCACCCGACCGACGAGATCACCGGGCACGAAGCGCCACCAGACCGAGGAGTCGGTGGCCTGATGCAGCAGCTCACTGAAGACGTAGTAGTCGTACCACCCGTGGCTCGAAGCGTTGAGCACCAGAGTGGACCCCACGACCACGACGGCCCAGGTGCCCAGAGTCGCCAGCCCAACCCGTCGGCGAAACACCACAAGGTAGGCAACGAGGGGCGCAGCCGCTAGGAGTGTTGACTGCTTGGTCAGGAAGGCGACCGAAGCCACCAATCCCACCAACATGCCTCGCTGCCACGACTCGGCCCGCTGCGCGATGGCAACGGCCAAGAGCAAGAATAGGAGCCATAACGAATCCACGCGCCCGATATCCAGCCATGCTCCACCGACTTGGTAGGTGGCGGCGAATAACCCAGCAGCCACCAAGCCGGCACCGGCATCTCGGGTCTCGCGCCGGACGATCCAGAACAATATGGCGAAGCACCCCAAGGACGACGCAAACGACACCAGTCGCAGGGGCAAGAAGCTCAGCCCGCTCACGTGGGCCACGAGCCCTGAGACCCAGAAATATAACGGCGGGTAGGTGTAAGGCACGTAATGAAGCGAAGGTGCCACGTAGATGGATTGACCGCGAAGGACTCGACCCACGATCTCGACCGATCCGCCCTCCATCCACTCGAGCTCGTAGGGGTAGCCGAGTTGACGCAGCGCGATGAACAAGTACAGGGCGATCGGGAGGAGCGCGGCAACGAAAACTCCCACCCTGCCAAGCCGAACTCCGAGTGGATGGGGAGCTGGTGTCGAGCTCAAGTCCGCCGCAATCGGCTTTGGCGCCAAGACCACGCCGCCAACAACGCACACGCCGTCCAGATCACGGCGACCACGATCTCGAGGTTGTGGGCGTAGTTCCATGGCAGGCGACTCGATCCCGATCTCGTCGACTTTCCCCAACTACCGACCAGCGGATAGGAGTAGAGGACGACGACGGCCGTGACGATCAGGCCGATTTGCACCGAGACCAAGGACCAGCGCGGCAGGAGTCTTCGACACGCAAACGCCACGGCGACCAACGCCGGCGCGACCAGGGCGTCGTTCAGCACATTGAGCCCGACCACCGTGCGCAGGACGACGGGGGGATTCGCCCCCGACCAGTTGGACACGATGCCGTGGATCCCGAACCCGATGATCCCCCATCCCAATCCGAGCGTCAGCCAGAAAAGTGGCCCCGGATTCTGGGCACGCTCCACCACGTTGCGAGGCACGCCGTCGGTGCTTTGGGATGCGACCCGGTCCTCGGGTGTGATTCGGTCCTCGGTGGTGACGAGCTCCCCGGTGGTGACGACTTCGTCGTGTACGTCCGGGGCGGCAACGTCGCCGGAGTTGTGATCCGCGGCACTTTCGCCCTTATCGCCACCGGGCTTGTTCGGCGCGGGGCCGGAGTCGGTCACAGCACGACCACCTTGGAGATCCACTTCGTCTGAAGGACGCCGGGCCTGTCGGGTGCGATGAGACGGACCGGGTACCCGTGGTCGATGTCGAGGGGCGCGCCATTGAGTTCGAGCGCCAGCAGGGTGTCGGGGTCCGCCGAGTGCTGGAGGTCGATGATCGAACTCGAGTAGAGCCGGTCAGCGGACTCCAGCGACTCCACCCGGACCCTTGCCTGGGGCGGCGCGCCCACGAGCGCGAGAAGGTACGGCAATGAGATCCCGCGCCGACGAGCCGGCCGCGCTCCACCCTTCGACACAGGTGATTGGCAACCCTGCGGCGCGCTGCGGTAAGGCCTGCAATTCCGCCACGGTAAAGGTGCGGGGCTTGCGACAATTGCCTGTTATCTCGAGTCGATACGCCGGGTCGACGGCAGAAGACGTGACCCCGGCCTCGATTGCGCTCTGATTGACGGGGAGGTGCTGCGGCCCGACTACCGGATTGCGCGGTGCGAGCAGCGCCAGACGTCGAAGCGGTGCCACGGTCTCGCCGGCCACTGTGACGACGAGGATGGCGGCACTCCCCATGACCGTCGCCACGAATCCCCGGCGCGACAACCCGCCCCGGTATGACAGCAAGGGCGTCTCCCCATTCGTTATTGCCGCGACACTGGTCGCTACGACGGTCGGGCCAGCCTCGTCACCCGGCGCCCCGCGGCCCAAAGCGTGCCGGGCGACGACCCCCTTGGTTCCGATGTGGATGACGAGGGCGCCGATCACGATCCAGGCGGTCCAGAAGTGGGCTGTGGGGAAGAAGAAAGGCATAGGCGAGTACCAGTACGCGATGTTTGCGACACCGGTGAACAGTTGGAACAGCGAGCCACCCACGAGGGCGACGAGGCTGAGCCGCTCGAGCGTGTGAGCGACGTTGTGCACGGGGGGCCACGAGAACAATTTGGGCCAGACGGTCCAGAGTTTGGCCAGCAACAGCGGGATGGTGGCGATACCGGTGATGACATGAACGCCCTGGGTGACGCGGAAGAAATTGACTGGTGACGTGGGAAGGTGAAACCAGTGGGGTGGATGTTGCGCCAGATAGTCGACGAGCCCGGTCACGAAGCACACGCTGAAGGCCACGCCGAGGCAGACACCGAGAACGGATGCCACCCACTCGTCGTGGAGCGAACTGTCGAAGCGCTGCTCCATACCTTCGGCGGCCCTCTCGGCGCGGCCAGAGCCCTGCGCCACAAGGGCGGAGACTTCGGCTCGCCCCGCGCCGAGCTGATGCTTGAGCTTGGGCACGCCGCGCCGTCGAAGCCGTCCTCGCCGGGCCCCAAGGCGTGCGTCAGGCACGGCGCGACAGTAGTGCTGTCATTGGGACCGAAATTGTAAACTTCCTTACGAATCTCCAACTTCTTGCCACCCCAGCCCCCTGGGGCGGAGCCGCGGGCGGCCGGCGGCGGGCCGCCCGAACTCGAAAGCGGCGCACTTCTCCTGCTTAAGGCTGTTCCGCGGGGGGTCTACGGGTCGGTGTGTGCGAAACCCCGACCCCGGGCGGCACCAAGCCACCGTTAGCATGGGCACAGTGCAGAGCGTGCTGGTGGTCGATGACGAAGCGGTGGTACGCGACGTGGTCGTCCGCTACCTCGACCGAGAGGGATTCCTCGCTCGTCAGGCCCCTGACGGCGCCGGAGCCCGGGAGGCGATCCGCCAAGACGCACCCAGCCTCGTCATCCTCGACCTCATGCTCCCCGACGTCAACGGGTTCGACTTGTGCCGGTGGATCCGGGAGTCGAGTGATATGCCGGTGATCCTCCTGACGGCGAGGGGTGAGGAGCAGGACAGGATCACCGGATTGGAGCTGGGTGCCGACGACTACCTCGTCAAGCCCTTCTCTCCACGCGAGCTCATGGTGCGGGTCAAGACGATTCTTCGACGCTGCCGGCCGACATCACCCCCCGGTCGTCTCACAGCTCAGTCTCGGAGGATTGACCATCGACTCCCAAACGCGCGAGGTGACCCGTGGGGGCCTACCTCTCGGCTTGACGGCGAAGGAGTTCCAGCTGCTGTGGTGTCTGGCCAGCTACCCACGAGTGGTCTTCTCGCGTGAGCAACTCATGGCCCAGGTGTGGGGATATGAGACTGCGCCGGGAGTGGGTACGAGCACCGTGACCGTCCACATCCGACGTCTCCGCGAAAAGATCGAGACAGATCCCTCCAAGCCCCGGATCATCACGACAGTGTGGGGTGTCGGCTACCGCTTCGAGCCATGATCATCGACGCACTCGTCGTGGCCGGCACCACCCTCGCCGTGGGTGTCCTAGCCGGTGCGCTGTTACGCACACTGTCGTCTGTCCGCCTCCAGCTGGCGGCATTGGCGCTCCTGGCCGTGGTCCTTCCCCTCGGGGCAGTACTTCTTTCGGGCGCGGTGATGTTGCACATTGGCGCTGAAGGCGAGGTAGTCGCCGTCTCGGTGGCAGCGGGCGCAGTGAGCCTCGCCATGGCTCTAGTGTTGACGCGCAACATCATCGGTCCGCTCGAACGCGTGCGCGAAGCCTCGGTACGCCTGGCCGAGGGAGAACTCAGCGAAAGAGCACCGGTCCGGGGGCCGACAGAGATTGCTGAACTCGCCCGGTCGTTCAATGCAATGGCCGAGCATCTCGAAACCGTATTCGACGGCCGCCGAGAGCTAATCGCTTGGGCGAGTCACGACCTCCGCGCGCCGATCACGTCGCTCCAGGCCATGTTGGAGGCGATCGACGACGGCGTCATCGACTCCAGCCACTACATGGAGGCTCTTCAAGGCCAGGTGCGGTTGCTCGGTTCTCTGGTCGACGATCTGTTCGAGCTGGCGTGCATCGACTCCGGTGCCACCACCATCGCGCTGAGCAGAGTCGACATGGTTGATCTGGTCCGATCGTGCGCTCGACGATTTGAACTCGAAGCAAAGGCTCGTGGCATTGGGCTCGCCGTCGGGATTCATGATGAGCCGGTTGTGGCGTACTGCGCGCCGGACAAGGTGGAGCGCGTGCTCACCAATCTTGTGACCAACGCGCTTCGCTATACGCCTGCGGGCGGGAAGGTCATTGTGTCTCTCACCCAGGGGGCCGACGCCGTGTTCGTCTCGGTGGAGGACACGGGGTCGGGGATCGCCTTGGAATCGATGGAGAGGGTGTTCGAACCGTTCTTCCGGGCCGATGCCGCTCGCTCTCCAACCGACGGGAGCGCTGGATTGGGTCTGGCGATCGCCCGAGGCTTGATCGACGCACAGGGTGGGCGCATTTGGGCCGAACCTCCAGCGGCAGGAGGAACTCGAATATGCTTTGTGCTCCCCGCGTTTGTTGATGGAGACCCTCCCGCGCCCACACCCCACCATCTCGCTGCAGTACATCGGCGCGACGTGCCCACCACCCCAGATGCGCTGCCCAGGGCCCCGACCGCCGACCAGGTTCGTCCTCGAGGCCATACCAAGAAGTAGCGGACCCTCCCACAAAGAGTTGAGCCGTGTTCGTACCTCCGGAAAGTCCGAGTCGGGCTTTCTATGCCCGAGAGAGCTTGTTTCGAGTTACCCTCTGCGTGTGGTGGAGTACCGAATCGGTCAGGCAGCTGAGTTGCTGGGGGTGAGCCCTGACACCATGCGGAGATGGGTGGACGCCGGGCGGATCAAGGCGACGGTTGGAGTGGGTGGCCGCCGTTATGTCGAGGGTGCGGATCTGGCTCAGCTCGCAATCGACATCGCCGGCGACCACACTCCGGCCCATCCCCGAGGGCAGTCGGCCCGCAACCGCTTCCTCGGGATTGTCACCCGGGTGGTGAAGGACAAAGTAGCCGCTCAAGTTGAGATCCAGGCCGGACCCCATCGATTTGTGGCCCTCATCACTCGCGAGGCGGCTGACGAACTCGAGCTGGCCCCCGGCGTGGTGGCCGATGCGGTGGTGAAGGCCACCAATGTCGGAGTCGAGATTCCGGCCCAACTCTGACCTCGAGGACGAGGCACTCGGCGCTCCCCGACGATCACGCCCGCTCATCTTCCACCGGTGGTGACACATAGTCATCCGGCGACGCCGGGGAGGGAGCAGGCCAAAGGGATATGGAGGCGATCGACAGATCGATGCGGCACATGTCGCCCACTTCGAGGTCGACCCGAGCATGTGTGCGGGCTTCGAGCTCGAAGTCGTCGGTGATGGCCACAAACAGATCCACCGAGGTACCGAGGTCGGCGATGTCTGTGAGCGTGCCGATCAGGGTGGCATCGTGTCCTCCACTGGATGATCCATGGGACTCCCCCCACGCCGAGACAGCCACATGTTCGGGTCGAACGCTCCACAGCACCGGTGTGCCTGGTGCCAGGGGGTTGGTCTCGATCCTGATCAAGGCGCCGTGCACATCGATCTGTCCACCTATGGCAATGACGCCATAGTGCAGGTTTGGGATGCCGAGTAGCCGGGCTACTTCGGGCGAGGCAGGCCTGGTGAACACTGAGCGACAGGCCCCCGACTGCAGAGCTCGGCCCTCGGAAAGGACGATCACCTCGTCGGACAGGAAAGCGGCCTCTTCGGGGTCGTGGGTCACGAGCACGGTGGCGAGACCCGTCTCCCGCTGAAGCTTGCGGAGCTCACGTCGAAGCTCGTGGCGAACCGGGGCATCAAGGGCCGAGAGCGGTTCGTCGAGGAGGAGGAGGTCCGGGATCTGCACAGGGCCTGGGCCAGGCCTACCCGTTGTCGCTGGCCTCCGGAGAGCTCTGAGGGATAGCGGTCTTCCAAACCCTCGAGGCGAAGCTGCGCCAGCCAGTACGCGGCCGTCTGTGGCGTGGCCCCCGTGGCGAAGAGGAGGTGCTGCCACGTGGTCAGGTGGGGGAAGAGGGCGAATCCTTGCGCGACGTAGCCCACACGTCGCTGCTCGACGGGCACATCCTGCACCGCCTCCTCGCCGAACCACACCGGCCCGGGGTCGGCGCCATAGAGCCCGGCCAAACATCGCAAAAGTGTCGACTTGCCCGATCCCGATGGGCCGAGGACGGCCACGTGATTGGCTGTCGACTCGGTGGGCTAAGGCGAGGTGGAACGAGCCGAAGCGGTGGTCGATGTCAAAACGGACTGGCGTGGGCGGCACCGCTTCGGGGGGCCGAGGGCGCGGGCACGACCGTGGCGCGCCGGGCGTGCGTGTCGAATCGGATGCGGCTCAGGATCACTACGACCACGGCGACGGCGACGGCCAACGCCGTGGGGGCGAGGGTGTTGGTGAGCCCGGTCCCGCTGAACTGGTTGTAGGTGTAGATGGGGAGGGAGAAAGGGTTGTAGGCCAAGATGACCACGGCGCCGTATTCACCGAAAGCGCGGAGCCAGGCCAGGAGCATGCCGGCCCTGATGCCCGGTGCCGCCAGCGGGAGGGCGACGCGCCAGAAGCGCGAGACGTCGGAGTGCCCAAGGGTGCCGGCCATGTCCAGCAGCGCTGAGTCCACAGAGCCAAAGGCGGCACGGGCGGCGACGATCAGGAACGGAGCCGCGACAAAAAGTCTGTGCGAGCACGATGCCGGTGAGCGAGTCGGTGAGGTGCCCACCGAAGAGCCGACCGAGAAACGTATAGGGCCCTACGAGGTAGATGAGCACGATCCCACTCATCAAGGGGGGGAGCGCCAGGGGGAGTTGCACCACCAGTCCCACGATCGAACTCAGGCGGCTCGTCGACTGTGCGAGAAGGTAGGCCAGAGGGATTCCGAAGGCGGTGATCAGGGTCAACGAGATGGTGGCGCACGTAAGCGAGATGAACAACGACGGGAACAGTCCCGGTGCGTGAAAGCCCCGATTGTGTGTGCCGACAAAGCGAATGCCGAAGGCGACGAGCGGCAGAGCCAGGTAGAGGGCGAGCAGGCCACCTAGCCAGGGAAGGGGACTCCTGGCCCGCGCCCACCGCACTACGGCAAGGTCGCTTTCAGGCCGCTGGGCACGGAAGACTTCCCGCTGACCTTCGGTGGCGTGATGGGCTCAACACCGTTGGCCTTGAGGATCCTCTGGCCGGCTTTCCCGAGCAGGAACTCCACGAAGGCGCGGGCGGCAGCCTGGTGAGCAGATCGGTTGAGGATCGTGACCGTGTATTGACCAGCCAAGCTCGTTCCCACTGAAATCCACGGTCCTGATATGCGCCGCCACCGCCTCGACGCCGTAGAAGAACCCTGCGTCGAGCTGACCCGCCTGGAGGCGGCCGACGAGCGTCGTCTCGGGGAAGACGTTCGAGGGCGAGGTCGCCAGCGAGGTGAGCGCAGGCACCGAGTACCTGGTGGCGGCCTGGTCCAGGGCATCGACGGCGAGTACACCCTTCGGGTCGGTGGCGGGATCGGTCCGTCCGAGCAAGAACCCGGGTTGGTCCACGACCTCGTACCAAGGCTTGGTCCTGAGATCGTGGGCGAACCCAGACTTCGGGTTGTAGCCGAGCACCAAAGGAGAGTCAGCGAACTCCGCGTACCAAGACACCCACTCCCCGTTGGCTGATCCCTCCAGGGTGGCGTTGACCGCCGGAGAGGCGCTGATGAACACGTCACCCTGTTGCGTCTCGCCCTTGATCTCGCTGGCTAGAGCAGTAGACCCGGCTGAGAAGCCACTCACGGTGTACCCGGTTGCTGATGCGAACGCGGGAGTGATCTGCTGTTGCATCAGGCCGAGCAACGACCCAGCGTAGAGCACGTCGACTGGACCCGAAGCCTTGGCAGGGGCGGGAGCAGGCGAATTTGGGTTAGTGGCGCAGCCGGCGACCGTCGTCGATCAGGGCCGTAAAGGTCCCTGCGGCCAGAGGCGTCCATGCCTCCGGCCGGGACGGACGGCGCGATCGGGGACAGATGCGGGTGCCATGGTCGTCGCAACCTCCGTCCTTTAACGGTATCTGCGGCGAGATTACGAGCTTTCCGCTCTAGAGACAAGAAAAAGTGGCCGATGTCCTCGCAAATGCGATCTGGTGTGGGCCCGGCGGGAGCGCATCGCACGTGGTGCTCGGCGCCCTGACACGGACGGGTTCAGCGCGATGGATTCGAGTCGGTTGGTGTTGCGGATCTCGACGGGCGCAGCTTCCCGCTCGGCTGAGGCCCGTGCGATTCCAGTCTCCTGAGCGACCTCCCGATTTGTGCCAGAGGGTCAGCTCCTCGATCGACGCACCAGGGTCCACGTCCGCCAGCACTTTGACGAGGTGGCGGCGCGCTGATGGCGCACGCCGTGAGCGCCTCCATCTCGACCCCGGTGCGATCGAAGATCTCGGTCAGGCGCTGACCGCAACGTCGTGGGACTCCACCTCAACTTCCACGCTCACCCGATGGAGGCGGAGGGAGTGGCAAAGAGGGATGAGCGAGGCAGTCTGCTTCGCCGCCTGAACGCCGGCGAATCGCGCCGCCTCGACGACATCGATTCCGTCCTTGGCGTCGTGCCAGGACATCGCGTGCGTCGGCCGCGGTCACGACGACGCACCGGGCGATGGCGATCCGCCTCGTCACCGGCTTAGCCGTGACGTCGATCATTCGAGCCTGACCGAACTCATTGATGTGGGTGAGTGCTTCGCTGTGGTGATCGTTCTCGCCAGGCGCCGCCGGAAGGTTGCTCATCATCCCCCTGAGACGGGCGGGAGGATCGCCACCTCATCATCGTCGGCCACCACCGCGTCTGGCCAACAGCCTGGCCGTTGAGCCAGATCGTGGAGATGGCGACGATCCGTGCAAAATCGCCGCCGAATCGGTCTTCGGCGGCGGCGAGTATCGCCCCCGACGCTCGCACCTGGAAGCACGACATTGGCACTACCTGCCGCCTGCCGGGCCGGTCCGAACAGGCGAAGCGTGCCACTGTCAGCCGCCGATCATCGACATCGACCGCGGCCGGACTGAGGAATCCTGGCTCGTTGATCCCATGTCCCGGGAGCTTTGCCCAGACCGCCGGCGTCACGCAAGATGAGCAAGCTCGGCATCGGTGCACCGCCGACGCAGCAGGTCACGGACCGCGGTTCGTCGTCGGAGAACAGGCAGTTGCGGATGGCTCCGTCAGCGGTCAGCCGGAGGCGGTTGCAGGTTCCGCAGAAGGGCTCGGTGACACTCGAGATCAGTCCGATCTCACCCCCACCGTCGCAGAAGCGAAACCGCTCGGCCGGTGCCCGACTGTCGGTATCGGATCATCGGCTCAAGGGGCCAGACTGGCCGAGATCGTCGAAGACCTCGCGACCCGGGACCAACTGGTTCCGGTCCCACATCCGCTCGGCGTCCAGCGGCATGAACTCGATGAACCGCACGATCCGGCCGGTGGTCCCGGGCGAACGAGGCAAAATCGAGGATCTCGTCGTCGTTGCGCCCGCGCAGGAGCACCACGTTGACCTTGAGCGGGGTGAGGCCGGCGGCTTCGGCCGCGTCCATGGCCTGCGAGCACGATGTCGAGGTCGCCGCGTCGGCGGATGAGCCGAACCGTTCGGCTCGCAGCGAGTCGCAGCTGATGTTGACCCGGCGAAGCCGGCGGCTGCCAGCCGGCCGGGCCAGCGGGGCCAGCAGCATGCCGTTGGTGGTCAGGGCCAGATCGTCGAACCCGAGTGTCGCCAGTCGGGCGACCAGGTCGGACAGTCCCTTGCGTACCAGGGGCTCACCCCCGGTGAGCCGCACGGAAGTGACGCCGAGTCCTCGGGCCACGCCGGCCACCCGGACGATCTCGTCGAAGGAGAGCAGCTCGCGACTGGGGAGGAAGGTCATCCCCTCCTCGGGCATGCAGTAGGTGCAGCGGAGGTTGCACCGGTCGGTCACCGAGATGCGCAGGTCGTCGTGGACCCGGCCGTAACGGGTCGACCAAGGGGCCGTCGGTGGGCATGGCGACCGACGGCCGTCGACCGCCGTGCGGCTGCGTCGGCGGTCATGCGGGCCTCGCCGGAGATGCCACAGGGACCGAGTCACGGCGCGACGCCGGTCCGGACCGCCTCTGTTCCCAGCCGACCGGGATCGGTGAGCATGACCTCGACCTGGTCCCCGGATCGGGCACCCCGTCTCCGTCGGGGAGCACGGCCAGGGCGTTGGCCATCGGCCATGGCCAGCAGCTGGTGGGACTCCTGCCCGTCGATGGTCGTAACCCGCCAGGTACCCCGGTCGTCCGAGGCTGACGCCGGGCGCGGAAGAAGTGGAGTCTTGCCGTCGGCGCTGGCGGGGGCACTCGTCCTGGCGACGGCCGGGACCAGCGGTCGATCCAGGGTGCGGTGCCCGCCGAGCATGCCGCACAGCCGGGCGCACGAAGAGCTCGAAGCTCACCATGGCCGACACCGGGTTGCCCGGGAGGCCGAACACCGGCGTGCCCGGACCCGGCGAGCAGGCCGAAGGCGAACGGCTTGGCCGGTCGGATCGCCACCTGCATCCACCGCATGGTCCCGCGCTGCGTTTCTCGAGGACGATGCTTGACGACGTCGAGGTCACCGACACTGACCCCGCCACTGGTCACGATGGCGTCACAGGTGCAGGCGGCGTCGTGTCAGGACGTCGCACGAGTGCGCCCTCGTCGTCGCCGACGATCCCCAGATCGTGGCCTCCCAACCCTCGCGCCGGGCCAGAGCCAGCAGGGTGTGCCGGTTGGCGTCACGGATCTTTCCCGACGCCAAGGGGCCTGCGCCTTCGACGAGCTCGTCGCCAGTGGAGAGCACGCCGACTCTCGGGTGCGGATGGGCAAGGACGGAAGTCGCGCCCTGGTTGGCCAGGACGCCTAGGTGTGCAGGCGTGAGCACCGTTCCGGCTTTGCCGATCACGTCACCCACCGCTACATCGCGCCCGGTGTGGCGCACGAAATCGTCGGTCTGGATCTCCCGCTCGATCGTGACCCTGGTGCCAGCCACCTGGGTCTCCTCGATCATCACAACGGCGTCCGCGCCGGGCGGGAGAGGCGCCCCGGTCATGATCCGGACTGCCTGGCCCGGTCCAACCGTGGCGTCGAAGGGATGTCCGGCCCAGATCGAACCGACGACCTCCAAACTTATGGGGGCGCCGCGAGTGTCTCGTGCCCTGAGCGCGTAGCCGTCCATGGAAGAATTCGTGAAGGGCGGTATCGGCTCGGAGGCGACGATCGGTGCCCCGATCACACAACCCAAGGCTTCGTCTAGCGGTAGGGAGCGTGGCGTCAGCGTTGTGCACGAACCGAGGACGAAACGACGAGCCTCTTTGAGGGGGATCATCTTGTCGGTTCTACTATCGGAAGTTCTCCGTGCGCGCCCGGGTCCTCAATGGTCTGCGAGCAAAGGCTCCAATCGGATCCTCCTGCCCATGACTCGCGCTTCCAGATAGGGACCGAGTGCTTCAACGCGTCGATGCAGTAGTGGGCGGCGTCGAAAGCCTGGTGTCGATGAGGCGTCGAGGCCACCACGACAACCGAGACGTCACCGACGACCAGTTGCCCGATACGATGTAGGAGCACGAGGCGCCCGATGTCGGGCCACCGGGACCGAGCAGAATCTGCCACATCATCGAGCCGCGGTACGACCTGTTCGACGTACGCCTCGTATTCCAAGCCGGTGACCTCGGGACGTCCCGTCGAGTGATCACGAACCGTTCCACAGAACGTTACGACCGCCCCGCAGGAGGGCACAACCGCCCACAACCATGCCTCGGCCACTGGGAGCGGCAGCTCGCTGACGCCGATCCAGTCGCTGCCAGCGGGGGGGACCAGGTCGAGCTGGGTCATGACACCGTCCCATGGAGCTGCTTCTCACCGGCGTTGCGCAGCCATTCCATCTTGCGCGGAAGGGTCGGTTCACCACCGTGGCGTGCCTCGGCTCCCCTCAGGGAGCCGAGAGGCCCCATCGCAGAGTGGGCGCGTGGGAGGGTAGGGGTCACGCTGGTCAATTTATCGGTACTGGCGAGGCCCGCTCCCCGCCAGAAGTACCAAAGCCTGGGGTCGACATCGCGATGGGCCAGCTCAGTGAGGCCTGCCTCCGGCCAGGAGCTCCAATGCATGGGTCAGGACATCGGCCACGGCCTCGATCGATTCGACCGCCCCCTGGAGCGATCCGGGGACATTGAGCACCAAGCACTGGCCCACCGTCCCCGCCACACCACGCGAGAGACGCCCGAGCGGACTGGCGCCGCGCATGGCCTCGGCCAGGCCCGGGCATCGCGGTCCACGACGGTTCGAGTGGCTTCTGGTGTGAGGTCGGTGGGGGAGAAGCCCGTCCCCCCGGTCGTGACGACGAGGCCGACGAACGACGTCGAGAGCTCCACCAGCGCCGCTGCCACCGGCGCCACCCCGTCAGGAACGGTTCGTCGCTCGACAATCCGGAAACCCTTTCGGGTGAGCGCGGCGGCCAACGCCACCCCGGATCGGTCCTCGCGGGTTCCCGTGCTGACCGATTCCGAGACGGTGAGAATTTTCGCATCGAGCGCCACCTCAACCACGCTAGTTCTGCGGATTCGTCGTCGATCCTCGGGTGAGGGGCCGCGCACCCCCCTGGTCGGGCGAGACTGCAGCCCTGACGACGTTTCGGAGGGTTGCGGCTTTATGCTCGGGCCGTGCCTACCAGGTCCGATCAGCCGCCCAGCACGACCCCGCAGAGGCCGGTGGCGGTTGGCCGAAGGGTGTTTTTGGGCATGGCGGCATTGGGCGCGGCCGGGATCGCTTTTGGCGCCAAGGTCCAGGGTCTCGCCGTGTCATCGCGTCAGGGCTTGGTGGTCTTCTAGGAGGCGACCACTTTCGGATTTACTCGGTCAGTGGCACCTCCCGGCGATCCCCCCCGACAAGTATCGGCTCCTTGTCGACGGACTCGTCGAACAGCCGACCACCTTGACCTCGGCTGACCTCGAGGCCATGCCCCGCACAAGCTGGTCAAGGACTTCCAGTGCGTCACGGGCTGGCGGGTGCCTGATGTCCACTGGGAGGGGGTACGGCTGTCGGAGATCCTCGACACGGTCGGGGTCCGGCCGGGAGCGGTGGCGCTCAGCTTTGACTCCTACGACGGCGCCGACTCGGAGAGCCTTACGCTCGACCAGGCGCGGCTGCCCGATGTGATCGTCGCCTACCGAATGCTCGGCGCCCCGGTCACGACCGAGCACGGCGGGCCGGTGCGGCTCTATGTGGCGCCGATGTTCGGCTACAAGTCCTCAAGTGGCTCTCGGCGATCCATGTGGTTGACCAGGTGGAGCCGGGTTACTGGGAGCAGAATGGCTATCCGGTCAACGGTTGGATCGATGGCTCGACCGGCCCGACCGACCCGGAGAACTCCTGACCGATGACGCCCACGCGCGCCGAGCGTCCCCCGGTCGGATCTTGCGCTTTGACGCGTGCAACGCACCGCCCACTGGGCCAACGCCGTTCTGTTCGGCATCCTCATGGGCACCGCCGTGCCGCTGTACTTCGGCTCGTTGGCCGGCATCGTCGTCCGCGCCATCTCGTCGCCGAGATCCACCTCTGGGCCGGCATTGCCTGCCGCTACCGATCCTCGTCTCGCTGGTCGGGCCGTGGGGGGCTCAATGCGCACGTGACGTGCGGCGGGTCAACTTCTGGACCAGGGATGAGATCCGCTGGTTGAGGAACCTGGGCGACAACTCATCGTCGCTCGACAAGTTCAATCCCGGCCAGAAGCTCAATGCCATCTTCACCGCCGGGGCCATCCTCGTTATGCTGGTCTCGGGTCGGTCATGCAATGGTTTAGGTTTTTTCCCGTAAGTTGGCGCACCGGGAGCGACCTTCGTCCATGATCTCCTTGCCTTCGCTGTGTTCGTGGTCGTGTTCGGCCACATCGTCTTCGCGCTGACCCACCGCGACTCGATGCGGTCGATGATCAAGGGATGGGTCACCGAGGTCTGGGCGGCTCGTCACGCCGATGGGTGGCTTGCCGAGCAAGACCTGGTCGACGAACCAGTAGTACCCTAGGAATAACACAACCGCAGCCAACGACTCCAATGCGTTTGAGCTCGCCGGTATTAATAGCCACAACGACATATGAAGGTGTGGTGCGCTGCCACGCGCGTCCCTGACCGATCTGCGCTGTCAGGAAAGTCCTGGTGGTGACCTGGGAGCACGATCTCTTTACCTACTCCGAGGTCCAGTTCTCTAACGATACGGTGACCTAGAATCAATAGCGGCCGGGTTGTTGGATAATGATGACTAGCCGCGACTGCGGAGCGGGAGGCTCTTGCCCTTGGTCGCGGCGCCTGACGAGTAATTCACCGGGGAAGAAGCGATAGGAGGTCGGGCATGGCCCGTGTTACCAGGGGGTTCAGGGGACGCGGTCAATCAGAGCGTGATGAGCGGCTGCCACCCGGCCAATATGACGCCGGCGCGCAGTGGCCGGTGCTCACGGCGGAGGCGACTCCGCGCATCGAGACGGTGACGTGGACATTTACAATCGACGGGTTGGTCGAGCAACCGACGACGTGGACGTGGGAGCAGATCCACTCGCTTCGGCCATCGACGTATGAGGGTGACATTCACTGTGTGACTACATGGTCGAAGTTGGGGATGACATTTAGTGGTGTCTCAATCGACTCGTTGCTGGAGGTGGCTCGACCCAAGTCATCAGCAAGCCACGTTCTAGCCTCCTCTCACACGGGCTACACGACGAATCTGCCACTCGACGACGTCACGGGGGGTAAAGCCTGGGTGGTCTGGGAAGTGGGAGGTGAGCCACTACCCAGGGACCACGGGGGTCCCGCCCGACTCCTAGTTCCCCACCTGTACTTTTGGAAGAGCGCGAAGTGGGTGTCTGGCCTCCGCCTCCTCGATCACGACGAGGAAGGGTTCTGGGAACGCAACGGCTACCACAACCACGGCGACCCCTGGCTCGAGCAGCGTTATGCCGGAGACTGACACCTCGTCGGATGGGGTGTCGGGTCCCGGGCCCTGGGAGATCGCAACGGTTGTGGCGATCTCTGAAGAGACATCGCGAGCGAAGACATTTCGTTTTTCACTTGACCGACGCTCCCGTTACCTGGCTGGACAGCACTACATCCTGCGGTTAACTGCACCGGATGGCTACCGCGCCATGCGGTCATACTCGGTGGCGTCGGCACCTAGTGACTCGAATGGATTCGAGCTGACCGTCGAGTTGCTGCCCGAAGGTGAGGTGTCCAGCTTCCTCCATGACGAGGTAGTCGTTGGCGACGAAATCGAAGTGCGAGGACCGATTGGCCAGTGGTTCGTATGGGAAGGCACCCGCCGGCACTCTTGATCGGCGGTGGATCTGGAGTTGTTCCCCTTATGAGCATGCTCCGGTTGGCTCGGCAACGGCATCGACAAGATTTGGTACGCCTTGTTGTGTCCGTACGGAGTCGTGCGGATCTCTACTACGCCGATGAGATAGAGGGATCCGAGACAACGGTCATTTACACCCGAGAGACCCCCCAGGCCTCAAGTCGGCCCTTCGGTAGGCTCACCCTTCATGATCTAGCGCTCCCGGTGCGGTCAGATGCGACGGTGTATATCTGTGGCTCCACCAATTTCACCAATGCGGCCAGCGATGTCGTCATGGAAGCCGGGGTTGCGGTAGATCGAATTCGAGTAGAGAGATTCGGTCCGACCGGCTGATTCGGATCCCGAGTCCCTAACGAGATCGGTGGAACGACAGAGGACGAGCGTGCTCGAGTGTTGCTGCAGGCTCCGATCGGGCTTCTGTTGGGACTCCCAGGGGGACTCGAACCGACCGCCGTACAGCGCGATGCTCAGGTTTCGACGAGGCGGCTGTATGTCCAAATCCCGTGGTGCACGTGGTACAAGGTTCCGAGGTTCGCGCTCCACAGAAATACCCTGCGCCATTGACGATTACGGTCAATCACGGTTCGTTACGGTCAATCGAAAACCCGATTCGTCCTGCGCCTATTTGCAAAGCCGCAGGTAGGGGAGTTGGGCCTCTTTTATTTGCCAAGGTGAGGGTCGCGGGTTCGAATCCCGTCGTCCGCTCTCAGTGCGGTTGACCCCATCGGGTGGACCGCACTCACAAGAAGTAGGACTTCGTATTCGGCCGCGTGCGACCGCGGTCAGCGGGCGAGCAGCTTGAGCACCTCCGCCGCCCGACGTTCAATTCCCGAATAGCCGGAACTCAGGGCGGCGGTATGGGCCGTTGACAACAACTCGCGAGCACGGTCGGCGTCCCCGAGCGCCCCTCGGTCCGCCAGCATCTTCCCCCAGAGAAGATCGGTGCCGCGTGCGGGCGAACTTGGCCCCGACCCGATCGGCGAGTGCGGTCGCCGCGGAGAAGTAGAGTTCGGCGTCGTCGTAGCGCCCAAGAAGGGCGGCGAGCCCGCCGAGGGAGAGGCTTACGGGGACGTAGGCATTCGCGCCGGTGCCCGGCCACTGGTTGGCCCAGGGCGCGAGCTGTTCGAACAATGGGCCCGCATAGGCGGGTTCCCCGATGGCATTGACTGCATCGGAGTAATAGGCCATGCCGAGCAACCAGATCGGGTCCATCGGAAGTTGGTAACCGCTGGCGGCGAAGTCGTCGAGAAGGCGACGCGCCCCTTCCCCGTTGTCGCTTTCCGAATAGGCGAGGGCGAGTGCGCCCCGCAGCACGCCGGCGACTTCCGGTGCCCCGACCACAAGGGCCTCGATCACCGGTGTCAGATCGGCGAGCGTGCCCCGTTGATAGTTGATGTCGATCAACTGTCCGCCGTAGATGAGGTTGGCGTCGGGCTGACCTCCGGCGGTGCCGATCTCGAGGGCCTCGGTGGCCAACTGCTCGGCTCGGGCGAAATCGCCGTTGATGATCGTCCTCCACGCCGTACAGAACATCAGCACCCAGCTCAACATGGGTTGGTCCAGTTGATCGGCCAGCGTCTTCATGATTGCGAGGCAGCGATCGACCTCCTCGATGTCGCATGCTCGGAAGGCGACCTGTTCACGAAATAGCGCGGCGAAGTAGCGCAGCACCGGGTCACCCAGGCCGCCGGCCTTGGCCAACGCCTCGGAGGTACGAGACAGCGATTCGTCCAGGAGGGGAGGCACCATGAGGGGAAAGGCCACGTTGTTCAGCACCCATACGATGACGGCGTCGTCGCCCCCTGCCGATGTCAGGACGATAGCCTCGTCGGCCAAGGCTCGGCGTCGTTCCAGCGACGCCCCCACGGCCAGCTCGGCGCACAGGCTGGCAAGCAAGAGGGCCCGATCGCCATGGTCGGCGGGCAGCCGGGCAAGTGCTTCCTCCAAGACTTCGACCTTCTCGAGATCGATGGTCCCGATCTGACTGAAGAAGCCTCGATTGGTGGCGAGAGCGGCGGACACCAGTCGGTCGGTCTGGCCAAGCTCTGCCGCTCGTCGCGCCGCCCCAAGCAGGGTGTCCCGATACTCAGGCTCGCCCATGAGGCGCTGGGCTGTTCCCAGTCCGATGGCGAGGTCGATCTCGAGCAAGGGATCCCCAAGAGCCGCGTCGGACGCAAGTTCGATGGCCTTGGCGTAATAACGAAGGGCGTCAGCGGGTGCCAAAGCCGCCAACGCGGCGTCGGCCGCTTGACGGGAGTATTGGATCGCCTTTTGCAATTCGACCGTCTGCGTGGCGTTGATCCAGTGCCGGGCGAGCTCGCCCGCCCTGGGCCCGGTATTTTCGCCGCAGAGCTCCTCCAGAGCTTCGGCCACCCGTCGGTGCGCTCGAGCGCGACGGGTAGGCCCGAGGTCTTCGTACAGTGTGTGCTGGATCAGGGCGTGCGCGAAGTTGTACCGACCGAAGGACTCTGGCAACTCACGTACCAGTGAGGAAGCGGCCGCCGCTTCGAGGATGTCGAGGACATCGTCATCGGGTGTCCCGGTGGCCTTGGCCAGTAGATCGATATCAAAGTCCCGACCGATCACCGAAGCCACCGACAGCACTTGCCGGGCCTCGCTCCCGAGCCGGGCCACCCTTCCGCCGATGACCTCTCGGATACTGTCCGGCAGAGCCTGCGGCTCGAGGGAATCGTTGGTGAACCACATACCCGACGCGTCCTGATAGATGGCTCCGGTCTCGGCCAGGTGCCGCAAGACCTCACCCACGAAGAATGGATTCCCGTCGGTCTCCTCGTAGAGTGCATGAGCGAACTCGATGCCGGCGTCGTCGAGAGTATGACCAGCCGCGGTTTCCATGAAGGCGATGACGCCTTGGTCGTCGAGACCCGAGAGCCTGATTCGACTGAAACCCTGGTACTGACGAAGGACGCCGAGTGTCTCGCGCAGTGCGTTGGCCTGGGGAAGCTCACTGTCGCGATAGATGCCGAGAAGAAGGAGGCGGGTGACGTGCTCAGCGCCGGCGAGGTAACGGAGGAGGAGAAGGCTCGCCTTGTCGGCCCATTGAAGGTCGTCGAGAACGACGACCACGGGCTGGTGCTCGGACGCTTTGGCCAACAGTCCCACCACGGCGGCGAAAAAGAGAAACCGCTCGCTCTCAGGATCGGAGGCCTTCGATGGCGGTAGGTCAGGGATGCGGGCTGCCAGAGCCGGCACCAAGGGAGCGAGCTCGGCCCCGTACTCCATGACGTTGGCGTAGAGGTCGTCCTCGGGCACATGGGTGATGTAATGACCCAGCGCCTCGGCGAACAGTTGGTATGGGGTGGCGAGGTCTTCCTCGCAGTGACCGAACAAGACGACCGATCCGGTGCCGAAGGCGGCCCGGGCCGCCTCGGCCGCCAGCGTCGTCTTCCCAAGGCCGGCTTCGCCCGATACGAGGAGGAACTCGCGTCCTTCGCCGGCCGCCACCCGCTTCAAAGCCTCGGTGATCTGCTCCAGCTCGGTGTCGCGCCCCACCACTCCCACGGAGGGACGCACGCTGAGGCGGCCGGGAAGCGGAATGCCGGTCCCCGTCAAGCTGAGCGGCTCCCAGCACACCTCGACAGTCTCAATAGGCTCGGTGAGCCCCTTCAAAACGCTCGTACCCAGCGCCCGGCACTGGTGGTGGCCGCGCCGCCCCGCCATCAGCCTTACGACATCGGCAGCCAGTATTTGGCCACCGTCGCAGGCGGCGCACAATCGCGATGCCTCGATCACGGGGTCGCCGAAGTAGTCGTCATCCTCCCGCATGACTTCTCCGCCACTGAGACCCACCCGCAAGCCAACTGCCTTCTCGCGGCTGGCATTGTCACGCTCGACTCCCTGTTGCATGGCAACAGCGCAGGCGAAGGCCGCCGACGCCGCTCCGAAGACCGCCATCAGGCCGTCGCCTAGGTTCTTGACCTCCGTACCGCCGGTCCTGGCAATGGCGCGCCGAAGAATCGAGAAGTGCCCCCGGCGCAGCTCATGGGCTTCGTCGGCGGACAAACGTTGGGACAGTCGCGTTGAATCGACGATATCGGTGAAGAGCACGATCACGTTGACCGGCTCACTCATGGCCCCACCTCAGGCATTGATGCTCGCCTTCAGGCGACGAGGCTCCATACGCCAACACGTCGGTGCCTCAGTGTCCATTTGGCTCTGTAGATCGACGAGATCACTCAGAAAACTCCGAAAGGCCGCCTTCCCTCGGGCATCGAGAGCCAGCTCGGAAAAGTCCGTCATCAACGGCGTCCGTGAGACGTTCAGGTTGAAGTTGGCGTTGACGAGCCTCTGATAGACGTCAAGCGGCGGCCGCTGCCCGTTCCGGTAGATCCTCACCGGCTGCACATCGTCCCACAGCTGGTAGTCCCACACGCCTGATCCGACAATCTCGTGTTCAACGGTGGTGAGGTAGATCAACGTCGAGAGAAGACGAACGACGCCGTCGATCGTCATCGGGGAGCCGATTAGCTCGGCGACGCCGTGGGGGATCCGCTCGGCCAGAGCGTCACACCAGGCGTTCATGGCCTCGTCCGCCACCAGGGACTCGTTCGAGTCGAAATACAGGGCGAGATAGCGGCCGACGTGAGCATGAATCAAGTCCATCAAAGCGATGCGGTTGTCCAGGGCCGGCTGCCTGAGCTCCTCGACGTTCAACCGACGACGCAAGTTGTCACGGCTTGGTTCGATCGATTCCAGATCGAAGTCGTCGTAGGTCGCCTCGAAAAGCTTGCAGATTCCCCCGCGGGTGAACGAGAAGGTGTTCTCGAAATCGCCACCGGGATCCATCTGGACGATGGTCACCATCTGGTTGCTGGACTCGGTGCCGTAGACATGGGGCTGCAGCAGCCGTGCAATGGGGTGGTCGACCGGGAGGTGGTTACGCGTCACGAAACCGAGCGGTCCGCCGCTGACCAGATGGATCCAGTTGAAGTGCCGCACGAGTGAGAGATGGGTGGAGACGGCACAGAGGGCGATCCGCTGGGACTCGGACCAGTCGGCGTCTCCGGGTACGGAGACGCCGAGCTCGGTCTCGATGCGCGTCGCCTCCAGGCACCCCTCAGACCCGACAAGGGCGAACTCGACAAAGGCGGTCGGCGAGCGGAGACCGCGATGGCAGTCGATCCCTTCGAGTCTGCGTAGATCCCAGTGGAAACGACCATTGCCGTCACCCTCGAGATAGCAGGCATAGGGACTGGCCACGGCCAGCCCGCCGAGGTCGACGGGCGACCCATATTCGGGCGGTCGTCTGGGACCCGGGAAATAACACCTCTTCGCTGGTGTGTACGCCTCGGCCAAGGCCGCCTGGGGATCGGCGTCGATCGGCGGCAGGCCCACTTGCATCGGGGAGACATGGCAACTCAGCCAGGACTGCGCCTTGCAGAACCACAGGGCGACGAGCCGGCGGTCGTCCCTGGGCACGTAGTCGGCGACGACGATGTCAGAGATTGGGGTCCGCGGAAATGCCCGGGCGAAGGGAACCGGCTGGATCGGACGATCAAGTCTCTGTGGTACAGGGATCCGTCGGGGCTTCTCTTGCCGGAACTTGAAGGTCAGGAGCTGATTCCAGAATTCCCGACGAAACGGCCACATAGCCTCTCCTTAGCCCGATCGAGCGCTGTTCCAGGGTTTGAAGGCGTTCTGGACACCGGACAGGGCGCGGCTCAGGACCGGATAGTGGCGGAGGAGGACGTCTTTCATGGTGGTCTTGGAGATCCAGTCAAGGCCCTCTTTGGTGTAGACCTCAGGTCGATAGTCATAGGTGAAGAAGCGATCGCTCTTGAGCCGTCGGGATGCCATCAGGACGAATACCCGGAAGGCGGTGTCGCTGAAGGCGAAGCCGGGTGGGACGTCCTCGGCGTAGAGGCCGACCGTCAGGTCCACGTCGTCAGGTTTGTCGTAGATCCGGCGGAGATCCTCGACCACTTGCACATGGGTGCTGAAGTCCTCGAAAGTCTCCGCGGGAGCAAGATGGAACAGGCGACGGAAGTCGTTGTAGCGCGGCACGCCGCGTTCCCGACTGCGGAGGATGTCGACGGCCGCCAGGTCGATCACGGTCCCGTCGGGTTCCACGAATTGACGGAGCTCGTTGGGGAAGTTGTGGAGAGCAATGGCCCCTGGATTGCTCGTTCCGAATGAGTAAAAGAGGTCAGTCATGGCGATCCGCGGGTCTTCGAGAACCAGATGCGTCTGCTTCCCAGCCAATTCCCGGAACCTCAGTTCTTGAATGAGTGCGTCGTCGCGGTGCGAGCGGAGGCTGTAGTCGTCAGGTATCAGAGGGTGCATCCGGTACACGGCCACAAACTCCTCGGTCATGGAATAAGGAGCGCCGTGGTAATAGAGCCTGGATCCCAGTATCCCGCTCAACTCCTCGTTCGGTGTCAGCCGGCCAAAGCGCTCCCACAGCCATTTGCCCTGTAACCCCCAGATGTTCATCGGCATACCGGTTTCCATGACCGAATCGGCGAGCAGCGCCGGGGTCCACTCGACGGTATGGATCTTGGCGATCAAGGCGGCGTTGATGAGGCGAGCGTGGTCATAGAGGTCGTCATCGCTCCACCCGGGATAGGCACGGAGGAGGTGGTCGCAGATGGCGTTGTGCTCGAGCATGAACAGGGTGTGCATCATGGCCAACCCCAGCCACCAGTTACCCGTCACCCCGGCGATATCGAGTTTGGAGAGATCGAGTTTGGAGGCATCGATTTCGACGTTCGCGAGGAGCTCCTCGACCTTCAGGTTGGGCGGGTCGAACGGCACCACCCCTTCGGGGTTGAGGCGCACGTGTCCGTCTCCCGCCCTCGTGCGGATGAAGTCTTCGATGACCTGGTTGCTGCCGTAGACCTGGGATGCGTCCCACCAATGGGTCTCGACGTTGCGGTAGGTCGGAGGATTGCCATCGGATGTGGGATCGATCTTGGTCCGGCGGATCTCCATGTGCGGGTGAGCGGGCCAGTCGTCATCTTCTTCGACATCGACCAGCCAGGGATCGTCTATTTCGTTGGTCCCGTGGCTCATCCAATCGTGGACCTCGAACTGGAGCCAGGCGGCGGCGAGCAGGTTGAGACTCGGCGCAGGGATAAACGTGTCCCGAGCCAGGAGCTCGTTGCTCACCAGGCGCGGATTGGGATTGAGAACGTCCTTCGGATAGCTCTCCTCCACTGGGACATTGCGGCCAAACCGGGCCCCGGCGCTGCCCATATCGGGGTAATTCGGGTCTGTTCCGCGCCCATCGGGGGTTCGAACGAGGGCCCGGGGTCCAAGAGGAGGGCTCTCGGGACCCCATCCCACATCGGTGCCCGAGGTGTCGAATAGATTCTCCCGGCGCAGCTTCATGCGCACGCCGATCAGGGTGAGCATGGCTACCGGCTTTGGCAGTCGGTACCAGCCGTACTTCCGATCCAGGACGCCCGAAAGCCGCATGTGCCACCGCTTGAGCTGGCCATCCCGCATGTTCGCCCCCAGCGTGCTCGGAGCCTCGGGCCCGAACGTTACCGCAGGCGACGCGGAATTGCCCTGGCCACAGCGGGTGTGAGGCCCGCCGGACTCCGTTCTTCATTCGCGCCGGGACTCTGACGTTGCCGGCGAACACTCGTTCGACGGAAGGGCTCAGGGCGCTTCGGGAACCGGGTCGTTCACCAACCGAGCTACGACGGGCGGAGTAGCTCCGACCTTCCTCTTTCTCAGGCGGTAGTTCGCCGCCGAACTCAGGGGGTCAGAACCGTGTGGTCGGAGATCACCCCGGCGAAGGAATTGGAGGGTTCTCAAACCCGGTCTTGTTCAGGGCGGCAAGAGCCAATTCCACCGATAGCTCCCCCAACTCCCGATAGGCGTCGAAACGAGCGGCGTCGTAAAACTGATCCAGGGTGGCGTCGCAAGGAAAAGCGGGATTGCTCTCGGCAAAGGCGCGCAGGCTTAAGGGGGCGTCCTTAGGAACGCCAGCTTTGACGAAGCGCAGCGACCCAGTCGTCCCGTCGGCATACGTGATCTTCCCTTGGCACCACGGTTGCTCCACGAATTGTGGCCGACGATCCGTCTTGGCCGCTTGGGGTTCCATGTCGGATTCGGGGTTGATCTCGACAGTGACCTGGAGCTCTGCTTGAGCGGTCTGCAATGCGCCGCCGAGAGTGTTGAAGGTATTGACCTGATCTCCCGAGGCATCGATGCACCAAATGGTCTCGCACTTGCGCCGAAGAAGCTCTACGAGCCCCAGATTCTCGTAATGTCCTCCGTCTGTGACATAGAGAAAGGGGGCGTCGAGGTGGTTCCGACCGAACATCTCGCGGAGGAAATACTGCGGTCGCGGTAAGACCTGATGCCAGGCCCGGCGATCGCGGAACTTGTCGAGTCGACGAGGGTTAGGCACCCACACGCCCAGGCGCAGATTGGCGAGGGCCAAGAAGAAGCGAAATGGTGCTCTGGTCATCCTGCCCATGGAGGGCGAAAATGCTGCCGCGGAAATGGCCATGGCCGTCGGCAACGTGGTGAAGCGGGCTTGCGCGGTGGAAATACCGCACGCTTCTTCGTACTCAACGGTGGGCCTGGCGCCCACGACTGGACCACCGATCCACTCCGAGCTGAACGTGAAGCTGGTGACGTGTGATCCGGAGGGTGTCGCTCCGTAGTCGCTGATATTGGCGGCGGCGCAAATGATCACCTCGGGAAAATCCTGAGGTTGGTACGCCGAAAGAGGGTACGGCTGCGAATAGGAACGTTCTTGGGCATCCTGATCGCCCACAGCCGTCGGTGACGGTGACTCGTTCTCGAATCGACGGACTCGGCGAAGGACAAAGCCAGCCGACAGGCGGTTCCGATAGAGCGGGAACAACGACCAGGCCGTGACATCGGCGCGTGCCCACAAGAGGAGAAAGGCGACCACGGCGCCCGACCAGGCCAACAGTTCGGCGAGGCCGGGTCCCGAGGAATTCGGGAGGTACGCGGAGCCCCAAAAGGAGAGAATTACGACGCCAGCCAGGACGAGCAAGGGTCCGGCAATGGTCGCGCCGATGTTCACAAACAGAGCTTGATGCTTCTTGGCGAAGCCAATTGTCTCTTGTACGGCGTCATGCGCCGCTGTATTGGGCTCAGCCAGGAGCCGCCGCGCCGTTGCCACCCAGGCGGCGACGACTCCGAGTAATCCGGCGCCGGTGATCGCCACCGTGGTGGTCTTGGTGGCGTGGGCGTCGCCAGGAAGATGGACGTGGTAGTAGGGCCGAGCCAGGTGAATGATCCACGGAATGGCAACGGAGAACAGGAGAATGACGACAGTGGCGACGGCGAGGCTGCCGGAAAGGGTGCCCCACACCGAACGCATCCAATCAGCGTGAAACCGCCACGCCAGCCACATGAATCCTGTCAGGAAGGCCAATACGGCAAGGACCACGACCGTGACCCAGAGACCCCCGGGAACCCCGAAGCGTGGTCCAGAAGGACAGCTGCTGGGACAACCGGCCTTGAGTTGAGGCCACCCCAGCCCGTAGAGCCAACCAACGGGAACAAACGCGACACTGAGGGCCAGTGTCACCATCGCCACGTTGAAGGTGATGCCGAGGAGAATTCTCCAGGCCACCGCGGGGATCCCCGCTCTTCCATGGGTGAGGTAGAGCGTGTGGTCCCGCAGATACCCTTCCTCGGGGCTGCCGTGGGCGAATGGTGTCAGGTCAGGACCGTTTGAGGCTCGCTCTCTGATCGGCGTCACGGTCGGGTCGTTCGGGGTGGGATCGTCCTCATCGAGTCGACCCTTGGTCACCATGGTCAACGCCGTCGCAATGTAGGAACCGCCTGAGACTGCCGCGAGATACCTGGCGTGGTTGTTCCCGAACAGAAGTCCGTCGCGTCCAAGACCTTGGAGGGCACCCAGACAGTAAGAAGCCGACCGAATTCCACCTCCCGACAGACAGATCCCAGTCCCCTGCGGTTCTTCACCCCAATCGGGGATTTGCGGAGGAGCATGATCGAGACCGTGCTCGCCCTGCACCTCGTCCGTCGCTCGTCCCTGCGCTTCCGATCGACGGAGCTGACGGGAAAGACGGGGTAGTTCCTTTCGACCGGGCTCCGCAACGGGATAGACGAAGTTCATGGCAACGTCCTCTGGAGCAGTCGTTTGGTCGATAACCGGCGTCTGGCGGAGGGCGAGAGGACACACATGCGCAGTAGCTTCCCTCGTTGCCAGCGACGCGGGGTGATATCTGCCCGTCCTCTCGGAGCGGGGAGACAGGACCGAGCCCGGATTCCTGCCGGCCCGGTTCGTGACATGTGGTGTACACACCACTCTGTGTGGCGCGCTTCACGGCGGACGCCATTGCTCATGACTCGGCCACAGGTCCTCGGGATGAAGCGATCACGGAATTTCCCCGCAAACCTTCGCCTGTCGCGTTGCCGTCGCCATCCCTGCGGGCCACATCACTCCCGCTAGGCCCTGAAAGGTCGGCCCCCCGGCCCATCGGCTACTTGAAGAACCTCAGGAGCTCGGCATTGACCTCGTCGGCATGCGTCCAGCACAACCCGTGCGGTGCCCCTTCGATCACAACGTGCTCACTCCCGGCGATCAGATCGTGGCTGCGAGGTCCGGAAGCGTCGATCGGCAGCACTCGGTCCTCGCTGCCGTGCATCACGAGCACCGGTATATCGATCTTTCGTAAGTCGGCCCGGAAGTCTGTGTGCCATGTGCGTACACAGGCGATCACGGCCGCGGGGCAGGCGTTGACAGCGGTGTTCCATGAGTCTCGGACCGCTTCCTCGCTGATGCGGCTACCGAGTGTCTCGTCGAGATTGTAGAAGTTCTTGTTCCATTCGGTGAAGAAGGCGAGCCGGTCGGCGGTCAGCGCGCCTTCGATCCCGTCGAAGACCTCTTGGGGGACACCTTGCGGAGTCTCGGAGGTCCTTAGAAGGTATGGGGGGATACCGGAGATGATCGAAGCTCTGTTCACCCTCGCAGATCCGTATTCGCCAAGGTACCGTGCAACTTCACCAC
This sequence comes from uncultured Acidimicrobiales bacterium, assembly GCA_963846125.1. Lineage (GTDB taxonomy): Bacteria > Actinomycetota > Acidimicrobiia > Acidimicrobiales > UBA8190 > Chersky-840. The sequence continues at coordinate 446,756 of CAWJUR010000004.1, forward strand.
CACCCATCGAGTGACCGGCCAGGGCGAGATCGTGAAGGTCGAGTGCCGTTACCAGCCGGTCCAGATCGGCTGCGAATGTGTCGTAGCCGTAGCCGTAGCCGACGGTCGTCTGTGTGGACTTCCCGAACCCTCGCCGGTCGTACGTGATGACTCGGTGACCGTTGGTGATCAACGCGTGCTCCGTCTTTCCCAGGCGCGCCCGCTCAGCGGGAAGCCGTGAATCAAGACGACCGGGCTTCCGTCGCCGTGATCCTCGTAATACAGATCGATCGGCATCGAGTTCTCGGTCCCAACCGTTACGTATGCCATTGTCCTCACTCTCCTTCACAGAGACGTGGAAGGTTCTTGTCCGGTGATGGTCGGTCGCAGCTCGAGATCGTCCTTACGGGTTCGGCACACCCAAGAAAGGAAAATGGGCGAGGAAATCGGAGTGCGGCCCGATGCCGTCGGAGCTGACCTTCCCGCCCGTGAGGAAGGCAAGCCGGACATCGAAGACGTCGTCGGTGAGCCAGCGGCCGTTCGGGTACGCGGCGGGCCTGTACCGGTCGTAGCGGAGAATGTCGGGGAACACGCTGAGGACGGCCGCTCGCGCTTTGTCCGGTGTGTACCCGCCTTTCTCCTCGAGGACCTGCGTCCAATCCTCGACGAAGGAGCTGTTGGCGTCGTCGGCGGGCTGGCCCGCGTTGTACCGTGCTGCCATCTTGACGTCGTCGCCGTTGAGGAGCGTCAGGGAAGGGTGGCCGCCCCGGTCCATCGGAACGAGCACCCCATCGTCTCGACGCAGGTTCACTTCGGCCCACACGCCGATGGAGGAACTGCTACCCAGCATCTCGTTGGGGACCTCGAGGGCGATGCTCAATACGTTCTTTCCGGCAAAGGCGTCCTGGCCGGTCCACTGGAACCCGTGGAGTACCCCTTCAGCATCGGCAAAGAACGGATCGCTGCGCTCGCCGATGAACATCCGTACCGGACCGGCCTCCACCGGGAGGGCGGAGCCGTCGAACCCCACCGACGACGCTGATGCGAGAACCTCTCCGGCTGGCTCGGGTTGGTTGGCTTCACGCCCGACGGCGAGATAGGCAGTAGCCGTCTGCATGTCGCCGTCCGGCTTCGAGAAGACGAAGGTGAAAGCCACGTCCGCGTGGGCATCGCCGTCGTTGTCGACGTTGATGCGGTAGACGGCGTCGGGATGGAAGGCTGACGCGGTCATGAATGGGTTGACATCGATGATCAGGACGGTCTTGCTGGGGTCGTCTGGCGAGACGAAGGCGAAGACGTCGCTGAGATCGAGGCGAGCGTCGTCCCCGGGAAACTTGAAGCCACCGCTGAGGTGATTGGACATGGCACCCTCCTTGCCGAGTGGGCGGAACTGCCAAATCGACCATCGCACTTCGGTCATCGCTTCGCCCCCGTAGAGGACCCTGGTCGGTGCCCTCGTTTTCGACCGGTGTCCCGGCCGCCCCGGCTTTCGTGCAGCCGAGCTGAGCTGGCCAGACGAGGGACTCTGGTCAACGAGTCACGCCCCGGCGGGGTGGACGGGCCGGCTCGAGAGAGCGTGGAGTCGCCGATCGCCCACGGAGAGTCATCGACCTGGCCGGGCGGCCGGCAGGACCGAGCACGCCCATCAGGGGGATGGGAAGGAATGGTGACCTGGCTGCGTTGACGATGGACCGCAGTAGGAACGAGGACTGAACAATGGCAAATACGATTTCGGAAGCGCCCGGACCGGGTCTCGCCGCGTTGGACGCGTATTCCCAGGTGGTCGTGGCGGTGGCCGAACGGGTGACTCCCCGGGTCGCCGCCCTCGAGGTGTCCCAGCGCCGACGCGATGGCAGCTACGCGGCGGGCGCAGGTTCGGCGGTCGTCTTCACCACTGACGGGTTCTTGCTCACCAATGCCCACGTAGTGGGCTCTGCCGACGGTGGACGGGCCTCCTTCGCCGACGGCACCGTCGTCCCGTTCCATGTCGTCGGCGCCGATCCCCTCTCGGACCTCGCCGTCGTGCGTGCCGATGGCGAGACCCCTGCGCCGGCCCGGTTGGGTGAGGCCTCGGAGCTGAGGGTGGGGCAACTGGTGGTGGCGGTGGGAAACCCCCTTGGTTTGGCCGGCACCGTCACGGCCGGCGTCATCAGTGCCTTGGGGCGCTCGTTGCCGACCAGAGCCGGTGGCAACGTGCGGATCATCGACGACGTGATCCAGACTGACGCCGCGCTCAACCCCGGGAACTCCGGCGGGGCACTCGTGGTGGCGTCGGGGGAGGTCGTGGGGATCAATACCGCCGCGGCCGGCATAGGGGTCGGCCTGGCGATCCCCATCAATGCCATCACGCGTCAGATCATCGCCTCGCTCATGGCTGAGGGGCGGGTGCGCCGAGCATATTTGGGGTTGGCGGGCACGCCTGCTCCGCTCCCCCCTCTGTTGGCCTCCCAACGGGGCCAGAGGACGGGGTTGCGCATCGCACAGGTCATACCGGGCGGGCCCGCCGCGCACGCTGGACTGCGTACCGGCGATCTGCTGATCAGCGCCGACGGCGAGGCCGTCACGAGCGCCCAGACGTTGCAGCGGCTCATGCTCGGCGACGCCATCGGCCAGCCCCTGGCCCTGACGGTGCTTCGCTCGGACGCCCTCGTCGACGTCATCGCGACGCCGGTGGAGCTTGCCGCCGACGACTGACCCCGGGCCGACCCGGACAACGCGCCGGTCCGGCCAGGAATCCCGGGCGGCGCGGACGGGCCACAGCGCGGCGCGCCCCGCCGACCCCGGAGACATTGTGCGAGGGTGGCTCGGGTTGTATCAATGGGCTTGATGGGCCGCGTCTTCGTACTCGGATCGATCAACCAGGACTATCTGCTCTTCGCCGATCGCCGCCCCGGAGCGGGAGAAACGGTGACAGGGGCCTCCCTCGTGACCCGCAACGGCGGGAAGGGTGCCAATCAGGCGGTGGCGGCCGTCGACGGTGGCGCCGCGGTCATGATGCTGGCACGGGTTGGTGACGATGGGGCGGGGATCGCCCAGCGCGATGACCTGGCCGCGCACGGGGTCGACGTGGCCCTGGTGACGGCGACGCCCAACGTGGCGACCGGTACAGCCTTCGTGACCGTGACGCCCGACGGGGAGAACTCGGTGCTGGTCGCGCCCGGGGCCAACGGCCTCGTCGATCCAGGTGACGTGAGAGCCGCCGCCAGCTTCATCGCCGACCACTCCGTCCTGGTGGCCCAGCTCGAGGTACCCGTCGATGCCGTCGCGGAGGCGATCGATCTCTGTGGGCCCGACACCCGTGTCGTGCTGAACGCAGCTCCGGTTGTCGCGCTCCCAGATGGGCTGCTCGAGAGAATCGACACCCTGGTCGTCAATAGGACGGAGGCCGCCGCGCTCCTCGGCACGCCGATCGTCGGTATCGACGGGGCTCTGGAAGGCGCCACCATGCTCGTCGGTCACGGTGTCCGTGTCGCCGTGGTGACCCTGGGCGCCGACGGGGCCGCGGTCGCCACCGCGGGCAGCCCCATCCACGTCCCCGCGCCGCGCGTATCGGTCGTCGACACCACCGGGGCTGGGGATGTCTTGGTAGGAACGCTGGCCGCGCTCCTCGCCGACGACCAACCGCTTGATCGGGCCGTCGTGATCGCCGTCGAGCGGGCGTCCCGCTCCGTCTCATCCATTGGAGCCCGTGCCCCCGACGCCGCGGCAGACCGACCCGCCGGCGCAGGACGCCCATCCCGCCTGATCTCGGATGCCGTAGCCTTGGTCGTCGTTCACAGGGGAGGCGAGATGCGCGACAACGCGCTGCGTGCGATTTGGGCCGGACCCGGTGTCGCCCTGGGTGGGTGGTTGACCGTGCCGAGCAGCGTGTCCGCCGAGATCATGGCGCACGCCGGGTTCGACTGGGTCTGTGTCGACATGCAGCACGGCCTGATCGACTACGCGGAAATGGTCCACATGCTTCAGGGCATCTCGTCCGCACAAGCCGTGCCCCTTGTCCGGGTCCCCCGGAACGAGCCGGGCATTATCGGCAAGAGCCTCGATGCCGGAGCGTGGGGGATCATCGTGCCGATGGTCAACTCGCAAGAGGACGCCGAAGCAGCGGTCGCCGCGTGTCGGTATGCACCGCTGGGAATCCGGAGCTACGGACCGCTCCGGGCCAACTACTCGACAGGGTTTGACTATTTCGATCGTGCCAATGGCGAGGTGGCGTGCATCGTGATGGTCGAGACCAAGCAGGCGGTCGACAACGTCGAGGAGATCGTGGCCGTGCCGGGCGTCGACGCCGTGTACGTCGGGCCGGCGGACTTGAGCGTCACCCTGGGTCTCTCTCCCGCCCCCGATCACGCCGAGCAGCGTTTCACGGACGCCATCGAAAGGGTCATCGATGCGTGCCGACGACACGACGTCGTACCGGGCATCGCCGGGAACGCGGCAACAGCGGTCAAGCGGTTGGAACAGGGGTTTCGCTTGGTCGAGGTCGCATCGGATGCCGGATTGCTCGGGGTCGGGGCTGGCAACGCCCTCGAACGGGCCCGCCCCGGTGGCCGGCCCGCCCCGACGTCGCCCTACCTGTGATGGAGAAGCCCGAGCGTCCGAGGGCGGTGATCGCCGTATCGCTCGTCCCCTCCTTGCTGGACCAGCTGGCGGAGTTCGACCTCACCGTCCTCCCCGCCGGGCGATCCGAGGACGCCGCCTTCCGGAGCGCGTCCTGAGCGATGCCGACGGCCTCCTGGTGAGCTCGAACGTCTCGGTCGATCGGCAGGTCATGGCCTGGGCACCGCGTCTCCGAGTGATCAGCACGGTGAGCGTCGGGGTGGATCACATCGATCTCGTGGCGGCCCGAGAGCGGGGGATTCTGGTCACGATCACGCCGGTGTTGAGTGACGCCGTGGCGGATCTCGTCATGGCCCTCATGACCATGCTCGCCCGCCGCATCCCCGAAGCGATCCGTGCCGCGACAAGTGGTCACTGGCATGAGGCGCCGATGGGGGCCGACCTGGCGGGGAAGGTGTTGCTCATCGTGGGGTTCGGACGAATCGGACGGGCGGTGGCCACGCGAGCGCTGGCGACGCGCATGGATGTGCACTACTTCGATACTCGGGACGACCTTCCCGTGGTGGATGGGGTGGCTCGCGTTGCCGGGCTGGGCGAAGGACTGCGAGACGCCGATTTCGTCTCCCTCCACGTAGATCTCAATGCTGCGACGCGGCACCTGATCGGCGACAAGGAATTCAGCTGCATGAAGCCCACGGCCTTTCTCGTCAACACGGCGCGAGGTGGGGTGGTCGACCAAGTCGCGCTGACCCGGGCGTTGTCCGACGGCACGATTGCCGGGGCGGGGCTGGATGTACTCCAGGACGAGCCACCGCTCCCCGACGATCCTCTGTTGCGAGCCCCCACCGCCATCATCGTTCCCCATATCGGCTCAGCCACGACCGAGACCAGGAGCGCCATGGCACAATGTGCGGTCGACAACCTGCTGAAGGGTCTGCGCCGTGAGCGTTGCCCCAACGCGGTGACGTAGGGCGTGAACCCGTACGCTGTGATCTGCGACCGGCGGCGATGCCGATGGGTCACGCCGACGGAAAGGGATGACACGATCGTGACGTCACGACTTGCGAGCGACGCCGAAGTCACGACATGGCAGGAAGACGGCTGGATCCTGATCGAGGGCCTGGTGGGAACCGAGGAGATCGACGCCGTGGCCGAGGATCTCGGCGAGATCTTTCCGAGTGCCGAGGAGCTCCACGCCGACCCGGACGGCGTGACCGAACGTTGGAAGGGCCATCCGGTCGAATCGAAAGAGGTGTTCGTGTGGCCCGCCGAGGGGCCGGGGTTCCGACCCGAACAACAACGATGGTCGGCCAAATTTCCCTTCCCGGGCACCGCGCTCAACCGGCTCTGCGTCCACCCGTCGATCGTCGACTTCGCCGAGCGCGCCCTCGGAAGCACCGACATCCGGCTGTACCAGGCCGGCGCCAGTGCGAAGTACGCCGGGGTGACCAACTACGAGCAGCCGATGCATATCGACCGCAACCACTCGTGGCTTCCTCCGGGCAGTGCCTCCCCGTGGTGGAACCTCGAGGGATTCCTCTATCTCTCCGATATCTCTGCTGCCGACAACCCCACTCGTCTCGTGACGGTACGCGACTCCCGCCACATCGATTCCCCCTACGGCATGGTCATGCCCAACATGGACCCCGGCGTCTATGCCGCCGAGCGACCCGCTCCGGGGCGCCGGGGTTCGTACCTGGCCTACCGCTCCGAATGCTGGCATCGGGGCGCCCCTTTTGGCTCGGCCACCGGGGCCCGCTTCGTGGCCTCTCTCGCCTTCCGGATCGCAGCGACCGAATGGATCGGGTACAACACCCAGCAGTCCGTGTCGACGAGCATCGAGTGGACCGCGTTCGTGGAGGGTTCGACTCCTCGGGAGCTGGCGCTGTTCGGCTGGCCACCGCCGGGGCACCCCGTCTGGAACGAGCGGCTTCTCGAGCAGACCCAGCAGCGGTACCCCGGGCTCGACCTCGGATCGTGGCGGGCCGCGCTCGGGAGATAATCGCCCTTCGGTGGGCGACCCGTCCGATGCTAGGACCGCGGTGGCTCCGGAGCCCGAGGGAGGACGAAGCGGTCGACAGCGTCGGCAAAGCCCTCGTTCTCGTTGGTCTCCGTCACCCGACGGGCGGCACGTTGCACCTGAGGGTCGGCGTTGCCCATCGCGATGCTGAGGCCTGAGTGCGCGAACATCAAGACGTCGTTGGGCATGTCCCCGATGGTGGCGATCTCATCCGTGGAGAGCTTGTATTTCTGGGCGAGGTACCTGGCCACGGCGCCTTTGTTGGCATCGGGGTGAGTGACGTCGAGGTAGTAGGGCTGGGAGGCCGCTGCTGTGACGTGGTTCCCAAAGCGCTCGTGGGCTGCTGCTGAAGCCTTTGCCACCGCGTCGTGGTCGTCGCTCACACCCACGAGCTTGGCCACGTCACTGGTGAGGCCGTCGATGGACGTCATGACCTTGGGTTCGAACTTGACCGTCCATGCTTCGCGGTCCACGTGGGGTCCCTTCGGGTCCGGGACGTACCAGTCGGCACCTCGGTAGAGCCACACCACCAGGTCGAAGGAGGCCATGAGCGCCGCGATCGGGCTGACCAGGTCCTCGGGAAGGACGCGCTGTTCGATGACGGTCATATCGCGGTCGACGATGAGGCCCCCGTTGAAGGCGGCGATGGGTGTCTGCAGGTCGAGTGGCTCGACGAGCATGGCCATTCCTCGAGGAGGACGTCCGCTCGTGATGGCGAAGAGGATGCCGGCATCGCGCAGGCGATGCACGGCGGAGATCGCCCTGTCGGTGAGGACCTTGTCCTGGGTCACAAGGGTGCCGTCCACGTCGGCGAGCATCGAGGCGAATGGGCGGAGCGGTCACGACTCGGCCTCGGTATGGCCGCGTGCGGCCGCGTCGTAGACGTCGATGAGCCTTCGATAGCGCTCGGCGATGACTCGCGCCGTGTCGGTGTCCGAAGATCGGCCGGCCAGGTGATCGACAAGTGGGTCGTGCCACAGGGTCCGCCCTACGGCAAAGCCCGCGAACCCGGGCACGCTCGCACCGACCTCCAACCAACGAACGACGCTGTCCCGGTCGGCACCTCGTCCCAGCACGATGCACACCACGTGGTCCCTTCCTCCCGAACGTGCCTGTCGGACCACACTATGGGCGTCTTCTTTGGAATCGAGCCCTTCGATCTTCCAGATGTCGGGTTCCACGCCACCGGCCTGCAGCGAGGTGATGGCGCGGACGACAAGCCGAGGGCGCAGGTGACGGTCGTAGTCGGAGTGGTGGCCCTCGACGCTGTCCAGCTGGGCGGTGGTGGCCGGGACGAGCAGCTCGAAGAGGAAGGTTCGGTCCCGGCCCCGGAGCCACTCGCTCAGCCGGGCCAACCGTTCGGTCTGGCGGCGGTTCAGATCTGGGTCGCCCTCGGGGTTGAAACGCACAAGGACCTTCACGAAGGTCGGGTCGAATGCCTCGATGTGTTCGGCGAACTGCTCGCCGTATTGGAAGTCGAACTCGTCCTGGCCAGAGCGCTCGACCGGCATGGCCAGCGGAACGGCCTCCTCCCGGGCGCGTCGGGCCACGGCCGAACCGAACTCCTCGTCCACCAGCACCCCCGCTCGATTACGGGGCGCGCCCCCTTCGACCGCGAGCCGGTTGGCCTCGAAGATGATCTGCCTTGGCTCTCACGATGCCGTCGCGTACCTCCGGCGAGAGTGGCGGCGTGGCGCCGAAGAGCCCGCGCTCGAACGAGGAGCGGTGGTCGAAGGCGAGAAGGTACAGCGGCGTGGCGTAGCCCGATGCCATCTCAGTGCTCCCGGGGAGCTGCCACTGGTCACCGGGCACGGCGTCGAGGAGGGTCGCCCGTAACCGTCGAGCCGTGCAGGTGCTCGCGAGCAGGATCGGGACGGCTCAGCTCATGAGACCCCGGGCTCCATCGGTCAGGGTCGAGAGCCGGGTCGGCATGGTGGCGGGACGGCGATGCTTCCTGATCCACGGCGGGGTTGCGCATCTCCAACGTGGCGGCCCATCCTGGGCGGCGATGCCCTCCACCGTGGAGAAGGAGAAACAGCGCGCCGCGAACGCGGCAGCCGAGCTGGTCGAAGACGGTATGACGGTCGGGCTCGGCACCGGCACCACGGTGGCGTACCTGCTGCCCGCCCTGGCGGCCCGGCAGCTGTCGCTTCGGTGTGTGGCGACCTCTCCTCGGACCGAGCAGGCCGCCACCAAGCTCGGTCTGCGAGTCGAGCGCTTCACCCTCGAACGGCTGGACATCGCCATCGACGGAGCCGACCAGATCAGTCCCGACGGGTGGTTGGTCAAGGGCGGCGGGGGTGCCCATACCCGCGAGAAGCTGGTCGCGGTCACCGCCGACCGCTTCGTGGTGATCGCCGACTCCACGCAAGCCGGTAGCGGCTCTGCGCCCACCGATCCCGTTGGAGTTGGTCGCCTTCGGCCTCGAGTCGACGCTGGCACGAATCGGGACCGTCCGGCTGCGAGACACAGCCACCCAGTCCCGACGGTGGCGTGATCGCCGACTTCACCGGCGACGTGGGCGAGCCGGCCGCTCTGGCGGCGCGTCTCGAGGCGATTCCCGGGGTGGTCGAGCACGGGTTGTTCCCGCCGGCCATGGTGGCCACCATCTTCGTGGGCGCGGCGAGTCGGTGCAGCGGATCGACTGCAGCCCTCCGTGAACACGAGCTTGTCGAGTCGGCCAAGGTGGGCGTCTTGGCGGGCCATGGCGAAACCGATGTCTGCCTCAGGTCGGCGGACGAGTCGGCCAGAATCGTGGAGTGCCGGGCCTGCACGCGCCCGGCGGGGATCGACGTGTCGCCGGCCAGCAACCTGGCCAGCGCGTCGCGCTTGTCCTCCCCGCTGATGAGCCAGAGGATCTCGTCGGCGCGTGCCAGGGCCGGATAGGTGAGCGTCATGCGCCTGTGCTCTTGGTAGGGCTGCGTCACGGCCACCAGCCGGTCGCTGACCTCGAGGACGGGGTCACCGGGGACGAGAGAGGCGGTGTGGCCGTCGGGCCCTAGTCCGAGATGGACAAGGTCGAAGCGCCCGGGAAGAAGCTCGGCGTAGGCGGCCGCGGCCGCCTCCAGGTCCGGGTCCTCGACGGGCATGGCCAGCACCGTGGCGGGCGCCTGCTCCCAGGCTCTGGTGGAGGTGGGTCAGAGTTGCGGTCGGGGTCGCCTTCGGGCGCGACCCGCTCGTCGACCTGGAAGATCTCCACCGCCTTCCACGGGACGTCTTCATGGGCGAGCTCGCCGAACATCGCCCACGGGGTCCTGCCCCCGCTCACCGCGAAGGTGAACCGGCCGCGGGCGGCCACCGCGGCGCCCGCCCGCTCGTGCCACGAAGCTTGCCGCCCGGATGGCCAGGGCCGCGGCGTCGGGCACGATCACGAGCTCATGTTCCATCGCTAGCCCTTCTTCTCGGCGTGGCCGCCGAACTCCGACCGCATGGCCGAGAGGATCTTGTCGGTGAAATCCCCGTTTCCCCTGGACTCGAAACGCTCGTACAGGGCGGCGGTGATGACGGCAGCCGGGACGCCCGTTTCGATGGCCGCCTCGACGGTCCAGCGACCCTCGCCCGAGTCCGACACGCGGCCCTGCGAAATCGTCGAGGTCGGGGGAGAGGGCAAGGGCGTCGGCAGTGAGGTCGACGAGCCACGATCCCACCACCGAGCCCCGTCGCCACACCTCGGCCACCTCGGCCACGTCGATCTCGTACTGGTACATCTCGGGGTCGCGCAGCGGAGTCGTCTCCGCGTCCACTTCGGTGGAAGCCTTCTTGCCGGCGTCGGCGTGGGCAATGATGCTGAGCCCTTCGGCGATGGCGGCCATCATCCCGTATTCCACGCCGTTGTGGACCATCTTCACGAAGTGGCCGGCACCGTTGGGGCCGCAGTGGAGGTAGCCCTGCGGTGCGGTGCCACCCTGACGGGTGCGATGCGGCGTGGCGGGGGCACTCGCCTCCCCCGGGGCGATCGTCTTGAAGATCGGCTCGAGGTGCGCGACCGGGCCGGGCTCTCCGCCGATCATGAGGCAGTAGCCCCGCTCGAGCCCCCACACCCCTCCGCTCGTGCCGCAGTCCACGTAATGGATGTTCTTCTGGGCCAGTTGCTTTGCCCGCACGATGTCGTCTCGGTAGTACGAGTTGCCCCCGTCGATGATGATGTCACCCTCGTCGAGCAGGCCGGCGAGCTGGTCCAACGTGCCCTGCACGATGGCGGCGGGCACCATGATCCACAGGCAGCGAGGCCGATCCAGCTTGCCGATGAAGTCCTCCAGCGACGTCGAGCCTGTGGCCCCTTCCGTTTCGAGTGCCTTGCACGGCGTCTGCGCTCACGTCGTAGACGACGCAACGGTGCCCGTCGTCCATCAGTCGGCGAACCAAATTGGCCCCCATGCGGCCGAGCCCGATCATGCCGAGCTGCATCGGCTTGTCCGTTGCCAAGGTCTACTCCTCCTTCAGTGAAGTCTTGCTTCGGTCAGACACGTCCGGTCCTGCCGGTCACTGCGCTTTCAGGGCGCGATAGCGACGGATCAATGCGTTGGTCGACGAGTCGTGCGCCAGGTGGGGCTCGCTCTCGCTCTCGAGCTCGGGGATGATCTGTGTGGCCAGAGCCTTTCCGAGCTCCACCCCCCACTGGTCGAAGGAGTCGATGTCCCAGATCGCCCCCTGGGTGAAGACGCTGTGCTCGTAGAGGGCCACGAGCGACCCGAGCAGGCGAGGGGTCAGAATCTCGGCGAGCAGGACGTTGGTGGGGCGGTTCCCTTCCATCACCCGATGGGGTACGACGTGTCTCGGGTGTGCCTTCGGCTCGCACCTCATCCGCGGTCTTGCCGAAGGCGAGCGCCTGGGCCTGGGCGAACACGTTGGAGGAGAGGATGTCATGGTGGTCGCGCAGCGGATTGAGGCTCTTGCCGAATCCGATGAGGTCCACGGGGATCAGCTTGGTCCCCTGGTGGATGAGTTGGTAGAAGCTGTGCTGGCCATTGGTGCCGGGCTCACCCCAGTAGACGGCCCCGGTCTGGTAGTCGACGGGCGTTCCCGCCAGTGTGACGTGCTTGCCGTTTGACTCCATGGTGAGTTGCTGCAGGTAGGCGGGAAAGCGCTTCAGATACTGGTCGTAGGGCATGACTCCCGAGGTCTGGGCGCCGAAGAAGTCCCCGTACCACACCGCCAGCATGCCCATGATGACGGGGAGGTTCGTGGCGAGCGGCGCGGTTCGGAAGTGTTCGTCCATCTCGTGGAACCCGGCCAGCATCTCGCCGAACCGATCGGGGCCCACCGCCAGCATGGTCGAGAGCCCGATGGCGGAGTCCATGGAGTAACGCCCCCCGACCCAGTCCCAGAAGCCGAACATGTTGGCCGTGTCGATGCCGAACGCGGAGACGCGCTCGGAGTTCGTGGAGACCGCGACGAAGTGCTTGGTCACCGCGGAATCGTCCCCGAGTTGTTCCACAACCCAGTTGCGCGCCGAGGTCGGCGTTGGTGAGGGTCTCCAACGTGCCGAAGGTCTTCGAGGAGACGATGAAGAGGGTCTCATCGGCTGCCAGGTCGGCTGTGGCCTCGACGAAGTCCGTCGCATCGACATTGGAGACGAAGCGAAAGGTCATGTCGCGGACGCGAGTAGTGCCGCAAGGCCTCATACGCCATCACCGGCCCCAGGTCCGAGCCACCGATACCGATGTTCACGACATTGCGGATCGGCTTGCCGGTATGGCCCTTCCACTCGCCTGATCTGACCCGGTCGGAGAAGGCGGTCATGGCATCGAGCAACTCGTGGACCTCTTGCACCACGTCCACCCCGTCCACGACCAGGGAGGTCCCCCGGGGCATGCGGAGAGCGACGTGCAGCACGGCTCGGTCCTCGGACACGTTGATGTGCTCGCCGGCGAACATGGCGTCACGCCGTTCCTCCAGGGCTGACTCCCGCGCCAGGTCGGCCAGCAGACCCATGGTCTCGGTGGTGACGCGGTTCTTCGAGTAGTCGAGGTGGAGACCGGCGGCGTCGGCGACGAGGCGTTCGCCTCGCCCGGGATCCCCGGCGAAGAGGTCGCGCAGATGCAGATCCTTGATGTCGTCGTAGTGCGTCTGAAGCTTCCGGAACGACTCGACGCTCACGTAGGGGCCTCGGTGACACTGGTACTCGCCTTTCTCGGACGTCGGGGAGTTGAAAGGTGCGGCTCCGTGATGCGGTGCAGCTGGATGGTCAGATGATGCAGTTCCAGGACTTGCGTCGCTGGCGGCTTCCCGCTTCAGGTCGGCTGGCGCACTGCCCCGATCTGCTTGTGGAGCGCCTTGAGGGTGGCGACGAAAATTTCTGAGAAGGTGGGGAACGGCTGGATGGTGTCGCGCAGCACCTCGAGTGGCACCTTGGCCCGGATGGCGAGCGTGGCCTGCTGGAGCCACTCGCCGGCCTCGGGCCCCAGGGCGTAGGCGCCGGTCAACAGGTCGCCGTCGCTGAGGAGGGTCAGAAACCCGTTCGATTGCGCGTAGGCGTGGGTGTAGGTAGCGGTCTTGGCCACCTCGGAGAGGGGAGTGGTGGCGCTGAAGGGCGCCTCGGTGGCACCTACCGATGCCGCCTGGGGGTCCGTGTACACGACGGAGGGAATGGCGTCGTAGTTGGCCTCACGAGGTTCGCCGAGGATGTTGGCGGCGACGACTTCGCCCTGGTATTTCCCCACGTGGGTCAATAGCCGCACGCCGGTGACGTCGCCGATGGCCCAGAGGCCGTCGCCGACGCGCAGGTGGCTGTCGACCGGGATGCCGTGCCCATCGGCGTGGACGCCGACGGTGTCGAGGCCGATCCCGTCCACCCGGGGACGCCGACCGGTGGCGACGAGTAGGTGGTCGCCGCGCAACTCGCGGCCGTCCTCGAGCGTCAGGACGTAGTCCTCGCCGTCGCGTCGGGCCGCCGTTGCCTGAACCCCCAACACCAGTTCGACGCCGTCGCCGCGTAGCACGTCGCCCAGGGCCTCGCCCAACGGCGCCGGCTCATGGGCGAGCACACGTCCGGCCCCTTCGACCACGACCACCTCGCCACCCAGCCGGCGCACGGCCTGGGCCATCTCGGCGCCGACCGGCCCACCACCCAGGATGAGGAGCCGCCGGGGCACGGCCTTCATGCCCGTCACCTCGCGGTTGCTCCAGACACCCTCCAGGTCGGCCAGGCCCGGGACTGGGGGCACGACCGGATCCGAGCCGGTCGCCACGACGATGTGTCGCGCCGTGTGGGTGACCCCGTCCACGTCGACGACTCCCGGCCCGGCCAGCTTGCCAGTGCCCCGCAGCAGGTCGATACCCCTGTCCGCCAGCCAGTGCTGCTGGCCGGCGTCGGAGTAGTTCGAGACGATGAAATCGCGATATGCCAGGGCCGCCTCGACATCGACCTGGGCGCTGGCGGCCGCGTCGCGTGCTTCCTGGGCCGCCTCCCCGGGGCGCAGCAGCGTCTTCGATGGGATGCACGCCCAATAGGAACACTCACCGCCGACAAGCTGGCGTTCGACCACGGCCACCCGCAGTCCACCGTCGGCCAACTCGCCTGCGCAGTGCTCGCCCGGCGAGCCGGCGCCCAGGACGATGACGTCGTAGCTGCTCACGTGCTCGCCCCCGGCCCGGCCGGAGCGCGCCCGGACTGCTCGCCCACCATGTACTGCGCGTACCAATCCGGCCAGTCCGCGTCGGGGTGCCCGATCTCTTCTTCGTGGTGGCCGTGCGCATCGGCAGCGCGGCGCAGAGCGGCAGCCAGATCGATGGCGGAATCGTAGGTCGTTGGCATTCGGGCACCTCCTGCTGATGAAGAGCGGCTGACCCGGCGAGGATCAGCTCTGGCCGTGGTCAGCGCCCCGGAAGGCGCGTCGTCACCTCTTGTAGAAACCAGCCGTTGCCATCCGGATCAGCGAACGACGCAAACGACCCATAGGTCTTGTGCTCCGGAGCCGGCCCCGGAGCTCGTGCCTCGGTGCCGGCGTGGTGGAACACCCCACCGCTGTCATGGAACACCTCGCTCACCTCGACGCCACGCTCCATCAGTTCGGCCCGGGCCGCCACGATATCGGTGACGACGAGCTGCAGGCCGTCGGCCGAGCCCGGTGGGGCCGAGGTGACCCCGCGGCCGAAGATGATCGAGCACGCCGATCCCGGGGGCGTCAGCTGCACCACCCGGAAGCCGCCCTCACCGGAGAAGTCGGCGTCCAGTCGCCACCCCAGCGACCCATAAAATTCCATGGCCCGGTCGACATCGGACACCGGGACCACCACCACCTCGAGCTTCATGTCCACCACCGCGGCACCTCTCCGTCTAGGCCGACAACCATTGCCCGACCGCGGGAACCGGTCCAGCGAGCACCTTCGCGCCGCTCATCGTCGAAGTCCAGGCCGGGATCCGGGGAGGTCGCGTCGAGGGCCCGGATAGTCTCATGACGACGGCGCTCGCCCGCCAATGTTGCGCGCTGAGGCGACGAAAGTGATGGTGGTGTATGCGATCCGACATCTGCCCGGGCGGGACGTTCCCCGACTATGCCCTGCCGGATCACACCGACACGGTTCGTACGCTGAGCGAGCTCCAAGGCGACGACCCACTGGTCATCACCCTGGCGAGGGGCAATTACTGTCCGAAGGAGCACCAGCAACACCTTGAGCTCGCCGCGCACTATCCGAAGTTCGCCGTCGCCTACACCCAGATCGTCACGATCTCCACCGACGACCATCACACGACCCAAGAGTTCCGCGCCTCGGTCGGCGCAGTATGGACCTTCCTCTCCGATCCCGATCGGACGGTTCAGAAGGACCTCGACATCCAGGAATACACCGACCCCGAGCACGACCCCATGATCCCCCACACGCTCGTGCTCAAGCCGGGACTTGTCGTTCACAGTATCTACAACGGCTATTGGTTCTGGGGTCGCCCCTCGTTCTACGACCTATGGCGCGACCTGCGCGCCGCGTCGAGCGAGAGCCGACCCGACTGGGACCTGAGCAAGCCGGGACTGCGCGACGCCTGGGCTGCAGGCGATCACTCGAGTTTTCACGGATGGAACAAGGAGGCCTCTCGGTCGGTGCCGCCGTCGTCATAGTTTGAACGTGGATCTGCCCTGCCGGCCAGACGGGTCAGCACGCCTGTCGATGGATCTGGAAGAGCTAGGCGAAGAATCTGTCCACGGCCGTTTCGTCCTCGAAGAAGACCTTGATATCCGACAGCAGGTCGTCGGAATCCGACTCGAGTAGGTACAGATGGTGTCCGCGGTAAACCCGGGCCTCGCGTTGAGCCTGGGCGTACTGGAGGGCTGAGATGTGGGTTTCACCAACCATCCAGTCCAACCACTTCAGGACCTCGAAGGTGCCCCCGGAGAGCTCGACCAACGTGGCCAGATGACGTCTCACCTCGGTCGGTCCGTGGAATATCCCAGAGAGCTTGCTCTGCCCCGGGACGGTACAGACGATGTTCGGCGAGAGCAGTCGCGTGGCGTCGTCGAGGTTGGTCGAGAAGCTGAGGAAGAACTGCCGTCCATTGACCAAGCGCTGAGGTTCCGGCGAGTACACCATGGTTCGATCTTAGAGTGCTCGGCATCGACCGTAACGCGACGCTCACCGGCTCGGACGACGGGGGGACCTGCGCCAACAACCTGTCAGCGCGTCGCTCGGCGAACCTCGCCTACGGCGACGGCCGGTAGGTGAGCAGGACGTTGCCGGAGTCGAACTGCCTGCACCTGGGCCAGGCTCAGCGAAAGCCGGTCCTTCAGATCCTCGAAGAGAGAGCGGCCCTGACCGAGCACGATCGGGCAGACCATGATCCGCAACTCGTCGAGGACGCCCGCGGCGGCGAAGTGGGCGGTGAGGTGGGCGCTGCCGAGCACGAGTAGCTCGCCGCCGGGGGCGGCCTTCACCGTTTCTATCTGCTCGACGGCTTCGCCAGCGATGATGGTCGTGTTGGACCAGTCCGCATGTTTGAGCGTGGTCGAGAAGACGAGCTTGGGTTTGGTGTTCATCCGGGAGGTGATGGCTGGGTCGTTCACTCGGGCCTGGTCGGTCGGCCAGTAGGCGGCCATGTGCTCGTAGGTCGCCCGGCCGAAGCCGAGGGTGTCCGCTTCGTCGAGTTGGCGGACGGCGAAGTCGTTGAACTCCTCGTCGGGGATCAGCCAGTCGAACTCGCCGTTCGGGCCTTCGTAGAAGCCGTCGAGGCTGGTGGCGATGAATGAAGCCAAGATTCTCATCCGATGGTTCCTCCTCGTGGTGGACCCATCGCCAGAGCTGTCCGCGGAGATGGGGGCTTCAGAACGTGCGTGCTCACGATGCATCTCCGTGCAAGATGGCAGCCAACGAGTCCAGAAGGGACCGGGTTCCCTCTTCCCTCTGGGCCGCCGTGTCGTGGCCGTCGAGGAACACCCCCTGCTCGGTGAGGACCAGTTGCGTCGTTGCATCGTCGGCTCGCGGAACTCGACCGTGGCCGACCGACACAGAGATCCGAGTCTCGTCGGCGTACATCTCGTAGGTGTAGACGATCCGCTGCTCGGGAACGATGTCGCGGAACTCGCGACTCGTACGTGTAGACGGGCCCGCCCGGAGGTCCACCGCGATTGACCTCACGGCCCCCGACCCGGAAGTCGAGCTCGTAGCCGGCCCCCAGTGCATCAGCGGAGCCGGCGAACCAGCGGGCCTTGAGCACGGGATCCGCCCAGGCCCGGAAGACGCTGAGCGACCGGAACGTCGTAGATCCGCTCGATGACGAACGTGTCATGGGCAACGGTGGACAGGGTCATGGCTTCTCCTCGGTGGCGGCTACCTCGTCTCAGGACGTCGCCCAGTCGGTCCAGGCGGGCTTCCCAGCCCCGGCGTCGATCGGTGATCCACTGCTTCGGCGGCGGTCATCGCCGCGCGCTCGATCCGGCACATGCGTGTCCTCCCGACCTTCTCGGTCTTCACAACCCCGCACGCCTCGAGGACCTGCACATGCTGGACGACAGCCGCAAGGGACATGGCCAGGGGTTCTGCCAGTTCGCTGACCGAGGCGGGTCCCAGGGTGAGCCGTTCGACCATGGTGCGCCTGCTCTTGTCGGCCAGCGCCTGGAAGGTCCGATCCAGGTCGATCGTTTGGTCAAGCATGTGCTTGAGTATAGGAGCCTGCGACCACTACAGTCAAGTAGCACTTAAGTGTTGTCCACCATCGCCGGTGCAGGCCACGGTCGCGGGTTCACGTGGCCCTGGCACCGCGGTCCGGGCCGGCGATCACGTTGGTGCCGTCCGGCCAGCACTTGTTGGCGTGCACGTTGGGAGTTCCTTTTCCCCTACCGTTGACTACCTACAGAAGCGGGAGGTGCAACCATGACGAACGACTTGGATCCAACGGTTCCACCGAGCGGGCCCGGTTGCGTGGAGTGTCTCGCCTCTGACGGTTGGTGGCTCCATCTACGACGGTGTGCGGAGTGCGGCCACATCGGGTGTTGCGACAACTCGCCCAGCCAGCACACGACCGCACATGCGAAGTCGTCCGGCCACCCGGTCATCCGGAGCTTCGAACCAGGTGAAGATTGGTTTTGGAGCTACCGGACGAACGAATACGTGGAAGGGCCTCGCCTCGCCCCCCCGGAGCATCATCCCGTCGACCAACCTGTTCCCGGACCAGCGGGACGGGTCCCCGCCAACTGGCAAGACCTTCTGGTCGAATAGTGGCGGCGCCGAGCCTGCTCGGCCTGCCTCTCGTCCGAGGTGACCCTCCGGCGACTATTCACTGGCCGTGCGCCGATCCTCACGCGGTCCGTCGGGTGCGTTCACCACGACCGTGTGGATGTTGACGAACTCGAGCAAGCCGTGATGCGACAGCTCGCGGCCATAGCCGGAGTCCTTGACCCCGCCGAAGGGCAGACGGGGGTCGGAGACGGTCATGCCGTTCACGGCCGTGTGCCCGGCGTCGAGTCGAGACGCGAATGCTTCTCCCCGGTCGAGGTCCGAGGTCCAGACGGCGCTGCCGAGGCCGTAGGGGGTGGCATTGGCGAGGGCGAGCGCCTCCTCGGCGTCCGCGGCGCGCAGCGACGGGCACGGCGGGGCCGAACACCTCCTCCTCGAGCACGGGCATGCCCGGCCGGACGTGATCGAGGACCGTCGGCTCGTAGAAGAAGCCCGGGCCGGTCGGGACGCCGACCGCCGACGAGGATCCGGGCGCCCTGAGCGACGGACTGGCCGACCTGGCGATCGACTGCGTCGCGGAGGTCCTCCGCGGGCGAGCGGCCCGACCGTGACGTCGTCGTCGGTCGGGTTCCCGAGTCGCAGGGCGCCGACTTGCTCGAGCAACTTCTCGGTGAAGGCGTCGGCGACCGGCTCCTCCACGATGATCCGCTTGGCGGCGATGCAGGACTGCCCGGTGTTCTGGAACCGACTGCGGGCCGCCCCACGCCGCCGCTGCGTCGAGGTCCGCATCGGCGAGCACGACGAAGGGATCACTGCCTCCGAGCTCGAGCACCGTCTTCTTGAGGGCCCGCCCGGCTACGGCGGCGACCGACCTGCCGGCCCGCGTCGACCCGGTGAGGGTGACGGCGGCGACCCTGTCGTCGCTGATGACGGGGTCGATCACGTCGACGGTATGTTCCGCACTCACGACCACCACGGAGAGCACCCCGTCGGGCAGCCCGGCCGCGCCGGCGACGTCGGCCAACGCCAGCGCGCACCCCGTGGTGGAAGGCGCATGTTTGAGCACGACCACGTTGCCGGCCGCCAGCGGCGGGGGCGAGGGCCCGGACAACCTGCCAGTACGGGAAGTTCCACGGCATGATGGCGAGCAGGACCCCGAGCGGGACGTGGGACGCACGTGGGCGACGAGCGGCCTCGGTGACGACGCTCTCGGGCTCGAGCAGGGCCGGAGCGTGGTCGGCGAACCAGTCACACGTGCGGGCGCACTTCTCGACCTCGGCGCGGCTCTCGGCCAGGGGCTTGCCCATCTCCAGGTGGCCAGCAGGGCGAGGTCACCTTGGCGCTGGCGAAGGGCGGTGGCCAGGCGTCTCAGGCCCTCGGCCCGTTGCGGCGGCGAGGTGTGGCGCCAGGCCCGGGCCGCGGCCCGGGCCCGTTCGAGGAGCGCATCGAGCTCTGCGGGCGTCGTCTCTTCGTAGGTGGTCGAGTGGCTGCCCAGTGGCCGGGTCGATGGTCGTGACGCTCACTGAGCCTCCTCGTCCGAGTGCACCTTCCCGGTGCGCCAGGTCGCTCGCCGGGCCGAGTAGGCCGGCATGCCCCAGGTTACGGAACGCCGGTCCGCTCGACGCGCCACCGTGATGCGTCCGGCTCGCCGCGAGGTAGTGCGTCGGGAGTGCCGGACGAGGCAGAATCTCGCACCGTGACCGTGACGTGCACCCCCGAGGAGGCCGCCGCCCTCGTCCGACCGCGTGACACCATCGGTTTTGGTCTCGGGCCCGGCAATCCCGATGCATTCCTGACCGCGCTGGGCGGGCGCGACGACTGGGAGGATCTGGTCTTCGGCGGTGCACTCCTGCTCGGGTACTACACCGTCTTGACCAAGCCCGGCGTGTCGTACCGCTCCGGCTTCTTCGGTCCCGCCGAGCGCATCCTGTTGGCCGAGGGTCACGACATCGAGCTCGTCCCCGGCGGGTTCCGGCAATTCGCACCCGATCCTGCGCCCGATTCGCCCCGCGGATCATGACCGCCCAGGCCGCGCCGCCCGACGCGACGGTCGGGTCAATCTGTCGCTGCACCTCGGGGCGACCCGCGACGAGCTGATCCGGGCCGGCACCGATCCCGACCGGGTGCTCCTGGTGGAGGTCAATCCCCAACTGCCCCGAACCCGCAGCCTGCCACCCCAGTTCGACAACACCCTTCCCGTGGAGCTTGATCGACGTGCTGGTCGAAGCCGACGGCGAGCCCTACGTCCTGGAGGATCCGACGCCCACGGAGCACGACGCGGCCATCGCTGGTCACGCACTTGCGATTCGTGACCGAAGGCAGCACGCTCCAGACCGGCATCGGTGCGGTGCCGAACATGGTGGCCACGGCGTTGGCCGACGGTCCGGGCGGCGACTACGGCGTGCATTCGGAGATGTTCACCACCGGACTCATGCGCCTCCATCAAGCGGGCAAGGTCACCAACGCCGCCAAGGGCGTCTTCGACGGCGTGTCGGTGACGACGTTCGCCCTGGGGACGGCGGACCTCTACCGCTGGCTCGATGACAACGCCGAGGTGGCCTTCTTGCCGGTCGACGTCGTCAACGACCCGACGGTCATCGGCCGCAACCACAAGCTGGTGTCGATCAACGGTGCGCTGTGCCTCGATCTGTACGGGCAGGTGGTGGCGGACAGCATCGACGGCAAGCAGATCTCCGGCGTCGGCGGCCACGAGGACTTCGTGGCCGGCGCCGACCTCACGTCGACGCCCACTCGCTGATCTGCCTCAGCTCCACCGTGACGGTGGGCGGTGCCGTGCACTCGCGGATCCTTCCCTTCCTCCCGGAGGGGGCCGTGGTCTCCACGCCGCGCCATCACACCGGGGTGGTCGTCACCGAGTACGGCGCCGCCGAGCTGACCGGGCTCACCGTCCGCGAACGGGCGAGGGCCCTGGCCGACATCGCCCATCCCGACTTCCGTGCCGAGCTGCACGCTGTGGCCGAGACGCTGGGTCGACAATAGAGGGCTCAGCGGAGAGCCGGAGCGGGTACCGCTGGAGCCGGCAGTGCCCGCGGCATAGCGTCGGCGAACGATCATTCAGTACACTCCGAGGGGTGACTGCGGGCCACCGCCGTGTCGCCGACCTGCTCGTGCGCTGCCTCGAGCACGAGGGCGTCACCTGCGTCTTCGGCATTCCGGGCGAGGAGAACATCCACTTCACCGACGCCCTCGTCCCGCTCCTCCATTCGCTACGTGTTGGTCCGCCACGAACAGGCGGCGTCGTTCATGGCCGAGATCTACGGCCGGATCACCGGGCGCGCCGGCGTGTGCTCGGCGACCCTCGGCCCGGGCGCCATCAACCTGCTCCTCGGGACGGCCGACGCCACCACCAACAGCACGCCGGTGGTGGCCTTCTCGGCCCAGGTGGGGCTGAATCGCATCTACAAGGAGTCCCACCAGAGCGTCGACCTGGTGTCGATGTTCTCCCCGGTGACCAAGTGGGCGGACATGGTGCTCACCCCGGGGGCGGTTCCCGAAATGGTCCGAAAGGCCTTCAAGCTGGCCCAGACCGAGCGGCCCGGCGCCGTCTATCTGGCCGTGCCCGAGGACATCGAGGCCATGGCCGTGCCCGACGGTCTCGCTCCCGCTGGAGCTCAACGTCCCCCGGCCCGACGAGCCCTCGCCCTCGCAGATCGCGCGGGCCGCGGCGGTGCTCAACGGCGCCGCGGCCCATCGTCCTGGCCGGGCACGGCGCGGCCCGCAGCGGGCCGGCCGAGGCCCTGCGACGCTTCTCCGACAGCTGGGCCTCCCGGTTGCCACCACCTTCCACGGCAAGGGCGTGTTCCCCGACGACCATCCCCATGCGCTCGGTGCGGTCGGGTTCATGAGCCACGACTACGTCAACTTCGGCTTCGACGAGGCGGACGTCATCGTCTGCGTCGGCTACGAACTCCAGGAGTTCGATCCGGTGCGGATCAACCCGGGCGGTGACAAGCGGATCATCCATCTGAGTCGGTTCCCGGCCGAGGTGGACGCCCACTACGACGTCGAGGTCGGGGTCCAGGCCGACATCAGCCGGACCCTCGACGCCCTGGCCGGCGCCACGACCCGCCGCTTCGAGCTGGGAGCGAGCGGCGAGAAGATCCGCCAACTGCTGGCCGACGAGCTCGCCTCGGCGCCGCCGACGACAGCTTCCCGCTCAAGCCCCAGCGGGTCGTGGCCGACACCCGGGCCGCCCTGGGCCGATCCGACATCGTCCTCGCCGACACCGGCGCGGTGAAGATGTGGATGGCCCGGCTCTATCCGACCTACGAGCCCAACACGTGCCTCATCTCCAACGGGCTCTCCACCATGGCCTTCGCCTTGCCCGGAGCCATCGGCGCCAAGCTGGCGGCGCCCGACCGCTGGGTGCTGGCCGCCGTCGGTGACGGGGCGTTCCTCATGAACTCGCAGGAGATCGAGACCGCCATGCGGGAGCGCATCCCCTGACCGTGCTCATCTGGCAGGACGACGCCTACGGGCTGATCAAGTGGAAGATGGACCTGGAGCTCGGCCACGACGTGGCCGTCGGATTCTCGAACCCCGATTTCGTGGCCTACGCCGAGAGCTTCGGGGCCCGGGGCTACCGGTGTCCTCGGCTGGCGACCTGCTGCCCATGCTTCGCCGAGGCGCTGGCCGCCGACACCGTGTCGATCATCGCCTGCCCGGTGGACTACACGGAGAACCTGCGGCTCACCGACGCGCTGGGCGAGCTGTCCGGACCGTTCTAGACGATCAGAAACCAACCGCCTGCCGGATCAGGACGACGTGGATGCGGCCGGGCAGTTCCTGATGGATCTCGAGGACCTTCCCGACAAAGCTGTTCTGCCCGTAGGCCGCGTAGGCGCGGGCATCCTCCAGGATCAGACTGTGGGTGTAGATGCGCTCGCGTGCTTCGTCCAGATCGGTCACGAGCTTCTGCGCTCCCACGACGAAGATGACGTTGGCCGCGCCCCAGGCATAGGAGGCGAGCTGGCTTCCTGACGCGGAGGCGATGACGAGCGTTCCCTCGCTGGGTGACCGCGTGGACGCTGCCGAGGGCGTACTCGGGCTGTCCTCCGATAGCCTTCATCTCCCGTGCCTGGGTTGCGTAGTCGAGCGCAAGCATCTTCGTGCGGGCGGAGTCGTACTGCCCGCCCTCGTTGATGGCATCCGCGATGCCGGTCTCCTGGAGCGTGACCGACGTGTTGGTCATCACCGAGGAACCTGAGGGGATACGCGGCCAGGACAGCGGCACGGGGCCGCGCCGAAGTTGTCGACGACCTCCACGCTGAAGCCGTGCTCTTCGAAGCGCGACCACGGTCGCGGCCCAGGGTCTGGTCGTCGGGCAGCGCCGTGAATCGGCCAGGTGTTTCGGTGGTGCTCATTCGGGCTCCTTGATCGGTCAGGCGAAATGGCGTGGCGCGATCTGGTCAGCAGGGATGGTGCCGAGCCGCCCCTGCTGGTAGTCCTCGATCGCGTGGATGATCTCCTCACGGCTGTTCATGACGAAAGGGCCGTAGTGCACGATCGGCTCGCGGAGGGGAAGGCCGCCGAGGACGAGTACCTCCAGGCGGGCGCTGTCCTGGGTCTGGGACTCCGGAGCGCGCAGCACGACGTACGTCGCCGGGTCCGAACACCGCGAGCTGGTGGTCGAGAACCGGTCGGTTGTCCGCGGCCGGCGAGACCCCGGCCGGTGAGCACATAGGCGAAGGCGCTGAACGTCGGGTTCCGCGGGAAGGGCCAGCTCCGCCCCGGGAGCCACGGTGGCATGGAGGTAGGTGATCGGGGTGAAGGTGACGCCCGGACCGCTGAACTCGCCCAGGTCGCCGGCGATGAGGCGGATCAACGCTCCGCCGTCTGGCGTCGTGAGGAGACGCAGCGCATCGGCGGTGATGGCCTGATAGCGAGGATGGCTGAACTTCAACTGGGCGGGCAGATTCACCCAGAGCTGTACACCGTGCACCATCCCGCCTCGTCGGAACAACCGCTCGGTGGGCAGCTCGTCGTGGAGGATCCCGGCGCCGGCGGTCATCCACTGGGTGTCACCCTCACCGATCACCCCGCCGCCGCCGTTGGAGTCGTGGTGGGCGATCTCGCCGTCGATGATGTAGCTCACCGTCTCGATACCTCGATGGGGGTGCCATGGGGCACCGAGGGCCTCTTCCGGCCCGTTGACGGTCGGGCCGGCTTGGTCCAGGAGGAGGAAGGGGTCGGCGGCTTCGAGCGGGAGCTCTCCCGGGAACGGCCGCCAGATCCGAATGCCCGCCCCTTCGGTCTGCTGATGCGAGGTGACCACCTGGATCACCGGTCGGGCCAGGGTCGAACCCGTCGGGGGAGCGGCCACCCGGGGTAGGCGCCAGTGGGTTCTCGACCGTGATGGCGGGCATCTGGTTCCTCCTCGGGGGCACGAGTCAGCGTGAACTTGAACCTTCAAGTAACATAGGAGCCAGTGACTTGAACTGTCAAGTGTGATCAGGATGCTCGTAGGATGGGCGCGATGGCACGACCGAAACGAACCGGGTCGCATCCGCACGAGCGTGCGGTGGCTCGACGACGACGAGCAGCAGGCCTGGAGGGCGATGGCGTCGGTGTTGCACAAGCTGCGATGGGCCCTCGAGTGCCAACTCGAACGGGACGCCGGATTGAGTTTCATCGAATATCACGCCCTGGCCCGCCTGTCGGAAGAGCCCGACCACACACTGCGGATGAGCGAGCTCGCCGCCGTCACCAACGCATCGCTTTCCCGTCTGTCGCACCTCGTCAAACGGCTCGAGTCGTGGGGACCTGGTTAGCCGGGAACCCGATACCACCGACGGGCGCTTTACCAATGCGATCCTGACCGACAAGCGGCTATGCCAAGCTGGTCGCGAGCGCGCCCGCCCACGTGGCCGCAGTCAGAGCGCTCGTGATCGACGAGTTCGACGCCGCTGAGCTCCCTCGGCTTCTCGTGACGCACTCGAGCGCATCGTCGCTCGAATCGAGGCATCGGAATGGAACGAGGAGTTGACCTGAGCGATGGCAGCGACGTCGGGGTCCCGCCGGACCGCTAGCGTGACCTCGGTGCCCGCCGGATGGCCGTCCCTGCCCTACGAGGCCTGGAGTGCCACCTGCGACACCTTGCATGCTCACACCCAGGTTCTCGGCAAGCTGGCCGTCGTCTTGGCTCCACCCGAACCGCAGCTCCAACATGCTGCGCTGCGCTTGACCTCGCGTGGGTGGGAGACGTGTCCGCTGCCAGCCCCCGACGGCTCCGGGGCCCTCGTGGTCGCGTTGGACCTGCACAGCCACGAGGCGGTCGCCGAACACAGCGACGGACGCGTCGCCGCAGTGCCGCTGGCACCAAATCGGTCCGTGGGAGAGGTGACGCGCGACGTCCTCGCCGCCGTCGGCGAACTGATCGGCCCGGTGCGGATCAACATGTATCCCCAAGAGACCCCCTGGGCCACACCACTCGACGAGGACGACGAGCACGCCACCTACGACGCTACCCAGGTCGAGACGTACTTCACCGCCGCGAGCCAGGCCGCGTTGGTGCTGGCGGCACTGCGCGCCCCCTACCGGGGGCGATTGACGCCGGTCAACGCCTGGTGGGGCTCGTTCGACCTTGCCGTCGGCCTCTTCTCGGGGCTTACGGTCGACCCGCCGTCGAGCGGGTTCATCATGCGCAACTCCGGCAACGCCCAACAGATCGAGGTGGGCTGGTGGCCCGGCGACGCTCGCTACCCACGCGCCGCCTTCTTCGCGTTCGCATTTCCTGCTCCGGCCGGCTTCGAGACCGCCACCCTCGCACCGCAAACCGCCCGCTGGAACTCGGATCTCCAGGAGTACGTGCTCGACTGGGACGACGTCCGTGGCGTTCCCGACCCACGGCTTGCCGCCATCGACTTCGGCCGGTCCGCCATCCTCCATGCCTGCCGGGTGTGCAGCTGGGACCCTTCCTTGACAGACAGCGTCGAGGGAGTACCACCTCCGGTGACCTGAGCGTCGGGCTCCAGGTCAGGGCACACAGGTCCGCCGAGCCGAGCTCGTCCCCGCGCTAGGCGTCTTGACGTCCGACTTCCCGACCTTGATCGGCACCCAAGGTATCGATCGCGGCCGTGATGTCGGCGAAAACGCTCTCGACCGGCTGTTCGCCATCGATGTCGACCAGCAACCCACGTTGCCGGTAGAAGTCGAGAAGCGGCTCCGTCTCGGTGTCGTAGACCTTGAACCGATGCACGATGACATCGTCGCTGTCGTCAGACCGACCCTCCTGCTCGGCGCGCACCTGGAGTCGATTGCGCAACTCCTTGTCGCTGACGCTGAGGTGGACGACCGCCTGGAGCTCGATGCCTTCGATCTGTCGGGCCACCGAGTAGGCGTCCTCGGCTTGGCGGAGCGTCCTCGGGAAGCCGTCGAGCACGTATCCGCCGTTGGCAGCGGCCTCGAGGACCGGCCCGGCCAGCATCTCCAGGACCAGCTCGTCGGGCACGAGATCGCCCCGCCGCAGGTAGTCAGCGGCGATCCGCCCGATCCTCGTGCCGAGAGCGACCTCAGCGCGCAACAGAGCGCCGCTCGACAAATGCCGCGATCCCGTAATGCGCCGCCAACTTCGCGGCTTGTGTGCCCTTCCCGGCCCCCGGATAGGCCACCAGCAGGAGTCGCATGCCGTCAGAATAACGGCCGTCACTGTCGCCCCCGCGAGCGTGGAAGGCAGAGGGCATACGATCGTTCGTGTCCCTCCAGGAAGGGAGTGTTCGACATGGCCCGGAACGACGACTGGTCACCCGACGAGCCATTGGGTACGGAGGTGTTCGAGCAGGGCGACGAGGCGCTCGATGACGACTCGAGGATCGATTCGAATCTGATCGAAGAGGTCGAGCAGGACCCCTCCCTGGACCCAACTCTTCAGGTCGACGACCGTGAGCTTGAAGAAGCCGGCGCGGTATTCGATGACCCCGAAGCTCTCGTCACCCTGGAGGGAGGGATCGACGACCCCGATGGCCTAGGGGAGCCGACGAGTCGTCCTCGCAGCCGACGCGATGGCGAGGGCGGTTGGGACCTCGATGCGCCCTTGGCAAGCGACAACGAGGCCGACGGAGACGGGAGCGGCTGAGCGTCGCAGTGGGGGCTGTCCCTCTCTACGGGGCCCATCTCTACGGGCCGAGGAATCGCTCCGCAGCTCGCTGGTCCTCGAAGAAGACAGTGATTTCTTCGATCTTGTCGTGCATGTCGAATCGCACAAGGAAGAGATGACGTGCCTTGTAGATCTGTCCTTTGGTGTTGAGGTGGACATTCGCCAGGGCGGCCACGTGATGCTCACCGAGCAACCAGTCCTCCCATTTGAAGGCATCGTAGGTCCCCCCGGTCCGGTCGAAGAGGCTGATCAGATGGCCCATGATCTCTTCCCGGCCGGAGAATGTTCCCGCCAGGGCGTGGCTTCCCGGCACCCGGTACGTGGCATCAGGTGAGAGCAGCTCGGCGCCCCGATCGACGTCACGGTGCCCGATGAGCACCAGGAAGTGTTGCGCGATCGCCATGCGGGTCGGGGGTGATGCTTCAGGCATGTGGCCTCCTCACCGATTCTCTATCGGCACTCCGAGGACAGGTGCCATGCTACAAACTCAGCCGTTCCCCGGGACGTGCACGAGGCTCGCACCATGAGCTGCGCTCGGTGGGAAAGGTAGCTAGTTCACGTTCGGGTTCTCAAGGACGAGGGCGACGCCCTGGCCCGAGCCGACGCACACGCCGAGCACGCCGTAGCGGAGCTTGGCGCAGGTGGAGCTCGGTGGCCAGCGTGAGGACGTAGCGGGTGCCCGAGGACCCGAAGGGATGGCCGATGGCCACCGCCCCGCCGTTGGGGTTGAGGCGGTCGTCGGGCACCTCGAAGCCGTCGAGCTGGTTGGGCAGCTCGCGCAGGACGCCGAGGGCCTGGGCCGCGAAGGCCTCGTGGACCTCCCACACGTCGATGTCGTGCGGGCGCCAGTCCGGCTCGCCCCAGGGCCTTGGCGATGGCGAAGGCCGGGGCGATGCCCATGAACTGGGGGTCGAGGGCATGGGTGGCCGACGCCACCACCCGGGCCAGCGGTTCGATGCCCAGATCGCTGGGCGGCCGCCTCGCTGGCCAGGACGACGGCGCTGGCGCCGTCGTTGAGGGCCGACGAGTTGCCGGCCGTCATCTGCGTGGTGTTGGGCTACGGGGCGGAGCGCGGCCAACTGCTCGGCCGTGGTGTCGCCCGGATGCTCTCGTCGTGCTCGAAGGTCCGGCCCGGCTCTTTGCGGGTGGCCGGTATCTCGACCGGGTGGATCTCGGCCGCCAACCGGCCCGAATCGCGGGCCGCCGCGGCGTGCTGGTGTGAGCGCAGGGCGAAGGCGTCGATCTCCTCGCGGGTGAGGCTCGTAGCGGTCGGCCACGTTCTGCGCCGTCTTGATCATCTCGACGTAGGCGTCGCGGGCCAGGAGCACGGGATTGGGCGGTCCACCGGCTCCGGCCCACATGGTGTCGAGCAAGAGGACGGGCCCGCGCGGGCTGAAGGGCGCGTCGCCCTTCATCTGGGCCCAGCCCGAGCGCGACATCGACTCGACCCCCGCCGCCAGCCCGACGCCGAGCTCGTCGCTCCGGATGGCATGGGCGATGTAGATGGCGCCGGTGAGCGATGAGGCGCAGAACCGGTTGACGGTGACCGCCGGCACCGAGTCGGGGAAGCCGGCGGCCAGGGCGCCCCAGCGGGCGATGTCTCCCATGCCCTCGTGGGCGACGTTCACGCAGCCCGCCGTGATGTCCTCGATCCGTTCGAGCGGGACGCCGACCCGCTCGCAGGCCGCCACCATGGTCTGACCCAGGAGATCATCGGTGCGCAGGTGCGACAGCGAGCCCCCGTAGCGCCCGACCGGCGTGCGCACCCCGCCGAGAATGAATGCGTCCGTCATGAGGATCCTCTCGCTGACGTCCAGTCCGATCGGCCAGGGACGCGTCGAGGGTGATCTCGGGCACGCCGGCCAGGGCCCGGCTCACCGGGCAGCCCGCCTTGGCGGCCGCGGCGTGCTCCAGCGAAGGTCGGCCTCGTCGATACCCGGCACCCGACCCACCGTGACCAGCGCGATCTTGGTGATGGTCGGGGTTCCGTCGACGGGCCGCAGGGTGACCGTGGCGTCGGTGTGCACCGAGTCGGGTGGGTGCCCGGCCGTGGCGAGGAGGTTGGAGAGGGCCATCGAGAAGCAGGCGGCGTGCGCCGCCGCGATCAACTGCTCGGGGTTGGACCCGGGGCCGTCCTCGAAGCGGGACTTGTAGGTGTAGCCGCCGCTGATGGTGTCACCGGCGGTGAACGTGCCGATTACCGGTCGGCACGTCGCCCTTCCATTCCGCACTTCCCTTTGCCGGCATGATGGCCTCCTCGCTGTGTGGTCGTCGCAGTGTCGGTGAGCATGATCCCGGGCCTCAGAACGACATCAGCCCGTCGATCGAATCGCCCGGAGCTTATGCGCTTCGCTGGTCTCGCAGATCGTCCGTGACGGTGGTACTGACGGTCACTCGGTCCGCGTAGAAGGCGACGTGCCCTTTGATCTCGGCGACCGCCGGGAATGGGGTGTCGTAGTACCAGACGGCAGCCGTGAGGTCGGTCCCGTCACCGCCGATGATGTCGTAGTAGGAGGCCTCCCCCTTGTATGGGCAGTAGGTGTGGTGGTCACTGCGTCGTAATGTTCGCTCGTCGACGTCGTCCAGTGGCACGTAGAACACCGTCGGGTAGGTGGCCTCTTGCATTGCCAGGGCGCGGTCCGTCTCGGCAATGATGAGAGAACCGCTTCGGACGACGACCCGGGCCGGTGACGGTTGCAGGGTGATCGGGTGGTCGGGCCCGGGCGTCTGGTGGGGACGGGAATCGGTCATCGAGAATACTCCTCGGTCGATCGGGATGTGGGGGAGCGGAGCACTCCGGGAGACCAGGCATCGCCTTACTGCGCGGCGCCACCGCCGTCGGCGGCCCCGGTTTCCCCCGATCCTTGGGACGACAACGTTGCGATTTGCGCTCGCGCCGCCTCCACGAGTTCAGCATTGGTATTGGCATGTCCGGCCAGACCCCACCCCCCATCGGGGGCTTCGGACAGCAGGACCCACGTTCGCTCCGTCAGCGTTCGGTCGCCCGCCGACGCCGCGACGATCTTCGTGAACTGTTCGACCACGGCGAGCTGCTTCGGCCGGTCCAGCGCTCCTGCATTGGTCAGAACCTGTACCCGAACATAGGTGTTGTCACCCTCCACGTTCGACAGGGCATCGTTCGGCAACTCGTGGATGAACGCAGCGGTGTTCTTGCGGAACATGGGGATGTCGGGGACCTGCTCGATCGTCATCAGTGCTCGGGCGAGATCCGCCGCCAGTTGGTGCTTGTCGGCAAATGTGCCGGCCACGGCGTAGACGTCGATCATCGGCATTTGGCGCTCCTCGGTGGTTTGGATCGGTGTGTGCTGCTCGGTCAGACGGCGGTGCGACCACCGTCGGCGGCGAAACGGCGCCAGTCACATAGCTGGCCTTTGGAGATGCAAGAAAGGCGATGACCTCGGCGATCTCGTCCGGTTGGGCCGCCCGGCCGAGAAGGGTGGTGGCGCCGAGCGCTTCGATGCGGTCGAGAGTGGCGCCACCAGTGAAGACAGGACCGGGGGCGATGGCGTTCACCCGGACGCCGGCGGCACTGAACTCGGCGGCCCAGGACCGGGTCATCGACGCCAGCGTGGCTTTGGTGGCGCCGTAGGCGGCGCCTCCGGCAAGGCCGATCTGCCCCGCCATGCTTCCGAGGTTGATGATGCTGCCGCTTCCCCGGGCGGCCATCTTCGGGGCCAACGCAGCGACCAGGAAGTACGGCGCCCGGACGTTGGCGGCAAAGAGCCGGTCGAAGGTCGCCACGTCGAGATCCGCCGTCGGCCCGAACCAGCTGAACCCGGCGTTGTTGACCAGGATGTCGACCGGGCCGACCCGCTCGACGAGGTCGTCGAGCTTGGCCGGGGTCGCTCAGGTCGGCGGCGACGAAGCGGCCTTGCCACCGTCCGAGGTGATGGAGTCGACCACCGCTTCGCCTCGGACGGCGTCGCGTCCATGGACAATGACTTCGGCTCCATGTCGGGCGAGCTCCTCGGCCACAGCCTTGCCGATGCCGGATGTGGCCCCGGTGACCAGGGCGTTCAGGCCCTCGAGGTCTCGATATCCGTTCATGTCGATAGGCCTTTCTGGAGCGCTCTGACCTGAACATAACCGTTCTGTTCATGTAAAGCGTCGAACTATACAGACCGTTCTGGTAATGTCAAGAGCGTGAAGAACGAGGCGACCGAGCGGGCCTCAGCACGAGAGCGACTGCTGGAAGCCGCCAGCGAGCTCTTCTACGCCGAGGGCGTGCACACGGTGGGCGTCGATCGGATCGTGGCGCACGCCGGCGTCGCGAAGGCGACGCTCTACACGCTGTTCGGCAGCAAGGAAGGTCTTGTCCGGGCGTACCTCACGGCGCGCCACGACCGCGCCCGCGAGCGAATAAGCCGGGAACTCGCGAGCCCGCTACGAGACCCCTCGCGAGAGATTGCTCGGCGTCTTCGAGGTCCAGGGCCTTTGTTCGTCGAGCCGGGTTTCCGTGGCTGCGCATTCGTGGGCGCCAACGCTGAAGTAACCGACGGGACGAGCATCAAGGAAGTTACCGAGAGTTACCGCGCCTGGGTGTGGTCACTGTTCCTCGACCTCGCGAGGGAAGCAGGCGCAGCCGACCCGGAACGGCTGGCCGCCCAGCTCGTGCTGCTCTACGACGGAGCCGGGATCTCGGCGTGGATGGACCACGACCCCGACACCGCCCAGACATCGAAGTCTGTAGCCGCAACCCTCATCGACGCCGCCATGCCGAACGGACCGGCGCCTTCTTCGTAGCGTTGTTCCCGATGACGACGCAGGCTCGGTCTGCGCCGACGCAGTGGGCGCGAACGCCGAACCCCGTCGTTGACAGGCTCTGACACGGCTGAAAGGCTCTGGCGCCGTCTTGGCCACGGTGCTGATCGCGCGTGGGGGTTGTCGAGATGCCTGAGGTGATCCCCGGCGGGGGCCGTCGCAGAAGCCGCATCGGGCTCGTGGCCCGCGCCGTTGCGGCGGTGGTGAGCATTGGTGTGGTCTGTGTCTCGTGTGGGGGATCCCCACGGTCGACACCGCGGGTTGGGACGACGGCACCGCCTTCGCTGCCGGCCACCGTCCCCGAGGCGGCCGTCACCGGCCCGGTCACCGGTGGGAAGGGCATCGACCTACCGGGAACCACGAGCTTCGATCTGGGCACGGTCGGATATGAGCAGAACGAGTACTTCCTGTCCGGCACGGCCTCGACGTATACGAGCGCTTCGCCCTTGTCTTCCAATGGACTCTGGACCGTTACCCCGGCGAGCACGGCGCCGTACAAGACGCGGATGGTGGTCTACCGGCCGATCAACGCCAAGCGATTCGACGGCACCGTGATCGTGGAATGGCTCAATGTGAGTGGTGGCGTCGACGCCGCGGCGGCGTGGCTGACGGACCATGTGCAGATGGTCCGGAGCGGCATGGTCTATGTCGGGGTGAGCGCCCAGGCCACGGGAATCGTCGGCGCCACCGGGTCGCTCGGCGCCAGCGCTGGTCAAGTCGGGGGGATCAAGGGGGCCGATCCGGGCCGGTACGGCTCACTCGAGCACCCCGGGGACAGCTACTCCTACAGTATGTTCGAGCAGGCCGGAGCCGCCGTGCGCCGCCATGCGGCCACGGTCCTGGGAGGGCTCAAGCCCCAACGGGTTCTCGCACTCGGAGAGTCCCAGTCCGCCGCTCGGCTCGTCACCTACATCGACGCGTTGCAACCCCAATCACGAGGGGTCTACGACGGCTATTTCGTCTACAGCCGATTCGGATCGGGTGCCGCCCTTTCCCAGGCGCCGCAGCCCGCCGTCAACACTCCTACGCCGACCCTCATCCGCACCGACCTCACCGTGCCGGTCATGATGTTCGAGACCGAGGCAGACGTCGTGGTTCTGGGCTACCTCGCGGCTCGACAGCCTCCCACCGAGCTCATCCGTGAGTGGGAGGTGGCAGGTACCGCGCACTACGACACCTATGGCCTTGTCGAGTCGATGACCGACACGGGGAACGGCGCCGCCGACGTCAAGACGTTCGACACCATGATCAACCCCGTCTCCTCCTTCGACGGCGGTGCCATCAACTGCCCCGTTCCCCTCAACGCCGGCGCGCACACCTACGAGCTCCGGGCGGCAGTGGTCGCCCTCAACCGCTGGGTGATGACCGGAACACCACCTCCCCAATCGCCGCGCCTCGATGTCGCCAGCCCGACCTCGTATGTGATCGATGAGGACGGTGAGGCCGTCGGCGGCATACGAACCCCCCAGGTCGCAGCGCCCGTCGCCGTCGTGAATGGAACCGGAGACACCTCCAGCGCCGGAGGTGGGTTCTGCAGGATCTTCGGGACGACGACTCCGTTCAGCGCGGCCCGGCTGGCTCAGCTCTACCCGACGCACGAGGCTTTCGTGGCGAAGTGGGACCAGGCCGTCGCTTCGGATGTGTCGAAGGGCTATCTGCTGCCCGCCGACGGCGCGGTGCTCGACAAGGTGGCCAAGCAGTCGACCGTCGGGGGCTGAACCGCGGGCCGAAGAAGACGCGGGGCCTCTCTGCTTCCAGTACGCATCGGCGTCACTGTCCCGATGGGGAGCCGTAGAGGCCGGGACCGTCGACGCGGAGGTCGTGGAGGAAGGAGAGGGCGGCCTCGTAGGCCCCCTCGATGAGGAGCTCGGTGAAGTCGAAATTGAACGGTGAGCACCGACAGGCGGCCGGACCGGGGAGATAGACGACAGGTACCTCGGCGGCGACGAGGGGTGCTTCGAGGATGGACTGCGAGCGAACGGTGACCATGGCCGTATAGAGCAAGATCTCGGCCAGGGACTCGGGCGGTGGGAGGAGGTGACCCGGGAAGGTGCAGTCGAGCACCACCAGGGAGCGGGCCCCCATGGCCAGTGCTTGCCGGAGCGGGACATTGGCCACCACGCCGCCGTCGTAGAAACGCCGTCCGTCGTGATCGACAGGGGGGAAGACACCGGGGATGGCAGCACTGGCCAGGAGCGCGGGGAGGAGTGGGCCCGCGTCGATGACCGAGGGAGTGGCGGAGACGATGTCCGTCGCGACGGCCGCGAACGGAAGGGTGAGGTCATCGAATGTCGTCGTCGCACCGAGGAAGTCGGCGATCACCGAGGCAAGGCCCGTGTTGGGAAAGAGATGCGTTTTCGAGTGCTGGAGTGTGTGCGCCTGAGCCAACAGCCCTCCGGGGAAGACCTGGTGCCGGGTGATTCGTGCCCACGCGTGAGACAGACGATTGGCGGCACTCATGGGATTGAGGGCGATGACGGCGCCATTGAGTGATCCCACCGACGTGCCGATGACGAGGTCCGGCGCCACCCGGCATCTGTCAACGCTTCGAGCATGCCGACCTGGACCGCCCCCAGGCTGCCGCCCCCTCCCAGGACGAACCCCACAGGACGGGGCAGGGTCAGCCCGGTGGTGGAGGGTTCCATCGGCTCGTGACCGGCCTCATGTTCGCCGGCCCGAGATTCCAAAGATCGCCTTCTCGATCAGCCGGTCGGGCCGCACACACCCGGCGAGCTCATCGCGCCGGCAGGGAGGGGCGCTGATGAAAGGTGATCAATGTTTGGACTCCGTCTGCCGCGGTCACGTCGACCGTCGACGCCTCACCCGGCGCGGCACCAGAGACGGCGACGCGTTGCGGATGTTCGATGGTGTGGCGCAGTACCACCGGATAACGCCCGTCACGGCCGCCGACCGCCACGTTGACGGCATCGTCGTGACGGTCGTACTCGATATAGGCGAATGGGACTTTTTCAGCCTCGTATTCGTCTCCGATGTCAAGGGCGAGCACCTCGATGGTGACGGCATCGCCCTCGTGCTGCTTGGTCATGGACTCCAACGAGTCGAACCAGCTCGATGGGGGGATCTCTTCGCTGTCCGGTGTCATGGACAAAGTGTTGTCCAGATCACGGTGCACCTGCAACAGGCTCGAAAGATCCGTATCCCCACCCACGAGTGCGACGAGATCGACGGTCGTGGCGTGGAGCAGTGCCCTGATGGCACGGGCGTGATCCTCGGTCGTGCGACCCGGTGTGTGGTCGGTGGCCGGGCGAACCTCCGCCAGGAGGTCGTTGGCCCAAGGTCGCGGCGTGGTGGCCAGCCGCCTCATGGCGCTCCCGAGGCGTGCGACCTCGCCGTGATCCACGCCGGGTGGGAGCTCGTCGCCACCAGGGCGGGAGGCGACAGTACGAGCGAGACTGAGCACTATGTCGGCGAGCGCGTCGAGCCTCGCGACCCGGTCGATCTCCGACGCCACGATCTCCCGTTGGGGCCAGCGACGGGGCGCAACTTGCGTGATGCGGTGAGCGGTTGCTTGGCTGCGCGAGAGCACGTCGAGCTGCTGATGTGCGTCCAAGCTCCGGGCCGTCACCCATCCGGCGTTCGCCGCGGTGCGGGACGCGAGGAGACCGGAGGCATGTTGCAAGGTGTCCGCGAGCGATGTGAGGACGTCACGCTCGGCGTTCCTCACGATCGACAATGGCTCGGCCGGGAAGAGCAGCACGCCCAAGACCAGTGCTACCCCACCCCCGATGATGGCGTCGACGGCGCGCTCGGCACCGGTTCCATGCTGGTGCAGCGTGACCACGAGGATTGCCGACGCCGCGGCCTGGTTGGCGAACATCATGCCCTCGCCGACGAATCCCACCCCGGTGATGACGGCGGCGAGGAATGTCACCAGCGCGATCAGGCCCAGCGCGTACGTCGAGGTGCCGAGCGCGGCGCTCAGGCCTTCTCCGATACCGATGCCGAGCAGCACGCCGCCTACGAGTTGGACGATGCGCTGGGTCCGCTGGACTCGACTCACGCTCAGCGTCACTGCCGCCGCGATCGGTGCGAAGAATGGCTGCTGATGGCCGAGGAGGTCATGGGCAATGAACCAGGCGATGGCGGCGGCGACGGCGGCGAGAACCAGCGAGGACCACGACTCCCGGGCCCGCGCCAGTCCTCGGAGAAGGGCTCGTTTCACAGCTTCCGTGCTCTCGGCCATGGTGGCGGCGATCCGCAGGCCCGATGGCGCATCGCCTCAGCGGGCGATGCGCGAGCTCCGGACCACGCCCCGGAATGGGGACCGTGGCGACGACGAGAGGATCGACGCCCTGACCTGGGGAAGCCCCCGGTCACCGGATTCCGCCAGCCCTTCCCGGCCACGGGCGATGAGCCGGGAGCCGGGTGCGGGGCCCATCGCCAACGATGCTATTCCCCGTGGACACGGCCGCGCTCGGGGTGCTCGACCGGCGTCTCAAAAAGGGGATTCCAAGCCAGCCGCGGCAAGCGCATGATGGCAATTATCGAGTCCAGCAAAGGAGATGTGCGATGCCCTTCATTACCGTCGGCAAGGAAAACTCCGCTCCGATCGAGCTGTACTACGAGGACCACGGCTCGGGGCAACCGGTGGTCCTCATTCACGGTTACCCCTTGGATGGTCACTCGTGGGAGAAGCAGGTGCTAGTGCTCCTCGACGACGGGAAGCGAGTCATCACCTACGACCGTCGTGGTTTCGGCCACTCGAGCCAACCCACCACGGGCTACGACTACGACACGTTTGCCGCCGACCTCAAGGCGCTGGTCGACAAGCTGGATCTACGAGATGTGGTCCTCGCCGGCTTCTCGATGGGGACGGGCGAGGTCACGCGTTACCTCGGAACCTACGGCTCGGATCGGGTGGCCAGGGCCGCGTTGTTCGGACCGATTCCACCGTTCCTGTTGCAGACCGACGACAATCCGCTGGGCGTACCGCAGAGCGTCTTCGACGGTTTCAAGGAGACCATCAAGAAGGACCGCTACGCCTGGTTCAAGTTCTTCTTCGACAACTTCTACAACGTCGACAAGCTCGGCGGCACCCGTATCAGCGACGAAGCATGGAACGCCAGCTTCGCGGTGGCGGCCGGCTCGTCGGCGTACGCGACGCTGGCATGTGTCTCGACCTGGTTGACGGACTTCCGGGCCGACCTGCCCAAGATCGACGTTCCTGTGCTGGTCGTCCAGGGCACGGAGGACCGGATCCTCCCCATTGATGCTACGGGCCGACGTCTCCCCGACCTCGTGCACGACATCCAGTTCATCGAGATCGAAGGCGGTCCTCACAATGTCGGTTGGACGCACCCCGACGAGGTCAACGAGGCCTTGATCAAGTTCATCGGGTAGACCACACCGCCGTGCACGGCGGGAGCGCGGCTGACGGTCGCTGGTGGATCCCAGCCCACCGGAGTCCACCGGCGACCGCTAGCTTGCTCACGCCAGGAATCAGCCGAACCCGAGGTGCTCCACGACGTGCACGGTGGTGCCTGAGCCCCAGAACGTGCCGTATCCGACCAAGGTCGCCAGTCCCGGGACCGGGCTGGTCGAGGTGGGAACGGTGGTGCCCGAGCCGGTGATCAGGAACGTGCCATGGGTGAACCCGGACCGACCCGTGCTCCCGTACGCCCGGAGCGTCACCATGCCGGTTTGACCGTCGAAGCTGCAGGCTCCGCAGGTGTCGTAGGCGACGAACGACTGCGAGCCGTCGGGGTAGGCGGTCCCCAGGAGCGCCTCCCCCGGGGCTTGTCCGGGTGCTCCCCCGGTGTAGTCGGCCGTACCGGTGAGGCCGTTCCCCGTCAGGGTGAAGTCATTGAGCTCGGCGAAGATGGAGTCGCCGGAGGAGGTCGTCACCGGGTAGCCGGGCAGCGTGCCTACGTTGGTCGACGTGTGCTTCCCGTAGTAGGTGTCGAGGTTGCGAGTGCTCACGACGAAGTGTTCGTTGATGCCAACACCGCTTTCCATGTTGGCGCTGACGGCCTCGGCTGCCGGGTTCTGCAGCACCACGTGGAAGCTGCACTCGCCGAAGGCGCGGCCACTGACGAGGTCGGGAGCCGCCCCGTCGCCGAATTGGGGCGCCGGGTTGTTGTCGAAGCAGGCGAGGTTGCCACTGATCAGGTTGTTGCCGATCTCCATGGCGTCGGGGTCACCCATGACGTTGTCGACGAAGGTGGCGTTCCCGCCGATCAGGTTGCGCAGCGATCCGATCCAGCACGAGGTCGAAATTGGTGACGGTGTAGTTGCCTCCGATCGAGACGTCCTCCACGTCGCTGTAGACGGGAGTGAAGTCGAGGTTCGCATCCTCGGACCACGGCTCCAGGTTCGGGATCGGGACCGTGTCCGTGGGAGGTGTCTGCGAGTTGCACGTCTGGGCTGCAGCTCCACCTCCGCCTCCGAGGAGGCTGACGTTGCCATCGATGGCGACGGAGTGCAGTACGACTCCCTGGGCGCCGTAGGCGGTGATGCTGCCCCGGACAGAGTCGAAGGAGATGCCGGCATTCGGCGGAGCGCAGGAGATGTTCGGCGAACATCCCAAGAGCAACACGGCGCCCTTGCCGACCACGATGTTGCCCCCGACCGACACGGTCGCCGGCACGGCGGGGGTGCCCGTCGTCGGATCACCGGGGGCGACGGCGTCGAGCAATGCCCCGGGGGCCACGGTGAGATTGCCCCAGATGTTGATGTTGCCGGCCGGCATGTAGCAGATACCGGTGATGATCATCGAGCCGTAGGACCCCGCCGGCACGTTGCCGCCGGAGCAGGTGTAGCCGTGATGGGAGGAAAGGGGCGAGGCACTCGCGGCCCCGGTGCCGACGAGCCATCCTGACAACGCGAGCAGCACAACGGGAACGAGTCGCAACGCCTTCATGTCAATCCTCCGCCGAAGAAGAGCCGCCTCGGGGGCGAGGGGCTGCGCCAGCTTCACTCGCGACAGGATGCGCCGCAATCCCATATTTTGACGAGGTTCCACTGGCTGGCTGCGTCGTCGTGCCGTGTGGCCGTCGCACAAGGGTGCGGGCCGGTATCCGCTCGTCGTGCTACCACCACCATGCAATGACACTCCTGTCACGATCCGAAAAGGGTCTGCCACGTATCGCAGTATTTTGTGGCGGCTGAAGCGATGCCGTGAGGGCACAGGAGAAGGCAGGTCGATATCCGGTATAGCGAGGGTGCCGGCGTTCGTAAGAATCGGGCCGTGGCGGACCGACTCGTACAGGCGCTTGTTCTCGTTGACGACCTCGTCACCGCTCGGAGTCACATGGAGACAGCCGGTTTCACCGTCCTGGAAGGTGGACATCATCCGGGCCGAGGCACGGCGAACGTCATCGTGCCATTTGGGAATCAGTACCTCGAGCTCCTGGCCGTCGTCGACGCACGTGAGGCTCTTGCGTCCGCCCAGGGTCGGCCCATCATGACGGCATTATCGACACGCGGTCGTGGCCTTGCACGCTGGTCGGTCGAACCCGAGGACATCGAGGGCACCGCGACACGTGTCGGACTGCCCGTGGAGCGACGGTGCCGCGTGCTGCCGACGGGCGAGACGGTTCGCTGGCGGGCGGTCGGTGTGGACGTGTCCTGGATCGAGCCCTGGCGGTGTGCCTTCATGGCCTGGGATGACCCCGGCCAGCATCCCGGTCGCAGCGAACGCACCCATCCGAACGGCGCGACGGGGTTCTCCCGACTGGAGGTGGCAACTGCTGATCGAGCGGCACTGGTCGGTTGGCTGGGCGGCAAGGTGCCCAACGGCGTGCACCTCTCGGTCGCGGCGGGAGCCCCGGGCCCGATCGGGCTCTTCTTCTCGTCTCCGGCCGGTGAGATACCGCTCACTGCGATCGGCCGGTAGTAACTCTCGAGAGGGAGCGCTGACGGGGGGCCTGACTGGACCACATCGTGGAGATCGGCCGCGAGCACCTCGGTCATACACTCTGGTCATGGACGACCAGAAGCCGCCTCGACTCGTTGGCGATGAGCGGGAGACGGTGCACGCGCTGCTCCAATACCAGCGGAGGTCGCTCGTCCGGAAGGTCGCCGGAGTCGACGACGATGCGGCCCGACGAAGTGCTGTTGGCAGTGGCACGACCCTCTTGTGGCTGGTGAAGCACATGACGCGCGCGGAATCCCTTTGGATCTTGTGTCGCTTCGCCGGCCAGGACGTTGCGATCCCGGATGACACCGTCGATCCGGACGACACGGTCGAAGGTGTCATTGACGCGTACGAGGAGACCTGGCAGCGGACTGACAAGGTCGTGGCGGCGACCCCGAGCCTCGACGAGGGGTGCCGAGACGTAGGAGACGAGGCGCAGGTGAATCTGCGATGGGTTCTCATGCACCTGCTCGAGGAGACGGCCCGACACGCCGGCCACGCCGACATACTTCGCGAACTGTTCGACGGGCGGACGGGTCGCTGAGCAGGAACGTCAGCTCTTGTCGACCTTCTTCATGGCACCGTACCCGCGCTCGATGGCCGCTGTGATGATCGCCTCGAAGTCCTTGTCCGTGAGCACGTGGGGTGTCCCCATGGACGATGCCCGCCAGTACAGCTCAGCGAGCCATTCCAGGAGCTCGAGCCGGTGGATGGCCTGGTCC
The DNA here is from genome assembly GCA_963846125.1 of uncultured Acidimicrobiales bacterium. Taxonomy (GTDB): domain Bacteria; phylum Actinomycetota; class Acidimicrobiia; order Acidimicrobiales; family UBA8190; genus Chersky-840. The sequence goes on from CAWJUR010000004.1 coordinate 487,408, forward strand.
ATGGTTGCGCCGTAGGCAACGGAGCCGTGGTTCTGCATCATGGCGGCGTTGCGCCCCTTGAGTGCTTCGATGACGTTGTCGGCCAACTCTTGAGAGCCGAAGGTTGCGTATGCCGCCGTGCGGGGCGTGCCCCCCAGTTCCAAACAGCTGTAGTGCAGAGCCGGTAGCTCGTCGTGACAACACGACAGCGCAGTGGACGCCATGGCATGGGCGTGCGTGATGGCGAGCGCATTCGTGCCGGCGTAGATTCCGGTGTGGAGCGGTACCTCTGATGTGGGCGCCAGATCGCCGTCGACGACCTGTCCACCGAGGTCGATGACCGTGATCATCTCCGCCGTCAACGTCCCGAGGTCGGACCCGGTGGGAGTCACCGCGATCAGGTCTCCCTGGCGGGCGGAGATGTTCCCCGCCGTGCCGATGACGAGTCCTTTCTCGGCCAGATGGCGGCTGGCGCCCGCCACGGCCTCTCGTTCGGCTGCCAAGAGCAGTTCGCTCATTTCCGGGTTCCTTTCGTATCACGTGACGCTCCGGCCTACGCTAGCCCGCCCTGCGCCACGGACTTTTGTCGCTGCGGGTGCCGTGCCACGCAACCACCGCTGCGATCGATCGAGCGACGCGGCAATGGTCGGTTGCCCAACGCCGGGAGTGGCTACATGCGGGCCGAAAGGGTCTGTAGTCCTTCACCCGACAGGTCCTCGAGCGGCGCCCTGCGTCCTGCCATCACGAGGATGAGCGACGTCAGGGGGCCTTCGACGGACGGACCACTTCCCGCCGACCAATCGGCGTCCGTCGCCGACATGCGCAGACCGGCAATGCGCTTCTTGGCGTGCACGGGGAAGCCGACGCGCTTGATCGTGTCGGCCACCGTCAACAAGGTGGCCTCTGGCACGCTCCGCGTCATGCCGGTCGGTCGGCGAATGTCCTCGCTGTGGCACACAAGGTCGGTGAGCATGGTCTCGGGCTTCGCCCCCGGCGGAGTCCGGCGCGTCCCGATCGTCTTCCGAAACTGCCCTAGGAGTTCGTCGGGTTGGGCCGCTCCCAGCACCAGGGCCTCCCGGCAGATGAAGCGGTTGAAGTTCATACCGCTCTTGAGCATCCCGGTGACGAACGGCCCCACCTTCACATCGGCTCCGCCGACGAGATGGCCGATGACGTGTCGGACCTTCCACTGGCTGCAAAGAGACTGTGTGTCCCATTGGCTGTGGTCGAGGGTCGACAGGTCGTCAGCGAGCTCCGCCCGCTCCTCGTCGGCCGCCTGCCACGTGTCCACGTTCACCTCCGGATCGCGAATCTGCGAGTCGCAGGAGCTCACAGACCGCCACGAGGGTACCGAGATCCCCGCCGGCGCGCCTCGCCTGGGTTCTGTCTCCTGGGCGCCTCACCATCCCTTCAGCCCTCTTGACTGTCGGCCTGGGGTGCCCGAAGATCTGGTCGGCACCGGGGGTTTTCGCTGAGCTTGGGGTTCAAGAAGGTAGGGCATTCTCGTGCACAAACGCGAGTGGTACCGAATTCGCTTGCGGGGGGCGCACTGGTGGGAAGGGACGTCGTTTCCTCCTGATCGCAAGCGGGAGACCTCGAGAGCCGAGGCGTCCAGAATCGAGACGGAGGAACAGCTCAGCAAGCTCCTCGTCGAGGGATGGACCATCGTCGGGGTCGTCGCGGCGAGACCGATTCACCTCTTCCAAAATCGGGTCGGCATCCTTTGGCAAGAAGGCTTCACGGTCTTTCTCGAGCGAGAGATCCGGGATGAGGTTTCGCACTCCGAGAGATGACGCGAGGACCCGATCGACCGCGTTGGCGTGGTTCTACACCAAAAGAGGCGATTGGCACCAAGAGTCAGGGAATAGCCTTGAAAGTCGTTTGCCTGAGGGGGTGATTCCATGGACGTCGAGGCATACGGTGGGCCACGGTGACCCTGCGTCGCGGTGCGATCCTGTGTGACTTCGACGGCTGCTGGTATTCCCTGGTCGTGTCCAGTGCCATCGAGATATTCATTCCGCCCGTGGATGACATCATTCAGCACCGAGCATGGTGCAAGGGCTGGACCACTGACGCCGAGGACCGGGACCTCTGTTCTCGGCACCGTCCCCGAGGCTGACCACTTCCCGGGTAGTCCCTGGCAACCGGGCCTGGATGTCACTTGCCAATGACAGGATGGCAGTCCCGACTGCCATGTACCGCTACTCTGTTGGCGCGGCGCCGGGGCGCCCCGGCCTCGGGGCGTCTGGGTTCCCCCGACCGCTTTCCCTGCCGTGGGCTCAGCGCCCCGGCGCCGCCGACACGCTGGATGTCGGGAGTGTCGAGGTCACGCCGACGCCGCCAGCGAGAGGCCGGGGTCGAGCTGTGCGGTCGCCTCCCGTAGCTCGGTGCGCAGGTCCGCGGCGCAGTGTCGGTTGTACAGGGGGCCCGCGCCGTTGCGCAGCAGCCAGCTGGCCATGGCGACACCGCGTGCCGGGGTCGGGAGGGTGGTCGACAGCGCCCCCAGCATCGCTCGGATCTCGTCTTCGGCGGCGATGATGCGCTCACGGCACAGCGGTGTGTGCGAAATGCTTGGCACCGCGGGCCGGCGCGCCACGGTCAGGAGATCGAGCCAGTTTCGTGCCAGGGCACAGCGCATCGACGGTGACACGAGCCTCTGGGCCCGGGTGGCCAGCAGCGGATTGGACTCGGGCAGACACCCCGATGCCAGTTGGCGATCGAGCGAGGAGGCGAGCAACCGCGACAGCAGTCGAAGCCATGCCTGATCGGGTCGGGGGACCAGACCCTCGGGGTTGATGGGATCGTTGATCAGGAGCACCATCTCCCCCTCTCGTCGTGCCGCATCATGGGCCACGCTCTGAAATTGTTGGCGGTTCCTCATACACCAATGGTGCGCCCGCGCTCCCATGATCGAAAGTGGCATGATTGACATCATGCGCGACGAAACCTGCCATCGGGCTGTCACGGCGCCGTCCCCCCACGACCGCGCCGCGGCCGCGCCGGCCGGTAGGGGCGGGGCACGCGGTGACCGTTGTCGTGTACGAGGGGGTCGCGTTGTTCGAGCTCGGCGTCGCCTGCGACATTTTCGGCCAAAACGACATCACCGACCTCGACACCCCTTGGTACCGGCTTTCCGTCTGCGGGTCGGGCCCAGTACCGGTCACCGTCGATGGCGGCTTGCAGCTGCATGCTCCTCACGGGCTCGAGAAGATTCGCCACGCAGGCACCGTTGTCGTGCCTCCGACCGAGGATCTCGACCTCGTGCCGGCCGAGGTGTTCGAGGCACTTCGGCGAGCGCAGGCGCGAGGGTGTCGCATCATCTCGTTGTGTACCGGAGCGTTCGTCTTGGCCGAAGCCGGTCTGCTCGACGGGCGCCGGGTCACCACCCATTGGTCGGAGTGTGACGATCTGGCCCGTCGCTACCCGGACGTCTCGGTCGACCCGGCGGTGCTCTTCGTCGACGACGGTGACATCCTGACGTCGGCGGGCAGCGCGGCCAGCATCGATCTTTGCCTGCACGTGGTCCGCAAGGACTACGGGACCGAGGTCGCCACGCAACTGGCCCGCCAATTCGGTCGTACCGCCCCAACGCGACGGCGGCCAAGCCCAATTCATCGACACCCCGTTGCCCACGCTCGAGGACTCGAACATGTTCGCAGCCACCGTCGCCTGGGCGCAGGAGCACCTGAACGAGCCTCTCACCGTGGACGATCTGGCTGCCCGCGCCGCGATGAGCCCGAGGACATTCGCCCGTCGGTTCCTCGCTGCCACGGGAGCCACGCCGCACCAATGGGTGCAGCGACAACGTGTCCATCTTGCCCAGCGAATGCTCGAAGCGAGTGATCTTTCGATCGAGGCCGTGGCCCAGGGGAGTGGTTTCTGTACTCCGGGGAACCTGCGCAAACACTTCCAACGGATCATTCAGACCAGTCCCCAGGCATATCGGCGCGCGTTCCAGGAGAGACGCGACGCCGATGCGCCCCGGGGGGGCGTCGCATAGGTCGTCTCCCACGACCCGGGACCGGTCTGAAGGTGCGATTAGGTTTGGATTTGATGCTCGTCCTCCTCACGGCGGTGGCCCACCGGTCGTTCCATGCACGACTCGACCGACCCGGTGTCGACTGGCTCCTCATGAACCAAGACGGGACGCTCTCCGACCGGAGCGGGGAACCGATCGCCCGCACCGACGCCCAGCCGGAGGTCGCGTGGGGGACATCGGACCTGTTCCGAGAAGGTGCCCCGCTCGTCGCGTTCTTCTCCCGGATGCTCGACAGTCCGGCGCTGCGCTGGTTCCAGTCCCCGGCGGCCGGCTACGACGATCCGGTTTTCGGCGCGATGGTGGCCAAGGGAGTACGGATCAGCAATGCCCATGTCAACGGTCTGCCCATCGCCGAGTTCGTGATGCGTGCGGTGCTCGACGAATTCCAGGACGCCGCCCAGTGGCGAGATCGAGACGTCGGCGCGCCGCTGGAGGATCCACGACTGGCGCGAGGTTTCCGGCTCGACGTGGGTCGTCATCGGGCTCGGGGGGATCGGGGCCGAAGTCGCTCATCGGGCGCAAGCGTTCGGGGCGCACGTCATCGGGTGTCGGCGACACCCGTCGCCTACCGATCCCACCGAGCAGACCGTCACCCCCGACCAGCTCGACGACGTTGTCGGGCTCGCCGACGTGGTCGTCGTCGCTGCCCCGGCCACGCCCACGACCGCCAATCTCGTGGACGCCCCGTTCCTGGCCCGGATGAAACCCGGAAGCCTCCTCGTCAACGTGTCCCGGGGAACACTGGTCGACGACGACGCATTGATCGAGAGCCTCGATGCCGGCCACCTGTCGGCTGCCGTCCTGGACGTCTTTCGTACCGAGCCACTTCCGAAAGACCATCCGTTCTGGTCACATCCGTCCATCCGCGTGACGCCGCACAACGCCGCCGGCGGTATCGGTCGACTCGCTCGGCAGGCCGAGCTCTTCGCGGAGAACCTCGATCGCTATCTCGACGGTCGTGCCCTGTTGAACGAGGTCACCGACGCGATCGTTGGTTGAGCGGTGGGGATGGCTCGGGCCCGGCTTCGATACCCTGTCGGCATATCCACGGCGAGAGAGGTGGGGAAGTATGAGTACCAACGATGAACCGGTCTCCCCGCCGACGACCAAGCCCTCCGCTCGCCGCCGCTCTCGCAAGACCGCCCTAACCGTCGGGGGCTTCGCGCTCGGCGGCGAGCTGCTCGCCCTCAGACGTCGTGGGTATGGCCTCGGTGGCAATGTCGTTGTTCGCTGTCGCCGGGGCCATCTCTTCACCACGATCTGGATTCCCGGCGGGTCGCTCAAGGCGATTCGCCTCGGTTGGGCGCGGGTCCAGCGCTGTCCGGTCGGCGGCCACTGGAGCCTCGTCACGCTGGTACGGCTGTCGGAGTTGACCGATGAGGAGCGGCAGTCGGCCGCGCAACATCGCGACATGCGCATTCCCTGAGCACAGCCGCCGACTCAGCCCTCTGTGCCCCATCTCCACGCAGTCGATAGTGTCCGGGCATGAGCGATGCTGACACGTCGTCCGGCAAACTGTGGAGCTATCGATTCTCCAAACCCGGGGGGTCGGTGATCGGAACGGGCGAGTTCAACGGTGACGACACGGCGGAGACGCGAGCTCGAGAGCTGTCGAAGTCGAATGCCGCCCCCATCGTCATTCATCGCCACAGCGGACACATCGACGCCTGGGAGTATGTGACCGAGGTCGACGAGCGGCCCTGACGCCGCCGGGCTAGTCATGCCGGTGCCGACCTCCCCCGTGGCGTTCTGCGCTCGTCGCTTCACCTGGCCCGGATCCGGTGGACCCGGTGGCACCTGCATCCACGGTCGGATCGCTCGTCGACGACGGTTGGTAGGCGAAACTCAAGGCGTTGGACGTACCTGAAGCCGTCGTGATCGTGACCGGTACCGTCGAAGGTTGGTCGGACATGGCCGGGACCGTGAGCGTGCAGCTCGTAGCCATCGGGCAGACCGTCGGTGCCACCTGCCCGTCGAAGGTGGCCAGGACAGTGCCGTCCGAGCTCAAGAAACCCATGCCCACGACCACCACCGACTGACCGGGGGAGCCGCTCGACGGGGAGAGGGCGGACAGCACCGGTCCTGGGCCCGATGCCGGTGGCGGCGCGGTGGTCGAGGGGGAGGACGCCGTCGCGGGGGAGGGGCCTGTCGTAGGGGAGGACCCCGTCGACAGGGGGCCTGTCGTCGTCGGCGTCGAGCGCGGCCTCGTCGGGAGGGTGACGCCGGTTCCGGGTCGTGACGACCGGTGCTCGGGCGCGGCGCCGTCATGAGACGCCGAAGAGATGCCGAGGCTGATCGCCGCCACGACGACCGCACTTCCCACCAGCGCGATCGATGTCTTCAGGCGGCGCTCGCGATTGCTCCGGACCTCATCGACGGGTGGTGCCACCGCGGCCACGGGGTGGGGATCCGTCTTCGGCGATCGAATGCGCTGTGTGGTGTCCGTGGCCCTCCCGCCGCCACCTTCGCGCGACCGCCGGGCGGCCTCTGCCATCGCCCCCAGGGCGCGGGGGCTCAGGTCGGGCTGAGTGTTCAGTTTGGTCAGTCGGGTCCGCGCCGGGCCCCCGGTCTGTCTCCGCGCCATGTCGGCCTTTCCAGGTTGGCTCCCCTCCTACTGGTGTGGTGATGCCCACTTTTCACCGTCGCGCATCATCTCACCGGTGACGGGCCGACCGCGCTCGGGGCCGGTGGGTTCCGGCTGGGCGGCAGAAAGTCCTGCTCAGGTACTTGAGACGGGCTGGATGGGCATAGCATTGCCACCTCAAGGCCCGGCGTTCCGGGGCCCCCGAGGAGGAGCGGTCGGCCGCGACTTCCGAGGCCGACGTCGCCGGGAGAGGGAGCGCCGAATGACGGTGCCGCACCGAGCAGCCGTTGTCGGGCCCGGCGTCACGGCCGCCCCGGCCAGGGCCGAAGCTCCCCGGTGGGATCCGCGTGGTGCATCGGTCACCGATGGGGCCGAGCTCGATGGCACGAAGGGGCAGCCCGCCCTGGTGGTCAGCCAGCTGACCAAGCGATTCGGGGAGCGGACCGCCTTTTCCGAGGTGACCTTCGAGGTCGCCCACGGCGAGGTGTTCGGGTTCCTGGGCCCCAACGGCGCGGGCAAGACCACGACGGTGCGGACCCTCGGCACGTTGATCGCCCCGACCTCGGGATCGGCCACGGTGGCGGGGATCCCGCTCAGCCCCGAGAACGGTGTGGAGATCCGACAGCGCATCTCGATCATGCCCGAGGCGCCGGGGCTGTATCTCCGGCTGACGGTGACCGAGAACCTGGAGTACTTCGCCGGGCTCTACGGTCTGCATCAGCCCGGCACGCGGATCAAAGAAGCCCTCGACGCCGTCAACCTCGGCGATCGGGCCGGAGATCTCTGCGGCGGTCTCTCCAAGGGGCTCCGCCAGCGGGTCGGACTGGCGCGAACGCTGCTGAGCGACCCGGCGATCATGTTCCTCGACGAACCGACCTCGGGACTCGACCCGGTGGCCGCGCGCGAGGTGCACAACCTGATCATCGGGCTCCGGCAGCAGGGGCGTGACGATCTTCCTCACCACCCACCGGCTCGAGGAGGCGGAGAAGCTCTGTGACCGGGTCGCCATCCTGAACACGACGCTGCGAACCGTCGGCACGGCCCGAGGAGCTGCGGGCCCGGCTCTTCAAAAGCGCGCTCGTCGTCAGGACCCGTCGCGCCGCTCGAGCGACCCGAGCCAGGTCTTCGCCCGCATCGCCGGCTGTCGAGGGCTGGCGCTCTGACGAACCGGGCTCCTACGTCGCTCTCGGTGTCCGATCCCCGGGTCGCCGCACCCGAGGTGACTCGGGGCCTCGTCGGCGCCGGCGCCGACGTCCTCTCCATCGGCGAGGCGCAGCATTCGCTCGAAGACGTCTACCTCGAGCTGATCGACGAGGACGTGGAGGCCCGCCGACAATGATGCGCCTCGATCCGAGCCGCATCCGCGCCGTCGTCCGCAAGGAGCTGCGGGACTACCGGCGCAAACGGTCCATCGTCGTGACCATGGCCGTCCTGCCGGCCATCTTCCTCATCCAGCCCACGCTGTCCGTCTTCCTCGGCTCGCCGTCGACCGCGTCCGACCGGACGTACTACGCACCTTCCTCTCCTCTTCCTGCTGTTGATTCCGGTCATCATGCCCTCGCACCCTGGCCGCCTACTCGGTCGTCGGCGAGCGCGAGCAGGGGACACTCGAACCGTTGCTCACCACGCCGATCCGCAGGCAGGAGTTCATCCTGGGCAAGGCGGCGGCGGTCATGATCCCCACGGTGGTGCTCTCCTACGCGGTGTTCGGCGCTCTTCCTTGCCGTCGTTCGGCTGTTCGCCAACCCCGCCGTCGCCTCGAGCCGTGTTCCACGAGGGGCCGGTGCTCCTGGCCCTGTTCCTGTTCGCGCCGCTGTTGGCCGGCTGGGCCATCGTCGTCGGCATGGCGGTGTCGGTCCGGGCGAGCGAGGTCCGCGTCGCCCAGCAGCTGGGGACGCTCGCCAGCTTTCCCGCCCCTCGGCGTGGTCGTGCTGCTCGGGATCGGCGTGATCCATCCGACGTTCCGGGTCGCCGTCATCTTCGCGGTCGGCCTGCTCGTGATCGACCTGCGGGCGTTGCGCATCGTGTCGCGGATGTTCGACCGGGAGCGTCTCGTGACCGGTTCAAAAGCCGCTCGACCCTGATCGACCCCCGAATCTCCTCACTCCCTTGCGGAGGGGTCGCTCGTGGGGCTGCGTGGCATCATTGCCATCACCGAGCCCCACGCCGACCAGGGAGGACGACGCGGCATGAGCTTTCGAGTGATCCAGTGGGCCACCGGAGGGGTGGGGCGTGCCGCCATGGAAGGGGTGCTCGCCCATCCCGATCTCGAGCTGGCCGGCGCCTGGGTCCACAGCCCCGCCAAGGAGGGTGTCGACCTCGGTACGCTCTTGGGCCGGTGCGCCCCTCGGGGTGACCGCCACCGGCGATGTCGCCGCCCTGCTTGGCCATCGAGGCCGACTGCGTTCTCTACAGCCCGTTCATGGCCGACCCCGACGTGGTCGACCGCCATCCTCGAGTCGGGCAAGAACGTGGTCACCCCGCTGGGCTGGTTCTACCCACCGGCGGAGGAGCGGGAGCGCGTCGACGCCGTCGCCAAGGGCGCCGGCGTGACCCTGCACGGCACCGGGATCCATCCCGGGGGCATCACCGAGCGGTTCCCGCTCATGGTCTCCGCCCTGTCGGGATCGATCACCCACGTGCGGGCCGAGGAGTTCTCCGACATCCGCACCTACGGCGCGCCCGACGTGGTGCGCGACTGGATGCTGTTCGGCAAGACTCCGGAGGAGGCTCGGGCCAGCATCATGATCGACGCGCTCGGTGGCCGGCTTCCGCCAGTCGATCTTCATGGTGGCCGACGAGCTGGGCTTCGACATCGAGCCGCAGCTGCGGACCACCCACGAGATGGCGGTGGCCACCGCGCCGATCGACTCGCCCATCGGCCCCATCCAGCCGGGGACGGTGGCCGCCCAGCGGTTCCAATGGGAGGCGCTGGTCGACGGCGAACCCGTGGTCACCGCCGCGGTCAACTGGCTCATGGGCGAGGAGCACCTCGACCCCGCCTGGGTGTTCGGCCCCGGCGGCGAGCGCTTCGAAGTCGAGATCACCGGCGATCCAAACTGCCTCACCACCTTCAAGAAGCTGCACCCCGAGACGGTGGAGGCGGGCCTCGTCCGCAACCCCGGCATCGTCGCCACCGCATGCACTGCGTCAACGCCATCCCCTATGTGTGCCGGGCCGAGCCCGGCCTGCTCACCTACCTCGACCTGCCCCTGGTGGCGGGCCGGGCTGCTCTCGGCCTCCACCGACCGGGAGCGGGGCGAGAGTCCGGGCGGGCCATGATCCTCGACCGGTTCGCCATCGAGGGGCGGGTGGCCGATTGTCACCGGGGCCGGGCTGGGGATCGGCCGGGGGATCGCCATCGGGCTGGCCGAGGCCGGCGCCGACGTGGCCTTGGCGGCCCGCACCGAGTCCGACCTGGAGGAGGTGGCCGACCACATCCGCTCCCTCGGCCGGCGTGCCTTGGTGGTGCCCACCGACGTCACCGACGCGACCGCCTGCGAGCACCTGGTGGCGCACACGGTCGAGGAGTTCGGCCGGCTCGACATCCTGGTCAACAACGCCGGAGGGGCGATGCCCCGGGCGGCGATGGACACCAGCGAGGGCTTCATGGCCCGCACCTTCGCGTTCAACGTGACGGCCCCGCTGACCCTCACCAAGCTGGCCGCCCGCCAGATGGTCGATACCGTCGGCCAGCGGGGCCGTGGTCAACATCTCGTCACGCTCGGCCAGCATGACGCAGACGATGTTCGTCGCCTACGGCGTCGGCCAAGGCCGCGCTCGACCGCATGACCCGCAACATCGCTCCCGAACTGGCCCCGCGGGTGCGGGTCAACGCCATCGACGTGGGAGGCGTGGCCACCCGGTCGCTCGAGATCGTGCTCACCGACGATGACCTCCGCCGGCAGTTCGTCGACGGCACGCCGATGCACCGCCCCGGTGAGCCCGAGGACATCGCCTGCGCGGTGCTGTATCTCGTGTCGGACGCCTCGTCGTGGGTCACCGGCAAGGTGTTCGAGATCGACGGCGGGCACCGAGGCGCCCGCCATCCAGGTGCCGACGCCCCCGTTGGAGCCCACCCGGCCCGACGACGGCGGCGCCTGAGGCTCAGATGCCGGTGTGCTCGACGCGGATCGGGACGGGGTCGGGTGTGAAGGGCATCAGGGCGTTGGGGGGAACGGTGCCGAGGCGACCGGCCTCGAAGTCCTCGAGTGCTTGGACAATCTCGTCTCGGCTGTTCATGACGAACGGCCCGTAGTGCTCCACCGGCTCTCCGATGGGTTGGCCCCCGAGCACCAGGACCTCGAGATGGAGGGTGCCCGAGTCCTGACGATCGTCGGCCCGTAGGGAGATCCAGTCGCCGGGGCCGAAGGCCGCGAGCTGTCCGGTCCGCACGGGCTGGCCCTGCGGTCCCGCCCGGCCCGATCCGGCCAGGACGTAGACGAGGGCGTTGAAGCTCGGTTCCCACGGGAGCTGGAGGAGCGCGCCGGCCGACACGCTGGCGTGCATGAGCGCCATCGGCGTGTGCGTCGACCCCGGCCCGCGGAGCCCGCCGACCTCCCCGGCGATCGTCCGCACCAGGGCTCCGCCGTCGGCAGACGACAGCAACGTCACCTGATCGGCTTCCAGGCCCTGATAGGCGGGTGGGATCATCTTGTCCCGAGCCGGCAGGTTGACCCAGAGCTGGATGCCGTGGAACAAGCCCCCCGAGATCACCAGCTCCTCGGGGGGCGTCTCGATGTGCAAAATTCCTCCGCCCGCCGTCATCCATTGGGTGGCCCCGTCGGTGATCAGACCGCCACCTCCTTGGGAGTCCTGATGGGCGAAGGTGCCGTCGATCATGTACGTCACGGTCTCGAATCCGCGGTGCGGGTGCCACGGCGTTCCCTTGGGCTCACCTGGTGCGTAGTCGACCTCGCCCATCTGATCCATGTGCACGAACGGGTCGAGCTCCTGCAAGCTCAACCCGGCGAAGGCCCGTCGCACCGGGAATCCCTCACCCTCGAAGCCGCCCGGAGCAGTCGTGACCGACACCACCGGGCGCTCGGGTGTCACCGTCGGATCGGGAAGCGGGATCTTGGGGAGGGTGGACAGATCATCGACGGCCACAGCAGGCATGACGACTCCTATCGTTCGGGCCAGAGACCGGTATGAAGGGTGCGAGCGGCGTTCAGAGCGATTCGCCGTCGATGAGCAGCTCCACGTCGATGTTGCCGCGGGTTGCGTTGGAGTACGGGCACACCGCATGGGCGCCTCGGACGAGCTCGGCAGCCGTGCTCCGATCACCGACGGCGGGCAGCGAGACGTCGAGGGTGACAGCGAGCTTGAAACCACCGTCGCCGGTGGGCGAGAGGCTCACCGACGAATGGATGGTGACCTCGCCCGCATCGACCTTCTTCCGACGAGCCACGACGCCGAGAGCGCTCTCGAAGCACGCTGCGTACCCGACCGCGAAGAGCGCCTCGGGGTTCGTCCCATCGCCGGAGCCGCCCAGTTCCTTGGGTCTGCGCAGCTCGACCTGGAGCTCGCCGTCGGTCGTGGCACCGTGTCCGTCGCGGCCTCCTGTCACCTCGGCGTGTGCCGTGTAGAGAACCTTGCTCATCGATCCTCCTCTCGGACTGTGCACCCAACGCTAGCCCTCCGGTTTCTCAGGATCTTGGGCCCGGTGGAGCCCGTGAGAGGACCCCACCGTTCCGGGTGCGTTACGCGGTCCGTTCCTTGCGCACCGCCCGGAAACGGTGGGCGAACAGCCCGACCACGGCGATCACCGCCAGAGCGGCGAGCACGTATCCGGCGTCGCTGAAGTCCTTGAGGACATGGTTGTAGCTCGATCCCAGGGCGTCACCGAGACTGGCCAGGGCGGTGCACCAGATCGCACAACCGATGACGGTGAACACCAGGAACTTTCCGATCGCCATCTCCCCCAGTCCGGCGGCGAAGGACACGAAGGAGCGGAGCAGGGGCACGAATCGACCGAACAGCACGAGGGGCTCGCCGCGGCGGGCGAACCATGCCTCGGCCCTGTCGAGATCCCTGTGGGTGAGCAGCAAATACTTGCCGAACCGGTCGACCAAGGGGCGGCCTCCGTAGAAGCCGATGAGGTAGCCGGCCAGCGACCCCAGAACCTCTCCGGCGGCGGCCAGGACGATGACGAGCGCCAGGGCGAGGTGGTGAGGCTCGTGGGGGATCTGTCCGCTGGCCAGCACCCCGCCGTAGATGACCGCCAACTCGGCACCGACCGGCAGGCCCATCGACGAGATGAAGCTGAGCGCGAAGACGGCGAGGTAGCCCCAGGTCTCGAGGAAGTGCTCCATGTGTCGAACCTCCGATCACCCCGTTGCGCACGGGCGCGCCCGATCCCCAACGAGAATCCCTGAATCTAGGCGAGAGAACCTGACAGGAGCGTGAAGCATTCGGGCCCCGGTCCGGGGGCGGTACCGACGATTCGGCCATGATCGGCCGGTCGGGCTGGCCCATGGGTCGGAGGGCCCATTTCCCGGGCCCGGGCGTGAAAAGCGAGCATCGTGCACCGAACGTGCGCAACGAGGCGTGCCGGTAGCATCGTGCGCCGCACTAGCGTTGACCGGGTGGTGGCGAGCAGCGGATTCGGTTCTTGGCGCCATCTGGCGGGGCGCTTCTTCTCCGCCCTCGTGCCCGTCGGCCCTTCGCCAACCGACGAGGCGTGGGCGCGGGATCAACTCTCCGACGGCGAGCAGGCGCTCTGGCACCGGATGTCCGGGCCCGATCGGCGCCACGCTGTGGGAGTGGCACGCGACACGGTTCGACTCCTCGAGCCCGACGACGTGCGACCGGAGGTCATCGCCGCCGCCCTGCTCCATGACGTGGGCAAGGTCGAGTCGTCGTTCGGAACGCTCGCTCGCGTTTGGATCACGCTCGCGGCACTGGCTGTCGGCCGCTCCCGGGTGCTGCGTTGGGCGGGGGAGCCCTCGGAAGGTGGACGACCGTCGTTGCGAACACGGGTGGGCCTGTACCTGACGCATGACCGGCTGGGCGCCAAGCTGCTCGAGGATGCCGGCAGCAGGACGTTCACCGTGTCCTGGGCTGCGGAACACCACCTTCCCCCCGAGCAGTGGACGATCGACGCCACCATCTGCGGGGCCCTGAAGGCCGCCGACGGGGACTGACCTCCGTCGTGACGCAGACGACGTTCTCCGAGACCGGGTGGCCGGGTCAGGGGACCGGCTGGTCCTCCGCGGTCCAGGTCCGATCGAACCACCGTCGGATGCGGCTGGTGCCGAACTCAGCCTTCTGGTCGGAGAGTGCTTGCGAGGGGCCTTCGAAGACCCCGTCGGGAGCACGTCCCGCCATGAACGTGACCTCGACGCGGGCGACGAGGTCGTGCACCGAAGGCGAGGTAGCACACGCCGCGACCGTCGTAGAGGAGCGGCTCGGCACCGCCCCGCAAGATGGACGACGATCTGCTCGGCGACGACGGCGGCCTGTCCCTCGGCGAACACGCCCGCCTTCGGCGTCCCCACGCTCGTCACGTCGCCGACGGCGTACACGCCGGCGAAGGCGGTCTCGAGGGTCAGGGGGTCCACCGGCACCCACCCGTCGACGGCCAGTCCGGACTCCTCGACCACGGCCGGGACGCGATGCACGGGGACGCCCAGGAAGAGGTCGAAGGGCATGGCGGTCCCGTCGCTCAGCAGTGCCAGTCTTCCGGTCGGCGTCGAGCGCCTGGACCAACCGTTCGGGGTACCAGTGGATGCCGCGTTCGGCGAAGGCCGCCAGCAGCGCCTCGGATGCGGCCGGCGACGGCGGGATGGGCACGCCCAGCGGCATCACGAGCGAGATCTCGGAGCCGCTCGCGCAACCCGCGCTCGAAGGAGATAGTCATGCATCAACAGCGCCGTCTCGCTCGGTGCGGGCGGGCACTTGAACGGTATGGAGGTCACTCCGACGATCACCCGCCCACCGCCGAAGTTCGACAACACGTCGCGCAGGGCGAATGCCGACGACACCGTGTAGAACTCGTGCCCGGCCTCGACGAGTCCCGGCGTGGCCGTGGGATAGAGATCGGCACCCAGCGCCACCACCATGATGTCGGCCTCGAAGACACCGGCGTCGGTCACGACGCGCTTGGCCGCCGGGTCGATCGAGCGGATGGTGCGTCTGCACGAACCGCACCCCGGGCTTGACGAGGTCACGGTAGGGGTGGACGACCATCGAGGGCAGTGCCCGCCCGAACATGACGTCGAGCTTGGAGAAGCCGAACACGAACCCCTCGGCCTGGTCGATCAGGACGAGATCGAGCTGGTCGCCGAACCGCTCGGACAGCCTCGTCGAGAGCTCGAGACCGCCGAAACCCGCACCGAGCACCAGAATTCGCATCCGGCCGACTCTACGTGACCGCGCCCAGCCCCGCCCTGCCCGCGAGTCCGTGACGGCCGCCGGGGACCGCGCTACGGGCCTGGAAGGACCACCGGCAGCGCTCGCGCTTCGGGGAGCACCTCGTCGGCGAACCGGCGCAACCCGTCCATGGTCTGTCGACCACTCGACCAGGGCCGCACCAGGGCGCGCCCGACCCCGGCTGCGGCGGCGCGACGGAGGGCGTCGAGGTCGGCCTCGACGCCCATGGTGATCTCGACGGCCCCGGTCCGACCCGCCTGCTCGCGCAGGGCGGCGATACGAGCCGCGGCGGCCGGGATCTGTTCGACCGTGTGGTTCATGGGGATCCATCCGTCCCCGACGAGTGCGGCTCGGCGCAACGCGGCGGGTCCGTCCCCCCCGATGTGCATGGGCGGCCACGGGGACTGCACCGGCTTGGGCTCGAACATGACGGGCCCGAAATCGAAGTGCTCACCGTGGTGTTCGACGATGCGGTCGCTCCACAGCCGCTGGCAGACCGAGATGGCTTCGTCGACGCGGCGTCCCCGCGTTGCGAAGTCGAGGCCGACGGCGTCCCATTCGGCCTCGAGCCAGCTGGCCCCGACCCCGAACTCGGCCCGGCCGCCGGAGACGACGTCGAGCGTCGTGACGGCTCTGGCCACGGCGAAGGGGTGGCGGAGACCGATGTTGTAGACGTGCGTGCCGAACCGGATCTGGCTCGGTGCGGCCGGCCAGGTACGAGAGATAGGCGAAGGCGTCGAAGACAGACACGTCGGAGGGGATCGGGGGATGGTCGGCACCGGCGAAGGGGCTCCCGTCGGCGGCCACGGGCAGCACGAGATGCTCGGGCATCCACACCGACTCGTATCCGAGCCGGTCTGCCTCGCAGCTGACCTCGGCCCAGCGCTCGGGTCGAACCGTGCCGAGTGCGATGCCGATCTTCATGAGAGGGCCCCGGTGCGTCTGCTGGCGATCATGGAGGGGGAGCGTACCCACCGAGCCCGGGGAGGCCCGTGGCGCACATCTCGTGCCCAGAACCGCTCGTGCGTCTGCCCTTCGATGTCAGAATGCACCCGGCCCGTGCCACTGCACGAGCAGGAGCGTGACGTCGTCACTCAGCTCGGACGCGTGGTGCTCGATGACCGCCGCGCCGACCCGGCGCACGACCTGTTCCGGCTGCAGTTGGTCGGATGCGGACTGCCCGGCCAGGTCGGCCAGGCGCTCGAGGCCGAATCCATCGCCGTCCGCGGTCCTGGCATCGACGGCACCGTCGCTGTAGAAGAGGAGGCTGTCGCCCGGTTCGAGCATCTCGGTCGCCACCGTGGGCGGCGTCGCGTCGAGTACGACGCCCCAGGGAGGAGTCGGCTTGCACGCCAGCTGACCCACCACCTGGCCCCCTCGGATGAGCAGCGGCGTGGGATGCCCGGCGTTGGTCCACCGCAGGCTGCCCGTCTCCAGGTCGAGCTGGACGAGCTGTCCGGTGACGAACCCGTTCCCCGGATAGTGGTTCCCGATCGTCGTCCCGAGCTCTTCGTGCATGGCGTCGAGCGTTCGTGCCTGGCGGCGGTCGTGGCGGTAACACCCCATGGCGAGAGCGGCGAGCATGGCCGAGTTCAAGCCGTGGCCCATGGCGTCCATGAGGGCGGCGTCGAGCACGGGCCCGTTGACGGCGTAGTCGAAGCAGTCGCCGCCGACCTCGTAGGCAGGTTCGAGGAACCCGGCCACCGTCACCCGGGGGGACGTGAATTGCAGCGGGGGAAGCAGATCCCATTGCATGCTCGCCGCCAGCGTCATGGCCTTCCGGCGCCGGTGCAGGTTGAACACGTCGGTGAAGCGGGCATTGACGGCGATCAGGTAGCCGGCGAACAGGCCAATCTCTTCACAGACCCCAACCGTCGTCGGCTCGATGTCGGGGAGCGTCAACGCCAGCACGCCGGTCCGGTCCGATCGTTCCAGGATCGGCACCCACACGCGGAACGCCCCTTCCCGCTCGGCGGTGACGGCGTCTCCGGTGAGCAGGGCGCGGCCCGCCATGGTGGTGGCCACCTCTTCGGTGTGGGGGAGCTCGGTGTGGGTGGCGTTGTCCTCGAGTGGTTCGAGGACGACCCGTCCGAAGTCGACGAGATAGACGACGACGTCGGTTGCGCCGATCTCGTGGCCCAGACTGGCCAACACGGCCGGGATCGACGACGGGTCGCGGTCGAGGGCGGCGCGGAGGGCGGACGCCAGGTCCGGATGGCGCATGGGCGGATCCTACGGGAGCCTCGGGCGGCTCGACCGGACCACGAGGACGTGCCGTTACGCTGCAGCCGATGATCGAATCCGGTGACGGCGCACCACAGTCTCCCGGCTCGGAGCGAAGCCGGACCGTGACCGATCGGGCTGCGCCCCCGGTGTCGAGATCGGGTGCGGCGGCGTTGGCCGAGCGACTGGGGGTCGGTGCCTACGACCTGGAGGTGGTCGAGGCCGTCGACCTCGCGCCGAGCCTCCGCCGCCTGCGGGTGGGTGGAAGCCCGGGGTCGCCCCTGACCGGGTTCTCCTTCGAGCCCGGCCAGGACCTGATGCTCGACGTCGCCCAGGCAGGCGACCGAATGGTTCGGCGTCGTTACACCATTCGACGCTTCGAGGCCGGACGTTGCCTTCTCGATCTCGACTTCGTCCTGCACGGCGAGGGCCCGGCGGCGCGGTGGGCGGCGCAGGCGGGCCCGGGCACGCGCTTCGCGGCCATCGGCCCCCGGGGCAAGGTGACGCTGCGATCGGACGCGACCTGGCATCTCTTCGTGGGGGACGAGACGTTCGGGCCCGCCGTCGGGGCCATGCTCGACGCCCTCGGCCCCGACCACCGCGCCGTCGTGGTGCTCGAGGTGGACTCGTCGACCATGGCGGGCGCCTTTCGAGCCGAGATGGCGGGCGGGGACGAGATCGCCGTTCGGTTCCTCGAGCGCAAGGGCGCCTCGGCGACGGCGTCGGGGCTGCTGGACGCGCTCGACTCCGTGGACATCCCGCCCGGGTCGAGGCACGTCTATGTCGCCGGAGAGCACCGTGTGGTGGGTGAGATCCGCGCCGCCCTCGTCACGAGGGGTCTCACCGGCGATGAAGTCTCGGCCAAGCCGTACTGGCGAGCGGGACGCGCCAACGCCGACCACGGCGAACCGGAACGTGATCCCTGACGCCGAGTCGTGGCAAGCGCCGAGCGTCGCACGGCGACTCAGAATTCGCCCGGTCGGCCTCTCCCGGGCTGTTGGTGGCGGATGACGTTGAGGGCGCTGCCCGCCCTGAACCACTCGAGTCTGGTCAGGGCTGAACGTGTGGCGTGCACTGAACTCGACCCGGGTGCCGTCGGGCTTGGTGACGCGGCAGCGCACCGGCGCGTCGGGCGCCGAGCGAGGCCAGGTCGAGGACGGAGATGCGGTCGTCCTCGCCGATCAGGTCGTAGGTCGTCGGATCGGCGAAGGTGAGGGGGAGCATGCCCTGCTTCTTCAGGTTGGTCTCGTGGATGCGGGCGAAGGAGCGGGCCAGGATCACCAGCGCCGCCGCGGTAGCGGGGCTCCATGGCGGCGTGCTCGCGCGACGAGCCCTCGCCGTAGTTCTCGTCGCCGACCGCGCACCACCGCACGCCGGCCTCGGGCCGAGGTGCTTGGCGATGTCGGGGAACGGAGCGGGTCGTCGCCGTCGAGCGGGTCCTTGCCCTCGCCGGTCGCGCCCGTGAAGGCGTTGACGACGCCGAGGAACAGGTTGCCCGAGATGTTCTCGAGGTGGCCGCGGTAGCGGAGCCAGCGGCCGGCGGCCGAGATGTGGTCGGTCGTGCACTTGCCCTTGGCCTTCGAGCAGCACGGGCAGGTCGACGTAGTCGTTGCCGTCCCAGGCGGGGAACGGGGTCAGCAGCTGCAGCCGGTCGGAGGTCGGGGAGACGGCGATGGCGATCTCGGACGCGGTCGCTCGGGGGGCGCGACGAAGCCGGACTCGCCGGGGTCGAAGCCGCCGCGACGGGCAGGTGCTCGCCGACGGGGGGGTCGAGCCGCACGCTGCGCCCCGGAGTCCGGTCGTGAGCGAGTCGGTGACGGGGTCGAAGTCGAGCGTGCCGGCCAGGGCGTAGGCGATCACCATGTCGGGCGAGGTGACGAAGGCCTTGGTGTTGGCGTTGCCGTCGTTGCGCTTGGGGAAGTTGCGGTTGAAGCTGTTGACGATGGTGTTGAGCTCGGTCGGGCTCGGCGGTCGGTGCGGTCCCACTGGCCGATGCAGGGGCCGCAGGCGTTGGCCAGCACGGTGCCGCCGATGGCCTCGAGGTCGGCCAGCAGGCCGTCGCGCTCGATGGTGGCGCGCACCTGCTCGGAGCCGGGCGTGACGAGCAGTGGCGTCCTGGCCCGCAGGCCGTGGGCCGACGCCTGCCGGGCGATCGAGGCGGCCCGGGTCATGTCCTCGTAGGAGGAGTTGGTGCACGAGCCGATGAGGGCGGCGGAGATCTCGGCGGGCACCCCGTGGTCGCGGGCCCACGCGCCCACCTCGCCCACCGGTGGGCCAGGTCGGGGGTGTCGGGGCCGTTGATCAGGGGCTCAGCGCGGACAGGTCGATCTCGATCGACCTGGTCGAAGAACCGCCCGGGGTCGGCGCTCGACCTCGGGGTCGGCACGCAGATCGCCGGCGACCGCGACGGCCAGCGTCGGCCAGCTCGCCGCGTCCGGTGGCCGCGCAGGTAGGCGGCCATGTTGGCGTCGAACGGGAACAGCGAGGTGGTGGCGCCGATCTCGGCCCCCATGTTGCAGATCGTGGCCTTGCCGGTGGCGCTGATGGTGTCGGCGCCGGGACCGAAGTACTCGACGATGGCGCCGGTGCCGCCCGTCACCGTGAGGAGCGTCGGCGACCTTGAGGATCACGTCCTTGGGCGACGACCAACCGGACAGCGATCCGGTGAGGTGCACGCCGATGAGCTTGGGCCAGCGCAGGTTGAACGGCTGGCCGGTCATGACGTCGATGGCGTCGCCGCCGCCGACGCCGATGGCCACCATGCCCAGCCCGCCCGCGTTGGGGGTGTGGCTGTCGGTGCCGATCATCATCCCGCCCGGGAAGGCGTAGTTCTCGAGCACGACCTGGTGGATGATCCCCGAGCCCGGCTTCCAGAAGCCGATGCCGAAGCTGGCGCAGACCGTCCGCAGGAAGTCGTAGACCTCGGCGTTGGCGCTCCAGGGCCGACGCGGAGGTCGACGGCCGCGCGCCACCTTGGCCTGGATGAGGTGGTCGCAGTGGACCGTCGTCGGCACCGGCGACCTCGTCGAGGCCGGCTGACCATGAGCTGGAGGGCGACGATCTGGGCCAGGGCGTCCTGCAGGGCGACCCGGTCGGGATCGAAGTCGGCGTAGCTCGCCCTCGTGTCGAGCTCCTGGCCGTCGACGGGTCGCGCAGATGGTTCACGAGGACCTTCTCGGCGAAGGTGAGCGGGCGCCCGAGACGCTCGCGTCCGGCGGCCACCCGCTCGGGCCAGCGGGCGTAGACGCGCTCGACCAGCGACGGCGGGGTCGAGCGGTGTCACGCCCGGCGGCGTCGAGTGCTGGTCCGCGCGGTCGTGCGGCCGGTCGCAGTGGTCGGCCATCGGCATCTCCGATCTCTCTTGATATCAAGAGACTGACACGACGACTATCTCGATGTCAAGATATAGTGTGGAGCCGGCAACCGGCCGGAGGATCGCGATGGAAGACGAGGTCGACCGTCTGGTGGCGGGCTGGCGGCGGGCGCTGCCCGACGTCGACGTGTCGCCCCTCGAGGTGCTGTCCCGGGTGCACCCGCCTCGCCCGGCACCTCGACCGCCAACGCACCGTCGTCTTCGCCCGCCACGACCTCGAGACCTGGACCTTCGACGTGCTCTCGGCCCTGCGCCGCTCCGACCCCCCCCATCACCTCTCGCCGGGCCAACTGCTGGCCCAGACGCTGGTCACCTCGGGCACCATGACCAATCGGATCGACCACCTCGAGGCAGCGGGGCCTCGTCCGCCGCCGGCCCGACCCGGCCGACGCCCGATCGGTCCGGGTCCAACTCACCGCGGCCGGGCGGCGGCGCGTCGACGTCGCCCTGCGGGACCTCGTGGCTCGCGAGAACGCCATCCTCGGCACGCTCGACGCCACGCAACGCGCCACGCTGGCCGGGCTGCTCCGGCGGGTCGTCGCCCCGTTCGACGCCTAGGGGCGCTTGGGATAGGTTCCTGAGGATGTCGGACTACGACGCCATCGTCATCGGCGCCGGCCACAACGGCCTCACGGCGGCCGCCGTCATGGCCCGGGGTGGCATGCGGGTCCTGTGCCTGGAGAAGAACCACTTCATCGGCGGGATGGCGTCGACCACCGAGCTGGCCCGGGGCTACCGCTTCGAGCTGGCCGGGTCGATCCAGTTCCCGATCCCGAACGAGATCTTCGACGACCTGGGCTTCGCCGCGTGCCCCATCTACGAGCCCGAGGTGCAGTCGGCCAGCATCGGGCCGTCGGGCGAGCCGCCGATCCTGCTCTACTAGCGATCCCGACCGGCTCCTCGACCACCTCGGCGACGTCGCTCGGCCTCGACGCCGTGATGGGCATGGCCGAGGTGGCGGCCTGGGCCGAGGCCCCGGCCCGGGCCATCGGGCGGTTCGACGTCCGCAAGCCGCCGAAGTCACTCGACGAGATGTGGGCGTGCGCCGCCAACGAGACGGAGCGCCAGGCCATCCGCACCGCCATGTTCGGCAGCGTGATGGACGTCGTCGACCGCTTCCTCCCCGACCGCGAGAAGCACGCCCAGGTCCGCAGCATGCTGAGCCTTCCTGGCCGTCAACTCCACCTACCGGGGCCCCTACTCGCCGGGCAGCGCGCTCTGCCTGGCCTTCGCCCTGGCCTCCCCGGGCGACGCCACCATGTCCAAGGTGCGGGGCGGCATCGGCGCCATGTCCGACCACCTCCTGGGTCTGTTCGAGCAGCACGGCGGCGAGCTCCGCCGCCACGTCAAGGTGGCCAAGATCGTCGCCTCCGGAGGGCGGGTCGAGGGGGTGGCCCTGGGCGACGGGGAGGTGGTGACCGCACCGGTGGTCGTGTCCAACCTCGACCCCACCGCCACCTTCACCCAGCTGCTCGACCGCGACGACGCTGCCGGAGGCCTTCGCCCGGCGCATCGAGGCCATCGACCACCGGGCCGCCTACTTCCAGATCCACTTCGCCCTCAACGGCCTGCCCGAGTTCGCCGGGCCCTACGAGGTGCTCAACGAGGGCGGACCTCCGCCGCAACGTGACCTTCTTCGGGACGGCCGAGCAGATGCAGCTCGACTACGAGGGCTGCGTCCGGGGCCTGGTCCCCGACTCGCCCTCGTTCAACCTGCAGATCCCGACGCTCGACGACCCCGACCTGGCTCCCGCCGGGAAGCACGCGGCCAGCAGCTTCGCCTTCTACTTCCCGATCGGCGCCACCCACGCCGAGCAGGCGCGACTGCGCGACGAGATGGCCGAGCGGATCGTGGCCAAGATCGCCGTCGATGGCGCCCAACTTCCCCGACCTGATCGAGCGGCAGTTCAACTACCCGGCCTACACCTACGAGCTGATGTTCGGCTGCACCGGCGGTGACTTCACCCACGGGCTGCTCCAGCCGGAGTTCATGGGCCCGTTCCGCCCCGGGCCGCGGGGCTGGCCCGACAACCCGGTGCCGATCGAGGGCCTCTACCTCTGCGGCGCGGGCTGCCACGGCGGCCCCGGGGTCACCTTCATCCCCGGCTACAACTGCGGCTACGCCGTCCTCGGACGGCCGCGTCCGCTCGCGTTCGTAGCGGATCTGGCGCTCGACGAAGGCCAGGTACATGGCCATCGAGAAGGCCAGGCTGGTGAAGAGGCTCATCACGAAGAAGATCCACGGGATCCGCAGGCCCCGCCTCCGTCCGTCGACGATCGTCCACAGCGGCAGGAGCACGACGTTGACGATGATGTAGTCCTGGGCGGCCGAGTCCGCCGCCCAGTTGGAGAAGAGCATCTTGGTGTAGTTGACGTAGCTGGCGTGGTGCGTAGGTGTGGACGTAGCGGACGTTGAAGTACCAGCCCAGGCACAGCGAGGCGACACCGACGACGTAGTAGAGGCCCTCGAGGATGGAGATGCGCCCGGCCGCGCCTCCCGCGAAGAGGTGCCGGTTGTACCGAAGGCGACGGCCGTGCTGACGATGCCGAGAACCCCGTAGAACACGAGCGAAGTCGTCATGGCCGTCCCCCGAGCGTCCGCGGTGGCAGGCCTCCTCGCCCACCGGGAGTGCCCATCATGGCCACTGGCACCGTCGGATGCGAGCGTTGCCCACCCCTGCGAGCCTCTTGTGTCCGTACCCGGCCCGGGTGGGCGCCGTCACGGCGGGCGCAGCTGGTCGTCGATGGCCCGAGCCTCGACGTCGAGGCGCTGCAGGATCCCCGGCACGATCCTGCGCTCGGCCATGCGACCGATGCCGGGACGGCGACGACCAGTTCGCCGTCGAGTCGCCGGACGGTGCCGCCCTCGCACCGCGTCAGGACGAACGTGGCGGCACCGTGCAATCGCCGCGGATCCTTCTCGGCCTCGAAGCGCAGCGAGCCCGAGCCGGCCGACCGGTCGACGTGGACCTCCTGGATCCACGCCAACCGGCTCGACCCCAGCAGGCGCTGGGCGATCGGGTCCAGGGTGCCCTCGAACTCGTAGCGGAGGCGAACCATGGAGTCGCTCCCCGTCGCGCTGTTCGAGCATTGGGGACGGGTCAGATCGGGAAGGACGAGCCCCAGATAGAAGGCGGGTCGGCGAGGAGCGCCGCCACCGCTGCCGCCGACGCTTCGAAACGGTGTTCAGCGTGGAACCGCACGGGCCCAGGTTGTCACGATGGCGCCGGCCCGGGGTCGGACCGCGGCGTCCACAGGTCGACGATGGCGATGTCGAGGCGTGCCAACAGGGTCCGCAGCAGGGGAAGCGACAGGCCGAGGACGTTGCCCGGGTCCCCGTCGATGCCGTCGACGAAGGGGGCTCCGTAGCCCTCGATGCTGAAGGCGCCGGCCAGCCCGAGCGGTTCGCCCGTGGCGACGTAGGCCGCGAGCTCGGTGTCGCTCGGATGCCCGAATCGCACCGTCGGTGCGCGCCACGCCCGAGGCCACAGCGCCGGTGCGGGTGTCGTTGACCCAATGCCCGGTCCACAGCACGGCGGCCCGACCCGACAGGCGCTGCCAAGTAGGCGATGGCCTCGGCGGCCGACGCCGGCTTGCCGAGAGCCTCGCCGTCGAGATCGAGCATCGAGTCGCACGCGATGACCAGGGCATCGGTGCAGCGCTCGGCGACGGCTTCTCCTTTGCGCCTGGCGAGCACCTGGACGGCGGTGGCGGTGTCGGGCGCGTCGACGGTCTCGTCGACGCCGCTCACGACGACCTCGGCGCTCAATCCGCCATCGGCCAGGACACGCCGTCGGGCCGATGACGCCGAGGCCAACACGAGCCGGGGAGCGTTCTCCGTCGCCGTCATCCCGGCATGATCCCACCTAGGGTCGGCGAAGGTCTGCCATGGACCCGGAGATGGAGGAGATCCACGACGGCGACACCGTCTGGCGCTTCGACCGGGACTTTCTGGCGTCGAGGTGGACGTGCCTGTGGGGTCGGGGTTGCCTGGGGATCGGGCCCGAGCCGGCCGAGCATCTCGGTCTCGGCTGCTGCTCCATCGGCGCCGACCTCGGCGACGAGGACGAGGCCCGGATGATCGCCGCCCTGGCCGCCACGCTTGGATCCGGATCGCTTCGAGCATCACGCCGACGCCGACGAAGGCGGCATCTTCAGCGACGACAGCCCGCACCCACACCCGCGTCGTCGACGGCGCCTGCATCTTCCTCAACCGCCCCGGGTTCGCCGGCGGCGCCGGCTGTGCCCTGCACCTGGCCGCCATCGATGCGGAGGAGTCGCCCATCGACTGGAAGCCGTCGGTGTGCTGGCAGCTGCCCATCAAGGTGGACTGGGAGCCGGGCGCGGCGATGAACCGAGGTGGCGACGGTGCGCCGCTGGACCCGCCGCGACTGGGGCGCAGAGGGCGAGACCATGGCGTGGTGCTGTACCGAGGGCTCGTCGGCCTACGTGGGCGAGCCGACCCGTGATCGACTCGCTGGGTGCGGAGTTGGAGGCGATCGTCGGCACCGAGGTCTACGTCGAGCTGCGGCGGAGGATGGGGAGCGGCGACGGGGCCGGCTAGGAGCCGTCCTTGCCGGGCGGCGTGGGCGGGCGTTGCTGTTGCAGGGCGCGCGCCAGCGACATCTTGAGGATCTCGGCGGTGAGCGCACCGATCTGCTGGGGCGTCTGATCGAAGTCGGTCATGAGGGCATGGGTGGCGAAGCCCGAGAGATGAATGCCGAAGACCAGGACGAGGCTCTCCGGGGGCTCGCCCTCGCCTCCGGCGGTCTGCCAGGCCAGCCCGGTGAGATAGCGGATCCCCCTGACGCGGTACTCGTGACGGATGGCGTCGACTTCGGCGAGCACCTCCGACGCATCGGGGTTGGGAGCGTGCAGGTCCCAGAATGCTTCGCCGATGATGTCGGCACTGCGGGTGTGGATCACGGCGGCGAGGCCCTCGAGCCATCCGTCGAGGTCCGCGTCGGGCGTCGGCAGCCCGGGGATGGGGCGTTGTCCCCACGCGCCGTACATGTCCTTCACCGTCGCCACGATCAATCGGTCGTGGCTCGCGTAGTGCCGGAAGATGGTGCGGGGGCTCACGCCCGACAGCTCGGCGATCTCGGCCACGGTGGCATCGAAGCCGCGTCTGGCGACGACCTTCATGGCTGCTTCTCTGATGCGTGACCGGGTCAGGTCCTGCCGCTCTTGCGCGAGCGACGGAGGGGGATCGTCCCGAGGCTCATCCATGAGCGGACCACCACGAGGCACCGGCGGGGGGAGTGGGGCATTCGATCTGGAGAGATATGACGTTCCCGTCAGTGATGGATCGGGCCGTACTGGAACCGCATTGGGCCCGGAGCAGGGTCGGGTTGGGTGCGGAGGGGGTCATGGGTCAGCTCGGATCCGAGCATGCAGATCGCCCGGTGCCTTTCGACCCGGTGAGAGCAGCAGCGTCGGAGCCCGAGGATATAACGCCTCGAGGCGCGAGATGACATCGGCTTCGTCGCCGGGGCCGCGTTCACGCTCCCGAAACACCGTGGTCGTGAGGGCCGATCCCCACCGAGCTCCCCGGGTGCGGTGCGCAGACCCGCGGCTGCTCAGGTGTGGGGGGACAGGGCCTGGAGGAGGAGGTGGGTGGGCGGGCCCGCCATGGTGGCGGGCTGCGGTCGACTGAAGAGATATCCCTGGCTGTAGTCGCACGACGCCGCCGGACAAGAAGTCGAGTTGCTCTTCGGTCTCGACTCCCTCGGCCACGACCTGGAGTCCGAGGGTATGGGCCAGCTGGATCACGGCGTTGACGACCGCTTCGCCCCGAGGGTCACGGCCGATCCGGGCCACGAAGGACTGGTCGATCTTGACGATCGTGATGGGGAGGTCCATGACGTAGCTGAGCGATGCGTAGCCGGTGCCGAAGTCGTCGATGGCGAGCTGGATGCCCAAGTCGTGGAGGCTGGCCAGGCACCGTGTGGCCGCTTCTTGGTCAACGGGGAGCAGCGTCTCGGTGACCTCGAGCGACAGCCGGAGCGAGCTCCGGCGTCACGCCCGACGCTCTCGACGATCGCCTTGACCCGCTGGCTCAGGTCGGGCTCGGCCAGTTGCCGGGCCGACAGGTTGACGCTCAAGGCGAGCTGCTCGTCGGACCCCCGGTGCTGGTTCCAGACCCGGACTCTCTGGCACGCCTGCGGCACAGACCCACTCGCCGATGGGCACGATGAGCCCGGTCTGCTCGGCCAGGTCGAGAAAGGCGGCCGGCAGCAGCAGCCCGCGGGTCGGATGCTGCCACCGCAGGAGCGCTTCGACCCCGACGACGTGCCCGTTCGCCGGTCTCGACGATCGGTTGGTAGTAGACGACGAGCTCGGAGTGCTCGAGCGCGTAGCCCAGATCCGACTCCGTCGTGGTGCGCTCCCGGGCCATGGCCCTGATGGCCTTGTCGAAGACCTGGATCTTTCCCTGGCCGCCGCCGGTCTTGGCGAAGTACATGGCCGAGTCGGCGTCGCTGAGCAGGCCCTCGAGGCTGAGGTCCTCCTCGTCGAGGACGGCCACCCCGATGCTGGCGCCGAGCTGGAAGGAGTGCCCGGCCACCACGAACGGCGCTGCGAACACCTCCATGATCCGCTGCGGCGAAGGCCAGCACGAGGTCGCGGTCGTTGAGCTCGTCACAGGCGATGACGAACTCGTCCCCGCCGAAGCGGGCCAACGTGTCGGAGTCCCGGAGCACCGCGGTGAGCCGCTCCGCCACCTGGACCAGGACAGCGTCCCCGGCGCTGTGGCCGCAGCTGTCGTTGACGAGCTTGAAGCGGTCGAGGTCCAGGAACATGACGACCGGGAAGGCGCGTCCGGCTCCGCCGGGCCCGGGCGATGCCCTGGCGGAGGCGGTCGACGAGCAGGAGGCGGTTCGGGAGGCCGGTGAGGGGATCATGCAGGGCCTGGTCGGCCAGCTTGGCCTCGGCCAGCTCTTTCTGCAGGCCCGTGGCGCCCACCATCCTGATCACGAACAGGCTCACCACGATGCCGAGGGCGGCGACGCTCTGGGCCTGGGCCAGGGGCAGGAACGAAGGTGCCCAGCCGATCCCGATGGCGAACTTGGCCGCAGGCGATGCCCACGAACGTCCACAGCGCCACGACCCGCCACGCCTTGGACCCGCACCGGGCGATGCTCTCGACGGCGATGATGGCGTAGGCCCCGACGGCGACCGGTCCCCAGCCGCTCAGATAGATCACCACCGTCACCGACGTCGCCGCCGCCGCGACCCGGAGATGCAGGCGAGGCACGATGCCATCGCTGCATACCACCGGTTGGCCATGATGCTGCACAACATCGGGCACAACAAGGACCACGACGTAGACCCAGATCGGCTCCCTGGCCACGACGTTCCAGTGTCGGAAGGCGAGAAGGATGACCAGGGCCACCGGGGCCATGGCATAGGCCAGAAGGGTGGGGCTGAGGCTCTTGTGTCGCTCGGGTGCGACCGGCGTCAGTGCGTAGACCTGCGTCGCCGGATCGGGCGGTCTGTCACTGGATGGCGCTGGCAATGCCGGCGTCTGCACTGTTGGCATTGCCCTCCGCTTGCAATCTCTCTCTCTATCGACACACGGAGGGGGCGCCTGAACAGCCGGGCGCAGATCCTTGGGTCTGGAGTTGTGCTCGGCCCTCGGATCGATGCCCGGGGCCGAAACCAGGCTCAGGTGCGAGGCGGCGCCGACCGCCTCGGCTCGGGGGCTTGGATCCGGGCGGCCGCCCGGCCCATCCGGGTGATGAACTGCACCAGTCGGTCCCGGGCCGCCTCGGCCGAAGGCGGTCAGCCCTTGTCTGTTGGCCACGTCCCAGTGGCCCAGGATGACCGGCTTCAGGATCGAGTCGTGGTGCAGGGACAGGTCGTAGATCCCGGCCCGGGCGATGGCCTTGGCGTGCTGCGGCGAAGTCCGCGTATCCCGGCCCCGGGCATCTCGAATTTCAGGGTCTGGCGCTTGATGGCCTCGATCATGCCCGACGGGTCGACCTCGAGGGCGGCGGAGACCAGGTCCCGGTAGAAGAGGTAGTGGAGGTTCTCGTCGGCCGCCACCCGCTTCATGACGGTGTAGCCCTCGCCGTCGGGAAGGGCCTTGCCGGTGTTGTGGTGCGCGATCCGGGTGGCCAGCTCCTGGAGGGCCAGATAGGCGAAGGCGTCGGCGATGCTCGTGGGCTGCGGGGTCACGCCGCCGGTGACCTGGGCCATGCGGGCCCGCTCGAGGGTCACGGGGTCGATGTGCCCGCTCATGATCAGGTAGTCCCGGATGACGATGGAGTGCCGCCCTTCCTCGGCCGTCCACCGTCGTGTCCAGTACCCCCAGGCGCCGTCGCGGCCGAAGAGATTGTCGATCGAGGCGAAGTAGTAGGGCAGGTTGTCCTCGGTCAGGACGTTGACGAACAGGGCACTGGCGACCCCGTCGGGCAGGCGCGCGTCGGGGTCGGTCGCCCCCGCCGCGGGAGGCGGGCGCCATTCCACCAGGTCGTGGGGAAACCATTCCTTGGCCATGCCCAGGTGGCGGTCCACCAGGCGTTCTGCGGTCGGAAGGAGCTCGGCGAGCAACGTCGAGTCATCCATGTGTTCGAAACCTCTTTCTTCCCCCGTTGGTCATTTCGCTGGAGGCCGCAGTCCTCGTTCTCGACGGATCGCCGCGAGACATCGGGGACGTCTAGACCGCCGCAGCAGGTTAGCGCCCGGGCGCCCCGCTCCCGGCAACCGGGCCCAGGGGCACGACGTCGGCGGCCGGAGGGCCGATCGTGCGCCCCGGGAACGGCGTCGCGGGCCGCGAGGGGTCGAGGGCGGCTCGGCGACGGGAGCCGGTCGTCGCCGTGACCAGAAGGGGGCGTCGAGCACGGTGAGCAGGACGAGGGCCACCCCCGCCGCGCTGGCGATGTACCAGGGCCACGGACCGAGGACCCGCAGCAGCGTCCATTCTCGCGGGGGGCGAGCGCAGGAACATGTAGTTGGCGCCGGTCGGCGCATCGACGACCCCCACGAAGGCGGTGTAGCCGAGGGTGATGGCGAAGACCCGGAGCACGGCGTGGCGCGGGGCGCGATCCCCATGCCGACCACCAGGAACAGCGCGGCCACCACGATCCCGACGTGGCCCACCAGGTACTGGAAGAACACCAGGTGGGGGAACCCGACGTTGAGATCGGGCGTGATGACGGCCTGCAGCGTGCCCGGCCAGGCCCCAGAAGTAGGTCAGCTCGACGAGCAGCGGCCGTCGCCACCAGCACGCCGCCGCCGCCACCAGCACGCCGACGTCGCACAGCGCCAGGGGCAGCGACGTCTTGGCCGACCACGTCCCCTGCACCGCCAGTCCCACGCTGTAGCTGACGGCGTCGGCGCCCAGGAGCAGGGCCAGGGCCCGGGCCGTCGATGACCCTCCACGGGC
This sequence comes from uncultured Acidimicrobiales bacterium, assembly GCA_963846125.1. GTDB lineage: Bacteria > Actinomycetota > Acidimicrobiia > Acidimicrobiales > UBA8190 > Chersky-840. Next base: position 517,367 of record CAWJUR010000004.1, read on the forward strand.
CGGGCGGCACCGGGCGCGCCACTGCACAACGACGACGCAGCCGCACGCCGCCAGCGCCACCGTCGACCAGTACGCCAGGGGCGAGACGGTGTCGAAGCATGCATCCTGCTATCGAACCAGGACGTCGGCCCGCGCGTCTGGGCGGTGCCACCGGCCGCGCTGAGGTGGCAGAGTCTGGGCGGGAACCGATCCGACGGAGGAGGTCGAGCGATGCAGGCCGTCGACGAGGAGTGGGAGCGGGCGGTGGCGATCGTGGCCCATCCCGACGATCTGGAGTACGGCGCCGCCAGCGCGGTGGCGCGCTGGACCGCACAGGGCAAGGAGGTCTCCTACGTCCTGGCGACGAAAGGCGAGGCGGGGATCGACGGGATGGACCCCGAGCAGGCGGCGCCCGCTGCGCGAGGAGGAGCAACGACGCAGTGCGGCGCGGGTGGGGGTCGACCACGTCGAGTTCCTGGGCCACGCCGACGGGAGCGTCGAGCCCGGCCTGGCGCTGCGACACGACCTGGCCGGCGCCCTGCGGCGGCTGCGCCCCGAGGTCGTCATCACCATGAACTTCGAGCTCACGTGGGGCGAGGACGGGAGCGTCAACCACGCCGATCATCGTGCCGTGGGCCTGTCCACCCTCGACGCCTGTCGCGACGCCGCCAACCGCTGGATGTTCCCGGACCTGGGCGACCCGTGGCAGGGGATCAAGGTCGTCTACGTGGCGGGAACCTCGACACCGACGCATTTCGTCGACGTCACGGCCACCATCGACGCCGGTGTGGCGTCACTGCGCGAGCACCAGGCCTACATCGACGGCCTCGGCACCGACTTCGATCCCGACGAGTTCCTGCGCAACATCGCCGGATTCGGCGGCATGGCCGCCGGCTGCGAGTACGCCGTGCTCTTCCAGGCGTTCCACGTCTGAGCCGGTGCCGGGCGCGCCGCCCGTCAGGCGCGGCGGACCCGCCCCCGCAGGGCCAACAGGGCCAGCGACAGTGAGATGGCCCCGAAGGCGGCGATGGCCAGGACGGCTTCGCCGAGGAAGGCCGCGTTCCAGCTCGGGTCGGGCCCGGGATGCCCCCGCCGCCGACGATCAGCGATCGCAGGCCCTGGAGGATGTAGGTCATCGGGTTGTAGTTGGCCACCGTCCCCAGCCATCCCTGGAGGTACGGCTTGGCGACGAAGGTGGTGCTCAGGAAGGTGATGGGGAAGAACAGGATGAAGCTGGCGTTCACCGCGCCGGGGTTTCCCGTCTTGAGGGCGATGGCGTAGGGCAGCCCGGTGAAGACGAGGCCCCAGATCCCCGACAGGACGACGAACACGATGATGCCGAGCACCCCGGCGTGGAAGCGCACGCCGAGGGCGAGCCCGACGACGACGACGGGGACGGCGAGGGCCATGACCAGGGTCAGGTCGGCGGTCATGAGCCCGAGCAGGAGCGGGCAGGCGTCGGACCGGGGTGATCATGAGCCGGTCGAAGTAGCCGTTCTGGATGTCGGTCACGAGTGCGCGAGGCGCGTGACACGCCGGTGACGGCGAAGACCACCGCCACGGGGAGCTCGAAGGACTTGAAGCTGAACTGGGCGGCTTGGTGCGTGATCTTGGACAGGGCGCCGATGTTGAGGACGTAGAAGAAGATCGGGACGATCAGGGCGGGGATGACCGCCTCGGGCTCGCGGGGATCTGGCGGATGGCGCGGCGGGCGACCGAGGCGACGTCGACGAAGAACCCGCCGGGCGGGCCTGGACCCGCGAGTGCCGTGGTGGGCGCGTTCGTGGTGGAGACCATCAGGTCCATCGCTCCTTCGGCTCGCCGATGCCCGGCCAGCTGTCGGTCTCGGGTCGTCGGCGTGCTCGGGCGATCGCCCGGTCCCTCCGGCCGCTCGTCCTGGAGGTGGGAGCCGGTGAGCTGGAGAAAGACGTCGTCGAGGGTCGGGGTGCGCAGCGTCAGGCTCACCACGGTCGTGCCCGGCGTCGTGCAGGGCGAGGGCCACCGGGCTCATGACCGCGGCGCCGTTGTCGGCGTGCACCGTGACCTCGTTGCACCGGCGCCCACCACCTCGTCCACGCCCGGGCACCGCCCGCAGCGCCTCGAGGGTCGGTGTCGGTCAGGCTCTCCACGCGGGCCACGATGACGTCGGTCCCCACCGTCCGCTTGAGCGCGTCGGGCGTGCCCTCGGCCACGAGGCGACCCCGGGAGATGATGCCGACCCGGTCGGCGAGCTCGTCGGCTTCCTCGAGGTACTGGGTGGTGAGGAAGATGGTGGTGCCGTGCTGCTCGTTCAGGCTGCGGACCTCGTCCCACACCGCGGCGCGGCTCTCGGGGTCGAGGCCCGTGGTGGGCTCGTCGAGGAAGAGGATCTCGGGGTCGTGGATGAGCGCGGCGGCGAGGTCGAGCCGACGCTTCATCCCCCCCGAGTACGTCTTGATCTGGCGGTCGATGGCGGTCCCGATGTCGACGAGCCGGAGCACCTGCTCGACCCGCACCGGCGCGCTCGGCGCGCCGCAGCCCGTAGAGCCGGCCCTGGAGGTCGAGGAGCTCCCGGCCCGTCTGGCGGTCGTCGAGCGCGGCGTCCTGGAGGGCGACGCCGATCCGGAGCCGGACCAGCTCGGGCTCCCGGGCGACGTCGTAGCCGGCCACGAGCCCGCGCCCCCGGGTCGGGCGCATCAAGGTGCACAGCATGCGGACCAGGGTCGACTTGCCCGCACCGTTGGGGCCGAGGAAGCCGTAGATCTCGCCCGCGGCGATCTCGAGGTCGACGCCCGCGACGGCCCAGAAGTCGCCGAACTGCCTGGCGATGTCCTCGGTGACGATGGCGGGCTCGGTCACGAGCGCTCACGCTACCGGCGCCGCAGGCCGGTCGCGACGCCCGGGAATGGGCGACCGGCGACGCGGGCCCGGTCCTATGGTGGCGCCATGGCACCGGCTCGACTACGCAGACTTCGAGCACCTGGCCTTCGACCGCCGACCCGACGGCGTCGTGGTCGTGACCCTCAACCGTCCCGAGGTGCTCAACGCCGCCAACGTCCGCATGCATCGCGAGATGTCGGAGGTGTGGGCCGTCATCGACGCCGATCCCGATGCCCGCGTGTCGGTGGTCACCGGGGCGGGCCGGGCCTTCAGCGCCGGGGGGGACCTGGACATGATCGCCGAGATGACCGAGGACTACGAGGCCGTGCTCGAGCAGTGGCGCGACGCGCGGACGATCGTGGAGTGCATGCTCAGCGCCGACAAGCCCGTGGTGTCGGCCATCAACGGCGTGGCGGTCGGCGCCGGGCTGGCCGTGGCGCTCATGGCCGACATCAGCATCATGGGGGAGTCGGCCCGGGTGTCGGACGGTCACGCCCGGCTGGGGGTGGCCGCCGGTGACCATGCCGCGCTGTTGTGGCCCCTTCTGTGCGGCATGGCCAAGGCCAAGTACTACCTCCTCACCGCCGACTTCATCGCCGGCCCCGAGGCCGAGCGCATCGGGCTGGTGACCGAAGTGCGTCCCCGACGACGACGTCGTTCCCGAGGCGCTGGCCGTGGCCGGGCGGCTGGCGGCCGGGAGCGCCACCGCCGTGCAGTGGACGAGGCGGGTCATGAACCACTGGTTGCGCCAGGCGCTTCCCGCCTTCGGGGAGTCCGTCGCCCTCGAGATGCTCGGGTTCCTCGGGCCCGACGCCCGCGAGGGCCTGGCCGCGATCAGGGAGCGTCGAGAGCCTCGGTTTCCCGTCCGCGCCCTCGCCGTAGCCATGGCCGGACCGGGTCGTCGAGCCCGGGCGGCGGGCCGGGGCTACTCGACGGTGACGAGGGTGCCGATCGGCGTGTAGGGGTAGACGACCTCGGCGTCGGCCGGCGGCAACTCCACGCAGCCCAGGCTCTGGGGTAGCCGTAGCCGGGCCGGATGAAGCCGTGGAGGGCGTCTCCGCCGTGGAAGTAGCTCACCCAGGGCACGCCGGGGTCGTCGTACTTGCTGCCGTCGGGGTTGGTGCCCCGCATCGTGGTGGTGACGGTAGCGGGCGTAGACGGGCCACGTGCCCTGCTCGGTCGGCGCCGCCTCGATGCCGGTGTTGGCCCGGGTCGTGTAGACGATCTGCCCGTCGCGCCAGACGTCGGCGTGCTCGGGGAGCGACTCGGTCACGTCCACCCAGTCGTAGTGCCCGTAGCTGTCGACCTGGTTCGGCGGCGGCGGCCTGGAGGAGGGCCTGCCACACCTTGGGGCCGGCGATGCCGTCGGTGGTCATGTGCTGCTGGCTCTCGAACGTCATCACCGCGCCCTGGGTGATCACGTTGGGCTCACCCGGCGACCACAGGGCCATGAAGGAGCCCGGCATCGTGGTCCACCGCCACGCGAACGACCCCAGCTGGGCGGTGGCGGCCTCGTCGGGGGCGACGCTGGCGGGATCGGCCGGGGTGAAGGAGACGGGGAGGAAGTCGAGGGTGGCGAGCAGCTGCTGGAGGCGCAGCGTGGACATGGGTGCCACGGTGAAGTGGGTGGTGAGCGGTGTCGGCGAGCCGCTGCCCGTCGACTGCCTTCGATCCCGTCGGGCCCGCCGGGGACCGACGACCGACATCGTCGGCGCCCGGCGGGAGGGGAGCGGTGGCGTCGAAGGCCAGGATGTCGGGGACGGTCTGCACCCAGGAGCCGGGGACGGCGGGGCTGAGCGTGGGCACGGGGCTGTCGGCGGCCAGCGGCACGGTGAAGTGGACGCTCACGCCGGCGTCCGACGGGACGTCGGCGGCGCCGGGAGCGGGTTGGCTGGCGACCACGGAGAGGCGGCCGGGCGACGCCGTGGGCGTTGCCGCGGCCGGGGTGGGCTTCACCCGCGTCGACGACCAGGGCGGTCGAGGCGGCTGCGAGCGGGCAGAGCGCGACGACGACCGCGGCGATCAACCAGTGATGCCGGGCGTCGCTGCTCCGGCGTCGATGTGCGGCTTCCGGCATGGCATGCAGCTCCGAGTGCGATGGTACCCGGCGGTGGTGGGGTCCCGACGAGCCGGAACCGCGCGATTTTAGGCCGAATTTCTCAGGCACGTTCTGCGTCGCGGGAGTGCTCAGATCCGTTGTCGGAAGCGTTGATGGCACGCAGGACGCCGTCTTCGATGCGCTCGGATCTGCTCGGGGTCGGTCACCTTGCCTCCCGTCGCCGCGTCGCGTACGTAGAAGGCGTCGACGACTTCGTGGCCGAGGGTGGACACCCGGGCCGCCACCACGTCGAGGTCGAGGGCGAAGAGCGCGGCGGTGATCCGGTGCAGGAGCCCGACGTCGTCCTCGGCGCGGACCTCGACCACCGTCGAGCCCGCCGAGGCCGCGTTGTCGACGTGCGACGTGGGTCTCCACCGGGCGCGACGCCACCGACCGCCGCCCCCCGGCGTAGGCGCGGGCCTGCTCGGCCAGCCGCTCTTCGAGCGGGAAGCGTGCCCCGCAGGACGGCCTCGAGCTCGTCGGCCACGAGCTCGAAGTCGGGCCACCGGCTCCGGGACGGCTCGACCACGAACGTCTCGACGGCGAAGCCGTCTTCGCCGGCGATGTCGGCCGAGCGGACGTCGAGACCGCGCAGGGCGAACACGCCGGTGACCGCGGCCAGCAGGCCGGGCCGGTCCCGGGCCACCACCGTGACGTCGGGCGCGTCGGCGGCCACGACCGAGCGACCCAGCGTTCGACCTGGCGCATGAAGCCCCGGTGGCGGTCGGTCACGAGGGGCGCGGCCGGGCCGGATCTCGCCCTCGGAGAGGTAGGTCGCCACCCGGCGCACCAGGTCGGCCACCAGTCCGGCCTTCCACGGGCCCCAGGCGGCGGGCCCGGTGGCCAGGCTGTCGGCCTCGGTGAGCGCGGCCAGGAGCTCCAGCTGGACGCGGTCGCCGACGGCGTCGGCCACGGCTTCGATGGTGGCCGGGTCGTCGAGGTCGCGCCGGGTGGCGGCGTCGGGGAGCAGCAGGTGGTTGCGGACCAGTCCGACCAGGATCGCCACGTCGTCCGGTGGAGAAGCCCATGCGACGTCCCATCTCGCCGACGATCGTCACGCCGGCCTCGGTGTGGTCGCCGGGGAAGCCCTTGCCGATGTCGTGCAGCAGGGCCCCGACGAGGAGAAGGTCGGGACGGTCGCACCGTCGGCGCCAGCGCGGCGGCCTGGGCGGCCGCCTCGAGCAGGTGCCGGTCGACGGTGAAGCGGTGGTAGGCGTTGCGCTGGGGCCGGTTGCGCACCGCCGCCCACTCCGGGATCAGCCGGACGAGCAGGCCCCGCTGGTCGAGGGCCTCGAGCGCGGCGATGGCCGGGGCGCCGGTGGCGAGGACCCGCACGAGCGGCCGCCCGCATGGCCTCGGGCCACGGGTCTGGCGGCGCGACGTCGCCTCGGCCAGGGCGTCGAGGGAGCTCCGGCCGATGGGGAGCCGCGTGCTCGGCGGCCACGGCGGCCACCCGCAGGGCCAGGCCGGGATCGGCGGTCGGGATCGGTCGCCGGGACCGAGGACGACCTCGCCCCTCTCCGGGCTGTCCCGGCGACCAGCTCGAGGGCGATACCGGATTCGACGGGCTCGAGCGCGACCGCGGCGTCGTGGGCAACAGCATCGCCGGCCGCCCGGCGCCACCACCGACGGCGCGCGTGCAGTCGGGCCACGTCGAACGGCGGCGCCAGACGTCGTCGGTCACCCAGGCGATGGTCCGTCCCGCTTCGGCGATCGCCGCCATCAGGGCGTCGGCGTCGGCGTAGCCGAGGGCCGCGGCCACCTGGTCCTGTTCCTGGAGCAGCAGCCGGTCGGTGGCGCGGCCGGTGGAGCGGTGCAGCTCCACCCGTGCCGCGGTCAGCGTGGCCCGGGGCCCGGACAACGACGACAGGTCGACCTGTTCGGCCACGGCCGGCACGGCCAGCGAGGCGGCGCGCACGGCGTGGAAGTCGCGCAGGCCTCCGTGGGCTTCTTTCAGGTCCGGCTCGAGCAGGAAGGCGACGTCGCCGTGGGCTCGGTGGCGCTCCTCGACCTGGTCGGCCAGCACCGGCAGCCATTGGCCGGCCTCGCGTCCGCCACTGGGCCGAGGGCCTGGTCGAGCATGGGTTGCGCCACCGAACCGTCGCCGGCCACGAGGCGGCCGTCGAGCAGTCCGAGCTGGGCCCGCAGGTCCTCTCGGGCGACTTGGAGAACCTCGCGAGGGGCGGCGCACGGAATGGTCGAGCCGGATGCCCTCGTCCCACACCGGGTACCAGACGGCGTCGGCGACCCGACGGATGTCGCGCGGCCGCTCGTGGACGAGGACCACGTCGAGATCGCTGTAGGGGCACAGCTCGCCCCGCCCGTATCCGCCCACGGCCACGAGGGCCGAGTCCCGTGGGTTCGCCGTCGGTGGCCCGGTCGAGCAGGCCCGCCAGCCACTGGTCGGCGGCGGCCGAGAACGCCGTGCAGAAGGCGTCGCCCTGCAGGTCGGTGCGCTCCAGCAGCTCCTGGCGCAGCGAGCGGAGGGACACGGGTGACGGTAGCACTCAGGGTCTGTCCTTCAGGTGCCTGGCACCGGCGGCGCGCCCCGTTGGGACCCGCGACGGGCGTAGCGTGGAGGGTGGCAACCCGGGCAGCCGGAGCCGACGGAGGGTCACATGAGCAACAGCGATACGAAGGGATCCGGGCTGAGTCTGCTCGACACCGTGCTCGTGGTGGCGGCGGTCGTCGGCGGGATCTTCGTCGTGCTGTGGATCGCTCATGCCGTCATCGGGTTGGTGCTCTTCGCCTTCAAGATCGCCATCGTGGTGGTGATCGTGGCCGTGATCGTGCGGATCGTCCACGTCTTCAGCCGCCGCGGGGACTGAGACAGCTTCGACCCGCCCTCAGTGGCGCGAGGAGCTCTCGGTAGAGCTCGATGTGGTCGGCCACCATGCGCTCGGTCGAGAAGTAGCCCTCCACCGAGGCGCGGCAGTCCGGCTCGCGACAGTTGGTCCACCCGGCCCAGGGCCTCGACCATGGCGGTCTCGTCCTCGCACAGGAAGCCCGTCGTGCCGTCGTCGACGACCTCGGGGGCCGCACCCTCGGGGAAGGCCAGGACCGGGGGTGCCGCACGCCATGGACTCGAGCATGACCATGCCGAAGGGCTCGTTCCAGCGGATGGGGAACAGCAGGGCCCGGGCGTTGGACAGCAGCTCGAGCTTGCGCTCGTGGGGGACCTCGCCCAGATAGACGGCGTCGGGCCCGAGGAGGGGCGCCACCTGCTCGTCGAAGTAGGACCGCTCCCACGGCTCGCGCATCTTGGCCGCCAGCAGGACCCGCATGCCCGCCTTGCGGGCCACCTCGATGGCCCGGTGGGCGCCTTTGTCGGGTGCCATTCGCCCCAGGAACAAGCAGAACTCCCCGTCCTCGTCGCCGCTACCGTCACCGAAGGGGAAGGCGGAGGCGTCGAGCCCGTGATGGATGACCCGCGCGATGGGGACGTCGGGGGCGGCCCGGTGTTGGGCGTGGGAGATGGCGACGATGGGCACCCGGGGGGCGAGCACCCGGTAGAGGTCGGTCAGCTCGTCGTTGAAGGGACCGTGGATGGTGGTGACGACCGGGAGGTCGTGGTAGCGCTCGGCGTAGAAGGGCCCCATCACGGTGTGGTCGTGGACGACGTCGTGGTCGGCGACGGCTTCGTAGGCGTGGACGACGTGGCGGAGCTCGGGCACGGCCATGCCGATGCGCATGCCCTCGGCGTGCTCGAGCGCCCACGCCTTGGGCACCGGGCAGGTCGAGTCACCCGGTGGTGAACAGGGTGACGTCGTGGCCGGCCGCGACGAGACCGCGGGCCATCTGGTCGACCACGAGCTCGATCCCCCCGTACAGCGGGGGAGGGATCGGCGTCCATGGGGGGGCGATGAGGGCGATCCGCATGGACCGATTCAAGCACCTCGACGCCCCGGTCCGATGCACCCGATCGGTCTCGATCCGGCCGGTCCGAAGGAGCCCGGGGCGCGCCTCCGGGCTCGACCTGCACCTGCCGGGACGCTCGGTGCCAGCCGATAGGCTCGCTTCCCGGCGCGGCGGCGTGGCCGAGTGGTTTAGGCAGGGGCCTGCAAAGCCCCGTACGGCGGTTCGATTCCGCCCGCCGCCTCGGGTGCCGGGATGGTCACTCGGCACCGTGAAGACAAGGAGATGGCATGGCGGCAGTCGGTGACCGGGTTCAGGTTCCTTCCAAGCGGGTGGGCCAGGCCCCTCGCGAAGGGGTCGTCACCGGGGTCAGCGGTGTCCTGCTCCGGGTGACGTGGTCGGGCGGGGAGGAGTCCACGATCTTTCCGTCCATGGGGTCGCTCGTGGTCGTCGGGAGGGTGCGGGCGGCCAAGAAGGCGTGGCCAAGAAGACCACGCGCCCCGTCAAGAAGCCGACGACCGTCCCCGCCAAGAAGTCGGCCAAGTCGGCGACGAAGAAGGTCGCCAAGAAGTCCGGGAAACCGGCGACGAAGAAGGTCGCCAAGAAGTCCGGGAAACCGGCGACGAAGAAGGTCGCCAAGAAGTCCGGGAAGCCCCAGCGACCGCGGGCCACGAAGTCGTCGCCCAAGCGCTCGGGGCGGGCCAACAAACGACGCAAGTGAGGAATGTGGCGTCGAGGCGGTGTACCGACGACCCCTGATACGAGGTCAGGTCAGGTCTCGGTGCCCTGGCGTAGTCCCAGACCAGCGATGAGTCGCTCTCGGTGCCGAGAAGGAGCTTCCCGGGGTGCTGCTTGTCGATGTGGCCGATGAGCCCGTTGTAGATGGAGTAGCCGCACAGCTCCTGGAGGCGCCGAGGGAATCGGCGGGCGATATCGATCGGGATGCCGAGTTGCTGGTTCTCTTGTTGGCGGACGTAGCCGGCGCAGTAGTTCATGGCGATCCCCACCCGACGCTGCGACGTCGTGTTGGCCCCGCCTCCGTGCCACAGGCTCCCGACCCAGACGAGGACGTTCCCCTTGGGCATCTCTGCCGCGATCGAGTCGTAGTGCTCGAGCAGGTTGGGGGAGTGGTCCGACTCGTGGGTGCCCGGACACAGGCGGGTGGCCCCGTTCTCCTCGGTGAAGTCGGTGATGGCCCACATGGTGTTGCAGATGAGCGGAGGGTGGGGTTTCGGGAGCGGGATGAATTGATCGTCAGCGTGGATGGGCTGGGCTTGCTCGTCCGATCCGATGGCGATCGACGACAGCGACGAGATGAGCAGGCCCGGGATCGAGGACCTGCTCGACGACGGGGAGCACGTTGGGATGGAGCGGGATCCGCTCGTAGAGCGGTCCGTGGACCAAGAAGGTTGTAGATCCGGGTCGTCTTGCGCCCTTCGAAGAGATTGTCGGCAGGCACAATGCCGAGATCGTGTTCGAGACGGAGAAGATCGTCGGCGATGGCGTCGACGAGGTCGAGGTCGATGGCGTGCTCGACGACGGCCCAGCCCTCGGTGCGCACCTTCTCGGCGTAGGCCGTCACGGTGCTGCTCGTCGAGGGATCGCTGGTCTGATGCGGCCTGATCGGTTGCGCGTCCTGTCCATCGTCGCTCCCGCGTGGTTGGCCGAAACGGACGAGGACCATGGTGCCACGACGGCGACCGAACTGCCTTCCAAGGGGTAGGTCGACGTCACTGGCGGTGATAGGGTTCGTGGTTACGGGCCGTTGGCGCAGTTGGTAGCGCACTTGCACGACACGCAAGGGGTCAGAGGTTCGAGTCCTCTACGGCCCACTCGTTGACCTGGACTTCTTCAGGTTGCTGTCGTCCAGTGCCCGGCTAGTCACTGCCTTGACAGCAGCGCCGCTCTGATGGTGTCACTCAAATCTGACGCGATTACCGGACTCGTCAGGTCGTCGATACTGGGTCCTTGTAATCATCAGCGCCGGCAGCTTCACGAGGCTTTAGAGCGGTACTCCTCCACGGCATCAATCGGGATGTGAGCGATGCCGTCCACCATGACATAGCGGATCTTTCGCTCATACACGAGGCGGAGTAGTTCCTTCGTGGGAATCCCCAACCTCTGAGCTGCCTGCGCCGCCCGGAGCGGCTGCTCATCAACCATCCTCGCCTCCCGGTTCGTCGAAACCCAGTCTACGGCTGAGAAGCCGGATTTGAGGCTCCACCTGCACAGCCTCGGCCAGGTGGTCGGTCGCGATGAGGGCATCACGGGCCTCCTCCAGGGCTGCGAGCAGATCAAGGGCCTCCTCGAGTCGGAGTTGGACTCCGGCTGGCGGTTCCTGATTAGACGGATCCGTCACGGTTGCAGCCTGTCACGGGGTTGTGTCAGCTCATTCCCACAGACGGCAACGGCGACAATGCAGCGTGACACAGTTGTTATGAAACTTGGCAGGTGGGAATGCGAACGCAACCACGGCCCTCAGTGTCCGTCATCGGTCGGTTCACGCCTTTACCGCGTAGAGCCTCCAGGATCCGGGCACGCCCTTGAGTCGTGTTCGCCTCGATCCTCGAACTCGAAACCCGCGTCGGCCACGAGGGGCGGAACAGCCACCGACACCACGACTTCACTTGCGCCGGCCAGTGCGGCCACACGGGCACCAATGTGGACAGCCATCCCCGCCACATCGTCACGTCGAAGCTCGACTTCACCGGTGTGCAGGCCACAGCGCACCTCGATGTCCAACAACTCGAGGGTGCGATCTGGCCAACGCCAATCGACGGACCCGGTGGCACGCGTGCCGTATCAGGCGACGCTCTCGCCCAGGTACGCGGCCCGCACCCGGTCGTCGCGGAGGAGATCGGCGGCCGGTCCCGACATGACGATGTCGCCGGTCTCGAGCACGTAGCCGCGGTCGGCCAGGCGCAGCGCCTGCGCGGCGTTCTGCTCCACGAGCAGCACCGTCGTCCCTGCGGCCGCTGATCTCGGCGATGATCCGAAGATCTGCGCCACGAACATCGGGGCGAGCCCCATCGAGGGCTCGTCGAGCAGGAGCAGGCGGGGCCGGCTCATGAGGGCCCGCCCGATGGCCAGCATCTGCTGCTCGCCGCCCGACAGCGTGCCGCCGTCCTGGCGCCGCCGCTCCTTCAGGACGGGGAAGAGGCCGTAGACGTGCTCCATCTCGTCGCTGATGGAGCCCCGGCGCTGGTAGGCGCCCATCTCGAGGTTCTCCTGCACGCGTCATCCGCGGGAAGATGCGCCGCCCCTCGGGCACGTGGCTGATCCCCAGCGCGACGATCTCGTGCGGCGGGCCACGGTGTGGATGGGTCGTGCCGTCGAAGCGGATCGTGCCGGCGGCCGGATGCAGCATGCCGGAGATCGTGCGCAGCGTGGTCGTCTTGCCCGCGCCGTTGGCGCCGAGCAGCGCCACGATCTCGCCCTCGGCGACCTCGAGGTTGACGCCCTTGCAGGGCGCGGATCGTCCCGTAGCGGACCTCGATCCCGTCGAGCTCGAGCAGCGCCATCAGCGATCGTCGTCCTCGGGCTCCGGGCTCTGCCGGCGGCCGGCTCGCCGTCGTCCGCTGCGGTGGTGCTCGGCGTGGCGTCGTCGGGCCGGCCCAGGTACGCCTCGACGACGGCGGGGTCGCGCTGGACCTCGGCCGGGGTGCCCGCCGCGATCACAGGCCGAAATTGAGCACGGCCACACGCTCGGCCACCGACATCACGAGCCGCATGTCGTGCTCGATGAGCAGGACGCTGACGCCCCGCTCCCGGTTGACGCGGCGGATGAGCTCGCTCGAGCTCCTGCTTCTCGGCCGGGTTGGTGCCGGCCGCCGGCTCGTCGAGCAGCAGCAGCTCGGGGCGGGTGCCGAGCGCGCGGGCGATCTCGAGCCGGCGCTGGTCGCCGTAGGGGAGCGAGCTCGCGAGCTCGTTCGGCCCGGTCGGTGAGGCCGACGAAGCTCGAGGAGCTCCTCGGTGCGTCGGCGTCGCCTCTCGCGCTCCTCGCGCCGGGTCCGCGGCAGGCGGAGCATCGCTCCCGATCGGGCCGGTGTGCTGGCGGGACTCGACGCCGATCTTGACGTTCTCGAAGGCGGTGAGGGCGTTGAAGAGCCGGCTCGTCTGGAAGGTGCGGGCGATCCCGAGCCGGTTGACCCGGTGCGGTCTTGCGGCCGACGAGCGCTGACCGCGGGCCGGCCCGTCGGTCGGAAGTCGATGGATCCCCTCCTGCGGGGTGGTAGACGCCGGTGAGGCAGTTGAACAGCGACGTCTTGCCGGCGCCGTTCGGGCCGATCACGGCGAGGATCTCGCCCCGGCGCTGTGCAGGGTCACGCCGGCGAGGCTGGTCACGCCCCCGAAGCGCAGCGTCACGCCGTCGACCGTCGACGATCGGGTCGTCCACCGCGGGCGGGATCGCCGCTCGGCGGACACGGTCACGGCCGTCACGGCGGGGTCGTCGACCGCTCATGGCGTCGGCGGTGCCGACGCCGCTCTCGGCGAGCCCGATCTCCCGCCGCCGCCGGCGGGACGGGAGATGCCCTCGGGCCGGAAGATCATCATCACGACGAGCAGCGCCCCGAGGTAGATGTAGAGGTCCTGGGGCTGGTAGCCGAAGAGCGGGATGCACGGCGCAGGATACTGCGGCACCCACTGCAAGAAGGCCGCGCCCGACCACCGCGCCGGGCAGGGACCCCATGCCGCCGAAGATGACGAGGACGAGCACGAGGATCGACAGCTGCACGGTGAAGTCGCCGCGGGTCGACGAAGCTGATCTTGCTCGCCGTAGAGGATGCCGGCGAACCCCGAGGTCGACGCGCCGATCGCGAAGGCCATCACCTTGTACTTGAGGATGTTGATCCCGACGCCTCGGCGGCGACCTCGTCCTCGCGGATCGCCGCCCAGGCGCGGCCGACCCGCGAGTTCTCGAGCGAGTGGAACAGCACGAGGACGACCACGACGAAGCCGAGCAGCAGGTAGTAGTACGGGAAGCGTTGCTCACGACCCCACTGGTAGTGGATGCCGAACAGGTGCACCGAGAAGTGGGGGATGCCGATCACGCCCTCGGCCCCGCCGGTGACGCCCGTGCAGGTTGGTGGCGACGATCTGGATGATCTCGCCGAAGCCGAGCGTGACGATGGCCAGGTAGTCGCCGCGCAGCCGCAGCGTCGGCGCGCCGAGGAGCACGCCGGCGAGCATGGCCGCCAGGACGGCAGCGGGTATGGCGCAGAACGGGTTGAGGTGGAACGGCGGGTGGACCGGGAGGGCGCCGGTCCAGTAGGCCGCCGAGTAGGCGCCGATGGCGTAGAAGGCGATGTAGCCGAGGTCGAGCAGTCCGGCGTAGCCGACGACGACGTTGAGCCCGACGCGCCAGCAGCACGTAGACGCCGATCTGGTCGACGAGCACCTCCTGCCAGAAGCCCGAGAGGATGGGCGGGTAGACGATGGCCGCGGCCAGCACGCGCCACGTACAGCGCCGTAGCGCGCCCGGCGCGGTCGGCAGGAGCCGGCTCGGCGTCCCCGTGACGCGCTCGGACGCGGCCCGGATGCGCTGCCCCGTAGCGGCGGCGCGAGCGTTGATGAGCGCCCACAGGGCGACGCCGAGGCCGAGGAAGACGAGCACGCGCGGGTCAGGAGCGACCCGGTGAACCCGGACGTCGGCGCGCCGTCGTTCCCGACGGGCCGGTCATGAGCGCCAGCACGAGCATGCCGAGGATGCACGCCCCCAGGCGGCGCAGCTGTCGTTGCGCTCAGGCCGAGCACGCGCCGAACCGAGGCGCCATGGTCGGCGCCGGCACGCTCATGCCGATCGGCCGAGTCGCTCACCGAGCAGGCCGGTCGGCCGGACGAGCAGGACCAGGACGAGGATGCCGAAGGCGATGACGTCGCGCCACGAGGCCTGCGATGCAGGCGACCCCGAGGTTCTCGACGACGCCGAGGAGGAGTCCGCCGAGCACCGCGCCGCGGACGTTGCCGATCCCGCCGAGCACCGCGGCGGTGAAGGCCTTCAGACCCGGGGTGAAGCCCATCGTGTAGACGACGCCCGAGCTCAGGCCGAAGAGGAAGCCGGCGGCGCCGCCGAGCAGGCCGCCGATGACGAAGGTCTGGGAGATGATGCGGTCGATGTTCGACGCCCATCAGGCTGGCGGTCTCGGCGTCCTGCGCGACGGCCCGGATGCCCCTGCCGAGCCGGGTCATCGCCACGACGCGGTCGAGCAGGACGAGCATGACGACGGTCGCGATATGGCGATGACGATGTAGTAGGTCTGGACCTGGGCGCCGAAGACGGTGAAGACCGTCCCGTTGGTGAACGGCGGCGGGATGGAGTCGGAGTTGCGGCCGAACTCCTTGCCCGCCAGGTTGTAGAGGAAGTACGAGGCGCCGATGGCGCTGATGAGGAAGGCGAGTCGGGGGGCGTTGCGGCGTCGCAGCGGGCGGTAGGCGACGCGCTCGAGGAGGAAGGCCACCGCCCCGCCCGCCGCGGCTCCCGCCGGCGATGCCGAGCACGACGAGGCCGACCGAGCGAGCCCCGTGCTGGTGGGCTGGACCCGATGAGGGTCCGGAGGACGAAGTAGCCGGCGAAGCCGCCGCTCATGAACACCTCGCTGTGGGCGAAGTTGATCAGCTGCAGGACGCCGTAGACGAGGGTGTAGCCGAGCGCGATCAGCGCGTAGAGGAAACCGTCGGCGAGACCTGGACGAGTGAGAGCCCAGAAGTTGTGGGTGAAGCACATGTCGGTCGATCCTCCGCTCAGCGGACGCGACAGCGGCCGGGGCTCGAGGCTCCGGGCGCCCGGTCGCGCGTCGAGCTGAGCTGCCGACGAGTTGGCTGCGACCGAGCCGAGCTGCACGATCGTGCGCTCCCTCGACCTTGTACATGTACACCGCGGTCCCGCAGATGTCCCGTTCGGCTGGAAGGCACGGTCTTGGTGAGCCCGTCGTAGGTGACGCTGTGAGTCCGCTCACGATCTTGGCCCTCGTCGACGTTGGCCCCGATCGCCTTCATCACGGAGATGATCGTGTTGGTGGCGTCGTAGGCCTCAGCCGGAGTAGGTGCCGAGGGCGAAATTCGCCAGCGTCTTGAAGCCGGTGATGAACGAGTCGCCGCCGGGTTCTGCGTGAGGTCCTGCGCAGGCGCAGCTGAGCCAGGGTCCCGGTGGCCACCGAGGCGCCGGCCTCGGTGATGTAGTGCGGGTCGAGGCTGCCGTCGTCGGACATCAGCTGCCCGGTGAACCCGGCCGCCCGCAGCGCCTTGGCGAAGAGCGCGAAGTCGCAGTAGTAGCCGGCGTAGAAGACCGCCGCGGCGCCGCTCGACTTCACCTTGGTGGCCAGCGCCCCGTACTCGGTGACGTTGCCCGTGCCCGCCTGGCACTGGGTCGTGCCGGGCGCGGTCTCGTGGGTGAGCTTGGCACCTGAGCGGTCGTGGCCTCGGTGTCGAACGCCCCACCAGGCCCGGCGGCGTAGGCGCTGGCGTCGTCGACGGCGTAGACGGTCTTGTGCCCAACATCTTCGCGATGTACTGGGCGTCGGCCGGGCCCTGCGCGTTGTCGTCGGCGACGACCCGGAAGAAGTTCGTCCACCCGTGCGTCTGCAGGGTCGGGTCGGTGGCCGACGGGGTCACCGTGGCCAGGCCCGCCTGCGTTGAACAGCGGGTCGGCGGCCTTGCGTGGCCCCCGAGAACGCCGGGCCGACGACGGCGACACAGTGGAGCTCTGATCGAGCACGGCCTGCGCCGCGGTGGGCGACTGGGTCGGCGAGCCCTGGTCGTCTTCGGGGAGGAACGCCAACTTGAAGGGGAGGGTGCCGAAGGTGGTCCCCGCGTTGGCCTGCTTGATGGCGAGCTGGACGGCGAACTTCATGTTGAGGCCGAGCTGGGGGTTGCCGCCCGAGAGCGGGCCCTCGTAGGCGATCGTGTACGTCTTGCCACTGCTGGTCCCCGGGTTGGCCTTCGGGGTACTGCTGCACGCCGCCAGGGCGAGCGCGGCGGTGCCTACGATCGCTCCGAATCGGACGACGGCCCGGGCGCGGCCCGGGAAGTTTGCGGACATGGTCCCTCCCATTCCTCGTTGCCGATCGGTCCAGGAACCGGATCTGCCACACGCCTGGTCAACCGGGAATTGCGGCGCATTGTAGGAGGTGTTCTGTACTGGGGAAAGGTTCTTCTCTCGAGACGGGCCTCCCCGACAGGAAGAGCCGGACCGATGCCGCGTCGGCCGTGGCCGTAAGGGGCCCTTTCACACGCTGCGGCGCGAGGTGCCCGCGGGCGGCAAGGCGTCGATGGCGGGCAGCACCCGCGTCGGCACGGGGGTGTCGAGCACGAGGGCAGTGGTCGTCCGGTTGATCCCGGGTACCTCCAGGATGCGGTCGAGAACCACGGCCAGTTCGGCGTTGCCGAGCGCCACGACGCGGCACAGCAGGTCGCCCTCGCCCGTGGTGCGGTGGACCTCGGTGACCTCGGCGATCGTTCTCAGATGGGCCGTGACGTCGCGTCCTCGCCCCTGGGCGATCTGCAGCGTCACGAAGGCGGCAACGTGGTAGCCGACGCGTTCGAGGTCCACCTCGGGGCCGAAACCGGCGATGACTCCGGAGGCCACCAGCTTCTCCAGACGGGCCTGGGCGGTGTTGCGGGCCACGCCCAGGGCGCGGCTGAGCTCCAGCGTCCCCGCTCGGGGCGATGCCGCCAGGGCCACCAACAGGCGGCGGTCGATGTCGTCGAGGGCCGTGCCAGTGTGCGCAGTTTGTTTCATCACGCTGCCTTTATCTATACAGAATGTGCGGATCCGAGGCTGCTCATTGACTTCTCAGTGTAATGGTCGTTGCATGGAAGGTATGGCCATCACGATTCCCACTGCGGCGCCGGACGTGACCCCCGCCGCCTTCCTGGCGGGCTGGGACCACCTCGAGCTCTGGGTGGGCAACGGGCACGTCTTCTCGCACTTCCTCCAGTCGGCGTTCGGCTTCACCTGTACCGCCTACGCCGGCCCCGAGACGGGGGTGCGGGACAGGGCGAGCTATGTGCTCGAGCAGGGCGCCATCCGTCTCGTGGTGACATCCGGGCTGCGCCCCGACAGCCCCGTCGTCGCTCACGTCAAGGAGCACGGCGACGGCGTCCGGGCCATCGCCCTGGCGGTCTGCGATGTCGACGGCGCCTACGAGGCTGCCGTGGGCCGGGGGGCGACGGCGCTCGAGGCTCCGAGGACGGTGTCGGACGAACTCGGCTCGGTGCGCGGCGCCACCTGTGCCACCTACGGCGACACGACCCACGTCTTCGTGGACCGCACCGGGTACAGCGGCCCCTTCGGCCCCGGGTTCGTGGCCGTGGCCGCGCCCCTCGCGTCCCCGGGGGGCCCGGTGGGCCTGTCGGGCCTGGACCACGTGGTCGGGAATGTGGAGGAGGGCAGGCTGGACGGCTGGGTGGCGTGGTACGAGCACGTCCTCGGATTCACCCAGATGCGCCACTTCGACGCCGACCAGGTGTCGACGTCGTACTCGGCGCTGCGCTCGACGGTCATGTGGAACGGCGGCGATGTCGTCCTCCCCATCAACGAGCCGGCCCCGGGACGCCGCAAGAGCCAGATCCAGGAATACCTCGACGCCTACGTCGGTCCCGGGGTCCAGCACACCGCGTTCGCAACCCCCGACATCGTGGCGGCCGTCGACGAGCTCCGGCACCGGGGCGTGCACTTCCTCGTCCCTCCGAACACGTACTACGAGGACGCCCGCCGGCGCTGCGGCGACCTCGGCGTGCCCTGGGAAGAGCTCGAGCGACTCGGCATCCTCGTCGACACCGACAGCGGTGGCTACCTTCTCCAAGTGTTCACCGAGACGCTGGCTGACCGGCCCACCTTGTTCGTCGAGGTCATCCAGCGGGTCGGGGCCACCGGCTTCGGCGACGGGAACTTCAAGGCGCTCTTCGAGGCGATCGAGCGCGAGCAGGCTCGACGGGGCAACCTGTAGCCCTGTCGACCGGTCGCGGCCGACAGAGCGCGAGCGGAAGGCGGACGTGGCCGGATACCAGCGGGTGGGCGACATCCCGAGGAAGCGCCACATGCTCCACACCGGCGACACCGGTCGCCTGGCCGAGGAGCTCGTGGGCGAGGAAGGGTTCTCGGGCGCGTCGTCGCTGCTGTATCACCGGAGGTCCCCGAGCGCGGTGGTGCGCGCCGAGCCCCTGAGGGTGGATCGAGACGCCCTGGCCGCCAACGACGCGCTGGAGCCCCTGCACCTGCGGCTGCCGTCGCTGCCGAGCGGGGGTGACCCCGTCACCGGGCGCCGCGTCCTCCTCGGCAACGCCGACCTCAGTCTGTGCTGGGCCGCGGCCGAGGCGTCGAGCGGGCTGTACCGAAACGCCGCTGGAGACGAGCTCGTGTTCATCGCCGACGGCGAGGCTGTCGTCGAGTCGGTGTTCGGACGGCTGCCGGTGCAGTCCGGCGACTACGTCGTGGTGCCGGCGTCGACCACACACCGCTGGGTCGTCGAGGCGGGCGTGACGTTGCGGACGCTCGTGATCGAGGCGTCGGGTCGGATCTCCATCCCGGCGCGCTACACCAACGGCGCCGGGCAGTTGCTCGAAGGGGCCCCCTACAGCGAGCGCGACCTGCGGGTGCCGGCGGGCCCGATGCTCGAAGAGGGCGACGACGTGCCCGTCGTGATCCGTCACCGGTCGGGATGGGCGCGCCATGTGCACCGCTCCCATCCGTTCGACGTGGTGGGCTGGGACGGATGCGTGTACCCCTACGCCTTCTCCATCGGGGACTTCGAGCCCATCGTCGGGCGCTTCCACCAGCCACCCCCCGTGCACCAGACCTTCGCCGGGACCGGGTTCGTGGTGTGCAGCTTCGTACCACGGCTGCTCGACTTCGACCCGCAGGCGGTCCCGATCCCGTACCACCACGCCAATGTCGACAGTGACGAAGTGCTCTTCTATGTCGACGGGGACTTCACCAGCCGCCGGGGGGCCGGCATCGCGCCGGGATCGCTGACCGTGCACCCGGCCGGATTCACCCACGGGCCCCAGCCCGGGAGCGTGGAGGCGGCCCTGGGCCAGACTCGAACCGAGGAGACAGCGGTCATGGTCGACACCTTCCGGCCCCTCGGGATCAGTCCCACCGCCCGCACCGTGGCCGACGACGACTACCTCGCCAGCTGGACCCGGCCCACCCCGAAGTAGGCGGCGGCCGTGTCGCTCAGCACGTCGTTGTTCAGGATGCCGCGCTCAGGACGCCGTTCAGGACGCGGTCATCAATCGGGCGTAGGCGTCCTCGTCGTAGGTGTCGAAGATGCCCCCTAGGTCTTCGACCATCTGGTCGAACGATGCCGCCGCGAAGAGGACGGGCTGATAGTGGGTGATGTCGTAGTCCCTCGTCCCCATGGCCCTGATATCCCAGGGGCGAATGTCGGCGGAACGGAAGGCCTCGATCTCCCCGAAGGATGACAGCAGTCCGGCGCCGTACGCCCGGAGCTCGTTGTCCTCCCACACCACCCCGAACTCGAGGGTGAACCAGAACACCCGGCTGAAGAACTCGTGGGCGGCGTCGGACACGGCCCGTCGTGACGCCTCGCCGGCGGCTTGGTACAGAGCCGCGAACTGGGCGCCGCCCAGCATGTTGGCGTGCCCGACGATCTCGTGCACGATGTCGGGCTCCGGCGTGTAGAAGGGCACCGAGTGATGCCGGATGTACTGGGTCGAGAGGAACACCCGGTCGGCCAGGGCACCGTAGAACTCGCGAGGCGCCACGAGGCCCGGGACGGGCCGGATGTGGAACCCGCTCAGGAGGCTGAGGCGCGCGTCGACCTCGGCGAGCTGGGGGACTCGCTCGGCCGGCAGCACCAGGCGGCCGGCGGCGTCGAGGTAGGCCCGGCAGGCGAACCGGCGGTGCTTGGCGGCGAGCTCGGTGGAGACGATCCTCCACACCTCGTCTTCCTCGGCCGTGTAGCGCACCGCCGGGATCGGGTCGGGGGGCCGGTACGCGGCGCTGGCCTGGGTGATGGCGGCGCGCCGGGCCCGGTAGTGAGCGTCGCTCACGCCGGGATGGTCGCTGGGAAGCTCGAGGACCTGGGGGCCGTCGGACAGAGCCATAGGCAAAGTCTGAATCCATCGCCCAGATCGTGCAACAATATCGGGGATGATCGGACAGATGGATAGATATTTCTCCTGTTACTGGATATTCGTCTGATGCGTCGCCGCCGGGGGCCGGGATGACGGTGATTTCGTCCGGTGGCGGTCGTGCCCTCGACGGCGTCGACCGGCGCATGCTCGCCGCCCTGGTCGACGACGGGCGGATTTCCGTGAACGACCTCGCGGCAAGGGCCGGCGTGTCGCGGGCCACCGCCTACGCCCGCTTCGAGCGCCTCCGAGCCGACGGTGTCATCACCGGCTTCCGGGCCGAGGTGAGTCCCTCCGCGCTCGGCGTCACCATCGCGGCCATGATCCTGGTGAACGTGGACCAGGGGGCGTGGGCCGCGGTACGCGAGGAGCTCGTGCGCTTGCCGGGGGTCGAGTACGTGGCCGTGACCAGTGGGGGGTTCGACTTCATCGTGCTCGTGCGGGTGCGCGACATCGAGTCGTTGCGCGACGTCGTGTTGCAGCGGCTCCACCGGATTCCGGCGGTGAAGACGACCCAGACCGTCTTCGTGCTCGACGAGGACCGACGGCCGGCAGGCGCCTCTGCTCTGGACGAGACCGCCGATCCCGTTGACCGGCCCCGAACCCGGCGGACCCCGGCGGGTCGGCGCGCGCACTGAGTTCCCGGGCCTGGTGGCGCGGCGCGCCGTCGCGGCAGGATGGGGGGGTGGCCGCATTCCGCCTCGGCACCCTCTCGAGCGTTCCCGCTTCCACCCGCCCCGACCTGCTGGCCGAGCCCACCAGGATGGCGCTCGAGCACACGGGCCTCGTCGACGACGTCGGGATCGCCGAGATCGACCCGGCCATCTCCGACACCGCGGCCAGCCAGCAGGCGTTCGGTCTCGACCCCGACATGCTCGCCAACTGCGTGGTGGTGGGGGGGAAGCGCGACGGGACGGAGCGGTTCGCCGCCTGTGTCGTGCTGGCCTCCACCCACGCCGATGTCAACGGGGTGGTGCGGCGGCGTCTCGACGTGCGCAAGGCTTCCTTCCTGCCCATGGCGCGGGCCGTGGAGGCCACCGGCATGGAGTACGGCGGAATCACGCCCATCGGGCTGCCACCGGACTGGCCCGTGCTCCTCGACAGCCGGGTGGTCGAGGCCGAACTGGTCGTCATCGGGTCGGGCGTGCGCCGCTCCAAGATCCTGCTCCCCGGCGCCCTTCTGGCCCGCGTGCCCGGTGCCGAGATCGTGGACGGCCTCGCCCGCTGACGACGCCGCGGAACCCGACGACAAGGGGTGACCCGATCAACCCCGAGAGGAGAGCACCGTGCCTGATCACCGAGTCGGAACGACCGAGGAGTGGAGGGCGGCACGCCTGGAGCTGCTCGAAGCCGAGAAGGCGTTGACCCGGCGCGGCGACGAGGTGGCGCGGCAACGCCAGCAGCTGCCTTGGGTGCGCGTGGACAAGCAGTACGGCTTCGACACCGAAGCGGGTCCGGTGGCACTGGCCGATCTCTTCGACGGACGCTCGCAACTCCTCGTCTACCACTTCATGCTCGGTCCCGATTACCAGGCCGGATGCCCCTCGTGCTCGGCCATCGCCGACGGCTTCGACGGGTTCGTGGTCCATCTGGCCAACCACGGCGTCACCCTGTGCGCCGTGTCGCGGGCCCCGCTCGCCAAGATCAAGGCCTACAAGCGGCGGATGGGATGGAGCTTTCCGTGGGTGTCGTCCTTCGACACCGACTTCAACTTCGACTTCCAGGCGGCGATGACCGAGGAGCAGCAGCAGTCGGGGGCGGTCGAATACAACTCCGCACCATGGACATGCGACCGGACCCGAACGTTGATGACGGGCCCGACGCCTCCCCCGTGGGCACGAACTGGGCGACATATTCCCGGGAGCGGCCCGGCCCGAGCGCCTTCGCGCTCGACGACGGCGTCGTCTACCACACCTACTCCGCCTACGCCCGGGGACTCGACGGGTTGTGGGGTGCCTACCAGTGGCTCGACCGGGCACCGCTGGGGCGAAATGAGAGCGGATACTGGTGGCGACGACACGACGAGTACGGAACGTGACGATGGCGTCTCTTCATGATCTCCTGACCGACGCGGCGGCCCGTGCCGCTGACCACCGTGCGCAGGTGGCCGAGCGGCCGGTGTTCCCCCGCGACGTCGATCTCGATGCGTTGCGGAGCAGACTCGGTGCTTTGGATGATCGATCCAGGCCCGCGGCTGCGGTGATCAGCGAGCTGGCTGACGCGGTCGAGCCTGCTCTGGTCGGCACCACGGGGCCCCGCTATTTCGGGTTCGTGGTCGGTGGCGCGCTCGACGCGCCCACGGCCGCGGACATCCTGACCACCGGATGGGATCAGCCTGCCTTCAACGCCGTGACGTCACCCGCGGCGGCGGTGGTGGAGGACATCGCCGGCGGTTGGCTGCGGGAGCTCCTGGGCTTGCCGTCGGGCGCATCGTTCGGCTTCGTCACCGGCGGGCAGGGCGCCAACACCGTGGCGCTCGCCGCGGCGCGCCACCAGGTGTTGGCCCAGGCCGGTTGGGACGTGGAGCAGCGCGGCCTCCTCGGTGGTCCGCCGGTACGGGTCGTCGCCAACGGCGAGCGGCACGCCACCATCGACCGCTCCCTACGCCTCCTCGGCCTGGGCACGGGCGCCCTCGAGCCGGTGGCGACCGATGCCCAGGGAGCCATCGACGTGGCCGACCTCGCTCAGGTCCTCGGACGGGCGTCCGGACCCGACGATCGTCTGCCTCCAGGCCGGCAACGTGAACAGCGGCGCCTTCGACGACTTCGCGGCCTCGAGCGCGCTGGCCCACGACCACGGCGCGTGGGTGCACGTCGACGGCGCCTTCGGGTTGTGGGCCGCGGCCAACCCTGCGACGCGTCACCTCACGGAGGGAGTCGAGACCGCCGATTCGTGGGCGGCCGACGGTCACAAGTGGCTCAACGTCCCCTACGACTGCGGGTACGCCTTTTGTGCCCATCCCGATGCGCACGCGGCGGCCATGTCCTTCACCGCCGCCTACCTGACCGGTCATGGCCAGGGCGGGATGCGGGCCCCTGCCGACTATGTGCTCGAGTCGTCGCGGCGGGCTCGCGGTTTCGCCACCTGGGCCGCCTTGCGTGAGCTCGGCCGCACGGGCGTCGCCGAGCTGGTCGAGCGATGCTGCGCTCTGGCCCGCCGATTCGCCGAGCAGCTCGGCGCGATCGACCACGTCACCATCGCCAACGACGTCGTGCTCAATCAGGTTCTCGTCGGCTTCGGTGACGACGAGGGGACCGAGCGCGTCATCGAGCGCACCCAACGCTCCGGCGAGTGCTGGATGGGTGGCACCACCTGGCGCGGGCAGCGTCTGATGCGCATCTCGGTGTCGAGCTGGCGCACGACGGAGGCCGATGTCAGGCGATTGGTGGTGGTGCGCCTGGTGGCGTTCTTCGTTCTCGACGAACCCGCCGAACCGAGCGAAAACAAAATCAAGGGCACCGAAACGGACTCAATCGAACGGACGGTTCGCATCCAGAAGTTCACGTCGAGCGGCACGTTCGTCGCCGAGACCACCTTTAAAGTCGTCTCGCCACCGAACGAGGAAGAAGAAGCTGACAACGAAGAGGAAGCATTCTCGAACATCGCGATCGACCCCGCGGACGGTGTGCTCTACGTCCTCTCGGCCGACCCTCGTGAATCCAGCGAAACGGAAGAAGCCCCTGACGAAGAGGTGTCGGCAGCGACCACCCTCTACGCCTTCAACACGAGCAACCTGAGCCCTGCCGCGCACACCACCGCCGGCGTGCTCGCCAACAAGACCGCTCTGGAAGCCGAGTCCGAAACCCCAGGTGTCCCGCTGCTCGAACCCCGCGGGATTGCGTTTGACCCAAAGTCCAAAGCGGTCGTCATCCTCGGACACGAGGACCCGACCGGCGAAACGGAAGATGATCTGGAAGAAGACCATTACGAGCTGCTCGCGGTGGGCACCGAAACCGGAAAAGTCGAAAAACGCTATATCGATGAAAGCAACTACCTGATGCAGACCGGCGAAGAAGGCGCGATCGTCTCCGCGCCCAGCTCGCCGGTTGTCAACTCCGCCGGAAGGATCCTTGTGCGCGTGTCCGAAATCGACGGCACGACCGCCAGCGGAATCGTGGAAATCCCCTCCAACTTCGAAAACGTGGCGCCGAAAGAAGTGGGCAAAGAACCGCTCAACGCAGACGGCGCGATCGAATTCGGCCTGGAAAGCGAACCGGGGGGAGCGCTGTCGCTCGCTCCCGAAGGCAACCTCTTTGAAACCGGTTCCTACCGACCGAGCGAAGCCAAGCGCGAAGGGCTCAACGCCGTCGTTGCTCGCAGCGCCGGCAACGGGGCCCTGATCGGGTGGAGCGGCGGGCAGTCGGCGCTCAACAAGCACAAAGACGAATGCGTCCTGCAACTCGGAGGTGAAGCCGCGAACATCGTGGCCGCCGGCAAGGAAGGCGATGTGTTCGTGCTCGCGCCGGAATTCCTCGAACTGCAGGAAGCCGAACCGGAATTGCACGACGCGATTGTCGAGCTCGGTCCCGGCGGCAAAGGCTGCCCCGCCCCGTCCAGCAAGCCACTGACGCTCGCTCTGAGTGAAGGCGGCGTCGCGCTCACCGAACCGAAGGTGCTCGCTGGAAGCAAGGTGCAGCTCTCTACAACGATCGACCAGGCCGATGCACTGTCGGCGGAATGGACGATCGAAAACACAGCCACCAAGAAGAAGACCGTGGAGACGCCGAACCCGCTCGAATTCGAAGGGGAAAACGGGATTGCCCTCCTGCGGCGCCCAGTACTCAAGTACGAATTCCCAGAAGGCGGCGAATACAGCGTGACCGCCGAGATCAACACCGACGAGCTCGGCTCCTCCGGGGAGACCCTCGCCAACGAACGTCTGGGCACCGAAGCGCTGAAGGTGACGGTGGACGCAACAGCTGCGATCACCAAACAGCCTGCGCCGCAGGAAGGGATCGCACCCGGCAAACCGGCCACCTTCACCGTCGGCGTGTCGGGTACACCGAAGCCAACAGTTCAATGGGAAGTCTCCACCGAAGGCAAGGTGTTCAAGCCGATCTCCGGCGCGACGTCCGAAAGCTACACGATCCCCAGCGTGACAACGGAAGAGAGCGGCTACGAGTACCGCGCGGTCGCCAAAAACCAGATCGGCACGGAAATCTACAAAGCGATCAGTTCGGCGGCGAAGCTGACGGTGCTCGGTGGGAAGAGCGAAATCGCGCCGGCCGTCACCTCCGCCGCGAGCACGACCTTTACAGAGGGCAGCGAAGGCCACTTCACGGTCACCGCGACTGGGTCCCCGACTCCGACGCTGTCGGAGTCGGGGACGCTGCCCTCGGGCGTGACGTTCAACGCTGCGACCGGGGTGCTCTCAGGCACCCCCAGCCAGACCGGGGAATTCACGATCACGTTCACGGCCAGCAATGGCGTAGGCGCGCCGGCCACGCAGAGCTTCAAGCTGACCGTCGACGCGGCTGCGAGCACCACCCCGCCGCCGAGCAGCAGCCCTCCGCCGCCTAGCGAATCGCCGCCTCCCGGCGGAGGAGTCCTGCCCGAACACGTGGTCCAGCCGCCCGCCGCCGTGCCGATCGCTAAGGTCGCGGGCAGCTCCTTCACCGTCAGCTCGGCCGGCATGGTTACGCTGAAGGTCTCCTGCCCGACCGGCGAGACGCGCTGCATCGGCACGCTCACCTTGCGGACGCTGACGGCTGTCAGCGCGGCCGCAGGCGCTCACGCTGCCAAGGCGAAGAAGGCAATCCTGACGCTCGGGACTGGCTCCTTCAGCGTCGCGGGTGGCGCCACACAGACGATCAAGCTGCATTTGAGCTCCGCGGCGCGCTCGCTGCTCGCGCATTCGCATCAGCTGCGCGCGAAGGCGACGCTCGCGGCTCATGACGAGGCTGGCGGGAAATACACACAGCAGCAGGTGCTGACGCTACGTCTGGCGCCGCCGCCGAAGAAGCATTGAGCGGCGTCCCCGGCCCGAGCCTCGGTAACATCTCTTAAACAGGTGCTGTCACATACTGGTAACCTCCGGACCAGGTGGCGCTGGAAGGGTACGTTTGCGGGGGCCCGAGGGGTCCCGCCAAGGTAGCTAACGGACCCAGCTAACTCACGGAGGTATCTCAGACATGACGGGACTCAAAGCCCGCAGTCTTGTCGCAGCGTTCGCCGTGTCGGCGACCTCAGCTGTGGCTTTCCTCGCACCGGGCACCGCCAGCGCGGCGTGCACGGGCGCGAACATCAAGGGCAACGGCTCGAGCCTTCAGGCGGCCGCGCAGCAGAAATACTGGTCGGTGCCCTTCAACGCCAAATGCCCGGTCACGAACGAACAGGTCGAATACGAATCCACGAGCAGTGGCAAGGGGCTCGCATCGTGGTGGGTCGGCCACAACGAAGAAAAATTCAAAGGCTTCGGCCCGACCAACGCCTTCGTCGGCACGGACCAGCCGCCGAACGAAGGGCAGGAGAAAGAAATTCTGGAAAAGGCTTCCGGATCAACTCCGATTGTCCTCTCGATTCCGGTCCTCCAGGCGGCGGTGGCTCTTCCGATTCACCTGCCGACCGGCTGCACCGCGACGAGCGACAAAGGCAAAATTCACAGGCTCACTCTGAGCGATGCGGACCTCCAGGCCATCTTCGCGCGGACAATCACAAAATGGAACGAACTGCCCGCCTACAGCAACAACACGCTGGTTGGCGCGTCATGCGACAAGGATGCAGAAATCACCCGTATTGTGCGCTTTGAAGGCTCGGGAACGACCGCGATCACGAAGAAGTTCCTATTCGAGATCGACAAAAACCCCGTCTCCGAAGGCGAAACCTGGAACGAACTCGCCGAAAAGAACGAAAACCTCACGTGGCCGGATGAGAGCGCGGGGTTGATAAGGGCCGAAAAAGGTACGGGTATCGCGAGCAAAGTCGCGGAAACGGCGGGAAGCATTGGCTATGCGAACCTAAACGAAGTTCGCGCCAATCCCGCGTACACATCGGCTGGTTCAGGTGGCGAAGGCACGGGAATTTTCTGGGCCGAGCTCCAGAGCGACGGCAAGAAGTTCCAGGACCCGTCGTCTGTCGGTGGCGAGAAAGGCGAACCGGCGAGCGCCAACTGCAAAGACGAGTCCTACATCTCGCTGAACAAGACGGGCAAACAGGGTAAATTCCCGCCGGAAAGCGCCGAGGACGTGTGGAACGAAGTCACGGCGAACAAGGTCGAGAAGGCATCTTACCCGCTCTGCGGCTTCACCTATGATCTCTCGCTGACGGACTTCGAAAACTTCAGCGCGACATCCTCGGCGGAGGTCGAAACGGTCAAGAACTACCTGACGTACGTACTCAGTGCTGAAGGCCAGGGGGCCCTTTCGGGCCACGACTTCCTGGCTCTGCCGGAAAGCAAGAAATACGGCAAAGTGCTGTCGATCGCCAGGGCAGGTGTCGGGAAAATCGCGTTCAAAGGCTAGGGATGGACTGCTGCCGCTGAGGTAGCGGCGGCTTCCCGAAGTAACGCGATTGCTAAAACGCTGCGGGCCGGTCCACGGATGGACCGGCCCGCAGCCGTTCGCATGGTCTGACAGCGCGAGCTCACAGACGCCTGAGTCAATCGTCGTCGCGAAGCTGCGTCGCCCGTACTGGTCAGCGATCGAAGCCCAGCCCCAGATCGCCACCGGCCCCCCGGGCATGGTCCCGTACTTCTCCAGCGAATCGCTCTTCTCCGGCTCGACGGTACAGCGGTGCCGCCGGATATCGCCGAGATCGATGACGTACTCGAACTCCTCCGCCGGCTTGACCTCTTTTGGCGACCTTCAGCTTGGCGTGGTCGACCCAGACCGGTTCGGACGCGAACGAGTCCTCCGGGTAGCCGACCGGTCGGCCATCACCAAGCTCAAAGCTGTGCAGATGCGTGAGAATCTCATCGCACGAACGCGGCATCGATCGCCTCCGCGAACGGCTCAAACGAATGCGACGGACCAGCCAGAAGTCTTCGCCGCGGCGAGAGGCCGCACGCATACCCGCGAGCGCCGAGCAAGTCCACCTTGATCCGAAGCCAGTCGCGACGTCGGGCTTGATCGCGATCCCGATCTTTGAGCAAACCCGACATTGGTCTGCGATGCCCGCAAGCATCGCGCGGCTCGTCCACCGCGCAGAGCCCCGCTCGCTCAAAGGGGGGAGAGCTGCTCGCGTGCGGGCGATGCGCCAGGTCCTGCGCGCACGACGTAGCACGCGCGGCTTGCCATCCGAAGTGCAGGCCGCCGCGGGCGGAGCTGCGCCGAACGACACTGGGTCGCCCCTTTCGAGGCGACCCAGTGTGACTGCCTTTCTTCTTCAGGCTCGCTACGCGTTACGGCTGTCGTAAGCGCGCGCCGCCTTCAGCGCGACCTCAGAACGTTATTTTTTTGACGCCTTCCTGAGCGATTTTCTGGACGTTCCCGCCCTTCTTGCCCGCCGGTAGGGCCAGGTAGTCGTGGCCCGCAAGCGCACCCTGGCCTTCGCTGCTGAGCACGAACGTCAGGTAGCTCTTGATGGTTTCGACCTCGGCCGCCGACGTCGGGTGTGCTTCTTCGTTGAATTTGCTGAAGCCGGTCAACGAGAGCGTGTACGCAAACCCGCACAGCGCGTAGGAGCTCTTCTCCGTCTTGTTAGCCGTCACTTCGGTCCAGACATCTTCGGTGCTTTCCGGCGGGAATTTGCCCTGTTTACCTGTCTTGCCCACCGAGATGTAGTCCTCGCCGGCACACTTGGCGCTCGCCGGTGTATTCGACTCGCCGTCGGTTGACGGGTCGGCGAACTTCTTGCCCTTGTATTCGAGCTCTGGCCAGAAGATCGGCTCTCCTTCGCCTCCGTCTCCTGCGGGTGTGAATGCGGCGTTTGCTCGCACTTCGCCGAGGTTGGCGTAGCCGATGCTTCCCGGCGTGCTCACGACTTTGGCCGCGATGCCGGAGCCTTTTTCGGCGGTGATGAGGTCTTCCGCTTCATCCGGCCATTTGATGTTTTCTACTTCTTCGCCGAGTTCGTTCCAGGTCTCGGACCCGTCGACTGGTTCTTTGCTGATCTCGTACAGCACTTTTTGGAGGATTGCGGTAGCGCCCGAGCCTTCTTTGCGCACCACGCGAATGATCGGAGCCGACTTGTTGCAGCTCGCGCCGATGAGGGCATCGTCATCGTATGAGAGCGCCGCGCCCCAGGTTGTGATCGTGTGAGCGAAGATCCCCTCGAGTACTTTGTCGCTGAGGACGAGGCGTTTCGTGCCTTTACCGCCCTTACCGCTCTCAGCCGTGCATCCTTCGGGCAGGTGGATCGGCAGCGCTAGGGCCACCTGGGCAACGGGGATCGTGAGCACCTTGCCGCCCGGTCCCTTTTCTAGGATTTCGTTCTCCTGTGCTGTGTTCGGCGCCGAGTCCGTGCCGACGAACGCGTTGGTCGCACCGAAGCCTTTGTAATTTGTGGCGTTGTGGAGCACCCACCATGACTCGAGCCCCTTGCTGCTGCTCGTCGAGGCGTATTTGACCTGTTCGTTGGTGTCGGAGCACTTCGCGTTGAACAGAGGCGTCCAGACAACCTGCTGGGCGGATGCCTCCATGGCCGCGCCGTTTCCTTCGATGTTGGCCCCCGTGCACGCGTTGGCGCTAGCCGTGCCCGGCGCTATGAGCGTCAACGCTGGGATCGCCGCTAGGGCGAACGCCGCAGCGAGACTGCGGACTTTGAATCGCGTCATGTCTAGAACTACCTCCGTAGAGTCGATGTGGTGTCGCTTCACGACTGGGCCGTTCCACCGGCATTCCCCCGTGCTGCCGGGTCGGTGGACCCCGCCACGATTAGCATGAAGCCCATCGAAATACTGAGGAACTGCGCGGTGCGCGTTGTTAAACTTCGGTAACGGACGGTTTGCGGCGTGAGTTCGGCATCCGCGCTGGCGTTAACGGATCCGGCTCGGGCGAATCGGATACAGCGTTGTTGCCTCCGTTGCTTTCGGGCCTGGTGCCGAGGTGCGGTCAACCCGGGGAAGCGGGCGTTCTTCGATCCCGCCCGCGCCGACGCCGCTCGACGCGACTGCCATGCTCTCAGGTGCGGCTGCCTCGGCGATCGCGTCTTCCCGCGTCTCAACCGGTCGCTCCCACGGGCGGCTGACGACGAGCCAGACCGTCGCAATCGCGAGCAGCGTCGCGCAAAGGATTCCACCCAAGCGCGGTCGTCCCGACGCCGACGTACTTCAGGCCGGAGGCGAAGATCACGAAGGTGATCGCCGGCCTGATGTAGCGATCGAGCAATCCGCCGCCGCCGGCTTCATACGTATTGCTGTCGGCCAGGTCAG